>NZ_JBSWTA010000001.1:1842500-2155000 GCF_056158325.1 Marinomonas sp. AWM4_232 | reverse complement strand
TTCGCAGATAAACCAGGGTCTTTCGCATCTAGCAAGTTATCGAATTCTTGCTGTGCTGATTCAGGGTTATCACGCAGTGCCTGGATACGGTAGCTTGTTTCAGACCAAGTACGCTGCCAAGTCACACGATCTTGAGAAAGCACTTGCTCACCTTGGAAAGCGAAGTTCAAGGTATCGCTATCGTTTAGTGTAGCAACCGCTGTCGCAGAAACACCCGCTGCTTGGTAAGCCGCTAGGACTGCATCCACTTCGCTGTTCGCGACTTGGATGACCGCACCCAGCTCTTCGTTGAACAACGCTGCTGCTAGAGATGCTTTATCTTTCGCTACATTTGTTAGATCAACGTCTAGACCGATGTGGCTAGCAAACGACATTTCTGTCAGCGTTGCGAATAGACCACCGTCAGAACGGTCGTGGTAAGAAAGCAACTTACCTTCCGCATTCAAGGCTTGAGTCGTATCGAAGAAGCCAGCCAGTACTGCTGCATTGTCAACGTCAGGTGTTGCGTTACTTACTTTGTTGAATACTTGAGCAAGCACCGAACCACCTAGACGATTTTGACCCGCACCAAGATCCAACAGGATCAATTGGCTGTCAGCTTTCTTAAGCTCAGGCGTTAGAGTCTTACGAACATCTTCCACTGGCGCAAACGCTGAAATCACTAGAGACAATGGTGAAGTAACGGCTTTTTCTTCGCCGTCTTCTTTCCATACCGTCTTCATAGACATAGAGTCTTTACCAACAGGGATCGCGATATCCAATGCAGGACATAACTCCATACCGACTGCTTTTACAGTTTGGTATAGCTTCTCGTCTTCACCTGCGTGACCCGCGGCCGCCATCCAGTTTGCCGATAGCTTAATGTGGTTACGTTTGGTGATTTTCGCTGCCGCAAGGTTCGTTAGCGCCTCACCCACTGCCATGCGACCAGACGCTGGCGCATTCAACAGAGCAGCAGGTGTACGCTCACCCATGGTCATTGCTTCACCAGTGTAGCTGTCTAGTGACGAAGTCGTCACGGCAACATCCGCTACAGGTACCTGCCATGGACCAACCATCTGGTCACGCGCCACCATACCTGTGATTGTACGGTCACCGATAGTGATCAAGAAGCTCTTAGACGCAACCGTTGGCAGACTAAGAACTCGTTTTGCTGCTTCAGCAAGTTCAACTTCAGAACCGTCAAAGTCATCGCCTTTAACATCGGCTTTAGTCGCTTCACGGTGCATCTTAGGTGGCTTACCAAATAGTACTGACATTGGTAGGTCAACTGGGCTGTTGTCAAAGTGTGGATCTTCCACTTCCAGGTGTAGTTCTTCTTTCGCTTCACCAACCACAGCAAACGGACAACGCTCACGCTCACAGATCGCAGCGAACTCATCAATGCGGTCAGCAGGAATTGCCATGACGTAGCGTTCTTGCGATTCGTTACACCAGATCTCTAGTGGTGACATGCCTGGTTCGTCGTTCAATACCTTACGTAGATCGAACTTACCGCCACGCTCGCCGTCTTTTACAAGCTCTGGTAGAGCATTAGATAGACCACCAGCACCCACGTCGTGGATAAAGCTGATTGGGTTCTTGTCACCAAGCTGCCAACAACGGTCGATAACTTCCTGACAACGACGCTCCATTTCTGGGTTACCACGTTGTACAGAGGCGAAATCTAGATCTTCGTTACCGTCAGAAGAGGCCATAGAAGAAGCTGCGCCGCCACCTAGACCGATCAACATAGCAGGACCACCTAGTACGACTAGTTTAGAACCTACTTGGATCTCATCTTTTTCAACGTGCTCACGACGGATGTTACCGATACCGCCGGCAAGCATGATTGGCTTGTGGTAACCGCGAACTTCGTCACCCGTTGGGCCTTTTACTTTCTGTTCGAAAGTACGGAAGTAACCGAGTAGGTTTGGTCGGCCGAATTCGTTGTTAAAAGCAGCACCACCAATAGGACCTTCGATCATGATATCCAGTGGTGTCACGATACGGCTTGGTTTGCCGTATTGGCTTTCCCATGGTTGTTCAAAACCAGGAAGTTTAAGGTCAGAAACCGTGTAACCTGTAAGACCCGCTTTTGGCTTAGCACCGATACCTGTCGCGCCTTCGTCACGGATCTCACCACCAGAACCTGTGGCTGCACCGGCAAATGGAGCAATCGCTGTCGGGTGGTTATGGGTTTCAACCTTCATCAGAATATCAATGTTCTCTTGCGAGAAATCGTATTCACGAGTTTCAGAGTTCGGGAAGAAACGACCTGCCTTGTGACCTTCCATCACCGCAGCATTATCTTTGTACGCAGACAAAGTGCCATCTGGGTTATGTTCGTGGGTGTTCTTGATCATCTTGAACAAAGAACGCTCTTGTTCTTCGCCATCGATTGTCCAAGAAGCGTTAAAGATCTTGTGACGACAGTGCTCAGAGTTTGCTTGGGCAAACATCATTAGTTCTACGTCATTTGGGTTACGACCCAATTCTTTGAATGACTCTACCAAGTAGTCAATTTCGTCTTCCGCCAAAGCCAGACCAAGTTTTTGGTTAGCTTCTACCAATGCTTCGCGGCCGCCGCCTAGCACATCCACGCTGGTCATTGGTACAGGTGTTGCGTGGCTGAACATCGTTTGTGCCGCCGCTACATCTAACAGTACGCTCTCAGTCATACGATCATGAAGCAGTGCTGCAACTTCGCCACGTTGAGCATCAGATAAGGCTTCATTTGCATGTATAAAGTACTGAACTCCACGCTCAACACGCTCAACTAGCTCAAGACCACAGTTATGCAGGATATCCGTTGCTTTAGAAGACCATGGAGAAATAGTGCCTAGACGTGGTACTACCAAAACGTAGTGATCAGATACTTGAATCGGCGCAGACTTAGCACCGTAAGTCAGCGCCTGCTCCAACACCGCTTGTTGTTCTGCAGTCAGCGCCTGACCTGACTTTAGTTCAACAAAATGTAGAAACTGAGCATCGATATCTGTGATGGATGGATACAGATCTTGTAGACCTGCTAAAAGCTTAGCTTTGCGAAACGCAGAAAGCGCTGCGGAACCATGCAGAGTCAGCATGTCGAGTTTTGCCTCATGTGGTAGTTTGGGGAAAAATTTGCGCGTATTTTAAATCATTGGGGCGTTTTGAAGCCAGCATAGTCTGCTCAATATGACGACTTTCCTTACTCAGTATCGCCAACTTGTGCTTTAGCTTGTTGTTTTAAGCGCTTTTTTTGCTCACGACGATACTGAAAAAAGTTTGAAAGCTGAGAACTGGCTTGCTCCGCTAGCACACCTCCAGATGACTCGACCTGATGATTCAGAAACGAGTGCGAGAAAAACTGCTGCTGACTTTCAACCACACCACTCTTTGGTTCAGTCGCACCATACACGACTCGAGCAATACGGCTATGCACAATAGCACCAGCGCACATAGAGCAAGGCTCTAACGTGACGTATAAGGTAGCTGCTGGCAAACGATAGTTATTGACGTTTTTACAAGCATCGCGAATTGCTTGAATTTCCGCATGGGCGGTCGGGTCACAAGTAAGAATCGGTGAATTAAAACCTTGGCCGATGATCTCACCATCCAGCACAACAATGGCACCAACGGGGATTTCGCTTTCCGCCTCAGCTTTCGCTGCTAGTTCTAGGGCTTTCGTCATCCAAAATGCATCAATCTCTGACTGAGAATGACTCGGGTCTATTGCACTGGGCATTTCAAATCTCCTACACTCAAGGAAACCATTATACAAGGAGTTTGAAGCGTGCAAACTGTAGCTGATTTAATGATCACCAATTTAGTCACTCTTAAAGAAGGCGACTCAATGGCCAAAGCCAAAGCTATGATGGCAGAAAAGAACATTAGAAACCTGCCAGTCGTTAATGATGAGGGCTCCTGCGTAGGCATGCTAACTCAAAGAGAGTACCTTAAACACGCCTTTTACTTAGTGAGCCAATTTGGTACACAACAACTGACTAAGAAAGAGGAACAAACACCTGTACGCAATGCCATGAATAAAGACATTCTGAGCATAGAGCCAAGCTTGTCATTAAAAACCGCCGCTGAATTTTTTATTGAAAATAAATATGGCAGCTTACCAGTGGTTGAAGACGGTAAACTAGTGGGCATTCTAAGCCCCGTGGACTTTGTGAAGCTTGCCCACAGCATGCTTTAAACACTTTCTTGGACACATAAAAAAACCAGCCGATGGCTGGTTTTTCTTTCTAATTCGTTAAATATCAGCGGTTGGTTTCTTCTCCAAGGTGACATCTGCAGCTTGGGTACCAAAATCCGTTTCTGTAATCGCAAAACTTACGTATTGACCCTTTTTTAACGTTTTATGCCCATCTGACAAAATCGACTTGTAATGCACAAACACATCAGGGAAATCATCGCGCTTGATAAATCCAACCCCTTTCGTGTCATTAAACCAGCGTACCTTACCGAAAAATCGTTCTGCCATTGACCACCTCTTGTTATTTTTCTGAGCCAACCACTCAGGTGACGCCAGCGCCACCTGAGTTCATTAGATTACAGCGACTCGATGCTTGCTTTTTGTTCTTCAAACTTCGCAACAACCGACTTCAAGTCTTCACACTTCGCTTTTTCTTTCTCAACAACCGCCGCCGGCGCTTTTGCTACAAAAGACTCGTTTCCAAGCTTGCCTTCAATGCGCTGAAGATCTTTACTCGCTTTATCGATTTCTTTTTGTAGACGTGCAAGCTCTGCTTCTTTGTCGATTAGGCCTGCCATAGGCACCAACACTTCCATCTCGCCTACCAACGCCGTAGCAGACATTGGCGCTTCCTCACCAGCTTCCAGCCAAGTGATCGACTCAATCTTCGCCAGCTTCTGTAAGAATGCCAAGTTAGCTTCCATGCGCGCCTTATCTTGCGCAGAGCCATTACGGAAGAAAATCTCCAATGGCTTAGATGGTGCAATATTCATCTCACCACGGATATTACGAACGCCTTCAATAACGCCTTTTAGCCATTCCACATCAGCTTCTGCTTCTACATCAATCTTAGCAGCTTCTGTTTCAGGGAACGTTTGCGTCATGACAGTTTCGCCCGTTTGACCCGCTAGCGGAGCAACACGTTGCCAGATCTCTTCTGTAATGAACGGCATCATTGGGTGTGCAAGACGAAGGAATGCCTCCAATACACGAACCAATGTACGACGAGTGCCTGCAAGCTGTGCTGGTGAGGCATTTTCATCCCAAAGCACTGGTTTCGACAGTTCTAGATACCAGTCACAGTACTCATGCCACATGAATTCATAGATAGCTTGCGCCGCCAAGTCAAAACGGTGCGTGTCGTAAGCTTTATTCACCGCATCTTCCGCATGCTGCAAGCGAGATATGATCCATTTATCCGCTAGAGACAACTCCACTTCGCCACCGTTTTGCGCACAGTCGTTGCCTTCTGTGTTCATCAATACGTAACGAGCGGCGTTCCAAATCTTGTTACAGAAGTTGCGGTAACCTTCTAAACGGTTTAAGTCGAACTTGATGTCACGACCACCTGATGCGAGCGAGCACAAAGTAAAGCGCAATGCATCAGTACCGTACGCAGGCATACCTTCTGGGTAAGCCTCACGAGTGTTTTTCTCAACTTTTTCCGCCAAGCGCGGCTGCATCATGCCGTAAGTACGTTTTGCAACCAGCGCATCTAAATCGATACCATTGATCAAATCCAATGGATCGATCACGTTACCTTTCGACTTAGACATTTTGTCGCCACGTTCATCACGGATCAGTCCGGTGATGTAAACGGTTTTAAACGGTACTTTGTTAGTGAACTTCAGGGTCATCATGATCATACGAGCAACCCAGAAGAAAATAATGTCGAAGCCTGTTACCAAAACATCCGACTCACCAAACAGGTCTAGATCTTCCGTTTGCTCCGGCCAACCTTGTGTTGCGAAAGTCCATAACGCGGAAGAGAACCAAGTGTCTAGTACGTCTTCGTCTTGAGTCAGCTCAAGGTCTGCTGCTAGGTTGTACTTAGCACGAACCGTCGCTTCGTCTTGACCTACATAGAAGTTACCTTCTGCGTCGTACCAAGCTGGGATCTGATGCCCCCACCAAAGCTGACGAGAAATACACCAGTCTTGAAGATCACGCATCCACGCAAAGTAAGTGTTTTCCCATTGCTTAGGTACGAACTGGATATCACCGTTTTCAACTGCTTCGATCGCTGGTTTAGCCAATGATTCAACCGCTACATACCATTGATTGGTTAGGTAGGGTTCAACCACTGTGTTACCACGCTCTGCACGAGGCACTTTTAGTTTGTGATCATCAATCTTCTCAAGCAGGCCTAGCTCTTCGAAGTCTTTCACGATGACTTTACGGGCATCAAAACGATCAAGGCCACGGTACTTTTCTGGGGCATCGTTGTTGATCGCAGCATCATCAGTAAAGATGTTTAGCATTGGTAGGTTATGACGCTTACCTACTTCGTAGTCATTGAAGTCGTGCGCAGGAGTGATTTTCACACAGCCAGTACCGAACTCTTTGTCTACGTATTCATCGGCAATGATCGGAATACGACGATCAACCAACGGCAATAGGATTTCTTTACCTACCAAATCAGCGTAGCGCTCATCATCTGGCGCAACCGCTACAGCAGAATCCCCTAGCATGGTTTCAGGACGCGTCGTTGCGACAACAATATAGTCTTTACCTTCCGCTGTTTTCACGCCATCCGCTAGCGGGTAACGGAAATGCCACATGAAGCCATTTTCTTCTTCAGACAATACTTCTAGGTCAGAGATCGCGGTGTGCAGTTTAGGATCCCAGTTTACAAGACGCTGACCGCGGTAAATGATGCCTTCATCGTATAAACGAACGAATACTTCTTGAACCGCGGCAGACATGCCTGGGTCCATAGTAAAGCGCTCTTTATTCCAATCAACCGAATCACCCAAGACACGCATTTGATCAGAGATAGTACCGCCTGATTGCCCCTTCCACTCCCAGACTTTCTCTAGGAATTTTTCACGGCCCAGTTCAGTACGCGTTAGATTTTGTGCTGCCAATTGACGCTCAACTACCATCTGCGTCGCGATACCCGCGTGGTCGCTACCTGGCTGCCATAATGTGCGCTTACCTTGCATACGTGCACGACGAATCATGGCATCCATCAAACTATGCTGGAACGCGTGACCCATGTGTAGGCTACCCGTGACGTTTGGCGGTGGAATCATGATAGAAAATGGCGTGCCAGTACCGCTTGGGGCGAAATAGTTTTGATCTTCCCAGCGCTGGTAAATTGGCTGTTCGATACTTTGAGGTTGGTAAGTCTTTTCCATTATGGTGTCTTAAAGCTCTTGGATGGCAAAAATAAAGTTGTGGGAATTATAACGCTTACATGGCGAGCGAGAAAGCCGCCAATACATTAAGAATGTTTGTCTCGCTCAATTTCCTGCAAGACCTCAGTCACTAGGTCTGGTAAACGTTTCTCTAGTACACGCTGTATCGCTAGGGCGACCAGTGATTGATCTGTATATGAAGTCTCTTTTTCTGATATCTGTACGACACTGTGTTCATCGGATGCCTTGCTCAATGTTCCGTTAGATGACTCCTCAGCAAGGAATTCCTTAAGGGTCGCTTCCAATGGCTCAACAACGTCCGTAATGGCTTCAACGGGTGTCTCAACACTATCCGGTAAAGCAACATCCTGCTCCTCGTAAGCAAGGGAGTTTTTCAAGTGAGCTTCTTGGCTTACTGATACAACCGACACTTCATCGTCATCTTCTCCAACAATATCCATCAGGATAGGAATATCATCTTTATTACGAAGCGCAGCCGTCAGAACCGTTTCATCAGGTTCCGACAAGTACATTTGAGCATCAGAAAGCACATCAGACATAGAAAACCACAAATAACGTATGCAAAGAGTACGCGAGATACCCCAGCTAGGTTGTACTTAAAAGTTCAGCATTAAAGTTGTACAACTTTCGCACTGCCAACCCAAAAAGTCCACCCTACTTAAGCATGATCTCACACACCTATACCCACCATACTATTCGCAATAGGTACAGGCCTGCTTATTTTTGCTGGCGCCGCCGAACTCTTTACCGCAAAAATTAAAAAGCCCCAGCTGTTTCCACAACTGGGGCCAGTGTATTCGCTTGGAATAAAGCCGTTTAGTGCGCTTTATTTAACAAGTATTGTGTCAGTAGACCCACCGGACGACCACTCGCACCTTTTGCAGCACCACCAGTCCATGCCGTACCCGCAATGTCTAAATGCGCCCAAGGGTAACTTTCCGTAAAGCGAGACAAGAAACATGCTGCCGTTACCGAGCCGGCCTCAGGACCGCCAATGTTGCCCATATCCGCAAAGTTACTGTCTAACTGCTGCTGGTACTCTTCATCTAACGGCATTTGCCATAGTTTATCGGCAGCATCTTTACCAGCTGCTTTTAAGGCATCCGCTACTTCTTGTTTGTTGGCATACATACCCGTATTCACACTACCAAGCGCCACAATACATGCACCGGTTAGGGTTGCGATATCCACAACAGATTGAGGCTTAAAGCGCTCAATGTACGTTAGCGCATCACATAACACCAAACGGCCTTCAGCATCTGTGTTTAATACTTCAACCGTCTTACCTGACATAGTTTTCACAATGTCGCCTGGTTTCGTTGCACGACCACTTGGCATGTTCTCAGCCGCAGCAATCACAGCCGTGAAGTTCAATGCAGGCTTAAGCTCACAGATAGCCTTCATCGTACCAAACACACTTGCCGCACCGCACATGTCGTACTTCATTTCATCCATTTTCGCGCCTGGCTTCAATGAAATACCACCTGTATCAAAGGTAATACCTTTGCCCAGCAATACATGCGGCGCTTCGTCTTCTTTACCGCCACGGTAATGCATGACGATTAGGTAACTTGGCTGATCGCTACCTCGACCGACAGACAGTAGACAGTGCATGCCCAGCTCGTCCATTTTGGTTTCGTCTAGCAATTCGATCTCGATGTCGTAGTCTTCACCTAACTGCTGAGCTTTTGAAGCAAGGTAAGCTGGCGTACAAACGTTGCCTGGCAAATTACCTAACTGGCGAGTAAATGCAGAACCCGCAGCCGTCGCTACACCTACTTTAAGTGCATCTTCATTGGCGCCTTCGATTAGCAACGTTTCAACTTTATTAACTTTCTCGGCATCAGATTTCTTGAAGCCTAAGAACTCATAGAATGCTTCGTTCAGCCATTGAGCAAGGAGCGTTACTACATTGTCAGCACTGCGTTCTTTTACAGTCAGAGCACTTGCTGCAACCGCAACGGTCGCATACGGTAGCGACTTAATTTGACTACCAACCGCTGCTGCCACTTTTTTAACATTCATGTCAGACAGTGCATCTTTACCCGTTCCAACCAATAATAACGATGGTTGACCTTCTACAACACTTGGCAATAGAAGCGTTTGAGCAACTGAACCTTTGAAAACGCTTTGTTCGCGTAGCGCGGTAATTTGACCATTAACTTTTTCATCCGCTTGAGCCGTTGCTGCAGGCAATGCACCTTCGCTTGGAACAAAAACCACGAGCAGGTCAGCTTGCACATCAGCAACATTGTTGAACAATTCTGTTTTCATATTTCCCATCCAATTCAATAATCTTTCTAAAATACTGGCTACCTACGGCAACTATCGAGATAATACTGGCCGTTTAATTTTTAGTAGCGATCACCTGAAGTCACGCTAGAACTCCAGTAGAGGTTCCTTTGAAACTATTCAGATACTTGGCTAAAGAAGTGTTGGTGTCAACCGCAGCAGTGACCCTCATCTTACTTCTTGTCATTTTAAGTGGACGCATATTTAACTATTTAGGTCGCGTCGCCGAAGGCCGAATGAGCTTCGACTTCCTTTTCATCTTGCTAGGGCTACATGTCCCTAGCTTTATACAAGTCATTTTACCCTTAGCCTTTTTCCTGTCGCTATTATTAGCATATGGACGTTTATACATTGAGAATGAAATGTCCATTTTGTTTGCCAGCGGCATCAGCAAAATCAAATTAGCAGGATACACTCTAGGAATCGCATTTTTTATTACAATGCTATCCGCCGCGATCAACTTTTGGATCTCACCTGCGTTTGAGTATAAGGCTCAAGAAATCACTCAAGAACAAGACAAGCTCACAGCATTCGATTTTCTGCAAGCAGGCAAGTTTGAAGGGCGTGGACAAAAAGCCACTTATGTAGAGCAGTTCACCGCAGACGAAGGTTGGATGGAGAATCTTTTTATCTCCGATATTTCAACCAACGCCAATCAACAAATACCAACGCAAACGCTTGCCCGTTATGGTGAGTTAGTCCGCTTTCCTGAACACGACGGCCTGCAATACCTAGTGCTAAAACAAGGCGTACGCTATGAAGGTAAACCTGGCACTGGCAATTATCGTGTTACAACCTTTGATACCTATGCCATTCGTATCGAAGACTCTCCCGCAGGAGAAATTACCGATGAGAAAGCACAACCCACTTTGGCGCTACTAAACTCTAATGACCCCAAACTGATCGCCGAACTTCACTGGCGCATTGGCCTCGTTGTGATCGTCCCAATCCTGGCAATCATTGGCTTATCGCTGAGCCAAGTTAACCCGCGACAGGGGCGATTCTTTAAAATGCTTCCCGCCATCATCTTGCTGATCACCTATTTAGGCCTACTTATTTGGGGACGCACAGCACTGGAGAAACAAATCATCCCCCTACAATATGGCATGTGGTGGGTACACGGTTTATTTGGTTTGATCGCGCTTTATACCTTTATGATGTTTAACCAAATATTTTCTCGCAAAGCCGCCAAGTTGCCTGCTACAAACGGAGGGTCCCATGCGTAAGTTAGATCGCTATGTTGGCCAGAGTGTTTTCCTAGCCGTTTGCTTGGTAGCGTTTGTATTACTTGGATTAGACTTTGCCATCACGTTCATCGAAGAAGTCAAAAAGGTCAACGAGCAATACACGGCCACAACACTCATACAAGTATTAGGACTCCAAATACCAGGCAAGCTCGCCGAGTATCTCCCCGTATCATCGCTTATTGGAACACTTATTGGCTTGGGCGCATTGGCTTCGACCTCTGAAATCACAATCATGCGAGCAGCAGGCATCCCGCTTTGGCGCATTGGTTATTCAGCTTGTAAGCCTGTACTAGCCCTTGCCATTGTCGGATTGCTGGTTGCTGAATACGTTTCCCCTATTGCTGAACAAAAAGCCAACCTAGTGGACAAACTGCAGGTCGGGGTTAATAACGATTTCGCGATTACAGGTGGCAGCTGGTTAAAAGCAAATGGCGATTACGTCTACATTGATGCTGCAGATCGAGATGGCAACCTTTACAACATCACGATTTATGACCGAGAGAACGACCAGCTACAAGCCATTAGAACAGCAAAACGTGCTACCCAAGAAACGGACAACCTTTGGACGTTACATAATATTTCCAGCTCAACGTTTACGGAAAGTCAGGTCCTCATCAGCCATGATAAGACACTTGAGTGGCAGTCATCGCTTAAGGCGGATTTCTTGTACTTATCCACT
Source organism: Marinomonas sp. AWM4_232 (assembly GCF_056158325.1). Lineage (NCBI taxonomy): Bacteria > Pseudomonadati > Pseudomonadota > Gammaproteobacteria > Oceanospirillales > Oceanospirillaceae > Marinomonas > Marinomonas sp. AWM4_232. Next base: position 2,143,453 of record NZ_JBSWTA010000001.1, on the reverse strand, counting down.
CAAAAACCCGATAGCCTATCTTTATCACAGCTTTATCAATACTCCAGCTTTTTGAAGGAACAGGGATTAAATGCAGGAGAATATGAGCTGGCATTCTGGAGTAAAGTGTTCCGCCCACTGTCGTCTTTAGCGTTAGTGATTGTAGCGATCTCCACTATTTTTGGACCACTACGCTCATCAACCATGGGCGGTAGAATTTTCTCAGGCGTTCTAATTGGTCTTGCTTTCCAGAATACACTTTACATCATGGGGCGACTCAGCCTAGTCAGCTCATTGCCGCCACTAATAGGCATCTCTCTACCCATCCTAGTGTGCTTTGTAGTGGGACTGTATTTACTCAAGCGCCGCCACTAAAACAGACAGATCAAAGAAAACAGCGAGATCTATGGCAGATCTCGTTGTTTGTGGTCAATAAACTCTAAGTGCGTTTGAGAAAGCTTGTCGTGCCAAGTCTGATGATTCTTATCGATAAAGGCCCACAAAAAACCTAACCCGAAACACGACCAAGACACCATCGCAAACACGTAGCGAGCCGTTGCTTGACGCATTGTAATCGGCGTGCCATTTTCTTGTACCACACGGAACTTCCAAACTTGCATCCCCAACGTTTGACCAGGGTAACGCCAGAATTTCACAAAGAAGCCCCAAGCGATTAACAGCAACAGCCAGAACAACCAGAAGCCTTCCACTGCTTCACCGTCATTCGCCATTACAGCGACCCAGCCAACCACAAAATACAGGGCAATCAATAAAAGAGAGTCGTAAAAGGCTGCCGCCAAGCGACGCCATAAGTGAACTTTGCGCATTATGTCTCTTCACTCTTACATGCTAAACGATATAGCAAACTATAATGCAGAGTAATAATGCGCATTTGAAGCGGCTTTTAAAAAACCTCAGAAGAACACGATTAAGGTCAATAAATTGGCTTACGCTTGAATAAAACGTTTTATTCGTTCCAATGCTTGCTCAATACGCTCACAGTCGCAGGTATAAGCAAATCGGACGTATTTGTGGGCATCTTTCATGCCAAAATCTGCACCTGGCGTTAATGCTACAAACTCCTTTTGCAACAAGTCCAAACACCACTGCATGGCATCGGACGTGATACTCGACACATCTACGTAGACATAAAAAGCCCCTTGCGGTGCCGAAGCAATAGGCAGACCTAATGACTGTAACCCCTTCATCAAGGTTACTCGTCGCTTAGCTAGAGTTTGACGTCGCGCTTCACACTCCTCTAACACATCCGGCTGAAAAGCGCGTAAAGCAGCATACTGTGCTACCGATGAAGCGGAGATAAATAAGTTCTGCGCTAATTTAGTCGCCCCCTCAATCGCCCACTCAGGCACCACAATCCATCCTAAGCGCCAGCCAGTCATGGCGAAGTATTTTGAAAAGCTGTTCACCACAAAAATGTCGTCGCTAATACTTAACGCCGTAAAATCTTCACCGTCAAATACCAAGCCCTGATAAATCTCATCCACTAATAAATGGCCACCTTGCTGCTGCACGATGTCCCACGCTTTAGCAACATAACCGGGTGATAACACAGAACCAGTTGGGTTGGCAGGCGATGCTAGCCATAACCCAGTGGTCTGCTCGCGCCATTGTGCAGCAAGCGAGTCTAAATCAATTTCAAAGTTATTTACGCTAGTACATTCAAGCATGCGCGCTTTCGCACCCACTTGTAATAAGAAGTGGCGATTGCATGGATAACATGGATCTGGCATCAATACCTCAGAACCAACCTCTGCCATCAATGAACTGAGTAATAACAGAGCCCCTGAGGCACCAGGCGTCACAATAATGCGCTCAGGCGCGACATTGACCTGATAGCGCTGTTGATAAAACTCACTGATCGCATGACGCAACTCTGGCAGCCCTGTCGCAGCGGTATAACCCGTTTTACCAGCACTAATGGCAGCTTTGCCCGCCTCATTAACAGCCTCTGGCGCTGAGAAGTCAGGTTCCCCTACTTCTAAATGAATCACATCTTCACCAGCGGCCTGTAATTGTTTCGCCCGAGCCATTACCGCCATCACCTGAAATGGCGCGATTTGCTCGACGCGTTTTGCTAATCTCTGCATACTCATTCACTAATTTCGTTAAACATGCTTGGAAAAGAATCGACTTTTTGCGCAAAAAATGTGGTTCTGCCGCAAATTATCTGATAAGTTTCCGCCCGAAAAATTAAACCACCTTAATTTAATGTAAACAGGTTACCACAAGGAACACCTGGGAAGTGAGGCAAGACTATGCCAAGTAAAAACCCTGAATCATTGATGAAAGACTTTACTCCTTACGTTGCGGCGGAAGGGGAAGAGTACATGAACGAAAATCAATTGGCGCATTTTAAAAGCATCCTTCTCAACTGGAAGCAAAACCTAATGGAAGAGGTTGATCGTACGGTACACAACTTACAAGAAGAAGCTGTGAATTATGCCGACCCGAACGATCGTGCCAGTCAAGAAGAAGAGTTCAGCCTAGAGCTTCGTGCTCGTGACCGTGAACGTAAATTGGTTAAAAAAATCAACCAAACCATCGAACGCATCAACGAAGACGACTACGGCTTTTGTGATGAATGCGGTATCGAGATCGGCATTCGCCGCCTTGAGGCGCGCCCAACGGCGACCATGTGTATCGACTGCAAAACACTAGCAGAGATTAAAGAGAAGCAAGTCGGCAATTAAGACATGCCTAATGCTTATCGAGGCCGGTTTGCCCCTTCGCCAACCGGTCCGCTTCATTTCGGCTCGTTACTGAGCGCCGTTGCGAGTTATCTCGATGCTCGCCAACAGCAAGGTACATGGTTAATCCGCATCGAAGATGTTGACGGCTCGCGCTGCTCAACTGACAACCAACACGCCATTATTGAAACCCTACACAGCTACGAGCTTTTCTCAGACGAAACCATTCTCATTCAGTCTGATCGTTACGACTTATATCAGCATTACTTAGAAGCACTAATAACGAAGAATTTAGTGTATCCATGCCAATGTACACGAGCCTCACTTAAAAGCACTCAAGGACTGCACCCCAAACGCTGCGACAGCGATGCTCTGCAACCTCATTCTTGGCGTGCTCAATGTGATATTGGGATATTTGAGTTCACAGACCCCATTCAAGGGCCGCAACACTTCGATGTCAGCCAACCACTAAACCACCCTGTATTAAAGCGTAAGGATGATTATTTCTCCTACCAACTGGCTGTGGTAGTGGATGATCACGTACAAAACATCAGTGATATTGTTCGTGGTGCGGACTTATTAGAAACCACCGGACAGCAGCTTTGGCTGTATCAACAATTTGACTGGCAATCACCTAGGCTTTGCCATCTACCATTAATCATTAATGAGAACGGCGATAAGATCAGCAAACAAAATCACGCCAAAGCGATACCCAATGCTGAGCCTAAAGTGCTGAGCAGTGTGCTGCATTATTTAGGTTTCAAAGATATTCCAAGCGACTACTCTATCGCTCAATTACTGGTTTGGGCGACCGAGCGCTGGTCGCGTCAACAATTAACGCAAGCCAACCTCTCTTTGTCAGAAAACGATCAAGCCCTAATACGCTAATCGACACTCGCGCTACCACCCATTATGGGTATAATCGTTACATCAAGTTACAAGGGGTGACACGATGTATCATGTAATGGTGATTTGTAGCGAATATTCACCGCTAAAAGAGGTCGATCGCTGGTTAAGCAGAAACGGCTTTCACGTCAACATTAGCCAATCAATTGAGCAGGCCAGCAAGTACTACGAATTAGAGGACTTTGAGCTTCTTCTAGTCGACGCCGATGCTTTGACTGATGACGCACTGGAGATCATTCAACCTTATACATTCATCGTATTTGACCAACGCCCCAGTTTAAATGCAGCAGTAGAGTACATGGCAAAAGGGGCTCACTACTTTATTCCGCTACCAACCGACCCAGATACGGTTCTTGCACAAGTTATCGAGGCCCTTGAAAAGCCCAAATCAAACAATGCGACGGTTAGCAAAACAGTAGAGCCAGAAATCAGTCTATTTGGCAACCAAGTGACTGAGCCCAAAACACCACCATTAGGCACTCCTGAAAGCGGCATTATTGGCAACAGCCCAGCCATGCACACCCTATTCGATGAGCTTTTAAAAGTGGCCAAGACCGATGCCACCGTTCTCATTCACGGAGAATCCGGTACAGGTAAAGAGTTGGTCGCCAAATCCATTCACAATTTATCAAAACGCAAAGATCATGCGCTCATCAGTGTTAACTGTGCCGCTATCCCTGAAAATCTAATAGAGTCAGAGCTGTTTGGTCACGAGAAAGGTGCTTTTACCGGTGCCGTCTCCGCTCGTGATGGCCTCATCGTAGCCGCCGATCACGGTACTCTTTTCCTTGATGAAATTGGAGAATTACCACTTGAAGCCCAAGCGCGCTTACTTAGGGTATTACAGGAGGGTGAAATTCGCAGAGTTGGCGCGGTCACCTCAACTAAAGTCAACATCCGACTGGTCACTGCCACTCACAGAAATCTATTGCAAATGGTTCAGAATGGGATGTTTCGTGAAGACCTTTATTACCGATTGTATGTAATGGAACTCAGCGTGCCTCCGTTGCGAGAGCGTGGTGATGACATTCCCTTGATTGCTAAAACTCTTTTGGAGAAGGCTTGTAAAAAGCATGACAAGCCCATACCTCATTACAATAAGGCCTTCGATGCAGCCATCCGCGAACACTCATGGCCAGGCAATGTACGAGAGCTAGAGAACGCTTTAGAACGAGCCGTTATTTTAAGCCCTGAAGGCAAGCTCGAAGCGCATAACTTAAAATTAAAACGCAATGAGCGTCATCAGGCCGCAACAAAAAGCACACATAATACGACCGCTCAAGCCACTTCCTCCCCTTTTGCAATTGAGGGCACCACGCTAGACGACTACTTCAAGCATTTTGTATTGACGCACCAACATAACATGACTGAAACCCAGCTTGCACAGTCGCTGGGCATTTCTAGAAAAAGCCTTTGGGAAAGGCGCCAAAAACTTGGCGTGCCCAGAAAAGTAACAGAACAAAAGTAACAAATGTTACTAAAGCACCCAAAAAATTATCGCAAAATCGTAAAAAAAGTGCACAACATTTTCAAAAAATCCTTACTTTTCAGCACATTGAAAAAATTGGCACAACTAATGCCTTATAATAGACACAACGATAACAAGATTGACGATAATAAAAATAAGTTGATCATTGTGTAACGTTCCTAAAACAAAAATAAAACAAAGGAACACCGCAGCCTCTTCAAATAAAAATAAAAATTTGAGGCTGTGGATGGAAAATCGCTTTGGATAATTGATTTTTTTAGATATGCCAGCCGCAAGGCAATGAAAACAATGCAATAATAAAAATAAAACTTGAGTAGAACTGCAGAAGCAGCACGAACTTTGTTTTCGGAACTAGTATCTTCATGTATCCAAAGCGATTATTTTATTTTCGCCTCTCTAGCTATTCTTTTCTACTATCTCTATTTCTTGTTTCAGTCTGAATTTTTAAACCGTGTATCTTCTACCCTTTGCCGTGTAGAATAACCAAACCCATCAATTATTGAATTTTAAATAATGCTTGCAGGTTTTAGGTCTTTGGTTCGTAAAGCGACATCCTTATTTGGCTCAGACGAGTCTCAACAACTCCCTCTTGAAATCCCGAGAGACGATCATTCTTTTTCTCGAAAGAACATTAGCCCCAATGCGCTAAAAGTTCTTTACCGCCTCCACGAAGCAGGTTTTGATGCCTACCTGGTTGGCGGCTGTATTCGCGACCACTTAATCGGTATCGAACCCAAAGACTTTGATGTGGTAACCAATGCCACGCCAGAGGAAGCCCACGCACTGTTTTCTAATTCTCGCTTGATTGGCCGCCGTTTCAAGCTGGTTCATGTGACCTACGGTCGTGAGATTATTGAAGTGTCTACGTTTCGCGCCAACAGCGCTGCACAAGTTGAAGACACTGACAAGCGCCAATCATTGAAAGGCAAAGATACCGCTCGTTCATCACATGGCATTATTTTGCGCGATAACGTGTACGGCTCGATTGAAGAAGATGCAGAGCGTCGTGACTTCACCTTCAATGCGCTCTACTACAACATTGCCGACTTCTCTATCAACGACTACTGCGGCGGTTTAGAGGACATCGACAAGCGTCAAATCCGCATCATCGGAGATCCACGACAACGTTATCAAGAAGACCCTGTCAGGATGCTACGTGCCGTGCGCTTTGCCGCAAAACTTAACTTTGATATTGAAGCCAATACGGCAGCACCGATCAAAGAGATGGCACACTTACTGGATCACATTCCACCTGCTCGCTTATTTGAAGAAGTGTTAAAACTACTCGGCAGTGGTTATGGCGTAAAAACCTTCCAGTTACTTCGTGAGTACGGGCTGTTTAAATACTTATTCCCTGACACAGATGCTCTGCTAAACAGCGGTTGGCAGCGTAAAGACATCACTCCAGATGCTTTCATCCTACAGGGACTGTCCAATACAGATACACGTATCCAAGGTGGAAAGAGTACCGCGCCCTATTTCTTATATGCCATCCTAATGTGGCCAAGCGTGGCGTTACGTCACGAAGAGTTTTCTAAACAAGGGTTGCCAGAGCTTCCAGCGCTACACCAAGCTGCCACCATGGTATTAGACAACCAGGTTGCCTCTACTGCGATTCCGCGCCGCTTCTCAACACCTATGCGTGAAATCTGGGATCTACAGTTCCGTCTACCCAAGCGCTACGGCAAACGCGCCTTTACGTTGCTGCACCATCCGCGTTTCAGAGCTGCTTTTGACTTTCTATTGATCCGTGAGCAAAGCGGCACAGATTTAGGCGGGCTCGGCACTTGGTGGACCGAATTCCAAGAGTCTCCTGAGAATCAACAAAGAGACCTTATTAATCAAGCCGATGGTCGCAAAAATGAGGCCAGCAAACCCAAACGACGCCGTCCGCGCCGCCGTAAGAGCAACGCCAAACGTCCATCCGATTCTCAAGAGTCATAAACAATGAATAATGTGGTTTATATTGGCCTAGGCAGTAACCTAGATAACCCTTTAGCGCAGTTAAAAAGCGCCATTGAACAGCTATCAAATCACCCAAGCATTGCAAACTTTCAAGTTTCAAGCCTTTATGGCAGCAAACCGGTTGGCCCACAAGATCAACCGGATTACACCAATGCTGTGGCTCGATTTGAAACCACACTCGATGGCATCGCGACGCTCGACCTTTTGCAGAGCATCGAGCAAGATCACCGACGTATTCGTGAGCGCCACTGGGGGCCACGTACTCTTGATCTAGATATCTTACTGTTTAACAATGACAACCTCGCCTTGCCAAGGCTGACCGTTCCACATCCATTTATGCTAGAGCGCGGGTTCGTGATCCGTCCCCTGCTTGATCTAGCGCCTGAAATGCTTCTGCACAATGGCAAAACCGTGGCAGAGCACGTTAGTCAACTTGATACCAGCGACTTGGTATTAATCAAAGAAGAATAAGCCATGTACTCAGATACTACTGCGAAAAAGCCGACGCGTCCGATTACCTTATCGAAGCTACAGAAAATGAAGCAAGAAGGTGAAAAGTTCAGCTGTCTAACTTGTTACGATGCCACCTTTACTCACGCCATGAACCAAGCAGGAGTCGAAACCATTTTAGTCGGTGACTCTCTAGGCATGGTTGTGCAAGGTCAAGACAGTACGCTTCCAGTGTCCATTGAAGACATGTGCTACCACACCGCAGCAGTCAAGCGCGGCAATAGTCACGCTTTTATTTTGGCTGATATGCCTTTTATGAGTTACAGCACTCCAAACCAAGCACTGGAAAACGCAGCCAAGCTTATGCAAGCGGGTGCCAACATGGTGAAACTGGAAGGCGGTAGCTGGCTGGCCGATACCGTTCGCTTGTTATCTGAGCGTGGCATTCCTGTGTGTGCCCACTTAGGCTTAACACCGCAAGCGGTACACAAGCTTGGTGGCTATAAAGTACAAGGAAAGGACAAAGCAGCAGCAGACTTGATCCTAGCAGAGTCGTTAGAATTGGTGGCGGCTGGTGCAGACATCTTATTATATGAGTGCATCCCAAGCGCCTTAGGTAAAAGTTTAACCGAAGCAGTTTCGGTGCCTGTTATCGGCATTGGCGCTGGCTCTGAAACAGATGGGCAAGTATTGGTGATGCACGACATGCTAGGCGTCAACATGGGACGACCAGCAAAATTCGTGAAAAACTTTTTGACCGAAGGACGCACGATTGAACAAGCCTTTGCTGCTTACGTTGAAGAAGTGAAAAGCGGCACTTTCCCTGCACCAGAGCATACATTTGACGCATGAAAACATTCCATACCGTTGCTGAACTTCGCACAGCCTTAAAAAGCGAACGCCTACAAGACAAACGCATTGCTTTTGTGCCGACCATGGGAAACTTGCACGAAGGCCACATGGACCTTATTCGTCGCGCCCGCAAAGAAGGTGACGTCGTGGTCTCCTCGATCTTCGTCAACCCTATGCAGTTCTCTGCCAATGAAGATCTAGAGCGCTACCCACGTACATTAAAAGAAGACCAAGCCTTGCTTGAAAGCAATGGTTGTGACTTTCTATTTGCTCCGTCTGCGTTAGAAATGTACCCAGATGGCAAACGCAGCCAGACTCAAATTGAAGTCACAGGCTTGTCTGATATCCTTTGTGGAGCCACTCGACCTGGGCATTTTGTTGGTGTGGCCACGGTTGTGACAAAACTCTTTAACATTGTCATGCCAGACTGTGCGATATTTGGTAATAAAGATTACCAGCAATTAAAAGTCATCGAAGACATGGTGCGTGATTTAAGCTCCAATGTTGAGATTATAGGTGTGGACATTGCCCGTGCTGAATCAGGCCTGGCCCTTAGCTCTCGTAACGGTTACCTGACTGAAGCTGAGCGCAACACCGCAACAACGATTTATCAAACCCTTCTATGGGCAAAGCAACAAATCCTAGAAGGTCACGTAAGTTACGCAGACATTTGTGAACAAGCTCAACAGAAGCTTGAAGCAGTGGGTTTTAAGCGCGACTACTTTGAAATACGTGCACAACACGACTTATTAACACCATCAGAGAAAGAGAAGCGACTGGTTATTCTAGTGGCAGCCTATTTAGGCAAAGCGCGGCTGATCGACAACTTAACCGTTGAACTGCCGTAATAACTCTTACACTCAAATTAGGGAGATTGTCATGAGCTCACCAACGCAACACTCCGCGTGGCAAGCGCTGGCGCAACATCAGCAGGAAATGGCTTCAGTAAAAATGACTGAGCTGTTCGCTGATGACTCGACACGTGCCGAGTCTTTCAAAGCATCCGCGGCCGGATGGACACTGGATTACTCTAAGAACCGTGCCAACGCCAACACCATGAAACTGCTGCTTGAACTGGTTGAACAAGCGGGTATGAAACCTGCTATCCAAGGCATGTTCCATGGTGACCACATTAACAATACGGAAGATCGTTCCGTGTTACATGTGGCCCTACGCGCAAGCCAAGCTCAAGATTCTCTAATGGTCGATGGTGTCAATGTTCTAGAAGAAGTACGCAGCACCCTAAACCAGATGGAAAAGTTTGTCGCACAGTTACACAGCGGTGAATGGAAAGGCTACACCGACAAGAAGATTACCGACGTTGTTTCCATCGGTATTGGTGGCTCTTACCTTGGCCCAAAAGTAGTGGCTGAAGCCCTCACACCTTACAAAAAAGATGACATCAATGTTCACTTTGTTGCGAACATTGACGGTTCTGACATTACAGAGAAGTTGAAGCTTCTTAATGCTGAGACCACGGTATTTATTGTCTCTTCGAAATCATTCGGCACCTTAGAAACCCTTTACAACGCCAACGCCGCCCGCGCTTGGTGTATTGATCAAGGCGTGCCAGATGCAGACATCAAGAAGCACTTTGCAGCGGTCAGCTCCAACGTCGAAAAAGCCGTTAAATTCGGCATGGCAGAAGAGAACATTTTCCCTATGTGGGATTGGGTTGGCGGACGCTACTCTCTATGGTCTGCTATCGGTCTTCCAATTGCAGTAGCAGTTGGTATGGACAAGTTCTATGAGCTGCTAGATGGCGCTCATGCCATGGACCAACACTTCAAAACAGCCCCACTTGAAGAAAACCTTCCGGTGATCATGGGTGCACTCGGTGTGTGGTACAGCAACTTCCATAACGCACAAACCCACGCTCTGATTCCATACGACCACTACCTTCGCGCAATGCCTGCACACATTCAACAATTGGATATGGAAAGTAACGGCAAAGCCAATTTACTTGACGGCTCAGGCGTAGCAACTGACACAGGCCCAATTATTTGGGGCGGTGCCGGCACCAACGGTCAGCATGCCTATCACCAGCTTTTACACCAAGGCACACGTCTTGTACCAGTGGATTTCATTGCACCATTGAAAACCCACAACCCTGTTGCAGACCATCATGCACAGCTGTTTGCCAACTGCCTAAGTCAGTCACAAGCACTGATGGTGGGCAAAAGCTTAGAACAAGCTGAGAAAGAGCTGCGTGATGCGGGTGCAACGGAAGAACAAGTGGCTGCCATCGCACCGCATAAAGTGATTCCTGGCAACCGTCCAAGCAACACCTTGCTAACAGAGCAACTAACGCCGTTCACTACAGGCTCTTTGATTGCTTTATACGAACACCGCACCTTTGTTCAAGGCACTATTTGGGGCATCAACTCCTTCGACCAATGGGGTGTAGAGCTAGGTAAAGTGTTGGGCACCGACATCTACAATCGACTGGTAAGCGATAGCGATAATTCTAAGTTAGACGCTTCTACTCAAGCACTGATTGACGCGTTCAAAAAAGCTCAGTCCTAATCTTAGGCACTACCCCACCCTAAAAAAACACCAGCTACTGCTGGTGTTTTTTTCATTCTACCTTCCTTAAGCGGCACGCAACAAAGCTTTACACAATCACACAACAAGCACACCAAACAAAATGGTTCTTTCAAATCCAAGCGTCTATATTTTTCGTAACTATTAAGACTTTCTTCTCAGAAGTGACAGTATTGTTAGCTGCGCAGTTAGGCTTTAGCGCTGTTAATCTAGTGAAAGGTTAGTAAGGACGCTTAAGCACTAGATGAATTTTGTTTGTTATATCATCACTAAATTTCCATTCAGTCACTTATATGTATTCAATTGCTGATTCAGAGTGGGGCTTGAATGGCTTTAATTAAAAAAAATATCTGGGCAGCATTTTACCTGACCGCCAGCATTTGGTTAGTGTTTTTCGGTGCTGCAACTTTCGTAAGCTATCAGACTGTCTATGAGGAATACACCTCCGAGCAAAAAAAACTGATGGCACTGACCGCTAACTCCATGCAGTCCATTTTAAGCAGGTACGAAGTCCTACTCAACTTGGTTGCCAAACAAGTGATTGCCTATGGCGAGTTAGCCGATAAGGATACCATTCAAAAAGTGATGGATTCTGTCGTGGAAGTAGATAACTCCATGGTTGGAGTAGGACTATTTTCACCTCATGGCGACGTGTATGTTGCTTCATCTGGCGTAAAGCTACCGCCGAACTTCAATTTACTCTCACAGCCAGAAAACCGTGAAAGCTTCCAGCAAACACTCGAATCAAACAAAATGGTGCTGGGTCGTACTTATCAAAGCAAGGTATTGCAAACTATCGCCTTCCCACTGCGCAAATCTGTTATTGATGATGATGGCAATGTGTTATTCGTACTGTCCACTGTAATAGATATTCCAAAAGGATTTAAATTCTTCTTCGAAGGCAAAAGCAATCAAAACAACAGCAATCTCTACTTCTATCGTGGCAATGACAACTATACTCAGATCGTTCTGTCTCATCATCAGCTTGACCCTGAGATTTATAACTATCAAATCCCTCAAGCAAATCTTGATAACGCATTCAACTTATTGGAAGAACAGATAGGCCTGAGCATTGCAGAAATTAAAGCGAAGGAACTGGAATTCATTACTACCAGTGTACAACCAGGCCCAGCGAGCAAAGCCGTAGGTCGTTATATCCCCAGATACGACTTGTGGGCGGAACTTAAATTAGATAACAGATATGTTATGAGCTTGTTCTTAAAAGAACTGCAAGCTCTCATTGGCATTTTTGCCGGTTCATTACTACTCATCTATATGCTATTCAGAGGCATAGCCACCAATGAAAAACGCATTAAAGACGCGCTGGAACACCAAGCTAACCATGATTATTTAACTGTGTTGCACAATCGCTTCTATTTGGATCAGCAGATCGCTGCAATGAAAACACACGACCTTTACTATCTCATTTTTATAGATTTGGACAATTTTAAAGCCATCAACGATGGTTATGGGCATGAAATAGGTGATCAGGTGCTGTGCTTGGTGGCTGCAAGATTACAGTCTTTAGTCAGCCCGCAAGACATCCTGGTACGTTACAGTGGTGATGAATTTATTATTGTGACATTTGATAAAAGTGAAAATAGCGTTCGCTCATTCTGCAAAGAGGTTCAGAGCAATTTAGCTGTGCCAGCGCCGATCGGTGACTATCGCTTTGTACTGAGTGCCAGCATTGGTATCGCCGCTTTCCCTGAAGATGGGAAAAATCTTGACGAACTTAAGCGTTATGCCGACCTTGCTATGTATGAAGCGAAGAAAACTCGCAACACCATCACTTTCTTTAGAGAAGACTTTAAGCAAGCTTATAAATACCGCGCACAAATTGAGCAAGAGCTAAAACAAGCCCTGTTGCAGAATGAGATGTATATGATGTATCAGCCACAAATTCGTCGTGATGGCTGTTCATTTGGAGTGGAAGCTTTAGTTCGTTGGGAAAATAAGATACTAGGATTTGTAGCGCCAGATAAGTTTATTACTGTGGCTGAAGCTTGTGGCCTAATATTACCTATCGGCGAATTTATTATTGAGCAGACGTTTACTGATATGAAAGAGATTAAAAAAGAGACAGGTCTACCAGTCACTGTTTCAATCAATATCTCTGTACGTCAATTCCAGCATAACGAGTTCTTTGACAGATTAATTGAATTAATAGAGAAACATACTTTTATTCACGTCGAACTTGTTCTGGAGGTCACAGAAAACCTCTTTATCGATGATGTAATCGGTATTCAACAACTGATGGAAAAAATACGTAGAAAGGGCATCCGCATCTCTCTAGACGACTTCGGTACTGGCTACTCATCCTTGAGTTTGCTGAATCAACTACCGATTGATGAACTCAAAATAGATAAGAGTTTTGTCGACGACATAACAACTAATAGCAACACACTGGCTATGGTAGAAGGCATTATTGCTATTGCTAGAAGACTGAACATCACCACGGTTGTCGAAGGGGTAGAAACCGACGAGCAAAGACAAGTCTTAACCGATTTACAGTGTGACATTTTCCAAGGCTATCACTTCTCAAAGCCACTTAAAGTCGATGACCTGAAAGCGTTTATACTGGAAAATAAAAATTTGCTAAGCGGCGATAAGGGCGGCCCCCTATAAAGTACGCTTACAGATCGAAGTTAGTTGGCATCACCACCACATCTCGGATCGTCATACCACGTGGCCTTGTCAGCATAAACAAGATGATCTCAGCAATCTCTTTGGCTTCGACTAGACTACCTGACGCTTTGGCTTCATCCAGTTTTTCTTGTGGCCAGTCATCCAGTAAAGCGGTAATCACAGGTCCTGGCGAGACGGAGCCGATTCGAAGCCCATCTTTAAAGACCTGGCGGCGAGTGGTTTGCACAAAGCAATCGATAGCCCATTTGGATGACGCATAGACTGGCTCCCAAGGGGTTGGGAAATGTGCTGCAAGCGAGCTGGTGACAATGATATCGCCCGTTTTATTCGGTGACATATGCTTAATCACATCTCTAACGTTTTTCATCACCACATTGATATTCAGGTTTAGCATACGATCTATGTCATCAGGATCAGCATCCACTAAGTCACCACCAACATAAAGACCCGCATTGGCATGGAAAATATCCAGCGTCCCATTTAATCGCTCAAGAATGCCTGACATGAGGGTTTTACACGCTTGCGTATCAAGTAGGTCGATCACTAATGGAATCGCTTTATCGTAACTTGTACAAACTCGCTCTAGGGCTTTGGCATCACGGTCCACAAGCACCACCGTGGCCCCTGCCTCAAGCAAAGCTTTTGAACTAGCCCAACCAATACCTGATGCAGCACCAGTTACTGCCGCATTTTTTCCTTCAAGTGAATAGCCCATACCTAAGCCCTTTTTTATTCTTAGCAATATTATGTGAGCATCTATTATCAGCCTCTTGGCCCCTAAGGTTATGCTACTAAAACCGCAAGAAGTAATGCTTTTTTGAGCACACATAAAAAAACGCCAAGAAGTTTCCCTCTTGGCGTTTTTATACTAGCCGTATAAATGACTAGATGTGTTCAACCGTTTCGATTTCATAGACCACTTCACCGGCAGGAATCTTAATCGCGACTTCGTCGCCTTCCATCTTGCCAATGATTGCTTTCGCAATCGGTGAAGCGTAAGAGATCTTCTTCGCTTTCACATCAGACTCATCATCACCCACGATTTTGTAGGTAACCGTCTCTTCGGTATCCACATTGAACAACGTCACTGTGGTGCCAAAGATCACTTTACCTGTGTGTGGGATCGTCTTTACGTCGATAACCTGTGAGTCAGAAAGCTTACCTTCGATCTCAGAGATACGACCTTCACAAAAGCCCTGCTCTTCACGAGCCGCGTGGTATTCCGCGTTCTCTTTCAGGTCACCGTGCTCACGTGCTTCCGCAATGTCTGCGATCACACGTGGACGAACAACTGTTTTCAAGTGGTTAAGCTCTTCACGTAAACGTGTTTCACCTTCCACTGTCATCGGTACTTTTTTCATTATTTCCCCGAATGCAAATCTTGTAGTCTTCTGACTGTGATTTCTTCATTCTTACGGCTGATTGCTAGGCTAGTTGCTTCCGCGCCCGCTAGGGTCGTGGTGTAACAAACTTTGCCTTGAAGCGCTGTACGACGAATCACAGAAGAGTCTGCAATCGCTTGCGTGCCCGATGTCGTGTTGATGATGTAAGCGATTTCACCATTTTTCAGCATATCAACGATATGTGGGCGACCTTCGTTTACTTTGTTTACTTTCTTCACTTCAACGCCACTGTCAGCAAGGAACTTCGCTGTACCACCTGTAGCCACTAGATCAAAACCTAGTCCAGCCAAGCGCTTCGCTACTTCAACCGCTCCTGGTTTGTCTTGGTCACGTACAGAGATAAAAGCACGGCCTGATGTTGGCAATACAGTACCACCACCTAGCACAGCCTTACCAAAGGCTTCGGCAAAACTATCGCCAACACCCATCACTTCACCCGTCGATTTCATCTCAGGGCCAAGAATTGGGTCAACACCTTGGAATTTGTTGAATGGGAAGACTGCTTCTTTCACACTGTAGTAATCAGGAATCACTTCCTCAGTAAAGCCAAGTTCAGCCAAGGTCTTACCAGCCATCACTAGCGCAGCAAGCTGCGCTAAAGAACGACCAATACACTTAGACACGAACGGTACCGTACGCGATGCACGAGGGTTAACCTCGATGACGTAAATTTCACCGTCTTGAACTGCTAACTGAGTGTTCATCAGACCGATTACACCAAGCTCAAGTGCCATACATTTGATCATTTCACGGATTTCGTCTTGGATATCCGCTGGCAATGAGTATGGAGGCAAAGAACATGCAGAGTCACCAGAGTGAACACCCGCTTGCTCGATATGCTGCATGATACCACCGATTACTACCTGCTCACCATCAGAGATACAGTCGATATCGATCTCGATCGCTGAATTTAGGAAGTGGTCAAGTAGTACTGGGCTGTCGTTTGACACTTTTACGGCAGACGTCATGTAGCGAGTCAATTCTTTCTCGTTGTAAACAATCTCCATCGCGCGACCACCTAGTACGTACGATGGACGTACAACCAGTGGGTAGCCGATTTCAGCCGCTTTAACGATCGCTTGTTCCGTTGAGCGAACAGTCGCGTTCTTAGGCTGCTTGTAGCCTAGGCGCTGAATCATGCTTTGGAAACGCTCACGGTCTTCCGCACGGTCGATCGCTTCTGGTGTTGTACCGATGATTGGCACGCCTTCGTTTTGAAGAGCACGAGCAATCTTAAGCGGTGTTTGACCACCGAACTGTACGATAACACCTGTTGGCTTCTCAGTACGAACGATCTCTAGTACGTCTTCAAGTGTAACTGGCTCGAAGTACAGACGATCAGAGGTATCGTAGTCAGTCGAAACGGTTTCAGGGTTACAGTTAACCATGATGGTTTCGAAACCGTCTTCACGTAAACCTAGGGCCGCGTGTACACAGCAGTAGTCGAATTCGATACCTTGACCAATACGGTTCGGACCACCACCTAGGATGATGACTTTTTCTTTGTCACTTGGTGCAGCTTCACACTCGTCTTCGTACGTTGAGTACATGTACGCAGTGTTTGATGCGAACTCAGCCGCACAAGTATCTACACGCTTGTACACTGGGTGTACGTTGACTAGGTAACGGCGCTCACGAAGAGACTTCTCAGTAACACTTAGTAGAGATGCAAGACGTGCATCAGAGAAACCTTTGCGTTTCAGGCGACGCATGTAGTCATAATCAAGATCCGCAAGACCTGCGTTTTCAAGCGCTTGCTCTTCTTTGATTAGGTCTTCGATTTGCACAAGGAACCATGGATCAACACCGGTTACTTCGTACACTTCGTCAACGCTCATGCCTGAACGGAACGCATCACCGATGTACCAAATACGGTCTGCACCAGGTGCTTTCAATTCGCGCTGCAACTTCTCTTTGCTGCTTTCGTCAGCAAGATCAAGTTGTGGGTTAAAGCCATCAGAACCTGTTTCCAGACCACGCAATGCTTTTTGCATAGATTCTTGGAACGTACGGCCGATTGCCATCACCTCACCAACCGACTTCATCTGAGTCGTCAGACGGTCGTTTGCTGTTGGGAATTTTTCGAATGTGAAACGAGGAATCTTCGTTACAACGTAGTCGATTGAAGGCTCGAAGCTCGCTGGTGTTAGGCCACCAGTGATGTCATTTTGTAGCTCATCAAGGGTGTAACCGATCGCCAATTTCGCAGCAATTTTAGCGATTGGGAAGCCTGTTGCTTTAGACGCTAGCGCAGAAGAACGAGATACACGAGGGTTCATCTCGATCACGACTAGACGACCCGTTTTAGGATCCATACCGAACTGAACGTTCGAACCACCTGTTTCGACACCGATTTCACGCAATACCGCCAAAGAAGCGTTACGCATGATTTGGTATTCTTTGTCAGTCAGAGTCTGAGCCGGTGCAACAGTGATCGAGTCACCTGTGTGAACACCCATGGCATCGAAGTTTTCGATCGCACAAACGATGATACAATTATCGTTTTTGTCACGAACCACTTCCATCTCGTACTCTTTCCAACCGATTAGAGATTCGTCGATTAGAAGCTCGTTAGTTGGAGAAAGATCAAGACCACGAGTACAGATCTCTTCGAACTCTTCCATGTTGTAAGCGATACCACCACCGGTACCACCCATTGTGAAAGATGGGCGAATGATACATGGGAAGCCAACTTCATCTAGAACTTGGTGAGCTTCATCCATATTGTGCGCGATACCCGCACGCGGACATTCTAGGCCGATTGCTTTCATCGCTTCGTCGAAACGGTGACGGTCTTCCGCTTTGTCGATTGCATCTGCTGTCGCACCGATCATTTCAACATTGTACTTTTCTAGTACACCGTGACGCTCAAGATCTAGGGCACAGTTCAACGCTGTTTGACCACCCATAGTAGGAAGAACGGCATCTGGACGCTCTTTCTCGATGATCTTTTCAACCGTTTGCCACTCGATCGGCTCGATGTAGGTTGCATCCGCCATAACAGGGTCTGTCATGATGGTTGCAGGGTTCGAGTTCACAAGGATTACTCGGAAGCCTTCTTCACGAAGGGCTTTACAGGCTTGCGCACCTGAGTAGTCAAATTCACAGGCCTGACCGATGACAATCGGGCCAGCACCTAAGATTAAGACGCTTTTTATGTCAGTACGTTTTGGCATAGTCTTCTCGTTCTCGCTTAGGCTTTCGTTGCTTTGATGTTTTCAATGAACTGATCGAATAGCGGCGCCACATCGTGTGGACCTGGGCTTGCTTCAGGGTGACCCTGGAAGCTAAACGCTTTCTTATCAGTACGCGCTATACCTTGTAGAGAACCGTCAAACAATGATTTGTGAGTCGCTTCAAGATTTGCAGGCAACGTTGCTTCATCTACGGCGAAACCGTGGTTCTGGCTGGTAATCATGACACGGCCAGATTGGATGTCTTGCACAGGGTGGTTTGCACCGTGGTGACCAAACTTCATCTTCACCGTTTGCGCACCGCTCGCTAGAGCAAGCAACTGGTGTCCTAGACAGATACCGAAAACGGGAATTTCAGTTTCTAGGATTTCTTTGATCGCAGTGATCGCGTAATCACATGGCTCTGGGTCACCAGGACCATTCGATAGGAAAACACCATCTGGGTTAAGAGCTAGCACATCGCTTGCTGGTGTTTTCGCAGGTACAACTGTCAAGCGGCAACCTCGCTCAACAAGCATACGCAAGATGTTCGTTTTCACGCCGAAGTCGTACGCCACTACGTGGAATGGGAATTCGGTTGGCGTAGTGTGACCGTTTACAAGATCCCAAGTAGACTCCGACCACTCGTAAGATTTCTCAGTCGTCACTTCTTTGGCTAGATCCATGCCTTTCAAACCAGGGAAAGCTTTTGCTTGTGCAACGGCTTCTTCTTCGTTGATGTTATCGCCAGCCATAATACAGCCAGCTTGTGCGCCTTTTTCACGCAGGATACGAGTCAGTTTACGCGTATCGATATCGGCGATACCTACAACACCCTTGCGCTTAAGATAAGCATCAAGAGATTCTTGCTTACGCCAGCTACTTGCTAGCAAAGGTAAGTCGCGGATGATCAGGCCCGAGCACCATACTTGGTTAGATTCTTCATCTTCGGCGTTAACGCCAGTGTTACCAATGTGAGGGTAGGTCAAAGTGACCATTTGTCGAGCGTAGGAAGGGTCGGTAAGAATTTCTTGATAACCGGTCATAGAGGTGTTAAATACAACCTCTGCGGTTGAGGAGCCATCTGCCCCGATCGACACTCCTCTGAATATTGTGCCGTCTTCCAGAGCAAGAATCGCTGATGTTGCCAAAGGAACCTCCCGTTAGAGCCTATTTTAGGTTGCAAAAAAGCGAGGTAAACTCGTGGTCCACCTCGCTTTATTAAAATCATGCTGATGTCGTAGCAAAACTACTGCTATTTGATGAGCCGCTACGGCTAAATAAATCTGGCCAATTTTACTCTTATATGACGATAGCGTCCATATAAAAGACCCTATTAAACTGTAAACTTTGGCGATTTTTAGCCGTTTTTAGCTGACCATTTAGACAAGATTAAAGCAATTAGCAAAGCAGGCCTTGTGCGACTTCCTGGGTTTTCTCAATTCCCTGAAGGTTCGCCAAAACAGCCAGCGAGAATGCCATCGCCATCGCTGGCCCCTGTCCTGTGATGATGTTGTCGTCCATCACAACAGGTTGATCCGCAATGTACTCAGCTCCCTTCAGACCCTCTTCGAAGCCTGGGTAACAGGTTGCTTGTTTGTCCATAACAAAACCGTGAGTACCAAATACTACTGCTGGCGAAGCACAGATAGCAGCGAGCAATGCATCTTGAATATCATGTTTTTCCAGCATATCAATCAGCAGTTTGCAGTCTCGCAAATGCTCTGCTCCAGGCATACCACCTGGTAGTACTATCGCGTCATACATGTGCTCAGCCACATCGGTTAACAACACATCCGCTACGATATTCGTACCATTCGCTGCTTGGGTTTGCTTTTCTTCATGGACACTCGCCACGGTGACTTCCGCACCACCACGACGTAGCACATCAATGATGGTGATTGCTTCGATATCTTCACTGCCATTGGCAATTGGAACTAATACAGTCGTCATGGATTCTCTCACTTATTTCAATTTGCATGTCATGAGGACAGCGTGTTCACTGCCGCCCTCATCTAAAGGATAATAATTTTTGCGGATACCTACTTGCTCAAATCCAAGTAGCAAGTAAAGCTTTATCGCACCAAGATTGGACTCTCGCACTTCCAACAGAGCTTCTTCACAGTCCTGCTGCTTCGACCAATCCAACCATTGCTCTAATAAGGCTCGCCCTAACCCTTGTCGACGTCGATGAACATCCGTTACCACCAGTTCAAGCTCTGTTTGTTCAAACATCATCGATGCCGTGAGCCACCCCACTATCTGTCTAGATTCTCTACATTCTAGAAGCCAATTATGGCGACTGTGTAACACCTCTTCGATCAAAGAGAGTCGCCACGGGTGGGGATCAGAAGAGTTTACTAACTCGTAGATAGCTGAACTGTCCGCTTGGGTAGCCGCACGTAAAACAGGCACTGACTGTTGATCTTGAATCATGATGAAAAACTCGACTGCATCACGCCCCACGCTTCCTTACGAAGCTCAGGTATACGTAACATCTGCGGTAAACTATGGACATTTGCGGTCGGGATATGGCGCAACGGGTGCTGTTCATTAAGCTCGTTAAGGTAAGCGCTACTTTGCTCCCCTGCGACAATCAACTTAGCAGGCAACGCCGCATCCAGCTGGTTTGTAATAAACTGCTCAAAACCACCCGCAGCCCAGTCCACTCGAGCCATCAAATGGCGATTTGTCAGCTTTCCTGGCCATTGAAAGTGAGCCGATTGCCAAGCTGAGATATCTTGTTTAAGCAGTGCTTTGGCAAGACTCAGGGACAGTTTATCTAATGCCTCTTGGTCAGCAAATGAACGGGGTAAGTCAGTAATGATCAAAAGCTGCTCAGCCAACCAATAGGCACACAAATGCACTGGCATTGGTAAGCGTGCACCTGCGATATCCACCTCTGCGACAGGTGCTTGGATAGGAGCGATCTCTTCCTCAATCGGTTGTAGATCTTCAACAATGACTTCCGGCCCTGCATCAAGTTGTCGACGTAAATTCGCAACAGATGCATCTTTTTGTTTCTCATCTACTGGGACAACAGGGGCAGAAGGTTGGTGGGGAGTGAATGTTTCGTCCTCCATGTCCAATTCAGGGATTGGCATCGAAGGGGAACTGACCGCCACATTTTCAGGCATTTGCCATGGATTCGGGGCCAGCCAGACAGCACCATTAACAGGTTCATCCTGTTGAAACCAACTCACCACACCTAAATCCGCTAAACAGCGTGTTTGAAATGCATGATGTTGAGAAAGTTCGCGTGACACGAGCGGCCCCTTAAGGAGAAAGTGAATGCCCCCGATTATACGCACTCAGCTACATAAGCGCCAAACAATCCCCTAAACAAGTTTTTTGACCAAAGTGTCAAGATAGCGTGGAGCGTCATGCAACAGATGCGTATAATTCTTGCATCCAATTTATCACCCCAATCAATCTATAGGTCCACTATGAAAAAGCCAATCCTAAGCGCAGCCTGCGCCATGCTGCTTAGCCTTGCTATGCCATCTCAGGCAGACACTCTACCCGACCTGAAAGGCCGCACTATCGTAGCCGTTACAGAAAACGCCTACACACCATTAAACTTTGTGGACCCAGACACAGGAGAAGGCATCGGCTGGGAATACGATGCCTTCAATGAAGTGGCGAAACGCCTAAACGCTAGAGTTGATTGGCAACTTAGCAGCTGGGACACCATGATCCAAGCGGTCAAAGAAGGCCAATACGACGTGGGGATGGATGGCATCACGATCAATGAAGAACGCGCCGCTCAAATTGATTTCTCAGAACCTTATATGGTGTCTGAGCAATTTATGCTCGTCCGCGCCGATGAAGATCGTTTTACCAATGCCAAAGAGTTTGCAGCGGATGATGAGCTATACTTTGGCGCACAGCCTGGCACAACCAACTTCTATGTTGCGGTTTACGATGTTCTAGATGGCAACGAAGCTAATCCGCGTATTAGCCTGTTTGAAACCTTTGGCGCATCGGTTCAAGCTCTCAAGACGGGTGACGTTGACTCAGTATTGATGGACAGCACCTCCGCTCGCGGCTACATGGGTGCAAACCCTGGTGCCTTTAAAGTGGTCGGTGATGCCCTAGGTTCGGAAGCGTTTGGCTTTATCTTCACGCCAGGCTCAGACTTGGTTGAGCCTGTAAATGCCGCGTTGAAGGCTATGAAAGCAGATGGCACTATGGACGCGCTCAATCAAAAATGGTTTTTTGACTACAACCAGTAACCTTCCACATGGCATTTAAATCCTCTATGCAAAAATTACCATGGTGGCTTGTTGCCACCGTGGTGCTCGCTGCGCTGTTAGCTTGGAATATCATTGCGGATGAAAGCTATCAAAAGATAGCCAATACCTTAGGGCAAGGCCTACTAACCACGATCGGCGTGACCCTTATGGCGTTTGTGCTGGCCTCGATCATTGGCCTTCTCATCGCTTTGGCAGGCTTTTCTAAATGGCGTGCTGTAAGAGAGTTCTCGCGATTTTATATCGAGATTCTTCGCGGCGTTCCCGTTTTAGTGCTTTTGTTTTACATCGCCTTCGTAGGTGCTCCAGAGCTGGTCAAACTTTATAACTGGATGCTGCAATGGCCTATTGAACAAGGTTGGCTGGACAAGGCACGAACTCGAGATTTTACGCTACTTTGGCGTGCTATTTTTGCCCTGTCTATTAGCTACAGTGCTTTTATCGCAGAAGTGTTCCGTGCGGGCATCCAAGAAGTGAGTAAAGGACAGATTGAAGCAGCTCAAGCACTGGGATTAAACGGTTGGCAACGCTTTCGATTGATCATTTGGCCGCAAGCATTACGTAAAATCCTACCGCCACTGGGCAACGACTTTGTTGCGCTTATCAAAGATTCCTCTCTGGTTTCCGTACTCGGAGTGCAAGACATCACCCAGCTAGGCAAAGTGTACAGCTCCTCCACGTTTCAGTTCTTTGAAACCTACAACGTCGTCGCGTTTATGTATTTGATTTTAACCCTCAGCCTATCCTTGATGATTCGCGGTTTAGAACAATATTTAAGAAGACACGAACACAAAAGGTAATGAGCAACACCCTCTTACTCTTAGGTGAGAGGATGCTTGCCAATACAGTTAAAAGTGTAGCCAGCCAGACACATCTCCATCATAGCCTTCAATCTCATAACCAGATTCTGTGATTTCACCGATGCGTGTACAAGGCAGATGCAAAGTTTGTAGGATCAACTGAATGTCTTCTCGAGCCGATTTCGGAGCCGTGAAGCACAGCTCGTAATCATCACCACCCGTTAGTGCCAGTATGCGAGCACTGTCCGGCTGCCAATTCATGAGCGCTTCAGAGACAGGCAAGGCATTAAAGTCTATTCTCGCCCCTACTCCTGAAGCACGTGTAATGTGCTGTAAGTCCTGACCAATACCATCCGAGATATCCATCATGCTGTGGACGATACGTTTCAAAGCCATACCCGCAATCAGGCGCGGATTAGGACGCCAAAAGCGTTCATAAAAGTAATCAAAGCGCTCAGTATTAACATGCAGCTCACCGGTCACGATCGGCACAGCGGCTGCCGCATCGCCTAACGTTCCAGTGACATAAATATCATCACCTATTTGAGCTTGGCTTCTTTTAGGAGTCAGTTCCTGCTCGATGTAGCCATGCACTTGCAAGGTAATGGTTAACGGGCCTTTAGTCGTGTCACCGCCAAGCAGCAAAAGGCCGATAGGTTCTGCCAGTTCCGCCATGCCTTCGGCAAATCCTGCCAGCCATTGGGGATCGGACTCAGGCAAGGTCAAACCGAGAGTAAAGAATGCAGGTTTTGCGCCCATAGCCGCCAAGTCACTGACACAGGTCGCCACCGCTCGATAACCAATATCAGCAGGGTCTGCATCAAACGGGAAGTGTCGCCCTTCTACCAAGGTATCCATAGAGAACACGAGACTCTGACCTTCCGGCACCATCACTTGGGCACAGTCATCACCAATACCCAGCAGGATATCTGAACGACCTTCGGTCTTGGCCATGATCGACGATTGGAATATAGAACGGATTAACTCAAACTCTTGCATCGCTTTTCCTAGGCTAGATAAAAGAAAAGCCATCGTTTGATGGCTTTTCTAAATCGGTATGTCGATTACTTAGCGTTGCGGCGAGCGGCGATTTCTTCGCGACGCGCACGCTGCGCTAGTTTGTCTAAGATACCGTTCACATACTTGTGACTTTCGCTCGCACCGAACGATTTTGCCAGCTCAACACCTTCGTTGATCGCTACTTTGTATGGTACGTCTAGACGTTCTACCAATTCGAAAGTACCGATACGCAGTGTTGCTAATTCGATCGCATCCAATTCCGCTAGAGGACGGTCTAGGAATACTTCGAATTGCTCATCTAGTGCTTTTGACTTAGACGCAACACCATAAACCAATTCACGGAAGTAAGTCTTGTCACAGCTGCTCAGGTCGTGGTCAACCGCGAACTGAGCTTCAATTTCGTTTACCGATGAGTGGTTCATTTGCCACTGGTAAAGTGCTTGCAATGCAAACGAGCGCGATGCGCTACGTAGTTGTGAGCGTGAAGGTTTCTTTGGCTTTTTCGCCTTGTCTTGATCGCTCATTATTTGCCTTCCAACTCACGCAATACCGCAACAGTTTCTAGTGCAGACAAGGCAGCTTCGCCACCTTTGTTGCCTGCTTTGGTACCCGCACGCTCAATCGCTTGTTCGATGGTATCCACCGTCAACACACCGAATGAAACCGGTACACCAAATTGCAGCGCTAGTTGGCCTAGACCTTTAACACATTCGCCAGCAACGTATTCAAAGTGAGGCGTACCACCACGAATCACCGCGCCTAGGGCAACGATAGCATCGTATTGGTTCTGCTCAGCTACTTTCTTAACCACAACTGGGATCTCAAATGCACCCGGTGCATAGATCACAGTAATGTCTTCTTTTTTGATACCGTGGCGAACTAGGGTATCGATGGCACCTTCTTTTAAACTTTCTACGATGTAGCTGTTAAAACGGCCAACGACAAGCGCGAATTTTGCGCCAGGTGCTGCGAAATGACCTTCATAAGTCTTAATATCGCTCATATTTGCCTCTAAACTTTAAACTTGATCGGCACGAATTGGCGTGCCCTTGTATGGAATAAATTCCACGGCTTCTAAGTCAAATCCTGTGACGGAGAATTTTCTTGGTGAGCTTAATAGGCGCATTTTACTAACACCTAGGTCACGCAAGATTTGAGACCCCGTACCAACGGTCAAGTAAGTACCTGAACCGCTTTTATCCGAACCCTTACCCGCAGGTGGGTTAATCGTCGCCGCAAAAATCTCAGCAAGGTCTGTTGGGCGATCTAGCGTATCCACCAACACCACCACACCGGAGCCTTCTTTGGCAATGTATTCTAATGCCCCTGACATCGACCATTTCGGCTCACTGTCCGCACTAATGATCCCCGCCACATCACGGGCAGGATCTCGAACATGAACACGAACTAATGTCGGAGTTTCAGGAGAAATGTCACCTTTCACAAAAGCCATGTGGCTTAGGCCGTGAACCGTGTCACGATAAGTGATCAGATTAAATTCGCCCACTTCAGTTTGGACCGTTTGCTCCGCTTCACGCTTCACAGTGGCTTCGTTCAATGTGCGATAATGAATCAGATCGGCAATTGTACCAATTTTTATGCCATGTTTCTCGGCAAACTTTTCTAAATCTGGTCGGCGCGCCATAGTACCATCGTCATTAATGACTTCGACGATCACAGAGGCGGCTTCATAACCTGCCATACGCGCCAGATCACAGCCCGCTTCGGTGTGGCCAGCGCGTGATAACACACCACCAGGTTTCGCCATCACAGGAAAAATATGTCCTGGCTGAACAATATCCGATGGCTGAGCATTGGCCGCCACCGCACGCTTGACCGTCAACGCACGATCGGCTGCAGAAATCCCCGTTGTCACGCCTTCTGCCGCTTCGATAGACAGCGTGAAGTTGGTACTAAACTGCGCGCCATTTTGCGTCACCATCAAAGGTAGGTCCAATTGCTGGCAACGCTCCGGTGTCAGTGTTAGGCAAATCAAACCACGGGCATGAACAGCCATGAAGTTAATAATTTCTGGTGTAATACAGTCCGCAGGGATAATGATATCCCCCTCATTTTCACGATCTTCGTCGTCCATCAGGATGACCATTTTACCTTGACGCATATCTGCCAAGATTTCTTCAATGGTATTAATTGCCATGGTACTTCACCTTTTATTCGATATTGAACGTCTTAACGACGCCCTGTAAACCCATGTTCAGCTAAGAATGCAGCCGTCAACGTAGACTCTTTGCTTGGCGCTGACGTTGCTTGCGGAGCAATCAATCGCTCTAAATAGCGAGCGATTTGGTCCACCTCGACATTCACTTTCGTGCCCACCGTGTAGCCTGACATAATCGTCTCATCCGCTGTGTGAGGCACGATGCTGAGTTCAAACTCGTCATTCTCTAGCCCCGTCACCGTTAAGCTTATGCCGTCCACACAAATGGAGCCTTTAAGCGCAATATAACGCATTAGCTCAGGCATTACCTTGACGCGATAGCGAATACTGCGCGCATCCGGCCAAATTGCACTGATTTCCCCAATTGCGTCCACATGACCACTGACAAGATGACCACCCAGACGGGAAATAGGCTGCAACGCCTTTTCTAGATTCACGGTTTGACCCACTTGCCACTGACCTAAGGTCGTATGGGCTAAGGTTTCTGCTGAGACATCCGTCCAATAACTCGTGCCTTCTAGACGAGTCACTGTTAGACATACGCCATTGGTGGCGATGCTATCTCCCAGCTTCACATCGGACATATCCAATGTTTGCGCGTGAATTTTTAGCGTTAGGTCGCCGCCTTTGCGCTGCAATTGTGCGACGCGGCCAAACCCTTCAATGATGCCGGTAAACATTATGCGTCTTCTTCCTCACGGTAAATCGGCTGGTACACCAACTTAATGTCGTTGCCGACTTTCGCCACGTCCAACAAGTTTAGCTCAACCGCATCCGACATGTGTTCCAGCGGTAAACTCAATAATGGACGCGCCTCAGACCCCAGAAGTTTTGGCGCCATATAAATCACCAACTCATCCACTAAACCAGAGTCAAGGAAAGCCCCCGCCAAGACTGCGCCAGTTTCCACTAACACCTCGTTGATGCCATCGTCAGCAAGTTGCCCCATGGCCTCGACAAGGTCCAAGCGTCCATCGTCCGCCAGCGGTAAAAAGCGCACGTCGACTTTTTTCTTCTGTAACGTTTTTAGATGATCTGCTTCGATCTCTTCTTCATCACAGAACACCAAGACTTCATTGGTTGGGTAAAGAATTTTCGCTTCTGGAGGAATCGACAACGCCGTATCCATGATCACGCGCAAAGGCTGACGAACCGCTTTCGTGTCCGCCTCTTGATCGTTCTCATCAATGCGTACAGTCATGCTTGGGTTATCCATGATCACCGAGCCAATGCCCGTCACCACTGCAGAACTTTGCGCACGCAGACGTTGCACATCTTGGCGTGCTTCAGGGCCAGTAATCCACTGACTTTCGCCTGATTCCATTGCCGTGCGACCATCGACACTCATAGCCATTTTCACACGCACGTAAGGCAAGCCTTCTTCCATGCGCTTAATAAAACCTGGATTGAGTGCGCGGCATTCGTTTTCTAACACGGGCCCCAGCACTTCGATGCCTGCATCAGAGAGCATTTTCAAACCATTACCCGCAACCTGTGGATTGGGATCTTGCATGCCATATACCACGGTCGTGACACCTGCTTTGATCAAAGCTTCCGCGCAAGGTGGCGTACGGCCATAATGGCTGCATGGTTCTAGTGTGACATAAGCAGTCGCACCGTTGGCATCCGCTGTTAAGCTAGCTAGGGCTTGCACTTCCGCATGACCTTCACCCGCTTTTTTATGGAAGCCTTCACCGATGATTTGACCATCTTTGACAATAACGCAGCCAACACGCGGATTAGGATGAGTGGTGTATATACCTTTACGAGCCAACTGCACGGCACGTGACATAAATTCGTGATGATTAATAGCCATCAACTACTTCTCCTCAGGTGTTTGATGTGCGCCCAGTTCTAAGCGATCAATTTCTTGGCGAAACTCACTGATATCTTTAAAGCTTCGGTAGACCGATGCAAAACGCACATAGGCTACTTGGTCGAGGCGTTTTAGCTCTTCCATCACGGCTTCACCTAACACTCGAGACGGTAGCTCTCGCTCACCAGTTGCCTGAAGCTTTTCTTTGATTCGAGCAATGGCGGTTTCAAGCGCCTCAATACTCACTGGGCGCTTTTCAATCGCTTTGATAATGCCTGAGCGCAATTTGTCTTCATCAAACGGTTCTCGGCTACCATCATTTTTGATGAGCTTTGGCATCTGTAATTCAGCGACTTCGAAGGTTGTAAAACGTTCTTGGCAATGGCCACAGGTCCGACGACGACGGACTTGCGCCCCTTCAGACACCAGTCGAGAATCCAGCACTTTGGTATCTTGTGTACCACAAAAAGGACAGCGCATCTTGGTTCCAATAATTGGCAAAATTTCGTACGATTCAAGCCAAAACAAGATTGGCTTATGCATGAGCTAAATGATACCAACCCCATCACGCTATGGCTATAAAATGGCCTCGGTTTGCGCATTGCCGTCAATACTATCTGGGCACAAAAAGGAGGCCCAAAGATTATGCCATTTGCCGAGCTTTCAGGATTGCTAGCGGCGCTGTGCTGGACGCTTTCCAGCTTACTCGCTCCCTCTTTAATCAAACAATTTGGCACCTTCCGCTTTAATACCTTTCGGATTGTCATGGCCGCTTCGATGCTGCTGTTGATCAGTCTCTGGCGAGTGGAAGAGCTAGACCGTTTGGCGCTGTATCTAGGACCACTGGTACTCTCAGGCCTACTTGGCATTTTGATTGGTGATACGTTTTTGTTCAGTGCGGTACACCGCCTAGGCCCAAGACGTGCTGGGGTACTGTTCGCCATGAACGCGCCATTTTCGATCTTGCTGGCGTGGCTGTTTTTAAATGAGCAACTCTCATGGCAAGAGCTTTTCAGCTGTGCTGTGGTATTAGTCGGCGTCATCATTGCTATTTTATTTGGCCGTCGCGGTCAAACCCACGAATGGGAAACCACCCAAGGTTTGCTCTGGGTGGGCGTCTTGATGGGCTTGGGAGCGGCATTATGCCAAGCAGTCGGCGCGCTGATCGCCAAGCCTGCATTGGTCGCTGGCGTCGATCCAATTGTTGCCTCCGCGGTGCGCGTTACCACGGGGGCGGTGGCACTCAGCGCCGTCTACGTATTGTTTTATCGCCCTAAGCATCAAGCAACACTCTCTGACGCTCGCTTATTCCCCATCACGACGTGGTTACGACTTTTGCTTTTGGCAACGGTCGGCATGGTGATCGGCATGAGTGTTTTAGTCTGGGGGGTTGCCAACGCAAACGTCGGGATTGTCACCACCCTATCCGCTACGGTACCGGTCTTGATTCTGCCTGGCTTATGGATCACCACGAAGAAAATCCCTGCCCTCGGAGCATGGATTGGTGCCTTTTTCGTTGTCGCAGGCGCAGTGGGGATTGTTCTGAATTAAGCGGATATGTGCTATGCTTAGCGCCAAAATTTACGTGTATTTTCATTGATTGTGAGCACCTTGATTAGATTGCTGACGATCAACAGTTTCTTCAACTTAGGACAGACATAACCTTATGGCACAGTTTGTATACAGCATGAACCGCGTTGGCAAAGTCGTACCGCCAAAACGCGAGATTCTTAAAGACATCTCTCTGTCGTTTTTCCCAGGCGCTAAAATCGGTGTTTTGGGCCTAAACGGTTCTGGTAAATCTACACTACTTCGCATCATGGCGGGTGTCGACACTGAGTACAACGGTGAAGCACGTCCAATGCCAGGCCTAAAAGTGGGTTACCTTCCTCAAGAGCCTGAGCTAGACCCAACTAAAGATGTACGTGGCATTGTCGAAGAGTCTGTTGCCGATGTAAAAGACGCCCTAGTTCGTCTTGACGAAGTGTACGCAGCGTACGCAGACCCTGATGCAGACTTCGATGCGCTAGCGGCAGAGCAAGCAGAGCTTGAAAACCTGATCACAGCGAAAGACGGTCACAACCTTGATCGTGCCCTAGAAGTTGCCGCAGATGCTCTTCGCCTTCCACCTTGGGATGCGAACGTTGAACACCTATCAGGTGGTGAGCGTCGCCGTGTTGCTCTATGTCGTCTACTGCTAGACAAGCCTGACATGATCCTTCTAGACGAGCCGACCAACCACTTGGACGCTGAGTCTGTAGCGTGGCTAGAACGCTTCCTAAAAGATTACCCAGGCACTGTTGTGGCGATCACCCACGACCGTTACTTCCTAGACAACGCTGCGGGCTGGATTCTTGAGCTTGACCGTGGTCACGGTATTCCATACGAAGGCAACTACTCTTCTTGGCTAGACCAGAAGAATGCGCGTCTTGAAATGGAAGCCAAGCAACAAGCATCGCACAACAAAGCGATCAAGTCTGAGCTTGAGTGGGTTCGTCAGAACGCTAAAGGCCGTCAGTCTAAATCAAAAGCTCGTCTAGCACGTTTCGAAGAAATGAACTCGAAAGAATTCCAAGAACGTAACGAAACCAACGAGTTGTACATTCCACCTGGCCCACGTCTTGGTAACAAAGTGATTGAAATCGAAGGCGTATCCAAAGGTTTCGATGGCCGTGTATTGATCGAAGACTTCAACATGGTTGTGCCACCAGGCGCGATCGTAGGTGTTGTTGGTGGTAACGGTGCAGGTAAATCGACATTATTCAAAATGATCGCTGGCATCGAACAGCCTGACACAGGTTCTGTGACACTGGGTGAAACCGTACAACTTGCTTACGTTGATCAAATGCGTGAGCTAGATGGTGAGAAAACGGTCTTTGAAGAAATCTCTGACGGTCAAGACATCATCACAGTTCACAACTGGAAAGTCCCAGCACGTGCTTACATCGGCCGCTTCAACTTCAAAGGTTCTGACCAGCAGAAACTTGTGAAGCACCTATCTGGTGGTGAGCGTAACCGTCTGCACCTTGCTAAGCTTCTAAAAGAAGGCGGCAACGTATTGCTATTGGACGAACCGACCAACGACCTTGACGTTGAAACATTGCGTGCCCTAGAGGAAGCGCTACTAGCGTTCCCTGGCTCTGCCATTGTTATTTCCCACGACCGTTGGTTCCTTGACCGTGTCGCGACTCACATCCTTGCTTACGAAGGCGACTCGAAAGCCGTATTCTTCGAAGGTAACTACCAAGAATACGAAGCGGATTACAAGTCTCGTACTGGTAAAGACGCGACACCAACACGTATTAAATACAAACGTATCGACGCGTAAAATAAGTTGAAAATAGTAAAGCCCTGTTTGTTAGAAACAGGGCTTTTTACTTAGCATTAAGCTATTGGTGAACTAGTTTTTTTATTTCAGTAACTAGACCATCGAATTCAGGAGGCAATTTATTCAAAGCTTTAGATACTTCAGGATATTCTGAACTATCATATGTCGCACCATCTTTAAGCAAGTTCAAAATTTCTTTCAAAGAATCTGCCGCCTGCATATCCCATCCTAAGTAGTTATAATCTTCTAAAAGCTGAATGTATTTACTTAATTTATTGCTAGGAGTTTCTTCTAGTCTTATTTTCAATTCTTGTATGCTAATACGGCAGTAAATATTTTCTCTTTCTAGGCTTTTAGCTTTTGAGTCGACTATAGAAGAAATTTCTTTTTGTTGTGCCTTACTCAGCTTTCCAAACTCATTTACCAATCCATCTTTAGATTGCTCAATTTTGTCCTCAATTGTTTTTAACAGCATAGTTTTATCTTCGTTATATCTATTCCTAAAGAAATAGATATTCACACCAAGAAATAAAATCAAGAAAGTCGCAGCGAAGCCTAAAGAACTGAACAAGTAAGCTCTAAATTCAGAAACTGATTCCGATAAAATTCTGTTTTGCTCTTCCAACCTAATATTTGCCTCCTGCAACTGTGAAAAATGCATTGGATTGATATCTATATCTTGAGCAAGAACCTTTGTAGAAAGGTTCAAAAATAATAGTACATAAAACATTGTGACTTTCATGCAAACTTCCCTATAGAGGCCTTGTGTCTTAAAGCAAATACCTTAGTTTAACTGCAGAATTTTCTTCGACGCCTCCGCCAAGAATCCTAAGCGTGATTTATACTTGGGGTTGGCAGCCACGACCTTATCAATTTTGGTAATCAATAAATGTGGCAAGGTGACATTGATTTTCTCGCTTTTGCCCAGCAGTGGCGTGATATCGACATTTACGATTGCCCAAACACAATCATGATAGTCTGGATGATCTTTTAATTCGGCAATTGGACTGGCAACGGGAATATCCTCACCGTCTTCCAGCATCAATTCCAAATGACTGAAAATCGCTTCTTCTGCCATTTCCAAGGCTTCATCAAAGGTATCGCCAGCAGAAAAACAGCCCGGAATATCAGGAACCGTAACGCCGTAACTTACGCCATTATCAGTATGTAATACGATTGGATATTTCATGTTCTACCTACCCATCAAGCTAAACCCAAAAAATATAACCCCAGCAACCCCAAATATCCAATTCAACGATTAACAAACAAAAAAAAGCCGCATCTTTTCAGACACGACTTCCCTTGATCAAAGCGTTACAAGAAAAAGTATTACACCTTGAAGCTACCCACTTGGCGATCCAGTTCTTCGAACAAATCACTGATCTGTTTAGACTGTGATTGAACCATGTCTGAAACCGCTTGTACCTCGTCTGTCTGTGCTTTCATGGATGACAAGTTTTCATTGATTTCGTTAGAGACAGTGGATTGCTCTTGAGTCGCTTGGGCGGTTTGAGCGGCCATTTGCTGCACTTTGCCGAAGGATTCTTCTAGGGAACCAAAGATTCGGATGACTTCATCAAAGTTCGCTACAGTTGTATCAGCATTATTACGGCTGTTCTGAATCGCACGAGATGACTCTTGAACGTTAACCTTCAATTGCTCAATCATGGTTTCAATTTCATTGGTGCTGTCTTGTGTACGGGTTGCCAGAGTACGCACTTCGTCGGCTACCACGGCGAAACCTCGACCTTGCTCACCAGCACGAGCCGCCTCGATGGCTGCGTTCAATGCAAGTAGGTTGGTTTGCTCAGCAATATTACGAATCACTTCCAATACTGAAGCGATGGCTTCAGAGCTTTTCTCCAGCTCACCAGCACGATTTAGTGCATCATTGATATCTCGCACCAAGCCATCAATTGCACCTTGGGAAGTATTTACTGCACGAATACCTTGGTTTGTCAGTTCGCTAGAGGTCTGTGCCTCATTCGCAGTGTCGTTAGCAACACCCGCCATCTCTTGGTTTGACATACTCATCTGATGCGCTGCGCTAACGATCGAGTTAGAAGCATTTACTAGAGTCATGGTGACACCAGAAGTGCGCTCAGAAGCATGATTCAAATCTGTCGTCATCCCACCCAATGTTTCCGACTGGTTGCGAATGCTGCCTATAATGCCGCGCAAGCGCTCAACAAAGGCATCGAACTCGTTAGCCAGATCACCCAGTTCATCTTTAGCAGTTGAATCAATACGTAGCGTTAAGTCACCATCACCTTCGGCAATTTCTTTGATACGGCTAGCTAGTCGTGTGACACGACGATTCAGGCGTTGTGGCACTATGTACCCCGCCACAGCAGCGATGATCAAGGCGATGACGATGATGATCATTACCACCGTTTGGAAGGACTCAATTTTAGCAATCATATCTTCCTGAGCGCTCTTCGCTCGATTCGCGACACTCTCGCCCGCTACATCTAACACATCGCGTATTGCTGAGAAGCTAGCATTAGCCGTTGTCTCCGCTGCTTGCCAATCTTGACCTGCTTGTGCTTGAGATAAGAGACGCTGCTCGTCCGCTTTCCACTTATTGAATAGGGTATCGAAGTTAGAAAATTGCTTTAACAGATTAGGCTCGTCTGCCAAGGCTTTACGGTATGCCTGAAAGCGGTCAAGTACCTGCTGAGCATTGTCTTCAAAATCAGCAAGATTGTCCGCGTAATTACCTTGGTTGTGTAGGATAGCATTACGACCGACCAGCGCCTGATAAATATCTCGGTCGGCATTCAGCACTAGGTTACTGGCAGAAAAGTAGCCATCTGACTGCTTCTGCATGTGTTGCTTTTCAACCACGATCAGGTAGTTAGATGATAAAAAGACACCGATTAAGATGACACCTAACAACGCAATGGGCGCTGTAACCTTAGCTCGAATAGAATTAAAACGCATGATAATAACTACCTTAAAAGATTCAGGAATTAAATTCATAGTAATGTAGCGACTCAGCATTAGGCAATTGCTGGTAACAATTGCACACACTTTACTCTTTATGCTTAACAATTCGCCATAATGCCACCAACACAGGTAGACTGATTGTTAGTGTTACACCCCTTGATGCGATGATAAACACCTCCCTCAGGAAGCTTTAAACCACCATGACAGAAAACGAAAAACAGGCGTTCATTTCTCACATTCAGGAAATGTCATCTTCTTCGACCTTTAGCAGTGACATCGAGGCACATTACCTAAAAGCCAAGTCAATCGTGCGTTTCACACAGATCGGTGCATTTTTACTTGCTTTCTTATTCGGTATTCTTGCGGCTCCTGTCGCGTTTCAAACCAATGCCACTCAGCAGATAAATATCTTCTGGTTACTGGTGATTTTGCTTGGTACCCACTTTTTAAGTTTACTTTTTTGGTGTGTAAGCCTTATTACAAAACCTTACAGATCACCTAGAGATATCAGTTCGCTCACACCGATCATGATGCGCTTTAGCCAATGGTTGAAGATTTCACCTGTGGCCATGGACTGTTTTCAATCATTACACTTATCTGGGAAGCTTAAGCATTGGTGGGGAGTCCGCCTGATTCATGGCTGCTGGCTGGCTTATTTAATCGGTGGCTTTTTGAGCGCGACGTTGTTTTTGATGACACACCATGTTCAGTTTATTTGGCAAACCACACTCTTAACGATTGAAGATTTCACATCACTGACACAGGTGCTGAGTGTTATACCTAGTTGGCTTGGGATGGCAGTGCCATCACTGCAAGATATCCAACTAAGTCAAATAAGCACGCTTGTGCAGCCAGACGACACACGCAGAATCTGGGCAATTTGGTTACTTAGCAGCCTTGTTATTTATGGTATTGCAGTGCGAGGAATTTGCTTAGCAGTCAGTCAAGCTATTTACCAATACCAACGTAAGCGTCTTTGGCTCACTGTTAAGTCAACCAAGGTTTCTGCAACCCGTAGCACCATCATTGATGCGGATAACACCGCGTCTGACAGTAATACTAAAGTCACGGAGCAGCCGTTTTCTCTGAGCACCGCAGAACTTAAAGATGCGACCTATTACTTATTTGAATGGAGCCATGAGATACCATCAGAGCTTGCTCAAAATAGACCAGTAAACCTGCTCAATGACGCCGAAAGCCAACGTCGTTTTATCGCTGAACACCCTAATAATGCGATTTTAATGATTGATTCAAACAGCAGCCCCGATCGCGGCAGCGCCCGCTTTTTGAAGCACAGCTATAACTCCGACATGGAGTATTATTTATATGGAAATGTATTCAATCAGGAATGGGTAAATACTCTCCGGTCATTAGGGGTTGGGCAACAAAACATAGCGCTATGGGAGATGAAGTAATGGCCATTTCTTTATTGATTGTGGGGCACGCTAATACCGGTAAGACGTCATTAATCCGCACCATGGTTCGAGATCATACCTTTGGCAAGGTACAAAACCAATCCGGCACAACTCGCCATGTAGAACGTATCACCCTAAGTTTGGCAGATCAGCCATTACTGCACTTGGTGGATACCCCTGGATTCGAAGACTCCATGGGGCTGTGGCAAACACGAACCTCTGAGCCATTTGTTCAGCTATCCAACGAACAATGGTTAAACGCCATTTGCGAAGATCCCAACTACCAGGTGGAGTATGAACAAGAGCTCAAGATTCTACGTCAACTAAATCAATGCGACGTTATCTTGTACGTTATCGATCTTCGCCAGAAACCATTAGGTAAATACTTAGACGAGCTAAGCATATTGGCCTGCGCAAACAAACCCATCGTGCCGATATTGAATTATTGCCATGAAGAAGCGGCTCATCGAGCTAGTTGGAAGCAGTGCTTGGCAGAGCGACATCTACACGCTCATGTACAGTACGACACCGTTGCCTTTTATCTTGCGGATGAACGTAAGCTCTATCAGACGCTGCAAAGCCTTATGCCAGATCACTATGAAGCACTTCAAGATTTCATGACTCAGCGTGAACGAGATGCCTCACATCGCCTGACAAAAGCAACGGAGCAATTAACTAAATTGCTCATCGAGTGTGCCACCACTCAAAAAATATGCCGTGGCAAAACACCCAGTGCGCTCGAAAAAACCACCTTTGAGCAAAGTATTCGCCGACGAGAACAGCAGTTTATCGAGTTTTGTCTGCACCTCTACGCTTTCCAAGCATCGGATGTCATTCTCCAAGATTTACCTCTGGAAGAAGGCGCTTGGCAGCAGGATGTGTTTGATGCAGACACGTTAAAGCATTGGGGAATTCAAACCAGTACCAAGGCCGTTACCGGTGCTGCAATTGGTGCTGGGATTGATGTCCTGAGCGCTGGCTTAACCTTAGGTACAGCCACGACGTTGGGGGCAATGATCGGTGCCGGCCTGCAAACGGGCTACACCTTTAAGTCAGCATTGCTGAACAAATTAAAAGGGCAATCTGTACTAGCGCTGCAACCAGCCAGCTGTATAGTATTAATGTGGCGAGGCATTGAATTAGTGCGTCATTTGCATCATCGAGGACACGCAGCTCAAGTGGCTTATCAAGGCAACATGGCTATGCAAACAGAGCCTGACAAGTTGGCTCATTTAGAGCGGCTATTCCAAAAATTGAGTCAACGTATCGAATGGCATGAAATAGAAACATTGCCACCCCATGAGCTGGTCAATCAACTTAGGGATACCCTCGACCAGAGCCTAAAGGACTAACGTCTTTTATCGATCGAGAATCGCAAGCTGTTCATCCAGCTCCTGCTGCTCCTGTTTCATTAGCGTTTCACACTGGCTCACTAGCTCGGGAATATCGGCTTCAGTGAGCCCCTTAGTGTAAATAGGGTCTAATACTTCCACTTTTACCGCACCGTTATCCCGTCGATTGAGTTTCACTTGCCCATGGGTAGAACTACAGACAATGGGAACTATCGGTACGCCTGCTTGAATCGCAGCATGAAAAGCACCGCGTTTGAAAGGTAAGAAGCCTCGCCCTCGGCTACGGGTCCCCTCCGGAAACATCCATATAGACAACCCTGTGTCACGCATCTTCTCGACAATTTGCGCAATGGTGGCAATAGCTTTGTTTCGATCATTGCGGTGGATTAAGAAATTTCCTGTTGCCCAATACAGCCAGCCAAAGAATGGAATCCATTTTAAGGTACTTTTCCCGACTGTTACGGTGCTGTGTGGTACCACATGGGAGAAAGTAAATAAGTCATAGTTGTTCTGATGATTGGCGATGTAGACCGCTTGAGGCACATCATAGGCCTTGTAAGACACATGCTTGTAGACACGCAAACCGAATAGCTTGGCCACTGGCGCAAACGCTTTCGCGATGTAGTACACGCGATCTTTGGAAAGTGCTAAGAATAGGCTCATTACCAAGCCGCCAGCGGTCACTAGCACAATTAGAAAAAACAAAGCCACTAGTCGAAATAACGCAATCATGTCACACCTTCTTAAACACGCAGGTTTCATTAGTTTAGTTCATTGCCCAGCACACAACACTCAGTGCTATGACGACTATTTACGCCAACGTGTGTCACGCCAGAAATCAATTTGCGCCGGCTCTAAAAAGCTCCACGCGACAAAACGACTTATTTTCTGTCCTTGCGCCATTTCTATGGTTTTTACTTGAACCGCTCCAACGGATTTCAATACACGGTATATCGCCGCTAAATTTTCCTTACGTGCGACCAGAGACGTGAACCAGAAGCATCGATCCTTCACATCCACACTTTCTTTGATCATGCGTGAAATAAAGCCTGTTTCGCCCCCTTCACACCACAATTCAGGCGCTTGGCCGCCGAAGTTTAACGTAGTCTTGTTGGCATCCCCCTTCACACCACGCCATTTACGTTTGTTCTCAGACGTCATGGCTGCTTGGCTTGGGTGAAATGGTGGATTGCATAAGGTCACATCAAACACTTCATCCTGTTGCCAAATGCCTGCAAAGACATGCTGCATATTGCTTTGATGACGAAGTTGAATACGCTTTTTCAAACTTGGATTGGCATCAACGACTGCTTGCGCTGATTGTACAGCAATATTATTTGCATCACTGCCGATAAACTGCCAGCCATACTCTTGGGAACCGATAATCGGGTAAACACAGTTTGCTCCGGTTCCTACATCCAACGCCTTGACCCCACGTCCACGAGGGATCTGGCCAGCGTTGCTATCAGCTAACAGGTCGGCAAGATAATGAATGTAATCCGCGCGCCCTGGGATAGGCGGACATAAATACCCTTCTGGGATGTCCCAAAACAATACCCCATAGAAATGATTTAACAGCGCGCGATTCAATACCTTAACCGCATTCGGATCGGAGAAATCAATGGTTTGAGTGCCATATTGGTTGAGCTGAATGTAAGGCGCAAGCTCTGGGCACGAGTCTGCCAACAACGAAAAATTGTAGCGTGCTCGGTGAGGGTTTCTAGGATGTAATGTTAGCTTGTGCTCTTTCTTGGCCATATAAAGGTTAAACCACTCCATCTTTCTAACAGGGCATGAGAACTTATTTTACTGAGTTTTGCACCGAACTAACAAACCCTAAGACACAACCGGATAAGGAATCATACTTTGCACAACGTTAGCACAAAGGTTTCTGAGCCACACACCTCCCGGATCTTGGCTCTGCTCTGAAGGCCATGATAGGAAATAATCGATCGGGGGAAAGTCGTAGGGCAACGGTTTAATCACCAAACCAAACTGATCCTGAAATCGATATGCTAGCAATTGGCTAGTACTGAATAGCAATTCTGTTTTACCTACTGCTTCCAATGCTGACATAAAATACGGCGTACGCAATGAATAGCGACGCTCTTTAGCTCGATCTCCCAATCCTGAATCGCTGTAGATTTGACTGCTACCGCCCAGTGTCACCAGAACATGGTTGTAGGACAGAAATTCATCCAAACTGATGGTTGGCTGCTTCGCCAATGGGTGATCTTTAGCCATGATACAGTCAAACCGTTCGCGCCCTAGAATCTTACTTTCAAAGCGTGAGGGCAATTGCACATACTCGCTGCAAAGCACCGCATCCACCGTTTGGTTTTCAGATCGAAGCAAGCTGTTCTCGGTCACCAAACTGGTTTCTAGGGACGCATTGGGGGCCAACTGATAAAACCGCTCAGCAATGGTCGGCATATAAGCTTGCGCTTGATAATGGGACGTTTGCAGACGAAATACCCGCTCCGACTTATGGGGCACAAACTCCTGATCATTGCTTAAGCCGTTCATCTGCTCAAGTATCTGACGCAATGGCATCTCTAATGCCAGAGCTTTTGCAGTCGGCAACATTT
Source organism: Marinomonas sp. AWM4_232 (assembly GCF_056158325.1). Lineage (NCBI taxonomy): Bacteria > Pseudomonadati > Pseudomonadota > Gammaproteobacteria > Oceanospirillales > Oceanospirillaceae > Marinomonas > Marinomonas sp. AWM4_232. The sequence continues at coordinate 2,103,635 of NZ_JBSWTA010000001.1, read as the reverse complement.
CCTTATGGGTTCGAATAAACAAAGGATCATCAAAAGCTTCACGTAAGCGGCTCAAAGTGCGACTCATCGCAGGCTGACTCAGATACAGCTTGTTCGCAACACGCCCTACATTTCGCTCTTCTAACAAATACAAGAGTGCCATCAGAGTTTTGATGTCCAAATGCATCATACTGCTATTCAACATAGTAATATCCATTTATTGAATAATATTTAGAAGCATTATGCATTGGATAACATAACAAAACTAGCACACCATTTAGGCTTACGATATGGGCCTGTTAAATGGGGGAAAAGTTATGCCAATTTCAAGTCGCCAAGCCTTCTTATATGGTTTGTTCTTCTGCACCGTGTGTGTGCTGTTTTGGAGTGCGTTACCGATTGCTCTGAAACTGTCTGGCGACTTTTCGGACCCCGCAACGCTAACTTGGCTGCGTTTCTCCGTAGCCGGGATCATTTTACTGGCTTGGCAGGGATGGCGAGGAAAGCTCTATGAGTTTGCCAAACTAACCAAGAAGCAATGGTTAACATTGGCCGCTGCAGGCAGTTTGTTAATCATCAACTACAGTTTTTTCGCGTGGAGCTTGGATTTTTTACATCCAGGTGTGGCGCAACTTAGTTTCCAAGTCGCACCTTTGTTCTTGGCCCTTGGGGGTATGGTATTTTTCAAAGAAAAAATCCGCTGGCCACAGTGGCTATGCTTTGCCGTACTGGGTTTAGGTATGGTGATCTTTTTTCATCCGGTTATAAGTGGTCAAATCAGCGGTGATCCAAGCATCCTTGCTCTGGGCTTTTTGATCGTACAAACATCAGCTTGTGCGTGGTGCTTTTATGCTCTATTGCAGAAGTCATTATTCAAAGTGCTGTCTTCTACCAATATCTTATTGGGCATTTACATGTATGCCTTAGTTGTAATGCTGCCGTTTACCAGCCCGAGCGATTTGCTTGAGATGAATAGTGACCAAGTATTAGTCGCAGCTTTCTGTTGTTTTAATACCTTGATTGCTTATGGGGCGTTCGCGCAAGCACTTAACTACTGGCAGACCGTGCAAGTCAGCGCATCCATCGCACTGACGCCAGTCATCGCCTTTATCGCGACAGAAGCGTGTGTGGCGTTAGGATTGTGGCAAGGAGTTATTGTCTCTAGCCATGCGGACAGCCTGAGTTTATTCGGCATGGCTTTAGTTGTAGGCGCTGCAATTTCCGTACAGTTTATTACTGCGGCATTGAATAAACGACAAGCCAGACTGGATTCATTACAAACAACGACGGCTTAATAAGCAAAATCTGAATTCCCCCACTACACTAAAGAAGTACCTTTCGTTGAGTGGGGGCGTTTATGAAATTAGAAAGTCTTTGTGTCCAAGACATCATGTCCCACGACACGTTCCATGTTTATCCGACGACACGCATTGATGACTGCGCCGAGCAATTGGCTCGACACAAACTCAGTGGTGCGCCGGTCACCGATCAATACGATCACGTTATCGGCTTTGTCTCTGAACAAGACTTATTAGAGCCGTTAAGCCAAGCCGTTTATTATTGTCATCAACCTAAAAATGTGGAAAGCGTAATGCGCTCAAACGTGCTGACCGTGACACCAACCATGCAAGTCATGCAAATTGCAAAATTGATGATGGAAGATAAACCAAAGATCTTTCCCGTGGTGGAGGAAGGACGATTAGTGGGCGTTATCACTCGACGTTTGGTGACTCAGGCACTGCTGCAGGCGCAAAAACAATGCGTTCCCGTATAGGCAATTAATCAGAGAGAAAATAAGGCAGAGAATCAGGAAGCGAGGTTCTGACCAATCCAAAATGGAACCAACGTCAGAGATAACACCATGGCGATCGCTACGAGGGTAAATAAAAATTCCACTGGGTTTTGGCGTGCATGAGTTAAAAAACCAACTAACCAATCACGTGCGCTAATATTTTGAGCGCTGGCTGCACGCGCTGATTGATCTTCTGCAATCAGCGCTTTTGCTTGCTGGGCTTGTTCTTTATCGCGCACCCAAATACCCGCCATAGAGATTTGCCAACGACCAGCACTGGTTTCGTAAAATTCAATGTCATGTTCGTTCAGTAATGCACGGATATCATCCGCTTCTTCTTCAGGAACATTCTTTAAACGAAATACCAATTGTGCCACGTTTGTTTCTCCAGGCTCTGCGAGTTATCTGTATGGCGCGCAGAATAGCAGACCCCAATCATCAATCAAGCGCTTATTCACTCTGATGCGCTTTCTGGCGAATACTTAAGGTCAAAGATGCCACTTCAAAACCAAACTTGGTGAGTACCGATTCATTGATCAAATGATCCGGTGTGACCAGGTACATACGGTCATCCACATTCAAATCAATGGTATCGCCATCATAAGGCACCCGTAATACGTACTTCATGAACAGCGCATTACCCGACGTTTCTAAACGCCCTGCTCCGATCACATCCCCTGCTGTTGCGGTATAGGTGCCATCACCATTCGGAGTTAATGTCCAAATCCGCTCTTGCTGTTCCCCATCATCGAACACAAACCACTCTTCCAGTGTTCCCACGCCATTTTCCCAACTGCCTTTTAAATCGGCATAAAAATAACGTGTTACTTTGCCACCACGATCTTTCAGCACACCGTGGGCGACTAAATCACCTTGAAAGAAGGACTCCACATTCAATTCGGGTTGGTTACTGGCGTACTCTTCTATCGAAGTCGACGAGCATGCAGTTAGCCATAGAATGGAAAAAAACAGGGCCATTATTCGAATCATACGAGCCTCCATTGGCGCAAATTGGTCAGTTCAAAATTATTCAGGGTACTGGTAGCGAATATCGACGGTTTGGTATTTGCCATCACTGCTAGCAATGTTGCCGCGTCCATTGAAGCGTAATAAATGACGAGTGTCTGGGTCGTACGCCACCGTAATCGGGTCAACAGCGAGAGACACAAACCAAGAAGTAGGTGTTATTGCAAAACACACCGCATCAGCCCGAGTATTGGCTAGGCAATTGACACGTCCGACTTCGAACCCAACCGTCGTCAAACGGCTAGGCACTAGGTAATCAATTTTCATCGAAGCATTGCTCAGTAGCTTGTCCCAGTGCATTTTCACATAGCGGTCAAAGCCTGCGTCGACCAACAAATGTTCATTCACCTTGATTCGCTTATCAAACACGACGGCACCAGATTCTTCTCGATATTGAACCTTTATCCGATCCCCTTCAGAGGTGACTTTTATCCATTCTCCACGCAAGCTGTTCTCTTGTTCGAAGGCAGGGGCTTGCTCATATTGCCCATAGCTCAAGCGCTTTTCAGCGAATAACTCGCCATTTGGGTCGTAGTATTTGACCTCGTGTTGATTGCCCTCAATATAGCGATGTTTCTCAACATAAATTAACTTCTGACTGTCTACATCAAATGCTTCACCAATCACGACTTGAGATTGCTGCGCCAAAGCTGGAACGGTACTGGCTAGCGCCATCAGCGCGAGTGAGTATTTAAACATGGTGTTTGCGTCCATTACGTTTTTGAGTAAGTTTTGCCGCAAAGACGCCTACCTGCATGACCCAAAACCAGATAAACGCCATCAAAGCCCAAGTTGCGATAGTAGAGCGTCCGAATGACACTTCTGCGAAATCTGCGCCAACGAAATAGCTCATGGGAGCAAAAAATGCGGCTAAGGCACTTAGTAACCAAGGACGATCCAACCCCCAACTTAGACAATGGAAGAACAAAGACCCCACACCTGCCCACAGTCCGAGTAACCAAGGTGGAGGGATAGGAAACGTCCAGATAGACGAAGGCAATTGTAACCAGCCATCAAAGATCAATGCCCCATCAATGACAACACCTAGGCCGACAAACAGTAGTATCAACCACCACTCTCGGTGCGTGCGAACAAAGTAAACGTGATGAAGAACAAAATAGACTACGATGGACGCGACAGCCCAGTTATCACCACCAAGCACACAGGCAAACCAAAACAACTGAAAACTGATGGCATTGAGCAGAGACTTCAACATGACAGGCCTCCGTCAGACTCCTCGCCTAACGACGAGGAAAGCGATAACGAGGTTTGGCAAAAACGAACTGACCGGTACTGATTGCGCGCTCGCGGAAGCCACCCTCACAGTAAGCTAAGTAGTAATCCCACATACGGCAAAATACATCATCAAAACCTTGATGCTTCACTGCCTCGATTTCCTTATGGAAACGCTCGCGCCAGTCAGCTAAGGTATCAGCGTAATGCTCCGTAATGTCTTCCACCGCAACAATCTGCATATCCGTCTTGCGAGCTATTTTTTCAGCAATCACAGCATTTGAAGGCAAACAACCACCTGGGAAGATATATCGCTGGATAAAGTCCACGGATTTACGTGCGTAATCATAACGCTGGTCGGCAATGGTTATCGCTTGAATAACCATTAAGCCATCTGGTTCGAGCAGTTGGCTACACTGACTGAAGTAGCTGTCGTAAAACTCGTGGCCAACCGCTTCAATCATCTCGATCGACACCAACTTGTCGTATTGACCTTGAAGATCGCGATAATCTTCCAGCAGTAAAGTAATACGATCCTGTAGGCCCAATTCATACACTCGAGCTTTGGCAAAGTCATACTGCTCTTGTGAAATGGTCGTCGTGGTTACATGGCAGCCGTAATGTTGCGCGGCGTGAATCGCCATCCCGCCCCAACCGGTACCAATTTCAAGCAAGTGATCTTCTGGGCCAAGCTCGAGTTTTTGACAGATTCGATCCAATTTATACACAGACGCTTCATGCAATGTGGCATCCGCACTGGGGTAAATGGCTGCGGAATACATCATAGTTGGGTCTAAAAACAGCTCAAAGAAATCATTACCTAAATCGTAATGTGCTGAGATATTTTTCTTGGAGCCATCTTTAGTATTGGCGTTGAACGCATGGAACGCTTTGGTGGCTAAACGAGTCCATAGGGAACCACTCGAGTCAGCCTCGTTGATAAGACTTAAGTTTGCACACATCAGTCGAATCACTGCCGTCAGGTCTGGAGTACTCCAATATCCTTTCATGTAGGCTTCCGCGGCGCCAATACTGGTGCTGGCAAAAACATCTTTGTATACATGAGAATCATGAACCGTGATGTGCGCGTGGTACTGACTGTCCGCTAAGCTTTGACCAAAGGTGTAGGTATTGTCACCGTCTTCCAGCACTAAATGACCCACTTCAAGACGATCTAAAATAGCCAATACGGCTTTTTTAGCCGCCTTATCAACAATACTTCGACGGAACGTTTTCTTACCTAAACCGACACTGACTGAGTTGATCATCAAGTACCCCTTAATCTGAAGAATGCCCCAAGTTGTGTTTTGGGTGATCGTGTACTGGCACACGTTTTATAAACAGCTTCATCGCTTGCCAATAAATGCCCCAAGCTACTTTGGCGGTCATCCAGGGATAACGCCATAACACCTTACTCAAGCTAGCTTTGGTTATCGGCTCACGGCGCAATGAAAGTGTTGCGTCAAAAATGCATTGCTGATTACCGTGTTGTTCTTTGTTTTGCATGTGAATCGCAAGCTTTTGACCAGGCTGATTACTACGCCAATCATAAAAGTGATCCATTGGATGAAATGGTGACACATGCATCGTTTTATCAATGTGGGTACGTTGAATGGTGCGCTCTGGATCACAGGAAAAGACATAAGCCACCTTTTCTCCCCATGGAGTATTGGTGACTTCAAGTAACATCGCCCTAAGGTTCTGTGCCTCGTCGTAGCAGTAATACACGGAAATGGGATTAATGAGGTATCCAAAATAACGTGCATTGGTTAGCAATTTCACGGGGCCATTTAATGTAAGCCCCAAGCGCTTATTCACCTCATTCTGCACCGCTTCTTTTAAGGAGATATGCGAGTCACCAAAGTAGTCTTGGCGTACAAAACGAGCTGGCCGCCAAGATTTGGCAGACCACCAAGGAGACAGTCCTAGAATGTCACCCACCTCATCTAGATCAAACAGCACCATACACACTTCATAAGTGAAGCCATGATAACGTGGAGCAAAGCGACGATGCCGTACCTGCCCCGTATACAGAGCACTGGACCAGTCAGACATTACCAGTCAACTCCCAACGCCCTCGCCACTCGTACTGCACTCCAACAGCCATCTTCATGAAAACCATTGCGCCAATAGGCACCACAGAACCAAGTCTTGTCCGTATTGATCTCTTGCCAGCGCTCTTGTGCTTCAATCCCTGCGAGGGTAAACGTTGGGTGGGCATAAGTGTAACGACCAATGATTTTATCTGGGTCAATCCAATGCGTATGGTTCAATGTCACGACAAATGTCTGCTTAGAATCCTGAATGCCTTGCAGAATATTCATGTTGTAACTGAGCGTTGCAGGCTTTAGCTTTTCCGTACCCAAATGATAGTTCCAGCTAGACCACGCTAAAGTTGCCTTGGGCAGTAAGGAAGTATCTGTATGCAAGACCACTTCATTGTCGCGATACGGGATAGCAGACAACACCTCTCGCTCTAGGTCTGTAGCATCATCACCTAACAAGGCCAAAGCCTGATCGCTGTGGCAAGAAAATACCACCTGATCAAATGTCTCAACGCTGCCTTCTTCTAAGTGCACCTGCACACCTGTATCTGTACGAACCACCTTTTCTATATGGCTTTCAAGGCGAATACGCTCTTTAAACGTTTGTGTAATGGGCTCAAGGTAAGCAGCAGATCCACCTTCAATAACATGCCATTGAGGGCGATTATTAACACTCAACAGGCCATGATTTTTGAAGAAACGTACAAAGAATAGCAATGGGAACTGCATCATTTCCTGTAAGGTTGCTGACCAGATTGCACTGCCCATAGGGATCAAATAGTGACTGGCAAACATATCACCATAGCCTTGTTTGGCTAGGTATTCCCCAAGCGTAATATCCGGCTCTAAACGCCCTGACTCAAGGTCTGCGATCGACTCTTTGTTAAAGCGCAGAATGTCTTTCAACATAGATAAAAACGACCAGTTCACTAAGTTTTTTCGTTGTGCAAAGAGCGTATTAAGGTTGTTACCGCCGTACTCTAATCCTGTGCGCTCACAACTGACTGAAAAGCTCATCTCAGTCGGCTTCGTCGCGACATTGAGTTCTTTCATCAAACGAATGAAATTGGGGTAAGTCCAGTCGTTGTAAACAATAAAACCCGTGTCGATGTGTCGAGTAACACCTTGATCATCTACTTTTTTGGTCGCGGTATGCCCGCCAATTCGAGCATCACGCTCAAATAGGGTTATGTCATGTTGCTTGTTCAGTAGATACGCTGCCGTAAGTCCTGAAATACCGCTGCCGATGATGGCAATTTTCATAACTTTTATCCTTCGCTGGGACGCTTGCGCGCATTAAATTTAAACCATCCTGATGGCGCTAAACGTGCCAACGCCAGAAGAGCTGATAACCGTTTCGGGAATGCGTATTCAAACACACGCTTTTCAATAGCGTTTGCTATTCGGTGCGCGGCTTGCTCTGGGGCCATCAGAAAAGGCATGTCGAAATCATTTCGTTGCGTCAAAGGTGTATCGACAAAGCCTGGCAAGATACAAGATACCGCCACATCATCTGGGGCAAGATCTAACCGTAGTGAATGAAGTAAGTAGCGCACCGCGGCCTTACTGGCGCCATACGCTTCGGAGCGAATAAAAGGAGCTTGTACTGCTTGCGAAGACACTCCCACTAAATGTGCGTTGGCAGTTTGCTTCAGCTTGGGTAGGCAAACTTGTAGAGAGTTAACCATGCCTAGGTAGTTAACTTGGTTCACACGTTCGAACAACGTCCAGTCAGGAGTGTCTACATCAAAATATTCGCAGGTGCCCGCGTTTAAAATAGCCATGTGCAAAGGGTCAGTCATCGACTCTAGTGCCGAGCGTGTCGCATCAATTTGTAACGTGTCCGTCACATCAAAGGCTAAAAAAGATAATTCATCAGGATAGAGCTTAGCGAGTTGCGATAGTTCTCCTTCACTTCGGGCGGAGGCAATGACTCGATTTCCCATTAGCAAATAGTGCTTAGTTAGGGCCAACCCTAAACCAGAGCTTGCTCCTGTTATCCAAATGGTTTTATTGCCCTGCTCATTTGGCATATTACCCCTCCGTGGCCATTCGTTTACGCAGACGTTTTACCGCCCAACCAATAACTGGCACATGTTCATAGATCATCTGCCCCATGTCATAAACGTCTTCATGATAGTAAATGCGATCCGTAAATTGGATCTGGGTCATGCCGCGCACGATATGTGTTTCTTTACCAAGCTTAGGGTGAGAAAAATACATATTCCACTTTATATAAGCACTATCTTTGCCAACCAGCTGATCCAAGAATTCAAATCGGCCACTGACAACATTCTCAGAAGCCTCAGAAAGGTAAGCATGAAGCTCCGCCAAGCCTTGTACTTGATGCACTGGGTCACGGAATTTCACATGACTGGCGTAAACGTCACCAATAGCGTCCAAGCGAGGATTCTTCACATCTTTGTAAAAGGCTTTGAATCGCTCGATCAATTCGTTTGTTGAATTTGCATTGCATGCCTGCATCGCGGAACTACCTATTAATGTTGTCGGATAACTTTATAGTACATACGCTGAAAAAAAATCATCAGATCACTGATCCATTCATCTAAAGCCCCCGTATAATGAAACTGTGAATATAGCTTCACCACACCCAGACTGACCCACGTGCACGTTTGGAGCCCTAGGATGAACACAGTTTCTGAAACGACAGTAGACAACACTTTGTTGGCAGACATGACTCAAGTAGCCCAATCGCGTGATACGGGTGCTTTGGAACGCTTATTTGATCACTATGCCCCACGTATTCGCGCCTTTTGTTTAGCATCGCAACCCGGCGCTAATCTTATGGCAGATGACATCGCCCAAGAGGTGATGATCCGAATCTGGAACAAAGCTCATTTATACAACCCCGCTACTGCGTCGTTGAATACATGGATTTTTACGATTGCCCGTAACGCACGTATTGATTACATGCGTAAAAATGGGCGATACCAAAGCGATATCGATCCAGAAGAGTTTTGGAGCGAAATGGCTGATGAGAATGCCGATCCCTTTCGGGAGGCACAACAACAACGCGACCAAGTTCGCATACGAGAAGGACTAACGCATTTGCCTACTGAGCAACAGCAAGTCCTGTCGAAGGTGTATTTAGAGGGTAAAAGCCACTCTGAAGCCTCAGAAGAACTTGGCTTACCATTAGGTACGGTCAAATCTCGTGTCAGACTCGCGCTAAACAAGTTATCCGTAATTATTAAGAGGTAGTCGCTATGCTTAGCTGCCATCCTTCACTCGACATTTTGACAGATTATTCTTCTGGTACTTTGCCATTGGCGCATGCTTTGGGTGTATCTGTGCATTTAGATCAATGCCCACATTGTCGTGAGCAGATGCGTCGTTTAAATAATGTTGGGGCGGAATTGTTTGCAGAGCAAATGATTGATTCACGCCCAGAGCATATGGCGTCTTTAAAAAGCAACGTATTAGCAGCCATCGTAAACAGCGATCAAACAGCTGCACCTTCTCAACATGAGCCTGAACAAGAGACTGTGTTTCAACACATTCCGCGTTCCTTGCGACGTTTGATACCCAAAGGTTTCAACGAGTTAAACTGGATGCCTCTGACGCCTTCTTTTAAACTTGCTACGTTGAGTGATGAAGCTGGCGGACCACAAATTGCTTTATCACGAGTGAAACCAGGCGCTCGATTGCCAAACCATACCCACACAGGAAATGAAATCACTGTGGTGTTGAAAGGGGCTTTCTCTGATGACGAGGGTTTGTATCGTGAAGGCGACTTTATTTGTCGAGATCATAATCACAAGCACCAGCCTAGGGTCACTAAAGACGCTGAATGCATCTGTTTGATTATCCTAGATTCACCGATTGAGTTTACCGGATGGCTAACGCGATTCCTAAATCCAATTATGCGTTATTTTCATCCCAATAAAGGCAACGCCCTCCCATCGTAGGGCACGCTTTTATGTTTCTGATTGCGGTGAAAAAATAAACTAAAGCCATGAACATGGAAATTTGATATGATTAGAGTTCAATCTATTATAAAAGGAATACACCATGGCTTCTAAAAAGAAATCAGCCGACACTCCAATGGAAACGTCTGCAAGCATTGCGAAACAGATGGAAGAGTTCTTGGCTCGTGGTGGGCAAATCGAACAGATTGATCAAGGTGTTAGTGGTCAGTCCAACCTCAAAGGTTCGCGTCACATTACCTTGGGAAACAGTAAGCCTAAAGCTTAAATGCACGAAAAGCCGATCAATGATCGGCTTTTTGCTATCTAACCTGTCATAAAGTCGACACAAAAACTTCACCGAGCTGTCATCGTCTCTCCCTAGCCTGTTCAAGAGAACCTTGAAGGTGAGTGGAGTAGATCGTGTTACAAGTCGAACAAATCATTTCCAGTAAAGCCCCAGGCTTTTTAGACAAAAGCCCAATCATAACCAAGCCCACCTTGAGCTTGCTTAAACGCCTATTTCACGAAAATGAAGTGAATCAGTTTCTTGAACAAAATGGGCACTGCATTGGATTTGAGTTCATTGATCGCGTTTTAGATCACTTCAATTTTGGCTATCGTGCCAGCCAAGTGGATCGCCGTAACATACCCGCAGTTGGCCGTACTCTGATCGTGGCAAACCACCCTCTTGGCGCATTAGATGGTCTAGCTATTTTGCGTCTCATTGGCGAGATTCGACCTGATGTCAAAATCGTGGCCAACGACCTCTTGTTAGGCTTTGATGCCCTCAAAGGACTTGTACTTCCGGTCGATAACATCGGGGGCAAAACAGGTCGTCAGCAACTCAAAGCTATTATGGACTGCCTACATCGAGAAGAGTGTGTGATTATCTTTCCTGCTGGTGAGGTATCACGCCTTTCTCCGAGCGGAGTCAAAGATCTAAAGTGGAACTCCAGTTATCTAAAAATTGCACAAAAAACCAATAGCCCAATACTTCCAGTGCACATTGGTGGACGCAACTCCATGATGTTCTACACCAGTTCTTGGGTCTATCGCCCCCTCTCGACAGTGCAGCTGGCCAATGAAATGTTCCGCCAGCGTAATCGTCGCATCCCTATTCAAGTGGGCGAACCGATCCCGATTCAAGAGCTGGCTAAGTTGCCATTAAGCAACAAGGAAAAGAACAAACTGGTTAAGCGACACTTGTACCGTATTGCCAAAGGTCGCAAGCCTCTGCTTAAAACTGAAAAAACCATTTCTCACCCTCAAAACCGTCAACAATTGAAACTCGAGCTTAAGCGTGCGGAACACTTAGGATCGACCAAAGACAACAAACAAATCTATCTAGTCGATTACGAGCACGAGTCGAGCCTGATGCAAGAGATCGGACGTTTGCGTGAAATCGCATTTCGTAAGGTTGGAGAAGGCACCGGCGAGCAAAAGGACTTAGACAAATACGATCAATATTATCGTCACCTTGTCCTATGGGATGAAGAAGAACTCGAGATTGTCGGTGCATACCGTATTGGTGAAGTGTACCGTTACTTAAAAGCAGGGCAAGATAAAGGTATCTACAGCAGCACTTTATTCAGCTATAGCTGCGACATGGAGCCCTACTTTGAGCAAGGGATCGAGCTGGGGCGAAGTTTTGTTCAACCAAAGTATTGGGGCAAACGCAGCCTCGATTACTTGTGGTATGGCATCGGTGCCTATTTGATCAAACACCCAGAAGTACGTTACATGTTTGGCCCTGTCAGCCTCAGTGGACATTTCCCACCACTGGCGAAAGACATGATCGTGCACTTTTATCGTACCTATTTTACCGATCCTGAACACTTGGCCACCTCATTCACACGCTACACGATTCAACCTGAGCACAAAGATTTACTGAAAAGCTATTTCAGTGGAGAAAGTTACGAAGAAGACTTTCGCAGCTTAAAAGAGCAACTCGGCAACATCGGTGCCGCTGTCCCCACACTGTTTAAGCAGTACAGCGAATTATGTGAAGACAACGGCGTACGTTTCTTAGACTTCGGTGTAGATGCGAGTTTCGGATACTGTGTTGATGGTCTGGTCCTTGTCGATTTAGACAAGGTGAAAGACAGCAAACGTAAACGCTATCTCACAGGTAACGATGTCGCTCATGAATCTTTATGATGGGAGCGCTGAGAAGCACCTGAGTGATGCTTTAAATACCATAGATATCCAAGCTTAACGGCTAAAGCGATGGCAAGTACGATCAAAACAATGTGAGCGAATTCCATGGAAACCTCCTCGATTGTTGAATGACTCACTGTCATTTTAGCTGCTCAAGCAAAATAATTGTGCATTGTTTGAACAATATGCCCTCATTTTTAGCGTTCAAGTTATGTACTATCGGTTATAGGACTGCTGATTTGGGGCAGGTTGGGGATAACACTCCAAGTTTTCCCCATTGGCGTAAGACTTGCTTGCAAACAAGCTAGATGTGCATAAGTCACACGAATCCTGCCGCTGACTCAAGGAGCTGAAGATGATCGAAAAGAACTATCTAAAAACCAAACCCGAGTGCAAAGTAAAGTTTGCTCTGCCGATAGGGCAAATCGAAGGTGCAAAAAAAGTCTTCCTTGTTGGAGATTTTAATAATTGGGACGAATCTGCCACGCCGATGCGCAAGCAAAAATCAGGCGTATTTTCTTCTACCATCAACTTGGAGAAAGACAAACAATATCAGTTTCGTTATCTGGTGGATGGTACAACATGGCTTAATGATGAAAGCGCTGACGCTTATGTTCAGAGCCCAATCAGCCACGATCAAAACTGCATATTACAACTGTAATTATCACGCTGTTTACGCTTCTCTTCTGAAAGGCTCCTGTTACCAGACAGGTGCCCTTTTCATGTTTTTCGATCGCCCTCACATCTTATTTTTTAGCTCTGCTAGAATTTTTTTTGCTCTATGGATTTCAAAATCACTCATTTTATGTACAATGTTTTTTATTAAACGCTCATTTAATAAAAAACTTAACGCTAAATTTAGGCTAAATGAGCTGACCCAAATACATCCTAATTCAGGATCTAACTTTTCGACTTTGAGAGGTGAAACATGGCACATAAGCAGCAATACATTCATGGCCGCTACGTTGCGTCCACGACGGGTGAAACCTTCGAGACACGTAATCCAGCAACAGGTGAACTGCTAGCAACCCTAGAACTTGCAGGCGAGAAAGAGCTGCAAGCAGCTGTGGACTCAGCCAAACAAGGTCAAAAAGTTTGGGCAGCAATGAGTGGCGTTGAACGTGGTCGTATTCTTAAACGTGCTGCGGACCTGCTGCGCGAGCACAATGAAGAAATCGCTAAGCTGGAAGTACTGGATACTGGTAAACCGCTACAAGAAGCGATCGTTGTCGATATTCAAACAGGCGCTGACGTGATCGAATATTACGCAGGCCTAGCAGACAAAATCCAAGGCGACTTCCAAGACCTTGATGCGGACAGCTTCTTCTACTCACGCCGCGAACCACTAGGCGTGTGTGCTGGCATCGGTGCTTGGAACTACCCAATTCAAATTGCTTGTTGGAAATCTGGCCCAGCCTTGGCTGCGGGTAACGCAATGATTTTCAAACCATCTGAAGAAACACCGCTTACGGCTTACAAACTGGCTGAAATCTTCACTGAAGCAGGCCTTCCTGACGGCGTATTCAACATCGTTCAAGGGGATGCTCGTACGGGTCAATTGATCACAAACCACCCTGAGATCGACAAAGTATCCTTCACTGGTGAAGTCGGCACGGGTAAAAAAGTCATGTCTGCTTCAGCGTCTTCACTTAAAGATGTCACCATGGAGCTAGGTGGTAAATCACCACTGATCATCTTCCCTGATATGCCTGTAGACCAAGCGGTTTCCGGCGCAATGCTTGCTAACTTCTACACTCAAGGTGAAGTCTGCACCAACGGTACGCGTGTGTTCGTTCACGAAGACATGCTAGAAGCCTTCAAAGCAGAGCTGAAAGCGCGCACTGAAGCCATGATCATCGGTGACCCAATGGACATGGATACGCAAGTTGGCTCTTTGATCAACCAAGGCCACATGGAAAAAGTACTAGGCTACATCGATGCAGCAAAAGAAGCTGGCGCAACACTGCTATGCGGCGGCGAACGCTACACAGAAAATGGCTGTGAAAACGGTGCCTTCGTCAAACCAACGGTATTCACCGATTGTACCGATGATATGCCACAAGTTCGTGACGAAATTTTCGGCCCTGTTATGTCTGTCCTGAGTTTCACAGATGAAGACGAAGCGATCCGTCGTGCCAACGATACTAAATACGGTCTAGCCGCAGGTGTCTTCACGAAAGACGTGAGCCGAGCTCACCGTGTGATCAAGCAACTTGAAGCCGGTATTTGTTGGATAAACACTTGGGGCGCGTCACCTGCAGAAATGCCTGTGGGCGGATACAAAGAATCTGGTATTGGCCGTGAAAACGGTGTCGAAACCCTACGCGCTTACACACAAGTGAAAAGCGTATTGGTTTCTATGACAGACATTCCTAGCCCTTACTAAGGTAGCGGAGACATCATGAGCGAAGTATATGATTACATCATTGTTGGCGCCGGCTCTGCGGGCTGTGTGCTAGCAGATCGCCTAACGGAAAGTGGCGAGCACAAGGTTCTACTCGTGGAAATGGGAGGCTCTGACAAGAGCATCTTTATTCAAATGCCAACCGCATTATCGTACCCAATGAACACGGATAAGTACGCATGGCAATTCCACACTGATAAAGAAGACGGCCTTGATGGCCGTGAAATGCACTGCCCACGAGGCAAAGTGTTAGGCGGCTCTTCTTCTATCAACGGCATGGTGTATGTTCGTGGTCATGCCTGCGACTTTGATGAGTGGGAAGAAAATGGTGCCGAGGGGTGGAATTACCAGACCGTGCTGCCTTACTTCAAACGTGCTGAAACTTGGTCTGGCGGTGCTGACACCTATCGTGGTGGTGATGGCCCATTATCGACCAACAATGGTAACGATATGACCATGAATCCGCTGTACCAAGCCTTTATTGATGCTGGGGAAGAAGCAGGCTACGGTAAAACAGACGACTACAACGGTTATCGCCAAGAAGGCTTTGGCCCAATGCACATGACCGTTAAAGACGGCGTTCGTGCATCGACGTCAAACGCTTACCTGCGCCGTGCCATGAAACGCCCGAACCTTACCTTAAAGACAGGCGTTTTAACTGAAAAAGTCTTGTTCGATGGCCAACGCGCAACCGGTCTTGAGTTCCGTGTAAACGGACAGAAACAGCAAGCAACAGCGTCAAAAGAAGTTATTCTAAGTGCTGGTTCAATTGGCTCACCAACCATCTTGCAACGCTCAGGTGTTGGTCCAAAATCGGTACTTGAAAACGCTAATGTGCCAGTGGTTCACGACCTACCTGGTGTGGGTGAAAACCTGCAAGACCACTTGGAAGTGTACTTCCAATACTGGTGTAAACAGCCGGTGACGCTGAATAGCAAATTAGGCTTGATCAGTAAAGGTTTAATCGGCACGCGTTGGATTTTGTTCAAAGACGGTCTGGGTGCCACCAACCACTTTGAATCTTGTGGTTTTATCCGCTCACGCGCGGGCCTTAAATGGCCAAATATTCAGTACCACTTCCTACCAGCAGCCATGCGCTACGACGGTCAGGCAGCGGTTGACGGCCATGGTTTCCAAGTACACGTAGGCCCGAATAAGCCAGAGAGTCGCGGTAAAGTTTGGATCGAGTCAAACGACCCGGAAGCGAAGCCACGTATTCACTTTAACTACATTGGCACAGAACAAGACAAACAGGACTGGCGCGACACCATTCGCCTAACCCGTGAAATCTTGCAACAGTCTGCCCTTGACGAATACCGCGGCGAAGAGATTCAGCCAGGTATGAACATCCAAAGCGATGAAGAAATCGATCGCTGGGTAAAAGACAATGTAGAAAGTGCCTACCATCCGTCTTGTACTTGTAAGATGGGCGCTGACGACGACGCGATGGCGGTTTTGGATGCCGAATGTCGTGTACGCGGAGTAGAAAACTTACGCGTGGTAGATTCCTCTATCTTCCCAACCATCACCAACGGCAATTTGAACGCCCCAACCATCATGGTGGCAGAGCGAGCGGCCGATATGATCTTAGGTAAATCTCTGCTGCCAGCGGCCAACGCACCAGTATGGATTCATCCTGAGTACCAGACTCAACAGCGTTAAGGTTGGGTCACAGCGTTACTCCACTTTTAGGCCTCCTCGGAGGCCTTTTTTGTGTTCTGACAAGTAGCCTTCAGGAGTATTAGGGATTCAGATCGCCCTCACCAAAATCAATTTCTAGCTCCACGCGCAAGCGCGAGAAGTCGCTGCAAAATTGTTTTGGTAACTGCCTTAAAGCACCGCTGAATTAACATCGTAGCACCCGACTCCTTTCGGGGATAGGCTTCCAGTAGCCTTTGGCAATTAGCCCTCAGGAATATTAGGACTTCAGATTACCGCCACCAAAACCAATTTCTAGCTCCACGCGCAAGCGCGAGAAGTCACTGCAAAATTGTTTTGGTAACTGCCTCAAAGCACCGCAGAATTAGCATCGTACGACCCGACTCCGTTCGGGGATTGGCTTCCAGTAGCCTTAGGCAATTAGCCCTCAGGAGTATTAGGGATTCAGATCGCCATCACCAAAATCAATTTCTAGCTCCACGCGCAAGCGCGAGAAGTCGCTGCAAAATTGTTCTGGTGACCGCCTCAAAGCACCGCTGAATTAACATCGTACGACCCGACTCCGTTCGGGGAGAGGCTTCCAGTAGCCTTTGGTAATTAGCCCTCAGGAATATTAGGACTTCAGATTACCGCCACCAAAACCAATTTCTAGCTCCACGCGCAAGCGCGAGAAGTCACTGCAAAATTGTTTTGGTCACTGCCTCAAAACACCACTGAATTAACATCGTACGACCCGACTCCGTTCGGGGATTGGCCTAGGCAAGCACCTAGACAAATAGTTGGGGCTATTTCTCGCTAAGCTCCTCCGCCAATTCAATCACGGCATGCCCAAGCTGAACCAGCGTGCCGAAGTTGGGTGTGGTATCCGGTTTTAACGAGCGATAGGCACTCGTTCTGCTTTTGATGCCCGCTTTGGCAATGACTCTTTGATGACCGAATTTTTCCACGTAGCCTCGGATTGCGGCTTGTAAAATATCTGGTCGGCCTTCTTGCATCGATTCCCAAGCCGCAGATTTAATGACTGCCTCAATCTCTTCTAAGCTGGATAAATTGCTAGCTTCAGACAACTGGCCAACGGACAGGTCGCGTAGCTTATTCGCAGTTAGAGTAATGTTCTCCCAGCGAAGAGAACCATCTGTATCTAAAGCAAATTTATCAAAACGAGAAGACGTTTCTACTGTAGAAAAAATATCTTCTAGATCTACAGTGCCTTTAAAGCCATCACTGAAAATCAAAGCCAAGTTGTAATCGGAGATAAGATCTACATCTATTACTTTTAACATACGTCGCCTATTTTCCCAGGGTTGATGCCAATCACTGCAAGATTCCACATCTTCATTAATTGTTTTCTATGTGATGCGATATAGTGCTCAGCACGCTTACGCTGCTTGTTAGGTAAGTACCCTTCTAAGCATTCAGCCGTAACAATTGAGACAATCAGTTCAAAGCCACCATATTTGACATGCACATGTGGCAATTTGTGTTGCTGGTTGTCGAAGAAATACAAATGAAACGACAACCCCATCCATGTGTCGATTTCAGGCATCCTTGCCTCGCTATCTGATTCATTATCTATAGAATAGGCAAGTCTCTTAAAGGAGACAAGCTTTATTGAAAAACCTGCTGCACACTGACTGAGCTATTCGGGAAAACACTCACTTCAATTTAGCACTGTTTTAAGCAGAGGTCGCTTGTTGGGGTTGATAGCCAAGTGTTTTGGCGGTGTTGTTATCGTGGGCAACACGCAAGCAGCGGACTTAATCACGACTCAACACTACCCATAATGATATCTAAGCTGTGCGATCATCAAAGTATCATTATCACATCGATAAATAATCCGATGCTCATCGTTAATGCGTCTTGACCAATAGCCTGACAAGCCATGTTTCAATGGTTCAGGTTTACCAATGCCTTCGTACGGCTGTCGCTGAATCTCTTTGATCAAGGTATTAATACGTTTTAAGACTTTCTTGTCCGTGCTCTGCCAATATAAATAGTCATCCCAAGCATGACTTGAAAACATCAGCTTCATTCAATTAATTCCCTTTCTTCACCTTTCCCTGTTTGAAGCTCGGCCATGGATTCCAATAGTCGCTTGGCATTCGCTGGAGATCGAAGTAGATAAGTCGTCTCCTGCATCGCCTCATAGTCTTCAAGTGAAATCATCACAACTGGCGCTTCACTCTTGCGAGTAATGATCACTGGCGAGTGGTCATTACAGACTTTCTCCATCGTGCTCGCTAAATTTGCTCTTGCAGTGGTGTAGCTAATAGCATCCATAAAATAAACCTCAAATTGTACATGTACAGAATTAAGTACATTGTAATTCTTTGATCAATTCTCGTACAAGCTATATTTGATGATTGGAAGGTACATGAATGCATTCGAATCAACGCTGACACTCGTCAGAGGAAACTCTAATGAATCAGAGATCATTCTCGAATCGCAGCTAAGATCATGTCCTTCAGACGAAAGATTCGGGTATAAAAATCCAACAACTGCTCTCTTCGCCGTTTGCCAGTACTTTGTATATCAATCTCGTCAAGGTACACATGGACTGGTAACAACTATGACAACGTTCACCACCTACTATTTAGAAATGCACTCACTTCAATTCAGTACTGTTTTAGTCAGGCATTGATAAGCAGAGGTCGCTTGTTGAGGTTGATAACCAAGTGTTTGATAAAGTGTTTTGGCGGTGTTGTTATCGTGGGCAACACGCAAGGTAAGTTGTTGATAGCCTTGGCATTTTGCAACATCAGCAATGCGCTGCAGTAAGGCTTTAGCAATACCTTGGCGGCGATGTGCGGGTGCGACATATAGACCGTTGTGCCACATTTCGCTGTCGGCAAAATGCTGAGGGCCGTGATTTAAAGGGGAGCGCATTAAACGCCAAAAAGCTTTGTAACCTAGGGCTTTCAGTATAGAGCGCCAGTTCCCTGCACCGGTAAAGCTTCCGTTAGGTTGCTGAAAGCCAGCAATGCCGACAACTTCACCTGCGCTGAGTGCATATACACCATAGCGCCAATCGACCACTGTTTGCAGCAAGCGCTGCACTTTTTCAGGTTCCAAGTCCATGCCATGTAACTCAAGACAAATCGCCTGAGCATAAAGCTCTAACGCTTGCTGTGATTGCAGCGTATTGAGTTGATGCTGTATATCGAAACTAAGCGTTTGCATGGTTTGCGCCCAAAAATATAACAAAGTCTGCGGATTAACTAATGATAATAAATATCATTTTCAATACAATAAGTCACCTCATAAACCTAGGGAGTTTTTCATGAGTCAGGAACATCCAGTCAATTTGGACCTTAAAACAATACGCTTACCGATCACGGCCATTGCTTCCATCCTCCACCGGATTTCTGCAGTCATTATCTGGGTAGGTCTTGGCGCTTTTTTGGTCGCTAATCTTGTCGCATTATCTTCTAGTGAAGGCTTCGATACGATTCAGTCACTGTTGGATGAATATTTCATTATTCAATTCGTACGCTGGGGCTTCACTACCGCTCTGGGCTACTACATTGTGGCTACCCTTAAACACATCGTTCAAGATTTTGGCCACTTTGAAGAACTAGAAAGCGGTCAAATGATTGCTAAGGTCGCCATTGCTGTGGGGATATTGCTGAGCCTAATGACAGGAGTATGGATATGGGGGTAAGTGCAAAAGACAAACTACGCAGTGGTACTCGCGAATGGGTGTTTCAGCGCGTTGCTAACTTTCTAATTTGCCTTTGGGCAATCACCTTTATCACAACAGTATTGCTCCAAGCCCCCACAGACATGGAGTCTTGGCGAGCATTGTTCGTCCCTATGTGGTTCAAGCTATTTAGTACCCTAGTACTATTGTTTGCAGGCTTAAACAGCATGCTGGCCGGATGGCAGATCGGCACGGACTATATCAAAGTCCCAGCCATAAACCGCCCTTACATGTGGCTAGTGAAGCTCATCAGTATCGCTTATGTGGTGATCGGTCTATATATTTTATGGGGATTGAGTTAATCCGCTTATCAAAAAGCGTTACTCTATCTGACTAACGCTTTTTTACTCCCCCCTTAATAAGGCATATGTGAATATGCTAGCGCCGCGGAAAACGCCAGAACAGCAGGATATTCATCAATGCTGAGGCCACGTAAGTTAAAGCACAAGCGGTTAATATGCGTTTTATCTTAGGGAGATCTTGGCTGGGTAAGTAGCGTCCTTTTTTAACATGGGCAAAGCTTTGTTAAAGCTCGCATCCCATTCTTCAGGCAAGATCGCCAGTTGTATGAAAACGGTCATCAAGCCTAACGTTACAATCACTAAACCATGTATTAGCGGTGTATAAGGCAATCGTAATACGGCGCTGAGAATGGGCCATGCGAATAGCATCAAGACCGCAAAACGCTGAATAATCATCGCCACTGGCAAGTAACGAGTACGCAATCGAGCGACGGTTTCTTGGCGGTGATGCGCGATCGCGTGACCGACCTCATGAGCCGCTACCGCTACAGCGGTAAGCGAGCGCTCGTTTAGCACATAGGGACTTAAACGGACGGTTTTAGCTTGAATGTCGTAATGGTCTTTACCCTCTTCTGCCACGTCTACGTTAACGTCTTGTATGTCGTAGCGCTGCAACAGATGCCGTGCTAATTCCCCCCCTGTACCTGGTAAGTCACCACGAGGGGATCGGTATTGGTTCAACACACGTTTCACCCAAATCTGTGGGCCAAAAAAGAGAGCCAGTAAGATAATCAACAAGGCGATAAATAATCATGGGCTTTTCATTCTCTTGTTACAGGATGCACTTTGACGAATGGAAACTGGGTCACCTACACTATTAACAATGCAAGGAGCTCACGTATGCGAAACCCACTCATTCCTGACATTTTGGCCATTCTCAAAGAGCATTCTCAAGGCATTTCTGAGTTTGATTTGCTGAAGGCGCTCAAAGCACGTCATGCCATGTTAAGCCAACTTGCAGAAGACTCAAACCTATTGCTGTTTCGCCAACACTTTCTGATCATGAATGCGCTGTATCAGCTGCAAACAAGTCTGTGGCAGGAAGAGCAACTTGCCCTTGAGATCTCTGGAACTCGCATTAGTTTAGTCTACGGTAAACAACACCCGTCATCGTCTTCTAATACGAACGTTTCTGACAGTGCGGATGCCAAGCTAGCAGCCTATTACAGCGACTGGGATGAATACGTAAAAACAGACAAGGAGGATGTTGAACAGCTGCTGCAAAGTTTTTATCAAGGTATCGCCAGCGTTGATGAACGTAAAGATGCATTAAAGGTCCTAGCATTACATTCTGACTTCATGAATGATAAAGATGCGATTAAGCGTCAGTACCGTAAATTAGCAAGAGACGCTCACCCTGATCATGGAGGCGATCCAGAGCGTTTTATCAGCTTAAGACAGGCTTACGAATGCTTAATGCACAGCTTTGTGTGAACTTTACCCCTTATCTTAGAGTCTTAACTGAAACCGTTTTTAACCGTTAAGACCTTTAACGAATGAGCTTCTATGTCTGTAAAACCTCTGTTCCTGTTACTACCTCTTCTCGTGCTGTCCGCTTGTTCCACACGAGAAATCGATCCTTCGAATGACTTCCCAAATAATGGCCGTGATGAGCAAGCACAAAAGCGTGAATCCCTCTACTTAAGTGAGCGCTTACCACCAGGCTTGCCTTATCCTGATGCCACTTTTATAACGGGTATTGAACAACAAATACGTTATCTAGACCGTATTTCTGCGACGTCATACCAGCTGGATAATCTACTCGTTACCCGTGATGACTTGCGCGCCACCGCGGAGGAAATTCAAACATGGGTCAATCACTCGACCTACTGGCCTCAGTTGAGTGCTTATCAAATCGCAGGTCAGGACCAACGGGGTAATGTGCAGATTACCGGTTACTATGTTCCCGTGATGAGCGTACGCCATCAGGCAGATGATGAATATCGCTACCCTCTTTACCGTAAGCCTAATGTGGCCAAAGGAACGCCTCTCCCTGATCGTGAGGCGATTGATTTTGAAGGCGCTTTAGATGGTCAAGGGCTAGAGATTGCTTACAGCAACAGCTTGGTCGATAACTTCTTTTTGCATGTGCAAGGCTCAGGGGTTGTCGAGTTTGAAGACGGCGAACGTCGTTTACTTTCTTGGGGAGGCGTGAACGGCCACGCTTATCGCAGTCTTGGTAAAGTATTGATCGAAAAAGGCGAAATTGATCGGGCTGATATGTCAGCTCAAGCCATACGTGAGTGGCTTGCCGCTAACCCTGAGCGCCAGCGAGAGATCATGTCGACGAATCCAAGTTATCTGTTCTTTAGTGAGGGGCTAACCCAACCCGTTGGCGCCGCTAACGTGCCTTTGACGCCACTTTACTCAGTGGCGGTCGACCCAAGCGTCATTCCTCTGGGCAGTATTTTGCTAGGCGAAGTACCTAAGCTTGACCAGCAAGGGAATCTAGTGGGTCATGAGTTTCGTTTGCTACTCGCCCAAGACAAAGGTGGAGCGATTAAAGGCCCAGGGCATATCGATTGGTATCAGGGCATTGGGGAGGCGGCGCATTTTCATGCAGGACAGTTGAAGCACTTTGGCCGAGTGTGGCTATTATTACCACGCTCGGCCAAGTAGTCGAATGCTAATCCTTTAGCTGGAAAGCAACAGGAAGTGTGATCTCTATCGCATCACTTCCCATTTCCAAGTTAAACGCTGGCAGAGGCTGTGAGCGCTTCACCATATCGATGGCCGCTTGGTCTAAGCGCTTAGAGCCTGAGCTCTTTACCACTCGAATCGGACGGGCATCGCCATTCGCATGGGCGGTGAACGATACCGTCACGACGCCTTCTTCACCACGGCGGCGAGATGCTCTAGGGTAACGTTTGTTGTGCGCTAACTTCGCTTTTAGCTTAGCGTAATAATCCGCTTTCGCTCCAGCTTGTCCACCATTGTGTGCGGCACTCGCTTTACCCGTTGTCGCTTTTTGCTGCACTACCGTTTGCGCTGCATTCACCTTCTGCGCCACGACAGGGGCAGGTTTTGGACGAGGCTTAGGCTCTGGTTTTGGCTTCGGTTTTGGCTTCGGTTTAGGTTCCGGCTTGGGCTCTGGTTTTGGCTTCGGCTTAGGTTTCGGCTTTGGCTCTGGTTTCGGCTCAGGCTGAACAATCTCACTCTTCTGCTTCACCTCAACCTTAGGTTCCGGTTTTGGAATCGGCTTAGGTTCAGGGATCGGTTCGGGCTCAGGAATAGGTTCTGGCTCAGGCTCCGGTTCAGGAATAGGTTCCGGCTCAGGCTCTGGTTCAGGAATTGGCTCCGGTTCAGGCTCTGGAAGCGGTTCTGGTTCAGGCTCTACCATTGGCTCCGGTGGCGTTACTTCGGCTTGGGCAACGATGGTTTCTTCTTTGACCCCCATGTCACCTAGCATACCTAAATCAAACTCAATGCCTTGTTCGCCTGCAGCCAAACTGCCTGATTCATTTTTAGGGTGCATAAACACCCCATAAAAAGCACCAGCATGCAAAGATACGGCAAGGCCACCCGCCACAATCCAATGTGTTCTCTTCATTACTCCGTCCCTTTTCCTAGTTGTGTTGCCACACTTACTTTGGTTAGACCCGAAGCTTTAATTTCAGAGAATAATGGGCGTAAGGCTTCAATACTGACATCGCCGTCTGCTTTTACCTGTACCCAGAACGCGTCTTTATCAGTGGCTTGATCAAACAGAACACTTAAGCGACTTTGAACATCTTCGACTTTAGTTAAGTCATCGTTCAAATACAGCTCGCCATTGGTCCCTAGCACGATCAGTACATTGGGCTCAGTGGCTGCACGTTGCTCATTAATGGAGTTAGGTGGTGTAATTTTGATTGGGTCAGATTTTTGTATCTGACCTGCAACCATAAAGAAGATCAACATCAAGAACACGACGTTGATTAATGGGATGACACCGTCATCCCCAGCTTGGCTATCACGCTGTGCAATAAATTTTTGATTAATATTCATGGTTGAGGATCATTAAACGCGTTAGCAATCGATAGCTTTTCAGCACCTTGTAACTTGAGTTGGTCGGCAAGCGTCATTAATGATTGTAGCGATACGCTATCTTCAGCCTGAAGAACAAACAAGCGATCTTTATTTTGCTGCACAATGTCGCGAATGCGATCACTGTTTTGCACGGAAATAAACTGATTATCGAACCACACCCTGCCGTCGTTGGCTTTCAGCTCAAACAATAACGGATCTTGCTTATCTTGCTCAGGCAATACTTCCTGAGAAGGCGCAGCCAAAGGTGTGTCTAATGTTCTCCATGCCACAAACGATGACGTCAGCATGAAAAACAATAGAAGAATGAAAACGACATCGATCAGTGGCGTTAAGCTAACAAGCTGCTTTTTGCGTGGCTGGTCAAGCTTAAGCGGCATGCAGCACCTCGCGCGCAGCCACTGCGGCTAGGCGTTCACCTTCTTTTGATGTAAAAACCTGCGTCACCGAGTCGTTCATGTTGTGTGCCACACGCTCTACTTTACGCTCTAACCAAGCGTGCATCGCAATGACTGGAATCGCTACCGCAATACCTACTGCGGTCGTAAGCAATGCCTGCCAAATACCACCAGACAATACAGAAGGGTCAACTTGTGCGCCTGCACCTTCCATCTGTTGGAACGCGGTGATCATGCCTAGCACTGTACCGAGTAGACCCAGTAATGGGCTCAATGAGCCGATGATTTCCAGTGGTCGTAGGAATGAACGCAGATCATGCAGCGTGTTCAATGCACGACGTTCGGCTTCTTCACGTACCGTTGCCACTTCTCGATTCGCATGACGCAAGGCTTCCATACTGTATGCAACCACGCTTTCAATCGGACGTTTTTCTGAAAGTTTTGCCAGCGCTCCATCAATATCACGAGCACGCCACGCATCCAGCGCAAGATTGACATTCTTACGGCTTTCCGCGCGCAACATGGCCAATTGCCACAGTTTCACTAAGAAAATAGTGACGGCAATAACGGAGAACCCCAACAGTATCCATACAACCGGGCCACCAACCATTAAGAAGTCTTTGATTTGTTCCATTGTGCTGTTCATCGCACGCTCCAGTAAAGAAAAATGATAATTTAATCAATGATATTCATTCTCACCTAGATTTACAAGAATTTACCCATAATTTGTTGCAATCCAAAACATATTTTTTGACGTACTTAGGCTATTAACGGGTGGAGAATTAGATATGAGTATTGGGCTAATTTGGTTCGGTAACGACTTACGCACAGCAGACCAAACCATGATGTGGCACGCCAGTCAGGAAGTAGATCAGCTGATATGTGTTTTTTGCAACTCCTCTTTGGCTGACACTTCACCACTGAGCGCTTATGCCACGCCTTCGGCGTCACGAAAAGCGTTTCTTCGCCAAGGGCTGAATGACCTATCTAAGAGCCTTTCCGAATTAGGACAAACCTTGTTTGTCTCATCACTGCCTGCGCATCATGTCATTACCATATTGCTAAATGAGTTGCCCATCACACACGTGTATCGTAACTTGCACCCTGGCTGGTACGAGCAAAAAGCTTTAGACGATCTGAAAGAGGCTTTTTCAGATGTGCAGTTCCGCCTTTTCTCAGGGCTGCAACTCTTTTCACCATCCCACACTACTTTTATCGGTAATCAGTTTCCCGATACGCTCTCCAAATTCCGTAAACATATGGAGCGTTTGGAGGTTTCTCCGCCCGTACCAGAGATCAATCGACTGCCCGCTATTGCACCGTTTGTATTGCCTAATATAAGTCCTTGGAAAGTCACCCAAGAACAAGAAGCTCCGCTCTTTAATGGTGGCGAATTAGCCGCCCTAACACAGCTCAGCGATTACTTCGCTACACCATTACCAAGCACTTATAAAGAGACACGCAACGCCTTTGATGGTTGGGAAAACTCAACGAAGTTTTCCGCTTGGCTGGCACAAGGCAGTATCTCGCCAAAGCAAATTAAGGCCTGCCTTGATGTCTATGAGCGTGATAACGGTGCCAATGACTCCACCTACTGGATTTTCTTTGAACTGTTATGGCGAGATTATTTCCATGGTTATGGACTGCATTACGGGCGACAGTTGTTTACTCGACAAGGTATTCGAGGCCAAGGCGCACAAGGCAGTTTCTACCCAGAACGCTTTAAGAAATGGTGCCTAGGTAATACGCCCTACCCCATCGTTAACGCCTGCATGCGACAACTCAATCAAACTGGCTACATGAGTAACCGAGGTCGCCAGCTGGTGGCCAGTTGTTTAATTTATGATTTGGGAATCGATTGGCGTTATGGTGCTGCATATTTTGAGTCACAATTACTAGATTATGATGTCGCTTCCAATTGGGGAAATTGGCAATACATTGCTGGAGTGGGGGCCGATCCCCGTGGTGGACGTCACTTTAATCTAGACAAACAGGCACGCACCTACGACCCAGAGCAACGCTTTATTCAAACTTGGGGTGGTAATGACTTTGACCAGAATCTCGATTCTGTCGACGCTGCAGACTGGCCCATCTCACCCAAGTCTTAGTCATGGCATTAAACCATCCCCCTGTTATTGTCTGGTTTAAGCGTGATTTGCGTTTGAGCGATCACGCCCCTTTAAAACAAGCCTGTGCAAGTGGGCAGCCTGTTTTATTGCTGTATGTGTTTGAGCCTGAACAACTAGATGACCCTCATTACGATGAACGTCATTGGCGCTTTGTTTGGCAATCACTGCAGGACTTACAGCAGCAGCTCGCGCCATACCAAGGACAGATACATATTCGCCAACAATCTATACTCGAAGCATTTGCTGAGTTGCATCGCAACACGGGCTTTACTCAGATACTGAGTTACGAAGAGATTGGTGTTGGGGTAACGTTTAAGCGAGACAAAGCCGTCAAAAACTGGTGTCAGCAATACCAAATACAATGGACAGAGTTCCCAACCGGCGCGGTCATTCGAGCACTGACCTCACGCACCACGTGGGATAAAGCGTGGCTAAGCACCATGCGTGCGCCTTTAGACACACCAAACCTTGAGCAAGCCGAATGGTTTGCTATCCCCGAGACAACTTTCATACCTCCTGACTCATGGCAAACACACCAACGAGGCATGCAAACTGGTGGAAGCTCACTTGCTTGGCAAACGTTAACGAGTTTCTACGAAGGTCGTGGACAAGATTACTACCGTCAATTATCAAGCCCTCTTACCAGTCGTAACGCCTGTACCCGCCTATCGCCTTACTTGGCTTGGGGCAATATCAGCCTGCGGGAAGTTTACCAAGACTTGCTATCGCGCTGGCAGACCAGAGGTTGGCGTCGCACCTTGGTAGCGTTGAGCTCACGTTTGCATTGGCACTGTCATTTTATGCAAAAGTTTGAAAGCGAGTGTGAAATGGAGTGGCGCCCTATCAACCGTGGCTATGACTGCTTTCCTTACCGGCAAGACGAGCGCGTTAACGACGATCTCAGAGCTTGGCAAAGCGGTCAAACTGGCGTACCTATGATCGACGCTTGTATGCGGGCTTTACACTTTACTGGCTACATTAACTTTCGCATGCGCGCTATGCTGGTCAGCTTTTTATGCCACCACTTAAATATTGATTGGCGCTTAGGCGTACATCATTTGGCTAGGCTATTTTTAGATTTCGAACCGGGGATTCATTACCCACAATTTCAAATGCAAGCAGGTATCACAGGCGCAAACACCATTCGTATCTACAACCCTATCAAGCAGTCCCAAGATCAAGACCCTGATGGGGACTTTATTCGACGCTGGGTACCTGAACTTGCTGACGTTCCAAGTCCACTCATTCATGCCCCTTGGACCATGACTCAAATGGAGGAAGCTTTGTATCAATGTACTGTTGGTAAAGATTATCCAACGCCCATTATCGATGTACCGAGTGCAGCGAAAGCAGCACGAGACAGGCTCTGGGGATTTCGTAAAGAAGCCCTTGTACAGCAGGAAAAACAACGTATTTTAACCACTCACGTACGGCCATCCAGTCGTCGTAAGGGCATGACATCATGAGCCAATTTGAAACCTTGCGTGTCATTTTGGGAGATCAATTAAATGCATCCCACTCTTGGCTCAGAAAGCCCAATGACAAAGTCGCCTATCTCATCGCTGAGCTGCATCCTGAAGCCACCTATGTGCGCCATCATAAGCAAAAGTTGTGCGCTTTTTTCCTGGCCATGGAACGCTTCGCTCAAGCCCTGAAAGATGCCGGACACAATGTGCAATACTTGACCCTCGACGATACCGAAGGGCACAGCTTGGAATCCTTGATTATGGGCATGGCGGACTCTCTTGGCGTGCGCCGTATTGAGCTGCAGCGACCTGACGAGCATCGTGTGCTGATGCAGTATCAAGCCCTGGCGAGCCAAGCCAAGGTGCCCGTGCATTTAGCCGACACTGAACACTTCATGCTGCCCTTCGACGAGATCCCCCGTTTCTTCAAAGCTAAAACCAGTGTGCGAATGGAACATTTCTATCGCAAAATGCGTCAACGCTTTAACATCCTCATGACCGAAGACCACACACCGGAAGGCGGTCACTGGAATTACGACTCCGCGAATCGACAGAAATTAAAGGCCAGTGAGTTAAAAGACATCCCTGAGCCCTTGTTATTTCAGCATGATGTAAGTCACCTACTCGAACGTATCGAGCGCCATAAGATTCCGTTTCTTGGCGAAGCCGATGCTACCTTACCATGGCCTGTGACTCGCCAAGACGGCTTGAACTTACTGCAGTATTTTTGCGATCACTTACTGGCTAATTTTGGCCGTTTCCAAGACGCGATGACTGGCCGCTCACCGCATGCTTGGAGCCTGTACCATTCACGCCTATCGTTCGCGCTGAATGCCAAAATGATTCATCCAAATCATGTTATCAAAGCGGCTGTGATGACCTATCGTCAGCGAAAAGACATCGACATTGCTCAAGTAGAAGGTTTTGTACGACAGATCCTTGGCTGGCGCGAGTACGTGCGGGGCATGTATTGGATCAACATGCCTGATTACTATGAGCAGAATGAACTAGATGCCCAACGAGACTTGCCCAATTATTTCTGGGATGGCCAAACAAAGATGAACTGTATGGCACACGCCATCGGTCAATCCCTCGAATACGCCTATGCTCATCATATTCAACGACTGATGGTGACGGGTAATTTCTGCCTATTGGCTGGCATCCATCCAAAACAAGTGGATGAGTGGTATTTGGGGATTTACGTAGATGCCTTGGAGTGGGTGGAACTGCCCAATACCCGCGGTATGAGCCAGTTCGCTGATGGAGGTTGGATTGCCTCAAAACCTTACGCAGCCAGTGGTAATTACATTCAAAAAATGAGCGATTATTGCAGCGATTGCCACTATCAAGTGAAAGAAAAAGTGGGCGAAAAAGCCTGTCCAATGAACAGTTTATATTGGCGCTTTATGGTGCAACACCGTGACCGTCTATTAAAGAACCCGCGCATTGGTATGATTTACGGTAACTGGGACAAACAAGATAAAGCCCAACAAGATGCCGTACTAGAGCGGGCACAATGGTGCCTAGATAACATCAACGAATTGTAGCGGACGGTCTCGCTCTGTTATTACCATCTCTAAAACATATTGAGCATGACCTAAGCGTCATGCTCAATATGACAAGATGTCCGATAGATGGATTGATAGATCCACCAAGCGGCCACACCCGCGCAGACATTCGCCAAGCTTGCACCGATAAACAGCCCCCATAAACCACCGATCTGGCCACCGATCCATAGGCAAGGTAGGAAAAAAGCAAACAGGCGCAGCGCTGACATCCACAACGCGCGGTAGGGTTTACCCAATGCATTTGCCGCAGACACCATCATCATACACACGCCTAAGGGCCCTAAGCTGATCGGTACCCACATCAAATGCCAAGTCACAATATCTGTCACCTCAGCGTCGCTCGACATCAACTGAGCTAAGCTCGGAGCCCACCACCAAACCAAGATCGCCACAAGGGTCTGGAAGATCAAGACATAACCTACAGCGATTCGTAGCAGCTGCTTAATCGCTTCGAATTGGCCAGCCCCAAAAAAGCGACCAACCATAGGTGGCAATGTCATGGTCAACGCTAACACAGTCACAATCGCTAAAAACTCGAACCGAGAGCTTACCGCCCAGGCCGCAACCGCCGCCGTGCCAAACCCTGCTAATAGCTTAGTCGCCAACACAGACGATAGCGGTGGCAATAATTGGCTAACCATCGCTGGCCCCATAATATGACCAATGTTGCCCAGTGTTTTGATAATAGACAGGTTGCCAAAATCAAACGTCAGCCAATGGCTGGCAAAGCATTTTGGCACAATGATTAACATCCCCAACGAGAAAGCTAAGCAAGTCGCTAAAGCGGCCCCCACAATGCCCAAATCAAGCACAAAGATAAACAATGGGTCCAATGCGATGTTCAGCAAGCTGGTCACTACCATAATGGTGCCCGGCAGCATGGTGTTACCATTAGAGCGACAAATACTGTAGAAAAAATAGATCATAGCGCCCATCCAAGTACTGACGAGCCACCATCCCCAGTAGTCATCAATAATCGGTGTCACGCTCTCTGGTGCACTGAGCAATGCCAAAACAGCACCTCGGCAAAACCAAACCAATACGGCAACCAGACCGATACCGACGGCTCCCAACAGCACAACCAAACCGGCTAATTGCTTAGCGTACAGGGATTCTGATGCACCCAGTGCTCGGGAAATCAAAGACGTTGTGGCAATGCCTAGCCCCACCTGTATGCCGATAAAAATTAACGCAACCGGTGCAGTGAAGCCTTGCGCCGCCAAAGGTAAAACACCCAATTGGCCAATGAAGGCACTGTCTACTAACTGGAAACTCATAATCGATAAAATGCCAAACAGCATCGGCCAAGTCATCGAGAAAAGTTGTTTACCAAGAGAGGATATTGACTGCATGGGCTACCTTAAGAATGAGCGTTATCTAACCGCCACACAGTATACGGTAGAGTCATGACACTAAGGCGAATTTTCCGTGTTTTTTGCTAGGTTAATACGTTGTCCACGACACCGTTCCGAGCAGTATTTCACCTCGTCCCAACATTTGGCCCACTTTTTCCGCCAAGTAAAGGGTCGCTGACAAACTGGACATTGTTTACTCGGAAGATGTGGTTTCTTGTGTGCCATGATGTTTCTCTTGCTGCAATCGACGTACTCGCCACATCAATACGACCGCTAAGCTAGTAAAGATCACATACCCCGCAGCCAAGGGTGTTACAGAGAAATCATAGAAACGCCCTACCGATACAGACAAGACAACGGCCAGCAAACTGGACAACGACGAAATAAGCGAAGCCCCAAGTCCTGCCATACGCCCTAAGGGTTCCATCGCCATAGCGTTAATATTGCCAAACAATAACCCCATGCTAAAAAAGATCGGAATCCCCAAAGATAAGAATAACCACAATGGCGGCTGCCCTTGCCATACCAGCGAAACACCCATCATGGCTAACGCTGCGCTACATTTCAAAGTTAATGCAAACCAGATCAAACGCTGCATGCCAAAACGCATCACAATACGACCATTGGTAAAAGACGCCAACCCTGCGCCACCCGCCATCATGGCAAAGTACAGTGGAAAGGCTTCCCCCGTTTGGTAAACATCCTGAAAGATCGACTGCGAAACCCCTAGATACAACATGAGCCCCGAAAACACGAGTCCAGCCATTCCCGTTAAGCACATCACTTCTTGTTGTTTCACGATAAATCGAGCATCGCGCCATAAGCGGGAAAAGGCCAGCGGTTGGCGCTGTTCTTTAGCTAGCGTTTCAGGCTGACGCAGGATCAACCAAATGGAGGCGATTGTGGCTTGTAACATCAATGCGCCAAAGATCCAGCGCCAGTCCCCAAGCAACAACACCAATTGGCCAAAAGCAGGCGCTAGCATGGGAACTAAAATGAAGATAAGCATCACATAAGACATGATGCGCGCCATGGCCGCCCCTTTGTACATATCTCGGATCAATGCCCGAGAGGCAATCTTGGGGCCTGCAACACCAAAGCCTTGAATAAAGCGTCCTAACAACAGCGCTTCCAGAGTGTCTGCTGACATAGCAACCAAACAGCCCACTAAATACAAAGCCACACCTGTGAGGATACTTTTCTTGCGCCCTATCGCGTCCGATAAAGGACCAAACAGCAACTCCCCAAACACCATCCCAGCAATCAATGCCGACACCACCCATTGCATGTGAGTGTAATCCGCAACCGTCAATTGCTCAGCCATATCTCGAAATGCAGGCAATACGGCATCCATACTCAATGCCGTCAGCGACATCATGCAGGCAAATAAACCAATGAATTCTTTTTCGGAAAGAGGGAGGTTGGGGCTGGGCAAGCGTCCAGCGAAGCGGCGTTTCATGCTAGTTGTCCTTATCTATTGAGGAGCAAGGCTAGCACGAAACGTGCTGTGACAGGCAAACAGATTAACGGATCAGAGACAGACTCTCTTCGGCAAACCCTGTACCGGCTTCGGTATAGAAGTTGAAAACGTTGTCGATGCCCGCTTTTAACATGTAATCACGTTCATCATGATAACGAGCAATGGCCGCCACCTGGCCACGGAAGCCACCGCTACGTAACTGCTTCACTACATTAACACTGTCATCAGCAGAAGGCAGGGCCAATAAAATCAGCTTCACATTTGTCAGATCTAGATGCTCCCAAAGGTCAACGTCTTCACCGTCACCAAAAAAGACATTATGCTGATCGTTTTGCATTTGCTTGATACGGAACTGATCCGCATCCATACCGGCCACCACATTACCAACCATGCCAGTCAACGACTCAAATGCACCACGTCCCACTCGACCTAAACCCACCACTAGGACTTCCATATTCTTTGGCTGTTCAAAGCAATCTTCTGGCAAAGGTACGGCATTTTCATAACGACGAATCGTATCTTTGTAACGACGGAAATAACTGTGCGCTTTACGATAGAACACACTGGTAATAACAAACGAGAACGATACCGCCAACGCCAGAATCACCAACCAGTCATTGCTGATCCAGCCTGCTTGCACACTCAGCGCCACGACAATTAGACCAAACTCACTGTAGTTTGAAAGCGCCAGCGCCCCCAAAAAAGAGGTACGACCGCGAAGGCGTAAGCTGTTAAAGAAATAGAAGAACAATAGAAACTTAACCACTAACAATGCTGTGAGGATCAAACTCAGTCCCAACATACTCCATGTCGGTAAAGCACTGAAACCAATGGATAAGAAGAAGCCAATTAAGAATAAATCCTTAAAGTTCATCAGTGACTTGTTTAACTCAGAGGCTTTGGTATGGGACGCTAGCAAAATACCCATAATCAACGCACCGAGATCACCTTTCACCCCCACTAGGTAAAACAGTTCATAGCCACCCAACGCAAAGAACAACCCCGTTAGCGGTAGCATTTCACCGTGACCAGACTTGTTCAAAAGTTTGCCAAGTACAGGACGCAACGGAATCAAAGCAAATAACAGTACTGCCCAGATCGAAGGCACTTTTCCGGTCGCTAATACGAGGAATACAACCGCTACGATATCTTGCATAACCAGTATACCCAACGCCAATTGACCATGGCGGGTCTTCATTTCACCGGCTTCTTCGAGCAACTTCACAATACAGACCGTACTAGAGAAGCTCAGTGCAAAACCGATTAATGCCGCGGTACGCAGAGATAGGATTTCAAAAGCATGCAGACCTACGATGCCAAGCAAAGAGGCGACCCCGATGATCAGAATCGTCCAAGCTCCCATGTGCCCTATGGTAGATGCCCAAACTTCCCGTTTCAGCAGGTCTTGTACATGCAGTTTTAGACCAATACAAAAGAGCATCAAGGTGATACCCAAATTGGATAAATGCTCCAAAATACTGCTGGGCTGAACTTGCATAAAGTTCAAAATAAACCCCGCAGCCAAAAAACCAATCAGTGGCGGTAAGTTCACCAACTTAACCGCTAAACCACAAATAAACGCAAACAGTATCCAGATAAATTCCATAACGACGACGATTTTCCTAACGCAATCAGTACCCAATGCACCGTTAACAAAAGCATAACGGCAAAGTGCTTTGCTTGCTATATTAGCCAAGTAAGAATCACTTGTCCTAGCAAGGCTGCCACGACGGCGTAAACCAGCAGCGGCTTAAGAGTCTGCTTAATCATGGCCCCCTCTTGGTTTTGAATGCCAAGAATGCTGGCCACGGCAATAATATTGTTCAAACACACCATATTGCCCATGGCCGCCCCAACCGATTGCAAGGCGAGAATCACACTCACCGGAAGGCCTGTCTGCGTGGCGATGGTTAACTGAATACCGCCGAAGGTAAGATTAGAGACCGTCGCCGAACCAGAGAAGAACGACCCCAAAGCGCCCAATAACGCAGCAACGTATGCCCAATTGGCACCAACCACACTGGCCAGCGTATTGGCTATCACAAAAATAGGAGCGTTTTCTGCTCCTTGCATCATCACACTGACCATGATCAAAGCTCCCATCAACGCCAAAATAGGACGTTTTAAGCGCCCCCATGTCTCAGCACTGGCCTGATATATCTGAGATTTAGATAGGGAGAGAATAGGACTCATAATCGCCACAGTGAATACAAACGGAATGATCGCAGGGACATACAAAGCTTTATAAGACCAGTCGACATTTGTGCCCA
Source organism: Marinomonas sp. AWM4_232 (assembly GCF_056158325.1). Taxonomy (NCBI): domain Bacteria; kingdom Pseudomonadati; phylum Pseudomonadota; class Gammaproteobacteria; order Oceanospirillales; family Oceanospirillaceae; genus Marinomonas; species Marinomonas sp. AWM4_232. Next base: position 2,068,717 of record NZ_JBSWTA010000001.1, on the reverse strand, counting down.
AAATATTCGGCCAAGCAACAACTAACGCTCGACTCACCTCTATGGCTCCAAACTGCCACCACATGCTCGTATCGTTTAGCCAGCCCTTAAATGGCCAACTGGGAATACGGGTCACCAGTAGAATAATAATCAGCAATACAAACGGCAATAAGGCCTGTACCAACGCATAATTTGATGGAGGTTTTATACTTGAGCTATCCGTTACCGGTACAGTCTGATGCAGCCCTACGCCTAGCTTAGCCATCAAAATTGAAATCAGTAAGCCGATAGCACCTCCCAACAGTGAAGGAAATTCATCGTTTACTTGCGCTATGAGAAAAAAGGGAAGCGTACAACTTACAATACTGATGAGAATAAAGCCTGCGTTTTGCCAGATCTCACGCCAAGAAACCAACCAGCGCAACGCTATAACGGGTATAACAAAACTTGCGCACAAGTGGATCAAAGCCGTCCATTGAGCCACTTCTAAACGAAGCGGCGCGGCTAAGGCCAGTCCTGCAAAACCGAACCAAGCAGGCGTACCAACCGCACCAAAGGAAACCGGCACGCTGTTCATTACCAAAGTCAGTAGCGCCACTGGTAAAGCAGGAAAGCCAAGCCCAACCAAAATAGGAGCGGCAATGGCAGCCGGTGTACCAAAACCTGATGCTCCTTCTAACATGAAGGCAAAAGCCCAACCAATCACCATCAACTGTGCGACTGGATTGGTACTGATCCCCGCTAACCATTGTCGTAACGTTTGCTCAGCACCAGAAATGACCAACACCCGATTCAGCAATATTGCGCCTGCGATAATGGACACAGGGGTCAATACCGCTAGCCCACCAGCAATGATATTGGCCGACAAGGTCAGTGCATCCGCTTGGAAGTAGCCCCATTGAATCAGCACTGCACAAAGTGCCGCCAGCGGCAATGCCACATGCGCGGTCAATGGACGTGCTTTCGTCATACTCCAGATCAATGCAACAACAGGGAAAAGCGCGAACACAGTATCCATACGAGCACTCCGAATCGGTGATGATTACATTATGTCTGCCTTAGCTATGCAAAAACAGTGCGCACCGATGCGTTATTACTCTGGTTTATGACTTAAGACAAAAGTCTATTCAAGCTGGTGTTTTCGTAACAAGTCGAGCAGCACTTCTGGGACAAACTTTCGTGGCATCAACAGCGCGTAGAAGTGTTCATAAGCTTGTGGGAGTGTCTGATACACCTGCAATTTTTTAGCTTCGATTTCGTCCTTTACAACCACTGGTGGCATCACCGACAGAAAACCGCTGTCACGGGCCAATAGACGCATCATCGCCATATCGTCTACTTCAGCTTTAATGTCCGCTCGATATTCATGGGTAGCACAAAAGGATTCAAACACCGAGCGTATGCCCATATTCCGTGCGGGCAAAATCCAGTGCTTGTCTTCGTAACCTTTAGGGAAAGGTTGCTCTGGCTGCTGTCCATAGGGGCCAACGATCGCCACAGATTGTCGCGCTACCAATTGGTTTTGCCACAGCACCCCTTGCACATCATTAGTAATGGCGCGGTTAGTCAGTGCGATGTCCAATTCATGGTTTAACAATCCTTCTGTTAGGTCTGTCATGGTGCGGGCATACAAGGTGAAACTTACATCTTCTTGAGCAAATAACGGTGTAATGAACGCCTCAATAAAATTACGGGACAAATGGGCTTCAAAGCCTATATTTAAATGCGTATGCGAAGTATTACCGCTCCTTAAATACTGTTCTAGCTCTTCTCCTGTTGAGAAAATGTCTTGCGCGTAACTTTGTACTCGACGGCCTACATCCGTTAACACTAAACGGCGCCCTTCTCGCTCAAACAAGGTACGCCCCATTTTATTTTCGAGCTGTTTTATTTGTGTTGACAACGCAGATTGAGACACATGCAATTGCTCTGCGGCATGGGTTAAGTGGCCAATATTCGCCACGCGCCAGAAATAATAAAGGTGGTGGTAGTTCAAACGGGGCATAAGGACCTCAAATCATAACTAAAACAGAACAATACATTAAAATATATGTATTTTTATTAACTTTAAAGACACGTCATACTCGGTGCAAATGGATTCACACTATGTAGCGCCTTCTATGACTTTAATGACGTTTCTTTTACCTGCCCTGTTCGCTGTTTCAGGGATTTTATGCGGTTTGTCAAAACTGGAACATCGCGCCGCTTACATGGCCTTGTGGACGGTACGCGGTGCGCCTCTGCTTTTGGTCGGCATTTTGAGCTCTTGGCTTGTCACAAAGCCTGATCCTCAAGCCGCTTTTCACGGGTCGTTACTGAGTGCTCTGATGCTCATACTGGTGGTCTTTATGACCTGGGTATTGGTGCAGTTTTCGCAGCATTATATGAAAGGGGAGCAACGGGTCGCACAGTATTACCGCTGGCTTATGCTCACCTTAGCCGCCGTCACCTTGACGCTATCGAGCAATCACTTGCTTGGTTTCTGGATTGGCTGGGTAGGCATTAGCCTTGGCCTTCACTTTCTACTCACATTTTATCCCGAGCGCCCCCGCGCAATCTTAGCGGCCCACAAAAAATTCATTCTTGCTAGGGTGGCCGAGCTGTCCTTGCTAGTTGCTTTCGCATTGCTCTATTGGGAACATCAAACTTGGTATTTGCTTGAGCTAATGTCAGATATAGACGGTAGCTTATCAATGTCAGAGCAAATAGCGGCTTGCCTTATCGCCGTCGCAGCACTGATGAAATGCGCACAGCTCCCTGTGCATGGTTGGCTTATGCAAGTTGTCGAAGCGCCAACGCCCATCAGTGCATTGTTGCATGCCGGCATCATCAACTTAGGTGGCTATCTGGTGCTCACGTTCTATCCATTGCTACACCTAAGTCATTCAGCCACTTGGTTACTGCTCATTGTTGCTGGATTCACAACCTTATTCAGTGCCCTGATTATGACAACACGTATCAGCGTTAAGGTACGTCTCGCATGGTCGACCAGTGCTCAAATGGGATTAATGCTTTTAGAGTGCGCTCTGGGCTTATACGAACTAGCGGTTCTGCATCTATTAACGCACTCCGTATACAAAGCTCATGCATTTTTAAACTCTAGTAGTGCGGTTCAGGAATTTCTCACGCGTAATGCCGCCCCCGACGATACGCCCAATCCTATTATCTGGCTGTCAGCATTCTTATTTAGTGCTGTCACCGTTATTTTTTCGGCTCTGTTTTGGCATTATCAAGGCCCGCTGAGCCCTTGGCTCTTAATGGCACTCGCGTTAACGGTGTTGGTTGCACAGGGACGCAGTATTCCCAAACCGGTGCCTTGGCCTCGATTGCTAGTGCTCACATTTGGCCTGTCATTACTCTACGGAGGCTTAAAGACAGCGCTTGGATCGCTGTTTCATGGACATATTACAGCCCACACAGAAATCCCTTGTAGTGCCGCTGACCTTTGGGTTTCAGGAATTTTCATCAGCTTATTCATGTTAGCGGTTTGTTTGCGTTATTACGCCCATCTCGCTTGGGTAAATCGCTTTTCAGTGATTTTATTTGCCGGCCTTTATATGGACGAATGGTTCACCAAGGTGACCTTAAAAATCTGGCCTGTTGCACTACCGGCTTACTCAAAAGCGAAACACCATGGTGTTTCATTGCTGTTCCCTAATCTGTCAAAAGGTTGGAAAAAATAATGTCTGATTTCACTGTCTCCCAATCCTTGACAACACAGCAGCAAGAGGCGCTACAACATGCCACAAAATGTCTAGCGCCAAACTGGCCACTCGATCGCATGATTGCAGTGAATCCACTTTGGAACTTGGTGGATCGCCCGTTTGATAACGTCGCCACCGACATGTCCTTATTGGCTGGCATTCGCTGTCACATGCCAGTAGAAACTTACTTAAGTTGGTACGAAGAAGGCCGCATTCAAAATCAACAACTTCTGCAAGCCGCCCATGAATACGGGCTTAACCTATCTGCGGAAGCGTTGATTGTTCACCTGAGCAAAGACACAGGACGCGTGCAAAGCTGGCGTAACATTGCCGATTGGGCAGATTTAACTCGTAGCAATCATAAAATGTCGTGGCACGACGAGATCACTCATCAAATTAGTCAGTTCTGTGCTGCCCATTATCAAGATCAGCGCCCTATGCTCCAGCGCCAATATCGCCAGCAGTCTTTAAACCTGTACCAACATTGGCTGCAAGTATCTCGTATGGACCGAGGCTTATCGATCATCCTGTCAGAAAGCCATCTAGATGATGAATTTGATTTGTTACCAGACGATCAAGAGCAATTGTTTGCCACCGCCATCAACGAATTAAAAGTTCCCAGCCAAAGCATTTACAACTACGGTCAAGCATTGCTCCTAGACATTAATGGTTGGGGGGCCTATTTGGCTTATCGTGCTTTCGAAGCAGAAAAAGTCGGCAAGAGCCAAGACGATGTGCGCTCTTTGCTTGCCATCAAGTTAGCTTGGGAATTGGTTATTTGGCGTTACTTGGAGAAACACCAAGCAGATGAATTCAATGCATTAAAGGAGCGCTGGGGACAGCAGCTACTGCATACTCACGAGTTGCGCAGTCAACATCATGATGCTCTGAGCATCCCCCGCATTTGGGCCCGTGCGCTAGAGCTGAGTGAACAACACCGTTTGCAACAACAGCTCGTTAACGTGCAACCTACTACCCCCTCAGACAATGCAACCCTGCAAGCCATTTTTTGTATCGATGTACGTTCAGAAGTGTATCGCCGCGCTCTAGAAAGCCAAAGTCGTGAGATTGAAACCTATGGATTCGCAGGGTTCTTCGGTCTGCCCATTGAGTACGAGCAAGCTGGCACTCAAGTGTCACGACCACAATTACCGGGGCTGGTTCCTGCTTCCATTCGCGTCTTCGAGAGTACACCAAACGAGCATAAGCTGGCACAAACCAGTCGCCATGCTGGCTGGAACCGCTGGGGCAATGCGGCCGCGGCAACTTTTTCCATGGTTGAGTCCATGGGCTGGTGGTATGCCTTTAAGCTGTTCAAAAAGAGTCTAAAAGGCGATCAAGGTCACGCCTTATCGCCTACCGATGCCACCCATTGGACGTTAACCCGTCAAGGCCATGCTTTGAGTGTTGATGACCAAGCACTTTTGGCAAAAGGGGTTCTGGATACCATGGGGCTACGCTATTACGCCACCACTGTGTTGCTGGTGGGGCATGGCAGCCATAGCTGCAACAACTTGCAAAGCGCTGGGTTGGAATGTGGCGCATGTGGCGGACAAACGGGGGAAGTGAACGTCCGCGTATTGGCTCAGTTGCTGAATGACACCCAAGTGCGTGAGGCATTAGCCAAACTTGGATACGAAATCCCTAACCATACCCAGTTTGTCGCCGCCTTGCATAACACAATGACTGATCATGTCACTTGCTTCCAAGAAGTTCGTGACAGCTTTGTTTATGACTGGCTGCAGCAAGCCACTTATCTAACGCAACTTGAACGGGCGCCTCGACTTGATCCGGCCTTGCTGGAAATGGATAAGCAGGAACGTAATGAAGCCTATTTAAAGCGAGCCAAGGATTGGTCACAAACACGACCTGAGTGGGGCTTAGCGGACAATAATGCCTTTATTATTGCGCCACGCCAGTACACCAGAGCTTTAGATCTTAATGGTCGCTGCTTTTTACACGATTACGACTTTCACCTTGATCCAGACAGCGCCGTGTTAGAACGGCTGATGACGGCTCCAATGCTGGTCACCCATTGGATTAACATGCAATACAACTTATCAACTACCGATAACTTTAAGTTCGGCAGCGGTAATAAAGTATTGCATAACGCTGTGGGCGATCATATTGGTGTGTTTGAGGGGAACGGTGGTGACTTGCGTATTGGGCTCGCCATGCAGTCTCTGCACGATGGCCAGCAATGGATGCACACACCCCAGCGATTAGCGGTCTATATTCGTGCGCCGCAGTCTGCTATTGCGGCGGTGGTTGCCAAACATGCATTGCTGCAACACTTGATCAACCACCAGTGGCTTTATGTTTTCCAATGGCAAGACCAGTCCATCCACCGCTTTCATGCTGGTGAGTGGCACCCTTGCCCCACTAATGATTAATCAATAAAGGTCCGTATGCAGTTGAGACTGCCACTGCGGTTCCGGCAAAATATCTTGGAGAGTCGCGAGCACAGACTCTCCAAAACCCTCTCGACTACCACACACGTAAACATGCGCTCCTTGTTCTGCCACCCATTGGCGAATGACCTTGTGGGACTGCTGTAATAAGTCCGGAACATAGACCCCATCACTACGAGACCATGCTCGATCTAAACGGGTCAATATTCCCTGATCCTGGAACGCAGTCAGGTCTTTGGCAAAGTAGGCATCATGCTCCACATATTGCTCACCGAAAAACAGCCAACATGGGGCACTGTCTTGCTCTGCTTGGCGTTTCTTTAAAAAGCTTATAAACGGCGCAAGCCCAGTGCCGGCACCAATCATGATCCAAGGAACGTTTGCCTTAGGGTGAAAAGTCGTATGCTCACGCACACTGGCTGAAATACGATCCCCCGCTGCCAACCGACTCAGCATTCCCGATGCCAGCCCAATGGTTCCATCGGCACGGATATGCTGACGCACCAATAGCTCTATTGTGTTGTCTTGGTAAGATGCAATCGAATAAAGACGCTCGTGCTCATCCTTCTGTTCAGGCTGTACCGCCAATAGATCACCAGCTTCGTAGCGCGCATTCGCACAAAACAATGTCACTCGATGAGCCAAGCGATGCGTTTGTTCTGGGTTCAAGCATTCGTTCGCTACCACCGTATAGTCATCGTATTCAAATAATTCAGGCGCAGTATGAATGCCAAGCAATTCCCCAACTTGCTGCCACCAATGAGCAACCCCTTGAGGATCCATTCGATCAATTTCCGTTGTAGGAATGGCTCGTTGGTAGCCTTTCTGCTCCAGTAGCTCAGACAAATAATGACCGAATGCACAGAACGTTTGATAAGTCCGATCGCCCAACGCAAGCACACTGAATTGGGTTTGAGAGGCTGCCGAGTTGGCCCCCTGCAATGTATTAACGAACCGTCGAGCGCTGTCAGGTGCTTCTCCTTGCCCGTAGGTACTCACTACAAAGAAAACCCGCTGATAACGCTTTAATGTTTGCTCCGTTAGCGTCGAGACACAGGCGATATCCATTAATGCATGAGCCGTATCGTGTAAACGTTGAGCAAGATATTTTGCACTGCCTGTTTGGCTGGCGTAGACGATGAGCGCCTGACTATGGGTCTGTGGAACAGGTAAAGATTTTGCAGCCCAGCGAACACATAATAGAGCGCCTGCCACACGTACTAATTCCCACCAAGGTAATACCGCACCGGATTCGTACAGTGAGTAAAGCGGTGAGACCATAAGCAAACCACTGGCATACAAGGCCACCCCCGCATACAAACGATAGGACTTATCTCGCAATGAGATCAGAGAGAGCACCATAACGATGGCGAGCGCTATCTGACAGAAAAAGGTCACTACTGAGATCAAAAGCAGTTCAGCGCGAGTAAAAATGTAACCCACTTCGCCTTCGCTGATGTGTGCCCAAACCCCTCCTGGCAATTGATGCACCGATCGACCGGAAAATTCAAAACCACTTAATACTTCCAGTGATGTCATCAGTGATACAGGATGGCTCATACCGAACTCCAGCACGCCCCAAAAGTACCCCAGCACAAACAGCATGCCGATGCTTACCAGCCACAGCGCACGTTCAAACTGAAGCACAGCCTTTGTTAGCCAAGTTGATGACACCCAACCCTCACTTATTGAAAATATTATTGATAATAATTGATATTATATTGCAAAACCTAATTGCAAGCGATTATCATTAGCAAAAATTTTACATTTGAATGCTATTTAATGACAACCAGACTCTCAACCATCAACCACTGGGCACGATGGCTGCATATTTACAGTGCTGCGCCAGTGCTCTTACTGATGCTGTTTTATTCTCTGACTGGGGTGCTGTTGAACCATACAGCTTGGCACCTAGGAGAGACTCGACAAGTCAACCAAACATTTGATTTGCCGGAATACTTGCTCGAACAAGATTGGCAGACAGAGTCTGCGCAAACCGCATTTGGTGTCTTAAGTTGGTTGGACATCGAACACGGTATTCATGGTGTTGATATTGAAATTGGCTGGGAATTGGAAGAGTCGTTGCTGATTCTTAACCTAGAAACCCCAGAGGGTAGCTATACCGTTGAAGTCTACCCAGAGGATGAGGTCGCTGAGCTGTTTGTGCTCGATTTGCCATTTTTAGAAATGCTTAACAACTTACACCGTGGCAAACACGTGACGGGGTTTTGGCGCTTTCTCTCGGATTTAGCTGGCATTTGTATGTTTGTCTTTTGCGCTACTGGACTGTGGTTGCTTTTGACTAATGCCTTACAACGACAAAGTACGTTGAGCTGGGTTGGGCTCGGGTCAACTGTCATGGTAGTGACTATTTTTCTAATGCATTAACAAAGGAGAGCTTGATGCGCTCACTGTTTAAAACTTCTATGTTGGCCGCAACGCTAAGCTTTGCCGGTATTACGCATGCAGCGTCAATGGAGGTGTCTTTCGATATTCCTCAAGTAACGACTGGTAAATACGCTCGCCCTTATGTGGCTATTTGGGCTGAACAAGGTAAAGAGTCTAAACCTCTGCTGGTCTGGCACTTACAAGGCAAAGAAGACAAATGGCTGAAAGACCTGCGCCGCTGGTGGCGAAAAATTGGTCGCTATGATGCCCATGTTGATAGCTTAACCGGTGCAACAAAAGGACCAGGTCATTACCAAGAAACCCTAGATCTTGGTGACTGGAGCGAGTTCACCCTATACATCGAAGCTGCCCGAGAAAATGGCGGCCGCTCTTTAGTGAAAACCAAAATTGACCTAAATAACGCCAAACAGTACAGCATCCCTGCAGATGCTGAAATCGGCCCCATCCAAATTTCCATTAACCCTTAAATAGTTAGGATTGAATATGTTTAAGACAAGTCTTTGTGCTTTGGCTATCGTTGCGACAAGCTCAAGCTTTGCTCACGATATTATGGTGTTACCAAACAAGTCCATTCTATCAGCAGTACCAGCAAATGTGGCCGTTGATGTGACGGCAACGCACAACGTTTACCGTTTTGATAAACCAGTTTCTCCTGATAATGTGACGGTTTACGGCCCTGACGGTAAGCGCATTCGTGACCTTGGCACCATGGTAAAAGGCGCCACTCGTACATCATTTGATCTGGCCGTCACTGAAGAAGGTACTTACAAGATCACCTATGGTTCCAGCATGCCTGGCTACATGACTACTTATGAAATAGGTGAACGCAATACTCGTAAGCGTCTACGTGGCAACCAGCAAGAAATGGCTGACCAAATCCCAGCGGATGCGAAAAACATCGAAACCATGAAAATGGGTCGTACTGGTGTGACATACATCACCAGCAAAGCACCAACGGATACGGTATTGAAGCCAAGCAACCAAGGCTTTGAAATGGTGCCAGTGACTCACCCAGCCGACTACATTAACGGCGAAGAAATCGAAATCAAAACTCTGATGGATGGCAAGCCACTAGCGGGTGCTAAAGTGGTAGTGAAAGCAGAATCGGCAATTTACGGCATTGCTGAAGAGCCTGTTGAAGTCAGCACGGATAAATCTGGTGTTGCTAGCTTTACTCTAGATAATGCAGGGCGTTATAGTGCCGCGGTATCTTACAGTGGCCCAAGCAGTGATCCATTGGCAGATAAAGAAGCCTACACTGTGTTCTACACCTTTGAAGTGGTGTACGAATAATGACCAAAGCTGCCTTAATACTGGGTAGCGCAATGGCTTTGCTTTCGAGCAAAGCCATGGCTCATTACCCGACCTTAGATTGTCAACTGAATCAACAAGAAGTGGTTTGCGTGGCTGCGTACAGCGATGGTTCAGCCGCCTACAACGAACAAGTGGAAGTCCGTAGCTATGACGATGACGTGCTGCAAACCCTTACCACAGATGACGATGGTGAAATTCGTCTCGCTCAGCCTGAGGGTGAATATTATTTAATCTTCGATCCAGGCCACGAAGATCCTGCTGAGTTCGACTATGCCGAATTCTAATATTGAGATCATTGCACCAGCGGATGGGCGCGGCGAGACCCGTAACTTTTTGTTAGTATGCGCCGCGGTACTGATTTGTGCCGTCATCTTGCTTTCACTGATCCACTCTGCATCTCCTAAAGCGTTGCCAGAATTGCCCAATCACCTGAGCAATTTAGCAACTCAGGTGAGCAACGCGGTAGAGGAGATCGAACTGCTGGAACAAGCAGAGCTGATAAATGCGCCATATCAGTTGACCGACCTCCCTTTCCCTACTTACCAAAACCAGTCATTTACTCAGCAAGACGAACACTGCTTTAGCTTGTTCCAAGGTCAATATGTGTTCGTTATCGAACGTCATGAAGAAGGCTGGGATGCTCACTGGGCACCATCAGAACAAGCCGTTGATTGCCACGCTTCTCTTGATTGGCATTCGCTTAACCAATAGGAACTCCCATGCGTTTACTTTTACTCAGTCTTTTGGTGTTACTCAGCTCACAGGCAAGTGCCCGTTTGCAAGTTGGCATCACATTGCACCCTTACTATTCCTACGTGAGCAATATCGTGGGAGATAAAGCCGATGTGCTGCCACTGATCGACAGTGGTTTTAACCCGCATAATTACCAACTAAACCCTGCCGATATTGAGCGCCTCAACAGTTTAGACGCGCTGGTAGTGAATGGCATCGGTCACGACATGTTTGCGACCAATACCGTTGACCGTCTCCACCCCAAAAACTTGACTGTCATTTACGCCAACAAGGATGTCCCTCTGATCGGACATGACGAAAAAGTAAACCCCCATACCTTTGTTTCCATTGACGCTGCCATTCGTCAGGTTTACACCATCGCTAAAGAGCTGGGTGCTTTAGATCCAGACAACAAGGCATACTTCCTTAAGAATGCGCTGCAATACGCGAAAAAGTTAAGAGCATTAAAGAAACCGGTTCAGCAAGCACTGCTAAATAAGGACGTTAGCAAGCTGCGTATTGCCAGCACACACGGTGCCTACGCTTACCTATTACAAGAGTTTGGCTTAACGGTTTCTGCCGTAATCGAGCCTGCCCACGGCGTTGCCCCCACTGCATCGCAACTGGAAGAAACCATCGAAACGATTCGTCAGCAGAACATTGATGTACTGTTCACTGAGCTGAACATGGAAAACAAATACGTGGATCTGATCGAACGTGAGACTGGGATCAAAATTTATTACTTCAGCCATATGACTCACGGCGCGTACAGTAAAGATCAAGTCGAGCAAGAAATGGGGCACAACTTAAGCAAACTGGCCGAGGCACTGAGTTCATGATGGGACCAAGTCTTCATTTATCTAATGTCGGTGTCACAGTAAAAGGACAAGTCCTCGTGACACCACTAAGCCTGCAACTAGAGGGTGGCTTGTGGCATGGCATTGCTGGCCCCAATGGCGGCGGCAAAAGCACCTTACTCAAAGCCATCGCAGGCCTTCACAATCATGTGGGGGAAATAGCCTTACATTGGCCGTCGGATCGTGGACAGATCGGCTACATGCCTCAGTTATCACCTTTTGATGCTTCTCTTCCCGTGACGGCGCTGGATTTCTTGCGCATGCATTGTGATAAGCAACCGGTATGGCGTCGCTATCGTGGTAACCCCAACATAGAGCAAGTCATTGAAAAAGTTAGCATTAAAGGGCTACTCAGTAAGCGCCTTGGCACCCTATCGTCAGGGGAGCGCCAGCGTATCCTATTAGCATGCGCCCTAGTATACAAACCCGACATTTTATTGCTGGATGAGCCGCTTGCAGGGGTCGACAAGGCGGGCCGAGAACAAATCATCGAGATTCTTTGCGCCTTCAAAGCAGAAGGTGGCTCACTCATAATGATCGAACACGACTGGCAAATCTTACAGGCTCATTGCGATACTCTGTCATGGATTGATGGCGGTTTGCAGCACCATGATGCCCCTGACGCCATTTTTACCAAGATAAACAGTCTTCATTTAGGTCTTCGTCATGCTAGCTAATCTACACAGTTTCTTTTCAGGGCTAGTGGACGCTGGCATCTTACCCACCATGTTCAGTTATGGTTTTGTGGTCAATGCCTTTATCGCCTGCCTGATGATCGGCCCTCTACTCGGCTTATTAGGCACCTTGGTGGTGGTCAAACGCTTGGCGTTCTTATCTGAAGCGGTTGGACACAGTGCGTTAACCGGTGTCTCTATCGGCATATTGATGGGAGAGCCCGTCACCGAGCCATGGATCAGTCTATTCGCTTTCTCGGTCCTATTTGCTCTAACACTGCAATGGGTACGAGGCCGAACGACTGTTCCCTATGATGCTTTGATTGGGGTGTTCCTAGCCTTTGCTTTGGCCCTCGGCGCAGCATTACTGATGTTTGTCGCGAAAAAGATCAATGCACACTTGGTAGAACAAGTGTTATTTGGTTCTATCTTAACGGCCTCCGCCTATGACTTAGTGATTTTGGCTTTCATCACCACCGTGGTTTTAGCCCTCGCGTTTTTCAGTGCCAACGATGCTTACTTGAACGCACTTAGCCCAGACATCGCACGTTCACGACGCATTCGCACCACGCTACATGATTATGGCTTTGTGCTACTGATTGCATTAGTCACGGTAGCAGCCGTCAAAATCATCGGTGCCATCTTGGTCGGGGCTCTACTGTTAATCCCAGCGGCCAGCGCCCGATTAATGGCTCGGGACTTACGTGGCATGGTGGGGTATTCCGTGCTGATCGCCACTACCAGCGCCTTGATTGGCGTGCTACTGCCCATGCATATGAAGTGGGCCATTGGCACAGGTCCCGCCATCATTCTGGTGGCGTGTGTTTGGTTTGTGATCGCTATCTCTGTTTATTCATTGCGTAAAGGAGGACAACCGGCATGCGCATAATCCTAATCAGTCTGTTCGCTCTTCTTGCCAATATTGGACACGCGGCTAGCCTCGCGACGGTGTCACCGATTGCCCACAGCATGAGCAGTGCTCTTAGCGAAAACACACCCATTGAGGTGACCTACTTACCCCCTACTCGCTTACCGATCAACCGTATACCGAGTTGGTTAAATCGCTCAGCAACGGAACCCATGGAGCACTTTGATGCCATCGTCAACATCAGCTCTATCCGTCCAGACCTCGCATTCTACGTGCCTTTACGTAGTCGTAATATTCGCATTGTGCCGATTGATATCGCCAAAGCCTTGATCCCTGGTGGAGAGCAAGTCGCAACCCATCAAGCTGATGAGTACTTTTGGCTAAATACCAATAATGCTCTGCTCATGCTCGGTATTTTAAAGCGAGACTTGTCCACCCTATGGCCAGAATACGCAGAGCAGATCAGTCAGAACTATCAAACGACTAGTGTGGCGTTACGTCAGTTAGCATTGGATATTGATGACGCATTACTAATGAAGGGTTATGACGCTATTCTGTTGGATAAATCCTCATTAGAACCGTTTAGCAAGGGATTATTGCTGCCCACTCTTGATGCTTCTGAAGCAGAGGGGTTAAACACCGTCACTCTCTCAAGCAAGGCTTCAGCAAGCACTTGGCAGGTAGACGACTTCAGTCGCTACAGTGATGTGCCATTTATTGAACGCTGGCAACAAGCTATCCAATCCATGCCGTAATTACTGTTTTCAACGTTCCAAACAGAGCGCTTTTCTCTCGACTATCTTGCTCGCCTGCTAAAGCGGAGTTCAGTTTCTGAACTCCGCTTTTTTCGTTCAAATTAAAACAATGCAAATTTAGTGTAAAAAAACGCAAATCAACTGTTCAAATAACACTCATTATCGTTTAGCATTCGCTTCTCATTAATATTAAAAATAACCTGTATAAATTTTGCATGGATCATTGAATGAAAAACGCGGCTCCTAGTTACACCCCTTTCAAAGTAGCACCCATCGCTATCGCGGTCAGCTCAGCACTCGCAATGATGAGCTCAACAGCTCTTGCAGCAGAGCAAAGTACCGTTGAGTTGGAACAGATTGAAGTAGTTGATACAGCGCAAGATGGCTATGCGGTGAAATCAGCTGCGAGTGTGAAATACACTCAGGAATTAGTAGATACTCCTCAGACAATCAATGTTGTCAACGAACAGGTTTTAGAGGATCAAGGCGTCACTTCCCTTGAAGATGCCCTACGTAACGTAGCAGGTGTTTCTACCTTTGGTGCAGGTGAAGGCGGTGGTGGTAACGTTAACACAACGGATAACGTTACCATTCGTGGCTTTGATGCAAACGGCAGCATCTACTCTGATGGTATCCGCGATGTAGCAGGCTACAGCCGCGACACATTCAATACAGAACAAATTGAAGTAGCGAAAGGTGCCAACGGCACTATTTCAGGCAAAGGTTCAGCAGGTGGATCGGTTAACTTAGTCACCAAAGCGGCAAATCTGCGTGGTGATGCCAACAGTCTATCAGCCTCTATTGATGAGGGTAACACACGCCGAATCACCACAGATTTTAACAAAGTACTCTCAGATGACAGTGCCGTCCGCTTGAACTTGCTAACACAAAATGGTGGCGACTACTGGGACAACGGTGAAGAAGACTACAGCACGTTCGCCATTGCACCATCGTTCTTTACAAAGATTAGCGATGATACGGATGTCACCTTCAACTTTATGCATATGAAGCAAGACAACACCCCTGTGATTGGTTTGCCATTTATTACTGAAACAGTTTCAGAAGCAACGGGCCTACAAGAAGGTATGATTGATGAGCGCTACTGGAGTAATTACTACGGTGTTAAAGGGCTAGATTTCGAAGAAGTCGATGCTACAACGCTGACAGCAATCATCAACCATCAACTTAATAACAGCTGGACCTTCCGCAACCAAACTCGCTTTGGTGAAACAGAAACCAAAAGTATTATTACACGTCCCTGGCCAAACTCAGATGGCACTTACAGCACTGAGCGTTCCAGCAATAAGTTTAGTGAGAACCAGCTGGCCGTTTCACAATTTGATTTCTTGGGCGAAGTCATGACGGGCTCAGTCAAACATGATCTTGTAGTGGGTGCTGAGATTTACCAAGAGACACAAAAGACACCAAGTGTAAGCTTGGATAATGTCGTGCGCTCACAAGCAAGCTATGATGTCACTAACCCAGGCATCACCACTGCAACAGGCTCATACACCGTAGACGGTTACTCTAAAGACGCTACCGCAACAGGCCTAGCCGCTTACTTAAGCAACACCGCCACGTTGAATGACAAGCTTCAATTAGCCGGCGGTATTCGCTTCGAAAAGTACAAAATCGACAGCACACAAGATACTCGTGACGAAGACAGGAATACTATATCCATTAATTCTGTCGATAAATCAGACCTAATTAGCTGGCATACTGCGATCAACTTTAAACCAACCAATAATAGTAGTATTTACGCATCTTTCGCCAATAACCAAGAACCTAACGGCAACAACTTATCATTGAATGGTAGTAGCGCTGAACAAATAGAAGAGTACTCAAGTCTTGATCCAATCGAGTCGGTTACCGCAGAAATTGGTACCAAGTGGGAGCTATTTGATGACAAGCTTTTGTTGGCCGCAGCGGTTTTCCAAACAAGGAAAGACGTTTACCAAACGGTTGATAACGTTCTAGAAGCATCCGGTGAGCAAGAAAGTAAAGGGGTGGAACTGTCTGCCACAGGCCAACTGACCGACACTCTAAGCATCACCGCCAGTTACACCCATCAAAATGCGAAAGTCACTGAAGCAGCAGATCGAACAAACCGCTCAGGAGAAGTTACCAATGCAACAGGGAATGGCTTGAGCTCTGCACCAAAAGACTCCGCTGCTGTGTGGCTGTCTTACCAAGGTGAGAAGCTCGGGCTAGGCTTAGGCGCTGAGTACAACTCAGGCAATGAGTACTGGCGTCAAAACCGTGTTTACTTTACCACCGGTGGTGTCACTTTGGTTAATGCCATGGCGAGCTACGCCTTTACCGAGAATCTGTCAGCGCAACTTAATATCGGCAACCTAACCGATGAACGTTACGCAACGGATTACAGCGCTAAAGGCCACTTTTTACCTGGCAACCCTCGTAACATCAAAGCCTCTGTAAAATATGACTTTTAAGCTGTAATCAGCTTGGCAAATAATAGCGAAGTTACTCCCCTTTCTTCGCTCTTACAGAGCAGCTGTGTTAGTTTTAGCACAGCTGCTTTGCCGTTTTAGCTTTTCATTTACCCTCATAAGAAGCGTTTCAACATGTTGTTACACCTCAAAAATATTCTCACCAAAGAACAAGTCAAAGAGATCCGCCAAGCCTTAGGTCAAGCCAATTGGCAAGATGGTAAACTCACCGCTGGCAACGCATCACGACAGCAGAAAAGCAACTTACAACTTAACCAAGAAGACCCATTAGCCCGCAAGTTAGGGGACTTTTTATTGCATTCCCTGAGTCAACGGGAAGACTTTATGGGCAGCGCTCTACCTGCCAAGATTTTCCCGCCGATGTTCAATCGTTACGAAGGGGGCGGAGCCTTTGGCTATCATGTGGATAACGCCATCCGTCAGGTGCCCAATACACCGGTAAAGATTCGCACCGATTTATCGATGACAATTTTCTTGAGTGAGCCAGAAGAATACGAGGGTGGCGAGTTGGTCATCCAAGATACCTTTGGCACCCAAGAAGTAAAGCTGCCAGCAGGAGATATGGTGCTGTACCCTTCAACCAGCGTACACAAAGTTAACCCTGTGACCAAAGGCGCACGTGTCAGCTCCTTTTTTTGGCTACAAAGCTTAGTGTCCGATAACGAACAGCGTCGCACCTTGCATCAACTTGATCAAAGTATTCAAGGACTCAGAAAAGAACACGGCGAAGAAAGCGAACACATCCAAAACCTAATTTGGGTGTACCACAACCTACTCCGCCAATGGAGCCAAACCAACTAATTTTCAGAACGTCGATGTATTAGGTTGGTACAAGCATTCGGACGTAATGTCCTGCACACTGGCACAGCCACACAGTGCCATGGTGGCTTCCAGTTCATCTCGTAGGATGCGCAAGCAATGGGCTACCCCCAATGGACCAGCCACGGCTAAAGCGTAAAATACCGAGCGGCCAAGTAATACCGCATCCGCACCTAACGCAATCGCTTTAAAGATATCACTACCACGGCGAATACCGCTGTCCAATAACACCGTCGTCTCTTTGCCTACCGCAGCGCGAATAGCAGGCAAGACCTCAATGGTAGCAGGTTGGCTATCGAGTACACGGCCGCCATGATTAGAGACAATGATGCCATCTACCCCAAGCGAGACGGCACGTTGAGCATCTTGTAGCGACATAACGCCCTTCAATAATAGCGGCAAGTTAGTTTGCTCACGTAACCAGGCTAGGGTTTGCCAATCTGCAGCTTGCCCCATCCAACAGGAAAAAACGGAGTCCCCTTGCGCTGCACTAGGCAGGCTTTCTAAATTCACCGCCCTGACGCCCTCTGGCAAAGAAAAGCCAGCTCGCTGCTCAGCATTGCGTACGCCGTTAATCGGCGCATCAGCGGTGATGACAATCGCCTGATAACCGGCCTGCTCTGCACGGCGCACAAGCTGCAAAGTGGTATCGCGGGAGGGCTGGCAATACAACTGGAACCAACGGGTGGCATGTGGCGACATTTGCGCCACATGCTCCAGAGGCGCACTGGCTAGGGTGGACAAACAAAACCCTACATTTTGCGCTACTGCGGCTTGGATCGTTCCCAGCTCTCCAGTGGGATGAGCCAACTTTTGATAGGCCAGCGGCGCTACCAACAATGGCATGGCTAGATGCTGGCCAAATAAAGTCTGCTGACAACCACCCTTGGCCATGTCTTCACATAACACACGCTGTTGTAACAGGATCTCATCGAGCTTTTGACGATTACGTTGGTACGTCAGGCCGTCCATAGCCGTTCCAGAGAGATAAGCCCATGTAGGCGCTGGCAATACTTCTTTCGCATGTTGCTCATAATCCGCTAATGAGCAAACGCCTACCGGGATGGTGGACATTCTAAAACCTCTTATTTTGTTCGTTGCGGGCGCTCTGCGGGCGGTGCAATGAAACGCACCACGCCCAAAAAACGCCATAGTTTGGCAAAGCTTTCTGGAGCAAAGTTCACTAGCACTGTCACCACGAGAGCGGATACCGTAATCAATAGTAGCCAAGTCATGATACCAATGCCGACACCCCAATGCTGAATCGCTGGGATCAAGGTACACAACAATGTTATCCAAGCAACACCTTGCAGTACACGGAACTCTTTGTTGGTAATGGCCATTTTCTTATAGAGGTCACGATGGTGCTTTTGCACCGACACGGCAAAGTGCATGAAACTAAAGAAGCTGACAATTAAAATCCCCCATAACGCGGTCATTTTACAGCTCCTTCTAAATTGGGTTTACGAGTGGCTGGTTTTGGGGATGCGACACGACGAGCCTTGTTCTGTAGATAACGCGCGGTGGCTAACATAATGCCGCCTAACAACAAACACATCACATCGAAACTTAGACGTAAGACATCCACATGAATGATGGCATGCAAAAGACTAGCGGAGGACGTTAGCGTGTCCAACACCGGAATCAAGCAGAACAATGCACCTGCAATTCCTAGCTGCACCACCCAAGCGCCTTTATTACGATAGAAAATCGCATGGAGCAATGACAACAACCAAGCCACAAAGAAACCATTAATTTCCCAGTTAATTCGATTCTCTAGGGTGACAGGCAATAAGCGGTTTAACCAGAAGTAAACGGCCACCGCACCACACAAACCGGCAATGCTGGCGATATTTGTGATCACGACTAATTCATAACCGAACTGACCCATCTGGCGTTTGGCACGCTTGACCGCCCACAATACCGAGCCCGTTCCCACCATAATGGTGCCCATCACGCCCGCTAAGAAAAATGCCCAACGGGTAATCGCATCGGCGAAACGCGCTTCATGCAAAGTACGCAGTACACCGCCGGCAGCACTGAAGAACGAGTTGCTTTCACTCGCTTTCGCTTGGTTACGCTCAATCTCTAATCCCGTAGCAGAGAAAGTAACGCTATTATTAGAGCCTCGTTCCATCATCAACATATCGCGATTCACCGGTGAAAAGACAAACGTCGCATCAGCCGTTAAAGGGTTCTGAATCTGTACTCGACCAATGTCTCCAGCAAATAAAGACTCGGCTTGAGTCAGCATGTTACGTAACGGTGGTGTTGCTATGTCTTGACGACCTTGATGACGAGCCGTTTGACGACCTTCGCCGCGGGTTCTTCGTTCACCTAAACGCTCACCCTCAGCTTCGCGAACATCACGATTCGGCCTTGCGCGAACTTCTGAAGTGTCAGCGCCAGCACGAGCACTGTCTTGTCCACGTGCGCCATTCATACCTTGCGTACGCTGCTCAGTCATACGCCCACCTTCGGTGCGATTGGCCGTCAACGTTGCTAAATCGCCTTGTCCACCACGTGGACCGTTCTCTGCCATTTGCTGTTGGGCATTAGGTGCTTGGTTACGTTCACCGCCGCCACCGCCACCGCCGCCACCGCGGGTGTTCTCCGTCCAAAATATCAAACTAGAGGACAACAGCAGCAAACCAGAAAAGGTAATCATAATGTGGAATGGCAACGCCAGTACCGCTGTCACCGCATGAGCATCCGCCCAGCCTAACGAGCGGTTCTTGGTGCGCATCATAAAGAAATCACTGAAGATTTTCCGATGCATCACGATGCCACTTAAGATCGCAATAAACATCGCCATGGTGGCGATTTCAACCACGGTTCGGGCAAAGCCTCTCGGCATACCATACAACTCAAAGTGGAAGCGATAGAGAAAGTCACCACCTCGTGTTTCTCGACTATCAATGGATTCGCCCGTTGCCGCGTTCAGGGTTTCTTGAGGGCCACGGCGACGCTGGTTTTCACCTTCATTCTGCCAACTTAGCCCCACCGTATTATCACGTACAGTCGGCAGAGAAATACTCCAACTATTGGCCTCAGGCGCCACCTCTGAAAGACGTTCATAGGCTTTCATAATCGTATCGTCGGTGATGTAAGAGGCATGCTGCTCAGGCGTCATCCAGTGACTAATTTCACCACGAAAATACGACAAAGTACCGGTTAGGAAAATCGCAAACAGTAACCAACCTAATAAAATGCTGCTCCATGTGTGCAGCCATGTCATGGTTTTACGTAGCGGCCCCTTCATACCGTTTGTCCTCCGAGCAACCACCAGCATCCCCACACCACTACGTTGGTACCCAACGCAATCCAAACGCTACGGTAAAGAGAGTTAATCGCCACGAAGGTCATAATAGAAAAGGCGTAATAGAGGAAAAACATAAAATGCACGATGGTGCGCATTTCACGCTCAGTGCCGCCAATAATAGCGCTGGTTAATAGGCTTAACCCGGCAGACAAAACATACCCGCCAATCAATGCCACAGCCAAACGGATCGCTAAAGACATCTTTGGCGATAAAGTGAGGTCATACCCTTTTTTAATTGCATGCAACATTATTCAACATTTCATCCCTATTTAAAAATGAGAATGATTATATTTACAAGCCGTATCCCAAGCGACAGCTCAAACGTAAAGTTAAGTAAATTAAAACCATTTTTATATTTTATTAATAATGTCTTTTATTCTTAATTTCATACTATGCACCACCTTCCTATCCTCTCGTCCCTAGATAGAGAAAAACTGCCGCATCAGAATAGCTTATCAGTGTGTTGCCTATGACTGTCCTGCATTTCGACTAGAACATAAATAATGTTGGAGATATTAAAATCCTCCGCCACTCCCCTGAGTGTTAATGATAATAATTTTTATTTGCAACAATATTTACATAAGTAATACAATACGCAAGGTAACTTTACATAATACAAACTAGCATTACTTAAAATCACAGGAGACAAAATGAGACCCATCCCTATTCGCAGCTCAGTGCTACTAGCGCTTGGCTTAAGCGCCACGGTTCCCGTTATGGCCAACTCAGCTACCATTTTAGAGACCATTCAAGTTACTTCCGCTAGCGCATCCGGAACGGCGACTGACAAAGCTATAGCGCCTGCCAGCATTGATATTGTGACTAATGAAGAGCTAGAGCGAGGAGCGTTTAGAGATATTAGCCAAGTACTGCAGTCGATTCCTGGCATTACAGTTGACCTAGGTCCATCAAGTAAGGGAGGTGTTGGGGAGATTTCTATACGGGGAATGGATTCGAAGTATACTTTGATTATGGTAGATGGAATTCCACAGGGGTCTAAACAGGCCTACTATAATGGCAATGGTTCTGGTTCAGAACTAGGCTGGCTACCTCCCGTGAGCAATATAGAACGCATAGAGGTGATAAAAGGTCCTATGTCCTCCTTATATGGTTCGGATGCACTTGGAGGTGTTATAAACATCATAACAAAGCCAGTGTCAGTAGAAACCACTGGACAACTTTCTCTAAATACTGTCATTCCAGAAAGCTCGGAGTCAGGTTCCCAAAAACAGGCTCAATTGAGAGTCAATGGTGCTTTATCAGAGCAATTGATTGGGACATTATCTGCTGAAACTTACCTACGTGATGAAGACAAGCGTGAAGGTGGGTATATTGAGCATAAACGTCACAAAATTTCAGGTAAGGTCGACTGGCAGATTTCAGCAAATCAAAAAGCTAGCTTAGAACTGGGAACAGCGCAGCAAAATAGCGAAGGGACCGAGAGCAACACAGGCTCAGACCGCACACTTGAAACGAAACGACAACATCAAACTCTGACTCACTCTATCGACTGGGGAGCAAATACCACCAACAGTTACATCAAACACGAAAAGATGACCAATCATACACAAGACTCAGTGTATGAACGCATCACGGCTAACTCACTTAATACACTAGCCCTTGAAGAACACCTACTTTCCTTTGGCGTCAATCTCCGTGAGCAAAGCACAGAAAACCCTAGCAGAGCGAAGCAAAAAGGTGACTTAGAGAGGTTTGATAGCGCTATTTTCGCTGAAGATGAATGGTTTATGACTGATACCTTCTCTCTCACTACTGGTGCTAGGTGGGTATACGATGAAAACTACGGTAGCGAATTTGTGCCGAGATTATATGGCGTATATACCCCTAATGACACATGGGTTTTTAAAGGCGGGGTAAGCGCTGGCTACCGCACGCCAGATTTGAAACAAGGAGATTCAAATTGGCTCGAAGGTGGAGGTGGCCGCAATACGGATGGTGCGGATATGGGGAACGATGACCTGAAACCAGAAAGTAGCGTATCGATGGAACTTGCAAGTATCTGGCAGGATAATCAGGGCAACAGTATTGGCGTAACCGCCTTTTTCACTGACTACACTGATAAAATCGAAAAACCTAAAATATGTGATCGTCGTGAAGGTAGCGACCTTGGTGATGTTAGCTGTAACTACTTTGGTTACGACTATGAAGCAGTATGGCAATATCAAAATGTAGACAGTGCTGAAGTGTATGGCATTGAGGTGGATGCAACTTGGCAAATGACAGACCAACTAGTCAGTACCTTTGGCTTTACTCAGACAGACAGTGAAATTACTTCTGGCGAGGATAAAGGCGAACCACTTTCGAGCAGACCTGAACGCACTGCGAGTATCAAATTAGATTGGCAAGCAAGTGATGATGTCTCTTTGTGGACTACAGCTAACTATCGAGGCCAATATGGCACTGATGAGGAGCGTCCGGGCTTCAGTCAAATTGATACAGGCCTTGTTTATCAGTATTCAGACTCCTTAAGTTTCTACGCGACAATTTATAATGCTGTAGATAAGACTATCGAAGATGAAACCTACGGCACACTTTTAGATGGCCGACGCTATAATTTAGGACTAAGCGCATATTTCTAAATTTTAAATGTGAAACTCGATATCAACGGGCGCACTGGCGCCCATTTTTTATATTTTAATCATCTTAAATTTACATAGCTTTACCAAGAATCATTTACATTCTTATTTACTTAATTTCTGCAATTTGTAAAGATTTCCCTCCCACTTGGTCAATCAAATACTTAACTCTATGAAAGCCTTACTTCTTTCTGCCGTGCTTAGCCTCACGCTGAGTGTGTCAGCTATGTATTTTTTTAGCTCGTCTTCAGGTCAGCAACAACTGCTCTCATATATCGGTCTTTCGGATGATGTCTCGCCCTCTCGAGGAGAACGTCCACGCCGTAACCCTGATGCCAATAACCGTCCAGCAAGGAGCGAATAGCCACCATGGCAATCTTACGATTCACATTGAAGTGTGTTCTATGGAGCATCACATTAGGCAGCCCTATTTTTGCGGGTTGGTGGCTCTATCAAGACAGTCAAAGCGCTTCGGTTAGCTGGTTAACGGATACTGTAAAAACGGGCTCTATTGAAATCACCGTACCTGCCACGGGGACGTTAGAGCCGTCAAACTATGTTGATGTCGGCGCGCAAGTCTCAGGTCAAATTAAAACCCTGTATGTCAGCGAAGGCGATGTGGTGAAAAAAGGTCAACTGTTAGCTGAGATAGACGCAACCGTATTTGAGACCGAAGTTAAGAGAAGTCGTGCCAGCCTATTAAGCCAGAAAGCACAACGAGATCAATTGGTCGCGCAATTAGAGTTGGCTGAAAGCCAGCTTGAACGAGATCGTCGTCTGAATGCTCGTGGTGCTGTGAGCGATGATTCTTTAAAACAAAGTGAAACAGACATCGTCGTACAGCGCGCCAAACTTGCCGCCACAGAAGCCGAGTTACAAGTCGATGAAGCCGCATTAGAGCAAGACCTTATTACGTTATCTTATAGCCAAATCTATGCCCCGATGGATGGCACCATCACCAGTGTTGAAGTGCGCGTAGGGCAAACTCTGAATGCCAGCCAAAGTGCCCCAACCTTGATGACTATTTCTGATTTGTCCCATATGACATTGCGTGCCAATGTTTCCGAGGCCGATATCCAACGCCTGTCTCCAGACATGCCAGTGCGTTTTTCCACTCTGGGTAATCCGAATGACTTCTTCTATTCCTCTCTGGGAAAGGTACTTCCAACACCCTTAGTGAATAATGACGTCGTGCTTTATCAAGTTTTAATCAAGGTTGATAACGAAGCAGGTCATTTGATGGATGGCATGAGTACCCAGGTCTTCTTTATTGAGGCTCAAGCCAAAGACGTGTTGACCATTCCTCTAGCTGCCATCTCTGAGCGCCCCCGCGGTGCCGTTGCTTACATTCCAGGACCAGAAAGCGGTTCACGTACAACAACTCCGGTGAAAGTTGGCCTAAAAAACCGCACCCAAGTGGAAGTCATAAGCGGACTAAATCTTAACGATACGGTTATTGTTGGTCGAGAAAATGGTGCCAGTGGTGAAAACAGTATCAATTTGATGGGGTCTTCAAGCAACCGCCCACCAATGGGAGGGCATCGTGGATTCTAAACGTCCGCTGCTGTCGATTGAACAAGTGAGCCGCCATTATCGCAATGGCGACTCACTGATCAGTGCGTTAGACGGTGTTTCTCTCACCGTACACGAAGGTGAATTTGTTGCCATCATGGGGCAATCAGGGTCGGGGAAATCCACCTTGATGAATATTATTGGCTGCTTGGATCAACCCAGCGAAGGACGTTATCTGATTAATGGCCATGATGTTAATAAACTTAACACCAATCAACTTGCGGCGCTGCGCCTTAAAACCTTTGGTTTCGTTTTCCAACGCTATCAGTTGTTACCAACACTGAATGCTCAAGAGAACGTCGCCCTACCGGCACTGTACGCGAATACAGCAAAAGAGCAGCGCCTACAAAAGGCCATGGAGTTGCTACAGAAGCTTGGCTTAGAAGGACGTGAGCACCACAAGCCAAGTGAGTTATCGGGCGGCCAACAACAGCGTGTTTCCATTGCTCGGGCATTGATTAATGGCGCTGAAGTAATTTTGGCCGACGAGCCTACTGGCGCGCTGGACTCGAAAAGCAGTGAACAAGTACTGGCCTTGCTGAGTGAATTGAATGATCAAGGAGTCACAGTCATTCTGATCACTCACGATGCAGACGTCGCGGCCAAAGCTAAGCGTCAGGTGCATATTCAAGATGGTAAGATCCTGTCCGACAGTGATGTTTCAAACACTGATCCGGTGAGCGAAAACCCTGAAACGATGCAAGAGCTGCCCTCCATTGGCATTGATGAAGCCATCAACATTTCGTTTAAAGCGCTGCGGGCGAATTGGTTTCGTACTCTGCTCACCCTACTCGGGGTGGTGATTGGTGTCGCCGCGGTGGTGGCCATGATGGCCATCGGTGAAGGTGGCAAACAGCAAGTGATACAGCGTATCCAGTCGATGGGCACCAACCTACTACTGGTTCGTCCAGGCGGTGCCAATATGCGCAACACAGGAGACATTGCCACATTAACCGAGTATGACGCTGAAGCACTCAGTACCCTTGAGCATATAGAGTTCGTGGCCCCCGAACGTGAAAGTCGCTCGACGATTCGTTACCGCAGCCAAGACTATCGTGGCAAGATCATGGCCACGACACCGAATTATATTGACGTAAAAGAATGGTCTTTATCGCAAGGGGTCATGTTCGACCAACAAGACATGCTCAATAAGGCCCCTGTGATTGTTATTGGCGATACCATTGCCACGTCTTTGTTTCCTGATGAAAGCCCGATCGGCCAATACGTGATGATGAAGAGCGCCTTGTACCAAGTGATTGGTGTGCTCAGCACCCAAGGCGCCACCGCAAGTGGTGTCAACAACGATGAAATGGTGCTGATACCTCTATCTACCGGCCTGTCGCGAGTGTTTGCTGGTCAGTACCTAAATGGCCTGACTGTTAAGGTGGATGACACGGACAATTTGGACAGCGTCGAAGAAGCCATTCGTGCGCTCTTGATCCAACGCCACGGTACAGAAGACTTTCAAGTATTGAACACAGCGTCATTGATCGAAGCCGTTTCCGAAACCCAAAACACCATGACTTGGTTGCTCGGTTCCATTGCCGCCATTTCACTGCTCGTCGGTGGTATCGGCGTGATGAACATTATGCTGGTGAGTGTTTCCGAGCGACGCCGAGAAATCGGCTTGCGTATGGCTACGGGTGCCAAACCAAAAGACATCTTACGCCAGTTTAATATCGAAGCATTGGTGGTGTGCTGCAGTGGTGGCTTACTGGGCATCGCAATTGGCCTCAGTGCCGCCTTAGCCATGTCCAGCTTTAACCTTGCGATCGCTCTGTCTTGGCACCCGCCTGCGCTAGCGTTTGCTTCAGCGTTCTTTGTCGGTTTGATTTTCGGACACGCGCCAGCCCGCAAAGCTTCTAAGCTCAACCCTATTGACGCACTCGCGGAGGAATAATGAAGTATCTAATCACCGGTTGTGCCGCGCTATTATTATCCGGCTGCGCCAGTCAATATCAGTATGAAGCGCCTTCCGTGACGGCAGAAAGCATGCCGACGTATGCCCTTGCAGAATTTTCAGCCAACCAATGGTTAAGCTTTGGTTCTCCTGATCTGGAAGCCTTACTTAAGACTGCATTTTCCCATAACTGGACCATCGCGGTGGCAGCTGAACGGGTACGTTTAGCTCGATTGGCAATCGAGACAGAAGAAGCCAACCAAGGCGTTTCAACGACGGCCACACTTACTGCTGGCTCAACACAAAGCGCCAACACCAATGATCTGAGTAACTTCACTAGCTCAGATGCATCATCTCTGTCCTTTAGTGCGAAGTACGAATGGGATTTATGGGGTAAATTACAGGCGCAAATGGATCAAACACTGCTGTCAGCGCAATCTTCCCAGTGGAATTTTGAATCCGCTAGACTGACGGTAACAGCCAGTATCGTTAAACAGTACATCGCCTATTTGTCTTTAAAAGAGCGCATGACTCTGGCTCAGAAAAATCTAGTGTCAGCGCAAGAAAGCTATGAGCTTTATTTAGCCCAACATGAGGAAGGTTTAGTTTCACGCATTGATCTGATTGATCAACAAGAGACAATACTTAACTTGGAAGAGAAAATTGAAACGTTGCAACTCGACCAGCAAGATCAAGAGCGAGCGCTAGCCCTGCTAACAGGACAACCATACTGGCAAGAGCTTGATCCGAATTTTCGTTTGCTGGACTTAACCGTGCCCGATATTGCGCTTAACCAACCAGCTGAGTTGATTCGTCAACGCCCTGATTTGAAAGAGGCTGAAGCATCTGTCAAAGCCGCCTTTTTAAGCAAAGTTGAGACAGAGCTAGATCGTTGGCCAAACCTTTCGATTAGTCTTAGCTTGCGTCCCTCAGACCTTTACGACCTTGCGGAACAATGGACCTTAACCCTAGCGGAGTCCATTAGCTTGGCGCTGTATGATAATGGTGATAACAAACGAGCCTTAAAAAAGGCGGAAATCAACGAGGCGATTGCACGCATCAATTATCAGAATACCGTGGTATCTGCGTTACATGAGGTACTAGACACATTAAGCGCTTATCAACAAAGCCGTATTGGCTATCGCTATGCGCAAATCTCCCACCAGAATCAAATTGTGAAAACCCAACTCACGGAGTATGAATGGGAAGAAGGTGTACGTGACAAGTCTGATCTTATTAGCGCACAACGCAGCTTGTTCAGCACTGAAGAATCCTTAGTGACCGCCAAACAAAGTATGCTCAACAGCATTGTCGCTTTATATCAAGCGAACGGTACAGCGCCTAATTTCTAACCTCTTTTAACCTCTTTCCCCTATCTACTTGATCAGCCGGTAAGTGTTCGCATTTATCGGCTTTTTTATGCACAAACGCCACACAGTATGACTCTGATATGGCATTTTCGACATATACAACGCCCTGAATTGCAGCATTTATGATGACCTGTTGCAATTATTGAAACAGTGCGTCCCAAATATAATAATGATAACGGTTCGCATTAGCATTTAATTTTACTGCCCTCTATGAGAATATAACGCCGACTTTACTGATCTTTACATTTTTTGACGCAGGGAGACCCCATTCTTATGAAACCCACTTTGGTCGCATTGGCTGTAGCACTAGCTTCAAGCGCCCTACACGCCGATAATAAACTGGACACTCTAACGATTGAGGGACAGACAGAGCTTCAAACAACGGACAAAGCACGCGTGAGTGAAGCTCAAGGCGCTACCACCATCACAAGTGAAGACCTTGTTGAAGCACAAGCCTCTAACCTAGCCGATGCATTGCAAAACAATGCCTCAGTTCAAGTTGACGAAGTGGGCGGTTCACGTGGTAGTGAAATCACTATCCGAGGCCAATCAGGTAATGCGGTGAGCGTTCGTGTCGAAGGTGCGCCGAATAACCGTAGTCAAATCATGCACAAAGGCAGTAACGATCGTGACACTATTTGGTTAAACATGGACATGTATGAGTCTGTGACGGTCATCCCTGGTGCTGCCGCAAACACCTACGGTAACGGCTCAACAGGCGGTGTGGTTCTATTAGAAACTAAAGACCCTGAATCGATTATACGCGACGGCCGTGATTGGGGTGCGAACCTACGTTACACCCATGAGACAAATGGTGAAGCCAATGGTATCAGCGCTGACGTAGCGAAGCAGTTCAGCGATAAATTCTCTGCTAACGCGACCATATCTGCCAAAGATACCGACGCTTACGAAGATGCGAATGGCTATGAAACTAGTAACGGTAGCACCGGCTCCGAGGATTTAAGCTATTTGTTAAAGGGTGTGTTTACCCCTGACGAAGCGCAGCGTTTGGAAGCCAGCGTGCTTCAAAACAATATGGATTACTCAGATTTTGATGATGATGGTACAGAAACGAAAAAAGAAGTTCGCGATCAAACCTTGTCAGCACAATACACCTTTAACCCGAAAGATAACGACTTGGTTGATCTAAAAGTACGTGTGTCTCATGCTGAAAGCGATCAAGACTCGGATTATGGTACAGGGGATTGGGAAAATATTGGCGGCGTTACCACAACCTACGCAGAAATTGAGAACACCAGTGTTTTATTCCCTACGCAAAATACCATGCATGTCATTCGCTACGGTCTAGACTACACTTTTGATGATGTCCGCATGGCATACGATGATGAAAATGGCTTGCCTAAGCGAGTTGAGCGTACGTCACTTGGTGCTTATCTTTCTGATACTCTGCATTTGGGCGATGATTTAGAACTTTCAGGCAGTCTGCGATATGACCAGTACGATGCAAAGTTCAAAGGAGATTCCTTCGAAGGTGAAGATTCCATTAACTCTAAATTGTCTGCTTTGTGGAAACCGTTCGAAAACACGTCTGCTCATGGTCTAGGCTTTACTGCATTAGTTGGCTCTGGTTACCGAGCTCCAGCGGTGTATGAAATTTATGGCAAAAGCTTCCCTGAAGTACCTTTCTCCGGAACCGATGCTGACGGTGACGGCGTATACGAAACCGGCAACACCTCTGGGTGTATGGATGGACACGGTAACTGGTGTGTGATTCCAAATGAAGACCTGACAGGTGAGACATCATTAGATACAGAAGTCGGCCTAACCTTCGAACGCATGGGCGTTTGGCAAGCTCAAGACCGTGTTAATGCCAGCGTCAGCTACATCCATACGGATCTAAAGGATAAGATCTACAATGATACACTGGGTACTTTGGACAGTAGCCTCGGCACGTACAACGGCAGCGTCTACAACGTTCGTCAATTTGTGAACAAAGATGAAGCAGCAGTTTTTGGTTGGGAACTGGCAGCAGGTTACGACAGCCCGCTTGTCTTTGCTAACTTCACACTACAAGACATGAATGGTTATGTGGTCGAAGACGATGGCTCAAAAACCAAAGACACGAGCTTAGTGCCACGTAGTGTCAGTGTTACACTAGGTACCTACTTTAACGATCAAAAAGGCCGAGTAGGGGTGGATACCAAATATCGTAAAGGACGCAGCTACTTCGGTGGCCGCAATGGTACTACGGAGTACACTTACAAAGGCTACACCGTTTACGATGTTTTCGCCTCTTACCAGTTTAGCGACAACTTGAGCGCGCAACTTCGCGTGGACAACGTGACCGATGAACTGTACAGCAAAAGCCAAACTTCTGAAGACACCGATACAGGGGCGGATACAACATCCTACCAACCTGGTCGTAATTTCAAGCTAGGCGTTAATTACCGTTTCTAATCCCCTTTAGATACAAACGCTTTCTTTCTGTTTGGGCAGCCTTTTGGCTGCTCTTTTTTTGTCTTAAAAAAACACTTCTTGAATGTAAATATAGGTAAATACAAATGAGAAACAATGTTATTTGAAAATATAATATGACGACTTTGTTACGGCACAATGACATGCTTTATGTATCAGACTTATCGCACTATCAAGCCCTACCTATTTTCTGCATTTGTTGCCATCATTGCAGCGGGTGCTTTCGCTATACACCAGGCAACTGAAACACAATCTGCCAATCACTTATTTATCAGTGAGGTATCGTTTGCTAATAACGATAAGCAAGACTGGGTTGAACTCTATAACCCAAGCCTAAACAGCGTTTCTCTAAAAGGCTATCACCTAAGTGATGACATAGAGGATCCTGAGCGTTTTCGTATTCCGTTTGATGTTATCGTTCCGGCACACGGCACAACACTTTTATATGGTGCAAAAGCCAAAAACCTTCCGCTTGATGCGATTAAGCTGAATTTCAGTCTCAGTAACGGTGAAAGCGTTATTCTGACAAGTCCAAGCGGTAAAACTCAATTGGACCGCATCACCCTAGTCGCACCGACTGCTTATAAAGGACAGTTTTCCATCGGCCACAACCTCAAGGATTCTGAAGTGGTCGAAATTTCCTATCAGCCCACTCCAGGACACCTTGGAGGGGTGACGGCCCGATGAGTAATACGCTAAAAGTTCAGCGCCATGAGGTGAAGTATTACATCAGCTACGCGGATTACGAATACGCGCGTCGCCTGCTCACCACGCTAATGCAGCGAGACCCTCATCAAAAAGACGAACGCGGCTATTTCATTCGTAGTCTCTACTTTGACGATGATTATGACACCAGCGTTGAGGAAAAACTGGACGGCATTGAACACCGCGATAAATACCGTTTACGCACCTACGACCCGACGTTCGATTGGGTCAAGTTAGAACGTAAGCGCAAACACAATCAATTTGTCAACAAAAGCTCTGTGCGCTTGAGCAAGGCTGAAGCCCTGCAAATGATTGATGGCGATGTGGACTTTTTACTGGAAAAAGACAGCCAAAGCGCGCGCTCTATCTACTTCGACCTCAAGCGTAAATTTATTCGTCCGAAAGTGATTGTCGACTATGACCGAGAAGTCTACATGCTCGACTACAACGAAATTCGCGTCACGTTTGATAAAAACATCCGTGTAAATACCAGCGATCTAGACCTATTTAACCCGGACCTTGAAACCCACACTTTACAGCGCCCAGACACCATCATCATGGAGGTCAAGTTCAATACTTGTTTGCCCTCTTGGTTCCCTACTCTGCTGAAATTTGATGGCACCACCGCCATGGCGATTAGTAAATATTGCCAAGGTCGAATGCATATGCGTGAGTTTTACGGCGACTAATTTATCCCTTTATTTCTTTAATCTTTTAACTACTAACTCTTGAAGCAATACGAATATCATGGACTCAACTAACCTAAGCCAAATACTTAATAACAGCTTGCTCTTCTCGGAAAACACCATGAGTATGCTGCAAATCCTACTGTCATTGTCGATCACCTTCTTGATGGCAATGTTCATCTACTTTATCTACAAACGCACCTACAACGGTGTACTGTACTCGCAAAACTTCAACATCACCTTGGTGATGACGGCTATTGCGATCAACGCCATCGTCATCGGTATCAGTGGCAATTTAATGCTGTCTTTAGGCATGGTCGGCGCATTATCGATCATCCGTTTTCGTACAGCCGTCAAAGACCCTCGCGATACGGCCTTTATCTTCTGGTCCATCATGGTGGGGATCGCCAATGGCGTGGCCTATTACGAGTTGTCATTTATTGCGAGCATTTTCATTGCCATCGTACTTTGGGGGCTGTCACGTTCGGTGACCTTCGAGCCTGCTTACATGCTCATTATTAAATACCCACGCAGCAGCGATTGGGCTCCCGTACAAACTATTTTAGATGACCGCAAACTGGTCAACAGCTACCTAACCCGCTCTGACACGCTAAAAGGCGACGTGGTCGAACGCGTTACCGAAGTCAAGATTAAGCGTGGACAGCAAGAACCTCTTCTTACTCAGCTGCGCTCATGCACGAGCATCAACAGCTGTGTTCTTCTTTCAAGTAACGGCGAATTTACGGAATAATATGATGAAACAGCTATCTCGACGTTGGGCGATCACGCCTCTATATGCAGCCTTGTTCGCAGCCAGCACTCAGGTCTCTGCGACCAACAATGCCATTGAACTGAATGTGGCACAGCCACCTTTATCGAACCCAGCCATTTTGGTCAAAGACGGCCGTATCCTTATTACCCGCGGTGGTACTTACCGCCTAACGGGACAAAGTGACAACGGTCAAATCTGGGTCAACACAGGAGACGAGAAAGTTACGTTACAGCTGGATAATATCCAACTGTCCAACGCTTACGGGTCTGTCCTGTACATCGAAGAAGCGGGTGATGTGGATGTTGAGTTGGCACCAAATTCCAACAACCGTTTTGAAGACCATAACCACAGCGCGGAGAAAGAAAGCGAAGCAAAACAAAACGCGCCGATTTACTCTAAAGCTGATCTAAAAATCACCGGCGCACCACAAGCAACTTTAACCGTTGTGGGCCGTTATAAAGACGGAATCGTGAGTAAAGACGATCTTGATATTCGCCGCGCCAACATCAGCATCGAAACCGTAGACGATGGTTTATACGGCCAAGACAGTGTCGATATCCGTGACTCTAAGATCCTGATCAAGGCGGGTGACGACGGTATTAAAGCCGACAACGAAGAGCGTGAAGACAAAGGCTTTATTCACATCGAAGGCAGCGACATTCAGATTTTCGCAAAAGACGATGGCATCAAGGGCGTACGCAAAGTCGACATTTACAGTGGCAACATTCGTGTCGAAGAGTCCTATGAGGGCATTGAAAGCCGTAATATCACGATTCATGGCGGAGACATTTTTGTCAAAGCGGAAGACGATGCAGTAAATATCTCTGATGGCAGTGGTGCGAATGAGCCTAACTTTGGCGAGCGTGTGAAAGGCTTTTTTAAAGGCGGTGAGCGTGGTGAACATCCTGAAGGAGAAATGAGCGAACGCCCTCCTCGCGGCGAACGACCTGAAGGCCAACCTGGTGAACGTCCTCCACATGGCGGTGGTAAAGCCAAAGTAGATGGCATTCTAACCATCTTAGGTGGCCGCACGCATATCCAATCCGGTGGTGACGGCTTTGACTCGAATGGTGACGCCATGATGAGTGGCGGTGAACTGTTTATCGAAGGGCCAACCAGTAATCGTGATGGCTATATTGATGTGGATGGCTTCTTCAAGCTAACAGGTGGTCGTTTATTTGCCATGGGCAGTGCTGGCATGGCACAAGTCCCTTCTGACGACTCTACTCAGCCAGTTATTCAGATCAACTTAGAAAGCACTTATGCAAAAGGGGCCACAGTCACCATCACCCATGCCGAGAGCAATCAGGTGTTTGAACAAGTGATGCCAATGGACTTCCAATCGTTCACTGTTTCTGAGCCTGAATTCACACTGGGTCAAACTTACCAAGTGCAAATTAATGGCGAAGACATCACCACAGTCACACTGGATACCGTCATTACCCGCTTTGGTAACGCTGGACGCGGCAGCCCTCGTGGCGAAAGAGGCGAAAAGAAAGGCTGGTGGTAACGCTTTAGCACGATACACAGCCACCACACTAAAATAGGAGACGTCATGTCTCCTATTTTTACTCTACTTCTAACGCCCGCTTTATCTCAGACCAATCCGCTGCAGCTGGTGACACGGATACAGGCTGCTCTGCTTGGTAAAGCGCAATCATCTGACCCGCAATGGAAACAGCAACTTCCATGGGACGTTTACCTGGAACATCCGCGAGTCCTACAGGACAGGTCATTTTAGCAATATCAGTCTCACTAAACTGTCGATGGGCCAAGCGCTGACGAAAGCGTCGCGCCTTAGTATCAGAGCCAATCACGCCGATGAAGCCCATATCACCACGCTTCAATGCCGTTTCAGTGAGTTCGTAATCCAACTGGTGATTATGGGTCAATACCAACATATAGCTGCCCGATGCAGCCTGTGTGACTTCGCCAACCGGATCGTCGGTTAAGCACTTCTCAACCTGACTCGGAATGTGTTCAGGAAACTGCTCTGCCCTGCTATCAACCCATTTCACACGCACTGGCAATTCACTCAATATCGGAATCAATGCCTTTGCCACGTGCCCTGCACCAAACACTAGGAGAGGCTTAGCCGACGCCGCAAAATGTTCAAACAGCACGGTCACATGCCCACCACAGCACTGCCCTAGGGAGGCGCCCAAAGGGTATTGCTCCAGCGTTTGAGAATCCTGTTCGCCCAATAGTAATTCACGAGCGCGAGCAATGGCTTTGAATTCTAGATGCCCACCACCAATGGTGTCATAGGTCTGCTCTGCGGTGACCACCATTTTACTGCCCGCTTCCCGTGGCGTAGAGCCACGGGTGCCAATAATGGTGACCATAACAAAGGCACAGCCTTGGCGTTGCAAGGCAGCCACCTGCTCTGCCCAACGAATCATACAGCCTCCTTTTGGCCCGCTGCACGAGTGGTCATCACGGCATTCAGTACACGCTCTGGTGTCGCAGGCGTATCCAATGGTGGACTGACGCGATATTCCGCCACAGAAGCAATCGCATCACGCAATGCTGACCAAACAGAGATCGCCAACATAAATGGCGGCTCACCGACGGCTTTGGAGTGATAAACGGTTTCTTCGTCGTTATCACGCTCAAACAAGTCTACGTTAAAACGTTTGGGGGTATCGCTGATTGCAGGGATTTTATAGGTCGCAGGCCCATTACTGGTCAGCACGCCTTTCTCGTTCCACTTCAATTCTTCGGTGGTGAGCCAGCCCATGCCTTGAATAAAGCCCCCTTCAATCTGACCTCGGTCGACGGCTGGGTTTAAGCTGCGCCCCACATCATGCAAGATATCCACCCCCACGACTTTATACTCACCTGTTAATGTGTCCACCACTACTTCGGACACTGCCGCACCGTTAGCAAAGTAGAAGAACGGGCGACCTTTGGCTTGCTCTCTGTCGTACCAGATTTTTGGGGTTTTGTAGTAGCCTGTCGCAGACAAGGAAACGCGGTTTACGTATGCAAATAGCGCTGCTTCGGCAAAACTCATGGACTCAGATTGATTCCCCCAATAAATACGGCCATTAGCAAACTTGACCGTTTCAAGTGCACAGCTTTTTTGCTCGGCGATACATTCAGCGATGCGCTGTTTCAACGTCAGTGCTGCATTCTTCGCTGCTTGGCCGTTTAAGTCCGTACCACTTGAAGCGGCCGTTGGCGAGGTATTAGGAACCTTATCCGTTCGCGTCGCGGTAATTTGGATTTCATTCGGATCGATTGCCAAGGCTTCTGCAACGATCTGAATGATCTTGGTGTGCAAACCTTGTCCCATCTCCGTGCCACCGTGGTTTACTTGGATGCTGCCATCGGTATAAATGTGGATCAGGGCACCGGCTTGGTTCAAGTGTTGTAGAGTAAAGGAAATACCAAACTTCACTGGCGTCAGCGCCAAACCTCGTTTTAAGACACGACTGGTTTTATTCCACTGGGTGATTTCATCGCGACGCTTGCGATAATCACTGGATTGCTCAAGCTGCTCAATCAGCTCTAATAAAACATTGTGCTCCACTGTTTGATGGTATGGCGTCGTATCACGCCCATCAGGACCATACAAATTGAGCTTACGTATATCGAGGGGATCTTTGCCGACTACACGTGCGATATCATCCATGGCCCGCTCAATGATCATCATCCCTTGTGGGCCACCAAAGCCGCGAAACGCGGTATGCGACACGGTATTGGTCATGCATCGATGACCGGCAATACTCACATCTGGCAGATAGTAAGCGTTGTCCGCATGGAACATGGCGCGATCCACGATTGCATCAGACAGATCCGCTGAGTGACCACAGTTACCCGCCACCATGATATCCGCCCCGTGAATCAGGCCTTGCTCATCAAAACCAATATCATAAGTGTTGTAAAACGGATGACGTTTACCGGTCATGCTCATATCATCGACACGAGGTAAACGCAGCTTCACTGGTTTGCCCGTTTTCAAAACCAAAGCCGCCGCCATGCATGCCCAAGCGGCGGCTTGGCTTTCTTTACCGCCAAAACCGCCGCCCATACGACGCATGTCTACGGTGATTCGGTTCACTGGCACAGCCAATACTTCCGCCACCAGCTTTTGCACTTCACTGGGGTGCTGAGTGGAGCTGTACACCAGCATGCCACCATCTTCGGCTGGCACCACTAGCGCCACTTGGCCTTCTAGATAAAAGTGTTCTTGGCCGCCGACATGTTGTTCCGCTTGTAAGCGGTGCGGGGCTTGCTCTAAGGCCTTAGGCGCATCGCCGTGATGCATAAAATGTGAAGGCCGAACAAATTGCTTATGAGTTAGCGCTTCAGTCACCTCTAACAGAGGTGTTTGTGTTTCAAATTCAATCTTGGCTTGCTTTACGGCACGGCGCGCCTGTTGCTCTGTTTCAGCGACAACAACAAAGATGGGCTGGCCTTGGTATTTCACTTCGTCAGACGTCAAAATCGGATCACCACCGAACACCGCACCAATGTCCGTATGACCAGGGATATCTTCTACTAAGAGTGTCTCAACCACCCCTTCGCTAGTTCTTACCGCCGATAAATCCAGTGATGTAATTCGGCCCTTGGCAATGGCACTGTAGCCCACAGCACCGTATAACGTACCCCGTGGCTCCAGCATATCGTCAACATAGATAGCTTCACCCGCCACATGTTTCGGCGCACTTTCATGTTTGCGTGATACGCCCGTTGCGCCGATGGTTTGGGGGGCACTGTTTTGATTTGCGGCCAACTTACGCATACTGCACCACCTCCATGATTTGATTGGAATTTTCTTGTTCTGGATCGTGTTCTAGAACGGCACGCAGCAATAGATTTTGCGCCACTTGTAGGCGATAAGTACCGGTTGCACGCACATCATCAATTGGACTGAAATCTTGGATTAAGGCTTGTTGAGCCGCGACAATTCCTGGTTCGGTAAAGGGCTGACCGATCAAGGCTTTCTCTGCATGTAATGCGCGTGCAGGCGTTGCCGCCATACCGCCAAAACCAAGACGTGCATCGGTGACTACACCATCTTTCAGTGAGATTGAAAACGCCGCACACACGGCTGAGATATCATCATCTAGGCGTTTTGATATTTTATAAACACATAACGTCCGCTCTGACTGCAGTGGAATTTCAATGCTTTCAATAAACCCAGCAGATGGAAGCTTAGTTTGACGATATCCAGTGAAGAACTCACTGATCGGTATCGCCTCTCGTCCGGCAGGACTTCTTAGATGCAATACTGCATCCAACGCCAACAACACGGGTGGCGTATCACCAATCGGCGAGGCATTGGCCACATTGCCACCCAAGGTGCCTTGATTACGTACTTGCAAAGAGCCTAAGCGCTCTAATAACGAAGCAAAGGGAAGGAAATGTTTATGCAATAAAGATTCGGCATCACTATAAGACACCGCAGCACCGATTGTGATGCTGCGTTCCGTTTCTTCAAGTTGCATGAGTTCCGCTACTCGGCCAGTGTAAATAATCACCTCTGGCTGCTGTAGTTGCTGAGTGATCGACAATGAAAAGTCAGTCCCCCCCGCCAATAGCTTTGCCTCAGGATAGTCTGTTAAAGACTGCAATAGCGCATCACTCGACGTTGGAATCAGAAACTGACGGCTGCCATCCAGTAATGAGCCGCTTGGCCGTTGAGCTAAAATCGTCTGTAAACGGGAAATGGTCTGGGCTTCTTTTTCAGAAAAGGCGTCACTGCTCCCCTGTCCTGCCAGACTTAGTGCCGCATCAATAATTGGGCGGTAGCCAGTACAACGACAAAGATTTCCGGCAAGCGCTTGCTCAACATCAGCCCGAGTCGGTTGCAAACAGTTTTTATAAAGAAAGAACATCGACATGATAAAGCCGGGGGTACAAAAGCCACACTGAGAACCGTGTAAATCCACCATGGCTTGCTGTACTGGATGTAACGCCCCTTGCTGTTTTAGATGCTCAACCGTAATCAATTGCTTGCCATGCAAACTACCAAGAAGCGTAATACAGCTATTAATATTACGGTATTGCAGACGTCCTTCAGTAACTTCAGCCAACACCACGGTACAAGCACCACAGTCTCCTGATGCACAACCTTCTTTGGTACCCCGCTGCTCGGCTTTGGTGCGTAAATATTCCAGTACGGTGGTGTGCGGTGCACATTGCTCAATGGACACCATTTGATCGTTCATCAAAAAACGAATCATATCTCTCTACTCCTAATCTCAAACAAAGCCTTCCAACGTGCTTTGATTGCTTAGTGTCTGATTTTTAAGCATTTCCAATGGACAAAAAGCCATCAGGGAAAGCCCCATCAGCACACTTAATTATGCTTTATTAGGATAGAGTAGCAGGAATCCTGCCAAATTTAACCGATCGGTTAAACTTTATACTTATCGAGGATCTGTAATAACGGGAGCAAGATATTCGATCGGGTTAAGCCAATTGGCTTTTTGTTCACCTAGCGTCGAATCGTCGATACGAGACTCATCGGCAAACACGAGACGAATGCCATAATGTAAATGCGGCGGCTTACCTTGCGCGTTGCCGGAGCTGCCAACGGTGCCAATCTGCGTACCCGCTTCGACATAGCGCCCTAGATTTTCTTCAATGGAGTCGAGGTGAGCGTAATAATGCATACGCCAATTAGGCCCAAGCGCCCAGATGTTCTTTCCACCACGTCGGCTATCATTGATAGATAAAATAATGTGATTCGTCGCCGCGACTACTGGCGTGCCACGTTCGGCGAAGATGTCCATACCTTTATGAACCAAAGATTCTCCCCAAGGCTCATACCAGAATGTTTCAGGATGCCAATCACGAGGCGTCGCCCCAACAACCGGCATCACTATCGGCTCTTGCCAATTTTCGTTCGCATGCCAAACAGCGCTAACCATGCCAACAACACCGACAATTAATACGTTGGTTATGATCAATGCTTTACTCATGATGGACTCCGTCTGATTAGGCGTCCTATCACTATCCCTAGACGCTTCCTGTTTCTCAAGGCGAAATAAGGAAGCGCTGTGATCTAACTTTGAAAGCGACGTGGGTTATTCTAGAAAAGCCAATTGCTCATAGGCATTACGGAGCCACACTTTCATGCGCTGGCGTTCAGCAATATTCATGAGGCTGCGGTTATTGGCCACCGCCCAAAAGCTGCTGTTGTTGAAGTCGATCTTCTGAGTCAGCTTACTTTGCAACTTAGGTAACTCAATGATGAACGCATCACGTTGCTGAGCTTTTTTGAAGGTGTCTGATTTTTGGAATCGAGAGAAGTCAGTACCGCGACCCAAGTTTTGTACCACGATAAACTCAAGCTCTGGTTGCTGGTAACGCTCTAGTAGTTGATCAAGTAGCAACACTGAGTCGGCACCGTCGTCCATCACATGCCATAGGCAAACCTGGTAATCCATTTCATCCAATAAACCAAATACATCTGTGTCATCAATCCAGTCACCTAAAGGCTTTGCGGCCTGTGCGGCTAGATCGATGATTAAATCCTTATCTGGGTTGGCTTCCATTGCTTCCAACAGACCATCAAGGCTGTCTTCTTCGCCAATTACCACCGGTGAAGCAAAGTCGCTATAAAAGCGAGAAAACGTGCCGTGTGACGCATCGCAGTCGAAACCTAAAAATGGCAGTTCATGGTCGATGTAATATTGCGCCAGCAAACGCGCCGTCATTGATTTGCCTACACCACCTTTTTCACCACCGACGAAATGTACCTTACCCATGTAACGCTCCCTGTTTGAATGGTTCACAGCCTGACTATACGCATGGCTGTATGACGGAGTGATGACCCCGTGCAATAAACATACAGAGAAGCGCTATAAATAGGAATGCACGATACCAAGTATTCACATGACTCTTGCGCTTTCGCACATGGATCATGGCGGAAAAACCAGAATAAAACTCGTATTAAACATAGTCATTGATCTAAGAACAATGGCTATGTCGAATTAAGGCATGATTCACTGGACGCAGAACAACCCTAGGAATAGTTGAAATCGGTCACATAACATTTGCCCTTAGTGAATGGAGTTAGGCAAGAAAGCTAGAGGCCGATTCAGTTACGCTTACCAAAAAATTAGAATATAATAAAAAATACCACTACACAAAGGAACGCTAGAATTGAAAATTATTTAGCGTGTAAAACTTAAAGGAAAAAAATGAAAGAAAAAATCAAATACTTATCTTCCCCTATTAATAGAGATAGACACATATACTATACGTTTTTTATTGTTTTTTTGTTATATGCTTCTGCGCACTTTATTTTTGGGCTACCGATTGTATTGTCAATGTATTTCACAAACATTATTAAAGCATCTATTTTAACAGGCGCAATTGGATTATTCTTACACTTTATTAAGCTAGTAATAAATAAAGAGAAGCATCCATTATTTAGATACTATGAGATAGCAAAATACCCGATAACTCATTTTAATGAGACAATAAACATACTTTTCATACTTTTTTTTCTTTCGATATTTTTATCTCTATTCACTAATACAAAAGAGTTTTTCCCAAACATAAATAATTTTTATCTCGACTCAACATTATCAACTATTGATTATCATATACATTTTAATCAACACCCATGGGAAATAACTCATTCAATTTTTACTTCTAGCATTTCATCAGGAATAATTAACTTACTTTATAACTTGTGGTTCTTTTTCCTTTGGATATTTTTAATTTATTTTTGCTATTCAACAAAAAAGACGATATTAAGAAAAAACTCAATTATTTGTTTTATTTTGTGCTGGGCTATAAATGGAAACATTTTAGCTACATTATTTTCTTCAGCTGGCCCATGCTTTTACCACCACCTATATGAAAATGAAAAAATTTATGGACAGCTTTTTAACATTCTTACCAAACAAAATTTAGATTTAATTAACAGTGGTAGCTTCCTAAAAATCTGGGCATTAAACACTCAAGAAACTCTATGGTCCTCCTATTCCTCTAACTCATCTATCCTCGGCGGCGGCATTTCTGCAATGCCAAGCATGCATGTATCCATTACTACTTTGATAGCTATTTCTATATCTAATTATAACAAGAAGCTAGGAGTTATTTGTTGGATATACCTAGTTGCAATTCAAGTTGGATCCGTACATTTAGGTTGGCACTACGCTATTGACGGTTATGTATCAATCCTCACTACAGCTTTAATTTGGTATGCGGTTTCAAAATG
Source organism: Marinomonas sp. AWM4_232 (assembly GCF_056158325.1). Lineage (NCBI taxonomy): Bacteria > Pseudomonadati > Pseudomonadota > Gammaproteobacteria > Oceanospirillales > Oceanospirillaceae > Marinomonas > Marinomonas sp. AWM4_232. The sequence continues at coordinate 2,027,177 of NZ_JBSWTA010000001.1, read as the reverse complement.
GACAAAAAAAGCCCCTATCAAAGATAGGGGCTGAGATGAGACACCACAAGCGTGGGTCACATGACGAATCTTAAACGTCTAGGAAATCCATAATCCCTTCAGCGGCTTTACGACCTTCATCAATCGCTGTCACCACTAGGTCAGAGCCGCGCACCATGTCGCCACCCGCGAAGATTTTTTCATTAGTGGTTTGAAACATGAATTTACCGTCTTTTGGTGCCAATACGCGTCCGCGGTTGTCCGTTTCAATGCCGAACTTTTCAAACCAAGGCGCAGGGCTAGGTTGGAAACCAAAGGCCACCAATACGACGTCTGCTGGGATGATTTGCTCGCTGCCTTCAACGATTTCAGCGCTGCGGCGGCCATTGGCATCAGGCTCACCCATTTGTGTTTCAACAACTTTGATGCCTTCTACTTTGCCATCACCAATGATTTCTACTGGCTGACGGTTAAATAGGAACTGTACGCCCTCTTCACGAGCATTTTTCACTTCTTTGCGTGAGCCCGGCATGTTCTCTTCGTCACGGCGGTAAGCACAAGTAACGCTCTTCGCACCCTGACGGATAGACGTACGGTTACAGTCCATCGCGGTATCACCACCACCTAAGACAACCACTTGCTTGCCTTTCATGTTGATGTAATCGTCTTCGCTTTCTTCGAAATCTAAGCAATGGTTCACATTGGAAATCAAGAAGTCTAGAGCATCGTAGACACCTGGTAGGTCTTCACCTGGGAAGCCACCTTTCATGTACTTGTAAGTACCCATGCCTAGGAACACGGCATCGTATTCTTCAAGCAGGTGCTCGAATGGCACATCATCGCCCACACTGGTGCCCAGCACGAACTCAACGCCCATCTCTTCAAAGATTTCGCGGCGACGAGTCATCACAGACTTTTCAAGTTTGAACTCTGGAATACCAAACGTTAGAAGACCACCAATTTCTGGGTTCTTATCGAATACAACAGGCTTCACACCGTTACGAACGAGAATGTCCGCACAAGCAAGACCCGCAGGGCCTGCACCAACGATGGCAACGGTTTTATCAACTGGAACAACCTTTGACATATCTGGGCGCCAGCCCAATGCAAACGCTGTATCAGTGATGTACTTCTCCACAGAGCCGATGGTTACAGCACCGAAACCACCTTCACCTAGTGTACAAGCGCCTTCACATAGGCGGTCTTGCGGACACACTCGACCACACACTTCTGGTAGTGAGTTCGTCTGATGACTAAGTTCTGCTGCTTCCAGAATGTTGCCTTCTGATACCAACTTCAACCAGTTCGGGATGTAGTTGTGTACCGGACATTTCCATTCACAGTATGGGTTACCACACTCTAAACAGCGGTGTGCTTGGCCTTTCGCTTGCGTTTCTTCGAAAGGACGATAAATTTCCACGAACTGAGATTTACGCGTCAGCAGTGGCTTCTTCTTCGGATCTTTACGATCCACTTCAACAAATTGAAATACGTTGTTCAAGCGCTCAGACATAAGCTGCTATCTCCTGTGGCCGCGCTCGGCGCGGCACTCTCTCAAATGGGTCAAACTGGGTTAGGAACGTTCTTCTCTAAAGCTTATTCAGGACGCTGACGAGTGTTCGCCAACAACTGGCCTAAGCTTGCTGCTTTTGGTTTCACTAACCAGAACTTACCGATGTAGTCGTAGAAGTTTTCTAGGATCTCACGGCCCCACTCGCTATCAGTTTCGCGAACATATTCTTCGATCACGCTGCGTAAGTGCGAACGGTATTCTTCAGTCAATTCTGTACCTACACGTTGGATTTCCACCAACTCGTGGTTGTACTTGTCTACGAAGGTACGGTCTAAGTCGAGTACGTAAGCAAAACCACCGGTCATACCTGCACCGAAGTTGTAGCCTGTACTACCTAGCACCGTTACCAGGCCACCTGTCATGTATTCACAACAGTGATCCCCTGCACCTTCGATTACCGCATGACAACCTGAGTTACGTACACCGAAGCGCTCACCGGCAGTACCTGCTGCAAATAATTTACCGCCGGTCGCACCGTATAGACAGGTATTACCAATGATCGCTGACTCTTGTGACTCAAACGCCGAACCTTTTGGTGGACGAACAACTAGCTTACCGCCAGTCATACCTTTACCCACGTAGTCGTTGGCGTCCCCTTCTAGGTACATGTGCAATCCGCCAGCGTTCCATACACCGAATGATTGACCTGCTGTGCCTTTCAGTTGCAAGGTTAATGGTGCATCGACCATACCTTGGTTGCCGTAGCGTTTGGCAATTTCACCAGACAGACGAGCACCAATAGAACGGTCGCAGTTGGTCACATTGAACTCGAACTCACCGCCTTCTTTCTCTTCCACTACCTCTTTAACGGTCTCCCACATCTTCTCAGCCAATAGGCCTTTATCATGAGGCGGGTTAAACGGTACTTGGCAGAATTGAGGCTTGTCTGCTGGGATCGCATCGTTGTTCAAAATTGGCGATAGATCCAAGTTTGCTTGCTTAGAGGTTTCACCTGGTAGCAAGGTCAGTAGATCGGTACGACCAATCAATTCTGCCATGCTAGAAACACCTAACTTAGCCATCCATTGACGCGTGTCTTCAGCCATAAAGCGGAAGAAGTTTTTGATCATTTCTACGGTACCGATAAAGTATTCTTCACGCAGCTTTTCATCCTGCGTTGCCACACCCGTTGCACAGTTGTTCAAGTGACAGATTCGTAGGAACTTACAGCCCATTGCCACCATTGGTGTGGTACCAAAACCGAAGCTTTCAGCACCTAGGATCGCAGCCTTCACCACATCCAGACCTGTTTTCAAACCACCATCTGTTTGCAAGCGAATCTTGCCACGTAGATCGTTAGCACGAAGAGCTTGCTGTGCTTCTGCCAGACCTAGCTCCCATGGAGAGCCCGCATGGCGGATCGATGTGATTGGCGATGCCGCGGTACCACCGTCGTAACCAGAAATAGTGATTAAGTCAGCGTAAGCTTTAGCAACACCAGCAGCGATCGTTCCAACACCTGGCTCAGATACCAGTTTCACTGATACTAGGGCATCTGGATTTACTTGTTTCAAGTCGAAGATCAGCTGTGCCAAGTCTTCGATCGAGTAAATATCGTGGTGTGGTGGTGGTGAAATCAGGGTTACACCTGGTACCGCGTAACGTAGACGAGCAATCAAACCGTTTACTTTACCACCCGGTAGCTGACCACCTTCACCTGGCTTCGCACCTTGCGCGACTTTGATCTGCAGCACTTCTGCGTTCACAAGGTATTCTGGCGTCACACCAAAACGGCCCGATGCGATTTGCTTAATCTTAGAGCGACGTTCTGTACCGTGACGAGCTGGGTCTTCACCACCCTCACCAGAGTTTGAACGACAACCCAATTCATTCATTGCTTGTGCTAGTGCTTCGTGTGCTTCAGGAGACAAGGCACCAAGAGACATACCAGCCGAGTCAAAGCGAGGCAGGATAGCTTCGATTGGTTCAACCTTGTCCAAAGCAATTTCTTTCACGTCTTCTTTGATGCCAAATAAGTCACGTAACATCGAAGCAGGACGTGTGTTAACTAACTCTGCGTACTTAGAGAAATCTTCGAATTTACCACTGCTCACAGAGGTTTGTAGGTTACGAACCACATCCGGGTTAAAGGCATGGTATTCCGCATCGTGTACGTATTTTAGGTAACCGCCTTGCTGGATTGGCTTACGCGCTTTCCAAGCGTTTACAGCAATATTCGCTTGCTCACGCTGGAAGTCTTCAAACGTGGCACCTTGAATACGACTAGCAACACCTTTGAAACACAAATCAACTACTTTGCTATCTAGGCCGACTGCTTCAAAAAGCTGTGCTCCACGGTAGGAAGCAATCGTAGAGATACCCATCTTAGACATGATTTTCATCAGTCCTTTGTTGATGCCTTTACGGTATTTCTGGTGACAAGAAATCGGATCACCTAACACTTCACCTTTATCGATCATATCGTTGATCAAGCGGTAAGATAGGTATGGGTAAACTGCTGTCGCACCAAAGCCTAGTAACACGGCGAACTGGTGTGGATCACGTGCAAAGCCAGTGTCAGCAACGATGTTTGAATCACAGCGCAAGCCTACTTCTGTCAGGTGGTGGTGTACCGCACCTACAGCCATTGGCGCCGGAATCGGCAGCTGACCTTTTTCGAACTCACGGTCCGTCAATACCACAATCACAGCACCATTACGTACGACTTCTTCGGCACTGATTTTTAAGTTACGAACCGCTTGTTCTAAGCTAATTTCGTCAGGATTGTATGTAGTGTTCAAACGTACTAGGCGGAAACGATGATCGTCCAACGCTAATAGTCGGCTGTACTTACGAGCAGACAAGATTGGCGATGACAAGATAATACGATTAGCGTGCTTAGGCGTTTCTTCAAACAAGTTACGTTCAACACCGATCAATGTCTCAAGGGACATTACAACCGACTCGCGCAGTGGGTCGATTGGTGGGTTGGTTACTTGAGCAAACTTCTGACGGAAGTAGTCTGATACCGGACGAGTTTGGCTCGACATAACGGCCATTGGCGTGTCGTCACCCATCGAGCCAACCGCTTCATGACCACTTTCAGCCAATGGACGGAAGATCTGATCGCGTTCTTCAAAAGATACTTGGAACATCTTTTGGTAAGTCGACATTTGTTCAGGGGTAAACGGCACAAACTCCATCGAATGCTCTTGCAATAGAGCCTCGATACGCAAACCTTCTTGCTTCAACCATTTCTTGTATGGGTGAGCAGATTTCAGTTTATTGTTAATGTCGTCCGTGTGCAGCACTTTACCGTTTTGCGTGTCCACAACCAACATTTGGCCAGGACCAACACGACCTTTAGACACAACGTCTTCGGCTTTGTAATCGTAAGTACCGATTTCAGATGCCAGTGTGATGTAACCATTCTTAGTCACCACCCAACGGGCAGGACGCAAACCGTTACGGTCCAACATACAGATCGCGTGGCGACCATCAGTCATAACAAGACCTGCTGGGCCATCCCATGGTTCCATGTGCATTGAGTTAAACTCATAGAATGCACGCAGCTCAGGATCCATGTTCTCTACGTTTTGCCATGCTGGTGGAATGATCATACGTGCTGCACGGAAGATATCCATGCCGCCAGTGACCAACAGCTCCAACATGTTATCCATAGAAGACGAGTCTGAACCCGTTAGGTTAACAATTGGTTGAAGGTCCGCTAATTCAGGGATCAAAGGAGAACGCAGTTTGCTACCACGTGCGATCGCCCAGTTACGGTTACCGTCGATCGTGTTGATCTCACCATTGTGAGCCACCATGCGGAACGGTTGTGCCAACGGCCATTTAGGCAACGTGTTGGTTGAGAAACGCTGGTGGAATACACAGATGGCGGTTTTTAGTTTTTCATTACCTAGATCTTTATAAAAAGTAGGTAAATCAACTGGCATCATTAAGCCTTTGTACGCCAACACTTTGTCAGACAAAGAACAGATGTAGAAGTTTTCGTATTCAGCTAGCTCGATTTCAGTGCGGCGACGGGCAACGAAAAGACGAGTGGCGAACGTGCGTGCATCAAGACGGTTACTGTCGACAAACACTTGTTCAATGCGTGGTAGGCAATCCATCGCAATCGTACCTAAGCAAGAAGGATCTACTGGCACATCACGCCAGCCCACTACATTTAACCCTTCTGTTTCTAGTTGCTTGGTTAACGCATCGCGTTGTTTCTCAGCCAGCGCTTCGTCTTGGTCCAAAAACACCATACCCACACCGTATAGGTCGGAGAATACATGATTGAACAAAGTCTTAGCTTCTTCACGCAAGAACGCATCAGGCTTTTGAATTAATAGACCACAACCGTCACCGGTTTTTCCGTCGGCAGCAATACCACCACGGTGTGTCATACAGGTTAAAGATTCGATTGCGGTTTTTAAAAGGTCGTGACTAGACGTACCTTCCATATGAGCGATTAGGCCAAACCCACAGTTGTCTTTGAACTCGCCAGGACGATAAAGGCCTGCATTCATACACCAACTCCCACAGTTAAAACGTAGAAAACTCTACTCGATTTACTTCATATAACGTTAGGTGGGGGTGCCTCAGAAGGGCATGAGAAATGGTTGTAATATACCCACCTAACCATTCAAACTGAGGGCCATACTACTCTGGGCTCTGGGATCGCTCAAACTTCAAGCATGGTCAAATGGGGCAAAATGGGGCTTTTTTGTCATCAAATAAGAACCGTTCTCATAGTAAAGTAGAATTATCTATGGTTCGCTGATTTGCAGACAGAAAATTCCTCTGACTTACATTGGAATTCAGAGAAATATGGTTTTTTTTACTTATTTCTCTTTTTTTTTATCAAAATGCGACGGAAATCATGCATTAAAAGTGCAAAAACACCTTTTTTGTACAAAAAACATGCAGATTAAGGAGTGCCAGTTTTCTGGATATCCTGCTGAATGCCACGCACACTTCGCGCCCAAGGATTTAAACTGCGCAACGCTTGTGGCAAGTTCTCAACCGCGGCAATGGCTTCACTGCGATTACGGTATTCGCCATAGACAACCACATACCATTCTCTGCCGTTATGAAGCGCTTGAAAGTAACTAAATGCGGATAAGCTACCCTGATCCCGAATAAAATCCTGTACCGTGTCTTTATTATGGGTACCTAATAACTGAAGTGTATAGCGGTTGGGATTGCGCTCTAACCAAGCTCGGGTTTTATCAAACGGATCGGCTGCGACAGTTTGCTTAACAGGGACAGGTTCTGGGACCTCAGGTTCTGCGGGTTGCAAAACAGGCGTGGTTTGTACGGGAGTACTCGGCTCAGAGACTACAGAGTCTTGATTAGGCGTCGTAAGCCGGATGGGAGCCGTGGTTATATTAGTATTCTCAGAACGATTGGCCGAAGCACTATTCGATTGTTCCGCAGCGGGCTGAAGTGCTTCAGCGGGAATAGGAGGCAATGATACAGGAGTTTCCTGACCAATCTGGCGTTGCATCGCTTCAATCCGCGCCAATGTCTCAGAACTTGCTTGTCTTGGCGCATTCTGCGCGATTGGCGCAATACTGGTACTGTTGCTTACCGGTGTGGCGTCGTCTTCGCCATCACTAAAAATCACTGCGACCAATATCCCCAGCATAATGATCGACATCAGCGCCATGTGTACCAAAGGGAAACCAAATGATCCACCTAAGCGCACCCAAGAGCGCTTATCACTGGCACTGGACTCCCCAGGTTTGCCTTCTCCCATCATCGCCAAAGCGATCTGGTTAATGGCGCCAGGCAAACCTGCAGACTGCTGGTAAATTTTCTTTATCTGGCGTTCATTGAACGGCAGGTTGATACCACCACCGATGGCACGTACACGATGTAATAAGTACGCTCGCGTTTGTTCTAAGGTATAAGGCGCGAGGGCCAACTCATGACTTAATTGCTCATAACGACTGCGCTGATAGCTGTCTAAATTGCGTGCAATTGAGTGCTCTGTAAACAAAGCCACATGAGGCACTTCCTGGGATTCCGTGGCTAAAGACATCATGTCCATCAGCATAGTCACAGCATCCGTATTCAGCTCATGGGCATTATCGATCAAGATAATCGCCTTCTGCCCTTTTGCTTCCATATCATGGGCAAACTTAAGCAGCGGCCCAAAAGAGGTGTCACCACCTCTATTTTCAAGGACATCGGCATAGCCTTGATAGATAGCTTGTAACAGCTGTCCCGCGGTCATCAACATGGAAGCTTTGACGTGGCTAATGACGGCCGAGTCATGTTGCAGACGCATAAATTCCTGCAAGAAGCGGGTCTTTCCGCTACCACTGGCGCCTTTTACAACAGATAAGAGGTTAGAATAGCGACTTAAGTGCTCCAGCATGCTCAGTTGCTGGTTACGTTCTTCGCTAGAAAAGTAGACTTGAGAATCATTGGAGCCAAACGGATTCCTCAGCATCACTTTTGGTTGCTGATCTAAGGCTTCCTCCAGATTGAACTGAAAGTTTGGCTCCGCCATGCATGTCCTCAGAGTATCAGTTAAATGATTAAGCGCTTGCTGCTTCTATCGCGTCATCTAAACAAGCGTTGAAGTCTTCCATAGCAAAGTCAGACGTAACGTACGCGTCTCCCAATGCCTGCAACAGTATTAAACGTAAACTACCATCCAGTACTTTTTTGTCCAACAGCATTCTTTCAATAAACGCTTCTCGACTCATCCCTTTTGGTGGTAACACTGGCAAATTGGCTTTTGCTAGCAGATTCACACTGCGTTCAACATCTGACTCGGTCAGGCTACCTAAACGCCAAGATAAATCCACGGCTAACACAGTACCAGCAGCAACCGCTTCGCCATGCAACCAATTACCGTAGCCCATTTCTGTTTCAATGGCGTGCCCGAAGGTATGACCCAAATTTAAGATAGCGCGAATGCCGCCTTCTTTTTCATCTTGTGCAACAACTTCCGCCTTGGCGCGACAAGACTCATAGATGGCGTGGGTGATTTTCTCACTATCCAGCGTCATTAAATCGTCAATATTGTCTTCCAACCAAGAAAAGAATGGCGCATCGCAAATTAGGCCGTACTTGATCACTTCAGCCATACCAGCCGAAAGTTCACGCGCTGGCAATGAGTTCAAGGATTCCGTATCAATAATGACTGCCTGTGGCTGATAAAAAGCACCGATCATATTCTTACCCAACGGGTGATTCACACCGGTCTTACCACCGACAGAGGAATCCACTTGCGACAGGAGCGTCGTTGGCACCTGAATAAAAGGCACACCGCGTTGATAGGTTGCTGCCGCAAACCCTGCCATATCACCCACGACACCACCACCTAGAGCAATCACAGTCGTGGTACGATTATGTTTGGCTTCCAGCAATGCAGACATAATCTGTTCATAAGTGGCCAAAGTTTTATACTTCTCACCATCTGGTAACACGCAAGTATCGACTTGATACTCATCGCCCAACAGTGCGACCAACTCTGCCAAATAAATGTCTGCAACCGTAGTATTCGTTACGATCATCACTTGCTTACCATGAATCGCATCACGGAAAAGCTGCTTTTGATGACGAATACCAGAACCAATGTAAATCGGGTAACTTCGGTCTCCTAAATCGACCGTCAGAGTTCGCATGCGTTTAAACCTCCGCCGCTAAATGCTTTTTAATCGCGTCCATAACTTTATTTGCCACCGTTTTAGGGTGACGAGAGTCCGTCTCTACAATGACCGATGCCACGTCGCGATACAATGGGTCTCGGATTGAAAATAGACGACTCAAGATTTCTTTCGGGTTACCTTGTTTTAGAAGTGGGCGATGATTGCTTTTCGAGGTTCGCTGTAATTGCTGGGCAACCGATGCAAATAAGTAAACAACTAAAGGCTGGTGCTTAAGCAGGTGACGATTTTCCTCTTTCATCACGATGCCACCACCAGTAGCTAATACAATCGGCTGTTGGTCTTCATCCAACATGCTTTGCAACGTCTGCGTTTCTCGACGGCGAAACCCTTCTTCCCCTTCTTTTTCGAAAATCCAAGGAATATCTGCACCAGCTTTTTCTTCAATCACCCGATCAGAATCGAAAAATTCTCTGTCCAGCTGCTGTGACAGAAGGCGTCCAATGGTTGTTTTCCCTGCCCCCATTGGGCCAACTAATATAATTGTCGGGGCGTTAGTCATGTTTTTAATACTTCGAAGTTAACTGTTTTCGGCTATTGCCTAGTTTACCGACATTTTTAGCAGTTTTGGCGTAATAAATACAAGTAGTTCCCTTTTTTCTTGTTGTTCGGTCCGCTGTCGAAACAAACCACCTAATAAAGGTACATCTCCGAGCACTGGAACCTTGTTAATCGTTACTAACTGTTCTTCACGAAAAATCCCGCCCAAAACCAGCGTCTCGCCACTATTCACTACCACTTGAGTTTGCACACGATTGGTTTCTAAGCTGGGAACGCCATTCACCATATCCCCTACCGAGTCTTGATGGATTTTTAGATTCAGCAATAAGGTCGTCGCATCTTTTACTTCTGGCGTAACCTCTAATATGAGGCCAGCTTGGCGAAACTCGACACTTAAATTGTCATCATTCATCACTTGATAAGGCACTTCAGTACCCGACTCGATGCGTGCCGATTGGCCTTCTGAGGTCACAACTTTAGGTCTTGCGATGATGTTCGCAGAGCCATTTCTTTCTAACCAATCCAACGTTGCGGATAAATTCACCACACCAGAGCGCTCTGTCATACCAAGAGAGATAGGCGCAGACGCAATCCCTAAAGCAGCGTTCGCAACAACTCCTTGCTGAGCGCCGTCCAAAAGGTTCGCTTGCCAGTTCACCCCTAATTGCTCTTGAATCGTATTATTCACTTGTACAATTTCCGCTGCTATCTCTATCTGTCGAACTGGGCTATCTAACCATGCTAGTGATTCTTCTAATACTTCAGAGTCACCACAGTAACTGGTCATCAACGCATTCGTACGAATATCAATGATCACTTTAATATCGGAAAAGAAATGTTGTACATGCGCACCAACTTGAGCTGCTTTGGCATGTTTCAAATTCCAAATTCTATGTGCGCAATTAGGGGAGGCGGAAACGGTCTCTGTGATTGACGACTCAATTCGTGGCGTTAAGATGGCAATGGTATCTTGCCATTGCAAAGACAATTGTCTCTGCTGAGCCACCGCGGACAATACTTGCTCCCATGTTGCATCACGAATAGAAACAGTAATGTCCCCATCAATTTCTGGGTCAATCACTACACTGCTGTTTAACTTCGCTGCCAGTTGCGGCAGTACTTGCTGTAATGGCTGTTGTCTGACAAACACATCTAAGGCAAAACACTGTTGTGTAGCATTCAAGAAAACTAATAAACAAATCACAGATAAATTCTTAAACATTAAGGCTCTCCCTGCTCAGAGTGTTTATGGTATTTCTTTGTTAACAGCAACTGACGGTGCTTTCCTTGGATATTAGATAAGGTTATGTACTCTGGTTCTATGTGAGTAATTGTGGCTTGTAACGCTGGAAGCCATTGCCCAATTGGATACCACGCTTCCTGTCCGTCTACTTTTATTAATGCAGTGGCCTTAGGAGTATAAAGCGTTGTGAGTAGCTCACCGGCACGAGGCCAAGCAGATTGTTCGTCAATCGGCAGCCAATTTTGTTCTGGCTTTAATGTCGCAGGTTTACAAAAGAACCATGTTAGATCAGCTTCCCATTGGTCGTTATACCTGCGCCAAGACGCATTTTTGAGCTGAAGCCAATGTTCCTTTTGTAGATCAGTGAATGTTCGGTTCCAATCGGATAAACTCATCGTATCCTGTATGCGTAATCCCACAACATAGGAATCCTCATAGATTAATGTTGCGTGATAACGTAGAGCGAGTGCTTTTATCGAGCGGATAATCACTTGCCATTGAGTTTCCGAACGCTGCCACTTTTGTTGTGATTGATAACGCTCCTCATGTAGCTGAAACAAAGTGGTGACACCCCAAAGCATAATGATCAGCTCAATCAAGATAATCCATAGCCATTTATTAGATGTCATAGTTTGTGCTGCAATAAATTTTCTCATTGCCACACCTCACCATTGAGTTTGACCGCTAGTGGTGGCAAAGAAGATGGCCAGTTTTCATACCAAAGTATGAGTTCAGATGCAGGGCCCGTCAGTTCAAGACGAACGTAATTAGATTGAAAGTCAATATGCTCTAATCGCATCGTTCTTGGTAGCGCTCGGATATAAAGTAAACCGGTATTAATGATGGCCGCAGAGGGCTCAGGCCAGCCCCAATGAAATCGCTCGACACGAGCAGGCATATCCAGCCAAAGATAACTTGCTCCAACACCTCCAAGTGTTGTCAGCAGTAAAAAAATCCCTATCAGTCTACGATATTGCTTGTTTTGCTGTTGCAGCTGAAGATAGCTCTCACTATAGGGATGGAAGACAACTGTACGGCGATTATGAACACCCTCTCCGCCAAGCTTACTCAGACGAAAAAGTCTCTCACTAGCAATGTTTCGCACCCCCAATTGCTTTAATTTTTTGAAGTAAGTAACCGGCAACACAGCAATATAAAGTGTATAAGGGGCTTTATCTTTGTCCTGATAATAGCTTAATAGATGCTCCTTTTCTGAATACGATATTGCTAACTGTGCATAAGCATGTGCAGCCATTCCAAGCAATTTCGCAGGTAGAATTTCTTCAAGAGGATGTTGATAAGTTTGCAGCCAACAATCGGGTAGCAAGAGTGTTGATACGGCGGAGTTTTGCTGGCGCAGCGCATTTATCAACTGAGCGAAGTCCGCTTCAACAGCACTTGAATCAGAATGAAATGCTGGTTCCATTTCGCCAGAAAAAGCGCTTGTTAGCGTTTTTCTTGACATGTAACACCAAGAGCCTTCGTATAGCAGAAAATAACTAGGGCGAATAAATACAGACATGTCTTCCTCCATGAATCGATGTCATTTTTTCTAAATCTAATCGCTAAGTAGCTTATCAGAAAAATACTTTTCAGCATTGATCATCATATCTTTACAAGAAGATAACACGAAAATTCCCTTCCACAAGTCTCCAAGGTCAACCTAACTCAGGTATAATTGATCGAACACGAATTAATCAGCGACCCAACATGGCCAAAACATTCAAAATTCTCTTTATCCTTGCTTTTATCGGTGCATTGGCAGCTGCTGGTATTGTCTTCGCGGTATACCAACAAGTAAAAGGAAGTATCCCTACCAAAGAAGAAATGCAAGCTATCGAGCTGCAAATCCCTTTACGAATCTACACTCGGGATGAGCAATTAATCGGAGAGTTTGGTGAGCAGCGTCGGACACCTGTTCGCTACGAAGATATACCTCTGGATCTTGAAAACGCGGTGTTAGCGGCAGAAGACAGTAATTTTTACCACCATCCAGGCGTCGATATCATGGGCCTATTACGTGCAGCCTATCAATTAGTATCGACCGGGGAAATTCAAAGTGGTGGTAGTACCATTACTATGCAGGTCGCGAGAAACTACTTTCTTTCCTTCGAGCAAACCTTTATGCGTAAGTTCACTGAGATCTTCATCTCTTTGAAAATGGAGCAAGAGCTTAGTAAACACGAAATTCTAGAGCTCTACATGAATAAAATTTACCTTGGCAAACGCGCTTATGGTTTTGATGCAGCGGCACAAGTGTATTACGGCAAGCCCCTCAGCGAGCTGTCTCTAGCGCAATACGCCATGATTGCAGGATTGCCAAAAGCCCCATCACGCTATAACCCTGTTGCCAACCCATCTCGAGCATTGATCCGTCGCAACTGGATTCTACAGCGCATGCTTACCTTAGGAATGATTGATAAAACCTCCTACCAGAATGCAGTAGAGTCCCCCGTTACCGCTAAAAACTATGGTATACAAGCGGATGTAGAGGCTAACTACGTGGCTGAGATGGTGCGTCACGAACTGTATCAAACTTATGGCGACAAGCTCTATACGGAAGGTCTTGTGGTGTACACGACCATCGATTCCAAGCGTCAAAAAGAAGCCAACCAAGCTGTTTACAACGGTGTACTTGCCTACGATGAGCGTCATGGTTACCGTGGCACGTTGGATACTCGTACCGATCTAATCGATGCCGCATTAGAAGATCAACAAGCAGCCTTTAACGAATTTGATAATATCCCTAATTGGACGTTGGCTTTAGTTTTAAGTACCGAAGATGAACAAGCCACTGTGCGCCTGCAGGATGGCAGCGCTGTGGACTTGCCTTTCTCAGCGATGAGCTGGGCGGCACCTTATATAAATGAAAATTACCATGGTAAAAAACCAAATGCGGTTAGCGATGTCATGGTTCCTGGCGATATCATCCAGTTACGTCCTGATGACGAAACAACCTGGCGCCTAGCGCAAACACCCGCCGTACAAAGTGCATTGATTTCTCTAGATAGCCGTGATGGCGCGATTGAATCCCTTGTCGGCGGCTTTAATTTCTTCGCCAATAAATTCAACCGTGTCACACAGTCTAAACGTCAACCTGGCTCGAACTTTAAACCTTTTATCTATGCAAGTGCTTTGTCGAATGGTTATACCGCGGCCAGCGTTATCAATGATGCCCCCGTTGTATTCAGAGACAGCAACTTAGCCAGCGCTTGGCGCCCGACTAATGACGGTGGAAAATTCTATGGCCCAACGCGATTACGCCAAGCTTTGTATCGCTCTCAAAATGTCGTCTCCGTTCGTTTGCTTGATGAAATGGGGGTTCGTCCTACACTCGATTTCATTAAGCGCTTCGGTTTTGACCCGAACGAATTGCCACATAACTTGTCCCTATCATTGGGCAGCGCTAACCTTTCTCCATTGCAGATTGCCTCTGGTTACACGGTCTTCTCAAACGGCGGCTTTCGCGTTCAGCCTTATTTAATTGATCATATCGAAGATCGTTCAGGCGACACGGTATTCAAAGCTGAGCCTATGACAGTTTGTCAGGATTGCACATTGCTTGAAGGCATAGACATCGATAGCCCGACAAAAGGCCTGTTCGATCGTAAGCAAGGCATCGTTGAACTACCGGTAGCGCCAAGGGTTTTGGATGCTGAAGTGAACTACATCATGTACGACATTATGCGCGATGTGATTCGCTATGGCACCGGACGTCGCGCTCGCGTGCTAGAGCGTGACGATATTGCAGGTAAAACCGGTACTACCAATGATGGCCGTGATGCTTGGTTCTCTGGCTTTAATGGCGACATTGTGACAACAGTTTGGACTGGCTTTGATGACATGTCTCCATTGGGGCGTGGTGAATGGGGTGGCTCTGCGTCTTTGCCAACTTGGATAAACTACATGCGCTCAGCACTCAGAGAGAAGCCATCAAGCTATGTTGATAAGCCATCATCTCTGGTCACTGTTCGTATTGACCCTACGACTGGTGAACGAGCGATTCCGGGGCAAAACAACGCTATTTTCGAACTGTTCCGTAAAGATCATGTTCCGGCTAAACGAACTGTCGCGAGGCCAGACTCTCAAGAAAGGTCATCGAATACAGAGACGAAATCAGCAGCCTCCAGCAATATCGCCATTGAGAATTTATTCTAAACCACAAAAAACGCTGCTATCTGGCAGCGTTTTTTTATGCTTCAAGCGTTACCTGTATTGTTAGCCATGATGACAAAGCAGGTAATCCGCTAGCTGTGCAAAGCCTTCACCACCTTCGGCATCGGTTAGGTAAGCCGGAAGATGTTTCAGCCTTGTTAAATGTGGCGCGATGTTCGCTACACCGACACTTAAAGGAAACTCCGCAAACATCGACTCGTCATTAGGAGCATCGCCTACGTAGATAACCTGTTGACGAGCTTGCACCATAGACAGTTGGAAAAAGTGCGTCAGCACATGACGCGCCATGACCACTTTATCCACCCCTGATTGGCAAACGTTGATGTGAATAGAAGACGCTTTCGCATTCAGCCCTTTCTCTCGCAAAAGAGCCAGTAACGCCTCTTTCTCTTGATGGGCGGGGGGCTGCACCTGCTGTGCGTAGTCGATCGCCACATCCGTTAATCGATAAGCTTGGTCCTTTGCCAAAGCCAAAGTAGGAAAACGCACCAATTCTGCTTGAACCGTTGCTAACAGAGACGCTTGCTCTGTACGCATAGCCGCCTCAGCGTTCAAAAAGTGATAGCGGATCGCACCAGACTTTGGCTCTAGAAACACACCGCCACCTTCACTGATGACACCTGCTACAGGCAGTACTCGGGCCATCATATCCGACCATCCTGCACAGCCACCAGTGACAGGGATTACTTTAACCCCTGCTTGTTCTAGCCGATACAAAGCACTAAGTGCTGCAGTCGGCAAACGGCCATGAAGCGTTAGCGTGTCATCAAAATCAGTGAGAACATAACGCACGTTCTTGAGTGTTGTCTGCGGTAAATCCACTAATGGTTTAGGCATGTTTGATTAACTCTTCGCTAAGCACAATCTCCACTCCTTGTTGCATCAATAATTGACGCTGCTCTACGGAAATAACGTCGGTGTACAGGGCTTCAACTGCGGCAAAGGATGTGACACAGGCGCCCGCTTTACGCCCCCACTTATGTTGATCTGCAACCAGCAACGCGTGGCGACTTTGCTCGATCAGTACACGACTTAAATTGGCTTCGTCTGGGTCAAAATCCAGAATGCCATAGCGTTCATGTAAGCCACCACAGCCTAAAATGCCATAATCAAATACATACTTGCGCATACTCTCAATGGCATCGCTTCCCACCAAGTCACAATGACGATGACGCATGCGCCCAGCCGTTAGCCTTACAGAAATGTCTTGGCGGTTTGCAAACAACGTAGCGACCGTCAGGTTATTGGTAAACACTTGCAGCTCTTGATGATTCAGTAACGCCTTTGCCACGTACTCCACCGTCGTGCCTATGCCTAAAAATACCGACGCACCATTAGGGATGACCTGGGCCACCTGTTGAGCGATTTTCTGCTTCGCATCACTGTTCAAAAATTGGCGATTCGCGAAGGGCAAATTTTCCGCTGTGGATACCGGCGCAATGCCGCCATGCTGGCGTCTGACCAAGTGTTTCTCAGCCAGCTGGTTAATGTCTTTTCGAATGGTTTGTGAGGACACATTGAAGCGTTCCACCATGTCCTCAACCAATAATAAATCGCACTGCTGCACCCAATTTAAGATGTGCAGCTGACGTTCATTTAAACTCAAATCATGACTCCAAATGCATAAACTGGTTAGGATCATCAGTGATCACCGCATCCATGCCCCACTGCCAGTGATCTTTAACCGCATCGGTGGTGTTAGCTGTGTAGCAAAGCAATTTATAGCCTGCCTCTTTTACCGCTCGCGCTTGGGTTTCAGTTAATTGCGAATAATCACAGTTTAAACTGTACGCCGCTATGCCAGAGAGTTTCTCCTGCCAATCCTGCGGTACATCTTCCACCAAGTAAGCCAAGTAAAGGGTGCTGTTTAAACGGTGGCAGACTTCCAAAGCTGGATAGTTGAAGCTTGAAATCATCAGCATCTCAGGGGCTTGCCAAAGCGCTTTTAACGTGGCCAAAATCGGAGGTACCACTGCTTCGACATCTGTGCCTTCGTATTTGATTTCTAAGTTAAGCCCTAAACCAAGATCCTGAATGCATGCTATCGCCTGCTCAAGTGTGGGCACCCCTTCCCCTGAAAACTCGCTACCAAACCAAGCTCCAGCATCCAAAGATAAGACCGTTTTAAGCTCTGCGTCTGCTGTCACACCAGAACCATTGGTGCAACGATCCAAGGTATCATCATGAAAGATCACAAGACCACCTTGAGCAATTGGGTAGACATCAATTTCCACCCATTTTACACCCGTTTTCGCTGCAGCTTTAATCGATGCCAAGGTGTTTTCTGGCGCTAACAATGCCGCCCCACGGTGCCCCATAACTTTGCTCAGTTGCATGATTTCTCTACCCTCTGTTGGGTCTCAGCATCGAATAAATGCCAAGCGGATTCAGGAACCCTAAGGGGCAAGCGCTCTCCCAACTTAGGCGTATGATGTCCTGCCAATCGTACTACAAAGTTTGGTGTGTTGCCGTCTCCTAATTGAAGTCTACCGTGGACTAAGGTTTCCGCACCCAAGGCTTCCACTGCTTTCACGCTCAGCATGACATCGGCTTCTTCTGCAGCACAGATTTCCACATGCTCAGGTCGAATTCCCCAAATAAGCTTTTGATCCGCTAGCTGTGGACAAGGCAAGCGGATATCCACACCTAGTTGCAAATACTCACTTTTCATCGCGGTGGGGATAAGATTCATGGACGGTGAGCCAATAAATTGCGCCACAAACGTCGATGCCGGGCGATCATACAATTCCATTGGGGTGCCAATCTGCTCCGCATGACCTTTATTCAACACCACCAATCGATCGGCCAACGTCATGGCTTCGACTTGGTCATGGGTCACGTATAGCGTGGTCGTTCCCAGCTTACGCTGCAACTCACGAATCTCCACACGCATTTGCACACGTAGTTTTGCATCTAAGTTGGACAAGGGCTCATCGAATAAAAAGACCTTAGGATCACGCACCATGGCACGCCCCATGGCAACACGCTGGCGCTGTCCGCCTGACAATTGCTTCGGTTTACGACTCAACAGCTCTTCAAGCCCAAGCATTACGGCGACCGCATTCACCTTGGTGTCGATCTCGTCTTTATTCACACCTCGGTTTTTCAAACCATAGGCCATGTTGTCGTACACGGACATATGTGGATAAAGCGCATAGTTTTGAAACACCATGGCAATGTCGCGCGCAGCAGGCTCTTTGTCATTCACCCGCTCGCCTTTGATCAGCAAGTCCCCTTGGGTAATGGTTTCCAAGCCTGCCACCATACGGAGCAAGGTTGACTTACCACAACCGGATGGTCCCACTAAAACAATGAATTCACCTTGTTCAATATTCAGGTCAATACTGGGGATCGCGTGATATCCGTTAGCGTAGGTTTTTCCAATATTTTCTAAGACTAAATCTGACATGCTACTTCTCCGCGTCCACCAGACCTTTAACAAATAATTTCTGCATACATACCACCACTAACACTGGCGGTAGCATGGCTAATAATGTGGTGACCATAACTTGGTTCCATTCCACATCACCTTGCTCCACAGAGAGCATCCGTTTAATACTCATGACCAAGGTGTAATAGGCATCATCTGTGGTCACTATCAACGGCCACAAATACTGATTCCAGCCATAGATAAACATGATCACAAACAGGGCTGCGATATTGGTGCGCGACAATGGCATCAAGATGTCAAAGAAGAAGCGAATCGGCCCTGCGCCATCTATACGAGCCGCTTCCACCAATTCACCGGGTACCGTCATAAAGCACTGGCGAAATAAAAATGTTGCCGTGGCACTGGCAATCAAAGGCAGTACTAAACCTGAATAACTGTTGAGCATATCGAGGTTCGCAACCACTTCATAAGTCGGCACAATGCGCACTTCAACGGGCAGCATCAAGGTAATGAAAATGACCCAGAACGCTGCGCCTCGAAATGGAAAACGGAAAAACACAATCGCGTAAGCAGATAAAATGGAGATCGCAATTTTGCCGATGGTAATACCCAATGCCATCACCAGCGAATTCAGCATCATCGACCATACTGGGACATCGATGCCATTCCCTGCTTTAGCGAACAACACCGCGCCCCAGTTTTGGATCGCCTGATCACCAAACCAGAGTGGGATTTCCCCAGAACCAAAGGCTTCCGTAGGATGCGTCGATGCGACTAGCGCCACCCAGACAGGCAATGCCACCATGGCGATGCCCAAGAGTAGAGAAAGGTGGCTAATGGCCGTTAGCCAAGGACGATTTTCAATCATTAGTATTCCACCTTACGCTCAATGTAACGGAATTGAACCACCGTCATAATCCCCACCAATCCCATTAGCACCACAGATTGTGCCGCGGAGCTGCCTAGATCCAGACCAATGAAGCCGTCATTAAAGACCTTGTACACCATGGTGGCGGTGCTCACACCTGGACCACCTTGAGTGGTCGCATCGATCACACCAAAAGTGTCAAAGAAGGCATACACCAAATTCACGACCAATAAGAAGAATGTGGTCGGTGATAGCAACGGAAACACAATGTCCCAGAAGCGTTTTGCAGGGCTGGCACCATCAATTGCAGCCGCTTCAATCAAAGAACGTGGCACCGCTTGAAGGCCCGCTAAAAAGAATAAAAAGTTGTAGCTGATCTGCTTCCAAGTGGCAGAAATTACCACCAAAATCATCGCTTGATCACCGTTTAAAAAGTGATTCCACTCGACACCCACCGTTTTTAACCAGAGCGCAACGGGCCCCATACTTGGGTCAAAAAGAATCCACCATAAAACACCTGCCAACGCAGGGGCGACGGCATAGGGCCAAATCAGCAACGTCTGGTAAGCCAACTTGCCTCGAATCACACGATCGGCCATCACTGCCAGCCACAAGGCTAACGCCATACCGAGGAAAGCCACCGAGAAACTAAAGATCAACGTCACACCGATCGAGGTGTAATACTGTGGGTCTTGGAAAATATCAATAAAGTTATCTAAACCGACAAACTCTCGGCTTAGACCAAAAGCGTCTTCTTGATAAAACGCTTGTTCAATGGCCTGTTCGGCAGGCCATAAAAAGAAGATAAAGGTAATCACTAACTGTGGTAACAGCAGCAAATACGGCAGCTTCTTTTGTGGAAAATGTACGGACATACTCGCACTCAGCTATTTGGAGCAAACATCAAAGCAAAAAAGCCCCCCTCCGAGAGAGGGAGGCACCTCAAGAGTGAGGAAGTGATGATCAGTTATTCGCTTTTTCGAACTTACGCAGTAACGCGTTACCACGTTCAACCGCTTTATCTAGGGCTGCTTGAGCGTCCGCATCACCGCTCCAAACCGACTCTAGCTCTTCGTTGATGATGTCGCGGATTTGCACAAAGTTACCTAGGCGTAGACCTTTAGAGTTTTCAGTTGGTGTCACAGAAGTCATTTGAATCACACCTGTTTCCGTACCTGGGTTCGCATCATAGAAACCTTGACCCTTAGTTAGATCGTAGGCTGCATGAGTGATCGGTAGGTAGCCTGAGAATTGGTGCCAGTCAGCTTGCATGTCTGCACGAGATAGGAAGTTTAGGAACGTTGCCACACCTTGGTATTCTGCATCGCTCTTACCTTGAAGCACCCAAAGTGATGCGCCACCAATGATGGTGTTTTGTGGGGTATCGATTTGGCTCGCCCAGTAAGGTAATTGCGATACACCAAAATCAAATTTCGCATTACGCTTCATGCCAGCATATCCTGCAGAAGAGCCCATGAACATCGCACATTCTTGGCTGTAGAATTTCGGTGCAGAATCACTACGACGGCCACCGTAGCTGAAGATGCCGTTTTGCTGCCACTCGCTCATTTTCGAGATATGCGCAACCTGTACAGGACCGTTAAACTCAAACTCGGTGTCCATGCCAGCGAAACCGTTCGCCTTCGTCGCAAAAGGCACATTGTGACGCGCACTTAAGTTTTCTAATTGAATCCAAGACTGCCAAGAGGTAGTGAAACCACACTCCACTCCGCTATCCAGTAGTTTTTGCGATACGGTTTCCATGTCTTCCCAAGTTTTTGGTGCCGACACGCCAGCTTTCGCAAACAGTTCCTTGTTGTAATACAGCACAGGTGTTGAGCTGTTAAATGGCATAGAAAGCATGTTGCCATCTTGGTCTGTATAGTAACCCGTTACAGAGCTTAGGTAGTCATCCTGATTGAACGGCTGACCTTGTTCACGCATCAATTTGTAAACTGGGTAAATCGCGCCTTCTGCGGCCATCATGCTCGCCGTTCCTACTTCGAACACCTGCACAATCGCTGGCTGCTGCTTAGCACGAAACGCCGCAATCGCTGACGTCATGGTTTCAGTGTAGTTACCTTTGTAAACCGGTTTTACTTCATACAAGTCTTGGGCACTGTTAAATGCCTGCGCAATTTCTTCAACTTTCTCACCGTTAGCGCCACCCATTGCGTGCCACCACTCAATCTGTGTCGCAGACATCGCAGAGCCTGAAACCGCTAATCCTACCGCTAATGAAACCAATGCACGTGAACTCATGCTAATAACCCTCGTTGTAAGCCAAAAATGGAATAAGTATTCGTCATAACGCATCAAACGAGGGTCAATGTACGTGCGTAATGTTTCATTTTGATGATATTTAAATTTCAAATGAAACTAATATCTTTCATTTGAACAATATTTTGTCCCTTATCGAACTTATAAAACGAAAGAAGGGTTTCAAGTCTGCCTTGAAACCCTTTTTTCAACAAAGCCAATGTCTCGCTATACGCTACTCTTGCGAGTTAACTTGCGCCAATACCGCTTCGATTTCCTGTTTCTTTTTACGGGATTTAAAAAAGTTTGCGATCACCGATGCGGCAGTAATGCCGATCAGAGCGGACAACATGTCATCATTGCCATAGCTGACAATGAAGCTATAAATCAGCAGCACACTACCAATAATCAATATCAGTGGTTGATAGGAAACCTTCAACTCACCAGTTTGTTCATTTTGAACAATGGTGACACCATAAAATGATCCGATTGAGCCAACATAAATACGGCGTGGGAAGGCTTTTAATTTAGCGGGATAACCCTGCTCTTCTAATAATGTCGTAATGTCTTCTAATTGCTTCATGATTTCGTCTTTGATTGCACACCGCCTGTGACCGCGATACGCATACCTTCTTCCATCGTTACATCTAAAGGCGTCAGTTTATCCCGTTCAACGTATACCGTCATACCACCGATTTGATAGCTCAAAGGGAGATAAACACCCACTAAATTCGCGTCGCCAAACAGTCGCTGTCCCATTTTTTCACCAGTAACAAAACCAATGACCTGCATACCTTGGATTTCTAACGACACGACACTCTGCTGTTCAGTTTTATTGGACAGACTGAACACTGTCATCATGTCTTGCAACGCCCCATAGATCGATTTTACTAAGGGGATGTTCTCAAACACCCTGTGACTTACTTTCATTAGGTAGCGAACGCCGTAAAAGTTCACCACTAAGCCAATCAGAGCCAATCCTGCTAGGCAGGTTAACACTCCAAGCCCAGGAAAATAGTAATCAACTGGCCATACCAACAACACTAGCGGGCGTACCAATGTCTCGGCTGTAGTAAACAACCAATAAATAAAATAGACCGTCAGGCCAATCGGTAAAACGGCCACTAAGCCTTTTAATACTAAGGATATCAGTTTATTCATTTTGCGCTCCATTAGGAGTAACAGAGCATACAAAACCCGTACCAGCATAGATAGAGAGTTGGACGCAATGATTCGGCAATAACATAGGAAAGAGCGTCACACTTGTCTGGCTTAGAGGTTTAAAGCCCGTTATTCTGCTGTGTCAGGTAAAAGGGAGAAGTTCATTGAATTACAAACGCTTAGAGACTTTTGTTTGGGTCGCCTCACTTGGCAGTTTTCGTAAGGCAGCAGAACGCATGCACACCACGCAACCCGCGATTTCTGCACGCATCTCAGCCTTGGAATCCGAACTGGGGGTGAAACTCTTTGAACGGGAAGTTGGCTCAGCCCCCATCGCCCTAACCGCTAAAGGCAAAGACTTACTGCCTTACGTTGAGAAGATTTTGTACCAATCGGAACAGCTACGTAAACGAGCAGAAAGTACAACCGCTTACTCGGGCGTAATTCGTATTGGCGTTTCGGAAACCATTGCCCACACCTGGCTATCGACGTTTTTGTCTCGTTTGCACAATGAAATGCCCAAACTGGATGTGGAACTCACTGTCGAAGTCACCACCGTGCTCTCGGCAGGGATCAAAGACCGCTCTATTGATTTAGGGCTTTTAATGGGGCCTATTAATGACCCAAGTATTGTCAATTTAGACTTATGCACCTTCTCACTTTCTTGGGTAGCCAGCCCAATGCTTAACTTACCTGACCGTTTGCTGTATCTCGAAGAACTGGCTCCTTGGCCAATCATCTCCTATGCCCGAAACAGCAAACCTTACGCTGAAATCTCTCAGAAATTCAGAGAGTTAGAAGGGCCACCAGCGCACTTTTTTGCGTCCACCTCGCTCGCTGCCTGTCGCAGTTTAGCGCTGGATGCGGTAGGCGTTGCTACCATGCCAGATGTCATGATTGAAGACGCTCTGCAGGCAGGGACACTCAAACGTATTCGCGCCATTTGGACGCCATCAGAGCTAAAATTCACCGCATCCTATTCGGACGAGCCATTTAATCCCATCGCAGAAGTCGCCGCGAAAATCGCCGTTAAAACCGCTAATGAATACGCCCAAATGAACACTTGATAAAAAAAATTGATCAAAAATACCAAAAAAACACGATTAGACTTTTTATAGGGTGTACTTCTACTCTTGATTTAACCCAACTGTGATAAAAATTAGGAAAACAGTCATGCCTCAGTCATCGTTAACCTTGTTGCAACAGACCTCAGAACTCCGCCAAGCGATACGTCGTAAAGAGCACACTGGCCCGACTAGTGGCCTAGCAACGGGAGCAATGCAAGGTAACGTCGTGATTCTACCAGCTGAGTACGCAAACGAGTTTTTACTGTTCTGTCAGAACAACCCTGTCTCTTGCCCTTTGATCGGTGTTTCAGAAGTTGGCGATTACCGCATGCCTATGTTGGGCGAAGACATCGATATGCGTCACGATATTCCTGAGTACTATGTCTATCGCAACGGTGAAAAAGTAGAAAGCCGTGCGGACATTGAAGCACTTTGGCAAGACGATATGGTTGCGTTTGTCTTAGGTTGCTCGTTTTCCTTTGAGCATGCTTTATCCCAAGCTGGCTTAACACCTCGTAACATTGAGGAAGGCGTTAATGTTTCCATGTTTGAAACCAATATTGCGACGACGCCTGCTGGACGCTTCCATGGTAATACCGTAGTAACCATGCGTCCCTACGTACCAAAAGACGCCATCCGAGCGATTCAAATTACAACACGCTTTCCCAAAGCCCACGGTGCACCACTACATTTTGGCAACCCAGAAGCCATCGGTATCAATGATCTAGCCCAACCAGAATTCGGTGATGCAGTCAGTATTCGTGAAGGTGAAGTGCCGGTTTTTTGGGCCTGTGGCGTGACACCACAATTGGCGATTCGCAATGCAAAACCTCCGATCTGTATCACCCACGCACCAGGTAAGATGCTGGTCACTGATATTCTCGATACTGACTTAGCGGTCTTTTAGTGTCTGCTTTACCGTGCAGATGCCCTAACTCTGCATGGCGATTTTTATAATCAAAAATAAATCTAACCCTTCACTTTGAAAGGACAAGGAACAATGAAAAAAATCACAACAGCGTTAGTGTTCGGCAGTTTGCTCTCTACCTCTGCAATGGCAGATAAATGGCACATGCCAACACCTTATGGTGACGGCAACTTGCCAACTCAAATTGCTTACGGTTTTGCTGAAGAAATCAAAGAGAAAACCGGTGGAGAGCTGGACATTACCGTTCACTCAGCGGGTTCTTTGGTTAAACACACAGAGATCCCACGAGCAGTGAAAACGGGCCAAGTACAAATTGGTGAAGTATTCCTAGGTATTTTAGGTAACGAGCACCCTGTCTTTAAACATGACAATATCCCTTTCCTAGCGACATCTTTCGAAGACGCGAAGTCACTGTGGGAAGCCGCCAAACCAGCCGTTGAAAAACAACTGGATAAAAGCGGTATGAAGCTACTGTACGCGGTGGCATGGCCAGCACAAAGCCTTTACACCAAGATGCCAGTGTCACAACTAAGCGATCTTGAAGGCTCTAAAATGCGTGCTTACAGCCCATCGACCTCCCGTCTTGCTGATCTAATGGGCACTACACCGACGACCATCCAAGTACCGGATATCCCACAAGCATTCAGCACGGGGATCATCCAAGCCATGATCACCTCTCCTTCAACAGGTGTCGACAGCCAAGCATGGGACTATGTTAACTACTACACCGATGTCAAAGCGTGGATTCCAAAGAACATTATCGTGGTTAACAAACGTGCATTCCGCCGTTTAGATAAAGACACTCAAACCGCCATCCTAGACGCGGCAAAACATGCTGAAGCTTTGGGTTGGGAAAAAGTTGCTGAACGCGCTGCGAGCGACAAGCAGAAGCTAATCGACAACGGCATGAATGTATCCGATCCATCCGATGCGCTAATCAAAGAGCTTCAAGCAATTGGTAATACCATGGTGTCCGAGTGGAAAGCCGAAGATCCACAAGAAGTGGGCGCTATCCTAGATCGTTACCAGCCATAAGCGTTTCTCGCGCAACCTGAGTCTCCCTCTTTCTGTATCAGAGGGAGACACTGTTCAAGAAGAGAGCACCATGAAACATTTCAAAGATACCTGCTATCGTATGTCAGGATGGCTTTCTGGCCTATGCATCGTCGCCATTACATTGCTACTGCTTGCTCAAATTGTTGGGCGACTGTTCGGCTTTATCGTTCCCTCTGCGGAAGATTTTGCGGGCTTTGCCTTAGCCGCAGCGACTTTTTTCGGCTTGGCGTACACCTTTCACGAAGGCGGGCACATTCGAGTTACATTGTTGATTCAACGCCTCAACCAAGGCCCGCGTAAAGTACAAGAAGCCTTCGTACTGACGTTAGGTCTGATCCTAAGCGTCTTTGTCGCCTACGCTTGCTGCTACATGGTGTATGAATCTTACATTTATGAAGAGGTGTCATACGGCTACATCCCTGTTCCCTTATGGATTCCTCAACTGAGTGTCGCCCTAGGCTCCATTGCCTTAGCACTTACTGTGCTGGACGCTTGGCTCAGTGCGATTCGTGGTCAATCCCCACACTATATTCGTCATGAAGACGAACTGTCTCTGGAGGACTAACCATGGATTTAACACTTATTTCAATTATTCTCGCGGTCGCTATGCTTGCTATGCTGGCGCTAGGGGTTTGGGTCTCTTTTACCCTAATTTTTATCGGTGGTTTGGGACTGATTCTGTCCGAGAACTATCAAATCGGGTTGTTATTCTCGACGTCTTCATGGGGTGCCAGCACCGCTTGGTCCCTGACAGCATTGCCGCTGTTTATCTGGATGGGTGAGGTGCTATTCCGTACTCGTTTGTCCGAAGACTTATTCAAAGGATTATCTCCTTGGCTGGGAGGCGTTCCAGGCAAGCTGTTCCACGTCAACATTTTAAGCTGTGGCATCTTTGCCGCCGTATCTGGCTCTTCTGCAGCCACCGCGGCGACCATTGGTCGTATGACCTTGCCAGAGCTTAAAAAGCAAGGTTACAGCGAGCGTATGGCGATCGGCACATTGGCTGGCTCTGGTACGTTAGGTCTCTTGATTCCACCGTCTATTATCTTGATCGTTTACGGCGTCGCGGCGGAAGTATCTATTGCACGCCTATTCATTGCGGGGGCGCTTCCGGGGTTACTGTTGGTCGCACTCTTTATGGGTTACACCATGATTTGGGGGCTGATGCACAAAGACGAATTACCGCAACAAACGCGTGCACAAGTCAGTTGGAGCGTCAAATTTAAAGCGTTGAAGCAGTTGCTACCTGTTGTGGGTCTGATTGGCTTTGTCCTAGGTTCGATCTATGGTGGCATTACCACGCCGACAGAAGCTGCTGCCATTGGCGTAACTGGCGCATTGATCATCGCCGCGGTGACTGGTTCTCTTAACGTCAGTAGCTTTATGGAAAGCCTAATGGGCGCGGTAAAAAGCTCTTGTATGATCACCTTTATTTTAATTGGTGCTCACTTCCTAACCCTTGCGATGGGGTTCTTAGGCATCCCGAAAGAATTAGCGGTTTGGATTGGCAGCATGAACCTGTCACCTATGGAATTGATTCTGTATCTAACCGTGCTGTTTGTGATTTTGGGCTGTTTCCTTGATGGAATTTCTGTCGTGGTACTGACGGTTGCAGTGGTTCTTCCAATGGTGGATGCCGCGGGTATTGATCTTCTTTGGTTCGGTATTTTCATCGTGCTGGTTGTGGAAATGTCGCAGATTACACCACCAGTAGGCTTCAACTTATTCGTGATCCAATCCCTTACCGGGCGCGATATTTTATACGTCGCACGTGCGGCACTGCCGTTCTTCTTATTGATCGGTGCCGCTATCGTCTTAGTGACGCTGTTCCCTGAAATCGTCACTTACTTACCCACCACAATGTCGCAACGCTAACGGAGGCTATTATGAAATTAAACTGTGATATGGGCGAAGCCTTTGGTACATGGAAAATGGGCATGGATGAACAAATCATGCCATACGTTGATCAAGCGAACATTGCCTGCGGCTTCCATGCTTCAGATCCACTGACCATGAGCAAAACCGTCGCGCTTGCGAAACAACATAATGTCACCATTGGCGCGCACCCAGCGTATCCTGATTTGGTGGGGTTTGGTCGCCGTAACATGGACATTGCGCCAACAGAGTTAAAAGCCCTTATTCAGTATCAAGTGGGCGCACTACAAGGTATTTGTAAAGTTCACGGGACTCAGGTCACCTACGTAAAGCCACATGGCGCACTTTACAATACGATGATGGCGGATTTCTCGGTACTGGAAACCGTGATGCAGGCGGTCAGCGAATTGGATCAAACACTGGTTCTGATGGTGATGGCCATTCCAGAATCCGATCAAGTGAGAGCCTTAGCGGAAAAATACCAGTTAACACTTTGGTTCGAAGCATTCTCCGATCGCCTGTATACAGATGAAGGACGCCTCACGCCACGTAAACAAAGCGGTGCAGTACATCAGACCTTTGACTTGATTGAGCAACAAGTGCTGCAGCTTAGCGAGCAAGGCGCGTTAACCACTGAATCCGGTCAGTTATTAGCGATTCAGGCCGACACCATTTGTGTCCATGGTGATGGCGCTCATGCCGTGGAAGCCGTCCAGCGTATCCGCCAAGTGGTTGATGGTGCCAGTGCCTTATGAAGGATAACCAAGCATCTGCTTCCACAGCCACTCCTATTGAAATCAGCCTAGTGAGCGATCAAGCGTGCTTACTACAGTTTTCAAACGTCATCAGTGATGCAGTGGCAGATCAGATCAGTCTCGTGACCACTGCGCTTCGCGAGCTTGGGGGGATTATTGACCTGATCCCGTCATACACCACTTTATTGGTGGTATTTGATACCAGCTGCTTTGACCGTTTTGCCATTCAGAAAGCCCTTCAGAAAGTTTTAGCCTCTATTGATTGGTCCAGTGCAGGGAATCGTGTCAGCCAGGAAGTCGTCATTCCTGTGTACTTCGGCCCAGAGGTCGGACCAGACTTGGAAGATGTCGCAAAGCATTGTCAGCTAGACACAGATGAAGTGATTCGCCTCCATAGCACTACGACGTATCGAGCTTACGCTATTGGCTTCACTCCCGGCTTTGCCTTTCTTGGTAATACGCCAGAAGCCTTGCACGTGCCACGTAAAACAACACCTCGTTTAAAAGTACCAATTGGAAGTGTGGCCATCGCCGAGCGTCAAACAGCGGTTTATCCAAGCGTAACCCCTGGAGGGTGGCAAATCCTCGGACGCACTCCTATTGCCTTGGTGGACTGGGCAAGTGATAGCTTAGCGCTGATCAATGCAGGAGACAGCGTTCGCTTTGAGCCTATGACTAAAGAAGAGTTTTTAGCACAAGGGGGGAATCTAGATGGCTTTTAAGGTATTAAAGCCCGGCATGCTGACATTGCTGCAAGATCTCGGGCGACATGGCTACCAGCATTTAGGGGTTACCTCGGGCGGCCCCATGGATGAAGTTGCTTTTCGATGGGGCAATGCTCTGCTGGATAACCCAGATAATGCACCACAACTAGAAATTACGTTTGGTATGCTCTCATTAGAAGCAACACAGCCAACTAGCATTGCGATTGCAGGGGCTGACTTAGGGGCAACGATCAACGGTGAAGCAGTTATGCCGTGGCAAACCTATGAGATCAAAACAGGAGATGTGCTTAACTTCCAACAACCTAAATTCGGCTTGAGGGCCTATCTGGCGGTCAAGGGCGGCTTCCTGGCTACACCAGTGCTTGGCAGTGTCGCTACCGTCATGCGTGAATCCTTGGGAGGCTTTGATGGCAGGGGAAGCAAGGTTCAAAAAGGCGACTTACTGCCCTTTCACGCAACCTCACACCATACGCCAAGACACTTGCCTAGATTGGCCATTCCAAACTATGAGCAAGCCGAGATCGATGTTGTCACAGGGTATCAGTACGCCCGTTTTTCTGGTCTAGATCGCGCCCGCTTCTTTAACAGCGACTACACACTTAGCCAAAACTGTGATCGCATGGGTTATCGGTTGGAAGGGCAAGCCGTTGGCCAAGATCAGCCGGGCATCATTTCTGAAGGCATCGCCTATGGTGCGATTCAGATCCCCAGCGATGGCAATCCCATCGTTTTACTCAGAGACCGTCAGACCATTGGCGGTTACCCCAAAATTGGCTGTGTCACGAATATTTCTGGCGGCTTGCTGGCACAGAAAAAACCTGGGGATAAAATCGGCTTCCGCTTTATGACGATTGACCAAGCAGAACGCGAGCGACACCTACAAATGGCTCGTTTGCATCAATGGCGTTAACCAAATTCAACTTAAAAGCGCTCTTTTACACTTAATATCCAACGAGTAAAGGAGCGCAACTTTTCGACATCTATCATTACATATCTCCTTTTGTGATTTACTCACTTTTATAATAGTGTTTAAGCATCATGTCGCAAGGAACGTCTTACCCAAATAATCTGTTAGGTACGTTTATTTCTTCCTTACTGGTTAAATTGCGACTCTCAATCAGGTTGTAAGTATGCGAAAAGATAAACGGCTAAACGATACCACTTCATTGTTAGTTTGGACGATGGCTGGCATTATTCTGTTGGCAACGTTGGTTGGTGCTGGAATGCTGATTAGCACAATCAACAATTTGCGTATTCAACAGCAAGAACTGCTGGAGCAGCAAAACATTATGCTGCGCTCCACCTCTCACCTGCGTGAAATTGTTCCAGCTCAATTCAACACCATTCTCCAGCACTTAATAGAGGATGATCATAATCACACAGTGAATTACGCTAGTTGGATTAAGCAATATCAGACAGCAGTAACCGATTTACAAAAAACCTCTGTTCAAGAAGAGGAGCTATTAGCTTTAACAAACCTGTTAATACAACAGGGTATCGCCATAAAGCAGGTTTTTCATGATATTAGTGATTGGCATGACCGTAAGGCCAGATTCGCAAACCAGGTAGACCTTGAGCAACTGACTTTGAAAGCTCAACGAAAAGTTGAAGCGCTGCGCAGCTTGGCTAATGCCTTAAACAGTCGCTATCGCCAACAAGAAAATCGCACCCTTTATGAATACAGTCGTCAGCAAAAAGAGACTCAAGAGAATATTCTCGAATACTATATCAACTTAAGAAACTCCAAACTTGACACAGCTTTAACGACAATAATTGAAGATGTGGTTGCTATCGAAACAGCTTTATTCTCGCTTTTATATATCAAAAACAATGATGAATTACATGATGTTATTGACAGTAACTTAACCCCTTCAATAACTCTTTTAAGGGAAGCGTTAAACATTATTCGGCCAGTTTACCCAGCTTACGCATCCAGTATAGATCGCCAAATGAATGAACTCATCGGCATTCTATACAGCAATAAAGCGTTGCAGCTAGATATGACTACCGACTCTTCTTATTCTGCTGCACTATTGAACAACCTAAAAACCAAAATTGCGCTTGAAAATGAAGCTAATGCACTAAAGACAACCCTAACGAATACATTTTTGCCGATCGAATCTTATCTAACTCAAGTCAACGCTCTGGTGCAAAAAGCGTCCCATTCATTTGAAAAGCGCATTGGTGATGCTCTTCGAGCAGTCAATTTTCAATCAGGCATCATCAGCACCATTACTATTTTAATCACTCTTTTTCTAGCTTGGGCAATCACGCGTAAGCTCTCCTCCCACTTAAAACACGTCGTTGAAAGTGAAGACCGCTTCCGTTCTATGTTCGATTCTTCTCCAGATCCAGCATGGATCATGATCAATGAGAAGATTATGGAAACGAATGAGGCAGCCAAACGCAAATTGCATCATCTAATGGGAAACATTGATAGATGCTCATTTATTGAGTTGTCACCACCTCTCCAAGCGAACGGCCAGTATTCGACAAAAGAAATGGAAGAACTGATTAATAAAGTCAATTCAACGGGACAAGCCCAGACAGATTGGCTTTTCAAAGGTAAAGATAGGCAGCAGATATACGCTGACATGACCCTATTATCGGTCACTTATCAGGATCAAAATGCCATTATTTGTACTTGGCGAGACATCACCAAACGCCAACAAAATCAACTATCTCTGGAGTCCTACAAAGCGCAACTAGAACAAGAGATTGAAGCGCAAACTTTTGAGCTAAAACAAGCAAAAGAAAGTGCAGAGAAAGCCAACCAAGCGAAAAGTGACTTTCTGGCTAATATGAGCCATGAAATACGCACCCCGATGAATTCCATTATTGGTATGTCCCATCTAGCTTTACAAACAGGCCTCGAGGATAAGCCAAGAAATTACATTCAAAAAGTGCTCGGTTCTGCGGAATCCCTTCTCGGCATTATTAATGACATTCTCGATTTCTCGAAAATAGAAGCAGGGAAAGTGGAAATTGAAAGGCACCCTTTTCTATTACAAGATGTTCTCTCGGATGTAGCGAATATTTTATCTCTAAAAGTCGAGGACAAAGGCCTTGAACTTATCTTTAATGTCTCACCCGGGTTGCCAAACCGATTTATCGGAGATGCTTTACGCCTGAAACAGGTCTTACTCAATCTTGGCAATAATGCGGTTAAATTCACCAGCACCGGTGAGGTGATTATTCACGTAGGTCTATATCGCACTCTTAATGATCAGAACATTGAATTGCACTTTTCAATCCAAGACACTGGCATCGGTATTAGTGAGGAGCACCAGAAACACCTGTTCCGCTCTTTCTCACAGGCTGATTCATCCACCACACGACGCTTTGGTGGTACTGGTCTAGGCCTGGCTATTTCAAAACAGCTGACTGAGCTAATGGGCGGTGATATATGGCTCGAAAGTAAAGAGAACCAAGGTAGCACGTTTCACTTTACCATTCAGTTGGGTATATCTGATGAGCTTGATAAACAGGAAAGGGTCACACACGAGCACGGTATTCAGCGTGTTTTGGTAGTTGACGACAATGATGCTGCAAGAGAAATACTCAGCTCAAATGTCAAAGCTTTAGGGTTATGCTGTGATTCTGCTAAAGATGGTTACCAAGCTATTGAGCGAGTCCAACGAGCTCAGTTTGAAGGCGATGAATATCAGCTTATTTTGGTCGACTGGCAAATGCCTAAAATGGATGGCATCGAGACCTGCCGTCACATTATGAATCAGTCAAAGAAAACACTTCCTACCATGATTATGGTCACCGCACACAGCTTAGCAACGGTCAAACAAGCGGCTATTGATGTAGACATTGCTGGCTACTTGACTAAGCCTGTCACTTTATCCAGCCTATTTGATGCCATCATGTCATCACATCGTTTAGATAAAGACATCATCGCTGAGCAAGTGGAGAGTAGCGAAACACAAACACACTATTCAAATTTACATGGTGCACGCATTCTTCTAGTAGAAGACAATGAGATTAACCGAGAATTAGCAGAAGAACTACTCCTTCAGCAACATGTTGAACTCAGCGTTGCCCCAAATGGTCAAGAAGCACTCAAACAGATTGAAAAGAATTCCTTTGATCTCATCTTAATGGACTGTCAGATGCCTGTTATGGATGGCTATGAAGCCACCCGCGCCATTCGCCAACAGACGCAATTTGCTGATTTACCTATCATAGCCCTGACCGCCAATGCACTCACTCAGGATATTGAAAGGGCTATGGAGGCAGGAATGAATGACCATATAGCCAAACCTATAAACATCCAAAAGATGTTTTCTACTATATCTAAATGGCTACCTAAGCAGACATTGCCCTCGACGAATCAGAGCCAGCAGAATTCTTCTACAGCGCGTGGGTCTAAAGGACAGGCTAATACAAGGTTGCCTCACTTACCTAACCTCAATATTCAACATGGCCTTGCACATACTCAGAGTGAAAATCTCTACTGTAAAATGCTGACTCGCTTTATTGAAAAATACCAAAACTTTATGACTGAGCTTGAAGAACACTTATCTCAGCAAGAGTGGGATGACGCCAAACGTATAAATCATAGCCTGAAATCGATTGCCGCCACACTTGGAATGACGCACCTGAGTGAGATAGCAGCAAAGTTAGAGACCAATTGTTTACAACAAGAAGTCAAATCTGAACTGGCTTTCGAGCTAGAAAGCATTCTCAGTGGCTTAATGCTATGGCAATCAAAATTACCTAAGAAGAACTGCGATCAAGACACTGAAGAGTCATTAAGCGATGAAGAAAAACTCGAAAAATTGAGAGAATTACGCCATCAACTAGAACAAAACTCGATTGATGCGCAAGACCTTGCAAAACAACTTGCACCTCATTTCACCCAAGAAGATGAAAAAGCCATATTCAAACTGATTTACGATGCCATAAACTTTTATGACTTTGATAAAGCCTTAGCTCATATCGACAGTTTAGATAGAACGATTCAACCTTAGCGAGTGCAATCATGACCGATTTCAGCAAGCTTCCCTCAATCGATACAACAACACAAGCGACTATCTTACTTGTCGATGACGCCCCAGAAAATATAGATCTATTAGCGGCCGCCCTTCGTGATAGTTATCGCTTAAAAGTTGCTCTCAACGGCAAACGAGCGCTGACCATCGCACAGAACAATCAGCAACCAAAACCAGATCTTATTTTACTCGATGTCATGATGCCTGATATGGATGGTTATGAAGTATGTAAACGCTTAAAAGCTGACCCAACAACCGCCCATATTCCTATCATTTTCGTGACAGCTAAACACGAAGTCGAAGATGAAGAATATGGTTTTAATATAGGCGCCGTAGACTATATTACTAAGCCTTTTACGCCTGCGTTGGTTCGCGCCCGTGTACGGACTCATTTGGCGCTATTCGATCAAAATCGCCAATTATTCAACCTAATAAAAGAGCGAACCAAAGAGTTACAAGATAGCAAGCTACGTATCATTCGACATCTTGGTAGAGCTGTCGAATATAAAGATAATGAAACAGGTGCTCATGTCATAAGGGTGAGCCTAATTTCACGTTTATTAGCTGAACGCACTGTAAGCGACCAGGCATGGATAGAGCGCATATTCCAAGCAGCCCCAATGCATGATTTGGGTAAAATTGGGATACCAGATAATATACTTTGTAAGGCAGGTAAACTCACTCCTGAAGAGTGGCACGAGATGAGAAAGCACCCCCTAATAGGTGCACAAATCCTTGACTCTAAAGAAGATCCCTTGCTGCGCATGGCCAGCACTATTTCTTTAACCCATCATGAAAAATGGGACGGCAGTGGTTATCCAAACAAGTTAGCGGGAGATGAAATCCCATTAGAAGGGCGTATTGTTGCGATTTCCGATGTGATAGATGCATTAATGTCAAAAAGACCTTACAAGGAACCTTGGACTGTCGAACAAACTATCGAATATTTAGATGAGCAGAAAGGGAAGCATTTTGATCCCACCTTAGCGGATCTAGCGATTAATTTGATGCCACAGATTATTGAAATTAGAGACTTACACCCTGATTAGAAGGCGATCTCAATACCGATAGCTTTTTTAAATCAACAGACTAGATAATAACAATTTTACTAATTTACAGCTATCTTCTAATATGTATCTCGTTGGTAACGCAAACAGCGAAATACACTTACTTAGGAGATGAACATGATTAACACTCAAATCAAACCATTCAACGCGACTGCATTTAAAGAAGGCGAATTCGTAGAGATTTCTGAAAAGGACGTTCTAGGCAAATGGGCCGTGTTCTTCTTCTACCCAGCTGACTTCACTTTCGTATGTCCTACAGAGCTTGAAGATCTTGCAAACAAATACGAAGAACTTAAAGGCATGGGCGTAGAAGTATTCTCTGTATCTACAGACACTCACTTCTGTCACAAAGCTTGGCACGACACTTCTGAAGCAATCGGCAAAATCAACTACTACATGGTAGGTGACCAAACGGCAACGATCACTAACAACTTCGGTGTTCTACGTGAAGGTCAAGGCCTTGCTGACCGTGCTACTTTCTTGATCGATCCAGAAGGTACTATCCAAGCAATGGAAATCACTGCAGAAGGTATCGGCCGTGACGCTGAAGACCTAATGCGTAAAGTGAAAGCTGCTCAATACGTAGCTGCACACCCAGGTGAAGTTTGCCCAGCTAAATGGAAAGAAGGTGAAGCGACTCTTGCTCCATCTCTAGACCTAGTAGGCAAAATCTAAGACGCCTCTTCCTTTGTTGGGCGCTTAGCGCCCAACATCGGGCTTAGCCTTCCAGTGCAAGGCAGATAAAGCCCAAAACTTATTTTTCGAGCTAAGGAACCTCACACCTCAAAGAGCAGGTGCTGACCTCTCTCGCCCGAAATTTATTGGCACTGTAATCATTTTAGTAAAACTCAACTAATACAACGGGTTAATCAATATGTTAGACGCAAACATGAAACAACAGTTGGGCACATACCTTCAAAACATCGTTAATCCGATTGAGATTACTGTGTCCTCAAATGGCAATGCAAAATCTGAAGAACTACTAGAATTAGCACGTGAAATCACCGAGCTAAGTTCAGCAAAAATTTCCATGTCTGTGAATGAAAACTCAGCGGGCCGCGCACCACAAATGACCGTGGGACCACAAGGCGGCGAAGCACGTGTTCACTTCGCAGGTATTCCAATGGGTCACGAGTTCACCTCTCTTGTATTGGCACTATTACAAGCGGGTGGTCACCCATCGAAAGCGGCTCAAGAAACACTTGAGCAAATCAAAGGTTTAGACACTGAGCTGAACTTTGAAGTATACATTTCATTGTCATGTCACAACTGTCCTGATGTGGTTCAAGCCGTTAACCTAATGGCTGTATTGAACCCTAAAGTGACCGCGACAATGATCGATGGTGGCTTGTTCCCACAAGAAATCGAAGACCGTAAGATCATGGGTGTACCAGCCGTTTTCCTAAACGGTGAGCACTTTGGACAAGGCCGAATGACTCTGGACGAGATTTTAAACAAGGTCGATACCGGTGCAGAAGCCAAACAAGCCGCTGCTTTAGCAGAAAAAGCGCCATACGACATGTTAGTTGTAGGTGGTGGTCCAGCAGGTTCAGCGGCAGCGATTTACGCGGCACGTAAAGGCATCCGTACTGGCGTGGTAGCGGAGCGCTTCGGTGGCCAAGTGGCAGATACGATGGCAATCGAAAACTTTATTTCTGTTAAAGCCACTGACGGTCCTAAGCTTGTCGCAGGTCTAGAACAGCACGTACTAGACTACGATGTTGATTTGATGAAAACGCAAAAAGCCGTGCGTGTAGAGAAAAAAGATCTGATCGAAGTCGAGCTTGAAAACGGTGCCGTACTGAAAAGTAAATCTGTCGTACTTGCAACCGGTGCTCGCTGGAGAGAAATGAATGTACCTGGAGAGCAAGAGTACAAAACAAAAGGCGTTGCTTACTGCCCACACTGTGATGGCCCACTATTCAAAGGCAAGAAAACAGCCGTAATCGGTGGTGGTAACTCCGGCATTGAAGCAGCGATTGACCTTGCAGGTATTGTCGAACACGTTACCGTTCTGGAATTCGGTGACAAGCTACGTGCCGATGATGTTTTGGTTAAGAAAGCCGAGTCCTTGCCTAACGTAACCATCATCAAAGAAGCCATGACGACTGAAGTATTAGGCAACGGTGAACATGTTACGGGGCTTCAATACACCGACCGTAAGACAGGTGAATCACACAAACTGGATCTAGCTGGTATTTTCGTGCAGATCGGTTTGGTACCTAACAGTGAATTCCTAAAAGATACTTTGGAACTGACTGATCGTGGTGAAATCGTGATCGATACCCATGGCCGCACTTCAATGGATGGTGTCTTTGCAGCGGGTGACGTAACTAATGTTCCGTTCAAGCAAATCATCATCTCAATGGGTGCAGGCGCTACGGCAGCACTGGGCGCATTTGACTACTTGATTCGTAACTAAACCTTAGTTAAAACAGCTAAACATCAAACCGCCTTCGGGAAACCGTAGGCGGTTTTTTTATTCAAGTATTTATGGCGACCATAGCCGCCTCACCTTCACCTCTTTTGACTTTAATGGTAATTTAGCTGGTCAACAAGGATAAGAAATTAGACTAGGAGAGTCCTGTGAAATTCATTTTTGTAGATGCTGAGAATACTGGTCCTGCTTTGCTTGAAGCTATTCAAGCAAGTATTTCAGATAAAGTATTGGTGTACTCTAAGAGCGAAAATGTAAAAACCATTTGTGAACGCAAACTTTTCATTTTTAATTCAAGCTACCCACAAGGCTCTAATCAAGCAGATTTTTATATTATTGGAGACCTCGTTGGCATCATAATGTCACTCACAGAAGAGCAGAGAAAAGTCTGTCGATTTACACTCTTTACTGAAGATAATGCATTAAAAACAGCCTTTACCTTCCAATGCAAGCTTCATAAAGCCCCTCACAACATTGCACCATTTTCTAAAGCCAAAGAATTAGAGAAGAAGTCATGTACACTCTCCCCAAAAAAAGAAAGCTCTTCTCAAATACCTGCTCTCGAGCTGGAACAGCTGGAAAAAAAGATACTTAAAACCCTTAGTAGTCCAAAAACTGCAGAATCAGCGAGAACGTCTTTAAAGCTTACAAGCCAAACCTTTAATAAAGCATTTCAATCATTGATTCGTAAAAATAAGATTCAGCGTGATAAAAATGCTAGAAGAAATGGGTTGCTTAATTCAATACAGATTAGTCACTATGAAAACTATCCTAGCTCTATTTTTTTCTATCCTTTTAGTATTTCCTATTCTTACTTTCGCGAACGACGTTCGCCTTGCGAAAGCCTATAAAACCCAGCAAAGCGACCTGCAAATCCAAGGAAGGGGAAAAGTGGTTCAATTACTAAGAGATGATACCAAAGGCTCGCAACACCAACGATTCATTCTAAAATTGAACAATGGTCAGACGTTGCTCATCGCTCATAATATCGATCTCGCACCACGTATTCCACGTTTACAAGTGGGTGATAT
This sequence comes from Marinomonas sp. AWM4_232, assembly GCF_056158325.1. Classification (NCBI taxonomy): domain Bacteria; kingdom Pseudomonadati; phylum Pseudomonadota; class Gammaproteobacteria; order Oceanospirillales; family Oceanospirillaceae; genus Marinomonas; species Marinomonas sp. AWM4_232. Next base: position 1,988,454 of record NZ_JBSWTA010000001.1, on the reverse strand, counting down.
GGTTGAGTTTTACGGAGAGTATGAATGGAACAACAAAGGCGGCGTGATTCATTGGACACATCACGACCCGAAGAACCATCATGCTCACGGATGGTTAAAGCATAATGGTCAATTTTATCAATAAGAGTCTAAATCAGGATTATCCTTCGAAGGCTGTTGGCAATAAAAAGAAGATCACAAAGACAAACCAAACGATAGCAAATACGCCAGCAACCCCCATAATCCAGCGCAATCCAAGCGGTTTTTTCGGTTTCTCGCCCATGCCATGCTGCGCTATATACTCGGATACTGCTTGCTCTGGTGTCTCTGCTTCAACCTGGCCACGTGCTGTATAACCACACACAGTAAAGTTATCTATGTCACTGTCATCGTACTCTGCACGAATAAGGTCACCACGTTGTAATACGGTAAAAGTTGGCATGTCAGTATCTCTTAGAATAAAGTGCTGTAGTATCGTACTAAATAATAACATTTCTCAACTGTTATAGGGAGAGTGTTGCTCGACTTCTCTAGCCTGATTTGGTTGAAAATGAAACACACAAGCTTGGATGTGACTCATGCTATTTTTTTATGTGTTATTGATACTGATTTGGTCTACTGGTTTTATCGTCGGCAAGTTCATCGTGGGGCTTATTGATCCCAATGTGTACCTAACCATACGCTTTACTGCGGTCGCCCTGCTATTTTTCGTGCTAGCAAAAGCATTAAAGCGACCTTTTCCTCTGCGAAAAGACCTTCCTAAACATATCTTGGCTGGCACTCTTCTGAATGCATTCTATTTGTCTTTGGCCTACATTGCTTTGGCACAAGGCTTACCCGCTGGAATCATGGCATTGATTGGCGCATTACAACCACTGCTGGTCACCTGTTTAGCGCTCGTTCTTATTAAAGAGCGTACCTCCATCCTTGGCATGATCGGTATGCTGATCGCCATCTCAGGCCTACTGCTAGTCATTAGTCCTTCTTTAACATCTGACAACTCCGCCTCGTTCTCCCCATGGCTGGCTTTGTTAGGCGGCGCTGGGGTATTAAGTTTAGCGCTGGGGTCTGTCTATCAAAAAATGTCGATTGCCGATTCAGACATTGTCAGTGCGATGGCTGTGCAGAATTTCGCTGCAGCAGTCGTCTCTGGTGCATTTGCCTTAGCGCTGGGCGAACACCTCTTTGTATTGGGCTGGCAGTCATTTGCCTTAGTCGCTTGGGGCGTCTTAGTGTTGTCCTGCGGCGGTGTGTTTTTATTGATATGGCTACTTCGTAAAATCCCCGCGGCAAGGGTGTCGACCTTAATGCTGCTCGTACCACCTCTTGCCGCGATTGAGGGTTATCTCTTGTTCAACGAATTACTCAGTCCTCTTCAAATTGCTGGCATCATTGTCACGCTCAGTGGCGTACTGTTAAGTCGCTTAACCTGGCCATTGACGCGGCCTAAAGCACAGAAACACTCTCAAGATAAACGGCTAGCTTCTCGATAAGCACTGGGGGTTTGCTTTGTTAAGCGCGAAAACTCTCTATGAAAATTGGACTTCGTATGAAACCCTGAGTCTAAGTAGATTTGTGTAATCGGTGCACTGGTTGTCGTCAGTAACTTTTTCGCATGTTCAATACGATATTGGTTGACCCATTGTGAAACATTTTGCGAGGCGGTCTGGTTAATCGCTGCGGAAATCTGCCGTGCTGGAATCCCAACTTTGCGCGCAATTTTCGCCAGCGTTAGATCAGGATCTAGGAACAAAGATTGTTCTTGCAACACTTGGTTGGCTTGCTGGGAGATTCGCAATGCGTCAGCTACTTCATCAAGACTTGCCTCCCCATCTGTTTGAGCCGAAGTCTCCTTTACTTTTATAAATCCATCGACCTCAGCAGGATTCTCTGTGTCTTCGGTCGTCGTCACACTCAAGCAAACAACGGATAACGCCAGCGTCGGTAATAGCAATGCGTGACCAATGGACAGAATCCACACGGCATGCAGACCTTGAAAAAGCATAAAATCCAACGTCATCGCGCCATCAATCAAGGCCGAGAATAGCAACATGGTGCCCGCAACTCGCTCAGACTGAATCGCCCAGTTCAAGTCCGTTAGCCTAACATTTTCTAGTGTGTGGCTATGCTTCGCGGAACGCCATAAGGCTACACCATAAACGATGTACTCAGCAGTAATTAGTATATCGACTGGAGGTTGCCACCATGGATAAGTCACCGCACATACGCAGACCGATACAGGCAATAAGCCATGCCACCATGGCAGGCGTTTCTGGCTTCTCGCCTTGGCGAATACCCACCACGCTAAAACAGGAATCAAACTGGCACAGATGGGCTGTAGTGTGCGTAGCAGCGCCACATCAAAGGTCCAGCGCAAACCCACAATAAAGGTAGTGAACGCACACATTAATAAGAATGCACAGGCCAACCATGACGCATGGCGACGCTGCATCCACAAACTACCAGCCAATAGACACAACAATAACGACACTACAAACGGCAGAGGAATGGCCACCATATTTCGCTCCTTTGACAGCTACCTTAGAACATCCAGTGTGTCCTAAGTCGTAAAGCAAGACGTCCTAAATCCTGATCTAGGACGCGAATTTAAAGGCTTTGCACGATTATGAATATACTTTTTAACACAGGAGAACTCCCATGTATTGGTATCTAGATGCTTTTCGACACTACGCTGATTTTACCAGTCTAACCCAACGCCGAGCGTTCTGGATGTTTGCGTTAATCAGTGTCTTGATCAGTGTGTTTATCGCCACGATCGAAATACTGACTAATAATCCCGGATGGCTTGACCTGATTTACTCAGTGATCGCGCTGGTTCCAACGTTGGCCATTACCGTAAGACGGTTACGTGATACGGGCTTATCACTTTGGTGGTTTCTCGTCTTGCTGATTCCAGGGTTTGGTTTGCTTGTCATGCTTATTTTATTAAGTTTGCCCAGCCAAACCTACATCACTCATCAACCAAAAGGAGTCTAAACATGCACACTCTGATCGCGATACTTTGGGGGTTTGTTCTGTCTTTATTTGCTATGAGCGCCCCTGCAAGCGCCTTGCTTACCATCCCTTCAGGCGCTCATGGGGTACTCACCATCACCTCAGTAAAGGTTGGCAGCTTGCCCTTTTTGCACGGACTGAAAGGGGAAGGAAGCTATCTCACTTATAACGCTCAAGGAGAGCTATGCAGAGCAGCACCAATTAAGTTCATCGCAGGAGCAAGAACGGGTGACAGTATTGGATTTGGCGTCAGGGATGACATTGAACTTGTGGTTTACAATGACACAATTTCTAAGCGCCTGCTGGCAGGGCAAAAAACCGTGAGCATCGATTTCAACATTGACTATCAAATGCATAATCCACGTACGGATATCCAAATCACGCAAGGCTTACTCAAAGAGGAAGGTTTCATCCTCCACCCTCATAAAGCCTGGTCTAGTTGGTTTGGTGTTCACTCTAACACCTTGAAATGCGAGACTATTTAACATACTGTTTGAAGGGGCTTTGAAACATGGCCCCTTCTAGCTTACTCACCTTGTGACACTATTTTTGACTGGTATACGACGCGCCAATACAAGGCTCCGATCAAAAGTGCGAATACTGCAGACACACAACCAAGCCCTATTGACCAACGAGCACCGAACTCATCTGCCACCCAACCAACTAACGGAGCCCCCAGCGCAGTACTGCCCATCATGGTAGCTAGCGCAATCGCCATCACGCGACCACGAAATGCTTTGGTCGTAGACAGTTGAATGAAAGTGAATGTTGAGATCGTGAGTAACTGAGTACTTAATCCAAGCAGCGTCATACAGACAGCGAACCACGTAAAGCTTGGTGCCAAAGCCAATAACAATGCACTCAGCGCCACAGCAAAAGGTACACAAACAAGAAAACCGAAAGTAGGCTGCGCTCGGCTAGCCGTCACCAGCGCGCCAAGAATTGAACCAATAGCCATCATGGAAATCAGCATACCGTACTGGCCAGCATGCCCCTGAAAAACTTGTACCGTCATAGCTGACAAATACACCGGAAAATTCATCACTACAGAGGTAATTAACGCCACCGTGCATAGCAAAACAATGATTTCACGTCGCTGATTGATATATCGAAAGCCAGCCAAAAAGCCAGCTTTGTCACTATTAGTTCGAGACTCATTAAGCCCCAACAAGGTCTGCTTGCCTAGCCAAAATAGCGCAAACAGCAATGGAGCGAAAGTAATGACATTCAGCATAAACACCCATCCGGTCCCCCATACCGCAATTAAAACGCCCGCAATAGCAGGACCAATCAATCGAGCGGAATGGAATGACATGGAATTAAGGGACACGGCATTCGGAACATCTTTCTCCGCCACCACATCAGAAACAAACGCATGGCGTGCAGGGGCGTCAAATGCAGAGACAATACCTAAACCAAGTGCACAGGCATAAACATGCCAAAGCTGAACAACGTCAAGCAATACGATAGAACCAAGAAGAAATGCTAATCCAGCCATGACGAGCTGAGTTAATAAAAGCAATTTACGTCGGTCAATCCGATCTGCCGCCCAGCCAGTCACAGGCAACAGTAATATCTGAGGAATAAATTGTAGGAACACCACCACGCCCACTGCTGCAGCGTTTTGTGACGTTAAGTCTGAAATAACCAGCCAATCTTGAGCAGTACGCTGTAGCCAAGTACCAATATTGGAGATAAAAGCTGCACTCACCCATAAACGGTAATGTGGGTTGCTGAGCGCACGAAATGTGGCAGGAAGTGACATAGAGAACCTGTTTCGCTTAAATATCTCTATTGAAACAGGTTCAAACTGGGCTGCAACTGGAAACACAATATTTCCCAGAAGCTCATATAAAAGACTTATTTGCTACACCAGATTAGTTCCAGTGACTAGCTAAACGGGTTATTCCACCAGTTCAACCACCAAGTCACTGCTGATCTCTTCGATAGCTTTTTCTAACGCTTGGACCGAACAGTTGCTTGGTAAAGCGATTTCCAATTCCGCCTTGAAAAGCATTTCTGAGCTCATTGGGGCCGGCTCACAGTAGCTATTCAAATCAATTACATTGGCACCTAAACTACTGAGGGTTTTAGACACCTCACGAATAATTCCAGTTCGATCATTACCCATTATTGATAACACGACGACATCCTGTTTTGCCACGCCCTGATTGGCGGTTTCAATTGATACATTCAAGCCTATTTCAGAGAGAGCTTTTAAAGCGCCGACAAGGGCTAACTCGTTTGCTTTAGGTACGGTCACTGTGACGATTCCGGCGAACTTATCAGCCAAATGCGCCATGCGACTTTCACTCCAGTTGCCATGGTGCTCAGCGACCACATGAGATAAGGCCTCTACTAATCCTGGGCGATCATCTCCAATTACAGTTAATACTAAATGTTGCATGATAAAACTTCCTTAATTCCTTACTGTGATAATACTTTCAGTATACCCCCCAAAGTTCAAATTCGTCAGCATACAATGTCCACCTCTGTTTCGAATAAGATACGTTATAAGAAGTTTAAAGCCATTCTAGGATATTGATACATTCGTATTGCTAGTGTGCTGGGAAAACCTTGCCGAGCCTTTGATAAAGGCCTGCTAGCTTAAGCATGAAGACGAGGCATTACATTGTGTAAACAAACTTCAAGAATCGAATTTCTCATCCGATAAATTGGTTATAATTAATTAATAAAATGATTTTGATCAAAATTTAGCTCTAAGATTTCAATAATACATCAGCAAGTCCATCAGAGAATGTACTGGACAATCGCTTAAACAGAGAACAAGCACCACTATGCAGCCAATAGGATTGTCAAAGATGGAACAAAAGGATGCTCTAATTCAACTCTATTCAAATAGTGGAATAGGACTCTTCACTTCATTCATCTCGTCATTAGTTTTGATCTTGACCTTTCCACAGGACTCATCAGATAGAATATTACAACTTACTTGGTGGGCAATTCTTAACCTTGTAATCTTAGCGAGACTGCTGGATCTAATATACTTTTTTGCTCGTGTTCGGTATCAACACCACACTCATGTAGCTCGATCTTATCCACGTTTTGCAATAGGTGTTATTGCGACAGGGGGCTTATGGGGAAGCTACTGCGCTTTAATCATCAGCTCCAGCAATTGGGCTGAAATCGCCATTACATGCATCATTGTTTCTGCCTTTTCTGGCGGATCAGTCAGCTTTTTGTCTGCCTCGCGTTACCTATCAGGTATTTATAGTGCTTTAGTCACTCTGCCACTGAGTATATCGCTTATAATGAGAGACGGAGAATACTTCGCTACGCTAGGCTATTTGATCTTAGCTTTTTTCACTATTTTGCTCGCTAGCGCCCAGAAAGCCGCCTTATTTACTTCACGTTCGATTCACTTGAAGCACGAGAATGAGCACTTACTTGCCCATATGGAGCAAGAGGTGGCGAAACGCACACAAGAAATTTACTCACTGTCCAACATCGACCCTCTAACAGGTCTTTTTAACCGAAAGGCATTTTCAGAGAAACTCAACTATCGACTCCAGACTCAGCCTAATACACGGTTGGCAATTTTATTTATCGACTTAGATGGCTTCAAAAAGATAAACGATTCTTTAGGACATGAAACGGGCGACAAGGTGATTCGTGAAGCAAGTCAGCGTATTCAGCGTAATATCGAGCTATCAGATCTGTTATGCAGGTGGGGTGGAGATGAATTTCTTTTAGCGATCGAGCAACATGACAACCTGCTTGAAGATGCCCAAGACCTTATCGATACTATCTCATTCCCTTATATAATCGATGGATCAAAATTGAACCTAGGTGCCACCATCGGCATCGCTTACTATCCCCAGCATGGCAGCCAGCACGAACGCCTTATTCAACGTGCCGATATGGCTATGTACAATCAAAAACGCGCTGAGAAAGGTCGAGTGGGCATTTTTGATGAGTCATTACGCGAGCAATTACTACGTGAACTGCGTTTGCGCGATCATCTTGAAAACGCCATTCATCGGCATGAGCTACACTTAGTATACCAACCTATTATTGCTGCCAGCACAGGTAAAATCGAGGCGATAGAAGCCCTTTTAAGATGGCAATTGGATGGCGAAAGAATTCCTCCTGACGAGTTTATTTCCATTGCTGAGCAATACGGCTTCATTAGAGCAATTGGGCTCTGGGTTTTAAATGAAGCATGCTTAGCGGGTAAACGTCTTCATGCTCACCAACCCGGGTTAAATGTGAGCGTCAACGTATCCATACAGCAACTGCTTGATGATGAGTTTCCTGATGAAGTAGCCGCCTCGTTAGAACGTACAGGCTTTCCTGCTCATTGCCTTGATCTTGAAATTACCGAGTCGCTTTTTGCTCATGATAAGCACCGTCTAATTGAGAACATTCGCCGCCTGAAGAAAACAGGCATTCAAGTTTCCATTGATGATTTTGGTACTGGCTACTCTTCCTTGTCCGCTATGCAAGAATTTGATGTTGATTATGTCAAGATTGACCGATCATTCATTTGGTCAATGGATACTGGAGGCCATGCAATAGTAGAGGCTGTTTCCCAAATCGCATCTGCATTTAATTATAAAGTGGTTGCTGAAGGGGTTGAGACAGAAGAACAGCGCCGCTTATTAACCAATTTAAAAGTAGATTACCTACAAGGCTACTTATTTCTACCACCGACCACTGAAGAAGAACTAATCCCGTATTTGAAATAAAAACTATGAAGCTTTTTCTCAAATTCACTGACATTATGGATTAAATCTGGAACCTTCTCGAACAACGCGCATCTTGCGCGTTTTTTTTGTCAGACTGAAAAGAGGACATGGAGAAGACTATGAAGAAAACGTTATTTGTAACAAGCTTAGCCGTGCTTGTTAGCGCCTGCTCGAATTCCGACTGGCGCACAGCAAGTCGAGAGCCTGCAGGTATTGCACCGGATCCGCAACAAGAGCAAGAAGCCGTTATTGAGTTTTACGGTGCCGATGCGTTTAGCTGGCGCGGCTGGTTTGCCATTCACACTTGGATCGCCACTAAAGAAGCGGGAGCATCACAGTATAAAGTACACGAGGTTACGGGTTGGCGTGTCGAACGCGGCCAACCTGCGCTGTACAGCTATAACACTGCGACACCTGATCGTTATTGGTTTGGCGCAAAGCCCGAAAAGATTTTATCAATTAAAGGCGAGAAAGCAGCCGAACTGATCCCCAAAATAGATCAAGCCGTGCAAAACTATCCTTGGAAAAACGAATACAGCGTCTTCCCTGGACCAAACAGTAACACCTTCCCTGCGTGGATTGGTAAGCAAGTCCCAGAACTGGGCCTAGATATGCCATTTAGCGCCATCGGCAGTGGCTACGCAGATTAGTAGCGCCACCTTTTTTGATAAATAAAAGTAGTGCAAAAAAGGCAACGAATTGTTGCGCCTTACAAACAGAAACGATAACAGTTATTATTATAAACAACATTCTACAATAACTGACACTGGTGAGGAATTTTTCATGCGCTATTCAATCTCATTCGGAATCGTTGCGCTGCCGTTCGCGTTGACCGCTACCACTGCCGCCATGGCGGAATCTCAAAATGCTGCGTTGACTCCCATTACCATTGAATCAAGCCGAACCAATACGGAGCAAGGCAACAGCTCACAAGTCGTGACCGTGATTACCCGAGAACAGATCGAACAACAACTAAGCATTAGCACCGACAGTTCACAAGCCCTGTCTAGTTTACTGCCTGCCTATTCACCGAATACACAGAAGCTTAACAATAGTAGTCAAACTTTCCGAGGTCGTTCGGTGCTGTACATGGTCGATGGCGTACCGCAATCCAACCCGATTCGCGAAGGCAGTCGCTCCGCACATACCATTGACCTTGCCATGGTAGAACGCATCGAAGTGATTCACGGCGCCAGTGCTATACATGGTCTCGGTGCCACCGGGGGCATTATTAACTTCATCACCAAATCCAACCGTTCCGACAGTCTTATACAAAACCTCAACATATCCCTAACCACTCCCACCGATGCGGTTGATAGCGATACGCTGTCCTACAAAGTGGGCTATCAAGCCCAAGGCGCAAAAGGTAATTGGGATTACCTCGTCGGTCTCACGCGTGAGACACAAGGCATGTATGTGGATGGCAATGGCGATTACGTCGGTTCTGCTACCGTGCGCGGTGACATCCAAGACTCTGACAGCTACGACGCCTTCGGCAAAATTGGCTACTGGTTTAACGATGATCAAAACCTAGAATTTGAACACAACCGCTACGAGCTGGAAGGCAATATGAACTTTCGTGGCGTTAGCGGTGATCGGGACAATGGCATTGCCACCAGTTCAATCAAAGCTCGTCCAGAAGGCAAAGCGCCCTTCAATGAAGTGAAAACCACTAGCTTGGTTTATACGGATAGCAACTTGGCCGGCATGGAACTAAAAGCCCAAGCTTTCCATCAAGATTTTAAAGGCCGTTACGGTGCTAGCACATCGGGCAGTTTCCAAGATCCTAATACAGAAGAAACCATTTACGACCAATCGCAAAACGAGTCAGAGAAAGTCGGCGCTAAAGTCAGCCTCACTAAAGATGGCTTGCTGAATGACCGTCTCAAAGTTGTCACTGGTGTAGACGTGCTACAAGACACTACCAGCCAGAAATTAATCCTCACCGATCGTACTTATGTGCCCGAAACCACTTATCAAAACTACGCTCCCTTTGCCCAGCTTGAACTTCAAGCCACGAATCGTTTGATTCTGCAAGCTGGCGCACGTTATGAAAAAGCCAAACTGGATGTGGACACCTTCCAAACCGTTGCCGCCCGTAATGGTGTGACTGTGAATGGTGGCCAACCTGAATTTGACGAAACCGTCTACAACGCTGGTGCCGTGTTTAAACTAACGCCTTCTGTCAGTCTCTTCGCCAACTATTCGCAAGGCTTTGGCATGCCGGACGTGGGCCGTGTGTTACGTGGTGTCAGCGTCGAAGGGCAAGATGTGGATACACTGGTCGACCTATCTCCAATTGTCACCGACAACTACGAAGCCGGTCTGCGTGTAAACAAACAAAACGTCGATTTTGAAATCAGCTACTACGAGAGTAACTCAGACCTAGGTAGCCGCATTATTGAAACTGGTGGTTTGTACACCGTGAGCCGTGAGAAAAAAGAAATCCAAGGTGCGGAAGCCACACTTGGCCTAGTGCTAACCGACCAGCACCGCCTTGAAGCGGGTTACTCGTACATCAAGGGTAAATCAGACCGTGATGGCGATGGCTCAGTGGACACCAAGCTTACCGGCGCTGAAATCCCCCCCAACCGTCTACGCGTTGCTTGGACAGCAAACTGGAACAGCAAGCTATCGACCATGCTACAAGCTAACCATGCCTTTGATCGTAGCTTCGACGATGCGGAGTTAGAGTTTGACGGTTACACGCTGGTGGATGCGTCGATGGGATATCAATTGCCTGTGGGTCGCTTGAATGTGTCCGTGGCTAACTTGTTGGACGAAGACTATTTCACTTACTACTCACAAAGTGCCTACAAAAATGATGACTTCTACTTTAAGGGTCGTGGCCGCACGCTGACCTTGGCTTACGGTTTAGACTTTTAACCCCAAGACAGCAATAAAAACGCCCACTAGTTTAGCTAACGGGCGTTTTTAAGGCCGTTTATTACGATTAAGCCGCATTGGCAACGGGCAGTTACTGCAAAACTCCTGCGGCTCAGTAGCGCGGTAGTAATAACAACAGGTGCGGCGCACACGTACCGCTTCTCCGACATGCTCCAATTCAGTAAAGGTGCTATCAAATTCCTCGATAGGGTTACTCTCCAGACCAAACACCGCACTCGCCTCCTGCGACAACAGCCAAGCATAATCTGCCTGCGCTAAGACTTTTTGCTGGCCCTCTAAGCCTGGTAATACTCGACGCTCATAAATACTGAACACGCGTACGGCAACGTTTTCCCACAGGATACGCTTGGGACAGCGAGTTAAGCGATGCATTGTCTCGACGGCAGGCGTCAGGTGTTCGGCAAACGCTTGTCTAAGCACTTGCACACGCCAAGCAGCACGATCACTACACAATGGCGCGACTTGCACGCTTTTTAATGGCAGTTTCGACTGCCAGATACGACCTTTTAAGGCGTAGTCAAATTCACACTGAGCCAGTGAAACATCCAGGCCTTTATCAAAGCGCGATAGCGCATAGAGCACCGGCGCCAACACTAAAAAAGCCCAGCGTTTAAGGGTCAATGACGCCGTCACTTTAAGGTTCGGCGCCCCCAGCGCTGGTTGAATCTGTTCCAGCAGCACGACACAGGTCTTATCGTCGATTAACTGCTCAGCATTAACCCTAAAGCCCACCTCATTTTCGCTATCAGCTTGCGTTAGACCATAGGCTGCGAGGGCTTGCCACTCTGCTGCAGTAAACGCCACATTAGCCAACTTTACGCCCCTTGCCAAACGGGATACACATGGGCGTACCAAACAGAGGGTCTTGGCTTATATGGCATTCCATACCGAACACGCTTTTTACCATATCGAAGTTCAATATGTCTTCTGGGGCCCCTTGGCAAAACACCTTACCCTGCTTCACTGCCACCATTTGATGGGCATAGCGACAGGCTAAGTTAAGATCGTGTAACACCATCAAAATGGTGGTTTTATGGGTGCGATTCAGTTCAAACAACAGATCTAAAATTTCAATTTGATGGGTTAGATCCAAATAGGTGGTCGGCTCATCTAGTAGCAAGATTTCCGTGTCTTGCGCCAGTGCCATCGCGATCCAAGCACGCTGGCGCTGGCCGCCAGATAGGGCCTCAATCGGACGCTCGACAAAGTCCCGCATATGGGTATCGCGCAGGGCTTTTTGCACCAGCTGCTCGTCTTGCTCGGTCCAACTCTGCAGCCAGTTTTGATGTGGGTAACGCCCTTGGCGCACCAACTGTTCAACGGTTAACCCTTCGGGTGCGGTGGGCCCCTGAGGTAAGATAGCTAACTTACGCGCCACGTCTTTGCCCGACTGCTGCAATAACTTTTGATCGTACAAAAATATCTCGCCAGAGCTCGGCTTCAACAAGCGCGCCAGTGACTTTAATAAGGTCGATTTACCACAGCCATTGCTGCCCACCAACACCGTGATTTGGTTCGGCTCAATAGCCAGATCCAACGCATCAATGATCGTGGTTTTGTCATAGCCAAGGGTCAGCTGCTTACAGGTTAACGGATGCACACTGGTCTGAGATATGGTCATAACACGTCACTCACTTAAAAACGTTGTCGGTAAAGAAGATAAATAAAGAACGGTGCACCAATCGCCGAAACAAACACGCCAGCAGGGATATCCAACGGCTGGAACAGCGTACGTCCGATCAGGTCTGCCAACATAACTAAACAAGCACCGATCATTGCTGTCGCCGGCATCAGCACCGCAAAACTGCGGGTCACCAAACGACGGGCAATATGTGGCGCGATCAAGCCGACAAAGCCTACGGCTCCGGCATAGGCCACCGCTGGCGCAGCCAGTAACACACTCAAACCGAGCAACACTAAGCGTAACTGCTGTACCGATAAGCCAAGCCCAGTAGCTAACTGATCTCCCAACTCTTGGGCATTGATACGACGCGCTAAAAATAAACTCAGCGGCAAGGTTACCAGTAGCCAAGGCATCAGCGCTTTAACATCTTGCCAATCAGAACCATAGACACTGCCGGTGAGCCAGATGTAAGCGGTAATACTGGTTGCGGTTGAGCTCACCGAGATCAACAAGGTAGTCACCGCGCCCATGGCCGCCGACACGCCAATGCCGACTAAAATCAAACGCATAGGCGTCACGCCACTGCGCCAAGCCAAGACATAAATCGCCAAAGCCGCCAGCAAAGCCCCCGCAATAGCAAACAAAGGAAGCCAGATCATACCTAGGCTGGCGAACAATGATAAAAACAGCACTGCCGCCGCTGAGGCGCCACTGGTAATACCGATAATGTCCGGCGACGCCAACGGATTACGAATCATCGACTGCAACACCAAGCCCGATAACGCCAGCGCCGCACCGACCATGGCTGCCATCAAGATACGTGGTAAACGCAGCGTCTCGACAACAAAACCATATTCACTGCTAGCAGGCGCCAGTAAAGCCTCGATAACCGTCGGTGGGGTCACCAAGGTTTCCCCTAAGGCTAACGACAACAACATCACGGCAAGAGTGACCATCAGAATGCAAGCCAACGCCACTAACGTGGGCACGGGCACTGAAAATGAAATCCAACGCGTACGGGCAACCCAATGCTTAGCCATGCTTACGCCCCTTACGTGCTAGATAAATAAAGAAGGGCGTGCCGATCAATGCAGTGATCACACCAATGGGCACTTCCACAGGCGGCAATACAAAACGGCTTAGTACATCAGACAGCAACAGCAAACTCGCGCCCCAGATCGCCGCCAGCGGAATCAGCCACTTATGATCATTGCCCACAAAAGCACGCACCATATGGGGGATCACCAAGCCGATAAACCCAATATTGCCCGCCAGCGCCACCGACGCACCAGCCAAGCCGATAATCAGCACACTCAAGGCAACTTTTAGCAGTAAGGTGTTTTGGCCCAAGCCCTTGGCAATGTCATCACCAGAAAGCAGAATATTGATATGCGGCGCTAGCAGCAGAGCCACCAGTAGCCCTACGCCAAGATACGGTAAAATCGGTACGACCACATCCAGCTCACGCCCTGATACCGAACCAGCTACCCAGAACAAGACACTGTCTAAACCTTCTTGACCAATCACTAACAATCCTTGGGTAAAGGCGACAAACAGTGCACTAATCGCCGCACCGGCCAAGACAATGCGCACTGGCGATAAGCCATCACGCCCCATCGCACCTAGGCCATAGACCAATCCACCGGCAATAGTCGCCCCCAAGAACGCGATCCAAAGATAGTCATTCAACGCGGCTACCGAGAAGAACTGTGCGAACAGCACAATAAAAAACACCGCCCCCGCGTTCACACCAAAGATCGCCGGTGACGCCAACGGATTACGCGTTAAGGTTTGCATCAATACACCCGAGACCGCCAATGCCCCGCCGACAACACAGGCGACTACCGCACGAGATAATCGCGTGGTATGAATAACCACATGATCAATAGAGTTGGGGTCGTAATGCCAGAAGGATGTCCATACACTCTGCAATGGCACCGCATACTGGCCAAAAGCTACACTGATCATAAAGCTCAATAGCAAGGCCATCAAAGAGACTGACAATAAGCCTAGGCGTAAACCATGCGCTTGATAAGAAATCAACATGCTCAGTTCGCAGTTGTTAGCTGGTACAGCTCGGACAAATCATCCAGCATCAAATTCGCACCCAAGATCCCACCTGAAAGCAGCCAAGTAACACGATCCACTTGGAATACTTGACCATTACGAGGCGCAGTTAACACCTGCCACATAGGGTGCTGACGCCAAGCGTCGTAATTCTGTCGCACCGCCGCATCATCGCCGTGCAGCATGACAAAGAACACATCCGCGTTAGCACTTGGCAAAGCTTCCTTGGTTTTCAGCTTAATACCCCAACCAGCTTGACCAGACATGGGAAAATCAAAGCCAATATCTTTAAGCACCGCGCCTGGGAAGCTTTCTGCTAGATACAAACGCAAATGATCCGCACGCACATTCAAAACTGACGCTGTCAACGGCCATTGCGGTTGCTGAGCAGTCAGTTGATCACGAAAGTTCTGTATACGCGTTTGCCAATCTTGCCAGAGCTGAGCACCCTGCTCGACGCGCGCAGTCGCTTGCGCCGTTAGCTCTAAAGAGCGCTTGAAATCATAGACATTATCGGCTAATACCGTTGGCGCAATCTGCGATAGCTGACCATAGATTTTCTCATGGCGGGCGCTCGCTCCTATGATCAAATCAGGTTTTAAGCGGGCAATCACTTCTAGGTTAGGTTGAGTTTCTAGACCGACTAACTCCACACCTCCAAGCGAAGTACGTAAATAATCATACTTAGGCTTCTGCGCCCAAGACTCCACTACGCCAACGGGCTTAATTCCAAGCGCCACCGCAGAATCTGTTGCTCCTTGATACAAGGTAACAATACGCAATGGCTCAGACGGCACGGTTGTACTACCCATAGCATGATCGACACGGTAAGGTTTATCTTGTGCGAATAACTGTCCTTGCAGGCACGAGAATAGTAAAAGACAGACACCCAAGATCGGGCGCAAGGCAATGCGTTTTAGAAAGGAGCTCATACAAGGGCCTAAAGCGGTTTGAGTCATAGAATAAGCCAAACATGTTAATGATAATAACTATCATATTCAATGATATACTTATCTAAACGACGCGTCAGCCCTTCTGTGGAGCGCTATTTGGCAACTCTAGCGACAGTGTCAGTGCTTTGTAGTACCTGGATTGGGCACAAAGTTAATCACTGCCGTATCACCTTCTGGTGCAGAAGAATGCGGCTGGTTAACGCGGGTAGCTAACTCTTGTGGCTGCGCTTGCACAACAGTCGATTGCTCATCTTCGTAACCACAAGCGACACATTCACGGTACTGCTTTTCAGCTTCGTCATCACGCCATGCACGAATCTTATCCATCTCATTACAACGTGGGCATACTGCCCCCGCGATAAAGCGTTTAACTGTCATTTCTTACCTCGGTTTATTGGTACTGGCTCGATGCTTTTTTACCTTAGCGACGCTCGCTTTTTAGCTTGGCTTGCACTTGGTTCCTTTTCACTCGGGCGTGGCGCATCCTTGCGCCAGAGCCCTCGCGCCACCCTCCTTGGTGGCTGTTTAAAAGGAACGCAAGCTTCACCTAATTAGATCATAGAGCTTGTTTGATTAAGCGGTTATTACTCAAAAGCAGACGCCATGGATGGCGTCGACCGACCGTCTGGAGCAATATGCCTTTGCTGATCTGTTATTACTCAAAGCAGATTCTAAGCTGCAATGCCACTATGACGCAGTAGCGCATCGACACTTGGCTCACGGCCACGGAAAGCTTCAAATAGCTCGGCCGCTGGGCGTGAACCGCCGTTTGCCAATATGGTATCACGGAAGTGGGCACCGGTTTCAGTGTTGAAAATGCCATCTTCCTCGAATTTTGAGAACGCATCCGCAGACAACACTTCCGCCCATTTGTAGCTGTAGTAACCGGCCGCATAGCCACCCGCAAAGATGTGCGAGAAGCTGTTCTGGAAACGGTTAAACGCTGGTGGGACAGTGACCGCTACTTGGCTGCGCACCTCGTCTAATACGTCTTGCGCCTTGATGCCGTCTTGGTATTCACGGTGTAAACGGAAGTCGAATAGAGAGAACTCCAATTGACGTACCATCTGCATACCAGACTGGAAGTTCTTCGCCGCGAGCATTTTATCTAACAAGTCTTGAGGCAGTGGCTCGTTGGTTTCGAAGTGACCAGCAATGTGCGCTAGGGCTTCCGGCTCCCAGCACCAGTTTTCCATAAACTGACTTGGCAACTCAACCGCATCCCACGCTACGCCATTGATGCCCGATACCGACGAGACTTCTACCTGCGTCAGCATGTGGTGCAAGCCGTGACCGAATTCATGGAACAAGGTAGTAACCTCATCATGAGTCAGCAAAGCAGGCTTATCGCCGATTGGCTGGGTGAAGTTACAAACTAGGTACGCCACAGGTAGCTGCAAACGGCCATCGTCTAAACGACGACGCACACGGCATTCGTCCATCCAAGCGCCACCACGCTTGCCTTCACGAGCGTAAGGATCTAAGAAGAAGCGAGCAATGTCTTCACCATTTTTAGAGATGGTAAACAGCTGAACGTCTTTGTGGTACGTATCAAAATCAGACTCTTCGCGAATATCCACACCGAACAAGGTTTGTGCCGTATGGAACAAGCCCGACAGCACTTTGTTAATCGGGAAGTAAGGGCGTAACACTTCTTGCGAAATGGAATATTTCTTCTCGCGCAGTTTCTCCGCGTAGTAGCCCACATCCCAAGAATTTAGTTCTTCAACACCGTGCTCTGCTTTAGCAAACGCTTTCAGGTCAGCTAAATCACTTTCAGCAGAAGGTTTAGACTTCACGGCAAGATCACTCAAGAAGTCCACAACTTGCTGACCACTTTCCGCCATTTTTGTTGCAACAGATAGTTCAGCGTAGTTTTCGAAACCAAGGATCTGAGCCATTTCATGGCGAAGGGCTAGGATTTCATCGATCAATGGAGCGTTGTCGAATTTACCTTCGCTGCTTAGCTCAGACGCGCGTGTTGCGTACGCCGTGTACATTTCTTTGCGCAGTGCTTGGCTGTCTGCATAGCTCATTACAGGTAAGTAAGAAGGGATATCTAACGTAAATAACCAGCCTTCTTGTTCTTTCGCTTGCGCCATTTGCTTGGCTTGGGCAAGGGCTGATTCAGGTAGACCTGCAAGCTCTGCTTCATCAGTGATCAACTTGCTCCACGCTCGGGTCGAGTCCAATACGTTTTCACCAAACTGGCTGCCTAGCTCAGATAGGCGCGCGCTGATTTCACCGTAACGTTTCTTTGGCTCCCCTTCTAGACCGACGCCCGATAATTCAAAATCACAGATAGTTTGCGTTAGCGCTTCAGCTTGCGCTGGTGTCAGAGATTTAGCCTCATCGCTTTC
This sequence comes from Marinomonas sp. AWM4_232, assembly GCF_056158325.1. NCBI lineage: Bacteria > Pseudomonadati > Pseudomonadota > Gammaproteobacteria > Oceanospirillales > Oceanospirillaceae > Marinomonas > Marinomonas sp. AWM4_232. The sequence continues at coordinate 1,970,840 of NZ_JBSWTA010000001.1, read as the reverse complement.
GGCTAGGGCTTTGTAAGCGTCGTACAGGGCTTTATTTTGACCCAGCTCTGTGTAGTAGTCGCTTAGCTTTGGCAAACTGGCATTGTAGGCTTCACGAATCTCTGGCGTGTTTTGTACCGAGTTTAGGTGACTGATCGGCGACCAGAATTGGCTTAGGCGATCGTGGATTTCATCCAAAGGCGTGACCAGACTTGCCCACGTTGGCTGTGCGTTTTTTTCAACGACCGCAGCGATGTCATTGCGGTTCTTCTCTAGCAACGCTTCTAAGTCGGCGACGATGTTCTTTGGCTCGACTTTGGAAAATTCTGGCAATGTCGTGGCATCCCATACGGATTGTGTCATATCGTGTTATCCTTTTTGGCGTTTGCTGAGTGCCAAAACACTCCAGCTGAAATAGGGTTAGTACTGTCTTATAAGATATGTGGTCTTGACGCTTTTTCAATGGGGAAACGTCGATCACACCCATAGCTTTCATTAATGCTGCACTGTGTGTGCTAAGGAAGAGAGAATGCCAGTTAAATCATTTCGCGGCCACACGCCAAGTTTTGGAGCACGAGTATGGGTCGACGACAGTGCTGTGATCATCGGCGATGTGGAAATCGGCGAGGACAGCTCGGTTTGGCCATTGGTTGCCATACGTGGTGATATGCACCGTATCCGTATCGGCCAGCGTACCAGTATCCAAGACAACTCCTGCCTACACATCACCCATGCCAGCACCTACAAGCCAGAAGGTCACCCGCTTGAAATCGGTGATGATGTAACCGTTGGCCATATGGCCATGTTACACGGCTGTAAGATCGGCAATAAAGTTCTAGTCGGCATGGGCACGACTATCTTAGACGGTGCCGTGATTGAAGACGAAGTGATCATTGGCGCAGGCTCCCTAGTACCACCGGGTAAGCGTCTAGAATCAGGCTACTTATACATGGGATCACCCGTAAAACAAGCCCGCCCTCTATCTGAAAAAGAGATCGAGTACTTCCAATACGCAGGCCTAAATTACGTCAAACTGAAAGACGAGTACCTAGCAGAAGCTCAGGCGGCTGGAGAAGCTTAATGAGTCGTTTAAGCGCAAGGTTCATTGGCGTGGCACTGGTCGCTGGTGCATTCTGGGTGGCGACTCAGTCCTACCAAAACCATTTTGCAGGCCCAGCCCTAGATGAAGCCAAACAAGCTGAGCTTGGAATTCAACTGCTAGAGTTTCCACGCCAGATACCACCCATTGAGCGACTCGATAGCAACTCATGGCAAGCTATCCGCTTACAGCCTGAGTTCTGCGATGCAGTCTGCCAAGGCACCATGGTTCAACTTGCCACATTAGGCGTACACATAGTACCAGCCACTCAGGCGGTTTACTCAGACCTTGCCCAAGTCACTAGTGCTGAGAAATATCAGCTTCATCAAGACAAAATTTTATTAATTAACCCAGACGGGAAGTTTGCAGGCTCTTTGCGACCACCTTATAACGCTGACACGCTCGCTAACGCGATGCAGGCTTTGAATCCATAATTTTTTGTATCGTCTTGTAATAAAACCTCGGCTTGATTCGTCTAATTCGATAAATTGATTTTTCATAAAACGACAAGCCGAGATTTAACATGACCCAAACCCTATCTCGCTCCAACGAACAAGCCTCTAGTCAGCTATTCCAAGATACTGAATTTATGGAAGCGCTACGCAGTCAGATGCTTAAATTCGCTATCTTACAAGTTCGCAACGAAGCGCTTGCCGAAGATGCCGTTCAAGAAGCCATGCTATCCGCTTATCAAAATATTGACCGTTTTAATCGTCAAGCTGCCTTGAAAACTTGGGTGTTTGCCATCCTGAAAAATAAATTGATTGATATTTTGCGTAAGGAAAAGCGTTATACCAACGTCAGTTTATTAGAAGAAGGCGCAGGCCGAAGTGACGAAGCTTTACTAGAAGATCTATTTAATGAAAAAGGCCATTGGCAAAAAAGCGAGCGTCCAAAAAAATGGGATGAGCCAGATCACGATATTGAAAACTCTCATTTTTGGCGCACATTTGATGTCTGTTTAGAAGCTTTGCCAGCGAAGCATAGCCGCTATTTTATGATGCGAGAATTCCTTGAGCTGGAAACTAAAGAGATCTGTGAAAATGAAGAAGTCAGTGTGAGCAACCTGAACACGACCTTGTTCCGTGCTCGCCTACGCCTGCGTGAATGTCTAGAAGATAACTGGTTTATCGGAGAGAACACACCATGATGAAATGCACACAAGCCACACAGCTTTTATCAGAACGACTCGATCGTAACCTGACAAACAGTGAAAAAGTGAACCTAGGTTTACACACAGCCATGTGCCCAGCCTGTCGCCAATTTGGCAAACAAATGCTGAATCTGCGTGACTTAAGCCAGCGCTATGTCAAAGCGTCTGACACATCTGCGCAAGACAAATAACAGGCATTCATGACATAACCGCTATAAAGCAAAACGGGGCCATGTTGGCCCCGCTTTAAATCCAGCAAAACTTATTTTGCAGATTTCTTTTTAAGTGACTTTTTCAATTTAGCAATTTTATCTTTTTGCTTAGCCACTTTTTCTTTACGTGCTTTAATCTCTGATTTAATTGCTTTAACTTCTTTCTTAGACATATCCGTAGTCTCCTTATAATTCAATGAGTTAAGAACTTCACTTTACGCTTATTGAAGAGAAACTCCCACCCCTCAAAAGCAATTGTCATAAAAACTTAATACATAAGTCACAAAACCGCCACATTAAAAAAAACATTTTCTTTGAGAAAAAATTATCTTTTTTTGAAATGATGTGTAAGAAATTCAAAAAGCCTCTCGTCCAATGTAGGCAAATCAACATTATCTCATTAGAGGAAAACGTTATGTCTACTAAAAACACTTCCCTTGCTCTTGCTTTAGGTACTGCTGTTGCTCTATCTGCTGTGGCGGTTCCAGCCCAAGCCGCATCTAAAGAAAAATGCTACGGCGTAGCGCTTGCTGGTCAAAATGACTGTGCCGCAGGCCCAGGTACTTCTTGTGCCGGCACATCGACTATGGATTACCAAGGCAATGCTTGGAAACTGGTTCCAGCTGGCACATGTATGGAAATGGACTCGCCAACGTCTCCTTCTGGTCACGGTAAATTGGAAGCATTCTAAGGGCTGTCATGATGACCTTTAGTAAGCCGCAAGCCGAGGGTAAATCTTTACCCTCAGGCTTTGCCCAGCAAACAGGGATCAGCTTAAAGCCTTGCTATTACGAGCAAGTCTTAGCGACACAACCTAAGGTTGGCTTTTTTGAGATCCATGCCGAAAACTATTTAAGTGAAGGCGGTCCCGCACGTCATTATCTTGAAAAGATTCGAAACCTGTATGACATCAGTGTACATGGTGTGGGCTTATCCTTAGGAGGTGATGAGAAGCTCAACCTTGAGCATTTAGAACGCGTTGCACGCTTAGTGGAACGAGTTCAACCCGCCGTATTTTCAGAGCACTTGGCTTGGTCTACTCACCAGCAATATTTCTTTAATGACTTACTGCCAGTGCCCTACACCGAAGATCGGTTGCAGCGACTGTGTGAGCACGTTGACCAAGTACAAGCACGACTCAAACGCCAGATATTAATCGAGAACCCTTCTACCTATTTCGAGTTTTGCTCAAGCGCCATGGAAGAAACTGACTTTATCGCGGAATTGGTCAAACGCACAGGCTGTGGGCTTCTACTCGACGTGAATAACGTTGATGTCTCTTGCTTTAATCATCAACGTAACCCTTATGATTATTTACGAACCTTCCCGTTACAGGCCGTTCAGCAGATACATTTAGCAGGACATACTTTAGACGAGAAGGCGCAACCCGCACTGAAGATCGACTCACATGATCAACCGGTAACCACCGATGTCTGGCACCTTTATCAGCACACACTTGAGCTGATAGGAGATTGTCCAACTCTGATTGAACGTGATGGCAATTTTCCTGAGTTGTCCGTGTTACGAGAAGAGGCAGGTATGGCCGACCGTATTCGAGCCTTAGTAAAGGAGGCACAGAATGCAGCAACAATTTAGTCAGGCTCTGTTTTCCACAAACGAACTGGAGCAAGAAGATTTACTCAACGAAATTAAGGGCCACTCGCTCGCAGAGCGCACACAACGCCTAAACGTCTACCGCAACAATGTGTTTGTCTCCCTGATGGAAGCCCTTGGGGAGATTTTTCCCGTGTGTAAGCAAGTGGTGGGTGACGCTTTTTTTAATGCCATGGCACGCCAATATGTGGATCGACACCCTCCTGAATCGGCAATCCTGAGCGAGTACGGTGATCAATTCAGTGAATTTGTCAGTCATTTCTTTGCAGCCCAATCATTGCCCTATCTAGCCAGTTTGTGTGACCTTGAATACCGACTTTTGCAGATGACACATAGCGCTGAGCCGACTCATTTATCTCTCATAGAAGCGCAACAACGTCTCAGCCAAGCCAGTAACCCAGAAGCCTTACAACTGTTACTTTGCTCACAATGTGAACTACTAAGCTATCCTTACGCCGTCGGACAACTTTACCTAGCGCATAAGCAACAACAGCAAGACTTGAGTCAATTACAGCTTCAGCAAACGGACTACTTGATGCTCACAAAATCTGGCCTTTACGGCTGTATTTACACACTCAGCAGCATTGAGTTCGAGTTCATTACTGCGTTAAAAAAGAACCCTAGCTTGAGCCAAGCATTGCCTGAAAGCGAGTCCTTCGACTTAGGACAAACTCTTGCAAAATTAATGACTTGGGAAGTTTTCTCAGATATTTACGAATCTTAGGAGCCAGATTATGCTAAACCTGTTAACGCGTGTTCCCGAACAGTTGTTTCGCCCCCTTCCAGAAGCACTCATTCTGTTGTTAACTCGGTTCGCTCTGGCCACTGTATTTTGGCTGTCAGGACAGACCAAAATCGAAGGCTTCGCTTTTAACCCGCTGGCGGGGCAATTTGAATTTGGCTTACCTACCATAAAGGAATCCACATTCTTCTTATTTGAGTATGAGTACGCCCTACCTCTGATCCCAGCCAATCTCGCGGCTTATCTCGCCACCGCTGCCGAGCATGTACTGCCCATTTTGCTCATACTGGGCCTGTTCACGCGATTAGGCGCTGTGGGAATTTTGGCCATGACCCTAGTGATTCAAATCTTTGTTTACCCTAGTGCCTATGCCTTGCATGCTTCTTGGGCAGCCATGGCATTGCTGCTCATGAAACAAGGCGCTGGACGTGTTTCTCTTGACAACCTTCTCACTCGCTAAAAAGCGTTTCATTAAATTAAGAGCCTAAGTAATACGCCATAAAAAATGCGACACCTTGATCTCTCAAGATGTCGCATTTTTAACTCTTACTTAGCGATCAGCGTTTAGTTTAAGCCGTCTTACGAATCGGCAGAGTGTAAGCAATCAAAAATAGAAGCGCTGCACACACCACCACACTTGGGCCAGTTGGTGTATCCCAATGATACGACGCCCACAAGCCGCCACACACCGACAAACACCCTAATACGCCTGCCATAGACGCCATCTGTACAGGCGTCTGTGAAAGCTTACGCGACGTTGCGGCAGGAATGATCATCAAAGACGTAATCAGCAAAACACCAACGATCTTCATCGCCACCGCGATGACCACCGCCACCAACAGCATTAGCAACAGGCGGATGGCTTCAACTGGATAACCTTCCACTTTCGCCAACTCTTCATTCACGGTCAGAGCCAGCAAAGGACGCCAGAAGGTCACTAACAAGCTCATCACTAATAAGCCGCCGCCATAAATCCAATATAAGTCTGTCTGACTGATGGCAAGCAAATCACCAAATAAGTACGCCATCAGATCAATGCGCACATTGTCCAAAAAGCTAACCGCCACCAGTCCCAGCGACAAAGCGGAATGGGCTAAGATGCCCAGCAATGTATCCGTCGCGATGATGTGTTTTTTCTGCAACGCCACCAGCACCAATGCCAAGCCAACACACAGCACCACAATGGCGAAGTTCAAATTAATATCCAACAAGAAACCCAACGCCACACCCAGTAAAGCAGAGTGCGCTAAGGTATCGCCAAAGTATGCCATCCGTCGCCAAACGACGAACGCACCTAACGGCCCCGCAACGGCTGCCACACCAACGCCGCCAATCAAGGCTCTCATTAACAGTTCAAGCATGTTCTAGAAATCTCCGATTAATGAGTATGATGCTGGCAACTAGCCGTGTGTACATGGCCTTCTTCGACCACTTCACCACTGTCATCGTGCACGTGATTATGATTGTGGGCATAAATCGCCAAGGACGAATCCGCACCAGGGATGCCGAACAGAGCCTGATACGCGGGGTGGCCTTTGACATGCTGTGGAGAACCTGAACAACACACATGCTGATTGATACACACCACCGTATCCGTTTGTGCCATCACCAAGTGCAAATCATGGGAAATCATCAAAACACCACAGTTTAGCTCTTTGCGAATCACATCGATTAGGTTGTACAGTTCTACCTGACCACTGACATCGACCCCTTGTACCGGTTCATCCAATACCAATAAATTAGGGCGATTCAACAGTGCACGGGCCAATAGCAATCGTTGTGTTTCACCACCGGACAACACATGTACTTGGGAGTTTTCTAAGTGCGGAATACCCACTTTATTGAGCGTAGGGCGAATGTCTTTTTTATTCACGCCACGTACCAAGCCTAAAAAGTGCTTAACCGTTAGTGGTAAGGTTGGATCAATATGCAGTTTTTGAGGCATGTAACCAATTCGCAAATGATCATGGCGCACCACTTTACCAGTGGTAGGCTCTTGCAAGCCTAAGAGGGTACGAATCAAAGTACTCTTACCACTGCCATTCGGGCCGATCAGCGTCACAATCTCCCCTTGATGCAGGGTCATATTGATATTGCTCAGCAGTTGGCGCTCCCCAAAACGAATGCCAATATCTTGCAGCTCTGCTAATCGTGTACTCATGATGCAGGCGCTTCCTGAGTACGGCAATCGGCACATAAACCGGTCAATTCAATGGTTTCAGCACGCAGTTCAAAACCCTGCTCCGCAGCCTTATCAATCAACGATTGGTGAATGTCTTGGTAATCAAATTCCATCACGTTTTGGCAGTCATCACAGATTAAGAAATAGCCCTTGTGCGGCTTATCGGCGTGGGCACAGCCGAGGTAGGCGTTCATAGACTCTACCTTGTGAATCAAGCCTGCCGACATCAGAAAGTCCAAGGCACGATAAACCGTTGGCGGAGCCGAGTTAAAGCCCTCTTCTGCTAGCTTCGCCAATAGCTGATACGCCCCAAGAGGGCGGTGGCTTTGCCAAATCAGCTCAAGCGCGCGTCGGCGCACTTTGGTTAGACGCTGGCCTTGCTCAGAACAAACCGTTTCAGCGGTTTCCAAGGCCTGCTCAATGCATACATCATGATTGTGTGCATGATCATGGCCAGCCGTATGAGAGTGGTGGTGTTCGGTCATTAGAATGCCCGCCCTGCAACTTGTAGGTCACTGTAAATCATCGTGACACTGATAAAAATTAAGGCACACGCGGCAAGCACACCCAATAGGCGTGTCACCCGTTGTCGCCATCGACTGGGGCTTAATGCAAAGCTGCCATCGCGAAACAATACACTCAGTAATGCTAACGCAGATACCGTTAAGCCCGTGCCTAACGACATCACCAAGGTCGCTAATACGCCCCATTGAAAAATGCCTGTGCTGGTGGCAAACAACAGCACTAAGACCGCCCCCGTACACGGGCGAATACCAATCGCAGACACCATGGCTATGGTGCTGCGCTTGGCTGTTTTTACTTCCTCATCAGGCGCATCCAAAAGCTTTGCATCATGCTGATGAGCATGGTGCTTACATTCATGCTTATGACTATGATCATGATGCTCACAGTGGCTATGCTCATGATGACCACAATCGTGGTGACTGTGATCGTGCAAATGATCCTTACTGTGATCGTGCCCACAACTGGATTTACCTTGTGCCAAACGCCACAGCATCCAAATACCAATCAAACCAATAGCGGCATAAGAAGCCAGCTCAAGGACACGGGTGGTTTCAGTGATGGCACCAGCAATATCGAGTAACTGCGCCATCCCCCAAACCAAGAGAATCGCCACCACACCTTGCGCCAGAGCGGAGATAAAAGACAGCTGAACCCCCTTACGCAACGGTGCCTTAGTAGCAAGTAGGTAAGAACCGATTACCGCTTTACCATGGCCGGGGCCGGCCGCATGAAATACACCATACAGGAAGCTAGCCACCAGCAAACTACCGATTAACGCAGGGCTTTCTTGCTTGGCTAAGGTTTGCACCAAACGCGCTAATTCACGGTGAAAATCACGCTGCTGCTCCATGACCCAGCGTCCCATTTCAAAGACAAACGTCTGGTCAGCCGCCCATGCAGTGCTGGACAGCAACATCAATAAAATGCTTAACCACTTTATATTGCGCACACTGAGCTCCAAAAACACCAAAACCAAAATGTTACAATATAACATTTTGGTTTGCTAGGTTAATAAGATTGATTTTCACCTTAACTGGTCGCAGGATGCAAGAAGCCCATCACACCACCCATAAAGATTTGCGCCGCCATCGCTGCCAAAATCAAGCCGGTGATCTTCGATAGAATATTCAGACCTGTGCGGCCTAATAAGCGCTCAATAATCGAACTGCAGTATAACAACACGCCTAGAGTCAATAGCGCTGCGACTAAGCCCATTACGCCAATAACAAACTCCCAGCCTTTGAACTCCGCACCGTAAACCAAGATTGTACCAATCGTCGCCGGACCAATGATGGTCGGCACCGCGAGCGGCACCACAGAGATATCATCACGCTCTTCGTTCGGCATCCCCGTAGCATGGTTACGAGTACCGTCTTTCACCAAACTGATGGCAGACATAAACAGCAGGATGCCCGCACCGATTCGAAAAGAATCCAGTGTAATCCCTAATACCGCAAACAAAGTGCTGCCAAAGAACATCAACACTAAAGCGATCGCTAATGCGGCAATAATCGACTTATTGGCCACATGACGGCGGGATTCTGGGGTTTCACCGCGTGTCAGTGCCAAAAACATCGACATCACGAAAAACGGAGCAAATAGGAAGAAAAACTTAATCCACGTGGACAGTAATAGACTCATGATAGGAGTACCTAGATCGGCAGTGCGTTCGCGATCAGCGTTGCGTCAGTGCCAGTTTGATGCCAAAGCCCACCAGCAATACGCCGGTTAAGCTATCCAAGACTTGCGCCACTTTTGGTCGCGCCAGCCATACTCTTGCTCGGTGAACCATCACCGCAAGAAACGTTTGCCACACCATCGCTATGATAAAGTGAAGGGCAGCCATAAACAGAGATTGCGCCACGGCAGAATATTCTGGGTTAATAAACTGCGGCAAAAACGCCATATAAAACACAATAGTCTTAGGGTTTAGGATGTTCGACAAGATACCCTGACGAAACGCCAGTTTAGCATTCATCTGACGCCCTTCTGGCACATTCAGTGTCAGTCCTTGAGGTCGCCAAGCGCTGCGCAAAGCTTGTACCCCTAAGTAGACCAAATACAGAGCACCAGCTATTTTGAAGGCCGTAAAAAAGGTCGCAGAACCTAATAAAATCACCGACAGGCCTAGGGCTGAAATCGTGGCATGGGCAAACAAGCCCAAACAAATACCTAAGCTGCACACGAAGCCTACACGCCAGCCTGCCACGGCAGAGCTACGAAGCACCAATAAAGTGTCCACTCCAGGACTCATGGTTAACACCGTTATCGCCAGTAAAAATGGCAACCATTGGAATTGCTCGATCATAGGACGCTCTCAATCAAATTAGGAACACGACAGCCTAAGGACTAGGTGTCACAGTGAAGGTCGACCCAACCTTCCATATAGAATTCATCGGCTTCTTGCTCTGCTGGTGTGCAGGTTTCCGCCATCATTCCGGTCAATTTAATCAAGCCTTCATCAGGAGTGACCAAGGCAAAATAATTTTCAGGGTCGCCAAAACCCAAATGAAGGGTACTGGTTTGTAAATCTATCGTTTCGGGAAGCACTATACCTAGGTGAACAGTTAAGGCTTGATCACTGATGCCCACATTAACGATCTCAACATGAGTAGGTTTTAACTTCCGATCATTGACCTTAATCTTTAGAAAGTAACCGTATTGCGCAAGGTTGGTCATAGCTAAAGCAGCCTCTGATTTCTCAGCGCCACTTAATTGCCCATCAGCATTTTGATCAAAAGCCATCAACATGTCGAGACTGGAAAACACATCAAACTTCCAGTAGGCATCGACCGTCTGAATCGCAGGTGTCGTTAGATTGACCTGGTAATAAGAGTCGATCCAAATATGCGGATGAGCCAGCACCTGCCCTGCTCCAAGCCATAACAAACTTGCACTCATAGCTTTACAAATACAGCGACGCCAGCTCAACATAGATTAATTCTCCGTTAGACTCGGTGCATGACGCACACGCGCTTCTAGGATACGTTGGAACTCCATTGGATCATGCTGTTGTGCCAAACGCTCAGGATCATGCTTCGCACCGTGCCATGCTTCTAAACGTGACAACCAAAAACGCAACGCGGCGATTTTTAGCATATGTGGCCAAGACATAATTTCTGCCGCACTTGGCTGGCGCTCATGAATGTAGGCATTGACCATCGCATGGTACTTATCCATATCCAGCTCGCCAGTGCTCATATCCGAACACCAATCGTTCACCACAATGGCTAAGTCGTACATCAACCAAGAGTAACAAGCATTATAGAAGTCGATGATCGCAGACAGTTGCTCCCCTTCAAACAAGGTATTGTTGTAGAACAAATCCCCGTGCACCGTACCTTTGGCTAACTGATCGTCGTATTGCGCAATAAAGGCATCAAACTCAGACACTTGCTCAAGCAATAAGTGCGCTTGATCCGTTTCTAGCTCTGGAGCAATCGACTTTGACGTCGCGCGCCACCAATCCATACCACGGTGGCTTGGACGGTGTTCAGGGAAATCCATACCCGCTGTATGCAGCTGCGCCAACACTTTACCCATCAAACGACAGCTTTCGACAGTGGTGCCATCTTCTAGCAAGCCACCTGGGAAGCAATCCACTATGATCGCAGGACGACCTTGGACGACACGTAAACGTTCCCCATGGTTGTCAATCAAGGCCGCCGGTACGTTAAAGCCCTTGTGCTTAAGATGCGCGACCACATCCAAGAAGTACGGTACTTCGTCGTATTCAAACTCTTCAAATAAGGTCAGGACGTATTTGCCTGTAGTGGTGTTCACAAAGTAGTTGGTGTTTTCTACGCCACCAGAAATGCCTTGAAAAGACACCAATTCACCTAAGTAATAATCGGCCACAAGGCCGCGCATGTCAGAGTCCGAAAGAGAAGTGTAAACAGCCAAAATCTGTACCTAATGTATTTTATTTGCGCAATGATTCATTTAGCCGCTAATGCTCCACAATCGGAGCAAAAAGGTCAATTGGTTATCGCCAAAACCTCTTTTGAATGAGGCATTTTAGTACATTCGCGCTACATCTCTATACACAACGCCCATATAAAAATACTGACTCGGCTATTAAACTATACTTCATACATCATTCACTCCCTTTTCGATAAAGTAATGAGGCAGGAGACTAGTTGTGCAGAAACCGTTGTTTTCCATCAGGGCGACCTATATTGCGCTGTGCCTCTACATCATATCCACTATCAGCATTGGCGCAATTCATTTCAATACCCGCCACCTGATTGATTTTGTTCTTCCCACTAGCTCCGGCGTTTGCTTTATCTTGGTTCTGATCTATTTCCATCAAGCTCCACAAGACAGACACTCTGTTGCTGTTAAAGCGCTACTTATAATGAACGCCTACGCCTTTATCCCACCGGCTTGGTATTTTACGATTAGCTCAGCCCTAAATGACTGGGTATTAGTAGATGAATTCCCTCCAGTGAGCGGCCTAATGTTATTTGTCTCAGCGATGTCAGTGGTCATGGCCCCCCAGTCATGGTTAAAGTATATGTTCCTTTTATGGGTGCTGATCTGTGCCCCTATACTCGTCTACCTCATTGCGCACCCAGCTGAGCTACAAACAGCTCGCGGCAAAGAGATGATAGTATTCTTCGGACCTTGCGGGGCGTTGCTACTGATCGTTTTATTTTATCAACGAGACCTGTTCTTGCGTTTTTACCAGATAGAAGAGCGCTTACGTTATTCGCGCAGACAAGCCGACTATGATGAATTAACCGACATTTATAATCGCCGAGGCCTTATTTACTGGCTTTCGTCGAATGCAGGGGAAAAACCTAATATCAGCAGCCTCATCATCGATATAGACCACTTCAAACAAATCAACGATACCCATGGACACGAGTCCGGCGATGCAGTTCTAAGGAAAGCAGCAAAGCTTTTGGGAAACAGTCTACCAAAACAAAGCTGCCTTGCTCGCTGGGGTGGGGATGAATTCGTAGTACTATTAAATGATTTGACAGCGAACCAGGCGAAACAGGTTGCAGATACTTGTTGGCGAGCCATCCACGACCATCAGTTCCCCTTAGTAGGCCAGCTCACTTGTAGCATTGGTGTTGCTCATAATATCCAGTCAAACGACATTGACACCCTCATCCGTCAAGCGGATGCGTGTCTGTATATCGCCAAACGGCAAGGCCGAGATCAAGTGGTCAGCCGCCCATCTGAGGAATAATGCATTAAGCGGTCACTCAGACCACTTAACGCTGTAAATTTCTGCTGAACGCCCTAGAATAGTCAGCAATTATGGCGTTTTATAACAGAGGTTTTATTTTGGCTACGGACACATTATCAAGCACAGCACCGATGGTTTTGGTAGACGGCTCGTCTTACCTGTATCGTGCTTTTCACGCGATTCCACCACTGACCACCAGCGATGGCCAACCGACCAACGCGGCCCGCGGTGTGATCAGCATGATTCGCAGTTTAATTGGCCGTTACCCTAACTCCCCGATCGTGGTGATTTTCGACGCCAAAGGTAAAACTTTCCGCGACGATATGTACAAAGAGTACAAAGCCCAGCGCCCGCCGATGCCGGACGATCTGCGTCTACAAATCGAACCGATCCACCGTATGATCGAAGCCATGGGCTTACCTTTGGTGATCATCGAAGGCGTGGAAGCGGACGATGTAATCGGCACCATCGCCAAACAAATCGGTGGTGAAGGCCGTGAAGTCGTCGTCTCAACGGGCGATAAAGACATGGCCCAGTTAGTGACAGACAAAGTCACACTGGTGAACACCATGACCGATACCGTAATGGACGTAGAAGGCGTTAAAGAGAAATTCAAAATCCCACCAGAATTGATCATCGACTTTCTCGCGCTGATGGGCGACAAGGTCGACAACATCCCAGGTGTACCGGGTGTGGGTGAGAAAACCGCCCTCGCCATGCTACAAGGTATCGGCAGCCTAGAAGAAATCTACGCGCGCCTTGATGACATTGCCCCGCTTGGCTTCCGTGGTTCGAAAACCATGGCTAAGAAAATGGAAGAACACCGTGAAATGGCCGAGCTTAGCTACAAGCTGGCAACCATCAAATGCGATGTGGAACTGCCATTTGATCCACACACATTGAAAAACGAAGAGATCAACAAAGAAGCGCTACGCGAATGGTTCACTAAACTGGAATTCAAAACTTGGCTGCGCGATCTAGATAAAGCCCCTGCTTCCGGCACCGCCGATGACACGGTAGACAACGATGATGAGCCAGCGCCTGCGGCTAATATCGATGTGGAATACGACACGGTTCTCGATAAAGACAGCTTTAATGCTTGGCTGAAGAAAATCCAAGAAGCCGACCTTGTAGCGTTCGATACCGAAACCACGTCTCTTAACTACATGGCCGCCGAGCTAGTTGGCGTAGGCATCTCTGTTGAGATCGGCAAGGCCGCTTACATCCCTGTGGCACACGATTACGAAGGCGCGCCAGAGCAACTTGATCGTGACTGGGTACTAGAACAACTTAAGCCTTGGCTTGAAGACGACAACCAAAAGAAAGTCGGTCAGCACCTTAAATACGATGCTAACGTTTTGAACAACTACGGCATCACCCTGCGTGGCATTCAGTTCGACACCATGTTGGAGTCCTACGTGCTTAACTCCACCGCCACACGCCACGATATGGACAGCCTAGCGTCCAAGTTCCTTGGTCACACCACCGTGAGCTTTGAGGAAATCGCAGGTAAAGGCGCGAAGCAGAAAACCTTTAACCAGATCGAGCTTGAGCAAGCGGCGTTTTACGCAGCAGAGGACGCAGACATTACCCTGCGCCTACACCATGCGATCATGCCGAAACTGGAAAAAGAAGGTGATTTGGTTAACGTCCTAAGAGACATCGAACTGCCATTAGTGCCTGTGTTAGCGAAAATGGAACAAACTGGTGCCTTGATCGATCCAGACCTATTGCATGCACAAAGCGCCGAGATCGCTGCTAAATTGCAGGAGATCGAGATCAAAGCTCATGAAGAGGCGGGGCAAGCTTTTAACCTAAGCTCACCAAAACAGCTACAAGAAATCCTGTTTGAGAAACAAGGTTTGCCAGTCATTAAGAAGACGCCAAAAGGCCAACCTTCTACTGCCGAGCCAATCCTGCAAGAACTGGCGGAACAATACGAACTGCCACGTTTGATCATGGAACACCGCAGTATGTCGAAGCTAAAGTCGACTTACACCGACAAGCTGCCAGAGATGCTGCAAAAGACCGGACGCATTCACACGTCTTATCACCAAGCGGTGACTGCGACTGGTCGTTTATCTTCGACGGATCCAAACTTGCAGAACATCCCGATTCGTACCACCGAAGGTCGCCGTATTCGCCAAGCGTTTATCGCACCAGCAGGCTACAAGCTGATCGCCGCCGACTACTCGCAAATCGAGCTACGCATCATGGCGCACCTATCACAAGATAAGGGTCTATTAGATGCCTTCGCCCACGATGTGGACGTGCATAAAGCCACTGCCGCAGAAGTCTTCGACACCACAGTAGACGAAGTGACTACGGAACAACGCCGCCGCGCTAAAGCCATCAACTTCGGTCTAATCTACGGCATGTCCGCCTTTGGCCTCGCGAAACAACTTGGCATCGGCCGTCCAGAAGCACAGCAATACGTTCAGCGCTACTTTGAACGCTACCCGGGCGTGCGCACCTACATGGACAACACCCGAGAAAGCGCCAAAGAAAAAGGCTACGTGGAAACTATCTTCGGTCGTCGCTTGTACCTACCAGAGATCAAAGCCCGTAACGCCATGATGCGCCAAGCCGCAGAACGCACCGCGATCAACGCCCCGATGCAAGGCTCCGCCGCCGACATCATCAAACGCGCCATGATCAACATGCACGATTGGCTCGCCGAAACCGACTTAGACGTGAAAATGATCATGCAAGTACACGATGAATTGATCTTCGAAGTGGTCGAGAAAGACCTTGAGGCTGCACAAGAGAAGATCGTCGAGATTATGCAGACCAGTAGCGAGATCGACGTGCCTTTGCTTGTGGAAGCTGGGGTTGGGAACAACTGGGACGAGGCGCACTAGGCGCCGTCAAACAATACATAGAACTTCCCTATTCATTTAACAAGCCTTTACTATCAATGGAGCTGAACCGTGCTATCAGGAATTACTAAACCAATAAAGCTAAATTTGGCATTTCAAGGAGGAGGAGCTAAATTAGCCGCTTTGATAGAATGCGCATCCAAAATACAGGAATTAGAACGATCAGGGAAAATTGAGATAGTAGCTCTCGCTGGCACCTCTGCAGGCTCTATTGTTGCAGCTCTTCTTGCCTGCGACTTTAATTTCGACATAGCTAAAGAACGAATTTCTTCTCTATTCACTAAGCTTGAGTCAGATTTATCTATTGAGCCGAAGCTTTTCAACAAAACTTTAGGTGCAGTTAACAGTATCTATAAGGGAAAGACCTTATATAAACCTAAAGCATTAAAGAACTTTGTTGACGGACTGTTCTCTGAATACATTGACGGTTCCTCTATTTTTGAGAATTTAAAGCACCCTTTAAGTGTTGTCGTAACAGATCTTTCCACCCGTTCAAAGAAGACCTTTTCAACTACTTTGACCCCACAAGAAAAAGTTCTTGAGTCTGTTGTACATTCTTGCTTTCTTCCTCTGATTTTTCATGCACACGCATCTGATACTTACTATGTCGATGGTGGATTATGTGAAAATTTACCAGTAGAAGAGTTCCGTCTATGTGATGGTGTTTATAATATCGCCATTGGTTTCGATGATGAATCAAGTGAAACATTTAACGGCTTTAATGGAGTTAAAGATTATATCGAAAGGGTAATTTCAAGTTCTATTAACCATGGTGTAAGAAGGTCTGAAAAATCAGAAAACTGCCATGAAGTCATACGATTAACCCCTCTTGTTGGAACCTTAGACTTCAGTTCTGCAATCAATAAGCTTAACGAGGGTGCATGGAAGTCAGAGTGTGAGCTAGCGTTAGCAAGAGCTATTATTAAATTAAACAAGATCCGAGAAAATGAAGTCTCCTTTAAAAAAAGAGACGAAGAACAAAGAACCAAATTAGATAAGACAAGAGAAGATCTTTATGATGCTTTTACTGTACTAGAGCATCATAGAGTAAAATATATAAAGAAAGAGATTAGTGTATTACCATATTGTTTATTCCCTTCTGATGATGAAAGAAGCGTAAATCCTGACAAAGTTAAGCAAATTGAAATAATAAATCCTCTAGAACCACTAAGATGTTTTCACTTTCAACTGGCTGCAGATGTAGACGAAATCAAACGATACAAAGTTAATGTTGAACGTATTGAAGACAACGAGATTATAAGCCATAAGGTTTTTGAAGTAGAAAGAACAAATACAATGGCTATTGAAAACGGGTTATTAACGACACTTTTCATATTTTTTGATGATTATTTAGAAGCAGAAAAGGATTACAGAATCAGCGTTACATATAGCATCTTCAATACAATGAAACAGTTGAACAACGCTTCTAAAAGTGAATTCATGACCTGCATGAATGATCGGCGCAGCGATGCATGCTACGAGCAAGCAACAATGGTTTTTTTCTGCCCTCCAGATGTGGAAGGTACTATCCAGATGTCTCATACTGTTGATCAGCTGGATGTTGATCGAGGACTAAGTGCTGTCGAAGGCAAGCCTGCTTCTACTTCTGATATAGAATCACCTATCCCAAGGGATGAAGGAGTTTCTAGGGCATTAGCTTGGAAGTGCGAAAATTTACGATTTAATGAATCATGCAGTGTCCGCATTCATTGGCTTTAATCTATCAAACCTTGCCTCGAGAAACTTTACATGAGAAGATAACTGGCCTATACAACTGATGAGAAATTTAAAAATTGCTCATAAAGGAGATTTTTATGAATATGCCTATTAAAGTTGGTGGTTAAGAATTTATTAGGGGAGCTACGGCTCCCCTAACTTTTGGGCAACAATGCCGAGAAGAAAAATCCATCTATCTCGTTTCCGTAGATCCTCTCGGCTACCCATAACTCTTTTCCCCTGCCCCCAATTTCAACAATCCTTTCTAGCAGCGGCATCCAGTCGCTTTCGACCTTAAGTTCAAAGCATTCCTGTAACGCCTCGGCTAGTTGCTCTGGATTTAATTCTCGTTGCTCTGTGGAACAATTGGAGTCAGATGAAAATTAATCCATCTGACTCGGTTTTCGACCTCGCTTCCTTGGCGTCACTCGCCTACCTGTTAGCTTCTCGATCTCTTCTTTAAAACGTGCGTTTCCCAATGCCATATCGGAATGCATGGCGGATCGAATCCGTCCACGCTCTTCGTCGGGAATATGGTATTTGAATAATGCTTGGTAACGCTTCGCTCAGAAAGCGATAGCTCGACTATTTGTATTCAGCTGGATAGGAGATCATATTGGCTCTAACAGGATTGTGATCTACTTTCATCTGCCCCATTTAATTGAGCATTATATTTCTCAAAAATAAGTATTTTAGATTTTTTTGAGAAATATATTTCCCAAAAACAGTTAATAAAGTCTAGAATGAGCAAAATACTGCTCAATCAGGTATCTTATTAAATCCCTTACTATCCAAGCACTATTCGATCAACAATGGCATGACATCGCTATCGTCAATATTGCTGAGCCAGAGAGAGGCAACGCCAGTCGATGCAGCCTTGGCTATGAGATGGATTATTCTATTGAGTGGCTGGAAACTAAACTGACTCGCTGGGGGCTTTTATGAGCATGACACCTGCCGAACGCCAGGCATTGTTGGTACAACTGCTACAACAGCATTTACTAGGTGAAATCAGCCAAGGGCAAATGCTTAAGACGCTACGCAAAGAGGTCTTAGGCTTTTCTCAAACCCGCTACGCGGAGTTTGTCGGAGTCAGTCGCCGTACACTCACAGATATTGAGCAAGACAAAGGCAACCAAGCCCAGTCGATGATTGATACCGTGTTTAAGCCCTTTGGCATTAAATCTGGACTGACGCCGATCCACCCTCATGTAGCGAAGCACATGATGGCTGGTGTGGAGTCATAAGCAATTAGGGGCAGATGTGAACAATTGAGTCAGATGAAAATAAACCATTTGACTCCGTTTTCGACCACGCTTTCTTGGCGTCACTCGCCTACCTGTTAGCTGCTCGATCTCTTCTTAACAGAGATAGATAAATGAGAGACCCCAGATATTCTAAACCATTCCCAAACTGGCAATCAGCTGCTGCGTCTCTGGGCCTGTTTTTTCTTGCTGTTCTATCGATGTCTAGTCCATTAGGCACTCTTGCACGCTATATGAGCCCGTCAGAGTTTACAGAGATTTCAATGTATTCAACTTTTACATTGATGGCGCTAGGATTGTCCATCTCAATATCTATGCTAGGTGTTTATTATTCTAGACATATTATGATAGCGTGCCTTTAAGCTCTTGTTCTCAGATAAATAGGACATCTGACTCTGAGATAGATACATCACAGCACCATTTGCTTCAACTGATGAAGGTAAATTGCTTAGCGACTGACTTCTACTTTCAAGCACAAAATAGCTATAAAGCTTTTTTGCCATCCGCTTTTGATATTCACTTCATCAAAACACTGCCTTCTCGAGCTCAGCCAAAGCTTGGGCCGCAGCAGAATTGAACTCACCAACGCGGCTTGAATCTCCTGCTCAGTGAGTTTTTGATTGGCCATAATGACTCCTTATCCATTTAAACATCGTGTCTGCGTTAGAATAAAATTACCTTATCTTGGCGTTACTCGCCTACTTATGCCAACTCGGTGAGCATGCGAGCTATGTTCATTTGATCCCAATTTGCTAGAATCTTTCCACCTGACCAGATGGATTGAATTACATGCTTTCTTACCTTGTGTCGAAGAAAATGGGCATTGCAAAAACGGATGATAATTACCGTTATGTCTCAATCGTACTGTCCACGACATTAATCATCGCGGCAGCACTCACCTTTTTCCTCAGTTTTAATATTTACACTGGCCGCTACCCTCTCCTCATTGCCGCCCAATCAATAGGCATGTTGCTCAGTTATCTGGCGCTGTTTTTGTTGCTAAAAAAACGTAGAGTACGCACCGCGGCCTTCATTCTGCTGATAGTGGTCATGGGGCTGTGTTTTCTGACCATGATGCTGGTCAACAATCGTTCCTACAGTTTAGCGTTGGTGCTGTTGTGTCCAATCCTGAGCATTTTCTTCGCTGGGATTAGGCTTGGCATGCTGTTTAATACGGTCTACTTTGTGGGCTATCTGTGGCTCTGTATCAGTCATTTTGACGTTTGGAAGCCCGCGTCATTTGGTCCAATTGGCTTAATGCAGCTGGGGATTGTCTTTGTTGTGATCTCTGGGATTACCTATTTCTACGAGAGCAGTCGTTTACGTATTCAAAGCGCCCTTGAATCAAGTAATCAAAAGCTCGCGGAGATGGCTTTTAAAGATCCTCTCACCGGCTTATACAATCGCCGTTATTTAGAGGACGCCGTGCTCGAAGCAAACCATTTCGGCTACTTTGCGTTAATTGATGTGGATGATTTTAAACGCATCAATGATGCCTTTGGTCATCACACCGGCGATATGGTATTGCAACATCTGGCGCAGATGATCGACGCTTCGTTCGACTCGGATAAGGTACTAGTTACCCGCTGGGGGGGCGAGGAATTCGCGCTATTATTCAATGAGACGAATAGCCACAAGATTGAGCTGCAGCTAAATGCTGTACGTGAAGCCGTAGCTCAGGAAAACTTCGCGATAGATGCAAACATTACTATTAGCATAGGAGTAGCGCCGATTACCCAGCAATATCGTGATGCCTTTCTCAAAGCAGATGAAGCCTTATACAGTGTCAAACAAGGTAGCAAGAACGCTGTTAGCTTGCGTGCATGACAGGGCATTATATTTTTCATCTGCCCCCAATTTTGCAACCCCCATTGCGTAATATATTTCTCAAAACTGACAAGGAATATTAACAGGCCACCCACCATAAAAAGTGATTTAGTATTCACTTCCAAGCAACAAGAAAGCTCCAAGAAAACTGGCCTTTTTCTGCTTCGTTACCATCCATATCGTAGAAATTATCGAGATTTAGCGTTTTATAGGCGTACTGTACTCTTGCCAAGTCAGGCAATACTAGATGAGAAGAAAATGAGAGATTACTAAGCGAGTAGCTGTTTCGTTTTACCTATTTTCGGTCGGCGTTTGTAACCTGCATTCTGGTAGTAGTTAGATAGGATCAGCTCTGTGCCCACTGCGGCATGGGTATGTTGTTCAAATTCAATGGCGATGGTAAGCCAGTTCTCAGAAGGAATGTTGAGGCGTTGTAGAATGGGGGCCAAAGATAAGTCGATACTGCCGCGTTTATCTTGTCGCGCTATGCGGCCTGTTAGATCGACCAGTTCAAGATAGTCTTCAAGTTTGAAAGGGAGTCCTTTTGGCTGGCTTTCTCTTGGATTTCCGACAAAGGGGTAAAGCATTTTGGATTGATGATTACATTTAGCAGCCTTGAGGCGTTTCTTGATACTGGTATAGGCTGAGGTTTCTGGCGTGTGATCAATCTTGGCCCTCACTGGATTGAGGTCAACATAAGCCATGCACGCAATCAGCGCCGCTTCGTCTAGCAGAGCTTGGGACTTAAAGCGCCCTTCCCAGAATCTGCCTGTGCATTTATCTTCAAGATTTGCTTGGCGAGCAATGTTTTCATTTAGCTCTTTCACGCGTGCTCTTTAGAGTATGAACCAGCTAATGTCCATTAAACGCTGCCGGTATGTTGTAACCGTCTCATCTAATAAAGACCGTAGATACTCAGGGATGCTGCCGTTCATCATATATTGCTGAGTAAGCATGGTGCCTTTGTGGAGTTGATGCCAACGGCTTAATACTTCCTCGGTCGACCAGTTATCCGCCGTCTCAGCATCTATATAAAGTACAACGTGGGTGTGGTTACTCATAACAGCATAAGCACATACTTTAATGGCAAATATTCGACTTAAGTGAAGCAGGCGCATCTCAACCCAACTACGGCGATGCTCGTAGCTTTGACCAGTCGAATTATCTTCGCCACATAAAAATGCTCGGCGGACACAACGTGAAACGCAGTGATAATAGGGGGTATCAGATAAACTAATTTGTTGGCTTCTTGCCTTAGGCATACGTTGCTCCTCAATCCGTAAGTGACAACATAAAAACTATAGGCAAACACTGATTATTTGTACAGATATCGAGCAGGTAGTTTCGCTTCGTAACTATTTTCTGAGAGAAATAGCCGTTTGTAATCAAAATCTTAGCTTTGTAAAAGTTTTCTGAAGCTCATAGAACGAAAAAGGCCATGCTAAGCACGGCCTTCTACTTCGTATGTCTTCGGTGGGCTACCTAAGCAGGGATATCCGAAGCTCTCAGTAGCTATGCTAGTGAAGACAAGTATATTTTTCAATATAACTGAATCACTACTATCAAGTTAGGCCTGATTCAATTTTGTCTTTCATCAGCTCTACTTATTGTATGATGCTTCCGACAAAACCGTCTATGAACTCGGGGTCGTGAATCCAATTGGAGTCAGATGAAAATTAATCCATCTGACTCGGTTTTCGACCACGCTTCCTTGGCGTCACTCGCCTACCTGTTAGCTGCTCGATCTCTTCTTTAAAGCGTTCGTTTCCCAATGCCATGTCTGAGTGCGTGGCGGATCGAATACGCCCAAGCTCTTCGTCGGGAATATGGTATTTGAATAATGCTTGGTAACGCTTTGATCGCGCTCTTTGCTGGTGGCCCAACTTCAGATAGAGCTCATGTGGCTGCCAGAGCGGACTTTGTAGATCCAGAGACTCTTGTGCATGAAAGCGATAACTCGACCATTTGTATTCAGCTGGATGGGAGACCATATTGGCTCAGACTGGGTTGAGTTCGATGTAACGCTGACAAATAAAAAAATATTCCTCCGCACAAATGACACAGGACTTAAAGCGCCCTTCCCACAATGTACCAGTACGTTGATAGATGTTATTGAAGTAGCGCACATAGCGGCGACCAAGCGCCTGCATCATCAACGAAATGCCATTTTGCATCATGGGCGTCGCCAGTAAATGTACATGATTGGTCATAAACACCCATGCATGGACTTTCACCTGAAACTGTTCAGCATACTCGGTTAATCAATGTGTGTAGGCAATAAAATCATCTTCGCTTGCAAAACACACTTGGCGGTTATTGCCATGCTAGATGATGTGCTGAGGGATACCAATAGGAAAAGTCTGGGAAGTCTTGCTATATTTCACTCCTTTGAAATAAAGTTTACTTACTGAGCCCTGCTCGAACATCCTGTTCATATCAGGTAATTTAACTACTTATAACACACTTAATTATTAGGTCTTCTAGTGGTTCATAGCTCGATTTTCATTCCCCAAATTTACTGCTTCTTATACTGGTAATTTTAATGCTGACTTAAAAATTACAAGAATCTTACTAAAAAGTTACTAATAAAGAGAAAATCAGCTCATTTTATCCATGTTATATTACGCTGCCTTACAAACCTAAAAGGACTTTTAAAAGTATGCAAAGCTCAAATTGGGGCCAATTCTTTGGAAACCCCACCGCTGGTGATATCAATTATATGATGGCTCAAGCAGATAAGAATCGAGCAAAGTATGAACGCCAAGCCAGTGCAATTTTCATGCTAAAAACACTTTACTCAGAGATTGATAAAACACCAATATATAAGGGAGCTGGTGTCATATATATTGATAATAAAGATACTGTCTTCAAGCTTAGAGAAATAGACTCAGTTAGACACGACAAACCTATCTATATTGTTCTAAGAGAGCCACCAGGTAGTGTTTCAATAAGTGACTTTGGCTCCTACATCAAACAGAATCAATCAACTGCCAAAGAAGCAACTCTAATGTCGGAACTAACAGGCCTTGCCTTTAATTGCTCTGGGGTCGTTCTAGGCTGGATTGGAATGGGACTTGCGACAGGTACATCAGTGCTTACCTTTGGCCTGTCTAGCATTCTTTTTGTTGTGTCTGCTGCTTCCATGGCAACCAGCTTGGCACAATGCGGGAATAGTGCTGTTCGAGTTACCGATCAGCTTTATAATGAAGGGAAGCTAAGTAGGCAGCTCGATTCAGAAGAGTGGTATAACAATACCATGAGCGCTATTGATAAAATTGGTATTGCGACAGCTGCTGCTGGAGTTGGCGGCACTTTTAGAACCCTTAAATCTTTGAAAGTCGACTTTCTCACTTATGGCGAAGAAGCTGTTAGAACAACTCTTAAAACACTAACACCTAGCAATAAAATTGAAATATCAAAAGAAATCGTACGAAAAAATCACCCCATGGTGAATAACGCGTTTTTCTCTACCATTATTAATGGCCCCCTAGCCAAAAGAGCCATATCAAGTACAGCCTTTGACAAAGCAAATTTATCAGATCTTATTGATGCGTTAAGTACGAGTCTAGCCGTTACTGGAAACATAAAAGCAAATGGTACACTAAATCCAAAAGCTAAAACTATCGACGGTTTATCCATTGGCGTGCTAACAGGGATAGGGAAATGAGAGATCCCAGATATTCTAAACCATTCCCAAACTGGCAATCAGCTGCTGCGTCTCTGGGCCTGTTTTTTCTTGCTGTTCTATCGATGTCTAGTCCATTAGGCAGTCTTGCACGCTATATGAGCCCGTCAGAGTTTACAGAGATTTCAATGTATTCAACTTTTACATTGATAGCGCTAGGATTGTCCATCTCAATATCTATGCTAGGTGTTTATTATTCTAGACATATTATTACAGCTCTTTTTGCAATTTTTGCAATAGCCGCTGTGGTAGGGCATATATATTATTATGATGTCATAGGATGGAAAAACCTTATTGCAGCTGGAATGAGTATTTCTGTCTGTATTTTTTCAATAAAGCTTGTTAATAGTAAAATGTACAAGTCGTTTATCATTTATCGTAAAAAACACATTCAATCAGGTAGAGACATGGTTGAACGAATAAAGCATGAGCAATCAAAGTCAGATAAGAGTTAAACGTAAGAAAAAACAAAATCAGGCCAGATGAAAATTCATTCACCTGGCCCGCTTCTCTGATACCTCTCAATTACAGATAAGCTATTTCCCTTTATTCGCAATTTCAACAATCTTTTCTAGCAGTGGCATCCAGTTGCTTTCTACCTTTAGATCAAAGCAATCTTGTAACGCATCGGCTAGTTGCTCTGGGTTTAGCTCACGTTGCTCCACTGCGCCGTTGCGGGGGCGGACGGTTAGGCGGTTGTTCAACAGTGCATAACGCGTGTCTGGCGTTGCTCGTGCCATCATTAGGTTGTGCCGGAATTTGGAGTTGGGGCTTGCCGAGGTGAACCAGTTGGCGACTTCCATCTCGATCGGCTCTTGAGGTTGGCTGGCAATATCGTATAGGTCTTCCCATTGCTCCTGTACGTTCACCTGCAACATCCAGCCGTGATCCTGTGCCAGGATGCGAAATGCTTCATGTTGCCCCAGTTGCTCTTCACTGGTTTCCATACGCAATGGGTCGGTCAGCACAAGACCACCAAAGCCTACATCTGCCAGCCACCATTCGCCTTCGACTCGAACTCTTAGCACTTGATGGGTTCTTGGGCCGAATGGCATATCAGCGGGTTGTCGCCAAACGTTGCGCGCCATTAACGATTCGACTTCAAATCC
Source organism: Marinomonas sp. AWM4_232 (assembly GCF_056158325.1). NCBI lineage: Bacteria > Pseudomonadati > Pseudomonadota > Gammaproteobacteria > Oceanospirillales > Oceanospirillaceae > Marinomonas > Marinomonas sp. AWM4_232. The sequence goes on along the minus strand of NZ_JBSWTA010000001.1, from coordinate 1,945,653 downwards.
CAGTTGTTTAAGCACATCCATAAACAGCGCATTGTGCTCAAAACAGTAACCGCCGCGGCGGTTGCCGATGAGTTTTTGCTGGATGTTATCAAGTTCCAGGCTGATGCCACGCTCAAGTAGGACGTCAATATTCTCAAAGGGTATGTGCGCCGGATGCAAAGCGTGAATAGCTTTTAGTGTTGAAAGCTCTGGTGTCGCTGGTCCTTGGTAGTTGATACGGGCGAAGTAGTCTTGCAGGTGGATCATGTTCTATACAGCCTTAGTAAGTCCTATTAAAAACCAAATTACTGGTGTGCTTATCCGTAGCAATGGTATTTGTAATCGACCTATTGAACAATTAGTTACTGTCTAAAAACAAAAAGAGGCAGATCCTTTAAATGTTATGGGCCTGTCTCTTTTTATTCAGCTACATCATGCTTAACTCAAGTGATGTACTGGCTCCATTCCATAGACAGGGGTTTCAATACCTTCCATCCGGGCTTTTAGTTGCAGCGATAAATATTGGGAGTAATGTCTTGATTGATGCAGGTTACCGCCATGGAACCAGAGCGCTTCTTGATGAGTTGGCTTCCACATATTGCGCAATTCTCCTTCCCAGGGGCCTGGATCTTTAGCAGTATTTGATCCCATGCCCCAGCATTTACCCACTTTATCGGCCACTTCTTGCGAGATTATTTTCGCCGCCCAGCCATTCATTGAACCAAACCCTGTAGCATAGACAATTAAGTCGGTTTCAAGCTCCGTGCCATCGGTCAATACAACGGATTTGGGTTTAATGTATTCAATCGACACACCGGATTTAAGTTTGATATCGCCATTGGCAACTAAATCAGATGCACCAACATCAATGTAATAACCGGAGCCGCGACGCAGATATTTCATAAAGAGACCTGAACCATCTTCGCCAAAGTCCAGTAAGAATCCCGCATCGGTTAAGCGTTGATAAAACTCTTTGTCCCGTTCTTGCACTGCTTGGTACGCGGGTATGTGGAATTGCGGCATAACCTGAAACGGAATAGAAGCAAAGGTCAAATCGGCTTTGTAAGTGGTCATGCCATTTTCCACGGCCTCTTCTGAGTAGAGACCTCCCAACACAAGCTCCATCAAAGAGTCCGATTTAATAATATGCGTTGATGATCGCTGGATCATGGTGACATCGGCATCGTTTTCCCAAAGCGCGCAACAGATATCATGGGCAGAGTTATTGCCCCCCAGCACGATGCACTTCTTGCCCTTATAAGCTTCACCGCCAGGGTGTTTGCTGGAGTGGTGTTGTTCCCCCTCAAAATTCTCCATACCTGGAATATCAGGAATATTAGGAATACCCGACATGCCTGTTGCCAACACAAGTTGTTTAGGACGCAATGTTAGGGCTTCACCATCACGCTCAACACTAACGATCCATTCTTGTTTCGCTTCATCGTATTGCGCATGAGTACAACGAGTAGAGCCCCAATAGTTAATCTCCATTACTTTCGTATACATCTCTAGCCAATCACCAATTTTGTCCTTTGGTGTAAACACTGGCCAGTTTTCTGGGAAAGGAATATATGGCATGTGGTCATACCAAATGGGGTCATGCAACGAGAGGGACTTGTAGCGATTGCGCCATGTATCACCAGGCTTGGGTTGTGCATCAATAACAATGGTGGGGACTTCTAGTTGACGCAAGCGAGCAGCTAAACCAATACCGCCTTGCCCTCCGCCAATAATGAGGCAGTATGGTTGTTCTGTGTAACCTAGGTTTTGCTCTTCGTATTGACGCTTTTCCAGCCACGTTTGGCGGTTTTTATTAGCACCATGTTCTGCCCCTTTAGGGCGACGCTTATTACGTTTCTCAGGGTAGTCTTTTAGTTCGACCATTGTCGTTAGAAACGTCCAAGCCAGTCCATCACGCAGACGCAGATACCCTCGACCTCGCGCCACTGCCGTCTCAAATGTGATCCAAGCATCAATGACGCCCTCTGCTTCTGTGGCATCCTCTTCCAATTGCCAGTTGCTAGGTTGCACCTGGCTGAGGGTCGCACTGACCATGTCACGGATCGCCTCACGGCCTTCCAGCGTTTTTATATTCCATGTAAAAGTTACTAAGTCGCGCCAGTAGCCGTCTTCTTCAAATAGCGAAGCCACATCGCCCGGGGAATTTGAGTGGCAGGCAGTCGACAGTTTTTCCAGCCAGTCCATGACGGCGAGGTTGGGCTGATGATTGGCGCTCAGCATTGCTTGCTTAGATGCAGAGTGGGTCATAAGTATCTCCATTGCAGGTTATTGTTTTTGTAACTGCGTTTGGCTTAACCAGACGTCCAACAAGTATCGATTTAGATATGCAACGAAATTCTGTTGGTGAGGTGAATGGAGCAGCTTATGTGCCAAAACTAGATTCTTAACTCGAAACCCTATTTAAGCTAATGATTTTAAAAGGTTTATTTTTAAATCCATTATTCTTGTTAAACCACTTTATTAGTGACATCACTTTTTAACGCGTTGCACCTGTCATGCTTTTCGTTACAGGTGTAACGGCCAACGTTACAGATACACATGCGCTACAAGGCGCTTGAAACGCTTGTGTAAAGATAGCTAGAAAGAGCACTTTTTCAGAGCTAGACTCAAATGCAGTCGAAAATAAAAATAAACAGATAGAGACAAGGTGTGAGCATGAGGGATACTGGCCAACACAGCCGTCATATAGAAACGATTCTAAACTATGGAAGACACCCAACCAGAGCTAACAGTCCATTGCCACCTGAGCTAATTGGACGCTCTTGGCAGCGCTGCCTCCATGACTATGGCTTAGATCCTAGCCAACCGAGGCCAGCGCGCATCGTGACCCAGCAAACCCTGCTGGAGCATCAAGACTCGGTGGATGAATTACTAAATGTCGCCCGTGCCGGTGTTGAGCAGCTGTTCACTCAGGTCGCTGGCCTAGGTTATGTGTTATTGCTCAGTGATTACCGCGGGATCACGGTTCAGTTTTTAGGCAATCAGAAAGACGACGAATGCCTGCGCAAAGCGGGACTCTATCTAGGTGCTGATTGGAGTGAACAATACGCTGGAACTTGTGCCGTGGGCACCTGCATTCAAGAGCAGAAAGCGCTGACTTGCCATCGTACCGATCATTTTGATAACTCTCATATTGGCCTAACCTGCACTGCAGCCCCGATCAAAGACCCCTTCGGCCAGTTACTGGCGGTATTAGATATCTCCGCATTACATTCTTCTCGCACGCCGGATAGCCAAAACTTTGCCCTGCATTTAACGCAGTTATACGCCCGTTTAATCGAAGATGCGTACTTTTTACGCCGTTATCGACACAGCTTAATCTTTAAATGCGATCAATCTCGTGAGTTGGTTCAAGTGAATGGTCAGCTTTTATTTGCTTTAGATGAAGATGGACAAGTGCTGGCTGCGAACACAGCGGGGCGCGCTTTGTTGTCACAATGCCACCTCACTCATCAAGCCAGTATTTCTATGCCCGCGTTATTGGAATGTCAGTGGCGGGATATTTTGTCCATTACCTATGAAAGCAAAGATGGTGTTCGTGCCTTTCGTCTATCGGGCACTCAACAAACCTTGTATGGAATGTTGATCGAACCCACGATGAATACGTCGTATCAAAAGCATCTGTCCTATGTACTTAGTGATCAAGAGGAATCAGTGCCTGAGCTAGATAGTCTGTGCGCCGATGACCCTGCCATGCGCAAAACTCTTCGTTTAGCAAAACGCTTGCGCCATCGAGATATGAACTTACTGATTTTGGGTGATACCGGTACCGGTAAAGAGGTGCTCGCACAGGCCATTCATAACAGCAGCGATCGCACTGATAAACCATTTGTCGCGGTTAACTGTGCAGCGATTCCAGAGTCGTTAATTGAAAGCGAGTTGTTTGGTTATGCCCCTGGAACCTTTACGGGCGGCCGCGCTAAAGGGGCAAAAGGGTTAATTCAACAAGCGGACGGCGGCACGCTTTTCTTAGATGAAATTGGCGACATGCCACTGCATTTACAAACCCGATTGTTACGAGTATTGGCAGAAGGACAGGTGTTACCATTAGGAGCCGTACAACCTGTCGCTGTTAATATTCGAGTGTTAGCGGCAACACATTGCGATTTATCACGACGTATCAATGATGGACGCTTTCGAGAAGACCTTTTTTATCGCCTAAATGGCGCCACCTTAAAGTTGCCCACGCTGAATGATCGAGCAGACAAGCAATATCTGATTCAAGTGTTACTGAACAAGATCAACCCATCCGTGAGATTACGTGCCGACGCCATGAGTGCATTATTGGCATACGCTTGGCCGGGGAATATTCGCCAACTCAACAATACATTAACCTTTGCCGAGGCCATCTGTGAAAGCGATGAAATCACCGTGCAGCACTTACCTGAAGAGGTTATGCCTCATCCTGCTGATGAATCCCGCGCTCTTATTCAGCAAATAACGTCTTTCACAGCAACCTCAGAAAACCACGTCCAAGAAACTGAACATGCGTCTTTATTGAACTTACTACAGCAGCATCACTGGAACGTCTCCGCGGTGGCAAGAATCTTAGGCGTGTCACGCCCTACGGTGTATCGCAGAATGGAAAAACAGAAGATCGTGCAGCCTAATAATTACTAAAGCCCTTTACCTATGAAATTCGGTGGATCTACATACAGGTCGCTCGCGTACCCCCTCTGTGTACTTTTTTAGGAGGGGCTTATGAAACGTTACTTACTTCCCTGTGTGTTGGTTGTTACAGCGCTTACTCAGACAGCTCATGCAAGTCAGGGTGAGCTAACCGGTTTAAGGGATTTAATATGGCAAAACCGCATCATTGTCGCGAATAGCGAGCAAAGCAGCGATCAGCTGACCGAACTATTTAGCCAGGAGAACAGCGGCATCATTGATCGAGATGTCATCTGGTTTGTGTTTTCTGATGATGAATTGCAAACCAATTACCAAGGTGCGGTCAGTCCAAGCTTGTTAAGCCAAGTAAGAAACCAATATCAGCTTCGCGACAATGAGGTCATCCTGATTGGCAAGGACGGTGGACTGAAAGAGCGTCTTTCAGGATTGAATTTAGATCGCCTGTTTGGGGATATTGATCGCATGCCGATGCGCGTCAGAGAGATGCGAGAGTAAGCCTTAACTCCCACCCAATAGCAATGGCACTTGGCGGCGTTTGACCGGAGTGGATTTGACGATTGAGGTGTTGGTTTCGGCGATTTCACAAACTCGATTAAGGATCTCATCGAGCTGGTGGATGTCCGTCAGGCAAAGACGCGCGTAAAAGCAATCTTCCCCTGTAACGCGGTCACATTCGATAAACTGTGGGATAGATTGAATCAATTCCTCCAGCTCTTTTAGCTTGCCGGGCAGTTGGCGCATGCGCACGATCGCTTGCAGCGTATAACCAATTTGTTCCGGATCTAAGGTCACGGTGTAGCCAGAGATGATGCCTGCTTCTTCTAGACGTTTAAGCCGCTCGTTAACGCTGGGCGCTGACATATTCACGGCGCGTCCAAGCTCCGCTATGCTCATGCGTGCGTTGTCATTGAGGAGCGTGACCAGCTTCACATCAATACCATCCAGCGCCTTACCTTCGATTTTAAGGTTACTTCTCATTTTAGCCTCATCTTATAAATGTCGACGGCGGATTTTACACAGGTTTATGCATGCCAATACCCGTTGAAAGCCACTAATCTAATGCTTATTCAACGTTAGGAGATTAGAGCGTGAAAGTAAATGACATGACCAAAGGGAATCTAGAGATGATTCTCGCCATGATGCTGTCAGGCACCATTGGCTATTTTGTGGTGCATTCAGGACAGTCGTTTTGGAATGTGGTGTTTTTCCGTTGTGTGATTGGTGGAGGGCTGCTCTTGGCCTATGCCTTTTATCGTGGCGTGTTACCGGAAGCCCTCAAGCAGCGCAGCATGCTTTTTCTGGTGCTGTTAGGAGGTGTCACCTTGGTGGCGAACTGGGTATTTCTGTTTGCCTCGTTTTCTTATATCCCGTTTTCTATCGCGACGGTGGCGTATCACACGCAGCCGTTAATGCTAGTGTTGGCCGGAGCATTTTTGGCTCGCCAAGCGCCCACTGGTTCATTGATTTTTTGGCTGATCGTCTCCTTTACTGGATTATGGTTTGTGATCGAATTGGACATGGCGGAAGTGCGCGGCTTGTTGCAAGGTGATAGTCGTTCTGTTGAAGCCATCTTTGGCCTGGGCTTAGCGCTGGCGGCGGCCTTGTTGTACACAATAACCACCTTGATCACCAAGCAGGTAAGCAGTGTGCCACCGTATCTAGTCGCTTTGATTCAGATGGGTGTCGGTGTGCTGATGCTGCTGCCATTTGTGCAATGGGGAGCGTTGCCGTCGAGCAGTGTTTCTTGGTTGGACTTGTTTATCTTGGGGGCGATCAACACCAGCTTTATGTACATCATTATGTACGATGCGTTTCAAAAGCTGCCGACCAATTTATTGGCAATCTTGTCGTTCATCTATCCGATCACTGCTTTGTTTGTGGATCATATTGCCTTTGCAACGCACATTTCGGCTTGGCAATTAGTCGGTGTCGCGCTGATTCTGTTGTCCGTATGTGCCGTGAAGTTTAATTGGTCACTGCCAAAGCTTGGCCGTCGCTCTGCCAAAGAAGGTCTCTCTTAAACAGTGGGGTAGATAAATATCAGTTTTCCTTTCTAAAAGAGTAGCCCTAACAAAAGCTACTCTTTGCTTGATCTCTCACCGAGCCACCAGTAACGTGGCCAGCCCCATAAATACCACACCAGATACGCGCTCTATCCAGTGTAAATACTGCTGAAGCCTAAACAGCCAATGACTCTTCTCCCAATGATAGTCAGAAGTTTATGTGCTTGTTTGAAAAGCTCATCCCCTGAAAGCGCACCCGAGCCAAGGCATCTTTGGCTATCAGTTTATGAAATGGCAGAATCACATTGAGGTATATTTTCCCTGCGAAATTATGGGGATGCACCCAAGTGGCAAGGAACACGTGCCCCTGATGGGAGATGACCGATACTCTAAAATCCAAATGCTTATCGTTAAACCCCGCAATCAGCTCATGCTCGTTGTCTGATTCGACAGGAAAAAAGCCGACCTTATCCGCCGCAACAGGATCACTAGACAGACCAAAGGGTTTGGTTAGGCCATTTCGAATGCTGATTAACCAGCACGCCCACTGCGGGAAATCGGTAATGACCTCTGCCGCCTGACGTGGCTTTAAAGCAGATGCCACACAATAACAGTCTATAAAATCATAACGGCCAATTCGCTCTAACAGCACGCTGTGCGATGGCAGCTCCGTTGCTTTTACATGCTTCATATTGTCCTCCCGAGCCCTCGTTACAATAATTGAAAAGTACTGCGAATGCCCTGCTCACGTAGATCTGTTAATGCTTGATAAGCCTCACTGTGATACCAACCCAAAGCACTCTGTTCATCAGGGAACTCTATAATCGACTTACTACTGTAACCAGACTCTCCATGAAGCAAGTGTGGTTTACCCTTGGCTATAAAACGCCCACCATACACTTCTAAAGTTGCTTTCGCCTGCAAGCTGTACTGCGCCAATTTCTCTTGATCAATCACGTTTGCATCCACAACAACAAAGCTAGCCATCTTGTTTATCTCCTTGGTTAATAAATGGACTCTGCCAGCTTATGCACGTATTGTTTATTAAACAATAGATCGATAATTAACAGGATGTTTAATTAAGTGAACAATATAAAGCTCGCGCCATTGCTACTCACCTTTGCTGAGGTGGCTAACAAGCGCTCTTATACCGCCGCGGCCAAGAAGTTAGACATGAGCAAATCGGCCATCAGCCAACAAATTAAGCGTTTAGAGCAAGCGATTGACCAGCAACTGCTGATTCGTAGTACTCGAGGAGTGGTACTGACCGCGGCAGGAGAAACCTTATTGGCGCGCAGTGAGCTACTTGACCAACAGCTCAATATGGCCTTTACCGAGCTCAATCAGGTCAAAGCTCAACCCAGCGGGGCATTTAGGGTGTCGGTGCCGCCCTTTTCAGAAAAAGAAATCGTCATGCCCGCGGTGCGACAATTGTGCCTCGAATTTCCCTTGCTGATACCAGAGGTCGTGGTGACCGAAAAATGGCAAGACCTGATCGAACACAATCTCGACGCGGCGATTTTTGGTGGAGATATCAAAGACTGTGACTATCGCGCATTGTCCGTTAGTACCGTCTCCGAGGTGTTCTGTGCATCGCCTCGCTATCTGGCGCAATATGGCGGCGCCCAGCAGTTAGCCGAACTCTCACAGCACAAGTTTATTGCCACAGCTTGGCATAGGCCGCAAATCGAGGTGTTTGATAACCAGCTAGGCAATAAGCAACTGATTAGCCTCGACTATTGCGTAAAAGTGAATAGTTTAACCACAGGCTTGGAAGCCGCTTTATTGGATATGGGGGTCGCTTTATTACCCGAGTTTCTGGTGCAATCGCACCTATACGATGGAGGCTTGCAAAGAGTACTGCCCGATTTTCGCGGTAAGAATTGGCACTTTTATTTTTTGCACCAATACAAGGGCGAGAAACCGCAGCACATCACTCGCTTCTATCAACTGTACCGTCACTATTTTTTAAAAGCCTGTGATATGAGTGCCAAATTAGCTACGTATAAATTAGCTAAAGATTCCCTCTAAATTAACTCTTGTAGAGCCGAGTAGCCAATCACCTATTAACATATGGATGTCCAATTTGCTTTATGACCCTTCATTAATACTTAATAAAATCAATGACTTAAATTTTCACCTTCTGACAAAAAGCTCAAGCTCTTCACTTAAGAAATCAAACACAGCTTTGCAAGCACGGTTACGCTTTAAGTCTTCATGCATGGTTAGCCACATCTCTAACTGCAATTTAATTTGCCCCTCTAGTAGAGGCAGAATATCGCCATCATCAGCAACCAACGCGCTTTGGCATACGCCAATCCCAACACCAGCCCTAAGCATGGCCAGTTGTGCCAAAGAGCTGTCCGCACGATATTGGAATAAGCTTGGCTCCAATGTCATAGGAAGTACATCCACATAGCTACGCATGTAGTCAGATATCGTATCAAAGCCAATTAATGTGTGATGTTGTAACTCTGAGATGTTTTGAGGTGTTCCATATTGATCAAGATAGCTCCGATGAGCAAACATGCCCAAGTCTAATTGACCAATTAAACGAGTCACCAAAGCATTCTGAGTTGGCCGAAACATTCTCAGGGCGATGTCAGCCTCTCGGTTTAATAAGTCGTGAGGTGAATCCGATATCGTCATTTCAATCTTCAACTCTGGGTGTGCTCTCTGCAACTTAGACAACACTTTAGGTAAGATTTCGATTCCAACAATTTCACTTGCACTGAGCCGTACTGTACCGTTTAAAACATCTTCACCACAGCTAGCAGAACGAGCCATAGAAGCGGCTATATTAGCCATTTTCTGAGCTTGTGGAAGGAGTTCGTATGCGACATCCGTCGCTAATAAACCCTTCTGACTTCTTACAAATAGGCCAACTCCAAGCGCTTTCTCCAATTCATTAATATGTCGGCCAATGGTTGGCTGCGTTAAACCTAATGCACGTGCGGCCCCCGACAACGAGCCATGTTCCATTACAGCCAAAAACGAGTGATACAACGCCCAGTTGATTGATGCAGTCATAAACTTATGAATACCAGCTAAAAGACCTTATAGAATTTTCTATTACTAAAACAGTAACTAATCTGTTCAAAATTCACTAGTAAGGTCGTTAATAATTATGTCTCAAAATATGATCCCTTCGACGCAATCCATACTCCGTGCTCTAGTCTTAGGGGCAACAGGAAGCTTCGGCTCTACAATGTGTACCCGTCTGTTACAAGAAGGTTGGCAGGTAAACGGTTTGAGCCGCAATCCTGATACTGATTCTCTCACATCAGACATTAACTGGTTTCAAGGAGACGCTCTCCACTTTAAAGATGTCGAGCAGGCCTGCGTTGGTTGCGATGTCATCATTCATGCAGTAAACCCTGCTGGGTATAGAGACTGGAATACGTTAGTTCTTCCCATGCTCGAAAATACGCTACAAGTCGCTCTTCAGAAAAATGCCTGTGTCCTTATGCCTGGCAATATTTATAACTATGCTATGGATGCAGGACTAGAAATTGCTGAGGACGCGGAACAACATCCTCCGAGCAAGAAAGGTATGGTGCGCGTGCAAATGGAACAACGTTTAAAAGAGTTTGCTAATCAAGGGGGCCATTGCATAGTGCTTCGTTGTGGTGACTTCTTTGGTGCTAATGGAAAAAGTGATTGGTTCCATCAGGCCATTGCGACCAAAGGAATCAACAGCACTCGGCTGCTAGCTCCTTCACACTCACACGTAGGACATCAGTGGGCTTATCTACCCGATGTCGCCGAGACTATGATGCAACTCATTCAAAAGCGGGATCAGCTACCTAACTATGATTGTTTTCACATGCGCGGCCACTGGGATCCTGACGGTCACCTCGTCACTAAAATAAGTGCTGATATTATTCAGCAGCATACTGGAAAACGCCCTCGTATCGCCACTTTTCCGTGGTGGGCTATCCGAGTTTTATCACCTCTCCATCGTACTAGTAAGGAACTGCTGGAAATGCATTACCTCTGGCAATACCCATTACGACTCGATAATCGTCACTTAGTCGAAATCCTTGGTAAAGAAGCGCATACCCCATGGCATCAAGCTTTGACTGAAACTCTAAACTCATTGCCAAAACCGACGGTAATCCCCCCGAAAAATAACAGCAGCCAAAAGTAGAATTTTCTCGTACTCTAAACGCAGGAGGTTCTGCATGAAAAAATCACGTTATACCGATAGCCAAATCATGGCCATACTAAAGCAAGCAGAGGCAGGCACACCCATTCCTGAGCTATGTCGAGAGCATGGTATGAGCTCGGCAACATTTTACAAATGGCGGTCCAAATATGGTGATATGGATGCCTCTTTAATGGCTCGTATGAAAGAACTTGAGGAAGAAAACCGTCGTCTTAAAAAGATGTATGCAGAAGAACGGTTAAAGGCGGAGATCATACAGGAAGCCATGGCAAAGAAGTGGTGAAGCCATCCCTTCGACGAGAGATGGCACTTCATGCTGTAGCGAATAAGGCGGTGAGCATTCGTTTGGCCTGCTCTGCTTTTATGATCAGTGAAACCTGTTATCGTTACAAGAGCCTTTTGAATGATGACAATGCTTTGATCGCTAAACTTTTAGTTGACCTAGCAGAGACTCAAACGGATTGGGGGTTTGGGCAATGCTTCTTTTATCTAAGAAACGTAAAAGGCCACACTTGGAATCATAAACGTGTCTATCGAATCTATTGCGAGTTGGCGTTGAATCTACGAATCCGCCCAAGAAGACGCTTAAAGCGGAACGTACCTGAACCCTTGAAGGAGCCAACCAAACGAGATCAGGTTTGGTCTATGGACTTTATGCATGACCAACTTATCGATGGTCGCCACTATCGTCTATTTAACGTAATCGATGACTTCAAGCGCGAAGGACTAGCGATGGAAGCAGGCTTTTCCTTACCGACCTTGAGGGTGATACGCACGCTTGAGCAATTGCTTGAATGGCGAGATAAACCACAGATACTGCGTTGTGATAACGGGCCGGAATTTGTGAGTCATGAGTTTACTCGTTGGGCTAAAAAGAAAGGCATTAGAGTTGAATACATCCAACCTGGCAATCCACAACAAAATGCTTATATTGAACGATATAATCGAACAGCTAGATATGGATGGGTAAGCAAGCATCTTTTTGAAACACTTGAGGAAGTGCAAGACTATGCAACGAAATGGTTGTGGTTTTACAATCACGAAAGACCACATACAGCTAACGGAGGCAAGCCACCTCTAATGGCTGCTTAACCTCTACTTTTGAGCTAAGTTAAAAAAGGGAGGATTACCCGACATCAGAACACTGTTGAGAAAAGTTCTGAAAAGACGTCTCAAACATTCTCAGCAAATTCATCCATGTGTTTGGCAAGGTCGAAATCTTTTGCCGACAAACCGGCTACGTCATGAGTCACTAGCTGCACACCCACTTTGTTGTAAACATTGAACCATTCTGGGTGATGGTCTTTTTTCTCAGCGTAGAGCGCGCACATGGTCATAAAACCAAATGCTTGTTGGAAATTTTTAAATTTAAACGACTTAGCAAGTTTGCCATTTTCAATGATCCATTCTTGAGCAGTGCTTGCGTTCAGCTCTTTTAAAGCTTGTTGGATCGCTTGTTCATCGAGTTTTATGTTTGGCATATTTTTATCCTTACGTCTGAGTGGACAGACCACTTTAGAAACTGTGTAACCTTCTCTTATCAGCTTAGCCTAAACAGCTCTATCCACACATCAGGGCTTGGACTAAGCCAGTAGCCAACACCACAGCCAATAACAAATAAGATCGAAGTGAAAGGCTGCCCCCAATCGGTGAGTTTCATGGCGGTGCCGAAGGAACGTTTTACGCGTAAGCCAGACAACTCCACACTATAGAGTTCATCAAGGATCAGGTGAATGGTGGCACCAAGGAAGATAAAGCCGCCGATGCCCCATGCGGTCTGGGCGTTAAGGGTAAACACATGGTAAGCAAGTGGCACCGCCACAGCCGTAAAAAGAAGGTTCGCCAAAACACTGTGTAATACGCCACGATGAATAGTGAGTTTTTCAAAGCACCATTGCACCGGAAAACGGATCACAAAGTAGCTGGCAATGGCGAGGGCCAGCAAATGCCAGTAGCTCATTTTATCAAGCCATACAACGAGACTAAGACCCGCAACCAAGGTGGCAAAAAGACGAAATACGATCCGTATGGCAATCGATTCATCTGCATCAATGTCGGGTAACATGCCGCCTAAAATACCCGCTAATCCATACAAAATGGTATCGTTGAGATCCGCTAAGCCAAAGATAAAAGCGCTGACAGCCAGTGGTACACTAATGACGGCAGCAACGGTAACATGGGTTTTAAAATCTGCCATGGGGCAAAAATACTCTTACTACGATGACGATTGACAAAAACTCAACCCTAGCGTTTATAAATGCTATAAAGTGAGTGGGCGCATACTACAGAAAAATCATCAGAGTTAAAGAGTGTCACCAGATCCCTTTAAGATCCTTTACACGATTAATGGTATCCTTACGTAATTAAAGCCCTCAAATACTGGAAACGACGTTGACCAACAATGATATTTTGCGCCGTGTGCGCTACACCTTCGATTTTAAAGACAGCACTATGGTGGAGATTTTTGCGCTAGCCGATGTGAGCATTAGTGCAGAACAAGTCAAAGCTTGGTTAAAGAAAGACGATGTGGATGGCTTTGAGCCAATGGAAGATATTGAGTTGGCATCCTTTCTAAACGGTTTGATTACGCTTAAACGTGGTGCTCGCGAAGGCGACAAGCCCGTGCCGGAAAGCCGTTTGAACAACAACATCATTCTGCAAAAGCTGCGCATCGCCATGGCGTTTAAAGCCGAGGATATGTTGGAAGTGATGCGCCTTGCAGAGTTCAACATCAGCCCACACGAGCTAAGCGCGTTTTTCCGCAAGCCCGATAACCGCCAATACCGTAAATGCAAAGACCAAATTCTGCGCTACTTCTTGTTAGGATTGCAGCTGCATATGCGCTCTTCAAAAGGGTAAAGCCTTTCAGCACTTATCGACCAATGAAATTATCAAAGGCTACTTTTATAACGCAGAAATAGGAATTCTCTTTTCGAGTGTTATTTTTGGTAATAAATATCGCACCTCGTCCCCCCCAACTTTCGCTAATAATTCAACAGAGAATTCATTTTTTACCGCATCATCGATAGGGAGTCGGGCAATGAAACCACTCTCTTTAGAGACCTTATTATCAAAATACTCAGAGACATCCACTCGAGTTTCCCTAATCGATATAGCCTGAAAGAACGCTTGATTATTTATTCGAATTGCAAGGCTAGACAGCTTTGATTCAATATCAAATAACCACCCTTCACATACCAAATGATTTCCATTTGTAATGAAGAGTTTATCAATCCAGCCCCTTAGAGAGTTTTTATTGAGACTTCTATTGTTAATTTTGTTAATCAAGTCATGCTCAACTTTTTGCAGTGCCGCCGCATTTATAACCCGAGCTTTATCTGACGAAATTGGAAATTTATTCAAATTATGAGCATAAAAACGCTTTGACCCATTATTAGTATTTGTGAGAACAAAGTGCAACTCATCAATATCATAAAGGTCTGAAAGTTGCTGAGCTTTTAATAATTCCTCGTCGGTATCATTATGACTAAAAACAATATATTTCCAGATGACTTTCGTATGCTTAGATTTAAATTTCTTGGAGTCTTCCATAAAATTAAACACATTCTCTATCATCCCATGACGCCTATACCGCTCATAAGATTCTTGTGTAACACCATCGCAGGATATTGTGATTAAGTCGATAGGAGTATTACCTAATGTTTCCAAGAAACCTTTCTGAGCAACGGTAGTCACCTCTTGGAACATTTCAGGATAAAAGTGTTTGCCGATCAGAACGAGTTGCTTGAACTCTGGATGGTTCAAAGGCTCCCCCCATCCCAGATAGGAAAGATAGCTCACATCGATTTGGTTTTTCTTACAACTACTTAGTAACTGCTCAAAACGTTTTAAAGAAAGATTCCAGTCACCTTCTCGAATTCTCGCTTCGCGTTTACGTTTACAATAGGCGCAAGCTAAATCACAGTCTAATGTTGGCTCAATTCTGATTTTGATCGACTTTGAAAGTGTATCTTCTGGAGTGCCGCCAACATTGAATAGATCACATTTTCTACAGGTATCTCCCCATGGTGGAGTCTCCTTAAAGAAAGAAGAACGGATATGTTGATAAATAGGCCCTTCTAGTAACGCTTTAATGTTCCAATTGACTGATTCACCAACCTGACCAAGGTGAATCGTATAGCCGTTACTATCGTCACAATGTATGTGGCCATCAGACTTGAGACTAACTTCTCGAAGTACTCTGCAATCCATAAGCAACTCTCATTTTAATTTCAACAAATATTGATTTATATATTATGACCATTAGCTTGTGCAAACTTGTAGTTTGATAATAATGTGAACTTTTGCTTCTTATATTATGGTAAGAAAAACACAGTAGAGCTCGCTTTAATGATTTATGGAATGAAGACTTTAGAAGTGCTGTTTAAGCTCTAAATACTAAGGTTATTTATCTATACACACTGGGAAGCAACCAGCGCCAAAAAGCTAGGTAATCCCCCCGAAAAATAACAGCAGCCAAAAGTAGAATTTTCTCGTATTCTAAACGCAGGAGGTTCTGCATGAAAAAATCACGTTATACCGATAGCCAGATCATGGCCATACTAAAGCAAGCCGAAGCTGGCACTCCCATTCCTGAGCTATGTCGAGAGCATGGTATGAGTTCGGCAACATTTTACAAATGGCGGTCCGAATATGGTGATATGGATGCCTCTTTAATGGCTCGCATGAAAGAGCTTGAGGAAGAAAACCGTCGTCTTAAAAAGATGTATGCAGAAGAACGGTTAAAGGCAGAAATCATTCAGGAAGCCATGGCAAAGAAGTGGTGAAGCCATCCCTTAGACGAGAGATGGCACTTCATGCTGTAGCGAATAAAGCGTGAGCATTCGTTTGGCCTGCTCTGCTTTTATGATCAGTGAAACCTGTTATCGCTACAAAAGCGTTCTAAATGATGACAATGCTTTGATCGCTAAACTTTTAGTTGACCTAGCAGAGGCTCAAACGGATTGGGGGGTTTGGGCAATGCTTCTTTTATCTAAGAAACGTAAAAGGCCATACTTGGAATCATAAACGTGTCTATCGAATCTATTGCGAGTTGGCGTTGAATCTACGAATCCGCCCAAGAAGACGCTTAAAGCGGAACGTACCTGAACCTTTGAAGGAGCCAACCAAACGAGATCAGGTTTGGTCTATGGACTTTATGCATGACCAACTTATCGATGGTCGCCACTATCGTCTATTTAACGTAATTGATGACTTCAAGCGCGAAGGACTAGCGATGGAAGCAGGCTTTTCCTTACCGACCTTGAGGGTGATACGCACGCTTGAGCAATTGCTTGAATGGCGAAATAAACCACAGATACTGCGTTGTGATAACGGGCCGGAATTTGTGAGTCATGAGTTTACTTGTTGGGCTAAAAAGAAAGGCATTAGAGTTGAATACATCCAACCTGGCAATCCACAACAAAATGCTTATATTGAACGATATAATCGAACAGCTAGATATGGATGGGTAAGCAAGCATCTTTTTGAAACACTTGAGGAAGTGCAAGACTATGCAACGAAATGGTTGTGGTTTTACAATCACGAAAGACCACATACAGCTAACGGAGGCAAGCCACCTCTAATGGCTGCTTAACCTCTACTTTTGAACTAAGTTAAAAAAGGGAGGATTACCGCTAAATTATTGAATGATTACTAAAGCTTTTTTACCTAAGAAGCTCGCCATAGCGTGCTAAAAACATACTGACGGTTTCACGGATCACTTGCTCCTTGCGCGCCTCTGACACGGTTTCAGATTCCAAAAGGCTTGGGTAAAACACAAAGGTTTTCAGTTGATAAATGAACTGCATGGAGGCAAATGGAATATCGTCGATGTGCAGCACACCTTGTTCACACGCGTCTGCAAGAAATTGATCCAGATACACCTGACAGCCTACTTTTTGCTGAGAAAATCGCTCTGCAAGTTCTGGCTGTGTTAGCAGCTGGATAAAGCCTACTTTTGCGAGTTTAATAAAACTGTCCGATGACAAGCGTGCCACTTCGCTTGCCGCAATTTTCGTCAATTGATCGGTAACTGACTGCTCTTTGTTAAATACCACCACCTCATCATCCGCTTGACGTTCGAACATGCGGATCATAATGGCCTGAAACAACTCATCCTTCGTTGCAAAGTGATTGTAAACCGTGCGTTTGGAGACTTCGGCACGCGCTGAAATCGCGTCCATACTGGTGGTTTCTAGCCCGTGCTCGGCAAACAAGGCCTCTGCGGCATCTAAGATTTGTAGACGTTTTCGATCGCTTAGTTTCATGACATACCCATGTGATAAGAGGCCACAGTTTAGCGCAATTAAGGAAAAAGTACACCGACGGGTTTACTTAAGAGCCAAACTGAAAGTAGACTACACCGAGTAGTTTACTTTTGCGTGTTGGCAAATTGGAGTTTAAAGAATGAAATGGTATCTATGGGTGCTTTTGGTGGTGGTCGTTTTGGCGGTTGGTGTCTACCTGCTTAACGCGTCCATAGCGTCTAAGTCTGCAACCTTTGCACAGTCAGAACATTATCGTGATGGTCAGTTCTATAACGAAGCGCCTCGAAATAAGCCTTCGACAGGCGAAACCATTGGTTTATTTATTCGCTTCTTTACTGAGAAAAAGGTCAATACTGTCCCGCCTTCGGTACCGATGAAGACACTATCTCGTTCAGATTTGGAGGCATTGAGCGATGATCAAGTTCATATCGTCAAACTTGGGCACTCATCATTGCTGGTGAAAATGTATGGCGAATATTGGCTGTTGGATCCGGTCTTTGGCGAACGTGCATCGCCCTTTTCCTTCGCTGGCCCCAAACGCTTTCATCCGACGCCGATTGCCATGGACGAACTACCACCGATTAGCCGAGTGTTGATTTCCCATAACCACTACGATCATTTGGATAAACCAACCATCGAGTTTCTAACAAAATCTCAGCCTAAATTTTATGTGCCATTAGGCATAGGTGGCGATCTTGAACGTTGGGGTATCGCCTCGCAACAGATTGAAGAATTCGACTGGTGGCAGGAGCAAAGTATCGGTGATGTTTTATTAGCCTTTGCGCCCACGCAACACTTTTCAGGCCGTGGCATGAGCGATAGCAACAGCACCCTATGGGGTTCTTGGGTGATCAAAACGCCAGATACGTCGCTATATTTCAGCGGCGACTCTGGCTACTTTGATGGTTTCAAACGCATTGGTGAACGTTACGGCCCGTTTGATTTAACTTTTATCGAAACCGGCGCCTATGACAAAGACTGGGCAGACATTCACATGACACCCGAACAAAGTGTTCAAGCTCACTTAGACGTCAAAGGTAAAGTCATGATGCCCGTTCATAATGGCACTTTTGACTTGGCCTTTCATGCTTGGTCTGATCCGCTGGAACGAGTGCTCAGCGCCGCAAATCAGAACAATGTGACCTTATCTACTCCCGTTGTAGGAGAGGTTTTCTCACCATTGGGATCACCTATTGAAAAGCGCTGGTGGAAAGGGGTTCAATAGCCTCTGTGCGTTTTTACTCGCCATTCAAAATGGTGATAAAGCCACTAATAGAATCAGTGAAACCAATAAAAAGTCCCCTTTTATTGGTTTTTATCTGCGCAGTTCTTAAAGATAGCTGGTTTCTAAGCGTGGTATGATAGCTGCATGTTTAGAACTCAAAGGAAAACTTCGTGCTAGTACGCATTATCAGTCTTTTTGCCCTCCCCCTTTTGTTAGTCGCTTGTGACTCGACACCCAATCACTCGTTCGATGGCACGATGAAAACAGAAATGCCTTCCGCTATGGAAACGCAGCCTTCAACACACGCAACATCCGAGTCAGAAGATGACGGTTTACTGGCGCAATTAGAGGCCGATGAAAAAGCCGCGGAGCAGGAACAAGCAGCGAAGGAGCAAGATAATCGACTTCGTAAAGCAAAGTTTGAGCAGAATCTGACTTTGAAAAAGTCAGTCGGCACTACGGTCTGTACTTGGCAAAACAGTGTCGGCACGGTGAAAAAGGTTGAGCAAGACCGCGTGCAAATTGCTGTTTATGGCCGAGCTCTTTCTGCGACGAATGGCATCTTTTTTAGCCCTAGTGAAGGTTCCCCCGATCTTACCAAACAAGAAGGTAACGTTTGGACAGACGGCCATGACTGGGCCGTCTGCGACGCAAAGCTGCACTAATATCTCGTTAGTCTTCTATTAGCTACTACTGTTCATTTATTCGCACCGTCGGCGCAGATGCGACAATAAGAGGCGAACCGTCTTGTATATTGGCGATGTGCTGCTTGCTGGCTTGGACTTCCTTTTCAGTGCCGACATTTTTCCAAATCGTTAGCACGGGCAAGCAAACCACTTGATACGCCACCTCTATTCCTTCAGCTTGGCTCGGACTCTCAAGTAAGGCATATGCCATACCTTGTTCATTTGCTCTAACTTGCGACATACTAGCTCTATTCAACGCTGTCATGGAGATAAGATATGTATCAAGAATATAAAGTCGAGATTGTCACGGAAGGGGGTTGTGGCACCCTGTTACTAGGTTCTTCGGGCTTGCCCATTAAGCGTCTAGAAGCAAAGCTAAACGAGGCCGCAAGTGAGGGCTGGCAGTTGGTGTTTCAGGTCATTGAGAAGAAACGTTTCTGGCTTTTCTGGACCCGTGAAACCGTTATTATCACCTTAGGTCGATAATCTGTTGATGGCTTTCTTAAAGCACTTCGTTATACGCAGAATCCGCCACTATCGAGCCAATGGTGGCGGCACGGAGCAGTTTCGCGTGTCGTGTAACTTCCACCCTACTTGCTCTGAATACGCTATCCAAGCCATTGAGAAGTATGGTTTGAGGCGTGGCGGCTGGCTAACCCTAAAACGGCTGCGACGCTGTAACATTCGCGACCAAGTGGGACATGTTGATGACCCATTATTGTAGGTGAGTTTGATGTTTGAAGCTTGGCATTTGCGCCAACAACAAGTACAGGCTGATGAAGAGCAGATTCGTCGCCAGTTAAGGTCTTTAACGGCAGAGCAGCGCTTAGCATTTTATAAAGTCTATACCCCCCATTTGAAAGACCCTGATACTTATGCCAGTCTTAACTGGCTGTTTATTGCTGGAGCCCACCACTTCTATCTTGGAAAGTGGCTATTAGGCTGTTTAGATTTTGGTATTATGGCCTTGGGCATTTTCATGCTCTTCGGACTTCCCACCGTAGGCTTAAGCCTTATTGTTTTAGTAACAGTTATTGAAGTGCCAGCGCTGTTTCGAAGTCAGACAATCGTTGCTCACTACAACAACCGACTCGCTTTGCGAACGTTAGCTAGCATCCTCTCATTTTAGCAGCCAAACTTTGAAAGCCACATTAAACCCTCATTTTTGGCACTTTTTATGCATACTTAATTCTTCATGACCTAAACCAATTTAACCCTAAAAAAAAACAATATGTGCGTGTAAATTGAACACTCATTGTCTATGCTTTGCATGATGTGTATTCGTGCTACGGATGGTGAATTGATCGACATCGCTCCATTATATTTCTTGGGACATATCTATGAAAATTAAGACGAAATTACTGCTGACACTGTCACTCGCCACCCTCATTCCCATCCTCATCATCAGTTCTATTGTTGGTTTTTTGGCATCCGAACAAGCAATACAAAGTTTTCAAAAAAGTAGTTCTCAGACACTCGGAGCAGTCGAGCAAACATTTGATAAGTTTCTTGAAGATGTGAAATACAATGTCGCATTTCTCTCTCAAAGTAGGGCAGTTTCTCAAACAAACGCCCTTCCCTTGACCACTTATTTCGAAGAACAAGGTAAAGCACCTAAAGACACGGCCCTTCAAAACGGCGGTCGAGAAAGAGAATTATATGAGCTATTTTCAAGCTTGGGTGAGAGCAACCCTAACTATGAATACGTCTACATAGGGGATGAAGGGGACGGCTACCTGGAATGGCCTGGTACCTATCAATACGCAGAATGGCATCCCAAAAAACGATCTTGGTACTCTGCAGCAATGCAAAATCCAGGAAAAACAGTCATGCGGGAAGCATATTATTGGGAGCCAGATGAGGCAGTTTACGTTTCCGCGGTTCGCACATACGGTCGAGATAGTGCCCCGGCTGGAGTTGTTGCGATTGACGTATCTATTAAAACACTCACAGAAATGGCTAAAAAGACTAAATTAGGAGACATGGGTAGCCTCATGGTCATTGAGAATACTGGCAAGGTGCTGGTTGACTCACTGCACCCCAACAATAACTTCAAAGACATCTCGTCGCTTAAAGGCGAAGCATACCAGAGCATAGCGAGAACTAACTCAGGCCTCATCCATTTTGAGTTAGATGGTAAAGACTACTTCGCAAATGTTTTTGTGTCGCCCAATTTGCAGTGGAAGTTTATTGGCCTGATGCCCAGTGAAGAAATTTATGCCAGTAAAAACGAATTGATCACAGCTACCGTTATTGCATGTGTTGTCGTATTGGCTCTGTGTTTGTTCGCGGCAATCTTCCTAGCAAAAGGCTTAGTGACTCCAATCGAATCTGTATCGAGTCAGCTGAAAGTACTAGCTGAAGGAGAAGGCGACCTAACGGCTAAAATTGACACTCAAAACAATGATGAAACAGGCGTGCTATCGGGCTGGTTTAATCAGTTTATTGACTCCACGCGAAGTCTCATGCTGAACATAAAACAGTCCAGTCAGCAAATGAATAACGTTGTGTCACAAACCAGCTCTAAAGCCCAGCAAGTAGCAGACTCCTCGGCACAACAATTAGCCTCCATCGAGCTTATCGTTGAATCAGGCCGACAAATGTTAATCGCTTCAAACGACGCAGCGGAAAGTTGCAGTCATTCTGCAGACTTTTCAGATAAGGGGCTTGAAACAACTATTGCTGGTAAAAACTTATTGCTCAGCAGTGCCCAAGGTGTAAATCAGCTGGGACAACGTATTCAATCTTCTAATGAAATTATTAATGAACTAGAGAAAGAAACAAGTAATATCAATCAGATCTTGTCAACGATCCAAGATATTGCCGAACAAACTAACTTGCTAGCATTAAATGCCGCCATTGAAGCCGCTCGAGCAGGCGAGCAAGGACGAGGATTTGCTGTCGTAGCGGATGAAGTTCGCACACTCGCGGGTAGAACTCAGGAATCGACTGAACAAATAGGTAACATACTTAACTTACTAGCTAGCCGGACAAAACAAGCATCCAACTCTATGCAGACCAGCCTTGATGAGTCTAAAACGGCCATTAGCTTATCCGACCAAGCTCTCGATGCATTCGAGCAGATTGAACAGGTTGTTAAGAAAATGAGAGACATGACAATGCAAACGGCCGCATCAGCTGAGGAGCAACGAGCCGTAACGGAAGATATCAATAATAATATTTCTCAGATAAGTGATTCTGCCCATACTGTCTCAAACCTTTCTAAGGATGTGGCAGAGCTGTGTGATAAGCAAAATACCTTAGGAAAAGAACTGCATTTGATGGTTGCCAAGTTTAAAACTGAGTAAGGTAGTGTTTTCTACAAGCCATGCTTCTGCCGTGATAAGTATCATGTACAATAGATGATACTTATCACGGTGCATGGCACCGCCTACCTTTCGCATACCAGCATTTAAATGGAGTACACCATGGCAAAGTCTTCCGTTCTTCAGAAGTCCCTGATGTGTTTAGCCGCTGCAACAATACTAGTAACAACAGGATGTTCAACTACCGAATCAAACCGTGTGGTTGCGTCTGAAACCGTGACCAGTTACAAGACAGATTATCAAGGCGTTAAAACCACCTTGGTCGTCGGCAATTTTCAAAACCGCTCTTCTTATATGCAAGGACTGTTTTCAACCGATACAGACCGTTTGGGGAACCAAGCTAAAACCATCCTTAAGACACACTTACAACAGACTAACCGTTTTAAAGTGGTTGATCGTGAGAACTTAGAGATCCTAAAACGTGAAGCTGAGCTAAATGGTGCCAAGCAAGCACTTACTGGCGCTCGTTACACACTGACCGGAGACGTCACTGAGTTTGGCCGCAAAGTCACAGGTGACAAACAGCTATTTGGGATTCTTGGATCAGGCAAAACGCAAACCGCTTATGCCAAGGTCAGTTTGAATATCGTAGACGTGTTAACAGGTGAGATTGTTTACTCGACCCAAGCCGCAGGCGAGTACGAGTTGAGCAATCGTGAAGTGGTCGGATTTGGTTCAATAGCGAGCTACGATGCCACGCTGAACGGCAAAGTATTAAACTTCGCCATCACCGAAGCCGTTAACCACATTGTTCGAGACTTAGAAAACGGTACTTGGACTGTCCAATAAGATGCATGCTTATTTCCCAACTTTAAAAGCCCGCAAAGTATGCGGGCTAATTCTCGGCATCGGTATGATTGTCCTGTCAGGCTGCTCTACACACCAGCCAACGTTCTACTGGGGCAACTACGAACAGCTGGTTTATAAAATGTACTTAGAGCCAGGCAGTGCGGATGCTTCAATGCAAATTGTAGAGTTAGAAACCGTGATACAAAAAAGCGCAGCAAATGGCTTACGTATCGCACCAGGAATACATGCTCATTTAGGTTACATGTACGCGTTGGAAGGTAATATGGCTCAAGCGAAAGCTGAATTCCAAACAGAGAAAACGCTGTTTCCTGAATCGGCCGTTCTAATCGATGGCATGTTGAATCGTCTAGAAGGAGCCAAGCAGTAATGATGTTATGGCGAAAATCGTTATGGCTGATAGGCAGCTTACTGAGCCTGTTCTTAGTAGGCTGCTCTACAACGCCTTCAAGCTACAATTACGACGCTTTACTGGCGGCAAAACCACGCTCTATTCTGGTGATCCCGCCAAAAAATAGCTCTCTAGAAGTAAATGCACCGTATGTCTTCTTGTCTACAATCAGTAAACCTCTCGGTGAAAAAGGCTATTACGTCTTCCCCGTTGCCGTCATTGAAACCTTTCTCAAGGAAAATGGTTTACCCACTCCCGAAGAAATGAACTTAGTGCCAATGGACAAGCTCTATGAGCACATAGGTGCTGACGCAGTGCTTTACACCGAAATCAACGATTGGGGACAAAAATATAACATCTTGTCATCTGATACTGTGGTCGATGTCAGTATGCGCTTGGTCGACAGTAAAACCGGAGTCCTACTCTGGGATGCTCACGCCTCAGCCGCACAGCGTTCTGACTCAGGGGGTGGCGGCTTGCTAGGCAATGTCATCAATGCCGTGGCGACGCAGATCATTAACTCGATGGACGATCAAACGCCTGAATTGTCGAGAAAAGCCAATCACATCGCCATCAATCGCCTAAATTACGGATTGCTTGACGGGCCCTACGCCCCTCCTAAAGAGTAGCTTCCCTACGCAGCCAGGTACCCGAGTGCCTGGCCCACCCTCAAGAACAACATCACCTAAAAACATTAATGACAATTATTATCAATTAATATAGATTATTATTCTCAAAATAGAATTCAATCTGTCATATAGGAATGATGATAATATGTCTGAGCAAAAATTAAACGATGCTATGCAGCAAATGCTAGCGGAGCAAACCCCTATTCTAGCTACCGTCATCAAAGAATCAGGTATGCCAAACATCGGCCCTAAACGTTCACTACGTGTTTTTGATGGCAACCATCTGATTTTCAATGAAAACACTGGCGGTCAGACACTAGAAAACATTAAGCAAGGCTCTAAAATCGCCATTGCGGTCATTGATCGACCAAACTTGGATGGCTACCGCTTTGTCGGCTCTCCAGAAGTGCATTACGACGGTGAGTACTTTGATAATGCCGTTCAATATGCAGAAAACAACGGTATGAAAACACCTAAGTGCGCCGTGCTTATTAAAGTCGATGAAGTGTTTACACTAAAATCAGGCCCAACAGCGGGTCAGAAAATCGCTTAATCTGACGCTTGGCTGGCTACCCTGAACACAGGGTAGCCTATCTCGCTTTCATTACGCTCTTTCTTTAACACGTAGCACAATTAGGAACTCAACATCTTTCCCTTCTTCACTCGTTTGATCGATGGCTATTTATTTAAAACTTTCCGCAAGCTATGCAGCTCTTTCGAGATTCTTTGTCACAAAGGCAACCATTTCTTGGCGACGGCTTAAGCCCTCCCCTTAGACTGATGGCGGAATAAAAGGCTTCTTAGTCTGGCTTAATCTTATTCTTGCGTATATCGTTTCTAATAAAGCAGGCATTGCGGAAAAGGACGCTATATGGCACCTGATACACAACCGATTTTTTGGCGTGATTCAAGCTTGGAACAAATCGAATTACGCTATATCAAAGACGGACACAATGTTCGCTATACACCTCATAGCCATGAACAATGGTCTCTGGGTGCGATCCTTGATGGCCATAGCTCATTCTTATGTGGTGATCGTATCCATCAGGTTAGTCAAGGCGATTTGGTGATCATGAATGCTCATGAAGTACATGCATGTAATCCGCAGTCAAACTCTCCTTGGTCATACTATATGCTGCACCTGGACTGTAATTGGTTAGGTCATTTGCTATTGAATAATGGACAGGCCCTGTCTTCGAGATGGGAACCGACTCAACAAGACATCATTCAGCATCCAGAGATGTTCCAAGAAGTTGTAGGTCTTTGTCAGCTTTTAATGTCGAATGCTTCCATTCCATCAAAGTCTCACGCCTTACAGTCCACATTATTTAAGCTGTTTAATTTCTTGAAAAGTACCGAGGTAACGCAAACCAATAAAATTCCGACCGCCTTATCAGAGGTTGCCTATTATCTTATTGAGAACTCTCACTCAGAAGAGAGCATTGAAGAAGTAGCCATGAAGTTTGAAATGAGTTCAGGCTACCTTACTCGTCAGTTCAAACGTTATTACCAACTATCACCACACGCATTTCGTTTAAATCGTCGGATTCAACTGGGACAAATTGCCCTTAAAAATGGCGTCTCGATAATCGATGTCGCCAGTCAATTTGGTTTTAGCGATCAAGCACATTTTCAACGTACGTTTAAAGAAAGAGTCGCTGCTACTCCTAAACAATATAAAGCAAACCGCTCATTCTCTTAATACAGAATCGCCACACAACTCAACAAAAGACCTATCGCAAGTACTCGATTAAGTTGTCTAATGCGACTGGAGGTAGCCAACCACTCTCTCATCCACGCACCAATCAGTACCCACACCATAAGCGACAGCCAACAGATAACCAAATATATACCTGCGAATAGCCAAACCCCATGAACATCAGTGGGTTCGATATAAGCCGCTATGCCTGAAGCCGACGCTAGCCAAGCTTTCGGATTAAGCCACTGCATTACGGCTCCAAGCCAAGGTGAAGGATGGCGTTCTTGCTGGTCTGAGGACAACTCGCCTGAGTCGCGCCATAGTTGATAGCTAATGTATAAAAGAAAGACGACGCCAGCCCATTTGAGATAAAACATCAGCGTAGGCATAACTTGAATCAATTGCTGTAAGCCAAGACCAATAAATAAAAAAAGCACGATAAAACCTAGGGTCGCACCGGTGACAAATTTTAAACCTACAAATACGCCATAACGAGCGCCGCTACTGACGCCGACCAAATTGACTGGCCCAGGAGAAAGAGACGCTGCCAGCGCAAATAAGCTCATAGATATAAAAGTGGAAAGGATCATAAAAGACTCCATCGCTAATTAATAAAGCTTGGAGCATGGGCGGTTTAAAACGGAAAGTATTGAAGAATACTGACCTCAGTGACCGGTGTGATGGCTAATGCAAAACAACGCTATAATTTTGCAAGTTTTTACGTCATAAAGTGCTTAAGCTATTTGGCAAAGTCATTATAATGCGCTGTGATACCTCACTTCTTACGGTTACATTATCAAGGAACGTTATATGACCGCCTTATCGTTATTAAAAACCACTTCTGCTATCTCAACACTTTTACTCATTACGGCCTGCTCAGCTTTCCAGAAGACGGGGGTTTTTGAGCAAAATGAACTCAACCAACGCCAAGTTGGCATGCACTTTACTCGCATGCTGCAGTCGGAAGATTGGTTAGCAAACGAATATCGCACCTACCTTAACAAAAAGGGTAATAAAGCGTTTGCTGTTTTTTGGAATGAGGCGGGACGCCCCATTGCAAGTGGCTTTGCAGATGACAAACTTTCGATCGACATTGCACGTAAAGAGGCACTCAGACTATGTCAGGCTTACAGCCAGTCACAACATGCCAATTGTCTGGTTGAGGATCAGGAAACCACAAATCGTGCTCCCTTGAATCCAGCCGATTACCCCAAAGAAATTATTGCTTATCGTGATGTTGACCACTGGCGAGACTACTTATCGACCTCAGGACATAAAGCCATTGCAGGCAACCGTTCAGGAGTCCTAGGAGGCTCTGAAGGAGACACCAAGCAAGAAGCTGAGTTAAATGCCCTGTCACAATGCAAAATAAACACCCATGCTTCCATCCCACACTGTTACATCATTGCTTCTGAGTAGTGATCCATCTAATCAAAGAGACAAGTGTATCTTGTCTCTTTGAGATTACGGTGACGCTAATCGTTTTACCCATAACCCCAAGGAAAACTTAAGTATTAGCCGTTATCAATAAGCAATGTAGCTACTCTGCTACTGAACTATCACATGGCCTTATCAAAATAGGTATGAGTAGAAGTAAGCTTTGATACTTGATCAATGTACTCTAAAACCTGAGCAGGAAATTTTAGATTTGAGACCATCGTCAGATTTCTCAGAGTTGGATAAATCAACACATCATCCCAGCTGATTGTTCCTCCATGTAGAGATGGTAAAGGAAGATCTGGCAAGCTGTTGAGCACTTTTTCGACCTGTGCGATGTGCTCTTCCGTCTGAGCTAGGGCCGTAGAGAACGTCATATTAATAATTTTCTCTTTTTTAGCCTCAAAGTAGTTCTGTGCTGATATGGTTTCGAATTCAGGAAGGCCAATTCGAATATTTCTAGGAAACAGTAAACAATTAATAGAAAAGTTTGCGTCACCGAGGACATCAAGAAACGGCTTATCGTTACCACCCTTTCGTATAATTTTTTCAGTCTTTCCTATTTCATCGAGCCTTTTTGCAATGTCTAGGCTTTCTCCAATAGTTTCGTCTTGATCCTCTAATATTGGCAGCATTTTTGCTCCAATCAATTTGTAGCAAGAGTCTTCGTCATCATTGGCAAGGTAAACGTTTTGTTGATTTACTTCTTTGTAGTTTGCAATCATTTCTGCACGAATGCAGTATGGACAGTGATCGTATAAATAAAGCTTCATATCTAATCCTTCAGCAATACATCATTTCTAAATCAATTTATACTCTATAACAAAAGACCACAGAGCTCTGCTCATTACGGTGAGTTTACGATTATCTCCCTATTCTTATTTTGTTTGCATTTCACTTATGCGCATAGGCACACGATCTATATCACTGAAAAGTCGTTCTAAGTCTAACCCCGAGATACGTTCCTTCAAACCACCATCTTTACCAATTAATATGATTTCATTGTCTTTCAGTTGATATTTTCTCACGACACTTTCGGATAAGCCGGAAGTTACCAAACCCGAGTAATTTGTCTTGATCGAACCATCGTCATTGATAACGAACCAAACAACGTCTCGATCGATAACACCAATATTTTCATCGTTAAAAACTTTAATCAGTTGCTGAGAGTTGTTTGGGTTATTTGCAACAATGATGCGGCTCTGCCAAGTTAACTTATTTAGATCTGTTAATTCTGATAAGGTAGCATTGGCTTGTGAAGCCATTAAGCCCAAGCACAAAACAGGCATGACAATTGACTTTTTCATAAGAGATCCCATTAAATAAATTTATAACTGTTCATACGAACAAACAGAAGAATGAGATCAAAATATAGACAATATATTGTACTTCGTTTGAGTTAAGCTAACGTCATATCTGAAGTAATACTCTGTTACGTATTGAGAATCCGAATGGCAAAACCTAAATCTAAAATGCTCCGCTGGCTCTGGTCCATTATCTGGAAGCTAGCTCTACTGCTGGTATTGGTTTTGCTATTGTTTCGCTTCGTGCCGCCTCCGACGTCAGCGTTTATGCTACAAAGTTCTTACCCCGTGCAACAGTCATGGGTAGCGATCGATGAGCTACCCAGTTACATGCCTCTCGCGGTGGTTGCTTCTGAGGATCAACGCTTCCCAAACCATTTTGGTGTCGACTTCACAGCCATCAGCAATGCACTGGAAGATTACAGCGATGGCGAAGGTCTGCGTGGCGCCAGCACTATTTCCCAACAGACCGCCAAAAACCTATTTCTCTGGCCTGGACGTAGCCTGATCCGTAAAGGCTTAGAGGCAGGGTTAGCGATCAGTTTGGAAGCTATCTGGGGTAAAAAGCGCATCCTTGAGGTGTATCTCAACATTGCTGAATTTGGCAAAGGCATTTACGGCGTAGAAGCCGCTAGCCAACATTACTATGGTCGCTCAGCACGTGATTTAACCCCCAATCAAGCGGCTCGTTTAGCCGTATTACTGCCTAACCCACAGCAGCGAAATCCGAATCGACTCAGTGCTCATTTATTTGAAAGAGTGCAATGGATTGAGCGTCAAATGCGCCAATTGAGTGATGCCCACCTCAATACCATACTCCACTAAAACTTGTTGAAAAATAATCAATAGACGCTTGAAGCTCTAGGCTTAGAAGGCAGGCCAGCCGAACAATTACAAGTGACAAGAATTCCCTAGGACCAAACCCATAAGCGTTCACGCCACGGGTGCGAACGCTTGGATTAATTGTTGATATAAGCTCTGCTCACTTGGCAGTGATACTAGATGGTCCGCTAAACAGGTATGAGCCTCCGCTTTCACTTGTTCGTCAATGTGATTGAGTGAGTTGCTCAAATTGATCGGATAAATCAGTTGTTCAAGGTCTGCTTCGAGTAAGATGCAAGCCTGCGCCAAGACAATCTTTTCCCCTTGTTGTCCTAACGTGACACGCTGTGCGGTCCCCACCACTTTTTGGCCCTTAATATTGATATTGTAATCCCCATCACAATAGGAAAATGGCGTGGCATGAGCTTCTGTTTCTATGCCAAGGGCTTTGAAAAAGCGCTGTAATGCGGCACAAAAACGTTCGTAGCTGTCTGAAATTGAATAAGGTTGATCTGTATCCCAAACATACATATGCGACACGTTTAATACCCCCGCCACTTGCGGTACAGGGGCGCCACCTGTTCTACGTGACAATATTTGCCAACCCTTTGCATGCAACCGGTCGATCAACTCAGGAGTGGCCAACCACTTTTTACTAGCAGGCAACACCACCGTTGGCTCAGGTGTTTGCCACAGTAACAAGGCTTGCTGCAACGTATTTTGCTGAACCTTTTTTAGCAGCTCACTCTCCTTTTCAAACGCACGTTCTACGGTGGTGCCCTTTAACTGAACGATTCGATTTTTTCGTTTGACCATAGTTAGTTCTGCCTTTCTAAAAGCCTATGATGGCTGACCTATATCCCTTTTGAGGACGTACTAGATCAGGATCGAGGACGCATTTACTCTAGATTTCACTGATTATGAAGGCTCAATTCAACTGTTTTCGGAGCCCCCTATGAATACCTACAATACGATCTCAACTGCCTGTTGCTACTTAACTTTGCTTATGTTTACTCAACTCACTTCTGCCGTAGAACTTAATCACGTAGTAGGCATACAGCACAAAACTATTCTTAATGATTCATATCGGCCGCTTGATGTAACCATTTGGTATCCAACCTCAGCAGAGCGTGAAGTCACATTAATTGCCGATAATATCGCTTTTCAAGGTACGCTAGCGGCTAACAATACGCCCCTAAAAGCAGGTAACTACCCGTTAATTTTGTTATCCCATGGCTATCGCGGTCATTGGCGCAATTTAAACTGGTTGGCAAGCCTGCTCGTCAAGCAAGGCTATCTGGTCGCCTCTGTAGACCACCCTGGCACCTCGACCTTTGACCATAATACTGATACAGCCGCACAATGGTGGGAGCGACCAAAGGATATTTCTCGCACACTTGACTGGCTGAGCAGTTCAGCATGGCAACCTTCTATTAATTTTGAGCAGATCAGTGCCATTGGCCATTCTCTAGGTGGTTGGACGGTGATGCTCCTCGCTGGCGCATCAGTGGACGCACATGCAATGCGAACCTTTTATAACAAGCACCCTAACCCTAGAATTGAAAGCGTAGCAAATGAAATGAAGTTGGATAACCCCGAACCAATGCTCGCAGGCCTTGAAGACTCGCGTATTAACAAAATCGTTAGTTTGGACCTCGGACTGGCACATTCATTTTCAGTCGCCAGCTTAAAGCAGATTTTGCCTTCGGTAATGGTACTAGGAGCAGGCATCGATATTGGGGATTTACCAGTAGATATTGAATCTGGCTTTATCGCGCGATCACTAGAGCTACCGACAAACCGCTACAAAATTTACCCAAAAGCGACGCATTTCAGTTTCATGCAGCTTTGTAAAGCAAATGCTTATGAACTTTTAGAAGCAGAAGAACAGGGGGATGGTATCATTTGTTTAGATGGCGAAGGCGTCACCAGAGAGCAATTACACGCTGAAATTTTCCAAGATATCAGCCATTTTTTAACGTCTGAAGAGTGATCATTTAGCCCCTTATTAGATTAAGGGGCTCGCGCCTTTCTTGTGATTAAATGCTAAAATCCTCACAAATTATTAGCTTATCTCCACTCTTCAATAGGCCTGCCATGACCGTTCTTTTAATGACTCCTCCAATGACTCAGTTGAATACCCCGTACCCCGCGACGGCGTATCTAACGGGCTTTTTGCGCTCCCGTGGTTACGAGGCGGTGCAGCGTGATCCTGCGATTGAGTTATTCCTTGAGATGATGACAGTACAGGGCTTGGACATTATGCGTCAGCATGTGGAAGAGCACTTCGAGTCCTTCGATGACGATGAGCTACCGGATGTGATTTACACCTTTCTAGCCGAGTTTGATCGCTACCGTTTATGCGTTGAGCCAGTAATTCGCTTTTTACAAGGCAAAGACTCAAGTCTTGCTATGCGCATTAACTCGCGCCGATTTCTACCAGAAGGCCCAGCCTTTGATGCCATTGAGCAGATGGAGTCTGTGTCCGGTGATGTACTGAAAAGTGCATTTGGTAACTTAGGCGTACAAGACAAAGCAAAGTACTTAGCGACTCTATTTATCAATGATTTGTCTTCCGTGATCACTCAAGGAGTCGATCCTTACTTTGAAGTCAGCCGTTACGGTGAGCGCTTAGCCGCAGCCAACCCAACTTTTGATGATCTGTACGACACCCTGATGGGCGAGCCGAGCTTTAGTTCAGAGATCCTTGAGCAGTTGGTGGAAGTTTACCTTGAAGAAACCCAACCCAGCGTGGTCGCGCTAACGGTGCCTTTCCCAGGCAATATGCTAGGTGCGCTACGTATCGCGCAAACCTGTAAAGAGATTAATCCAGACATTCCTGTGGTGCTTGGCGGTGGCTTTGTGAATACAGAACTCCGTGCACTGAAAGATATCCGCGTGTTTGAGTTCGTCGACTTTATCTGTGTCGACGATGGCGAACGTCCGTTTATGACCTTGTTGGATTACTTTGATGGCAAGTGTGAAGTCGATGATTTAGTACGTACTTACTTCCTTGCTGAAGACCAAGACGGCGAGCCGTTTGTGTACTTCAACGACAACAAAGACCTAAAAGACATTCCGCAAACCGAAGTGGGCGCGCCGGTCTACGATGGTTTGCCCCTGACGGAATATTTGTCTTTGTGTGAAATGCTCAACCCGATGCACCGTATCTGGAGCGATGGCCGTTGGAACAAGCTGACCATTGCCCATGGCTGTTACTGGAAGAAGTGTAGCTTCTGTGATGTGAGCTTGGATTACATCGAACGCTACGACTACGCTGGTGCCGATATCTTAGTAGATCGTATCGAGCAATTGATCGAAGAAACCGGTCAGACCGGCTTCCACTTTGTTGATGAAGCAGCTCCGCCGAAGGCCTTGTTTGCCCTAGCGGAACGTTTAATCGAGCGTGGCGTGGTCATCAGCTGGTGGGGCAATATTCGCTTCGAGAAAACCTTCTCCCCAGAGAAATGCCAATTG
Source organism: Marinomonas sp. AWM4_232 (assembly GCF_056158325.1). Lineage (NCBI taxonomy): Bacteria > Pseudomonadati > Pseudomonadota > Gammaproteobacteria > Oceanospirillales > Oceanospirillaceae > Marinomonas > Marinomonas sp. AWM4_232. Next base: position 1,912,781 of record NZ_JBSWTA010000001.1, on the reverse strand, counting down.
CTGTCGGACTCTGGCTGTATTGCTGTTAGTGGTGGATTGGAAGTCGCCTCGGATCGTCTACTGAAACTGATGAAAAAAGGCGTTAGCGTCGAGCAAGTCGCCCGCGTCACCAAAGGCTTTAGTGATGCAGGCATCTTAGTCCACGCCTACCTGATGTACGGTTTCCCAACGCAAACCGAGCAAGAGACCGTTGATGCCCTAGAAATGGTACGCCAAATGATGTCTCACGGTTGTTTCCAATCGGCTTACTGGCACCGCTTCGCCGCCACTATTCACAGCCCAATCGGTATCAAGCCAGAAGAATACGGTATCACCTTGGCAGAGCGCCCAGAGACGCTGTTTGCCGAGAACGACGTGGACTTCTTTGACCCAACCGGTACCGACCATGAAATGCTCGGCAATGGCCTGCGCAAGGCTCTTTACAACTACATGCACGGTATTGGCTTTGATCAACCTATGAGCTTCTGGTTTGATCAATCAGTGGCACGCACTACGGTGAAAAAAGACCTAATCAGCAAGGCCTTTAGCAACTTGATAGCCAGTAGTTAATCCGTAAACGTCCACCCTCCTAATGTAAGTGTTCCAGTCAGTGGAACACTTTGCACTTTCCCATTTACCTTTACAATCTTGATCGCAATTATAAGCGGGCAGTTAACACTGCTGCACTGCGTATGGCCGTACTCAGATGTCTTCCCAATAAAAATAACAGAGTGGACTAAGACGATGATCAAACAACTCTCTCAATGCACCCTTTTATCACTTGGTATGGTGGCGTTGCCAGTATTGGCAAAAACCCAAGTCGTTACCCTAGGCACGGGAACACCAGTAACCAATCCTGAGCGCGTTGGCTCAGCTACAGCCGTGGTGTACAACGATAAAGCGTACCTTTTTGATATTGGGCCCGGCGCGGTACACCGCACTATCCAAGCGGCCGCTAATGGCTTTCCGCAACTGCATCCGACAAAAATCGAAAACCTCTTCATCACACACTTACACAGTGACCATATTTTAGATTATGGGGAGCTGGCATCCACCCTGTGGTGGCGTCGTGATAACCAAATTTCCGTGTTCGGCCCTAAAGGTATTCAAGCTATGACCAACGGCTACTATGACATGCTGCAGGTGGATTTGGATTTACGACTGCATGGTTTGCAACCGGTGAAAAACCCTGAGCTGTATAAAACCAAGGTGACCGAATACGAGCACGGCGGTTGGGTATTTAAAGATGGCGATGTCACCATCGAAGCCTTTGATGTGCCCCACGGAGATATTGAACCAGCCTTCGGTTATAAGATCACCACACCGGATAAAAGCATCGTTATTTCTGGTGATACAGGCTACAGCGAGAAGCTAATTGAGATGGCCAAAGGGGTCGATATTCTGGTGCATGAAGTGATCAATGATGAAGCTTTAAAAAAGGTTTCTCCAGCTTGGCAAAACTATCACTCCCAAGCCCATACGCCCGCAGCAGAATTGGCCAAGGTCGCCAATGCAGTTCAGCCTGGTTTACTGGTACTGACCCACTTACTGTTCTATGCTGAGCCAGTAGAATCCACTGCCGAGCAAGTTCGTCAGCATTACGATGGCAAAGTAGTGTTAGCCAACGACCTGGACGTATTTGAATAGTTAACGAGTGCCATATATGACCCTAGCCCTTGATCGCGGCATCCAAATCTTAGCGGAACTTGGTAATGCTCAAGGGCTAACCCTGTCGGAAGTATCACAACGTACAGGGATTCCGAAAAGCACCACACATCGCTTATTAAAACGTCTGACTGAACAGCACCTCGTCAGGCAAAATCTGCTTGATCAACGCTATCGGAGCAATGTGCTACTACCGAAACAGACTGAAATGCATATTCCTCCAACAGCTCAGCCACTGCTGGAAATTATCTGTCAGCACGTGGAAGCATTGACAGATAAAGTACTTTGGCCTTCTGATATTTTTATCCCAATTGGTGACAAGCTTTTTCTTGTAGAAAGCACGCGCGCGATCACGAGACTTCACATTAATCATTGTCGTATCCAGACAGAGGTCAACATGCTTCGCTCGGCAGCAGGTCGAGCTCTACTTGCATACAGCACTGAAAATGACCGCGAACGCTATCTAGCTTCCATTTGGAAAAATTTTCCTCCTAGCACTCAACAACAGTTTTACGAAACTTGGCCTGCTTTGTATAAACAAATTCTTCAACAAGGGTTCGCATATCGCTCTCCATCCTATTTTGGCGAACGAAAAGCCAATGATGGCCTTCGAGCTATTGCTGTCCCAATTATGTTTGAAGATAAAGTTGAAGCTTGTATTAATCTAGTTTGGCCTAAGGTATTTGCTAGTGAAAAGACATTCGCTAACGACTATGCAGCTATTTTAAAGCACACTGCTGCAAACATCAGCACTCATCTAAAAAGGCTTTAAATAGTACATGCTAACTATTTTATTTTTGCGTATGTGCTACGCTTTAGAATAAATAAGTCAAATAAAAACAATAGGATGGTGCTATGCAGTCGAGTGATTTCCATACCATTGTGTTGTTAGCTATCGCGCTTTCACTGGGCTTATTGATTGGTGTTGAACGGGGTTTTAAATACCGAGATCAAAAAGAAGGTTCTCGTATTGCTGGGCTTCGAACTTACGGCCTGATTTCGTTACTCGGTGCAGTATCCGCCATGATCGCCAACCAACTTGGCGCTTTCCTTTTGGGCGTATTTTTCATCGGCTTGGCCATCGCCCTAACCGCTTCTTACGTGATCAACAGTACCCGTGACCGAGCTTCGCTGACTTCTTTGATAGCATCCTTATTAGCCTTTAGCTTTGGCGCCATGGTCATGATTGGTTACGTGGTCGAAGCGGCTTCACTCGCTGTGATCACCACCTTGTTACTTAGCTTAAAAGGCGAAATGCACCGCTGGCTGTGGTTGATCGAAAAAAAAGAGCTCTGGGCAGCACTTGAGTTGCTGATCATTTCCGTTGTGATCTTATCCGTTATTCCAAATGAAGATATGGGACCTTGGCAAGCATTGAACCCCTATGAAATCTGGTGGATGGTGGTGCTGATTTCCAGTATTTCGTTTATCAGCTACTTTGCCATGAAGTTTGCTGGTGCGAAAAAAGGCATCATGGCCACGGCATTGTTTGCAGGTTTTGCTTCCTCTACCGCTCTGACACTGCAATTTTCAAGAATGGCGAAACAAGTTCCTCAAGCCTCACCGCTGCTGGCTGCAGGCGTTCTGTTTGCCTGCGGCACCATGTATCCACGAGTGTTGTTGGTCGCTAGCGTGATCAACCCAGACTTGCTGCAACCCCTTGCACTACCGACGTTAACGATGGCCATTTTGACCTATTTACCAGCGCTGTGGTTCTGGCACCAAGGCAATCAAAGTGTGCCTGAAAACGTCGCCCCGCCCGCTTCGCCATTATCGCTTTGGTCGGCGTTAGCCTTTGGCGCACTGCTCACAGGTATTCTGCTGCTGAGCGCAGGATTACAAGCTACTTTAGGGGATGCCGGAGTGCTGTTATTAGCCGCAGCCTCCGGCGTCGCTGATGTGGATCCAATCAACCTATCCTTATCGGGCATGAGCCGTGAAGGGCTGAGTTTGGAGACAGCGGTATTGGGTATCGTGATCGCCGCAGGCGTGAACGGCATTTTGAAAGCGGGCTTAGTCAGTAGCATTGGAGGAAAAGTAATGGGCATGAAAGCCAGTATTCCTTTGATCGTGGCCAGCGTGGTTGGTTTATTGCTGGCCACCTATGCTTAATAAGATAGTCGACAAAGTCAGCGCAAACATTAATGCGTTACCTTACCCTATCTTAAGTATTCATAAAGGGATAATCTGTGTAGCCTTCTGCGCCAGCGGTATAAAACGTTTCTGGGTTCGGCTCGTTAAAGCCAGCTCCTGCTTGAATACGCTCAACGAAATCTGGGTTAGCCAATAACAACGTACCAAATGCCACACTGTCCGCCTGCTCCGTTTGAAGCACTTGGTTCGCTTCATCAGGCGTATAGCCCATATTTACCATAAGATGACCTCGGTACACTGAGCGAGCAGCCGACACCACATCTGCATGCTGTTGGTCGAAAAAGTCCGCTCGCATCAGGTGTAAGTACGCCAAGTCGTATTCATTGAGCATAGATGCCAAGTATTTGGTCAGCGCCACTGGATCGCTATCACGCATATCATTGAAGCTATTCAAAGGTGACAAACGCACACCGACGCGCCCTGAACCAAATACTGACGTCACTTCATCCAATATCTGCTTCAAGAAGCGACTACGGTTTTCAACAGAACCGCCGTACTCATCTTGGCGCTTATTAGAGCCGTCACGTAAAAATTGGTCGATCAGATAGCCATTCGCGGCATGAATCTCTACGCCATCAAAGCCTGCTGCTTTGGCATTCTCAGCACCACGACGGAAATCTTTTACGATCTGCTGTATCTCAGCCTGTGTCAGCTCGCGAGGAACCGTGTAAGGCTGCTTACCTTCCGGGGTATGAGTTTCGCCCTGAATCGCAATAGCACTAGGGGCAACCGCTTCTTTATGATCGTTTAGTAGTGGATGCGCTGCTCTACCTGCGTGCCAAATCTGCATAAAGATTCGGCCTCCAGCTTCGTGCACTGCTTCAGTGGTCAACTTCCAGCCTTCTACTTGCTCTGCTGAATACACGCCTGGATCATGACCAAACGATGACGTACCTTCTGATACCATCGTACATTCGGTAATTAATAACCCTGTGCTGGCACGCTGTGCATAGTACTCTGCCATTAAAGCATTCGGTTGGTGGTTGATCGCACGAGTACGAGTCAGAGGAGCCATGATGACTCGGTTCGGCAGCGATAATTCACCTAGCTGAACAGGTTTAAACAACGCGGATTCTGATTGAGACATGTCTTTCTCCCATAAAATTTTATCTTGATGCCTCATAGATACGAGCAACACATGATCAATTCAATGGCAGACATATTCTTTACGAATTTGAATCGCTTTCAGGTCTCAATTCCAACCAACAAAGCCAGCAATGATTTTTATGTTTGTAAGTTCGCTGGTTGATCCCTTCGCAATCAGGCACACTTTCTCTTTTGAATATTAGTGCGCCTGTTATGAAACGTTATCTTTCTTTTGTGCTATTACTTAGCCTCCTAAGCGGCTGCTCCGTCTTTAAGCCACAGCCAAGAAACACCTTTATGGAAGAAATGACTACCTCACCATCTCATAAGATCAGCGAGCGCATTATCCCTCTCAGCGAGCCTTTGTTGGGACTGCCCTATGTAGATGGCGGTTTAGGTGAAGGCCCCAACGGTCAATTCGATCGTGATCCATTATCTCGCTTTGACCTGTTTGATTGCACAACGTTTGTCGAAACCGTCCTCGCTGGCGCCATGTCCTATTCGCCCTCTGAGTTTGAGCGCAATTTGATTAAGCTTCGCTATCAACACGGCAACGTCGATTTTATCACACGTAATCATTTCGCCAGCGCAGATTGGATACCCAACAACCAGTGGGCTTTACGAGATATTACGCAAGACATCGCGCTAGACCATACCGCATTTGCAGAGACCTTGATTGATAAACCAGCCTGGTATCAGGCAATGCAACAGGATCGACTGCAAGGTTTGCCCGATTCAATCGATAAAACAGCTCAGCTTAAAGCGCTGCATGAGGCTGGTAAAAACCTACCTAAAATTTATGTACGTACGCCTTACGTACCACTAACAGCACTGAATCAACCTGAAGTGTTAGACCGTATTCCCTCTGGCAGCGTCATTAGCATGGTACGACCTAACTACGATGTGAGCCAATGGATCGGAACGCATCTAAATATCACACATCAGGCGTTTGCTATTCGAAAGCAGGGCAAACTGTTTTTACGTCACGCCAGCTTACGTTACAAAAAGGTCGTTGATGAAGGCTTTGTAGAATACTTTTCCCAGTACGATGAAGCATCTACGTTGAAAGGATTCAATGTGCAGCAACCCATAGAGCGAGCACTGGTGGCGGAGCATTAAAAAAGCGCTGCCTCAATAACGATTGAAACAGCGCTTTTACCTTTCAGAGAAAATGATTTAGTGCATAATGCCATTTTGCAGCATACGCATTTCATCATGACACTCTTTCATACGAGTGTAGACTCGACGTAGAGTAACTTCACAATCTGCAGGTTGTTCTTTCTTTAGTGCCGTATCAATTTCATCCAACACCTTGTCTTCCACTTCCTCAAGCTGGCTCACATAAGTTTCCGTAGATGAGGAAGACATCTTGTCGACCAAATTTGAGTAAGCTTTGCGGGCTTGGGTCATGGTGTCTGAACCATTTTCTACAGCGCCCGTTTCCGCCACGGCGAATTTCTGTAACTCAAACACAGCCTCTTCCTTGGCATCAATCATTCGATTAAAGAAGCCGGTGTATTCTGGCTGCTCAATTTTGCTTTTCGCTTCTTGATAAAACTCAATGCCGCTGTTCATAACTTTAATGATGTCGGCGATATGATGAACCTCAGTTGTTTGCGCTTGCATAACGTTCTCCTTGGTTACTTAAGTGAATCAAGCAGCACTCAATAAGTGCCTGCATGTGATTATTAAACTGGGAGAAAGAAGTACTGTTTTCAAGCCAATCGGCAGGATTGCACGGCTCCTACACGGTTGTTTCAAGGTTTAGACAAAGGTTTGATTAAATTATCGCCGCCATCAACCCAACACCATCCCATAAGAACTGCCCTGCTAACAAAAGCATTAAAAACGCCATTAAACGTTGCACCCATGACATAACAGAGGGTTTGAGTACTAGCTGTTTCAATTGTTTACCCGCAAGAAAATAAGACGCTGGAGCACCGCCAGCCATCAGGCCTAGCAACACCGACACCCAAAACACATTGATGCCTTCAATGTGAGCATTAGGAAATTGCACCGTCACCACTGGCAACACGACAATCATCGCCTTTGGATTGGTCAACTGCATAATAAGACCCGAGACAAACGTCATATCGTGATTGGCGTTGGCCGCCTGTTGTGGACGATAGCTGGCGATCAGTAGCTTTAGGGCTAAATACGCGATATACAGGCCTCCTAGACTGGCCGCGACACCTTGCATGACAGGCGTCACCATCGCACCACCAATGTAGCCCACCAATAAGAACAGGGTGCACATCGCTAAGGCAACACCACCACAGAAGCGTAACGTCTGCCAGCCATAGTGGCTTACTCCAGAAAACAGTGACAGCATATTTACTGGGCCAGGGGAATACATCATCACCAGTGCAAACAGTAGAATTTCAAGCATAGGATACCCTCCAACGGGCAATGTCAGATTCGAGAGAAGAACGAAAAAAGTAAGCGTTAAGGAATCAGAATTAACTGCTGATACTGACGCGGGGTAATGCCAAATACTGGCTTAAAGCGACGATTAAAATGGCTTAAATCGTTAAAGCCTAAGTGATTAGCAATGTCGGAAACTGGCACACCTGAACGAAGCGCTTGGCGACCTCGGTTGATACGAATATTAAGCCAGTACTGGTGTGGCGTCATACCGGTATAGTCTTTGAAGAGTCGCAAGAAGTGATACTTTGACATGCAGGCCACTTGGCACAAACTGTCCAAAGACACTTCGTCTTGATAGTGATCTTGTAAATACTCTTTGGCACGTTCAAGTCGCGATTGGCGTTTAGTGTCACGGCTCAATACTCGTTTAGACTCGTAACGCACTAACTGCTCAGCCAGCTCAAACATCAACATGGTGTATTCGCTCGACGTTGCGCCTTGAGACTCGATTAATCGCGCCAGCCGCAAAATACGATCCTGAACTTGAGGATCACTAAAAACCGTCTCGTTTACACGAAAATGTTCCGCATGGCGCACATTCAACGCCTTAAGGTGTGGCGCAAATTGTTCAGGATGCACATAAAGCATTTCATAAGTCAGCGCGGCATCACCACCTGACTCACCATCATGAGCATCCCCAGGGTTCAACGCGATCACCTGCCCTGGATTACTCTTGTTCAATTTTCCATTAGCAAAGAAATCCTGACGCCCAGACAGAGTGATACCAAAGGAGTATTCTTCATGGGCATGATTACCGTAGGAAAAGTTCGTCATCGACGCTTTCAACAGCATCACATTGTCTAGCACTCGGTTGTTTAGAAATTGAAACTGATTACCGTCTGACATCTCCCCCCTCCTCTTTTCAAATGCACAAGATACTCCTTCAGAGTAGCGGAAAGATCGACAAACGTATTGGATAAAATTGCGTATTTCTCATCCGCCAAAGAAGCAAATCGTCTCAAAAAACTTGTCCATTCCAGACTCCTAGCTAATACTGAAATATAGCTCAGTTTATTTTTCCGTAATTTCATCTATTTCGGAGATTTTCAAGGATGGACAAGCACACCAAAAGAATGGGCATTCCTGTTCGACTATTATTCAGTGGCACTATTATCATTAGCATGCTGATTTTGGCTTCTGCATTAACGATCTGTTCCTATTTTTACGCAAGATCTTCTTTAACCGATCAAGTAGAGGTAACCGCTCACCAAACGACCTTATCTCTGGAAAAGCAGATTGAAACGGTTACCAATACCGCAAAACAGAGTGTTCATCTGCTCGCCATGGATGACATTACTGGCATGGTTTCTACGTCAGATCGCCTACAACAAATCCCCAAACTCGCTAGTATGATGGCATTGAATCACATTATTAGTGCTGTCTATGTGGGTTATGAGGATGGTGACTTTTTCTTACTGCGCTCACTAAAAAGCTCCCTAGCTCGTGAGCGTGTCTCAGCACCAGACAGTGCGAATTACTTACTTCAGGCCATTGATAGAGACTTTTACGGCAACATACTTACAACGACATGGGCTTTCTATGATGCATCATTTCAACCTATTGAAGGTGCTGTGACACCAAAAGAGTATGCTTATGACCCTAGAAACCGGCTCTGGTATCAAGAGGCTCAATCAAGTGACACACTAATATTAACGCACCCATATGTGTTCTTCACGACGGAAGAAATTGGCGCCACCTTTGCTCAACGTCATGAGAGCAAGAAAGCCGTAGTAGGGGTGGATGCATCCATCGATGATCTGTCCAATTTTATGCACCTACTATCACCCAGTGAGTCTGTACAGATGGCGCTTGTTGATCAAAACCAATGGGTACTGGGACACAGCAATTTGGACATCTCACTGATTGGTCATTCATCGGACAAGACTTCAACGACCTTAAAAACCATACAGGATCTGCCAAATTCAACTTTCGCTCAGCTGTTGAAGCAACCACAAACAACCAAGGGACTGAGCGACTTTAAAGTGGGAGGAGAGGCTTGGTACGGCATGAACCTACCAGTCTTTCGTAATAATCAGCAGCAATGGAATTTTCTCTATGCCATTCCCAAGTCTGAATTATTGAAAGATGTAAATGCTAATTTATTTAACCAATTACTTTTATCACTCGCTGTGATTGCGATCCTAATGATCTTCGGTTGGCTAATTGGCCGAACAATTTCAAGGCCGTTACACCAGTTGTCACAAGAGGTCAGTGCTCTGGCGTCGTTTGACTTTAGCCGTAAAATTGATGTGCATTCTCCCGTTAAAGAAATCAATGTCCTGTCATCGCTGACGGATCATATGGCATTGACGATTCATAACTTCCAGTCAATCACGGATAAATTGGCACATGACCCAAACATGGAGCGTATGCTGGAACAAGTTTCCGATCATCTACAGGCAATCACCGCTTCTAAAGCCGGCGCCGTCTATTTGTTCAACAAAGAAAACCAAGTCATGGAACTGGCAACGCAAACAAACTTAAATTGTCCAGTACTCATTCCCTGTCACAGTCAGCACTGGAGTGAGCTTGAAAGCATGATCAAAAAACAGCTATCAGCTGATCAAGAAAACCTTTTCCTGACGCCACTTATAGACCGAGATGCGACCATATTGGGCACATTAGTGCTTCAACTTCCTGAAAGTGCATTAGCACATAAAGAAACTTTCCATCGTTTTATGGAAGAAGTTTCGGGGGCGGCAGCCACTGCTGTTTCGACCCGCAGACAGTTCGAAGCACAACAAGCCCTCTTAGATGGCATTATTCACTTGTTGGCCGATGCGATTGACGCTAAGTCTCCTTATACCAGTGGACACTGCGAGCGTGTTCCTGAACTGGCCAAACTATTAGCTGATGCAGCGGAACGCTCGCAAGATGGAGAGTTGGCTGAATTCAGCATGACCGAATATCAGCGTCGTGAGTTTCATATCGCCGCATGGCTTCATGACTGCGGCAAAATAACCAGTCCGGTCCATGTGGTGGATAAAGCGACCAAGCTCGAGACCATCTACAACCGTATCCATGAAATTCGAACGCGCTTTGAAGTATTGTGGCGTGATGCCGAGATTGATTACCTAAATGGCTGTCTGGATGGAAAAAGTGAAGCGGCTCTAAACCAGCAAAAACTCGCTCGTCAGGAACAATTGCAAGCAGACTTTGCATTCATTGCCCAGGCTAATATTGGGGGGGAATTTATGGAGTCGAATGATATAGAAAGACTTCATAGTATAGGCAAACAAGAGTGGGTCAGACATTTCAGCAATCGAATTGGACTATCTCAAGAAGAGAAGCAAAACCTTCCACACTATCCAGAAACACTGCCATGGCGCGAAACACTACTGGCCAATAAACCAGAGCATGTTGAAAGCTGGGGCGAACGACGCCCCCCTGTGGAATTCGATCATCCACAGAACATTTGGGGCTTTGATATGCAACTACCAGCTCAAGCCTACAACAAAGGCGAGCTTTATAACCTTAGTGTAAAACGCGGTACGTTGACAGAGGAAGAACGTTTCATCATCAAAGATCACATGGTACAAACAATAAAAATGCTCTCATCCCTCCCGTTCCCAGAAGAGCTGAAAAACGTACCCAATATCGCCGGTAATCATCATGAACAACTGGATGGCACAGGATATCCTAGGAGGCTCAAGCGAGAGCAATTGTCAGTACAAGATCGCATCTTAGCCATTGCCGATGTTTTTGAGGCGCTAACCGCGGCAGATCGCCCTTACAAGGTTGCCAAAACCTTGTCTGAATCGCTGCAAATCATCGCCTTCATGGTCAAAGATGAACACCTAGATGGGGCTCTCTTTAAATTATTTGTCGACTCCAAAGTCTACTTAAATTACGCAAAAAGACATCTTAAACCAGAACAGATTGACCCGATCAATACTCAGCGGCTATTTGAAATAGCAGGTTTAACGGACACAAAACCCCAGATCTCTTAATTAGATTCGTAGCACGTTTCAATCGATGACAACCAATGCCAGTCTTCAATGACTTGCTGGGCGTAATCAATTTGGAGTTGCTCAAGCTCAGACCAAGTAGCGTCCGATGTTGCCACTACCGCTTGTTCGAAACGTTGGGAACGTCGGTCAAAGCGACCATGAGCAAGCGCTAAGGCAGCGCCACATGCCGTAGCGTATTCACGCAGTCCACCGTTGATGGCGCGTTTGCCGCAGGCAATATTGTCTGGATCGATGCCGACACGAGCATGATGACGAGAGCGTACTAACCAATGCGCTTTGCGCCATAGCACATCATCTAAAACCAAATCTGGGTTACGCTGCATGCGGCGCTGACAATTCACCGTCAAGTGGGCAGGAGACAGTAAGTTCGTTAGGCTCAAATCTTGGTATTCAAACAAGGGCGCGGCCGCCCGTTGTTTCTTAACTTCAACAATATGACACAGCCCGAGGTCCTCAGCTGTCACATTTTCTGGACCGACCAGTAAGTAATAACGCTTCATATTGACCGAGCCCGTCCCTGCCCCAACTCGTTCTACAATATGATGAATCGTATCGTCCACATAAGGCGAAAAGACTTGCTCTATCAATCGATAGGTGGAACCGTCTTCGATGATTTTAAACTTCTCAGGTATCTCTCGAAAACGCAGTGGACGCTGTTCAAGATCAACCGCTTTCGCCAAGGAGCTCTTACTGAGAAAATCCTCACCATCAACTTGGCGACGACGCGCTTTTTGCTCCAGCTTATAAAGCAGATGTTCCTCTGGAAAGTCCTGCAGTACATGACGGTAATCCATGTCTTTATCAAGCAGTTGTTGGCAGGTATCACGGTAACTTTGCCAAAAAGCCGTTAACGCTAGACGCGCTTCACTGGCTTCCACCACTTTGTTTTTGTTCAGCGGTTCAAGAGGTTGATAGCGGCCTTCCACAATGCCTTGGCAATGATCTGTGCAGAGCAATAGACTCGTTCCAAAGCGCAGTAAATCCCAACCCGCATGTCCGACACAAGCATCATCAAAATCATTCGGCGCAAAAATCACGTCTTCGCCGTGGGAGCCTTCTTCGCTAAAGAAACCAAAATTTGAGACATGGCAATCGCCCATGACCATCGTCAACGGCCATGACTCGATTTCATCAGGCAATCGAAACGTCATATTAGCCAAGTCTTGGTAAAACACGGAAGAGGCGCCACGTAGCATCACAAAGGGACTAATTGTCATCTTGCGGTGCTTTTTCAAGCCACTGCCTGGAGCGGCGCCATCCACTCTTGTCATCACTTCTATTAGCTCTTGCTGACGCTCTAACACTTATTACCTCTTCGTCTCGATGTTGGCCGTATGAGACATGATAAAAGCATTTTCCATTCAGGTCTAAGTTGACTGCACAAGACGCCATCTTTCTCTCAACTAAATGTTATGTTATAACATTTAGTTGAGAGAGGAGAGAACGATGCTAGCAATCAACGATTCTAAAAAATTACCCGTCACCGTCCTGTCAGGGTTTCTCGGTGCCGGTAAAACCACCCTATTGAGTCATTTACTCAATAACCGCGATGGCTTGCGCATCGCAGTCATCGTTAATGACATGAGTGAAATCAACATTGATGCCGCCTTTGTTGAACAAGAAGTGTCTTTAAATCGAGGCGAAGAAAAGCTAGTTGAGATGAGCAACGGTTGCATTTGTTGTACGTTGCGCGAAGACTTACTCATCGAGGTTCGCGCCCTTGCCGAGGCTGGCAAATTTGATTACCTCGTAATTGAATCCACCGGGATTTCTGAACCATTGCCAGTGGCAGAAACCTTTACCTTTGCCGATGAAGATGGTGTTAGCCTTTCGGACATCGCCACCTTGGATACCATGGTCACGGTAGTGGATGCCGTGAATTTCTTAAAAGATTACAACACCGCCAAAAGCATCAAAGAGGCGGGGGAATCTTTAGGCGAAGATGACGAACGTAATGTTGCCGATTTACTGGTGGATCAAGTGGAGTTTGCCGACCTACTGCTGATCAGCAAAATTGACCTAGTCACCGAAGCAGAACTTAATGAGCTAAAAGCCATCCTGCGTAGCTTAAACAGCATGGCCGAGATCATTCCTATGGAGCGAGGCCAAGTCCCTAACGAGAAACTGCTTGGAACAGGACTATTCGACTTTGAGAAGGCCCAGCAAGCCCCAGGTTGGCTAGCCGAAATGCGTGGCGAGCACACACCAGAAACCGAAGAGTACGGCATTGCCAGTTTCAGTTTCGTGGCACGCAAGCCTTTTCACCCGCAACGCTTCTATGACTTGCTGCACAGCACCGAGCAATATGGCAAATTGATTCGCTCTAAAGGCTACTTTTGGTTAGCGTCACGCCCTCAATTTGCGGGGCAATGGAGCCAAGCAGGCGGTATTGCACAATACGGTTTTGCAGGCATGTTCTGGCGCGCGGTACCTAAACAGCATTGGCCTACTGACGAAGCCTCTTTGGCGACCATTATGGAAAATTGGCACGAACCCTTTGGTGATATGCGCCAAGAACTGGTGTTTATTGGCCAAAACCTTGATCAAGCTGCCATGACTCAGGCGCTAGAAGCCGCACTCCTGACGAATGAGGAACTGGTTCTTGGCAAAGACGCATGGGAAGCGATGACTGACCCTTTCCAAGCTTGGCAGGAGTCCGCAGCATGAGTGTGATCGAAGAAATATTTGGTGCTCTGCCCTCTCCAACCGCGGCCTTTTCAGAGGAATTATCAGGACTCGCGGGCATCTATCAAGACGATGTGAACTTGATGGTATGGCAACGCAATTTGGACTCAGAAACAGCACAATCGGTGTCGGCTGTGCTGCAAACTGGCCGCCCCCTTTCCTTGAATCAAATCGTCACCCCTGAGAACGTCAGCCAATCCCTTAAACGTGGTTTACCTCAAGTCGAAGGTCGTGATGCTTTGATTCGCGATATTGCTTTATTGGTTGATGCTTACTGTTGTTTGTTTGACCTAGAGACAGCGGGTTTACGTTTAACACAAGTGGATCGCGCCATGTGTCCCCGCTTTCATGTGGATCAAGTGCCTTGCCGTTTGATCACCACTTTTGCCGGTCCCGCTACCCAGTGGTTAGAGGAAAGCAGCTTAAACCGTTCCAAGCTAGGTCGTGGTAGCAATGGTCAACCGGACAGTTCCTCTGGCTTAATCCAAGCCAATGCCAACATCCAGCAAATCACGGTCGGTGATGTGGCGTTGTTAAAAGGCGAGCGCTGGGAAGGCAATGAAGGCCGCGGCATTGTGCACCGCTCTCCTGGTGTCGAACAAGGCCAGCAGCGCTTGCTGCTAACCTTGGATATGGCCTAGTGCTTTGGCCGTTTTAAGAGGTCTAAGATTGGGCCTCTTGAATCGGCAACGGAGCGTCGGTTTTAACTGCTCGAATGGCAAAGTTACTATGAATGTCTTTCACAAACGGCAAGGTCTGAATGGTCCTTAAAATCGCCTCGTACTCCTTCAAATTATGCACCACCACTTCTAAGCGGTAATCAGACTGCCCCGATACCACAAAACAGCTGAGCACATTGGACATGGCAATGATGGACTCTTCAAACTGCAAGCTGGTTTGGTCTTTGTGATTCTCAAGGGAGACATCCACAAAGACAGTCATGCCTAAGCCAACTTTTTCTCGATCTAGGGTGGCACGGTATCCGGTAATGACCGTCTCCGCTTCCAATTTCTTAACCCGTCTTAAACAGGGCGAGGGCGACAAATGAATGCGTTCCGACAAATCCACATTCGTTAAGCGTCCGTCGTCTTGTAGCTGGCGCAAGATCGCAAAATCCACTTTATCCATCATATTGGCATACTCGAAAACTATTTGATTAAAAATTAGCACAATGTGTCTTTTGAGTCTGTAAAACCTATCAACATAGCAAAGACATGCTTTGCCTATTTGCTAAATAATGAAGTCATTAAAGCGCGCTTCGATTCCAGAGCGCCCTCTCATCAATATGGATTGAGGTCACACTTAATGACGAATGTTAGCTCTCCAACGATCCCCAACTCGGCACCTACCTATCGTCTCACCGCGCAAGGTCGAGCCTTCAAGCTTGGTGTTCTGTCGGCTTTGGCAACGGTGTTTATTTGGAGCTGTTTCCTGCTGTCCATGCGCGCGGGTGCCGTCTCTGCCCTCACCACCTTTGATTTAGCCCTAATGCGTTTTGTGTTACCTGGGTTGGTATTACTGCCCTGGGTCATGCGTGATTGGCGTTTATTGATGTCGACCTCCCCATGGATGCTATTGGGTGTTTGCATTGGCGCGGGCGTGCCGTTCTTTTATCTCAGTAGTTTAGGTGCCAGCTACGCCCCAGCGGCACATTCGGGATTATTGATTCCCGGTACTTTTCCGTTGTTTGTCACCGCTATCGCCGTGTTGGTTTTCAAAGAACCGATTTCGTCGCAACGCTTCGTCGGTCTTTTGTGCATTGGTCTAGGTGTTTTAAGTCTCGTCTTGATGTCGATACTGCAAGGTGGTGGGGAGCTTTGGAAAGGGGATCTGATCTTTCTACTGGCCGCATTTTTCTGGGCGGTATACACCATCTGTTTGCGCTTAGCAGGCCTGCCTCCGTTAGCGATTACCGGGCTTTTGTGCCTTGTTTCGAGTGTTATTCTCGGCTTGCTGTATATCTCCGGACAGGTTACCTCGGGCATAGCTGACACACCGCTACTGACGGTCATGACACAGTTTATTGTGCAAGCGGTGCTCGTCGGTATCGTGGCAGGCTTCACCTATGGTTTCGCCATTAACCTGATTGGTGCTGAGTTAAGCGCCGCCATTGGTTCCCTAACACCAGTGCTGGTGTCTTTGTTCGCCATTCCTTTACTGAATGAATCACTTTCAATGGCTTCTGGCTTAGGACTGGCATTGGTCTGTAGTGGTGTTGTGTTAGCCAGTGGTTTGTCGCTGCGATCCATTTTTTCCCGTTAAGAGGTGCCCTCGTATGTTTTTTGAATCTCTCTCCTCTGCGCCTCATGATCCAATCATGGCGCTGTCCTCATTGTGTCTGCAGGAAACTCGCTCACAGAAACTGGATCTGGGTATCGGCGTATATCGCAATGCCTTAGGCCAGACGCCAGTCTTTGACGCAGTGAAAGCCGCTGAACAGTCTTTAGTCGCCGCACAAGACAGCAAAGCCTACGTTGGCATGCAAGGACATTTAGGGTTTAACCGTGCTATGACGTCACTGATTCTGGGTGAGCAATGGGATACGAGCCGAGTCCGCACGCTACAAACACCGGGGGCCAGCGGCGCACTACGCTTGCTCGCAGACTTAATTGCGCGAACCAACGCGGATGCTACGATCTGGCTTAGCGATCCGAGCTATACCAATCATGAGCCCATCTTTCGCGCGGCGGGTTTAGCCGTTCGTTATTACCCATACTTTGATCCGGCCACTAAGCAAGTAAACAGCAATGCTATGATTGCCCAACTGTCACAACTGGGCGCCAATGACGTGGTGGTACTGCATGGCTGTTGCCATAACCCAACCGGCGCTGACATGAGTTTGGAGCTGTGGCAACAGGTGACAGAGCTGTCGCTTAAGACAGGGTTCTTACCTTTTATCGATATGGCGTATCAAGGCTTTGGTCGCTCTTTGGAAGAAGATGCCCTAGGCACTCGCTATCTGACTGAACGAGTACCAAGCTTTTTGTTGGCCAGCTCCTGTTCAAAAAACTTCGGTCTCTACCGTGAACGAGTGGGCGTCGCCATGATGGCAGGACATTCGGAAAGAGCCAGTGACAGCATGCTCTCGCAATTATTAAGCCTCGCACGTAATAGCTACACCATGCCACCGGATCATGGCGCGGCCATCGTGGCAGCGATTCTGTCTTATGAATCATTGAAAGCATCATGGCAGGCAGAGCTTAGCAATATGACTCAGCATATCCAGAACACACGTAAGCAGCTGCGTCAGGCTTTAGAACATCGTTTTAACCGTGATTACAGTTTCATCGAACAGCATCAGGGGATGTTCTCTATGCTAGGGATCGATGCGGACTCCGTACACCGTTTACGCACTCAAAAAGCAATCTATTTACTCGACAATGGACGCCTTAATATCGCAGGGTTGGCACCCTCTCAAATTGAGTATTTTGCCGACAGTTTATTCGCCGTTGAACGCATGCAATAGCGAAGCGAGTGGGACCAAAGCGTTCACCTTGGACCCACTTAAACAAAGCTCACTCGAAAGTAAGAGCCGTACTAAGCAGCTAAATGCTTCAATAGGGCATCCACTGTCTGTTTCGCATCGCCGAACAACATACGCGTGTTGTCTTTGAAGAACAGTGGGTTTTCAACGCCTGCGTAACCGCGGCTCATACCACGCTTAAGCACGATCGTATGTTTGCCTTTCCAAGGCTCTAGGACAGGCATGCCCGCGATGGGGCTGTCTTCTACTTCGTTCGCCGCAGGGTTAACGATGTCGTTGGCACCGATCACCACCGATACGTCTACTTTAGGGAAATCTTCATTGATTTCGTCCATTTCGTAAACGATGTCATAGGGCACTTTCGCTTCTGCGAGCAATACATTCATATGACCCGGCATACGACCCGCTACAGGGTGGATACCAAAGCGCACGTTGACGCCTTTTTCACGCAGTTTCTTAGTGATCTCGAACACCGTGTGCTGCGCTTGCGCGACTGCCATACCGTAACCAGGAATGATCATGACTTCTTTTGCAGATTCCAGCATATCAGCGGCTTCTTCAGAATGAATTTCAACAATTTCGCCTTGCTCTTCTTCCACCGCACCGGCTTTGGGAGCCGATTTCTTCTTAGTGCCGATACCACCCAAGATAACGTTTAAGAACTTACGGTTCATCGCACGACACATGATGTAAGACAGGATCGCCCCCGAACTACCGACTAGGGCACCAACGACGATCAGCAGGTCGTTTCCGAGCATAAAGCCCATTGCCGCGGCGGCCCAGCCCGAGTAGGAGTTCAGCATCGACACGACAACTGGCATGTCCGCGCCACCGATCGCAACCACTAGGTGAGCACCGAATATCAACGCAAGGACAGTGATGATGGTTAGGTAAACCATACCGTCCGATGCACCGACCGCGGCGAATTCAACGATTAGGTACAAAGACACGAATACGATCGCAAGGTTAATCACATGACGACCCGGTAGCTGCAGTGGATTACCCGATACTTTGCCGCTTAGTTTCAAGTAAGCAACCAAAGAACCGGTAAAAGTTACCGCGCCGATAAAGATGCCGAGTGATGTTTCCACGTCATGGATACGCTGCGCCACAACCGACTCGTACACACCGTGACCTAATGCGTTAGCAAAGCCGACGAATACCGCCGCCAAACCGACCAAGCTGTGTAGGATCGCCACCAATTCTGGCATCGATGTCATTTCGACACGCTTTGCTAGGATGTAACCGATCACACCTCCAGGTACTAGACCTAATAGTAGTAGGCCGTAGTTATCGGTTACGGCACCGATGATGGTCACCGCCATTGCTAGGCCCATGCCTAGGATGCCGTAGATGTTACCGCGGCGCGCGCTTTCTTGATGGCTCAAGCCACCCAATGCCATGATGAATAAGGCACTGGCTCCGATGTAGGCAGCCGTCATTACTCCAAAGTTCATTGTCGTCTCCTACTTACGGAACATTTTCAGCATACGATGCGTCACGGCAAAGCCGCCGACGATATTAATGCTGGTGATAAAGATGGCTAACGCCGCGAGTATCGCGACCACTGAGCTGTCGTTAGAGATCTGTGTCAACGCACCAACGACAATGATGCTACTGATGGCATTGGTCACACTCATAAGAGGCGTATGCAACGAGTGGCTCACCCCCCACACCACCATGTAACCGACAAAGCATGACAATACAAAAACGGTTAAGTGCCCCATAAACTCGGTAGGCGCAACGCTCCCGATGCCCATTAGCAATGCCCCAACAATGAAGACAGGGATAAGGAAACCAAACGCACTGGGCTTCTTCTGCTCTTTCTTAATGTCTTTTGTCTCCGGCAACGGCTCGCTGACATCACTCTTAGGCGCTGCAGACAAACGCGGTGCTGGTGGTGGCCAAGTGATGTTGCCTTGTTTCACCACGGTTGCACCACGAATCACTTCGTCTTCCATGTTCAGATCGATCTGACCGTCTTTGTTCAGGCACAACTCTGTTAGCAAGTGATATATATTGGTGGCAAACAATTGACTCGATTGCGCGGCCATACGACTTGGCAAGTTGGTGTAACCAATCATAGTGACACCGTGCTTATGCACGATCTCATTGGCTTGGGTCAGTTTGCAGTTACCGCCCGTTTCTGCCGCCAAGTCCACGATCACACTGCCAGGCTTCATCGAGCGCACCATTTGTTCAGTGATTAACTCTGGCGCAGGTTTACCTGGAATGAGAGCGGTGGTGATGATGATGTCCACGTCTTTCGCTTGCTCTGCGAATAGTGCCATCTCTGCTGCGATAAACTCAGGGCTCATAGTTTTGGCGTAACCGCCTTCACCACTGCCATCTTCCTCTTTGAAATTTAGAACAAGGAATTCAGCGTCCATACTTTCTACTTGCTCTTTGACTTCTGGACGCGTGTCAAACGCTCGCACGATCGCCCCCATGCTCTTCGCTGCCCCAATGGCTGCCAAGCCGGCAACCCCTGCACCGATCACCAATACTTTCGCTGGCGGCACTTTACCCGCTGCCGTAATTTGACCTGTGAAGAAACGTCCAAAGTGTTGTGCAGCTTCTACAACAGCACGGTAACCGGCAATGTTGGCCATCGAGCTCAACACGTCCATTTTCTGTGCTCGGGAGATACGTGGCACGGCATCTAGCGCCACAGCATTGGTGCCACGGGCAGCCAATTCGTTCAACTTGGCAGAATTTTGCGCAGGATAGAGAGTGCTAATCAGCGTCTGATCTTTACCTAGTAGCTCAATGCCGTAAAAGCCTAGCTCTGGGTGCTCAATCGGTGGGCGCACTTTTATAAGGATATCTGAATCGTGCCACAGTGCTTTGGTGTCACTGGTCACTTCCACGCCCGCCGCAAGGTAGGCGTCGTCTGAATAAGACGCCGCTTCACCCGCGCCGCTTTCAATGACTAAATCAAAGCCTAGCTGCTTAACCCTTTCCGCGACCGCAGGGGTCATGGCCACCCGCAGCTCGCCGTCTTCTATCTCTTTTGGTATTCCAATCTTCATAATGATGCCGTAATTATTTTTATCCAAGTTGTCACCAACACCTAGTTACTCGCTCACTAACAGTGCTTTTGCGCGCTCTTTAATTGAGCACCACAACCCACAATGGAGCGTCAGCCATTAGAAACTAGCGTCCTGTGATGCTCTTGCACACCAGCGTCAGGACAAGACACGATTACGACGACCCAGCAAAGATCGCGCGTTCAAACAACGACAAACGTCCAAGGTATAAGAGTGTTTTTAGGGGATACCCTTCTATACTGGTTAAGTGATCTGTCGCAATGATCGAAAGAAAAGTGTGAGGAAATGCGTCATTCACTCCGAATGTGTCGCAATAAGATAAATGACCCAAAATTGGCTGTGCTACTGTGCCAGCAGTTTTGAACATAGGAAGGCATTTAGCAGATTCAAGACGTTGCAGGAGCGTCTTGAATCGATGACCTCATGCGGATGCCTTACCACTACAATAATAAGTAACACTTCCACCAGCTTACGAGGCCAACTTCGTGACTGGACAATAGGAGGAGACCGCCATGACCACATCGAAAGCTGTTGCCTGGGAGCCAGTCACCGCACAAGCCTTAATCGATGACCTTAAGTCAAAGCCAGGCGCTTTGCTGCCGATTCTACATGCCATCCAAGATCGCTTTTCCTTTATCCCAGAGGAAGCTGTGGCGTTGATTGCCCAGTCCTTAACCATAAGCCGTGCCGAAGTACATGGCGTGATCAGTTTTTATCACCATTTTCGTACACAGCAACCTGGGCGCCATGTGGTAGAGATTTGTCGCGCAGAAGCGTGTCAGGCACAAGGGTCGCGAGCACTAGAAGCCCATGCCAAAGCCTCTCTAGGGGTGGATTACCACCAGACGACCGCGGACCGCAACATTACCCTTGAGCCAGTTTATTGCTTGGGCAATTGCTCTTGTGGCCCCTCTATTCGTGTGGGCGATGAGATTCATGCGGACGTGGATACAACCCGTTTTGATGAGCTTGTGGAAGGGCTAAAAACGGACCGAGTGGAGATTCTGCTATGACCTTTCGTATTCACGTTCCTTCGGATACCACGGCCAAAGCACGCGGCGCTGATCGCATAGCTCGTCTGATTGAAATCGTAGCGGAAGAACACAAAGTTGACGTTGAAGTACGTCGCAACGGTACGCGCGGTCTTTACTGGCTAGAAACACTGGTAGAAGTCGACACTGACACAGGTCGTTACGGCTTTGGCCCAGTAAAAGACAGCGATATCGAGTCGTTATTTGCAGCAGAGTTCTACAAAGGTAATGTAGAGCATCCTCTTGCAGTCGGTTTAGTTGAAGAAATTCCTTACCTTAAACGTCAAGAGCGTTTCACGTTCTCACGTCTAGGTATCAACGATCCACTGTCCCTAGAAGATTACCAAGCAAAAGACGGTTTTAAAGGTCTAGCGAACGCGATCAAACTGTCATCACAAGATATCGTCGATGCCGTCAAAGAATCAGGCCTACGTGGCCGTGGTGGTGCCGCCTTCCCCACTGGCATCAAATGGCAAACCGTTCTAGACGTAGAATCACCAAAAGGTCAAAAGTACATCGTCTGTAACGCCGACGAAGGTGACTCAGGAACCTTCGCTGACCGTTTGGTGATGGAATGTGATCCCTTCATGCTGATCGAAGGCATGACCATCGCGGGTCTAGCTGTCGGCGCCACGCAAGGTTACATCTACTGTCGTTCTGAGTACCCACTGGCGATCGAAAACCTAAACCGCGCCATCCAAACCGCTTACGACAACAACCTATTGGGTGCTGACATCCAAGGTAGTGGTAAACACTTCGACCTAGAAGTGCGTATGGGGGCCGGCGCTTACATCTGTGGTGAAGAAACGTCACTACTCGAAAGTTTAGAAGGTAAGCGCGGCCTAGTGCGCGCTAAGCCACCACTACCAGCGATCGTGGGTCTGTTTGGCCAACCAACGGTTGTGAACAACGTACTTTCTCTTGCTGCGGTGCCCTTCATCCTTGATAAGGGTGCCAAAGCCTACGCGGATGTCGGTGTTGGCCGCTCGCGCGGAACTTTGCCTTTCCAAGTCGCAGGCAACGTAAAATTCGGCGGCCTAGTAGAGCTCGCCTTTGGCCCTACACTCAAAGAATTGATGTTCGAATTCGGTGGCGGTACGCGCAGCGGTCGTCCTCTACGTGCAGTTCAGGTGGGCGGCCCACTCGGTGCTTACCTACCCGAAAGCCAGTGGGATACGCCACTTGGTTACGAAGAGTTTAGCCAGAAACAAGCCGTACTGGGGCACGGTGGTGTGGTGATGTTTGATGACGCCGTGGACATGAGTGAGCAAGCGCGCTTCTCGATGGAATTCTGCGTCGCCGAGTCCTGTGGTAAGTGTACTCCTTGCCGCATTGGCTCAACTCGCGGCGTCGAAGTGATCGACCGTATTCGCGCAGGCCAAAACGTCGATGCCAATATGGAACTGTTAACGGATCTCTGTGACACCATGTTAGACGGTTCTCTTTGTGCCATGGGCGGTATGACGCCATTCCCAGTCCAAAGTGCCATGCAGCACTTTACTGAGGACTTCGTTAAGAATGCAGCTTCAGCGACCCAAGCGAAGGAGGTCTGATCATGTTGCAACATTTTGACCCTAATAAGGATTACGGCACACCCGCTTCTCTGAGCGAGAAGCTGGTGACGCTAGAAATCGACGGTGTGGAAGTGAACGTACCAGAAGGTACGTCAGTGATGCGCGCGGCAGCGATGTATGACATCAACATCCCTAAACTTTGTGCAACAGACAACCTAGAAGCCTTCGGCTCTTGCCGTATCTGTGCCGTTCAAATCGAAGGTCGTCGTGGCACACCTGCATCTTGTACCACGCCGGTAGATGCTGGTATGAAAGTCACGACGCAAAACGACAAGCTGGCTAAGCTGCGTCGTAACATCATGGAACTGTACATCTCTGATCACCCGCTAGACTGTCCAACTTGTCCAGCCAACGGTGACTGTGAGCTACAGGACATGGCGGGGGCGGTAGGTCTACGTGAAGTACGTTACGGCTTCGAAGGCAACAACCACCTACACGCTGAAAAAGACCAATCTAACCCTTACTTCACCTTCGACGCGAGCAAATGTATCGTCTGTTCACGTTGTGTACGCGCTTGCTCTGAAGTACAAGGAACCTTTGCACTGACCATCGATGGCCGTGGCTTTGACTCGAAAGTGGCAGCCGGCCAAAACGAGCCATTCCTTGATTCTGAGTGTGTGTCCTGTGGTGCCTGTGTGCAAGCCTGTCCAACCGCAACCCTGATGGAAAACTCGGTCATCGACATTGGGACACCAGAGCACAGTGTGACCACAACCTGTGCTTACTGTGGTGTCGGCTGTTCTTTCAAAGCTGAAATGAAAGGCGACCAGCTAGTACGCATGGTGCCAGCGAAAGAAGGCGATGCCAACCACGGTCACTCGTGTGTCAAAGGTCGCTTCGCATTCGGTTACGCCACCCACAAAGACCGTATCAAAGCGCCTATGATCCGTGACTCTATCGACCAGCCTTGGAAAGAAGTTAGCTGGGAAGAAGCTATCGGTTTCGCGGCGAAACGCCTAAAAGACATTCAAGCGCAATACGGCCGTGAAAGCATCGGTGGTATTACGTCTTCTCGTTGTACCAACGAAGAAACTTACTTGGTTCAGAAACTGATCCGTGCGGCATTCGGTAACAACAACACCGATACCTGTGCGCGTGTCTGTCACAGCCCAACCGGTTACGGTCTGAAGCAAACCCTAGGTGAATCAGCGGGGACACAAACCTTTGACTCGGTGATGCATTCAGATTGTATTTTGGTAATCGGAGCAAACCCAACCGACGCTCACCCGGTATTCGGCTCGCTCATGCGTCGCCGTCTACGTGAAGGCGCAAGCTTAATTGTGACCGACCCACGTGAGATCGACCTACTAAGCACACCACACCTAGGCGACGCAACACACTTGCCACTACGCCCAGGTACGAACGTTGCGATGGTTAACGCCCTAGCACACGTGGTTGTGACGGAAGGCTTTGAAGACAAAGAGTTCATCGCCTCTCGTTGTGATACCAAAGCCTACGCGAAATGGCGCGAGTTCATCATCGATGAACGTCATGCACCAGAAGCAGTAGAAGAAATCACAGGCGTTAAAGCTGAGAAAGTACGTGAAGCAGCGCGTAAGTTCGCCACGGCGAAAAACGCTTCGATCTACTACGGTCTTGGTGTCACAGAACACAGCCAGGGTTCAACAACGGTCATGGGTATCGCCAACCTTGCCCTAGCAACCGGTAACATCGGTCGTGAAGGTGTGGGGGTAAACCCTCTACGTGGTCAGAACAACGTACAGGGGTCTTGTGACATGGGCTCTTTCCCTCACGAGCTGCCAGGTTACCAACACGTTGCAGATTCTGTTGCCCGTGCCCGTTTCGAAAAAGCATGGGGCGTTGAACTGGACGACGAGCCAGGCCTGCGTATTCCAAATATGTTCGATGCTGCGCTCGCTGGTGAATTCCGCGCAATGTATGTTCAAGGTGAGGATATTGCTCAGTCTGACCCGAACACACAACACGTTGAAGCGGCATTGTCGGCATTAGATTGCTTGATCGTACAAGATATCTTCTTGAACGAAACGGCGAAATACGCACACGTATTGCTACCGGGTTCTACTTTCCTAGAGAAAAGCGGTACTTTCACTAACGCTGAGCGTCGTATCAACCGCGTTCGTAAAGTGATGGCACCCGTTGCAGGGAAAGAAGACTGGGAAGTAACGGTAGATCTTGCCAACGCATTGGGTTATCCAATGAGCTACTCTCACCCATCTGAAATCATGGATGAGATTGCCAGCCTAACACCAAGCTTCGCCAACGTAAGCTATGAGCGTTTAGAAGAGCACGGCAGCTTGCAGTGGCCATGTAACGATGCCTTCCCAATGGGCTCGCCAATCATGCACACAGAAAGTTTCCCAATCGGTGACGAAGGTAAAGCGAAATTTGCGGTGACAGAATTCGTACCCACAACAGAGCGTGCCAACAGCCGTTTCCCACTGTTACTAACGACTGGTCGTATCTTGAGCCAATACAATGTCGGGGCGCAAACCCGTCGTACCGACAACCAAGCTTGGCACGATGAGGACATCCTTGAGTTACACCCTCATGATGCAGAAGAACGCGGCATCAAGACCGGTGACTGGCTGGGCATCACCAGCCGTGCAGGTCATACGGTATTGCGTGCGCGTGTTGCTAAACGTATGCAACCGGGCGTGGTATACACAACCTTCCACCACCCAGGCAGTGGTGCAAACGTCATCACCACGAACAACTCAGACTGGGCGACTAACTGTCCTGAGTACAAGGTCACTGCGGTGCAAGTCGAGAAAGTGTCTCAGCCATCTGAGTGGCAGAAGAACTTCCAAGACAACCACGAGCGCCAATACAAGTTCTTGCGTGGCTCAGCGTCATCCGCTGATGTTGTTAAATAAGTAGGTATTGAGAGATAAACTATGTTTCATACTGAAGAAGAAAGCATCGTAACCATGATCAATCACATTGCGCAAAACAATGTGAGTGCGGGAACCGAGTCTGACGTGGCCGATATGGTGGAAAGCCATATCACCAAGTTTTGGTCTCGTCGCATGAAGAAGATCCTAGCGGAGCAACTGGCAACGGGCACAGAAGAGTTCGAGCCCGCTGCAAAAGTGGCCGCGCAACGTATCTCTGACAAGCTAGCAGCAAAAATGTAAATCCTATGACGTGACAATAGCGCCAAAAGGCCCTTTCCTTGAAGGGTTTTTGGTGCTTTTCTATAACTCATAAAAACTTCACATAGGCTTTCGTAGCCACCTGACTCACGTCCTTATCTCAACAAATAGAGCCTACATAGAGAGGCAACTAAGCGCTTAGAGCGCGATCTATCAACAACATTTTTTAATCTTCCTGTGAGTAAAGTCTTGCTCATAAACGTCGAAATGTTAACCTTTTCTCAACTTTCAGAGATGAGGTAAAAGTATTGGTACATAAAGCAGTATAATACTTACCCTATGGGCAGCTAGGTTTGTACAATAATAAAAAACCAAAAAACACAATTACGGTAACTCAGTTTAATCTAGCACCAGGCAATAAAACTCGATTTAAAACAATGCCTTGAAATCGATAGCTTATTTATTGATATAAACAAAATTATATCTTTCAAACTGTTCCAAAGAGCCCATTCAATACCCGAAAATTAATTTCATGCACTTAGCATTAGCTGTATTTATACCCTATATAAATTCTAGGGTCGTTTACGGCTTCCACATTGCTCGGTAACTTTAAAAAGATCAAGAGCACTCTACAGGTCTACTTATGAATAAGAAAACAAAAGCTTCTGACACGGACTATGTCATCCTCGCGGAGAAAGGTATGTTTCGGGATTTAAACCCAAACATGGCCCTTTTCTCTAAGGGGTTAATCCTCGCCTTTGTCATTTTCACCCTTTACGATGTCGAACAAGCCGCCTCTTTATTTTCCGGGGTACAATCCTGGATTCAAACCAATTTAGATTGGTTCTACGTTTTATCCATGTGTGTCTTTGTCGGATTTACCTTTTACTTAATGTGTTCTAAATATGGCACGATTCGTCTTGGAAAAGACGATGATCGTCCAGAGTTTAGCTACTTTTCATGGTTTTCCATGTTATTTGGAGCAGGCATGGGGATTGGATTATTGTTTTGGTCCATTGCAGAACCTGCCTACCACATCCAGAACAACCCCTTTCTCGCACCTGGAGCGGCAAACACGATTGATGGGGCTGAAACAGCGATGCAAGTTACCTTTCTCCATTGGGGGCTGCATGGTTGGGGCGTATACGTTATTGTCGGACTCGCCTTGGCCTACTTCACTTACCGTCACGATCTACCATTGACGATCCGCTCAGCACTCTACCCAATCTTTGGTGATAAGATTTTTGGCTGGCGTGGCCACGTCGCCGACCTCTTAGCTGTATTTGGTACCCTTTTCGGTGTGGCAACGACGCTGGGGCTTGGCGCAGGCCAAATCAATGCTGGACTCAACTATATGTTTGGTATTGAAGTGGGCACAACTCAGCAGGTGATTATTATTGCTGTGGTCTCGATTATGGCAACGATTTCTGCGGTATCGGGTGTGGGTAAGGGCATCAAGATTCTGTCCGAAGTGAACATGTGGCTTTCGATCGTTCTGATTTCCATCTTTATTATTGCTGGCCCAACGGTCTTTGTTCTTGGCTTCTTTGTAACCAATATTGGTGATTACATTATAAACTTTATCCCGATGGGCTTTTGGGTTGATCCAGACCCACAAGGACAATGGCAAGGTTGGTGGACAGTTTTCTATTGGGGCTGGTGGATTGCTTGGGCGCCATTTGTAGGGATGTTTATTGCTCGTGTGTCTAAAGGCCGTACTATCCGTGAGTTTTGTCTGGGAGTGCTGATCGTTCCGACATTAATCACTTTCTTATGGATGGCAGTATTTGGTGGAACTGGCCTGTTTATGGAGCTTTTCGCTGACGCGGGCTTTGGTACTGGCGGAGTGATCGCAGCCGTAAACGAAGATATCTCTAAGCCTCTTTTTGTTGTCATTGAACAGTTGAACCTTGGCTGGCTGACACAAATTGTCGCCTTTATCTCAGTGATTCTTATCATCACTTATTTCATCACATCGTCTGACTCAGGCACCCTGGTCATTACCACTTTGGTATCCATGGGAAATGAGAATCCACCATCTAGCTACCGTATTTTCTGGGGGTTAAGTGAAGGCGCTGTAGCGGCGGTATTATTACTCGCGGGCGGGCTAAAAGCCCTACAAACAGCCTCTCTGGCCGCAGGATTACCATTTGCTTTTATTATCTTTATGATGATGTTTGCTCTAATCAAATCGCTTCGAGCTGACTTTGAAGGGGTTCAGCAAATACGAGAAGTTGCTCCTAAAGACCAAACAGGTCGCACAGACCATTACATCGCTATCTTAAATAACCGTTAACACACTCGAGTCAGGCGTATTGAGCGCCTGATTTTTACACTGAACTAACAAAGCCTCACAACCGTGTAGGCTTTGTTAACCCCACTGACACAAGCTCAAATCTCCTAGATTTTCACTGACAATTGATACTGAGTTAATCGACTTTTCAGCGTGTGATTTTGTTTTACATTAAAGCGATCAAAACGCAGAAACTGGAGTGCGGTATCATGATCAATCAGACAAGCCATATTTCACTGAATGTCCAACGTCATCACACTACATTAGTGCTCAACATCAAGCCGTCTGGCCGACCTAGCAGTGACGACTTTAACAAACTGTCCGACATGACAAACAGTGCGGTGTATGCCATACATTCCCAAGAAGTTGCTTGTTCGTCGACCTAAGTGAACTCACAAGTATCAGCGCAAAAAACGCTTGGAATGAACTACTCCATGGTTTGCAAATCGGTCCTGAATTTAAACGCATCGCCGTATACGGCCAAAACCACTGGCACAACCTTATGATCAGCACCCTAAGCTGGCTCATCTCACCAAACTTAAAAGTGTTTAGACACAAACAAGAAGCGACTGACTGGGTGATGGCGTCGTAAACAGTATTGGTCTCACCCTCCAAAACCGTTACTCTCTTGCTTAGCAAATTGTAGTAAGGAAGAGAGTATGAATTCCCCTGTTGTACAGCAAGAAGCCACTGGCTGTGGTATCGCCGCTGTTGCCAATATTTTGGGCAAGACTTACCCTGAAATAAAAGCCATCGCCAACCAACTTGGCATCTACGCAGACGATCCTGCCCTCTACTCCGACACCCAATACGTCCGCACATTACTCAACCATGCAGGCGTCAGCACTTCTTCGGAGGAAACGCCTTTTACCCTATGGGACGACCTACCAGACACGGCTCTACTTTCGATCAAACATCACGAACGTGACGGCCAAAACTGCTGGCACTGGGTAGTGTTTAAACGCATCGACGGCGAAGCCATGGTCTACGACTCAGCCGCTTACCTTGACTCCAATATCCGTACGGATTTCTTTGAAATGGACCCGAAGTGGTTTATAGCTATTAAATAATGACACTAGGTCTTAGAAATTATTAAAATGGATGCTTAAAGCTATGACAGGGACTAAGCTAGATTCATGCCGAACCAACAATATAACAAGGCCTCATTTTCAAGAGACTTAATTCAAGCACTAAACAATGAGCGCCTTATCCCATTTATTGGAGCAGGCGTATCCATGTCTGTCAAAAAAGACGGCTCTGACAATTCTCTATATCCAAGCTGGAAAACCCTATTAGAAAATAGCGCAAATACAATCAAAGAGCTTGGAATTAAAGACTCTGCTGCAAAACTTATTTTAGCTCACCTAGAACATGGGGAAGAGGACAGCTACCTTCAGGCTGCCGAGCTGGCAAGGAACACTCTAGGTCATCAGAGCTGGAATAAATTTTTAAAAGATCAGCTGGATTTCAAAAAAGCAGACTGTTCAGTTGAAAGCTTGAATGTCGCCGAAGCGATTTGGTCACTCAACCCAAAGCTACTCATCACTACTAATTATGATAAGGTACTCGATTGGGCCTGCCCTGATGAGCATAAGTCTGATTTAGAACATTGGGATATTGAGTCCGCACACGCTCAAGCGAGCTTCCTTGCTGGCAATCTGAAAAGGCCGACAATCTGGCATTTACATGGTCGCATATCTAATGTAGATAAACTGATCTTAACCCCAAGTGGTTATAAACAACTATACGGCAGTCAATCATCAACAGAACAGTACCAAGCAGCACTTAGAACATTACAAACACTGTTCACTACACATACACTTTTGTTCATTGGATTCAGTTTTAGCGATACAGTTTTTGCAAGTGTGCTTAAAGAAATTCGCGATTGTTTTAAAGGAAATTCCAACAATCACTATATTCTAATCAAGGAAAGTCAAAAGCAAAGCATAGAAACACTAGATCTCCCGCTTACTCCTATCACTTATAAAGATCATACAGACCTACCTAAGGTATTAGAAGCTATCACTGAGTGTGCAACCGTAGGAAATCTAACCTCTATTGGTAAAACGAGCGCTAAGCAAATTAATGAACCATTCAGCCCGAGTAATAAAATATTTAACCTACCCTATCGCCAAAAAGGCGATGGTGTTGTCGGTCGAGAGTCAGTTTTACAAGACCTGAGAAAACAGCTCACTTCAGGTCGACCGACGAGTATTGGCCATGCTGCGGCATTTCGCGGTATGGGCGGACTTGGCAAAACACAGCTTGCTATTGAATATGCATATCGATTTAAAGATGAATACCCCAAGGGCGTTTTTTGGCTATTTGCCGATCAAGATATTGATAGCCAGCTTGTTGAAGCTGCTGAACGAGCCAAATGGTTCTCCCACTATCTAGAGCCAGCAGATAAGTTATCGATCGCTCGCAAGCAGCTGACAAACAGCTCTGACCGCTTAATTATTTTTGACAATGTTGAATCCTTAGAACAGATAAAAGAATATCTACCTGAAGTCGATGCAACACCTCATGTATTAATAACAAGCCGTATCGATATTAAAGGGTTTAACTCCTTACCACTTAATCTTTTGACCCCTGATGAATCTGTAGAGTTATTGCTAATAGAGGCTCAACGAGACGATCTCACACTTCCCGAGCAAAATGACTGCCACGAAATCGCTAGTAGTTTAGGCCACCTACCTCTAGCAATTGAATTAGCCGGAGCCTATCTACGTAAGTTTCCTAGCATTACATTCTCAAAGTATAAAAGCCTGTTAAGTAACAACCTGCCACAAGCTGTAAACAGCAAATACATAGACAGCTTAACCGATCATAATGCAGGGCTCTTCAGTACCTTGTCTCTCACTGAACAAGAAATCTTTCAGTCGCCATTGTTAGAGGATATTGTTCGCTTGCTCAGCTTTAGTGCCAGTGCCTCAATGGGAACCTCATTAATTTCACATCTATTAAATGTCTCGGAGGAAGAACTCATTGAGCCTCTTGCACTTGGAGTTGAGCTGCGACTTCTTTCTATGGAGGAAGGTGAGCGTTATTCAGTTCATCGTTTGCTAAAAGAAATTCAAAATCATTTGCACCCCATAGAAAACCATCTAGATTGGGGAAGAGATATTTGTGCTCGTATTACGGACTGGTTCCAAAGCCGTCGTGAAGGTTTCGAGTATATTAAAGAATACCAAGCAGAGATAGATCATTTAGATCATTGGCAAGTTATTTCAGAAAACCGTGAATGGCCTCAGACGATTCAATTGCTCACGCTCAAAGCAAAGTCCCTTTGGTACTTTTGTGAGTATAAGGAAGGTATTAGCATATTAAATAAAGCTCTTTTTCTGAGCGATGAAAAGGAGAATTCAGAAAATCAACATAGAATAAAAGCAATATTATTAAGTGATTTAGGAGAATTATATTGCAAACTAGCTCAATTTCAAAAAGCTCTAGAATATGAACACCAGTCATTAGATCTACGGAAGGCTATATTTGGTGATCAACATAAAGATGTAGCAAACAGTTATGACAGTATTGGACATACCTATAATTCACTTGGCGCCCACCATATTGCTCTCGACTATCATAATAAAGCGTTCGAAATTCGCAATCTATTATTTGGTAATTCAGACATAGATATAGCAAAAAGCTATCAAAGCCTTGGCAATACATATTATCTTTTAGGGGATTACTCTATAGCATTAGATCTTGAAAAAAGGTCAGCATCATTAACAGAAAGTATTCTAGGTGAATGGCACCCTGATTTAGCCAATATTTATAATAATATTGGAGGTACTTACAGCTCGCTACATCAGCATGAGGCCGCATTAATATATCAGAAAAAAGGAATCGAGATACTAAATAAATCTCTAGGACTAATGCACCCAGAGTTAGCAACCGCCTATAGCAACATTGGAGCTACTTTCACTGATCTACAGAAATATAAAGATGCTCTAGACTATCAAGAAAAAGCATTACTTCTTAGAAAAGAAATATTTGGCGAAGTGCATCCAAGTGTGGCAAATAGCTACAATAATATTGGAAGTGTTTATAATGCCCTTAATGAGAATGAAAAAGCAGTAGAGTACCAAGAAAAATCAGCTAAAATTGTTTTGGCTACATTTGGTGAAGAGCACCCTGACTTGGCAGTATCATATAATAATTTAGGGGTAGCGTATCGTGCAATTGAGCAATATATGATATCGCTAGATTATCTAGAAAAAGCTCTTTTAATAAGACAGAGAGTGCTTGGGGAGAAGCACCCTCACACTATTTATAGCTACAACAATATTGGAGTTACGTTAAGTAAGCTTGGAGAGTTTCAACAGGCTGCAATAGCTTTTAAAAAAGCATCTGATGGAATCATCGAAGTTTACAGTCCAGAGATAAAAAGAACTCTTTTAAACTTCCACATAGATACTATTGAGGCGTTGCTCAAAATCAAGCGATTTAAGCAGGCCCTAGAAATTATGGTGCCTCTTGAGAAGCTCGCTTTAGAGCATAAATCACTAAAATCAGAAGTAGGCGATTTAAAGCGATATATACAAGAACAAGGACGGCAGGCAGGGGTATTCAAGAGCGCTACAAAAAAGCCGTCCTCTAAAAGAAAAAAACGACGCTAGCTACCCCAACTTCACTGTCGCGGCAATGCCCGGCTCTGGGCTCCATTCGCGCATTTCGGCAAAGATCTCTGGGAATCATCAAGGTACTTTTGCGCTTCGGCGATGTCCACGACATGTAATCTTAGCTTTTTCGGTCATAATGCGATCGCTTAGATCCAGCAGTTGTGCGTGGTTAAAGTAGACTATGCCTTCCACCACGGTAACTTGGAATTCTACGCCTGCGAAGGTCCTGGTCTGGATGTCTAGCTCCATACTACGTCTCTTGCTCTAAATGTTAAAAGTCAGGCCACATGCTAGGTGGCCAGACACTT
This sequence comes from Marinomonas sp. AWM4_232, assembly GCF_056158325.1. Taxonomy (NCBI): domain Bacteria; kingdom Pseudomonadati; phylum Pseudomonadota; class Gammaproteobacteria; order Oceanospirillales; family Oceanospirillaceae; genus Marinomonas; species Marinomonas sp. AWM4_232. The sequence continues at coordinate 1,879,375 of NZ_JBSWTA010000001.1, read as the reverse complement.
GAGAACAATCAAAAAGCATGAAGTAGTTATAGCTAGCCCTTTTACCTGCGCTGGCGAATGGTGCCGCGCATTTTGGGAATAACCGCCAGTCTTGTGCTTAGATTTTCATTCTGTTGCTCATTCAGAATCGCAGTGACGCGTTGAGCAATCCCATCATAAGGCTGGGCAAAGGTGCTTAGGTTGTATCCCTGCCAGCCAGACTGGGGAATATCGTCAAACCCCAGTACGCTGATGTCATCGGGAATCAATACACCGAATTCATGACGCGCGGTATCTAGAAAACCACAAGCTACAAGATCTGTAATACAAAAATACGCTTGATGCCGCTCAGGCTCGCACAACAACTCACGTGCGGCACGCTGACCATCTTCATAGTTGGTGTCATGGCTACGCCAAACACTAACGTCAGCACCATTTTCTTTGGCCGCTTCGATAAAAAAGCGCTCGCGAGCCAGCAAACTAGGCGTGCCTTTAGTTGAGCTCACTAGACACAACTTGTTGCACCTCGCTTCCAAAAAACGATCCACGGCATCATGCATCGCCTGATTGTAATCAATTTGCACATGATGCACGTTTTCGATGTCGTTACTGCGGTTGATTAAGATAACTTTTTGACCCGATTCAACGCAGGCTTGCACCATGGCCTCTGGCGGTGTGCCAGACATGACGATGCTGGCGGAAGCTCGGTAGCTGAGTGCTTTTTGCAGTGCTTCATCGGCACTTTGCGGGTCTGAAGTGACGTTAATAATCATCACCATACGACCATCGGCTTGAAGTTGTCGCGTCAACGCATCAAGCAGCAAATTATGGTACGGCTTATCAAGATTGGCCGCCAACAGGCACACTGGACGACTCTTTTCTTTTGATATGCTTCGCGCTAGATGGTTAACGTGGTAATTCAATTCAGCAGCGGCGGCCAATACCTTTTCACGGGTTTTCGCTGAGACGCTCGCTCCGTCAGTAAACGTTCTTGAGACAGCAGATCGAGAAACACCTGCCAAGCGCGCTACTTCCGTAGCGGAAGCCGCGCGACTTTTAGCCGGACCTTTAAGCTTTGTCATTCACGAATTCTCATCGGGCAAAAAAGGCCTGATTCGTTTCACTTGCTCAGCAGCCCATTGTGCGGCATCGACCAGCACTTGCTTGGGTGCTTCTGGCCACTCTTCTTTGATCAGCTGTCGAGCTTCTCGAATATGCGCTACTGCAGCATCTAACGTGGGGTACATTTCAGGCTCATCCAAATGTAGGAGAAGAGCAGTCAAGGTGACTGAACGACTGCGCCCTCCGCGACAATTGATCAGTATATTACCTGTTTTTGTCCACGGATAACTCTCCTTTCTTGGCAATTCCTGATCAATAATGCTGCGCAGTTGATAGTAGCCCGCCAACATCATGGGATGCGGGTTACCTGGGCCATCAACAATACCCCATTTGTAATAACGCACAGGCGACCAACCAAATGGTAATGATTTGCTGAGCGGGTCAACATTCGTCACCAGATTGATATCGAGATTCACCGCGCAGTTAAATACCGTGCCAATATTATGTTCTTCCAACAGCTCTGGATCTGAGGCAGCTTGCTTGTTGCCTATGTAAAGATCAATCCCACGACCTAGGAAGTTCTCATGGATCAAATGCAGTGGTGCACGACCTTCATCCGCGAGCTTGAATAATCGTTTGATATCTAGAATTTCAGCTTCAGTTTTCATTATTCATCCTTCAGCGCTAAACCGGGAAAATCGACGGTCGCTACCTGTTCCGCCAAATAGGGATTTGAGCCTAATACTGGACCTGTTTCAGTTAGATCCGCTAAAGTGCGAGGCCAATTACCTACGCGGCCACCCGCTTCTTCGATCAACAACATACCTGCAACACAATCCCAACTGTTCATACTGATCTCTAGATAGGCATCGGTGCGGCCTTCCGCTACCCACGCTAAAGATAAGCCGCCAGAGCCTCCTCTACGGATACTAGCCCCCAGGCCTAATAAGTAATTTTGCGTATCTAAATAAGATTCAATAGTTGCTCGACGAGACCACCCTAGCTCAAAATGCGCTCTGTTCATATCGACTGTTGATGACGTGCGAATGGGATGCTCATTTTTAAACGCTCCCTGACCACGCTGTGCAAAATAAAATTCCTGTGTCACCGGTTGGGCAATGGCTGCCAGCTGCGCTTCGCCATCGACGCAAAATGAAATAATCACGCAGAAATGTGGAATGCCCCGGGCAAAGTTAGCCGTACCATCAATGGGGTCAATCACCCATGTGAAATGTTCGGGTTCGCCACCACCCTCTTCCCCCAAAATGGCATCTTCAGGAAAAGCCAGTGTAATCTCATCTTTGATTAAAGCCTCGACGGCGAGATCTGTTTCGGTGAGAAAGTCTTGAGGGCCTTTTAAATCATAATCACCCGCCGTACGGTTTAAAAACCCTTCTAAGGCACGGTTTGATGCTTTTTTTATCAACGTTTTTAGAAACCCTGCGCGAGTTTCAATGGAATCCGAGTGTTTCAAAGTAAGCCTTTTTATAGCAAAACAGACTGTTTGGTCTGCGTTTTCAAAAAATGCCCATAGCACCTCCAGCGAACTGAACGAGCTATGGGTGTTGTTTACAATTGTCCAGCACGGGCCAGCGCCCAAAGGTCTTGCCATTCTTGGCGAGAAGCCCAATCATCTTGCGCTGTTGTAGTGTCGTATTTCAGAAGCTCATCTAGATGAGCTGCCACACCTGATGGCTCTTGGGCAGGGATTTCGTTGTCGATATTAGTAGAGATTTTCCCGTCTATCGCTTGTGGGGCATAACCTTCTTCGGTCAACATGTAATGCACGAACAGCTTCGCAGCATTCGGGCTATCCGTTCCTTTTGTGATCATCATAAATTTTGGGTACAGCAAGCCCGTCATTGGCTTGATCGTGTCACAAATACCCAGCTTCATGCCGTTTTCATTTTCGCGGTACTTCGCAGAAGACATAATACCAATAAAGTTCTCAGTACTGTCTGGTGCGCCAACCGCAGCTGCTACATCACTATCCGAGTTAGTCAGAAGAGGCTGGTTGGCAGCCAATGCCGCGACAAATGCTTCGGTAGCATTGTTCAAATCAGTCTTAAGCGGTTTGCCATAATGTGCTTCATACGCATCAGCAATCTTTTGATCATGGTGCATAGCGATCTGGTTAAAGAAGTCCGTATAGACAGATTTGTTGAGCGGATCCGGCATCGATACATGACCTTTCCATTCGGGATCAGTTAGTGCCCAAATATTATCCACTGGGCAAGTATCATTAAGCGCCGTGTTATAAGACCAAACCACGGGAGAGTTCGAAACCACAAGTGGATTTTTAAACTGGCTTGGGATTTTGTCGACCATATCTTCTGGCAAATAGCTGTAGGTGTAACCTGTTTGCAGCAGTTGCGCTGAAGCAGCTGGTACGTCTGAGATGATCACGACATCAGAACGTACGTTGTTCGCTTTCGCTTCACTAACGACCATCTTAATGTTGGCACCTGCTTTGATTTTCGTGCCAGTGGTTTCGATACCGTATTTCTTAGCAAAAGCTTGCGCTTGCTTTTTGATTTTTCCGGTCGAGTCATACACTGACAATGGTGGTTCCGCTTTCGCGGCTTCGATCAACGCCTCAAGATCAAACTTTTCAGCGTTAGCAGCAGAAGCCAATGTACCCACCAACAGTAGGCTGGAGATTTTGCGAATCATAGGATGTCCTCAGTTTTGGGTTGACATAGATTAGGGGTATTCATTTCCGCAAACGCGGTTGTTTTGGAGCTGATCGACAGAGAGAGACGCTCTCCATCCTTGGAAAATAAGTGCATGGCATGAGGCGCCGTACGCAACAAGACATGATCGCCTTTGCGCCACAACGGCGGCGTTTGTGTGGTGTACACCAAGTTGATGGCTTCGTTTTTGTCATTGATTGCTTTGTTTTGCAGTTCAATAATCCAAGCGCCACCAGTAGGCATGATGTCGGAAATGATCACAGGTAAGCCTTGCCCTGAAGCATCCGAACTCAGTTGTAATCCTTCCGGACGTAGACCTAGCATAGCTTGATCCGTATCCATAAGAGCAGGAACAGAGAGCCCAGAGTGGTTGATCAGCTGCTGAGCCACGCAAGACTCTGCTGACAGCATATTGATTGGTGGATTACCGATGAATTCAGCCACAAAGCGATTCGCTGGGCGCTCATAAATATCATCTGGCGTACCGATTTGCTGCAATGTACCTTTGTTCATCACCGCGATTTGCGTGGCGAGGGTCATGGCCTCCCATTGATCATGGGTCACAAACACAATCGTTGTGCCGAATTCCTTGTGAAGGCGAGTCAGCTCTGCGCGCATAGATAGACGTAGTGCAGCATCTAGATTGGAAAGCGGTTCATCTAATAGCAATACACCAGGATTCATCGCTAAAGTGCGCGCCAAGGCCACACGTTGCTGCTGTCCACCGGATAACTGTGCAGGGTAACGATCTTCTAGCCCTTCAATTTTGAGCATGGTAACCATCTCAGCCACACGCTGCTTACGTTCCTGCGCGGGCATTCTTTGCAGTTTCAAACCGAACTCAATATTGCGCGCCACCGTCATATGCGGCCATAAAGCGTAGGATTGGAACACAAGTCCGATGTGTCGCTTCTCCGCAGGAATAAAGATACCTTTACGCACATGATCGAGGGACTTACCCGCAACGGCAATTTCACCATCAGTTAGATTTTCAAGGCCAGCAATCATGCGTAAAATCGTCGATTTACCACAGCCAGAAGGCCCCAGTACACACATAAAAGCGCCGTCTTCGATCTCCATGGAGACTTGATCTACCGCGGGCGGATGGTCTGGGGTATAACGCTTAGATATATTGTTTAGAGTAATGTTTGGCATGGGTTAGCTCTCCAATCCCTGTGCTAGACCGGTTCGGGTCAATCTGTTAATGGCAATCGTGCCCAGTAAAGCAATCAAGGCGATCATCAAAACCACAGCATTAGCGGCTTGGGTGTAGTTGAAATCAATCAATCGAATTGAGAAGGTGGTTAAAACATCTGTGGCAGGCACTGCCAAAATGATGAATAGACTGACTCCCTTAATGCCAGAGATGAATGGCATCAATACAGCCGTCACTAAAGCATTACGTTGAATGGGAATAATGATCGAGCACATACGGCGACACCAACCAGCCCCAGAGACACGCGCACTGTCTTCTACGTCACTGCCCAGTTGTGTCATTGCAGATATCCCTGCGCGGCTGGCAAACGGCATTTGATCTGCGATCAAAGCTAAGAAAAGAATAATGGGGGTTCCGTATAGTGCTGGAATAGGCCCATGTGGCACGGCAAACAGTGTTAAAAATGCCACGGCAAAGGCGATGCCTGGCACTAAGTATGGAAAGAACGTCACCTGCCGTAAGGTTACCGAGATCACGCGAAGTGGTGAGCGCAGCACAATATAGCCTGTCAACAAACCGAGAATGCCCGCACAAACTGAAGCACTGCCGACAATACTGATAGAACTCCAAGCGGCCGCCCAAAACTCGGACGAGAACAATATGCCATTTTGCATGGCAACGGTGTCTAGGTTAGTACCGACCCAATAATCCAGCGTGAAGTTGGATAATTCAAATCGCCCAGGAATATGCATCACCGTCGACAGAGCTAAGGCTCCCAATGGCGCAACCACACCGATGAACACCATCACAAGCGCTAAGATTGTCGCGGGCCATTGCAAAATACCCAATGATTGGCGACGCTCCATGGCTCCTTTCGAGCCAATAATGGCAAAGCGACGCGCCTCACGCATCATCCATGCGTCCAGAGCGAGTGTTGCAATACCAAACACTAAAATGACACCCGCAAAGACCGCTGCCACACCCGTTTGTTGGGTACCAATAGCACGATATAGCGACGTCGCTAAGGTTTCAAAGTGAACCGGCAGTCCAAGGACATAAGGCACCGAAAATTCACCAATGGCATCCGCAAAAATCAGCAATGCCGAAGACATCAAGGCCGGACGCATTAGAGGAAAGACTATAGACAATGCAATTTTTGATCGGCTGGCGCCCAGCATTTTACCCGCTTCTTCTAGCTGACTATCGAGGCGACGTAACGCATTTCCGACCAACAAAATAACAAATGGAATGTAGTTCAACGTCATAATGACAATGGTAGGAAACGCACCATAAGAGACCCAGTCTGGCAACTGGTAACCCATGTTTTCTACCCACCCTGGCTGGCCGCCAATGGTGGCGTTCTTAAACAGGGTTGTCCACGCCAGAGCAAAGGTCCATGCAGGCAACATAAAAGGAATAATTAACGCTGTAGATAGCCATTTACGCCCCATTAAATCGGTTCGAACTAGCAACCAAGCTAAGATTGAGCCAATGACCATGGAAACTATCATCGCAGTGACTGCGACCATCAAGGTGTTCCACAAAGGCTTCCAGAAAATAATCGAAGACATTCGTGAAGAAAATACGCGTTCAAGGTAATAGCTTGTAAACTGCCCCACCTCAGCACCTACACGTATTTCATCACCCGTTTGTACGGTGAACATTTCAAACATCATGTTCACAATCGGCGCAACAATCAGCCAGCCAAAAATAAACAGCAAAGCGAGACCAATAAACAGGGTCGGTGCTCGTTTAGCAATTTCTAACTTGTAGCGCCACCGCTGCCATGGGGTCGAACAAGTCATGTCAGTCATTACAGACATATTTCTATCGCTCATTACTTGATTAAGTTGTGAGCAACGATAGAAGAGAAATGTTTCAATGAGATTAAATTTTGCAACTATGTGCAAAATAATTTTCAAGAGGTTTTTATTAGCTGTGAGGCTCGTATTGAATCAGCCTCAACACCTAGAAACTAACGACGACGAGGTTTGCTGCCTTTCGCTTTGCCACCACTGCTTTGACCTAAGGCTTTAGCACGTAGAGCTTTTTTTGAGGGTTTGCGTTTCGAATTAGCTTGTTCTTCTTGGACCATTAAATTGGGTTCAAAGCCTTCCATCCACTGGGGCACGAAGTGCTCGCCGGTTAGTTTCTCGATGTCTTCGAGTAGATATTTCTCTTTTGCTGAGACCAAGGAAACCGCCAAGCCTTCTTTGCCTGCTCGCCCCGTACGACCAATACGGTGAATGTAATCTTCAGCGTTGTACGGCAGCTCGTAGTTGATCACGTATTGCAGTTGCTCAATGTCTAGACCGCGAGCTGCGACATCTGTTGCGACCAATGCTCTCACTTGTCCGGTTTTGAATTCTTCTAAACCGCGATCACGAGCGCCTTGGGATTTATCCCCATGCACCGCTGCAGCGCTGATGCCATCTTTGCCCAACTCTTTTGCCAGTTCATCCACGGCTTGCTTGGTACGCGTAAAGATCAGTACCTGCTGCCAATTCTTTGAACCAATCAAATAGGCCACTAAACCCGCTTTGCGCTTGTTATCCACTTCATAGATGCGCTGCTCAACTTTGGCAGCCGTAGCGTTTCGCTCAGCGACTTCGATCAACTTAGGCTGCTTTAAAATGGTTTTGCTCAGCGCAAACACTTCATCGTTAAATGTTGCTGAGAAGAACAGCGTTTGGCGTGTTTCAGTCAGGCGTTTTAAAATGCGTTCGATATCGATAATAAAGCCCATATCCAGCATTCGATCGGCTTCATCAAGAATCAGTGTTTCCACGGTGCTTAGATCAATCAGCTCTTTCATCGCTAGCTCAAGCAAGCGACCTGGCGTTGCTACCAAGACATCACACCCTGCGTTTAACGCATCGATTTGCGGGTTAATGCTCGCGCCACCGTACGCCACGACCGTATTTAACCCTAACCCTTGGCTGTATTTTACAAAGCTTTGGTGCACTTGCTGAGCAAGCTCTCGCGTCGGAGTAAGCACTAACACACGAATGGCTTTTTCTGATGTTTCTCGTTCTACATGACGTTGAATCAAAGGCAAAGCAAAGGCAGCGGTTTTACCCGTTCCGGTTTGCGCTCCCGCCATTACATCATGACCCGCTAGGACTTCAGGGATCGCCGCTTGCTGAATCGGCGTTGGCATTTGATAGCCAAGCGTATCGAGGACTGACAGTAAATCCGCGTGAAGACCTAGGGTGGAGAAACTCATAAACAAGCACCGTGCTAACAATAAATTAAGACGGCGCTAGTTTAGCACTCACCCAAGTCATTAGCCCCTAGAGGCAACAGAAATATGTTTATTTCTTGCCTCAAACAAAAAGCAACAGACGAGGCTCACCAACAACGCGCAGCAGGCTAGTCCAAGATACATGCCACTAAAGCCAAGCCGATCAATCAGCACACCCGCACTGATCGGTACAACAATACGCGATAAAGAAAACAAGCTACTTTGAATACCATAGTCACTGGCCGCCAGCTCTGAACGACATTGACGCATCATGCCGGCAAACAGCACGGCAGACGACAGCCCAAGGGCAATGGCGACCGACATCACGGCGGTCGTTAAACGCCAATCATGCCACTGCATCACAGATGTGCCATACATACCGAATAAGGCAATCGCGTTGACTAAGGAAAAAGCTGATAAGGCACGACTTAACGACCAATGCTTGAGTGTTTGGCTATAACAGAATCCCGCAAACGCAGCGACTAGCCCCGCCCAAGTAGAAAGCCATGCAATCTCAGAGACAGTTAACCCGAAGTCTAGCAAGGTAGGCTTAAGGTACAGCCATGCGGCTCCAATAAATGGAAAGTGCAGCATCAGTATTACATTCCAAACAAGCTGGTTCGGGCGTTGAAAGTAGCTGCGCCACATGCCCCATAAGGACGGAACAACTGTACTCTGTTGTGGCTTGTTGCATTGCACCGGATATCGACAATAAGCCCAATACATAGTTAGCGCACCAACTCCCGTCATGACCATAAAACTGTAAAATGGCCACTGCCAGCCCCAGCGGTCATAGACCAATAGCATAAGCCCGCCGCCTATTACCGAGGCCAGCGCTGTCACCGCCGAGCGTATCGCTCCTGATTTGCCTCGCTCACTTTCAGGTAAACGCTGTAGCACAAATGCGTTAATCGGCACATCCAACCACGTACTTACCAAGGTCATGCCTAAAGCAATCAAGAACAATGACTGAAAGCGGATGTCTACCCCAGCCAAAGCCCATAAGCACACGACAAAGCCGATGCATAACAACGCAGACCATTTAAGATAGTTGCCATGTGCGAAGCGAAACTTATCCACTGGTGATGCCATTAAAAACTTCAACACCACAGGCAACCCAGAGGCCTGAAACAAACCGATCTCAGTACCACTCCAGCCGTACTCACGCATAGCCAAAGGAACACCTAAATAGAGATAAATAGCGCTGGCGGCGAGAGTGAAATTGCACCACCCCATTACCCCATGCAAAGCAAAATACGAGCGCTGCATTAGGCCTCCTTTTGGCAGAGATAGAAACGGATTGGCGCCATAGGAAAATCATGCAACCACTCTGATTGCAGCACCTGTACCCCTAATACACGGAGTGCTTCTGGCAACTCGTCTGCTTGCGGTAGATAGTTCCCTTTTATAGTCATCGGAGTATAAAAGGGCAGAATTTTCACCGACTGCTGTACGTCGGAAGTGTGCTCTGCATGCAATAGCAGTAAATAACCTTTGGGCGCTAAGCTCGCCGCAATCCGTTGCAATACTTGCTGCGGACGATCTAAAAAATGCAGTACGGAGGAGCACCAAATCAAATCGAACTGTCCCGTGGGGTAGTCCTCGTTAAGGTTGCCCGCTTGTACCGCTAAGCGATCGGAGAAACCTGCCTCAGCGATATGCTGCTTCGCTACGTCAACCGTTGCCGGGAAGTCAAACGCCACTCCAGTAGCATTCTGAAAATGTTTCAGCAGAGCAATGGAAACCAGCCCCGCTCCGGCTCCTAAATCTAAACAATGAATTGGCTTTTTCGGGTCAAGCTGAAGCGCTTTGTAGCGGGTTAATATGCGTTCTAGTGCAGGTACGGTGACAGCTCGCTGCTCTTCAAAAATCTGAGCTTTGGCTGCCTGAGCCCACGCAGGACTGATATCGCTTGCAGAAATAGTGGTTGCTTCACTGTCTAAGATCGCTTCAAATTGTTCACTAAACTGTCGCAGGGCCCGCAGTCGAAATAACACCGCTTGAGCACAGCTTTGCGGCGCATCAACCAGCAAGTAACGTCGAGTGATTGCACCGATAGAAAAGTGATCCTCAGGTTGCTTTTCAAGGTAACCCATACTCCAAAGCAGCTCTAACCATACCCGAGCTTTACTAGAAGTGAGCGCCAGCTTCTTTGCAATATCCCCTAATGCCTGAGGCTCCACCAAGGCCTCAAATAAGCGCTTCTGCAAAGCGACCTCGAGCGCTTTGGCCTGTACCTGGGCTCCGGCTAAATCCCATGCTGCCTGTAAATCATGTGGCATTGTCGTAGTCATCATCAAATCCCTCTAAAGATCCCAAGTCAGTTTCATACCTATTTCACGCGGTGGGCTGTACACGGTCACATTGCCATTTTGATAACCCACGGCATCGTACTCTTGGTCCGCGATATTATTGACATAGGCAGACAGCACCGCGCGTTCATTTAGCGGATATTGGCCTGCCACATTGAGTATGGCGTAGCCGTCTTGCTTGTAGGTATTAGCGGCATCGAGGTAAACCGAACTGTTCGCTACGACGCTGGCAGAAGCAGACCAACCATCCAAGTCTTCGTAGCGAATGGTTAGATGGCCATTAAGCTCTGGAGCAAACGGATTGCGCTTATCGGCATAGTCATTATCACCGTCAATAAATTCGTCAAAGCGTGTGTTGTTCCAAGCCAGCCCTAGTTCCGTACTCCAGCGCTCATCAAAGTAATAATCGAGCGACGCTTCCACTCCTTGGGATGTACCTTGAGCCGCATTGGTTAGATAAATAACGCCCATGGCAGGCATTTGAGTGACCTGCATATTGTCGATGTTCATATGGTACATAGCTAAGCTATAACGCAAAGCAGACGAATTCAGCTGACCTTTTAACCCCAGTTCAATACTTTGGCTTTCTTCAGGGTCAAAAGCAGAGTAGTTTACCGCTGGAGAAAGTGTGTTGAATCCACCAGCTCGTACGCCTTCAGCATAGCTTGCATACAACATGTGCTGAGGTGTCAAATCGTATTGCAGTGTTACCTGAGGCGAAGTTGTTTGCCAGTCCTGAGTTCGCTGTTCTGCATCATTAGGAAATAAGCGTATCTCTTCCTGTGCGATGCGCACTCCATAAAGTAAGCGCGTATCTTCGGCTAAGGGAGTGGTCCAGTTGGTAAACAGTGCGTAGGCCTCGCCTTTCTGCTGAGCCTGTAAGTCTGTCGTACCAAAATATGTTTTAGAATAAGTGCGTAGATCATGATCTTGTTGCTCTAGGTAAGCCCCCAGTAACCAGTCGGTAGTGCCTAATTGCCCTTCTAAACGAAACTCTTGAGACAGTGTTCTTAGGGTGTGATCTCGGCCTATATACGCCATCTCAATTGCTTGAAAATCGGTATCTTGCTGTACTCGATCTTGGTGCTGGTTATAAGCGGTAATTGAATGCAAACGTGTATCGGCATCTAGATCATGGATCAGATTTGCAGAGAATGTCTGACTTTGTGAGCGGTTCCAGCTGTCTGTGCCTGACACGACTTGCGCTCGCTCACCTCTTACAGGTCCCCATAGCATGGCGCCATCATCGTACTCTTGCTGACGATAACGCAAAGTAAGATCCGTATCGTCAGAAACTAACCAACGCAGCCCAGTGTTGATATTTTGGTGCTCACGATCATCCACTGTGTCAGCTTGGTTAGCATGGTCAATGAAGCCATCCTGTTTTAATAGCTCTCCCGCTAAGCTGACACGCAAGCGATCACCCTGAAACGATTGACTCGTTGCAAATTGCAGCCCTTGTTTATTACGACTGCCAACCTCAACGCCTATGCGGGTACGTTCTTCACCATTTAGATCATTACTGTAAATCGACAGCACGCCGGCTTGAGCATTACGGCCATATACCGTGGACTGCGGTCCTCGTAGCAACTCAACACGATCCACACCTAACAGACTGTTCTCGAACCCTTGTGCAGTCAATGTGGGTACACCGTCAACCAACAAAAGAGTGGAAGTCGATAATGCATTGAAGTTTGCGGTCAAACCGCGTATCACAGGGGAGTTCACACCAGACTGGCCAAATGGTTGAAAGCTCAAGCCAGCTATCTTGCCCTCTAACTGAGACAAGCTGCCCGCACCTTCCTGCTGCAACAGCTCAGCATCATAAGCAGTGACATGAGCGGAAACATCATCAATCGACTGTTGCTGCTTATCAGCAATAACCGTTAGCTCAGGTAATAAAGAAGTACGGGGCGCTTGCTCTGCTGAAACATGCGCTGAAACTATGCTAGCAGCAACAGCGGTTAGCCATAGTTTGTTACTCATTTGGGGGAATTGCCTCATTTACTCAGTCCTCGGATGCTATAAGCCTTTACCAGATGAGTAGAAATGCTATGCTCTATTGAAAGTGATTATCATTTAAAAACTTATGAAATCCTGTTAACTATTTATGCAAACCCAAGATAAGGGTAAAGCTTAAAGGAATCGTTATGGCTCAACGTATCCACCAAGATCTGTATCAACCAGATATTCGATTAGAAAACGGTTGGTCAAGGCGTCAGCTGGAGCCGGCGCTCGGGCACTGCTACACCGACCGTTTGTTATTAGAGCCTGGCTTAAGCATTGCTTATTCGCACTATGCTCCTAAAACGGATGTCGTCGAAAGCAGCGTGATGGAACAGGACAATACAACCTTTAGCTTAACCTTTGGTTTATCAGGCAAATCGTGCTACCGACCAAAGCAATTACATCGTGATGAATTTGTGTTTGAGCCAAAATACACCACTGTCACAACGTTTGGTCATAGCGTCGGTGAACGCTGCTATCAGGCAGGTAGTGTTGTGAATCAACTGCGTATTATTGTCGATGGAAGCCTATTTGAACGCTATCAGATGCCCTTTCCTAGCGCAGCAAAGAACCTTAAATCACCACAAAAGCATCGTCATGCGATGACCACCTCCAGCAGCAATTATTTGGTTCAACGACTCGCTTTGCTGGCCCAATCAAATCGCAGTGAACGCCCTCTAGAAAAGCATATCTTGGTGATGAACTTGCTAAGTGAGCAACTGATGCAACTAACGCATCAAGAAGACTCCGCGACATCTGCTCATCGAGGGATAGACGAAGCAAAGTTACTTAATGCAAAAGCCTTTATGTTACAGAATATGGAGCAACCACTGAGTCTTGCTTACATTGCAACTCAAGTGGGATTGAGCGAGAGCAAACTACAAACGGGCTTTAAAACTTACTTTAATCAAAGTCCTTATCGATTCTTATTGGAAGCTCGCATGCTCAAAGCATGGGAGCTTCTTCAGTCAGGCTATCAGGTAACACAAGCTGCCTACGCGGTGGGCTATGAGCATCCATCTAACTTTAGCGCCGCCTTTCGACAGTTCTTTGGGCAAACGCCCAAGTCGGTTGCTCCACGTCTGAATCATTAAGCAAGACACGCTTGCGCTGCACTCAATAAACGCTGATATGACAGTTCTTCGTATTTTCCAAAGCCTGCTTCTTGTCGACCTTTTAAGCGGGTAAACACAGGCTGCGTTAACCCTGCCATAAAGCGTGCAATTAGGACTGGCGTTACTTGGTTCTGCGGAAGTTTTTGCAGCAGCCAAAGTTTCGCCGTTTGCATGTCACTTGATAAGCTATCTACCACTTGATAGCTGCTATTCTTATCCAAAGATAAAACATTGCCACGACACACGGAGCAATGGCCACAATGCTCTGGCGCTTGTTGATCACCAAAGTAACGGGCCAAGTTATGGTTCAAGCAGCGATCAAGCTCAAAGAAACGAATCATGGTGGCGATGCGCTCGATTTCCGAGGTTTCTTTTTGCGTTACATAGCTTTGTAGCTCTTCGGCAAGTGCGGGAGTTAACTGCTCAGTGCGCACGCCATATACTTCGGTAAGACCTTTGGTTTCTAGGGTAATCAGGTCTCGATCCGCCAGTTGCTCAAGTAAGCTTAAGACCGCACCACGCTCTAGGCCTTGTTGATGCAAACGTTCAAAATCCGGCACACCCCAAATTTTCTTAAATACCGTTTGCTGCGCAACTTGATTAAACACCGCTTGTTGCTCAATAGGCAAAGCAGCGCGAATCTGCTCAAGGCTTTGATTCCATTTAAGTTTTACATCGCTGTAGTAGCTGTAGCGCGGAACAATCGCACCAGCGAGTTCCATTTGTACTAATAAGGTTTTCAGCGGCAACGCTCGGATGTTGGTCGCTTGCGACAGACCATAAGCTTGAGTTTCCCATTCACCATTGACCGTATTGTTTAAGATTTCTTGCAACAGTGCTTGGATCGCGTGAGGCTCGGGGGTATCGCCATAAACGAAGTTTTCTAACACATGAAGACCATCAAGGCTCGCCAGCATGACACAGCGACTCGGCTGACCATCACGCCCAGCACGGCCAATTTCTTGGCTGTAGTTTTCAATGGATTTCGGTAGGTCGTAATGCACCACAAAGCGAATATCAGACTTATCAATGCCCATACCAAAGGCAATGGTGGCAACGATGATACGTGTTTGACCGGCCATAAAGTCGTTTTGAATCGCGGCACGCACTTCATTGCCAAGGCCGGCATGATAAGACACGGCGGAATAGCCTGACTGCTGTAGAGTCGCGGCTAATTCATCGGCAGTTTTTTGTTGTGTGACATAGACAATGCCCGCCCCTTGGGTGTCGTTCAGAACTTGGCGTAATAAGGCTTGCTTGTCTTGGTCCTGGGCCGAGATTAAATCGATATCCAAGTTATGGCGATAAAAACCAGTCTGAACAATATGGTTTGGCGCGATGTTGAACTTGAGCGCCATGTCTTTTTGCACTCGACGAGTGGCCGTCGCCGTAAGCAATAACACCAAAGGAATGTTCAACTCTTGCTGGTATTGCGGCAGTTTTAAATAGTCAGGACGGAAGTTGTGTCCCCATTCGGAGATACAGTGTGCTTCGTCCACCACCAACATGGAAATCGGCACACCTTGAATAAAACGACGGAAACGCTCGTTTTTAAAACGCTCTACAGAGATCATCAAGATTTTAATCTGGCCATCACGCACCTGTTGCATCACGGCCTGACTTTCTTCTTTGGTTTGAGTCGAATCAAGGCTCGCGCTTGGGATGCCCTTGCTTTGCAAAAACGCCAGCTGATCGTACATCAGCGCAATCAACGGCGAGATCACCAACGTCAGATTCGGTAGCTGGGTTGCGGTAAACTGATAACACAGAGATTTACCAGAGCCCGTGGGAAATACAGCAAGGGATGAATGCCCAGCCAACAGTTGTTCGATCGTTTGTTGCTGTCCTTCGCGAAACTGATCAAAGCCAAAGTAATTATTTAGCAATCCTGCTAAGTGATGCATAACGCTCAACCTTTATTAAGTAACAATGAGTGCCTCACCATTTTCGCGAAAACGCTTGAGTAATGACACCGGTATTGGCACAAATCTCTGCTAAAATCCGCACCATTCACTTTTGTATGAGTTGTTACTATGGAAACACCCACGATTGAAGCCATTGATGCTTGGACCACGCCACTGTTTGTCACTGAGCTTTCTGACCACGAATTTCTAAAAGACGCCCTGCTGGCACATATTTATCAACGTCAGCAAGAACAAGAAAACGCGGTCGACAGCGAGGTGGCAGTACAGGCCAAGCACAACTTATCGGAAAGCCGTTTGGACTTTCTTGAAGACGAAGTGCCAGAAGTCATGGAGCTTCGTCGCATGGTAGAAGAGCTGATCGCTGAAGTGGCTTTTGAGGTGAACCAACAACATTGGCCAGAAGACTGCGAAGCCTACGCCCATGTCATTGAGTCTTGGTACCACATCACTAAAAACGGTGGCTATCACGATGCGCACTCACACCCTAATTGCTCTTGGTGTGGTATTTATTACCTTGATCCAGGTGAAGCAAACCTTGAAGGGCGCAATGGCATCAACCGTTTCTATGATCCACGCGTCAACGCTGAACATTACGCTGACCCAGGCACGGCTTACTTAGGCGGCCAAGGCTTTTGGGACTTTGCGCCTAAAGAAGGTCAGGTTGTCATTTTCCCCTCTTACTTAAAGCACTCAGCACTGCCCTATTTCGGTCAAAAGGATCGCGTTGTGGTGGCTTTCAACTGCGTGATAGAGTTGGGATAAAAGCTCCATATAAAGGAAACCAAGCACCATGGATTTAAATGATATTCCGATGTCGCCCCACGATGACCAGGCTAAAAAACACGCCTTATTGGCCTATCTCTTCATGGTGCTTGGCTTGTTTACTGGCATTTTTTGGTTAATTGGAGCCGTGTGGGCCATGGCGAAAGCTAGAGATGCCCGAGGATCGATGTTCTACGATCATTACCAGAACATCATCGGTATTTTTTGGTGGGGCTTAGGACTTAGCTTGATCGGCTTTGTATTGGCGCTGTTCTTCGTTGGATATTTGCTACTACTTGGTGTTTGGATCTGGTCAATTGTAAAGTTATTTAAAGGCCTCGCTCGCTTAACCAGTGACAAACCGTACAATTCCTAATTAGACATTAACTTCGTAGTATACGATAGCTGAATTAAGATGAGATCGTCATTCAAGAAAGTCGCGATGCTGCGATAAGATGCTGAATATTTTCTTAGATGACGCGCAAATCCACAAAAAATAGTCTTTGGAAGCGTTAGTTAAGCGTGCGGATCAGTGTCTCTTGAAGTCAAAAGCGCCGGAAGAAATTGCGTCCGGCCTGCATTAAGCAGGCTGTCTACTGTAACAACAATTTGGCCATCCCCCATGCCCGCTTGGCTGCATGACGGTCTTTTCCTAAGTAGGCTTGCTCGATGGCCCCCTCTTTTAGCAACGCCAGCTGATTAGCCAGCATCTGCGCCTGCTTTTCACCATAGCACTCAGTCAACCGAACAGTTAAGTAATCCACGATCGCTTGTTTGTGCTCGAAACACAGTTCGTTCACGCGATGTTGATAAAATTCACCGTTCACTTTGGCAAAAAAACAGCCTTGAAAAGGCATCAAACTTTCGACTTGATCATTAAACCAATCATGCAGACCATCAAACATGGCCTGCACCATCGCTCGCTCGTCATGTTGAGCATCCAATACGCCAAATAACCAGCTACGAAAGCACTCATCACGGTAGGCAATCACAGCCTCAAGCAGCGCTTCTTTGCTTTCAAAGTAACTGTATAAGGTTTTTTTGGCGACACCGCTTTCCAGCAATACCTGATTGATCCCAATACTGTGCACACCGTTCATATAGAACAATCTAAATGCCGTGTGGATTAATTCGTCTCGTTTTGTCATAGCACTCCCTAATTTGACAAAGAGTTTGACAGAGGTAGACCGATCTGTCTACTATTCACAAGTAGACAGATCGGTCTACTTTGAAAATTACAACTGTTTATGAGGTTGCTATGCTACTGCGCTCACTTAGTACTCACCCAATCCCAAAAGCCTTGGTCGCAGGGTTAGGGGCTTGTTTATGCATATCTTTGCTCGCACTGGGCGGAGAATTATCACCCGAGTATTTGGGCATCATGGCGCCGTTTGGTGCCACCATGGTGATCTTATTTGCTTTACCTAAGAGCCCTTTGGCACAGCCGCGTAATATTATCGGCGGTCACTTTCTGACAGCTTGCATTGGCGTGCTGATGTCACACTACATGGACAGCACTCCTTTAATGCTTGGCTTAGCCGTGGGACTTGGTGTCATGATCATGATGCTAACCAATACGCTTCACCCTCCAGCAGGCGCCAACCCATTACTTATAATGATGACAAGTGCATCATGGGAATTCATTTTCAATCCAGTTCTGATAGGCAGCCTTTTAATTGTTGTCATAGGCTTTTGCTTCCATCGCATTATCAGTAGAACCGAATACCCTAAATAAAAAGGATGACATCGCTACCACCTTGCTTCATCAAATCTGCGCCCTCATGGTGTGGAGATAATGAATTCAATGGAGGGGCGTATGTCGATCCCATTTTCAATTTTAGATCTGGCTCCGGTAGGCGAAGGGCAAACCGTTGCACAAGCGATTCAAAACAGTAAGGCGTTGGCTAAATCTGCTGATGCCTTAGGTTATCAACGTATTTGGTTGGCTGAACACCATGGTATGCGCGGTGTTGCCAGTGCTGCAACAGCAGTATTATTAGCCGCTATAGGCGAAGCCACTACACGTATTCGCATTGGTTCTGGTGGTGTTATGCTGCCAAATCATGCACCACTGGTGATAGCTGAACAGTTTGGAACTCTCGCTGAAATGTTCCCTGGTCGGGTCGATTTAGGTCTGGGTCGAGCGCCAGGAACGGACATGGCCACAGCTCGAGCCCTGCGTCGCAACTTAGGCGGGCCTGTGGATACCTACCCAGATGATGTCGAAGAGCTGCAGGGGTATTTTGCCGATGAGAATAAAGTTAAGCCCATCATTGCCATCCCCGGGAAAGGCACGAATATTCCCATTTGGTTGTTAGGTTCGAGCCTGTATTCGGCGCAACTTGCTGCCCATATGGGCTTGCCGTTTTCGTTTGCATCACACTTTGCACCCGATATGTTGCTTGAAGCGTTAAATATCTATCGCGCCAACTTCCGGCCTTCAGAACAATTAGATAAACCCTACGTCTCTGCTGGTGTGATGGCATCCGTAGCGGAAACAGATAAAGAGGCAAAGTACCACTTTACCTCAGCGCAGATTAAGTTTGCTCACTTGCGTCGTAACGCAAACCGACCTTTCCCAGAGCCTGTAGAGGACTTACAAAGTGCGGTGCTTGCGGCGGAAATGCCAATGATCAACCAAACACTGCGTTATGCGATGGTCGGTGCTCCAGAGACTGTCGAACAAAAACTGAACCAGTTTATTGAGCTAACAGGAGTAGACGAAATGATTTTCTCGTTCCCACTGCACGATCAAACGGCTCGCCTCAAAGCCGTTGAGCTGACAGCAGGGCTACCTCTCATGGCCAAACAGGCCTAGCTTGGCAGCCCTTCTCTAGACAATCATGGTGTCGCTGGTTTAGCCTCAGGCAATAGTACCTGTAGCGCCATAGTTAACGCGGGAAGAGATACCGAACCATGGTTCATGTAAGGCAACTCACGCAGCTCGCTATGAAGGCCTTGCTCAGTAAACCATTGCTGAGCAAGTTTCGCATCGGAGATCATAAAATCCATTTCTTCCCCACCAACAACCATCAGCAAAGATTTGTCTTTTAGATGTTCTGGCGACTGTTGTTCTAACATTGGTTTAAGGTACCCCTCATTCCACCAAAGCGAAGGACTGGCTGCGGCAAACGCCGCAAACGCATCGGGGCGAGTATGAAGGGTATAGAGAGTAAACAAACCGCCTAGCGAGTGCCCAAACAAGATCTGCTGCTGTTCATTGATGGCGTATTGCTGCGCTAACCATGGGCGTATTTGTTCGATTAAAAGCTCTTGTAAGTCATCTGCACCACCGTATTGGATGTCTTTAAAACGATCCATATGTTTCAGTGGTGCTTTTGGTGTCTCTGGCGTTGGTGGCGTTAAGTCGTACCAGCGTCGCTCTATGTCATATAAACCATCAATGGGATAGCCAACTGCAACGATGATCGCAGGTTGTTTGCCTCCGGCACGCTCGTGCGTCAATGTTTGGCTAACCATGGCAGCTGACGAAAAGAATGCATTACCATCCAGTAGATAGACAACAGGGTACCCCTCCTCAGGAGCTGGAGCATCCGGAACAGACACAAACACTCGATAAGGCGACACTTGGCCCTCGACCTGCCAATCGACGTAATAACTGTTTGGCAGCGTGTACGTCACAGGCTGAGGTTTTGAGATGTCTTGGGCATACGCTTGAATCATAACGCTTCCTATTAAGAGACCTAAAGTGCAGAGTAGCTTTTTTAATCCAATGGCTTGCATTATCGTCATTTTAATGGCCTCTAAAAATGAGAACAGTTCACTTCCCAGACGCTGAGCTTTTTATATAGAGACATATACGATTCGCATAGACGGTAGGAAGCAGACCGTAGAATAATGCATATATAATAATACAAATGAAAATAATTATCTTTTTATAATGGCGTTTTCTTATTATTCGTGCCAAATCCGTTAATCACTTGGCGATTACTTCGGGTAGGAATATTTGAAAATGGACACCTTCTTCTGCGGAAAGAGCTTTGATCGATCCATACAATTTCTTACAGACTAGGTTATAGGTGATCGACATGCCAAGCCCTGAACCGCCATTAGATCTATTTGTGGTGAAAAAGGGCTCGAATACACGCTTACGTACCTCTTCGTCCATTCCTAGGCCGTTATCCAAATAATCAATCACAACACCTTGCTCTGACTTAGTTATAAGAATACTAATTTCATTATTGCTATTCGTTGCAGGGAAACCGTGAATACAGCTATTACTGACTAAATTTGTCACTACTTGGTCAATTGCCCCAGAGTACGTAACAAGGGAAACGGCATCGTCAATATCGACAACTATTTTAATGCCTTTTGATTTATAGAGTGGATGTAAACTTGTCAGTAAAGCTTCAATTGAACGCTTTAGATTGACAGGCTCAACAACATTAGAAGTTTGGTCGACAGCAGTCTTCTTAAAATCCGCAACAAGCTTAGCCGCTCTCTCCATATTGGAATGAGCAATGCCGTAAGCCATGTCAAACTCTTCTAGAAATCTAATAAAGCTGCTTTCATCCAGACTCCCATTTTGATAGTCCTCTCTTAATCTATGTACTTCTTCGTTAATGTGGCTAAAAGAAGTCATTGCGACCCCTAGAGGAGTATTCACCTCATGTGCAACACCTGACACAAGCCCTCCGAGAGCAGCCATTTTCTCAGTTTCAACTAAGTGATCTTGCGTGCTGCGCAATTCTTGCAAGGCCTTTTGTAATTCCTTAGTACGCTCAGCCACTTTCTGCTCAAGCCGAGCATTCGCTTCGCGCAAAGCATGCTGCAGTTTATTTCGTTGGAATGACGCAATCGCCCTGCCATAAAGGTCTGCCAAAGCCCCAGAAAAAGAGGCTTCATCATCAGTCCATACACGCCCCCGAATAGTAGATTCTGAACAAACGATGCCAATCATTTTACCTGCATGCCTAATTGGGGTGTCTAATCTAGAGCCAATACCTAAGGGGATGATGTAGTTGTCCTTGAACTCACTAATAATCGTATTGTACTCAGCATCGTTTATCCGAATAGTTCTCTGTTCATCCAACGCAGCAAAGTACTTGGGATAGCTCTTGCGCGTTAATACCATATCTTCATCTTCGGTATTGTTATGCACGTCTATCAGTAACCGACATATAAGAGAGTCATGATCTTCATTCATCAACCATATTCCCGAGCGACTAACCGATAATCCCTCTACTAAGGTATCCAGTATAAGTCGCGCAGATCTCGCTAAATCACCCTCATCAATGTATTTCGACTGAGACACACTCAGTAATATACTTTCCAATACGTAATTCATATCAGAAACTTATTCATCTGGGTAAATGCTTCGGAGCGCCATGATCTGGTCAAAATGCTTGATCGCCAAATCACATATCTCGGGGTCAAAATGTTTTCCACGCTCCTCAATAAGTAGCTTTAAAATACGGTCATTCGACCACGGCTCTTTGTAAGAGCGACGCGCTGCTAGCGCATCGATAACATCAGCAATGGCCATCAACCGTCCCTCAATGGGAATATCTGCACCAGACAACCCTTGAGGATATCCGGAACCATCCCATTTTTCATGGTGGTGCAAAGCAATACTAGCGCCCACTTTGGCTAACGCTCGACTGGAGTGTTGTAGTAAATCGTGTCCCATCTTGGCGTGAGTTTGCATCGTTCGCCATTCATCTTGGTCAAGCTTAGCTGGTTTGTGAAGAATATGTTCAGGTATCGCTATTTTGCCTATATCATGCATAGGTGTTGCATGCTTAATCAAGTGAACAAAACTATCTTCTAGCCCTAAACGTTGTGCCAAAAACTCACAAATTAAAGAAACACGACGAACGTGACAACCTGTCTCTTTGCTGCGTTTTTCTATAGCTTCGCCTAATACAAACATCAACTCCTGCTGAGTTCTCTCGATCTCCTCTTTGGCCGTCAAACTGTCAAAGATGATGGACACCTTAGTGAGGAAAACGTTAAGTAATCGACGCGTTAAACCAGTGATGTTTGAGGGAATACTTACGCTGGTAATGCAGCAATCATTTTTTTCAGATAAGGTCGTGTAACAAAATAGTTTATCGCTAATAACAACATCTTCTTTGAGTTCAAGCGACTTCATGAAGTGCTCATGGGTACTACTACTGAAAAAGGAAGTATCGCCAATATTATCTACTTTAAAAGACAATCCATCACTCATGAGCTGGATAGTTTCCACATCTCCTAATGCATTGTGCATTTGATAAAACAAGCTGAACTCAACTCGTTCTTGTTGTAAAAGCTTTTTTACTTCACCAACAACGAGGTGGGCGTACTCTTCACTGCTGGAAGCCTGTAATACTCGAGTGGTAGAGCGCACTACTTCTTCAAGGCCTTTATGGCCCTTTTCAACTTCTTTAATGTCTCGGTACGAACGAATCGCGGAATAAATTATTGTTTTTAAACGAGTAGAGTTTAGCTCCGTTTTATTCTTGTAATCGTTTATATCATAATCACGAATGACATCCTCTTCTGGTGCTTGACCAGGTTGGCCAGTCCTCAGTACCAGACGCGTTGATGTATTCTTATGGCTCTCTCGAATCCATTTGACCAGTTCAAGGCCAGCGTGATCATCTTCCATGACCACATCAACTAAGGCAATTGCGATATCAGGATTGTTCTCGAAAAGCACTTTAGCTTCTTTAGCAGAGTTAGCTTTCAAAAACTTTAAAGGTCGATCATCAACAGAAACTCGCTTCAGAACCAGTTCTGAAACCTTAATTACATCCTCTTCATCGTCAATCAGAGCTACTTTCCAAGGTCGAGAAAGCTCATCTAACTTGGTTTCAATGGCCATATTTGTCGCTGGACAAGTAGGAGCTTTTTTTACAAACAAAGTGTTTTGCATAAGCTTCAAACCTTTAATAATTTTTTAAACTGAATAAATGATCGAACATCTAAGCAGATACCGTCAATTTAGAAAGTGATTAATTTCGTATCAAAAAGTTGCCAACTGTTGCAGTTGTGAAATCATTTTATTTATATACGATATTCGCATACCCAATTTTGCGTAGTGTAGACAGGCGCTTTTTCTGTTCCTCTCGTTGCGCCCGCTATCTGCCATGTTAAACATATTTGTCTTGATGGGTTCTCAGAGTTGATCTGAGAAACACCCTAGCCTGAAGAACTTCCCCATCAGCAGCTATTTAGGAGTACAATGCGCGCCATCTTTTCTGAATTAGTAGAACTCCAAAAATGGCTATCAAAGCAACGATTTACAAAGCCTCTGTGCAAGTGTCGGACATGGATCGACACCATTACCAAAGTTACGATTTAACCCTAGCGCTGCACCCTTCTGAAACCGAAGAACGCATGATGACACGCCTAGCTGCGTTTGCATTATTAGCCGATGAGAAAGAAGGCGATGAGCAGTTGTCGTTCACCAAAGGGTTGAGCACCGATGACGAGCCGGATCTATGGCAGAAGAATTTCTCAGATGAGATTTTGCTTTGGGTAGAGCTTGGTCAGCCGGATGAAAAGCGCCTGCGTAAAGCCTGCGGTCGCGCAAAAGATGTCGTGGTTGTGAACTACAACGATAAGTCAGATATCTGGTGGGAGCAGAACAAAGGCAAAACCAGCCGTTTTGATAATTTGCGTGTTCTTCAGCTCGCAGAATCTGAAATCCAAGCGCTGGAAGGGTTGTGTGCTCGTACCATGCAGTTAAACGTTACTATCCAAGACGGCGAGATGTGGATCTCAAGTGAACAAGGCGAGTGCGCGCTGCATCCTACTTGGCGCTAATCTTCTTTGGCTTGCGGTTGTTCAGGTTCAGGATTAAACCGTGCAGCCACATACTGACTGATAACGCCCAACACTTCGGTTTGAATGCCTTTCAATAGCGTTCGACGAGATTGAAGGGCGGCTTCACATTGTGTGGTTAATCCCAAGGCAAAGCTCACCAGTAAACCTTTAGTGCTCGAAATAGCTTCAAGGGTTTGCTTCTTCGCCAATGTACGATCTGCACCTGCTTTAGCTTGCTGGCGTTTACAGCGCATGTAGAGTTTTTCACGTTCTCGATACATGTCATTTAAACCAAACATCAGTCGTCCTCGTTGTCTGTTGGGATGATCGCATCTAACGTACGAGTTAAATCCATTCGCTTAAGAGTTTTGCGTATCAGTAACACTAAGCCAAAAGAACTGATAAGCGTGGCGACCAAAGCAGTGGCTAAAATCCCGATTAGAGACCAACCTGCATACCATGCTGCGGTGGCAAGCAACGCAATCAATAGAAGCCAGCTGGTGACCAATAAGAATACAACCCCACACATCAGAGCGATGAGCTGAGCCCCAGAAGCCATCCAGATCTTGGCTTCTAGTGCGCCAAGACCGAGGATGCTTTTGAGCCACTTTTTGTGACTCATGGTCAGCTGATCGGCGGTAACAGCCGCTTCCTTAGCGGGTGTTTCAGTAGTGTGATTGCGCTCATCAAGTGGCGTCATGCACTGGCTTCCGTGATCGAGTGTTGATTACTTACGCTTGCATAGAAGGCTTGCTGCAACGGCACCTGCAAGGAAAGCAAAGCCCACTGTCTTAAGTGGATTTTCTTTGGCATAAGCCCCCACTGCATTGCTGACTTTCTCAGATTGCTCACGAGCAGTGTCCGCTATCTGATGAGCTTGAGCACTGATTTGTTGCGCCATCGCCTCTACTTGCTCTTGGCCATTTTCAGCCGCCGCCGCGGCACCATCAACGCCTTTATGAGCTGTTTCTGCAGCTTTGTCTACGGCATCATGTGCTTTCGACTGAGTATTGTTTTTCGCTTGTGATCCATTCTTCGCTTGGGTAGTGCTGTTTGCTGTAGCCATGATCTTGTACCTCCTGTGCGTTAATTCAGTATTTAAGTTAGCGCCATCCCCAACACATTAAAAGGTTTGATCTCTAATCTTCCTTTTGTTTACAAGTTAGCAAAAAGCATCCAATAAAACTGACTCAAACCAAAGGAAGCGTCTAAAAACGTGCACTTGGCTCAAGTAACAACCACTGACTCTCTCGCTCTCCAGCGATGTCCGCCATTAGAATTTTGGCTGTGGTTGGACCTTGTGTAAAACCTTGATGACCGTGACCAAAATGGAACCACATACGATCATGTTTTGGTGCTTTACCCACAACTGGAAGCATATCTGGCATACACGGACGCGTGCCATACCATTGGTTCTCCTGCACTCGCTCTCCCATTTCGAGTAAGGATCTTAAGGCATTGACGCCTCGCTCAAGTTGCTCTGGATCGGCAGGGTCGTTTAAATCCACTAATGCTGCGCCCGTAGTCACACGAATTCCGCGACTCATCGGTGCAGCTAGCACCCCATTCGCCACATCTAAGAATGGACGATTGAGAGACATCGTCTCTTGATAGTGACCATGATATCCACGCTTATAAACCATCGGAATGCGGTAACCAAAGCACTTCAGTAATTCAGGACTCCAAGGACCAAGAGCAATCACAACCTGCTCAGCACCAACAATGCCCTGCTCCGTTTTCACCACCCAGCCTGTTGTCGTTTGTGTCAGACTGCTGGCATCACCATGTAATATGCGTCCCCCACGCTGCTCAAATAATGCGGCATAAGCTTGCGTCAGCCCACTTGGATCTTTACAGCTCCAGCTGTCTAACCAATGAATGGCTCCCGCTGGAGCCTGTTTCAAAGCAGGCTCCTCAGCTTGATAAGTCACTCCATCCACAATACGAGAACGTACGCTAAACTCTCGATCTAAGCGTTCAGCACGAGCTTTTTCTTTTTCAAAACTGGCTTCGTCTCGATACAACATGGACAACCCATTACGAATAATCAGCTCCTCTGAACCGGACGCTTCAATAAGTGGCGCATGATCAGCTGTCGCAAGCGCAGCAAGTTTTGCATAGGTAATGGATATTTTGCGGTGTTTATCCGTTGCTGAGTTCAAGAAGTAGCGCCACAGAGCAGGCGCCATCTTAAGTGTAGGTTCCAGCTTCCATAACACGTCATTAGTTTGGCCAATGGCATAGCGCCACAGCGTGCTGACATCTTGTGGTAAGGCATACGGTTCCACCGCTTCCGTTTGAATAATCCCCGCGTTACCAAAACTGGTTTCTAGACCTGGTTGAGTTCGATCAACCACCGTTACAGTATGCCCCGCCTCTTGCAGTACTAACGCTGAAGAAATACCAACCATTCCGGCGCCTAATACAATAAACTCTGCCATATGCTCCTCTTCAACATAATTAAAAAAGTACCTCAGGTGTCGCAAACAAAACATTCTTCGTCGTTTTATAGCTCAGCTCAATATCTATACACCTTATAGTAGAACGACATTCACGGAAAAGGGACAGAAGAATTATGCGAGTATCCGGTTTATTAGCATCTGCATTGATCGCATCAAACGCTTTATCTTTGTTCTGATGTGTGTCGCAGCACTGCTATTATGCATCTTCCCTGATATTGCCCTATGGCTACCAAGACATCTAAGTTAGCAAGTGCCGCTTGACAAGCACGACATAGCCGTAATTTTTTGTATGCCTTTTAAACAATTTTGATATATATCAATCTAACTATAAATTTTATCTATAGTCTTGGATGCCATACTCATCGAGCAGGTATCTATGGAAGCAACTCCTACTAATATTACATTTTCATCCTCAGTCATGAACTTGTTTCGTGATGCTGTCATTGTGACCAATGCGCAAGGATATATCTTGCATGTCAATCAAGCCTATCAAGACATTTCTGGTTATAAAGAAGATGAACTAATAGGTCAGCGCCCAGCTAAAATAAAGTCAGGTCATCATGGCGAAACATTTTATCAAGCGATGTGGCATGACCTAATTACACTTGGTCATTGGGAGGGAGAAATATGGGATCGCAGGAAAAACGCTGAGGTTTACCCCAAATGGCTGAAAATTCAGGCTATCCGAGATAACCAAGAGCAGATCACTCATTATATTGGTGTTTTTTATGAAACGAAGAGCGCTACACCTAGCCTCTATGAGCGACAGCGCTTGGCTAATATCGACCCCCTGACAGGCTTATTCAATAGAAGATGCTATCGCGATAAGTTACATTTGACCTGTCAATTAGTCCCTCAAAACGCTCAAATTATTCAGCTGTATTTAGATATCGACCGTTTCAAAGATATCAACGAGAATTTCGGTTTTGTGATCGGTGACGACTTGCTTACTTTGTTTGCAAACCAGTTACGAAACACTTGGCAGCGCATCAACGAACAATCTTCATACCCTATTCCCGGTGCCGAAGAAGCCCTCATCGCACGTTTTGGCGGTGATGAGTTTTTAATGGGATTTTGCTTTCTAAAATCTGACTTCGATTTGGATGCTTTAATTGTTCAAATTACCGAACTCTTCAATACCCCTTTCAAAATTCGCGGGCACAGCATTCAGATTCGCTTTAGTTTAGGAGTGGCACGATTGCCTTTTGATGCTAGCGGTCCTGACGAATTAATTGCCCACGCCGAGGCAGCAATGTACGTTGCCAAGAAAGCGGGAGGTGACCAAGCAACGATGTTCACCCAATCTATACACGAGCAGATAAAGCGTCGCAAAATGATAGAGCAAAGTATCATCCCCGCCATACAATCGGAGCAGTTTGAGCTCTATTATCAACCCAAAGTAGGCGGTCTCTCTAGAAAAGTATGCGGCTGTGAGGCTTTAATTCGCTGGAATCACCCTACACTTGGAAGGTTATCCCCAGCTGAATTTATTCCTATTGCAGAGGATACCGGAGCCATCCTACCTTTAGGGGACTGGATTTTTAAGCAGGCTTGTGAATATGCGAAACAGCTCAATGACTTAGGAATAAATAACTTACCAGTTGCGGTGAATATATCTGCCTCACAGTTAGCAGACCCTGGTTGGCTAGATCGACTATTACTTACGTTAAACTCTACACAATTACCAACCAACTTGATCGAGCTTGAGTTAACCGAAAGTCAATTACTGAAGGACATAGAGCATTCGACAGAACTGATCACCTATGTGCGCTCTCTTGGCATTAAAGTCGCCCTAGATGATTTCGGTACTGGTTATTCATCCCTGAGCTACCTACGTCATCTACCTCTAGATACCTTAAAGATTGATCGATCTTTTGTATCTCATCTTCACGATGATCGAGAAAACTATGATTTAGCCATCATCAAAGCAGTTAACACACTCGCAAAACAGTTAGGGATTTCATTAGTTGCTGAAGGTGTTGAACAACATGTTCAAGAGACGATCTTAACTCAAATAGGCTGTGATCAGCTACAAGGCTATCTTTATAGCGAGCCAGTCCCAGCTAAGGAGTTTTTAGCTCTATGTCTACGTAGCTTAACCAATAGAAATAAATAAATTATCGCAGCGATGAAACTTTTCTAAATAAGCACCGTGTATACAAGTACTAACGACGTGTTAGTACCCAACACGAATCAGGTATTTACAGGAAGGTTATTATGAAAGCGACAAAACTTAACGCACTCAAAGCTCTTTCTCTAGGAATGGTCCTTGCGGGAACGGTTACCACTGCTAACGCTGCACATCACGGATTGGCGGTCAAAGGTATGGATCAAGATGTCTCTCATGGTTATGTTACAGCCAGCACAATCAAGTCTGAAGCAAATGGATGGCTAGTAGTGCACCGCACCGATAGCAATATGAAACCTGGTCCGGTGGTTGGCTACGCCCCCGTTATTAAAGGCAAGAACAGTAATGTCAGTGCTATTTTGCAAGAACCAGTAAAAAGCGGTGAAATGCTGATGCTGATGTTACACGGTGAAAATGGGGGCATGAAGACAGGTGTCTTTGAATACACTCTAGGAGCCAAAGAGGATGGTCCAATCAAAGTAGATGGCAAACTGGTCATGGATGTTATTACCGCTAAATAACCTTTTTGATCGTAAAGGTGGGTTTCCCCGCCCACCTTTTTCAGTCTAAACTTAGTAAGGAGCTTACCGGCTCTCTAATAAAAATAATCATACGTTGTGCATGATCTGCCAACGAGGAGAAATTACTATGTTGACGACTAAATCAGCTCAAGAGGCTTTTCGTCTTGAAGTAGGTCAATTACCTCAAGCAAGTGTAAACCATCTCGCCCCCTCTTTTGACAACTTACCAGACAACCCATACGCCGATGGTTCTTACCGATTACGCCGTTACTCGCGGTTTACTTTTAGCAACGACTCACTCAAACGTCTTCCAAGCAAAGCATTCGTACAAGACGAAAGTATTAATCACTTTCAAGGAAATGTTCAGCGAACCTACCCAGAAATAGAAAACGAAACAGTATCTGATCCAGCTTTTCTGGAGTTATTCGAGCATTTCCAAAAGATGACTGATATTGCGGACGGCAGCACAATAGAGGTTCATCAAATGCGTATCTTTGCTGATCATAACCCTGTTGAAGTTGCGCCAGAAGGCATTCACCAGGATGGTTTTGATCGCATTGGCATCTATGTGATTCAACGCCACAACATCACTGGCGGTGAAGTAAGTGTCCATACAATGGAAACCAGCCCAGCCATGATGAAGCATCCTCTTAATAATGGTGAATTTGTTGTCTTAAATGATCGCCGTTTTTTCCACTATGCAGCGCCTATTGAGCCAATTAACGGTGAGCTTGGATATATGGATGCGTTTGTTCTGACGGCAAACTTTATTCATTAATCTATTACATTAGATAGACCAGCCTTTACCTTATTACGGGTCAAGGCTGGCCTCTAGATAAAATGCGTTACTCGGGGCGCTACTGCTTTATTACCCATTCCTTTATCTGTTGGCGTTGCTCTTCATTGCCTTGCAAGTAAAGTAGCTGGATTGATTTTAATAGTTCATTCTTAGTTGGATCTTCCACCTTGCTTTGAACAAACTCATTTTCTTGCGCTTTATTATATTGATCTAACAATGACTGGATTGCTTCTTTCGGAACGTCTTCTTCCGATAAGGGCTGGTATTTGATCGTTTTAATCGCGCCTTTATTAAATTGCACCCGCCACATATTACGATTTTCAAAATAGAGCTCGGCTTGGCTTTTGGTAAACAAATCTGGTGCTAAGATCTGCACCTCATCACTGGCCAAGGTGGAAAACGTCATCAGATAAGGCAGTGTTTTAAATTCCACTTCACCGCTACCATCACGTAGGCGGCTCTTATAACGAAACACCAATTGATGATCGCCAGACTTTAAATCCCTAGGAGTCGTATTCAGAGACTTTAAAACTTTCCCATCAACAGCCAATAGCTCAATCGCCTTATCTACATGAAGCGAACCTGCATGCAGTAGGAACGAAGAACACAGCAAACTGGCACTCACCAGCCACTTTAATCGTTTCATTTTTTGCTTCTCCTTCGAATCCGTAACCAATCGTAGACACTACCATTGGTTAATGTATAATCAGCGCCCTTGTTTGACCACATGGTTGAATAATCCCCTGAAGCATTTGGGTTCCCTCACCCCAAACCAACTAAAAAGGTAACGCTATGAGTTCGTTTACTCCTGCGCAAAAAGGTAAGGCTTTGCGCTATTTAATCGCTTTCCATCTTTTGATCATCGCATCAAGTAACTACTTAGTACAAATCCCATTCACCCTCTTCGGTTTTCATACCACATGGGGTGCATTTACTTTTCCATTTATTTTCTTAGCAACGGACCTAACCGTTAGAATTTTCGGTGCGCCCCTTGCGCGCAAGATCATATTCTTGGTGATGATTCCTTCTTTAATCGCTTCATACGCTTTGTCCGTATTGTTTTATGAAGGTGTCTTTCAAGACTTTGGCGCATTGTCGGACTTCAACCTGTTTGTCGCGCGTATCGCTGCTGCAAGTTTAATGGCTTATGTTCTAGGGCAGATATTAGATGTACATGTGTTTAACCGTCTAAGACAGCTGCGTAGCTGGTGGATAGCCCCTGCGGCTTCCACAGTTATCGGCAATGGCTTGGATACTCTAGCATTCTTTGGTATCGCCTTTTATCAGAGCCCAGATCCATTTATGGCGTCACACTGGCAAGAAATTGCTTTAGCTGACTATGGCTTCAAGCTAATCATAAGTTTAGGTCTATTCATCCCTATGTATGGTGTTTTACTGGCTTTTTTAGTTAAAAAAATCACCGCGACTAAAACCGATTTTAAACTCGCAAACGTATAGCTTATACGCAAAAGCCGCGGCAATTACCGCGGCTTTTTTGTAGCCATTACTATATTGAGAGTTAAACGATGAGTGAAGCTAAACTTTTAGACGATGCTGCCATTTCAAGAATCATTGAAATGGCATGGGAAGATAGAACCCCATTCGAAGCCATTGAAGAGTTGTATGGTCTAAATGAGTCAGACGTCATTCGGCTTATGCGTTCACACTTAAAACTTTCAAGCTTCAAGAACTGGCGGGCTCGAGTCTCGGGACGTACGACCAAGCATAAAGCACTTCGTTCCGTAGATATTCTTCGCGGCTATGCTCCTGCTCAGTACAAACCAAACCATGGACTAAAGCGTCGTTAAGCCCCATAACGCAATGTTGGCTTAAGAGCGAATTTACCGTCGCCTGCTAATGCAAACACTGTTAGAGCCAATGCCCAGAATGCAGGAAATTCCCAGCCGCCATTTGGATTATTGAAGTAGAACCCCGCAGCACCGTGAACCATTACAATGGAGCCAAGTAGAATTGGAATTAAGGTAATGGCAAAGAAACGCGCGTAGACACCAAGAATTAGCGCAATACCACCAATTAGTTCCCAGCCCATACCAAGGTATGCAGAAAAGCCCGGTAGGCCCAGTGATTCGAAGAATTGCGCTGTGCCTGCTGGAGTAAAGACAAAGAACTTCAAACCAAAGTGCATTAGAAATAAACCACCTAAAGCTAGGCGTAGTAACAGTAGAGCATATGGGGCAGTGCGTTGGTCAAGCATATTAGGATACCGTTATCAGTTAATCATTGAATGTAGATTAACTGATAACGGTATGAATTAAATCACCCTAAAATGCACTTAATTATTTCTCAAAGTGAAACAATTCATAATGAAGTAAAGAGGTCTTACAATAGTGGTGACTGCCTTGCTATTACGCAATAAATATCATGATACTGTGTAAAGGTAGCCAAATAGCTTGCTGAAATACATCAACTCATACAAAGTTATTAGTAGTTACCACTACTAATGAGGATTTAACGATATGGATTTAATACGTATCTTATTTGCTATCTTACTGCCACCACTTGGCGTGTTCTTACAGGTAGGTATAGGTGGTGCCTTTTGGCTTAACATATTATTAACTCTGTTAGGCTACATTCCTGGTATCGTTCACGCAGTCTGGGTCATCGCCCGCCGCTGAATGCGCTTTTCAAATCATTTAGGTTTCCTTTGCCCAACTCTCCATGTTGGGCTTTTTTATGTTAATAAGTATATTAGTTATCAACATAGAAAAACGTTCTAGCAAGAATCCAGCAACAACAGTTTTATGTGGATAAGCAATTAGACCTCATATAACCTCAAGGGTCAGCCCCCTGTACCTCCATCAATTTCTCGACATACCGTCCCCAGAAGTGTGTCTAGTAAAGGACGTTGTATTAGGCGCCTCTCTCTCATTAAATGTTTTTGTTTCGACCAAAAAACAAACCATTTAACAAAAGAGAGACTATGGACACTTTAAAACTAAACACTCAACAGATACAAGCCGCCGTTGATCAGCTAACTTTGCAGCCTGACGGTATCAATAAATTACTCGAGATGGCGATCAACAGCCTGATGAAGGCCGAGCGAGCAGCTTATCTTGAGGCTGCTGTACAAGGCAATAAAGCAAATGGCTATCGCAACGTGAATGGCTTTGGTATCGGAGAGGCTTTATCACTGCAAATCCCAAGGGATCGATTAGGGCACTTCAAGCCGACACTACTCAATATTATGAGGAATCAATCGGACACGCTGAATGAGTTGTGTTTTGAGCTGTATGCTAAGGGCTTAACAACGCGTGATATCGAATCCATTACACATACTATCTACGGTCAGCATCTGTCAAAAAGCCAGATCTCTCGTATTACTGTTAGCTTGTCCGATGCAATGCGAGAGTTTAGAGAACGGCCACTAAACAGCTATTATCCCATCGTATATCTTGATGCCACGTTTGTGAAAACCAAACGAGAAAGAGTCTCCAGTGAGGCGTATTACATAGCGTTAGCGGTTTTACCTGATATGACTCGAGAAGTGATTGGTATCTATAATGCACCAACAGAGTCATCAAGTTTTTGGGATGAGATTTGCCAAGATCTTAAAGACAGGGGAATGCAGCAAACAGACTTATTCGTCATCGATAACCTTACCGAACTCGATAGCACATTAGAAAAGCACTTTGATGCTTCAATTCAAAAGTGTGTGCTACATCTCAAGCGATCCATACTGAACAAGGTCAAAAAGCAGCATCGCCTAGCCGTCGTCAGTGACTTGAATGAGATTTTTCAAATTGAAAATCGGGAGGATACAAAAGAACAGTTGCTAGACAGAGCACAACAAGTGGCCCAACGGTGGCAGCGCTACTACCCTCATATGAAAAGGCTAGCTGATCCATATTGGCTCTCATATTACTCAACTTATCTAAGCTTCGAGTATGATATCCGAAATATGATTTACACCACCAACTGGATTGAGCGACTGAACAAAGCCTTCAAAAGAACATTGAAAATTAGAAACTCGATGCCTAATGTTGAATCAGTGTTAACTCTTTTAAGCAAGGTTGCGATTGATATGAATAGCAGTACTTATCGTCACCCAGTGAGTCGATTCCAAAAGAGCAATTTATTTAAATAAGAGATAAATAAAGATGTTTGATGAGAGCAGAGACACACTCAATGGGACGGTACCTTTCTCGATCAGATGACTCGTACGACCCGATTCGATCGGGGATAGAACCCCAGGGGAGATCAAGGCGAGGGATTTTCTTCAGACGTAAAAAAACCCTGACAGCTGAGCTATCAGGGCTTCTTAAATTAAAAGCTTGACGACGACCTACTCTCACATGGGATCTCCCACACTACCATCGGCGATGGCGCTTTTCACTTCTGAGTTCGGGATGGGATCAGGTGGTTCAACGCCTCTATGATCGTCAAGCAAACGGGTTTGCGTTCGTTCTGATTCTGTTGATCAAAACACGCAAGTTCGTAAACTTGATATCTTTAACAATTAGACTTTGAAGTAGTCGATAACCAAGGTCAAACCGTTGGTTTGTATCGTAAATCTTTGTAGTGCACGACCTCCATGGATGGAGGAAGTACTCGAGATTGTCTGGAACAATCTCAGCAAAACCACTTTGGTGTTATATGGTCAAGCCTCACGAGCAATTAGTATTGGTTAGCTCAACGCCTCACAACGCTTACACACCCAACCTATCAACGTCCTAGTCTCGAACGGCTCTTTAGGGAACTCTAAGTTCCAGTGAGATCTTATCTTGAAGGAGGCTTCCCGCTTAGATGCTTTCAGCGGTTATCCCGTCCGAACGTAGCTACCCGGCAATGCCACTGGCGTGACAACCGGAACACCAGAGGTTCGTTCACTCCGGTCCTCTCGTACTAGGAGCAACTCTTCTCAAATCTCAAACGTCCACGGCAGATAGGGACCGAACTGTCTCACGACGTTCTAAACCCAGCTCGCGTACCACTTTAAATGGCGAACAGCCATACCCTTGGGACCGGCTTCAGCCCCAGGATGTGATGAGCCGACATCGAGGTGCCAAACACCGCCGTCGATGTGAACTCTTGGGCGGTATCAGCCTGTTATCCCCGGAGTACCTTTTATCCGTTGAGCGATGGCCCTTCCATACAGAACCACCGGATCACTAAGACCTACTTTCGTACCTGCTCGACGTGTCTGTCTCGCAGTTAAGCGCGCTTTTGCCTTTACACTCTTTGCATGATTTCCGACCATGCTGAGCGCACCTTCGTGCTCCTCCGTTACTCTTTGGGAGGAGACCGCCCCAGTCAAACTACCCACCACACAGTGTCCTCGATCCCGATTAGGGACCTGAGTTAGAACCTCAAACATACCAGGGTGGTATTTCAAGATTGGCTCCATGCAAACTGGCGTCTGCACTTCAAAGCCTCCCACCTATCCTACACAAGTAGGTTCAAAGTTCACTGTGAAGCTATAGTAAAGGTTCACGGGGTCTTTCCGTCTAGCCGCGGATACACAGCATCTTCACTGCGATTTCAATTTCACTGAGTCTCGGGTGGAGACAGTGTGGCCATCGTTACGCCATTCGTGCAGGTCGGAACTTACCCGACAAGGAATTTCGCTACCTTAGGACCGTTATAGTTACGGCCGCCGTTTACTTGGGCTTCGATCAAGAGCTTCGCTTACGCTAACCCCATCAATTAACCTTCAAGCACCGGGCAGGCGTCACACCCTATACGTCCACTTTCGTGTTTGCAGAGTGCTGTGTTTTTAATAAACAGTCGCAGCCACCTGGTATCTTCGACCGGTCAGAGCTTACGGAGCAAGTCCTTCACCCTAACCGGCGCACCTTCTCCCGAAGTTACGGTGCCATTTTGCCTAGTTCCTTCACCCGAGTTCTCTCAAGCGCCTTGGTATTCTCTACCTGACCACCTGTGTCGGTTTGGGGTACGGTCAATGTATATCTGAAGCTTAGAAGTTTTTCCTGGAAGCATGGCATCAACCACTTCGTCCAAAAGAGGACTCGTCATCAGTTCTCGGCCTTAAGTACCCGGATTTGCCTAAGTACTCAGCCTACCGCCTTAAACACGGACAACCATCGCCGTGCTGGCCTAGCCTTCTCCGTCTCTCCATCGCAATATACATCGGTACGGGAATATTAACCCGTTTCCCATCGACTACGCTTTTCAGCCTCGCCTTAGGGGCCGACTCACCCTGCCCTGATTAGCATGGGACAGGAACCCTTGGTCTTCCGGCGAGGGAGGTTTTCACTCCCTTTATCGTTACTCATGTCAACATTCGCACTTCTGATACCTCCAGCCTGCCTTACAGCTTGACCTTCAACGGCTTACAGAACGCTCCTCTACCGCTTACACATACGTGTAAACCCGTAGCTTCGGTGTACAGTTTGAGCCCCGTTATATCTTCCGCGCAGGCCGACTCGACTAGTGAGCTATTACGCTTTCTTTAAAGGATGGCTGCTTCTAAGCCAACCTCCTAGCTGTCTAAGCCTTCCCACATCGTTTCCCACTTAACTGTAACTTTGGGACCTTAGCTGACGGTCTGGGTTGTTTCCCTTTTCACGACGGACGTTAGCACCCGCCGTGTGTCTCCCGCGCTCATACTCATTGGTATTCGGAGTTTGCATGGGGTTGGTAAGTCGGGATGACCCCCTAGCCCAAACAGTGCTCTACCCCCAATGGCAATACGCGAGGCGCTACCTAAATAGCTTTCGAGGAGAACCAGCTATCTCCGAGCTTGATTAGCCTTTCACTCCTATCCACAAGTCATCCCCGGACTTTTCAACGTACGTGGGTTCGGTCCTCCAGTTAGTGTTACCCAACCTTCAACCTGCTCATGGATAGATCGCCCGGTTTCGGGTCTAATCCTAGCAACTGAACGCCCTATTAAGACTCGGTTTTCCTACGCCTCCCCTAAATGGTTAAGCTTGCTACTAAAATTAAGTCGTTGACC
>NZ_JBSWTA010000001.1:1805000-1837500 GCF_056158325.1 Marinomonas sp. AWM4_232 | reverse complement strand
TCAGTTTTTACTTAAAGACGAAAGAGTCACAGGGATAGACTCCGTCAAATAGATTTCTGCCGTATCAATATGAGCACGATATGCGATCACCTCAACGCCCTGAGTCATCACTTCTTCCAAGGCCGCTGCATACTTAGGATCAATATGCTGCGCTGGAGCAACGGACTGAATGCCAGTATGTGACACACAAAACATCAATACCGCACGATGGCCTGCTTTCACCATATCCGCTAATTCATATAAGTGCTTTCTGCCGCGCTCAGTAACGGCATCAGGGAAATATCCGTGGCCATCTTCCTCAAGCAAGGTCACATTTTTCACTTCCACATAACACAATGGCTTATGCTCATCACTCAACAGCCAATCAATACGACTGCCACTACCATATTTCACTTCGGCCTTCTGACCGCTATATCCCGACAGCTCTGCAATCTTACCCTGGGCAATTGCCTCGCCCACGACCTTATTAGGCAAGCCAGTGTTGATACAAGCGAGGAACTGCTGGTCGACTTCAACAATTTCCCAAGTGTAGGCCAGCTTGCGCTTTGGATTATCACTTTTTGACACCCAAACCCGCGCTTGATCCTGCTGACAACGGCGCATAGACCCCGTATTAGAGCAATGCGCAGTGATGACCTCCCCATGCACTAATTCAATATCGGCTAAAAAGCGCTTGTATCGTTTGATTAAGCGCCCTTCGATTAACTCTGAAAAATGCATCGTTCGGTCATACCTCTTTAAACTACTATCAGCTCCAATCTAGAATGACTTTCCCAGACGTACCGCTGCACATCACATCAAAGCCTTTTTGGAAGTCATCGATGCTGTAATGATGGGTAATAATAGGAGTAAGGTCTAAGCCAGATTGAATTAATGAAGCCATTTTATACCAAGTTTCAAACATCTCTCGACCATAAATGCCTTTTATAACAAGACCTTTGAAAATCACTTGGCTCCAATCGATCCCCATGCCCGCGGGCAAAATCCCCAGCAGCGCAACATGACCACCATGATTCATCGCTGCAAGCATTGAGTCGAACGCGTCGGCGTTACCTGACATTTCTAAGCCAACATCAAACCCTTCGCTCATTTTCAGCTCAGCCATTACGTCAGAAAGAGATTGCTTCGCTACATTGACTGTATGTTCGATACCCATTTTGCGCGCCAGCTCTAAACGGTAGTCGTTGATATCTGTGATCACCACGTGACGCGCGCCAACATGCTTCGCCACGGCGGCAGCCATAATGCCAATCGGGCCTGCTCCCGTAATTAGCACATCTTCCCCAACCAAATCAAAAGACAAGGCCGTATGCACAGCATTCCCAAAAGGATCAAAAATCGCGGCAAGATCATCTGAGATGCCATCTGGGATTTTAAATGCATTAAATGCTGGCAAAACAAGATACTCGGCAAAAGCACCTTCACGATTCACGCCGACACCAATGGTATTGCGACATAAATGCGTGCGCCCTGCTCGACAGTTACGACAATGGCCACAGGTGATATGCCCTTCACCTGAAACACGATCACCTACGTTAAATCCACGCACTTCTTGGCCAACTTCAACCACTTCACCGACGTACTCATGACCCACTACCATGGGTACAGGGATCGTTTTCTGCGCCCACTCATCCCAATTGTGAATGTGTACATCCGTCCCACAAATGGCCGTTTTCTTAATTTTAATCAACAAGTCGTTATGGCCGATCACTGGCCGATCTACTTGCGTCATCCAGATGCCTGACTCAGGCTTTAACTTGGCTAATGCTTTCATTTTCATCTATGAATAATCTCCATCTCTCGAGCGACTTCTATAAACACTTCGATGGCCCGATCTAACTGTTCACGGGTATGTCCTGCTGACATTTGCGTGCGAATTCGAGCTTGCCCTTTAGGCACGACAGGAAACGAGAAGCCAATCACATACACGCCTTTTTGTAAGGATCGTTCAGCAAACTCCGCCGCTAATTTCGCATCGCCTAGCATAATAGGAATGATGGCATGGTCAGCACCTCCCATCACAAACCCTTCTGTTTCCATTCGTGTACGGAAATATTGAGCGTTTTCCCACAGACGATTACGCAACTCATCGCTCTGCTTCAAAACATCTAACACACGAATTGAGGCATTCACAATCGCTGGAGCTAATGAGTTAGAGAATAAATAAGGTCGTGAACGTTGACGCAACCACTCGATCACTTCTTTTTTGCCTGACGTGTAACCGCCCGACGCACCACCTAATGCCTTCCCTAGCGTACCGGTTATGATATCAATACGATCCATCACATCATGGTATTCATGAGTCCCGGCACCGGTTTTTCCCATAAAGCCCACTGCGTGAGAATCATCCACCATCACTAAGGCGCCATATTGATCCGCTAAATCACAGATAGCCGGCAAGTTGGCCACAATGCCATCCATAGAAAATACACCATCTGTCACAATCAAGGTATGACGAGCCCCCGCTTCTTTTGCTGCTATCAGCTGTTGCTCCAAATCCGCCATATCATTGTTTGCATAGCGAAAGCGCATGGCTTTACATAAACGGACACCATCAATGATCGACGCGTGGTTTAATGCATCGGAAATGATCGCGTCTTCCTTCCCTAAGATTGTTTCAAACAATCCCGCATTGGCATCAAAACAAGAGGAGTAAAGAATCGTGTCTTCCATACCCAAGAATTCAGAGAGCTTCTGCTCTAGTGTTTTATGGATATCTTGCGTGCCACAAATAAAGCGCACCGACGCCATGCCAAAACCATGTTGCTCCAACCCCTCTTTTGCCGCTTGAATCAGCTCATCGCTGTTGGCTAAGCCGAGGTAGTTATTGGCACAGAAATTTAATACTTCTTCACCAGAGGTCACGCTGACTTCAGCTTTTTGCTGAGAGGTAATCACGCGCTCAGGCTTATAAAGCCCTTCAGATTTCACTTCGTCGATTTGCTGTTGAATATGCTGATAAAAAGTAGAAGTCATGATGAATACCTCTCGATCACGATGTTTAGTCAAGGCTTGTTAGCAGACAGAACAAGTCCATAGCCGATAACATTAAGTGTAATAGAGAGCTGAAAAAGAGATTATTGGGTTCATTGGAAAAGCATTGTTGAATCTCAGGCACAAATAGATTTTACTACGTCCCGATGACAATTCGAAAACAAGGCTCGATAATCATGCAAAACACCCAGCTCATTCCATTGCTACCGGACCTAGCAAGCTTTATCTTGATCGTGGAAGAAGGCAGTTTTACCGCCGCCGCAAAAAAACTAGACGTCACCCCTTCCGCATTAAGCAAGCTTGTGACACGCCTTGAAAAAGCATTATCCATTAAGCTATTTGAACGCAGCACGCGTACATTGCTGATTACTCGTTCTGGGCAAAAGGTGTACGATCAAGCGGTCATTATGTTGAATGCTGCCAAACAAGCCGTAGAGCTATCCCTTTCCGACCATAGCGAAATCCAAGGCACGCTCACCATTGCGGCCCCCGAAGCTTTTTTGAATTCGGTTATTCAGACTCATGTACTTCCTTTTCTCAATCGTTACCCAC
Organism: Marinomonas sp. AWM4_232; assembly: GCF_056158325.1. Lineage (NCBI taxonomy): Bacteria > Pseudomonadati > Pseudomonadota > Gammaproteobacteria > Oceanospirillales > Oceanospirillaceae > Marinomonas > Marinomonas sp. AWM4_232. The sequence continues at coordinate 1,833,954 of NZ_JBSWTA010000001.1, read as the reverse complement.
AAGTGAAATTACAGTTGCGGGTTGCAGACGGTGAAATTGATTTACTGCGAGATAATATTGATGTGGCCTTCATGCTTACCGACACACCTGATGAGCGTCTGATCCTGAAAGAGCTGGGCAAAACCAATCTGGTATTATGTGCCAGCCCAGATTACATCAAGCAAAGAGGCATGCCTGAGCATCCCAGTGAATTGGTCCAGCATGATTGTCTTTATCTAGCAGAGAATGACCATGATCATATCTGGCGCTTTATAAAGGGGGACGAAGTGCACTCTGTTTCTGTCACCGGACGCTATGCCGTGAACCACTCCCAAATGCGGTTAACCGGCGTTAAGAACGGATTAGGTATCGGTATATTGCACGACTTCGTTATTGCTGATGCTCTTGAAAAAGGCGACGTAGTACCTGTGTTATCGGACTGGACCTTACGCAGCAATTACCATGGTTTCATTGCCATGCAATACGCCCAGACTCGATACATGCCTGCACGGCTAAGGGTATTTATCGACTACGTCTGCGAGCACCTCATTCAGCGTTTAGCCTAGACAACAAAAAGCCCGCTTGGTGGATGAAGCGGGCTTTGAAGTGTTTATTGCTGTTCAGTGCAAGGTGTTACCTAACGCCAAATTATTTCCACTCGACGGTTATTCCCACTCAATAGTTGCTGGTGGCTTAGACGATACGTCGTAAGTCACGCGAGAGATGTGTTCGATTTCGTTGATGATACGACCCGACACTTTCTCCAGAAGCTCGTATGGTAGGTGTGCCCAGCGTGCTGTCATGAAGTCGATGGTTTCTACAGCACGTAGTGCTACCACGTATTCGTAACGACGGCCATCACCTACAACACCTACAGATTTAACTGGTAGGAATACAGCGAATGCTTGGCTTGTTTTCTCGTACCAGCCAGCGTTGCGTAGTTCTTCGATGAAGATCGCGTCAGCGCGACGTAGGATGTCTGCGTAGTCTTTCTTCACTTCACCTAGGATACGAACACCTAGACCCGGTCCTGGGAATGGGTGACGGTAGACCATGTCGTACGGTAGGCCTAGCTCTAGACCAAGTTTACGTACTTCGTCTTTGAACAGTTCGCGTAGTGGCTCAACAAGCTGCATCTTCATGTCTTCTGGTAGACCGCCCACATTGTGGTGAGACTTGATGACATGTGCTTTACCTGTCTTAGAGGCAGCAGATTCGATGACGTCTGGGTAGATAGTACCTTGTGCTAGGAACTCTACTTCCGTTAGCTTAGCCGCTTCTTCGTCGAATACTTCGATGAAGGTGTTACCAATGATCTTACGTTTCTTCTCTGGGTCTGCTTCGCCACCTAGTTTACCTAGGAACAGGTCTTCAGCATCCACACGGATAACGTTGACGCCCATGTTCTCTTTGAACATCGCCATGACTTGATCGCCTTCATTTAGACGAAGTAGACCGTTATCAACGAATACACATGTTAGCTGTGTACCGATTGCTTTGTGCAATAGAGCCGCCACAACAGAAGAGTCCACACCACCAGAAAGGGCCAGTAGCACTTTCTTGTCACCGACTTGCTCTTTCATACGATCAATCGCGTCTTGAGCAATGTTAGCTGGCGTCCATAGGGTTTCACAGCCACAGATATCAACAATGAAACGAGACAGGATACGACCGCCTTGTTTCGTGTGTGTCACTTCTGGGTGGAATTGTACGCCGTAGAACTTTTTGCCTTCGTGTGCCATCGCAGCGATTGGACAGCTTTCAGTTGACGCCATCAAAGCGAAGCCTTCTGGCATATCAACCACTTTGTCACCGTGGCTCATCCACACATCTAGCAAGGCAACACCGTTGTTTGCAACGTGGTCTTCAATGCCATCAAGCAATGAGTAGTTACCGTGTGTGCGGATTTGCGCGTAACCAAATTCACGCAACTCAGATCCTTGAACTTTACCGCCCATTTGCTCCGCCATGGTTTGCATGCCGTAACAAATACCTAACACTGGAACGCCTAATGTGAAGACGATTTCAGGTGCACGTGGTGAGCCTTCTTCAGCAACAGACTCAGGACCACCCGCTAAGATGATACCTTGAGGGTTAAAGTCTAGGATTTCCTGCTCTTCCATGTCGAATGCACGGATTTCACAGAAAACACCAATCTCACGAACACGGCGAGCGATCAGCTGCGTGTACTGAGAACCAAAATCAAGAATAAGAATTTTATGAGCGTGGATATCTTGCGACATTATTAGCTAGTCCTTCGCTCCTACCCAGTAAGAGCTGTTCAAAAAAAAAGAAGATGGGGCGTCAGACGCCCCATCTTGGTTTTTCATTAATCAGCGCTTAACCACCAACGTGGTAGTTCGGCGCTTCTTTAGTAATGGTAACATCATGCACGTGACTTTCACGCATACCCGCACCAGTAATTTGAGAAAATTGCGTTTGAGTACGCATCTGCTCAATGTTTGCAGAGCCAGTGTAGCCCATTGAAGAGCGAACACCGCCCATCAATTGGTGAACAACAGCTGCCATTGGACCTTTTGAAGGTACGCGACCTTCAATACCTTCTGGTACCAATTTTTCTACGCCGCTGCTTGCGTCTTGGAAGTAGCGGTCCGAAGAACCTTGAGACTGAGACATCGCGCCAAGAGAGCCCATGCCACGGTACGCTTTGAATGAACGACCTTGGAACAGAACCACTTCACCAGGTGCTTCATCAGTACCAGCCAATAGACCACCGACCATGATCACACTCGCACCGGCTGCAATGGCTTTCGCAATGTCACCAGAGAAGCGAATACCACCGTCTGCAATCACAGGAATGCCGCGCTCGTTCATTACCGCCGCTACGTTTGCAACCGCACTGATTTGCGGAACACCCACACCTGCGATGATACGAGTGGTACAGATCGAACCTGGGCCGATCCCCACTTTAACGCCATCAGCGCCTGCATCCGCTAGCGCGATTGCTGCTTCTGCTGTCGCGATGTTGCCGCCGATCACTTGTACTTGAGGGAAGTTTTCTTTCACCCAACGTACGCGATCAATTACGCCTTTAGAATGACCGTGCGCTGTGTCGACAACGATCACGTCAACGCCCGCTTCTGCTAGTGCAGTCACACGCTCGCCAGTGTCTGCGCCAGTGCCTACTGCCGCGCCAACACGAAGACTACCGTTGTCATCTTTACAAGCATGAGGGAAAGTTTGCGCTTTGTTGATGTCCGTTACCGTTACCATGCCGCGTAGTTCGAACTGCTCGTTCACAACCAACACTTTTTCGATACGGTGTTCATGAAGTAGCTTACGAATAGAACCGCTAGAAGCGCCTTCTAGGACAGTCACTAGACGCTCTTTTGGCGTCATGATATCAGCAACGGTTTTATCGAAGTCTTTGATAAAACGAACGTCACGGCTGGTTACGATACCGACTAGGTCTTTTCCTTCAACAACCGGTACACCAGAAATGTTGTGTGCCGCAGTCAGATCCATCAACTCGCGAACGGTCGCGCCTGGGTGAATCGTTACTGGGTCTTTGACAATACCACTTTCGAACTTTTTCACGCGACGAACTTCTGCCGCTTGTTGCTCAATCGTTAGGTTTTTGTGGATAATGCCAATGCCGCCTTCTTGCGCTAGGGCAATCGCCATGCGGTGTTCAGTCACCGTATCCATGGCAGCGGAAACAAGAGGAAGATTTAGTTCGATGCCTTTCGTGATGCGTGTTTTTAGGCTCACGTCTTTCGGCAGAACTTCAGAATAGCCTGGGATAAGCAAAACGTCATCAAACGTTAGTGCTTGTTGTGCGATTCGTAACATAATAGGGAATTTCCAATGCCAACTGGGTTTAAGATGGCAAGTAATTCTACTCCAACATTGTGATTCGGTAAATCAAAACCACGGGACATTGATGAAAAATTTTACAACTTTGCACAGTTCAGAACCGACTTTTACCGTCTCAGAATTAAACCGCCAAATTCAGCAGTTGTTGGAAGCCAGCTTGCCATGGATTTTGGTAGAAGGAGAGCTCTCTAACCTTGCCAAACCAAGCTCAGGTCATTGGTACTTTTCCTTGAAAGATGATCGCGCACAAATACGCTGTGCGATGTTCAAGGGCAAAAACATGGCGGTCAAGTTCAAGCCCAAAGATGGTGATCTGGTTCGACTTCGCGCAAGAGTGACCTTTTACGGCGCGCGCGGTGACTGCCAACTGATGGTAGAGTCCATGGAAGCAGCTGGCGAAGGTGCCTTGCAAGCGGCCTTTGAGCGTTTGAAGAACCAATTACAAGCGGAAGGATTATTCGATCCAACTCACAAGAAAGCCCTCCCTACTCGTCCAGAGCGTGTTGCGATTATTACCTCAGCCAAAGGCGCAGCGGTGCGCGATATGGTCATCGCCTTTAAACGACGCTTCCCATTGACCGAGCTAACGATTTTACCCACCCTTGTTCAAGGTGAAGGGGCTGCGAAGAACATTCGCCAACAACTGGAACGTGCCGATGTCAGTGGGCATTTTGATGCCATCATCGTCGGACGTGGCGGTGGCTCGTTAGAAGACCTTTGGAGCTTTAATGACGAAGCGCTCGCTCGCGCCATTTATCAGGCTAAAACACCAATTGTTTCAGCAGTAGGCCATGAAGTTGATTTTACCATTGCAGACTTTGTGGCGGATGTTCGAGCCGCGACGCCAACCGCTGCGGCTGAATTATTAAGCCCCGATGTACGCAATCTAGAACAGCAAATTGCACATTTTGAGCACCTGTTTACACGCCGCTTTGAGCAAACCTTACAACAGCATCAGCAGCGCTTAGATTTCCTCACGCAACGTATTCGCCACCCCAAAGAGCGTATCGAGCAACAGCAAAATCGTTTAGATCAAAGCACAAAGCGTTTATCTCAAGCCATACTCAGCCAACTTGCACAGAGGCAAGTGCGCGAAAGCCACCTACAACAGCGTCTTAAACAAGCCAGCCCAAATGCGAAGGTAGCCGCTCATCAGGAACGCATTGAAAGGCTTCAGCAACGACTGAATCAAGCCTTAGGTCAAACACTGAACCAGAAACAGCAGCGCTTCGCCCAGACTATTGAAAAGTTGGATTTGGTGAGCCCTTTGAACATTCTTTCTCGAGGTTATGCCATTGCCAGCAAAGACAAGCAGGTGATTCGCTCTTGTCATGATGTGAGCGAGGGGGATGATATTAATATTCGTGTTGCGGACGGCACTCTAAAGTGTCTCGTCAAAGAAACGTCATAATGTCCCCAGTTGTTCCTTTTTTCATCAGATAAGAAATCGTTACAGTAGGAACTTATCGACAAAAGGAACTCCTATCATGACCGCGAAAGACTTATCCCTGGGCTTAATTATTATCTTCGCTTGGGGATTCAACTTCGTTGTCATTCGCTGGGGACTCGATGCCATGACCCCGATGATGCTCGGCGGCATGCGTTTCTTGGTCTTGGCATTGGTCGGCTGCTTTTTCTTTGCTCGCCCTAAGACTCCATTAAAATGGTGTTTACTCTATGCCTTGTCCTTGAACTTTGGCCAATTTGCTTGGCTGTTCTGCGCCATGACATTTGGCATGCCAGCAGGATTAGCGTCTTTGGTATTGCAGTCGCAAGCCATCTTTACACTAATCTTCTCCGTACTCTTGCTAAAAGAAACGGTACGGCCTTATCAAATATTGGCGGTTACGATTGCCTGCGGCGGACTGGCGATCATTGGTGCTGCGGGAGAAGACACCTCGATGACCGTATTGGGCTTTATTTTGACCCTAGCGGCGGCGTCTAGCTGGGCATTGGGTAACATCACCACCAAAGCTATTATTCAGAAAGGCTACCAAGCAGACCTTAGCTTAATCGTATGGAGTGCGGGGATCGCGTCTGTGCCCTTCTTCATTACCTCTTACTTTGTCGATGGCCCAGATCTGATGTGGTCTAACCTGAAGGATATCAATTGGAGCACCGTTGCTGTTCTTGGCTACCTCGCCCTATTCGCCACATTGGCAGGCTATGGCCTTTGGAGCCAACTGATGTCTCGCTACAGTGCTGGCACCGTCGCGCCACTGTCATTAGGCGTCCCCGTGGTTGGCTTAACCTCTGCGGCGTTGGTACTGAATGAAAGCATCAGCCACCAACAGTGGGTTGGAATTCTTGTCGTACTGTTAGGTTTAATGCTCAACACTTTTGGCGGACGCTTGCGCCACGGCCAGCCAAAGATACGCACATAATACCGCCAAGAATCACCGCACCACCCAATGCCAGTGACAGGGTTAAGGTTTCGCCTAAAAATATTGTCGAAGCTAATAATCCTGTAACAGGAACGCCTAACATGGCGTTCGACATACTCGCGGAAGACAAGTGTTTGCTGGCAGCATTGATGGCCACAAATGAAAAAGCGGTCGCAAAAGGTCCCATGTACAACATCACCCACCAAAACGTAGCGCTGAAGTCGCCAGTGAAGCCTCCTTCAAAGTAATACGCCAAAGGAATCAGACAAGCGCTCGCGAGCAACATTTGCCAAGGTGCCAGCTGGTAAGCATTACTGTCCCCTTTATGATGGCGAAGGTGCAAAATACACAGCGCCCAGCATAGGGAGCAAAAAAGCAGTAACGCATTACCTTGTAGTACGGCTGTATCGCTCCAATCCATGGTGGCAGGATTCAGCAAAATGAGCACGCCTACGAATCCAATCACGGTACCTGCAATCTGCATAGTACTAAAGCGCTCTCGCAGCACGAACAAAGCAATCGGTGTCACCCACAAAGGGGTGGTGTAACCCAATACTGCCGAGCGCCCTGCCGAGACACTTAACATGGCAATCGCCCCTAGGGCAGTGAACATCATCATCTGTACCAAACCAACGCTGGCGACAATCGGAAGGTCTTTGCGCGTTGGCAGTTTCACCTTGCCTGTAATGGCCTGCAACGAGAATAAGCAAACACATCCCATCACGAATCGTACGGCAGCAAACCAAAGCGGTGAAATATGTTCTAAACCCAGTTTCATCACTGGCCAATTGCCACCCAGCGCAACGACCGCTAACGCAAACATTAGGACGATTTTCAGTTGATTAGGCAACGAAATTTGAAAGCGTTTCAGGCTGGAAATAGGATAGTTTTGCGTGGATGTAGATGGCATAGATCACCTCGAAGTTTGATCTAACCATTGTAATTTCTGCCGTCGAGTTTTATTTTCCTATTATCTCTCTTAAATCTCTGAATTAGAGAAAATTTACCCTTCAAAATTAAATTTTAAAGAAAATATCATGAGTCAGCTTGATAAAACCGATATATTGATTCTTAACCAAATCCAAGAAAATGCTCGCATCACCCACGCTGAGCTCGCCAAAGCGGTTAACTTATCCACCACGCCTTGCTACAACCGTATCAAAGCCATGGAAGAGAAAGGCCTTATTAAACAGCAGGTAACTTTGTTGGAAGCGGAGAAGCTAGGTCTAACGCTGAACGTATTTATCCACGTTACCCTTGAGAAACAAGTAGAAGAAGCCTTACAGAGCTTTGAAGAAGCGATCAGTGATCGCCCTGAAGTGATGGAGTGTTATCTTATGACTGGGGATGAGGATTACTTATTACGTGTGGTTGTACCGAATATGAAAGCACTGGAGAAGTTTATCCTCCAGTACCTTTCAAAGATTCCCTGCGTAGCCAGCATTCGCTCTAGCTTTGCCTTAAAGCAAGTACGCTACAAAACCGCTTTGCCGCTGCCAGAACAGGGATTAACGCTGCATTTGGACTAGCCGACTGCTAGTCCTTACGATCCAGTTTGTCGCTCAGGGCCTGCACTTGCTGCTGTAGTTGCGAGATTTGCTCAACCAGCGCTTGATGATGGTCCTCTTGGTGCTGCTGTTCTTCAGCAGATGTCTCACGGCTCATTACCTCTAGCACCACACCTACCATCATATTTAAGAACACAAACGCGGTTAAGAAGATAAACACCACGTAGTACATCCAGCTCAGTGGGTATACGGCCATCGTCTCATACATGACGTCGGTCCAATCTTCGAACGTGGCGATGCGGAACAAGGTCAACATGGAAATGGCGATATCACCCCACAGCGTTTCGTTGATGTCCTCAAAAAAGATCGAACCCATCGCACCAAAAATGTAGAAGATGATAAACATCAATAAAGCGATGTAACCCATCTTCGGAATGGCTTTTAGCAAGGCATTAATCAAAACGCGTAGATCTGGGATGATCGATACTAGTCGCAGCACTCGTAATACGCGCAACAGACGCGCCACCAACACCATATCGGTATTGGATATCGGCACTAAACTACCAATCACGATTACAGAATCAAACAGGTTCCAAGGATCTTTGAAAAACTCACGTTTGCGCTCATAGGTGATAAATCGCAAGAGTATTTCTGCGAGGAAAAACACGGTGATCAGCGTATCCAGATAGTTAATCGCTAACTCAACGGAATACGGGAGCGGGTACGTTTTTGCCCCCACCGTTAAGGCTGCAATGATAATAATGCTGATGATAAAGCCTTGGAACCAAACGCTGCGCTCAACACGCTTAAAGACGTCAAACCAAGACTGAGAACGGGCCGTAGTCATTACCTGATATTACTCCTAAGAAATACTCACAATGAGCGAAGAGTACCTTCAGACAATGACGAAAGGAATAGCCCCTCAAGGAGAATCCAAAAGCATACCTTAAAAAGTTTGAGCAACACTTGAATATATGGAAAAACAAATATATATTTATTTGCATATACGAAAATTCAGATATAAAAGGTAGACTTTACTATGTTTCAGGATAACACCATACCGAACCTACAAACGGAGCAACTTGACATCCCCTCTTTACAAAAATGCCAACCCAAAATAATCGAACACCCACCTCGCATATTATTACTCTACGGATCTTTAAGAGAACGTTCTTTCAGTCGTCTAGTGATTGAGGAAAGCGCTCGATTATTACAAAGCATGGGAGCAGAAGTCAGGATTTTTAACCCTGAAGGACTTCCACAGACAGATGTGGCGGATGACCAGCACCCTAAGGTTCAAGAGTTAAGGTCGCTCATGATTTGGTCAGAAGGACAGGTGTGGTGCTCTCCTGAGCGTCACGGGTCAATGAGCAGTATCTTCAAAAGCCAAATTGATTGGATTCCTTTAAACGTTGGGGGAGTTCGACCAACCCAAGGAAAAACGCTGGCCGTGATGCAGGTATGTGGAGGGTCCCAATCATTCAATGTAGTGAATCAATTACGTATTTTGGGGCGCTGGATGCGCATGGTCACAATCCCCAATCAATCAAGTGTTGCAAAGGCCTTCTTAGAGTTTGATGACAATAATCGGATGAAACCATCCCCCTATTACAATCGGATCGTTGATGTCATGGAGGAGTTAATGAAGTTCACATTGTTACTAAGAGGAAGTAAGGACTATTTCGTAGACCGATATTCGGAACGGGTAGAAAGTGCAGAGCAACTCAGCCAACGGGTAAATCAAGCCTCTATTTGAGCATTATCCAATTAACCATTTTAGCTAAGAGATGACAATGATTGTAATTCATCACAACCCAGAATGCGGCACTTCTAGAAACGTACTGCGAATCATACAAGATGCGGGCTACACTCCAATTATTATTGAATACCTTAAGGATGGCTGGACTCGCAACCAGCTGATGGCGCTATTTGCAGCGGCGAATATCACTCCAAGAGAAGCCTTACGCATCACCAAGTCGCCAGCTCAAGAAATGGGACTTCTAGATGACGATATTACCGATGAACAATTGATCAAGGCTATGCTTGAACACCCAATATTAGTCAATCGACCGATTGTGTGTAGCCCTAAGGGCGTAAAATTGTGCCGCCCTAGTGAAAGTGTATTAGACATACTAGATCAGTGGCCTCAAGGGCCATATTTCAAAGAAGACGGCGAAAAGATCTTAGATGATAGAGGCCGAAAGCTCTGACAAAGAAGGAATGTTAGCTGCGCTTCACACGCACGACTTTCATGACTTCCATATCGATCCCAGCAACGGACTCTTGAGCAGGGTAATAGGTCAGGTTTACACGTGCGCCTCGTAGCGAGTGGTACTTCCCTTGACGTTTAAAGCGGAATGGCACGTCATAACCTTCGATCATCAAAGTATGCAGCACCCAGTCTTCTTGATTACGTTGTACATGGGATTTAACTTTCATTGCGTCGCTATGAATGAGGCCGGGATGCTTAGTGATCAGGACTTCGGGTTTGGATTTCATGGAACTCTCCTACCGAGCTTGTGGTGTGAAATGTTAGACGAGGCCATATAGTATGCCACAAACCCGATCAGCTGAGTAAATTTTGATCAATTTTTACTTATTTCTGTATCCGCTTCGTCATTTTTCGATATTTCTTTATACAGAACAGAGTGACGCTTAGCGTCTGCTTCATCACGATATATGATGACGCCTTTTTGCAGAATCATACTATTAGGGTATGTCACCGTATCACCTACCAGTCGCGTAATGATGACATGAAAGGCCGATATCTCATGGATTTGTCCAAGAATTTCTTCATCTTTATCAACGACTTTAATCCAATCTCCAACCCGATAGGGAAAGCCAAAAAAGACAATCAGACTGGCTGTTACATTGCTTAATATTGACCATTGAGCGAACAATGCGATACCGACCACAGCAAAGACAGAGGAGAAAAAGACCGCTAATTGGCCATATCCAACGCCTAACACAACACAGAACAGGAATACAAACACTGCGGTTAAAGCAAGATTCACCATCTTTGAGATCAAACTAACCCGCAAATCATTCAATGAACGACGCAACCCCACCGAGTGAATCGCCTTTGAAGTTAATCGCAGCGCAACGACATAAGCCAAGATCAATAACGCGAGCAAACCTATTTGCACTAACATGCTATGTAACTCCACTAAAGAACAAAATACAGCGCCAAAGGAATGCACGCCAATGACATTAAATTACCCAGTAAAACGATGGATGCAACCTTTTGCGGCTCCTGCTGAAAGATTTCCGCCACCATATAATTCAACACCGCCGGCGGCAGACAAGCAAAGACAATTAAATAACCAAACCACTCTTCTGTTAAACCAAATAGCCAATAGAAGATTAGTGCCGCGATTAGACCGCTTAACGGGCTCACTAGCCCACTAACCACACCAATACGCCACTGCCCAAAGTCGACATCGGTCATTCGTACACCCAAAGCAAACAGCATTAATGGGATCGATATCTGTCCAAGCATATCTACCCCAGTACCGATCGATGGAGGCAGGCTCCACCCTTGAACACTCCAAACCACACCTAATACCGTGGCTATGATCATCGGCATCTTCAGCAGATTCATCAGATTGGTCTTCGGATTGAGGAGGTACATACCTAGGGTAAAATGCAGCAGGTTCTCAGTTAAAAACATCACCACAGCAATAGGCAGCGCTGACTCACCAAACGCCAGAACCATCAGCGGGATACCTAAGTTACCACTGTTATTAAACATCATTGGTGGCACAAAGGTCTTGAACTCATAGCCCAGCAATCTGGCAATCGGCCACGCGACAAAGCCCGAGCCGATGACCACGAACGCCGAGGCAGCAATTAAGGGTTGATACGCTTGTATTTGGAAATCTTTCGCGGCCATGACCGAGAAGATCAAAGCAGGGATAAAGACGCTCATATTGATTCGATTGGCGACGCTCATGTCTGTCGGTCGAACCCGAGCGTAAAAGAACCCGATCAAAACAATGATCAGTAATGGGAAAACCGTATTAAAGATTTGCTGGAAGAGACTCGACGTATCCATATAACATCCTTGGCAACTAAGTCGTTAGAGTAACGAGGTTCGCCAAGAACGCCAACTATTAGCCTTCAATTAGATGATGGTTGCGCACCCTTCTGCGCCAACTTGGCAGGAATCAGTATAAAGCGTTGACGCACTTCTTCTCCTTTAAGCAACGCCATGCCAATTTCTACCGCTTTTTCCGCCATCAGTTGTGGCCTTTGAATGGCGGTCGCTAACCAAATGTTTGGGTATTGAATGGTTTTGATGGCAAAGTTAGAACCATCAACAGAAGCTAATACAAACTCGTTTCTACCCGCTTGCTTAGCTGCCATCATAGCTCCGTAAGCGGTCGGGTCATTGATCGCGAAGACTGCGTCTAAATGGTCATACTCTTCCATTAGATAAGTCATCGCCTCCATACCGCCTTCGCGACTGCCGGTGCCGTTCAGTCGATCACTTAATAAGGTGATATTGGGGTAACGATTGATGGCAGATTTGCATCCAGCAACCCGCTCAAGCACCGATGACACTGACACACCGTTAATAATAACGAACTGCCCTTGGTAGCCAATTTCCTTGGCAAGTCTTTCACAGGCGACCATCCCCGCTTGAACGTTATCTGTGGTAATAGTGGCATCCGCACCGTGTGCGTTGACATCCACCGCGATCACCTTGATGCCTGCTCGCTGAGCCTTTGCCACTACCGGCGCAATCTTATATTCATCCGCTGCCGTCAGAATGATGAGATCAACTTTACGCTCAATAAAGTCATTAAGCTGACGCATCTGACGATTCAGGTCATAAGCATCCGAACGAACGATAACCTCCACCGGTACGCCTTCATTCAGCTCGTTCGCTTTGCGGGTAGCGGAATCCACCAGCTCCACAAAGAATGGATTACCAAGATCCGCCACGCTCATACCAATAGAACGTAGTGGCTGATCAACGACTGGCTGCGCAAACACTCCCCAAGAGGAGCAAATACAGGCAGCCGTGATCAAGGCGCGTTTAAGGCACGATGCCATCCATGCGCATGCAGAAAGCGGCAGCGCCACTTTTGCCTCATTACGCGCGTTTGATAAACATGCCATAGTCACTCCACTCAACCGATTCCGCCACACACTTTACTCAGTCGCCACTTTACGCAGCCGCTGAGCTATCGTCCACTTCCATCGCTCCCGTCATGATAGCGACGGCTTCAGACATAGTATGTGATTCGGGCGTAATGGTTGCCGCACACTTACCTAAGCGGTGAATGTGAATGCGATCTGCTACTTCAAATACGTGCGGCATGTTGTGACTGATTAAGATGATCGGTAAGCCACGGTCACGCACTTCTTTAATCAAGTTCAGTACACGACGAGATTCTTTCACACCGAGCGCGGCAGTTGGCTCATCCATAATCACCACTTTACTACCAAACAAAGCAGAACGCGCCACAGCAACACCTTGACGCTGACCACCAGAGAGAGACTCAACGGCCTGAGAGATGTTTTGAATGGTCATCAGACCGAGTTCTTTCATCTTCGCTTGAGCACGCTCTTCCATGGCTTTTTTGTCGAGCATACGGAAGACCGAACCCAAAATACCTGGCTTACGAAGCTCTCGTCCTAAAAACAAGTTATCCGCAATATTAAGTGCTGGCGATACGGCCAAATTCTGATACACGGTTTCAATACCAAGTTCACGAGCTTGCATTGGTGAGTTGAACTGAACTGGCTGACCATCCAATAAGATCTCACCTTCATCGGGTACCAAAGCCCCTGAAAGAGCTTTGATCAAGGACGACTTGCCAGCCCCGTTATCACCAATTACCGCTAGGATTTCCCCAGGGTATAGTGTTAAATCGGCATGATCGATGGCAGTCACGCTACCGTAGCGTTTTACTAAACCACGAGCTTGTAATACGGGTTGTTGATCGTAATGTGCTGTCATTATGCTGTCCCCTTACGAATCCACTGGTCGACACCAACGGCGACGATAATCAAGATACCTACGGTGAACTCCTGCCAAAGCACATCAACTCCAGCGAGCGCCAAACCGTTTCGGAATACCCCCACCACGAGCGCTCCGATCAGCGTGCCATAAATAGAGCCCCGCCCACCAAATAGACTACACCCGCCGATCACCACGGCCGTAATACTATCAAGGTTAGTGGTGTAACCCGCTTGCGGTGATACTGAACCGATACGGCCGATCAACACCCAAGCACCTATTGCACATACCACGCCCGCTAACACATAGACAGACAATAGAATGCGATCGGTACGAATACCTGCCAACTTAGCTGCAGCAGGGTCATCCCCCGTGGCATACACATGACGCCCCCAAGCAGTCCAATTTAAGGCGTACCAAATCAGGAAGAATAAGGCCAACATCAAGAGTGAACCATAAGTCAGCCGTGCACCGAAGAATGAAATCGTTTCCCCTAACCATTGCAACAGTGGCGCGTTATTGGCGATGTCTTGTGAACGAATGGTCTCACTTTTTGAGTACCAAAGGTTCAATGCAAAAAACACGTTCCAAGAGCCTAGGGTGGCAATGAATGGTGGCAACTTAAAGCGGGTAATCAAGGTACCGTTAATCCAACCTGCCAAGGCACCAACACTGATACCTATCAGCAAGGCAAAGCCCGCATCCAGCCCGTGGTCAATGGCCATACGCCCCATCACCACGGAGGCTAATACCATGATTGCCCCCACGGACAGGTCGATCCCCGCGGTCAAAATAATTAACGTCTGCGCCACGCCAATTACACCAATGATGGTCACTTGCTGTAGCACGAGGGATAAGTTGAATGGATGTAAGAAACGGTCTCCAACCAAAAGACTAAAACCAATAATGGCGCATACTAAGACGATGGTTGGCGCTGCGACCGGGTACTTATGAAGAAATTTCTGAAAGCGTGTCAGCGCACTGTCTTTGCTTTCGAAATTCGCTACATAGCTACCACTGCCAGCCTGATCTGCGACTTTATCGTGATCTAATACCGGTGCAGACGGTTTTGGGTTAGCAGAACTCATAGGATTAACTCCAAACAGAAGAACTGCCGCTGGCCAACTTTCAGCCAGCGGCGCAAGGGGAAAGTCCCTTTAAAGAAAAGTCTTTACTTGATTAGCCCCAGCACATCGCTAGGCCAGTTTTAGACGTAACGGAATCAACGCCTTTAGCAGGTTCGTCAGTAATGAGCTGAACCCCCGTGTCGTAGAAGTCTAGGCCGTCAGAAGCACTTGGACGTGAACCAGACTTCGCGAACTCAACGATCGCAGTGACACCTTCAGAGGCCATTTTTAGAGGGAATTGCATAGACGTCGCACCGATCACGCCATCTTTAATGTTGCGGACACCAGGGCAACCGCCGTCAACGGAGACAATCAGCACATCTTTTTCCATGCCGAATGATTTCAATGCTTCATACGCACCTGCAGCGGCAGGTTCGTTGATGGTGTACACCAAGTTCACACCAGGGTCTTTTTGCAATAGGTTTTCCATGGCACGGCGACCACCCTCTTCCGAGCCTTGGGTCACGTCGTTGCCAACGATGCGTGGGTCAGTTTCATCGCCCATTTGATTTGGATCGTTTAGATCAATACCGAAGCCTTTCAAGAAACCTTGGTTACGCGCCACGTCTACCGTAATTTGGCTTGTGCTCAGATCCAACAGTGCGATTTTGGCATCTTTCGCCTTATCGCCCATTTTCGCTTTGGCCCACATACCGATCATTTCACCGGCTTTGAAGTTATCCGTTGCAAACGTCATATCCGCCGCACTGGCTGGCGACAGCGGTGTATCCAATGCAATCACCAACAAGCCCGCTTCACGTGCTTTTTCGATGGTTGGTACAATACCTGCGGTGTCACTTGGTGTGATCAAGATACCCTTAGCACCGGATGCGATCAGGTTTTCAACAGCTTGTACTTGAGTTTCGTTATCGCCGTCGTAACGGCCAGCAAACGTACGCAACTCAACGCCTAGCTCAGCGGCTTTCTCTTGAGCGCCTTCTTTCATTTTAACGAAGAATGGGTTGGTGTTGGTCTTAGTGATCAGACCAATGATAGGAGTTTCCGCCATCGCAGCAGTGGATAGTGCGCCGGCAGCAACAAGACAAGCAAGTTTACGGTAGTTAAATTTCATGAGAATGACTCCAGTATTGTTTTTATTCTCGGCTAAGGCCGCTGAAACAGACAGTCACCGCTGTTTCTCATAACAATATGGTCGACGAAAACTAACGAAAAATTTCAACCAGTGTGCAAGGGCTGTAATATTTGTAATATTCTAGTTTTTGAACTGAAAAACTTCACTTAACTCATTAATAGTAAAAGGTTTTGAAAGAATTAAATCTTCTTTCATTAAGCCGTAACTTTCACTTAATTCTTGAATGGGCAGACCCGACATAAGCAACACTTGCCCTTGCCATGACGACACTCGCTTTAAGCTGTGAGCCAGCGCCACGCCGTGCAGGTCGCCAGCAAGATTAACATCCGACATCACGACATCTGGATGAAACGAACCTTGCAAGGCTTGCAAAACTGCTTCTGCACATTCAAATGTCTGTACAGTACAACCCAATTGCTGCAGCTGTTCACGCATAACGTGGCATACCTCAGGGTCGTCTTCCACCAGCCAAATGAGCGGTTCTTCGGGCACGACTAGAGTTGGTAAGCTTTCAAGGGTGGTTCGTTTGTTAAAGGCTCTCTCTTGCGCCATCAGAGGCAAGAACAAGCAGACTTTGGTCCAAGCTCCTTCTTCGGACGTCACTATGATCTCGCCACCACTTTGCTTCACAAAACCATAGATCATACTGAGCCCCAATCCACTGCCTTTGCCAACAGGTTTGGTGGTAAAGAAGGGTTCAAAAATACGCCCTAATACAGCTTCGGATATGCCTTTTCCAGTATCTTCTACTTTAATGCGTACCGCAGGAACATCTGAATCCGGCAGTTGAGTTAACTTAGTGGAGAAGCGTAGATAACCACCTCGGGACATAGCAGCGGCACTGTTTAAGGAAAGATTCAAGAGAGCATTTTCCAATTGCGAAGGGTCAATCAGACAATGTTCTTCGGGACAGTTCAGGTCAACTTCTACCGTAATATGATTGCCCACGCTGTACTCAACTAAGTCCAACATGCCTTCTATCAAATCATCGATATGCGTGGGTTCAGGAAACAATTGCTGTCTACGACTGAACGCCAATAAACGGTGCACTAAGTTACTGCTCTTTTCTGCTACCGCGAGGGATCGTTCAATGTAGCGAGCTTGATCCAGTGTTTTGGGCTCAGAATCCGACAGCATTTGTAAGTTCCCCATGATAGCTGCCAGTAGGTTGTTAAAGTCATGGGCAACCCCACCCGTTAGCTGCCCAAGCACCTCCATTTTCTGCGCCTGACGCAATTGGCTCTCGACACTTTTACGCTCCGTAAGATCCGTATAAAGGGTAACAAAGCCCCCTTCCGGCATGGGCTTTGACCTAAATTCGACGATCTTTCCTGAATCAAAGTGCCGCTCAAAACTTTGGCTACGATGGTGACGTGAGGCGTTGATTTCATCCATCTGCACCAGCTGATTTTCCATATTGAGGTTTTTATGGGAGCTTTGCGTAATCAACGCTTGCACATCGTCTATCGGCATACCGCGATACAATAGATTAGGCGGAATCTCAAACAAGCTCTCATAGCCCTTGTTCCACGCAATTAAAAGTCCCTGTCCCGAAAATACGCTTAAGCCATCGTTCATATTGTCAAAAATCGTTTCCAATAAACGCTTTTGCTCTGACAGCTCTGCTGACACTTCGATACGACGAATAGCATCTCGGCGGAACACTTCAAAGGCATTGGCTAAGGTGCCGATTTCATCATTACGACGTACCTGCGGGCGGCGAGAGTCCACTTGCCCAAGGGACAGTTCTTTCATGTCATGGGTCACGGCTTCCAAGTCCTTTGTCATGCGCCGGCTTGAAACGTACAGATACCCTAGACCTAAGACAAGAAATAGCGAAATCCCTGCCAACCAACGCTGTCCTTTCGCTACAACCTCGCTTACTTCAATACGTTGACGAGACACTTGTTTCTGCAGCATGCCGACAAAGTCACTGACTTGCGCACTTAATTGCTCAGACTTCGCACGCAATGAGATCAACAAATAGATTTTCCGCTCTTGAATATCATTCAGACGCTGCTGCGCCTTGAGCAATTCAGTGGCGATCTTCTTTGTCTGCGGTTCAGCATTCAAGAGGTTCAGCTCATGAGTTAGCTGTAATGCCACATCTCCTGGCTGTTCAATTAGACTCAGCAACCAGACTAGCACCTGTTTTTGGTGCACCTCTGCTAAGCTACTTTCTGTGGTAATGAGCTGGCGAATCGCAAACTGCTGCGCCAAGCTGTCTTCTCGGATATACAACTCTTCGTGCACCAGATCGACAAGCTCTGCCAGAGTGGCATCAAAGCTTCCTAAACGCGTCTCAATCTGCGCCCGAAACTCGGTGTCATTTAAGCTATCCGCCACGCTGCGCAAATCGGTGATTCGCCGCGTTAAACGCTCGGACTCTGTTTGCAGTTGAAAGGGACGGGCTGAACCGGCTGTGTAAGGTGCGGCTGCCGCCAGTTGCGCCACACTTTCGGCTAACGTCAAGGCAGTACTGATTTCTGGTAGTGTTTGCGCTTCAAAGTCTGAAAGTGATGACTCACTTACTCGCATCGACTGCCAGCCAATTAACACCATACAAAAAGCCACCACACTGATGGCAAAGATGATGATCGAGGCTTTTTGTCGGATGCTAACTTGTCGCATTAGCTCACACTCTTGGCCACTGGACCATTAAATAAATAGCCCAGGCCACGCTGTGTTTTGATAAATTCCGGTGCTTTGGGGTTGGCTTCCAACTTACGACGTAAGCGTAGAATTAATACGTCGACGGTGCGATCAAACACTTCTGTCTCCAGCCCACGACTTAAATCGATAATTTGTTCTCGCGTCAGAACGCGGTCCGGGCGCGTGGCAAGTGTTTCGAGTAAAGAAAACTCTCCTAAAGTAAGAATCACCTCTTCTCCCTTTTGATCACGGAGCTGTCGCGAGGTCAGGTCTAATGTCCACTTACCGAAATAGAGACAGTCATGATCCGTATTGATCGGCTGTGTTGGTGCTTGGCGGGCACTGCGTCGCAACAGTGCATGAATGCGAGCTGTCAGCTCTCGTAAATTGAACGGCTTCATCATGTAGTCATCCGCTGCCAACTCTAGGCCAAGGATTCTATCGGTTTCATCCCCTTTACCAGTTAGCATCATAATCGGCATGTCATGAAAGCGTTCTCGCACTTCCCTAGCTAGCTGAAGCCCATCTTCCTCCTGTAGGTATAAATCCATTAGCACTAAATCAACAGGCTGCTTTTCCAAGCAACGCCACATATGCTCGCCATTTTGCGCATCCAATGCTTGATAGCCTTTTTGAGCTAACGCATCGCATAGCAAGTGTCGAATATCTGGCTCATCATCAACGATTAACAGGGTTTTCTTACCGAGTTCGTTCATGCCGTTCTCTATCCTTATATTTTTTATTAATTTAGCGGAGGCGGTATGTGCTAGAAGATCTTTATCATGCTTTTGTTAACACACCATTAACAATGTCTGAAAGCTTCTATGCCCTCTCCGCTTCTGCCTTATATATCCTGAAAGTTAAAACAAATATCGTTATTATGTGAGCATCGTTACAGGGGAATCACATGACGACTGTTTTACCTATTTACTCTACCATCCCAGCGCTGCAATCACAGTTAAATCAGCACCATGAAGCCATTTTAGAAGCAGCGCCTGGGGCAGGTAAAACCACAGCCGTGCCACTTGCTTTTCTGGATGCGAATTGGCTTGGTCAGCGCAAAATCGTCATGCTCGAACCGCGTCGCCTTGCCGCTAAGTCAGCCGCTAAGCGTCTAGCAGACCAGCTGGGCGAACCCTTAGGTCAACGTGTTGGCTACCAGATCCGCCAAGAAGGCAAACAAAGCGCTAATACTCAAATCTTAGTCGTGACAGAGGGAATTCTCACCCGTATGTTGCAAGATGATCCGAGCTTAGATGACATCGCATTAATCATTTTTGATGAATTTCATGAGCGCAATTTACACTCTGATCTCGCCTTTGCTTTGAGTCTACAAGCGCGTGAATTGTTTCGTGAAGATGATCCCCTTAAACTCTTAGTCATGTCCGCGACACTGGATAGCGAACGCTTAACGGAACTGCTGCATTGCGAGCCTATTATTTGTGAGGGGCGACAATTTCCGATTACCATGCGTTACGCCAACCTATCATTGAAACAGCAAGACGTAGCTCTGCAAATTGCCAAGCAGGTTCAACAAGCGTTGCGCGAAGAAGACGGATCGATTCTCGTGTTTTTGGCAGGTCAACGCGAAATCAGGACAGTACAAAACCTGTTAGAAAATCAACTACCCAATAATACCGAGCTGCTGTCTCTCTACGGCGATATGAGCATGGCAGAGCAGGAAAAGGTCATTGCTCCCGCTCCAGAAGGACGAAGAAAAGTGGTGCTCGCAACCAGTATCGCCCAGACCAGTTTAACCATCGAAGGCATTCGTGTTGTGATTGATTCCGGTCTCTCCCGCGAAGCCCGTTTTGATGCCAAAACCGCCACCACACGTTTGCATACTCGTCGTGCTTCTCAAGCTGAAACCATTCAACGGGCGGGGCGTGCGGGACGCTTGCAAGCAGGCGTCTGTTATCGTTGGTGGTCTGAAGAGCAACAGCATCGCCTAGCAGCTCATAACGCACCACAGATCGAGCTAGAAGATCTGAGTCATTTAGTGATGGATGTGACTCGTTGGGGTGTACAAGAGCGTGAAGAGTTAGATTGGATCAGCTTGCCGCCATTAGCCCATTGGCAACAGGCAAAAAGCTTGTTAACACATTTAGGATTGCTGGAAACAAGCGACAGCCTCGCTCTGACCGAGGATGGGGAAGCGGTGGCAAATATGCCTTTACCACCGCGTTTAGCGCGCCTGCTGCTCGAAGCGAGCCGGCATGGGGAAGCACAATCGGCCTTAGAAGCGGCCGCGTTACTTTACGAAGGTGTATCGAAACAACACCAAGACTCCAGCCTACACAACGCTATTACCTATGCGACCAAAGGCAAAGCTTGGCGACGCTCAATCAACGCTTTGCAGCGACACTTGCCTATTAATAATTCCGATAGATCATTCTCTTTAGCCGCCTGTTTGGCCACCGCCTTTCCTGATCGTATCGCGATACGTCAACGCCAACAGGGAGACGAAACCTTATTTAAGTTAAGCAATGGCCGACAAGCCCTGCTCGCTAACCATGATTCGAATGCTAATAGTGATTTTCTGATCGCGTTGGAGCTCGGTGGCCATGCGGAGCGGGATGCAGATTGGCTCTATCTCACCTGCCCTATTTCGTTGAACGAATTAGAACAAGCTCTGGCCGATCAAATTGAAATTATTGAACGCTGTGAATGGGATAGAGCCAGCGGTGGTTTGGTTGGTGCTGCAGAGACTTGGCTGGGCAAGCTAAAGCTCAAGCAGGAGCGCCTTAATCATTTACCAGCCAGCGCCGTAACCATGGCAACTTGTCACTATATCCGCCAACAAGGCTTACACGTGTTAAATTGGGACGAAGACAGCCTAGCCCTTCGTGCTCGTATTCAATTTGCCCATCGACACCTTGATCCATCAATGCCTGATGCGTCGGACGAGTGTTTGTTAGAACGTTTAGAAGATTGGCTAGGGCCTTTTTTAACGGGTGTGAAGCGCATTCAGCAGTTAGAGAAGCTTTCTCTGCTTGACCCTTTAATGGCGTTACTAAATTGGCCACAACAACAAAGCTTACAGACATTACCGATTCGTATTCCCGTGGCATCCGGCTCAAATATAAAAGTGGATTACCAAGGCGAGCAGCCTGTCATTCGCGTTAAACTACAAGAGATGTTTGGCGAAACGCAAAGCCCTATGATCGCAGGGCAGACGGTAAAAATTGAACTGCTTTCGCCTGCTCAACGCCCTTTGGCTGTAACCATGGACTTAGCCTTTTTCTGGCAAGAAGCCTACCCAGACGTACGTAAAGAAATGCGAGGGAGATACCCTAAGCATCCTTGGCCAGAAGACCCGTTAACCGCGGAAGCCACAGCAAAAACCAACCGAGCCTTACGTAACTCGTAAGGCTCGAAATCCACAACACCATGTCAGCGTATCGTCAATCAAATGAAAATTTTATTTAAACCCTCTTTCACCCAATAGACCCACTCTTACATAATTCTGCTTGGTTTATTTTAGCCAAAGATCAATTTAATCAATAA
Source organism: Marinomonas sp. AWM4_232 (assembly GCF_056158325.1). Classification (NCBI taxonomy): domain Bacteria; kingdom Pseudomonadati; phylum Pseudomonadota; class Gammaproteobacteria; order Oceanospirillales; family Oceanospirillaceae; genus Marinomonas; species Marinomonas sp. AWM4_232. The sequence goes on along the minus strand of NZ_JBSWTA010000001.1, from coordinate 1,811,899 downwards.
CAGAGAAAGGACTTCTCATGTCTTCTTTTGCTCGCCCAATCATTAAAGCAATGTTCAGCCACCCCAAACTCACTATGGGAAGCGCTCTGATTTTATTGGTACTTTGGTTATCGTCCGCAGTATATGGAGATGAAGGAATGGGACTGTTCAAAAAGAAAGAGGCAGGGTGCGTGTTCTCGGGCTTTGAAGGCCAGCTGCTCTATGAAGGAGAGCCAGCGGCTGATGCCGTATTGATACGAAAATATGAGCTGTTTGGCCGAAAGGGTGAAGACAAAACCATCGCAGATGCGACGGGAAACTTTGAATTCGACTCTGTTTTTTGGGAATTCACTGAACCATTCTTAACACCAACGGGCTTCTTAGTTCATCAACAGATATTTGTTCAGTATCAAAATACCGAGACTCAGATATGGGGTGGAGCTAAAGGCAAGACACACGAATTCTCAGAGTTCAATGGCGAGCCGACAGATCTTATTTGTGAGTTAACCAATAAGCCTAAAAGAGTTGATATTGAGGAATACGGATTTATTGCGACACGCTGCGTATGGAAAAACTAATAGAAGGAATTTGTCGTGCAAACTATTACACCAGAGTTAGCCGCTCAATTAGCAGATAACGTATATCGCATAACTAACGACTTTGAAGCTGAGGGATTCCTTCAAAGGAAAGAGTTTTCAAATGAGGTGTCGGATAAAGCAGCACTAACAGCCGATGTTGGATCTCGACTCATCCAAGTTTCAGATGGTTTTGGTATCTGCGCACGCGGTGCAGGAGATTACAAAAATGATGCCTTTATTATTTTTCGCGGCACCACTTCTCGCAATTATGGCGCAGACTGGCTAACCGATGCTTATTGTGGCGTAAATATTAATGATGCTCTGCTGCTAATACAGAAAATAATGCGGGCGCTGGGCATGAAGATCGCAGAAACAGCGCAAGAGCTCACTCAGCAGATGATTAAATTAGTTCTAACTAGATTACTAAGCAAACTCTATAACGAAGCTCGCAGGGCCTTAAAAGATCTGGCTGATTAACCAATTTAGATGAAGGAATATAGATATTTTCGCTCTTCTGCTAAGTAGTGTGTACCAATTTTCCACTCTTATCTTTTCAGTTGCGATGTTTGGCGTAGCAAAAGCTGCGCTAAATCATCGAGACCAGGCTCCCAAACCTGTTGAGAGACTTTTTGTTTCTATTATTTTTTTAGGGTTCTATGGCTGCCTTCTGCCGCTCACTATTCTCTCAGTCATAGGCTATTTTGTTTATGAGCATTTCTTTGGCATGCGCAACATCAACTATTGGCTCAACTTGATCCCCTTAGCGCTAATCTTCACCCATTTCATTGGCTCAGCTTTGCTTATCTCTCTTTTCAGAAAACGAAAGTAAATGCCCACATCACTAGGTCAATAAACTGTTTAATCCTTGCTGGGTTAGCTTACGGCTAAAGCTCGTATTTTTTGCGTGGGTTGGACACCAGCCCATGATAAAACGATGGAAGTCAGCCCACGCCACAGGAAATAATCGATACCATTCTTGTGTCACGGATTCAGCCAAGTTTGGTGACTCTCCTCGTGCAATAAGGCAACGGGCTAATTCACTAAAGTAGACATCGAGCAAATACTCTAAGTCTTCCTCAAGCTGAGCTTCGCTTAAACAACTGCCTAAGAAATACGCCACATCTTGCACACCTATACCGCGGCCCACGTATTGGAAATCAACGGCGGCGACACTTGATGCATCTTCTGTAAAGCAAAAATTGGCTACTTTTGCATCACCATGTACGAGCGTTTGATACGGGCAGGTTCTAAGAGCATTATCGAGCTGCTGCGCGCACTCTTTTAACTGGCCTTCTGCCATGGCTTGCCATTCATCTGGACGAGTTGCTAAATGCCAATAGGTGCCTTGGGGCCAAAGCCCTTTGGGCCAATCTTTATTAGGGGCGACCACTAAGTAATGGGCATGAAGGCTAGCTAACCAATGTAATACAGGATTGACTTGATGAGATTCAAGAGAAGCACAGCGCACATGAAAGCCACTAGCATCAAGGTCTTCTAACAATAAATAAACCACAGACTCTTGCGCAAAGCTGGCAAGATACCGTGGTACGCGTGTTGAATCAGTAGTGACTTGTGACCAGTTTGCATACCACTCTAACTCTACCTGATAGGACATCACTTTGCGTTGATGGGCCAGGTCTGATTGCCAGCCTCGTGGGTGTTCTAGTGCTTTACTCCAATCGATGGCTTTTAAAATGACTGAGCTTTTCTTACCAGCAATGGTGACACTATAACGCGACAGATGACCATACCCACTCCAAAGAGATTGGACTTGTTCAAGGCATTGAACACGGTCCGCTTTCATTGCGCGCTTGATAAATAATTCAGGGGCTAGTGCAGACATCATTCACTCAAAATTCATAGGTTAGTCATAAAAAATTCACATAGGGATATTGGCGAAGCTCAAAGTTATCAACAAACCTAAAAGAAATGATACTTCAACTTCTTCAGAATTTTTGAGCAACTTGATTTTGTAAAACGCCAAGGCTCACCAGATCCTGTGAAACATACAAAGAGGCGATCATGAGATATTTATTCTGTTTATTAATTGTCGCAGTCCCCTTTTCTGTTAATGCTGAAAGTCAGCTTTATCATGTCGCCATCATCGATAGATTCTATCCGCCAATGGAGTCATTTCAGACAGATGAGGATAAAATTCTACATACCACTCTCTATGGACTTGTCGATATCGATCAAGACTATCGTAAAGAGACACTTTATCATGGAGACATCGTTCAATTAATTGCCAACGATCCAAATATTGTGTTCTTGCGCTACCCGCTGACAGGCCAAGACACTCCCATGCGCGAGATCTTACAAGCTCTAACTAGCATTAATGACCGCTTCGCCTTTGCTCCAATCGATTCATTGGTTTTATCTTGGGAATCATCCACCTTAGTCAGCGCATTTGAGGATCCCCTCAGGCTAGAACACAGGGAACAATACATCGAAACCATTCGTACTTGGGGAGAAGAGTTTCCTGCTTGGAAGGACACCTATAATGTCATTCGGGCAATGGAGAAGCTTGCTTCAAAGGGTGCTCAAGTTTTCACAATTTCAGGAAACAGCGGGCCTCGCACCATCAACACTCTTTCACTTGCAAAAGGAGTGACCACGGTTGGGGCGATAGAACCCGAGCTTAGCTATTTTATTGCAGACAATGTCTTTGTGGATACTTACGAACAAGCAGCTTACTCACTTAAGCGTATTGATGACCAACTCGGTAATTCATTGGGATATGATCTTGATGGTGATGGCTGTTCTGATATCCCTTTAAGCTCTTTAACGAGTCAGTCTATTAATGATTTACCCGAAGTATTATGGCCACCTCTTAAAGGTAGCTCATTTGCAGCCCCCATGGCACTCAAAAAAACGTTAATAAAAGATCCTTGGAATTGCTATGAATCCTTTGCAGTAACTTCATTAGAGCTAAATCAAATAAATTAATAAGAGGGACTTAAAGCATAATTGTCTAATTTTTGTTCTGCTATGAATCGGTCTATACTTATTAATAATCTAGACATTGTCCTTTAGAGGCAAAGGTAATCGTATGAACATTAATAGCATTGGCGCTAACTATGTGAACAACTCGGCCACTCAATCAGTTAGCTCATCACAAGAAAGTCTTGCTAGTGGTAAACGCATTAATAATGCAGCGGATGATGCAGCAGGTCTACAAATTGCGAACCGCTTATCCAGCCAAATAGATGGTAATGGTCAGGCGATAGCAAACAGTATGTCAGGTATTTCAGTAACGCAAATTGCTCAAGGTGGACTTGATTCAATAACCAATGACTTGTCTTCTTTGCGTGAACTTGCAGTACAGGCAGGTAATGGCATTTACTCGGATTCCGATAGACAAGCCCTACAACAACAGGCCAACGCTTTACTTGAAAACATACAAAGCACTATCGATACCACTACTTTTGCAGGGCAGGAACTGCTTAACAATGATGGAGCTTTAGATTTTCAAGTAGGCTCTGATTCAGGCAACACTTTGACGGTTCCTACAAATGACCTTGGTACGTCGTTATCCGCAAATGGCTTATTTGCTTTTGATATCACAAATCAAAGCTCATTAGAAACAACGATTAGTGCCGTGGACAGTAGTATCGAGAGCGTAGATTCATTGGCTACGGAATACGGCACCGCTCAAAATGCATTCAGTAGCCGCATAGATGTCTTGCTTGAAGGTCAGGTGAATGAATCAGCAGCGCGATCTCGTATTGAAGATGCAGATTATGCAGGTACCGTCAGTACTCAGGTTATTAATGATATTTTAGAACGCTCTTCCATCGCAGTCCAAGCTCAAGCAAACGTTGATGCTGGGCGTGCTTTGAACTTGCTAAGTAACTAGCTCGGTTTAAGCAGGACAAGTTCACCTGTCTTAAAACCTCAATAGCATCCTACGGATGTCGCTGTCGGCAAATGACTCGTACGACCCGATTCTATCGGGGATAGAACCCCAGGGGTGATCAAGGCGAGGGATTTTCTTCAGACGTAAAAAAACCCTGACAGCTGAGCTATCAGGGCTTCTTTAAATTAAAAGCTTGACGACGACCTACTCTCACATGCTCATTTAAATTCAAGTAAAGCCCACACTACCATCGGCGATGGCGAGCGCCTGCGGCGTATAAAGAGCTACTTCTGAGTTCGGGATGGGATCAGGTGGTTCAATGGGACGGTACCGATGTCGCTGTCAGGAGACAGCTCGTACGACCTGATTCTATCGGGGATAGAACCCCAGGGGTGATCAAGGCGAGGGATTTTCTTCAGACGTAAAAAAACCCTGACAGCTGAACTATCAGGGCTTCTTAATTAAAAGCTTGACGACGACCTACTCTCACATGGGATCTCCCACACTACCATCGGCGATGGCGCTTTTCACTTCTGAGTTCGGGATGGGATCAGGTGGTTCAACGCCTCTATGATCGTCAAGCAAACGGGTTTGCGTTCGTTCTGATTCTGTTGATCAAAACACGCAAGTTCGTAAACTTGATATCTTTAACAATTAGACTTTGAAATAGTCGATAACCAAGGTCAAACCGTTGGTTTGTATCGTAAATTCTTTGTAGCTTAAAACCACTTTGGTGTTATATGGTCAAGCCTCACGAGCAATTAGTATTGGTTAGCTCAACGCCTCACAACGCTTACACACCCAACCTATCAACGTCCTAGTCTCGAACGGCTCTTTAGGGAACTCTAAGTTCCAGTGAGATCTTATCTTGAAGGAGGCTTCCCGCTTAGATGCTTTCAGCGGTTATCCCGTCCGAACGTAGCTACCCGGCAATGCCACTGGCGTGACAACCGGAACACCAGAGGTTCGTTCACTCCGGTCCTCTCGTACTAGGAGCAACTCTTCTCAAATCTCAAACGTCCACGGCAGATAGGGACCGAACTGTCTCACGACGTTCTAAACCCAGCTCGCGTACCACTTTAAATGGCGAACAGCCATACCCTTGGGACCGGCTTCAGCCCCAGGATGTGATGAGCCGACATCGAGGTGCCAAACACCGCCGTCGATGTGAACTCTTGGGCGGTATCAGCCTGTTATCCCCGGAGTACCTTTTATCCGTTGAGCGATGGCCCTTCCATACAGAACCACCGGATCACTAAGACCTACTTTCGTACCTGCTCGACGTGTCTGTCTCGCAGTTAAGCGCGCTTTTGCCTTTACACTCTTTGCATGATTTCCGACCATGCTGAGCGCACCTTCGTGCTCCTCCGTTACTCTTTGGGAGGAGACCGCCCCAGTCAAACTACCCACCACACAGTGTCCTCGATCCCGATTAGGGACCTGAGTTAGAACCTCAAACATACCAGGGTGGTATTTCAAGATTGGCTCCATGCAAACTGGCGTCTGCACTTCAAAGCCTCCCACCTATCCTACACAAGTAGGTTCAAAGTTCACTGTGAAGCTATAGTAAAGGTTCACGGGGTCTTTCCGTCTAGCCGCGGATACACAGCATCTTCACTGCGATTTCAATTTCACTGAGTCTCGGGTGGAGACAGTGTGGCCATCGTTACGCCATTCGTGCAGGTCGGAACTTACCCGACAAGGAATTTCGCTACCTTAGGACCGTTATAGTTACGGCCGCCGTTTACTTGGGCTTCGATCAAGAGCTTCGCTTACGCTAACCCCATCAATTAACCTTCAAGCACCGGGCAGGCGTCACACCCTATACGTCCACTTTCGTGTTTGCAGAGTGCTGTGTTTTTAATAAACAGTCGCAGCCACCTGGTATCTTCGACCGGTCAGAGCTTACGGAGTAAATCCTTCACCCTAACCGGCGCACCTTCTCCCGAAGTTACGGTGCCATTTTGCCTAGTTCCTTCACCCGAGTTCTCTCAAGCGCCTTGGTATTCTCTACCTGACCACCTGTGTCGGTTTGGGGTACGGTCAATGTATATCTGAAGCTTAGAAGTTTTTCCTGGAAGCATGGCATCAACCACTTCGTCCAAAAGAGGACTCGTCATCAGTTCTCGGCCTTAAGTACCCGGATTTGCCTAAGTACTCAGCCTACCGCCTTAAACACGGACAACCATCGCCGTGCTGGCCTAGCCTTCTCCGTCTCTCCATCGCAATATACATCGGTACGGGAATATTAACCCGTTTCCCATCGACTACGCTTTTCAGCCTCGCCTTAGGGGCCGACTCACCCTGCCCTGATTAGCATGGGACAGGAACCCTTGGTCTTCCGGCGAGGGAGGTTTTCACTCCCTTTATCGTTACTCATGTCAACATTCGCACTTCTGATACCTCCAGCCTGCTTTACAGCTTGACCTTCAACGGCTTACAGAACGCTCCTCTACCGCTCACACATAGTGTGAACCCGTAGCTTC
>NZ_JBSWTA010000001.1:1705000-1800000 GCF_056158325.1 Marinomonas sp. AWM4_232 | reverse complement strand
TGTTCGTTAATCGTCATTCTGTTTACCCTTGGGGCTCTTTTGAAACACCCCCTCTACTAGCATTAACACGACACCAATGGTAATGGCACTGTCGGCAATGTTAAACGCAGGAAAATACCAAGTGGATTGCCAGTGAACTTGTATAAAGTCGATCACATGCCCATACGCCAAACGATCATGGAGGTTACCAATCGCACCAGCCATAATCAGTGTTAACGATAATGCTTCGAATTTGTGAGTGTGGCCTATCTTCGATAAACGCCAACTAATCCCCACTACTACCACAATAGCAATCAAAGAAAAGAACCAACGTTGCCACCCGCCCGCTTCAGCCAAAAAGCTAAAAGCCGCACCTGTGTTATATCGCAACGTTAAATCAAAGAAAGGCAGAAGAGGAATCTCCTGCCCATAGTGTAAATTCGCTTCTACGCTCTGCTTGGTGATCCAATCTAGAGCGTAAACAGCGATTGCCAGCGCCCACCAGCGCTGGACTCGTTTTAGCATCGCTGTCATAAGCATTAAGCGAAGTGACGTTCTTCGCCCTCACCTTCCGGCAAGTTCGAAATACAACGGTCACACAGTTCAGGATGTGCTTCGCGCTTGCCCACTTCAGGACGGTGGTGCCAACAACGAGTACATTTCTCGTTTTCGGTCACAGCCACAGCTACTTTCAAACCTTCCAGCTCAGTTTCCACTGCGTCAGCCGGAGCATCAACCAATGCAGCAACTTTCGCTTCAGAAGAAATCAATACAAAACGCAGCTCATCATCAAGCTTTGATAGAGTCTCTACTAGAGCTTCATTTGCGTAAAGCGTGATTTCGGCACTTAAGCTGGCTTTAATCTTGCCTTCTTTACGAGCCGCTTCAAGCACTTTGTTAGTTGCCATCTTAGTTTCTAGAACCTGTTTCCAGAATTCACGACCTAGCGCTTCATCACCACTTAGTTCGAATAGCCCTTCGTACCAAGTATCTAGGAACACAGACTCACCACGTTCACCTGGTAGTGATTGCCAGATTTCGTCCGCAGTGAAGCTCAAGATAGGTGAGATCCAACGCGTGAAGGCTTCCGCAATATGGTACAACGCAGTTTGCGCAGAACGACGCGCTAGGCTGTCTTCTTGCGTCGTGTATTGACGATCTTTGATCACGTCTAGGTAGAAACCACCTAGATCTAACGAACAGAAGTTCTGGATTTTCTGTACCACAGAGTGGAACTGGTATTCGTTGTACGCTTCGTCGATTTCTTTCTGCAGCTGTGCTGCGCGGTCAACGATCCAACGATCTAGTGCGATCATGTTTTCAGGCGCCACTAGATCCGTTGCAGGGTTGAAACCACTAAGGTTCGCCAACATGAAACGAGCCGTGTTACGAATACGACGGTAGCCGTCTGCCACACGTTTTAGGATTTCATCAGAAACCGTCATCTCGCCCGTGTAGTCAGTCGCCGCCACCCAAAGACGAATAATGTCGGCGCCAAGCGTTTCCATCACTTTTTGTGGTGATACGACGTTACCCAATGACTTGGACATCTTACGGCCATCGCCATCTACCGTGAAACCGTGTGTTAGTACACCTTTGTAAGGCGGCACACCGCGGATTGCAATCGATGTTTTCAGCGATGATTGGAACCAACCACGGTGCTGATCCGAACCTTCAAGGTAAAGATCCGCAGGGAAGCTTAGCTCGTCGCGCTGATCGATGACTGAGTAGTGTGTCACACCTGAGTCGAACCATACATCTAGCGTGTCCGTGACTTTGCTGTATTTCTCAGCATCGTCGCCTAGTAGTTCTGCTGCATCTAACTCGAACCACGCATCCATACCTTCTTTTTCGATACGCAGCGCAACCTCTTCGATTAGACGTGGCGTTTCTGGGTGAAGCTCTTGCGTTTCTTTATTGATGAACAAGGCAATTGGCACACCCCACGTACGTTGACGCGAAACACACCAGTCAGGGCTGTTGTTCAACATACCTTCCATGCGGTTTTGACCCCATGCAGGTGTCCACTTCACGCCTTTCACCGCTTCTTTAGCGTCATCAAGCAGACCTTTTTCGTCCATGCTGATAAACCATTGCGGTGTTGCACGGAAGATCAAAGGTGTTTTGGTACGCCAGCAGTGTGGGTAGCTGTGGAAAATCTTAGATTGGAACACTAGAGCATTGTTACGACCTAGGGCTTCTAGTACCGCATCATCAACTTTGTAAACATGCATACCTGCGAACTCACCCGCCGCGTCCGAGTATACACCGTTATCTTGTACTAGGTTGATCGTGCCGATACCGTTCGCACGACCAACATTGAAGTCGTCCACACCGTGATCAGGTGCCGTGTGTACACAGCCCGTACCAGCATCAGCCGTGACGTGTTCGCCAAGTAGAACTGGGATCTCACGTTCCATAAATGGGTGGTTAAGCACCAAACCTCCAAGGTCTGCGCCCACTGCGCGACCTACGATACGGTACTCTTCATGACCGTAACGCTGCATGATGCCTTCAACCATGTCTTCAGCGAACACTAGACGCTCTTTACCCGCGCCCATGTCCACTTCAACTAAGGCATAGTTGAATTCTGGGTGAATCGATACCGCTTGGCTCGCTGGCAGCGTCCAAGGTGTCGTTGTCCAGATAACAACGGATACTTTACCTTCACCTTCAACGTCAGAGAATTTCTCAAGGAATACTGCTTCGTCTTGCGGTGCGTAACGCACATCCAGAGACAAAGACGTTTTGTCTTGGTATTCCACTTCCGCTTCTGCCAGCGCAGAACCACCGACAACACTCCAGTAAACTGGCTTGAAGCCTTTTACGAGGTGACCGTTTTCAGCGATTTTACCCAGTGAGCGTACAATGTTAGCTTCTGTCACGAAATTCATCGTTAGGTATGGGTTTTCCCAGTCGCCCATTACACCTAGACGGATAAAGTCTTTCTTCTGCTCTTCGATTTGCGTGTAAGCGTACTCACGACATTTTGCGCGAAAATCTTTGAACGACACTTTATCGCCTGCTTTACCGATCATTTGCTCAACTTTGTGCTCGATCGGTAGACCGTGACAGTCCCAACCAGGAATGTACGGCGCATCGTATCCACTAACGGTTTTAGATTTAACAATAATGTCTTTGAGGATTTTGTTAACCGCGTGACCAATGTGAATACTGCCGTTGGCATATGGAGGGCCATCATGAAGAATGAAAGATTTACGGCCTTTGCTTACTGCTCGTACTTTGTTGTACAAGTCCATATCTTGCCAGCGTTTTAGCATCGCTGGTTCACGTTTTGCCAAGTCACCGCGCATAGGGAAAGCGGTTTCTGGCAAATTCAGCGTTGATTTATAATCACTCATGGTTATTCGATTTATCCTCAAAGATCATCGGTCACTGATTGGAAAAGAAGCGTAGCGCCTCTTCTTTATCACATTGAATTTGTTTCTCTAATTCTTCCAAGCCGCTCATTTTGCGCTCTGGTCGAATAAAATGACGAAATGTCACCTCTAAATAACGGGTGTACAAATCACCACTGTAATTAAATAAGTGCACTTCTAGTACTGGCGTCTTGCCATCGACTGTTGGGCGAACTCCGATGTTAGCGACACCAGAGTACTCTTGACCATCAACAGGCACTGTTACGGCATACACTCCAGACAGGGCCGGCACGACGCCTTTTAAAAATATATTAGCCGTTGGAAAACCTAAACGACGAGCCAACTGTTGCCCGCTTACTACTCTACCGCCCAACGTAATCGGATGTCCCATCATCCCTTCTGCAGACACCATATCACCTTGCTTTAAGCACTGTCTCACCAGCGAACTACTAATGCGCGATCCTTCCCCATTTAAAATAGAAGAAGTATTTTCCACATCAAAGCCATGCTGAGCGCCAAAATTTTCAAGGTAATCAAAATTACCCTGACGGTCACAACCAAAACGGAAGTCATCACCAACAACCAAATGCTTCACGGCTAAGCCGTTATGTAACACCTGTTGACAAAAGGCGTTCGCATCCAAATTTCTAAGACGTGTATTAAATGGCATACATAGAACATAGTCGACACCATATTTAGACAACAACGCCACCTTGTCACGCAGACGAGATAAGCGACCTGGAGCATCGTGCGGCGCAAAGAATTCACGCGGCTGAGGTTCAAAGATCATAATACCCGCTGGCGATTGATATTGCTCAGCTAAAGCTTTCACTCTTGCCAAAATAGCTTGGTGCCCCATGTGCACCCCATCAAAATTGCCAATCGTCAGCACACCAAATTTGTGCCTTGCTTGGATATTATGAATACCCCTGACCAGTTCCATACCACTCCGTACCGGCAGCCCATCATCACGCCGCTGAAAAAATAACCGCGATTATATAGTACTCACTCCCTCAAAGGTAGGGAGCAAGCTCATCACACTTTAATCTTGAGCACGCAAATGCCGTATTCTTAGACCCGCCAACACTAACCCAAGCCCATATACTAAGACGCCGACACACACTACCAACAGCATATGCTGCACCCTCTGCCAGCTTGATATATCTGTCCAAGCGATATTCAAGCTTTGATAGAAGAATAACCACCCCAACAGCAAGCCAGACCCGAGTAGCAATACTCGCAACAGCAACCACCATTGTTTAGAAAACTGGTGACTACCATCCCGATGTAAACCGATCCACAATAATAAGGCATTTAAGCCTGCCGAGAGGCTCGTCGCCAACGCCAAACCGACATGCCCCAGTGGCCATACCAAAATGAGATTAAAGACCATATTCGCAACCATGGCGATCAAGCCAATCTTCACCGGCGTTTTGGTATCTTGGCGAGAGTAATAACCGGGCGCTAACACTTTAATCAGCATCATAAACACCAGACCAACAGAATATGCCTGCAAACTCATAGCCGCCATGTCCACATCATGAACAGTCAGTTCACCACGATAGAAGACCGTGGCTATAATCGGTTTCGCCAAAACACACAAAGCTAACGCTGATGGCACTGCGATCAACAACAGTAAACGCAGCCCCCAATCCAATGTATTGGCGAAGCGCGAGCCTGATTCACTAGCATAACTTCGAGAAAGTGACGGCAAAATAACCGTGCTAATGGCGATCGCAAAAATCCCTAATGGCAATTCATACAAACGATCCGACAAATAAAGCCAAGTAATACTGCCTGTTTCCAGCAATGAAGCCAGCACCGTATCCAATAACAGGTTAATCTGCCCAACCGATACACCAAATAGCGCAGGTCCCATCAGCAATAGAATGCGTTTCACACCAGGATGAGAAAAGCCCACCTTTGGGCGAGGCAACAATTTCAGCCTTGCTAAAAATGGCACTTGAAATAATAACTGTACTAGCCCCGCCGCAAACACGCCCCATGCAACACTTAACTCTGCTTGAGTCGCACTGGTCGCAAAACCAAGGGTTGCAACCAATAAAGAAATATTCAAAAAGATAGGTGTTATGGCTGGCACACCATATTCCCCGTGGGCATTCAGAATGCCTCCAGCAAGCGCTGTGAGAGAGATGAACAACAAATAAGGGAAGGTAATTGTCAACAGATTTGATGCCAGAGCCAGCTGTTCCGGATTATCTGCAAAACCTGGCGCAAACACATAAACAACCCAAGGAGAAGCGGCCATAAATACAGCGGTGACCGCCAGCAGAACTAAGGTTAATGAGCCCGTCACAGCCGATACCAGCTCACGCACCGCATCATGCCCTTCGTTCACACGATAATCACTCAGCACCGGGACAAACGCCTGCGCAAACGCACCTTCAGCAAACAGGCGGCGAAAGAAGTTAGGGATTTTGAATGCAACAAAGAAGGCATCTGCACCCGCGCTTGCTCCTAAGACATACGCCAACGCAGCATCACGAGCCAACCCTAAAATGCGTGAAGCAAACGTACAAATAGAAACCAACAAACCAGAGCGTAAAAGTGATCGAGATTTAATCGATTGGGAGTCTGACATAAGATCATGTTCTAACGATAAATTTGGCCAAGAATAGCATTTAGCTGGTGGTCAAACAGCCAAAAAATGTACTTTTCACGAGTAATAATGTGTGTTTGGGGTTGTAGCAACGCCAAAAGCTGGTAAAATCCGCCGCGAGATTTTCAAGTTTAAACTTGACATTCACAAGCGATACAACAGCCCGTTGTGTCGTTTTAATTATTGAAAGATTGAAGGAGCCAGACTGTGGCAAACTCCGCCGGTTCAAAAAAACGTGCGCGCCAGGCGATCAAGCGTCGCGCTCACAATGGTAGCCTGCGCTCTATGGTGCGCACATACTTGAAAAAAGTAGATGCAGCTATTGAAGCAGGAAACCAAGAAGAAGCTCAAGCAGCATACTCTGTTGCAGTGTCTAAACTAGACAAAGCAGCTGACAAAGGCCTATACCACAAAAACAAAGCAGCTCGTCATAAGAGCCGCTTGAACGCTAAAATCAAAGCGTTGGCCTAATCCCATAAAAAAACCGGCTTTTGCCGGTTTTTTTATGCCTGTTATTAACTGAGTGCCAGCACTCAGTTAAACAGTAGAAATAGCCATACGACGCCCGCCAAACCTAAGCTCAACATCACCGCCGCAGAACCCAAATCTTTTGCTCGCCCAGATAACTCATGCTTTTCGTCACTGATCCGGTCGACAACTGCCTCTATACTGGAATTAATAGTTTCCACCACCAACACCAGCCCAACAGAAAAAATCATCAACGCCTTTTCCAAGGCTGTATCACCTAACCAAAGCGCCAACGGCACTGCCACCAAAAACAGCCACACCTCTTGGCGAAAAGCCGCCTCATAGCGCCACTGAGCCCGTAACCCTTGATAAGAATAACGGGACGCATTCATGACGCGCTCCAACCCAACTTTTCCTGGCTTTGCCATACACTTTCGCTCTCTCTAGTTAACCACTAAATCGTCGCGATGAATCAATTCGGGTTCGCCTTCGTAGCCTAGGACAGCAGCTCGCTCCGTCGATGGCTTACCCAGCAGTTTCAGCGTCTCTGCAATGCTATAGTTAATCAGGCCGCGGGCGACAATATGACCTTGTTGGTCAATACACATCACCATATCACCTCGAGAAAACGAACCCTCAGCATCTTTGACACCAACCGGCAACAGGCTTGTACCTGACTGACGCAGGGCACGCACAGCACCATCATCCAGGATCAAGGTGCCACGGCTCTTAAGGTGACCGGCCAACCACTGTTTGCGAGCCGATAAACGGTCATGCTCAGGCTGCAGCCATGTACCAAGATCTTCGCCATTGGCCACGCGCAAGATAACACTGCCTTCTCGACCTGATGCAATCACCGTATGGGCACCGGATCGTGCGGCAAGTCGCGCTGCACGTACCTTCGTTAACATGCCACCAGTCCCAAGAACCCCTGCACCACCACTAGCCATAGCATCCAAACTTTCATCGCTAGCTGAAGCATGCGAGATTAATGTTGCATCTTTATGATCACGAGGGTTTTTATCAAACAAACCCTGTTGGTCGGTTAAAATAATCAACGCATCGGCTTCAACGAGGTTTGCCACCAACGCCCCTAAGGTATCGTTATCACCAAAGCGAATTTCGTCGGTTACAACCGTATCATTTTCGTTAACAATGGGTACAACACCAAGGTTTAGTAGCGTACGCAATGAAGATCGAGCGTTTAGGTAACGGCGACGATTAGACAAATCCTCATGGGTTAATAGGATTTGAGCGGTACACAACCCATGTACTTCAAAGTGAGATTCGTAAACGCCTACAAGCTCCATTTGGCCAACGGCCGCTGCTGCTTGCAATTCGTTTACCTGGGTCGGTCGTGAGGAGAAGCCTAGGCGTTTCATACCAGCAGCAATAGAACCCGAAGATACCAATACCACCTCTTTACCCTGTGCACGGAGCTGTGCAATTTGGGCCACCCATAGGCCAATATTGCCGACATCAAGACCTTGGCCATCGTTCGTCAATAAAGCACTGCCTATTTTCACAACCACTCGCTGAGCGGATGCAATCTTCTCTCTCATGTCCATTTACTGCTTATCTCACTATAAATTAACGAACGTACTCTACGTCCACATCGTAATCGTCATCATCGAAGTCATCGTCATCTTCTTGCGCAGCATTACGGCGGTTAGCACGTAATAGACGAATACGCTCACGACCTTCTTCGTCAATCAAATCACGGATCGCTTTTTCTTCCGCTTGCGCATTTTCGTCGTTCGCTAAGTTCTCACGCATTTCTTCTAGCGCAGTCATTAGGTCAAGACATAGCACCTCTGTACCTTCGCCAGAGATTGCTGAAATACGGTACGTCTTACCTTCCCAGCCCAACGCATCGATCACCGCTTGGCAACGCTCTTCGCGCTCATCTTCAGGCACCATATCCAGCTTGTTAAGCACCAACCAACGGTCACGCTTCTCCGCCAAAGTTGGTGAGAACTCATGCAGTTCATTCACCGCGATAACAGCCGCTTGATCTGGAGTGATTTCGTCCCAAGGCGCCATATCAACAATGTGCAACAAGATACGGTTACGCACCAAGTGCTTCAAGAAACGGATACCTAGACCCGCGCCTTCTGCTGCCCCTTCGATAATCCCCGGAATATCGGCAATGACGAAGCTTTGGTGCTTCTTAACTTTTACGACACCAAGGTTTGGCACCAAGGTCGTGAACGGGTAATCCGCCACTTTTGGTTTAGCAGACGATACTGAACGAATAAACGTCGATTTACCCGCGTTTGGCAAGCCTAGCAAACCAACATCTGCCAACACTTTCATTTCAAGCTTAAGGTTACGCTCTTCACCCACAGTACCTTTTGTCGTCTGACGCGGGGCACGGTTAGTACTCGACTTAAAGCGCGTATTACCTAAACCTTTGTGACCACCTTGTGCCACTTTCAAGCGCTGACCGATAGAAACCAAGTCACCTAGTGTTTCGCCAGTGTCTTCATCGATCACTGTCGTACCCACAGGCACTTTAACTTCTAGATCTGCGCCTTTAGAACCAGTCATATCACGACCCATGCCGCCTTGACCGTTCTCTGCGATGTACTTCTTGGTAAAACGGAAGTCGATCAAGGTATTGAGCGACTCATCTGCCACCAAATACACACTACCACCGTCACCACCATCACCACCGTCCGGACCGCCTTTCGCAACAAACTTTTCACGCCAGAAGCTTAAAGCGCCGTTACCACCTTTACCTGCGCGAACGTAAATCGTGGCTTCATCAACAAATTTCACAAAATCACCTCTTAGGTGCGTTATCAGAACTCAGTGGCTCTGATTATAGAATTTTTCCAAAAAAAAAGCCCCGCATTGCGGAGCTCTTTTTTGTGATTCGCGAAGCGATTAAGCAGCAGCTACGACAGAAACTGTACGACGCTTGAACTTACCTTTAACTTCGAATTTCACTTGACCTTCAGCAACTGCGAATAGAGTGTGGTCTTTACCAACACGTACGCCTTCACCAGCGTGGAATTCAGTACCACGTTGACGAACTAGAATGTTACCTGGTACAACAACTTGGCCGCCAAAGCGTTTAACACCTAAGCGTTTCGACTGACTGTCGCGACCGTTTTTAGTACTACCACCAGCTTTTTTGTGAGCCATGATTTACTCCTAAATATTGAATCTTTAAACGCTTAAATTACTTGATACCAGTAATTTTAACTTCTGTGAACCACTGACGGTGACCCGCGCGTTTCATAGAGTGCTTACGACGACGGAATTTCAAGATCTTAACCTTGTCACCACGGCCGTGAGCAACCACTTCAGCTGTTACTTTAGCGCCTTCAACAACTGGCGCGCCAACTTTAACGTCGTCGCCGTTGCTTACAAGAAGAACTTCGTCGAACTCAACAGCAGAACCAGCTTCGATTGCTAGTTTTTCTACTTTAAGCGTTTGACCTTCTTGTACACGGTATTGCTTACCGCCTGTTTTGATCACTGCAAACATTTTCTATCTCCAAATGAATTTGCCCGGCTACTGGATTGTATTTGACCTACTTCTAGTGGCTCATAAATGTAATCCCTTCAAGGAGTTACACTTCACCATATGATAGGGAGCAAAAATGTGGGCAAATCGGACGCCGAATTGTACAAAAGAGAACCAGCAAACACAACCTAATTCACACTGTGATCAGTATTTTTACGGTTTTGGGTTGACCCCGTGTAGGAGCTTACCTAGCATGGACGCCTCTTGCTGCTCAGCTTGACTATATTTTAGCTTCGGAAGTTCCATGCAACCTACTAATTTTCATGACGTGGTGGCCGGCGAGTTCGGTCAGGTAAATGATTACATCCTTTCGCAACTTAAGAGCGAAATTCCTCTAATCGAACAGATTGGTTACTACATCATCAGCAACGGCGGCAAACGTTTGCGCCCTTTGATGGTTCTATTGGCGGCTCGCGCCGCTCAGCCAGCTAGCGGCCTAACCGAATCGACGCTTAGCAACGCGGTGAAAATGGCCTCTATCATCGAGTTTATTCATACCGCTACGCTGCTTCACGATGATGTGGTGGATGAATCCGATATGCGCCGCGGCAAAAAAACAGCCAATGAAGAATGGGGCAATGCACCAAGCGTGCTAGTGGGTGACTTCCTATACACTCGCGCATTCCAAATCATGGTAGATGTTGGCAGTTTCAAATGCATGGAAATTCTGTCCGGTACTACCAACATTATTTCCGAAGGCGAAGTACAGCAGCTAATTAACTGTGGCGACCCAGACACAACTGAAGAGAGCTACATCAAAGTCATCCAATACAAAACCGCGAAACTGTTTGAAGGTGCGGCACTTTGCGGCGCAGTGATCGCTGAAGCCAGCCATGAACACCAAGAAGCCCTGCGCCAATATGGTATGTATGTCGGTACAGCCTTTCAGTTAATCGATGATGTGATGGATTACGTATCTACTGCTGAAGAGATGGGTAAAAGCGTGGGAGATGACCTTGCAGAAGGCAAGCCAACCCTACCGCTTATCTATACTATGAAACATGGCACTGAAGAGGCAGCGCAACGTGTGCGCGAGGCTATCGAAAGCGGTGGTTTGGAAAACCTAGATGCGATTTTGGCAGATGTACGAGCATGTGGCGCGATCCAGTACACAGAAGACACAGCCGTCGAGCAATCTGAGCTGGCCATCCAAGCGATCGCCAACCTACCAGAGAGTGAGTACAAGTCCGCGCTTGTAACTCTAGCGCAAGCCGCCGTCAATCGTCGAAATTAATAACAAATCCCGAGTGCTGCAGCGCTCGAATCTCATCGACATTTTGATCGATCAGCGCACGCACTAAGCGTGCGCTTTGCGTTGGATATTGCATCATAAAGCAATGTCCACCTTGCACTTCTACGAAGCGAATATCTGAACCCTCTTGCCGAATACGTTGATAAGACTGCTGGAATACATCAAGGGTCTGAGTTCCCCAAACAATATAAGTTGGCGTTTTTAACTTCGGAATGTCGCGCCATAGCATTTCGGGCGCACTACCAAATACAGCGGCCTCTAACCAAGGCGGGCAACATAGATGGCGCTCCCCTGTCTGAGTTTCATAGGTAGAAAAGTTCACATAGTCTTCTAAACAACGCTCTTCCCAGCCAACAAACGTACCACGTCCTCTTAATTGCTCACAGGCGTCCTGCATAGAAGGCCAAGTGGTTCGACGTCGCTCTGTTTGTCTAACCAGCATTGATTGTTGCCGCTTTTCCTGTTCATTGGCATGCATTAATTGCTCAATCATTTCTTCAGGATACAGTGCTGGATCTAACAAAACCGTTTGCTCGAAGAGTTGAGGGTTTCGAATACTCATCAGTAGCGTCATGCAGCCACCAAAACTATGCCCCACCCCCACCAACGAGCGCCATTGAGGCTGAACAAGCTCTTCCAAAACATGCTGAAATCGCTTTGAAGAAGTTTCCCAACCAACAAAACTTGCCCCAGCAGGAGATAACCCATGTCCCGCCGCGTCCTGCAAAATCATTCCACTTTGTTCGGCTAGTGACTCAAGCACAGCACTGTAAGTGCGTACTGCAAACCCATTACCATGTAGAAAATGCAATACCTGCTCAGCTCCATCAAGCCCTGTCGTTTGTACCGAAAGTTGACCGTCATGGACGGAATAAACTTGTTGTGTATACGATAGTTGATTCACTCTAAATCCCATCACAAATACTCTAATGGTCATCCATTCGAGGGGCGGATGCGCCCTGAATAATAATAATCGCTATCACTGGCGTGTGTAAATTTTGCTTATGTGTCACGTAAATACACAAAAAAAACGTACTTTTACCGACTCCTAATTGGTTTTTTTCCGCACAAACATTCATATTACCGACCCGAACCGATATAATCCTATGGATTTTCATACTGCTAACTGGACCACACACTCAATTACACCATGATCGTAAACTTGGGGTGTTGGATATAGGACTATAATGACTACAGCTTCATCGTTTGAAAAAGACGAACTTTTAAAGTGCGGCTACGGCGAAATGTTTGGTGCAGGAAACGCTCAGCTTCCTGTTGGTAACATGCTCATGCTTGATCGAATCACTCGTATCTCTACAGAAGGTGGTGAATTCGGTAAAGGCGAAATCATTGCTGAATTGGATATTAATCCAGATCTTTGGTTCTTTGAGTGCCACTTCCCTGGCGACCCAGTCATGCCTGGCTGCTTAGGCCTTGATGCAATGTGGCAATTAGTCGGCTTCTTCCTTGGTTGGAAGGGCAACAAAGGTCGTGGTCGCGCACTGGGCTCTGGCGAAGTGAAATTCACCGGACAGATCCTGCCAACGGCTAAAAAAGTAACGTTCCGAATTAACCTGAAGCGTGTAATCGAACGCAAGCTTGTGATGGGTATTGCGGACGGAAGTGTTTCTGTTGATGGACGTGAAATCTACACAGCGAAAGATCTTCGTGTAGGCTTGTTCACATCAACTGATAACTTCTAAACAGATTATAAAGAGTATAAGAGGCAACATTAGTTATGCGTCGTGTAGTTGTAACTGGCCTAGGCATTGTTAGCTGCCTTGGCAATGACAAACAGACAGTTCTTGAGTCACTACGTGAAGGCCGTTCAGGCATCCGTTTTGCAGAAGACTACAAAGAACAAGGTTTTCGTAGCCACGTATGTGGTCGTATTGACCTAGATGATTCAGGTATCGACCGTAAAGTTCGTCGTTTCATGGGCGATGCCGCGACTTACGCTTATGTATCAATGGAGCAAGCGATCGCGGATGCAGGCTTAAGCGAAGACCAGGTATCTAACATCCGTACTGGCCTGATCGCTGGTTCTGGCGGCGCTTCGGCGAAAAACCTTGTCGAGTCTGCTGACACACTACGCGCGAAAGGCGTTAAGCGTGTTGGCCCATACCGTGTTACTCAGACTATGGGTAGTACTGTATCTGCGTGTCTTGCGACACCATTCAAAATCAAAGGCGTGAACTACTCGATCACTTCTGCATGTTCTACTAGTGCACACTGTATCGGTAATGCAATGGAGCTTATCCAGCTAGGAAAGCAAGACGTTGTGTTCGCAGGTGGCGGCGAAGAAGAAAGCTGGACTCAAACCTGCATGTTCGATGCGATGGGTGCGCTGTCATCTAAATACAACGAGACTCCTGAAAAAGCGTCTCGTGCTTACGATGCCAATCGTGATGGCTTCGTTATCGCTGGCGGTGGCGGCATTCTAGTCCTTGAAGAACTAGAACACGCTAAAGCTCGTGGTGCGAAAATCTACGCTGAAGTCGTTGGTTACGGTGCAACATCTGACGGTTACGACATGGTAGCTCCTTCTGGTGAAGGTGCTGTTCGTTGTATGCAGATGGCAATGAGCACTATTGATGGCAAAATTGACTACATCAATACCCACGGTACTAGTACACCTGCAGGCGATATGAAAGAGCTTCAAGCTGTACGCGAAACGTTCGGAGACGACATCCCTAAAGTGAGCTCGACTAAGTCCCTTTCTGGTCACTCACTAGGTGCAGCCGGTGTCCATGAAGCGATTTACAGCCTACTGATGATGGAAAACGATTTCATCTGCGCTTCTGCAAACGTGGATGATCTTGACCCAGAAGCAGGTAACATTCCTGTTGTCACCTCTCGTGAAGACAATGCAGACCTGAAACTGATCATGTCTAACAGTTTCGGCTTTGGTGGCACTAACGCAAGTTTGGTATTCAAAAAGTACGAAGGCTAATTGCTTTTAATAAGCCAAAAAAACCGCACAATGTGCGGTTTTTTTCGTCTACAATAGTCGCCCACAGGGATATTATGGGTGTTTGCGCATGGTATCGCGCATCCACGTCTCCATTTCTTCATGAATCTGGTTGGTATCTTTACCTTCCACATCAATCAAAGAGCCAATCACTACCGTGATCGTTCCCGGATAACGACGCCACGTACGCCCTGGCCAAACATGCCCCGCATTATGCACGACTGGTAAAATAGGCGTCTTAGCAGAAGCTGCAAGCATCGCCGCCCCTTTGTTAAAGTCACGCTCTTTACCTGGTATGGTGCGCGTTCCTTCTGGGAAAATCAGCACTGAACGGCCAGCCTGAATACGCTCTTTACCTTGTTTTAGGATTTGCTTCAAAGCCCCAGCTCGCTTAGACCGGTCGATCGCAATAGGCTGCACCATTTTCAACCCCCAACCAAAGAAAGGTATCGACAGCAACTCTTGTTTAAGCACCGTCGAAATAGGCGTTTTCAAAACCTGTAGTAAGTACGTCTCCCATTCACTTTGATGGTTGGCCGCTAACACTACTGGCTGATTTTTCTCCGGTAAATTTTCTCGGCCAATCACCTCGATTTTCACGCCAACCACAACGCGAAACAGAAACAGCAAGATATGATTATGAACATTTAGCACGGGTTGACGCCAGCTAGGTGGTAGCACCCAAGCAAGCACTGGTGCCAACAAGCCAGTGAAGCCAGTTAACAACCCATAGCATATTGCAAACAATATTGAGCCAAGCAGAGCCCTCAGCGAATTCCTAGACTTCATGAAACGCAAAACTCCATATTTAGTGAGATGAAAGACTACGTTCTTGTTGTTGAATTAGGGGATTAGCATACATACGCAGCACAGTTTCCCTAAACTCTTCTGGACAAGTCATCATGTACTCATCAAATACCGAGTCACCCGTAGGCTCTCCATTTAACATTTTCAATGCCGCTTCATTTGTGGACTGTATTGCATAAGAGCCGATGATTTGACGATCCACTTCCGTCACCATCTCATCAGGCGTTGCACAGTTATGATCAATCACATCACCAAACGTAACGATCACTTTCCCCTTACGACCAACAATCCCCTTACGAATACTGTCTATGTCTTCAAATTCAGCTTTCTGGTATGAGCCTGTTGTAGATTTCTCATGCAGCTCACGCGCTTTATCAAAGGCACAAGGGTCGTATTCATAAGAAATCGAAACAGGTACGATTTTGAGATTTTGCATGGCTTCAGGAAATGCCACTTTCTGCTTTTTCTGACTCATGAAAAACATCTTAATAATCGCAGGATCAGTTTGATCAAGACCGTCTTTCGCACGCCCCTCTTTCTGAGCGATCCAGATATTACAATGCTCTTGGGTCAGAGAGTGGGTGATGTAATCCGATAGCTGACCAAAAGCCGCCATCATTTCACGTACTCCATTCACTGAACGCTTCACAATAAAGCTCTTATTCAGGCGCATCAGATCCGAAACGAATGGACGGCGTAACAAGTTGTCCCCTATCGCAATGCGAACCGTATCCAAGCCATTAAGATATAAGCCGTAGTTCACAAAGGCAGGATCCATGGCGATATCACGGTGATTAGATAAGAAAAGGTAGCCTTCATTCTTAGCAAGCTTTTCAATACCGCGATATTCCACATTGCTTGTAGTGGTTTTGATCATACGCTCCATGTAGTCGGCCACTTGCATCTGAAATGCGTGCACATCATTAATTTTACGCACTTCCTTTTGCAAAACGTGCTTAACGACCATCGCTAAAAACCCGCGCGTCCACTGTGGCCATTTAGTAAATTTAAAGCCGACAATCGTGTCGATAAAATCGGGCGTATTTACTAAATTTTGTAACACCCCGGCGACCTCATCGTCGTTGTAAGGGCGTATATCATGAAACTGATCCATTGAATTATCCATTCAGATTTAAATTATCGTTATGATTATAAAGTACAAACCTCGAAACCAGCCTCTTCTAACATGGCTGCGTTAGAAGTGGCAGTTACAACAGCCGTATTTTCATTCTCTTTTGTTAAGTAGAGTTTTGCGACGCGTTTTAAGTCGTCCACTGTTACCGCTAAAACACCTGCACGGAAGGCCTCACGGTAATCACGTGTACGATGATGCAACTGCTGGAAGAAATCACTTTGCGCTTCACCTGCAGGAGATCCAGGTTTATCCATCGAGCCAATCACACCCAATACCGCTTCTTCTAGGGCATCATGGGAGTGCTCATTGGCTAGCAGCCAGTCAATCGACGCATCGAAATCCGCTAGCGTTTCCAGTAAGCGTGGGTCACGGTAAGAGTAAAAGCGGAATGCTCCACAGCTGGCATCAAACGTTGCACCACCGCCGTAAGCGCCACCCTGCTCGCGAATGGCACGGTGAAGGAAGCCATTGCGTAAGAAGCCGCCTAACACGGTTAATACAGGTACGTCCGGATGCTCGCCAGATACCGCTTTAAAGGCTTTGGAACAGAAGCTTACTTGCGTTGCTGTCACCCAAGCTTGCTTGATCGTCTTATCTATCGCAGGCAATGAGAAATGCGACAACTGCTCATGGTTCGCAACACCAGCCCACATAGGTGTGATGGCATCTAACAGCGCGTCTTTATGATGCGGCTCAGCCACCAAGAGTACTTGCTTAGCCGCGCCAGCAAGTTTGCTGTGGATAGATTGTAAGGCTGTGCACAGGTCTGTCATCGCCTGAGGGTCTGCTTTAAGTGCATCATCTAAGGCAATCACATCTCGAATACCGCTCATACCGCCCCACGCTTCTTGCTGGGCCGATAAGCCAGACATACCACTGGATGCAGCACTCATCGCTAACGAGTGACCTTGACCGGTGATCGAACGTTCACGACGGGCACGACGCTGAGCAATCAGTTCTTTGATACGACCTGTTTCATCAAAGCGCACGTCATTAAAGGTTTGCGCCATCAGCTCTGTCATCGCCGCGGCATTAGGTACCAAAGCTTTTGAACTCAATACGAAGTAACCGTTCACACGCTGTTTGTCGATCAATTCAGGACGAATCGATGATGACGCACCGAGACCACCACATACTTGAGCTTGGCGAGATTGAATCGCTAGATAATCTTGTTCGCCAATACCCAATTCCGTCACAAGGTAGCTGTATACCGGAAGAAGCTGTGTTTCTGCTTCGGTCAATGCTGGGAGTTCCGTCACAAGCTGCTGATAAACTAGGCCGTTTGTTCCCTGCGGATAGAAGGTAATCGGTAAACTCTCAGAGACTTTTTCGTTCTCATATTCAGGCAAACGCGCAGGCACATCTTCAAGGCCGACTTTCGGTAAGATGCTCATATCGTCTACTTGCTCTTGGCGCGCTTTCAACGCTTGGCTGCGCTCGATGATATGCTGTTTCTGTTCTTCGCTTAGACCTGCTTTGATTTTGCTCAAACGATCTTTTTCCGCTTGGTTACGACGTGTTTCCAAGGCTTCGTCTGGGCTCAGGGTTAATGTCACACGATGTGCATTTGACAGTAATAGGTCACGCACTAAGGTTGGGATGTAGTCTTTGTGTAGGACCTTTTCACGCATGCTTTCGATCACTGGATCAAGGTCAAGCTGAGCGATCACATCACCTTGGTGTACCGCGGTAGACAGTGCCGTCAAAATCAGCTGTAAGCCATATGGGTAGCTGTCGCCCCCGATTTCACGCTGACTCAACTCAAGTTGGTGCAGCATCGCTTCTACCATCTCTTGATCTACGCCATTCTCAGCGATGTCTTCCAGCGTTTGTAAAATCAAAGCTTCCACATGTGGCGCATTTTCACGTTTCACACCTTCAAGGCCACACATGAAGCTCATTTCTTTATTGCTGTCTTCAAGGCCACACATTGGCGATGGCGAGGCACCTAAGTCAGAGTTTTCCAGCACACGACGCAGTGGTGAAGCCGAGTTATCTAGCAGCACACTCGAAAGTAGCTGCGCTTCAAATTGCTGAGCAAGATCGATGCTTTCACCCAATAACCAGCCAACTACAACGTGACTGCCATCTTCCTTCGCTTCATCAATCGCATAGCCTTCTTCAACACGAACTGGCGAGAAGTAACGCTTAGCGTTTGGCACACTTACTTGATCATCTAAACGCTCAAAGCGGCTTAAGACCTTGCTTTCGAATTCGGCTTGCAGCTCTTCTGCTGGGATATCACCGAACGTCATAAAGACTGCATTCGATGGGTGGTAATGCTTACGGTAGAACGCCATCAGGTCATCGTAAGATAGATCAGGAATATCCGTTGGTTCACCACCTGAGTTAAAGTGGTACGTGTTGCTTGGGCAAAGGTATTTGGTCAGTGCTTGCCATAGAACCGAGGTTGGCGAGCTCATCGCGCCTTTCATTTCATTGAACACAACGCCTTTAAAGGTCAACTCAGACTCAGCATCGGTTGGTTCTGCAAATTCTAGGCGATGCCCTTCTTGAGAGAAATCCAATGGGTCCAGACGTGAGAAGAACACCGCATCTAAGTAAACATCTAAAAGGTTACGGAAGTCTTTTTTGTTCTTGCTGGCAAATGGATACGCTGTCCAATCTGATGACGTAAAAGCGTTCATAAAGGTGTTCAACGAGCGACGAATCATCATAAAGAATGGATCGCGCACTGGGAAACGCTCAGAGCCACAAAGAACCGTGTGCTCAAGAATATGCGCCACACCGGTAGAATCTGTCGGCACGGTTTTTAGGCCAACTAAAAATACGTTTTCATCGTTGTCAGAGGCAATGTGAAAATGCTTCGCGCCCGTTACCTTATGCTCGTATTCCTGTACTGTGACGTCCAGCGCTTCAATAAATTCACTGCGAATCGCGGTAAATGCTGGGTGACGTGCATTTTTCGTGGTCATAAATTACCCCTGTTAAAATCTTTTGTATTACTAGAATAGTTGGGCGAATTAGCCCTAATCTCAAGCAATAAAGCGTGTAAATTATATCAAGATTGTGATTTCATCGGCACTGATATAAAGCGTTATGCCTAACGCTTTTGATGACGCTCCCAGTTTTCCAATCGAGCCTTCTCACTCTTTTTGAATAGCACATAAACCGCGCCCAGCCCGCCGTGATGACGCTGCGCGGAATGAAAGGCCATGACGTCATCTAAGTCACGCAGCCACTTGTTGATAAAACTCTTAATGGTTGCTTGATCCTGCGGATCAGGGGTTCGATCCCCTTTACCATGAACAATGACCCCAACCCTTATGTCATGGCGCATGCAATCTTCCACAAACTGAAACACTTCACGACGGGCTTGCTCGACGGTTCTTCTGTGCAAATCTAGCCGGGAGTCAATTGGGTATTTACCTTGGCGCAAGCGCTTAAACACACCGTCTTGAACACCGTCTTTCTTGTATTCGAGCATGTCATGTGGATCAACTCGTTCAACGTAGTCTTTCGACAAATGATTGCGGTCTTCCACTTTGGCGATCAAAGCGGCTTTCTGACGCTCTGTAAAATCCACACCACCTTGCTTTTTACCAAGGTAGACTTCCGTCTTTTTTAGTGGCCGAATTCCTTGAACCTCTTCCGCGAACAAAGAGAAATCATCATCCTCTTGCATACGTCACCTCAACACTCATTGCCTCTACCTTTTTTAAGACAACTCAATACAGCAAAGGCTCCCTTAGGAGCCCTGTCAGCAACGGGTAAAGCCCCTTATTGACGCAAAACAGTGAATGCCTACAGCAACCAACAAGGCGATTTAAAAGACTGCGCATTATATCAGCATAGTCTTTCAACGACTAATGCCACTACTTTGCCATTTTTTCAGTGCTTTTCTTCAACGAACCAGAAAACTGAAAGATTAAAAAGCCCATCAAAGAAAGCAGTATGGCAATTTCATAACGACTGTAGGCCACCGACACACCGATCGCCCCCGTATTCCAGATCCCAGCGGCAGTCGCTGTACCAGAAACAGAATCACCACTTTTAAAAATGGCACCGCCACCAATAAATCCCATCCCGGTAATAACGGCGTACATGACACGGGCCTCCGCATCGGAACCTTCATAGACACTCATCCCGACCAACATAAACGAGCAAGACGCGATGGTGACCAAGGGAAACGTTCTCAACCCAGCACCACGATCATGATGTTCACGATTAAATGCGATAGGCAAAGACAGTAAAAAAGCCAAGCCCAGTTGAGTTAGATGGTGCACTATTAAAGTAAAGTCCAAATCCAGCATAAATTTCATCCTTCAAATAACATCCTATTTAAGCTAGAGACTTTCTCATTAGAAGGATAGTTCAGCCATCGGTTTCCTCCCTATATACGAAAAAGGGACACATTCTCTGTGGCCCTTTTTATCCATTCACTAACTTTTGTCTTTAACTATACATTTTTAATTTATGTATGTTTCAAAAGGGTAAACCAAGACAAAAAACACAAAAACACAAAAACAGGGTCAGTACAGAAGTAAAACCTACAGCAGTCAAAGCCTTCACTTAACTGACCCTACCTTACTTTTAAACATAGCTAAGCTATGTTGTTTAAAAACCCACGATTTACCCTGCTAATTTTGATTCTAAAAGCACTTTTTAAACAATTTTTCTGGTGAGCATTCTATCAAACATAGCCACTCATGACTTATAGCATCTACAGCACTTTTAGAAGTACAGAGGGGGGCACATAACTAGAAAAAGCTTCTAGCTAAGGGGAAGAAAGGATATATGTAGGGGTAGCAACACACCAAGCTACTGAATAGTTAATTCCAACAAGACCTATCCTTTAGATACCTTGAAGACAAGAACTTCAACTACTTTGCAGGAAAAGCTAGATAAATACACAAATTTAGAGGAGGGACTAGAAACGAAAAAGGCTACCATTACGGTAGCCCTTCGAAAAAATTCGCTAACGGGATCATAGATCAACTGGCTTCACACCATACCGCGCTTTCAAACAATGTGACGTAACCGTCAACAAACTTAGTATAGATGATTTTTACTCAGAGTCAACTGTATCCCTCTTGCTCGAAGAGCCCCACTAATGAACAGCTCTCTAGAAGACTCTAAAATTGCCGTATGCCATGCTCAACCTATATACTGGACAACAGCTGAAACCGAGAAGACTACATGCCAATTAACTCCATCGTAAAATCAATATCAGATAAAAGATTTTCTACTTACCAAGCCCCAAATTTATCCAATGGATCTCTAGAAGAAAGCCTTGGCTTATATGTCTGGAATAAACAGCTTTCAGGCCTATTCTATCCGGTTCTACAAGTTCTCGAAGTTGCTCTTAGAAACTCAATCAATTCGGCTTACATAAAGCAGAAAGAGCTAGAAATAGAGGCTACTTTCCCCCAGTCAGAATGGTCAAAAGAGAAGGCATCAATAGACCTCCTGTGGTAATCCTCCCTTTTTTAACTTAGCTCAAAAGTAGAGGTTAAGCAGCCATTAGAGGTGGCTTGCCTCCGTTAGCTGTATGTGGTCTTTCGTGATTGTAAAACCACAACCATTTCGTTGCATAGTCTTGCACTTCCTCAAGTGTTTCAAAAAGATGCTTGCTTACCCATCCATATCTAGCTGTTCGATTATATCGTTCAATATAAGCATTTTGTTGTGGATTGCCAGGTTGGATGTATTCAACTCTAATGCCTTTCTTTTTAGCCCAACGAGTAAACTCATGACTCACAAATTCCGGCCCGTTATCACAACGCAGTATCTGTGGTTTATCTCGCCATTCAAGCAATTGCTCAAGCGTGCGTATCACCCTCAAGGTCGGTAAGGAAAAGCCTGCTTCCATCGCTAGTCCTTCGCGCTTGAAGTCATCGATTACGTTAAATAGACGATAGTGGCGACCATCGATAAGTTGGTCATGCATAAAGTCCATAGACCAAACCTGATCTCGTTTGGTTGGCTCCTTCAAGGGTTCAGGTACGTTCCGCTTTAAGCGTCTTCTTGGGCGGATTCGTAGATTCAACGCCAACTCGCAATAGATTCGATAGACACGTTTATGATTCCAAGTGTGGCCTTTTACGTTTCTTAGATAAAAGAAGCATTGCCCAAACCCCCAATCCGTTTGAGTCTCTGCTAGGTCAACTAAAAGTTTAGCGATCAAAGCATTGTCATCATTCAAAAGGCTCTTGTAACGATAACAGGTTTCACTGATCATAAAAGCAGAGCAGGCCAAACGAATGCTCACCGCCTTATTCGCTACAGCATGAAGTGCCATCTCTCGTCGAAGGGATGGCTTCACCACTTCTTTGCCATGGCTTCCTGTATGATCTCCGCCTTTAACCGTTCTTCTGCATACATCTTTTTAAGACGACGGTTTTCTTCCTCAAGTTCTTTCATACGAGCCATTAAAGAGGCATCCATATCACCATATTTGGACCGCCATTTGTAAAATGTTGCCGAGCTCATACCATGCTCTCGACATAGCTCAGGAATGGGTGTGCCTGCCTCTGCTTGCTTTAGTATGGCCATGATTTGGCTATCGGTATAACGTGATTTTTTCATGCAGAACCTCCTGCGTTTAGAGTACGAGAAAATTCTACTTTTGGCTGCTGTTATTTTTCGGGGGGATTACCCTGTGGTTTACCAATGCATATACGGTGCAAAACAACCGTCAGGCATTTAAGCAGGTGAATACAGCGAGACGCCAGCTATCCAAAGAAAATAAAGCTTTAACGGCTGACAACTTCATAGCAAAGCTGACATTTGGCTTCTGGGTACATATGACAGATGAAAAGCATCGAATTGGGTATCCTGGAGGAGCAATCATCCCATTGTGGCCGACTCTATCTAGTGCAGTGTTCCCTAATGCCAAAGACGGTAGCGGCAATAATATTTCTATAAATACTATTTACCAAAAGTTACAGGAAGTTAATTTACTACGTAATCGTATCGCCCATCATGAACCAATTTGGAAATCTAATGATATCTTAGATTCTGAAGATGCGATTAATAAGGTAGTTAGTCAGTATGATCTAGTTCTCTCAATCATAGGATGGATCAATCCTGATTGTCTGAGAATGCTTTCTGTCATTGAGAATGATAAGTTGATGGGAATTGCATGCTCTACCCACACCCTATGGCGAAGCAAGATGCTTACGACAGGAATTTCAAGTGTTCCTGACTTGAAGGATTGGAAAAAGCACCACGAAATTGATACTCGTCGAGTTGGTTTTGTTGTGAACTCAAGTCAACACAATGCTTTCATCCGCTGTCAAAAAACTGGAAATACATTTTATACAGATCAAAAAAGTCAGAATCGAAGAAGAGCTTGGCCGTTACAGCAAAATGATATGGTTTCATTTGTGCCTAAGCCTGGGCATCCCAGACCCAAAGCAACAAAAGTAAAACCAGCTTAACTAGACAAATCAACAAGCTCGCGCCTATAGGTTCAGCCTCTTTCTGTAATGCATCAATCCGCTCTAGCATTACAGAAGGAGCTATTTTTGGAAGAGCTCCATTACTGTAAACCAGTGCAATCTCAGAATACTCTATTGAGCTTTGACGCTAAATCAGGATTGTCATGTTTGAGGGCCTCCATAGCATCTTTACCGAAACATGCCACCCCTCCCCAAACATCAGCCCAGTTAGTAATTTCTTCTGCTGTCTTAAGATAGTAAAGAGGCATTCCTTCATCATTTGCAAGCCAGTGGGCAAATCCTTTTTTACAACTACAGTGGGCCTTACGAGTTTGAGTTACCCCAGGAAAGTCCAAATTCCTAATTTCACATTCCTGTCTCGTCCATAAGACAGAAAGTTGACAAGTACCTCTTTGCAGACTAAATGCTCCATACTGATGCGTGAGCCCTTCAAGCTGAACATCAAATGTAAGGCAATCAATAGTCATAGGATCTTGCTTTTTATTCGCAACTAGAAAGTAGTTTGGCTCAGATTCAAAAACATAAACAGCTTCATTTGCATCATCGTCGTCATATAACTCATGACAAATGCAGGCTAATCTGTCGCTGCACTTTAGTACAGACTCGATGAACAGTGTTTCACTTTCATACCATCGATCAAACTCAAATGAATTTCGAAAGCCCATGATGTTCAGTGCCAAGCCTCTGGCGACACTATATTTTAATGAATGATATCGACCAATCTCTTTAGCGAGATCTGTTATATCTTGTTTCAGGCTGGATAGGTGGTTACGAATTGGAAGGGTATTTTCATTACTCATATACATAAAGTCCTAAGATAACGAAGTCAATATTTGCTAAGCCGCTTAGCCCAGTCTTCGCACTAAGAAAATTTAGTAATCAGTAAGTTGTGAATAGAGTTTTTGCCCTCGCGGCTGGCACGTAACCCTTGACGCTAATGGAAGGCACTTTAACATATATTTTCTCTAAGAGAACCAATCATACGGATTAGACAATACCGTGAGCCATAATTGGTAACTTGTATCAGCAAATGATGTGAAAACACGCACTATTCACATCACCAATTGATTTGAATAATAAGTCACTTAACTCAATATGAGGGTTAAAATGTGGATCTGGGAGCAAGAAGATTGACCTAACTTTTTTTGGGATTCAAAATTAATTGCCCCCAAATTAAGGGAAGCTCGATTCAACCAAGGAACCTTGCCAGGCAAAATGTCAAGCCAACCTAAAAGCCTATTGTTCATTCGAGTACGATTGAAAGAGAGAAGCTTAATGCTTTTTCTGTTCGCTCATCATTGGCTAATAAGCTCGACCTTTCTGAAGAAAGGCCATATCCAACCACTGAACGTACAGACGGCCTAGCAGAAATTATGTTGGATGCGGTGGAAAATTTAGATGAGCCGCTCCCACTTGAAAGGCTATTAGAGTGGCATAAACAACTGCTTCCTGAAGGATACACAGCCTTCAACCCTGTGCAAATTAGATGGACAATATAATCTTCTGGCTAATTAAGACCTCATCAGCTAAGGTGATTTACTTTAATTGAAGACTCATCACTTTTGATGGATCAAAGAGTCAAAATGAATCAATCAAATACTTCGCCCTACTTAATCACAACCAGTACAACGGAAGCAGAAACATTAATCACTCGCGTCGAATCAAGGCTTGCAGAGAAAGGACTAAAAGTACATAAAAATAGCTCATTCTCTTCACTTATAGGCTCAATACGTGAACTGCTTATCGACTTCAGTAAACTGGAACACGCAGAATGGAAAGAATTGCATCATCGTGCAAGCAATGGACTTCGACTATTGAAGGCAATTGATGCAACACTTGATGACCCTCAAGCTAGAGAAGCTATTCATCGAACTCTTAAAAATAGTTTTAATCTCAGTGATAATAAAACCTCCCAAGGGAAAGATGCATTGTGGGAGCTTGAATTATATAATCGCTTCAACCTAGGAAAAGTTCCTATACGCTTTGAAGAGCCAGACTTAATTATTTCACTTGATAAACCGCTTAACGACTACGCCATAGCTTGTAAAAAAATATACTCTCTTAAAAGTTCTGAGACCCGTCTAAAGAATGGATTCAAACAACTTAAGAAATGTAAGACAAGAGGTATAATTGCATTCAACCTAGATGACCTTGTTAAAAAAGAACGTATGTTGGCATACTCATTTGAAGAAAGCATGCAAGCGGAAGCGGAAAAAATTTTTTACCAGTTCGCTAAAATGAATAGCCGTCTTATTCTCTCTGAAAATGCTAAAAATAGCGGCTGTGATGGAGTGCTACTATCAATTACAGCGAATATCTTTACACACGAAGAAACCCTGCCCTATCGTCTAGCCCGTTTCACCAGGATTCTCGCAATCTCTGCTGAGAGCCCCTACATCAATGCATTCAAGGAGTGTCATGATCGCCTCGCAGAATAAACAAATCTTCTCTAAACAAATTACCAATAAACAATTAAGCGTAACAGAGTAAGTTCAACTCGAATTACGTTCTCGAAGCATGCTCAATATATCCAAAGACTTTGAACATGTGTAATACAAATGAGGCTCTAGAGTACAAAGCATCTCTAACATGCTTTGTACTTTCTTTACGGCGCTTTCACTGATTAGCATGTAAATTAAGTCGTTACTCCATTGTCCAACGAACTCAGCCCACTCATTTTTGTCTTCAAAGGCCGCACCAGCAATAAACCCCAGAGCGAGATAGTCCTCTACACCTGAATCCACATCGATATAATCACGGTATATTCGGCTTAACATCTTAACAGATGATGCAACATCCTTATTTTTGGTCAGGCAAGAGACGAGAGCTAAACCTCTTAATATCTGATAAACAGTATCTCTATCCTTAGCCTCTGCCAATTTATGCTGCTCACGCTCAAGCAACGCTACAATTCGGTCTAGGTATTCATTACTAATGCTCCAAAACGGCGCCGAGTTCATTAGAATTTTAAGGGCATCAAGCGAAGCTTCATCACCAGTGTGCTTGGTAAATAACTTTGCCATTTCTTCAGGCAGGGTGGCTGGAACTAGGTTCCCTTCTAATGGGCCGGGAAGAAATGAAGCTAATACGAAATGAGAGCCAGAAAATAATTCAGCGAGCACATCATTAGCTACTGTCGGTCCATCTACTATCGAGCAAACATTACGAACACGTCCATACAGCTCATTACTAAACTGCTCTGTAGTAAGGTATGAAGGAAGCCATCTAGGTTCTCGCAATAGATCTAAAAAGCCCTGACAATAAAAGTAAAGTCCTCTTTGTTGTTGAGCCCACTGCTCCACTTCCTCAAACTCTATTTTCTCTTCTAGTGCTACTTTACTAATTAGTGAAGCTTGAGAGAAGGAAGCCAACCGCCTATAAAAGGGAGGCATATCACGGAATATTTGTTGTCTTGCTAGTTCTCCGTCAACAAAGATTGACAACGCACAGAACATCTTTAGATTACCTAAAGTATCTTCAGACGATAATGAGGCGAACAGCGCCTGTATGTCTTTATCGAACGCGTCACCAAACTTCAACAAGCCAACTTCAATACATGAAATTAAAAGGATTGGATGGCAAGTATATAAAGCTTGGCTTACTATTTCTTTGTATCTAACCTCATCCAACGGCTCTTTAGATATCACTGACGATATCAGCCCTTGGACACATATTAAAAAGTTATACTCGGTTACTCCAATCTCCAGCTGACCTTGAATAAACTGTTTAAGCTCCAGATCACAATAGTCCGCAATATTTTCACTACCCTGATAGCTCCCGACAAGCCGCTCATAGTAACGAATATCATTAGGGACAAATGTAGCAACTTGTTGCTCGGAACTTCGGAATTCTTGCCTTAAAAGGCCTTCTATATGCTTCGGAGATAGGCTTAGATCAAAAACTAAATCAGATACATCATCATCTTTAAAAGCAGAAGCAGATAGTCTGCTCCTCCAACTTTCTAACCATTCTAACGAGAGCAAAGTAAGCGTCCGGCCATTCACACCTTAATCTAGCACCTTAGATCCGACATAGTCATGACTTTTGGAGTAATGACTGTGTTCAATACAAGCGATTCCCTCCCTGTTATTCTGATTTGTGGTCCAACCGATATGCGTAAGTCCATTGATGGCTTAACCGCTATCGTTGCGTACGACTTAGAACAAGAGCCATGCTCTGATCGTTTATTCGTCTTTTGCGGTCGAACCCGTAATCGTCTCAAAATCCTGCAATGGTCTAGGAATGGTTTTTGGCTGCATTACAAACGCTTGGAAAAAGGTGTGTTTCAATGGCCGGGCATCGAAGATGAGCAATTGTCTTTGCAAGTATCACCAAGGCAGCTCAATTGGCTACTGGATGGTTTACCGCTTAGTCTTGATCAGGCCCACCCAAAAATTACCTACCGTTATCATGAAAATTAGCGCTCTAATCTGTAGATGGCTGGTATAATCCATGCCATGAAAAAGACTCTGAATGACCTACCTGACGATATTGATTTGCTTAAGAAACTCTTGCTTGAGCAGGCGGAGCAGTTGTCAGAAAAAGATGAACAAATTGATCATTGGAAGGCGGGCTATGAACGCCTGCTACAGCAATGGCGTTTGGCCCAACATCGCCAGTTTGGCAAAAGCTCTGAGAAGAGTCCAGGTCAAGGTGAACTGTTTGATGAGGCTGAAGCAGTGGTCGCAGAAGAAGAGACTTCAAACGAAGCCGATTCGTCGTCAGAAAAGAACGATGCATCAATGCGTCATCGCCCTAAGCGTAAAGTCTTGCCCAAAGACCTTCCTCGCACTGTCATTGAGCTGGATGTCGCCAATGTAGAAAAAGTCTGTGCGTGTTGCCAAGGTGCATTACATCGTATTGGCGAAGATCGTTCGGAGCGCTTAGAGTTTATTCCTGCTAAAATCACGGTGATTGAAACGGTTCGTCCTAAGTATGGCTGTCGCCATTGTGAGCAGAATGAAACGCATGTCACGATCAAACAAGCACCACCAGCACCCAGTCTTATCCCAAAAGGCATCGCAACACCAAGTTTGCTAAGCCAGATCATCACCAGTAAATACCAATTTGCTTTACCTCTGTATCGACAAGAGGCGCTGTTCAAGCAATTAGGCATTGAGCTGAGCCGCAGAACCATGTCGGACTGGGTGCTCAAAAGTGCCGATGCATTAAGACCGCTTTACCAGAGACTGAAAGACATTTTAGTCCAGCAGCCTGCGCTTCATGCGGACGAAACACCGCTCAATGTGGTGAAAGAAGATCGAGATAAATGCTACATGTGGGTCTATTGCAGTGGTACAGATGGTCCAGACACGCCTCATCCTATGTATAAAACGCCATTAATCCCCATTGTTTTATACGAGTTCCAAAAAACGCGCCAAGCGACCCACCCCAAGACCTTTTTGAATGATTACTCAGGGTATCTACACGCCGATGGGTATGCTGGATACGAACAAACCGACACACAGCTCGTTGGATGCTGGGCCCACGCACGCCGTAAATTTATGGACATTGCCAAAAGTTTAGGAAAGAACAAGACGGGCACACATACCGTGGCACTGAACTGGATACAAAAGCTCTATGCCATTGAAAGTAGAGCTGCACAGTGCGAGACAACGGAAAAGGCCTTCGCTTATCGCCGTGAACAGGCGATACCGGTGCTAAACGACTTTAAGAAGTGGCTAGAAAAAACAGTGAAAAACAAGCCGCCAAAAGACAAGCTCACCAGT
Organism: Marinomonas sp. AWM4_232; assembly: GCF_056158325.1. Lineage (NCBI taxonomy): Bacteria > Pseudomonadati > Pseudomonadota > Gammaproteobacteria > Oceanospirillales > Oceanospirillaceae > Marinomonas > Marinomonas sp. AWM4_232. Next base: position 1,770,700 of record NZ_JBSWTA010000001.1, on the reverse strand, counting down.
GCTTTAAATTACTGTCTCAACCAATGGGATAAGCTTATTCGCTATGTTGACGATCCACACCTCAACATCGACAACAACCGTGCCGAGCGAGCCATCAAGCCGTTCGTGATTGGGCGAAAGAACTGGCTCTTCTCAAATACGGAAAATGGTGCCGAGGCCAGTGCGATGCTCTACAGCATGATCGAAACTGCTAAAGCCAATGGCTTGATCACTTACGACTACCTTGTGAAAGTGTTTGAAGAACTACCAAAACGCAAAACAGGTGCAGACATCGATGACTTGCTGCCTTGGAATGTGACGTTAACGTCTTAGAAGAAACTGTTCTCTGCTGCATCCGTGCAGCTTCATGGTCATCCTGAAGAAAGGCAGAGCTCCCATCCTAGGAGCTTAAACTATCCATAGCTCTCTGCCTCAAACGTACATTAAAGAGATCACAGCCTGTTTGCACCTTTTAAATGTCTCAAAAGTGTTATAGATCAAAAAACATCCTCAAGGTGTGAATGGCCGGACGCTTACAGAGCAAATACTGTTTTGCCACTGAACCTAGGGTATCTATTCGCGTGTGTACATCTGGATGAAGTGCCCAAAACTCATTGTTAATTATCTGATCATTACCTTTAGACAGCACAAGTGATAACGGCTTGCTTAAATCACTAGTCACTGCCCAAGATCTTCCACTGAGATCCTCTAAGCAATACTTTAATTTTGGATTTTCAAATGCACTGCGCACTGCATTGAAGAGTGCACTCCTCGGAAAAACTATATCGTTGTTTCCAAAACTGATTAGAGGCTCTGTCGTAATTTCTAACTGTTCTAATAAGCTTGAGTTAGAAAGTAACTCTTCTCGCACTAATCTAGGAAATAAATCGAGTCCCCTAGAAGCCACAAAGGCACGCCTCGACTTACTGTCCATCCAGCACCTCCTGAGATAACACATCTTCGGTGATAATTTTCACCTTATCTCCAGCCACATCTACTAAACTTCTAAAGCTCAAAGGATCGCTTTCTTTTAAAGGTGCCAAGACAGATTCCTCTAACCACTTATTGTAGTTTTCCTTCTGGCTTTCGGATAAATAATCAGGTGTAAGCAGTATTGAATAAATAGTCACTACCTCTCCTGAATAAGCGATTCCTTTAGGGTCTCTGAGTTGATGAGTCTGGGCCCATTGGCGATATCCCATTAGATTGTAAAGCCAATTGGACCTTGCACACTTTTCCTCAAATACAGTGCCATCATCTAACCATTGAGCGAATAAAACATTTGCAATGACACCCATTGTATTACTCAACCATTGAGCATCTCTCGGAAGCTGTATGAGATCGCTAATCCTAATCAAGAGTAAGTTTTCTTGTATGAGCCTTAATTGCTTCGTTGGATTAAACTTTCCCGCCACAACAGAAGAGCATTTCATATGGTACATAAGCTCCTCTTCAGATACGCTAACAAACTCAAAGCCTAACTCTCGAAGTAGCGCTCTAGAATCAAACTTTTGCTCTTGAGAAATAAGCCCTTTTTGATACAGCGTTTCTATGACATCCTGAGATGTATAAATAGGTGTATTCTTCTCATCAATCGTAATACTTCGGTTCTTATTCATGAATCGATCATCTAGGACAGCTGAATCGCATAATTTAAAGGACGAAAAAAGTTCATTTAATGGCCCTGTGCTATCATTATTATCCCCTGACACCTCATTATATGAAGGCATTTCAGCTAAGATAACTTTTCCAGATTCAATTTCTTTGAACAGTACTCCCCTGATACTTTCGAGTTTCGCGTCAGCTTTACGGATTGTTGAATCGTAGTTCATCAATGCCCTACACCTTTCACTCTCCTTTTGCGAAACATATACCTCAAAACCAGCGTCATTAAGAGTGTCAAGCATATCTACTACCATTAGATACTTGACCGACAGAGAGTCTAAAAGCAATCTTGCTCCTTGTTCTATTCTCGGGCTATCCGGCCAGTCATTTTCATGCTGAGAAAGGTACTTCAAGGCATTACTACATTGTGCTCCAGTTATTGCAGATAAACTCTGGAGCTTCCTAATAAGCTGCATACAAGAAATCAGCTTTCCGTGAAAACCTGAAAGGTCAACTTCTATGTTCCTAAATGAGTCATCAAGTTTAGTGACTGGAAACGAGCATACCACCAAAGATTGCGACCCATTTTCTGAGAATGTAGTTACATCCTCAAGCATTAGCGCAAGCTCATCCCCTACATCGAATGCCACTTCTGGGTTGTTAATTATCTTGGAGGGCAATACCTTAATTTTACGATCTAAAATCGCTTTCTCAAATTGCTTTGCTTCTTCAATTTGGCTGGGCTGATGATATGCAACTTTTTGCTTTTCCGAAAAAAGCCATCGCATAAAATAATGAGGAATAATAATTTTTTCAGTACTTTCAAGAAAAGTTGTCAGCATTCCTATATTTTCTAAAACCAAAACACTACTTACATCGAGAGTAATCATAGTACCACAGATTGTTCTCTGCTGATTTGAGTAGTGGAAGATTGGTGAGAGAGTCTTCCGTCTTACGTCTCTCGTTTCTTTATTCTCTAAAGGCTGTATTAAGTAAAAATCGGACATTGTTCTATTTAGCATTTCTGCTACTAAGAATATTGGTGCTTCCCCACGTATATACGATTTATAAACTTTTGAATTCCGCTCCTGTGCTCCCGATATAATTTCTCGCAGGTCTTCCAATGATGTTCTACGCATCGGACCATTATCATTTGAAGTTGCGATTGCTTTTCTTAACCATTCAGACACGTCATTATTTTTTTCCCACCCCATTTGCGTTGCAGTTAAATATGACGATGTAAAGATGTCTGGGTTATCAGAATACTTGCTGGTACAAAATTCTAGTATCTGCTTTGTTCGAGTTGGTGAAACCACCTTGGCTAACTGAGCTATTTGTAAAAGCTCATCAGCTTCGAGCTTATCTCGACTCATCCAGCCGTCTTCTACAAAGGTACTTAAAGACGCCCAATCACCTCCATATATAGCCAAATTTATTTCGAGAGCTTTAATATCAACACCCTGCTGCTTAAACCGTTTTAATATCTTGACTTGTTCGTAGGCGCTATTTAGATCTCCTTTCCTAAATAGCGACCACCCAAAGTGCAGAGTTAAGTTAGCACTTTTAGCTACAAGCTCCGGTTTACTTAAAAGAAATTGGTGGAGGTCATTGTAACGTCCTAGGTGCACAGCAACGTTACAAACTCTGACAGCATCTAACTCTTGCCCAGTACGATCATAAAGCTCTACACAATATGAGTAGTAGGAGTCAGTAATACTTTCTCTAGATAACAAATTGATAAGGAAGGCGAGGTCATGCGTCGCACCACTAAGTTGATATTGACTGACAGCAAGAGCAATCGGGTCCTTTCCCTTAACTTCCTCAAAAATTTTCTCAAGCCTAGCTACATCACTATCAGAAATATAAGAGCCCTCGGTTTCACGTAAAAGCCTTTCTGCGTCATCGATCAGACCCGCTTTCGCTAATGCCTCTATCTCTAAAATTCTAACTAGGCCTAAGCTTAAAGACCTCTCCATTTGCTCTCTATGACGAGCAATATATTCTACTGCATCTGAATGTGACTTTTGCTTTAGCGCGAGGACAAACCTAGCCAAGCCTATAGTTAAAGGACTTTTTTGAAATAAAGCTGATTGTCGATTTACTTCTGCTTCAACAGCATCAAAATCAATTTCGATTCCGAAAGCATTTGCTAGAACAAGAAACTCTAGCGATTGCTGAGTATAATCTTCAAAGTAACTTTTGAGTGTAAACATTGCCTGTTGATGCGCTTCGTCATCCCGAAGCTGCAACCATAAGGAGTAATTTTTCGAAACATTCACAATTTCTTCTGCTTCAAACTGCTGAGCTAACTCTGAACATATATCAAACAGCTCAATTGCCTGTTTTCTAAGACAGATAGATTTTGAGTCATCAGCGAGAGGAAACTTTTCGGCGCTAATAGGGATAAAGTCTAGGACAACCTCTCGATACTCGACTACTTGAATCGCATTCACCAATTTTACAAGAGCAGAAAGCTTAGCAAGTGCTGGGAAGCTTGATATCAAAGTATTTTCAATTGTATCAACAACATTTAAAGCCATCTCCCATTGTCTATCACTCAATAAAGCAGAAATTAACGCAACTTTTCCATCTTCATTTAATTGATCAATGCCTAAATGAGCATCTTCATACCATTTTATAGCAGAGCGGCTTCCTTCTACTGCATTTTTAATTGCAAAAAAAGCGCTGTAAGACAATGAACTCTTAGCTTTCAGCAACCTAACTGCTGGCTCTGCACTCTGTGCTTCAACCGCATCAATAAACGCCTGTGCTATCTCAGATTCTTCCGTCGCACCTAGATCTTTTGAAGTTGCTAACCAACTTTTCGCTTGCTCAATCGTTCCACCATCGATACAGAGATATCTTGCGAGCAAAGCCAGAGCCTTAGCTTTTGACTCGTTCGTACCGCCTGAGAGCGCACCATGAACAATGCTCTCAGCCAGATTAATAGCCTTTTCCTCCTTAGGAAACGAGGCAAAATAACGTAACACAGTTATTTCATTTGTGAGCTTTTCTATTCTTTCGTCTTGAAGGGGCTGAGCAGTAAAGCCAGCCTCTTTCATTTCTCCTACGACTTCAGTAGCTAACTTTGATTTTATTTCATCTAAATGCCGAAGATTGGTCCCTTTATTTCTTAAATAATAATCTAAGAAGTAAACTAAAATACTCACCAGTATAAGAGTTGCTCCCAGAGGATAGTTGGGTTCACTAAGGGAAAACTGAAAGTTAGGGTAGAAATCTTGATATAGCAGTATCCAATTTACTATCTCAACCCATAAAGGAACACTTAACGCACCTATTCCTGCTGTTAGTAATGAAACAACGATTATTTTCACCAGTGATGGTGTAAAGAATCCTAGAAGGTCTCGAAACGCTTCATTAAAATTGAACCCCATTACTCCCTCCTTGATGAAAAGCACCAAATCGATTCCACAAAATGCGCGGCCTGTCTTTAGAGCAAAATAATACTAAGATAATTAGGATTAATCTTATTTTCGTCACACCAAACATCCATCCTTTCACGTTCAGAGCAGACGTAGCCAACGTCATCATCAAGCATTACAAGGTATGTTCTGGCGTTAATTGGCCGCAAATAATTATCACTCCTCATAAACAACCTAGTACTAACCAAATTATTCGCTACAGAGTTCAAAGTCGCTCCATATCTGTCTGTTAGAAATTGCTCCAGATCTCTATCTAAGGACAAATAGCCACCATATGCAGCCATAAGTCTTATAGCAGAAGCTTCAGCTGGACCAACCAAGTCTGGTTCCCACTTGTTATCATCTGCTCTTTTTAGCTGTTTCTGATCTAATTCGAGCGATTTGTACAGCCAACCAGCTCTACCTTCACTCTCAACTGCTCTCGCAGTAAAAAGTGGCACAGCGTTATCTAAATGAAGGCCGTCATCCCATGGCATCTCTATACTGAAGTATGAAGAGATCTTCGACCAGACTAACTCAAGAATCATTTTTGCAGGATTATGGCACGTGGAATAAATTGACACCCATTCACCTTCATCATTTAAGGCAATAGAAGGCACCCCACTCCCCTTAACTAAACAGAACTTATTTGATGTTACAAGAGAAGGAATAAGAGGGATTCCAAGGCTTTCTTCAGTCCCAGCCCGACTCTCTATTAAGTTAACAAGTGCTGTTCGCAAGCCGTACTCGGTTTTATACCCATCATAAGCATGAATGACGCTCACTGGTGCAAGTGACTCTTGCACTAGACAATAGAATAAAACCCCTTCCTCAATAGGGATATTATGCATACCAGAATATTTCTCAGGAGCATCCTTTCCAGTTATCAAAGAAAACTGCCTTCTAGCATTCCTTAAGTCAGGCTCATAGCCTTCATTAACTAATTTGTTTTCAAAATACTCAGCAAACTTTCTACGGATCCCTGCCAAGTGGTCAATCGCATCAACAAAGTCTCCCCTGCGAAGCGTTTTTTTCACTTCAAAAATGCACAGAACTCGCTCAATATCGACTATGTATTGATCTGTAAGTCCATACCGCTCCCCTAGACCATGAACCAGCATACAATCTATTTGCTCGGGCAACATTTCTCCGCCGACCGAAATAAATCCTGATACCACGTTCAAGTCTAAATGCTTTGGAATAGCAAACTCTTTATCAATCCCCTGCCTTGTTATTTCCTCGTATGCCGAACCTAACGTGGGCATATGGGACATCTCAATATCTGCCAACTTCTTGCTTTCTTCTTCAATGAAGAGTTCCAATAATTCTGATGCTTTTCTTATCACCGCAGTTTTCCCAATAGTTAGGTATTTGTGCTTCTTCAATTTTTTAGAAACGGAAGCCTATAGCAACCGGACAGGCAGTTTCCTTTATCTCAAGAGAAGCATTTCCGATAGCCCAGTCTTCCTAGTATCTATCGCCCCTTGCTTCCTCACCGCATAGTAGAAATCGGATTTGCTGCCAATCAAATGAATCATGTTCTCAGCTCTTGTTATTGCCGTATAAAGCCAGCTACGTTCTAGTAATGGCCCTTGCTCTAATAACACAATTACATTAGCGGCCTGAGAGCCTTGCAGCTTGTGTAACGTCAAGCAGTAAGCAAGATCAAGATATTCAAACAATTGCCAGTCAACGCTCACTAAACGCTTCTTACCAAACTCGTCTAAGTCTTCAAGCTCTACAACAAAAGCGAACTCATCTGTTTCTTCGATACTGTGTATAAAGCCCAGGGTCCCATTTTGGATATCATTTTTATAATTAGTAAGAGTGAAAACTACAGGATCACCTTGCCTTAACTCATAACTTCCTTTCTCAACAGGCATACCGGTTAGATCCAAAACCTGCCCATTCGGATTTAGCGATGCTTGAAGAAACTTATTTACTTTCCTAACAGTGTCATTGGTAGAAGCGATAACCATAGCATCTTGATATTTGCAGTAGGCTTGCAAAACATCCTGAAAGATATCACTCGATGATTCTTGGAATACCACATCAGCAGTGTTCAAAGACTCTGGCAAGTCTCCGCTTTTAATTGCAGCTGCATAGCTAGGAAGAGTGCTTTGTTTGCCCTGTCGCCTAACCACATCAAGCTCCACATGGCTAATGACTCCACTTTTCACTATATCATTGAGCACAAAGCCTGCATTGATTGGGGGTAACTGATATGGATCACCGATCAGAATAATGCGAGCCTTATCATGAATCTGCATGACTAAACGCCACATAGTGTAGGCATCTAACATTGATGCCTCATCAACGATCAAGACACACTTCTCTTCATTTATGGCTTGCTGACGCAAGAAACGAGCGATGGTACTTGTTGGTATGCCAATGGATTGCTGAAGGCGGCGTGCCGCCTTGCCAGATAGAGCTAAGGGATAAATAGTGTAGCCCATTTCTCTATAAGCATTGACGATCACTTTGGTAGTCGATGTTTTGCCGGTTCCGGCTCCACCTGTTAGAACAAATATAGAATTTAACAGTGCCGTCCTTATAGCCCTCTCCTGGGCACTTTCCAACACCCAACCCTCTGGTACGGATTTTAAGAAAACGTGCTCCAGATCGCTCGTCCAATCCAACTGCTTCGCTTTGCTAAGCTTCAGAAATCGTTTGGCAATGGTTTTCTCAAATATGTAGTTTCCGGCTACAAAATACTGCTCACCTTGCTTAACAAAACCAATTACATCACCCTTTGCAAGATGAGCCTGATCAAGAAGCTTTTCATCATTGCCCAGTAACCGGCGAAGCACGGGGGCAATGTCGTCCCAATCAGCTAAGGTATTGCCTTTATCGCTCCAGAGTCTCAAAGCATATTCAACCATTGCAGAAATTCTAATGTCACTATCTGGAGCAACCGCAAAATGCTTCTGTGCAATGTTGTCTACTTTTTCAAATCTCATGCCAAGAGAAAAAAGGCGGTATGGATTCTGTTCTAGAAAATGAAGAGCATCTTGATCGGCCATTCGAAATAACTGTCGCTGAATTGGAGCTTCGATTTCATATTCAACGAGCTTGGAAGCATATTTCAGGTTCGAGTACTCTTTGAAACCGTTCCAAAGACTATGTACCGTATCTTGACGGACTAGAACTTTTTGCACTGCTTCAAAGTTCGTAATTGAAGGATCAGGCTCATACGGGGCGTAGCGATGCTGGTCTAATATCTTAAATATTGAGCTCCGAAACTCTTCCCATAATAATTGAGCTTTAACTGTACCAATTCCAACAAAAGACTTTTCTGAGCTTAAGAAGCTAACAAAACCGCTTCCATTATCTGGCATAACGCACTTAAGCTTAGGTTCCATGAAACGCCAGACATCAACAAAGTGGCTCTCACTCACTTTCTGTTGACGTATTGCATAATTATTTTCTTTGCGAATAGACCACTGCTGACCGACTTTAGGGTCAATATTCAACTTATCCTGAGTAGTAAGTATCTCAATCCGGTGTGCGCCCTTGTTATTATTAACAAAAACTGCACCTAGCCTTACGCTGTCTGGTTGGTATTGATATATGCGCGTAATTCGAACCAAAAACTCATCGTTAGCCCTCATTTCCAAAGCCCCATTTCAACCAATACATCCTTAAATTCAGACAGTCTTGCTACTTCAGCAGAGAGCTTGGCATTCTCATCTTGTAACCTACGATTAATTCTCTTGAGGTCACGAACTTGAGCGCTGTCTTTGATACCCTCAGCAAATTCGCTCGGCTCAAAAGCTTTCTCATCATCTTTCTTTAGGTTGAGCTTACGCTCGTGATAAAAGCCGTTTGTAGACAACTCCGCTTTAAGATCTTGAAGCATGTTATGGAGTAAGGGATTTCTAGCCTGTTTGAAGGCAGACGAATCAAAGCCTAGCTCATCAGCAATTTTCTTAGGGCTTAGAGTTCCTCCATGGCAATAGTCCGACCAATTCGGAGTATCCTTAATCTTCATCTCTGCCACCCACCCAAGGAATAGATCCCTATTTCTCTGGCCTTTTTCCTTGCTCATGCTATGCCTCCTCCACTATGCGTCTGATAGTCGTTCTACTTACACCATATTCCTTTGATAATTGGTTTTGTGATTTCTTTTTAGACTTCACTAACTGGCGGATCTTCTCCCTCTCTTTTATAGGGATACTTTTGGGTCGCCCCATATGCTTTCCAGCGGCGATGGCTCGCTCCCTTCCTTCAGTCGTATTCTTAATGATCAGGCTTTTATTAAGCTCAGCAAAAACAGCGATTACGTGCAGCACAGCTTTACCGAATGGTGAGTCATCCGCACTATTGATTACGCCATCTAAAGTCGTGAGTGAAGCACCTTTTTCATGGATAGCATCAATAGCCAGCATGATACCTCTTAAGCTACGGCCTAAGCGGTCCAGCTTGGTAACGCAGACAGTGTCACCTTCTCTGATATAAGCTAACATTTCTTCCAACTTCTTCTGATTTTCAGACGAAGTACCGCCTTGCTTACCCGAGAATATTTTTGCGCAGCCATACCGCTTTAATGCATCAACCTGAGAGGCAAGATCTTGTTCTTGCGTACTGACCCTCGCAAAACCTATTAACGCCATATGCTACCTCACTGAACTAAAGTTATAACTTTAGTTCACCAACCGAATTACGTGAACTTTAATTGATTATTTTAATTTTAGTTCATGAACTTTAGCTTCCACCATATAAAGTGCATTCACATATGCTAGCCTCAATGAAATCATGAAGAACAACTTTTCGTATAACGCTATACAAGCACAAGTCTTTAAGACTGATACAGACAAGGATGAGCAATGAATATCACCATAGAGAATTGCAACAGTATTGATAGAGCAGTAATTTCGCTTACTGCCAAAAAGCTAAACATCAAGTTTGCTCCCAACGGCACAGGAAAAAGCACGATAGCTAAAGCAATCTCTTTGCATACACAAGGAAAGCCCTTAGATGAGTTGATGCCATTTAAGCTACGAAGCAAAAACCCTGAATCCAAATCACCCGAAGTCTATTCAGATGAAGATATCAATGATGTGATGTGCTTTAACGAGGAGTACGTTCGTCAATTCACATTCCAGCCAGGTGAGCTATTAACTAACAGCTTTGACATTTTTATAAGGACGGATACGTACAAGGCAGCTGAGGCAGATATTGAGGCTATTGTTAATGACATTAAGGTGTTATTTGATGAGAATGACGATCTAGAGTCACTTATTTCCAATTTAAAAGATTTAGGAGACGCGTTTACCTTAACCAAAACTGGTTTATCCTTAAAATCATCTGGTATGAAAGGTCTCTCGCAAGGCAACAAGCTAGAACACATCCCTGAAGGCTTAGAAGCCTATCAGCCCTTCATCAGAAGTACTTCAAATGTAGCTTGGATTGACTGGCAGACAAAAGGCTCTAAGCAATTCTCAGGATTATCAGATTGCTGTCCATACTGCTCTGCCGACACTACAGATAAGAAAGAGCAAATTACAAAAGTTGGCAGTGAGTACGACAAAAATGTGATTAAGAACCTAGTACAAATCATTGACACAATAGAAAAGCTAGGCGACTACTTAACACCTGAAGCAAGACAAAATCTGAGTAGCATTACTAGACTTCCAAATACTCTTGAACCAGAGCACATCGACTACCTGAAACGAATCAAAACTCAAATCGATAGATTGTCAGATAATTTGTTAAAGCTAAGATCATTGAAAGGGTTTGATTTTAAAAGAGATGAACAAGTTCGTGACCAGCTCACTTCATACAAAATTGACCTAACTTTCTTACCTGAACTGAACTCGGAAGCCACTGCAAATGCAATTGGCACGATAAACCGGTCAATTGAAGAAGTTATAGTTAAGGCCGGACACCTCCAAGGCAAGTTAAACCAGCAGCATGGGATGATGCAAACCTTAGTCCAGAAGTACCAAAGAGAAATTAATAGCTTCCTCTCTTATGCTGGATATAGATACAAGGTACAAATCTCAGGAGAAGGTGACAAATCTCAGTTGAAGTTACAGCATCTCGACAATGATGACTTTGTTGCTGGTGGTGACCAACATCTAAGTTTTGGTGAGAGAAATGCATTCGCAATTGTATTATTCATGTACGAATGCCTGTACAGGAAGCCTGGTTTAATTATTCTCGACGACCCAATATCCTCTTTCGATAAAAATAAGAAGTATGCCATTCTAGAGATGCTATTCAGACGGAAGCCTGAAAACTGCCTGAAAAGCAAAACCGTCTTGATGCTCACTCATGATGTCGAACCGATAATAGATACAGTCAAAGCGGTGAAGAAACAGTTTGACAATCAAGTATTCTCGTCATATTTGAGATTCGATCAGGGAGAAATCAATGAACTTCCAATAAATACAGGCGACATAAAGACCTTTTCCCAAATATGTAAAGATTACTTAGAGACAGATGCAGATCCCATTCTAAAGCTAATCTATCTCCGTAGACATTTCGAGATTGTTGACGATATGGGAGATGCATACCAAGTACTTTCTAATTTGCTCCACTTACGTCCTCTGAATGAGGCAATCGATAACAGGGAAGAAGGAAATCCTTTGATGGTAGCTAGCAAGCTGAGTCATGGGAGTCTTAGGATTGCATCAGAAATTGAACACTTCAACTATGAGGAAACCCTACTTCGGCTTCAAGATAGATCAGCCCTCAAAAATATCTACGATAACTGCTCTAGCGGATACGAGAAACTTCAGGTCTTCCGTTTATTGAATGGTATTGAAGTAGATAACTCAGTTCTCCAGAAATTTATAAATGAAACGTACCATATTGAAAACGAGTACATATGTCAGCTTGACCCAAAAAAATATGACTTGATACCAGAATATGTAATTAAAGCATGTGATGATTGTCTAACTAGGGGAGCTGTTTAAAGTGACATGGTGCTGAGCGGATCTCTTTAGTAAGACCTGCTCGGCGCTAAGAACTACCAGAGAATCATATTCAGAATGACAATAGCGACACTCTGACATTACAGCTATTTCCGCTTTAATAATGCAATGCCATTCTCTGGCTCAAGGCCCAGTACTTCGCAATACTGAACGAACTCATAGACATTCAACCTACGCTGCATTGTTTCTACTTTGTTAACAAACTGATGTGACTCGTCCAGAGCAGCCCCAAGCTCTCTTGTAGTAAGCCCCTTACTTTTTCTAGCTGAGATCAGCCAATTCACCAAGGCTTCATATCGAGGGTCATTGATGTGTTTAATCATCCTCAGATTATCAATGAGTTGCCACTTGTCCCCAAAACAGGGACAATATTGCATATGTCTAACTCATGAAAATCAAACGAGGGCTAATGCAGTATAAATATTTAGATATCCCCAACGAAGCGGAGTGGGGAGTGCTTATGGCAGGTGTGATGTGGATGCTAATGAACTTAGAGAACAGCTTTCCAATTACAAATCATACTAAACAGCATATGAAACAAATGGACAAAGAACTAGAGCATGGAGTGGGTAACGTTGAGCCATTTTATGCATACTGCAAAGAGGTTTATCGAGAGCTGGGAGAAGATGGACTGGTCATGGTTCTTAACAAACAGCTCCCCTTCCCAATTAAAATAAATGGTAAAGCTCGCTTACACGAAGCCAAACGAAAGTAATTGCTTTGCTTGGCTCAAATGGGATACGGGATGCCCTTCTGATAACAGCCCTCTCTATTAGGGCTGCTTCAGAACAAACCAAGGTAAGAAATCAGTCTCTATTCTTTGCAGGCAACCCCTGGTCAAGCTTATTAAGGTCAACTCCATCCATTTTGCTTAAGTTAAATTGCCATCTAGCAAAGCGCTCTAGAACATTATTCAGTTTTACTTCTAAAACTTCATTCTTTGAACTTAACCCAACATTCTCTTCTTCGAGTTTTTTCACAAGCTTAATAAGCTCGGCAATAGTTGCGCTGTCATCTCTCAGTGCTTCTATTAAGTCACTTAGCTTATCGCCTCGCTCAATGTGCTGCTTCGCTTCTTCAATAGCTTGTGATTTCTTATCTCTTAACTCTTCTCGTTTGAGCTGTATAGCTAGCTTAATCTCATCATGCTTTGTCAATGTATGCCGAGATGGTGCTTTTTTAAGCCCCAATTCAACCTGAATTTTTTTTACCAACCGATCGTCACTGAACTTCCCAGTCCAGCTATGAATGATCGTTAGGATCTCTTCTTTATGATCTGATACAAAAGCCATCAGAACTCCTTCAAGTCAGATTCAGCTAAGGCGAGAAGGTCCAAAGGCTGCACAGGCTCAAGAGCTGGTACAAGAGTTTGTTTGACTGCGTCTTTTCGACCTATTATCTCTTTCAATCCATCTAGCTCTGTAATACCGAGAGATCGTTTAACAGGAGATGGATCTAGTCCTTTCGCTACTCTTATAGCTGAGCCATCGGGCCTCTTTGGGTCTTGAAGGCCTCTTATTAGAGTCTTTATTTTTGCTAGCCTTAAGCCGTAATAAGTCACCCACCTATCAGCTCCAAAGACTAAATTACCAGCCTTCTCTTTAGCTTTTTCTAATTCACCCTCATCAAGCAACTCAAGGTTCATCAGCTCATTTAGACTATTTGGAAGCCCTTTTAGGCACGAGTGGTCCGTGCAAACGGCACAGTCAATATTTTTTATACAAGGGCTTTCAGCGTGATTATGTAGACAATAGCCAAGCCCCGTAAATATCGCTGCCCCACTACGATTGACGTCAAAAAAGCTAAGAGGAATAGGAAGCTTAAGATCATGTAATATAAGGGCTGGCGGAGGATTATCAGCAGTGTAATCAGCAAGGAGCTTGTCTGCTTCAGCAACTGTCAACACGTTACTTGTATTAGAAACAGCTCCTATCCTTTTCGTTAAACGTGATCTTTGTTCAGGGGTTCTACCATCGTAGGCTTTATTTTGCTCGATGTTTGCTCTCCCTGACCATTTCGCAATCAACCAGTCTGCTTCCCCTGCCAGTTTTAGCTTTGTATTCAACCAATGACGGAACTGATGAGTATTTAGCATAAGTAAGCTTCCATCTTCATCATAAATTTCTAACTCATCAAAGATGGATTGCGAGCCTTCAATTCGCTCAGAGCCAATCGCATCACTGACCGTCCCATGGCCTGTGAACACCCACGAGAAGGGCTTAACTGAAAATTCTTTGTGGAACTCATTGTCACGGATTAATGTGATGCAATCCCAAATTGGAAAATCTCCATATTTCGGGAAGTCTTCTGTCATATATTCATCATCTACAACGGTACGAAGATCGGCATAACTAGGAAATTTCAAATCAACTTCAATTGGCTCTTTTCCATTCTTTTTAAACACCTCGTTATTGGCCTTTAAAGTTAGGCCAGATAATCGCTCTTTTCGCCAATTTGAAGTGTTATTCAAACGATTAAACAAGTTATTAAGCCACTTCAAATTTGTTACGTTATTCCAAGTTATATTTCGACCATTGGAATCTACGCCAGACCGAAAACCAAGAGCATTTGCAAATTGCGTATAAGTCAGACCATTACTTTGAGAGAAACCAGCAGGAGTACTACACTTCTCATGAATCATAAACATATTAGGATTTTCAAAAGCGAATTTTGCGGCGTTACGGGCTGGCTTCGAGATCTCGATAAGATTAGTAATAGCTTGCTGAGCAACATCTTCTAGTAATTTAGGTATCCATTTCGTAACTGGGTCGCCACCTTTAGCAGGATACCAAGCTAAGAACCATCGCCCTTTCTCGCTTTTTTGTAAAGAATGCACTGTGAGTCCACTCAGCTCTACAGCACGGCTTGGCTGGAGCATCATTGCTACACATAGGCTTGCAAAATATTTTTGTTTAGGTGTTTTCGCTCGGCGAAATGCTTCCGCAACTTGCAACATTTGAAAATCTGAAGGGCATTTGTCTTCTTCTATCTTACGACTGCTATCATCGGTCTTAATTCTGGTGTCGATCGGTCTTGCAAATGGGTTGCTCCATTCTTGTAAGTTAAGTTTGAATCTTTTATCTACAATAAAATCCAGTACTTTTTGAAGTGATAATCCAACATTACGTTTTGCTCCAGCATTAAGATTGGAAGTTCTGATCATATCTTCAACTTCATTAATAACTTGATTATCAAGATCCATGATACTTATCGTAGCACTTCCATTAAGCTTGGCTTTCTCTTCAAGGCCGCTATATATAAACGCTAGTGAGGATGCCCACGTAGTTGCATTTTTTGGATTAAGAGACTGCTCATAACGAACGTATGCTTTTGCGAAGTCTGAAAATGGATACTTGAAAGGAGTATATTTTGAACGACTCTGGCTCTTTCCAAACACGATTGTGAGTTTTCTCCCCCGTTCAGAGGCCCAAGACCACTTGTCACATTCCCACCCCTTCTGAATGCCATCTTTAGTGACTAATTCAGCATCAGAGAAAAGAGTCAGCTCATTCTTTGTAAAAGCAATGAAGTCATCATAATTTTTCTGATAATCAAGCTGGTGTTGAGGTGTAAAAACAAGTAATTCAGCCATTTATAACTCCTTCATTAGCAAGTTCTTCACGCCTCTCTTTGCATTTATCAATAACAACCTTAATAGCATCAATAGTTCGGTTAGCTCCCTGCAATACAAATTCACTTGCTCCCAAATCTCGCCTGTGATCTCTCTGAGCCGTCACCTCTTCTAATACAGCTTCGTGATTTGCATTGAGCCAAGGCTGAAACTTATTGCATGTATAGCAATGAATGGAGCCCAGTCCACAAAAACCAAACGTTCCACAATTTCCAACTTCGTCAGCATTCCTTATATGAATTCTGCTACGGGGATCATTTGCCCTTATTGCATCTTTTTCACTGTCTATCAAAGTACCCGAAAATGCTTGAGCTAAAGGTGTTAGACTGGGCTTAAGTGCTTCATCAATTCTCTCTGCCATTTCTTCATTGAATTCTGTATAAACTTTTACATGCTGAGTGTCTTCATGCGTCATAGCTTCTGCAATCACATAGTCACTTGCTCCATGCATTGCTAAATTTGTTGCATGTGTATACCTAAAGCGTCGTGCACTAATATGCAAATCTCCAAATTCACCATCTAGAATAATACGCTGCGTTTTTAAAGGGCATAACTTAGCAATCTTCTTTATTCTTTCAATGATAGAATCTGAAACTCCTCTTATCCGAATACACAATGAATCAGGCCTTTCTTTCTGAATATTTTTAAAATCAATAAAATCGTTAAGTGAGTAAAGAGTATCTAAATTTAGAAAAATCGGGATTTTCTTTTTTTCTTCAAAAGATAACTTAACATCAAAATAACTCTCGACAATATCCAAAGATTTCTGAGCCTGATGCATTAGAACAATTGCTAAATCTTCACTAATATCAGTTAGAGTCGACATAACGCCTCTGAATTCTGATTTCTTTTTGGCATTAGGGACATGAAGATCGAATTGCTCTCCACCATCTTCAGTCTCATTTAAAACTATATCTTCTATATATAACTTAGAGATTTGGATTGGCCGAATACCCGTGTTCTGTAATATCATTATAATTGCGTAGTCTTCAAATGAAATTAAGTTTTCACTAAATGCGTTTAAATACCAGCTAATAAAAGCTGCTTGTTCTTCAAAGGTATATGCACCACTGAATGGACATCGAGTAGCAACAGACTTGCCTTTAACGTTTCCGGATAACTTAATAGAGGCAAGCAGTTCGACCGCCTTTACATCAACTCCTTTTATACCTTCTTCATACCAGTCAAGCAAAAATGCTCTAAGACCACCCAGCTTATACTCTGTATCTTTTTCTAGAGTTGACCTGAAATTTATTATATGTTTTTCATCAATGTTATTTTTAACATTTACCTCTTTAAAGAAAAACCTTAGATCATTTACCAATCTAAGAATATAACCTGATGAGAACTCACAGGCATAATTTGAAAGAACCAACTTCAAATCCCTTAAAAAAAAATCTTCTAAGTTCAATAATTTCAAAGATTTGAAGCTAACTCTTGAATTTGAGTCTATCTGCCAAAAATCACTATTAATATCAAAGTCATAGTTTGCTTTAGAAGTGCGTATTTCTTTAAGGCCATCTGAAGACGCGGAAACATTTTTTTCATTTAAATTCATTAGCTACTTCCACTGCTGCTTTAGATAGTTTTTTTTGTACTTCTTTCGATATTTTCTGAAGCTTCTTTTTAATAGTTCTTTTTAAGTAGGTTCTTCCAGAATCAAGAGAGCTATGGCCATTAAAATCCGCTCTGATTTCCAGTTCCCTTTGCTCCGTAATTTCATTTTCACTTCTATACGCTTTTGCAGCTTCGTGTAACCCAGAACGCTCTAGTCTCTCTACCTCCTTTTGGACTTCTTGCCGTTCATTATCAATCTGAATAGATAATAATTCATTAAAGAAGTGTCTATATAAATGCGGTGTAATCCCCCAAAATCGTTCAGGATTTACACTCTTAATCCTGTTTAGAATGTCATTTATCGTTTGCTTCTCAAGAGGCTTACCTGATTTATAACTTCCTTTCTTATCTTTATGAGATACAAATATATAAGGATATTTATCTGCAATTTTTGTTTTAGTACGAATATTATTTATATAAAAATAAAGAAGATCTCGAAGCTCTTTAGAAATTGGAACAGTTCTACCAAGTGTTTTTGCATTAGGCTCATCAGTTCGAGGGTCATTTTCTCTATCATGTTCACGAACTACAGTTAAAGCCGGTTCATTAGCATTACTTCCAATATTAGATATTTGAAGAGAAAGTAATTCACTTCGACGAAAGCCTGTTTCAATAAGCACCTGAAGTATTAAAAAATTCCTAAATTTAACATCAGCTCCTTTAAACGGATTAATCGGAGAATTTGGCTTTGAGACTTCGATAAATTCATAAAATACACTACTTTCTATTTCTGACTTATCAGGCTTTCTAATTTTCACTTTACTCTTAGGCATATTCCGTTTAAATAATTTTTTCATTTTATCAAGTTCATTAAAAAGCATTGCAGCATTTGGCTTATGCTTAACCCTCTCTCGACCTATAAAGCTTAAGAACTCAGCTATATGAGCAACTCTAGTTATATAACTACTTTTACTAACTGTAAGTTTTTCTTGGTCACTTAAAATCATAAACTTTGCCATATCAATTACCTTTCTGCCGGCTTTTACCGATAGAGCTTTAGCTTGATATAGGCAGTGTTCTTTAATATTATCAATATCTTCTCTACAAGGAATTTTCCCTTTATAAATCTCGTCAAGGATATTTCTATTATTAGCTATTTCCCACTTCTTAAAATGGTGAAAGTTTTTCAGGTATGTTGAAATTGTAGTGGCAGCCATATCCATACGTAATCTTTGAGTAACAAAGTGAGTTACCCAAAAGTCTGGAACACCATCTTCTGACAACAAAAATGGGTAGCGCTCACCACTTTTAAATTTAGCTATCTTAATTTTCATTAAACTCCAGCATTAATAAAAATATACATACCTAACAGATGCCTCTCATCTATGACTTCAGCTCTTTCGTATGTCTCAACCTTTCAAGAGAGTGAGACTGTAAACAACTACGTTTTCGGCTTTGCCTGGAACCAGATCTAAAGTGATTCAAGGCATACCAAGTAAGACTTAGTAACGCAGCAAGGAGCAAATACATCTAAACCAAAACTTTTCTACTCGCATTTCTGAAAGACACCCCAAGTTAAAACTTAGTATTCCTAAGTAAAACAGGCAAAAAACGCTATATAGCAACCAAACTAAGTATCCCTAAGTAGAGAGAACAAAAAAGGGCTACATGACAACAAAACTTAGGATTCCTAAGCAGGATAATTAAAGAAACGATTTATGGCAACAAAAACTTAGGAAAGCTAAGAAAAATAATCGATTTATTAGAAACTATTGACGGAAGTGGCAATCCCCCTACCCAAAACTTAGGAGTGCTAAGTGTACAAGGCTACGTAAAACTTAGACAATCTAGCTTATTTGATACTGATAGTTGAACTTACTGTGACCAGCAAAAACAATCCTTTCCCCATTCGTCTCAAGCAAGCACGACAAGCATTCGGCATACCACAAAAAGAGCTGGGTATTAAGGTCGGCATGGATGAAAGCAATGCTAGCGGAAAAATGAACCACTATGAGAAAGGGAGGCATATGCCAGATATTGAGCTTTCAAGAAAGATAGCCAAGGCACTACATGTACCCTTGAGTTTTTTTTACTGTGAAGATGAACTGAGTGCAGAAATTGCACGTTTAGCAGATATGCTAGATGACGAAGGAAAGCAGCTTATTATAAAAGCGATAAAAGCAAGAATCGAAGAATCAAAATGAGTGTGATCGATTTGCTATAAAAAACTATATCTAATATTCAGCCTAGTTGAAGGAAAAATAGAAATCTCCTGTAAATAGTGGAGGACTCTTTGAACTACCACTCTAGCCATTACCTATAAAATTCAGAAACAACCTTCCTTTGACCTGTAACCGTTTCCATATATGCGAAACTAATTTATATGTGAGTCTGATGAAGCATCTTCATATGCTCTCACAGGTGTACCTTACCACACATCTATTGAACCAACTTTTGGAGTTAATGCCCGTTCTTTATAGAAAGATTTTAAACATTTATTTTTGTCTTATTGTACTGATGACAATTCTACCAAGCTTTTAAACATTTTTTATTTACAGAAAAAAGAAAGCCGCTAAACAGCGGCTTTCAAGAAAAGTTTTAAACATTTCTAACTTTATCTTGGTTCAAAAAGGAATGTCGTCATCAAAGTCGTCAAAGTTTGGCGCAGGCTGTTGTGGTTTCGCTGGCTCTGGCGCTTTTGGTTGTGCAGGAGCTTGCTGCGGTTGATTACCCCAGCTGCCAAATGATTGCGGTTGCGCTGCGGGTGCTGCTTGCTGAGGCTGACCATAGCCACTTTGAGCAGGTTGCTGACCGTAGCCACCCTGCTGAGGCTGTTGTGCTGGTTGCTGAGGTGCCGAGCCGTAACCACCTTGCTGTGGCGCTGACTGCTGAGGCTGACCACCACCGTAACCGCCGCCCATGTTGTTGTCATAACCACCTTGTTGACCATCTGCTCGGCCGTCCAGAAGTTGCATTTCGTTAGCAACGATCTCAGTGGTGTAACGTTTGATGCCGTCTTTTTCCCACTCGCGTGTACGCAAAGAGCCTTCGACGTACACTTTTGAACCTTTCTTGATGAAGTCGCCAGCAATCTGGCCTAAGCGGTAATTACCACGGTCCATAAAGGCAACACGGTGCCATTCTGTGCGCTCTTGCATTTGACCTGTTTGGCGATCGCGCCAGCTTTCTGTCGTTGCCAAGTTAACATTTGCAACGGCTGCACCTGATGGCATGAAACGCACTTCTGCATCGCTGCCAGCGTTGCCAATCAAGATTACTTTATTTACTCCACGTGCCATGACGCTACTCCAATAATATTTTCAGTACTGATTGATACTAGATTACTTTACATGCGGCACAATGCGCTGCAACGCAGCTTTATCAAGCTGCTTTTTGTCTACTTTCAAATAAGCGGTCTGCTCATCCATAAATATTTGCATGTCTTCCACTCCTTGGATTGCCATGATTTCTTCGGTTAATTGCTGCACATCGTCTTCGGTGTGTGCAACAACACTAAAAGCCATACTGGTTACTTGCTTTGGGGCTGGCTGCCACGCGCTGACCACTGCCCAAAGTAACCAAATACCGCCAATAATACTAAACAGCATAGTCATCGAGGTATTTTGTAGTAACCAACCACCACCAGCTCCACCAACAAAGGCGCCCAAAAACTGATGAGTTGAAAAGACCCCCATAGCGGTACCGCGGTATCCTACTGGTGCCAATTTACTAACAACAGAAGGCAATGTAGCTTCGAGCGTGTTAAATGCGACAAAGAACAAGCATACAGTAACGCCAAACAGCCATACGTTAGATGCCCACTCCATCGCCACCGTCGCTAGACCAATTATAGTGATCACAATGGTTAACACATGCTTCATTAAGCCTTTTGCTTCCGCAGCAATGACCAACGGTAACATAAGCACAAAGGCTGCGCCCATGACCAGCAAATATAAAATACTGTGTTGCCCTAGGGTCAGCTCATAGCGATGAATCAATAGGCTTGGAATCGCAACGAACAGGGCTGTTAAACTGCCATGTAGTAGAAACACACTGATGTTTAAAAAGCGCAGGCGCCCATTACGCAATACATCTTTTAATGCTACCAAACTTGGGGTCGTATCACGCTTAAACGTATGTTCCGTCACATTAGGGACAGCCCATACGATTAATCCCATCCCCACAATAGAGAAGGCAAAAGATAGATAGAACAGCCCTGCTAAGCCAACCCATTGAAACAGAACTGGACCTAGTATTAAGGACAACATAAACGATGCACCGATACTAATCCCGACCATCGCCATGGCTTTAGTACGATTTTGCTCTTTGGTCACATCGCTCAGCAACGCCATTAATGTACTGGCAATCGCGCCAGCGCCTTGTACCGCTCGACCGATAATCAAAGTGGCAATGCTGTCAGCGTGAGCACAAATGATGCTACCTAGTGCAAACAGCAACAATCCAAATAGTATGACCCGCTTACGTCCTAGCTTATCGGACAACATCCCCATTGGGATTTGCAGTGAAGCTTGTGTAAAACCATAAATCCCAATTGCAGCGCCGATCAATGCAGCATCCGCTCCATCTAAGCCATCCGCAGCGACACTGATAACAGGCATAATTAGAAACAGCCCAAGCATACGGAATAAATAAACCATTGCTAAGGCTAAAACTGAGCGGCGTTCGATAACATCCATAAGTGCGACTGCTTGCGTAATTGAGAGACGATTATTGAAAGATCGCAGATTTTACTAAAAATACCGTTGAAGCTCTATTTTAACTACTGTAAAAATAGACAGTTATTCTTGTTTGAATGACTTTTTCCTTGGTTGCATTACATTTTGGAGACTCATGGACACTATAACCCTTCGCGGCGCACGGACCCACAATCTTAAAAACATCGATTTGGACATTCCTCGCGACAAACTAGTGGTCATCACCGGCCTATCAGGGTCCGGTAAATCATCGCTGGCATTCGATACTTTGTATGCGGAAGGGCAACGTCGCTACGTTGAATCACTTTCAACTTATGCTCGTCAATTCTTGTCCATGATGGAAAAGCCAGACATCGACCACATTGAGGGCTTATCCCCTGCGATTTCGATTGAGCAAAAGTCCACATCACATAACCCGCGCTCAACAGTGGGCACCATTACTGAAGTGTACGATTATCTGCGCTTACTCTATGCTCGCGCTGGCCAACCACGCTGTCCAGATCACGGGGAACCGCTGGAAGCGCAAACCATCAGCCAGATGGTCGACAAGGTTTTATCGCTGCCAGAAGAAAGCAAAATGATGATGCTCGCGCCGATCATCAAAGATCGTAAAGGTGAACACCTTCATACCATCAGCGAATTACTCTCTAAAGGTTTTGTCAGAGCACGTATCGATGGCATTGTTGTAGACTTGGACGATGCTCCAGCTCTGGAGAAGAACAAAAAGCACACCATAGAAGTCGTCATTGATCGCCTTAAAGTGCGCTCTGATTTACAGCTTCGTTTAGCAGAGTCTTTTGAAACCTGTTTATCTCTCTCAGATGGCATCGCAAAAGTCATCAATATGGATGATGAAAAGGATGAACTGGTTTTCTCAAGTAAATTTGCCTGCCCAGTTTGTGGGTACGCGATTACGGAACTTGAACCTAGGCTCTTTTCATTCAACAACCCTAATGGCGCCTGTCAGACTTGTGACGGACTTGGCACACAGCAGGCATTTGATGCGGACCGAGTTATCCAAGATGAGAATTTAACGCTGGGTGAAGGTGCTATCCGAGGTTGGGGGCGCCGCAGCATTTTCTATTTCCAGCAACTTAATGCGCTGGCTAACTTCTATGGCTTTGATATTGATACGAAATTCAAAGACATCCCTAAAGCTTATCAAGACAAAATCTTAAATGGCTCAGGAAAAGATAAGATCGACTTTGTCTACATCAATGAACGTGGCGACAAGATGACACGCTCACATGTATTCGAAGGGGTATTACCTAACTTAAGCCGACGTTATCACGAAACTGAATCTGACAGTGTCCGTGACGATCTATCACAATACATTAGCACCAAGCCATGCCCAAGCTGCCATGGCACACGCTTAAACAAAGCGGCTCGTAATGTGTTTATTGCCAATGAGACTCTGCCCGACATCGTCAAAAAGCCAATTGCTGAATGCCTAGAATACTTCGAACAGCTGCAGCTAACGGGCGCTAAAGGTGAAATCGCAGCCAAGATTCTAAAGGAAATTCGCGATCGACTAAGCTTCCTTGTGAATGTTGGACTGGATTACCTTACTCTAGATCGTAAGGCTGACTCACTTTCAGGCGGGGAAGCACAGCGAATCCGCTTAGCCAGTCAAATCGGTGCTGGACTTGTTGGGGTAATGTACATCCTTGATGAACCCTCCATTGGACTACATCAGCGCGATAACGAACGCTTAATAAGCACGTTAACTCGCTTAAGAGACTTGGGAAATACCGTCATCGTAGTCGAGCACGATGAAGACGCCATACGCGTAGCAGATCACCTAATTGATATTGGCCCGGGTGCAGGTGTACACGGCGGTCAAGTAATTGCCTCGGGGACACCGCAAGACATCATGGACTGTGAAGCCTCTATTACAGGCCAATACCTAACAGGTAAACGTAAGATCGAGGTGCCAGCGTTACGTCATCAAGCAACACAAGGCAAACAGCTGACTCTACATGGGGCGAAAGGCAACAACCTTAACGATGTCACCTTGAGCATTCCAGTTGGCGTCATGACCTGTGTAACAGGTGTATCGGGCTCTGGTAAATCGACTTTGATCAATGGAACACTGTTCCCCTTAGCTGCAACAGCGTTGAATGGCGCGACCACATTAAGCGCAGCACCACACGAGAAAATCGAGGGATTAGATCATTTTGATAAATGCGTCGATATTGACCAAAGCCCAATCGGTCGAACACCTCGTTCAAACCCTGCGACCTACACTGGCATTTTTACACCAATGCGCGAGCTTTTCTCCGCCACTCAAGAAGCTCGCTCCCGTGGCTACAAACCTGGGCGCTTCTCTTTTAACGTTAAGGGTGGGCGTTGTGAAGCTTGTCAGGGTGATGGTGTAATCAAAGTAGAAATGCACTTCCTACCCGACGTGTATGTTCCATGTGATGTATGTAAAGGACAACGTTACAACCGAGAGACCTTGGAAATCACTTATAAAGGCAAAAACATTCACGAATGTTTAGAAATGACGATCGAAGAAGCACGTGAATTTTTTGACCCAGTTCCATCCATTGCACGAAAACTACAAACACTGATCGATGTTGGCCTTGGCTATATACGTTTAGGGCAAGCAGCAACAACCCTTTCTGGTGGTGAAGCACAGCGGGTGAAACTCGCCAAAGAACTTTCTAAACGCGATACTGGTAAAACGCTTTATATCTTAGATGAACCGACAACAGGACTTCACTTTGCAGACATTGAACTTCTTTTATCAGTTCTGCATCGCTTACGCGACCACGGCAATACGATTGTGGTAATTGAGCATAACTTAGACGTGATTAAAACGGCTGATTGGATTGTAGATTTAGGGCCAGAAGGCGGTAGTGGTGGAGGCTATATTATTGCCGAAGGAACACCTGAAGCTGTTGCAGAACACATGACTTCACACACAGCTAGGTTCTTAAAGCCAATGCTTTAAATGAGAAATTTGATGATAAAAAAGGAGCGTATAGCTCCTTTTTTATTCAAACCCTGTTGGGTATGAATAACATTCAGACATAAAAAAGCCGAGCTTTTGGCTCGGCTTTTTTTAAGCAAATGCTGTATTACTCAGCGTCTGCAGCTTCCGCAACTGGACGATCAACCAGTTCAACGTAAGCCATAGGTGCATTGTCACCTGCGCGGAAGCCGCATTTTAGAATGCGAACGTAACCACCAGGACGACCTTGGTAACGAGGACCAAGTTCAGAGAACAATTTACCTACTGCATCTTTGCTACGAGTACGAGCAAAGGCTAGGCGACGATTCGCAACGGAATCTTCTTTCGCCAATGTGATCAAAGGCTCAGCAACGCGACGAAGTTCTTTGGCTTTCGGCAACGTAGTCTTAATAACTTCGTGCTCGAATAAAGAAGCAGCCATGTTTTTGAACATCGCTTTACGATGTGAGCTAGTACGGTTTAAGTGACGTCCACTCTTACGATGACGCATTTTACATTCCTTACCAAACTACGGTGGTCAGGGAACAATGATCTAGCGAGCTAGAACTTTGCTGTCGTCTTTCAAACTAGCTGGTGGCCAGTTTTCTAGACGCATTCCCAAAGACAGACCGCGCTGTGCTAAAACATCTTTAATTTCAGTTAATGATTTCTTACCAAGGTTAGGCGTTTTAAGTAGCTCAACCTCTGTACGCTGAATCAAATCACCGATGTAGTAGATGTTTTCTGCTTTTAGACAGTTAGCACTGCGAACGGTTAGCTCAAGATCATCAACCGGGCGTAGCAAAATCGGATCAATCTCATCCTCTTCTTCTTCTACAACCGCTTCGCTTTCACTCTCAAGAGCGACAAATACTGCGATTTGCTGTTGTAGAATTGTCGCTGCACGGCGAATCGCTTCTTCAGCATCGATCGTACCATTAGACTCAATGTCAATGACAAGTTTGTCTAAGTCGGTACGCTGCTCTACACGAGCATTCTCGACGCTGTAAGCAACACGACGAACAGGACTGAAAGAGGCATCCAGCTGCAAGCGACCAATAGGACGAGTCTCATCGTCACTAGCAACACGAGCGTCAGCAGGCTCATAACCACGACCACGTGCAACCTTGATCTGCATGTTAAGCTCAGCAGTGTCATCAAGGTGACAAATCACATGATCTGGGTTAGCGATCTCTGAGTCGGCAACAAGTTGGATATCTCCAGCTGTTACAACACCAGGACCTTTCTTACTTAGTGTTAGAGTTGCTTCATCTTGCCCGTGTAGAGCGATCGCAACTCCTTTTAGGTTAAGAAGAATTTCAATAACGTCTTCTTTTACCCCTTCAATCGCACTGTATTCATGCAATACACCGTCGATTTCTACCTCAACGATTGCACAACCAGGCATAGAAGACAAAAGAATACGGCGCAACGCGTTACCCAAAGTATGACCAAAACCACGCTCTAGTGGTTGTAGTGTCACTTTGGCACGTGATTGACCTAATTCTTGAACTTCGATGTTGCGTGGGGTTAACAATTCGCTCACTGAACGCTGCATAGATCCACCTATTTCTTAATCCTAACCATCTAGCTATTACTTAGAGTAAAGCTCGACGATTAGGTTCTCATTAATTTCAGCTGATAAATCGGCACGCTCAGGAGCAGCTTTGTAAGTTGCTTCCAATTTAGTTGAATCAACTTCGATCCAGTGGATCGGCGCACGATTTTTAGATAGCTCTAGTGCGTTTTGTACACGCAACTGCTTCTTAGCTTTTTCACGGATAGACACAACATCACCAGCTTTAACTTGGTAAGATGCAATGTTAACCGCTTCGCCGTTAACTAGGATAGCCTTGTGGCCTACTAGCTGACGAGCTTCCGCACGTGTTGAACCGAAGCCAGCACGGTAAACTACGTTGTCTAGACGAGACTCAAGAAGTTGCAGAAGGTTTTCACCTGTTGCACCTTTGATACGAGCCGCGTCTTTGTAGTAGTTGCGGAATTGTTTTTCAAGAATGCCGTAAATACGACGAACTTTTTGCTTTTCACGAAGCTGTAGACCGTAATCAGAAAGACGACCACGACGTGCACCGTGCACACCAGGAACTGTTTCTGCTTTACATTTTGATTCTAAAGCGCGTGAGCCACTTTTAAGTTGTAAGTCTGTGCCTTCACGACGAGACAATTTACAAGTAGGACCTAAATAACGAGCCATGTGTCTGTCTCCTCTTAAACGCGACGTTTCTTAGGCGGACGGCAACCATTGTGCGGAATTGGCGTCACGTCTGTGATGTTATTGATGCGCAGACCCAATGCATTCAATGCACGAACTGCGGATTCACGACCAGGACCAGGGCCCTTGATCATTACGTCAACGTTCTTTAGGCCGAACTCTTGAGCAGCAGCTCCGGCACGTTCTGCAGCAACCTGTGCCGCAAATGGGGTACTTTTACGAGAACCGCGGAAACCAGAACCACCTGCAGTCGCCCAAGACAAAGCGTTGCCTTGGCGATCGGTGATAGTCACGATCGTGTTGTTAAAAGACGCGTGTACATGAGCAACACCGTCGACGACCGTCTTTTTGACTTTTTTCTTGGTATTGCGCGTTGCTGGCTTAGCCATATTGCACTTTTCCTAAATCTAATGCTCAGCTCTAGCAGACTTAATGCACTAGAGCGAAACGCGTTGAATTACTTACGAATTGGCTTACGAGGGCCTTTTCGCGTACGAGCGTTCGTTTTGGTACGTTGACCACGAACAGGTAAGCTGCGGCGGTGACGGATGCCACGGTTACAGCCTAAGTCCATCAGACGTTTGATAGACATGCTGACTTCACGGCGGAGGTCACCCTCTACAGTAAACTTAGCAACTTCGCCACGTAGACGGTCTAGCACTTCATCACTTAGAGAACCGATTTTATCAGTTTCTGCGATACCTGCAGCTTGGCAGATTTCTTGTGAACGTGTGCGACCGATCCCGAAGATGTAAGTTAGAGAAATGACCGCATGTTTATTGTCAGGAATATTGACACCGGCTATACGGGCCATTCACTTTACTCCGTTGTTATGGATGAATCTCTTCATCACTTTGCTTTCATGAGGGCGGACGATTATGCCAGCATAGCGGACAAAAATCAACCACCCTCCCATCATCGAATAATCGAGCTATTAACCTTGACGCTGTTTGTGACGAGGCTCAGAGCAGATCACTCGAACTGAACCGTTACGACGAACGATCTTACAGTTACGACAGATTTTCTTTACAGATGCACGTACTTTCATGTTCAACTCCAACCTATGCTTAACGCATTAGGCCATTTGGACCATATCCAGTCAGATTAGACTTTTTCATTAATGATTCGTATTGATGACTCATTAAGTGACTTTGTACTTGAGACATGAAGTCCATCACAACGACCACTACGATTAACATCGAAGTACCGCCGAAGTAGAAAGGGACATTCCATGCTACAACAAAGAACTGAGGCATCAATGACACTAGCGTGATATACAATGCACCGAATAGCGTCAAACGAGTCATAACACCGTCGATATATCGAGCTGTATGGTCGCCTGGACGAATGCCCGGCAAAAACGCACCGGACTTTTTCAAGTTATCTGCCACATCTTTAGGGTTGAACACCAGCGCTGTATAAAAGAAGCAAAAGAAAACAATTGCTATCGCAAACAACAGCACATATAGCGGTTGCCCAGGAGCTAGAGCCAAAGATATATTTTGCAACCATTCCATACCCTCACCTTGACCGAACCATTGTCCAATCGATGCGGGGAATAGAAGAATACTAGAAGCAAAGATAGGCGGAATGACACCGGCCATATTTACTTTTAGTGGCAAATGACTCTTTTGTGCGGCAAACACCTTTTTGCCCTGCTGACGCTTAGCATAGTTGACTGTGATACGACGTTGACCACGTTCGATGAAAACAACAAACGCAACCGTTGCAACAGCCAACACACCAATCAAAAGCAGTGCAAGGATATTGATATCACCTTGACGGGCTGATTCAAAAGAACGACCTAGAGCTGAAGGAAGACCCGCTACGATACCAGCAAAGATAAGGATCGAAATACCATTACCAATACCCTTCTCTGTTACTTGCTCACCTAGCCACATCAAGAAAACCGTACCAGCTACAAGAGTCACCACTGCAACAGCGTAAAACTCTAGGCCTGAACTGAACGAAATACCTTGGCTTGCTAGACCGACTGCCATAGAAGCAGACTGAACAAGAGCAAGAAGAACCGTACCATATCGAGTGTACTGGGTTATCTTACGACGACCTGCCTCACCTTCCTTCTTAAGCTGCTCTAGCTGTGGACTCACTACAGTCAATAACTGCATAATGATCGAAGCAGAAATATAGGGCAGGATACCAAGAGCAAAAATACTCATTCGTTCCAATGCGCCGCCTGAGAACACATTAAAGAGACTCAGGATTGTGCCTTCGTTCTGGTCGAACAATGCAGACAAACGATCCGGGTTAATACCTGGAACCGGAATGTGTGCACCAATTCGATATACAATAATTGCTAAGAAAACAAAACGGATGCGAGCCCAAAGCTCGCCAAGTCCGCTTTGCATACCTGCTGGTAGTGAGCCACGCTTTGTCATCTATTCCTCAACTTTTCCGCCAGCTGCTTCAATCGCAGCACGAGCACCTTTAGTAACTTTAAGGCCACGTACGGTTACAGCTTTCTCGATAGAGCCAGAAAGAATAACTTTAGCAGTCTTAATTTTGTCACCAAGGATGTCGGCAGCTTTAAGAGCAGCCAAATCTACAACTTCTGCATTCACTGCGGCTAGTTCGTTTAGACGAACTTCAGCTACATACTGAGCCTGACGTGAAGTGAAACCAAATTTTGGCAGACGACGCTGCAATGGCATTTGACCGCCTTCAAAACCTGGCTTAACTGAGCCACCAGAACGAGACTTAAGACCTTTATGACCACGTCCGCCTGTTTTGCCCAAACCGCTACCAATACCGCGGCCTACACGTTTAGGAGCATGCTTGCTACCTTCGCCAGGGCGAATAGTATTTAGGAACATGTTATTCTCCTACCACTTTAACCATGTAATAAACTTTATTGATCATGCCACGAACAGAAGGCGTATCTTCTAGTTCACGAACTTGACCGATCTTTTTAAGACCCAAGCCTTTAACTGTTTCACGGTGCTTTGGAAGACGACCGATTGGGCTACGAGTCAGTTGTACTGAGATGGTTTTGTTAGCCATTTCACATTACCCCAAAATTTGATCGACAGACTTACCGCGTTTCGCAGCGATTTGCTCAGGTGCACGCATGTCAGCCAAACCTTTGATCGTTGCTTGCACAACGTTAACAGGGTTAGTTGAACCGTAGCATTTTGCTAATACGTTGTGTACGCCTGCAATTTCAAGAACTGCACGCATCGCACCACCAGCGATAACACCAGTACCTTGAGAAGCTGGCTGCATGTACACTTTAGATGCACCGTGAACCGCTTTAACTGGATACTGTAGAGTGTCGCCATCTAGCGCAACAGAAACCATGTTGCGGCGAGCTTGTTCCATCGCTTTTTGGATAGCTTGAGGTACTTCACGTGCTTTACCACGGCCGTAACCTACTTTACCGTTACCATCACCAACAACTGTTAAAGCAGTGAAAGAGAAGATACGACCACCCTTAACTACTTTAGCAACGCGGTTTACTTGTACTAGCTTCTCTTGAAGATCACTAGTTTGTTGTTCGTTAACTGCCATTTGCTACCTCTTAGAACTCTAGACCAGCTTCACGCGCAGCATCAGCTAGCGCTTGAACGCGACCGTGGTATTTGAAGCCAGAACGATCGAAAGCAACAGCAGTAATGCCAGCTTCTTTAGCACGTTCAGCAATTAATGCACCCACTTTAGCCGCTGCATCTTTGTTACCAGTCGCAGTAGAACGTAGGCTCGCGTCTAGAGTAGAAGCGCTTGCTAGCACTTTGCTACCACATGGCGAAATAACTTGTGCATACATATGACGTGGTGTGCGATTTACAGTAAGACGGTTCGCACCTAGGTCACGAATATGCAAACGCGTGCGGCGAGCACGACGAATTCGAGATTGTTTCTTAGTGTTCATGAATGCTTACCTACTACTTTTTCTTAGCTTCTTTACGGCGAACAACTTCGTCAGCGTAGCGAACACCTTTACCTTTGTATGGCTCTGGTGGACGGAAGCCGCGAACTTCAGCAGCCGCTTGACCTAGCGCTTGCTTGTCGATACCGCGAAGAATAACTTCTGTTTGTGATGCACACTCAGCAGTGACGCCTTCAGGCAATTCATAATCTACTGGGTGAGAGAAACCTAGCGCAAGGTTAAGTACGTTGCCTTTAACAGCAGCACGGTAACCTACACCTTGTAGTAGTAGACGCTTTTCAAAGCCTTGGCTTACGCCAGTAACCATGTTGTTAACTAGGGCACGAGTAGTACCAGCTAGTGCACGGCTTTGTTTTGCACCATCACGTGGAGCAAAAGTAAGAACGTTTTCTTCTTGCTTAACTTCAACGCTTGCGTGGACGTTAAACTCTAGTGTGCCTTTACCACCTTTTACAGCAATAGCTTGGCCATTTAGAGTAACTTCTACACCACTAGGAAGCGTCACAGGGCTTTTCGCAACTCGAGACATACTAACTCCTAGAATACTGTGCAGATAACTTCGCCACCAATACCAGCAGCACGAGCTGCACGATCAGTCATAACACCTTTAGAAGTAGAGATAATAGCAACGCCTAGGCCTGCTTCTACTTTTGGTAGTTCTGCTGATGCTTTGTATTGACGCAAACTTGGACGAGAGACGCGTTTGATCTCTTCGATTACTGGCTTACCTTCGAAGTATTTAAGTTCGATAGTAAGAGTAGGTTTAGCACCTTCTTCAACGCTAACGCCGCTTACGTAACCTTCTTCACGAAGAACGTTAGCAACAGATACCTTCATTTTTGATGAAGGCATAGACACAGTTGTTTTTGCAGCCAACTGTGCGTTACGGATACGAGTAATCATATCCGCAAGTGTATCTTGCATACTCATTTAAGAGCTCCTAATAGAAAAAACCATTGTGCAGCAAATAGAGCTCGCGCATAGTACACAGCAGCGAACGGAATGTCCAGTATTTGAACACCCCTTCACTGCAATGTATTATGATCGCGCTCTACTTGCTTACCAACTAGCTTTCTTCAAGCCTGGTACGTCACCGCGCATCGCTGCTTCACGTAGCTTGATACGAGACAAGCCAAAGCGACGGAATACGCCGTGTGGACGACCAGTAACCTGACAACGGTTACGCTGGCGAGAAGAAGATGAATCGCGTGGAAGCGCTTGCAGTTTAAGCGTAGCTTCCCACTTTTCATCGTCCGATGCATTAACGTCGTTAATGATCGCTTTTAGAGCAGCACGCTTTTCAGCGTACTTAGCTACTAATTTTGTGCGCTTAGCTTCGCGTTGAATCATTGATACTTTAGCCATGATTCCTACCTCTTATTTCTTGAAAGGGAAACTAAAGGCGGCTAGCAAAGCACGACCTTCTTCGTCGGTACGAGCAGTTGTTGTGATAGTGATATCAAGACCACGTACACGATCAACCTTATCGTAATCGATTTCTGGGAAGATGATCTGCTCTTTAACACCCATGCTGTAGTTACCGCGTCCGTCGAATGACTTCGGGTTCAAACCACGGAAGTCACGGATACGAGGGATTGCAACATCAACCAAACGGTCAAAGAAATCCCACATACGGTCACCACGAAGAGTAACTTTACAACCGATCGGGTAACCGTCACGGATTTTGAAGCCCGCAACAGATTTGCGCGCTTTTGTTACTACAACTTTTTGGCCGCTAAGTGCTGTAAGATCATTTACCGCATTTTCAAGAAGTTTCTTGTCTGCGATAGCTTCACCAACACCCATGTTCAACGTAATTTTAGTGATTTTAGGCACTTCCATTACGTTTTTGTAGCTGAACTGTTCAGTCAGTTGAGCTACTACTTGATCTTTATAAACTTGCTTAAGTCTCGCCATGGCTATAATTCTCGCTCTTAGGCGTCGATCGCTTCACTGTTTGATTTGAAAACACGTACTTTAGTACCGTCTTCATTCACTTTAAAGCCGACGCGATCCGCTTTACCAGTAGCATTGTTAAAAATGGCTACGTTAGAAACCTGGATAGGTGCTTCTTTTTCAACGATACCGCCAGTCGTACCCTTCATAGGGTTTGGCTTCTCATGCTTCTTGACCATATTGATACCAGAAACAATCACACGGTTTTCGTCTACTACTTTAACAACTTTGCCGCGCTTGCCTTTGTCTTTACCAGCAATTACAACGACTTCATCGTCACGTTTGATTTTACGCATATTCGGTCCCCTACCTCTTACAGCACTTCTGGTGCAAGAGAAACAATTTTCATGAATTGCTCTGTACGCAACTCACGTGTCACAGGGCCAAAGATACGTGTACCAATCGGCGCGCCAGATGCGTTCAATAGAACCGCAGAGTTTACATCAAAACGGATCACTGAGCCATCAGGGCGACGCACACCTTTCTTAGTTCGAACGACAACAGCGTTCATAACTTGGCCTTTCTTAACACGACCACGTGGGATCGCTTCTTTAACTGTGACTTTAATAATGTCACCAATTGCAGCATAACGACGATGAGAGCCACCCAGTACTTTAATACACTGAACGCGCTTTGCGCCGCTGTTATCTGCTACATCAAGCATCGATTCTGTTTGAATCATTTCTGCTCTCCAATCAAATTAGATAACAAGTCTCATGAAGGAAGGAGCTGCTTATACAGCAGCTGCTTTCTCAACAACCTGAACCAGTTTCCAAGTCTTAGTTTTAGAGTAAGGACGTGTTTCAACAACCTTAACCGTATCACCAACTTGACACTCGTTGTTTTCATCATGAGCGTGCAGTTTAGTTGAACGACGAACGAACTTACCATACAAAGGGTGACGTTCCGTACGCTCAACTAGTACTACGATGGACTTATCCATCTTATCGCTAACTACTTTACCAGTAGCTGTACGAGCTTGAGTTTCTACACTTGCCATCTTAGTTACCTGCCTTATCATTTAGCACGGTTTTAACTCGTGCGATATTGCGGCGAACTTGCGAGAGCAAATGCGTTTGAGCCAACTGACCAGTGGCCTTCTGCATGCGCAGTGTAAATTGCTCACGTAGCAGTTCGATCAAGGTCTGCTGTAGCTCAGCTACAGACTTTTCTTGCAATTCTTTTGCTTTCATCTACATCACCGTACGCGTTACGAAAGTTGTGGATAGAGGAAGCTTAGCTGCCGCTAACGCGAACGCTTCGCGTGCTAGAGACTCAGATACGCCCTCAACTTCATAAAGCATCTTACCTGGTTGGATTTGAGCCACCCAGTATTCTACGCTACCTTTACCTTTACCCTGACGCACTTCAAGAGGCTTCTGAGTAATAGGCTTATCTGGGAATACACGGATCCAAATTTTACCACCACGTTTGATGTGACGAGTCATTGCACGACGCGCCGCTTCAATTTGACGAGCGGTGATACGACCACGTTCAGTCGCTTTCAATCCGAATTCACCAAAGCTAACTTGGTTACCGCGAAGAGCTAGACCGCGGTTACGGCCCTTCTGCGTCTTACGGAACTTAGTACGTTTCGGCTGTAACATTGACTACCCCCTACTTAGACTTCTTCTTCTGTGCGCCTTTATCAGCACGCACTTGTTCAATACCGCCCAAGATTTCGCCTTTGAAGATCCAAACTTTAACACCAATGATGCCGTAAGTTGTTAGAGCTTCATAAGTAGCGTAGTCGATGTCAGCACGTAGAGTGTGTAGAGGCACACGACCTTCACGGTACCATTCTGCACGAGCAATTTCGGCACCGCCCAGACGACCACTTACCTGAACCTTGATACCTTTCGCGCCGGCACGCATAGCATTTTGTACTGCACGCTTCATTGCACGACGGAACATAACACGACGCTCAAGCTGGCCAGCAATGTTTTGCGCAACCAATTTAGCATCTAGTTCTGGCTTACGAATTTCTTCGATGTTGATGTGAACTGGAACACCCATCATTGCTGATACAGCGTTACGTAGTTTCTCAACATCCTCGCCTTTCTTACCAATCACGATACCTGGACGAGCAGTATGAATAGTAATGCGAGCTGTTTGTGCAGGACGCTGGATCTCAATGCGAGAAACAGAAGCCTGAACAAGTTTCTCTTCTAGGTATTTACGTACCTGAAGATCGTTTAAAAGTTGCTTAGAGTAGTTTTGGTTGTTCGCATACCAAGTAGAAGTATGGTCTTTAACTATCCCTAGGCGAATTCCAGTTGGATGAACCTTCTGACCCATTGGGTATCTCCTAATTAGTCAGCGACTTTAACTGTAATATGGCAACCGCGTTTTAAAATACGATCAGCACGGCCTTTAGCACGAGCTTTAATACGTTTTAGAGTCATAGCCTCATCAACGTAGATCGTAGAAACACGCAAGTCATCGATATCAGCACCTTCGTTATGCTCAGCGTTAGCTACAGCAGACTCTAGTACTTTCTTGACAATTGCTGCCGCCTTTTTAGGACTGAACGCCAAAATGTTCAGTGCTTCGCTTACAGATTTGCCGCGGATTTGATCTGCTACCAAACGGGCCTTCTGCGCTGAGAGGCGAGCACCCTTCAATGAAGCGCTTACTTCACTCATGATTAATACCCCTTAATTACCGTTTGGCCTTTTTGTCCGCAGCGTGACCCTTGTAGGTACGGGTCGGAGCGAACTCACCCAATTTATGACCGACCATATCCTCAGATACTAGAACTGGGACGTGTTGGCGACCATTATGGACAGCGATAGTCAACCCTACGAATTCAGGGAAGATTGTAGAACGGCGCGACCAAGTTTTAATTGGACGACGGTCATTCTTTTCTACCGCAGCCTCTACCTTTTTCAACAAATGAAGGTCGATAAAAGGACCTTTTTTTAGTGAACGTGGCACAGTCGTTTCCTCTTATTACTTAGTACGACGACGTACAATAAGTTTATCAGTACGCTTGTTCTTGCGCGTTTTGTAACCTTTAGTAGGCACGCCCCAAGGAGTAACAGGGTGACGACCACCAGAGCTACGACCTTCACCACCACCATGCGGGTGATCAACCGGGTTCATTGCCGCACCACGAACTGTTGGGCGAACACCACGCCAGCGCTTAGCACCAGCTTTACCTAGAACACGTAACGTGTGTTCAGAGTTAGATACTTCACCAAGAGTTGCGCGACATTCAGTTAGAACTTTACGCATCTCACCAGAACGTAGACGTAGAGTTACGTAACGACCTTCACGAGCAACAAGCTGAGCAGAAGCACCAGCAGAACGTGCAATTTGTGCACCTTTACCTGGCTTAAGCTCGATACAGTGTACAACACTACCTACTGGAATGTTTTGCAGAGGCAAAGTATTACCAGTTTTGATAGGCGCATCTGCACCACTAGAAATAACAGCACCAGCTTCTAAGCCTTTAGAAGCGATGATGTAACGACGTTCACCATCAGCATATTTAACCAATGCAATGTGTGCAGAACGGTTTGGATCATATTCCAAACGCTCAACTACCGCAGGGATACCATCTTTGTTACGACGGAAATCTACAACACGGTAATGCTGCTTGTGACCACCACCTACGTGACGCGTAGTGATGCGTCCGTTGTTGTTACGACCACCAGACTTGCTTTTTTTGTCTAGCAAAGGCGCGTAAGGTGCACCTTTATGCAAGTCAGTGTTAACAACTTTAACAACGTGACGACGGCCTGCAGACGTTGGCTTACTTTTTACAACAGCCATTGACCTATCTCCCCTTATTCAGCGCCCAAGAAATCAATTTCTTGGCCTTCTGCCAAACGTACGTACGCTTTTTTCACATCGTTACGCTTGCCTAGACCACGAACAGTGCGCTTCGTTTTACCTTTTTGGTTCAACGTGCGAACAGATTCAACTTTGACTTCAAACAACGCTTCGATTGCTTGTTTAATCTCTGGCTTAGTCGCGTCTTTTACTACGCGAAATACGTACTGACCATTACCTTCGGCAACGATAGTCGCTTTCTCAGAGATGTGTGGACCTAACAACACTTTATAAATGCGTTCGCCGATCATGCTAGTGCCTCCTCAACTTGTTTCAGAGCACCAACTGTCACCAACACTTTGTCGTATGCAATCAAGCTAACAGGGTCAACAGACGCTGCATCACGAACGTCAACGTTCGGAATGTTGCGAGCAGCTAGGAACAGATTTGCATCTAGCTCTTGCGCTACAACTAGCGCGTTCTCAACATTCAATTCAGCCATTTTAGCTTTGAAAAGCTTAGTTTTTGGAGCTTCGATTGAAAGCTCTTCAACTACAACAAGACGGTCTTGACGAGCAAGCTCAGACCAGATGGTGCGCATTGCTGCACGATACATCTTCTTGTTTACTTTCTGAGAGTGGTCTTGAGGTTTAGCAGCGAATGTTACGCCACCAGTACGCCATAGAGGACTACGGATTGTACCAGCACGTGCGCGGCCAGAACCTTTTTGACGCCATGGCTTTTTACCGCCACCGGCTACTTCAGAGCGAGTTTTCTGAGCGCGAGAGCCTTGACGAGCACCAGCCAGGTAAGCAGTAACAACCTGGTGAACTAGCGCTTCGTTGTATTCACGCGCAAAGGTTACGTCAGAAACTTCTACAGTTCCTTCAGCACCTGTTAGATTCAAGTTCATTGTCTACCCCTCTTAGCGAGCTTTAACTGCTGGTTGAACGATTACGTCACCATTTACAGCGCCAGGAACCGCACCTTTAACAAGGATAAGGTTACGCTCAGCATCAACGCGAACAACTTCTAGAGACTGAGTTGTTACTTGAGCTGCGCCCATGTGACCAGCCATCTTTTTGCCTTTCCAAACACGACCAGGTGTTTGACATTGACCGATGGAACCAGGAGCACGGTGAGACAATGAGTTACCGTGTGTAGCATCTTGCGTACGGAAGTTGTGACGCTTAACGCCACCTTGGAAACCTTTACCTTTTGATTGACCAGTTACGTCAACAGAAGTAATAGCTTCAAAATCCGCTACTGTTAGCTCGTCGCCAACATTGATTTCTTTTTCGTCACCTGAAAGGCGGAACTCCCACAAACCACGGCCCGCTTCAACGTTTGCTTTTGCAAAGTGACCTGCAGCAGCTTTGTTTACACGGCTAGCACGGCGAGCACCTACAGTTACTTGAACAGCTGCGTAGCCGTCAGTTTCTGTGTTTTTCACCTGTGTTACACGGTTCGGTTCAACCTCGATAACGGTTACTGGCACGGATACACCATCTTCATTGAAGATACGTGTCATTCCGGCTTTACGTCCGACTAATTGAATAGCCATTTTTTACCTCAATTGCCAGTTGTGTACGGGGCTATCACCCGCTACGGCCGACCATTCCAGATCGTTCCACTAATGTGCTTAGGCCAACAAATACTTGTTGGTTATCGCACCCCTAAAACTTTGGGGATTAGCCCAAAGAAATTTGTACTTCCACGCCTGCCGCAAGATCCAGCTTCATTAGAGCGTCAACAGTTTTTTCTGTTGGCTCAACGATGTCTAGAACACGTTTGTGTGTACGGATTTCGTATTGGTCACGCGCATCTTTGTTTACGTGTGGAGAAATCAGTACAGTGTAACGTTCTTTGCGAGTAGGAAGTGGAATTGGACCACGTACTTGAGCGCCTGTGCGCTTAGCAGTGTCCACAATCTCTTGCGTTGAAGCGTCGATCAGACGGTGATCGAATGCTTTCAAACGAATACGGATTTTTTGGCTTTGCATTTCCAACTCCAAATACTATGTTCAGATAGACCTTCTGTACAAAACTTGATCTACCATCCTTATTTAAGGACGGCGAATGTTAGCCGCTTTAAAATTGGTTGTCAAGTAACCAGTTTAAAAACAGCACTCATAAAAAAAGGCCGCTCAAGGAGCGACCTTTTCTGTTGGGTTTCTTAAACCTATCTAGATAAACCAGATATTACTTAAGAACCTTAGCAACAACACCAGCACCTACTGTACGACCACCTTCACGAATCGCGAAACGTAGACCTTCGTCCATCGCGATTGGGTGAATTAGAGTAACAGTCATTTGAATGTTGTCACCAGGCATAACCATTTCTACGCCTTCAGGTAGTTCACAAGAACCAGTTACGTCAGTTGTACGGAAGTAGAACTGTGGACGGTAACCTTTAAAGAATGGAGTGTGACGACCACCTTCATCTTTAGACAGAACGTATACTTCTGCTTCGAATTCAGTGTGTGGGTTGATAGAACCAGGCTTAGCTAGTACTTGACCACGCTGAACTTCGTCACGCTTAGTACCACGTAGAAGAATACCACAGTTCTCACCAGCACGACCTTCGTCTAGAAGTTTACGGAACATCTCAACGCCAGTACAAGTTGTTTTAGTAGTATCTTTGATACCAACGATTTCAACTTCTTCACCAACTTTGATGATACCACGCTCTACACGACCAGTTACTACAGTACCACGACCTTGGATAGAGAATACGTCCTCGATAGGCATGATGAATGCACCGTCGATTGCACGCTCTGGCTCAGGAATGTACTCGTCTAGAGTTTCTACTAGTGTCTTAACAGCAGTAGTACCCATTTCGTTGTCGTCTTCACCGTTCAATGCCATTAGGGCAGAACCTGGGATGATTGGAGTGTCATCACCTGGGAAGTCGTACTCAGAAAGAAGGTCACGTAGTTCCATCTCTACAAGCTCAAGCATTTCTGCGTATTCTTCAGAGTCAGCACCGCCACAGTCTTCAGCTAGAAGGTCTGCTTTGTTTAGGAAAACTACGATGTAAGGTACACCTACCTGACGAGAAAGAAGGATGTGCTCACGAGTCTGAGGCATTGGGCCGTCAGTCGCACCACACACTAGGATCGCGCCGTCCATTTGAGCAGCACCAGTGATCATGTTTTTAACATAATCGGCGTGTCCAGGACAGTCTACGTGTGCGTAGTGACGAGTTGGAGAATCGTACTCTACGTGAGAAGTTGCGATCGTGATACCACGCTCACGCTCTTCTGGAGCGTTATCGATACCGTCAAAAGCAACCGCTGTACCGCCGAATACTTCTGCACATACACGAGTAAGTGCTGCTGTTAGAGTAGTTTTACCGTGGTCAACGTGACCGATAGTACCAACGTTAACGTGTGGTTTACTACGTTCGAACTTTTCTTTTGCCATGATACATACACCTTATAAATAGTAAGTATGATGATTAAATTTCATTTTTGATGATCGCGTCTGCCACACTAGCTGGCGCTTCAGCGTATTTCAGAAACTCCATTGCATAACTCGCACGCCCTTGCGACAAGCTACGCACATCTGTTGCATATCCAAACATCTCGCCTAACGGCACTTCTGCTCGAATAATCTTACCAGATGGGGAGTCTTCCATCCCCTGTACAAGTCCACGACGACGATTCAGGTCACCCATCACATCACCCATGTACTCTTCAGGAGTTACAACTTCTACCTTCATCACAGGCTCAAGAACACAAGGATCTGCGTCCGCAGCACCTTTCTTTAAGCCTTGAGAAGCTGCAATTTTAAAGGCCATTTCGTTAGAGTCAACATCATGGAAGGATCCATCGAATAGTACCACCTTCAAACCCAATAACGGATATCCAGCAATGACACCATTCTTCATTTGCTCTGAAACGCCCTTCTCGAC
Source organism: Marinomonas sp. AWM4_232 (assembly GCF_056158325.1). NCBI lineage: Bacteria > Pseudomonadati > Pseudomonadota > Gammaproteobacteria > Oceanospirillales > Oceanospirillaceae > Marinomonas > Marinomonas sp. AWM4_232. The sequence continues at coordinate 1,730,108 of NZ_JBSWTA010000001.1, read as the reverse complement.
AGCAGGGATGTATTCCTTAGGAATAACACCACCGACAATCTCATTCACAAACTCCAAACCTTCTTGTTCGGTTGGAATCAGTTTCATAACAACGTGACCGTACTGTCCTCGGCCACCAGACTGTCGTACAAATTTGTGGTTAATTTCCACTTCTTTGCGAATTTTCTCTCGGTAAGATACCTGCGGCTTACCAATGTTTGCGTCAACTTTAAATTCACGCTTCATTCGATCCACAAGTATATCTAGGTGAAGCTCACCCATACCAGAGATAATGGTTTGACCTGTCTCTTCGTGAGTTTCAACACGGAAAGAAGGATCTTCCTGCGCTAACTTACCAAGAGCCACAGCCATTTTATCTTGATCCGCTTGAGACTTAGGCTCTACAGCGACAGAAATTACTGGCTCAGGGAATTCCATACGCTCTAAGACAACAATATCTTTGTTATCACACAGCGTATCCCCTGTGGTGACATCTTTCATGCCGATCAATGCCGCAATATCACCCGCAAGAACTTCTTTGATTTCCTCACGGTTATTAGCATGCATTTGAACCATACGTCCAACACGTTCTTTCTTGTGTTTTACAGAGTTATACACTGCATCACCAGAATTTAACGAGCCAGAATATACACGCACGAAAGTAAGCGTACCCACAAATGGGTCAGTAGCAATTTTAAATGCTAATGCCGCAAATGGCGCATTGTCATCCGCTTCACGAGTAACAACGGTTTCAGCATCTTCAAGGGTGCCTTCGATCGCTTTTACTTCTAGAGGTGAAGGAAGATATTCGACAACCGCATCAAGCACAGCTTGGACACCTTTGTTCTTAAATGCAGAACCACAAGTTACCAATACCACTTCGTTCGCGAGTGTTCGCGCGCGCAAGCCTGCCTTGATGTCTTCAACGGACAATTCACCTTCTTCAAGATACTTATCCATCAACTCTTCATTTGCTTCAGCGGCCGCCTCGACCATTTTTTCACGCCACTCTTCAGCAACATCGACCAAGTCCGCAGGAATATCTTCCAAAGTATAAGTCATACCTTGGTCTTGTTCATTCCACATGATGGCTTTCATCAAGATCAGATCAACAACGCCGGCGAAGTTCTCTTCTGTACCGATGTTAATCTGAATTGGAACAGCATTAGCATTCAGACGATCTTCAAGTTGATGAACAACATGAAAATAATCTGCACCCGTACGGTCCATTTTATTGACGAATACCATGCGAGGTACTTCGTATTTATTTGCCTGACGCCAAACAGTCTCTGTTTGAGGCTGCACACCAGAAGATCCACACAGAACTACAACAGCACCATCTAACACACGCAAAGAACGCTCTACCTCAATGGTAAAGTCTACGTGTCCAGGGGTGTCGATAATATTAATACGGTGTTGATCAAACTGCTGACTCATCCCACTCCAGAAGCAAGTTGTTGCTGCTGAAGTGATCGTGATTCCACGCTCTTGCTCCTGCTCCATCCAGTCCATGGTGGCTGCACCATCATGGACTTCACCGATCTTGTGAGAAAGACCGGTGTAGAACAGAACACGCTCAGTAGTTGTCGTCTTACCCGCATCAACGTGCGCACAAATACCAATATTGCGGTAACGATTGATGGGTGTCTTACGTGCCACTTAAGCTTCTCCGGATGATTAGAAACGGTAGTGAGAGAACGCTTTGTTCGCTTCAGCCATACGGTGAACGTCTTCACGTTTCTTAACAGCTGAACCTTTGTTCTCAGACGCATCTAGAATTTCGCCTGCAAGACGTAGCGCCATTGATTTTTCGCCACGCTTACGTGCAGCTTCAACCAACCAACGCATAGATAGCGCTGAACGACGAGCTGGACGTACTTCTACAGGTACTTGGTATGTTGCACCACCAACACGGCGAGATTTAACCTCAACCATTGGCTGGATAGATTCTAGTGCTTTTTCGAAGATAGCCATTGGCTCTTCTGATTTAGTGCGTTCTGCAACTGTATTTAGTGCATTGTAAACGATGCTTTCAGCTACAGATTTCTTGCCACTAACCATTACGTGGTTAATGAACTTTGCAAGAAGTTGGCTTCCGTGTTTCGGATCTGGAAGCACTTCACGCTTAGCGACGACGCGTCTTCTAGGCATGGATATTATCCTCTTCAGGTGAGTCCGAGACCATTTCTGTGCTCGGCCTTACTGTATTAAAAAATTATGTCTAAACGATTAAGGTAGCGTAATAGCTTACTTAGGACGCTTAGTACCGTACTTAGAACGGCCTTGCTTACGATTTTGTACGCCAGAAGTATCCAAGCTACCACGTACTGTGTGGTAACGAACACCTGGAAGGTCTTTTACACGACCGCCACGAATCAGCACTACGCTGTGTTCTTGCAGGTTGTGACCTTCACCACCGATGTAGGAAGTAACTTCGAAGCCGTTCGTCAAGCGAACACGACATACTTTACGCAAAGCCGAGTTAGGCTTCTTAGGCGTAGTAGTGTATACACGTGTGCAGACGCCGCGGCGTTGCGGACAAGCTTGTAACGCAGGAACGTCACTTTTTGCCACTTTACGTTTACGTGGTTTACGAACCAACTGGTTAACGGTTGCCATTTAACAAGCTCCACATCCAATTCTATTGGCGGAAATCGCCAAAAATAAGGAGGCGCAAGTGTAATTTGCGCCTATAAAACAGTCAATAGGGAGGCGAACAAAATTTCACCTCCCTTACGTATACAATGACTTCTAGTCTTTCAATGCCGCACTTAATGCTTCTTCTACATCAGAAGCACTTACTGTTGCACCACCTTCCGTCGTTGCTTGCGCAAGCTCTTTCTTAGCTTTGCGACCGCTGTGGTAAGCCAAACCTGTACCCGCTGGTATCAGACGACCTACAACAACGTTTTCTTTCAGACCACGTAGGTGGTCTTTCTTACCAGTTACCGCACCTTCTGTTAGGACACGAGTTGTCTCTTGGAACGATGCCGCAGAGATAAATGACTCAGTTGCCAAAGAAGCTTTAGTAATACCAAGTAGGACACGCTCGTATTTAGAAGGGAAACGACCTTCTGCTTCCGCAGCTTCGTTTGCTTCTTGCATTTGCGTGTATTCAACTTGGTCACCCTGAATGAGGTTAGTATCACCTGATTCAGTGATGTCTACTTTGCGTAGCATCTGACGCACAATAACTTCGATGTGCTTATCGTTGATGCCTACACCCTGCAGACGGTAAACCTCTTGAATCTCGTTAGTGATGTAATCAGCAAGCGCTGCTACACCCTGAAGACGCAAGATGTCATGTGGGTTTAGAGGACCGTCGGCAATGATCTCACCCTTCGCAACTTCTTCACCGTCGAAGATGTTGATTTGACGCCATTTAGGAATCAGAGTTTCGATTGGATCACCGCCATCTTGTGGTGTGATCACCAAACGGATCTTACCTTTCGTCTCTTTACCGAAACTTACTACACCCGTCGCTTCCGCCATCACAGCAGGATCTTTCGGACGACGTGCTTCGAACAAGTCAGCTACGCGTGGCAGACCACCGGTGATATCCTTGTTACCTTGAGACTCTTGAGGGATACGTGCCAATACTTCACCAGACTTGATGGTAGCACCGTGATCCAAGCTCAATAGAGCCTTCTCAGGAAGCATGTATTGTACTGGCATTTCAGTACCAGGAATCATCACAGGCGCACCGTTGTCGTCGACAACAGAGATCGTTGGACGAATGTCTTTGCCAGAAGAAGGACGATCTTTCATCTCAAGTACTTCGATTGTCGTCAAGCCAGTTAGCTCATCAGACTGACGGCGAATAGTGACGCCCTCTTCCATACCAGAGAATTCAAGTTTACCCTGCATCTCAGAAACGATTGGGTGAGTGTGTGGGTCCCAGTTAGCCAATACTTGACCAGCAGAAACTTGATCGCCTTCGCGAACACTCAACACCGCACCGTAAGGAAGCTTGTAACGCTCTTTCTCACGACCCGCTTCGTCTGCAATTGCCAATTCAGAAGAACGCGATGCTACAACCAATTGACCGGTTTCACGCTCGATGCTCTTCATCTTGTGGAAACGCACTGTACCGGCACTCTTAACTTGCACACTGTCTACAGCAGATGCTCGAGAGGCCGCACCACCAATGTGGAAGGTACGCATGGTCAGCTGTGTACCCGGCTCACCGATCGACTGAGCAGCTACAACACCGACAGCCTCACCAATGTTCACCAAGTGACCACGAGCTAGATCACGACCGTAACAGCTCGCACACACACCGTGCTTAGTTTCACAGCTGATTACAGAGCGAACGATCATCTCGTCCACACCCGCTGCTTCAATTGCACGTACGTTGTGCTCGTCAATTAGAACACCACGCTCAACAACAACATTGCCTTTCGCGTCCAACACATCTTGAGCTACAACACGACCTAGTACACGCTGACCTAGAGGAACAACTACGTCACCACCCTCAATCAATGCACTTACTAGAAGACCATTTTCAGCACCACAATCTACTTCTGTGATTACCAAGTCTTGCGCAACGTCAACTAGGCGACGCGTTAGGTAACCAGAGTTTGCTGTCTTCAAGGCTGTATCGGCAAGACCCTTACGAGCACCGTGTGTAGAGGTAAAGTACTGAAGTACCGATAGACCTTCACGGAAGTTCGCAGTGATCGGTGTCTCGATGATGGAACCATCCGGTTTCGCCATCAGACCACGCATACCACCTAGCTGACGCATCTGAGCCACACTACCACGGGCACCAGAGTCGGCCATCATGTAAACTGAGTTAAATGATTGCTGCTCAACTTCGTTACCTTCTTTATCGATAACCGTCTCTTTTGCCAAGTTTTTCATCATGGCTTCAGTTACGGTTTCGTTGGTACGAGACCACAAGTCGATAACTTTGTTGTATTTTTCGCCCGCTGTCACAAGACCGTCGGCGAATTGGTATTCGATTTCTTTAACTTCTTCTTCGGCACGAGAAATGATATCTACTTTCTCTGGCGGAATTACGAAATCGTCAACACCCACAGAGGAACCAGACGCTGTTGCGTATTGGAAACCTGTGTACATCAATTGGTCAGCGAAGATACAAGTCTCTTTTAGACCAACCTTACGGTAACACTCGTTGATTAGGTTCGAGATTGCTTTCTTCTTCATCGGCTGGTTAATAACCGAGAATGGTAGGCCATCAGGCACCACATCAAACAACAATGCACGACCAACAGTTGTATCAACAATAAACGTTGAAGGGATCTTCTCACCTTCAAGCGTTGTATCAACTTGATTCACACGAACTTTGATTTTCGCGTGCAGTTCAACTTGTTTAGCACCATATGCACGGTGTACTTCTTTGATATCAGCGAAGGCCATGCCCTCACCTTTCGCGTTGATTTTCTCACGCGTCATGTAGTACAGACCCAATACAACGTCCTGAGAAGGAACGATGATCGGCTCACCGTTTGCTGGCGACAGGATGTTGTTGGTAGACATCATCAACGCACGAGCTTCAAGCTGAGCTTCGATTGTCAATGGCACGTGTACCGCCATCTGGTCACCGTCGAAGTCGGCGTTGTAAGCCGCACACACAAGTGGGTGCAACTGAATCGCTTTACCTTCGATTAGAATCGGCTCAAACGCTTGGATACCCAAACGGTGAAGCGTTGGTGCACGGTTAAGCATTACTGGGTGTTCACGGATAACTTCATCAAGAATATCCCAAACCTCAGGTGTTTCACGCTCAACCATTTTCTTCGCAGCTTTGATGGTTGTTGCCATACCACGAAGTTCTAGTTTCGAGAAGATGAATGGCTTGAATAGCTCAAGAGCCATCTTCTTCGGCAGACCACACTGGTGCAAACGTAGAGATGGACCTACTGTGATAACAGAACGGCCAGAGTAGTCTACACGTTTACCCAAAAGGTTCTGACGGAAACGACCTTGCTTACCTTTGATCATGTCTGCCAAAGATTTCAGAGGACGCTTGTTAGAACCTGTGATCGCACGACCGCGACGACCGTTGTCTAGTAGCGCATCAACAGACTCTTGCAACATACGCTTTTCGTTGCGCACGATGATGTCTGGAGCAGCTAGCTCAAGAAGACGTTTTAGACGGTTGTTACGGTTAATAACGCGACGGTATAGATCATTCAAATCAGATGTTGCGAAACGACCACCTTCTAGTGGAACTAGAGGGCGAAGATCTGGTGGCAACACTGGAAGTACGTCTAATACCATCCACTCTGGATTGTTACCAGAATGATGGAACGCTTCGATCAGTTTAAGACGCTTAGATAGCTTCTTAATACGAGTCTCAGAGTTAGTAGCGTTTAGCTCTTCGCGCATGGTGCTGATTTCTTCAGCAAGATCCATGTCACGTAGCAAGCACTGAATCGCCTCAGCACCCATGCGAGCGTCGAATTCGTCACCGAACTCTTCTAGTGCTTCGAAGTACTGCTCATCGTTCAGTAGCTGACCTTTTTCAAGCGTCGTCATGCCTGGATCAATCACAATGAATGATTCGAAGTAAAGAACACGCTCAATATCACGTAGGGTCATATCCATGATAAGACCGATACGAGATGGTAGAGACTTAAGGAACCAGATGTGAGCAACCGGTGAAGCTAGCTCGATGTGTCCCATGCGCTCACGACGCACTTTCGACAACGCAACTTCAACGCCACACTTCTCACAAATGACACCACGGTGTTTTAAACGCTTGTATTTACCACACAAACATTCGTAGTCCTTGATAGGACCAAAGATTTTGGCACAGAACAGACCGTCACGCTCTGGTTTGAACGTACGGTAGTTGATGGTTTCTGGCTTTTTAACTTCACCATAAGACCATGAACGAATCATATCTGGAGAAGCTAAGCCAATGCGAATCGCATCAAACTCTTCTGATTGTCCCTGTGTTTTTAGAAGACCTAATAAGTCTTTCATGGATATTCGCCCCACTCGTAAGGCTGGGAGGGGTTAACCCTCCCAGCAGGTCAAATGTGATTCGTGCTTATTCGTTTTCTAGCTCGATGTCGATACCAAGAGAACGGATTTCTTTCACCAATACGTTGAAGGATTCAGGCATGCCTGGCTCCATACGGTGATCGCCATCTACGATGTTTTTGTACATCTTAGTACGGCCGTTCACGTCGTCCGACTTAACAGTCAACATTTCTTGTAGCGTGTAGGCAGCACCGTATGCTTCAAGTGCCCATACCTCCATCTCACCGAAACGCTGACCACCGAATTGAGCTTTACCACCCAGCGGCTGCTGAGTAACAAGGCTGTAAGAGCCAGTTGAACGAGCGTGCATCTTATCATCTACCAAGTGGTTCAACTTAAGCATGTACATGTAACCTACGGTTACAGGACGCTCAAACGCTTCACCAGTACGGCCGTTGAATAGCTTGATCTGCCCACTCTCGTTGATGCCCGCAAGACGAAGCATACGCTTAATCTCAGCTTCTTTTGCACCGTCAAAGGCACCAGACGCCATTGGCACACCTTTCTTAAGGTTTGATGCCAACACTAGAATCTCTTCATCAGAGAAGCTGTCTAGATCTTCTGAACGAGCTGGACGAAGATCACCTTCGTAACCGTTATAGATTTCATTTAGGAAAGCACGAAGTTCTTTAACAGTTTCCGCTTTCTCACGCTCAATCTTAAGCATTTCGTCGATCTTACGACCCAAGCCTTTCGCTGCTGCACCCAAGTGAGTCTCTAGTACCTGACCAACGTTCATACGTGACGGTACACCCAATGGGTTTAGTACGATATCAACTGGATCGCCGTTTTCATCATACGGCATATCTTCAACAGGCATGATCTTAGAGATTACACCCTTGTTACCGTGACGACCGGCCATTTTATCACCTGGCTGGATACGACGTTTCACAGCCACGTAAACTTTGACGATCTTCAACACACCAGGTGCTAAATCATCGCCCGTTTGTAGCTTGCGTTTCTTATCTTCGAACTTAGCATCTAGCTCTTTGCGGCGCTCAATCAAAGCGGCTTGCGCTTTTTCAAGCTGCTCACTTGCCTCTTCGTTCGCTACACGAATCTTAAACCACTCAGGGTGATCAAGATTTGCTAGGTATTCTTCAGTGATAACAGCATTACGCGCAAGACCTGGACCACCTTCAGCCTGTTGGCCTACTAACGCTTCAGCAAGACGCTCAAACGTAGCTTTCTCAACAATGCGGAATTCTTCGTTCAAATCTTTACGAACTTCGTCTAGTTGAGCTTTCTCAATAGACTTAGCACGCTCATCTTTCTCGATGCCATCACGAGTGAATACTTGTACGTCGATAACTGTACCGCGCGTACCTGTTTTCACGCGTTGTGACGTATCTTTTACGTCAGACGCTTTTTCACCGAAGATTGCACGTAGAAGTTTTTCCTCAGGTGTTAGCTGAGTTTCACCTTTTGGCGTTACCTTACCAACTAGGATATCACCTGGCTCAACTTCTGCACCGATGTAAACCACACCAGCGTTATCCAGTTTAGATAGCGCACCTTCGCCTACGTTCGGGATATCTGAAGTGATTTCTTCAGGCCCAAGCTTCGTATCACGAGCCACACAAGTTAACTCTTGGATGTGAATCGAAGTGAAACGATCTTCTTCTACTACGCGCTCAGATACTAGAATCGAGTCCTCGAAGTTGAAACCGTTCCAAGGCATGAAAGCGATACGCATGTTTTGACCAAGCGCTAGGTCACCCATGTCAACAGAAGGACCGTCAGCCATGATGTCACCGCGTGCCACTTTGTCACCTTTGAGTACCAAAGTGCGCTGGTTGATACATGTGTTCTGGTTCGAACGAACGTATTTCGTCAGGTTGTAGATATCTACACCTGCTTCACCCGCTTCAGTCTCTTCAGAGTTCACACGTACAACGATACGGCTCGCATCAACAGACTCGATTTCACCGCCACGACGGGCAACGATACATACACCAGAGTCTTTTGCTACGTTCTTCTCCATACCTGTACCAACCACTGGTTTTTCAGCGATTAGAGTCGGTACAGCCTGACGCTGCATGTTTGATCCCATCAAGGCACGGTTGGCGTCATCGTGCTCTAGGAACGGGATAAGCGATGCTGCTACCGATACGACCTGACGTGGTGACACGTCCATTAGGTTTACTTTTTCTTTCGGTAGTAGAGTCGTGTCATGCATGTGACGAACCTGAACAAGTTCGTCTACTAGGCGACCTTCTTCATCAACGTTCACAGACGCTTGTGCGATAACGTATTTCGCCTCATCGATTGCCGAAACGTAAACCGTTTCGTCAGTCATTTTGCCATCGATAACTTTACGGTAAGGCGTTTCTAGGAAGCCGTAGCTGTTAGTACGCGCGTAAGTCGATAGCGAGTTGATCAAACCGATGTTTGGACCTTCAGGCGTTTCGATTGGACATACACGACCGTAGTGAGTAGCGTGAACGTCTCGAACCTCGAAGCCTGCGCGCTCACGAGTCAGACCACCAGGGCCTAACGCAGAAACACGACGCTTGTGAGTTACCTCAGAAAGCGGGTTGTTTTGGTCCATGAACTGTGACAATTGGCTAGAACCGAAGAATTCTTTGATCGCAGCCGCAACGGGTTTAGCGTTCAATAGATCTTGTGGCATTAGGCCATCCGCTTCTGCCATAGACAAACGCTCTTTCACGGCACGCTCTACACGTACTAAACCAACACGGAATTGGTTCTCGGCCATTTCGCCGACAGAACGAATACGACGGTTACCAAGGTGGTCAATATCATCGACCATACCATTACCGTTACGGATATCTAGCAATGTCTTCAGAACATCAATGATGTCGTCGTTGTCTAGAATACCTAGACCTTCGTCTTCATCACGTCCCAAACGACGGTTAAATTTCATACGACCAACACCAGATAGATCGTAGCGATCTTCTGAGAAGAACAAGCTTTGGAACAACGCCTCAGCAGACTCTTTGGTTGGTGGCTCACCAGGACGCATCATACGGTAGATTTCTACCAATGCTTCTAACTGGTTATTTGTAGGGTCGATACGCAATGTATCAGAGATAAACGGACCGTGATCTAGATCGTTCGTGTAAAGAACATCAATCTCTTTGATACCAGCGGCAACAAGCGCCTCTAGTAGATCAACAGACATTTCTGTGTTCGCTTCAGCGATCAACTCTCCTGTGCCTGGATGCACAAGGTTTTTAGCCGTTACTTTACCCAATAGGTACTCAAGAGGAACAGAGAGACGCTCTAAACCTACTTTTTCCATCTGACGGATATGTTTCGCAGTAATACGGCGAGTTTCTTCAACGATAACGTTGCCATCCTGATCGGTGATGTCAAACAGAGCCGTCTCACCACGTAGGCGGTTTGCGATCAGTTCCATTTCTACGCCATCACGGCTCAAGAAGAAACGAGTCGTATCGAAGAAGGTATCTAGAATTTGTTCAGTATCAAAACCAAGCGCGCGTAACAAAATTGATACAGGCAGCTTACGACGACGGTCGATACGAACGAACACGCAGTCTTTTGGATCAAACTCGAAGTCCAACCATGAACCACGGTAAGGAATAACACGAGCAGAGTGTAGTAGTTTACCTGATGAGTGAGTCTTACCACGATCGTGGTCGAAGAACACACCAGGTGAACGGTGTAACTGAGATACGATAACACGCTCAGTACCGTTGATTACGAACGTACCATTTTCAGTCATTAATGGGATTTCGCCCATGTAGACTTCTTGCTCGCGAATGTCTTTGATTGCCTTGTTCGCTGACTCTTTATCATAAATGATAAGGCGTACACGAACACGTAAAGGAGCGGCATACGTTACACCACGTAGCTGACACTCTTTTACATCAAATACTGGCTTGCCCAATCGGTAATCGACGTATTCTAGCGCCGCATTGCCGGAAAAGCTGACCATTGGAAAGACAGATTTAAAGGCCCCATGCAGACCCAGTTCCCCACGCTCTGCAGGAGCTTTACCTTCCTGCAAGAAGTTACGGTAGGATTCAAGCTGAATTGCCAGCAAGTATGGCACATCCAAAACGGGCGGCAGTTTACCGAAATCCTTACGGATACGTTTTTTCTCAGTGTATGAGTAAGCCATCAGCATTCCCCAGCTTGTGCACATTGACGCAAAAGGCCTCTTAATCAGGCCTACCGAAAATTGAGAGAGTATTCTCTCAAAAAAAGAATAAATTTTTAATAGGGCTTTAGAAACCCAAAAAGGCCGGTGGCAAAACACCACCAGCCATTTCGACTAGATGCCGAACTTTTGAGAAACAAGTAACATTACTTGATTTCGACAGAAGCACCTGCTTCTTCAAGAGCTTTCTTAAGCTCTTCAGCTTCTTCTTTAGAAGCGCCTTCTTTAACTGTAGCTGGAGCGCCGTCAACCATTGCTTTCGCTTCTTTAAGGCCTAGACCAGTTGCGCCACGTACCGCTTTAATAACGTTAACTTTCTTATCGCCTGCAGCAGTAAGAACAACGTCAAATTCAGTTTGTTCAGCAGCAGCTGCACCAGCATCGCCAGCAGCTGGACCAGCAGCAACAGCAGCAGCTGCAGTTACGCCGAATTTTTCTTCCATTGCTTCGATCAGTTCAACAACGTCCATTACAGACATTTCTGCTACTGCATTGATGATATCTTCTTTAGTTAGAGCCATGACTCAGATTTCCTAACATTTTGTGGTTGCCATAAGCGGCAACAAAAACCAATTGAATTCAAGTAAGTGCGTTTTAAAATTACGCTGCTTCTTGTTCTTTCTGATCGCGAATCGCCGCCAATGTACGAGCAAGTTTGCTTGTCGCACCTTGGATAACGCTCATTAGTTTCGCGATTGCTTCGTCGTATGTTGGCAATGTTGCCAAACGATCAATGTCGCCAGCTGGGATCAACTCACCGTTGAACGCCAATGCTTTAACTTCAAATTTGTCGTTCTCTTTCGCGAAAGTTTTCAACAAACGAGCCGCCGCACCTGGGTGCTCGTTAGAGAATGCGATAAGAGTTGGACCAACGAAGCTATCTTTTAAGCATTCGAAGTCTGTGCCTTCAACAGCGCGGCGAGCTAGAGTGTTACGCACAACACGTACGTAAACACCAGCTTCACGTGCTTGTTTGCGAAGAGCTGTCATATCAGTCACGGTAACACCGCGAGAGTCAGCTACTACAGCAGACAAAGCGCCTTGGGCAGCTTCGCTAACTTCGGCGACAATGGCTTTTTTGTCTTCTAGACCTAATGCCACTGGTTTTCTCCTGGATTAGCAGGGATAAATCCCTAAATTTACCAACTCTCCGAATATTCGGAGTACTTACTGGTGAGTTGGATCCAGTTTAATCTGAATCGGGCCACACCATCTGCGCAGGACAAACGTTTCGCAACGTTCTGATTAAATCCAAAGATTCCTGCGGTCTTTGACGACCTATACAGCAAGCTGTACAGACCCCAAAGCTCTGACTTAGAAGCTTAGAGCACCTAAATCAATTTGTAGACCAGGTCCCATTGTAGAGGACAAAGTCACTTTTTTCATGTAGACACCTTTAGCAGAAGCAGGCTTAGCACGACGCAGATCGGCTAGAAGTGCTTCTAGGTTGCCTTTGATAGCATCAGCTGCGAAGTCGATAGAACCAACGCCAGCGTGGATGATACCATTTTTGTCAGTACGGTAACGTGCCTGGCCAGATTTTGCGTTTTTAACAGCAGTTGCAACGTCTGGAGTTACAGTACCAACTTTAGGGTTTGGCATAAGACCACGTGGACCAAGCACCTGACCTAGTTGACCAACGATACGCATCGCATCAGGAGAAGCGATTACCACGTCGAAATCTAGGTTACCAGCTTTAACTTGCTCAGCAAGGTCTTCAAAACCTACAACGTCTGCACCAGCTTCTTTAGCTGCTTCAGCGTTTGCACCTTGTGCGAATACAGCAACGCGAACGTCTTTACCTGTACCGTTAGGAAGTACTGTAGAACCACGAACAACCTGATCAGATTTACGTGGGTCAACGCCTAGGTTAACAGATACGTCAACAGACTCTTTGAACTTTACAGTAGAAAGCTCAGATAAAAGAGCTACAGCCTCTTCTACAGAGTACAGTTTAGTTGCGTCTACTTTTTCAGCGATCAAGCGAGCGCGTTTAGTTAGCTTAGCCATTAGTTCACACCCTCAACATCTAGACCCATTGCACGTGCACTACCAGCGATAGTACGTACGGCAGCATCCATATCCGCTGCAGTCAAATCAGCCTGCTTAGCGTTTACGATCTCTTCTAGTTGTGCACGAGTTACTGTACCAACTTTCTGAGTGTTTGGACGTGGTGAACCACTCTTAATGCCAGCAGCTTTCTTAAGAAGCACTGCAGCAGGAGTAGATTTCGTTTCGAATGTGAAGCTACGGTCACTGTATACAGTGATGATAACTGGTGTTGGAAGACCAGGTTCTACACCTTGAGTTTTGGCGTTGAACGCTTTACAGAATTCCATGATGTTCACACCGTGTTGACCAAGAGCTGGACCAACTGGTGGACTTGGGTTCGCTTGACCCGCTTTAACTTGTAGCTTGATGTAAGCTTGGACTTTTTTAGCCATTTTTTACTCCAAATGGGTCACCGCCCGAAGGCTACCCGTTTAATTACAATCAGGTCTTCTCAACCTGACTAAATTCCAAATCAACTGGCGTAGAGCGCCCAAAGATAAGGACAGCCACTTTGATTCGGCTTTTATCGTAATCAACCTCTTCCACAACACCGTTAAAGTCAGCAAATGGACCTTCGTTAACACGAACCACTTCACCCACTTCAAACAACGTCTTAGGACGAGGTTTATCCACACCATCGTTGACACGCTGCAGAATCGCATCTGCTTCACGATCAGTGATTGGTGATGGTTTGTCCGCTGTGCCGCCAATAAAGCCAAGCACACGCGCAGTACCTTTAACAAGATGCCAAGATTCGTCATTCATATCCATCTGAACTAGCACATAACCAGGATAGAATTTACGCTCACTCTTACGCTTCTTGCCATCGCGAATCTCAACCACTTCCTCTGTAGGAACTAGGATATCGCCAAAATAATCTTCCATGCCCATAATGCCAACACGCTCTTTGAGCGAGCGCATTACGTGCTTTTCATAACCTGAGTACGCTTGTACCACATACCATCGTTTCGCCACGAGCAACTCCTAACCTATTACTGCGGAAACGATCCAGCCAAGGAGTGAATCAACTCCCCACAGTACGAGAGACATAAAAATAACAACCGCCAAAACGATCAACGTTGTTTGAACCGTTTCCTGTCTTGTTGGCCATACAACTCGACGAATTTCGGTCTTCGCTTCTCGCGCCAATTTGGCAAAAGAGCGACCTTTGGCTGTATTGATCGCAACAAAGCCAGCAACACCAGCAAGAACCAATACAGCAATCAAGCGATACAGCAATGACTCAGCAGAAAAATAATTGTTACCCACAACCGCCACGGCTACAAGAAGGATAACAACCGCCCACTTTAATACGTCTCCGCGAGACTCTTGAGTTTCAGCACTCGAACTCATACTTCAGGTGTTCCCTAGCTAAGAAATTGGATACGAAAGATGGCAGGCCAGGAGGGATTCGAACCCCCGACATTCGGTTTTGGAGACCGACGCTCTACCAGCTGAACTACTGGCCTACATTCGTATGGGCGGAGGATGATACCGGCTTGTTTAAAATTTAGCAAGTGGTATTTGCCCAAAATTCAGACAATAAAAAAGGCGCTTTAGAATCGCCTGTTTTAGCATTGAAGAAATGCTGGAGCTCATGAGCAGACTTGAACTGCCGACCTCACCCTTACCAAGGGTGTGCTCTACCAACTGAGCTACATGAGCAAATTGGAGCGGGCAGCGGGAATCGAACCCGCCTCTTCAGCTTGGAAGGCTGAGGTAATAGCCACTATACCATGCCCGCAAATGGTGGAGGGAGGTGGATTCGAACCACCGAAACTTTCGTGGCAGATTTACAATCTGCTCCCTTTGGCCACTCGGGAACCCCTCCACGAATCAAAGCATTGCTCACAACGCCCCAAAAGGTGGATGCCATTATATGAATCGTTTTATCAATTGCAAGCACTAGCAAGGATTTTTTTCTATTTTTATTAACAGCTTGGAAAAATCTAACGCCATTATCACGTTCTCCCAGCGCTCACTAGTGATTGGCTCTGCTAACAGCAGCTCTGTCAGCCCAACTTCACGCTGATGAGCATAAATATTCACTTCCATGCCCGATTGTTCTGAGATGCTTGCTTGGGCCTGTTCTGCTCGCTCCTTAGATGAAAACAAACCTAACGATATGCGGTTCTTCATATCCCCTCTAGATATGACATAACTGTCGATTCGCTTTAACTTCAACGCAGAAACAATATCTTGGGCTTTTTCCGCCGTCGCTGGCGCAGATATATACAGCCAATATTTGTCACGTTTACCCGTTGTTTTACGCTCGCTAAAAGTCAAACCTTGTTGACGCAATACATCCATCACTGTCAACGTGTCAGCGTTTCGCTCTAGTGTCACTATTGGACAGAGCAGATCGCCTTCAGTCGAGACCTTGTTAACTTCTTGTTGTAGCAATGCCAGCACTTTATCAGCTTCTGTTAGAGGTTGCTGCTCCACTGTGGCAACCACGTCATCAGGCTCATCTGGTCGGACCTCGCCAACTAGATATATACGCTCACTTACTGGCGGAGCATACACGGGGGGCTGAAGCACTCCTGCATCAGCCGCTGAAAACCCCTGCCAAGCCACGAACCCTGCGTTGGCCAACACCATGACTAAAAACAACCACTTCATTTCAGCCCTCTCTTTTCTAGACGCTCTTGCCATACTAAATGCGCGCCCTTGGCCACTAAAGACTCATCGTATACATGTGGAATTGACAAAGCAGCCATTAGCGCTTGACTGGTTCCTCCCGTTACCAACCAAGTAGCATCCGAGTGCTTGCCATATAAACGCTGAATAAAACCCAAAGCCATCTCTGTCGCACCTTGAGTTACCGCATCGGCAGTACTCGCTGGAATCGTGTCGCAAACACTTGCCTCGCCACTGTGATAGCGAATCTTTGCTGTTTTATCAATTAAACTCGAAGCCATTAATTCAAGTCCAGGAACAATATAGCCCCCTAGATGAACCCCTTCAGCATTAATAAACTCCGCTTTAATTGCAGTACCGGCGTCTAGTACAACAGAAGGCCCACCATAATGATGAAACGCGGCAATCGCCGCGAGCCAACGATCAACCCCTAAACGTTCTGGTTCTTGATACGAGTTCTGCACTCCACATGATGAACGCTCTGAGTGCAACAGCATCAGCTCAGCGTTTGGTATGTATGAGGCGCATTTCTCTAACAAGGAGGAGGTAAACTCGTTTGAGCGCACACTAGCAATCACAATGAATTCTGACTCTTGACCTCGATCGGACAACTGATCATCAAAAAGCCATTTATCCACTATCGTATCAGCGTGAAACAGAGTGCACTTCACCTGCGTATTCCCAGCATCGATCACCAATACCCTATTGCTTACGGACACTAATTTCTCCTCCATGAAGCAGCTCTATCCCCTGCTCTGTTTCAAGCCTAAGCGCCCCATTCATATCAATCCCTCTAGCAATACCTGTTTGCTGCCTATTCCCCATATACACCGTAACCGGTTGATTGAACAACACATCAAAGGCTTGCCATTGCGCATGATATTTTGCGATATCTTCCCCACTTGCAAACGCCTCACAAACATCAATCAACCCCTTAGTAATGTTTGCAATAACTTCATTACGATCTGGCGTATAAGTCAAACGAGAAGTCAAATCCGTCCACGGCTGATCAACCTTTGCTCTCTGTTCTGGAGTTGATTCAACATTTAAACCAATTCCAATAATGACCCGACAAACATCTTGATCCGCCACCAGCTCGAGCAAAATCCCACAAATTTTATGGTTATCGACATGAATATCATTTGGCCATTTAAGACCAGGATTGGTTACTCCCATATCGCGTAGTACTTTTGCAATCACTACGCCTACCGCAAGGCTCAAGCCTTCGACAACACTAGGACCTTGTTCGAACTGCCATGCAAATGACATGGTGATATTTTTTGCGACGCCACTCTCCCACACTCGGCCACGGCGACCTTTACCTTGAGTTTGATGCTCCGTAATAACCAAGGCAGGCAACTTGGCACCCAATGATATTTTCTTCTTCAACACATCATTCGTTGACGGTGTATCAAACGGAATATCCACGGCAACGTCATCCGGCAAGCCCGCTGCACGAAGACGACTCTCCTCCAACAAAACGAGAGGCTCAGGGATTCGATAGCCACGCCCTTTCACCGAATGCACCGCTATGCCAGCCGCCTCTATCTTTTTTAAACGTTTCCAAACAGCCGCGCGCGTAATACCCAGCGCCTCACCCAGCGCCTCTCCTGAATGGAACTTGCTATCACTCAGCAACTTCAACACTTCTCTCATTTTGATTTCCTGCGAATTCTTTAGTTAGACACAACGGTGCTCTGCTGTGTCTTGTGAATGAAGCTATCAATGCGCTTCATGAGATCTTCGAAGTATGGATTCCATGACAATCTGGCCGCAACAACGCTCTTAGCCTGCAACTCTTTCGAGCGCTCACCATACCAGTTCTGCTCCGCCTCGCGGCACTCCTGGTAACGATCTTGGTCCCCCTGATACCAAGAACATATTCGATAAGTACCCTGCTCACCGTAATAAGGGTTATGAGGCGCTCCATGAACAGACATATGAGATAAGCCAAAAATACGCTGCTCTGGTAAATCCGTGTTAACTACATGAACAGGGGGTGCATCATTTGTTGGACGAGACGCACTGTAGAGAATCATCTCACTTTGCACGTGAGCCACAAACGAATGCTCAAAGACATCAACAGTGACAGCCGAATCGACCGTAGCATCCTCCTCAGACAGAGCAACAAAGACTGGCACCCTGCCAGGCTCTGCCAGAACCGTTGCTTTGACCTCTTTTGCCAAAGAGTAAGCCTCAGCTATAGCTGGCACAGGAATCGAGGCGTACTTACTGTAATCATCTGAGTCGTAGTGATCTAGCCAATCGATCATAGGAGCCAACCAAGGCGACAGCCAATCAATCGCACTATTGATCTTAAAAAGAGGCGAAAATAACACGACCCCTTGCACCTCCTCTGGCTGTTGCCATGCATACTCCGTTACCAAAGCCCCACCAGTGGAAAAGCCCGCCAAATACATCCTATCAACCTCAGAAGAGAAGTTTGCGACCGCAGACTTTACCGCTGCACGCCAATCCTGCCGCGTCACCTCAAGCAAATCCTCTGCACGAGTACCATGACCAGGTAAAATCATCACTCGCACGTGAATACATTGATTTGCCAACGCTTGTGCAGGATCTCTTAGCGAAAAAGGAGAATCAGACAAACCGTGAAACATTAACACACCAACAGAATTTGAAGAGCAGGTATCACTTGGACGATGTTCAAATGGTAATACGGCTTCGAGCTCTTGTTGTTGAGCCTTCGTACTGACCCACAGTTTATTTTCCATGAAATGCATCGCCATGCGCTCACGGTAAACTTCAAATGGCTCTCCCGAGGTCTGCACCCAAGCATTTGCCAGAACAGAGGAGGAAACAGTCCCTACGAGCAGAACCCAAGCCAAACGCACTAAAGCCATACATACTCCCATTGAGCATTCACTAAAAAAGCTTATCATAACGGAAACCACGCAAATCACTAACTACAGAGCATGAAATCCGTTATTAACGCCATCCCTGTCGACCCAATATGGTTCCCTTTAGTAAAGAAGTTCTATCAAGCATTCTATCCCAGTGGAAAACCAAACAAAGCAGAACCCTTATGGGTGATAAAGGACGGGGCAAATATTCTTTGTGCCGTGCGTTTAAAACCTCTCGACCAATGCTTATTGTTAACTGGGCTTATTACCCACCCTCGGCACAGAAATCAAGGCATCGCTGGACAGCTGCTTCGCTCAATTAGCAAGCAACTCGCTCAGCAGCCTAGCTATTGCTTAAATACGCCTGAGCTTACCCCCTTCTATACACGCCACGGCTTTTCAGAGGTCACTGATGAAGCACTCTTACCCAGTGAGCTCCGTAGTCGCTTGCAACGCTATCGCATCAAACAGCCTCGCTTGATAGCCATGCAGTACCATAAAAAAACGCCCACATAGGGCGTTTCTTTTAGGGAATTGTTCTATTTTAAGTGACCTGCATTATGCAGCTCACGTTTATCTGGAGCCGGAGGATTCCATTGATAAACCCATGTTTCAGAGATTGGCTGACCATTAGCTTCTAGATGAACCTTGATGTTAATTGGCTCAACAGAGTCATCAGGCACTAAGTCAAACATTGCTCGGTAACCGCCAATATGGTGTTGTGGACGTGCCGATGTAATTTCCACTCGACCACGAGACGTTTCAATCACAGGCTTCACTTCCGCCTTTTGACCTAACATTTGAAAAATATCGCCTTCGAAGTCAATCGCGAAGCGTTTACTGTAGTAATCTCGCTTTTTACCAACCACTCCGCCAATACCAGTGTAGGTGCTCTGAACCGTTGCTTTACCTGACTTAAAAGGTGCATCACTGCCCCAGTACATATTGTAGCTGTACAACAGCTCTTGCCCTGGAACAATCTCTTGCGCCGGGTTCCAGTAAGCCACAATATTATCAAATGTTTCATCTAGAGTTGGAATCTCAACTAACTGCACTGAGCCTTTACCCCAATCACCAATTGGCTCAATCCAAAGATGTGGACGCTTCTCATAAAACACGCCATCATCTAAATAATGATCAAAGTTACGATCACGCTGCATTAGACCAAAACCTTTAGGGTTATTATCCATGTAAGCATTGAAGCGAAGTTGTTCTGGGTTACCCAATGGACGCCAAATCCACTCACCGTTGCCAGTAAGCATTTCCAAACCATCTGAGTCATGGATCTCTGGACGCCAGTCGTAATTGGTACGACGGTCATTCTCACCAATCATGTACATACTGGTAAGCGGAGCAACACCTAGGCGCTCGATTTCTTTACGTGGGTATAAAGCCACATCAACACGCATTTTCAGCGGCTCACCTGCCTTGATATCAAAACGGTAGGCACCCGTCACGCTGTCCGAGTCTAATAAAGCATAAATCGTCACTTCATCAGAATTAGGCTTTGGTTTTTCAAACCAGAAATTTGTGAACACAGGAAACTCTTCGGGCTTATTCATTGCCGTATCAATGGCAAGGCCTCGAGCAGACAATCCGTACTGCATTTCAGCACCAACAGCGCGGAAATAGCTAGCCCCTAAAAAGGCAACGATATCTCGCTCCCAATCCGTACCATATTGCATACGAAAACCAGCGAAACCAAGATCCTCTGGTAGCGATTTACCATTTACATGAGAGTCACCGTAGTCGAACATTTTTGATGAATAATCTACAGGCGTTGACTTGCCATCCTCGACGACATTGATATGCACAGGCGTGATGAAGCCCTGCCCTAGATGAAAGAAGGTGGCACGATAAGCAGTATCGTCTTTCTGCCAAAGACTTTGGTCACGCTTAAAGTGGAGCTGCTGATACTCATCCCAATCTAGATCGGAAAGAACACTTGGCACGTCACCTTCATGACTCACAAAAGGCCTTTCTGAGAGACTTCTTGCATGCCCTTTCAACCATGCATAGCTGAACGCTTCTCCCTTCTCAGGGTTCACAATAGGCTGTGTGACCGCACACGCAGTAACACTTACCAAAGCACTCACCGTGAGTGCCAATCTGCTTACCAGACGTATGCTACTCTTTAGCAACGCTTGCAAGCCTTGATGTTCCAATGTTTGGAAAGACAAGCTTCTACGCATCGTATATATCCTGTAGTTTTCTAATATTAGCTGGAATGCTACCTAGCTTCGACGCAGACGAATACTTGACAAGCGGTAAAGAATTTCAAAGAACTGCGTATTCATATACACAATAAAAGGAATGAGCAATTTCTCGATCAGATGACTCGTACGACCCGATTCTATCGGGGATAGAACATACCGTCCCCAGAAGTGTGTCTAGTAAAGGACGTTGTATTAGGCGCCCCTCTCTCATTAAATGTTTTTGTTTCGACCAAAAAACAAACCATTTAACAAAAGAGAGACTATGGACACTTTAAAACTAAACACTCAACAGATACAAGCCGCCGTTGATCAGCTAACTTTGCAGCCTGACGGTATCAATAAATTACTCGAGATGGCGATCAACAGCCTGATGAAGGCCGAGCGAGCAGCTTATCTTGAGGCTGCTGTACAAGGCAATAAAGCAAATGGCTATCGCAACGTGAATGGCTTTGGTATCGGAGAGGCTTTATCACTGCAAATCCCAAGGGATCGATTAGGGCACTTCAAGCCGACACTACTCAATATTATGAGGAATCAATCGGACACGCTGAATGAGTTGTGTTTTGAGCTGTATGCTAAGGGCTTAACAACGCGTGATATCGAATCCATTACACATACTATCTACGGTCAGCATCTGTCAAAAAGCCAGATCTCTCGTATTACTGTTAGCTTGTCCGATGCAATGCGAGAGTTTAGAGAACGGCCACTAAACAGCTATTATCCCATCGTATATCTTGATGCCACGTTTGTGAAAACCAAACGAGAAAGAGTCTCCAGTGAGGCGTATTACATAGCGTTAGCGGTTTTACCTGATATGACTCGAGAAGTGATTGGTATCTATAATGCACCAACAGAGTCATCAAGTTTTTGGGATGAGATTTGCCAAGATCTTAAAGACAGGGGAATGCAGCAAACAGACTTATTCGTCATCGATAACCTTACCGAACTCGATAGCACATTAGAAAAGCACTTTGATGCTTCAATTCAAAAGTGTGTGCTACATCTCAAGCGATCCATACTGAACAAGGTCAAAAAGCAGCATCGCCTAGCCGTCGTCAGTGACTTGAATGAGATTTTTCAAATTGAAAATCGGGAGGATACAAAAGAACAGTTGCTAGACAGAGCACAACAAGTGGCCCAACGGTGGCAGCGCTACTACCCTCATATGAAAAGGCTAGCTGATCCATATTGGCTCTCATATTACTCAACTTATCTAAGCTTCGAGTATGATATCCGAAATATGATTTACACCACCAACTGGATTGAGCGACTGAACAAAGCCTTCAAAAGAACATTGAAAATTAGAAACTCGATGCCTAATGTTGAATCAGTGTTAACTCTTTTAAGCAAGGTTGCGATTGATATGAATAGCAGTACTTATCGTCACCCAGTGAGTCGATTCCAAAAGAGCAATTTATTTAAATAAGAGATAAATAAAGATGTTTGATGAGAGCAGAGACACACTCAATGGGACGATACCGTACCGGATAGAACTCCAGGGGTGATCAAGGCGAGGGATTTTCTTCAGACGTAAAAAAACCCTGACCACGCTAGCGATCAGGGCTTCTTTAATTAAAAGCTTGACGACGACCTACTCTCACATGGGATCTCCCACACTACCATCGGCGATGGCGCTTTTCACTTCTGAGTTCGGGATGGGATCAGGTGGTTCAACGCCTCTATGATCGTCAAGCAAACGGGTTTGCGTTCGTTCTGGGTGGCTTTCTGTTGCCTTGTCCAAAACACGCAAGTTCGTAAACTTGATATCTTTAACAATTAGACTTTGAAATAGTCGATAACCAAGTATCAAACCGGTACCTCCAAGGATGGAGGCAATACTGAAAATTGTCTGGAACAATTTCAGTACTATCGTAAATTCTGTAGTGCACGACCTCCATGGAGGGAGGAAGTACTCGAGATTGTCTGGAACAATCTCAGCAAAACCACTTTGGTGTTATATGGTCAAGCCTCACGAGCAATTAGTATTGGTTAGCTCAACGCCTCACAACGCTTACACACCCAACCTATCAACGTCCTAGTCTCGAACGGCTCTTTAGGGAACTCTAAGTTCCAGTGAGATCTTATCTTGAAGGAGGCTTCCCGCTTAGATGCTTTCAGCGGTTATCCCGTCCGAACGTAGCTACCCGGCAATGCCACTGGCGTGACAACCGGAACACCAGAGGTTCGTTCACTCCGGTCCTCTCGTACTAGGAGCAACTCTTCTCAAATCTCAAACGTCCACGGCAGATAGGGACCGAACTGTCTCACGACGTTCTAAACCCAGCTCGCGTACCACTTTAAATGGCGAACAGCCATACCCTTGGGACCGGCTTCAGCCCCAGGATGTGATGAGCCGACATCGAGGTGCCAAACACCGCCGTCGATGTGAACTCTTGGGCGGTATCAGCCTGTTATCCCCGGAGTACCTTTTATCCGTTGAGCGATGGCCCTTCCATACAGAACCACCGGATCACTAAGACCTACTTTCGTACCTGCTCGACGTGTCTGTCTCGCAGTTAAGCGCGCTTTTGCCTTTACACTCTTTGCATGATTTCCGACCATGCTGAGCGCACCTTCGTGCTCCTCCGTTACTCTTTGGGAGGAGACCGCCCCAGTCAAACTACCCACCACACAGTGTCCTCGATCCCGATAAGGGACCTGAGTTAGAACCTCAAACATACCAGGGTGGTATTTCAAGATTGGCTCCATACAAACTGGCGTCTGTACTTCAAAGCCTCCCACCTATCCTACACAAGTAGGTTCAAAGTTCACTGTGAAGCTATAGTAAAGGTTCACGGGGTCTTTCCGTCTAGCCGCGGATACACAGCATCTTCACTGCGATTTCAATTTCACTGAGTCTCGGGTGGAGACAGTGTGGCCATCGTTACGCCATTCGTGCAGGTCGGAACTTACCCGACAAGGAATTTCGCTACCTTAGGACCGTTATAGTTACGGCCGCCGTTTACTTGGGCTTCGATCAAGAGCTTCGCTTACGCTAACCCCATCAATTAACCTTCAAGCACCGGGCAGGCGTCACACCCTATACGTCCACTTTCGTGTTTGCAGAGTGCTGTGTTTTTAATAAACAGTCGCAGCCACCTGGTATCTTCGACCGGTCAGAGCTTACGGAGCAAGTCCTTCACCCTAACCGGCGCACCTTCTCCCGAAGTTACGGTGCCATTTTGCCTAGTTCCTTCACCCGAGTTCTCTCAAGCGCCTTGGTATTCTCTACCTGACCACCTGTGTCGGTTTGGGGTACGGTCAATGTATATCTGAAGCTTAGAAGTTTTTCCTGGAAGCATGGCATCAACCACTTCGTCCAAAAGAGGACTCGTCATCAGTTCTCGGCCTTTAAGTACCCGGATTTGCCTAAGTACTCAGCCTACCGCCTTAAACACGGACAACCATCGCCGTGCTGGCCTAGCCTTCTCCGTCTCTCCATCGCAATATACATCGGTACGGGAATATTAACCCGTTTCCCATCGACTACGCTTTTCAGCCTCGCCTTAGGGGCCGACTCACCCTGCCCTGATTAGCATGGGACAGGAACCCTTGGTCTTCCGGCGAGGGAGGTTTTCACTCCCTTTATCGTTACTCATGTCAACATTCGCACTTCTGATACCTCCAGCCTGCCTTACAGCTTGACCTTCAACGGCTTACAGAACGCTCCTCTACCGCTTACACATAGTGTAAACCCGTAGCTTCGGTGTACAGTTTGAGCCCCGTTATATCTTCCGCGCAGGCCGACTCGACTAGTGAGCTATTACGCTTTCTTTAAAGGATGGCTGCTTCTAAGCCAACCTCCTAGCTGTCTAAGCCTTCCCACATCGTTTCCCACTTAACTGTAACTTTGGGACCTTAGCTGACGGTCTGGGTTGTTTCCCTTTTCACGACGGACGTTAGCACCCGCCGTGTGTCTCCCGCGCTCATACTCATTGGTATTCGGAGTTTGCATGGGGTTGGTAAGTCGGGATGACCCCCTAGCCCAAACAGTGCTCTACCCCCAATGGCAATACGCGAGGCGCTACCTAAATAGCTTTCGAGGAGAACCAGCTATCTCCGAGCTTGATTAGCCTTTCACTCCTATCCACAAGTCATCCCCGGACTTTTCAACGTACGTGGGTTCGGTCCTCCAGTTAGTGTTACCCAACCTTCAACCTGCTCATGGATAGATCGCCCGGTTTCGGGTCTAATCCTAG
>NZ_JBSWTA010000001.1:1055000-1700000 GCF_056158325.1 Marinomonas sp. AWM4_232 | reverse complement strand
AACAAAGGATGCCACAAAAGCCGTATCTGGCTGCTTATAAAGAGAAATAGGATCCGCGACTTGTTGTAGTTTGCCGGCGGACATCACCGCAACACGATCCGACATCGTCAGGGCTTCACCTTGATCGTGCGTTATATAAATAAAGGTTATCCCTGTCTTACGCTGAATTTCTTTTAACTCCGTGCGCATATGCTGGCGTAATTTCAGATCCAATGCAGACAGAGGTTCATCTAACAGCAACACCTGCGGCTCGACCGCCAAGGCACGAGCGATAGCGATACGCTGCTTTTGACCACCAGATAACTCTGATACTTTCTTGGTTCCACTGCCTTCTAAGGCCACTAATTCAAGTAGACGATCTGAGGTTTTTCGACGCTCAACTTTGGATACGCCACGAACTTCCAAACCAAACTCAATGTTCTCAGCAACTGTCATCAAAGGAAAAAGCGCCAAGTTTTGAAAAATCATTGAGGTTGGGCGCTTATTCGCCGGCACACCACGCATATCTTGACCACCTATGCGCACAGCCCCCTTTGTTGGCTCGAGGAAGCCACTTACCATATTGAGAATCGTGGTTTTGCCACAGCCAGAAGGGCCTAGAAAACTAAAAAACTCTCCTGACTCAATTTTAAGATCCATTTGCTGAACGGCGGTAAAGTCACCAAACTGCATAACGACATTATCTAAGTGAACACTGCTGTCCATATTTCCTCTCAATCTTATTTTTGAAACGCGAAAAGCCCGCTGAATACTCAGCAGGCTTTATTAGGGTGAAAACAGCCTAGGCAGATAGGTAACGGTCTTGGTATTCGTTACGCAGCGCAACGTACCAAGGTTCCTGAATAGGCCACCACCACAGATTCGCTAAATCTTGTTGAGAGTATGAGTTGTTGAAGAATGCTTTCGTCGATTCCGGAAGAAGTTCTGAAGCACCTTTTGCTGTAGAGTTGTAGCCGGTTGCTTTGACGAACATCGCACCCGCTTCAGGCGTGTAATACCAGTTAATAAACTCGTACACCGCATCAACGTTGTTTGCATTTTTCGGAATAACAAAGCCTTCCATCCAGGCAAGGGCACCTTCTTTAGGCGCACCGTAGGCAATCGGCTCACCCTCTTCGCCCAATTTGAACGCAGTACTATCCCATGTTTGACCGATGACTGCCCCGTTGGTACGGAATGCACCCTGAGCTTCATTCTCTGTTGACCAGAACTGAGCAATCATATCTTTGTGAGCAACCGCTTCTTTAAGAATGACATCAAAGTTGGCACGCATGGCTTTTTCAGACTTGTATGACTCAAGCAATGGGAAAGGCAGCTTACCCATTTTCTCTAACCACAAACCAATCCCAACCAAGGCAGAATGACCACGTACCGTCACACCACTTGCATGCTCAGGTTTCCAAAGGTCACCATAACTTAAATTCTTCGGATCCACGTCGGCATAGTCTTTATGATAAGCAATCGCCTCCGTGCCCCAATCAGATGGAGCAAAGTAACGCTTACCTTCCACAACACCACCGACTTCTGAACCAGACATCGCGCTTTCTAGACAACCGTCCCATTTGATACGGGTTGTATCAAGCGGCTGCACCAAGTCGTAGTCCACATAACCAGGCACACGGTCAACGGTCGGCATGATGATATCAAAGCCTGTACCATCCGTTGCTCGAAGGGAGTTCATCAACTCATCGTTCGTACCATAAGGTGTAAACGTTGCATTGATACCTGTTTTTGCTTTGAAATCTGCCAACATTTCATCAGTAATGTAGCCCGCCCACGCATAAATCTTCAGTTCTTTATTCGCGGCAACAGCTTTGCTGATGGAAAAAGGGGTTGCGGCAACTGCGCCTGCAACAGAGGCCCCTTTAAGAAATTGACGACGAGAGATGCTCATGATTGCTCCTTGTATCCTTGTGACATTTGTTTCCAAGTGGAAGTCAGAAGCCACCTTATTATTAAATAGGTGTTCAATTATTGGTGGCTAATGTGTCAATTTAGTGACGAAAAAATGAACAGTCAATCAAAATCTAGACCAAATGGACAGGATCACTTGCTCCTCAAAACATTAGCACCCACTTACATATCGCTACACTAAAGGGATGAAGCGTACATTTCGCTACATTACCCAGCAACTGAAACATATCTGTCACATTTTCATAATATTGTTACCCCCATCGTCTCATTTCCTAGAAAGTAGAGAGCATATCTTGAAAATTTCCCACGTCACACGCGCAACAACCATCAGTTATTTTGTGATCGCTGTCGCTTTAGCGGCGCTTTTGCTCTGGAGTACGCAAAGCTATCGGATGGCTTTTGAGCAAAACAGTACGTTCAATAAGGTATGGGAAGCCTCTGCGATCAAACTAGAGCAGAAAATTGAACGCTACCTCACATCGGGTGAAGCATCACTTTTGCAAGAATCAGAAGCCTTCATTGTTGACGATATTCAACCAATGCTTGCGCCGCTTCCTGAGTCGCTGCAAACATCGCTTAACGCTCGATTTAGCGCCATTGTAGAAAGCCTGCAAACCGACGTGCGCGCCGCAGGTAAATTGTCAGGAAATCCATATGCCTTAATTGAAAACAATGAGCGCCAAATGTTGCTCTCTCTCGCCTACTTAAACCAAACCATTAATGATTCTGGTGACACGGTAGAGTCTTCAGTGAAGATGCAGTATTTAGTTAGCCAAGCCAACATTTTTGCCGCACTGGTTTCATTACAACAGGCGACAAAAGACTACTTAAACAGCTCAACGACCGAAAACCGAACACTTGTCGATCAAGCGAATCGCACTTTGATCGCTCAAGTGGAGCGCCTTACCTCGTTACCAGCTTGGCAAATAGCCGACTCCAACGAAGGCAGTGGTGCCGATGATCTTTCCGCACTAATGGGCTGGGGCAGCAGTGAAGAAAACGAAGAAGTATCTGATGCTTTCGAAGAAACAAAGAGCGAGCTAAACACTTGGTCAAACCGTTATCTAAAAGATATCGACAACAGCCTCGCGGTCATAGAACAAGTAAATCAAGCCAAGACTGCCATGCGTGAGTTGATTGAGGGACTCAGTTCTGACTTAGAAAAAGGTACCGCGACCATTCAAGCCGCCACAGCTGAAACTGAGCGAAACACCCTCATTGCTTTTGGTGCGTTCGTAATCGTGATGGTGCTGACCACTATTGTTGCTCACCTCTTTCAAAGTCGAGTGGTCGTACAAAGTGCCAAAGATCTTTACAACGCGGTCAAGGCACTGGTTGAAAGCGATGACATTCATACACTCACCGTATCGAATGGTAAAAATGAGTTATCTGACGTCGCCCGCTATCTAAATCGCTATCTTGAGCAAATCGCTGTACAGCGCCAACAACGAGATACTGAGCTTAAAAATATCTCCACATCGTTGAATGAAATGCTCAACGCCTTTGGTCAGGTACACGAGATCAGTGTTGCCTCCAAAGCCGCTCTAGAGCATACGGTCGAACAAGCATCTCATGTGGATGTACTGGCCAATAAAGCAGAAGTCAGGGCAAAAGAAGTGGAAAGCTATGCCAATGACACAAGTGTCGCGATGGAGCTTAGCTCCAAGCAAGTTGCACGACTTGAAGAGGCCAACAACATCACTGTGGAACGACTAGACAACAGCAAATCGGCTCTTGAAAGTTTAGAAAGCTCCGTATCGAGTGCCAACTCTATTGTCAGCGGCATTCGCGACATTGCAGAACAAACCAACTTACTAGCACTGAATGCGGCAATTGAAGCAGCTCGCGCAGGTGAAACTGGACGAGGTTTTGCAGTGGTCGCTGATGAGGTTCGCACCCTATCAGGAAGAACTCAGCACTCACTTAAGGAGATTACCTCGATTTTCGACTCATTAACCAGCTCTACCACCAACTTACGCAAAAATTTACAGCTTATTGAGTCATCTTCTTCCGAACAACGTACATTGACACTCGACTTAGGACATTCAGCGCAAGAAGTGCAGGAAAAGTCTCATCAGTCGACTGTCCTATCACGCAAAGCCTCAGGCTATGCCGAAGACCAAAAGCGTAGCGTCAGCCTGTTGACAGAAACCGTCGAAAAGGTTCGCTCTCAAGCGGATGAATCAGAACGATTCTTAGCGCAAATGACAACGAATGTCAGACAAAAAATCGATGATATCACCTCAACTCTGGGCATTCGCTAACCTTTAGACATAAAAAAGCCAGCACTAATATGCTGGCTTTTTTTCATCTTGCTACATATAAGAGCTTAGAAAAGTACGCGGGCCTTAATCGTGCCATCGACTTCTTTCACTTTCTCTAATGCAATTTCACCCATGTCCGCATCCACTTCCATCACCATGTAACCAAGTTTCTCGGTCGTACGAAGGAATTGGCCAGAGATGTTAATGCCATTGTCAGAGAAGATAGAGTTAATCTTAGACAATACACCTGGACGGTTTTCATGGATGTGAAGAATACGGTGCGTATCCGCTTGCGCAGGCAGTGCCACTTCAGGGAAGTTAACTGCAGCCGTTGTTGTACCGATGTCCGAGTACTGAATCAGTTTCACCGCCACTTCAACACCGATGTTTTCCTGAGCTTCCATTGTCGAACCACCAATGTGCGGCGTCAAAATAACATTATCCAAGCCACGTAGCGGTGATACAAACTCTTCCGCATTACCCTTCGGCTCCACTGGGAATACGTCAATCGCTGCACCAGCAATATTGCCTGCCTTGATTGATTCAGCTAATGCTTCAAGGTCGACTACCGTACCGCGAGAAGCGTTTAAGAAGATTGCGCCCTTCTTAATTTGTGCAATCTCTTCCGCGCCAATCATCATCTTAGTGCTTGGAGTTTCTGGCACATGCAGAGAGATCACATCACAGGTAGACAATAATTCTTCTAGAGACTTCACTTGACGTGCATTACCTAATGGCAACTTAGTGATGATGTCGTAGAAGCAGACTTCCATACCCAACGACTCAGCCAACACGCTCAACTGAGTACCAATACTACCGTAACCAACAATGCCTAAACGCTTGCCACGTGTCTCAAAAGAGCCAACCGCAGACTTCATCCAACCACCACGGTGGGAAACCGCATTTTTCTCAGGAATGCCACGTAAAAGCAAAATCAACTCACCAAGTACCAATTCCGCAACACTACGTGTATTAGAGTACGGCGCATTGAATACTACGATACCTTTGCTAGAAGCCGCTTCTAAATTCACTTGGTTGGTACCAATACAGAAACAACCAATCGCAACCAACTTATTTGCGTGCTCAAGCACTTTTGCTGTCAGTTGTGTACGGGAGCGGATACCAATGAAGTGTGCTTCGGAGATTTTCTCAATCAGCTCATCTTCTGGCAGAGCGGTTTTATGGTACTCAATGTTTTCGTAACCAGCGGCATTCAACGCCTCAATGGCTGACTGATGCACGCCTTCTAATAACAAAATTTTGATTTTTGCTTTTTCTAAAGAAGTGTTGCTCATGGCTTTTTTCGTGTCTCTATGGTTTTTTGTGGGGGAATTTTGGGCATTATGTTAACACACTAGTTTATGCGGCAAACCCAAAGAAACCGGAAAGTCACTCATCTAAAGGGGAGTATTCCTCAATTCCACAAGAATTTACACCTTAGCTACGCATTTTAACTGGCAAGGGGCGTACTTCGACACTAGAATGAAGCTGTACAAAAGTTAAACGAAGAGGTGCGCTATGGCCATCGAAGGTATCAACAACAGCTATGTTAGCCCGTATGAAAATGAGCTTAACGTTCCAGCTGTTCAATCCAGCACGGAGAACACAAGCACTCAACCTGCTAGTGCCCCAGCCTCTGTGGACGTTGCCGTTACGTTGTCACCACAAGCTCAGCAATTGGCACAAGATAGCATCGCGCAACAAACAGTAGCTCAGACTAACGAAACGGATGTTGGAGCAGACACCACAGCAGCCTCTCAATTCGGAGCAAATGCAACGGCTAACAATTCTTCTGTAGCAGCGGAAGTTAACGGATCTTCAGGCAGCACATTGAATGCAGCACCATCGAACAGCAGTCAAAGTGCCAGCGTAGCTTCTCAATACAACATCAGTCCCGACTCTGCACTGGGACAGACCATCGACTTTTCCGCTTAGACAAGACCATTTCTAGAGTCGTCTAACGACGCTCTAGAAATACACCCGCTTCTACGTGATGGGTATAAGGAAACTGATCAAACATCGCAAACCGAGTCACCTTGTGGGTAGAAGATAACGCTTCAAGGTTGTTTTTTAATGTCTCAGGGTTACAAGATATGTAAAGAATTTGATCAACCTTCCTGACTAACTCAACGGTGCCATCGTCCAATCCTGCTCGTGGAGGATCAACCAGAACCGTTGCTGGAGACAGTGTATCCATGCCTGCTTGCAACAATGCTTTCGGCAATTCACCTTCCCCATTCAATGCAGCGGACACATCTTCACTGGCCATCTTCACGACTTGAACATTGCCGACACCGTTCATGGCAATATTTAGAGAAGCTGAATTGACTGACACTTTAGCGATTTCTGTACCAATTACTCGATCAAAGCGACGCGCCAAAGGAATCGAGAAGTTACCATTACCACAGTACATTTCCAGTAAGTCACCAGAACAGCCTTGTGTAACATCTAGCGCCCACTCCAGCATCTTTTCACTGATGCCTGCGTTAGGCTGAGTGAAGCTGTTTTCAACTTGCTGATAATGGTACTTGCGACCATTCACCGTCAGAGTTTCCATGACGAAATCACGAGTTAAGATCTGTTTGCGCTTACGGCTACGGCCAATGAAATGACAGGATGGGAACAGGTCATTCAATTCGTGAGCAGCTTGGTTCCATACATCATCAATGGGTTTGTGGTAAAGCATGCTAATCAGCGCTTCACCTGTTGTAGTCGTCAAAAAGTCTACTTGGAATAGCTTATGACGCAACACAGGAACATCTTTAATCGCGGCCAGTAACTTTGGCATTAGTTCATTGATAAGAGTCGACGCTGCTAAAAACTGGTCGACACGAATCGGGGTACGAGGGTCAGCGGAGTCAAACATTGCATAGTAGAGATCATCCCCTTCATGCCAAATACGAAACTCTGCACGCATACGGTAATGGCTTGGCGCACTCTCAAAGATTTCCATTGATGGCAACTCTAAGTCTGTCATCAACTCAGATAAAGAAGCCTGCTTAGCCTGTAACTGTTCCGCGTAGTGTTCAGGATGTATTTGGTCGGGTCTCATGCAAAAGTCCACTAAACTAGTATTCAAAAAGGGCGCGAATTATACAAAGAGTTCGCTTATTTTGCGAACAATGACTTTTATAAAAAGCCAGGTCCGAGCAGCACTTCCAATGAGGCCGTTAACGATACTTCTGATTGGTAATCACTTTCTCTCTCATAGGTCACTTGCGGCTTAAGTTGCCCAATTAACCAGTTTTTGTACAAAACTCTTTGATATTCGAGAAAATACAGGAAACTTTCCGCATGCGGTCGTGAGCCTTCTTGTAAATAACTGATTTGATATCGAAGCTTACTAATGTCCGACAATGCATGATTTAAATAGAAGTTTTGACGCCAATAAGTTTCAGAGTCGACTTCCAAATAGGTTGCACCAAACTCTGCTCCAAATTCAAAGCGATCCGCAAAAGGTCGTTTTGCCGCAATGCTATAACGACCACCATAGCCAAGTGTATAATAGCTAAACAACGATTCATTTTGTTCAAAAGTCCAATTTCCAAGCACATGCTCTTGGCCAAACTTAATACGTACAAAAGGGTCCATGGGCATACGAACTAAAAGGCCCAAGTCAATATTGGCGTTCCATTCATTTTTTACATAACGCAGCATCGTTGCAAACCGCGTATTCTGAGCAGACTGAAGAATATTCTGGCCTGGCTCATTATCCATTTGACGATTATCTTGAGTTAGCTCATCCGCATCCGACTCAATGATCAGGTCCAGTCTATTCTCAGTGTTAGGAAGATGTAGTCGTGCATCCAAGTTAAAAAAGCCAGAGACACCATCTTCGCTTTCTAGGATCGAACCAAAGCGCATGCTAACAAAGCTTTTTTCGTCATTCTCGTGGCGCTGACCAGAAAAAAAAGCGTCCAAACCATTAGACCACTCTCCTACCTTATAAGACATGGTTTCATGAGTTGTCAGCCACCATTCTCTTTGGTCCGCTTCATTTGCTGTTGAAGCTGCCATTGCACTGTTCAAGGGAGCCCCTAACAGCCCCCCTATCATCATGCAGAACATTGCGCGTGATCTTCCTTGAATATGTTCCATCATAGTTCGCGTAGCATTTCTCGAATCATCAAAGAAGAGTTCTTGGCCGCCACACTTAAGTATTCTTCAAAGCTTGCAGGCGACTCCTTGTCAGCAACGTCCGATAGAGATCGAACCACAACAAAGGGGATTGCGAACTTATGGCATACCTGAGCCACTGCAGCAGCTTCCATTTCGACCGCTTTTAGAGTTGGAAATGCCTCACGAACTTTCGCCACTCGACTTGCTTCGCACATAAACACATCACCAGTACCAATCAAGCCTACCTTGGCTTTCACTTGCCCAACTTTCGCGACGGCATTTTTTGCTGCACTCACCAACGAAGCATCCGCTGCAAATGCTTCTGGCATACTAGGCAACTGTCCTAATCGGTAGCCAAACGCCGTTACATCAACATCGTGATGGACCACTGCATCCGAAATAATGACGTCCCCTACTTCTAATTCGGGATCAAAACCACCTGCCGAACCGATATTAATCACGACCGTAGGATCAAAACTCGCCATCAATAATGTTGTAGAGACTGCTGCATTCACTTTGCCAATACCAGACTTTAGAAGCACGACTTCCTTGCCATCAAGCTGTCCAGTAAAAAACTCACACCCAGCAATAGCGGTTTCCTGAACATCCGTCATCCATTCCTTGATGACCGCAACCTCCTCATCCATTGCCCCAATTAAACCCACTACGCTCATAATGTTATAGTCCTATTTATTTAATAATTTCAGCAAAGACGTAATCACGGCATTATCCGGAGAACGACCATTTAATTCGATTAAATACATTGTATCAGGCCGATTCGAAAAGTCCTCAACTACCAGCCAGCGAACATGGCGCAACGACATTAAGTTTAAATCAAGGACTCTATGAGCCGTATGGCGATCCAAAATCAAGACACCCATTTGACTCTCAGAGTGCAGTATAGAAGCTAAATTTTCGAGTTCTGCCTCCCTGCGTACAGTATAGCCACGCGAGCTGAGTTCAGCTTGCCAGATAACTTGTCCCATTGCGGAACCACCCACTATAATAAGATCCGCTCTTTTAACTTCTAATGCCCCCATATCAATACTAGGTAAATGACTCAGCTGCTCTATACGATAGGCCAAACTGTAGGCCATTAATTGATGTAAACATAATATCTGGTCTGAGTTTTGCTCCAGCTGATGATCTGCCAAGTAAAGAACTGGCAACTTTGCACTATTAGCAGCCAAGAGCTGATGAATAAATGCATTTGCTGAGCCCTCATCCCCCATCCCAATTAATAAAGCATTATAGTGACAATGATAGGGCTTGCTTGTATTTTCGAACTCCACAAAAGAGGCATATACGTCACTTTGAATGGGGAGACGTGACAGCAACTCTTTTACTCGTTCGCTGCCTGTAAAACCGTTCTCAATAAAACCAACCCTAAGATCAGGTAGCCCTCCTATATTCACTGGCGAATCCATAGATACGGATGCCGTCATCTTAACGTAGCCTCCAGACGCAGTCTCATAACGTCCTTTCAATACCTTTGGCCACTCTTGGCATAACCAAACTAAAGCTGGGCTGCTATCATCCGAGCCATACACCTTGATGGTAAGGACACTTTTCTCCCATCCAAAAAAGACATGACGGCCAGTCAGTTTGCTATGCATACACAACATAAGGGCAGAACGCACCATCGCAGCATGATCAGATGTCCATTGTGCACTTAAAACCGCATCATCCAGCGATAACTCTACTCTAATGTCCCGTTGATGGGGCAATAACTCCAGCGTTTCACTCAACCATTGTTGCTGACTCATCACTAAATCACCAAGAGAACAGTTAGACAGCCGCTCTTCACGACACTCAGAAATACTCTCAATAAGTGTCCCGATTGCCATTAACCAACTTACAGACTGACTGGGTGATTTTAGAAGCGAGTCTGACTGTTTGGCGACCTCTTGCAAAACAAGTTGAGGAAGGGGGTGTGGTCGGTCAATCGCTTGTTGAGGGAAACGATGTGTTAAATGCCATCGCAAACGCCTTACTTCGCTCACATCACGTCCAACGATCATGACACTCCTAAAGCCATGCTCATTGACAAAAGTGTGAGTTTGAAAAGCGTATACCTTAGGTTGATGATCTAGTTCGAGCTCAAATCCACCCCCATATTCACCTTTCAAAGCACGTTGAATAGGCTGATGACAGGTAATTGGCGTCATGTCAAAAATAGTTTTTGCCGACGTATGCTCTGGAAAAATGGCAGCCGCCTCTTTATTAATGTCTGTCACCTTTGCGGATTCATCACAGAATAAAATGGCTGCCTGTAACGAGTTTAACAGCAAATCTAAATGCTGATCCCTCGCTTTAAGTCGAACTTGAAAGTGGCTCATTTGAGCCAACAAGGGTTTAAACTCTTTATAATTCAGAGTATCCATGCGCCCTAAAGCGGGCAAACCAGCAATTGGTGCAAACAATGACCTTTGCGCATGCCATTGGATCCCCCAATACAGCATTATTAAGCCAAGAAATACAGTCAAACTTCCAATAACAGCCCAGCTGCTAAACGCCTCTACTAATGGCCTTGAGTACTTTAGCTCAACTGCAAGTTTCTCAGACATTGAGGGGAGAGACAGTGTAGTCTCATGGCTAATACTCACTCCATCATTATTAAAAGAGCTCAATTGCTCTACTAACAATGGCTGCCCTGCTACATCATTTATTTCTAAATAATCTGCCTCGGCACTGCCAATTAAATCACTCGCCAAAGCAAGGTTGTTATTAAGTGAAATGAATCCATAGAAATACCCTTTACTCAGGCCGTCTTCGTCATTTTCAAGGGACTTTTTAAAGACGAGCAACTCACCATTATCTGAACTGGATACATGCTGCCAAATGCCTACTTGTGTTCGGTCCACTAACCGTAGGATATTATCTCGGGTATACAGCCTTGCGCGAGGGTCATCCATCGTTTGGCCGTTTTCTAAAACGGCATAGAAAAAGTCTAGCCCGCCAAAAAAAAGTATGTCGTGGAGCTGAAATAAACTATCAACCGTCTTCCCATGACCAATTTGCTCGGACAAATACTTCACTTCAAAATTGGCTCGGTCAAGATAGGACTCAAATCCAACGTGGACAGCCTGTGCCTTTTGTAATAGTAATGCATTGGAATAATAACGCTGATTATAATAATCCACCGCCCATATGACAGAGCATAGAAGAAAACCTATCACAAAAAATAGAGGGACAACTGAACGCGAGAATCGCTTCTTTAAACTCAACGTGGCCATAGGGGGAATGAGTACTGTAATGCTTGTTGAAATGTTAAAAGGCGAGTTTCCTGATCCATATCTTGAGTAAGAAAAGTGACCGTTTCAGCATATACTCTTGGCAGCAAACGCAATTCAATATCAGCCTTGATTGCTTCCGCAGTAGCTATAGCCATTTTATCCTTCATCTCTAAAACTGTAACCAGGACAACACCTTTTTGATGTGCAAATTCTAGTCGACTTTGTCCAAGCCATGCATTCGTTTTAGTAAAATTTGAAGGCATTGAAATCAATGCATTAACAACCTCTTCACTGGTGCTTGGCGTACACGAGAAAATGAAATGCTCAGTTGTACCATCTGGTATTTTATTGATTAGCAGATTTACTATACGTGACACATCATCTTCACCGTTCACACGGTAACGATAACGTATTGATCTTCCTAATACGCTGAGTTCGTTGAGAAACATTTGGCAGTGATTTGCCAATATGCCATCTTCAGATGAAGAGATTGAATCAATGATTGCATCAGTATCTAGCGCTCTATCTATAAGACTCGCCAACCGGTTCATCATAAACGTCAAATCGGTCCCAATGTACAGCAATGGCGGATGTAAACGCCAAGCAGGATAGGGAGCAAAGCTGTTTAAAATAATTACCTTTTGTTGAGCTTGGCGCAAAAGGTTTTCGATTAAAGGCCGGTTGTGATCATCTACCTTATCGATAATCACATAATCGAAGTCTGCCTCTTGAATACTTGTATATTTATTCAACGCTACGGTCGTGCCTTTGTCACGAGGCATATAAAAGACATCCATTCTAAAGTCGATATTAAGCTCTTGCATACGACGCTTAAACGCAAATAACCAAGCTTGATTTTCAGGTTGACTGGGCGATGTTCGCAGTACAACAGCAATTTTCTGGGTTTCAGGATACACCGTCATGAGCCTAATAGGCTGAGAATGAACGCGTACAGAAAGCTGTTCAATTAAAGGTAATTGACTGGGATTATCTTCTAAAAAACGCTGCAAGCTCAAAGATGATTGTGCAAATGTATAAGCCCAACTTGTTACAGAAAAGGCAGATATAAAAAAGCAAAGAAAAATACGGAACAACTGCTGTCGCCTCATCAAATCCACTCCTAGAGTGGACATTCTAACGATAAGACTTAACAAAGGTACATTGAAAGCATCAAAAAGGCATAAAAAAAGCCGAGTCACTAAGTAACTCGGCTTTTTTAAAATTTGGTGCGGAAGGAGAGACTCGAACTCTCACGCCGTGAAGCACTGGAACCTAAATCCAGCGTGTCTACCAATTCCACCACTCCCGCTTTGGAATGGCGAGCATTATAGGTGAACCATTTTTCAGGTCAACACTTTTTTAAAAGAAATTTAAAAAAGTCGCTCGCTCATCCTGTTAATTAGAAACGACGACCGTTTGAGTACTCACCGTGCTCGTAACGAATCGCCATTTCTTCCAGATCAATCGTATGAATACGTGATGCTTGACCCGCTGAACCAAATGCTTCGTAACGATCAATACACACAGCTTTCATCGCTTTGATGCTTTCAGTTAAGTATTTACGTGGATCGAAGTTACCTTTGTGCTCTGCTAAGCTACGACGGATAGCGCCCGTTGCTGCTAGACGCAGGTCCGTATCAATGTTGACTTTACGAACACCGTAACGAATCGCTTTCACGATTTCTTCTACTGGCACACCGTAAGTTTCTGGAATATCACCACCAAATTCGTTGATGATCTCTAACCAGTCTTGTGGCACTGAAGAAGAACCGTGCAATACGATATGCGTATTTGGTAGTTTTTCCGCAATGCGGTTGATACGTTCGATGTCCAGAATGTCGCCGGTTGGTGGACGAGTGAACTTGTACGCACCATGGCTAGTACCGATCGCTACCGCTAGGGCATCGATACCGGTTGCTTCAACGAATTCAAATGCTTCGTCTGGGTCAGTCAACATCTGTGAGTGATCTAGAATACCTTCTGCACCCACTCCGTCTTCTTCACCAGCTTGGCCAGTTTCTAGAGAACCTAGACAGCCCAATTCACCTTCTACAGAGACGCCACATGCGTGAGCGAACTCTACTGTACGACGTGTCACATCAACGTTGTATTCATAGCTTGCTGGCGTTTTACCGTCGGCCATCAAGGAGCCGTCCATCATCACTGATGAAAAACCAAGCTGGATTGAACGTTGACAAATTGCTGGGCTCGTACCGTGATCCTGGTGCATGACTACCGGGATGTGTGGGTAATCTTCGATCGCCGCTGCGATTAAGTGGCGAAGGAAGTGAGAGCCTGCGTACTTACGCGCGCCAGCAGAAGCTTGCATGATAACAGGCGAGTTTACCTCGTCTGCGGCTTCCATGATCGCTTTTACCTGCTCCATGTTGTTCACGTTGAACGCAGGTAAGCCGTAATCATGCTCTGCTGCATGGTCCAGCAATTGACGCATACTAATTAAAGGCATAAAAGTTTCCTCTGACAATGAAGTTGATTGGTGTCTTTGCTAATAACAAAGCACCCATTAATGTTTATCCATGCGCATGTGTGTCACATGTGGCTTTACGCCTTATCGTTATATTGTCATTCTGTCTAATGACAGACCGGTCACTCTCTAAGTGTTAGTTATTATAGTGATGAGATGGTCATCATGACGCACCTAATCGTGCAGGGTTTTCCCTGTCTTATTCAAGTGTAAGCTTTTAGCTTTACACTAATTTTGCGTGCGTGACTCTAACATAGCAACAGCTGGGAGCACTTTTCCTTCAACAAATTCTAGGAAAGCACCGCCACCAGTGGAAATGTAAGACACTTTTTCAGCGATGTCATATTTGTCGACTGCTGCTAGCGTATCACCACCACCAGCGATTGAAAAACCTTCGCTATTCGCAATCGCCATAGAAAGCGCTTTGGTACCTTCACCAAACTGATCAAACTCGAATACGCCAACTGGGCCGTTCCAAATGATCGTTTGAGCACTTTCCAGTAGACCAGCAAGTTTCGCCGCCGCTTTTGGACCGATATCCAGAATCATATCGTCTGCAGCAACATCTTTCGCGTCCTTCACCGTCGCTTTAGCATCGGCAGAGAACGCCGTTGCGACAACCACGTCTTCAGGCAAAGGGATGTTTACTTTTTCCATCAGCGCTTTTGCTTGCGGAATCAAATCTTCTTCGTACAAAGATTTACCGACAGGGAAGCCTGCCGCCGCTAGGAAGGTATTGGCGATACCGCCACCAACGATAAGCTGGTCTACTTTGTCAGATAGAGACTCAAGCACCGTTAGCTTAGTGGATACTTTTGAACCACCAACGATCGCCGCCATTGGACGCGCAGGTTTGGCAAGCGCTTTTTCAAGGGCATCAAGCTCTGCTGCTAACAATGGGCCGGCACAAGCAACCGGTGCATACTTACCAACGCCGTGCGTTGATGCTTGAGCACGGTGCGCCGTACCAAAGGCATCCATCACGTAGATGTCACATAGCTCAGCCATTTGCTTAGACAATGCTTCATCGTCTTTCTTCTCACCCTTGTTGAAACGTACGTTCTCAACTAGGACAAGCTGACCCGCTTCGACTTCAACGCCATCCAACCAGTCTTTCACTAGTGGAACGTCTTGACCTAGAAGACCTGCTAAATGATCGGCAACTGGCTGCATTGAGTACTGTTCTTCGTACTCGCCTTCAGTTGGGCGACCAAGGTGAGACATTACGATCACTTTAGCACCCGCCTCTAGCGCAAGCTTAAGTGTTGGTAACGCCGCACGAATGCGCGCATCGCTGGTTACTTTGCCATCCTTTACTGGCACGTTAAGGTCTTCACGAATCAACACTCGTTTGTTCGCAAGATCCAAATCGGTCATTTTAATTACGGTCATGCACGATTCCTCGTCGTTTTTAAAATCAATTAGTGCTTAGCACTGTCTTCCAATAATTGTTGCCAATAGCATGCCACATCTAACATACGATTCGCGTAGCCCCATTCGTTATCAAACCAACATAGCAGTTTCACTAAGCGGCCATCGACCACTTGTGTCTGAGTACCATCAATGATCACCGAGCGTGGGTCATGGTTAAAGTCCACCGAAGCATGGGCTTCCTGAGTGTAACCAAGTAGGCTGGCGTACTTGGATGAAGCAGCCACTTGCAACGCAGTATTCACCTGCTCCGCGGTCACATCTTCCTTCGTACGCACCACCATATCGATCAAAGAGACATTGATGGTGGGAACACGAACGGCATTTGAGCTGATCTTACCCGCTAGGCTCGGGATCAAACGCGCAATACCACGGTCAAGGCCAGTGTTCACTGGTATGATTGAACTCATTGCGGAACGAGTTAAGCGCAAATCTTTGGTATTGTAAGCATCAATGATAGGTTGATCATTCATCGCAGAATGAATGGTTTGCGTTGCACCGTGCTCGACCCCCGCTAACGCTTCTAGTGTATCTAAAACAGGAATGACACAATTTGTGGTACAAGAAGCCGCAGACACAATCGAGTGCTCCGCACTGACATCGCTTTCGTGATTAAAACCATACACAATCGTCGCATCTACATCTGCCGAGGCAGGCTGGGACAACAGCACTCGTGGCACTCCTGCATCGATAAAACGCTGAATCTGCTCACGTTCTGCAAAGGCACCTGAACATTCAAGCACCATATCAACGTTTAAAGATGACCAATTTAACTCTTCAGGCGTCGCTGCACTGAAGCATTGAATCTCATCTTCACCAATCATCAGGCTACTGCCTTTAATCGATACAGGCTTAGGAAAGCGGCCATGAGTGGTATCGTAGCGCGTCAAATAACTGATCGTTTCAATATCCGATAATTCATTGATCGCCACCACATGCATTCGGTCTTGATAACCGTTTTCGTAGATTGCACGAAGCACTGATCGGCCAATGCGGCCATAGCCATTAATCGCTACTCGCAACATAGTTCTCTTAAATCAAATCAAAGCAACAAAAAAGAGGAGCCAGAAGCTCCTCTTTCGTTGTGAAGCCGTTAGGCGTTCAGCAGTTTCTCTGCTGTGGCTACCACGTTTTCTACAGTAAAGCCGAAGTGTTTTAGAAGGTCGCCACCCGGTGCTGATTCACCGAAAGTACGCATACCCACCATCGCACCACCAAAGCCTACGTACTTGTACCAGTAATCAACGTGCGCTGCTTCAATCGCAACACGCTTCGTCACACTGCTAGGCAGTACAGACTCTTGGTACGCCGCATCTTGTGCATCAAAAGCATCCGTAGATGGCATAGACACAACACGAACTTTAGTGCCTTTTTCTGACAATGCTTTCGCAGAGTCTAGCGCTAGTGCTACTTCAGAACCTGTCGCAATCAGGATTAGTTCTGGTGTGCCTTCACAATCAGACAATACGTAACCACCTTTGGCGATGTCCGCTACTTGTGCATCAGTGCGAGCAAGTGCTGGCAAACCTTGACGGCTGAATACCAAAGACGTTGGACCAGAGCGACGCTGAATACCCGCAGCCCATGCAACCGCTGTTTCTGTTGCATCTGCTGGACGCCATACTGACATGTTTGGTGTCATACGTAGGTTAGCCAGTTGCTCGACTGGTTGGTGAGTAGGACCGTCTTCACCTTGACCAATTGAATCGTGGGTGTAAACGAAGATGTTCTGAATACCCATCAATGCCGACATACGTACTGCGTTACGAGCGTATTCCATGAACATCATGAAGGTTGCGCCGTAGTTGATGAAACCACCGTGTAGAGACACACCATTCATGATGCCGCTCATACCAAACTCGCGCACACCGTAGAATACGTAGTTGCCCGCTGGGTCTTCTTGGATACCTTTTGAACCAGACCATAAAGTTAGGTTAGAGCCCGCAAGGTCAGCTGAGCCACCTAGTAGTTCAGGTAAGATTGCACCGAACGTACCGATCGCGTTTTGAGACGCTTTACGGCTGGCGATGTT
Source organism: Marinomonas sp. AWM4_232 (assembly GCF_056158325.1). NCBI lineage: Bacteria > Pseudomonadati > Pseudomonadota > Gammaproteobacteria > Oceanospirillales > Oceanospirillaceae > Marinomonas > Marinomonas sp. AWM4_232. The sequence continues at coordinate 1,682,519 of NZ_JBSWTA010000001.1, read as the reverse complement.
TTCGCCTTTTTCTTGGCACTCTTTGATGTAAGCCGCCGCTTTTTCAGCGAAGTCAGCTGGCAATTCGCCTTTGATTACACGTCGTTCAAATTCTGCTGCAAGCTCTGGGTAAGCCGCTTTGTAAGCTTCGAACTTCGCTTCCCATTCCGTTTGCGCTGACGCACCTTTTGATTTCGCGTCCCAACCTTCGTAAACATCAGCAGGGATTTCAAATGGTGCTTCTTTCCAACCTAGGAATTCACGTGCTGCAGCGATTTCTTCATCACCTAGTGGCGCACCGTGACAGTCGTGAGAACCGGATTTGTTTGGTTAACCAAAACCGATGATGGTTTTACAACAGATCAACGTTGGCTTAGACGTTTCAGCTTGTGCTGCTTCGATGGCTGCTTTGATCGCTTCTGGATCGTGACCATCTACATCAGCAATCACGTGCCAGCCGTAAGACTCAAAACGTTTTGGGGTATCGTCTGTGAACCAGCCTTCAACATGACCGTCGATAGAGATACCGTTGTCATCCCAGAATGCGATCAGTTTACCAAGGCCTAACGTACCCGCTAGTGAACATGCCTCGTGTGAGATGCCTTCCATCATACAGCCGTCGCCTAGGAAGCAGTATGTATTGTGATCAACAACGTTATGGCCTTCACGGTTAAATTGTGCCGCTAGGGTTTTCTCAGCAATTGCCATACCGACAGCGTTGCTGATACCTGCGCCTAGAGGGCCTGTTGTTGTTTCAACGCCATCCGTATAACCGTACTCAGGGTGACCAGGAGTTTTTGAGTGTAGTTGACGGAATTGCTTCAGATCTTCAATTGATAGGCTGTAGCCTGAAAGGTGAAGCAAAGAGTAAATCAACATAGAGCCATGGCCGTTCGACAATACGAAACGGTCACGGTCAACCCATTTAGCATCAGTTGGGTTGTGTTTTAGAAAGTCATTCCAAAGCACTTCTGCAATATCAGCCATGCCCATAGGCGCGCCTGGGTGTCCAGATTTTGCTTTTTGAACCGCGTCCATACTAAGTACGCGAATAGCATTAGCAAGTTGTTTACGAGACGGCATTGATTATCCACTCCTGGTTTATATACGAAATGTCGTTTCATTCTCCACGCTAACCCCAGTTCTTGCAACGGCCTCGGGTAACGCACGCCCAATAAATGAGCAAAGAGAATGAAATTGCACAAAGATGGCTAAGATCATAGCAAAAAAGCAGCCCTAACACTCTACCTTAAACGCTTAATTGCTTGAATTTTAGTCGTTGTTAGTCCATCATCCGTACCACAGCGTCGATTTGTTTCGGCTTGCGGACGCTATATAAAATCAGCTAAACAGAAGCAGGACAGCCTGTTTAGCAAATCTTTCAGCTAAGCGGGTTTTTTTATGCCTGTTTGGCGCTCTAGAATCTACATTTATAGAGGCACAAACATGTCAGAATATTCTTTATTTACTTCAGAATCCGTTTCTGAAGGCCACCCAGACAAAATCGCAGACCAAGTATCTGATGCCATCCTTGATGCCATTTTAAAAGAAGACTCCGAAGCACGTGTTGCGTGTGAGACACTCGTGAAAACGGGCATGGTATTGGTTGCTGGTGAAGTCCGTACCAATGCTTGGGTCGATATCGAAGACATCGCTCGCGGCGTGATTCGTGAAATCGGTTACAACAGCTCAGATATGGGCTTTGACTGGGAATCCTGCGCCGTACTTAATGCCATCGGTAAACAATCTGTTGATATCGCAGTAGGTGTCGATGAGGCGGACGCAAAAGAGCAAGGCGCTGGAGACCAAGGTCTAATGTTTGGTTTTGCTACCAACGAAACCGATGTTCTAATGCCTGCACCGATCACTTACTCACACCGTTTGGTACAGCGCCAAGCAGAAGTTCGTAAAAACGGCACACTAGACTTCCTTCGCCCAGATGCGAAAAGCCAAGTGACATTCCGCTACGACGAAAGCGGTAAGCCATGTGCTATCGATGCTGTGGTACTTTCCACTCAGCACAGCGCAGCGATTAAGCAAGCAGACCTTCGCGAAGCGGTAATGGAAGAAATCATCAAGCCGGTTCTGCCAGAAGAGTGGTTGTCTAAAGACACGAAATACTTCATCAACCCAACTGGCCAATTCATCATTGGTGGCCCAGTAGGTGACTGTGGTCTGACTGGCCGTAAAATCATCGTAGATACTTACGGTGGCATGGCACGTCACGGTGGTGGCGCATTCTCTGGTAAAGACCCATCAAAAGTTGACCGTTCTGCAGCGTATGCTGGCCGTTACGTAGCGAAAAACATCGTTGCTGCGGGCCTTGCTGACAAGTGTGAGATCCAAGTGTCATACGCTATCGGTGTCGCTGAACCTACCTCTATCAGTATCAACACATTTGGTACTGGTAAAGTAAATGACGAGCTAATCTCTCAACTAGTACGCGAACACTTCGAACTTCGTCCAGCAGGCCTAATCAAGATGCTTGACCTTAAACGTCCGATTTACCTGCCAACAGCGGCTTACGGCCACTTCGGTCGCGAAGGTGAGAACTTTACTTGGGAACGCACAGATAAAGCCGACGCACTTCGTAAAGCTGCCGGTTTATAATCTCTCGGATTTCCGTTATAAAAGCCCTCTCAACAGAGGGCTTTTTTATTTATGCGCATTCCACGTATCCACGTCGATCTACCACTTGCTGAACACTCCATATTTGACCTTCCCGACGGTGCTTTTCAACACTGTTGTAAAGTACTGCGTCTGAAAGAAGGTCATCCCATCATCATATTTAATGGTCAAGGCGGCCAATACAATTCAAAACTGTTGAACGTAGAAAAACGTAGCGCACAAATTGCGGTAGAAAACTTTGTCACACTGGATAATGAGTCCCCCTTAAAGGTAACCATAGGGCAATCAATTTCTCGCGGAGAACGCATGGATTACGCCGTACAAAAAGCGGTGGAATCTGGAGTGTATAAAATACAGCCCTTATTCAGTGAGCGCTGCGAAGTGCGCCTGAATGATGCTCGACTTGAAAAGCGCGTGCAACATTGGCAGCAAGTGGCCATCAGCGCAGCAGAGCAATCAGGCCGTGGCATGGTACCAGAAGTATGTTTTCCGGTACCGCTAGAAGAGTGGGTGGCTAATTGTAACGATATGTTAAAGCTAACACTTCACCACCACAGCGCTAAACCATTGCGGGACTTTTCAGAGCCAACTAATAAAAAAATCGCCCTACTCATTGGTCCAGAAGGCGGTTTATCAGAGGCAGAGGTATCTTTGGCGAAACAACACGATTTCTCGGCCATCGCTCTTGGACCTAGGGTTTTACGTACAGAAACCGCTCCTGTAGTAGCTCTAACTGCATTAAACATACGCTGGGGCGACATATAAAGTTACATTTTTTTACATTTTCGTTAGCAATGTAACGATCAAGCAATGTAAAGCTACTCGCTCATTTTTTAAACTATACTCTAGAATTGTGTAAAAATTCAGCTATCTCAAATTACTTTTACTTACATCAGGTGAAGCTCATGTTTCGACAAAAATTATTGGCAAGTAGCATTGTATTGGCTACGTCACTATGCGCCCTTCCAGCCATGGGCATCACCCTTGAAGAGGCAACATACAAAGCGGTTGAGACGAACCCGGCAATTAGACAAGCCATTGCTTTGTATCGAGAAAGCCTAGAAAACACAGAAGTATCACGCAGAAACGGCTATTACCCATCTATAGATCTTAATGCTGGCATCGGGCACGAAACTACCTATGATTATCAAGGCAGCGGTGAAGATGTTTCTTTGACACGAAGAGAGTTAGCACTAACGCTTACACAACCAATTTTTAGTGGCTTTAGTACTTCAAATGACGTCAAGCGTTTGAGAGCCGAAGCCGAAGCAAATCGCTGGAATGCTCTAATCCAAGTTGAAAACAAAGCTCTGGAAGTTGCCCGGGCCTACACTGACGTACTAAGAAATCGTGAACTATATCAACTTGCCCAAACCAATCTAGATACACACAATCGTATCTACCAACAAATTCGTACGGCTAGTGAATCAGGGGTCGGCCGCCAGTCAGACTTCAGTCAAATCACCGCGCGATTAGCAAAGGCTCAAGCAAACCGATTGTCAGCTATCGACAACCTTCGCGCAGCCGAAGCAAACTACGTTAACGTTGTCGGCGAGATGCCTCCTACCGATCTAATATACCCCGAGCCAGATCGCTCCATGTTACCTAAGACCTTGGAACAGGCCATTGATCAAGCTTTAAAAAACAACCCAGCTATCGACTCAGCTCAATGGGACGTCAAAGCCACCGAGCACGTCTTAGAAGGAGCGAAATCGAGCTTCTATCCTGAACTAAACTTTGTCGTAGAGCGCACCTTTGACGACAATATAGATGGTGCAGAAGGCAGCGATGAAGATTTAACAGCAATGCTACGACTAAGTTACAACTTATACAGTGGTGGTGCTGATAAGCGAGCAAAATCTGCAGCCAATCAACAAAATATCCAAGCCTCAGAAATTAAGCGAAACACTATTCGTGAAACAGAACTGAGTGCCCGCCTCGCTTGGGCCGCTTATGAAGCTTCTTTAGGGTCAAAAAACTATTTACAGCAGTACGTCACAGCAACCAAAGAATCGCAGCTTGCTTATGCTCAGCAATTTAATCTAGGCCGTCGAACATTACTTGATGTTCTGGATAGTGAGAATGAACTTTTTGAAGCGCGTCAAGACTACGTTAACGCTGATTATGACGAGCTTTATGCCGAGTTTAGACTATTTAATAGTAAGGGAGATTTAATGCGAGCACTGCGCATTTATCAACCAGAAGAATTAGGCTTCGAGCAAAAGCAAATTGCAAGGGAACGTACCGCAGTCAAAGCTTCTGAGATCACAGCTCCTGTCGAATCCCCTGTCCGCTCAGTCACTCCAGCTATTACACAAGAAACCAATGCTGTACCAGTAAATACTCAAACTTCTCCTGTGGCTCAGCCAGCAACCTTTAACACACCGGCTTATCAGGCAGCACCAGTAGCTCAGCCTCAGTACCGAACGCCACCTGCGACGAGCCAACCATCTTTCACACAACAGGCCGCAGCTCCTTCTTATCAAGCACCTGCAACAAATAGTTTCCCTCAAGGCAATACCAGTGTCAGCGATGATGGTGTAATTTTCATTGATGCCACAGAAAACTCGGGAGGCTGGTAATCGATTAAAGCGGTACGGCAACGCTGTCGTACCGCACTGTTTGTCCGGTATTTTCTTACTCGATACTTATCTTTCCCGCCCTGAGTCCTTATACTCATGCCTATATAAACCGATGTATAGGCAATTCATGCCTAGTAGCCGAAACAGGAAACGAATTTTATGACCATAAAACTCGGCATTGTGATGGATCCGATCCATACGATTAACTACAAAAAAGACACTTCACTAGCCATGCTTTGGGCGGCCGCAGACAAAGGTTGGTCTATCTACTATATGGAAGCCAAAGATCTGTATCTTCAAAATGGCAAAGCCCATGCTTTCACTCAACTGTTAAACGTCTATAAAGACCCTGATCACTTTTACGATCTTGGTGAAGAACAGAGCATCGAGCTTGGTGAGCTTGATGTCATTTTAATGCGCAAGGATCCACCTTTTGATATCCCATTTATGCACGCAACCATGATCCTAGATCAAGCTCAGCGTGATGGCGCGATGGTCGTGAATAACCCTAAGGCTTTGCTTGAGTGTAATGAGAAGTTATTCGCTACCCAGTTTCCACAGTGCTGCCCAGAAGTATTGGTGACACGCCGCTCGGATTTACTAAAAGCGTTCCACAAAGAACATAAAGACGTTATTTTCAAACCGCTTGATGGAATGGGCGGTAGCTCTATTTTCCGCGTGAAAGAAGACGATAGTAACGTCAGTGTTATCATCGAAACACTGACAAACATGGGCGCCGAGCAAATCATGGCGCAGAAATACATTCCTGAGATAAAAGATGGCGATAAGCGAATTTTGATTGTGGATGGTAAACCCATTCCTTATGGGCTTTCACGCATTCCAGCCTCTGGAGAAACTCGTGGCAATCTTGCGGCAGGCGGACGAGGCGAAGGTCGCCCTCTTACAGAACGTGAGCTATGGATCTGTGATCAAGTCATCCCGACTCTAAAAGAGAAAGACTTAATGTTTGTCGGATTGGATGTTATCGGCGACTATCTCACTGAAATCAATGTCACCAGTCCAACCTGTGTACGCCAATTAGACGAACAGTTTGGCCTAAACATTGGCATGACATTATTGGATGCCATTGAGGCTCGTTTAGCGACACACTAACTTCTCTATGCGTACAGCCGATCGTTTCTCCGTCACCTTGTTTATCGCCATCAGTTTGCACCTGTTGGCGATAACATTGGTCAACTTTGACTTTTCACTGGGTCAGCCGCCGGCTCGTAAAGCACTTGAAGTCACATTAGTGCAGCATACGACGGACGCCCCGAAAGAAGCGGATTTTATCGCTCAAGCAAACCAGCAGGCCAGCGGCACAGAGTTACGCAAGCAAAAGTTAACCACAACGGAGACGGCTCAATTTCGCGCTGATACCGTTCAAGATATCACCCCACCAGTTCAGCCAGAATTGGCCTCCGCAGAGCCCGTCAACGATCCCGATTTGATCGCTAGTCAAAATCAGAATGATGTTTTCCAAGTACTCAAAGAACCAGAGCAGCAAAACAAAACCCTTGAAGAACAATTCTTAGGCAAAACACAGGTCCCTAGTCGCCTATCAAGTGATATTGCGACACTTGAAGCACTACTCGATCAACAGCGCCAGGAGTATGCCAAACGCCCTCGTATTCGTCGCCTGACATCGGTTTCAGCAAAGTCAGCCATCGATGCAAAATATCTAGATGATTGGCGTCGACGAATTGAGCGAATAGGTAATATTCACTACCCTTCAGAAGCGAAACAGAAGCATCTGTATGGGCAACTCAGGCTTGCGGTATCGATCCTACCGAATGGCTATGTCGATGATATTGAGATTCTGCACTCATCCGGCATCCGTATTCTCGACGACGCTGCGATGCGCATTGTCCGTTTAGCAGAACCCTTCGACACCTTCCCAACTGAACTGAAAAAAGAAGTGGATCAATTAGAGATTATTCGTACTTGGCAATTTGTACCTGGGGACCGTTTACGTAGCCAGTAGGCGTTAAACTTACAGGCTTAACGCTGCATATACTCTCTACGGCTAAGGTGCTCTAAGTACTTTAGATAGGGTCACACTTGCTGGATATTCTAAAGCCATATGCGCACAAAAAAGCCCTCGCAATGGAGGGCTTCTTCAGTATCTGTAAACGCGGTAGCGGTTAGTGAAATTCCGCTTCACCCATGGCCAGTCGTATTTTCTTCATAGCATTCTTCTCAAGCTGTCGAATACGCTCAGCAGAAACACCGTACTCATCCGCTAAATCATGCAAAGTTGCTTTATTCTCGTTCAACCAACGCTTGATCAGAATGTCTCGGCTACGATCGTCTAGCTCAAGCATCGCGCTTTCAAGACGACGGTTGGAATCCGCTTCCCAGTTACCGTGCTCAAGCACAATCGCAGGGTCATAGCTGGAATCTTCTAAGAAGTTAGCGGGTGCTTGGAAAGCGTTGTCATCATCGTCATCGCTGCCAGCGTCAAATGCCATATCAGTGGAGCTCATACGGCCTTCCATCTGACGTACCACTTCAGGCGTTACCCCTAAATCGCAGGCAACTGACTCAACCTCGGAGTTACTCAACCAAGTAAGACTTTTCTTAGCGCTACGAAGGTTAAAGAACATTTTACGTTGTGCTTTCGTGGTCGCCACTTTCACAATACGCCAGTTCTTCAAGATAAATTCGTGAATTTCTGCTTTGATCCAATGCACAGCAAAAGACACCAAACGCACCCCAACTTCAGGGTTGAATCGTTTAACTGCCTTCATCAGACCTACGTTACCCTCTTGAATCAGGTCGCCCTGATTAAGGCCATAGCCCGAGTAACTTTTCGCAATATGTACCACAAAGCGTAGGTGAGACATGACCAGTGAGCGCGCAGCTTCAAGATCGCCTTGGTAATAAAGACGTTCGGCTAATTCATGTTCCTCTTCCGCTGACAAAATCGGAATGGTACTAACGGCCTGAACATACGACTCAAGATTCTGTCCTGGAGTCATCATGTCGATTGGCTGGAGAGCTTTACCCATTTCTATTTCACCTCTTCGTGTTCATACTGAGTATGAGCAAATACTAGCAACAAAGTTCACACTATGTGTGCCGTAAATGTGGAGATTTTCGCGTTATTCGTCAATACAAACGCGCTTTTTCTTCCTCATTTACTGTAATTCAATATCGCGAATATGACGACTCACCGCTATCCAAGAGCCGATCACGCCAATAAACGCGCTAATAGTTAAACACATTATAATTTCGACTGCATTAAAACTTTGCAACTCAAAGCCTGCATGGTACAGCTCAATCAAACGCTCTGCTGGGGCACTCACCCACCACGCTAAAATTATAATACATAAACACGCAAATACACCTCCCAGTACACCGAACCAAAAACCCATGTAAAGGAAAGGGCGACGGATATAGCTGTTCGTCGCACCAACCAGTTTCATCACTAACACTTCATCGCGGCGACTTTCCACGGCCATGCGTATGGTGTTACCGACAATTAAAAGTACGGCAATGACTAGCAGTGCAGAGATGGCGTACACAAAGCGTTGACCAAAGTTAATCATGGTTGCCAAACGCTGCAACCACTCGGCATCTAATTGCGCATGCTCAACCTGTGGCAAGCTTTGTAGGTGGTCACGTAAAGACTGCAGCTCAGGCAGCGTATTCAAGTCTACGATCGCTTTGGGAATGACTTTGAGCACAATCGGCAGAGGGTTCTCAGGCAGTGTTGACATAATCTGCTCGTAACCACTGGACTGCTCAAAATAGCGCAACCCCTCTTCCTTAGAGATGTACTCCACCGACTCTACGTCAGCACGACTCGATAATTGGTGGGAAAGCGCCAACGCTTCGGTGTCTTCTAAATTAGAAAACAGGTATAGCGAGATCACCGATTGCTGTTCCCATTGATCCGTCACTGACTGCACATTTTTCAATAGAACAAACAGTCCACCAGGTAATGAGAGGGAGATCGCCAACACCATCACGGTCATCAGGCTTGCAAGGGGATGACCGATTAGACGTGTAAAGCTCTCAATTAGGAAGGCTTGGTGCTGGCGTAAATACAGCTTGAAATCAAAGCTTGGTGCGCGCCACGCCGATTGACGATTATTGCTGAGGCTTTGGCGGGTCGCCCCTCGTTGCGCTGGGCGCTGCTGTGGAGGCTTGGCCATTTAAGCGAACCCTCCATCATTAACCATACGCCCTTGATTAAGGGTTAAAACACGATGACGCATTCTCGCAACCAAGGCTAGATCGTGACTGGCGACCAATACCGTCACCCCAACACGATTAAACTCTTGGAATAAGTTCATAATCTCTGCTGAGAGTCGCGGATCTAAGTTACCTGTTGGCTCATCGGCCAGTAGCAACTGCGGTTTATTCACAACCGCTCGGGCGATACCAATACGCTGCTGCTCACCACCGGATAACGCCATAGGGTTAAGCTTTTCTTTGCCAAGTAGACCCACTTTGTCTAACGCTGCACGAACACGCTTGCCGGTTTGCTCATCGTCAGCGCCACTGACTTGTAACGGCAGCGCCACGTTATGAAACACACTGCGATCAAATAAGAGTTGGTGGTTTTGGAAGACAACCCCCACGCGACGTCGGTGAAATGGGATAGCGCTTTTGCCAAGCGTACGTAGATCAACGCCATCCACCAAGATTTTGCCCGTAGTTTGGCGCTCAATCATCATAATGAGTTTCATCAGGGTACTTTTACCAGCCCCTGAGTGACCTGTGAGAAATGCCATTTCACCCTGCTGCAAGTGGAAACTCACCTGCGACAAGGCATCATGGCCGCTCTCGTATTTCTTACCTACACGCTGAAACTCAATTTCCACGCAAACATCCCCTGTGGTTGATCGACTAAATCTACCTGTTACTCGCTATCAAATAAAGCGTCGATAAACTCTTGGGATTTAAACGGACGCAAATCGTCAGCTTGCTCGCCAACACCAATGTAACGAATCGGCAAACCAAACTGCTTCGCAATGGCAAAGATAATACCGCCCTTAGCCGTACCGTCTAATTTCGTCAAAGTGATGCCCGATACACCTACCGCTTCGGTAAATAGCTTTGCTTGACTCAGTGCGTTTTGGCCTGTCGCTGCATCCAACACCAACATCACTTCATGTGGCGCTTCAACATCTAGCTTTTTCATGACGCGAACTACTTTTTCCAGCTCAGTCATCAAGTTCGCTTTGTTTTGTAGACGTCCAGCCGTATCTGCGATGACAATATCCACGCCTTTGGATTTAGCCGACTCAATAGCGTCATAAATCACCGAAGCAGAATCCGCGCCGGTATGCTGTGCTACAACGGGTACGTTGTTACGTTCACCCCAAACTTGTAACTGCTCAACCGCCGCCGCACGGAACGTATCGCCCGCAGCCAGCATCACGCTCTTACCTTCCGCTTGGTATTTCTTCGCTAACTTACCGATCGTGGTGGTTTTACCAACACCGTTCACACCCACCATTAAAATGACAAATGGGCCTTGCTTAGCAGTAGGATCTAATGGCTCTTCAGAATTCACTAGAATGTCTTTTAGCTCTCCTTTTAGGGTCGCCATCAAAGCATCGGTGTCTTTCAGCTCTTTACGGTTCAGTTTTTCTGTCAGTGTATTAATCAAAGATTGCGTTGCTTCTACACCCACATCGGCCATTAATAGCTGTGTTTCGAGGTCTTCCAGAAGATCATCATCGACCTTTTTGCCGCCCATCAGTAGTGATGACAAGCCAAAGCCACCGCGGGTACGAGAAAGGCCAGCTTTAATACGCTGAGACCAAGACAACGCTGGCACGGACTCCGCGGCTTTTGGCACTTCAACTTCTGCTACTGGCTCAGGCTGGGCTGATGGCTCAACTGCTGCGTCCGACTTAGAGACTTCTGTGGTTTGTGCTTCGTCAGCCGACACAATAGGCTGTTCGGTTGAATCCGCTTCAGCTTTCACAGAGGTCTGGCTTACTGCTTTCTCATCCGCTGGCTCGGCAGCGTCCTTTGCTTCGGCAACAGGCTCTGCAGGCTTTTGTTTCGCTGCTTTGATATCGGCATCCATGCTTTTCACAACTGAACGCTTGATATAAAAAGCAATGATAGCCAGTAGAACACCCAAGCCAATCGGTGCAAAACGAGCGTATTCACCAAAGTAAGGGGTTAAATAAGCGATAATCTGATCTACAAGTTCCATTCACATCTCTCTAAATTGATCCCAATGGATGGGTAACTGAATCGCGACGTCTCAAGCAGGTCTAGCCGTTTTAGACGATGGGTGCGTTAAAAGCGGTGATTTTAGCATCATTCCTAATGGCAAAAAGCCCCAGTTTCATGGAAAAATGTACCTAATCTTTCTCATTTAGCGACTTTTACCATGTTTCATCGCGATAAACCGTTATTTAGCCGTCCTGTTCTGGCCGTCATTATTGTCGCCTCGACATTGGCCGTTTGGCTACTCAACCTAACCGATCCCAAAACCGTGTTAGAGCAGCCTAACATTAGGTCGTGGCAAACCAGCAGTCATATTCCGGTGTATTGGGTTGCACAGGACACTTGGTCTGGTAGCGACAAAATAGAAATGACCATTGTCTTTCATGCCAACTCTCAATATTCAGCGTTAACGAAGGCAACATGGGAATTATTAACAGGCCCAACTCTCCCACTGAGTACCGCCACTATTAATCAGCGTTTAACGCCATTAGCCGCCAAGGCTGAGAGCCACTTCGCAGCGCAGCAACAGACGCTGCAAATATCCTTTAGCAACCAACCACAGTACCTCAGCGCCACCATGAAGGTACTGGATACTTGGTTAAATCAAACTCAATTCAAGTATTCAGCGCTGCAAAATAGAGCCCGCAACAATGCACCGGACTCAGCTTCGCAACAACTTTTAATGCAGCTATGGCCTGAATACGATACTTCCGATACCGCCAACAGCCCCCTAACAACGGATACGTTGGAACAACATTTGGCCAACATTAAACAGTCGGTTTCACATATTATCGTCGCGGGCGCCTTAACCGAGTCCGCGCAATCACAGCTGCAGACGGCACTTGATCAACTGACGCAAACCATGGAGCACAGGGCTACACATTCTTCTTTTGCTAATGCTTTAGAGCCTCAGACTACAGTACTTGGTGACCATGATCTACAGGCCTTATATGGCGCGATTTCGTTAACTCCGTTGCAATCCGTTACCGATTGGCTAGCACTGCAAATCTGGGCTAAGGACTCTCTGGAGCGCCAAAAACAACAGCTGCACAGCAACATCGGCCAGTGGCAACTGCATTTATCCCCTTGGCAACCTTATGTGACTTGGCAACTGCAAGCGGCCCAATCTGTCTTGGCAGCTGATGCCAGCACTCCAGCCCCTGACTCCAGCTGGATCCTTCCCAATACCCTACCCAGTTATCAAGACAGCAAAGCCTTCTCTGATCTAAAAGCTCAGCTGTTGGCTCAACTGGCCAATCTGAGCCAAAACCCCACCTGGTGGAGCGCAATCGGAAGCCGTGTCGCCTACCCTGACTCCCCATTGGATCTGGCTACCTTCGCTGAACACTACAGTGAGGTGGCAAACTCTTTTACAATGTCGCAATATCAAGCTGCAATTGACCGATTGCTCGTTATTTCATCTCGCCAAGAAGTGTTAGTTAAATTATGAAGAAATCTTCCTCTCGTGCCCGCCCAAAAGCAGCCAGCAAAAGCAGCGCTTCCAAGCTTCGTATTATTGGTGGCGAGTGGCGCTCTAGGCAGTTGCCTATCATCGAGCTGGATGGCTTACGCCCGACCACGGATCGCGTTCGAGAAACCGTGTTCAACTGGTTAAGCTTTGAGATTCCGGGCGCTCGCTGCTTAGACTTATTCAGCGGTTCTGGTGCACTGGGTTTAGAAGCGCTCTCTCGTGGTGCGAAGGAATGCACGTTCGTGGAACTAAATCGATCCGTTGCACAACAAATCGAGCGCAACCTAAGCACCTTGCAGGCGAGCAATGGTGCCGTGCATAACACGGATGCTTTAAGTTTCTTACAAACCAATCCAGTACCATTTGATGTCATCTTCTTGGACCCGCCTTTTCGAAAAGGGCTTCTAGAGCAAGTACTGCCAAAACTTGATGAGCGCTGGTTAGCAGCCAATGCTTACATCTACATTGAGAGAGAAAGCGAAGCCCAGTTGAGTCAACTCCCAGATAATTGGCAGCTCAAAAAAGAAAAGCGTGCTGGACAATTGACGTTTGCACTGTATCAAGTTTCCGCTTAATTCAACTCCATAAACTGTGCACGAAGCTTGCATACTCTAATCAAACTGCTCTACTTTTGAACAAGGCAGTACAAAAATGATGAGGGTATGCGGTATGTTGAATAACTTGTCTTTTCGAGCCAAGCTTATGCTGTTGCTGGCATGTGCTATCGTTGGTTTTACGCTTGTGACTTGGGTAGCGATCCAGGGCATGAATGCACAGCAAGAAGCCAATCGACAACTCCGCCTTTACGGTGACATTGGTTCAGGGGTGGATAAAATCAGTCTGGGGATATTAGAAGCCGCAGACCAGTTGCGAAGTTTAAATGAAGAGAACTTCGCAGATTATCAAGCGATGCTATCTGGCCGTAAAAATGAAGATTTGGAGATTTTAGAAAAAGACATCCACCTAGTGAACCAACCCGAGCTTCAACAGGCGCTACAAGATTCGAAAGACAAACTCAGCGCCTACGCTGACTCCCTCTTAATGATTGCAGAAAACCTAAGTATTACAGGCTTTGACAACCAGTCTGGATTAAAGGGAGAAATCACCCGCTTAGGCGATGAGATTTCAACCAGTATCGAGCGCCTCAGCCTGCTTAAAAAAGAATTCATCAATGCACGTAAGTTTGAAGCCGTTTATTTAAGCGAACCTTCTGAGGTGGTTCTTCTAGACTTTAAAAAAAGTTTTGCCCGCTTTGAATCAAAGGTAGATAACTTTGGTTTTAACGACTCGATAGGCCCCGTCGCAGCACAATACAACGAAGCCTTAATGGGGTATGGGCCTGCTTTTAGTGCACTTCAGCAAGCAGAAGCTCAATTCGATGAGAACAAGCTATCTTTCGCAGAAGCTCAATTCCAGCTCGCAGAACTGATCGGCCAATATGTTAAAGAAGCAGAACTAGCGTCAGACCAACAGAGTCAGCAATCGTTGGTTACACTTTTAATCGTTAGCGTTGGCGTCTCAATCGTTTCTATTTTGCTGATGTTGAGTATTGGTCGAAGTGCTCGCAACACGCTAATGAAAGTCATCTCTGATTTAACCAAGGTGAAAGAAGGTGATATGACGGCACAGGCATCGATTAATCATAAACGCAACGATGAGTTTGATGCCTTAAGCCAATCGCTTAATGAAATGACCGGAGGCTTAGGTGGCGTATTAACAGAGGTGGTCAATACCACTTCTAACGTTAGCACCATGATCGATGAGCTCAACGGTGCCATCACCAACATTGCCGACAACAACCACTCCGTCACGGACAGAACAAAATCGCTGGCCGTCGCCACTGACGATATTTCCAGTCGGATCACACACTTATCGTCTACTACCGATGAATTACGTGAACACTCAAGCGAGACATACGAATCAGCCAAAGCGGGCGCGAAAACGATTCGTGTGGTGCTAGACAACCTCAATGGGACCGTGGAAGCAGTTAACCTAACGGGCAAACAATTAGATGAGCTAGGGCGACTATCCTCAGATATTGATAATGTCATCGGCATGATCAATGATCTTGCTAACCAAACGAACCTTCTAGCGTTGAATGCTGCCATCGAAGCAGCCCGCGCAGGAGAAGCTGGACGAGGCTTCTCTGTGGTCGCAGACGAGGTGCGCTCGCTGGCGGAGAAAACCGTCGATGCCACCTCGAAAATCACCGATATTGTCGGCACGATTCAAAGCTCAACTCAAACAGCCATTAGCACCATGGAGCAAGGTCAAGAGCGCCTGCGTGTTATTGAACAAAATGGTGGTGAAGCGGAAGAAGCGATTCGAGTGATTGAGAATAATGCCCAAACCAGTTCGCAGGCTTCTGACAACATGGCCGCGTCCATTCAAGATGTGGCCAGTACAGCGGTACAGATGAGTTCAGAAATGGAGCAAATCGCTCATCAGTTAGGTGAGGACAGCCATTCAATTGAACTCATCGTTAATAGTGCACAGCAGATTCATGGCTTAGCCAACACACTGGCCGACAAAACACGCGTGTTCACTCTCAAAAGCTCATAGCAATGCTGCCGCCCCGTAGCCTTGGGGCGGCTTTTCCCTGCATCAGCTTGAAGCCCTCTTGCGCAAACGCTAGACTGTGCCTCCATTTACGTAAAATGCGTTAGGCCGCGGTTCTGCGGTGTTCAAACTTTCATTGGGAAACGCTAAACCTATGCCGGATACCATTCCTGTCGATTCAGTCGGGCTTGTCACGCCTCAGGTGGCACACTTTGATGAGCCTCTAGTACTTGCGTGCGGACAAACCTTGCCAAATTATCAGTTGATCTACGAAACGTATGGCCAACTGAACTCGGACGCTAGCAATGCAGTGCTTATCTGCCATGCATTGAGCGGCGACCATCATGCGGCAGGCTACCACAGCATGGACGACAAAAAGCCAGGTTGGTGGGATACAGCGATTGGCCCAGGTAAGCCTATCGATACCAATACCTTTTTTGTCATTAGCTTGAACAATCTAGGTGGTTGCTGCGGTAGTACAGGGCCAACTTCTGTAAACCCAGCAACAGGTAAGGTTTGGGGAGCAGAATTCCCAATGGTGACCGTGGAAGACTGGGTTGAAACCCAAGCACGCCTTGCCGATCGTTTTGGTATTCAGCAATTCGCTGCCATCGTTGGTGGCAGTTTGGGCGGTATGCAAGTGCTTGAATGGAGCATTCGCTATCCTGATCGTTTACGAGGGGCGGCGATCATCGCCTCAGCACCTAAGCTATCAACACAGAATATCGCATTTAACGAAGTGGCACGTCAGTCGATCCGCCGTGATCCAGAGTTCCATGACGGTAACTATCAAAACCATCAAACCATCCCGACGAACGGTTTAGGTTTAGCGCGCATGTTAGGGCACATCACCTATTTGTCAGACGACTCCATGGGCAATAAGTTTGGCCGACAAATGCGTCACGATACTTACCAGTACAACTACGAAGTCGAGTTCGAAGTGGAAAGCTACCTGCGTTACCAAGGCGAGGCCTTCACCAAACGCTTTGATGCCAACACCTACATGTTGATGACCAAAGCGTTGGATTACTTTGACCCGGCTGCTCGAGAAGGCGGTGATTTGGCTAAGGTGCTGAGCAAAGCGCAATGTGAATTCTTATTGGTATCGTTCACCACTGATTGGCGTTTCTCACCAGAACGCAGCGAAGAAATTGTCGATGCCTTAATCCGCTCAGGAAAGCATGTAAGTTACACCAAAATCGAAGCGATTGAAGGCCACGATGCCTTCCTATTTCCGATTCCTCGTTACATGGCAGCCCTGCGTGGCTTCTTGGGTCGAGCAGCAAAACACCTTCCAAAGGAGAATGCCTAAATGCGCTCGGATCTCGAATTAATCAGCGATTGGGTTGCTCCCAATACTCGTGTGCTTGACTTGGGTTGTGGTAACGGTGCGTTATTAAGTCACCTTGCTGAGCATAAAAATGTCACCGGCTATGGTCTTGAAATCGATGCTGAGAATATCAACATCTGCATCGAAAAAGGCATTCCTGTGCTAGAGCAAGACATTGATGAAGGCCTGAAGAACTTTGATGACCAAGGCTTCGATGTGGTGATTATGGCCCATGCGCTACAGCAATTCCGTCGTCCTGACCTACTGTTAGACGAAATGCTACGTATTGGTAAAGAAGCGATCATTACCTTTCCGAACTTTGGTCACTGGCGCAACCGTGTACACTTAGGTATCAAAGGCCATATGCCGGTGTCTGAGTTTTTGCCATACAACTGGTACGACACACCAAACATCCACTTCTGTACTTACAAAGATTTTCGCGACTTATGTCAGTCAAAAGGCTTAAAAGTACAACGCTGGGCCGCGGTTGATGGACAATTACGCGACCACTGGTGGACTCGCTTAATGCCCAACTTATTTAGCGAGACTGCTATTTTTAAAGTTAGCCGCTAAGTTAGGAGCTCTGTTATGAAATGGTTATTAGGCGTCGTTAGCGCCTTGATGATATCCGCTGTGCAAGCCGATCAAGTGACGCAGTTTGGTGAATACCAACTGCACTACAACACCTTTGAATCCACTTTCCTAACGCCCGAGATTGCCCATCAATATGGCCTGACCCGCACCAAGGGTCAGGCGCTATTAAACGTTGCCGTAACGACCCAAAGCCAAGGCGAGTTACCACAATCGCAACGGGCACTGGTCAGTGCAAATGTAAAAAACTTATTAGGACAAATTGTCTCACTATCTTTTATAACAATCGAAGAAGGCGATGCGGTGTACTATTTAGCACCGTTTACCAAGACCGATGATGAAATCTTAAAGTTCACTGTTAACGCAAAGTTAAGCGCCGACAGCGCCCCCATGACAGTGAATTTCCAACGCCACTTTTACGTGGACTGAAGGTATTCCTATGAGCCAAACCATCGTGCTTGCCAGCAACAATGCCGGCAAAATCAAAGAATTTAACGCCCTGTTAAGCCAATTTAACTTTGAAGTAAAACCACAAGGTGACTTCCAAGTCGCGGACGCAGAGGAAACAGGCTTAACGTTTGTAGAAAACGCGATCTTAAAAGCACGCCATGCCTGTGCCGAAACTGGTCTACCAGCATTGGCTGACGATTCCGGTATTGAAGTGGATTTTCTTAACGGCGCACCGGGCATTTACTCCGCGCGCTTTGCTGGGGAGCATGGCAACAATGAAGCCAACAATGCATTGCTACTCGAAAAGCTTGCTGATGTTCCTGAAGAGCAACGTACGGCTCGCTTCCATTGCGTACTCGCGTTTATGCGTCACAAAGACGATCCAACACCGATCATCGCCCATGGCTCATGGGAAGGTCGCATTCTTGAATCGGCTGAAGGCGTCGAGGGCTTTGGCTACGACCCGGTTTTCTTTGTCCCTGAAAAAGGCTGTAGCTCAGCGAGTTTGCCAAAAGAAGTGAAAAACCAACTTAGCCACCGTGCTAAAGCGCTAGCAGAACTGGTTGAGGCGTTTAAAGCCCGTCAAATGCTATGAGCCAATTGCCACCTTTAAGCCTTTACATTCATGTGCCTTGGTGTGTTCGTAAATGCCCTTACTGCGATTTCAACTCACACCAAGCCGACCGCTTTGAAGACCAAGGCAAGCTACCTGAGCAAGCCTACCTTGATCAGCTTATTGCCGATTTAGAGGTGGACCTGCCCTATGTCGCCGATCGTCCTATTCAAACCGCGTTTATTGGTGGTGGCACACCGAGCTTGATGAGCGCCGATTTCTACTACCAGTTGTTCGATCGTCTACGCGAGAAGCTGAACTGGGTCGAAAACGCTGAAATTACCATGGAAGCCAATCCTGGGACGTTCGAGCAAGAGAAATTCGCCCATTTTCGTAAAGCAGGCATCAATCGTTTGTCGATCGGTATCCAAAGTTTTCAGCCAAACCTGTTGAAAACCCTAGGAAGAATCCACAATCGCGAAGAAGCAATCGCCGCTGTGGATAAGTCTCGTCTGGCAGGATTCGATAACATCAACCTAGATTTGATGCATGGCCTACCTGATCAAAGCGTTGCAATGGCCCTTGAAGATCTAAAATTGGCCATTGAATTAAACCCAGAGCATTTGTCTTGGTATCAGTTAACCATCGAACCCAACACCGAATTCTACCGTCGCCCGCCAACGCTTCCGGAAGACAATACCCTCTGGAACATTCAAGACGAAGGCCTCGTCTTGCTTGAGAAAAATGGTTATTCGCAGTATGAAATTTCTGCTAATGCCAAAGCGGGACGTCAAGCACAACACAATTTGAACTATTGGCGTTTTGGCGATTATCTCGGCATCGGTGCGGGTGCGCATGGAAAAATTACACTAACAAATGGGGAAATATTTCGTACCCGAAAGACCCGACACCCCAATCATTACCTAAATAATCTGCCAGAAGCCCTTTGTATCAAGGAGGCAATCGCTTCTGAAGAGCTGCCCCTTGAATTCATGATGAACCGCTTACGTTTGTTTGAAGAATTTCCACTTAGTGATTATGAGAAATACGCCTATCACACTGTTCCAAAAGAACTTTTTGAATCTTGCCAGAAAGCGGTCAAGTTAGGATTATTAGAACAGGATGCTTGGCATCAAGGCATCATCCGTACCAGTGAAAAGGGCAAATTGTTCTTAAATGAATTGCTCGAGCTATTCTTAGAGAGCTAACATTCTCACTCCTTACGATTGTTTGACATCAAATTAATATACTGCCATTCTCCCCACGAATTACTAAAAGCGCCCATAATAGAGGCGCTTAAAAGTTATGGAAGTACTTCTACCTCTAAGTAGAAGTTAGATTCAAATAAGGGTCTATTCTAATGAATAGACACTGCGACAATTGGAATGCAGACATAAATCCGATCCAAGAGACTCGGCCTTCATTCCAATTGTTACTGCCTTAACCACTTGGGAGTAAGTAACACTATGAGTAAAGAGAAACCGGCAGTCGGTCGGGAAGAGTACGATACGGACTATAAAGCCGGTCAGGATAACGTACAGTTCCTCGGTTTAGATGTGCACAATCCTGTGTTTGGTATTTCAGCCTTCATCATTTTTGCTTTTGTCATTGGTTCTATTGTCTTTCCTGACAGTGCGAAAGATATGCTCATGGCGGCACGTGGTTGGTCGATCAATAATTTTGATTGGTTCTACATGATTGCCGGCAACATTTTCGTGCTTTTCTGTTTGGCGCTCATCTTCTTGCCAATGGGTAAGATCCGTCTTGGCGGCACCGATGCCAAGGCCGAGCACTCCACCATTGCTTGGTTCTGTATGCTGTTCGCAGCGGGTATGGGTATCGGCTTAATGTTCTGGAGTGTTGCTGAGCCTGTGGCTTACTACACAGGCTGGTATGGCACGCCACTTAATGTTGAAGCCCGTTCACCGGAGGCAGAGTCTCTCGCCATGGGCGCAACCATGTTCCACTGGGGACTTCACCCATGGGCAATCTATGCTGTAGTCGCCTTAGCACTGGCTTTCTTCGCTTACAACAAAGGTCTGCCGCTCACGATCCGCTCTGCTTTTTATCCTCTTTTTGGTGAGCGTGTATGGGGTGCTCTTGGTCACTTTGTCGATATTCTCGCGGTGATTGCAACGATTTTTGGTTTGGCCACTTCACTAGGTTTTGGTGCGCAACAAGCCACCAGTGGTCTGCACTTCCTATTTGATATTCCGAATACATTGACCACTCAAATCGCCGTGATTGCAGTGGTGACAGGTGTTGCGATTATCTCTGTAGCACGTGGTCTAGATGGCGGTGTAAAACTGCTCTCCAATATCAACATGATCATTGCTGCGTTGTTGGCTATTTTCGTATTAATCGTTGGCCACACTGGTGCGATCTTTGGCGCCATGGGTACCACGTTAGTGGGTTATATCGAAAATATCCTACCGCTAAGTAACATGGTGGGCCGTGAAGATGAAACCTTCTACCACGGCTGGACAGTATTCTACTGGGCATGGTGGATTAGTTGGTCACCATTCGTAGGCATGTTTATCGCACGTGTTTCACGTGGTCGTACCGTTCGTGAATTCATCATCGCTGTACTACTTGTACCAACCTTAGTATCGGTTGTTTGGATGGCCATCTTCGGTGGTTCTGCAATTGAGCAAGTGCAACAGGGCACAGGTGCACTAGCAGATGGTATCGGTGAAGTATCACTCGCAATGTTCCAAATGTTTGAGCACCTACCGCTGACCTCTGTGATTTCTTTCATCGCCATCGTGTTGGTATTGGTGTTCTTTGTCACATCCTCTGATTCGGGTTCTTTGGTGATTGACGGCATTACCGCAGGTGGTAAAACCGATGCGCCCATGTCACAACGTATCTTCTGGGCCGTTTTAGAAGGCATCATTGCCGTGGCTCTGCTAGTGGGTGGTGGTTCTGAAGCACTAACAGCCATTCAAGCTGCAGCGATCACCATTGGTCTGCCATTCACTCTGCTACTGTTAGTGATGTGTGTTAGCTTGTTCAAAGGACTTAAGTCAGACCTTAAGTTCGTCAAATAACCTTTCGTTAGGCAAAGCTTAAAAACATCAGCCGATGGCACAACTTGATTGAGTTGTGCCATCGGCTTGGTTATACTGGCCGCCTCTTAAGGGAGTAATCTTCTTCTTTTACGAAGATTCTATGTCAACATAATTGAGCCTCAAGCTCATGGCATAGAAGTCCATAGTTGCCAGCTTTGGATTGATGAGACTTAAGACGAATACTTGGCTCAGGTGGGCACAAGTGGTTCGTCTTATGTTTAATCGCCCACCGCAGGATACGACTAATGGAAGCCGTCCTTACTTCAATCTCCACTGTTGCTTTAGCCGAAATGGGTGATAAAACCCAGTTACTGGCTTTATTCTTGGCAGCACGCTTTTCTTCTAAATTTCAAATTGTACTGGGCATCGTGGCTGCGACAGTGATCAATCATCTGATCTCAGCTTGGTTTGGGGTACAAATCACCAATTGGATTCCAGGATCATGGTTAAACTGGCTAATTGGTGCTAGCTTTATTGCCGTGGGTTTGTGGATTTTAATCCCAGATAAAGACGACAGTGAAGAAAGCAACGTCCTAAAATCTGGAGCTTTGATAGCTACATTCGTTTTGTTCTTCATCGCAGAAGTGGGCGACAAAACGCAGATCGCTACCGTATTATTAGGGGCCAAGTACCATTCTGTATTGTGGGTAACTATTGGCTCTACTGTCGGTATGTTATTAGCGAATGTGCCTGTCGTTTACGCTGGGCAATGGCTATTGAAACGTATTGATCCAAAGAAAACCCGTATCGCAGCCTGTGTATTGTTTATCTTAATGGGCATAGCTGCCATTCTCTACCCAGCCGTCTAAACGAGGATTTTAATGGACGTCGAACTCTCAGAAATTCTGGATACCTTATGCGAATACGCGCCCTTCTCAGACCTGAAGGACGAGCCTATTTTGCAGGATATGGTCAAAGATATTGAGATCCAATATGTGCGTGCAGGAGAGTGGGTCATTGCACCCGAAGCACGCAATGACACCCTGTTTTTTATTCGCTCGGGCGCCATCGAGAACAAAAGCAAAAGTGGTAAGTTGCTGCGTCGTATGCATGAAGGGGACATTTTTGGCTCCTCTTCTTTGCTACGTGGCGGGCGCTCATCACAAACCATGCGTGCACTCGAAGACTCTTTGTTGTACCGCATCCCCGCTCGATGGTTTATTCAGTTTTACAGTGAGTTCGACGCATTTTCTGACTTTTTCGAGCTATCTCGCGAAGTACGCCTGAAAACCGCCATGGACAATCAGTCTTCTGATCTGTCTCTTATGACGTGTCCGGTGCACTCTCTGCTGCGTCGTCCCCCCATTACTGCCAGCCATACGGTAGACATTAAAACGGCAGCCAATATCATGGCCAACGAGCGCGTCTCTTCTTTGTTAATCACCGAAGATAATGCGCTTGTGGGCATTTTGACCGATCGAGATTTACGAAACCGAGTGGTCGCGCAAGGACTGCCTCTCGATGTTCGTGTCGATATGATTATGACGCAAAACCCCATCACCATTGATTCAGGGGATTTCGCCGCGGAAGCCGTGTTGAAAATGATGGCCACCAACATTCACCACTTACCTGTCATCAAGAATGATCGACCGGTTGGTGTGATCAGTACTGGCGATCTGGTTCAGCGTGAAAGCCATGGTTCAGTTTATGTGATCAGCGATATCTACAAACAAGAAGACGTCGAAGGTTTGGTCGCGATCAGTAAGAAAATGTCGCACATCTTCACGCAACTCGTTAACGCGGACGCCAACACACAAATGATCGGCAACGCCATGTCCCATATCGGAGTCGCCTTTGTGAAGCGTTTGATTCAACTGGCGGAGCGACAACTGGGCCCTGCGCCGATTCCCTACTGTTTCTTAGCGTTAGGTTCACAAGCTCGTGAAGAACAAATCATCAGCACCGACCAAGACAATGCGCTGATTCTGCATGATCGTTATGATCCGGCACTTCACGGGGATTACTTTCGCGAATTAAGCGACTTTGTCTGTGACAACCTAGATCGCTGTGGCTATCCTTTGTGTACCGGCGATATCATGGCGAAAAACCCGAAATGGCGCTTATCTTTATCGGATTGGAAACGCACGTTCGGCGAGTGGATCGAAAAGCCTAAAGCCGAAGCTTTGTTACACGTGTCTATTTTCTTCGATTTGCGCGGCATCTATGGTGATAAAACCTTAGCCCGTCAGTTAAACAGCCATATTCGTCAATTGGCAAAAACCAATAAAGGCTTCTTATCGGCTCTGGCACGTAATGCGAACCAACGTACGCCACCGTTGGGCTTTTTCCGTCAATTTGTACTAGACGGTGAAGGCAAACAATCTCGAACATTCAACTTGAAGTCACGCGGCATCGCTCCCATTGCAGATTTAGTCCGCGTGCACGCTTTGGCACTGGGTTCCAATAAGCTTAATACGTTTGAGCGATTAGAAGACATCGAAGAGGCAGGCGTGATGCCAGATGGGCGAGCTCGCGATCTCATCCTCGCCCTAGAAATGATCGGCATGGTGCGCATCAAAAACCAGAAAACTCAGGTCGAAGCAGGAGAGGAGCCAAATAACAAAGTGGACCCAGAAACCCTGTCCGAATTTGAGAAGCGCCATTTACGCGACGCATTTAACATTGTCTCTCGACAGCAAGAATTCTTAAAATACCGTTACCCAGGAAAAGGCTAACCACAGCGTATGACGCTCGACAATCTTCCAGAAAACTGGCAGCAAGCCTACCAAGAGATGGCCAGCAGCACCCAATCCGACGCCTTAAAGCGCTTTTATCAAGCCGGCGTGAAGGGTCTTGATTGTCCTTTAGAGGAAGCGCCTTTGGTCGCTTTGGACATTGAAACCACTGGGCTTGATTCGGATGAGAATGAAATTGTCAGCATTGGCTTGGTGTCTTTTTCATTGCAAGCCATCAAGCTGCGCAGCGCCCAATATTGGATAGCTAAACCGCATTCTGCGCTGACCGCAGAGTCGGTTACTATTCATGAAATCACCCATTCTGAAATCCAAGATGCGCCACGCTTGTCGAGCTTTCTGGATGAAGTGTTGGATGCGATCGCAGGGAAAATCGTGGTGGTGCACTGTGCCGCCATTGAGCGACCATTTTTGTATCGTGCCGCCATGAAGCACTATGGGGAGCCGTTATTATTTCCGATGATCGATACCATGGCACTGGAGGCGAACATCACCTACAAACCTTGGTGGAAACGCTTTGGTCGACAGCCTTCGCTGCGCTTAGATGCCTGCCGCCAACGTTATCATTTACCTCGCTATCGCGCCCATCAAGCATTGATGGACGCGGTCTCCTGTGCCGAGCTGTTTCAAGCGCAAGTAGCACATCAACATTTAAACAAACAAGATTTGACTAAGCTGTACTGCTATTAACAACAGGGCAGCTCAACCCTACTTTCAACTTAGTTTGTAGCTCCACATTACACGAAGGGCGCAAGCCCAAAAACATTTCTGCTGCGATACGCCCCTTCTCTACCGTTTGCTGATGCACGGTTGTGATGGAAGGGTGAAAGGTATCACTCTCTGGAATACCGTCGAAGCCGACCACATGTAACTCTTCTGGCACACGCACCCCCATATGTAATGCGGCTTGGACTGCTGCTAAAGCAATCCGGTCACTCATACAAAGCAGCAGTTGGGGGCGATTAGCCATCATTAACGCCTCGCGCGCCGCTTGATAAGCTAATTTATGAGTATTATGTGGAATGTTCCAAATCTGTTCCGAGGAAATTGGCATGCCGTTCTGTTCGAGGGCTCGGCGATAGCCATGCAAACGTTGGATCGAAATCGATGTATCAGCGTCCAATAATTCATCATCAAAAATACGACAGACACGATCGGTCTCTAATAACTCAAGCCCCATGATCGCGACCGATTTGGGACCATGATGTAATGCATGCATCGCAATATCGAAAGCGCCCTGCTCATTCGTCACATTTACGGATGTGGCACCAGGAATATGGCTGTCGACTACCACCACATTCTTGCTCTTATCTAGCCAAGGCGCATCGCGATACTGTTGCGATTTATAACCATACACAATGAATCCATCGACCATGGAAGACTGCATACGCCTTTGCGAGTCGGACGATAGCTCTGATGCAGAGAGCAGCAGCATATTGTAATTGTTCTTTTCTAATACCTCTGCCATGCCCGTAATAAACTGGTTGGCAACAGGATCAGAAAGTGAGTAGCTCAACTCGTCAGACAAAACAATGCCGACAATGCCCGTGCGCCCGGTTCTTAAACTGCGTGCCGCGGCGTTGGGTCCGTAATACCCCATCTCCTTACAGCGAGAGAGAATACTCTCCTTTAGCGTGGCAGACAGCTGGTCGGGCCGATTAAACGCATTGGAAATCGTTGCTGTCGAGACGTTCAATTGCTCCGCAACATCTTTAAGTGTTAATTTCTTTTCATTTTTCATAAACGCACAATATCAGGCGCCATAAGCGCCTGATATCCATTTTTAAGCTAATCGAACATAGCACGCCTGATAAGGTGGTAGCTCCAGCTCTCCTGCTTTTAGTACCGATAAGAAACCATGACCTTGCAAGACTTCACCGTATGGCACTGTCAGTTGAGCCGCTTGAGTCTCGCCCGTCATATTGAGCACGACCGCTACGTTACTGCCCTCATAGCTACGCACAAACGCAACCAATTGCTCATTGTTCACATCTAACAACTGCAGATCACCATTCACCAACTCAGGTTGTTGCTGACGCCATTTAATCAGGTTACGTACTTTATGTAATAAAGAGTCTGTATTGGCTTCCTGCTCGGCCACACTCATTGGCAGATGGCGCGCATCCACTGGCAACCATGGCTCTACAGAAGAGAAGCCGCCTTGAGCACTGTTTTCCCACACCATTGGCGTACGACAGCCATCGCGCCCTTTGAAAACGGGCCATAAAGGAATGCCATATGGGTCCTGAATACGTTCAAAAGGCACATCAGCCTCTGGCAAGCCTAATTCTTCACCTTGATACAAACACACACTACCACGTAAGGACAGAATCAGCGCCATGGCGATCAAAGGATACGCTTGGGCATCTTGGCCTTCTCCCCAGCGAGAACTCACACGCACCACATCATGGTTAGATAGCGCCCAACAAGGCCAACCATCGCCCACTATCTCATTCATATTCTTCAGTACATTGCGAATGTACTCTGGTGAGTGAGGTTTATTGAGCAGGTCAAACGTATAAGCCATATGGAGCTTATCGCCGCCAGAAGTATATTGCGCCATTCGTTCTAACGGGAAGTCATCCCCAATTTCACCCACGGTAGTGGTACCAGGGTACTCATCCATCATGCGGCGCATTTCTTTCAGGAAGTCTAAATTTTCAGGGCGACTTAAATCGTATACGTGACGCTGATAAGTGTATGGGTTGTCATGAGGCGCTCCCATCGTTTTAGGCTCACCAGGTGGCACAGGCGGGTTATCCTCCAAGCCCTGACTGTGGAAGTAAAAATTCACGGTATCAAGTCGGAAACCATCCACACCAAGATCTAGCCAAAAGCGCATATTATCTAAGCTTGCTTGACGCACTTCTGGGTTATGGAAGTTCAAATCAGGCTGCGATTCGAGGAAGTTGTGCAAGTAGTACTGCAAACGACGGCTGTCCCACTTCCATGCACTGCCACCAAAGATAGATAACCAATTATTTGGCGGTGAACCATCAGGCTTAGGATCCGCCCAAACATACCAATCCGCTTTAGGGTTCGTCTTATCTTGGCGACTTTCTTCAAACCATGGATGTTGATCCGATGAGTGACTAATCACTTGGTCGACCATTACTTTCAAGCCTAGCTCGTGAGCACGATTGACCATGTTTTTGAAATCGTTCAGCGAGCCAAACATAGGGTCAATATCGCGGTAATCTGAGACATCGTAACCAAAATCTTTCATTGGTGAAGTAAAGATTGGTGACAGCCAAATCGCATCAACACCTAACGACGCAACATAGTCGAGCTTGCTTGTGATCCCTTTTAAGTCACCTACACCATCACCGTTGGAATCCATATAGCTGCGGGGATAAATTTGGTAAATAATTCCGCCTTTCCACCAATTCAGATTGCTTGTCATAACTGTCTCCAATAAATGATTAATCAAAAGCTCACAAGCAGCGATAAGATTGCTGGTCTTGATTAAAAAGATGTAGTTTTTCAGGTAATGCTGTTAGGCGTACTTTGTCGCCTTTATGGATATCAACCGTACCTTGTTGCTTAGAAATGACGGCATCTTCTACGCCCGGCACTGTCACATAAAGCAATGTCGCTTCGCCAAGTGATTCGACAAATGACACGTCGCCTTCTAGTAAGGCTGCTTCCCCGTCTTGCACCAGAACAAGATCCTCAGGACGAACACCTAAGAAACCTGGTTTGCCATTGTCTTCGGTAGGAGAAGCGATAGGTGCTTGTATTATGAATTTATCAGCGACTCTCACTGCTGTGCTTTCACCCGCGGACGCGATCACACATGGCATAACATTCATGGCAGGAGAGCCGATAAATTTCGCGACAAAGACGTTTTCTGGGTTCGAATACAACTCAAGTGGCGAACCGACTTGCTCAATATTGCCCGCAGACAATAGAACAATACGATCGGCAAGCGTCATCGCCTCAATCTGATCATGGGTCACATAGATCATAGTCGAATCGGGCATACTTTCTTTCAGGTTGGCAATTTCCATACGCGTTGCAACACGCAATGCCGCATCTAGGTTGGAAAGCGGTTCATCAAATAAGAACACTTTTGGACGACGCACAATCGCGCGACCAATTGCAACACGCTGACGCTGACCACCCGATAGCGCTTTCGGTAAACGATCTAGATAAGGCGTTAACTGAAGCATCTCGGCGGCACGGCGAACCTGTGCATCGATTTCTTGCTTATCCATCTTCGCAATTTGAAGGCTGAATGCCATGTTATCGTACACCGTCATGTGTGGATAAAGCGCGTAGCTTTGAAATACCATCGCCACACCACGTAGAGAGGGAGGTACCTGCGTCACGTCTTGGTTATCGATCTCCAGCGTACCATCAGAGATTTCTTCCAACCCTGAAATCATTCGTAGTAGCGTGGACTTACCACAACCTGATGGGCCGACGAATACGATGAATTCACCTTGTTGAATATCGAGATTAATGTCGCGCATGACTTCGACATTGTTCGAGTAGACTTTTTTTACATTGGTTAGCTTTACATTTGCCATCTTAATCTTGCTCCGTTGTCGCCCTACTTGGGCGTCATGCCTTCCGTTCTTGTTACTGATCGAATCCAATAGCAGGAAGGCACAAGTTATTTTTTTGCTGTTTTCTACTTAACAGAACCCGCTAGCAGGCCGCGCACCAAGTAACGTTGCAGACCAAAGAACACCAGCAGTGGGATAATAATTGTGATAAACGCCGATGCTGTGAGGATTTCCCAGTTGCCACCCCGTGACCCAAGAAGTTCACGCAAGCGCCCTGTTAAAACCAAGCTTTCTTCGGTGTTACCCAAGAATACCGTTGCAATCAACAGATCATTCCAGACCCAAAGGAACTGAAAGATCGCAAACGAAGCCAACGCAGGAAACGACAAAGGCAGAATAATCTTGCGGAAAATCACAAAATCCGATGCGCCATCCACTCGTGCCGACTCGATGATTTCACCCGGCAAGCCCGAGATATAATTACGCAGAAGGTAAATAGCGAGGGGCAAGCCAAAACCGGTATGGGCGAGCCATATCCCCACATAGCCTTTCGCCTCAATACCGAAAATTGCACCAATCTTACTGTAAGCCGTTAACAGTGGAATCAAAGACATTTGCAATGGTACGACCAACAAGCCAACCACACCTGCAATCAACAAAGCACGGCCAGGAAATTTCATCCATGCCAAGGCATAGGCAGCAAATGCGGCAATCAAAATAGGAATCACAGTCGCCGGAATCGTGACCGTTAGCGAGTTAATGAAGGATTGCCCTAATCCCTCAGAACTTAGTACCGTACGATAGTTATCAAGCGTAAAACGTGGTGGCACCTCGGCTGTGTAGAAGATACGTACACCGCGACGGAATGACTTCTCTGACGTTACTTGGTAATCGCCATTCGCCATAATCTTGAAGGTAACGCCGCGACGATCTTGGGTTTCTGTTCCTGGTTCAAATGCCTCAGGTTTTAGCGAACTAATACCAAACTTAACGACTTTGCCACTTCCGCCTTCTAGCAGGTTGCCGCGTAGCACGTATAAACCATTTTCTTGAATTTCTGAGTCAGCATCGGGCGTTCGGTACACGATTTTCTGCTCAGAAGAAGACAACGCCGTCCACCAGCCAGAAACTGACAGCTGGTCTTTGTCTCGGATAGAAGAGATAAACAAGCCAGCGGTCGGAATCGTCCACATAATCACGAGGAAAAGCACCGTCGCATGAACCACCATAGTTAATGCAGAGCCTTTTTTTGACGTCACCATGATTATCGGCCCTCCATTTCAGCGTTCGCATTCTTAATGTTCCAAACCATAATCGGTACAACAAGGATCATAATGACCAACGCAATAACCGCGCTTCGACCGTAATCTCCTCCCCCTTGGAAGAGCCAACTAAACATCTGATTCGCAAGGACCTGCGTGCCCCATTGTCCATTAGTCATGGCCAGTACAATATCGAACACCTTGAGCACAAGAATGGTAATAGTTGTCCAAACTACCGCGATCGTGCCCCAAATTTGCGGCACCATAATACGGAAGAAAATCTGTAACCCGCTTGCACCGTCTAGTACCGCCGCTTCAATGGTTTCATCAGGGATACCTCGCAGCGCCGCAGACAAAATCACCATCGCGAAACCGGTTTGAATCCAAACCAAAATAACCATCAAGAAGAAGTTGTTCCAAAATGGAATTTGAATCCAAGTCTGAGGCTCGCCACCAAAGAACACGACGAGCGCATTTAGCAAACCAATTTGCTCATCGCCACCGCTACGGTATTCGTAGATGAACTTCCAAATAATGGAAGCACCAATAAATGAAATCGCCATCGGCATAAAAATAAGCGTTTTTGCGATGTTGCCCCACCAAATACGGTCAGTCATCGTCGCAATAATCAAACCAAAAAAAGTCGACAACGTGGGAACGACGATCAACCACAACATGTTGTTGCGAAAGGACTCAAGAAATTCACCGCTTTGAAAAAGCCATAGGTAGTTATCTAATCCAACAAACTCTTCACCCGTACGGCCATAAAAAGAAAGGATCACAGACTGGACGACCGGGTAGAAAAGGTAAAAGAACAAAAGCAACAATGCTGGCCCTAAAAACAACCACGGACGCACTTGATTGACGATACGCAGATTACGCGCAACCACTTCAGGTGGGCGATTTTTTGAGGGAAAGATAACGTCCAAGAGTGCATTTGAGCCATAGAAGTAGCCAGCACAAGCCAGCACACCTAGGGTCATGGTCACAAACGCTACAGCGAGCTGTCCCATAGAGACTCCGTTTTACTATATTGATGGATGGTATCGGGTGAAAAAACAGGGTAAGAAGTGACTAACTTCTTCGAAAAGGCGAAAAGAATGCGTCAAATCAAGAGGATTTGACGCAAACGCCCTAACTCAATTACTTCAGTGCATCCCAGGTTTTCTGAATCTCTTGTGCGACTGCTTCGGCACTATCACCATTCGAGTAATTGACCATACCAGTCCAGAATGCACCGGCACCGATTTTGCCTGGCATCAGGTCAGAAGCATCAAAACGGAAAGTCGTTGCATAACGTAGGATCTCACCTTGTTTCTTAGCCGTTTCCGTTGCGTAAAGCTCTGGATTCGCTCCAAGGTGCGCACTTAGGAAGCCTTTTTGAGCCATCCAAAGTTCGTGAGCAATCGGAGAACGCATGAAGTCGATGAACTCGCGAGCCGCTTCAGAGTCATTAGTGATGCTCACCAAGGTACCTGCGCCAAGGACTGGATTGCCCAAATCTTTAGAAGCGTAAGACGGGAAGTAGAAGAAATCTGCGTCGATACCCAGCTCAATTTCATCTGGGAAAAACGCTGGTACGAAAGACGCCTGACGGTGCATGTAACATTTTGGCGGAGACGCGAATAAACCTTTAGGACTGTCACGGAAGTCTGTTGCCGCAACCGCTTTAATACCACCGTCTACAAATGCATCGTTGTGAGCAAACCAGCCGAACTCTTCGATTGCACCCACCACACGAGGGTCATCAAATTTGACCTCATTTTTAACCCACTGATCATAGACATCGGCAGGCTGTGTACGAAGCATAAGGTCTTCCACCCAATCGGTCGCAGGCCACCCAGTTGCTGCACCAGAACCCAGACCAATACACCAAGGCGTGCCACCATCGGCAGCGATTTGCTCGGTCAAGGCTTTCAAGTCTTCCATGGTTTCAGGCACGTCATAGCCTGCATCATAGAAATTATCAGGTGAGTACCAAACCAAGGACTTTAAGTCAGCACGGTAAAATACACCGTAAAACTCGTTATTGCCGTCTTGGTCTTTAAACGTAGCAAGATCGACCCAAGACTGACCTGCAGCGTAGTCTTTCTTAACCGCCGCTTCGTCTTCTGCATCAAGGGGTGTCAATAGACCTTTGGCCGCTAAATCTGCCGCTAAGCCAGGCTGTGGAAAGATTGAAATATTCGGTGCACTGCCTGCTTGAGCATCAATGACAATTTGTTGTTCAAAGGAATCCGAACCTGCGTAGCTAACTTTTGCACCGGTTGCATTCGCAAAATAGGCAATAACGTTATCGAAACGCTCTTTCTCTGAGCCTAACCATGGGCCAAACACTGTGAGCTCTTGACCTGAAAGATCAGTTGCCTTCAGTTGCTCAAAACTCGCCCAATTGAACCGTGTGTCTTCACCTGGTTTAAAGATGAGTTCATCTTGGCTCGCCCAGGTATTGGTACTGCTAGCAAGTGATAAAGCGATAAGAGTAGAGAGGGTGGACTTCTTCATTTTCACTCCTTTAAGGGCACCAAACCTTGCGTGCTCTATAGTTTTTATTATCAGTTAGGATTGAATCGTCTTAATTTTAAAAAACATCTTTAAGGATTAAGAATGTGCAAATTATTGTCAAAGTGACCTATAACTTCAAGGCGACAACTATCTTAAAAACAACTTAAATATAGACTTTTAACGAAGATATGCAGAAAAAAGTAATACTTTTACTACTTTTAATGTGGACTTTTAAAGGAAAAGTATAAAAATCAAACAACTAAATATGGGGATGTAAAACGGTAGAGCAAGAGAGGAATGTAGCACTTTATCGGGCTCACTCCTCTCCTGATTAAATTTTTCTTAATGCTTTAAGTAGAATCAGAAAAGTTCTAAGCAAGCATTCGCTTCTGCTAACGTCGGTAATGATGGGTACGCGCCAGGCTTCGTCACGGCTTGTGCGCCACAGGCCACTGCAAAGCGAATACACGCTTTTAGCTCGTCTTGGCTAAAGTGAGACAGAGACTCACGATCACCGCCACGCTCAGCCAGTTGATACAGCAAGCCACCGACAAAGGCATCACCGGCTGCCGTGGTATCTTTCACATCCACTTTGGGTGTCGCAATTTCACCTTGTCCTGAGGCAGTAAAATAACGTACAGGCTGAGCGCCATCGGTTAGAACAAATAAAGACACGCCACCTTTTAATAGCTCTTGAATCAGCGCTAAGGGCTCGCTTGATAGCACTTCAAGCTCTTCCAAGCTGGCTTTGATCACATCACCTTGGCGCATCCACGCAATCACTCGATCCGTATCGACCTGATGATCAGGCCACAGGTTAATGCGCAGGTTGACATCAATGCTGACAATCCATCCGGCTGCTTTTGCCATCACAATCCCAGCCATGGTTGCCGAGCTGATATCGCTGTCTGTCAGTGTGTTCGAACAGGTGTGGAACACGCCACGAGGTGCATAGAACCATTCGCTTTTGAAATCTTCTCGACGAAACAGCATGTCCGCCGATGGATTACGGTAAAACTCAAAACTGCGCTCACCCGTTGCATCCAAGCTGACAAATGCCAAAGCGGTTTTCGCTTCCTTAGTCATCAGCATACTGTCTGTTTTGACACCGTAATGCTCCAGTGACTCTTTCAGGAAGTGGCCAAACGAGTCGTCTCCAACTTGGCCAGCAAAATGGCTATCGCCACCCAATCGCGCCACTGCCACAGCAACGTTAGCTGGTGCACCGCCAGGGTATTTCGCAAACGACTCCAATCCATCGAGGCCTGTTTGTCCATTCGACAAGAAATCAATCAGGGCTTCCCCGAATGCCATTACTTTTGTAGTCATCGTACTATCTCTCTCTTATTGTTAAGATGCGCCACTTATTCCAGCAAGACATGTTACTGATACATGCTATTATAGCGATCACAGATGGTTACCGACTCTATTATCTCGGCCGTTGGTTAACAAACGGTTTCTTGCTAGACTCTTTTCCTTATCTGCTTATTTACTATTCAAAATAGGTTTTTATGACAAAAACGAAATGCGTCTATGTTGTGGATGACGATGATGAGATCCGCTCACTCCTCAAATCCTACTTAGAAAAAAACCAGTATCAGGTACTGACTGCCGATTCTGGCGAATCCTTTCTAGCCGCATTTACCCCCGATCTTGGGGTCGACTTAGTGATTTTAGATGTACGTTTGCCAGGCGCCGACGGTTTCTCTGTGTGCCGCTCCCTTCGCACTCAGTCCAATGTTCCCGTCATTATGCTAACCGCTAATTCAGATGAGATGGACCGCATCATAGGCCTAGAAATTGGCGCCGATGACTATCTGGCCAAGCCTTTTAACCCTCGTGAACTGTTGGCACGCATCAAAGCCATTCATCGTCGCATGGAACATATTACTGAAGCGCCAGAACCGATTATTGAGCTAATTCCTGAGTCCTTTCGTTTTTATCGTTTTGCTCAGTTTACTTTAGACACACTAACACGTGAATTATGGGTGGAAGGTGTCAAAGAGCCATTAAGTGGCGCGGACTATAACCTGCTTATGTTGTTTGTCACCAACCCTGGCACGGTTTTATCTCGGGACTATATTGCCGAGAACACGCGAGGTCGTGATACCACACCACTGGACCGCTTCATTGACGTTCATGTCAGCCGCTTACGTCAGCGTTTACGTGAAGACGCACGTCAGCCTCAGCTGATTAAAACTGTGCGTGGACAGGGCTATATTTTGACGGCGCATGTCGACGCCAACGATCATGACGACATTATTGAAGATTAAACAATGGCTGCAATCCCTAACAGGACAAATTGTCATCATCATGACCTTTGGTGTGGCCGCTGTGCAGTTAATCGGTTCCACGATCTGGCTACATCAAGTCGAGGCTGACACCCGTGAAAATGTGCGTGAAGTCTCGAAACATATGGCGTTTCGCATCGCTGCAACAGTCAGCTACTTTTCATCACTGCCCCAGAATTACCGCCATATTGTCATTGATCAATTGCAGGATATGGGAGGGACGCGCTTCTTCGTTACCTTAAATCGCGAAGAAATCCTCATCAATCCGATTCCCAGTTCACCCCTTAAAGACATCGTCAAAGACGAGGTGCAAAGCACCTTGGTTAAACAGTTGGGCATTAACAACGCCAAAATTGCGTTTTCGAGCCCAGACGATTTGCATGTCATTAATAACCACACTCGACTGGTGGACTTACCTGAGCGCTGGGGGCATCACAGTCTTTTAGTAAAACCGCTTACACCGCCTATTATTGTCATTCAGATACCGATCAATGACTCAAATTGGCTATACCTCGCTAGCCTGATGCCAGATCCATACTTCTTAGAAGAAACGTCTCCTCTAAGTCAGGACCGTGTGTTTTCACTGGTGGTCTCAGTCACGACTGTTTTACTACTGACGCTCTTGATTTTACGTCGTACAACACGCCCTTTGGCAGTGCTGGCACGTGCTGCAGAACGCTTTGGCCAAGGCGATTTTAAACCTCTACGGGAAGTTGGCGCTCTAGAAGTGCGTCATACTGCACACGCATTTAACGATATGCAGGCACGTATTCAGCGCTATCTCAACGACCGTGAGAAACTGTTTGCCGCGATTTCTCATGATTTAAAAACGCCTATTACTCGGCTGAGACTCCGAGCAGAGATGCTCGACGATGACGACTCTCGCGAAGCCATGATTCGAGATCTGGAAGATTTAGATATGCTGGTAAAAGGAGCTATTCAGAGTGTTAAAGAGACAGATATTCATGAAAATCGCGTCGAAATAGACATTATGCGCTTTCTCCATGACATTCAAAAAAGCACCCAGCACACGCCGCAAACTCTGGTGATCCAAGGTACGTTAAAAGCCCCCTATACAGGCAAGCCGCTCGCGATTAGGCGTTGTCTTGGTAACCTAATCGATAATGCGTTGTACTATGGCCACAAAGCTGATGTGATCTTGGAAGACAGTGACAGCGAACTATGCATTCGCATTTGTGACAACGGCCCAGGCATTCCGGATGCAAAAATCGATCGTGTTTTTGAGCCATATACGCAATTAGCAACGGCTCGAGGCAGTCGCCCCGGTAGTGTTGGACTTGGCTTAAGCATTGCTCGAAACATTGCCCGCGCCCATGGTGGAGAAGTCACTCTGAGAAACCGTGAACAAGGCGGTCTAGAGGTGTGCTTACGTCTCCCCCGACACTAAGCTAGATTGCTTGCTTAAAAACTCCAGCAATGCGCTATTGGGTAATGGCTTTGCAAACAAGAACCCTTGTCCTTTCTGACAACCCTGTGCTTTCAGCGCGGCCACTTGCTCAAGGGTTTCAATGCCCTCGGCAACTAGGTCTAAGTCCAAACCTTCCGCCAAGAAGCCGATTGCTTGGGTAATCATCGGGTCAGACAAATGAACACCACCGCCACCAGAGACAAAGCAGCGGTCAATCTTGATACGATCAATTGGCAAACTCTTTAGATAGCGCATAGATGAATAGCCCGTACCGAAATCATCAATCGCTATGCGTACGCCCACTTTACGGACTTCATTCAGCACATAGAGACTGGAAATGCCGCTGTCGACAAACACTTCCTCGGTCAGCTCAAGCATCAAATGTCCTTCGGGAATTTGATAGCGTTTTACTGCCTCTATCACCAATTCATCAAAACCAGCTTGACGTAAGTGCCGAGGAGAGACGTTGATAGACATGGTGAGATCAATACCATTGTCCAACCAGGCTCGCAACTGCTTACAAGCCGTTGCTAAGACCCACTCCCCCAAAGCCCCCATCAGGCCGACACGATTGACCTCTTCAATAAATTCTCCTGGTAGTAATAACTTCCCATCCGCCTGACGCCAACGAATCAGAGCTTCTACCCCCTGGATTCGTTGTGTATCTAGCTCAACAATCGGTTGGTAATGCAGTTCAAATTCATTATTAGCCAACGCTTGGTGCAGACCATTTTCAACTCGTGTTTCCTTTTGCAAACGCGCCTGTAAACTGTCACTAAACACCATATGGTGGCAGCTACCTTCCTGCTTTTTACTTTCGTATAAGGCCATGTCTGCTTTACGCATTAACTCAGACACACTGTCCCCTTGATCAGGGTATAAAGCGATGCCCATGCTGGCCGACACTTCGAGGTGCTTACAATCTAGCACTGCATGGCGTGTAACTTCTGCTAGCACTTTATTGGCAATGGCATTGAGGCTGTCCACATCCTGCACATTATCTAGCAGCAATGTGAATTCATCCCCACCAATACGCGCGACAAAATCACTGGCGCGAATCGCATCTTGTATACGTTTCCCAACCAATGTGAGTAATAAATCTCCCACATGATGACCCAAGGTATCGTTCACATTTTTAAAACGATCTAAGTCTAAGAAGGCAACCGCTAAACTGGATTTATTGCGCTTGGCACGAGCAATGGCAAGTTCGGCATGTTCTTCGAAAATTAAGCGATTCCCCAGACCCGTTAGAGGATCCCGCTTAATCAATTGGGAAATTTGTTGTTCCGCACGTTTGCGTTCAATCGCATGACGTATACTGCGTTCTAACAATGCTGTGGTGAGTTCATCTTTCGGGATAAAGTCCGAGGCGCCTAGCTGCATAAGCACATCATCTAGCTCGGTGGCAGCCATACCTGTTAGCACGACAATAGGGGTATCAATGCCGATCAGCTTCACATTTTTGAACAAGTCCGTCGCTGTGTGGCCATCCAGAAAATAGTCCGCCAAAATAATATCAAACGACTGTTCGACTAAGTATTTCATGGCGTCTTGGAAGCTCTGAGCATGGCTTAACTCAAACTGGGAACGGGTTGCTCGAGACAAATACGTTCGCAAAAGAATGAAATCTTCCAAGTCATCCTCAATGACCAAAATTGATAAACTCACTTTCTCCATCTTTACCCTACCTTCATTGTCCAATCCAGCGGTGATATAAATCCGTCAGTCTATGGGCTAACTCCTGAACAGTATCCGGTTTGCCTAAATGGTCGTTGGCTCCTAATGCAAGACTTTTTGACCTATCTTCCGCCATGCTAGCAGTTGAGAAAACCACTATGATGAGCGATTCATAGCAACTATCTGAGCGAAGTTCCTCTAACCAATCTAACCCATCTTTACAGGGCATATTTAAATCTAATAGCAATACTATGACTTCCCCCTCGACGTTTTCCAAGACAGCTTGTTGCAAATACAAGGAAAACGCTTCACTGGTTTGAAAGTACTCAAAAGACAGCGGCAAGGGTATTCTTTTAATGGCGGTTTTCACTAAATAGGCATCTTCTGGGTCATCATCTAACATCAATATTCTCATTGATGTGTCGTTATGACTGCTCATCGTTTGTAACCTGTTTTGATAGTTCAATGTACATGGTCGTACCCACGTTTTCAGTAGAACTCGCCACAATCGTACCACCATGACGTTGCACAATTTTGCGGCAAATTGCTAACCCCATTCCGGTGCCAGAGAACGACTGTTTATCGTGTAAGCGTTTGAAGATTTCAAACACTTGCTCCGAGTACTGCTGATTAAAGCCAATACCGTTATCTGTTATTTCATAACGTACAAAGTAATCGTCTTCACTACCAGAAATGGAAATACGTGGTGGCCTGTCAGCGTCATGATATTTGAGACTGTTGCCAATTAAGTTTTGAAACAGCTGCCGTAACTGGACCTGATCGGCAACTGCGTTTGGCAACGCAGCGACATCGATGTGTGCCTGTGTTTCATCAATAACAAGCTGCAAGTCATCCAGCACTTCCTCAACCAAAGGGTTCATCTGGACATTCTTAAATGGATTCGCTTTTGAGGTCACACGACTGTACATCAGCAAGTCTGTTAGCAAATCACGCATGCGCTGGGCAGCATTAACGATATAACCTGAGAACACTTTCCCTTCTTCGTTAAACTCGCCGTATTCACCCTCTTGTAACAAGGTCGAGAAGGAAATGATTTTACGCAACGGCTCCCGTAAATCGTGCGAAGCAATAAACGCAAACTCTTGTAACTCACGGTTGGACGTTTCAAGGGCTTCGTTGCGCTCATGAATACGCTTTTCGTAGGCTTTGCGTTCGCTGATATCAACCACCGCAGCCACAATCTCAGTCCCTCCATCCAGTGCAACGGGGTGCAGCCCGACCTCTAATGGCACATAGGAACCGTCAAACCGCGCTCCAAAGAGATCTCGTCGGGCCCCCATTTTGCGTTTGGACGGTTTACCTTGGAACTCTTGTCGGTCTGCCACATGCTGGTGGCGAATTTCATTAGGAACTAACTGCTCCACCGACTGACCAATTAAATCGTCTATCGCACACCGGAAAATCGACGCCACCATGGAATTTGCTTGGGTAATGACGCCCTCTTTGTTTACAACCAACATGCCATTGGGCGCCGCATCAAAAATACTGGTCATGCGTTTGTTAGCCTGCTCCGTCGCTAACACTTCTTGCTCTAGACGGTCTTTGATGTCTTCTAGCTCGCGGGTACGTTGCGCAACCTCGTTCTCAAGGGAGTCTGACACTTGGCGCAACTTTTCCTCTACCGCCTGACGCCTTCCAACCTCTTGTTTCAAACGCAAGTTGTTGTCCTGCAGTGCTTGGGAGCGCTGTCGGTCACTCTTATTAATCAACACAAATAAAGCCACTAAACAGGCGCCTACAATGTAGACCATCCCCATACCGGCAGTCAGGGTGTTTAACAGCGAATCAAATTGTCCGTAGCGAGTGGTACCCAGCAACACATCCGTCACAGATAAAATCACTAATACAAGCGAAATGCCTTGCAGGGAGGTTACATCGGATTGACGCGACTCAGCACGGCTCAGACGCCAAAGCCACCAGAGCAATGCGCTGTAGCAAATGAGGAAAAATACATCGACCCCTGTCTGAATTGGCGTGCTCATGGCGCCCCCTTGGCATCATATTCTTAGACGGACACATTTATGTGAGTATAGATGAAGATTCTTGAGTCACTAAGGCAGCATAAGAAGTGTTACAAATCTTACCTTTGCAAGACTTTGATACAATTGGTTGCTCTACTTTACGACCTGCGTGCATAAGGTTTGCTACATTTACTCCGTCTAAGGTGAGCATTTTTTATGCACATAACCTAGATTAAATAAAACGTTAGTCAGAAAGTCCCATAACAATAACAAGGGTTACTAATCATGAAGAAAATTGCATTAGGTTTGTCTAGTCTTGCCATTTCTGTTGCTGCGGCGACAGCTCATGCAGGTGAAGTAGAAGTTCTACACTGGTGGACATCCGGTGGCGAAGCGAAGTCTATCAACGTTCTTAAAGAGTTGATGACAGAGCAAGGCCACACTTGGAAAGACTTCGCTGTTGCTGGTGGCGGCGGTGAATCTGCAATGACCGTTCTAAAATCTCGCGCAATCGCTGGTAATCCACCTGCGGCTGCCCAAATCAAAGGCCCTACTATTCAAGAATGGGGTGACCTAGGTTTCCTAACCAATCTTGATGCTGTTGCTGAAAAAGGCCAGTGGGACGTTGTTCTTCCTCAGGTTGTTAGTGATGTCATGAAATATGATGGCCACTACGTAG
The DNA here is from genome assembly GCF_056158325.1 of Marinomonas sp. AWM4_232. Classification (NCBI taxonomy): domain Bacteria; kingdom Pseudomonadati; phylum Pseudomonadota; class Gammaproteobacteria; order Oceanospirillales; family Oceanospirillaceae; genus Marinomonas; species Marinomonas sp. AWM4_232. The sequence continues at coordinate 1,642,078 of NZ_JBSWTA010000001.1, read as the reverse complement.
CGGCTCCAGTTAACGTACACCGCGTAAACTGGCTATGGGCGAACCCTGAAATCTTCAAAAAAGCCGGCGCTTCAATCCCAAGCACTTGGGAGCAATTCTTTGAAGCAGCAGACAAAATCAAAGCAGCAGGCTTCACGCCACTTGCTCACGGTGGTCAAGCTTGGCAAGACGCTACTTTGTTCGAAGCCATCGCTTTGGCAAAAGGCTCTCAGTTCTACAGCGCAGCATTCGTCGGTCTTGATGATGCGACACTTCGTGGCGCAGACATGATCGATGTATTCAAGACATTCAAGAAAACACGCGAATACGTTGACCCAGGTTTCTCTGGTCGTGACTGGAACATCGCTACGTCTATGGTGATCAATGGTGATGCAGCAATGCAAATCATGGGTGACTGGGCGAAAGGTGAATTCACAGCAGCGGGCAAGAAAGCGGGTATCGATTACGTTTGTTACGCAGCGCCAGGCACAAGCGGCCAATTCACTTTCAACATCGACTCTCTAGCAATGTTCCAAGTGGATGACGAAAGCGCTCAAGGTGCTCAGCAAGATCTTGCTAAGCTAATGCTTGAACCAACTTTCCAAGAAACGTTCAACCTGAACAAAGGCTCGATTCCTGCTCGTCTAAACATGCCTCGTGATAAGTTCGACACTTGTGCACACGCTTCTATGGATGCCTTCCTAGCAAGCTCAACAACAGGTGATCTAGTACCAAGTATGGCGCACGGCATGGCCGTAAGCTCAATGGTACAAGGTGCGATTTACGACGTTGTCACTAACTTCTACAACAGCGACTCTATGACTGCTGAAGAAGCCGTTGACCGTCTAGCTCGTGCTGTTAAAGCAAGCATGTAATTTGTGTTAAAAAACGAGGCTAACCAATAGGTTAGCCTCTCTTCTCCCCCTTAAGTAGAAGCACCCATTATGAATAAAAATGCCGCCAACGCTGGGTCTGGAGCGACTCCAGCTGGTCGTCCTGCACGCCTAAGTTTGGCTGATTGGATGCCCAAAATTGTTATGGCACCGACGGTTATTGCTGCCATCGTGTGTATTTACGGCTACATGATATGGACCGCCGTACTCTCTTTCACCAACTCTCGTATGCTGCCAACGTATAAGTTCGTAGGCTTTGATCAATACGAGCGTTTGTTCATGAATGATCGCTGGATGGTAGCCCTATCAAACTTGGGTGTCTTTGGCGGCCTATTCATTCTGATCTGTCTATTTCTTGGTGTCATGCTGGCCATTTTCTTGGACCAGAAAATCCGCGCAGAAGGGGCGATCCGTACGATTTACCTTTACCCAATGGCGATCTCATTCATCGTAACGGGTACCGCTTGGAAGTGGTTATTAAACCCAACCAACGGTATCGAAAAAATGATGATCGAGTTGGGCTTTGAAGATTTCCGTTTCAATTGGTTATCTGACCCTGACATGGTGGTGTACTGTTTGGTCATCGCAGCGGTATGGCAAGCATCAGGCTTCGTCATGGCGTTGTTCCTAGCGGGCCTTCGTGGTGTTGACAGTGAAATGATTAAAGCAGCACAGCTAGATGGCGCAAGCACCATTACGACCTACCGTCGTATCATTTTGCCATCGCTAAAACCGGTATTCTTCAGTGCCTTGGTTATCCTATCGCACATCGCGATCAAGTCATTCGACTTGGTAGCCGCATTGACCAATGGTGGTCCAGGTTATTCATCAGACCTACCAGCAAACTTCATGTACGCACACGCCTTCACACGTAGCCAAATCGGCTTAGGTGCCGCGTCTGCGATGGTAATGTTGGGCTGTGTATTGGCCATCCTAGTTCCTTACTTGTACTCAGAATTACGAGGTGAGCGTCATGAGTAATGTAGCAAAACGCCAAACCTCTACGTTAGATAAAGTGCTTCGTATCGCGCTATATGTCTGCCTTTTAGGCATGGCAGCTGTTTACCTAGCGCCTTTCTTAGTCATGCTGTTAACGTCTCTTAAAGACGTAGAAGAAATCCGCTCCGGCACATTGCTGTCGCTGCCAAGCTCACTGAACTTTGATGCGTGGTCTAAGGCATGGAGTGGTGCGTGCACAGGTAGCCAGTGTGAAGGTATGGCGCCGTACTTCTTTAACTCGTTCCAGATCGTTATCCCTGCCGTTGCCATCTCTACCTTGCTGGGTGCTTTAAACGGCTATGTGATTTCGCACTGGAAATTCAAAGGCAGCGATGTGTTCTTCGCAGCATTGCTAGTGGGCTGTTTCATCCCATTCCAAGTAATCCTATTACCAATGGCGCGTACTCTGGGTTGGTTGGGCATTGCGAACACGACAACTGGCTTGGTCATGGTACACGTGGTGTACGGTGTGGCATTTACCACATTGTTCTTCCGTAACTTCTACCAGTCTATTCCAGTAGAACTTGTGAAAGCAGCACGTCTAGACGGTGCCGGCTTCTTCACTATCTTCTACCGTATTATCTTGCCGGTATCGACGCCAATCATCGTCGTAACGGTTATTTGGCAGTTCACGCAAATCTGGAACGACTTCCTATTTGGCGTGGCGTTCTCTGGCTTCGACACACAACCTGTGACGGTAGCTCTTAACAACCTTGTAAACACCAGCTTCGGTGGTAAGGAATACAACGTCGACATGGCTGCTGCCATCATCGCCGCCCTACCAACATTGGTGGTTTACATCTTAGCGGGTAAATACTTCGTTCGCGGTCTAACAGCGGGCGCAGTGAAAGGCTAAGTCTTAAGGTTCAATTTAAAGGTTGACGGCCGGCGACAACATCCGCCGGCCAGTGAAAGAATTTGGAGAAAGAATCATGGCAAGTTTAACGATTGATAATGTAAAAAAACGCTACGGCCAAACGGAAATCCTAAAAGGCATTAACATCTCGATTGAAGCAGGTGAATTCCTAATTTTGGTCGGTCCTTCTGGTTGTGGTAAATCGACTCTGATGAACTCGATTGCCGGTCTAGAAGACGTATCTGAAGGTCGCATCCTAATCGGTGATAACGACGTTACTTACGCAAGCCCAAAAGACCGTGACATCGCGATGGTGTTCCAGTCTTACGCCCTATACCCAAACATGACCGTTGCTGAGAACATCTCATTCGGTTTGGAAATGCGTAAAGTGCCAAAAGAAGAGCGTGAAGCGGAAGTGGAACGCGTTGCAGAGATGCTACAAATCGGTCACCTGTTGAAGCGTAAACCAGCGCAACTATCCGGTGGTCAGCGTCAGCGTGTGGCCATGGGCCGTGCCCTAGCGCGTCGTCCTAAGATGTACCTATTCGACGAACCACTATCGAACCTAGACGCGAAACTTCGTGTGGAAATGCGTACTGAAATCAAGAAGCTGCACCAGAAGCTTGGTACCACGATCGTCTACGTAACCCACGATCAGATCGAAGCGATGACCCTGGCGGATCGCATCGCGGTGATGAAAGACGGTGAAGTACAGCAACTGGGTACACCACAAGAAATCTACGACAACCCAACGAACTTGTTCGTGGCAGGTTTCATGGGTTCACCAGCGATGAACTTCATCCCAGCAAAAGTGGTTGAGCAAAACGGTTCATACGCACTGGAGCTACAAGCGGCTACACCAACCGTTGTGCCTTTCCCGAAACCAGACAGCCTCAAAGCACACGTTGGCAAAGAAATCCTACTGGGCCTTCGTCCAGAGATGATCACCGAGCCACAGCCACACAAAGAAGGCAAAGAGTTCGTTGTCACAGCAGACATTGATGTGGAAGTAACAGAGCCAATGGGTGCCGACACAATGGTACTGACACGCATTCAAAACGCGGAAGTGAACTGTCGTTGTAACCCTGCTTACCCAGCTCGTGCAGGGGAAGCGATTGCGATGATGTTTGATACATCAAAAGCCGTTGCCTTCGACAAAGACAACGGTCAACGTATTGATAACTAACGTTTTGTAGGTAAGACTCACAGAACTTTTCGCCGGCGCAAGCCGGCTTTTTTTTTGCCTGCTTAAGACATTTTTGTACATAAGGTCAGGTTTGGTCTCGCAGTTGTCATCTTGTTGGGTTACATTGTTTTACAAGTGAGCGCCCGTCTCATGTTGGAATCTTGAATAATACAAACTCACGCAAAGGACAAAAGAATGAACGCACATCGATTGATTGCGCCACTCGCCTTATCAGGTGTTGTGATCGCTTTGGCTGGCTGTTCAACCATGAACAGCGAAATGGCTTCCAGCCCAATGTGGCAAGAAGGCAAGGAATATCACCTAACCATCCTACACACCAATGACCACCACGGTCGTTTCTGGCAAAACAGTAATGGCGAGTACGGTATGGCGGCTCGTAAAACCTTGATCGACAACATTCGTGAAGAGGTTATGTTAGAAGACGGCAATACCCTGCTATTGTCAGGTGGTGATATCAACACCGGTGTGCCTGAATCCGATTTACAAGATGCCGAGCCAGACTTTAAAGGCATGAACATGCTGCAGTACGATGCCATGGCTCTAGGTAACCATGAGTTTGATAACCCTCTGACCGTATTGAAGCAACAGCATGAATGGGCAGGCTTCCCATTCTTATCTGCTAACATCATCGACAATAAGACGGGCAAGCCATTATTTGATGCTTACAAGATCTTCACTGTTGATGACCTACGTGTAGCCGTTGTCGGCTTCACTACCGACGATACGGCTAAAATAGGTAACCCTGAATACCTAGACGGCCTGACTATCAAGTCACCGATCGAAGTGGCGCAAGACCTGATTCCAGTACTAGAAAAGAAAGCGGACCTGATCGTCGCGGTCACCCATATGGGCCACTACGATAACGGCAACCATGGTGGTAATGCTCCAGGTGATGTGACGTTAGCGCGCACCGTTCCGGGTATTGATGTGATCGTGGGTGGCCACTCGCAAAACCCGCTGTTTGAGCCTGACGTACAGAGCGGCACTTTGATTCTTCAAGCCCACGAATGGGGTAAATACGTGGGTCGTCTTGATATGACCATTAAAGACGGCATGATCGTCGCGTCAGACTACGAACTGATCCCAGTTAACCTGAAGAAAAAAGTGAAGAAAGCCGACGGTTCCAGTGAGCGTGTTTTCATCGATAAAGAAATCGCCCAAGACCCAACCATGCTGTCTATGTTGCAGCCTTACCAAGACATCGGCCAAGAAAAACTGGGGGTCAAAATTGGCTTCACCGACGGTAAATTGGTCGGCGAACGTGGCATTGTCCGTTCACAAGAAACCAACCTTGGTAACCTTATTGCCGCGGCCATGATGAAGAAAGTGAACGCAGACGTCGCGGTCATGAACTCTGGCGGTATCCGTGATGATATTCCAGCAGGCGACATCACTTACAAATCCGTATTACAGGTTCAGCCATTTGGTAACGCTCTAGCTTACGTTGATCTAACAGCAGAAGAGCTGACTGATTACCTGTCTGCAGCAGCGGCTAAAGAAGCAGGCTCTGGTGCCTTTGCTCAATTCCAAGGCGTGTCTTTGGTATTAATGGACGGTAAAGCGACCAATATCAAAGTCGGCGGCAAAGCACTAGAAGCAGGCAAAACATACCGTATTGCCATGAACAGCTTTACAGCAACCGGTGGCGACGGCTACCCGAAAGTCACTGATCATAAAAACTACGTGAACTCAGGTTACGTAGACGCTGACGTGCTGGTTGAGTACATCAAAGATTACTCGCCAATCATGATCAACAACTACAAACCAACAGGCGCGATCATTCGATAATACGAACGTTCAAGCCTCGATAACAAAGCCAAAGCGCACTCTAAGGCGCTTTGGCTTTTTTGATCCAAGTCAGCAATACACAAAATTAGACTTACCTAATATTAAATGACTCTTTATACTTTTCTCATAAACAACACTTCTAGAGGAAGCGGTTATGAAATCAAATGTAGGTGGTTTAGATAAAGTACTGCGTATTGTTTTGGGTGTAGCGCTGATCGCACTGGCGTTTTTCGGAGTCGTCGGTATGTGGGGATATGTGGGTATTATTATTCTCGCGACGGGCATTTTTAACTTCTGCGGCCTGTACACACTGCTCGGCATCAACACCTGCAAGTTAAAATAAAACAGGTAGCAGTCAGTCTTATAAAAAGCGAGCTTCGGCTCGCTTTTTTTAATGTGTGATGGTGAAGCGATTATCGATATTGAAGAGACCATTCGAGGGGCTTAGGTAGCTTCTCAGACTCTAAAATAGAGCGATACATCACCCCGTCTGCTTGTCGCTGCCACTGGTGAGTACGTACACCTCGTTCAGAGCGTAACGTCACTGAAACGCTGTCTCCTAGCTGGGTGAACGTCGCCCGAATATCCCTTCCGTCGTCGCCTTTTAACGCGGTGTCACCTTGGGTATTTACTGTCCACATCGCCCCCTCTTCACATTGCCAAGAGAAAGATTGCTCGACACGTTTAATACGCCATTCTGGACACGCTTGCGCCTCTTCTTCTAATCGAGAACGAGCAATACCGCGAACAAAGAAGTTCATCTCTTTCACGACACCTTCAATAGCAGCCGCTGTGTCTTTGGACGCTTGGTCCATATTAGCGATTTGCCAATTTCCTGTTAAACCAGAGTCTGATAACACAGGCAGAGAGAACCCCAGCCCAACGATCAGCGCGAGTTTTTTCTTATTGTTCATTGCGTGCCTCCGTTTTTTAAGGATTAAGCATGGCACAATCAAGCGATCAAAAAACGTACAAGTTAACGCAATTCAAATAACAATTCGGTTCATGAGCGCATTTCACAGGCACAAAAAAGGGAGCGAATATCACTCCCTTTGATTACCTATCTAGCGATAGATTAAGCTTCTTGAAACAGGGCTTCACGCTGCATTTCCATGATTTCGCTGATGCCTTTACGCGCCACAGACAGCATGCCCATCATATGCTCATCGCTGAACGCTTCGCCTTCTGCTGTGCCTTGAATCTCGATAAAGCCGCCTTTATCGTTCATGATCACATTCATGTCCGTTTCCGCGCTAGAGTCTTCTGGGTAATCCAAATCCAATACTGGCGTACCTTGGTAAACGCCCACAGAGATCGCTGCGATCTGCGACACGATTGGGTTTTCTTTGATCTTCTTGCTTTCTACCAGTGTTTTCACTGCGTCCGCTAGAGCAACGAAACCACCAGAGATCGACGCCGTACGGGTGCCACCGTCGGCTTGAATCACATCACAGTCAATCGTGATCGTGTATTCACCCAGCTTTTTCAGATCCAAAGCGGCACGCAAAGAACGCCCGATCAAACGTTGAATCTCAACCGTACGGCCACCTTGTTTGCCGCGCGCTGCTTCACGGTCCATACGGCTGTGGGTCGAGCGTGGCAACATGCCGTATTCTGCTGTGATCCAGCCTTGGCCCTTGCCTTTCAAGAAACGTGGTACGCCTTGCACAACCGTTGCCGTACAAATCACCTTGGTATCACCGCATTCCACTAATACGGAACCTTCCGCGTGCTTTGTAAAGTTACGCGTAAACTTCATTGGACGTAATTGATCTGCTGCTCTACCGCTTGGACGCATAAAAGTCTCACTGTTATTCGTTTCTAAAGTGGGGATTATAACGAACCTTGGCAAAAATGACTGCCCATCCTGACGGGAAAGTCAGTCTTAGGTTACACTAACCGCATCTTTTATTTCGCTGTTAGGAATCAACATGACTGCAAGCATGACCGCGTTCTCGCGCCAAGAAGCCGTATACGACTGGGGCACCATCAGCTGGGAAATCCGCTCAGTAAACCAACGTTACCTTGAGCCACACTTCCGCCTACCGGAACAATTCCGTGAATTGGAATTTGGCTTCCGTGACAGCCTACGTAAAAAGCTAAACCGCGGTAAAGTGGAATGCCAGCTACGCTTCTACGCCGAAGACACCGCGGCGAAAGGCCTTAACATCAACGCTGAAAACGCCCAAGCACTGGCTAACGCCGTGAAAGAGCTAGGCACTTGGTTTGATGGCATCAAGACCCCATCACCACTGCAAATCCTACAATGGCCAGGCATTCTAAGCGATGAAAGCGCCGATGCCGACGAAGTGAAAAAAGCGGTAATCGCTTTGTTCAACAAAGCCCTAGACGACATGATCAGTGTACGTCAGCGCGAAGGCGAGCAACTCAACGCCATCATCGAAGAGCGCCTAAACAGCATCGACGCCATCGTTGCCGATGTAAAAGAGAAACTACCGACCATCATCGCCGCGCAAAAACAAAACCTACTGGATAAGCTAGAAGCTGCCAAAGTCGAGCTAGACCCAATGCGCGTCGAAGCGGAAATCGTTATGCTGGCGCAAAAAGCCGACGTCGCTGAAGAAGTGGACCGCCTAGCGACCCATACCAAAGAAGTACGCCGCCAGCTAAAAGAAAAAGGTCCAATCGGCCGCCGCCTAGACTTCCTAATGCAAGAGCTAAACCGCGAAGCCAACACGCTGTCGTCTAAATCGATTGTTGTAGAGACAACGAACAGCGCTGTTGAGTTGAAAGTCTTGATTGAGCAAATGCGCGAGCAAATTCAGAATATTGAGTAGTTTTATCTCATTATTGGCTGGATAGTCACCCTATTCAGCCAATCTATTCTTAATCTGAGTCCTCATCTTCTAGACTATAGTTAAGTCGTCCAGATAAGTAAGAAATCAAAGACAATATATTCAAACAATCTAATTGCGTAAATGTACTAGGCACTAACTCATCTATTGGCCCATGATTAATAGGGTTTCTAAAACCAGCCATAACTCCATTTGTAAGGTGTAACTGTCCTTGTTGTATGTTGTAACCACTTTCCGTTGAAAGGTCTGCAACTTTTATTTTCGGGCTATCACCACCAAATACACTAGAGAGTTTTGTTCCATCAGCAGAAGATCCACTCAAATTTCTTAGCTTTTGCGCATATATTTTTGTCCCTTGATCAGCGGCCTCTGCAAACTGCTCATGTTGATAATACGGTTTTATGCGTTCTCTAATATCGTCATGTAAATGCCTCCAGTGTAGATCAGGATACTCAGGCACAATTTCATATAAAGCAGTAATTACTGGAGCATAAGTAGAAGATACCTCTTCATTTTTGGCCATTGTATCTACAATCTTTTCAAGAGGCTTTCTAACTTCACTAGACATAGTAGAAAACCATTTTTCCTTATCTATACCAGTATTTTTTCTAAAATCAGACTCTTTCTTCTCTTCTCTCTTTTTTCTCCACTCTCGATTTACTAATGCAATAACTGAGGACAAATACGACCTTAGCTTTTCCATTTCTGGGTTGTCCCAATTTATTGCTTGCCTATTCGTTGAAATAACATCTTCATTTAATAGGTCTATAAAATCGGCTTGAATCCACCCAGTTAAATATTGAAAAAAGTGACTAGAAGTACTCTCAGAAAAGTATTCAGGAGCGTTGACTAATTTACCCCGTGAGAACAGAGTTACGCCTCGAAGCCCTGAACTAGGAGGTATAGGAGTCTTTGAAGTAATTAGATTTAGTTTAATCTTGCCAAAATATTCTTCCCCATCCTTTAGAATATCTTGATCTGTCCATGTGAACTGCTGTTCTATTTGCTTATACTTTCTTTCATTCCCAACAGACAATTCCTCGCCAGTAGCGGACTGCAACGTAATAGCAAATGACGAGTCAATTATAAATATCTTTGACAAACTATCAGCTACAGCCTCTAAATCGAAAGAAGTTTTACGCTTTAAGTCCGAGAGCTTTATAACGGTTCCATTAGCTTTATCTGTTGGCTGATTTTCAATTTCAATACGAGGGTTATAAACACCATCTGAGGAGAGCAATGATTCCCAATCCAATACAAATCGATTTCTGAATCCTGCCCTTACAGTATCTACAGTTATGGTTTTAGCTAGGCCGAACAAAGCAAGTTTACCAAGCCCTTTCTTGCCTGTAGGCAAACGTCCATGCTTTCTAGAGGGAGTGTCACCATCATCGTCCCTTCTGTTTCGACCAATGACAAGAAACTTACTCTGAATATCCAGTTCACTCATCCCATGCCCATCATCTTCAATAATGATGGAGATAGGTTTTTTGTTTACTTCATGAAACTTAATTTTGACCGAGTCAGCATCTGCATCATAAGCATTTGATATTATTTCTCCTAAAGCTGGCGGTAAAGTGGAATACATCTTCACCCCTAAATGTTCTATAGTCCTTGGATCAAATTTCAGCTCATAATCCATAATTTCTCCGTGCTACACTAACTTAATAAGCGCTCAACAGCCTTACAATCTCTGTAATAAGCTTTCTACCTAATTTTTCTGGTACAGCGTTACCTATTTGTTTCGCTATCGCCATCGATCCACCAGAAAATACATAGTCATCTGGAAATGTTTGTAGCCTAGCAGCATGCCTTAAACTAATACCATGGGGCAACCAAGGATGAACAAATCGACCTTTTGAAGGGTTGTTACAGCCAGTTGTAATAGTATTTGAAGGCTGATGGGGGAAAACACGGCCATAGACATCTTTATGGCCTTTGTAGTCCTTATGACAATCTAGCTCTCTGCCAGATTCATCCCTACCACCTAACAATGGCGTATTTTTGAACACCTGAGTGAGTGATTCTGAATGAGTCATACTTAAATTGCACGGATCTTTTGGATCTAAGCCCTTTCCCCATTTCAAAGAGGCGACCGTTTGAGCAGACTCTTCTTTGGAGTAACCAAACTTTTCCTCTAATCGGCGCTTAAACTCATTTAAAATAGCTGGTTCTGGCTCTTCAAAAACAGATGCAGCCGTTAACCATTGAGAATCACCAGACTTATGATGGGTTGGTTTTGGAGGCCATTCGATATCGTCCCGAACCACATCATTTCGCAAAGCAAAAATAAACGCTCGCCTACGGTTTTGAGGGACTCCATAATCCTTGGCATTTAAGATCAAGGGAGTGCCCGTTATCACTTGATAACCATGCTCTTTAGCAAGATCGAGGAAATTGTTAAGGTACTTTTCATGTCGCGGCCACAACAAACCGGGAACATTCTCGACTAAGAAAGATTTAGGTTTTAAATGCTCCACAAAGTCGAAATAACGTAGCAGCAAGGCATTTCTAGGATCATCGATTCCTGAATCTTTAAAACGATGAGATGAGAAGCCTTGGCATGGCGGGCCACCAAGCAGAATATCTAACTGACCTTTTTTGATACCTTGATCATGTATCAGCGAGTTAATATCAAACTTGGTAATGTCTTCAGCAAAAACTTGAGTGGGGGCACCAAGCCTTTCCACTAAATTTTTTTTATACGTTTCGGCGGCTCTTTGATCAAACTCAATCGCAGCAAGTACGTCGACCCCAGCATTATAGGCTGCTAGCGAGAAGCCGCCTGCCCCGGAAAATAAGTCAATTGCTGTTAATCGTCGTGTGTTCATTCGTACTGCGCATCTACAAATCTGGGAATTATACGCAAACAACTTCCCCACAGATAGCTATAGCCTTTTATCAACTACACATTAAACGCACTTTGCTTTAGCAATTGTTCCCTACGGCTAATACCTAACTGACCAGCCACATCCTGCCAGCCTTTCACTGCACTCAATACTTCATCGTAGATACGAGTAGCTTGTTGCCACATAAAGTTAAGCATAGGTATTTTAATCGCAACCAGAGCGACACAGCACTTTTACGCGCATTAAAATGAAAAATATAACATTTTCATGCGCGTAAAAATGTAGGATGAGTTATACTGCAGGCAGTTAACAGTCTTAATTGGCGGGAAATGACAATGCAGCGCAACTTACTCAATGCCCTAATAACATGGAAAAATCAACCTTCGCGCAAGCCATTATTGATCGATGGCGCAAGACAAACAGGTAAAACCTATCTACTTCAAGAGTTGTTTGGGAACACCTTTGCCAACGTCCTTCGTATCGACTTTCTTGAAAATCCTGCCTACAAAGAGGCGTTCGAGGGCTCATTGTCACCTGACGAGCTAGTAATGAACATTGAGCTGTTGACCAATCAAGCTTTCAACCCAAAAACCGATCTGCTGATATTAGACGAGATAGGCGACTGCGAACGTGCCGTAACTTCGCTGAAGTATTTTGCCGAAAAAGCACCGTCCTATTTTGTCGCAGCCAGCGGTTCGAACATTGGTTTGCTCAATACCTTCCCTGTAGGCAAGGTAGAACAATACAATTTACGACCACTGACCTTCCAAGAATTTATTTACGCATCCAACGAGCAAGCACTGATCAAAGCATTTGATAGTCAAGCAAGCACACCGGCGGTGCACACTAAATTGATGGATAAACTAACCGACTATTTTTTTACCGGTGGTATGCCGGAAGCCGTTTCTGCTTGGTATCAGTTTAAGGATTCAAGCATTTTAGAACGTGTTGAAAAAGTCACTAAAATTCATGCGGATTTAGTTGAAGGTTATCGCCGCGACTTTGGCAAGTACGCGGGCAAGGTCGATGCCAAACTGATTGAATCGGTGTTTAATAGCATTCCAGCCCAGCTATCACTTGTGAACGATGAGTCGGTTAAACGCTTTAAATTTAAGCATGTGCATGAGCGGAAATCTCGATATAGCGATTTTGAAACCGCGATCCATTGGCTGAACTGCTGCCGCTTAGCCTTGCCAAACTACCCTGTTGAAGGATTACCGAAATCTCCGCTCGCGGCCTATAAAAAAGAAAACATGGTTAAACTGTTTCTGTTTGATGTGGGCCTCCTCAATCATATGCTGGGCAGTAGTTATAAAGAAATTAAGCAACAAAACTACGAATACAAAGGCTATGTAGCTGAAAACTTTGTGCAGCAAGAGCTCACTGCCATTGGCGTTGATCCAAGCTATTCATGGAATGATGCCCGCGCCGAAATCGAATTTATTTTGGCAACCGATGAAGGCGATATCGTCCCGGTGGAAGTAAAAAGTGGCAAACGTACCCGCGCAAAATCACTCGCTTCTTATATTGATAAATGCGCACCACACAAAACATTCAAACTCACTGGTACACAAGGCTCATCAGCGTTAGAACAAACCAATATCGTGATGCCACTGTATTTCACCCAGTATTTACCACAGAGATGGTAGATGAACACTGCTTAGAAACCCGAGGCCTATACTAAATAACTTTATGAGTAACAATCTGTAGACCTTGATGCCTGATTCAGGAGCTTATCGGTCGTGAACTAGTGGTGGCTCTCATGGATAATTTCGGCTCTTTTCTATACTTGCATTATTCGATATATATAAATTCTTTAAAAATTTATATATGAACTGAGTGATATGTATAGATTTACTGCTTTTATATGTCTAAACAAGGGCAACCGGCACAGGCTTCACGGCTCATTTTGAACCTTCCAGCAGCTTAATTCCTACTTCGTCATGTGCCACCATCTCGGCAAAGTTATTCTCCATGCCGAGCACTGCCATAATCATCAAATAATGAGACTTTATTCCCATATATAAGCTAAAACAGGGAATACAGTCCCTACTTTCTAGCGCAGCGGTATGTTTTTTAGGTGCGTCTCAATCGCTGTAATCATTGATTTGGTCAGCGGCAAGTGGGCTTTCTCTTTGGCCCAAATTTCATGGAACCCCGCTACGGTTTGTCTAAGCGAATCCATAAGCAAACCACCTAGCTCATATTTTGATTACTTATTACATATCAAAACCTAATTTTGATATGTATTTATAGATCAGTGATAGCATTTTTCTAAGAAACAAAAAAAGCCCCGTCCACACTTTCGTATAAACAGGGCTTTCATCGTTATGGATTTAAATTAGGCTTTGGATTCAATACAAGCCAAGGCTTTTTGCAGTGCTTGTTCGCGGGTTTCGCAGTCGTTGCCTTCTTGAATAAAGCTCATGACGTGGAATTTATCGAGTTGTTCACGGGTGCGTTCATTCGGACACAGGAGTAAGACTTCGCAGTTCACGTCGTTGGCGTCTTTAATAGCGTTTTCAAGCGCTAAGCCTACGGTGACATCGATCATCGGCACGTCACTCAAGTCCAAGATCATCACATCGTATTCATCGATGCTGGCATGTTGGCGTGAGATGGCTTTGGACACACTAAAGATCATTGGACCTGATAAGTAGAAGAACAGCACCTTACCTTGGGCTTGATCCAGCATGGCACGTTCATCGTCGGTTAGAGGAACGTTGTTATTATCCGAGTCACTGATGGCTTTGACATGACGAGTCTGTTCGCGGCTCAGTTTTTCGATAATGATGATGTTAGAAATAAATACGCCGAGGCCAACCGCTGCAATTAAGTCGACAAACACCGTCAGTAGCATCACACCGTACATAATCGCCATGCCTGACAAACTGACTTTATGGGCCCGTTGAATAAAGCTCCAATCGAGAATGTTAAAGCCTACATAGACTGCAATACCCGCCAAGACCGCCATTGGAATCGGTTCGGTAAGTCCTCCTGCAACCAATACCACCAGTGCTAATACCAATGCGCGCACAATACCCGATACTGGAGAGCGTGCGCCCACTTGGATATTGGTCACGGTACCCATGGTCGCCCCTGCGCCTGGCAACGCGCCGAACAAGCCTGAAATCATGTTCGCAAGACCTTGGCCGCGTAGCTCTTTATCAGAGTCGTGCTCGGTACGCGTCAAAGAGTCGCCAATTACCGCTGTAAGCAAGGTATCAATACAACCCAGAGTACCTAGCACCAAGGCATCAATGACCATTTTAGTGAACATATCCGCGCTAAAGTGCGGGAACACCAATGATGGCAAACCAGATGGGATTTCACCAATACGACGGATGCTATCGCTATCAAACAGAATGACCGAAATCAAAGTGATCGCCACCAGCGCCACCAATTGAGCGGGAACGTATTTGCGATACTGTTTCGGAAAGAAAAATAACACGGCCAACGTCAAGACACCGAGTAACAGCTCGCGCCATTGCAAGTTCGCCAGCGTCTCAGGGATCGCCATCAGCGTGCCGCCAACGCCACCTGGAGGTGCTGGGGACCCTAGCAAGGGGGATAACTGCAAGATGATCAGAATAACGCCGATACCGGACATAAAGCCCGACACCACACTATAAGGCATTAGGGTGACGTACTTACCCAGTTTGAGCCAGCCGAGCAGCATCTGGAAGGCCCCCGCCATCATGACCACGGTAAACGCCATAGCCATGCCGTGTTCTGGGTACTCAGCCATCATGCTGGTCAAGACCGCTGTCATAATCACGGTCATTGGGCCAGTCGGTTCAGAAATCAGCGTGGTAGAACCACCAAATAACGCTGCAAAAAAGCCGACCATAATCGCGCCCCAAAGGCCTGCTTCTGCCCCAGCACCGGATGCCACACCAAATGCCAACGCCAATGGGAGAGAGATGATTGCAGTGGTCACACCACCGAATACATCCCCTTTAAAATCAAATGCAGCAAAACGCTGAGAATCTAACAACAAACACCCCCAATGGTTGCGAGAAAAACACGAATAACAAAGGCTAAAACGTTATAAGAGTAACATATTTCAAGGGGCAGAAAGACAAAAGCTTCATCCTGACGACAGGATCTTCGCCAATGCTTTAAAAATAGTGTCGTAGCGTTTTGGTAAGGTTCGGTAACGCTTGTGCACCAAATATAAGGTCTCTTCGACTGGCTGTTTCGGCACCACGACATGCAAGCTCTCCTGATGCGCAAAGCTCGCCACTGCCGCTTCTGGTAAAACAGTAAACCCTAGCCCTTTTGCAACGGGTAAGAGAATCTGACTCAGCTGGTTAATATACCCCGTTACAGCAAGGCGTTCGGTGTCTAACTCAGCTAAGGCTGGGTCACCACAGCGTTCTAGGTACAAGGGAAGGTAATGCTTGGCATCAGGATGATTGATCAGCCCTAATTGATGCAATAACTCTGGCTGTATCACCGCATCTTGATAGGCACTAGGCAACACCAGACATAAAGTTTCACTGCCGATGACGGTACTTTGATATTGGGTCTCGTTAGGTTGATGTGTCACGATTCCCAAATCGACCGCGCCTGTTTGTAGGTCCTGCAGTGTCTTATGGTTGGGGGCGACTTCTAGTTGGATGATTAAGTTGGGATGCTGTTGCTGTAACACCAGTAATGGTGTGTACAACAGCAGTGCTAGGGCGCCAGAGCACGACAATTTGCAGACACCGGAAAAGGGGTCATCAAAGCTTAGGCGTTCTAGTAAAGTGGCTTCGTCCTTTGCGACCTTTAACGCATAGTCGTACATCAAGCGCCCCTGCTCGGTCAGCTCAAAGCGCTTCCCTTCTCTCTTCATCAAAAGATGGCCGCAGGCGCTTTCCAATTTATGAATGTGTTGACTCACTCCAGGCTGAGTCATGTGCAGCGCCTCAGCCGTCTGAGTAAAGTGCCCCACTTCCACTAAAGTTTTAAACGTATTCAGCCAAATAGGGTTTAGCATTGACGCCCCTCGATAATGATAAATTATTATTTTGAGAATAAATGATAATTTTTAATTTATCAGCCTCAATCCTATAGTGACCTCATTGAATCACATAGTACTTATAGCGAGGTTAATATGTCTGTTCACGCAACGACGCCCTATCCAAGAACATTCTCACACATTGGTATCTCAGTACCGGACCTAGAAGCAGCAGTGAAGTTTTATACCGAAGTTTTGGGCTGGTATTTGATCATGGAACCGACCGAAATCGTCGAAGATGATTCTGCCATTGGTGAGATGTGTACTGATGTCTTTGGCGCAGGCTGGGACAAGTTTCGCATTGCACACCTATCAACAGGTGACCGCATTGGTGTTGAGCTGTTTGAGTTTAAAAACCAAGAGAACCCGGAGAACAACTTCGAGTACTGGAAAACGGGCATTTTTCACTTCTGTGTCCAAGACCCAAACGTCGAAGAACTGGCTGAACGCATCGTCGCAGCAGGCGGCAAGAAACGCATGAAAGCTCCGCGTTACTACTACCCTGGAGAAAAGCCATATCGCATGATCTACATGGAAGACCCATTTGGCAACATTCTTGAAATTTACAGCCACAGCTACGAGCTACATTACGCTAGTGGTGCCTACACAGGCTAACGTGCTGTCATATGACAGATGCCAGCGTCCATGCTGGCATCTGCACGATAAGCTAGACGCTTATTTCTTTTCCCAGGCATACACTTTGAACACGTCGTCCACTGGTGTTTGCGCTAAATGATTTACGTAGTTACTCATCACTTTTTGCGACAATCCCAAGATAATTTCCAGCAACTGCTTCGGACCATAGCCCGCCGCAAAGAAGGTCTCGACCTCTTGCTCTGATAAATTACCGCGGCTTCGTACCATGGCCAGAGTCGTATCATGAAGAGCTTGTAACTTAGCCGTTGGCATCGGTGCTTCATTACGTAGGGCTTCCGTTAGTGCTGGATCCACCTTCATCATATTGGCAATCCCTGTATGGGCTGGCACACAATAATGGCATTCATGCTCAACGTTAATGGTTTGCCAAACGACGGTGAGCTCTTCTGCATCAAAGGATGTGTCTTGAAACAACTTGTGCAGCACCTGATAACCTTCTAACAACTGTGGCGATTCAGCCATCACCTTATGTAACCCTGGTAAACGACCGAATGCTTTCACTGAATTTTCGATCAGCGGCTGGCTCTCTGGCGGCGCAGTCTCAATAGTATGAAATGTAAAATGACTCATCATAATCTCCTCACCTTTCACAAAAGGCGCTCTTTGAATGAATAGAACCAAAGCACATTAACTGGATTTGAACGATCGTTCAAGCCATAATTGAACAAACGTTCAAGCAATTATTCGGCTCCCTATGAAATTCGATCGACAAGAAGCATTACATCAAGCCACTGACTTATTCTGGGCCAAGGGTTTCCATGCCACGTCTATGCGTACCATTCAGCAAGCCATGGACATGCGCCCAGGTAGCATCTACGCCAGCTTTGGCAGTAAAGAAGCACTCTTTAAGCAGGCGCTGCAGTACTACGCCGCCAACAGTCAGGCACGGCTCGCCGCTTGCGTCGAGCAGTCAGACTCGCCACTAGCAGGGCTAAAGCGTTTTATCACTGAAGTAGTCATGGGCTGCGACCAAGCGCCAAGCAGCATGTGCATGTTGGTCAAAAGCATTACTGAACTCACCGAAGACAACGCCGAGCTGCTTCTAGAAGCCAAGCGATTGTTAAATGGTATGGAACAGGCGTTTGCAGAAGTACTCGCCCAAGCTCAAGCGCAGCAGCAACTTTCAAGCGACCTAGACAGCACGCGTCTAGCACGCTACTTGCAAATGCAGTTAATGGGGCTACGCGCTTACGTGCGCGCCAATAGCGATGCGAAAGAACACTTAGAAAGCTTGATTGATGATGTGTTTAATGGATTCATCACAACATGAGAAAGATTACGACTACCCAACTTCTCAAGTCGTCTGGTAGTCTGTTCTCTTCAAATTACTCTCATGAGGCGTTTAAACGACAATAAGCGCCTGCTATCAAGGGAAGACCTATGCTGAGTTTTGCTCCAATTCAGAAGACCTATCCAAATACACAGATGATTAATGCATCGCCCTTCGTTGGCTTTCAGGACGATGTGCTGTCCGCTGAGGAATGCGAATACATTATTGAACTGGCCTCTGGCAAAACACAAAGAGCAAAGGTTTCCCTAGACAAAGAAAGTGAGATCATTCCAGGGCGCAGTGGTAGCAACTGCTGGATCAGCTACGCCTCTGATGAGAAGGTAAAGCGAATCGGTGAACGCATCGCCCAAATCGTTGGTATTCCATTGGAAAATGCTGAGGCGATGCAGGTGATTCACTATGGTCCCGAGCAGGAGTACCGCAGCCATTACGATGCCTACAACTTAGCCAATGAGCGCGGACAACGCTGTTGTCGTTACGGTGGACAGCGCTTGGTCACTGCATTGGTGTATCTGAATGATGTTGAACAAGGTGGCGGAACACGTTTCGATAAGCTTAATACTGCCATCGAGGCAAAACGTGGGCGTATGGCGTTATTTAATAATGTCGACGAGGATTACAATCGCCCTCATCCTAACAGCCTTCATGCGGGAGACGCTGTTATCAAAGGTGAAAAATGGGCGTTTAACATTTGGTTCCACGCGCGGCCAATGAAGGAAAGGCAAAACTTTGAACAATACGCCAGCCTGAAAAAGAGTCATCAGCCGCATACAGAAAGCCCTCTAATGCCGATCATAGCCAATCGTGCTCGGGATATTTTTAAGCAGGCCATCAATCAGCTCGATCCTGTCTTGACTAAACAAGCCCACCCAGCCTGTTTTACCTACTGGGACACTTACGGGCATTCTGCCCCTGATTTATCGGACATTGATGACAAGACCGCAGTGTTCAAATTAATCGAACGACGCATCACCAACCCGCTGGCCAATAAAGGGCAACTTGCCCAACTCTTGCAAACGCATCAGCTTGAATACCTAGCACCAAAAACCTTTTTCAATGTCGAAAAGGCTATCGCATATGATGCCCCAGACTCTTCTCTTTGGTTTATAAAGCATATTTTCGGTACTGGCGGAAAGGATATGCGCTGCCTTCGCAAAGAAGAGTTAACAAGCATCGCTTTAGAGAAGGATCAAATCATTCAGGAAGGCGTTACTCAACTACACTTGCTCAATGGGCGTAAGTTCACTGTGCGTATTTACTGCTTTATTTGGAATCAAAAAATTTACCTGTATAGAAACGGTTTCTTAGTGGTTCATGGAGCCGACTTTGACCCCAACAGTACCGATTACAAAGTACAGATTGATCACACGGGGTATCAAAAGTCAGACGGCCAAGTGAAACTCATCCCCCTGATTAACTACAGTGACTACGATCGTTACTTCCCTCTAATCAAAGAGTTGGTCTCCAACCTTCAGCCGATTTTAGAAAGCACACGTCATGCTTCGAGTCCATTGGACTACACCATGTTAGGAATGGATGTTTTGCTGCGTGAAGACGATTCGGTTCGTCTGCTAGAAATTAATACCGTCCCTAATTTCATTCACTCACGAGAGGTGATTGAGCGGGTTAATATTCCTTTCTTCAAAGCGGCTGTCAGCACGATGCTTGGGGAAGTGACTCAGGTGTTAGATAGAATTTACTAAATTGATTCTAGACAAAAAACTTGGGAGGAAGCCTCCCAAGTTTTTTATGAATACAAGCAATTACTTAGAAAATGATTTTATCGCGTCCTGTATTTTTGGCTTGGTACAGTTTTGAATCTACATCATGGATAAGATCAGCTAGACTCATATCTTTGATGCTTGCAAGATAGGTCACACCAAAACTCAGTGTGATGGGCATTTCTTGTAATATCGGCTGATTTGATAGAGTTTGACGGACATTTTGTAGACGTTCCATCAATTCTTGTTGAGAAAGTCCCACTAACACCAGCATAAACTCTTCGCCGCCATATCTGGCGATCATGTCTTGAGAACGGAAATGGCCCTTTAATACTTTAGCCACCGCATGCAGGGCTTTATCACCCACACTGTGTCCTAAAGAGTCATTAACATGCTTAAAGTGGTCAATATCGCAGAGTACTAGAGCGAAGGACTCATGATCGTGCTCCGCTCGTTGCAGTGCTTGTTCTGACAGCATATTAAAGCCACGACGATTATAAAGCCCGGTTAATTCATCCGTCGTACTTTGCTCTAAAAGTACTTCATTTTCGTCTTTCAACTGGGAAGTGCGTTGCGCGACTTTCTGCTCAAGGTTTTGCAAAGTGTCCGACAACTCGCTGGCCATCCCCTTCAGCCCTAGCCCGAGTGAGTGAATCTCTCGTACATGACTAAGAGAGCTCGGCAAGGCGCCTATTTGGCGTAACGAATCCGCATTAACTGCACTATTCAAGCGCATAATCGGCGTACCAATAAAGCGTGCAATCAGCGACCCAACTAAGGCAATGCTGATAAATATCACCGCGACCATTACCAGTAAACCCTCCGAAAAACCAGACAGCATGTTTTGATAATACGCATCAGGAATCATGACGCCGATTAGCCAGGTCTGACCATATGGCAATTCAATGGGTCGAATGTTGTATAAATAACGGTTTCCAGCCACCTCAATACGGTGAATGCCTGGCTCTAATTGCTGAGCAGCTTCTCTAAGTATCGGGTTTTGGTGGGATACAAGTGATGCACGCTGAACGACACCATAAACGTTGGTAAACAAGGGCTCATTGCTTGAGACGGCGATCAGATCACCATTTGGCTCTGCTAAAAAGACAAGGGCATCATCAACCAACTCTATACTTTGTAAATAGCTATCTAGTGAAGCCAGCGCCACACTGGTCGCCGTCACAGCCAATAACTGGCGGTCTCTATCGTATATGGGAACAGATAGCCCTACGCCAAGCGACTGGTATCCAAAATAGGGGGTAATGCGCCCCCAAACAGTATCTCCTTTTCTTACAGCATCTAAGTAAAAAGGTCGTGTTCTGGGATCATAGTTTTCATACACTGGTTCGCTTTCAATACGTCGGCCAACATAGTGGATTGGATCATACTCAAACGCTTCCAGCTGTCCGGGTTTAGAGGTGTAGTTGGTTGCAACGTGATGACTGGCATTGCCAAACGGATCTCGGGTGGAATTGACATAACGACCATCTGCGGCAGTTGCCAGAGAAATAAACGTCATGTAGGGGTATGGAATCGCTTGCTCGTAAAAACGTCCCGCCAGAACATCAAGATTATCTAACCATTCAGGATGATGGGTAATGGCATCTCGGTTCAGCTCTGTAAGAATGCTCAACGGCGCCATAAAGGTGGTCACACGATCATTGACTCGGTTTTCAACTTCTCGAATGTAATGTAGACCGACATTATCCGAAACATTGGACAATGTGACATTAGAAAATACATAAATGGTGGTGCCCGCCAAAGCCGCGAGCAACACAAATGGAATGACAATTAACCCTCTTAGCGACACCAACT
The DNA here is from genome assembly GCF_056158325.1 of Marinomonas sp. AWM4_232. Taxonomy (NCBI): domain Bacteria; kingdom Pseudomonadati; phylum Pseudomonadota; class Gammaproteobacteria; order Oceanospirillales; family Oceanospirillaceae; genus Marinomonas; species Marinomonas sp. AWM4_232. The sequence continues at coordinate 1,620,202 of NZ_JBSWTA010000001.1, read as the reverse complement.
TCATGCCTAAACACCTTTATAACCTTCCTGGCGGGGAGAGGCATCGTTGAGCTTCGTTTTCTAAAACAAAGCAACGCTGTTTTAAATTAAGACATCTATCATCAGCCTATATGTGGATCAAATCAACCCAATATTGTTGTTAGCGTTGTCGCTCGTACACACTCAGATTGACTGCGGTTGCTAGATTGAGCGATTCGATTAGCCCCACTCCGGGAATGGTAAAGGCTTTCGCCTTTAGGCTATCCAAATGCTCTCGCGGTACACCACGGGCTTCGTTGCCAAAGATGTAGCAATCACGCTGTTTGAAATCTGACGAGCTTAATGGCTCACCTTGCATATCCAAGCAACCAATCGCCTCAAAGCGCTCTGGCAAAGTGGTGATATCCACATCTAGTTCCATTGGTACATGGAACAACGCGCCCATGCTGGAGCGAATCACTTTAGGGTTAAATGGATCGACACTGCCAGGGCTTAGTAATAAGCGAAAACCACCAAACCACGCTAGGGTGCGTAGAATCGTCCCCAAATTGCCGGGATCTTGGATTTCATGCAGATATATGCCAACCGTCTTCTCATCTGCTATTGGTGAGATAGCAGCCATTGGCACAACCGCCAAAATGCCCTGTGGACTCTTGGTATCGGACATGCCCGCCATCTGCTTGGTGCTAACTTCGACCTTTTCAAACTGGGTTGACCAATCGGCGTAATCCGCCGTCACATAAAGCTTGGCCGCCGCCAATTTTGGATTGTGCTTGGCCGCATTTTCCAGCTCCAGTACCAAGTGCTCCCCTTCCACTAGACAATGACCTAGCTCTTGGCGGTACTTCTTTTGGTGCAGCTTTTTGATTTGGTCAATTTTCATCTTAAGCACCTTGTTGCTTCAAAATGTCCAATGCCACGGCTTCCGCGACCTTGATACCGTCGATACCGGCCGACAAGATACCGCCCGCATAACCCGCGCCCTCACCCGCTGGGTATAGACCCTGAGTGTTCAAGCTCTGGTAGCTTTGATTATCGCGAGTAATGCGGATTGGCGATGAAGTACGGGTTTCGATCCCGGTTAAGATCGCATCATCGCGATCAAAGCCACGGATTTTCTTACCAAACGCTGGTAATGCTTCACGCACGGCTTCGATAATAAAGTCAGGCAGCGCATCGGCAAGGTCACATAGCTGGATACCCGGCTTATATGACGGCTCGACTTCACCAAGCTCAGTGGATGCTTGGCCTTTTATAAAGTCACCAACAAGTTGCGCTGGCGCTTTGTAATCTGAACCACCCAGTTTGTAAGCCACCGCTTCCAAGCGCTCTTGCAGTTCAACACCGGCCAAAATGCCTTCTGGGTAGTCTTGTTCTGGGTTAATGCCCACAACGATGCCAGAGTTCGCGTTACGCTCGTTACGAGAGTACTGACTCATACCGTTGGTCACCACGCGGCCTTCTTCAGACGTCGCTGCCACCACGGTACCACCTGGACACATACAGAAGCTGTAGACCGCGCGACCGTTTTTCGCATGGTGAATCAGTTTGTAATCCGCTGCGCCCAGCTCAGGGTGACCGGCGTATTTGCCCAAACGTGCTTTGTCGATCAACGACTGCGGGTGCTCGATACGAAAACCAATAGCAAATGGCTTCGGCTCAATAAAGACTTCTTGTTTATGCAGCATACGGAAGGTATCGCGAGCACTGTGACCCAGCGCCATCACCACATGTTTGCTGTGCAGTTCGGTACCGTCAGCCAGCACCACACCAGTCACTTTTTGGTCTTCCAACAGCAAGTCCGTGACTTTCGATTCAAAGCGAATTTCGCCACCTAGCTCGATGATTTCTTCACGCATTTTTGCTACTACGCCGGTTAGACGGAAAGTACCGATATGCGGCTTACTCACGTACATGATTTCTTCTGGTGCGCCAGCGCGAACGAATTCGCTCATAACCTTACGGCCATAGAATTTTGGATCTTTTACCTGGCTGTATAGCTTACCGTCCGAGAACAGGCCTGCACCGCCTTCGCCGTACTGAACGTTCGATTCCGTATCCAGTTTCTTTTGACGCCATAACGCCCAAGTATCTTTGGTACGCTGACGTACGTTACGACCGCGTTCTAAGACAATCGGCTTAAAACCCATCTGTGCAAGGGTTAGAGCCGCAAACAAACCGCAAGGACCAAAGCCCACCACGATCGGACGTTCCGTTAGGTTTTCAGGCGCAGCTGCCACTGGGTGGTATTCGATATCAGGCGCCACTTTCACATGCACATCGTCTTCAAAACGTGCCAAGACCGCTGCGTCATTGCTGGTAGTTAAGTGAATTATGTAAACGAAGGTGATTTCCGTATTCTTTTTACGCGCGTCATAACTACGCTTAAAAACAAAGAAATCCAGTAGTTTTTCATCTACAAGGTTCAGGCGCTTGATAATCGCCTCACGCAATGCAGCTTCTGGATGGTCTAGGGGTAAAGAAAGTTCTGATAAACGAATCATGGAAAGGTCCTGGCCGATTGACTCGGCAAAAGATAGTCCGGCGACAAATGTCGAAAAGTAAATTGTGGTCGCATTATACGCCTGCCTTGTTTACAAGTCAGTCAGAAGCGTTATCTATCACGGAAAAACTGTTATGTTAAAGCCTTTAGTGCGCGTGACGAGAACACCCCATGCATCAAAACATTAACCTTAACTTGCTGCGATCGTTAAAAGTCCTCTTGGAAGAATGCCATGTCAGTCATGCGGCACACCGACTCAACCTGACTCAATCCGCTGTCAGCCGCCATTTAAGTGTTCTGAGAGAAATGTTTGCAGACCCCCTGTTAGTGCGCGATGGCAACTTGCTGATTCCGACACCTAAAGCACTACTTTTACAAAAGAAACTGGAAGGCTGGTTCATCGAATTGGATGACTTGATGAGCGATGAGGTGTTCGACCCCAAGCTGTGGCAAGGGGAGTTTGTGTTTTCTTCCAGCGACTACGTTGCGCAGTATATCTTGCCAGAAATCACCAAGATCTTGATGCAAGAAGCGCCGCAAGTCACCTTAACCTATCGCTTATGGCAGCCGAGTTTGCTCCATCAATTGCATGATGAAGGCATCCAACTAGCTTCCAGCATGTCCCTAGAAGCACCTGCAGGACTATCCTCGGTTCAAATCGGTGAAGATCATTCCGTATGCTTAATGGGCGCTCATCATCCATTGGCTTCAGCAGAGTCGATTAGCCTGGATCAGGCTCTTCATTATCCACATATCAAAATAGTCGGGGGCGGAGATAAAGATGGGCTGTTCGATGCCGCGCTTAAAGCGAAAGGTAAACAACGCCGAATCGCACTGAATGTACCGTTCTTCTTTGCTGCAGCCCAAGCGCTTTGTGACAGTCAACTGCTACTGGTGACACCAGAGCACATTGCTAAAAACCTTTCCGAACGCTATGACCTAACCTATCACCAACTCCCTTTGAAAACACCAAAGCATAAATACTGGCTCACATGGCACAGCAAATACGACCTAGACCCTGCCCATCTTTGGGCTCGAAGCGTGATTGAGATGATCATGACGCGGGTAAAAGGTTCGGTAGCCTATGATTTTAAATCATAGCCATGTTGATTAATCATGATTTCATTTGATATTCACAGCTTGCTAAAGTGCATTTCTTCAAAAGGAGAACATCATGACACTAACACTCTGGCTTTCTTTATTAGCGATTTGTTTACTGGGCGCCATGTCACCAGGCCCAAGCTTGGTAATGGTCACCAAACACAGCTTAGCGGGCGGTAAAGCCAATGGCCTAGCAGCCGCGTGGGCGCATGCGTTTGGTATCGGGGTTTACGCGTTTATTTCCATGGTCGGCTTGGCGGTGATTTTCCATCAATTGCCTTGGCTCTATCAGATCATTAGCTATGCGGGCGCAGCGTATTTAATCTATTTAGGTGTCAACGCCATTCGCTCCAAAGGCGGTATCGCCGCCAAGCTAGAAGCAGGTCAAACCATGTCTGTTTGGCAGTCCGCCAAAGAAGGCCTGCTGATTTCATTGTTAAGTCCGAAGATTGCACTTTTTTTCGCAGCGCTGTTTAGCCCCTTTGTCGCCTCCGTACATTCGATCGATGGCAAAATGTTAATGGTGATGACGCCTTTCATTATCGATGGTTTGTGGTACACCCTGATTACATTAATGCTTTCAAATCAACGTCTTCTGAATGGACTACGTAAAAAAGCGGTGCTTATTGATCGCCTCTCAGGGCTAATCCTCGTCGCTTTGGCAGGCAAAATCATCTTGTCCGCTTAGAGCTCTGTCAGAGCCTTGCTTCCTTTGCTGATTGGCTGTCAGCGGTTACAATAGCGTTTTTATTCAATCCGGTAGCAAAATCACCATGGCTCGATCAAAAAGCAGTAACCGTTGGCTCGAAGAACACGTCAACGACCCGTACGTTAAAAAAGCTCAAATAGACGGTTACCGTTCCCGCGCCAGTTACAAACTGCTGACCCTGAACGAGAAAGATAAACTGATCAAACCAGGCAACTTGGTACTGGATTTGGGCTCCGCTCCGGGCGGCTGGTCACAAGTGGCATCTAAGCTAGTGGGCGACAAAGGCAAAGTCATCGCGTCGGATATTTTACCGATGGACACCATCGCTGGTGTCGAGTTTATCCAAGGTGACTTCACCGAGCAGGAAGTCTTCGATCAGATCATGACAGCGGTCGATGGCGCGCCAGTGGACGTAGTGATTTCTGATATGGCACCGAATATGAGCGGTGTCTCGGCGGTCGATCAAGCCTCATCCATGTATCTTGTCGAACTGGCACTGGATATGGCGATTCAAACGCTTAAGCCAAAAGGCTTGTTCGCTGTCAAAGTGTTCCAAGGGGAAGGCTACGAAGAATTCGTTAAGCAAATGCGTCCACACTTTGACAGTGTCGTGGTACGTAAGCCTGAGTCTTCACGCGCACGCTCTCGTGAAGTATACCTAGTCGGCCGTGGCTTTAAAGGCTAATTCGATGCAGTTAAAAACCTCTATTCGTCTGAATAAATACATCAGTGAAAGCGGCCTTTGTTCACGCCGTGAAGCGGACCGTTTTATTGAGCAAGGCAGTGTTTACATCAATGGTAAGCGGGCTGGCATTGGCGATCAGGTCACCCCTGGCGACTTGGTGAAAGTGAACGGCCAAACCATTGAGCCAATGGAAGCGGAAGATCTGATCTTTATCGCGGTGAACAAGCCAGTGGGCATTGTCAGTACCACGGAGTCGAGCGAGCCAAACAATATCGTTAGTTTCGTAAAACACGGTGCGCGTATCTTCCCGATCGGTCGTTTGGACAAAGACTCCCAAGGTCTGATTTTTATGACCAACAACGGTGACCTGGTAAACAAGATCCTGCGTGCGTCGAACAACCATGAGAAAGAATACCTCGTCACGGTTAACAAGCCGATTACCGATGCGTTTATCGAAGGCATGAGTAATGGCGTGCCGATCTTGGGTCAAATGACCAAGAAATGTAAGGTGCACAAAGAGTCGACCTTTGTTTTTAACATCACCTTAGTCCAAGGCTTAAATCGTCAGATTCGTCGTATGGCGGAGCACTTTGGCTACGAAGTGGTTCAGCTTGAGCGTATCCGCATTATGAACGTTTCCCTCAAAGGCCTCGCATTGGGTGACTGGCGTGACCTGACGCAAAAAGAGATCGCCACGATTGCTGACATGACCAAAGACTCAGACGGTAATGCTGCACCTAAAGCCTCCAACCCTCGTAAACCCAAGCCACGTCCGCAAGGGCAAGGCAAAGGCAACCGTGACGGCAAACCTCGTGTTGGCGGCCCAGGTCGAGGTGGTGAGCAACGAGTCAAAGGCACCGGTCAAAGTGGTCGCCCTGCCAACGGTAAGCCCGCCGCTGGCGGTCGTGGTAAACCTGCGAATGGACGTGGCGCACCCGCTCAAGGCAAGCCCAACGGAAAAGGCGGAAAACCTCAAGGCAACGGTGGTAAACACTCTCCTGCAGGAAAAGGCGGAGCAGGACGTAGTAAACCCATGCCAAATGGCAAAGGCAAGCCTGCTACAGGCGGTTCACGACGCCCCAATACGCAAAAACAAAAAGCACGTTAATATGTCCTCTTTCATTCGGCGCGCCCCCCTTTTATTGCTAGCGTTTATCATGTTGCTAGCCCTTTGTTTAAGAGGGCCTGTGGTCGGTATTGCGCCTTTGATTGAGCGTATCGAACATGACTTATCACTGAGCAGTTCCGCATCCGGTTTATTGACCACACTGCCTTTACTTAGCTTTGCCTTTTTTGCACCAGTGGCGACATGGCTCGCTCGTCGTTGGCAGATTGAAACCGCACTGCTCATCGGTGCTGTTTGTATTCTGATCGGTATGACACTGCGCTCCTTGGGCATGCTGCCCTCGCTCTATTTGGGGGTGTTCTTAATCGGAGCAGGCATTGCTGTGGGCAATGTTCTACTGCCCATTTTGCTAAAACGGGATTTTGCACAACACATCATTCAGCTAACGGCGCTGTATGTTCTGATGATGAACGTAGGCGGCGCTCTGATGACGGGCACTGCCATGCCCATTGCTTTGTTCTCAGAACAGCATTTATCTGCATTGGGACAAGGTTGGTCGCTGTCCTTGGCCAGTCAAATGCTGTTGGTGCTGGTGCCTGTTGTATTGTGGTTCTGGTTGCCAAAACCGGAGTCCAGCTCTTCTCCTGCGCCGGCTACCGCATCAAATATTAATTTATGGCGTTCACCATTGGCTTGGCTGATTACGCTGTTCATTGCTTTAGATTCAGTGATCAACTACATCGTCAATGCCTGGCTACCGACTATTTATATAGATCAAGGCATTGCACCGGTCACCGCAGGGATTTACCACAGCTATGTTCAAGTGGGAGGGGCCTTGCCTGGCTTACTGTTGCCCTTCCTGCAACGCGTACTCAAAAGTAACCGTCAACTAAGCGTGGCGGCCTGTGTTTGTACGTTAGTCGGATTGTTTGGTATTGCCGAATTCAGTGCTTGGGCCGCTTATTGGTCACTACTATTTGGTTTTGGCATCACTTTAGGATTTGTCATTGGTATCGCGTTAATCAGCTTACGTACGGATAGCATTAAACAAGCCGCCGCGCTATCTGGTATGGCACAACTGGTCGGTTATACCTTGGCAGCGATAGGACCTGTTGCAATGGGCGGTTTACATGACTGGTTAGGGCAATGGCAAACAGGACTCTATTCGCTCATCGCTCTTTGTCTCATTTGGAGTGTTTTAGGCTGGTTTGCAAGTAAAGAAGCCTAAGGCTCATTGCTCTCAGGAATCGGAAGGTACAAGGTAAAGCGAGTCTGTCCAGGCTCGCTATGGACCGTCACACGTCCCTTTAAGAGTTTCGTCACCCACTGATGCACCATAAATAAGCCCAGCCCAGAGTGCTGCTTTAAACCACGTTCAGTGGTTACAAATGGCTCCCATATATGATCAATGATGTCTTCGCGAATCCCTTTGCCGTTATCGGAGACTTCAATAACGTATTCATCTTCACGCGTTGCAGCAAGTACAATAACACCCGCCTGTTGACTATCAAAGGCATGATCCAAAGCGTTCATGATCAAGTTTTGTAACACTTGAGAAATAACGCCTTGCGCAGCAATGATCTCATCTGCGGGGTCACAATAACGCTCAACTCTTACGTTAGGGTGTTTTTTCAACACCGCTTTCAAAGGAGCTAATGTATCCTCAAACATAGTATTCACCGAAAAGCATTCGCTATCAGGGCTCATCTGATTCTCAGTGATACGCTTAAACTGCTCCACCACTTGCACCGCGCGGTTTAAGTTTTGAGCCGCCAAGTTCAGACTATTTTGAAACAAAGTGGCTTGCTGCTCACTTAACTCAGACTGAATTTGTTTTATCAGGTGCTCCAAAGAAGAAAGACTTAAACGTACGCCACCTAAAGGCGTACTCAATTCATGACCAACCCCTGCCACCATCAAACCAAGCGAAGACAGTTTACCTTTTTCAACCAACTCATTTTGCAGCGCCACAAGGTCCCTATTATTGTTTTGCAGCGCCAATTGAGCGATTTCCATCTGCTGTTTTTCATGATGCAGAGCTTCAATATATGCTTGTTTCTGCGCTTTATTTTTCCACCACAGCAATACAATCGATAGCAATAATCCATAAGCGATTACACTGGCCAAGATCACACTAAAAAGTGTGGTCTGTGCATACCTATTCCAGACATCAAGTCTTACTTTGGACAGGAAGAAATAGTCGGGGAGTGTGTCTTGTTTTTCATCGACGTAACTGGGCAAAACCGTAAGAGGCTTGCCATTACGCAATGTAATACTCTGCAATGTTCGACTTTGAGCTATAACAGGCCAGTCATTCGGATATTGATTAGCGAAAGAAGATAAAATATCACCATAAAGATGAAGCCACTCAATTTCGGGCGTATGAGACAGTAACCAGAAGCCTTCGGAGTCAATCATTTCAAAAGTATTGGTTGCCGTTTGCATGGTGCGCAGTCGAGCAAACAGATAATTAAGATTGTAATTGACCACTAACAAACCAAGTTCGCTACCAGCCTCATCAAGAATCTTCATGCTCGCTCGCACGGTGATTTCATATGGAGTGACGATGGAACCATGCTCTACATTCAGATCAATTGGGGAAAAAGAGGCGCTCTCACCACCCCTAGCCATACCATCTAGGAAGTAATATCGGTTTGACTTATCCTGTAACTCGGAATTAGCAACGACCTCCGCTTGCTCACCTGCAATATTGACTCGAACAGCTTCTAAGCCTTCAGGTGTCAGCCAGCGGATCTGCGAAATGTAATCTGACAGGCCTGCCGCTCTAACAAAGAAACTCGCTACCCCGTCTTGCCAACGTTCCAAGTCGTCAAACTGATCTGGGCGATAGTACTTCACGAGCACTTGGTCCATATAAGCCAGTGTTTGCTGTATATGTCCAAGCTCTCTGGACATCAGCACTGCTCCTCGGTTCAAAAGGTCTACTTGCTCTTCGCGCCACTGCTCTATTGAACGATCTTGCCAGAAGCCCCAGGAAAAATAGCCCAAACTCGCCACCAACAACATTGGCAACAATACAATCGCTAGTAATGGGCGCTTCATCAATTAAGCGTTACCTTGATGATGTGACAGCCACTCTTGCACTGCCTCCAGAGACATAGGTCGGCCAATATAATATCCCTGTCCTGCATCGCATCCTAATTGCTGTAGGACTTGATACTGCTTTTCGGTCTCGATCCCCTCGGCAATCACTTCCATTTTTAAAAGGTGTCCCAGTTCAATAATCATTTTTACGATCTGCTGATCCTGACTAGACTTAGTCATACGAGCTATAAACTGTCGATCAATTTTGAGAACGGATGCATTTAACATGGATAAATACGACAAAGACGAATAGCCAGCACCAAAGTCATCAATACTTACGCGCACCCCTAACTCACCTAGTCTATCCAGACAGCCTGACGCCGAGCGCATGACTTCAATAAGCTGAGTTTCCGTGACTTCAATCTCAATTTCTTTGGTGGATATGCCCATTTCCTTGAGAACCGCTTCAAAGCGTGCCACAAAATCAGAACGGGACATTTCTGAGCCCGCTACGTTGACGGATAATGGCACCTCAATGCCTAACGTTCGCAACGTTTTAATCGCTTCACAAGCCTGTCGAGTGACGTAATCATCCAGCTTATCAATCAATCCCGATGTTTCGGCGAGGGGCACAAAACGATCTGGCGGAATCATGTTTCCTGCCTCATCGCGCCAACGTACAAGCACCTCGAAACCTTGTAAAGCTCCATTATCTAAGTCAATTTTAGGCTGTAGATGAATGAAAATTTGCTCATCAGCAAGGGCACTGCGCATTTTTTTCATCAGCTCATAGCGCTCCTGCATCCCTTCCATTTCAGTCGAGTCAAACACGCCAAAATCAATATTGCGGTGCTTCGTCTGCTCTAAAAAGCTTTTCGCAATACCCAACACCTGCAATGAGGATTGATGCGGAGGTAAATCAGATAATTTCAGAATAGTGCCAGTCATATCAATGGTGTGAATAACGCCATCGATATTCAGCTGCGGATGCAGTACATGCTCTAGCTCTTCACGCTGGTAGTCTTTGTTATCGTAGACTAGCAACAACAAAGTATCGCGCTCATATAAGACAACATCGATAGCTTTAACAAAACAAGCTTTGAGGTGAGCAGCGAGATGCGTCATCAAGGTACGGCCAAACTGCACCCCGAGCAGCACTTCACTATAGGATAAATCCTCAACGTAGAGCATTAGTAACTTGGCATTCTGGCGCTCGTTTAAGGTGAGTCCGTCTAGCAGCTTTAAGAACCAGTTTTTGTTATGAAGCCCCGTATTACTATCTTGATAAGCCAGCTCTGACAGACGGTTATGCAGCGCGACATTACTAAAACCAGCATTGATGTTTTCACCAAAAATCTGCAGTAAGTCGATTTCAAATTCGGTCAGAGGCTGATCACATTTTACGACCACCACATAGTCCCGCTGGTCCACTTCGTCGCTGGAGAAATACAGTGCGGATAACGGGCTTTCAATAATATGACCTTGCTCTGAGAGACTTTGCCGGACGATGCGAAGCAGCTTCTGCTTCTGTAGTGACTCGCCCTAAAAACTGATTAGCCCAAGCACTAAATTGACCCGCTGCAGCGAACACTAGCGCTTGCTCCGGGGATTCATCGTGTTTGTGAGCAATACAAACAATGCCACCTTTGTTTAGGTTAAACACTCGCGCCAGTTCATTGAGAATAGATTGAGTATAACTTTTCAAATCCAGCTGACTGCTAATGCGCTGACTTGATTCGATCAACATTTGCAGACCATAGCGGGCTTGTTGCATGGCATACAAATGTTCCCATGTACGCAGATTTCCCAGCACAATGGTCTGTAAATGATCGTGGGTCAGTTCGCTTTTATTCCAGTAGTCATCGATATCATAGTTTGTCATTAGATCATCAAGCGGCATCATGCCCGGCTGCCCAGTAAGCAAAATAATGCGCACTAATTGATTACCCAAACTGTTACGCACGCTGCGCACCAGCCTTAAACCAGAGTCTTCATCTTCCATCACCACATCCAACAATACCAAACTGATATCAGGATGCTTGGCGATGACAGAGGCTGCTTCCTGTGCACTGTTGGCGGATAGGAACTCAACCTCACGCCCACCGTAATTCAATGTTTGCAGCGATAATAATAGTGCTGCTTGGTAATCTACGTCATCTTCGACGGTCAGTATTTTGCAGACTTTTGTTGGCTTGCGATATGTTTCCTTATCCCGGCTTTCAATCATTCAAGATGCCTTTCTTATAGGAACGGTTTGATCTTTAAACTCTAGCACTAATTATTTACATAGGTTGTGGAATTTTCAAATATTAGCTGTCACTGTTTTAAATAATATGACGCATCGCCCTTACACAGTCTTTCTGCATAAGTATGCTATAGTGGCGGTTTCATTTGATGTATTTCTAAAGCAACATCTTGCTCGGCAAGGTAGGGTTATGATTAAACAAAAAGGCAATTTATATATTCTTTCGGCGCCATCGGGTGCAGGTAAATCATCGCTGTACAAAGCGCTCTTACAGGCAGATCAGCAGGTTCGTATATCGGTTTCTCATACCACTCGAGCACCGCGTACTGGTGAAGAGCATGGGCGTGAATACTTTTTTGTTGATGTGGACAGTTTTCTCGACATGATCGCCGAAGATGCCTTCTTTGAGCACGCGCAAGTGTTCGATAACTACTATGGCACATCGAAACAAGCGATTTTCGATATGTTAGATCAAGGCTTAGATGTGATTCTAGAGATTGATTGGCAAGGGGCGCGACAAGTTCGTGAGCAATACCCTGATGCCATCGGTATCTTTATCCTACCGCCGTCTCTTGCTGCTCTTGAAGAGCGACTAACAGGACGCGGAACGGATGCAGCCGACGTTATCGCGCGCCGTATGTCGAAAGCAGTCAGTGAAATGTCCCATTACGATGAGTACGAATACGTGATCATCAACGACGATTTTGAGCATGCATTGGGGCAACTGAAGGCGATTTTCGCCGCGAACCGCGCAAGAACAGCATTAATACAAGATATTCATCGTGATCTGATCAATGATCTCTTGTCATAGAGAGTGCCCGTTAAGTAAAATCAACCACACTAATTAGTGATCAATCCTTACCCTATATAGAGGTCTAACATGGCTCGAGTGACAGTTGAAGATTGTCTTGAAAACGTAGACAACCGTTTTGAACTAGTAATGGTGGCAGCAAAGCGCGCTCGCCAATTGGCAACAGGTAGTGCCGACGCAAAAGTACCACTAGAAGAAGATAAAGTAACCGTTGTGGCGTTGCGTGAAATCGCAGATGACCTAATCAACGCGAAGAACGTTGACTTCCAAACTAAGCCAACAACTGAGTTCTAATTGTATGGTATGCATCGCTCAACGCACGATTTTCTGGTTTAGCTTTTCCTGATGTGAGGTGAGCGGTGTCGACTATTGAACAATTAGCTGAGACTCTCAGCCAATACTTGCCTCAAGAGCAAGTCGCCACAGTAAAACGAGCGTATTATTACGCTGAACAAGCCCATGACGGGCAAAAGCGTAAAAGTGGTGAACACTATGTCACGCATCCTTTAGCGGTGGCATTTATCTTGGCAGACCTAAGAATGGACTGCGAAGGGCTCACTGCCGCCTTACTACACGACGTCATTGAAGATACTGGGATTTCCCGAGAGTCTTTAGCGGAGCAGTTTGGCGAAGGTGTTGCCGGTCTAGTTGACGGTGTGAGTAAGCTGACACACCTTGAGTTCAACAGTCAGCTTGAGAAACAAGCGCATAACTTCCAAAAAATGGCTATGGCCATGGCTGATGACATACGCGTCATCATGGTGAAGTTAGCGGACCGCTTGCATAACATGCGTACACTCGACGCCATGCCCGGCCACAAAAAACGCCGCATCGCTCGAGAAACCCTAGATATCTATGCGCCGATCGCCAACCGACTCGGTATGTACGATGTCAAAGTCGATCTAGAATCCCTCGCCTTCGAAGCTTACTACCCAATGCGCTCGCGCATGCTAAAGCGTGCGATTAACAAGCGTTACGGTCAGCGCGAAAAAGCCATGCAAAAGCTTGAGGACTTTATTCGCTCAGAGTTGGCTGCGGACTATATTGATTCATCCATCAGTATTCGCGAGAAGCACACTTACAGCATCTATCAAAAGATGAAGAAAAAGCGTCGCTCGCTGGAAGAAATCATGGATGTTATGGGCGTTCGCATTGTCACCGACCGACAAGACAGTTGCTATCGCATTTTGGGTGTGATCCACGCCCTATTTAAGCCGATCGAAGGTCGCTTTAAAGATTATATTGCCGTACCAAAATCCAACGGCTACCAGTCCCTTCATACAACGGTGGTGGGCAACAATGGTCTACCATTAGAAGTGCAAATCCGCACTCAAGAAATGGACGTGGTTGCGATTAATGGTATTGCAGCCCATTGGTCTTACAAATCCAATGGCCAGTCTGGTATTTCCCAGACAAACCATGAACGCGCAACAAAATGGGTAAAAAGCTTACTTGAGATTCAAGAAAAAGCGCATAACCCGATGGAATTCATTGACAACGTTAAGAGTGATTTATTCCCTGACGAAGTCTATGTATTCACGCCCAAAGGGCAAATTATCGAGTTGCCTTCTGGCGCGACCCCGGTTGATTTTGCCTACGGGGTTCACACAGAAATCGGCAACACCTGTATTTCGTGCCGTATCAACCGTCGCTTAGCACCACTGAGTACTCAACTTGAAAGTGGCCAGACCGTTGAAATCATTACCGCTAAGAGCGCCCAACCGAACGTTGCGTGGCTAAGCTTCGCGATTACGGGTAAAGCACGAACGAATATTCGTCACTACTTAAAATCAAAGCAGCGCGAGAACGCCATTTCCTTTGGTTATCGCTTGCTAACACGATCACTCAATGCCTTCCGCACAACAGTAGAAGAGCTAGCACAAGATTCCGTTCAAGTAGTGTTGGACCATTACCAGCTAGAAAATATGGATGACCTGTTGGAATCCATTGGTAAAGGTCGTTTGGTGGGTTATGTGGTCGCACGACAATTGTTCCCGAACTTCAATGAAGAAGAGCTGATCACACCTAAGTCGTTCAAAGTAAACGGCTCTGAGGGCATGCTGATCTCATATGCTAAGTGTTGCTCTCCGATTCCTGGGGATCCGATTGTCGGCTACGTTCAGGTAGAAAAAGGCATCATCATTCACCACCAGAACTGTCCAAATATTCAGGACCATTTAGCGGCGCCTGAGCGTTATATTCGCATGACATGGAGTAAAGAGATCGAAGAAGAGCTCAATGTCAGCTTGATTGTCTCGTATGTGAATGAACGGGGCGCGGTGGCAAAAATCGCCAGCTCTATTACGGACACCGACTTCCAAGTGTCCAATCTGGACATTATCGAACGCGGCAAAATTTCTCGTTTACGCTTAAACATCGCGATCTCAAGTCGTGTTGGCTTGGCCGATGTGATGCGTCGTATTAAGGCAGTTCGCTGTGTGGAAAAAGTCACCCGCGAAACGCTGGTGGGACGTTAATACGTCCCCTATTCGATTAACTCAATAAGGATACTTAACATGGCAAAACAAGTGATTTTCTCTGAAAACGCACCTGCAGCAATCGGCCCATACTCTCAAGCGGTTCGCGCTGGCAACACTGTGTACCTTTCAGGCCAAATCCCATTGGTTCCAGCGACAATGGAAATCGTCAGTGAAGACGTTGCAGAGCAAACTACTCAGGTTTTCAAAAACCTTCAAGCGGTTTGTGAAGCGGCAGGCGGTTCTTTGAAAGACATCGTTAAGCTAAACATCTACATGACGGATCTTGGCAACTTCGCCACTGTTAACGAAGTGATGACTCAGTTCTTCGAGCAACCTTACCCAGCTCGTGCAGCGCTTGGCGTTCGTGCGCTACCAAAAGACGTTGCCGTCGAAATCGAAGGCGTGATGGTTCTAGAAGACTAATCTTCTGCTACCTAGTCAAAAAGAAAGGCGTTTGGGATAACCTCAAGCGCCTTTTTTGTGGTTGGATCAAGGGTTGTTCCTCCCTTCAATCGAGCCACTCATGGTAAGCGGCCATCATACTTTCATAACCCGCCACATAAGATGGATATTGTGGTGCCCAACCTAACGCTCGTAAAACGTGCGGCACAATACGTTTACCGCGAGCAGGCAAATAATCCGCACGGTTGATGGTTTCACCCAGCGGGGTCGATACCTGCAATCGCTCAGCCAACCACAATTTGACCTCCCACATGGACGTCGGTTGACCATCACTGGCGATGATATGTGATGGTAGCGACTCTTCTGCCAACGCTCGTTCCCCCAGCAAACACAGTGCGGACACGACATCATCACGATGAATGCGATTGGTCCATTGATTCGCTCCCCAAGCGTCCTTTCGCTGTACACCTTGCAATAAACGGTAACGACCTGGGCCATAAATCCCCGAGCAGCGCAGCGCAACCGTTGAGAGGTTCGAAAGCAATAGATTTTCCGCTTCAAGCAGCTTGCTAGCCGTCTCCGATGCCGCCAAGGCTTGCGTTTGATCATCAACCCACTCACCATTGTTTTGCCCGTAAACACTGGTACTGGAAACAAAGATCACTTTTGGCTGACGTCTACCTTGGTACGCTGCAACCACTGCCGCAGCAGTCATGACGTAAGCCGTATGGTAAGCCTCTGCAGTTCGACCTTGGGGCGTCATAATCAAATACAGCAAATCCGCGTCTGGCCATTGCTCAGCAGGCAATGTGAGTAAATCGTGGGTCATACCACGCACCCCATCCGGGAAGACGGTACCAGAGCGACGAATACCCGTTACCTGTGCCTGTTTCTTCACAAAGTACTGCGCAACCCCTTGCCCTAGGTCACCACAGCCCGCAATCAACACTTGTGTCATGTTCGCCTCAATCATTGCAAATAAAACGCATCTTTTCAGAAGCAGTACACTTTATCAAATTATGTATTATCATAGTTAATACCAATCAAAAGGGTAAATGACTATGACGCTAACAGAACTCAAATACATCGTGATGCTAGCAGAAGAAAAGCATTTTGGTCGTGCAGCGGAACGCTGCCACGTTTCTCAGCCAACTTTAAGTGTGGCGGTCAAAAAGCTAGAAGATGAGCTAGGCGCTGCGATTTTCGAACGTAGTAAAAGTTCGGTATACATCACACCGATCGGTGAACAGATTGTCGCCCAAGCTCGTCGTGTGCTTGAGCAAGCCAACATGATTAAAGAGTTAGCGTCATCAGGGAAAAACCAACTTAGAGGGCCTCTAAAGGTCGGTGCAATCTTCACGATTGCCCCGTATTTGTTCCCATCAATGATCCCTGAGCTGAAACGCATTGCCGAAGGCATGCCATTGCTGATTGAAGAAGATCTAACAGAAAACCTTCGCCCTAAATTACGCAACGGTGAATTGGATGCCATCATCGTGGCGCTACCATTTCGTGAGCCGGACGTGGTGACTCGTCCGATTTATGAAGAAGAGTTCGTTGTGTTAATGCCTAAAGACCATCCGTGGACTCAGTTGGAGCACATTAGCACTGATCAGCTCACCACCGACAACTTACTGCTACTGGGCAAAGGCCATTGCTTTAGCGATCAGGTGATGGAAGCCTGCCCGATTGTTGGTGAAAACGAGCTAAACGAAGGCCATACGATTGTTAATGGCAGTTCACTAGAGACCATTCGTTACATGGTGTCTTCTGGCTTAGGAGTGACGGTTTTACCGAAGTCTGCAGTGACGCATTTAGATGAGCAAATCTTAGCAGTACGCCCCTTCAAATCTCCAGTTCCTAAAAGAACGGTGGCCTTGGCATGGCGTGCTAGTTTCCCGCGCCCCAAAGCCATCGAGTCACTGAGCCAGTCGATCAAAGAAGCGTGCCAGAAGCTTAGCCTAGATTAACATTGGACCAACATGATTGACGCACTTGAAACACAAGATATTAAAGAGCTAAAAGGAGTGGGAGCAGCCATGGCTGAAAAGCTCGCTAAGCTCCACATTCATACCGTTCAAGACGCTTTGTTTCATTTGCCAATCCGTTACCAAGATCGTACACGCGTCGTGCCTATCGGGCAGCTACGCTTTGGCGATGAAGCCGTGATCGAAGGCGAAGTGAGCGGCTGTGAAATCAAAATGGGCAAACGCCGCAGTTTGATTTGCCGTATAAGAGATCATTCTGGCTCGCTGTGTTTGCGTTTCTTTCATTTCAACGCAGCGCAAAAAAAGCAACTGGAGCAATCTGGACACGTGCGCTGCTTTGGCGAAATTCGCCGCGGCAGTACAGGGTTTGAAATGTACCACCCTGAATATACGGTGCTCAAGGACGATGAACCCCATGAAGGCAGTGAGCAACTGACCCCCATTTATCCACTGACGGAAGGGGTAACACAAACAAAGATTCGCCAGATTTGTGAGCAGGCCCTAGAGCGTTTGACGCCTTACAACCTGCGCGAGTGGCTACCAGACACCATGCGTCAGCAGTTCAGCCTCCCCTCCTTGGCGGACGCCATTCACTTTTTGCATCACCCCACTCGCGGAACCGATTTAGAACAATTGAAACGCGGTGCGCACCCAGCCCAATATCGCTTATCTTTCGAAGAGTTAATGGCACACCAATTATCGTTGATCGGCAAACGCCAAATGGCTAAGCATGATCGAGCGATTGTCGTACCAGAGCCTGGTCAACTGGTCGATCAACTACTGGCTGAGCTGCCCTTTTCTCCCACCGGAGCACAACAGCGTGTCAGCCAAGAGATTCTTCAGGATCTTGGCACAGGACACCCCATGCTGCGCCTAGTACAAGGAGACGTGGGGTCAGGGAAAACTCTAGTGGCTGCCATGGCAGCAGCGGCAGTCGTTCAACAAGGGTATCAAGTAGCTGTCATGGCACCGACGGAAATCCTTGCAGAACAACACTACCTAAACTTTAAGCAATGGTTTGAGCCACTCGGTATTGAGGTGGCTTGGATGATTGGTAAGCTCAAAGGTAAGCAACGGGAGGCGGAGCTTGAACGGATTGCCTCAGGCAGTGCAGGCATCGTCGTAGGCACTCACGCGCTATTCCAAGAAACCGTGTCATTCAAAGGCTTAGCCCTCGCCATTATTGATGAACAGCATCGTTTCGGTGTGCATCAACGCATGGCCTTGCGCGAAAAAGGTTTACAAGCAGGTTTCCAGCCCCATCAACTGATCATGACAGCAACCCCTATTCCGCGAACACTGGCCATGTCTGCCTACGCGGACTTGGATTGCTCCATCATTGATGAGCTGCCATCAGGGCGTACTCCAGTAAATACCATTGTTGTGTCAGACCAAAGGCGAGAAGAGGTAATTCAGCGCGTGCGTCACGCCTGTGAAGAAGGCAAACAAGCCTATTGGGTATGTACCCTTATCGAAGAGTCTGAGGCACTTCAATGTCAAGCTGCCGAAGACACGGCTATCTTGTTACAAGAGCATCTTGCCGGCCTTTCCATTGGCTTAGTTCATGGGCGACTAAAGGCTCAGGAAAAGGCGGATATTATGGCTCGTTTCAAAGCCGGAGACATTCAGCTGTTGGTAGCCACCACGGTCATTGAAGTCGGTGTCGATGTCCCAAACGCCAGTCTGATGGTGATTGAAAACCCTGAACGCCTTGGCTTAGCACAGCTGCACCAGTTACGCGGCCGTGTGGGACGCGGCCAAGCAGCCAGTCATTGTGTTTTGTTATACCACGCACCACTAGGGCAACAAGGCAAAGCGCGCCTATCTACCATGCGCGAAACCACAGACGGTTTTAAAATCGCAGAGAAAGACCTCGAACTGCGTGGGCCAGGCGAATTGCTTGGTGCTCGCCAAACCGGTTTGTTGGAATTCAAAGTGGCCGACTTACAGCGGGATAAAGCACTGTTGAGTCAGGTTCAAGAAGCCGCTGCACAACTCTACAAAGAGTATCCTGAACACGTATCTCCCCTACTTTCTCGTTGGTTGCCAAAGCATCAGCAATACTTAAATGTCTAAACGCAAAAGCATCACCACTAGGCACTAAGTTATTAAAGTTTGCTGAATATTAGAGGAGAAGGTTTGCTTATGGGATTTTCACAACCGTTGTGTTCTTAACTTCCTCCATCGCCACATAGGTACGCGACTCACGAACGTGGGGCAGAGTTAGCAGTGTTTCACCCAGTAAGTGACGGTAGGCATCCATATTTGATACTCGAGCTTTGAGTAAGTACTCAAAATCACCGGCGATCAAGTGACACTCAAGCACTTCAGGAATCTCAGCGACGGCTTCCTTGAACTCGTTGAAACCTTCGGGTGAGGTGGCTTTGAGACGGATCTCTACGAATACCAGCAAGCCAGCATCAACTTTTCGAGGATCCACCAACGCACAGTAGCCAGTGATGTAACCATTGCGCTCTAGACGACGCACACGCTCTAAACACGGTGTGGCACTCAAACCAACGCGGCTAGCAAGTTCTACATTCGACAAACGTCCGTTTATTTGAAGCTCACGCAGGATCTTCTTATCCAATCTGTCTAAAGGCTTTGCAGACGTTTCCATTTATACGACTCTCCGAAGATAACTGACTACTAATTTAGCGCGATTCTATCACGTGGCAAATACCTTAGGAAAAATAAGCTAAACTGAACCATTTGGTCAGCCAAGAGTAAAACGTCGCACCAAATCCAAACAAAAAGCATCAAATAGCACCATAAAATATCTATTTACGCTATTTTGTATGTTTATCCATCAGAAACTGGTTGATTTTTGCATTATTCGGGTGCGTAAAAATAATTTTACGCACCAAATCAACACAAAATAACAAAAAACTATCAGAATAAAGAAAGATATTGCTCTATAGTTATTAAAGCCCCAAAAAAAAGGAAAGAATTCGCACAAAACCAGTGATTTCAGCTTGACGAAAGGGGGCAAACAGTAATTCCATAGGGTAGTTCCGTGCTAATTCAGTAGATTGCACTAGACTAGAGAAACAACAAAAACAATTAAAAAATGTTGGCAAGTAAATTGCTTTGATACTTTCGAAAGTGAATTATCCGAATCTTAACGGATTCTACTTTGCAAACATAACAACTAGTAACAAAACGCCTGGAGGCAAAATCATGAAATCGAACGTTGGAAAAATTCTAACCACCGCAGCCGTAGCGGCAACGATCAGTACCGGTGCTGCTGCAGCAACATTGGATGACGTAAAAGCAAAAGGTTTTATTCAATGTGGCGTAAGTTCCGGTGTTCCAGGATTTTCAAACGCGGATGATGCAGGTAACTGGTCCGGCATCGATGTAGACGCTTGTCGTGCAACGGCTGCAGCAATCTTCGGCGACGCGCAAAAAGTAAAATTCACACCACTTTCTGCTAAAGAGCGTTTCACTGCTCTACAATCAGGCGAAATCGATATTTTGGCTCGTAACACAACATGGACGTATACTCGCGATGCTTCCCTTGGTGCTGACTTCACAGCCATCAATTACTACGATGGGCAAGGTTTCATGGTGCGTAAAGATCTAGGTGTGTCTTCTGCAATGGAGCTTGACGGTGCAACAGTTTGTACTGAGCAAGGTACAACAACTGAGTTGAACATGGCGGATTTCTTCCGTAAGCACCAGCTTTCTTACGTTCCAGTAATCGTACAGAAAGCGGACGAAGCACTTTCAGCATACGCATCTGGTCGTTGTGATGTATTTACAACCGATAAATCCGGTCTAGCAGCACACCGAACCAAGCTAGCAGACCCATCTGCACACATGATTCTTCCCGAAACCATTTCTAAAGAGCCACTAGGGCCTCTAGTACGCCACGGTGACAACCAATGGAAAGACATCGTAACTTGGGCGCTATTCGTTCAGATTAACGCTGAAGAAATGGGCATCTCTTCTAAGAACGTTGCTAAGATCAAATCTGAGTCAACTGACCCAGCAGTTCTTCGCCTTTTGGGTGCAGAAGGCAACATGGGAGAAGCATTAGGGCTTGGTACTGATTGGGCTTATAACATCATCGCTGAAGTAGGTAACTACGGTGAAGTGTTCGAGCGTAACGTTGGTCCTAACACCCCTGTTGGGATCCCTCGTGGCGTGAACAATCTATGGTCTGAAGGCGGCGTTCTATACGCGCCACCAGTACGTTAATACGTATCCATCCCTTACCTACCAGGGATTAAACCCAGCGGTGGATGCCGCTGGGTACCCCCTTCCGATTTTACATCTGACGAGCATTTCATTGCCTGAACCAAGATGAGCGAAAAAACAACGACGAATACGAGCTTCTTGAACGATGCTGGCAACCGCGCCATGCTGTTTCAAGCTGTGCTCCTAATTGCTGTGGTCGCTGTGGGTTATTACTTATTCCATAACCTTCAAGCGAACCTTGAAAATCAAGGGATCTCGACTGGTTTCGCCTTTTTAAACGAACCAGCTGGCTTCCCAATTCTAATCCACCTTATTGAATACACTGAGGCCAACACTTACGGACGTGCCTTTGTTGTTGCTTTGATTAACACCACTCTAATATCTTTGATGGGGATTATCCTTGCGACCATCATTGGTGTAATCATGGGCTTAGCACGATTGTCCAATAACTGGCTGGTCGCGCGTTTAGCAACGGTTTATATCGAAACATTGCGTAACATCCCATTACTGTTACAAATGTTCTTCTGGTACTTTGCCGTACTAGCAACCTTGCCGCACCCACGCGACAGCTTAATTTTTGGTGATTTCTTCCTAAACAAACGTGGCATTTACTCACCAGAACCGATTGCACAAGACGGATTTGGTATCGTCATCTTTGGCTTCCTAGCGTGCGTCATGGCTGCCATTGCCCTAATCGTTTGGGCTAAAAAACGCCAAAAGCAAACTGGTGATTGGTTCCCTGCTTACTGGACATCGCTGGCGATCATTATTGTTGGCACGGTTGTGTTCTACTTCCTTGCTGGATCTCCAGTAGAATTTGATGCCCCAACTAAGAGCCGATTTAACGTAACAGGCGGTATGGTACTGGTACCTGAGTTTGTTGCTGTACTAGTCGCATTGTCTACGTACACAGGCGCGTTCATTGCTGAAATCGTACGTGCGGGTATTTTGTCGGTGAACTGGGGACAGACGGAAGCATCGCGCTCGTTGGGCTTACCTGACGGTTTAACACAGCGCTTGATCGTATTGCCGCAGGCACTACGCGTTATTATTCCACCGCTAACAAGCCAATACTTGAACCTTGCAAAGAACTCGTCTTTGGGTGCGGCCATTGCCTACCCAGAGCTAGTAGCCGTTGTCATGGGTACCACATTGAACCAAACCGGTCAGGCGATTGAGACCATTGGTTTATGTATGTTGGTTTACGGTTCTTTAAGTTTGTCCATTTCAGTCTTTATGAACTGGTACAACAAGAAAATGTCATTAATTGAGCGATAAGGGGGCACACATGGCGATTGAATTTAAACCTTCTCCTAGCCTACCACCACCGAGTAATGCTGTCGGTCCGGTCGCTTGGGTTCGTAAAAACTTTTTCTCTTCACCGCTGAACATCTTTTTAACGTTCTTCAGCTTTTACATTCTTTATTTGTTAGTTCCTCCTGCTCTAGAGTGGGCGGTCTTTAACGCAACCTGGGAAGGCACATCGAAAGCCGCTTGTACTGCAGGTGGCGCTTGTTGGGCGTTCATTAGGGTTCGCTTCGACCAGTTCATGTACGGACTGTACCCAGCGACGGAATATTGGCGTGTCAATGTAGCAGCGATTTTGCTGGTGGTTCTGGTGGGCATGTTTGCCATCAAAGCGATCAATAAGCTATGGCTGTCGATTGCCATTATCGTGGTCTACCCGGTCGTCGCCTACTTCTTGTTTGCGGGCGGAGTACTGGGCTTAGAAGTGGTAGAAACGTCGCTTTGGGGCGGTCTATTCTTGACCATGCTATTGGGTATCATCGGTATCGTAGCATCTTTCCCACTGGGTATTATTTTGGCGCTAGGTCGCCAGTCTAAAATGCCAGTAGCGAAATCTGTTTGTGTCATCTTTATCGAGACCATTCGTGCAGTACCTTTGATCACAATCTTGTTCATGGCATCGGTGATGATTCCATTGTTCCTGCCAGAAGGCATGAACTTTAACAAGCTTCTACGTGTTCTAATCGGTATTACCTTGTTCTCTGCAGCCTACATGGCAGAGGTAATTCGTGGTGGTCTACAAGCCATTCCGAAAGGCCAGTATGAGGCCGCTGATGCAATGGGACTTACTTACTGGCAATCAATGATTCTGGTCATTTTGCCACAAGCATTGAAACTGGTTATCCCAGGTATTGTGAACACTTTCATCGGTCTATTTAAAGACACCACGCTGGTTTACATCGTGGGTATGTTCGACTTCTTAGGCATCATCCAGATGGCAAACCACGATGCCAACTGGCTAGGAACGACAACGGAAGGTTATGCCTTCGCAGGCTTTGTATATTGGGCTATCTGCTTCGGTATGTCCCGCTACTCTATGGCGGTTGAGCGTAAGTTAGATACCGGACACAAGCGGAATTAATAAGAGAATTTGAGGCCTTTACACATGACAGAACAAAATATGGCACTTGCCCAACTTGAGCCGGGCGAAGAAGCAATCATTCAATTTAGCGATGTAAACAAGTGGTACGGTGAATTCCACGTACTAAAAAACATCAACTTCAGCGTTAAAAAAGGTGAGCGTATCGTTGTCTGTGGACCATCAGGTTCCGGTAAATCAACAATGACTCGCTGTATCAACCGTCTTGAAGAACACCAAAAGGGCCAAATTTTGGTCGATGGTATCGAGATGAACGATAACCTAAAAAACATTGAAGCGATTCGTAAAGACGTGGGCATGGTGTTCCAGCACTTTAACTTGTTCCCGCACTTGACCATTCTTGAAAACCTGACACTTGCGCCAATCTGGGTTCGTAAAATGCCTAAGAAAGAAGCGGAGGCCATGGCAATGCATTACTTGGAGCGTGTAAAAATCGCTAACCAAGCGAATAAGTACCCAGGTCAGCTTTCTGGTGGTCAGCAGCAACGTGTAGCGATTGCTCGTGGCTTGTGTATGAAACCACGCATCATGCTGTTCGATGAGCCAACCTCTGCACTTGACCCAGAGATGATCAAGGAAGTATTGGACGTTATGATCCAGCTAGCGGATGAAGGGATGACCATGGTCTGTGTAACCCACGAAATGGGCTTCGCGAAAACCGTTGCCGACCGTGTGGTATTCATGGATGCAGGGGAAATTGTGGAAGCGAATACGCCACATGAGTTCTTTGAAAACCCGCAACATGACCGTACACAGTTGTTCTTGAGCCAAATTTTGAACCACTAATCGTTTGCTATTTCGCTCAAATATGACTAAAAAGCCCCTTAAGGGGCTTTTTCATTTTGTTCATCATGCCCTAATATTAGAAGTAGTATAATTCACTTGGGGATGCAGAGTGTCTGATCAAGCAGTTGAAGCGCCAATACGCACTCGAGTTAGGATCGTTCATTTGGCTGATCAAACAGGAAAGTTACAAGTTATTTTTCCTTTTGAAAGCATGCTAGATATGGCGGCATTATCACGCTTAACAAAACGCCGCTTTGATCCAATAGCAAGCTACAATGTTGAAGGCGACCCTTTGATTAGACCTAATGCCATCGCTACGTTTATTGATCAGTCTCTAGCTAGCTGTAATATCATTGAGCTTCGCAATAGTGCACAACATGATTATATGCAGCTCTCTCAAGACGAGTTTTTATCACGTTTTGAAGGGCCCTTAACTCGCTATGAGACGATTGCGATTCCGATATCCAATATCGCCCAACCTGCGGATGATCAAATTAAAGATGTACAACAAATGCAATCTGCACTGGGAAAATTTCAGTCCATGCGGCTAAAGCAGCGCCTAGAGGAAACCTTAGAGATCCCCCCTTTGCCAGCCTCTTCTCATCGCATTATTCAGTTGTGCTCCAATAATCACGCGGGAACAGATGACTTGTGTGATGTCATCAACCTAGACCCATCGTTGTCTGCTCAAGTCATCAGTTGGGCCTCTTCACCCTATTATGGCGTCCGCGGCGAAATTGAGTCCGTTGAGGATGCTATTATTAGGGTATTGGGCTTTGATATGGTGATGAACCTTGCCCTTGGGTTGTCTATGGGTAGCGTACTTCAATTACCCAAAAATGGTCCTCGGCACTATGAAGACTTTTGGTTCAGTGCTGTTTCTTATGCTGTACTCATGGAGGAATTAGTATGCAAGATGAAACCAGGAAACCGGCCTCGACTAGGGCATGCTTATTTATCAGGCTTGTTACATAATTTTGGCTATCTTGCTATCGCTGTTGTGCTTCCGCCCCACTTTGGCGTTTTGGCGCGTTATATTGAAGCCAATGCGCACTTGTCTTCTGATATCATTGAGATGCAAACGTTACATTTTACCAAAGAGCAATTAGGTGCTTGGCTGTTGAAACACTGGGAGCTACCCGAGAGTATTTATACCGCGGTGCGTTACAGTAAGGCACCTGACTATAATGGGCCCCATCATCAGCTAGCGCTGCTGCTTCACTTATGCCATCAACTATTTAATGGTCACGAACCAGGTGAGCAGATTTTGGGCCAATTAGAACTTACCGCTTCAGATGCAAAGGAAGCACACCACAAAGTCATTAGTTCTTCTAGTGAACTCTCTAAAATGGTGGATTTAATAAGCGGATCTAAATGAACCTGCTCGACTCAAAGAAAACACAGCAACTAGACTACCGCTGGCATGCCATTACACATGTTCGTCGATCTGCCATACCCAAAGACATATTTCCTTGGTTAATTACGCGATTTTCGATCACTGCTAAGCTTCGCCATGCGGGTAAGCTACGTGTCGAAGTGCTTGAAGACCGCTGGCAATCGCCGACTCCAAGAGAGCGCATTCGATTGCGTCTTAAACCACGTGAAACTGCTCGGGTCAGATCCGTAATACTATATCTAAACGATGAGCCAGTGGTTTATGCTCGTTCAATCATACCCGCTCGTTCCTTGAAAGGTGCATGGCGATATCTTCCCTACCTTGGAGATCAGCCACTAGGAGGTTATGTGTACCGCTCTAAGACACTTCAGAGGAGTCCGACAGAAGTGGTTAAATTACCTGCGGGGTTGATCCAAAACAGCCATGAGGCATTATGGGCGCGGCGCTCAGTGTTCATTGAGTTTGGTCCGGGCATTCTCGTCAATGAAGCGTTTTATCCTGCTATTGGCAACGCCACCAAGGCCGCGGGACAA
Source organism: Marinomonas sp. AWM4_232 (assembly GCF_056158325.1). Lineage (NCBI taxonomy): Bacteria > Pseudomonadati > Pseudomonadota > Gammaproteobacteria > Oceanospirillales > Oceanospirillaceae > Marinomonas > Marinomonas sp. AWM4_232. The sequence continues at coordinate 1,593,863 of NZ_JBSWTA010000001.1, read as the reverse complement.
CTTTAACCAATTAGATGCAACATCATGAATAAACTAAAAGACTACGCAGACTTAACACGTTTTAATCGCCCGATCGGCTCTTTATTGTTGATGTGGCCAACATTGTGGGCTCTGTGGCTTGCGGCAGATGGCTGGCCGGAGTGGCATCTGGTCGTTATTTTCGTACTGGGTGTTTTCAGTATGCGTTCAGCAGGCTGTGTCATTAATGACTTTGCCGATCGTAAGGTTGACGGTTTTGTCGAACGTACTAAAAACCGCCCACTTCCATCTGGTCGAGTGAGCGAGAAAGAGGCCCTGTTATTGTTTGCAGGGTTGTCATTATTAAGTTTTGTATTGGTGCTTCTGACCGACTGGAAAACCATTCTTTTGTCGTTTGTTGGATTGTTTCTAGCAGCACTCTACCCGTTTATGAAACGTTACACCCACCTACCACAACTGTTTCTTGGGTTGGCTTTTTCTTGGGCCATTCCGATGGCATACAGCGCACAAGGGGGCAGTTTACTGGACCCTGAGCTGTGGATGCTGTTTGTTGCCAACAGTTTCTGGACCATCGCGTACGATACTTACTACGCTATGACCGATCGACCAGATGACCTAAAGGTAGGCATTAAATCGACCGCCATCTTATTTGGTCGTTATGACCTATTCGTGATATTAGTGTTACAAGGATTAGCCTTGTCTCTCATGATGTGGATCGGAGTACTCGCTGAGCTAAGTGCCCCCTACTTTATCAGCTTGCTCATCGCTGTTGGGTTGTTTTATCAGCAGTACCAGCAAGCCAAAGACCGTGAGCGCCAAGCCTGCTTTAAATCCTTTTTAGATAATAACCGCGTTGGCTACTGCCTATTTGCAGGATTATTACTAAGCTATTACATTTGAATATGGCACTGATATGACAATTTAACACAGTTGTCATATTTAGCGGTTTTAATATCTACCGTTCCTGAGATGAGGGTATGTCCTGTGACCGGTAAAAAAGTACTGATTATTGATGATGAAGCACCAATCCGCGAGATGATAGCTGTCGCGCTGGAGATGGCTGGCTATGAATACATGGAAGCGGAAAATAGCCAGCAGGCGCATGAAATGATCGTAGATCATCGTCCTGACTTGGTTTTAGTCGACTGGATGATGCCCGGAGGCAGCGGTGTCGAGCTCACGCGTCGTTTGAAGAAAGACGCGACGACGGCGGAAATTCCAGTGATTATGTTGACTGCGAAAAGTGAAGAAGACAATAAAATCCAAGGCCTCGAAGTGGGTGCGGATGATTACATCACTAAACCATTCTCGCCACGTGAATTGGTTGCGCGCTTGAAGGCCGTACTTCGTCGAGCAACACCTCAAGGTGTCGATGACCCAATTGAAGTGGAAGGCTTATTGCTTGATCCCATCAGCCAGCGTGTCTCTATTGGCACAACCCCTATCGAGATGGGGCCAACGGAATACCGTCTGTTAAAATTCCTCATGACACATCAAGAACGTGCCTATTCTCGCGCGCAGTTGCTTGATCAAGTCTGGGGCGGTAACGTTTACGTAGAAGAACGTACAGTTGATGTACATATTCGTCGCCTACGTAAAGCCATTGGTGAAACCCATGACTTTTTGATTCAAACCGTCCGCGGAACAGGTTACCGTTTTTCGGCAAAACGCACGGCATAAGATTTTATGAAGCGAACTTGGCAACGAGCTTTCATTACATGGATTATTGGACTGATGGCTGTGATCACCATCGGTTTCGTACTGGGCCACATTCTCGCACTCGTTTTGATTTATACACTCGGTACACTGTATTGGCAGCTGTACCAATTGTATCAATTTCATTCTTGGCTGCGCCGCTCCGGCAAAGCAGCGCCTCCTGAAGCTACTGGCATCTGGGGGGAGATTTTCGATGCGGTCTACCGTCTGCAAAAGAAACAACGCAAATCTAAGCGCCGCATGCGCCAAGCGCTCAACCGAATCGAAAATTCAACGGCCGCGCTGAAAGAAGGCGTCATCATGGCCGACAGTAATGGCAATTTAGAATGGTGGAATAACTCCGCCGGATTGCTATTAGGCTTGCAGCGCCCGGTGGACCGAGGTCAGCCGATCACCAACATTCTGCGTAACCCAGACTTCTTTAAATACTTCACGCAAAAGCGCTTTGGCGAGCCTTTGGTTATGAAGTCGCCATCAAAAGAAGGGGTGTACCTAGAAGTACAAACCACACTGTATGATCAAAACGATCATCTGATTTTCGTACGAGATGTGACACGTTTGCACCTACTGGAGCAGATGCGTAAAGACTTTGTCGCCAACGCCTCACATGAGCTGAAAACACCTTTAACGGTTATCAAAGGCTACCTTGAAACATTATCGATGTTTAAAGATAGCCTGCCGCAATCCATGCAGCGTGGTATCGTGAATATGAGCGATCAGTCACTGCGTATGGAGCATCTAATTGAAGACCTATTGCTGCTCTCTCGGTTAGAGACCAACGATAAGCGAGAAGCCCATCAATGGCTAAAGCTTGAAGATTTGTGTGAGACCATTAAGAAAACCGCCTTACCGACGCTTTCTGACAGCCATCAACTGAGTTTTGATATTCCTGAAAACAGCTATATCTATGGCGCCTATAACGAGCTTTACAGCGCGTTTTCAAACCTTGTCTTCAACGCTATCAAGTACTCTCCTGAAGGAGGTCACATTGAAGTGCAATGGGTGCAAAATGAATTCAGTGGCATTTTTTCAGTAGACGACCAAGGACTTGGTATCGATCCGCGCCATATTCCTCGTTTAACCGAACGTTTCTTCCGGGTTGATAAGGGACGAGGGTCCGGTACTGGCGGCACTGGACTGGGGCTTGCGATCGTCAAACATGTGCTAATACACCATAATGCCAAACTGCAAATTCGCAGTCAGCCAGGTACAGGCAGCACATTCTCTTGTCATTTCCCAACAGATCGTGTTCGTCAAGAAGCGCTACTCGCAACCGTGGCCAGTGACGCCCCAGACAGTCACGCTACTTCCGTCGAGCAAGAGCCGTCTCAACCTTAAATGGGCTCTCAGTCTAATCAGCTGCCTCTAGTTTTTCTCTGGGCGCGGCTGAATAGGACACCTGCTATTGGCTTTTATAAAGACTGAAATAAGCGATTTATAAAAGCTTCTTTCTCAGCGTCTTGGTCTATCAGAGATAAGGTGACGGTTAAGAAAGCGGAATCAGCTTTCTTCTCAGTGGTCGCCACCGCCTGAACATAATAATTCAAACGGTTTACTTGCTTGTCATGGGATAAATCCAAGACCGCTTGATCCAGTACCGTTGGAATCACATCGTCACTCTTGATCAACATAGTGGCCTCATCCTTGGCAAAATGTACCACCATGCAACGGAACTCCTTACCCGCGAAACGTACTTTGGTTGGGATTTTAACGTCTTTAGAAGATGCCTCAGGGTTAGTTATTTTAGGCGTCGGAGCAGCCTTAGCCGAAGCATTTCCCGCCATCAAGACATCCAATGAGCCAGAGGCAATACCGCCTGAGCTGCCAGAAGGAGCCTTTGCTGGTACACCAAGCTTTTTCTCAATGCCATGTCGTTTGGCCGCCGACTGCACTTTCTGAATAAGTTGCTCGGCCGTGAAAGGCTTTCCCAAATAGTCCGTCACACCCGATTGAACCGCTTCCACGACGTGAGATTTATCGCCACGACTGGTGATCATCACAAAGGGTAATGCTTCTTTCTTGTAATTAGGTTGCTCACGACACCATTGCAGCAGCTCTACCCCTGTCATTTCTGGCATTTCCCAATCACAAAGCACCATATCAAAGGGCACTTTTTGCAGCAGTTGCTGTGCCTTTCGACCATTGACTGCTTCCTCCACTGTCACCGAAGTAAAACGCTTTCTTAGGGTGCGTTTAATAAGGTCTCGAGTAAACGAAGCATCATCGACTACCAAAATTTTCAAAATAAGCTCCTATCGCGTCTGAGACAGCAAATCCGCATAATTAACAAAGCGCTCGCTAAACAACTTAATCCATAATAAGGTCGCTGCTACCGCCGCTATCGGCATGACAAATAAGTTCAAGAAGGGAATGGTCACCCCTAACATCACGATAAAGCCGAATGTCCAACATAGAAGCGGCTTTTCGCGAAGTGCAGCGCGCATATCGTGAAATGGCACTTTATTGTTATCAAAAGCGTAGTCCATGTACTGTAACGCCAACATCCACGCAGAAAACATCACAATCAGCACCGATGTCACCACGTTTACCACAGGGATGAACGACAACAGCAACAACCCTAAGAAACGCGGAATAAAATACGCGAGCTTTTGCAGCTCTCGCTTTAGGCTTCGTCCTGCAATCTTCATAAGCCCCATGGCACTGAAATCTTCATCGAACTGCTTGCCTGTTTGGTGCTCTTCTACTTTCTCAGCAAGAAACGCCATAAAGGGCGCAGCCAAAATATTAACGCCCACAGAAAAGCTGTAAAACATCAGCAAACCAATCGCAATGTTTAGCAGGACATAAAACAACCAGTTTAAAAACGACATCCATTCAGGGACATAACCCATCATCTCGTCCACTGCGACTCCCATATAACTCAACGCAACGGTATACAAAAGGCCCATTAAAGCAATATTGGCGAGTATGGGGGCGAGTAAGAACAGACGTAAGCGGCGCGACAACAATAATGGCAAAGCCTTTACGAACGCGTTAATAGCACTAAACGGGTGAGTAATCACGAAAAATGGTCCCTTTGCAAATAACCAACAGATATCTAGCGTCTATATTTAACCATACTTTTCTCTTTTCAGGAGCTTTAACTAAACACATCAGCCCCTTTGTTTTAGAGCCACAAATCAATGGATTTATGCAAACTCTACGTATGAATTTTGATACACTTTGTTGATCCGATTAAAGGCTTCTACCCTATGAGTCCTCAGGAGAAAATGATGAAAAGAATTGCAATATGGGCACTACTAGCATGCTTTACCGGAACACTTTACGCTCTTGAGGCTCCCAATGGCCCTGTTATTCTTACCGTGACAGGTGAAATATCTGAGCATAATACAGGAGATCAAAAAGCTGAATTTGATTTGGCCATGTTACAACAATTGCCTGCCCATGAAATTAGCACTCACAATCCATGGGAGGAGGGGCTGCATCATTATGTTGGCTTTCACCCAAAAGACCTTTTGGAATTGACTCATGGACAAGGTAGCTATCTTCGTTTTATCGCCTCTAATCAATACATTACAGAAATCCCCGTCACAGACTTTACACAATGGGATGCTGTCGTTGCATACAAAATGGATGGCAAGCCTATTGCTGTCCGCAATAAAGGGCCATTAATGGTGGTCTTCAATTTTGATAAGCACCCTGAGCTTGAAAATGAAGTGTATTATGGACGATCAATTTGGCAGATTAAGACACTGCAAATATTGGAACCGTAGCAGCCAATGAGTGAAGATCACGCTGTGTCAAAAAACGTAAGCTTACTGGATAGGTCACTTGGCAAGCTGCTGTTGGCATGTGCCCTACTCTCTTCAATACTGACCTTTTTCCTTATTCCTTTAGCTGATAGCAGCTCGCGCTTAAACGCGAAGCAAGTATTTGACAGCTCTCGGTGGCACTCATTACAACTACAGTTGCAAACCTACCGTCTTATGGACTATGTGTCGTCAATACAAGCAAGTGACTTACCGCTACAGGGCAATGCTTACTTTCAATACGACCTTGTTTTGAGCCGTGTCGATTTACTACGTAAGGGCGAGTTAGGGCGTCATATTCGAGGGTTCGCAAATGGTCGTGTTACTCGACTGCTCAATATTATTTCTGGAGAGCTTGAGCTAATTAGTTTGAATATCGATCACCTTGAACGAGGTGACTTAGGACAGGTTACGATTCTAATGGAACGCTTACGGGCTTTAGATTCTCAAGTAAGTGACTTCGTCGTAATTGTCAATCAAAGCGCCAATGATTTTGTTACCAAAAAGCGAGCAGAGCTTGACAACCAAATCGAATCTATTCAGCTAATTGCACTATTGCTACTGCTATTAACTGGCGCACTTTTCCTAATCAGCTTCAAACTCGCAAAAAAACTCGAAGGCACATATCGACGCAATAAACGCCTTGAGGAACGCATAAAAGACATACAGTTCGGTAAACTTGAAACCATCCGCCAGATGAATATGGAGTTGAAAATGTCTCTAAAGGGAACGCTTAATAGTAGTCATTCACTATTACAGCAAGACCTTTCAGAAGATATTAGTCTTCCGTTATCTCGTATTGTGAGTAACCATCAACAAGTCCTAACTCAACTTGATTGCTATCAAGACCTCTCTTTAATTGAAGCGAAGCAGTTTCAGATACAGTCTAGTACAGGCAGTCTGAGAGAGCACTTAAGTAGCAGTTTGGACTCCTTATCACAAATCATTAATAGCTATCGTATTCACACCTTGTGTAGTATCGACCCGCGCTTGAATGACCAAGTCGATACTGATTTCCATCGCTTACATGAAATCATAAGCACACTGATCACCCAGTTGGCTCCGTTCTGCCAAGGTGCCGAGCTTTTGATTCAAGTTCGGCCGTCTACTTTACCGATATTGGATCTTTCCGCGCGAGCACACAAACAAGCAACTAAAATGGTTCAGATAAGTATTAGAGATAACGGCGACGGCCTCCCTGAAGCGATACAGTCTGGACTTCGCTGCAACCCTCATAACCCCAATAACACCATTATGAGCCAAGTGAAAAATATGGGGTTAGGGTTTACATTTTGCCATTTCTTAATCGGCGCATTAAATGGTGAGTTACATTTTTCTAGTACCGATAAAGGGTCGGAGATTTGGATTGATGTGCCTATGGGGGTTGATGATTACGCAGCTTCAAACACTGACTCTGCTCTGAACAATTATGTACTAGCAATACTTGAAACAGATGGTTTACTTGATCAAGCTTTAATAAATGCTTTTCAGCCAAGGGTTAAAACAATAGCCATATCAGAGGCAAGTATAAAAGAGCATTTAACCGCCTCTAGAGCGTTACCATTTCATGCCTTGTTTATTCATCAAACGACCCTGTCGTCATCTGCGCAGTTAGATTGTTTACTGCATTTAAAAGAGTTTGGAGTTAAGCTTATCATGCCTGAAGCCTTAGTACGAAGTTATCCAGAGCTGCATTCATGTCACTATTTTAGATATCCTATAACTCCAGTGCAGATGCAATCTATATTAGCCTTTTAAGGGTAGGAGACCTTTATGTCAGTGGACCAAACACAGCTCAAGACACTTCTAGAAATATTAGGGAGAGATACTATTCGGCGGGTAAAAGAAAGTTATATCGAGGACAGTTATCCAAAACTAGTCGACCTCGGTAAAGCGATCACTGATAGCGATCTGGAAGCGGTTGAGCAGTTGAGCCACTCCTTAAAATCTGCCAGTTCAAATCTGGCATTGAGTGGTGTCACGCAAGTGTTCGCCCAGTTAGAAGCCTTGGCGACACAGCAACAAACATCACAATTAGCTATTTTATACCAAGCTGCACAAACATCTTATCATCAAGAAGTGGCTGAGCTAGATGCCCTTCTCAATAGTGAATAACGTTAAAAGGGCTGATAAATCAGCCCTTTTCATCATTTAGCTAAGCAGTTCACTCGCTAGATTTTCTTGTCGTCCTGAGCCACTTTTTCAAGCTGCTCCGCAGGCATATGACGCACGTTGACACCATTGATCAAGTACACCAAGTGCTGGCACAGAGAACGAGAATGGTCGCCGATACGCTCCAGTGAGCGTAGAATCCAAATAACATTGAATACACTACCAATCGAACGTGGGTCTTCCATCATGTAAGTGATCAAAGAACGAATCGCTGTTTTGTATTCAAGATCCACGGTACGATCGGCTTTGGCAACACCGACCGCTAGATCAATGTCCAAACGCGCATACGCATCCAGACTTTCACGTACCATGCGTGTTACTAACTGACCGATACGGCTGATTTCCACGTAACCACGTGGCGATTCGCCTTCATTGATCAACTTCAAGGCATGATTAGCAATCTTTTTCGCTTCGTCGCCCATACGCTCTAATTCACCAACCGCTTTACTGATCGATAGAATCATGCGCAAGTCGGTTGCCGCAGGCTGACGCTTTGCCAGAATGCGCGTACATTCTTCATCAATGATGCCATCAAGCTGGTTGACAGTAGCGTCTTTTGCTTTCACTTCTTCAGCTAGGCTGCCATCGCTTTCAAGTAGCGCATGAATAGCATCCGCTACTTGATTTTCTACCACACCACCCATGGTTAAAAAGTGCTGACGTAGGGTCTCAAGCTCGGTGTTAAACTGCTGAGAAATATGATCCGCTGTTAACTCTCTCATAATCGTCGTTCCTTATCCTAGCCGTAGCGACCAGTGATGTAGTCTTCAGTTTGCTGTTTCGTTGGGTTGGTAAATAGGCTGTTGGTATCACCAAACTCCACCATGTTGCCCATGTACATAAACGCAGTATAGTCAGAAACACGTGCTGCCTGTTGCATATTGTGGGTAACGATGGCAATCGTGAATTCTTCTTTTAGCTGGTGAATCAGCTCTTCGATCTTCAAGGTAGAAATCGGGTCAAGTGCTGATGCAGGCTCGTCCAAAAGAAGCACTTCTGGCTTAACCGCTACGGTACGAGCGATCACTAGACGCTGTTGCTGACCACCCGACATGCCTAAGGCACTTTCGTGTAGACGATCTTTTACTTCGTCCCAAAGCGCCGCTGAACGCAGTGCCCATTCAACCGTTTCGTCGATCACACGCTTTTTGTTGATGCCTTGAATACGTAGGCCGTAAGCCACGTTTTCATAGATACTTTTCGGGAATGGGTTTGGCTTCTGGAATACCATGCCCACGCGACGACGTAGCTCGGCTACGTCGGTGCCTTTTTCGTAGATGTTCGTGTCATGCAGGTTGATTTCACCTGTGATACGACAGCTGTCTACCAAGTCGTTCATACGGTTGAAGCAACGTAGCAGCGTTGATTTACCACAGCCAGATGGGCCGATAAACGCGGTTACTTTTTTCTCAGGGATGATCATGTCGATCCCTTTCAGGGCTTCTTTCTCGCCGTAGTAAAGGTGTAAGTCTTTAACGGAAAGACAAACTTTTTCGTCTTCAATGCGCAGCGCCTGCTGGCTACGTTGCATTGCTGAAATATCGATAGAGTGTGTAGTTGTTTCGCTCATAATAGTCTCTCTCCGCCGTCTTACATTTCCAGCGATTTGTATTTTTCACGTAGGTGGTTACGGATGGTAACGGCTGCTAAGTTAAGCAATGCAATCACGATTACCAATAATAGTGCAGTCGCATAAACCAATGGGCGCGCTGCCTCTACGTTCGGGCTTTGGAAGCCCACATCATAAATATGGAAGCCCAAGTGCATGAACTTCTGATCCAAGTGGATGAACGGGTAGTTACCATCCAATGGTAGCGATGGTGCCAATTTCACTACACCAACCAGCATTAGCGGCGCTACCTCACCGGCAGCACGGGCTACCGCTAGGATAACACCAGTCATGATCGCTGGGCTGGCCATTGGCAAGACCACACGCCATAGTGTTTCTGCTTTGGTGGCACCCAGTGCCAAAGATCCTTCACGTACGTTACGAGGAATACGTGATAGACCTTCTTCCGTCGCTACGATGACCACAGGCACGGTTAACAGTGCTAGCGTGATCGACGCCCACATTAGACCACCGGTACCGAACGTCGGTGACGGTAACGCTTCTGGGAAGAACGCTTGGTCGATCCCCGAACCTAGGAAGTAAACGAAGAAACCTAGACCAAAGACACCGTATACGATCGATGGTACACCCGCTAAGTTGTTAACTGCGATACGAATCGTACGTGTCACAAAACCTTGTGATGCGTATTCACGTAAGTAAACCGCCGCCACGACACCAAATGGTGTCACCAGAATGGTCATCAACAGTACCATCATTACGGTACCGAAGATCGCAGGGAAAACACCACCTTCCGTATTCGCTTCACGAGGTTCAGCGGTTAGGAACTCCACCACTTTTGAACCATAGAAGCCTAGTTTTTCAGCAATGCCCATCGCATTAGGACGGTAAGCACGAACAACTTTCGCCACTTGCAGCTCATGTACGCTGCCATCCATTACCTGTACCACGAAGGTATCACGGTTAATTTCGGCGTATAGGTCGATCAGACGTTGCTGTAATGCTTCATACAGCGCATCTTGCTCTGCACGTTGCGCATCAATATCGGCCAATTTCGCTGGCGTTAATTCGTTGTTCAATTCAAGACGACGCTGTTCCAGACGAAGACGCTCTAGCTTGTGGTTGATCGCACCGATTTCGTCTTTTTCCACTTCGTGAATGTCGTCGTAAATCGTTGTCGCACGCTCAATACTGCGCTCAAAGGCAGCCCAAGTCGCTAAAGCAGAATCCGTTGGCGTTAGGTCCGCAGTTTCAGCAACGACCTTGCCGTCTTCTTTTACGGCTTTTAGGTAACCGTATAAGTTGCCCCATTCATGACGTTCTGCTGCAAACAGCATCTCTGGCTTAGTGATATCTGTGTAGTACTCATCAATCACCCAACGAAAATCTGAACCGTACACATCACGGTTACCCGTTTTCATCAATGAACGCATCATCAAGTCATGATGGTCGGCTACATCGATGCCTGCTTCACGTAGCTGAGCAGCAGGTACTTCCGCTGACTCAACACGCTCCGCAACCAATGTGTATGGCGTTGAGCCAGGTAGACTGTATGTACCTTGGTTAATGTCCGCTGGCCAAAAGTGACCGAGACCACGTACCGCAATCAGCGCTAATAGACCAATTACCATGATCACACAGATCGCCACTGCACCTGCGTTTAGCCATACCCATGGATCACCAGACTTCACCCACTGGGATACGGTTTGATTTTTTAATTTCAGTTCATTACTCATTACAACGATCCGAATTTCTTACGTAGGTGCTGGCGCACGGATTCAGCGATGGTGTTCACAACAAATGTGAAGGCAAACAACACAAACGCTGCCAAGAACAAGATACGGTAGTGCGAGCTACCCACTTCTGACTCAGGTACTTCCACGGCCAAGTTGGCTGCCAAGGTACGCATACCTTCGAAGATGTTGAAGTCCATAATTGGCGTATTACCGGTCGCCATCAGTACGATCATGGTTTCACCCACTGCACGACCCATACCGATCATGATGGCAGAGAAAATACCAGGGCTCGCCGTTGGCAGTACCACGCGAGTCATGGTTTGCCAGTAAGTCGCACCTAATGCTAGAGAGCCTTGTGTCAGTGCTTTTGGCACCGAGAAGATCGCATCTTCAGTGATCGAGAAGATCGTTGGAATCACGGCAAAGCCCATCGCAAAGCCCACTACCAGCGCGTTACGTTGGTCGAAGGTAATGCCTAGATCATTGGTGATAAAGCCACGGATGTTACCGTCAAAGAAGTTCAGCTCGATCACAGGGCTCATCGCCACACAGAACCAACCTAACAGCACGACAACTGGGATCAACAGCATTGGCTGCCAACCATCAGGCACCATCCAGCGAATGCTTTGCGGCATGCGTGACCAGATAAAGGCAAAGAACAAGATGCCTAATGGCAAGATAACCAAGATGCTAAACGCTGCCGCTAGGTTTTCTTCTAGGAACGGTGCGAAGAATAGACCGGCTAAGAAACCTAGAATAACCGTTGGTAGCGCTTCCATTAGCTCAATCACAGGTTTTACTTTACGGCGTAGACCTGGTGCCATGAAGTAAGCTGTGTAGATCGCGCCACAGATCGCCAATGGCACGGCCATTAACATTGCGTAGAACGCTGCTTTTAGGGTACCGAATGCCAATGGCATCAAGCTGTATTTTGGCTCGAAGTCGTTGTTCGCCGCAGAAGACTGCCATGTGTACGTTGGTTCTTGGTAACCTTCGTACCACACTTCGCCCCAGATAGACGACCAAGAGACTTCAGGGTGCTCATTGTCTACCGCAAATACGTTCATGCCTTCGCTGTTTTCAAGTAAAAGAGCGTTGGCACGTGGTGCAAAGCTGATCATGTAAGCAGAATCATCGCTGATGCGCTCATTCACCACTTCACGGCTAGACGTTGCGTTGAAGATTGTCACCACGCCACGATCATCCAAGGTAGCAAAACCTTTACGACGGTGCTCCATCGCCATGTCTACAAGACCCGTTGGGTGAGTAACATCGCGGATGTAAGTAAGGTGCTCAACGTTATTATCATCGCGCACATTGAACCATTGGCTCACGCGACCGGCACTGTCTGCCACCATCACAGATGATTGGCCAAGCAAGTAACGCATAGACACCAACTGTGCATCGCTGTCGATCAGATCAATTTGATCCTTAAGCTCAACTTCATCAATGTCACGGATATCAAATTCAGACATGTTGCCCTGCTGATCGGCAACGTATAGATAGCGTTGATCACCAGAGATCAAAAGAGAGTGAGAGCCTGCAACGAATGGAATCTCCGTGCTACTTTCTGTCAGCTCAACTTCTTCAGTAATGAAGTTCACGTCTTTAGAAAGGCGTGTCACCTGTGACTGTTGATCACCCACTGTCGCAATCGTAAGACGCTCTTCACCATCGCGAATGCTTAGCAAGCGAGGAGTAAAATTAGCGGCTTGGATGCCATCTGTTCCGTATGGATATTCGATGCTTGGCGTAATTAAACGTTCGCCATCAGGATAAGTCGTTTTATAAGCCTGCTGTGCTACCAACACACGACCATCTTCATATGCGAAGGCCATCATACGGCTGGTATCAGACTCTAATGCAAACGCTGTGGGTTGACCTAATGGGTTCTCTACTTTGTCTATGACACGTCCATTCGTCATATCGAAGTAAATCATGTCGCCGTTTTCTGCAACACGGAAACCCACTTCTGTTTGCTCTTCTGAGGTTAAATATAAGCTTTTACCAGACTGTTCAGCCGGTAAAGCATAGCTGTCTTTTTGCTCAATGCTGGCACCTGAAAATAGCGGTGCAACTTCATACATCAAGTAGAAACATATTAGAAGGACAGCCAAGATCACACTGCTACCGCCGATGGCTATGCCAACGCTCGCAGTACGATCTTTTAGCGCGCGAACTTTACGATGACGCTTCAGCGCTGGCGTATCGAAATCCAGTTCGGGTATTTTTTGATCCGCTTTTGTACTCATCCGAATTCACTTTTTATGACATTTTTGTGACAGCTCGCAACACAACAAAAGCAGGAGAGATCAAATCCCCCCTGCTCATTTTGCGTCCTGCAAACTTTCCCTGTTATCCAGTCTTACTGAATACCTAGGTCTTTCATGTATTTCGCAGATACTTTAGCTGGTAGTGGAACGTAACCGTCTTTCACTACAACTTCTTGACCCATTTTAGAAAGAACCATCTTAACGAACTCACGCTCTAGTGGAGCAAGTGGCTTGTTAGGTGCTTTGTTTACGTAAACGTAAAGGAAGCGAGATAGAGGATACTTACCAGTCGCAGCGTTTTCTGGAGTCGCTTCGATTAGTTCACCACCTTCTTTCTTCGCTAGAGGAATAGCGCGTACTGAAGACGTTTTGTAACCGATACCTGAGTAACCGATACCGTTAAGAGATGTAGAAACTGACTGTACTACAGAAGCAGAACCAGGCTGCTCGTTTACAGAGTTTTTGTAGTCACCTTTGAATAGAGCAACTTTCTTGAAGTAACCGTAAGTGCCTGATACAGAGTTACGACCAAAGATTTGTACGTCGCGGTCAGACCAAGCGCCTTCAAGGCCAGCGGCACCCCAGTTAGTGATGTCTTCGCTGTGACCACCCTTACGAGTAGAAGAGAAGATCGCATCGACTTCTGGAAGAGATAGACCTTTGATTGGGTTATCTTTGTGTACGAATACTGCTAGAGCGTCGATAGCAACTGGAATTGCAGTTGGCTTGTAGCCGTATTTTTTCTCGAATGCTGCAACTTCTTTGTCTTTCATCATACGAGACATAGGACCGAAGTTAGAAGTACCTTCTGTTAGCGCTGGTGGCGCAGTAGAAGAGCCAGCTGCTTGGATCTGGATGTTCACGTTAGGGTAAAGACGTTTGAAATCTTCTGCCCATAGCGTCATTAGGTTCGCTAGCGTGTCAGAACCAACACTAGAGATGTTACCTGATACACCACTTGCTTTAGTGTAAGAAGGTAGGTTTGCATCAACGTCTGCCATTACGTTAGCAGAAACACCTGCTAGAGTAGACACTGCTAGAGTCGCAACTAGTTTTTTCATCACTTCAACCTCAATGGTTATCGTCAGTTTTGTATGAATCGAAATCTTTATCAGAGAGCCCGAATAAACTTCGTTTTCTTTCGATGATGAGAACTATAAAGAGGCTTTGTGACAGTAATGTTAAAGCTTGAAATAAACTGAATATTTTTTCGTCAGGGGCCTAGGCACCTGACGAAAAAGAGGCAGTTTAAGGAGGGCCGGAAACTTGTTCGGCAGGTTTTGCCAATAAGAGCGATAAGCAGAAGTATTAAGAGCAACGCATCCTTTATTATTCACTGTTAAGCGCTTGAACCGGCGTCATCTTGGCCGCTCGTTTAGCCGGGGCGAAGCCAAATACCGCGCCGGTTAATAAAGCGCAAGCGAATGCTCCCAAGACCACCGAGGGCACAACGGCGATGGGCAAATCTTCCTTCAACAGAAGCGCCACATCGAGCAGGGCAAAAGAGAATACAATACCTATTGCCCCACCCACCAAAGACACCAATATAGATTCGGTCAAAAACTGACGCATAATATCTCGCTGACGCGCGCCCGTTGCCATGCGGATACCAATCTCTTTAGTGCGCTCCCGCACCGACATAAGCATGACGTTCATGACGCCAATTCCACCCACTAGCAGAGACACCGCCGCAATCGCGCCAAGCAGTAGAGACACTTGATTAATAATTTGCTGCTGGTTGTGTAGTAAGGCCGCGTTATTATTCAAATCAAAATCTTCTACGCCTTTGTGTTGATTGAGTAATGTGCGATGGATAACAGCTTCAGTATGCGCCAAATCATAGCTTTCATTTGCCGCGATACTCACCCAGCTTGGGTCGGTTGGCCCAAGGACACGCGTCACAGCGGTGACGTAGGGAATAATAACCTGCGCGTTTTGATCAAAGGTGTCGTCATTGTCTTTCTTACCCAATACCCCAACCACCTGAAACGGATCATTACCAATAATGATAAATTGCCCGAGCGGGCTTTGTGTTGCACCAAATAATCGCTCGCGAACCTTTTCCCCTATCACTGCCACGGCCGCTGTGCGCTGATATTCCGCTTTACTGAAGAAGCGACCCTCTGTAACCGACCACGTAAACAGAAATGGAAAATCCGCACTGTTTCCACGCACATAGGCACTAAAATCAGCATTGGCAAAACGAATCACTTGGGTCATGCCGACCGTTGGCTCGACAATATCCACTTCTGGCAGTCGTCGCAGTACTTCCATATCCGTATCACTAATAACGCCTTCAGGGGCTCGTGGTGTCGGAGACCGTCCATTTAAATACATTAAGTTTGTACCAAACTGCCCTAACCCTTTGGCAATCTGCTGCTTAGCCCCTTCGGCGATGGATAGCATAACAATCACCGCTGCCACGCCGATAATGATCCCGAGTAACGTGAGCATGGTACGAATTGGATTCGATAGCATGGCGCGCTTAGCTGCTCGACTGGCATCCAGTAGCCCTCCCATTAAGGTGCTGCCCTGTTGGGTATCTGCCGTCGCGGGATCTGGAATCTTTACTGGCTCATTAGGATTGGCATAATCCGCAAGCACTTCAGCTTCCAGTGCTTGCTGACTATCTCCTATAATATTCCCGTCTCGTACTTCGATAATGCGCTTCGCTTGTGCGGCAACGTCTGTATCATGAGTAATTAAGATCACGGTGTGTCCAGCCTCGGCTAGCTCTCGCAAGAGCGCCATCACTTCAATCCCAGTTTGAGTATCCAGCGCCCCCGTCGGTTCATCCGCTAGAATAATACTGCCACCATTCATTAAGGCCCGAGCAATGGAGACACGCTGTTGCTGACCACCGGACAACTGCTTAGGCAAGTAATTCAAGCGCCCCTCTAAGCCAAGACGTTCCAATAGTCCCGCCGCTCGATGCAGCCGCTCAGATTCCGGCATACCTGCGTACAACGCTGGGACCGCCACGTTTTCCGCTGCGCTCTCGCTGGGGATCAAATGATAGCTCTGAAATATAAAACCAAACGCACTACGCCTAAGCCAAGCTAATTGATCACTGGAAAAGTGTGCGACATCTTGCCCTGCAAACAAATATTCTCCTGAACTGGGTCGGTCTAAACAGCCGAGAATATTCATCAACGTAGACTTTCCAGAGCCCGATGTACCAATAATCGCGACGAACTCGCCTGCCTGAATCGACAGTGACAGCTCATGCAATACACGCACAGCTGGCTCGCCATTTTTCTGATCGCCACCATACTCTTTAATGATGTTACGCAACTCAATTAATGGCGTTTCTCCTGCATAAGACGGATCACTCATGTGTTCCCCTTAGAGAGGCCTCGCTCACCAGTGACGACCTGCTCGCCCGCTTGTAACCCATCAATCACCTCAGCCGACCACGTATCTTGGCGGCCAATCTGGATATCGCGCCAGTGCACCGAATTGTCTGGTGCTTTGACTTGTACACGATAGGCTCCGCGCTCCATCTCAACAGGATGCAACGCTTGCAACGGCACCAACAAGACATCTTCTGCCTGCTCCGTCACAAAAGAGACCTGAACCGTCATGCCGGACATCAGTACTCCATCATCATTTGCTACATCAAACTGCACTGGGTAATGCACTATGTTCGGATTCTCAGCGTTGTCTAATGGCGCGGGCAAAATCTGCCTCACCTGCCCATGCCATCGCCGAGTGGTATTACCTAGAGTCGTAAACCAAACAGGCATACCCGGTCGGATAGCCTGAATATCCGCCTCAGCGACTTTCGCTTCGACGGTCATATGACTTAAATCCGCTATCGTCATGACGGCGGGTGTCGAGTACGTGGCATTGAGCGTTTGACCTCTCTTGGCGTCCACCGACAACACTGTGCCATCCATCGGCGCATAAATACGCGTGTAGCCTAACTGTGTTTCATCTCCTTTTAAACGCGACATGGTCTGATCGATCAACGCCTTCAACTCATTGATACTGGCTTGGGCAATTTGCCAATTCGCATACGCTGTCTCCACATCCTGAGCGTGGGTCGCACTGCGTTCAGCAAGCTGTTGCTGGCGACGGTATGTTTGCTCCGCTAACTTGGCTTCCGCTTGACGAGACTGTAATTGCGCCTGTTGCGCAGCAAGCTCAGCTCGGCCTGCATCAACGGTCGACTGCTGCAAACTCGCATCAATTTCAACCAACAGCTGACCATCGGATATTCGCTCTCCGGGCACTACCGCAAGATCCACAATCTGCCCTGAGACCTGTGCACCAACTTCCACAGAATTACGAGGAGATAATGTACCTACGGCAGCCACGACAGCTTTGATATCCCCTAACTTAGCCGGTGTGGTTTCATACATAATGGACTCGGCGCCATTACTACGTTGCAAAAACAGCCAAACCAACAACCCACATACCAACACCACGCCAATATTGCGCAGCCGAATACTCATGCTACTCATACAGAACAGATACCCACAGAAACATTTGCGAAAAGACGTGCCATCCAAAACACATGGCTTTAATTGATATGACGAACGAGGGGCAAAAGAAGGACACGTCTGACGTGACCTTCCTTTGTTTTTGGACATTTAAAATGTGTGGTAGCTATTTCCATTTACAGCTACTATCTGTCGACCCATAGTTTCTGTGAGTTCAGACACTAAATTTCGCTGCAGTGGAAATGCTTATCAACCTGACATCTACATCTGCCAATTGAACGACAATGCCCAACTACGTGGTTCACCAGGTCGAGTGCCGCCAGTAGCCCAGCCAAGATCTTGATAGTAGTGCTTATCAAACAGATTATTTACGTTTAGTTGTACGTACATATCATCGCTAAAATCATAATGCGCACTAGCGCCGAATATTGCATAACCTGATTGTCTGATGTTTTCATCATTGCTAGAGTACGTGCCGTCCTGTATGTAGGCATTAGCACCTAATCTCCAATTTGATAGCTCGCCAGGTAATTGGTATGTGGTCGCAAATTTGAACTGGCTCTCTGGGTAGTCGGGGTCAAATGGCTTACCGATATTATCAGCGTCTTGATCTTTGCTGTATTCCGCTGAAGTGTAAGTGTAGCCTGCCATCACCTGCCAACCAGGACTGACTTCGCCACTAACTTCAAGCTCAACCCCATTGCTTTCTACTTCTCCAGCAGCACGCTTACAATAGCCACCCCAACGCGCTCCGGGACAAGGGTTTTGACTGCTAAGGTCATCGACGGGGCGGTTCTCCTGAGTAATTTGGAATACAGCAAAACTCGCATTTAGTTTGCCACCGTAATACTCACCTTTTAAGCCCGCTTCGATATTTGTTCCTACAATAGGGTCGAGCACAGTACCATTTTTATCTGTTACTTGTTGTGGTTGAAATATCTCTGTCCAGCTGGTGTATACTGAATGGTTTGTATCGAGGTCATAAACTAAACCCGCATAAGGCGTGACTTGAGTATCAGGATTATACTCTCTATTGCTTGGCATTTTATAGCTATCAATACGAGTACCAATGATTAAAGTCATCGGGTCACTAAGGCTAAGCTTTGCTGCTGCGAACGCACCTGTTTGTTTAGTTTCAAACGACTGTGACCAGAGATCTAAAGGGATTTCAGGTCTTGGAATAATGCTGGAGTCCCAGTTGTATATATCCACTAAGGGAAGACCTTCAGACCAAGAAGAATCTGCCCAACCACCATAGGCATCAAACTTATCTGAGCGATGTGAAATCCCAAGAGATAGCTCATGGTCTCTACCAAAAGCAGAGAAAGGGCCATTTGCATTCAATGCCAGATTACTTTGACGACGATCCATCTTGTAACGCTGAGAATCTGGATAAAAGGCCTCTTCACTTCCATACAAGCCACTAAAAAGCATGTCTAGATCTTGCTGCTTATGGGTGGCAGACAGCGTGACCTGCCAATAATTATCGAGCTGATGTTGTAGCTCTGCAAATACTGTTTTAGTTTGTTGATCCCAGTAATCAAAATCATTTCCATAGTTGGCTGATCGGGGAAGGTCTATAAAGCTACCATCCGAGTTTACTGGTAAACGAGTGTAGAGTCCGTCGCTTTCTAGGTTACGCCAATGCGCTCCTGCTGTTAACATAGTCTTTTCAGACAAATCGATTTCTAAGATGCCGTAAAGCTGCTCAGTATTGTCATTTTCCCCATCATAAAAGTTGTCTTTATCTTGAATGCTGGTAACCACACGACCACGAATAGATTTATCAGCATTTAACGCATTGCTACCATCAAACATTAGGCGTTTATCATCCCATGAGCCAATACTTGCTGTAATAGCAGCTTCAGGGGTTGCCGTTGGCCGTTTACGAACCAAATTGACTGCGGCTGATGGGTTACCGCTTCCTGTGGTGAGTCCCGCCGCTCCTTTTACGACTTCCACTCGATCATAGATAGCCAAATCTGCATTATCTGCATTGAAGGTTCCATTGCCCCCGACACTATTTGGCATTCCATCAACGGTGATATTATCAATTTCGAATCCCCTAGCTGAAAAGTCTCCCGAGTCTCCCACTAGAGTGCCTTTACTGACCTGTAAACCATTAATAGAGCGTAATGCATCATCTAAGGTTTCCAGGTTTTGATCCTTGATTTGCTGGCTTGACAATACACTCACCGACTGAGGCGTTTCGCGAATCGATAGGTCAAGCCCTGTAGCAGTGTTCATAGAGCCTGTCGTATAAGAACCAGAGCCTTCGGTTGTACTGCGCAGCTCATCTGCTTCCACATTGATCGCAATCAGTGTTGAATGGCTACGCTCAATACGATAACCAGCGTTAGACAATATCGCTTGTAACCCTGTACCGGCTAACAAGCGCTTGATGCCTTCATCGACGCTCATCGAGCCGGATAGGCCTTGGCTCTTTTCTCCTGTCACCAAACGTGCATCAAAAGAAATGGCAATACCTGCTTGCTGCGCAAATTCATTGAGCGCTGGTCCCAACGCACCTGCGGGTACATTTACCTGCAATACTTGATGTATCGACGTCTGCGCCCAGCTAGGGGGTGCTAAGGCCAGTCCCACTGGCGCGAGCAATATACTGGAGGCAAAAAGCAAAGCGGGACGTTGGCCCCGCTTATAAGAAGGGTATGTCATTGAGTCTGTCCTTTATGTTGGGTGTCTATACTTACTTGACGAATAAAGACAGACAAATGGAACCATACTGGAAAATTATTTTTCCTTATTGGCAATATGAATTAACCAAGGGGAATACTCTTGTACCTCGATAGGCAAGCTCTCTTTTAATAAAGCCAGCGCCCGCTCAGGTTCCTGCATTGGCAGGACGGCCATCACAGGAATGCTGGACAACGCCACTTCATCAAACAATAAACGGCCTTTGTGGTAGTGCGACAACTCCTTCAAAACCTTTGTCAGCGGCACACCATTTGCCACAAACTGGCCAGCTTTCCAATTACGCTCAAAACGTTTTGTGTCTAGTGTCTGAGGCTTTGCAAAATGGTCCGAATACACCTTTAATTGCTGACCTGCGGTGACCGTTACATCCTTGTTATTCAAAGTCGCTTTGACCTTAGATTCTAGAACAGTCACTATCGCGTGATCCTCTTTTAGCTGGACAGTAAAGCGCGTTCCTAGGGCTTCGAACAGACCATATTGAGTTTCAATCCTTAGCGGTCTATCCAAATCACGGGCGACATCAATTAGCAGCTCACCACGCAATAATATAAATTGACGCAGCGCTGCATCAAACTCAATATCCACCGCCGAGTTACCCGCTAACGTTAGCTTAGATGTATCTTCTAATGTCCAACTACGCCACTCATTCGCCTCTGTACGCTTGTCAGCCAGCCAAACCTGCACCTGTTGCTGTAGCCCAAACATATAACTAATCGGCATCAACAACATAATGGTCACAAGCAGCGTTTTTGATAGCGTAGACCAGCTATTTTGCTGAGGCTGTTGTTGTCCTGCATTCAACGCAGCATGGGCGGCTTCTGTCGGCATAGTGTGCATCGCCCCAACCAAGCCCTGCATTGCATCCAAAGCTTTACGATGGCGCTCATCGGCGGCATACCAACCTTCAAAGGATTGACGCTCATCATGACTCAATGCAGCGCCCTCCTCTGATAATCTCAGGACCCATTCTGCAGCTTGCGCGGCAATACTACTCATATGCCATCCTCCGTGAATGCCTCATAACAAGCGACTAAGCCTTGCACAAGGTACTTACGCACCATGGTGTTTGATACCTGTAAACGCTCTGCAATATCAGCTTGATTCAAGCCATCAAGGTGACGCCAAATAAAAGCTTGGCGTACACTGTCAGACTGTTGTTCCAAAGCTTTGGCAATCAACTGCAAGGTTTGTAAAGCATGGTGTAACTCTTCGGCAGAAGGCGCAAATTCAGGGCGTTGCTCCGCGAGCGCAGCACACTCTTCTAGATAAGCTTGCTCTAAACGGGCACGGCGACCTTTATCAATCAACAGGCGTTTCGCGATCGTTACCAGCCAAGGGCGTGCCTCCCTCACAGAGCTTACGTCACCTCGCATCAATACACGCTCAAAAGTATCTTGGGTTAAGTCTGCCGCCCGTTGGCCACAGCCAAGCTTTTTCTTTAGCCACCCTCGTAACCAACTATGATGATCACTGTAGAGATTATGTATTACTGTTGTTTCCGCCGCTTTTGGATCCGACACACCAAGCACCTAGGAATTAACCAAATATTTACAGATAATGAGAATTAGTCGCATCTTAGAGCAAAGTACTCTCAAAAAGCAATCAATAAGAAGCAAGGTTAAGGTGACACCTCCCTGCCAGGGCAAACGCATGAACATTATTTGATCAGGACCATCACCTTGAACAGATACGCATCATCCCAACCACAGGCCTTACGCTTGTTTTTGATACCCAATTTTACACTGGTTTCCTGCTGTTAGTAGGTTTAGAACGATTTGTCGGGTGGTCGCTAGGTTTTCTGCCGCATAACCTTGTCTAGCTCGACACTGATCTTCCCCAAAATAGAGTGGCATAGTGCGAGACAACGGAAAAGGCCTTTGCTTATCGCCGT
This sequence comes from Marinomonas sp. AWM4_232, assembly GCF_056158325.1. NCBI lineage: Bacteria > Pseudomonadati > Pseudomonadota > Gammaproteobacteria > Oceanospirillales > Oceanospirillaceae > Marinomonas > Marinomonas sp. AWM4_232. The sequence continues at coordinate 1,571,599 of NZ_JBSWTA010000001.1, read as the reverse complement.
GAACAGTCGATCCCAGTGCTAAACGACTTTAAGAAGTGGCTAGAAAAAACAGTGAAAAACAAGCCGCCAAAAGACAAGCTCACCAGTGCTTTAAATTACTGTCTCAACCAATGGGATAAGCTTATTCGCTATGTTGACGATCCACACCTCAACTTCGACAACAACCGTGCCGAGCGAGCCATCAAGCCGTTTGTGATTGGGCGAAAGAACTGGCTCTTCTCAAATACGGAAAATGGTGCCCTGGCCAGTGCGAGGCTCTATAGTATGATCGAAACCGCCAAAGCCAATGGCTTGATCGCTTACGACTACTTGGCGACATTGTTTGAAGAACTACCAAAACGCAAAACAGGTGCAGACGTCGATGACTTGCTGCCTTGCTGCCTTGGAATGTGACGTTAACGCCTTAAGAGACTCTCCGCCGCTTCCATGCGGCTCATTGATCGCCCTGAAGAAAGACAGAGCTCCCATCCTGGGAGCGTAAACCATCCATGGCTCTCTGTCTGAACAACAGGTAATCCTCCCTTTTTTAACTTAGCTCAAAAGTAGAGGTTAAGCAGCCATTAGAGGTGGCTTGCCTCCGTTAGCTGTATGTGGTCTTTCGTGATTGTAAAACCACAACCATTTCGTTGCATAGTCTTGCACTTCCTCAAGTGTTTCAAAAAGATGCTTGCTTACCCATCCATATCTAGCTGTTCGATTATATCGTTCAATATAAGCATTTTGTTGTGGATTGCCAGGTTGGATGTATTCAACTCTAATGCCTTTCTTTTTAGCCCAACGAGTAAACTCATGACTCACAAATTCCGGCCCGTTATCACAACGCAGTATCTGTGGTTTATCTCGCCATTCAAGCAATTGCTCAAGCGTGCGTATCACCCTCAAGGTCGGTAAGGAAAAGCCTGCTTCCATCGCTAGTCCTTCGCGCTTGAAGTCATCGATTACGTTAAATAGACGATAGTGGCGACCATCGATAAGTTGGTCATGCATAAAGTCCATAGACCAAACCTGATCTCGTTTGGTTGGCTCCTTCAAGGGTTCAGGTACGTTCCGCTTTAAGCGTCTTCTTGGGCGGATTCGTAGATTCAACGCCAACTCGCAATAGATTCGATAGACACGTTTATGATTCCAAGTGTGGCCTTTTACGTTTCTTAGATAAAAGAAGCATTGCCCAAACCCCCAATCCGTTTGAGTCTCTGCTAGGTCAACTAAAAGTTTAGCGATCAAAGCATTGTCATCATTCAAAAGGCTCTTGTAACGATAACAGGTTTCACTGATCATAAAAGCAGAGCAGGCCAAACGAATGCTCACCGCCTTATTCGCTACAGCATGAAGTGCCATCTCTCGTCGAAGGGATGGCTTCACCACTTCTTTGCCATGGCTTCCTGTATGATCTCCGCCTTTAACCGTTCTTCTGCATACATCTTTTTAAGACGACGGTTTTCTTCCTCAAGTTCTTTCATACGAGCCATTAAAGAGGCATCCATATCACCATATTTGGACCGCCATTTGTAAAATGTTGCCGAGCTCATACCATGCTCTCGACATAGCTCAGGAATGGGTGTGCCTGCCTCTGCTTGCTTTAGTATGGCCATGATTTGGCTATCGGTATAACGTGATTTTTTCATGCAGAACCTCCTGCGTTTAGAGTACGAGAAAATTCTACTTTTGGCTGCTGTTATTTTTCGGGGGGATTACCCTCCTGCGTTTAGAGTACGAGAAAATTCTACTTTTGGCTGCTGTTATTTTTTCGGGGGGGATTACTATTGCCGCGAAGGCTAGAAAATAAAATGGCGTTTTTGACTAAAAACGCCATTGTTCACGAGTGGCTACCTCATATAGCCGGCTTGTTCGCATGTTCCTTAGATTACAAAGTCTATACCTTATATGATTCCATATTTCTTAGAAATCATATTTAACTTTGGCGGTGATGTTACGAGGCTCTCCATAGACTACAGACGTTTCTCCAACTCGCTCAACATACTTTTGATCAAATAAATTTCCAATCGCAATATTGGCTGACAAGTTATCATTGAAGTGATAATTGGCAAATACGTCAGTTAAATAGTAACTTTTTTGTTTAAGAACCTCGCCATTTGGTCCTCGAGCCCAAGTATCTGATTCACCACTAATATCACTCTGCCAGCGAACCCCACCTCCTAGAGTTAGGCCCGCCAAATCTCCTTTTAATGTTGACGTCGCAAATAAGCTAAACGTATCGCGAGGGATTCTTGTATTGTATTTCTTCCCCTCATTGTCTTCGATTGATGTATGAGTGTAACCACCGTAGACTTGGACTCCTGGATAGACTTCTCCAGAGACTTCCAACTCAACGCCCTCAGATGTCACACCATCAACAGTTGTGTATCTTGAAACACCATTAATCGTAATAGGAGCGCCATCTTCATCGAATAACTGCTCAGCTAAGTTTTTTTGTTCAATTCTAAATACTGCCGCGCTTAGATTTAACTTGCCGTCGTAACGCTCTGATTTTAAACCTATCTCATAATTATTACCTTCAATAGGGTCCAATATTTTATTGTCTATATCATAGTCAAATTGAGGCTCAAAAATACTGGTGTAACTTGCATAAGCTGTGTTGTGTTCACTAATATCATACGTTACACCAAAATATGGAGTAATAATGCCACTGTCTTCTTCATCGCTAGTTATGCTAAAATTTTCACTAAGAAAGTTATGATTAGATCTCTCTTTCCAGCTACTTAGTCTTGCTCCGAGTACAATATTCGAATGATCAGTTATACTAAATATATTGGCTATATAAAATCCTGACTGCTCTACCTTTGATGATCTATATGCATTAGGGTTTGTCGTAAAAGAAATCCCATCCCAATTAAGGTCATAAATACTACCTCTCGGTATTGAAGATGCTCCTCCAGTATTTCTTGCTTCATACTGTACTCCATCTAATTTATTAGAAGCGTAACTCCATCCGAGAGTGAGGCCATGCTCCCGGTTGAAAAGAGTATAATTACCTTCTAAAGATAAGTTGATATTTGTAATATCTCGTTCGAAATCACCGCCCCATAAATTACTTACTGTCATTCCTAAACCAGTTTCTTTATCGGGAAAGCCAACCATATATGCTTTTGCAAATGGATTTTCTATTTTAGTATGACTGATCGCGACTTTACTACTCCAAGCATCTGAAAAATTATGCTCTAAAGCAGTGAAAAAGTTAGTTTTCTCTGAAATATTAAAGGCATCTTTCCAAGAGGTTGATGTTGATATAGGTAAATTTGCCCTACTGCCATCAGAAAAGAATAAAGGCGTATTTGCGCCGTAACCTACACCTTTTTGATCGCTTTTTTTATAATCTATACCAACCGTAATTAGGGTATCGGGCGTTAAGTCCCATTCCGTTACCCCATATAGAACATTCGTTTCTTGCTCAAAGTAATCAATATGAGATTCATTATTTTGATGGGCGGCAACCAGTCGCCCTCTAATGTTACCATCTTGGCTTAAAGCTCCAGAGACATCAGCCTCTATGCGTCGTTTATCCCAGCGACCTATCGAAGCGCTGGTGGATGCTTGAAACTCTTCTGTTGGCTTTTTGCGGATCAAGTTTATGGCTGCGGAGGGTGTACCTTTCCCATTAAGAAGTCCTGCAGCACCTCGAACAATTTCAACACGATCATAAGTAGAAAGATCTGGTTGGGATCCCCCTTCATATACAAAAGCGCTAAAATCAACAGCTTCTCCATCGTATTGTAAATTACGTACTTTAAAGCCCCTAGAAAATACAGCAGGGTCAGCTCCTGTCCCCGCGGAGCCTGCGGTGATACCAGCGGTATTATTGTAAACATCTTTGATCGTCGTTGAGCCTCTATCCTCCATCTGCTGACTGGTGACAACTGTTACCGACTGGGGCGTTTCGCGAATTGATAGGTCAAGGCCTGTAGCGGTGTTCATAGAGCCTGTCGTATAGGAGCCGGTGCCTTCGGTTGTATTGCTAAAGGCATTAGCCGTGATATCCAACACTGGTAGTGTATTTTGCCCATCAGTAGAGACCTGTTTCACGGTATAGCCGTTGCCGGATTTGGAGGTCGCGATCAGCCCTGTTCCTTGTAAAAGCTGTTGAAATCCGCCTGCCACACTGTATTGACCTTTGATACCACGTGAACGCTTTGATAGCGCATCAGACGTGCCATCAAATGATAGGGCTGTCCCCGTCTGAGAGGCGAACTGGCCCAATACTTTCGCCAGAGATCCTGGGGCAACGGACACAGAAAACGTTCTTTGGCTGGAACTGGTGCTTTCAGTGGCAGCAATGGCCACGTCTAATGGCAAGATAGCCCCAAAAGATAAGCACGCCGCGGCGATGGCTATTTTTAGGGGTGAATAGGGAAAGTTAGGCGCAAGCGTTACACTCATCGTATGGATTTCCTTGGTTAATATAAATGACAATCACTACCAAGGCCGAGCAAGTGTTTAAAAAAGTGCAAAGCATCTGTAAATATTTTCGGCACGCACCATCTATTTGCTCAATCTGAGCTTACGACTCTAACCCAGTAAGGGCTATAACGCTGAATTTTAATAGGGAAAGACTCGGCCAGTACGGACAATGATAGATCCGTATCCATCAATGGATAGGCACCGGATACCTTAATTTGAGCGACCTCATCTGAATAAGACAAGACGCCTCTACGATAACGGCTCAGCTCATCTATCAATTCAGCCAAGGGTTTATTTACCACCACTAGACTGCGGTCGACCCAGCCTAGGCGTTCACGATCAAAGGTATCTTTGGTCATCATGTGTGATGAGTTAAAGGTCACCTGCTCACCAGAGCTAACAACGTCTCCGCTAAGCCCCAAGGCCGTCTGGAACTTCACGCTATCTTGCGATACCTGAACCTGAGTATGATCCTCAAAAACACGCACACTAAACTGAGTTCCTAGTGCCTGAATACGTCCATTAGGAGTCGCCACAACAAAGGGAGCAGCACCCTTGTAGTGCTTACTGGTAGACACAAAGACTTCCCCTGCATGAAGGGTGATCAACCGCTCATGTTCAGTAAAAGTAACATCCACAGCGGAATCTGTGTTGAGCGTTAGCTGGCTACCATCCGCGAGGGTTAAATCCCGAATATCGCCAATCGCCGTTGTATATTGTGCCTGATAGCGTGGGGATGTTTGGTAACGATAAGCCAACCAACCGGCAGGAGATAATACTGCAATGGACAGCATCGTTTGCAGCACTTTGCGTCGTGAGAATTGAGACTGGCTTAATGCTGGAGCAGCAATTTGACCTGGCACTTCTTGGCAACGCTGACTGACGGCTAACATTTGTTGCCAAGCTTGCTGATTATTCTCTGAAGCTTGCAACCATGCCTGCCAATGCTCGCGCTCTTGTTTACTGACATCAGGATCAGATAGTAAAGCGTACCATTGAGACGCTTCAGCTACCGCCAAGACGAGCGCCTTACTCGGTTTCGCACTCATAAACCATGCTCTATGCGATATAAGCAGCAATGCTCCATGGCTTTAGCCATGTAATTGACCACTGTGCGCCTTGAGATCCCCAGCCGCTCGGCAATAATGGGATACGTCACGCCTTCTAACTGCGACAGGATAAATACCGCTTTGATTTGGCGTCCTAGCCCATCTAGCATGGCATCAATTTCCAGTAGGCTTTCTAAAATCAGATGGTGCTCTTCCGCACTAGGGTGCTCAACTTCAGGGAGCGACGACAAGCACTCAAGATAATGCCGCTCTAAAGATCGGCGCCGATATAAATCAACCGTTAGCCCCTTAGCCACTGTCCATAGATATCCTTGCGGGTCTTGGATGGGCTCTTGAGACTTCCGGTTGAGCACTCGGATAAAGGTGTCTTGGGATAAGTCTTCCGCGTCAGACTTCTGTTCCAACTTACTCACTAGTAAACGTTGCAACCATGAATGGTAGCTGCGATAAAGTTGATCGATGTCTGACACGCTCTACTTCCTCTTCATTTACTGAGAATCATTTGCATTTTTAATGCAAAATAGCGAGAAAGTAAATATCTGACCTAGCGAAGTGTCATTTAATTTCGCTCCACTCCACCTCAACCGTGTGGCCTGGCCCTGCATCCATCAAAATATAAAACTCACCATCGTATGGCTGAAAATGAACACTAGATTGCTCGTCAAACTCTTTGCTGGCGACGATTTCTTCGTCATAGCTGATTAAATCGACTGTCACACCAGCCACACCAGAGCCATCGGTAAAGCCGCCTTTACAGATAATGTCAGGGGTTTCTTTCACGCATTCCACATAAGGAGAATGAGCAAATGATATGGATGGCAAACCAATAAGCATAGCTGAGGCCGCTATCATCCGAAGAGATTGTTTCAACATACTATTGCTCCTGTTGCTGCTTTAAGAATTCAATCGTTGAAGGCGATACGTCCGCGAGTGGAAACTGCACTTGATGCAAGGATCCATCCCAACCTTCTAGCGTCAGCCAGATGTCCGCATCCAGCGGAGTGTTCTCTGGGATAGGAATACTAAATACCATGGAGTATGGTGAGCCAAAGCCTATGCCACCCGCCGTGCGAAGACTACGAGGCTTACCTATACGCATATAGACGGCCTTTACCTCTTGAGCACATTCTTGACACAGGGCGGCATTCAGAATTTTCATATATCCGGCTGCACCATCTAGACGCGGCGCCACTTCTCGCTGCTCAGCTAGCGTAATTTCCCAAGGGCCTACCGCCTTGGTGCCGGTAATACGCTCCCCTAGTCCTGCGTTGCCACTAAAGATGCTTGCAAGCTCAATATAATAGGGGGTTAAAATCACCGGAATTAAGATCAACAGTCCAGTTAAATGAAAACGCCAGCGAAACCAGCGTGTGTGCGTTTTATGAGGCTTTCTTGTCTTCACCGCAGAACTCATGCCTGACCTCCTTTTGCTTGCATACGAGCAGTCTTTTGACGTATCGCCGCTTTTGTCGACTTGAAAGTACGAGTTACCCAGATGCGCATACCGCTAAACACCATCATGGTCAGCAAGATACCAAAGAAGAAATATACAAGCTTCAAGCTCAACCCAACAAAATCCCCTGTATGCAGTGCACGCATAGAACGCGCAGTTATGATTAAAGGTGCTTGATCTGATACCCGCATCGCACGATCCACTTCAGCAGTGTAGGGGTTCACCATAAAAGACTCCAACATCAGCGGATACGCTTGGCTGCGACCAAAGACACTATAGTGACCAAAAGCATTCGCTGGTAGCTGAATCCCCTCCGCTTTTACATTGTCATAGCGTGCTGTTACAGCTGCCACGGCGGCATCAGGTGAGATAAGCGTTGGCTTCCCTTGGTCGGACACAGGCACTTGATCTCGCTCCACAAAAATCGGGGTACTATTCGCTCCACGCAATGGCACTTCCGCTTCAGTTAGCAAAGCTTGAACTAAAAACCAAATCGACGTCACTGAAATAATCAATATAAACGGGATGGACCAGATGCCCGCTAAACGGTGAAAGTCGCCCCAAAATACGCGTGCACCGCGGTTAAAACGGAGACGTGGATGTAAAAATCCCCGCCAGAATTTCTTATATACAACCAGCCCAGTAATCAGAGATAGCAACATGGGTAAGCCAAGGAAACTGACCAGATACCAACCGAAACTGTACTTTGCAAACCCCACATTAAAAGGCACTAACAACCAACCATGTATCGCGCGAATAAACTGACGAAAGTTAAACCCAGAAGACGTTTTCCCTTGGATCTCACCGGTATATGGATTGATGTACACCGTCTCAGAACGAGAATCGGGATAGCTAATATTTGCCATCAGAGCGAATTGCGACTTCACGGGGCGCGAGATACTACCGATATAGGCTTCTGGGGCTTCCTGCTCAACTACTTGGATAACTTCATCAAAGGTCAGCATCTCACCCGCGTCCTCTGGCGGATTGGCACGCACGCTCGAATCAAACAGCCAGACAATTTCTTGGCTCACCGTGGCAATGGTGCCCGTTAAACAGATAAAAAATAGAAACAACCAGATTGGCATCGCCAACCAGCTGTGCAGCAAAAACCACCACTGCGTCCGCTTCTTCGGCGCATTGGCTTGCGTATCGGGATTCATAAACGAGACCTAGCTAGAAAATTAGAAACCGCCAACAGTAAATTGGCGGGGTACATCCTATATGACGTATGAGGCATATAAAAAAGGTACTTTAAAAAGCGCCTTCCTTATTTTTTGCTTATTTATGCTTTAAAAATCTAGCTGTGCACTAAGCTTGAATGTTCTTGGCGTTCCCTGCTGAAGGTTACTGCTTCCCGAAGCAGTTAACCAATATGCTTCATCGGACAGGTTTTCAATGTTCAGTCTCACAACCATAGAAGACTGGTTGAAATCCATTTCGTACCTTGCACCTAGGTCTAACAATGTAACTGAGTCCACATACCAATCATTATTCGCGTCAATGGGTCGATCACCTGTATACTGCACACCGCCACTAATAGCCCAATTAGAATTGGGGACTTCATACTCTCCATATAATCTTACTTGTTTAGATGCGACACCCTGAATATCCTTCCCAACTAGCTCTGGACTGCTTATTTTTTTATTGTGTGCGTCTAATACCATAGCACTAACACCAAAGAGCAAATTATCATTTACTTTTGCTTTTGTAGAAGCTTCAATTCCTTGAAAAACAGCTTCGCCATCTTGACTATAAACATTATTCGAATCTGTGTACGAAAGTGCTCGCTCTAACTTAAAGATCGCAAAATTAGTTGACCAGCTTGGCTGTTCGATTTTAAAGCCTGTCTCATACTGTTTACTAATCTTAGGCGAAAAGACTTCTCCTGCATTGGCAGATGTATCTGGCGCTATAGTGCCTTGTTCAAAAGCCTCGACATAGCTAGCGTATAGAGAGATCCAATCTTTAGGGCGATATACCGCAGCTATTGTTGGCGTTACAGCATCTTCTTTATATTGAGAATATTTATTATCGATCTCCCCATAGCGAGCACCCAAAATAAAATCTAAGTTATGCCCAACATTTAACACATCAGATATAAACAATTCATTTCTATTAATTTCTGAATATTTGTCGTATCTGGCGTCACTCTTACTCAAAATATTAATATCTTTTGAGAAGTATAATGGGTCTGATAAATTACCAATGTTTTCCAAGTTGATATCAGTTCCAAGATTACTACTATTGGATGCTGTGCTGTTTGTATTAGACATTCCGAAAGATATGTTATGGGATATAATATCGGTATCGACATAACCATTGATAACAACCTGACTTTGGAAACTTTCAAAAATATTATTATAATTCCAGCTTTTCACTGAATAGTTTCCATCCTTGCTAGCAAAAATAGCTGGATTGGGTAGGTTTCTATAGCTTTCTGAGTACCTAGCACTAATGTTTGCATCCCAATTTTCTTTAAACTTCCAAGTCAGCTCTGATCCAAATGTTTTGTGTTCGGACTCGTAAACCATCCAATCCGGCATAAGGCGCTTTGAACCATTAATTGGAGATAAAGGCTCCCCAACTTCCCAGTTATTAAGTCCTCCATCTGTATTAGGTACTATAGCCCAATAGCCACCGTAACTTTTTCGATTGGCATATAGAGCATCTGCCTGCCAAAGTAGCGTTGGACTAACTTTCCAATCAACCGCTATGGAACCAGACTGACGCTGAGACTTTGCATCGTCAACATAGGAGTCCCCCGTTTGATTAACAATATTTAGCCTATACCCAAACTGATCATTTTTACCAAACCGATCGCCCACATCTCCATGAAAAAGCATCAAATTATCATTCATAATCTGCCCTTTTACACTTCGTGTTAGACTATCGGTAGGCCTTTTAAGTGAATAGTTTACTATTCCACCGGGAGCACCAAAGCCATAAAGAAAGCCACTGGCTCCTTTTAGAACTTCTATCTTATCAATATGTTCTATAGGTAAATCTTTTGCGCGACTCTGTAGGGTTAACCCATCAATTTTTTGTGCCGTAGTTCCACCAGGAGATAGCCCTCTTATCATCAAATAGTTGTTTTCACTTACCATATCATCTGCTGAAAGGCTGACGGAGGCGTCTAACTTAGTCACCCCAGATAGAGAGTTTGCTTGTAGATTGTCAATTAGGTCTCTTGAATATACTTCAACGCTATAAGGCGTGTTTTGCAAACTAAGGTCACCAAGCACGCCAACGTTACTGTCATTCATCCGATAAGCATCATTCGCAGAACCAAATTCGGAGCCAGCATTCACCTGAATGGCTGGCATGATGCCATCGTTTAAAGTCTTACGAATGACATAATTACCATTGCTTTGCTTTTCAATATGGAATCTAGTTCCTTGCAAGAGAACAGTGAACCCCTCAACAGCACTGTAACGTCCTTTGAGGCCAGAGCTTTGTCTGCCTGAAAACATGCTTGGGTCAAATGACAAGGGGGCACCAACCTGTGCGGCGAAGGTTGCCAATACTGAGCTTAGTTCCCCTGCAGGAATAGATACTTGCTGGCGCTCGTGACTTTCTTGGGCGTAGGTAATTTGCGGTAGCAATAACATGCCACCTGTCGAGCAAGCGAGAGCACATGCTATAGCGATGGGCTTGAGTGTTGGCAGTTTATCATTGGGCCGAAGCTGATTGCGGTTCATAAAAGTTCTCGTCTTAAGTCAGTCTATTTGGGAAGCATGTGCACTGCTATCCACTACACCGAACGAGAACAAAAAAAGTCTCAAAGAAATTTAAAAAAATTGATAACACGGATTAAAGAGCTTTCACTGTGACCCACCAAGGTGTGATATAGCGAACTTGTACTGCCAAGCTTTGCTCGATCAGCCGTAGGCTTAAATCACTATCGGTTACCGGAAACGCCCCCGATACAGATTGCATGGCGACAGTAGCATCGCAGCGTAAGATACCGTGGCGATAACGACTTAATTGCTCGATTAAATCACCGAGCGGCATGCCTTGAGCAAGCAGCATGCCATGCTCCCATAAACTTGTCGGCTCGATGGTTGACTGAGCAGATTGTATCAAATCGCGGTTGAAACAACGCTGCTCTCCGGCTGGAACTACAGCGGCGCCTGCATGCGTGGTGCGAATCTCTACACGGCCATCAAAAACAGCCACTTGCGTCTGCCCTAGTTCATGATAAACAGAGAAGCGCGTTCCCAATGGTTTCAGTTGACCTTCTGTTGTTTGCACAATAAATGGCGTAGACGCTATATGTCCCGTCGTTATGCGCACTTCTCCAGCAATTAAGGTAATACGTCGTGCATCAACGCTGTAATCAATATTGACCGCTGTATCCGTATTGAGAATAAGCTGAGTACCATCTTCTAAATCTAAGGTACGCATCTCACCTTTTGCGGTGCGTATATCGGATTGCCATTCGCGCCACGGCATTGTCTGGTATCCCATCCAACCTATTACTGGCGCAGTGACAAGCAGTAAAGCCAATGCTTTGAGGGACTGACGACGTTCTGGTTGTTCTAAATTTTCTATGGTTTGACGCGCAATTGGATGACAGGCTTGAGTGAAGTCCGCCATAACCAGTTCTGCACGTTGCCATGCCACTTGATGCATAGGGCTTTGCTGTCGCCAATGCTCTAATGCTTGATAATCGTCGGGCGATACATCCTCCGCTCCAATTCGCGTCAACCAGTCTGCAGCTTCTTCTAATACCACTAAATCGATGGGTTCTTGAGGATATTTGTGCATACTGGAGCTTATTCTAAATCAAGTGTTAGGCAGGCTAAGAAGGCGGTTCGCATATGGCGTTTTACCGTCGCCAAAGAAATCTCAAACTGATCCGCTATCTGCTGGTACTTTAAACCGTCTAACTGAGCCAACAGAAAAATAGTTCGCGTCTGTTCGGGCAACTGACGCAGAAGAGCTTCGATTCGATAAATGGTCTCTAAGATGAGCAGCTTTTCCTCACTGGAAGGTGCTTCTTGTTCTGGCAAATGTGCGATACTCGCGAGATAGGCACGCTCAACATCTTGGCGCCGCCAAAAATCAATCACCAAGTTCTTAGCAATATGAGTTAGCAACGCTCGTGGTTCATGACCCATTTGATCCACTGAGCGACGCGACGAAATTAGCCTAACAAATGTATCCTGCGTTAGATCCGCCGCCCGTTCACTACAGCCTAGTTTCTTATATAACCAACCACGCAACCAGCCGTGATGATCGCTGTAGAGATCGTGCAGTTTCGTTGTTTCCATCGAATTTGAATCAGACACATTGAACACCTAAAGCAAGATATATAGTAATGAGAATTACTTTCATCTTAATCTATTGATATCAACGTAAGCAATGGTAAACATTTAAAAATCTCTACGGCATTACATCCATGATTTCTTCAGAGATTCGGTTTTATAAAGTGCTTGGTTCGCTATATCGTATGCGAGCGACTCATCGATATAAGGGACTACAACGGCACCGCTGGCTAGGACAAATTTGACAGAGGCTAGCTTGCGCTTTTTCATCATGAGGCTTTGCTCAATGCCCACCTGTTGTAACTTATAAATCAGAAAACACACATATCGTAACCCAAGGATGCCGCTGCGTACGTAGTAATATTGGTCATCTGCTGCAAACCCTAGGCGACGCCAGTGGCAGAAAAACAATAAGGTAATGATAGTCAATACACTCACGTCCGCGAGCACATAACCAACGTCTAGGTACACCCATAAAGCAGTACTCGTCACAACGCTCAGCGGTAAGACAACAAGAGTCAGAAAATATAAAAAGTAATACGGGCTCGCGGAGCGATATTGCACCTTAGCGAACGGCTGAGCATCTGGCCATGTGTCTGCAATCAGCGCGTCTCGCTCATGGGCTTTTATGGAGGAAACCATTAGGTTGCTGACAGTTTCGACACTGCGAACTTCAGAGCCACTGAGGTTTTGTTGCAACACGAGATTAGTGCGCCCGATTAACCTGTCTAACCAGTCTTGTTTGCTCTCAATCATTTGAATACGGGAAAGCCGTACACTCACCTCTTGGCGGGTAAACAGACCGCAGCGACGGATATAACGATCGTTCAAGCGACTTAGGCGATAGTTATAAAATACGATGATCGAGCCGAGTACCGATAAAAGTGAGAGCGGGATCAGTAACAGCAAAAATAGCATCAAAGCGGCTGCACTGATCTGCCACCAAGATGCAGATGACGCCTTTTTTCAACGTCAGATCATGTTCTCGCAATGAATAGCGAATACGGCCACACGCCAAGTACGCGTAGACTAAATAACATACACTCAGCGCTACAACCACAGATAGAATATAGGGATAAGCGCTTTGCAAAAATACTGGCAAAGGGAATACAGGATTAAAACGTATAGCGCTCAATAAACCGAGTACAGGTAGCACCACACACAACAGCGTGGCTGCAATATGGTAAGTTCTGTAGGTTAACGAGATTGGCTCCGTTGGCAGTCCTTTAAGATCAGGCAATGAGTGTGTCGTAATGGTGTCATTCGTGAAGCCATCCATGTCACTTTCCTTTCAGTGAAGCAGGGCTTGGCTTAACCAGTCGCCTGATAGCCTCCGCCAATAAGTAATGAGAATTAATTTCATTTTAAGCTATTGCTATACTGGAAATCAATGGCACGGTGGAAGCAAAAAACCATTCTAAGGATAGGAACTCTGCAAATTCAAATATCCAATTCCAGCTAGCCACTCGTCAATAGTGAGTAGCTAGCTGGAAGCAGGGGGCTAGGATGTATTGACTCTAAAAACTATAGTTTGCCTTTAGCAACGCGGCGCGAGGGGAGCCCCAATAGTTTCTTACGTAATAAGCCGAGCTGGCAGATTCAATATATTCTTCATCGGTCACATTACGCACTAAGAGTGAAAAATCCCAGTTAGGTAAACCATTGTAGGAAAGATTCAAATCGGCTCGATGGTAGCCGTCTAAATAAACCTGCGAACCAGAAGCAATAAACTGTCGCTCACCTACTCTTACAATGGTGCCACCTATTCCCAATCCCTTTAAGATACCGTCTCCTATCTCATAATTTGCATAAACAGAGTATTGTTCATCTGCCGTTCCATCTGTAGTTAAACCGTAGTTGGAGTCATTCTCTTCTATATACTCATTGTCTAGCCAATGGGCTGCGGCACCAATCGTTAAGCCTGGTAATGGAGAGCCATTTACTTCAATTTCTAAGCCATTTGTTCTGTTTAAGCCACTAGATATCGAGTAGGACTCCCCAGGTCCATTATTAGGGTCAGTGATAGGAATATTATTAAGGTCTTGCCGATATATCGAAATTGTCGATCCAAGTTTCTTATCAAACCATTCGGATTTTAAGCCTATCTCGTAACCCTCACCAGTATTGGGATCTAAAATACCATTCCTACCCTCAGCTAAGGTTGGACTAAATGATTGTGCGTAAGTTGTATAGAGCAAATGCGCTTCATTTATAGAATGAGTTAGTCCCACACGCCAAGTTAGCTCAGTATCACCTGAGGTTATAACAGAAGTGGACGAAGAGTAAATAGTAGGATTACTAGTTACTCTTGTATCGATTTCATCGTATCGAATAGCTGATAACAGATTTGTTCTATCTGTTAAGTTGAGCTTCAGCTGAGCATATGCAGAATTAGTTGAGTAGTCACTGGTTCTATCAACCATATCTGGAACTTCGTGTTTAGATGGAATAGAAGCTATTCTTATATCATTTAATGAGGTAGTGCCGTAGCTTCCTACAATTGAATCATAGATTCCATATTGCCTTCTTGAACTTTCATTTTGGTGTATGACTCCAAAAACCACATCATGACTTGACCCTAGAGCCTTAAAATGACCCGTTAGTTTGGCTTCTGATGACCATATATCTGTACTTCTTTTATCAGTAGTTCCACTAAAATATAAGATATCTGGCTCTATCCAAACACCATAATCGATAGCATCTCGTTGGCTATTTGCTCCATACAAAAGTAGGCTTGCATTCCAGTCTTTATTGATTTCATGATCGATTGCGACCGATAATTCTAATAACTCATTGGTAGATGGAGCACCTACCTGACCATACAAAGTGTCTCGTGTATCCCAATCGTCAAAAGTCGTAACTTGATTACCTTCCAACTGTAGCGGGACTCCTGGATTGGCGTGATAACGTTTCTTTTGATAAAGAGGTTGGGTAATCCTCCCTTTTTTAACTTAGCTCAAAAGTAGAGGTTAAGCAGCCATTAGAGGTGGCTTGCCTCCGTTAGCTGTATGTGGTCTTTCGTGATTGTAAAACCACAACCATTTCGTTGCATAGTCTTGCACTTCCTCAAGTGTTTCAAAAAGATGCTTGCTTACCCATCCATATCTAGCTGTTCGATTATATCGTTCAATATAAGCATTTTGTTGTGGATTGCCAGGTTGGATGTATTCAACTCTAATGCCTTTCTTTTTAGCCCAACGAGTAAACTCATGACTCACAAATTCCGGCCCGTTATCACAACGCAGTATCTGTGGTTTATCTCGCCATTCAAGCAATTGCTCAAGCGTGCGTATCACCCTCAAGGTCGGTAAGGAAAAGCCTGCTTCCATCGCTAGTCCTTCGCGCTTGAAGTCATCGATTACGTTAAATAGACGATAGTGGCGACCATCGATAAGTTGGTCATGCATAAAGTCCATAGACCAAACCTGATCTCGTTTGGTTGGCTCCTTCAAGGGTTCAGGTACGTTCCGCTTTAAGCGTCTTCTTGGGCGGATTCGTAGATTCAACGCCAACTCGCAATAGATTCGATAGACACGTTTATGATTCCAAGTGTGGCCTTTTACGTTTCTTAGATAAAAGAAGCATTGCCCAAACCCCCAATCCGTTTGAGTCTCTGCTAGGTCAACTAAAAGTTTAGCGATCAAAGCATTGTCATCATTCAAAAGGCTCTTGTAACGATAACAGGTTTCACTGATCATAAAAGCAGAGCAGGCCAAACGAATGCTCACCGCCTTATTCGCTACAGCATGAAGTGCCATCTCTCGTCGAAGGGATGGCTTCACCACTTCTTTGCCATGGCTTCCTGTATGATCTCCGCCTTTAACCGTTCTTCTGCATACATCTTTTTAAGACGACGGTTTTCTTCCTCAAGTTCTTTCATACGAGCCATTAAAGAGGCATCCATATCACCATATTTGGACCGCCATTTGTAAAATGTTGCCGAGCTCATACCATGCTCTCGACATAGCTCAGGAATGGGTGTGCCTGCCTCTGCTTGCTTTAGTATGGCCATGATTTGGCTATCGGTATAACGTGATTTTTTCATGCAGAACCTCCTGCGTTTAGAGTACGAGAAAATTCTACTTTTGGCTGCTGTTATTTTTCGGGGGGATTACCGTTGAACTAGAACGCGAGTTCTATCATCGATTATTGCTTCCAAACTGGGTGCAATCATTAGATTTTCAGTATCAACTTTATCAACAAAAGAGCCAGAATCCTCATAAGCAATAACCATTCGTCCCAGTATATTCTCATCTGAGGATAAGGCTCCTGTGGTATCTAATGCCGTACGATATGTATCAAAAGAGCCTGCTTGTAAAGACAATTCAGTATATTGTTCTGCTTCTGGTTTTTTTCGTACTCGATTGATAAAGCCGCCTAAATAACCACTTCCATAAAAACCTGATGGACCCTTTATTGTTTCTATGCGCTCATAGGCTGCTAAATCGATATCTTGTGATGTACCAATAGTAAAGCCATCATTCAATACTGGTGAGTATTGCCCTCGTAAAGTGAACTTTTGTCCGTAAAAGCCATCACCACCAAACATTCCAGGTCCAACGCCAATCCCTGACCCATTTGCACTAGAACTCACTCCCGACGTTAGTTCCAGTGCTGTAGCTAGGTCATTTGCTTGTCGTGCTTCGAGGTTGTCTTTGGTGACAACTGAAATAGCTTGTGGTGTCTCTTTTATCGGCATGGCAAGCTTGGTTGCTGTGGTTTGGTACTCAGCCTTAAAGCCACCTGGCTCCGGTGGGGCATCCCCAAATAATGTGGATGATTGCCCGTCTACTTGAATCGTACCCAGCGTTGCACCGTTCTCTCGTACTTTACTTAGAGAATAGGCACTATCGCCTTGCTTGCTAGCGCGCAAACCTGTGTCTTGTAGTAGCTGGTGCAACGCCTGTTCTGGCGTGTATCGACCGGCCATCCCACGAGTACGAATGCCACTAGCTATATTAGGAGCATAGGAAATCGCAATATTTGCTTGAGTACCGAGAGAGCTCAGCGCCTGTGTCAAAGACCCTGGAGCAATATTGATCGCGATGGTCTGTTGGATCTCGCTGCCCACTGCAGAAGCTGGCGTCACAAATAGCAGCTGACTTGCACCTATCCCCAACGCGAGAGCCAATGGTGTTAGTGTGAATTTAAAACTCATAAAATATCCTTGATTAAATGGTCTTCAGAAGCCGTTACGCCTGCAGTCATAACAACTTTTGATGTGGTTGTTATAAGTAATGACCCGTGACCACAAAAAAAGGACAGTAGTATTTATAAGTTTTTTAACATCAATCTAAGGTTTGCCTATCGCGGTGTAAGCTGGCGTAAACTTAGTCACCTTTAGCGCTAAGCTTGCAGCCATGACATCTAGGGAAGCTCGGACTTTGTTTAATGGAAAGACTCCAGATACGGTCACACCCGACAAGCTATCACGCTCTACATGCAAGTATCCCAGATGATATTTTTGCAAAATATCTAATACTTCAAGTATGGGACGGTCCTCAACTATCAGTAACTGACGCTCCCAGTTCATGGTGATCGAGCCTTGCATGGGTGGCTGAATCTGAGCTTGACCTGCTCTGACCATTACCCTGTCTCCTTGCTTTGCTATCGTGCATATAGGCTGCGTTGGGTTGGTTGGGAGGATAGGGCAAACACGCACTGTCGACTCGGAGACTTTTACCTGAGTTTGCTCTGCTTCTCGTATCACACTAAAAATTGTGCCAAGGGCCTCTGCTGTAGCTTGATCTGTCTGTACGATTAAAGGACGAGTCTTATCTTTAGCCACTGTAATTTGCAGCGCTCCCCGGACTAATTCAATATGTCGTTGCCCCGCGCTGTATCGAACATTGACGGCACTAAAGGGCGCCAGACGGAGCGTGCTTTGGTCATCTAAATACAGTGTCTTTTGATCGGTCAGTGCGATATGGTCCGCATTAGCCATTTGTCCGACTGGGCTTTGATAAGCAAGCCATAGAGAAACACACAACCCTGCTATGGCACATATTTTTAGAGCTTTCGTATAAGCGCTTTGTTCAGGTTTTCTATGTAGCGATTGATGTAAGACATGACGCTCTACTGGCTCTGATACTTGATCAAACTGACGCCAGACATCATCTAGCTTGGCATAGACTTGGGCATTGTCGCCAAGATCAAGCCACTGTTGAAATGCGGTACGCTCTTCTTGGCTCAACTCGCCATCACTGTTACGTAGATACCATTCTACTGCCTGTTCGAGTGCACTTGTCGCAGAGCTAGCGTTTTGGGGTGTGTTGGTTGCGGTCATGGAGTTTGATGCATGATGTGATAGCAGTGCATCATGGCTTGAGCAATGTACTTTTTCACCATGCTAACGGAAATATTCATTGCTTGAGCGATGTCTGCCTGTTTCATTCCATCTAAACGGAACAGTAAAAAGGCCTGCTGGCACTTATCAGACAACCCTTCAAGCATCTCCGCTATGGCTGTTAGCGTTTCAACTATGACTGCGTGTTGCTCAAGAGTAGGCGTCGTAGGCTCAACGAGCTCCCCATTATCAAATTCACGGATCGCATCTAAGTAACTCCGCTCTACTTGTCTGCGACGCGCATCATTAATAACGATACGCGTTGCAGTCGTTGTTAAAAAAGCGCGCGGCTCTTGTATCTGGCTAACGTCTAACTTCAGCAAACGACAGAAAGTGTCTTGCATAAAGTCAGCCGCTTGATGGGAGCAGTTAACTTTTTTGCATAGCCAACGATACAGCCAGCTATGGTGGTCTGTATACAATTGCTCGAACGTTTGCTGCGAGTGCGCTGATTGCACCAAAGATTCTGCCATGGTTCTAGCCACACCTCATTTGAAAATGATTCGCATTATAAATCATGATATCAGCAGTGCAAATAAAAATGCTTACTTTTTAACCAATTTTATATTTATAGACTGTCGTATCATTCACTATTCTTTTGATATCCAATAGACTGACGCCTCGGATTTTTCCGCCTTTCTATATTACAAAAGCAAAAAATAGCCTGTGGGTTTAACTATGTTTAACAAAATCGTATGCGGTGCCGAAGGCATTTCCTCCGTTGTGGGGAAATGTGTCGCTTGGCTTACCCTTCTTATGATGTTGCTGACCTGTCTAATAGTGTTGCTACGCTATGGGCTGGGCATCGGCTCCATCGCTCTGCAAGAGTCTGTGCTTTATATGCATGCTATGGTGTTTATGCTCGGCGCAGCGTACACCTTCAAAGACGATGAACACGTGCGAGTAGACGTGCTTTACCGAGATTTCTCACCGCGTAAAAAAGCTTGGGTGAATATCTTAGGGGGCTTGTTCTTCTTATTGCCATTCTGTGCTTACACCGCCTACATGAGTATCGACTACGTCGCCGCTTCTTGGCGTGTGTTAGAAACATCACAAGAGCCAGGTGGTCTGCCATTCGTCTACCTTCTAAAAACACTGATTCCAATTATGATGGCGCTACTGATTATTCAGGGCATCGCTGACATTCTTAAGAACCTAGGTGTGGTATTCAATAAACAGCAATTAACGGAGGCACAATAAGGTGGCTGAGTTTTTACCTTTATGGCTATTCGCCGGTGTCTGTGTGTTTCTTCTATTCGGTTACCCGGTTGCCTTCTCTCTCGGTGGTACAGCACTGCTGTTCGCTGCCGGTGGCGCGATGTTTGGAACGTTCGATGCGGTATTCCTAGAAGCCTTACCAAACCGCTTGTTTGGTATCGTACGCAATGAAACCCTGATTGCTGTACCACTGTTTGTCTTAATGGGTGTTCTGCTAGAAAAATCTAAGCTAGCTGAGCGCCTATTGGATTCTATGGCGATGCTATTCGGCACCATGCGCGGTGGTTTGGGCATTTCGGTAATCCTAGTTGGCATGTTGATGGCGGCCAGTACCGGTATCGTGGGTGCAACCGTGGTAACTATGGGCATGATCTCGTTGCCAACCATGCTACGCCGTGGCTACGATCCCGCTCTGGCAACCGGCACTATTTGTGCGACCGGAACCCTTGGCCAAATCATTCCGCCGTCAATCGCCCTCGTACTACTAGGTGATGTCATGTCCAATGCCTTCCAAAAAGCACAATTGGAAATGGGCGTGTTCTCTCCTAAAACGGTTTCCGTAGGCGACTTATTCGTCGGTGCCTTGATCCCTGGTTTAATCTTGGTTGCCCTGTACATTGCTTACGTAGCTGGTGTGGCGTGGCTACAACCGCATAAGGCCCCAGCCGTACCAAAAGAAGAGCTGCGCCGTGGTGTGGACGATTCTTCTTTAGCACTTGAGATCATCAAAGGCTTATTGCCACCGTTGCTCCTGATCCTTGCGGTATTAGGCTCGATCCTTGGCGGTCTAGCAACACCGACAGAAGCAGCAGGTGTTGGCGCATTCGGTGCCGCTATCCTAGCGTGGGCATCCGGTAAGCTGTCGTTACAAACTCTTAAAGAGTGTGTACTGTCGACCACAAAGGTCACCGGCATGGTATTTATGATCCTAGTCGGTGCGTCACTGTTCTCGTTGGTCTTCCGTGGTTTTGGCGGTGAAGAACTGATTCATGAGTTCTTTAACCAACTGCCTGGTGGTGTCATCAGCGCAGTCTTGATCGTCATGTTGGTGATGTTCTTCCTAGGCTTTATTTTAGACTTCATCGAAATCACCTTCGTTGTGGTACCTATCGTTGCCCCAGTATTGTTGGCAATGGGCCTAGATCCAATTTGGTTAGGTATTATGATGGCGATTAACCTACAAACGTCATTCCTAACACCACCGTTTGGTTTCGCCCTGTTCTACCTACGTGGCGTTGCGCCACCAGAAGTAAAAACGCAGTCTATCTATAAAGGTGTGATTCCGTTTATTTTGATTCAATTGTTCGTACTGTTACTGCTCGCTATTTGGCCTGATCTGGCAACTTGGTTGCCTGAAACGGTCTACGCAGACTAATAATAAGAGGAGATGCTATGAAAGCTATGCAAGTGAACGATTATGGACCAGCAAGTGATTTAACGCTGGTAGATGCTGAAAAGCCCACCATCAACGATGATCAAATACTGGTTCAAATCGGAGCCTCTGGGGTTAACCCAGTCGATACTTACATTCGTTCTGGCATCAATAACTACACGGCGTCATTTCCTCATACCCCAGGCAATGACGGCGCGGGTACGATTGTCGAAGTCGGTAGCAATGTCACAGGGTTTAGCATTGGCCAACGCGTCTATTTCTCACGCAACCTAACTGGCTCAGCTGCAGAGTATGCCGCCACCCTACCGACGCATACCTTTCCGTTAGCAAATGCGTTGAGTTTCGCTGAAGGGGCTTGTCTAGGTGTTCCTTACACCACAGCCCATCGTGCTCTATTTGGCCGTGCTCACGCCCAAGCGGGCGAGCGTGTTCTGGTGCACGGTGCAACCGGTGCAGTGGGTATTGCAACGGTTCAGCTTGCACTGGCGGCTGGTATGAACGTTGTGGCTTCTGCAGGCACTATTGAAGGCGCAAACTTGCTACGTGCTCAAGGTGTTCAAGAAGTCATCATGCACAACCAAGAAGGCTATCTAGCACCCTACCAATCACTGCAAACTGGCTTTGATGTGATCATCGAGATGCTGGCTAACCAGAACCTTGATCAGGACCTCAAAGCACTCGCATTTGGTGGCCGTGTAGCGGTGATTGGTAACCGTGGCACCGTGGACATCAACCCTCGTGATCTCATGGCACGCGATGCAGCGGTGATGGGTGTGGCCTTGGCAAACGCAACACCCGATGCGCTGAAACGTATCGCCCAAGCGATGTTGCCACTGTTCGAAAAGGGTGTGCTGAAACCCGTTATTCGTAAAGAGTACGCTCTGACCGAATTACCGCAAGCCCATGAAGATGTTCTAAAAAGTGGTGCTCAAGGGAACCTAGTCGTTGTCTTGTAACCCGCGTCAGAGGGCAGAGAATCTGCCCTCTTTCATTTTCCCTCTACTCAATTTCCCGCGACCCCGCTATACTTTCACTGTTTGATTGAATGAAAAATAGGCAATTTAATTGACCCCTTCTGATTCTGATGTCTTAAGTTTGCCCGATGTGGCTGACACACATGAGCACAACTACCACCAGCTAGTTGTCGTACTTGATGGTAACACCGACTTTGATTTGGAAAGTCGCGGCGGTCGTCAAATGCGTTCTGGCAGTGGCTGCATTGTGCCGTCTGCCGAAGGCCATCAGTTTGTTGGTCTCGGTGACAATCGCATCATGGTAGTGAACTTGCCAGTCCCACCACAAAAAGCCATCACAGACGAAGAGTACGAAGTGGTGTCACGATTGTTTGATCAAGCAGCCTACTTTGAGCTAAATCCACGGTTACAAGTATTGGCATCAGCCCTGTCAGGAGAATTACAGCAATATCCAGAGGATATCCTGCTAGCACGCGCCTGTGGCAATACATTACTCAGCGCCATTCGCCATCAGCTAAACAACCAAAACATTAAAACTCGTGGCCAGCAGTTAGATATTGAAAAGCTTGACCAGTTTATTGAGCTTAACCTATCTCGTCGTGTACAAATCAGCCAACTCGCTAACTTCTGTTTTTTAAGTGTGAGCCAATTTCACGAGCGCTTTAAAGAACGTACAGGCATGACACCACACCAATATCTGATCCGTAAACGTCTTGAACGAGCGCAGTTGTTATTGCGTGACGGCCATACCCCAGTTCAAGTGGCGGAAATGTGCGGCTTTTCCAGTCAAAGCGCCATGACCAGCACCTTTTCTCAGACCCTTGGCATCACTCCCCTGAAATATCAAAAACAGTTCCGTAATAGCTGATTACCAACCATACCCTCGCACTAGTTTTTAGCATTTCGCGCCTTTTATGCTCTTAATTGGCGCAGATATCGACTTATTTACAACACTAATAAATTCTGTCGGATTTTCTTATAAAAAAAGCCGAGTATTACGAAAGACGCTGTCACCACTCTGTCACTATATTTCTCTCACAGTACGAAGATGACGTTTTTTGCACGTTTGCTGGCTTGAGTTTTCCTCTTCCTTTGCAACACTTTACGTAGAACGTCTTCATAACAATACAAAACGGTTTTATACGGAAACAACGATTTCCGGTTGTCGTGGGAGAATCTAACTATGTTTAACGCACTCGAGGTTTTACAACCAACTATTCTTGAGCGCCCCCTAAACGAACTGTGGCAGCGCATTTCACCGCTGTACAGTGCGGATGAAGAGCTGTGGCTAACGGAGCTATTAAAGCTAGCTGAACCAACTGATGCGCAGCTAAAAGCCAGCACAGATGCCGCGACAACCTTGATCGAGCAAGTGCGTAAAGACGATGAGTCCATGTCAATGATTGACTCACTGTTGCTTGAGTACAGCCTAGATACTAAAGAAGGTATCTTGCTAATGTGTTTGGCAGAAGCCTTGATGCGTGTGCCAGACAAAGAAACCGCTGATGCATTCATCAAAGACCGTCTAAGTGTTGCTGACTGGGCATCTCACGTTAAAAACTCGGACTCATTCTTCGTTAACGCGTCGACTTGGGGTCTATTGTTGACGGGTAAAATCGTCACTATGGACGAAACCAAAGATGGTCAGCCAGCAAACCTGATCAATCGCATGGTAAACCGTGTTTCTGAGCCAGTGATTCGTAAAGCCATGAACCAAGCTATGAAGATCATGGGTCACCAATTCGTGCTTGGTCGTTCTATCAGCGAAGCATTGTCACGTGGTAAGAGCTACCGCGACAAAGGCTACACTTACTCATTCGACATGTTAGGTGAAGCGGCTCTGACTGCTGCTGATGCCGACAAATACCTTAAGTCTTACGAACAAGCCATCGAATCCGTTGGTCAAGACACCTACAACAAGGGCCACCGCCCAACGATCTCAATCAAACTGTCTGCCCTACACCCACGTTACGAAGTGGGCTGTGAAGAGCGCGTCATGACAGAGCTGTTTGAAAGCGTAAAAGGTTTGATCCAAAAAGCCCGCGCATTGAACGTTGGCATCACCATCGACGCAGAAGAAGCGGACCGCTTAGAGCTGTCGCTGCACCTGTTTGAAAAGTTGTTCCGTGACGAAAGCACAAAAGGATGGGGACTGTTTGGCCTCGTTGTACAAGCCTACTCGAAGCGTTGTCTTCCTGTTCTAAACTGGCTAGCAGCGCTTGCAAAAGACGTGGGTGATCGTATTCCTCTGCGCTTGGTAAAAGGCGCTTACTGGGACTCTGAAATCAAGCTCTGCCAGCAACGTGGCCTAAGTGGTTACCCAGTTTACACACGTAAAGAATCAACCGACGTTTCATACCTTGCTTGTGCAAACTTCCTATTAAGTGCACACACACGTCAGTGGATCTTCCCACAGTTCGCAAGCCACAATGCGCACACGATTGCGACCATTGCTACGATTGCAGAAAACTTGGGCGCAACCACTAACGAGTACGAATTCCAACGTCTACACGGCATGGGCGATGCGCTTTACAACCGTCTGATCAAAGACAAAGACGTTTGTGTTCGTATTTACGCGCCAGTTGGTAGCCACAAAGATTTACTTCCTTACTTGGTTCGTCGTCTTCTAGAAAACGGTGCTAACAGCTCATTTGTACATCGTCTAGTGGATGCACGTTGCCCAGTATCTGAGCTAGTCGATCACCCAGTGACGACTCTAAAGGCCCGTAAAACACTGCGTAACCCATTCATCAATCTACCAAAAGACATGTTTGTTGACCGTAAAAACTCCTATGGTCCCAACATCGAGATTGAATCTGAATGGACATCATTTAAAACGTCTGTCGATGCCTTCATGGGTGCAGGCACAACGTGGACAGCTTACCCAATCGTGGGCGGTGAAAACTTAGAAACGGATAAAGTTCGTGAAGTAAACAGCCCTTACGATCACAGCTTAAACGTGGGTAAAGTGTACTGGTCAAATGCTGAGATCGTGAACAAAGCCATCGATACAGCCGATGCAGCCTTCCCTGCTTGGTCTAAAACCCCTGCAACCGATCGTGCTGCTTGCCTAGAACGTTTGGCAGAGTTGATGGAAGAAAACTACGCTGAGTTGGTTGCCATCTGTCACCGCGAAGCAGGTAAAACCATCCAAGACTGTATTGACGAAGTGCGTGAGGCGGTCGATTTCTGTAACTACTATGCGCAACAGGCTCGTCAAAACTTTGCCGCACCAAAAGTCTTCACCAACTTCCAAGGCAAGACTCAACAGTCACAACTGACTGGTCGTGGTGTATTCGCTTGTATTAGCCCATGGAACTTCCCATTGGCAATCTTTTCTGGCCAAGTCGTTGCAGCTCTTGCAGCAGGTAATGCAGTCGTGTGTAAAGCAGCGGAGCAAACTTCTTTGGTTGCATTCCGTGCTGTGCAAATGATGCACGAAGCAGGCATTCCCAAAGACGTCTTGCACTTCCTACCTGGTAATGGTGCAACCGTAGGTGCGCCAATGACGCAACACAAACGCATCGCAGGTCTAGCGTTCACAGGGTCGACAGGTACAGCACAGTTGATCAACCGTACTTTGGCAAGCCGTGGTGTTGCCCCAGTCCCTGTGATTGCAGAAACTGGTGGTCAGAATGCGATGTTAGTAGATTCGACGTCTCTACCTGAGCAGGTGGTACGAGATGCCGTTCGCTCAGCCTTTGCTTCTGCCGGTCAACGTTGCTCAGCACTACGTGTTATGTTCGTTCAAACGGACATCGCTGATCGTGTTATTCCAATGATCGCAGGCGCCATGAAAGAGCAGTCGGTTGGCCTACCTTACTTACACTCAACTGATGTAGGTCCGGTAATCGATGAAAAAGCACAGAAGATGCTGCTTGACCACATCGAAGTGATGAAAAAAGAAGGTCGCTTGATCGCTCAAGCCGAGCTACCAGAGTGGGCAGACAAAGGAACTTTTGTTGCGCCGACTGCGTTTGAAATCAGCAGCATCGACCAGCTAAAAGATGAGAAATTCGGTCCGATCATGCACGTGATTCGCTACAAAGCAAAAGACCTAGATAAGATCATCGATACGATTAATAACTCAGGGTTTGGCTTGACCATGGGCGTTCACAGCCGTAACGAAACCACTTGTGCTCACATTGCTAATCGAGCGCGCGTTGGTAACCTCTACATTAACCGTGACCAAGTCGGTGCTGTCGTAGGTGTACAACCATTTGGTGGCCAAGGTCTGTCTGGTACAGGTCCAAAAGCCGGTGGCCCACACTACCTACCACGCTTTGCGAAAGAGCAATTGGTTTAATCAGGCTGACAGGAGAAATAACCCATGACAATCGTAAAACCTATCCAAATCGAAGTGGCTAACCAAGTCTTTGAAGCCTGGAACCAATTAGGTGTTGCTGGCCGTGTTGCACAGCTGGAAAAAGCGATCTTTGGTCTAACACACGAGCAAGCCAATATGGCCAAGTGGCAGTTAGACAATGCCCAACACGAAATTGGCGAAGCCGTTGTATTGCCAGGACCAACTGGTGAAAGCAACGTCCTATCGACTCACGGTCGCGGTGTGTTTTTAACTACCGTGCAATCGGGCATCGCAGGCGATCTTGTCTCTGTTGGCCTAGTCGGTCAAATCTTTGCGGCGCTGGTAGCGGGTAACCCTGTGATTACAGTAGGCCCAGAAGGCCAACAAATCATGGACACACTGGCGAAGTTTGTTCCAGAAGGCGTGGTGCAAAATGTGGCGGAGTCGGCACAAGATTCCATCATTGAAGCAACCGATCTAGCTGGTGTGGCAATCATCTGTGACGTGGACAATGCCCAGCAGTTGAGCAAACGTTTAGCGGAGAAGTCTGGCTTGCTATGTCAATTAGTCGAAGAGACGAGCATTGGCTCTCTAAGCACCATTGGCGCGCCACACTACATTCTTCGTTTTGTGACAGAGCAAACTGTGTCAACGAATACCACTGCCATTGGCGGTAACGCAACGCTACTTGAACTAGGTAGTAAAGCGGAGTAACCCCTGCGATAGATGACGTGATTGGGATAGGCTCTCCACCTGGTACTCACCGCGTTATCTTTCTCAGTGTATTAAGCCCACTGCAGCCCTCCCTAACTTTGCAGTGGGCTTTTTTTTAGCCGGTTATAAAGTCAGTCTTTAATCGTAATAAGCCAAGCATACTCTATTGCGCCCAGAACTTTTTGCTTCATAAAGTGCTTGGTCGACACGCTTAAACGATTCTTCTAATTGCTCTTCAGACACTAATTGAATAGCTCCGATGGAAACTGTCATCGCCAACTCACCATTACGAAGGGGGAGTGTCTGATCAGGAATATGCTGGCGAACACGCTCTGCAATAACCCGCGCTTCAGATAAATCGCATGCCGGTAGCAAAACATAAAACTCTTCTCCACCGATGCGGAATATTTGTCCACCTTGCGGGAGAACCTCTTGGATACGATCTACCAGAAACTTGAGTGCTTGATCGCCGCCACTGTGACCATATTTATCGTTGACCAGTTTAAAATGGTCAACGTCAATAGTGAGCAAACTTGTCGACCTTAAGCAATGCTGGGCCTTTTCTAATGCTACAGTCACGGCTATATTAAACTCTCTACGATTCCCAACCCCCGTGAGAGGGTCTGTGCGGCTCGCCTTCTCAAGCCGCCGCATTAACTGATTTCGCTCAGTAATGTTAAGCATCGCACCCACTTGACCAGCCTTTTCACGGTTAGACTTATAGAAAACAGCTTTATGGAATTCAATATCAAATGTTTCGCCTAACGCGTTTTTTACTTGCGCT
This sequence comes from Marinomonas sp. AWM4_232, assembly GCF_056158325.1. Lineage (NCBI taxonomy): Bacteria > Pseudomonadati > Pseudomonadota > Gammaproteobacteria > Oceanospirillales > Oceanospirillaceae > Marinomonas > Marinomonas sp. AWM4_232. The sequence continues at coordinate 1,543,655 of NZ_JBSWTA010000001.1, read as the reverse complement.
TCATAAACTTGCGTTCCACCTTTTGCTAGTAAGGTCTGGTCCGCTTCAAAATAAATATCAGCTAGCTCTTTGGGGGCGATATCATAAACCGAGTGTCCAACGATACGCTCTTTCGGTAAGCCTATAAATTCACAGAAAGCGCGGTTACAACCACGATATATGTGTAATTCATCTTTATAAAAGATCGGTACGGGGATGGCATCTAACACTGTTTGTAAAGAGCTTGGATGATCGAGAGATTGCGCTTGCCATCTATTGCGCGCAAGTTCTGCAACAACCCATGATGCGATACGTGGTAAATCATCATAGGCAACACAATCATTTGCGCCTATCGCGATAGCAGATACAGATCGCTTTAGACTCCATAATTTCACTAGCATCAATACCTTACGAGCGCCGACATAGGGTATATCGACTTCGTTCAAATCTTCCTCATTGGCAATAATCATCGCCGATACGGGGGTTTCAGCTAGACTCGAAAAAGGAAGCCATTGATGCTCATATTGGGTGGTATCTTGTAGTAGTGTGTTCAATGCCTCCTTCCATGGGGCAAGCGCAGCTGAGTAATAAATAATGGAAGGATTCATAATCGAGAGACCAAATAAAATGCTTTATCTAACTATAAGCACACACATTACATGGTCAATAAATAACCTTTTTTCTTTTGATGTAAGGATGTAGCAATGTGAAAAAATTTGTTAACACCTGAAACAGTCTTACTCATACAGATAGTAAGACTGTCTCACGCTTTATAGTCAAATTACTCACTGTCACGCGCGTTGATATACGCACGCTCAGACACATCGTGCCATTGTGATACTTTATCAAGGAAGGCTTTGAAAGACTCGTACACTTTCTTACTCATCTCATCACTTGCCGCCACCCCTTCAAGAGTTTCTTGAGATGCCACTTTTAGGGCTTTCAAAACGTCTTCAGGGAATGGACGCAGGTCTACATTATGCTCGTTAACAAGCGTTTGTAGGGCATCATTGTTCAATGCAGTGAACTCATCCAACATGTCTTGAGTCGCTTGACGAGACGCTGAACGAACGATGGCTTGTAGGTCTTTTGGCAGTGCTTCAAACGCGGTTTTGTTAACCAACAACTCCATTTCAGAACCTGGCTCATGCCAGCCTGGGTAGTAGTAGTATTTCGCCGCTTTGTACAAACCAAATGCTAGATCGTTGTATGGACCTACCCATTCTGTTGCGTCGATGGTACCCGTTTGTAGTGCTGTGAAGATTTCACCACCAGGTAAGTTGATCGGTGAGCCACCTAGCTTTTCTAGCACTTCGCCACCTAAACCAGGGATACGCATTTTCAGACCACTGAAGTCATCCAGAGAGTTGATCTCTTTATTGAACCAACCCCCCATCTGTACCCCAGTGTTACCTGCAGTCAGTGGTTTTAGATTGAACGGTTCGTACACTTCTTCCCATAGCTTCATACCGCCGCCATGGTAGATCCAAGAGTTGATCTCTTGAGCCGTCATACCAAACGGTACTGCTGTGAAGAATTGCGCAGCCGGAGCTTTACCTTTCCAGTAATACGCCGCACCGTGACCCATTTGCGCCGTACCGCGAGATACTGCATCAAACACTTCTAGCGGTGGCACCAGTTCCCCGGCAGCATAAACTTTGACTTTTAAACGACCACCAGACATCTCAGTGATGTTATTGGCGAGGTTTTCCGCGCCTGTCCCCAAACCTGGAAAGTTTTTCGGCCAAGTGGTGACCATTTTCCATTCGATGGTTTCTTGTTTAGCGGGCGCAGCGGCGGCGGTTTCGGTACTGCTAGACTGCTCTGAACCACCACATGCAACAAGTGTTGCCGCAGTGATCCCAGCAAGCGTCCACTTGCTGAATGCTTTCGCGTTGATCATTGGTGTATCCCTCAGAAAACTAGTTACATTATTCTTTTTGTCAGTTCACGACTGGATTGCGCTAGAGTGATTTCACTCCGCACCGTGCGAAATTGCATATTCTTTTCGCATTGGTGAATAAGGATACTATGCTCTGCCCATCAATAGCTCAACACCCTCTGACTCAATTGACGTAAAAAAGCCCCTTAATCCAACGACTAAGGGGCTCATCAAAACAGTCTTTTTTGAAACAGCTTATTCAGCAGCGCGTGCGTTCACAAATGCTCGCTCAGAAATATCGCTCCACTTCATCACTTTTTCTTTGAAGTCTTTCATTGAGTCGTACACTTTCTGACTCATCGGGTCATTAGCTGCGACTTTATCCATCACCACATCGGTTGACGAACGGAACTCTGCTAATACGTCGTCTGGGAAGCGTTTCAGAATCACACCATGCTCGTTCACAAGCGTTTCCAAAGCACTGTTATTCTTCGCGGTGAACTCATCTAACATCTCCGCATTGGCTTGGCGTGCCGCCGCTCGAACAATCAGCTGAAGGTCTTCAGGTAGCGCCGTAAATGCGTCTTTATTGATCACCGTTTCGATCGCCGAGCCTGGCTCTTGCCAACCTGGATAATAGTAGTACTTCGCAGCTTTGTACAAGCCAAACGCAAGGTCATTGTACGGTCCTACGAATTCTGTCGCATCGATGGTGCCCGTCTGCAGTGCCGTGAACATCTCGCTACCCGGCATGTTCACAACTGTGACACCTGCATCTGCCAAGACTTCTCCACCAAGGCCTGGCATACGCATTTTCAAACCGTTTAGGTCCGCCACGGAGTTGATTTCTTTGTTGAACCACCCACCCATTTGTGTGCCTGAGTTGCCAGCCGCTAATGGCATCACATTAAAAGGTTCATACACTTCTTCCCACAGCTCCATACCGCCACCTTGGGTTAGCCAAGAATTCATCTCTTGCGCTGTTAGGCCGTAAGGAACGGTGGTAAAGAACTGTGCCGCAGGTACTTTACCTTTCCAGTAATAGGACGCCCCATGACTGATCTGGGCCGTACCACGAGACACGGCATCAAACGCTTCTAGCGCTGGTACTAACTCCCCCGCTGCATAAACTTTAACGTGGATACGGCCACCAGACATGGCATTAATGCTCTCTGCTAACTGTTCAGCGCCGGTACCTAACGCCGGAAAGTTCTTCGGCCAAGTGGTAACCATTTTCCACTCAATGGTTTCGGGTTTAGCTGGCGCAGCAGCTTGGGCTTCGGTATTACTCGATGGCTCGTTTGAACCACCACAAGCCATCAACGTGGCAGCGGTAATGCCAGCAAGCGTCCACTTGCTAAGAGCGTTTGCATTTATCATGGATATATCCCTTGGAAAACTCATTACTGTTTATTTAGCATGCCAACCAGATGACGAGAAAGCACTCAGTAATCCGAGGCAGTGGTCGTTTATCTGGGGGTTAAGGATACTATGATTTGCGTAGTAATAGCTCAATGCTTCTATTAGCTATTAGTATTAAAAAAGCCTCTTAACTCAAAGAATTAAGAGGCTCAAAATAGTGTTTACCGACTGAGATTACTCTCCGGCACGAGCATTGATGAAGGCTCGCTCAGAGATCTCATGCCATTTCATCACTTTCTCTTTAAACGCTTTCATCGAATCGTAGACTTTTTGGCTAGCCGGGTCATTGGCTGCGACCTCTGCCATCACTTCATCAGACGCAGTACGTAGCTCGGCTAATACATCGTTAGGGAAGCGCTTCAGCTGCACATGATGCTCATTAACCAATGTTTCAAGAGCTGAGTTGTTCAACGCCGTAAACTCATCAAGCATGTCAGCGTTAGCCTGACGCGCTGCCGCACGAACGATCTGCTGTAAATCTTTTGGTAAGGCTGCAAACGCATCTTTGTTGATAAAGGTTTCAACCGTAGAACCGGGCTCTTGCCAACCTGGGAAGTAGTAGTACCTCGCTGCTTTGTAGATACCGAACGCTAGGTCGTTGTATGGACCTACCCACTCGGTTGCGTCAATCGCACCGGTTTGCAGGGCTGTGAAGATTTCACTACCCGGCATGTTAACAACCGTTGCACCGGCCTTCGCAATCACTTCACCACCTAGGCCAGGCATGCGCATTTTCAGACCATCTAGATCGGCTACGGAGTTGATTTCTTTGTTAAACCAACCACCCATTTGCACACCAGTGTTACCTGCTGCCATGGGTACAATGTTAAATGGTGAGTAGATTTCTTCCCACAACTCCATACCACCACCGCTGTATAACCAAGAGTTCATCTCTTGCGCGGTAAGGCCAAACGGCGTAGTTGTGAAGAATTGCGCGGCTGGTACTTTCCCTTTCCAGTAATAAGAAGCTGCATGGCCCATTTGCGCTGTACCACGTGACACCGCATCAAATGCTTCCAATGCTGGGACCAATTCGCCCGCTGCGTACACTTTTACTTTTAAACGACCGCCAGACATTTCAGTAATACTGGTCGCCAGTTTTTCAGCGCCCGTTCCCAATGCTGGGAAGTTTTTCGGCCAAGTAGTGACCATTTTCCACTCGATCGGCTCTACTTTTGCAGCAGGTACTGCTTGAGCCGTTTCATTCGTTTTAGATTCATTGCTGCCGCCACAAGCCACCAATGACAAAGAAAACAAACCAGCCAAAGCCAGCTTGCTCAAATTCACAAGTTTTTGCATGGTATTCCTCAGAAAAGCTAGTTACAGCGCTCTCTTTGCACGGCACACATTGCATGACAAACAAAGACAGAGCTGACTCATGCACAGGCTCATCACCAGACATGATTAGAAGTGTTTATAATTCGCGATGTTGTTGTTTTTGTAGGCGTTTGTATGCCCTCAAACGAGAGCGGAACGAAATGGTATGCTGGAAACTAGATCAACTCAACGAAATTCTAAAACGTCACCAAAAGTTCGTTGAGTGATCTGTCAAAGATTGTTTACAGCTTAATTAGAAAGCACTGTGGTAGTCCCATGCTTTACGCTCGCCAGACTGAGCTGACTGCTCCGCCAATTGCATGGCATACACCAACTCACAGGCGTGGCGAGATGATACAGGAGCTTCACCGCGACCTTGAATAGCATCCGTAAGCTGCTGATAGAAGTCTACGTAACGCCCCGATTTTAGTGACTCCTGCGATGCACTGATGTCATCTTGGCTAGGCGCGTTGTAGTGTACCGCTGTTTGCTCAGGGCTAGCAAAGTCTTCATCACCAGGTAACTCACCAGCACGCAGTGCATCTTCTTGGGCATCTAAGCCATAGCAATGCCACGATCCTGCATCAAATCGCGCGTTGTAGCGACGCATCTCACCTGCTTCAAATAGACTCGCGCCAAGACGCACGCGTGTTTTGCCGTAACCCAGCTCAATTTCAAAGCAGTCCGGCGCCGCGCCTTCGTCTCGCAGTGTATCTATGCTCGCTTTGAGCCAGTCAGGTGTACCCAAAAGCGCCAGCGCTTGGTCCACCACATGCGGACCAAGATCCCAAAATATACCCGTGCCCACTCCCGGCTGCTCGCGCCAACGCTGCTGCACCACAGGACGGAATCGGTCGAAGCGGCTTTCTAATTGCTTCAGATTGCCTAACTCTCGTGTCTCAACCAGTTCCTTAAGACGTAGGAAGTCCCCATCAAAACGGCGATTTTGATACACCGTGAAGATTAAACCTTTATCGTGGGCGATACGGCACAGCTCTTCGATCTGTTCAATTTCTGTCACTGATGGCTTTTCCAACAAAACATGCTTGCCCGTTTCCAGCGCCAACTTCGCTTGAGGAAAATGCAAAGCATTTGGCGTGGTAATCACAACAAGGTCGATATCATCACCAGCAATTAAAGCATCCGCGTCATTCACCACCGACACATCAGGCCAGTATTTATGAACCTCATCAGGTTTCGAAGAGCAAATATACGACAAAGTCATGTCTGCCTGATTCATCACAAACGGCGCATGAAATACACGGCCCGATAGTCCAAAACCAATAATACCCACTCGGATGGTCATAACGTTTCCTTATGTTTTATTCTATTTGCTACATACTAGCAGGTTTGCTGATCCTGTAGAGACGGGTGAAGTGTGAAAGGATCTTCAAGCTTGCGCACGAGAGTCTTTCAATTTATCAATCTCCCCCGCACTATGATGGCTAACTAGACCTGAAACATGAGTTCACCATGGCCGGCACTAACTTACTCGCGTTAATTGATGACATTGCAACGTTATTAGACGACATCGCCTTGATGTCAAAAGTGGCAGCCAAGAAAACCGGTGCTGTACTTGGCGATGATTTAGCGTTGAATGCCCAGCAAGTCACAGGGGTCAGTGCAGACCGTGAACTGCCAGTTGTCTGGGCTGTAGCGAAGGGATCTTTGATTAATAAGCTGATTCTAGTGCCATTGGCGCTGTTGATCTCTGCCTTTGCACCTTGGCTGATTTCGCCTCTGCTTATGATTGGTGGTTTGTATCTTTGCTTTGAAGGCTTCGAAAAAATCCTTCATAGCCTAACCCACAAAAAAGAGCACAGTGATAAGCAAAACCTGCCAGAGGGTACAGATTTAGTCGCCTATGAGAAGGATAAAATCAAAGGGGCTATTCGTACCGACTTTATTCTCTCCGCTGAAATCGTCGTCATTGCCCTTGGTACTGTTCAAAACGCTGACTTTATCAGCCAAGTGCTGGTGGTGTCCTTGATTGCTATTGCCATGACCATTGGCGTTTACGCCCTGGTCGCAGGTATCGTTAAAATAGACGACCTTGGGCTGCACTTGTCAAAAAAGCACCAAGACGGCTTACTCAACACACTGGGCATGGGGCTGGTAACCTTCGCACCTAAGCTTATGAAAACTCTATCTATTGTTGGCACCATCGCTATGTTCCTAGTCGGCGGCGGTATCATCGCCCATGCGTTGCCACATATCGAAGCACCATTAGACTCTCTACCACCCGCCCTAGAAGCCATCGTTTCTGGACTCGTCCCGATGCTGATTAACTTTGGTATTGGTTTATTAGCCGGCGCCTTGGTGTATCTGGCTTGGGAATATGTCGTGGGGCCTTTGGTTTCTCGGAGCCGCTAGACCTCAGGTGGCCCGCCGCTTTACCAAGGAAGAAGTTTCTTTTAATGCTTTGAAACTGATTAAGCCCTTCCCGTTTGCCTGATTTGCGCTGACGTGTCGAAGCTGAGGCACGAAGCAAAGACGTTGCGCAAGCAAATCAGGTAACGGGAAGAGGCCACCCACTGACTGTGAATGACCCACTATCAATCACCGAATCTACAAAACTTCCAACTTAGCAAAAGACAACACCAACCACTTGGAGCCAGCATCGTCAAAGTTGACCTGAACGCGCGCCTGTGGGCCTTGGCCCTCGTAGTTCACGACTAAACCTTCACCAAAAATCGGGTGCTTCACTCGGTCGCCCATGGAGACATTGGTCTCAGGCACTGTGTGACCTTGCATGATGTTTTGGTTCTGACGCTGAATCGAAGCCGAGTAGTCCGGGCGCTGCATGGATACAGGACGTGCCACTTGTGAGCGTAAGCGGACTTCTTCCAAACATTCTTCAGGGATTTCGCGAATAAAGCGCGATGGGCTGTTGAATGACTCTGAGCCGTGTAAACGACGTGACTCCGCGTAGGTGATGTAGAGCTTTTGCATGGCGCGGGTGATGCCCACATAGCAAAGACGACGCTCTTCTTCGAGACGCCCCGGCTCCTCAAACGACATACGACTTGGGAAGAGGTTTTCCTCGACACCAGCCATAAATACCAATGGAAATTCCAGACCTTTCGCTGAGTGCAAGGTCATAAGCTGCACCGAATCTTGGTATTCATCTGCTTGAGCTTCGCCCGCATCCAGCACCGCTTGATCTAAGAACGCCATCATAGGTGAACTGAATTCTTCATCGGTTTCCAGCCAATTAAATCCGCTGGCAGCATTCACTAACTCTTTTAAGTTTTCTACACGGGCTTCGCCCTTCTCACCTTTTTCCTTTTCGTGATAAGGAATCAAACCCGCCTCAGCGATGATCTGGTCGAAAATATCGCCTAGACCAAGGTCAGGGTTCTGCAACGAGGTCGCCATGCCTTGAATCAACTGCATAAAGCCTTTGATGGCATTGGCAGCACGGGCAGGCATCAGGCTATGCGTCACGATTTGATCGGCAGCTTGCCACATCGAACAGCCTTGATCACGAGCGATCTCACGGATAGTGCCGATACTACGCTCGCCAATGCCGCGCGTAGGTACGTTGATCACACGCTCCATCGCACCGTCATCGTTTGGATCAATCGCTAAGCGAGCGTAGGCCAAAGCATTTTTGATTTCTAAACGGTCATAGAATCTGTGCCCACCGTAGATACGATAAGCAATTTGTTCCCTAACAAGACATTCCTCTATGACCCGTGATTGAGCATTGGAACGATACAGAATCGCCATATCTTTCAATGCGTTACCATCATCACGCCATTTTTTGATGATCTCGATAATAAAACGCGCTTCGTCTTGCTCGTTAAAGCCCGCGTATACCGAAATCGGCTCACCTTCACCACTATCAGTCCACAACTCTTTACCCAAGCGATCATCGTTGTTGCTGATCAAACCGTTGGCGGCTTTTAGGATATGCCCCGTTGAGCGGTAGTTTTGCTCTAGGCGAATCGTGTGTAAGTCTTTGAAGTGTTTGGATAAATTTTGGATGTTTTCAATCTTCGCACCACGCCAGCCATAGATCGATTGGTCATCGTCCCCGACAGCGGTAATGGAGCCTTCCTCTCCCACCATCAAGCGCAACCAAGCGTATTGGATGGTGTTGGTGTCTTGAAACTCGTCTACTAGCACATGCACAAAGCGCTGTTGGTAATGCTTCAGTAACGCTGGATTGGTGAGCATCAATTCATGGGCACGCAGCAGCAATTCACCAAAATCGAGTAAGCCGTTTTTCTCACAGGCTTCTTCGTAGTGATAATACATTTCACGCATACCACGGGAAAACGGATCATGACTATCCGGCACATGCGCCGCACGGCGACCTTCGTCTTTTTGCGCGTTGATAAACCAGCACACTTGCTTGGGTGGCCAGCGCGTTTCATCAATGCTCAACTCACGCATAATGCGCTTCACCAAACGTAGCTGATCATCACTGTCCATGATTTGAAAGCTTTCTTTCAATCCTGCATCGCGCCAATGGGCCCGTAGCAAACGGTGAGCAATACCGTGGAAGGTGCCCACCCACATCCCTTGAGGTGGTACGCCAACCAGCTGCTCGATACGTGCCTGCATTTCCCGCGCTGCTTTATTGGTAAACGTCACGGCCATCAAACTGTAAGGGGAAATTTCGTAGGCGTGCATCAACCAAGCAATGCGATGCACTAATACTCGTGTTTTACCGGACCCAGCGCCTGCTAACACTAGGCTGTTTTGTAGAGGTGCTGCCACCGCTTCCCGCTGCTTATCGTTCAAAGCATCGAGGATAAAAGAAACATCCATTCGTATCCGCCAATAAAAATTTCATAAAAAATAGGTTGATTTTTGACCAGCTTGCGTTTTTTATATCACTGAAGTCTTGATGTCTGTCTATTTTGACTTTTTTCACCTGTCGATGACAGTGATGTGTGCATTTCTGTCATCCGAAATGGACCTGTGAGGAAAAAATGATGAGTACGCCAGCGGAAACTGTTTCCGAAGTTAAAACTGATTTGTTATACGCTTCTATCAGCTTAAAGAAAGAAGAGAACGAACGTCACCAGAAAGAAGACAGTGCAAGGATGTTAAAAGCACGTCGAGCCATCGAAGCTTATCTGGAAGAAAAACGTCTCAATCACGCGATTTCAGACGGCTGGGACGATTAAAACCGCTCCGCTGCACCCATAACAGTCTCTCAGATCACTCTGGGAGACTGGCTCACTTCACCTTAGCTCAACCCTGTTCGGATTGGGCCTATGTCTTTTGTGCACTCAATACATCTCATTTATTGATGTAAATCGTTTACCTTTACACGTTATCTAGGGTTGTTTTTCTAGCGGAAGAGACCTGCTTGGAGTACCATTACGGCTGATTTTTTAAACGTTAACGAATAATAAAAACAGTACTTAAAACCCTTGCGGGGAGTCACCATGTTCGAAAACATTCAAGTTGCACCAGCTGACCCTATTCTCGGCTTAAATGACGCTTATCGTAACGATCCACACCCAAATAAAATTAACTTGGGTGTTGGTGTATACAAGGACGAGCTCGGCGCGACGCCTATTTTAAAATCTGTTAAGCAAGCTGAAGAGCGCTTAGTAGAAACCGAGAAAACCAAAAGCTACTTGAGCATTGAAGGTACCGAAGCGTACCGTCAAGCAGTTCAAGAACTTCTGTTCGGTGCAGATCACGATGTAATTACGAAACAGCGTGCTCACACGGCACAATCTCCAGGTGGTACTGGCGCGTTGCGTATCGCGGCTGAATTTATTAAAAAGCACATGCCTGGTGCAACCGTTTGGGTCAGCAACCCAACGTGGGCAAACCACCAAGCAATCTTCCAATCTGTTGGTTTGGAAGTCGGTAGCTACGCCTACTACGATGCAACGTCTAAATCGCTAGATTTCGAAGCGATGCTAGCCAGCCTATCGCAAGTTCCAGAAGGTGATGTCGTACTGTTCCACGGCTGCTGCCACAACCCAACAGGCATCGATCCAACGAAAGAACAGTGGGCACAATTAGCAAAGCTTTGCAGCAAGCAAGGCTTCCTGCCATTGTTCGACTTCGCTTACCAAGGTTTCGGTGCAGGCTTAGAAGAAGACGCAGCAGGCCTACGAGTGTTCTTGGATCAAGTTCAAGAAATGCTGATCGCAAACTCTTTCTCGAAAAACTTTGGTTTATACAACGAGCGTGTGGGTGCGATTACCGTCATCTGTGAAACAGCAGAACACGCAGACGCAGCTTTCTCACAAGTGAAACGTTGCATTCGAGCAAACTACTCGAATCCGCCTTCTCACGGTGCCGCAGTGGTCACAGAAGTACTTACCAACCCTCAGCTACGCAGCTTATGGGAAATGGAACTTCAAGCAATGCGTACACGTATTCACGAAATGCGTAGCCTATTCGTTAGCACACTGCGCGCGAAAGGCGTTGAACAAGATTTCTCGTTCATCTCGCAACAAAATGGCATGTTCTCTTTCTCTGGCCTAAATCCAGATCAAGTTGCGCAACTGCGCAGCGAATTTGGTATCTACATTGTTGGCTCAGGCCGTATCAGCGTAGCAGGTATGACCAAAGACAATATGGAACCACTTTGTGAAGCCATTGCGAAGGTTCTTGCGAACTAAGTCGTAATCGCTTAATAATGAAAAGCCAGCTAGGCGTCGTCTAGCTGGCTTTTTTATTGTCTCGAATAACTGGAGCAAACATGACCGCTACGTTGATTTACTGCTATGACCCTATGTGTAGCTGGTGTTGGGGCTTTCGCCCAACATGGACCGCCTTACAAAAAGCCCTAGCAAAACGTATCGATCGGGAAGATTTGACGATTCAACCCATGCTCGGAGGCTTAGCACCGGACTCTGATGTGCCCATGCCGATGGAAATGCGTCAGAAACTAGAAGCCACTTGGCAACGTATTGCGTCAGAATTAGGTGCAGAATTTAACTATGACTTCTGGCGTCATACAGAGCCACGTCGTTCAACCTACCCAGCCAATCGTGCCTGTCTCGTAGCACGTGATGAAAATCTAGAAATGGAAATGTATCACGCGATCCAGAAAGCCTATTATTTAGAGGCTAAAAACCCATCCGATCTCGATGTCTTAGCCGATTGCGCAGAGCATATTGGTCTGAGTCGAACAGGGTTTCTCAAGAGCATGGACTACATCAAACAGCACGGACTAGTGGAAGAAGAAATCGAGAATGCGCGCCATCTTGGACTGAACTCATTTCCATCGCTGGCGTTATTGATCGGGGAAAAGCTGATAAATATTCCCATCAATTACCAAGACCACAAGCCTATGCAAGCCCAGATAGAACACTACTTGAAAGAAGCGGATGCCTAACGGCCTCCGCTTCTTTCACATACTTTAACGAACTAACCAAAATCGTGATTAATGAGATCAAGCATCGGGTTATAAACCGTCTTGGTGCTATTCTCTTTTGGTTTCTCTTCAGCATCAGGCTTCTGTGATACTTCGCTATCAGGCGACACTTCATCTTCCTGCTTTAACATCACATCTTCTATAGCAAAATCACTTGGCTCAAGCAGCATGCCCGCCGGCTCAGGTTGCCCACTCTCTTCCTTCTGGTTTGCCTCAGTGACGTCTTCTGCGGCCTCAGTCTCTGCATTGAGTTCATTTTCCTGATAAGTGGTTTCAACTTCCTGCTCTAAGTCTTCAGCAACTTCCGTTTCCATCACTTCGTCAACACTTTGTGTTTCGCTCAGTGCTTCATCAAGCGCTTCAGGCGTCGTCTCATCAGTTTCTACACTCGCTACTGTTGCTTGCTCTTGATGTGCCGCATCAATACAGCTTCTTAACTGTGCAGCAAGCTTCTCAATACCTTCATAGGTCACATTGACCGCTAACCAATGATTAGCTTCAGCTTGCGCAGACAAATAGCTACCAGGTACAAGACCATGACGATGTTTGGCAAACAGCGTTGTCAATTGAGCTTCCGTTAGTGCGATATCGAGTTGCAACCAAAGTGTTAAGCCACCTTTAGTGTTAGCAAAGCGGACCGTATCTCCCAAGGCGCTCTCTAAAAGGCTTTTCGACTTCTCAGCCACTGACCAGATTTGGCGAGCTCGACGCATTAGAGAATGGCGCTGATTAGGCTGCAGCGCATCCATCAGAGCTTGTTGCTGAGGGTCACTCAAAGCCAGATCGGCACATAATAAAGCACCCTCTAAGGCTTGGTACTTACCCGGCAAACACCAAGCCGCATTACGATCTACACCTTTGGACTCAACACCTCCTATGTAGACAATCTGGTTTTTCTCATCCAAGGATTTATAGGTCATTAATGTGCTGGGCTTGTAGCTCAAATGGGACGTCATATCCCATTCAATCGCTGGAATCTCAAGCTGTTGCACGATCGCTAACCAACGGCGCAAACTCAGGTTTGAAATCTCGCTGCCACTAGGAAAACCAAACTGACTTGGGAACACCACCATCTTGATCGCGTCATCACGAAGGCAGCGTACCGCTTCATCCAAATCCACACCACGATCGCCAGCGGCCAGAGTCACGACATCGCGACCTAAACTGATTAAGGTGGAGGTTAAACGAGGATCACACGGCGTAATCACCATCACCGCCTGCCCTACTTGTGTCAGAGTTTGCACTGCTTGGGTATACATGGCGAGTGGTGATCTACCCAGCCAAATCTGTGATGGGTGTATCTGAATAGCTACCTTACGTAAGTGCTCACTAACGGCTTCCCTTACTGCCAAATGCCCCTTTCCAAGAACGGGTAAATCGGTTTCTCCTTGGCGTACACTCGGATGAAGAAAGTCATCACTCTGATCTACTAATGCTGCGCGATGAGACAAAGCCGACCAAGCTAGCTTTTTACTTAACGCTTCGTCAAAACGTACCGCTCGGTCCCCCGCCAATAAGTGCGCATGTTTGACCGTGGGCTTATGACAGACGAAATAGCCCGATTTGGGGCGCGACTCGATCCACCCTTCTTCAGCCAAAATATCATAGCCGTGAATGACGGTGTTCAAGCTTAATTCAAGCTGCTTCGCCAGTTTTCGTAGGGATGGCATCTTATCACCAGGCGATAGCTCGCCTTGGCTCATTTGCTGTAAAAACCAATCCACTACGCCTTTATAAAGAAAGTCCGCCACGGTCTCTGTACCTTTAATTTTAAAATCAAAATAACTGTATGAACCTTAGCGAATAACGCTGAAATGACAAGTGTTTCACCGCTGTAACGTGCAATATTACTGAGATTCACTAAATTTAAGGTACAATTTAGCTCCGTTTTTAGACAGCAGTGGAACCTTGCGTATGGCATTTGATGCAAACACCCTTCGAGCTCAGTTTCCGATTTTACAGTTGGAAGCCAATGATCACCCGTTGGTGTATCTCGATAATGCCGCCACCACGCAAAAACCACAGGCTGTGCTGGATGCATTAATGGCCTATTACACCACCAGTAACGCCAATGTTCACCGTGGTGCCCATTACTTGAGTGATCGCGCCACAGCGCAATTTGAACACGCCCGTGATCGTGTTGCGCGTTTTATTAATGCGGCGGATTCAGACCATGTCATTTGGACTAAAGGCACCACAGAATCCATTAACTTGGTGGCCTATGGTTTGGAATGGTGTCTAAAGCCCGACGATGAGATCCTGATCACCAGTCTTGAACATCACGCCAACCTTGTGCCGTGGCAACAATTGGCGTTTCGTACTGGTGCTCGTTTGCGAGTATTACCCCTAACCTCTAAGGGAGAATGGGAGCCTGAATACGAGCGTTATTTTAATGAACACACCCGTATTTTTGCCTGCACTCAGATCTCCAATGCCATTGGTGTGAAAACACCTATCAAAGAAATGCTCGCTGCCGCGAAAGCCGTCAAGGCCTTTACTCTGGTCGATGGCGCGCAAGCGGTCGCTCACTACCCTGTCGATGTACAAGACTTAGATTGCGACTTCTATGTCTTCTCAGGCCATAAAATGTACGCTCCAACAGGCATTGGCGTGCTGTATGGTAAACCTCATGCCCTAGAAGTGCTGACACCCCTGCAGACGGGCGGCGAAATGGTACGCCATGTGACGTACAACAGCACAGAGTTCAATGTTGTGCCCTATCGCCTTGAAGCAGGCACGCCCAACATCGAAGGTGTTATTGGTATGACTGCAGCCTGTGATTTTCTAGCTAATCAAGATCGAACAGCGATGATTGAATGGGAGCAGAAGCTCGCGCGCTATGTGTATGATGAACTAAAGTTTAATACCTCGATTGAAATCTATTCACCGGCGGCAGACACCACCGTGGTCTCCCTTAGCGTACCGGGCATTCATACATTAGACCTAAACGGTTATCTCGATAGCCAAGGGGTCGCCGTACGTGCTGGTAGTCACTGTGCCCACCCATTAATGGCGCAACTGGGCGTGAGCAGCACCCTACGAGCGTCGTTTGCTTGTTACAATACCCTATCGGAGGCACGCCGCTTCTGTGATGTTTTACTCGAAGCCATTGAGATCCTAGGTGATGACTGATTTAACCCGCGATGCCATTCAAACACGACTGCAAGCCTGCACCAGCAAAGAAGCCACCTTCAAAGAGTTAGTGAGCCTTAGCAAACAGCTTGAGCGCCTAACGGATGCAGACAAAACTGAAGAGAATAAGGTAAAAGGCTGTGAAAGCGCCATCTGGCTGATTGAGCGCCAAGAAAACGGTGTTTGTACCTTCCAAGCGGACAGCGACGCCAAACTGATGCGCGGTGTTCTTATGGTCATCCTGAGCTTAGTAAATGGCCACAGCAAAGCCGAACTACAAACCATGGACTTAGCCGCAGAGCTAAACCAGTTTAACCTTTCCAGCTACCTCACCAGCTCTCGTACCAATGGTGTGTTGGGTATTTTACAGCAGATTCAAAACTGATAATAAAGCGATCTAAAGTCGAGTGGATCTTATTTAAAAACACCATGAAAATAAAATAACCACATACTTGCTTTTTCTTAATGTAAGTAATGGGTAAAGAGTAGGTTTTGTACTACTATTTTTGATTAATTTTTATTATTCTGCGAATCAAAATCTCAAGATCAAAGGACTGATATATAATGATCTATACAAAAAAAAAGCTCTTATTATCTATCTTTATCTCATCTTTAACTCTTTTCTCATCACTTTTATTAGCGAATGACTATTCAAAAATAGCTCTGGCTACTGAGCTATTTTTCTCTGGACAAACAGCTCATTCTAAAGAGCTGTTCACGCAATTAGCAGCGGAAGGTAATGGCGACGCCCACTACTACTTAGCTCTAATTGCAAAAAAGGAGGGCGATAGTCCTGACATAGCGCTAGAGTACCTAAAACACGCTGCGAACGAGGGCAACTCTGAGGCAATGTTTGAAATTGGAAGTATGTATGCAAACGGCGAAGGTGTGAAAAAAGATCTTCTAAAAGCTATGGATTGGCAAAGAAAATCCGAAAGCTCCTCATACAGCTCATTTTCTGATATTTATTACGTGGCTACAGATGGCAATAGTACTGAAACCATAGATCCTAGAACGCTGCTCGAATCTTTAATAAGGGAAGCAGAAATCGGTAACATCACATCACAATACAAAGTAGCAAAAAGCTATGATTTTGGCATACATGGCATTAAAGATGACAACAAATCTATAGAGTGGTATCAAATTGCAGCTGAGAGCGGGCATCGCTATTCACAACAGTTGCTGGGGTACTTCTTCTGCCGTGGCATTTATGTCGCTAGAAATATTAAAACAGCAAATGCTTGGCTCACTAGATCCAACAGTGATGCTAAATGTAAATAACAAGGAAGGTATAAAAAATGAGATTAGATGACCAACTAGTAACAGAGCTAAAAAGACAAGAGCAGGTAATCCAAGTTATATCACTAGACATACTTTTAGAAGCATACACTAGAAACCAAAATAGAATAAAAACTGGATCAGGGTATGTTGCGCCATTAATGGACACAAAAACTGTCAAAAATCTTATAGAAGAATTTGGATTTAAAGCAGAAAAAGTAGTAATTAAGCAATATGCTGATGGAAAAAAGTACGTTGTTTTTCGGGGTTATGCGGGCAACAGAGAGGTATTTACTGGTACTCGTTACCTAATCGATAATCCCAAAGTAGTAAGAATGGCAATTGGCCCTAAAGGAATAACTACGTCTGTAAAAGGAGGGACTGTTGTCACTGCAATTCTTTTCGTAGGAATAGAGGTTTTTGACTACCTTATTAGAGATACAGCAACATTATCAGATCTATTAGGTACTGTTACAGGAGATTTAGTTAAGTTAGGCATTAGCTCTATTGCTGCTGCCGTTGCTGGCTGTGCGGTAGGATCTGCAGCTATCGTTGGATCCATTGCGGCTGGCCCTTTAATAGCTGCGGTTGCTGTTGGTATTATTACAGGACTGGTACTTGAGGAAATTGATAAGCATATTGGTGCTACAAATGCTCTTATTAAAGCATACGCGAGAATGGGTATAAGCTTACGAGAGATAAAATCTGATATTAATAGAAACCTTAACTTTTTAGAGCGGAACCCACAGTATATTCCGTGCTTATTTGGGCCTTGCTCTGTAAGAGGATACTGATGCCCCTTAAATTAGCGAAGTGTATTTTTATTTTCTTAATATGCATATCTATACCTGCTGCACTCTTTCCTTTTTATGAATTTTTTAGGGTAATAATTGCTACGCAAAATCATGAAAGCCAGATAGAGTTTGATAGCGGAATATTCTTCTTATTCTTGATGTCGGAATTTTGGTTATTCTGCTTTATTGAGTACTCTGGAATACATCGAAAGTATCCGGTATTCATAAAAAAATATGCTGCGAAAATGATTATATATTGGTTTATTGCATCTCTGGCATTAGCTTACACGGCCCCTTATCTCCTAGTTAAGCAACTAGAGCGTAAAGGCTATCAGAAGTGTGCCGTAGAGCCTTATCCTTCTAGGATCTCCAGAGGGGAAGCTAAGCTATATAAATTTAGTTGCGATTAATAGGCTTTTTCACCCGTTGCTATGGGAAGATGCGAACAAGTTTTTCACGGAGAATCTATCTTTTCTATCCTATTGAAATTGCATGTAATTATTTATTCAAAGGCACCGTGATTTTAACTTATTCGCATATTTCTTACGTAACCATCATGGCAACACTTTTATATCATAATGCCGAGCATGATAAGTCAAGAGCTATAAAAGAGCTGATACAGAAAGGGATATTAAGGGTATCAGATGTTTGAAGTAATGAATTTTTTAACTTTAGCCTTGTTTCTAGCAATTTCTATATATAGCTTAAAAAGAGCTTATAATGAGAGGCATTATATCTTTGGCGAAAATAAGCCTGAGCACTCTCAAAAAGTTATTTATTCATATTATTTTGGCTTAGCTATAGGCTTGCCTACAGGCTATTTATATAACCTAAATTTTTTAGAGTGGGCTTTAATCATTATTTTTATTACGGTATTTTTTTATTTTCTAATCTCTACTACTTTATTTCTGAAGCATAAAACCACTGACTCCAAGTCCGATAAATAACAATCCCGTAATTCGATTAATAAGTACGATATGGTGTTTCAATAGATGAGACACCTTATCAATCGCCAATGATGTCAATACATGAATGATCAAGGTAATCACTACCAGCTCGATGGTGAGCATAACCGCACATGCCGCGAAATGCTCATTTGAGGGAATAAACATTGGAAAGAGCGCCCCGAAGAATACTAAGGTTTTCGGGTTCAATAATGAAATCAGTACGCCATTTTTAAAGCTGTAACCCTGTGCGGCAATGGTTATTTCACTTTTGGCATAATACAGCGCCTTACATCCTAAATAAGCAATGTAAGCGCTGCATAACCAGGTCATTACCTGAAACGCCATTTCACTGGAATGAATCACCGCCAGTAACCAAGTATTCGCCAATACCGAGGCCAATATGAGCCCTGTCGCAATACCAAAGATCACAGGCAAAGTCCGACGAAGATTATGATTAATACTGTTGCTCACCACCGCTAAACCGCCAGGGCCTGGGGAGGCAGCAGACGCCAAACAAACGGCTAAAAAGGCTAATTGGCTTTCCATAATGCTCCCGTTGATCAATTAAGACCGTTAGAGTAAGTCGGTCACACAATCTTATCTTGTAAAAAATTGCTGTTGGTAAGCGCTTGGTGAAATTCCCATGGCACTGACAAAGGCCTTGCTGAAGTGACTTTGATCGTGAAAGCCGCAATTCAGGGCCACATCAACCGCACTGATACCGCGTTTAAGTTGTGCTCTGGCGTGGTTTAAGCGCTGTTGGATTTGGTATTGATGAGGCGTTAGCTGATAGCAGCGTTTGAACTCTTTGATTAAATGAAACTTACTGATACCAGCCTGCTCTGCAACAACCTCTAGAGAAAGCTTTTGCTGATAGCAATCTGCTAAAAGGTCTCGCACGAACTCGATATTCGATTGTGCTTTGCTGAATGTCGGCATACTGCTGTGTTGGCTTTCTTGTAATAACAAGTTCACCAGTAGCAATTCCCACTGTTCTTCGATCTCTAATGCACTCGCATTATGACGGATCTTATCTAGCAAGCTCTGCATTTGTAGACTTAAACGCCCATCGCTGATGACACTTTGACGAAAATGCGGCGCTTGATAAGCACCGAACAAGGATTGGTTTAATGAGCTCATACGCTCTTCAGACGGATACAACGCACGATAACGCCAGCCTTCTCCTTTACCCTTAGAGCCCGTGTGTAGCTCATCTGGTGCCACGACTGAAAGCTGCCCCGGCAAGGCGTTATGGCTCGCGCCACGATGACTAAAATGCATTACACCCGCATCCACCACGGAGATCACAAAACCTGCGTGGGCATGTTTACCGAAGACCGTCTCGGTAAACTGCGCTTCAATCATTTCCAATCCGCCTAAAGTTTGGCTAGTAGAAACATTGCAGTATTCGTTGGCGTGCATCCAGCCTCCAAGGTAGAGTGGTGTTAGTGCCACACTACCAGCTTAGTAGAGAACGCTCTTGTAAAAAATTGCTTAGGATTGATTCGCTTTAAGTGCAAGCTTCTCTAACACTCGCCCTACTGCAACAAAACCAAAGGTGGCGGTGACGACGGTGCTGGAGCCAAAGCCCGTTTCGCAGTTCATCTTGGTTTCTGTATCCCCTTTCTCACGGGTTTCGCACACTGTACCGTCTGTCTGTGGGTATTTCAGTTGCTCCAATGAGTACACACATTCGATTTCGAAGCGTTTTTTGGTATCGCGCGGGAAGTTATAGTTTCGACGTAAGAAGTTACGCAGCTTAGCTGCCAGCGGGTCTTGCTCGGTACGAGATAAATCCGCGATCTGTACTTTAGTTGGGTCGATCTGACCACCCGCGCCACCGACGGTAATCAGCTTACGCTTATTGCGCTTACACCAGGCGATCATAGCGGCTTTTGGCTTTAAGCTATCAATCGCATCAATGATGTAGTCAAACGGCTGATTCAAGAGCTCAGGCACGTTATCCGTGGTGATAAAGTCTTCCACGCAGTTTACTTGGCAGTTTGGGTTGATCAACTTAATACGCTCTGCCATCGCGTCCACTTTGGCTTTACCAATGGTGCCATCTAGCGCATGAATTTGGCGGTTGATGTTGGTGACACAAACATCGTCCATATCGATCAAGGTGATCTGACCAATGCCAGAGCGTGCTAACGCTTCCGCGCACCATGAGCCAACCCCACCAATACCAATCACACAAACGTGGGCTTGCTGGAAAAACTCATAGGCTGTTTGACCGTAAAGGCGGCTAATACCGCCAAAACGCTGATCATCACTCACTCTTGAACTCCTTGCAGAATCTCACCAATGAGGCAGAATGTTGGCTTAGTTAGGCAGAGTCTAGATATGGCAAGCACAACGCCCAAGGATGGGCGTGTCCGCCCTTCGCGGACATGGACGTCCGTAGGGCGGTGCTGTCATATCTAGGCGAGCACACACTGAGGTCTACACTTCACCACTCTTTTGGGTGGGTTCTACATCTATACGATTAATTAGGGTTTATGCTGCATCAAGTCTTAGAACAACTTGGCCTTACCGAACGTGAGACCATTCTTTATCAAACCTTGCTGAAATTGGGGCCAGCTTCGATTCGTGATATCGCCGAGCAAGCCGGGGTCAACCGCGGTTCTGCCTACGAGTCGTTGAAGCAGCTGCAAAGCAAAGGGGTCGTCAGCTATTTTCCGAAAGGTAAACGCCGTTTCTTTATGGCGGAGAACCCTGAGATTTTGCTTAATCTCGCCGAAGAGCGTAAGCAAAACATCGAGAAAACCATCGACTCGCTCAAGCACACTATTATTCCAAGCTTGGTGCAGTCCCAGCCGACTTTCCATCATACCGATGTACGTTACTATGAAGGCGATGATGGCATCGAATGGGTATTGCGCGATATTTTAAACGTGGTGTCTCAGCAAGACCATAAGGAATACAGCGTATTTTCCTCGAAACCGATCCGTCCTTATCTATATCGCCCCTTTCCAACATACACCAAGCAGCGTATTAAGCTGGGCATCAAAGTAAAAGTTATTGCGCTTGGGGACGGTGGTGAAGACGCTGAGCTATCGGAGCGTAAGTGGATCAAAACCGAAGACAGTGTCGACGCCAGCTATATCGCTATCTATCCGCCGAAGTGTGCCATCATTTCTCTAGCGCGAGATAACTTCCCTTCTGCCGTGGTATTGGAATCAAACGATATTGCCAAAGCCCAGCAGATTATTTTCGATACCTTATGGCGTTTGTTGTAAAGAACCTTAAAAAAGCCCGAGCATTCACTCGGGCAACAGTGGAATAACATGGCTAGGCCATGTTGGCTTGCTTAAAAAGCGCTTTTTTTTCAGCCAGCGAGCTGGTCGACGATTAAGCCCCGTTCAGCCATCAGCTCTTGGATATCATAGATGCTGTTGGGGTCGTCAATCGTCGATGGGATAGTGAACTCTTCACCGGAGGCGATCTGGCGCAATAGCTTACGTAGGATTTTACCGGAGCGGGTTTTCGGTAAACGCGGCACCACCATAGCGATTTTGAAGCAAGCTAAAGCACCGATTTCTTGGCGCACTAAGGCTACCAACTCTTCTTGGATACTGTCTGCTTGATCCTCGTAACCATTTTTCAAAAGTACCAAACCTAACGGTAACTGCCCTTTGAGGTCGTCGTTAATCCCGATAACACAGCACTCTGCAACGGCATCGTGCATGGCTACCACTTCTTCCATTTCGCCGGTTGATAAACGATGGCCTGCCACATTAATCACATCGTCGGTGCGCCCCATAATAAAGACATAGCCGTCTTCATCAATATAACCGCCATCGCCCGAAGTGTAGTAACCTGGATAAGCTTCTAAGTAGCCAGATTTAAAGCGCTCCATATCGCCCCAAATGGTTGGTAAGCAGCTTGGTGGTAGCGGACGCTTTAGCGCAATGCTGCCCTGCTCCATCGGCGGTAAAGGCTCCCCTTGGTCATCCAGTACCTGAACTTGAAAACCAGGAGAAGGCACTGTCGAAGAGCCTGGTTTGGCGATTTTCATTTCAAGGCCGATCGGGTTCGCGCAGATCGCCCAGCCGGTTTCTGTTTGCCACCAGTGATCAACAATGCACTTACCAGTCACCGCTTTGGTCCACTCATAAGTGGGTGGATCTAGACGCTCGCCCGCCATAAAGATTACTCGAAGGCCAGCAAGGTCTTCTTTGTTGAGCAGTTCTGCGTTGGGATCTTCTTTACGAATGGCACGAAAGGCGGTTGGCGCGGCGAACAGAGTTTTTACATCATACTCTTTACAGACACGCCAGAACTCCCCCGCATTGGGCGTCATAATCGGCTTGCCTTCGTACATCAATGTCGTGCAACCATAAATCAGCGGACCGTAGACAATGTAAGAATGCCCCACTACCCAACCCACATCGGATGCCGCCCAGAAAACTTCTCCTGGACTCATGTTGTAGATGGCTTGCATAGAATAATTGAGTGCTACGGCATGGCCACCGTTATCACGCACCACACCTTTTGGCTTACCTGTCGTACCAGAGGTATAGAGGATATAGAGCGGATCTGTGGCTTTTACAGGGGTACAGTCAGTCGGGGTTGCCTCGCTCACCGCATCGCTCCAGTCAATATCTCGACCTTCTTTAAGCTTTGCAAGTTGTTGTTCTCGCTGATAAACAATACAAGCGTTTGGCGTGTGATCAGCTTGTTTAAGAGCTTCGTCAAGTAATGGCTTATAGGCGATGACACGACAAATTTCGATGCCACAAGACGCGGTGACGATGACTTTAGGCTTGGCATCGTCGATACGGACCGCAAGCTCATGAGCAGCAAAACCACCAAATACCACGGAATGTATAGCACCCAGACGAGCGACAGCCAGCATGGCGATTAAAGCTTGGGGGATCATGGGCATGTAGATAACAACGGTATCGCCTTTTTCGACACCTTGCTGTTTCAGCGCACCAGCAAACAAAGATACTTCATTAAGTAGTTCTTGGTAGCTGTAAGTCTTCTTCGTATCGGTGACGGGAGAGTCGTAGATTAGAGCCGCTTGCTCGGCACGGCCATTCGCCACATGGTAATCGAGCGCTAAGTAGCAAGTATTTAACTCGCCATCGGCAAACCATCGATCCATGCCCTGTTCGTCCTGAGATAATACTGTTTTCGGGAATTTAAACCATTCCAAGGCTTGAGCTTTTTCACGCCAAAACACCTCTGGCTCGGCGCAGGCTAGTTGATATTCTATTTGATATGACATGCAGGCAGACCTTTTATGTTTATTCTTTGCCAAACTCAGATTGTTGACAATCTGAAACGTCAGAATCAAATATAGACTAAATATTAGCCAAAAAATCTAATACTAAAGGCTAATTTTTGGATTTTGTTTATTTTTTGTCGACAAAGTGTCCTATTTTACGACTTTGCTCAATCGCTTTAATACGTGCCGTTGCTTCGTTCAACTCTTTCAAAGCTCGAGTATGGTCTAGGTCATTACTCGAAGAGCCTAAATGCTCCTCTGCATGCAGCTTAGCAGCCAGTGCTTCTTCCATATCCAGCTCACCCGCACGTTCCGCAAAGTCCGCCAATAAAATGACTTTGTGGGGCTGCACTTCCATAAAGCCACCTGAAATAAAGATCATGTCCTCACTGCCATCTTCTTTTACCAAACGCGCACTGCCAGCTTTTAACATGGTGAGAAGCGGTGCATGACCTGGGAAGACACCAACCTCGCCAAGCTCCGCTGCGACGACTATATAGCGTACGGGACTGGAAAACAGAGTACGCTCGGCACTTACGATGTCACATAAAATGGTACGGCTCATTAAAACTCCCTTTTACTTAATTAACTTGCGGGTTAATTGGAATGCATAAATCCTTCCAAGTTTGGTCAATGTACTCCAAATACTCACATATAATGTGACCATTAAAAGGATTATCAAAAACGGCAGGCATAAAAAAAGCAGCCAATGGCTGCTTTTTAGGACTGAAGCGTCGCGATTATTTTACGTGACGGTATTGTTGGATAGTACGTAGACGAGCTACGGCTTCCGCCAATTCAGCCGTTGCACGGCTGTAGTCCAAATCAGATTGTTGCTGATTCAACAGATCTTGAGCGTGTTTCTGAGCTTCAAGTGCTGCTGCCTCATCAAGATCGTCCGCGCGAATAGCGGTATCTGCTAAGACAGTTACACGGTGTGGCTGAACTTCTAGGAAGCCGCCAGAAACGAAGATAACTTCTTGTTCACCGTTTTGCTTAATCACACGAACAGGGCCTGGTTGCAACGTAGTCAACAAAGGCGCGTGACCTGGGTAGATACCTAGATCGCCATAACTACCTGCAGCCACAAGAGTCTCAACAGAACCTGAGAAGATCTCTTGTTCAGCGCTTACGATATCGCATTGTACCGTGATAGCCATAAGTTGCCTCTTTCAAGTCAGGCGTTGCCAGCGAGCCGTAACTCGCTGACACTGCGTGGATTAAAGTTTCTTAGCTTTCTCAACCGCTTCTTCGATGCTACCGATCATGTAGAACGCTTGCTCTGGAAGCTCGTCGAATTCGCCGTTTAGGATGCCTTGGAAGCCACGGATAGTGTCTTTCAAAGAAACGTATTTACCTGGAGCACCAGTGAATACTTCCGCAACGAAGAAAGGCTGAGACAAGAAACGCTGGATCTTACGAGCACGGTTTACTGTCTGCTTATCTTCTTCAGATAGCTCGTCCATACCTAGGATCGCGATGATGTCTTTAAGCTCTTTGTAACGCTGAAGTACTGTTTGTACGCCACGTGCTACATCGTAGTGCTCTTGACCGATTACTAGTGGATCAAGCTGACGAGAAGTAGAGTCTAGTGGGTCGATTGCTGGGTAGATACCTAGCGCAGCGATGTCACGAGACAATACAACTGTTGCATCCAAGTGCGAGAACGTTGTCGCTGGAGATGGGTCAGTCAAGTCATCCGCAGGTACGTATACCGCTTGGATAGACGTGATCGAACCAGTCTTAGTCGACGTGATACGCTCTTGAAGTACACCCATCTCTTCTGCAAGAGTTGGCTGGTAACCTACCGCAGAAGGCATACGACCTAGAAGTGCTGATACTTCAGTACCCGCTAGTGTGTAACGGTAGATGTTGTCGACGAAGAATAGTACGTCACGGCCTTCATCACGGAATTTTTCCGCCATTGTAAGACCAGTTAGTGCTACACGTAGACGGTTACCTGGTGGCTCGTTCATCTGCCCGTATACTAGAGATACTTTGTCGATTACGTTCGAGTCAGTCATCTCGTGGTAGAAGTCGTTACCCTCACGAGTACGCTCACCTACACCTGCGAATACAGAGTAACCGCTGTGCTCGATCGCGATGTTACGGATAAGCTCCATCATGTTTACGGTTTTACCTACACCGGCACCACCAAACAGACCAACTTTACCACCTTTCGCGAAAGGACAAACAAGGTCGATTACCTTGATCCCCGTTTCTAGAAGTTCGTTACCTGATGATTGATCAGCGTAAGATGGAGCTTCACGGTGGATAGACCAACGCTCTTCTTCACCAATTGCGCCTTTCTCATCGATCGGGTTACCTAGAACGTCCATGATACGACCTAGAGTTTTTGTACCAACAGGCACAGACACAGGCTTACCAGTGTTTTGAACTTCTAGATTACGCTTAAGACCTTCTGTAGAACCCATGGCGATAGTACGTACGATACCGTCGCCTAGCTGTTGTTGAACTTCCAACACCAGCTCTTTACCCTCGATAGTGAGGGCGTCGTATACTTTTGGCACATTGTCGCGTGGGAATTCCACGTCGATTACCGCGCCGATAATCTGTACGATTTGTCCGCTACTCATGTTCGGATCCTCTTAATACCTTGATACCTTAAACCGCTGCCGCGCCGCCAACAATCTCAGAAATTTCCTGAGTAATGGCTGCCTGACGTGCCTTGTTGTATACCAACTGCAACTCATCAATGATGTTGCCCGCGTTGTCGGTTGCGTTCTTCATAGCCAGCATTCGAGCGGCTTGTTCACACGCAATGTTTTCAACAACGGCCTGGTACACCTGAGATTCGATGTAACGAACCAAAAGATCGTTTAGGATCTCGACTGCATCGGGTTCGTACAAGTAGTCCCAGTGGTGTTTCAGTTCTGCATTTTCTTCTGCTTGTAGCGGCAAAAGTTGCTCGACATTTGGTTTCTGAGTCATTGTGTTAACGAACTCGTTAGACACCATAACTAGACGGTCGATGCGACCTTCATCAAACGCATCCAACATAACTTTAACACTACCAACCAAACGTGACGCTTCAGGCGCATCACCTAGGCCAGTTACTGCCGCAGCTACATTACCACCGTAGTTTTTGAAGAAAGACACAGCTTTTGAGCCAACAGCACAGATCTCAATTTCAACCCCTGCTTCAACGTATTGCTTCATGTCTTTGATCGCAGCTTTAAACGCGTTTACGTTCAAGCCACCACACAAACCACGGTCACTGGATACGATGACGTAACCAACTCGCTTGATTTCACGCTCGGTTAGGTAACGGTGCTTATACTCAGGATTCGCGTTAGCCAAGTGACCAATCACTTGACGAATACGATCTGCATACGGACGAGAAGAGGCCATACGATCCTGAGCCTTACGCGTTTTACTCGCAGCAACTTTTTCCATTGCGCGGGTAATTTTTCGCGTATTGTTAATGCTCCCAATCTGAGCGCGTATCTCTTTTCCGACTGCCATATTAGACCTGCCCTTGTGAGAATGTTAATTCACAAACTGCAGAGATGATTGGTGGCTGGCACGCCAGCCACCAAGTCATTACCAAGTTTGTGTCGCTTTAAACTTCTCAATCGCTGACTTAAATGTACCAGCGATTTCGTCGTTGTAATTACCAGACTTGTTGATGTCTTGCATCATCGCACTGTGTTCGCTGTTCATGTAGCTCAACAATGCTTTTTCAAAGCTAGCAATTTTGCTTGTATCAACATCTGCAAGGTAGCCTTCGTTGGCAGCGTAAAGAATTACGCCCATGTCACCTACTGACATTGGACTGAACTGAGCTTGTTTCATCAATTCAGTTACTTGCTTACCGTGCTCAAGTTGCTTACGAGTCGCATCATCAAGGTCAGAAGCGAACTGAGCGAATGCCGCCAATTCACGGTACTGAGCTAGAGCAAGACGGATACCACCACCTAGCTTCTTGATGATCTTAGTCTGCGCTGCACCACCTACACGAGATACCGAGATACCAGCGTTCATCGCAGGACGGATACCGGCGTTGAATGAGCTAGTTTCTAGGAAGATCTGACCGTCAGTGATAGAGATTACGTTCGTTGGTACGAACGCAGATACGTCACCACCTTGAGTCTCGATGATAGGTAGAGCAGTCAAAGAACCTGTTTGACCTTTAACTTCACCGTTAGTGAATTTCTCTACGTATTCTGCGCTTACGCGAGACGCACGCTCTAGTAGACGAGAGTGCAAGTAGAAAACGTCACCTGGGTAGGCTTCACGGCCTGGTGGACGACGTAGTAGCAATGAGATTTGACGGTAAGCCCAAGCTTGTTTCGTCAAGTCATCAAATACGATCAATGCGTCTTCACCGCGGTCACGGAAGTATTCGCCCATAGTACAGCCAGAGTATGGAGCCAAGAACTGCATTGCTGCAGGATCAGCGGCACCCGCTACGACAACAGTGGTGTATTCCATTGCGCCGTTTTCTTCAAGCTTACGTACTACGTTAGCGATAGTAGATTGTTTCTGACCGATCGCAACGTACACACACTTAATGCCAGAGCTTTTCTGAGCAATGATAGTGTCGATTGCTAGAGCGGTTTTACCGATCTGACGGTCACCGATGATCAACTCACGCTGACCACGGCCGATTGGCACCATTGAGTCAATCGCTTTGTAACCAGTTTGAACTGGCTGATCAACGCCTTGACGAGCGATTACGCCTGGTGCAACTTTTTCAACTGCATCAGTCATTTTCGCTTCTACTGGGCCTTTACCGTCTACTGGGTTACCTAGTGCGTCAACAACGCGACCAAGTAGCTCAGGACCTACTGGTACTTCAAGGATACGACCAGTACATTTTGCTTTTTGACCTTCTACAAGGTCTTGGTAGTTACCTAGTACTACGGCACCTACAGAGTCACGCTCTAGGTTCAATGCCATACCATAGACACCACCAGGGAATTCAATCATTTCCCCGTACATTACGTCAGCTAGACCGTGGATCAATACGATACCGTCTGCAACGCTGACAATTGTGCCCTCATTCTGGGCATCTGAAGACACATCAAGTGACTCGATGCGCTTCTTAATGATCTCGCTGATCTCAGATGGATTCAGTTGCTGCATGCTAAATTCCTCAACCCTGGTTTCACAGATGAAACCTTAGGAGTTTATCGCTTCGGCCAGTTTCGCCAGTTTTCCGCGTACTGAACCGTCGATGATTAAATCACCGGTACGGATTACCACGCCACCAATAAGGCTTGCGTCTGTTTCACTGCTTAAATTGACGTTACGGTCCAATTTTTTACTCAGTGAAGCGGCCAGTGTTTGCTCTTGTTCTGCTGATAACGCAAAAGCGGATGTGACAACCACATCAACTGCTTTTTCGTAGTTCAGTTTGAACTGCTCAAATAACTCAGAAATCGCTGGAAGAAGCGTTAGACGCTTATTCTCAGCAAGACCTAACAAGTAAGCCTTGCCTTGCTCAGTGACTACTTCGTTGCACACTTCCGCTAGAGCTGTTGCCTTCTCTTGCGCACTAAAAGCTGGGTTCTGAAGCGCTTCGTTTAGCTTGGCTTCTTCTGTAGCAGTAGCCAATATGCTTAGCATATTGGCCCACTCAGCTACTTGGCCTTGCTCACGAGCGACTTCAAAAGCGGCTTTGGCGTATGGTCGCGCGACTGTTTTTAATTCAGCCATAGGACCCTCGCTTATAGCTCTTTGGCGAGTTGTTCAACGATCTCGCTGTGTGCTTTTTCGTCAACGCTGGCGCCCAAAATCTTCTCTGCACCGGTAAGAGCTAGAGCTGAAACTTGAGTACGTAGTGCTTCTTTAGCACGTACAACATCTTGTTCAATCTCTGCTTGAGCTGCATCACGTAGGCGTTTGCCGTCTGCTAGCGCTTGCTCTTTCGCTTCATCAATGATTTGGTTAGCACGTTTGTTGGCTTGTTCAATAATCTCGGCCGCTTGTTCCTTGCTTTCACGTAGCGTTTGAGTAGCTTTTTCTTGAGCTAGCTCTAGGTCACGTGAGGCGCGGTTAGCTGCTTCCAAACCGTCCGCGATTTTCTTGCTACGCTCTTCGAGCGCAGCAATCACTGGTGGCCACACAAACTTCATGCAGAACCACACAAAAATCGCAAACGAGATAGCTTGGCCTATTAGTGTGAGATTAATATTCACGCAAATATCCTCGCTCTAGTCGTTCAAAATTAATAATTCACTTTTCGTCAAAGCGAAATATTAGCCAGCAACCTGAGCAATGAATGGGTTTGCGAAAGTGAAGAACAATGCAATACCAACACCGATCATTGTTACGGCGTCAAGAAGACCCGCTACGATGAACATTTTAACCTGAAGCATTGGAACCATTTCTGGTTGACGCGCAGCGCCTTCCAAGAATTTACCACCAAGTAGACCAAAACCAATCGCAGTACCTAGGGCACCTAGACCGATAAGAAGGGCTACAGCAACAGCGGTTAGACCAACTACAGTTTCCATTTTAACTCCTAATTTTCACAGTTTTTAAGATTTCAAGGTTTAAAAAATCGTTATTACAACGCGATCTTAGTGATCTTCGTGCGCCATACTCAAGTAAACGATGGTCAGCATCATGAAGATGAATGCTTGCAGTACGATTACTAGAATGTGGAAGATCGCCCAAGGCACAGACAGAGCCCATTGAATGCCCCATGGCAAGATCGCGATCAAGATGAAGATCAATTCACCAGCGTACAAGTTACCGAAAAGTCGTAACGCTAGAGAAACTGGCTTAGCAAGAAGACCAACCCCTTCCAACAGTAGGTTGAAAGGCATCATCCATTTGCCGAAAGGCTGTAAAGTCAACTCTCCAACGAAGCCGCCTAGGCCTTTTACTTTGATGCTGTAGTAAACAATCAAAACAAAGACAGAGATCGACATACCAAGAGTTGCGTTCAAATCTGTAGTCGGAACCACACGGAAGTATGGTACGCCTAGCAATGATGCTAGGTGCGGCAAAAAGTCTACCGGTACCAAGTCCATAAGGTTCATCAAGAAGACCCAAACAAAGATCGTCAGTGCCAAAGGCGCGATGACTTTGTTTTTACCGTGGAATGTTTCTTTGACACTCTTGTCAACGAATTCCACCATTAGCTCAACGAAGTTCTGAAGACCAGAAGGTGTATCTACCGATACTTTCTTCGCTGCTTTACGGAATAACCATAGGAATAGGATACCTAGGCCGATCGAGAACAACATCGTGTCCAGGTGAATCGCCCAGAACCCCATTGCCGCAGCTTCTTCAGCACCGTGGGCAATGCCCCACGAACCATCAGGATGTTGACCAAAGGTCAAATTCTGAAGGTGGTGCTGTATGTAGCTTGACGCTGTGAGATTTTCACTTGCCATATTTACATCCACACTTTTTCAATGATTAAAACCGTTTCCCTTCTGCGGTCAGTACTTTAACAGCAGTGGGCTGAGCCAATGGCTCAAAATTGCGATACCGAAGCCGGCAAATAGTGCGCCGGGGGCAATGGGCTTAATAAAAATAAACACGGCCGATAACAGTATTGCCGTGAGCACCAACTTGCCTGCTTCACCTCGATAAAATGACTTCACCACATCTTTGGCTGGGCGAGTCCCGGAGTGGCCAAACACACGCCACGCCATGTATAAACTTGGAATTATGCTAGCCAGAGCACCCGCTAAAAATGAGTACGCGTGTAGACCATCATAAATGCCAAAAATTCCAACGCTAAGACAAAAAACTAACACTAATTGTGTTGCAATAAAGCGAAACACGGCACGTTTTTTGGCGGCTAATAAAGCACTCGCCTTGAGCGGTTTGCTATGAGCCATTCTTTCCCCTAGCTTGACGCACCATTGTGACGCATCGAAATAAGCACACAATGTGATCAAATTTAAAATCCGACGCATTATATGGGTTATATTCAGGCGGTTCAATACAAACACGGCACAGAAAGTGCACTATTAGCCTAATGTCTACTATATTGATGCGTTATCGCACCAAAGTTGTGTTTAAAGTCCGAAAAGTTCGCTCATCATGGACTCTAAATGTGCTTGGTCGCGGTACTCAATCACCAATTTCCCTTTGCCTTTAGCGTTGGCTTGGATTTTCACTTGAGAATCAATTTTATCTGCAATGCGCGCCGCGTGTTCGCTGTAATCCGGTAATGATGGTTTCTCATGCGCAGTCTGAGGCTGTTGGTAAGATTTCACCAACTTTTCCGTTTCGCGAACAGACAACGATTTTGTAATAACAATTGACGCTGCCTGAGCTTGATACTCGGTTTCTAGACCTAGCAGAGCTCTGGCATGACCCATTTCAATGTCACCGTGCTCAACCAAACGACGTACATCAGGGGTTAAGTTAAGTAAGCGCAGTAAATTGGCCACGGCAGAACGTGATTTACCAACCGTATCAGCCACTTGCTGTTGAGTTAGGCTAAACTCTTCGACCAAACGCTGTAACGCAACCGCTTCCTCGATAGGATTTAAATCTTCACGCTGAATATTTTCAATTAACGCTAAGACTACTGCATCCGAGTCTTCTACATGACGAATGATGACTGGCACTTTATCAAGCCCAGCGATTTTCGCCGCGCGCCAGCGTCGCTCACCAGCGATGATTTCGTAGCGTTGCTCTCCCAGAGGGCGAACCACAATCGGTTGCATGATGCCTTGATTACGAATCGAGTTCGCTAGTTCATCTAGCTGGTTTGGGTTCATGTCGCGGCGCGGCTGAAATTTACCTTTACTCAGCCAATCAACAGGCAAGTAAGTCAAACCTTGAATGGTTTGATCATTCGTTGCAGAGGTATTGTCTGCTCCGTCACCATCTTGAGCAGGAGCCGCTTTGGGTGCTAGCAGAGCATCTAAGCCACGACCTAAGCCGCGTTTTTTCATCGTCATTCTAATCAACCTTTATTAAGAATGGTGACTACGCAGCCACTGCGCGTTTGCGAATAAATTCTCCCGCCAAAGCGAGGTAAGCAACCGCGCCACGGGACTGTTTTTCATAATGTAGGACAGGTAAACCATAACTTGGCGCTTCGGCGAGTCGAATGTTTCTTGGAATCACAGTGTCGAACACTTTATCGCCAAAGTACTCCACCAATTGTGTCGAGACATCATGGGTCAAACTTGGACGAGGATCGTACATGGTTCTTAAGATCCCTTCGATTGCCAAGGCTGGGTTCAGTGCCGTCGAGATCGTTTCAATGGTTTGCAACAAGGCTGTTAAGCCTTCCAATGCGTAATACTCACATTGTACCGGAATCAATACGCCTTGAGCGGCTGCCAGCGCATTCACCGTCAACATATTCAACGATGGAGGACAGTCCAGTAGCACGTAATCAAAGTCGCTTTCGACTTCGTATAGGCTGGCCCGCAAGCGCGTTTCTTTACTTGGCAAATCCAACAGCATGACTTCAGCACCCGTTAAATCACCGTTTGCAGGCAACACGGTATACCCAGCCGTTTCGCTGTAGGTCATCGCCTCTTTCACACCATGGGTGCCAACCAAGACATCGAACACAGTTTTTTCAAGATCGTCTTTCTGCAAGCCACTGCCTGTGGTGGCATTGCCCTGCGGATCTAGGTCAATCAGCAATACTCGACGTTTCATGGCACTCAAGGAAGCGGCCAAGTTGACACAAGTTGTCGTTTTGCCAACACCACCTTTTTGATTGGTCACTGCGATGATACGCGCCATAGCTAACTATCCTTTGCGAGTCATGATCACCATATGACGCTCAGCATCAATGGTAGGAACGCTCAATGGTTTGATCTCTTGTACTACCACGGTGTCTGGCAGTTGGGCCAGTTCATCATCCGGGTAGACACCTTTCATAGCTAAGAAATTACCATTTGCCGACGGTAATGGTAAGCACCAATTAATCATGTCTTCAAGTGATGCAAACGCACGCGATGTCACATGGTCATAAACACCTTGATGTGCATGCTTTTCCACTCGTTCATTGGCAACGGTGACGTTGTCTAGCCCCATTTCCATCTTAACTTGCGTCAAAAAGCGCGTCTTTTTGCCGTTACTATCGAGTAAAGTGAAATCATGATCTGGCAAACAGATGGCTAAAATCATCCCTGGCAAACCAGGACCAGTGCCTACATCGATGACTTTTTTACCTGTAATAAATGGCAAGGTCGCCAAACTGTCTAAAAGGTGCAGCGACACCATTTTGTCAGCATCACGAATAGCCGTCAGGTTGTAGGCTTTGTTCCACTTTTGCAGTAAGCCCAAGTATTGAACAAGACGCTCAACGGTCTCATCAGAAAGCGAGATGCCCATGTCGTTGGCACCTCGCTTGAGGGTATCAAAATAACTCACAATCGTTCCTAGAGTGCAATTCTATTGGTTGCTGATTCTAGGCACTTTTGCTGCTTATGGCACGTTTTTTCAAGTGAACCAAGAGTAAAGACACCGCAGCAGGTGTTACACCTTGGATACGAGAAGCGGCCGCAAGAGTTGCAGGGCGTGCTTCTGAAAGCTTTTGTTTTACCTCATTCGACAAACCGTCAATCACCGAATAATCCATATTCTCTGGCAGTGGCGTGTTTTCTTGTCGACGCAAACGTTCAATGTCTTCAGCTTGACGGGAAATGTAGCCCGCATATTTCACCGAAATTTGTACCTGCTCGGAAACTTGCTCTGACACAGGCTGCTCAGGGGCGTTCTTCAAATTCGCCACGTCTGCATATTCGACACCAGGACGTTTTAATAGGTCTAATAAGCTGTACTCGTGAGAAATCGGTGTTTCTAGCTTCGGATTAATCAGCTCAGCTTCAGGTGTATTCGGCACAATCCATGATGACTTCATGCGCTGGGTTTCTTGTTCGATCGCTTCACGTTTTTCGCAGAATGCCGCCCAACGCTCTTCGCTGACTAAACCAAGTTCATGGCCTTTTTCAGTCAGGCGCATATCGGCATTGTCTTCACGCAAGATCAAACGGTATTCCGCTCGGCTAGTAAACATACGATATGGCTCTTTCGTTCCCATCGTAATTAAGTCATCGACCAAGACGCCAAGGTAAGCCTCATCACGACGAGGTGTCCAAGCATCTTTGCCTTGCGCTTGTAGTGCCGCGTTCATGCCTGCTAACAAGCCTTGTGCACCGGCTTCTTCGTAGCCTGTGGTACCGTTAATTTGCCCTGCGAAGAACAGACTTTCCATGTGTTTGGTCTCTAAAGAGTACTTCAGGTCCTGAGGATTGAAGTAATCGTATTCAATGGCATATCCCGGACGGGTAATGTGCGCATTTTCCAAACCTTTCATAGAACGAATCAAATTTAGCTGTACGTCAAATGGCAAAGAAGTTGAGACACCATTAGGATACAGTTCATGGGTTGTTAAGCCCTCAGGCTCGATGAACACTTGATGCGAGTTTTTGTCCGCAAAACGCACAATTTTGTCTTCAATAGAAGGACAGTAACGCGGACCAACACCCTCAATCACCCCAGAGTACATTGGCGAACGGTCCATACCCGCACGAATGATGTCATGGGTTTGTTCATTGGTATGGGTAATAAAGCAATTAATTTGCTTAGGATGAAATGCTCGACTGCCCATGTAAGACATTACTGGTGTGATGTCATCGCCAGGTTGTGCTTGCATGACAGAGAAGTCTACAGATCGAGCATCAATACGCGGTGGTGTACCAGTCTTCAGACGATCAATACGGAATGGTAAAGCACGTAGCTTTTGGGCCAAGCCAATGGATGCAGGATCTCCTGCACGGCCACCGGAATAGTTCTGCATACCTACGTGGATGACGCCACCTAGGAATGTACCTGTCGTCAAAACGACAGTTTTGCTTAAGAAGCGGATACCACTTTGAGTCACTACGCCACGAGCAGCGCCATCTTCAACAATCAAATCTTCACAAGATTGTTGGAACAACCAAAGGTTCTCTTGGTTTTCCAGCATATGACGCACAGCAGCCTTGTATAAAATACGATCGGCTTGAGCACGTGTTGCTCTCACTGCGGGGCCTTTACGACTGTTTAATGTACGAAACTGAATACCCGCCATATCCGTTGCCAACGCCATGGCACCGTCTAACGCATCAATTTCTTTAACAAGGTGGGACTTCCCGATACCACCAATCGCTGGGTTACAGGACATCTGTCCTAGCGTTTCAATGTTATGAGTTAAAAGAAGGGTTTTGACACCCATACGTGCTGCTGCAAGCGCGGCTTCTGTACCAGCATGGCCGCCGCCTACAACAATCACATCAAAGCGAGTTGGGAAATCCACACAAACCTCAGTAATGAATAAAAAACGAACAGTTAAATTAACAGGGCGCTAAGTATATCCGTTAAATTGCAAATTGAAAGAGAAGCTAAGGGGACTTTCCCGGTCATCAAAAATAAAATAAAGAGTGTTATATAGTGTTTTCTTATGTTTAAGTTATTTATATGTCACGCCTTTATCTGTTAATAATCTAAAAAAATCCATATATATCATTACTATACAGGCATGAAAACCTGTTAAGTTATGGTGCCAAATCCTGTTATGTGGATAAAAGGATCTTGTTGATAAAAGTGTGAGTTATACAAGCCGATTTTTTTGATGTGGAACAGTACCAATCTGTGCAAAACTTCTTATCCACTTACCCCCGTTTTTTTCCACAAGCATTTCAAGAAAGTTTATTTGTCATAACTATATGTTTTACATATATATTTTTATATTTTTTGTGGATACATACAGCTTTTTTTAATAAAAATAATCCACAGATAAAAAGATAAGAAAAAAATTCATCTTGTACGATTCAACTCAAAATATTTGTGAATAAAACAACTTGACAGCATCTATGTGGATGAAAATCGAATGTGAACAAATATAGAAAATCCAGTTTTCTCTTCAAATGTGGATAGATTGAACCCGCTACATGCTTGCTTGTTTGTGAGTAAACTCCTATTTTTAGACGGTTGGTCTAATTTTGGAGACATGATGGACAGTGTAAAAAATCGCAGAGGGAGACCTAAAGCGACGGATCTTAGTTATCAAGATACTCAAGAAGCGTTGTTACAGGCGGGAGTGATTTGGTTAACCCAGTCAGGCTTTCAAGGCACGGGACTTGAGCCGATGTTGCGCTCTGTGCAAGTTCCGAAAGGCTCTTTTTACCATTACTTTGAGAGTAAAGAGCTATTTGCCTTAGCCGTTCTACAGCGATATCGGTCGTTTTTTGAGGCGAAGCTTGATCGCTACTTACTGGATGAAACACTGCCACCGTTAACACGTCTGCGCAATTTTATTGAATCAGCGAAAGCTGGAATGGAAAAGTATGCCTTTAAGCGAGGTTGTTTAGTGGGCAACTTAGAGCAGGAAGCGACTGTTTTACCCGAATCGATTCGCCAAGCGGTATTAGATACCTACCAAAGTTGGCAAAACAAAGTCGCGGACTGCTTAACACTTGCACAAGAACAAGGACTGATTGACGAGCATGCTGATGTGAAAGCACTCGCTCACGTGTTTTGGGTGGGATGGGAAGGCGCTGTGGCACGTGCTCGGTTAACCAGATCGAGTAGCCCATTGCTACAGTTTGAAAAATTTTACTTAGCGGGACTGCCCCGCTAATACATTTATCTATTTCTAGACACTTGGTCTAATCAGGAGGAATTAATGTTTAACGCAATACTGATTAATAAAAGCGAACAGGGTTATCAAGCCACTCTGAGCAAGGTATCAGAACAGGAATTACCGGAGGGGGATGTACAAATTGCAGTTATCGCCAGCACTTTGAACTACAAAGACGCACTTGCTATAACAGGTAAATCGCCAGTGGTTCGCCAATTTCCGATGGTGCCTGGTATCGACTTGGTTGGAGAAGTGTTGTCCTCGGACAGTGATCGCTTCCAAGCGGGTGATCAAGTCTTGTTGAATGGGTTTGGCGTAGGTGAAACCCATTGGGGAGGCTTGGCTGAGCGCGCTAGCTTAAAAAGCGATTGGTTGATTGCTTTACCAACCGCATTTACACCGGAACAAGCGATGGCCATTGGCACCGCGGGTTATACGGCTATGCTAAGTGTTTTAGCGCTGGAAAAGCATGGCTTAACCCCTGCTCATGGCCCTATTTTAGTGACGGGGGCGAATGGTGGGGTGGGCAGCTATGCGGTGCGTATCCTAAGTAAATTAGGCTTTGATGTGGTGGCCAGCACGGGACGTCCAGAAGAGTCTGATTATCTAAAACGTCTTGGAGCGAGTGATATCATTGATCGATCTGAACTCAGCGAATCTGGTCGACCACTGCAGAAAGAGCGTTGGGCTGGCGTAGTGGACTGTGTCGGCAGTCACACCTTGGTAAATGCTTGTGCTAGCACTCGTTACGGTGGCGCTGTGACGAGCTGTGGTCTCGCTCAAGGCATGGACTTCCCTGCTACAGTGATGCCCTTCATTCTTCGCGGTATTACCTTGTACGGCATTGACAGTGTCATGCGCCCACTTGCAGACCGAGAAACGGCGTGGCAACGCTTAGCAGAACTGTTGTCGTCGGAAGACTTAGATCAAATTGGCGCGACGGTTAGCCTTGCAGAGAGCTTAGACTATGCCGAAAAATTGCTAGATGGTTCTGTGCGTGGTCGTGTGATTGTAAAGATCTAATCGTTTTTTACATCATTCATTTGCTACAAAAACGCCCGTGTTGTGCGGGCGTTTTGCAAATATTTTGCTGACTATCGATTATTTACCGATACAGAACGATCCAAAGATGCGTCCAAGCAAATCATCACTGGTAAACGCACCTGTGATTTCACTTAACGCTTCTTGGGCTTCTTTTAAATCTTCGGCCAATAGCTCCCCTGCGCCATAACCATGAAGTTGCTCAAAGCCTGCGTCCAAGAAACGGTTGGCTTTTTGCAGCGCTTCAATATGACGACGACGGGCGATAAAGCCCCCTTCTGTGGTGCTGTCAAAGCCCATGATGCTTTTTAGGTGGGTTTTTAATGCTTCAACACCATCATTGGTTTTGGCGGAAAGCGAAATGACAGGTAGGCCGTTGATGTCTTCATAGCCTGTGTTTTCTTGCGTCAGATCGACTTTGTTACGCACCAAGGTTAAGTGATCACGTGACTTCAGCTGCCCCATAAATTCAGGCCAGATTTCATTCGGGTCATTGGAATCGACTGATTGACTATCAACCATCAATAGAATGCGATCCGCCTTATGAATTTCTTCCCAAGCACGTTGAATACCAATGCGTTCCACTTCGTCAGGGCTATCTCGCAAACCCGCGGTATCAATGATGTGTAGCGGCATGCCATCGATATGAATGTGCTCACGCAAGACATCTCGAGTGGTGCCTTCAATGGACGTCACAATGGCGGATTCTTTACCTGATAAGGCGTTTAATAGACTGGATTTACCAGCATTTGGGCGCCCTGCAATCACCACACTCATACCTTCGCGTAATAAAGCCCCTTGGTTGGCTTCTTTCATCACGCCGTGCAGTTTATGGCGAATGTCTTCAAGGTCTGCGGCCACTTTACCATCACCGATAAAGTCGATTTCTTCTTCCGGAAAATCGATGGCGGCTTCCACATAAATACGCAGATGAATCAAGGCTTCCACCAGCTCATCAATGCGTTTTGAGAAAGCGCCTTGCAAGGATCGCAGCGCGCATTTGGCGGCTTGCTCTGATGATGAGTCGATCAAATCGGCAATGGCTTCGGCTTGAGTAAGGTCCATCTTATCGTTTAAGAAAGCACGCTCTGAGAACTCACCAGGACGTGCTAGACGTGCGCCGAGCGCCATACAGCGGCTTAGCAGCATATCGATGATAACTGGGCCACCGTGGCCTTGTAGTTCGAATACATCCTCACCCGTAAAGGAGTTCGGGCCTGGGAAGTACAACGCGATCCCCATGTCCAGCTGTTCACCTTCGGTATCTTTAAAAGGGACATAATGAGCATGACGCGGTGTGGGTTCAAAACCGATAATAGCCTTGGCTATCTCAAGACTTTTAGCGCCAGAAAGGCGCACGATGCCAACGCCGCCACGACCGGGCGCAGTGGCTTGAGCAACGATGGTATCTTGGTCAATGAGCTGTTGAAAATCTGACATGGTGACCTGTGCAATCAATTAAGAATTAAGCTAAGTGTAAGACGTTCATAGCAAAAAGGCCTCCCGTAGGAAGCCTTTTTCGAACCAGAGAGTAGGCTGTATTAACCTTCGCCTTTCTCGATGTTCTTCGTAATGACGTACTGCTGGATGATCGACAATGTGTTGTTCACTACCCAGTAAAGTACTAGACCTGCAGGGAACCACAAGAAGAAGAAGGTAAATGCGATCGGCATAATCTTCATAATGCGGGCTTGCATTGGGTCTGGCGGAGTTGGGTTCAACGCTTGCTGACCTAGCATACTTAGACCCATTAGGATCGGTAGTACGAAGTAAGGGTCCATCGCTGAAAGGTCGTTGATCCATAGCATAAATGGCGCATGACGCAATTCAACGGATTCCATCAATACCCAGTACAGAGATAGGAATACTGGCATTTGTACCAAGATTGGAAGACAGCCACCCAGTGGGTTGATCTTCTCTTTCTTGTACAGGCTCATCATCGCTTGTGACATGGCTTGACGGTCGTCGCCGTGTTGTTCACGTAGGCGTGCTAGTTCTGGTGCGAACTTACGCATTTTCGCCATTGAACGGTAGCTGGCTGCAGACAATTTGAAGAACAGTGCCTTCACACAGACTACGATCAAGATAATGGCAACACCCCAGTTCACGACAAACGATTGAATCGCTGTTAGCAACCAGAACAGTGGTTTCGCCAACCACCACAACCAACCGTAGTCTACGGTTAGGTCTAGGTTCTCAGCGGTTGCTTCAAGTTTGTCTTGCAGTTTTGGACCTACGTAGAACGTAGAGCTCAAAGTGCCTTGTTGGCCTGCTGGGATTTCAACCGCTTGGCCTGTGAAGCCAATGAGGTTAAAGCCGTTATTCGTACGTGCTTGCAGCGTTACTTTTTGGCCTTGTTCAGGGATCCAAGCAGAAACGAAGTAGTGTTGTAACAACGCTACCCAACCTTTGGTTGTAGTTTCCTTAACCGGCTCTTCTTCCATATCTGAGAAAGACACTTTGCGGTATTTGTTGTCTTCATCTGACACTGCACCGCCTAGGTAAGGCTGTAAGCCCATGTTAGTCGCTGTGCTTGGGTCTTCTGAACTGTCACGTTTGATCTGCGCAAACAAGTTACCACGCCAAGTGTCGTTGCTCGCGTTGTTTACGGTGATCAACTGACGAATGCTGTATTCACCTTTAGTGAATTGGAACGTTTTCGTGTAGCTCACGCCCTTAGCATCGGTGAAGTATAAGTTTACATCTAGAGTGTCTTGACCTTCAGTCATGGTGTATGACGTCTGCTCAGTACTGTAAACTGGACGCTCGCCGCTGGCGTCTGGGCCATCACGACCAATCAAACCACTTTGCGTCACGTAGATACGCTCGCCGCCATTATCCAAAATCACAAAAGGCTCTTTGCCTTCTAGCGTTTTGTAATATTGCAGCAAAGAGGCTTCCACTAAATCACCGCCAACAGGGTTGATGGCAACATCAAGCGTATCCGTTTTAACGTGGATCAGCTGACCTTTGGCAACGGTTGTTGCTTGATCTGGAATATCGGCGTCGCTCGCCGCTAGAGTCGTAGTGCTAGCGCTTGGAAGATCGGAATCTGCACTGGTAACAACTGAGCTTTCGCTGGTTGTGCTGGCAGTTTGAGCTGTTGCAGCTGTGCCGTAGTCTTGGTTCCACTGCAGGAACAGCAGGTAGCCACTGACAAACAGCGCTCCCCATAAAAAGTAACGTCTGAAATCCATGGTATTCAACTAGTTTGTTTGGTTGGACAATGGAGGTGAAAACACCCTTTTAAAAATCACGCCGTATTAAACCAGCCTTTAGCTGACTTTTCAGCCTATTTCTGCTTTGACTTGCGTTGTTTTTGTTCAAAATTTGGCTTTTGGGCCTTCTTCGCGAGTTGTTTCCAAGCTTTTTCTAAGCGTTTGTGCAGCTCAGGGTTTTCCACATCGCGAATACCTTGGCGGGCAAGGAAGACGATATCGAGACCATTTAATAGCTCTTGGTGATGACGGAACGAGTCACGAACAACGCGTTTAATGCGATTACGACCTACGGCTCGTTTGTCGGTTTTCTTTGAGACAATTAGCCCAAGACGACCACTGTCGGCATGTTTGCGTGCTAATAGAAGAAATTCGCCTGCGAAGACTTTAGTAGAGGTGTCGTTAAAGACGGATTGGTAGTCCCCGGCATTCAGGAGTCTGACC
The DNA here is from genome assembly GCF_056158325.1 of Marinomonas sp. AWM4_232. NCBI lineage: Bacteria > Pseudomonadati > Pseudomonadota > Gammaproteobacteria > Oceanospirillales > Oceanospirillaceae > Marinomonas > Marinomonas sp. AWM4_232. The sequence continues at coordinate 1,502,023 of NZ_JBSWTA010000001.1, read as the reverse complement.
TGCCGGGGAAACATAAAGCGTGACATCAAAGATTACGCGCTTAGAACCTTACGACCGCGAGCACGGCGAGCCGCCAATACTTTACGACCGTTTTTAGTTGCCATGCGAGCACGGAAACCGTGAACGCGTTTACGTTTAAGTACGCTAGGTTGGAAAGTTCTTTTCATTTCTATATCTCACTGAATCAGTGTCTGAGTGTGAGGGTTAGCGTCCGCCAAGCCTCTTGGTTTTGATTACAAAATCAGGGCGCGGATTTTAGAGGGTTTGTTGCAACAATTCAATCTGCCTGAAACGCTTTTCTGTGAAAAATTTAACCAACAAATCCCTCCATAAATTATTCACAGACTTCTACAAGCAATGTGAATAACAAAAAACATCATCCTTAATAGTTATTAACAGGTGGTTCCGTAAAGCCAAAAAATACTTTTATTAACATGATCTTGAAGTCTGATTTAGGTGTGAATAAAATATTTCTAACCTGCTTGTTAATATGTTGATAACCTATTTGATTATGCACAGTCGGGGATGTTCATTCACTGCTGTGGGTAACTTTGATTGTTATTAACAAATTTTCTTATCAAACAAAATAACGTGGATAACCCATATTTTTGTGGATAACTGCTAACCCTCACGTTAGAATCCTCCTCTTGCTTAAAATTTACCGAATTAGAAACTCAATCAGGGAGAGCGTTTATCGTGTCTTTGCAGTATTGGGAACGCTGTCTTGTTACCTTGCAGGAAGAGTTTTCCTCATCGCAATTCAATACATGGATTCGTCCGCTGCAAGCGGAGGTCGAGTCCAATGGCGATCTGTGCCTCTATGCTCCCAATCGTTTCGTACTTGATTGGGTCACCAATAAATACCAAGTACGTATTAAAGAGCTGTTGTCTGAATTTGCAGGAGATAAGCCTGCTCCAAATTTAGTGCTTGCTGTACGCCAAGCGGGCTTCTCTAAGCCCACTCCTCCGCCTCCACCACCGCCAGTTCAAAAAGCACCTGAGCCGACGCCCCGTGTGGCGCCAGCTGCTGAACCTCAGTTCGAGTCAGGCTATAGCCCAGGTTTTAGCTTAATGGACGATGATAGAGACGGACCTGAAATAGAATTCGAAGCACCATTAAGCTTAGGGGATCACTATGTACGCCCTGAGCCAGAGCCTTATGAACAAGGTCAGTTACCGCTTACACCGCCAAACCGTAAGGTAGAAGTAGAAGGTGGTATCAACCATGGTGCCAATCTGAATAATTCCTTTACCTTCGAAAACTTTGTCGAAGGTAAATCGAACCAATTGGCCCATGCGGCTGCGCAACAGGTTGCAGAAAACCCAGGTGGTGCTTACAACCCACTATTTATCTATGGTGGGGTTGGCCTGGGTAAAACCCACTTAATGCAAGCGGTCGGTACGGAACTGATGCGCCATAATCCGAATGCTAAAGTGGTGTACCTGCACTCCGAGCGTTTTGTGGCGGACATGGTCAAGGCGTTGCAACTTAACGCGATTAACGACTTTAAACGTTACTATCGTTCTGTGGATGCTTTGCTGATTGATGATATTCAATTCTTTGCTGGTAAAGATCGAACTCAAGAAGAGTTCTTCCACACCTTTAACGCCTTGTTAGAGGGTGGTCAGCAGATGATTTTGACCTGTGATCGCTATCCAAAAGAGATTCAAGGTCTCGAAGATCGCCTTAAGTCGCGATTTGGTTGGGGCTTAACCGTCGCCATTGAACCACCCGAATTGGAAACACGTGTCGCAATCTTGATGCGTAAAGCAGAAGAAAGCGGTGTGAAATTGTCTTATGATTCGGCATTCTTTATCGCACAAAAGATTCGCTCCAATGTTCGTGAGTTAGAAGGTGCGTTAAAACGAGTCATTGCCAACTCTCACTTTACAGGTCGTTCTATCACACCTGATTTTGTTAGAGAGTCATTAAAAGACTTATTGGCCTTGCAGGACAAGTTGGTGAACATTGATAATATCCAGCGAATTGTTGCTGAATATTACAAGATTAAAATCAGTGATTTACTATCGAAGCGCCGCAGTCGCTCAGTCGCACGTCCACGTCAAGTGGCCATGTCGCTGGCGAAAGAGCTGACCAACCATAGCTTGCCGGAGATTGGTGATGCCTTTGGTGGTCGAGACCATACCACGGCGTTGCACGCGATTCGTAAAATCAAAGAGTTGCAGGATACCGATTCGGATATCCGAGAAGACTACAAACAACTGATGCGCATATTGACCACCTAATCGGTCTAAGACATTGAATTAACGAGGAAAAGAATGAAATTTTCAGTCGTCCGCGAAACGTTACTAAAGCCACTGCAACTGGTTGCCGGTGTCGTTGAGCGTAAACAAACGATGCCAGTGTTGGCCAATGTTTTGGTAGAAGTAAAAGACCAAACTCTCACTTTGACAGGTTCTGACCTAGAAGTGGAATTGGTGGGTCGTGCGCCACTTGATGAATGCCAAGAAGGTCGTATTACCGTGCCTGCCCGTAAGCTAATGGACATTTGCAAAAGCTTACCGGATAGCGCAGTGATCGAGTTCTCATTAGACGATCAAAAAGCCGTGATTCGCTCTGGTCGTTCACGCTTCACTTTATCGACATTGCCTGCTGAAGAGTTCCCGAACATTCAGGACATGCAAGGCGATTTAGTGGTGAACATTGCCCAAGGCAGTGTACGCAAACTGATCGACCGTACCGGTTTTGCCATGGCTAACCAAGACGTACGTTACTACCTAAACGGTATGCTGTTCGAAGTAGCGGATGGTCAATTGCGTGTGGTAGCAACCGATGGTCACCGTCTGGCGACGGCTATCGAAGACGCCCACGTCAAAGGCGATCTAACGCAAGTCATCGTACCGCGTAAAGGTGTACTGGAACTGAACCGTCTATTAAATGACTCTGAAGATGAAGTCGAGTTAACCATTGGTTCGAACCACATCCGTGCCAAAGTAGCAGACTACACCTTCACTTCTAAGTTAGTTGACGGCAAATTCCCTGATTATCACCGCGTTATCCCACGTAATAACGAAAAAGTTGTTGCAGCGGATCGTTTGGAACTGCGCCAAGTTTTCCTACGTGCATCGATTCTGTCAAACGAGAAATACCGCGGTGTGCGCCTAATCTTGTCGAACGGCATGTTGCAAGTATTTGCTAACAACCCAGAACAAGAAGAAGCAGAAGAATCGGTATTGGTTCAGTACCAAGGCGACAATCTAGAAGTGGGCTTCAACGTAGGCTACCTACTAGATGTATTGGGTGTAATCGACTCACAAGAAGTTCGTATTTCTTTGAACGATTCCAACAGCAGTGCCTTGATCGAAGAAGGCCAAGGCCACGCGTCTCAGTACGTTGTGATGCCTATGCGTCTGTAATAGTGTCTAAGAGGGTGTTTCGGCACCCTCTTGCCCTTATAAGCCTTATATATGCCACTGGCTCGCCTCGACATTTCCCGTCTGCGCAACCTCACCCATGTACGTTTTGAACCCTCACCTCAGGTCAACATCATCGTTGGCGAAAATGGCAGCGGCAAAACCTCGGTGTTGGAAGCCATTTATTTGCTCTCGTTTGGTCGCTCATTCCGCAGTCACAAACACAAAACCTACATCCAATATGAACAGCCGGAATGTGTGGTGTTCTCGCAAGTGGACCAAGGCACTCAGCAACTCCCGATAGGCATCAAACGTACCCGCGATGGCGCGGTAGAAGTGCGTATTCAAGGGCGCGCGGCCCAATCCGCTGTAGAGCTTGCCGAATGCTTACCGGTGCAGCTGATTAACCCTGATGCGTTTCGATTATTGGAAGGTTCGCCGAAGATTCGTCGCCAATTTGTTGACTGGGGCGTATTCCACTATGACGAACAATTTATTAGTGCGTGGCGAGGTTGGCAAAAAGCATTAAAACAGCGGAATAGCTTGCTCAGACGTGGTAAAATATCGCCCAATTTACTAGCGGCGTTTGATCAAGAGTTGATCCGCTTAGGCGAGCAGGTAAATCTGTCTCGAAAAGCCTATGTGGCAGCCTTAACGCCGCACTTTGAATCCGTGTTACAGCAGTTGGCGCCGGGTCTTGAGGTACAACTTGGTTTTTTCCAAGGTTGGGATGCTCAGAGAACGTTAAGCGAAGCCATTGAGCACAGTTATCAGCGTGACATTGATGTAGGTTACACCAATACCGGCCCGCAGCGAGCCGATTTGCGCGTTAAAACCCCAACTGGGGATGCTCTGGATACCTTGTCCCGCGGGCAGCAGAAGCTTGTCGTGTCGGCTCTGAAAATAGCTCAAGGGCAATTACTGATTGAACGTGGCCGACAATTGGTGTTCTTGGTGGACGACTTGCCCGCCGAACTGGACGCCAATCATCGCCGCAAGTTGTGTCAGCTGTTGGAATCATTGGACAGCCAAATTTTTATTACTAGCGTTGGGCCAGATAGTATGGACTTTACTTGGTCTGATCAGATCGATGTTCGTCACTTTTCCATGAAACAAGGCGAATTGTCCCGAAACGCACAGGAGAGTTAAATGAGTGAAAATAGTTACGATTCGTCCAGTATCAAGGTGCTCAAGGGGCTAGACGCTGTTCGTAAGCGCCCTGGTATGTACATTGGTGATACGGACGATGGTACCGGTCTACACCACATGGTATTTGAGGTGGTGGACAACTCCATTGATGAAGCATTGGCCGGTCACTGTGACACCATCAAAGTCATCATTCACCCTGACGAATCCATTTCCGTGTCGGACAATGGTCGTGGTATTCCGGTTGAAATGCACCCAGAAGAAGGCGTGTCGGCAGCCGAAGTTATCATGACGGTATTGCACGCTGGCGGTAAGTTCGACGATAACTCTTACAAGGTTTCTGGTGGTTTACATGGTGTAGGTGTTTCGGTAGTAAACGCCCTTTCTGAAACCGTGACTTTGACAATTCGTAAGAATGGCAAAGTGTATGAACAGAACTACGCTCATGGTGTGCCACAGGCGCCTTTGGCGGTTGTCGGTGAATCTGATGGTGCAGGTACAACGGTACACTTCAAACCGTCTGCGGAAACCTTCTCTAACATCCTGTTTGTCTATGATATCCTAGCGAAGCGTCTACGCGAGCTGTCATTCCTGAACTCTGGTGTGGCAATTCACTTAAAAGACGAGCGTACAGGTAAAGAAGAATTCTTTAACTACGAAGGTGGCTTGAAGTCATTCGTTGAGCACTTGAACACCAACAAGCAGCCAATTAACGATATCTTCCACTTTATCTGTCAGCGCGAAGATCTAGAAGATGGCATCGCGGTAGAAGTGGCGCTTCAGTGGAACGAAGGCTTCCAAGAAAATATCTACTGTTACACCAACAACATCCCACAACGGGATGGTGGTACCCACTTAGCAGGTTTCCGTGGTGCGTTAACCCGTACGCTTAACAACTTCATCGAGGCCGAAGGCTTAGCGAAAAAACAAAAAGTGGCGACTACGGGTGATGACTGCCGTGAAGGTCTAACCGCGATCGTATCGGTAAAAGTACCTGATCCAAAGTTCTCTTCTCAGACCAAAGACAAACTGGTTTCTTCAGAAGTAAAAACTGCGGTTGAGCAAGAGATGAGTAAGCGCTTCTCTGAATTCCTATTGGAAAAACCAAACGAAGCGAAAACCATCGTTAACAAGATGCTAGACGCGGCCCGTGCCCGTGAAGCAGCTCGTCGTGCCCGTGATATGACCCGCCGTAAAGGTGCTCTAGACATCGCCGGTCTGCCTGGTAAATTGGCGGACTGTCAGGAGAAAGACCCAGCGCTTTCTGAAATCTACCTAGTGGAGGGTGACTCTGCGGGTGGTTCTGCGAAGCAAGGTCGTGACCGCCGCACGCAAGCGATCTTACCGCTTAAAGGTAAGATCCTGAACGTTGAAAAAGCACGTTTCGACAAAATGCTGTCTTCTGCAGAAGTCGGCACCCTAATCACAGCACTTGGCTGTGGTATCGGTCGTGACGAATTCAATGCGGACAAATTGCGCTACCACAGCATCGTTATCATGACCGATGCCGACGTGGACGGTTCCCACATTCGAACGCTGTTGCTAACGTTCTTCTTCCGTCAAATGCCTGAAATCATCGAACGTGGTCACATCTTTATCGCTCAGCCCCCGTTATTTAAGATCAAGCGTGGTAAGCAAGAGCAGTACATTAAAGACGAACCAGCTCTTGAGCAGCATTTGATCGAAGTGGCGCTTGATGGCGCACAATTCTTTGTCAACGAAGATGTACCCGGTATCCAAGGTGAAGGGTTATCGAAGCTGATTCGTGATTACATCCGTATCGAAGAAGACATCGATCGCATGTCTCGTGTGTACCCGAAAGATGTTATGAATAAGCTTCTGTACTGTAAAGAGTTAACCGTTGAGCAGTTGGACGACGAGTCTGTGGTTCAGTCTTGGGTTGATTCCTTGGCACAACAAATGCCACTAGACGTCCGTACGGGTTTCCGTTTCGACTTTGGTGTTGAGAAAGACGCTGAGCGAAACCAGTTCCTACCAGTCGTAGATATTATGTCTCACGGTGTAAGCACCCGTTACCGCTTTGAAGCGGCGTTCTTCACGTCTGCGGATTACAAACGCATTGTCGCGATGGCGCAAACTATTGATGAATTGTTTGAAGAAGGTTCATTCATCCAGCGTGGTGAGCGTCGTGAGCCGGTGACAACCATCGAAGGCATGAAAGCTTGGTTGATGAAGGAAGCGTCTCGCGGCCTAACGATCCAGCGATACAAAGGTCTAGGTGAGATGAACCCTGAGCAACTTTGGGAAACCACAATGGACCCAGACGCACGTCGTATGTTGCGCGTGACCATCGATGACGCGGTGGCCGCGGATCAGATGTTCACCACATTGATGGGCGACGAAGTCGAACCTCGTCGTAACTTCATCCAAGACAACGCTCTTTCAGTTGCCAACTTGGACGTATAAGCCTCAAGCTTATTTAGCGTATCAAAACTCTCAAAAGCCAGTGTCTCGACACTGGCTTTTTTATTTCCTGAAGTAGTGTTGTCTAAAGAGCGATCGGATCTTTTTGCTTCGCGGCTAAGCGTGGGCAATTAGCGCACTCTTTCGCACCATGACAGCGGTAGATTAGGCAGCAGGTTTTACGCTGAAAGCTTGTCTCTTGAACGAGCAGCCGCTGCGCGGTTTTGGGCACGGTTAAGTTCATTAACTGACACCATTTTTGACCCTGATGGAAAAGCCATTGGGCTTTATTATGATCAGAAACCACGAGGATATTTTGGTTGATCAAGTGCTCTAAGGTGGTAAATAGCGTGTCAGCTAGAATGGCCATTAGGAGTGGCTGACGGACCGCCATTTGCTCGCATAAGGCTTCTACATAACCTTGGCAGAGTGTTGTTAAAGCTGGCGCTAGCTGATCAATTGCCTCATCTATGCTGTCGTGGTGAATGAGTCGACTGTTTTCTGGGAGTTGATAGCCAAGGGTGTAATGAGCACTTTGTTTTAACGTCAGCTGTTCAAAATTGTCAATGCTGGCCTGTAAGCGATAGGCGCTTAGGATCGCAAGGTAGACGGGTTGCCAGATGAGCATTCCCCAAACCCGTAAACGCCAAAAAGGCGCACCGGCTTCGGGTGCGCCTTTGGCAATGGCATCGACCAGCTGAGCAATGCCTTGATGGGGTTGCCCTGCTTGAATGCAGGCACTCTCTTTTATTGCTCCTAGGTGGCAGAAACCCGGAATAATAGAGTTTGTTAAGTTAGTGAGTGCTTGCATTCTATTTCAAAGGTATCTCTTCTTAAAATTGGTAACGAGCGCTAAGCTCAAGGCTTCGTTCTGCACCGAACCAGCAGTTATCGCTGTCGTAGCAGCTGTAATAGGTTTCATCGGTCAGGTTGTTCACGCTGAAACGCACACTGGCGCCATCAAGGGTTGGCGCTAGGCTGGCTAAGTCATAGCCTACCGAAGCATCGAATAGCGTCACAGAAGGCACTTCTCCTGAGTTTTGTGCGTCGATCTGCATCTGGCCAACATAGCGTGCTCCCAAGCCAACATCGAAGCCTGCTAGAGCGCCGTCAATAGGTTGATAGTTTAGCCACACGCTTGCCTGACGATCAGGAACCCAAATTGGCGTTTTGCCTTGTAGGCCGCTATTGTCTTTAGTGACTTCTGAATCTTGAACGGTCAAGGCAAGGCGCATATCCCATTCGTCGTTCAGATAATGTGTGACGTCCGCTTCTATACCGCGAGAGCGTACTTCACCCACTTGAATCAAGTCATAAGCGGTGCCGTCTGGGTCTCTTGTCTCGACCTTGGTTTTTACGATTTGATAGCCAGCAAGGGTTGCGACGGTATCGCGGCCGCTGAACTTCATACCCACCTCGACTTGCTCCCCTTCAGAAGGCTCGAAAGTATTACCCTGGCGATCAGAACCTGACACAGGCTCATAGCTTTGCGCATAATTCACATAAGGTGCTATGCCGTTGTCAAACTGATACAACACGCCTGCACGACCACTGGTAAAGCGCTGGCTTAACTGCGTATCTTGGTTGGCTTCGTATTTGATGCCTTGTTCGCTTGATTCAAAACGGTCATGGCGCAGGCCGCCTAGGAGGACCCAATTGCCCCACTCGATTTGATCCTGTAGGTAAACGCCTACTTGCTCTTTTTCAATGGTGAAATCGCTAGAGTAACCTGATGCGGCAAAATCTAACGATCCACGATTGACCTGATAATGGTCAGGGTTATACAGATCAATGCTACCGATCGCGGCATCTTCGTAGCGAATATCAGACTTAAGCTTGCTGTAATCTAAGCCCAGTAACAGGTGATGAGTTGCGTCACCCTGTTGCAGTTCCGCTGCAAACTGGTTGTCTAAGGTGATGCCTTTGCTGTGTTCATCGGTTAAATACGCGCGACGAGAGAGTGTGCGCTCATCGGCAGCAAGCCCAGTTGAGTAGGTATTTTCCTGGTAAGCCGTGGCGTCCATAATTCGGGTATTTTGCAGGAAGTGCCATTGATCATTGATCTTATGGTCGACCTTAAAGCCAAGCAACGCGACCTCTTTATCGTAAGTGTTCCAATTTGCATCACCAGAATAAGCATCACTGCTCAGAGGGCCGTTAATGTTACTCAGAACCGTTCCTTTGGCTGGTAAAGAGGTATAGATACCCATTTTAGGGTCTTGTTGATAATAGAAATTAACGTTTACAAGGGTATCGTCACTGGCTTGCCAATCCAATGATGGGGCAATCATTATGCGCTCTTCTTCTGCGGTCACCGCTTGGGCGTCTTGTTGGCGTATAGCTCCGACCACTCGATAATTCAGTTGCTCATTAATGGCGCCAGTACTGTCAAACTCAGCTTCACGCTTGTTATCGGAACCTACAGTGAGTTCGACACTGTGCTCTGGGTCGTCATGTGGCGCTTTACTGATGATATTCACCATGCCACCCGGGGGCATGTAGCCGTACAGTGCTGATGTTGGACCTTTGAACACTTCGACTTGCTCAATGGCTGCGCCGTCGATCTGTGGCTGTAAGTTCCAATCGTTGTATAGCAATTGCAGACCATCGTAGTAGTTCTGGTAGTTGATGAAACCACGAATATTAAACAGATCCAAACGGGTGACGGCACCGCCACGTAGCTCCGTATTTATGCCCGATGTGTAACGAACCGCTTCAGAAAGAGAGTCAGCGCCCTGCTGATCCAAGGCTTCACCGCTAATGACACTGATGCTTTGCGGCGTTACTTGGTTATCTAGCTGGTTTTTAGTGGCCGTATTTCGATAGGTTTCGCTACTCACGGTGAGCGTATCCAATGTCGTAGATGACAGGTCATTAGGCTCGTCCGCTAAGGCGAATGATGCGCTGGTCACAGCGAGAGCAATTGCACTGGGCTTAAGGATGCCCTGTCCTTTTGTAAAGTGATGAGCGCTCATGAAACAAAGTTCTCCAGAAACAGTATTTTGAGAATGAGTCTCATTTTATGGTTTTAATTATTCTTTACTTAACCATTTGGTGCAAGTCTAAAGTGAAGGATATTTCTACAGCTCTCTAGCTTGGATGGGCAACCAATACTCCATATGGCTTTTGTCATCGTCTATTTGATAATCGTGTGGATACACCTCGAGCTCAAAGCCAGAAATACCACGATAACGTGAACTAGGTAGCCAATGACGGAGAAACCATAGAAAAGCCAGTTCGATATGACGAGCACTACCGTGAATGGGAATAACCGCATACACCTGTTCTGGAACCTTTAAAACGTCTAACTTGGCGCAAGTCGTCAAACTTGAGAGGCTTTGCCCGGCCCAGTAACACAGGCTTTCCTCCTGCTCAGGAGAAGATCTCGTATCAATCACACCAATACGTGGCGCGCTATTTGGCTCTATGTCTTCATTAAGAACAGTTTCATACTGATGCCACAATTCAGGTACAGTTTCTGTGAAATCTGGAGCACTGGAAAACGGCCCTAATATGCGCCCTTTTAGACCCGTGAGGGAGAAAGCAGGTCGAGTTTCAATGCGAATTTGCTGAAATAAAGGGCGATGTTCCGAGGTATCAGGCGTGATGATTTGTAGCGGTTTTTTGATACCGACACGTTTGCCCTGTTTGCGGTATTGTCCTGGTGTGCAATGGAAATGCTGTTTGAACGCTCGATGGAAGCTAATTTCCGAGTCAAAGCCGCACATTAGCGCTATATCGATATGTTTGGCTTGGCTGTCTAGTAGCGCTTCGGCCCCCATGCTTAGACGTAGCTCTCTGATGTATTGAGCAACCGACAGTCCTGTCGCATCGCTAAAGACGCGCTGAAACTGCCAGCGTGACCAGCAACTGATCTCAGCGAGAGATGCAACGGTATGCTGTTCTGACAAATGGTCATGCAGGTATTGCAGAACCGCATCAATACGGGAAAAGCGCTGAGGCTTGGACATAATCTCTGAAAAGCTTACAAATGAAAATCATTATTATGCTTTTCAATGAAGATGCCAAGCCTGTTTGATGCCTGATAGGCAGTCAGGGGAACGATGTAATTAAGAGAGCGCTAGTTTGATGCTGTCCTGAATCGGCGTAGTCGGACGACCAATCAATTTAGACAACGTTTGGCTGTCATCAAATAAGCCACCTTTAGAGGCACCAACATCGGAGTCAGCTAGTACGGCAGCAAAACCTTCTGGCAATCCTACTTCCACTAATACTTTAGCGTACTCGGCTTCAGGAAGGTCTTGGTAAATCACCTCTTTGCTGCTGATCTTTGCAATGTAGGCCGCATATTGCGCTAGGGTGAACGCTTCATCTCCAGCCAGCTCGTATACCTTCCCTGCTTGATCTTCTGAAGTGATCACGGTCGCTGCCGCATCGGCGTAGTCTGCACGAGCGGCGGTTGAGTATTTACCTTCGCCTGCGCTGCCCAGTACCGCGCCGTGTTCAACTGCCATGCCTGCACTCATGGTGTAGTTCTCTGAATACCAGCCGTTGCGTAGCACTACATGTGGCACGCTGGAGGCCTTCAACGCCGCTTCGGTGGCTACGTGCTCTTCTGCTAGAGCAAGTGGTGATGTGTCTGCGTGTAGGATGCTGGTGTAAGCCAGTAGTTCTACGCCTGTTGCTTGAGCTGCGTCGATCACGTTTTGATGCTGAGCGGCACGTTGGCCGACTTCGCTAGAAGATACTAAAACGACGCGCTTAATACCGTTCATGGCTGCTTTCAGAGAGGCTGGGTCTGTGTAGTCGGCTTTGCGCACCACAACGCCTCGCTCTTGCAGCGCAGTCGCTTTCTCTGGACTACGAACGGCTGCGACGATTTGGTCTGCTGCGACCCCTTTTGCTAAAAGGCTGTTAATGACTAAATTACCTAGCTGGCCTGATGCACCGGTGACTAAAATCATACTGATCTCCTATAAGGATGGTGAGTGAATAAGAGATAGGCTAGACTATTAGCTAACTTTTAGTAAGTACGTACAAAAAGGTAAGTATGAAAAAACATGAATTAAATGCTCCTGAGGGCACTGAGTTCTCATTTGATCGAGGGGATGTATTCTCTGATAAGTGTCCCTCGCGGGAGATTTTGCGCCACGTCACGGGACGATGGGGCATGTTGGTGTTCTTTGCATTGCAGGACGGTGAAGCCAAGCGTTTTAGTGAGTTGCGTCGCACTATCAAAGGCGTTAGTGAAAAAATGCTTGCGCAAACATTACAGCAGTTAGAAGGTGACGGGTTTGTGAAGCGTATTGTGTATCCGGTTGTGCCACCTCATGTGGAATATCAATTAACGCCACTGGGGATCGAGTTTGGTCAACGGGTAATGAGTTTAATCGGTTGGCTGGAAAATAACTTGCTCGAGATTCTTGAGCAACAGCAAGCTTCTGCGTAAGCACTATGACTTTGCTATATAAGTCAGCAGCAAAATCATAGTGAGTTGAGCTTTGCCTTATTGATATTTATGCAGCGTTGCGATCGCAAAGGCAGCTAGATCAGTGTAGATATCAAAGTAGAAATCGATTTCTTTGTATTGGGTATCACGGCCTTTCCCTGTTAATACCAACACAGGTGCACAGCCTCGGGCATAACCGGCTTGAAGATCACGCAATGAATCCCCCACCATGATGGCAGGCGTTTTTGTAAAGTCTACGCCGAGCTGTGCTTCGATGGCTTCAATCATACCGCTCTTAGGCTTTCGGCAGTGGCACGCGTCATCGGGCCCGTGTGGGCAATATTCGATGCCTTCCACATGGCCGCCCTCTGCTTCTAAAAGCCCGAGCATCTTTTCATGCATGCTATGCAAGGTGGCTTCATTGTAGTAGCCCCGTGCGATGCCTGATTGGTTCGTTGCGATGAAGATCTGAAAACCAGCTTTGCTTAATGCCGCCATGGCTTTAATACTACCTGGTAGCGGAATCCATTCATCAACGGATTTAACGTACGCATCGGAATCTTGGTTGATGACGCCATCACGATCGAGAATGATGACGGGCTTGTTATTCGCCATAAATGTGCCTACCTCAGATTAATGAATTGCATTAAGTGGTAGTATAATGGTTTCAGATTGGCTTGGGTGAGTGTTTTCACGTGAAACACTTTTTAAGTGCAGTTCGCTTACTCCTTCGGCTAAAGATATAGATTGATCAAATTAAGTGGGTGTTATGTCCGAGCAAGTTACCTCCTCTCCAATGACAAAGCTGATAAAAGCCATGGGGAAGTTACCGTTTCCATTTGTACGTCGTATTGGGCGTATGGTGGGGTTTTTAGGGCTTCGCTTTGATCGTCGAACGCGCCGAGCGATTGATCGTAACCTTGAATTATGTTTGCCACATTTAGACAAGGAGCAACGTATTCGATTGCGTAACAGCCGCCTACAACATATGGGTCAGACCTTCGCTGAGATGGGGCATTTATGGACCCGTGATGTGTCATACATCCTTGATCGTTGCTATGAAGGCGATGGCGCAGCCGAGCTAAAACAAGCGGTGGAAGGTAAAGGTGGTGTGATTGTTTTAGCGCCTCATATTGGTAACTGGGAAGCGGTGAATGTCTTTGTCAGTGCCATTCGTCCTATGACGGCGATGTATCGCCCTAACAAAGATGAAAGCCTAGATGCCTTTATTCTCGAAGCTCGTAATCGCGCGGGTGGCGAATTGGTTCCCACTAACCGACGTGGGGTGATGCAGATTGTTAAAGCGCTTAATGCCGATGGTGTGGTGGGTATGTTACCAGACCAAGTTCCGCAAAAAGGAAGCGGTGACTTCGCTCCATTTTATGGCCATCAAGCTTACACTATGACGTTAGCGGGTCAGCTAGCTCAAAAGACTGGCGCCAAAGCATTTGTTGTTGGTTGTATTCAAACGGCTAAAGGATTTGAGGTAAATGCCTTTGAAGTGGACAGCCGCTTTTACGATGAGGACACAGTGACCTCTTTAACGGGGCTGAATGCTTCGATTGAAAAGCTGGTGGAACGTGCTCCGAGTCAATATCAATGGGAATACAAGCGCTTCAAATTACAGCCTCATGGTGCGTTAAATCCTTATAAAGAACATCAACACGTTTAACGAATATGTAACCAGTAAATGAAAAGAAGGGGCTAATCATTAGCTCCTTCTTTTTTTATCTCATCTTGTTGCTGACAATGCCATGTCGTATCAAGACTCAGCGATATCTGAGAAAACGGTTTGTCGACAAACACTGGCCAGGTCTTTGGGGGCCAAACCAATATCGAAGCCACGCTTACCACCACTCACGTAGATTTTATCAAACGCTTCAGAACTACTGTCGATGATGGTGACTAACGCTTTCTTTTGCCCTACTGGACTGATCCCCCCGACGATGTATCCCGTTAAGCGTTCTGCGTCTTTTGGCTCAGTCATGCGCAGCTTTTTGACTTTCAGCGCGGCCGCCGTACGCTTTAAATTCAACTTACCGGTCACCGGCACAATGGCTACGAAAACGTCTTTGTCATCCGTAACCAGTAACGTCTTAAAGACCTGTTCTGGAGCCAAGCCAAGTTTGTCTGCGGCTTCCTGACCGAAGTTTTGGCAGCTAGGATCATGCTCGTATTCGTGTTGAGTAAAAGTGATCTTACGCTTCTTTAGTATTTGCGTTGCGGGTGTCATCGGTTATTCCTTTGCTACTTCTGCCAAAACATCGGGGTAAACAAGACCAGTAAAGTGAAGACTTCTAAACGACCAAGCAGCATGGCGAAACACAACATCCATTTCGACGGATCATTAATGGACGCAAAGTTTGCAGCCACTTCCCCTAAACCTGGGCCTAGGTTGTTTAGCGTCGCCGCCACGGCGGACCAAGCGGTAACTTGATCGATGCCTGTGGCCATCAAACCAATCATTAGAATGACATACACAAGCAAGTAGGCAGAGAAGAATCCCCATACCGCTGACACTACTCGCTCTTGAATTGCTTTACCGCCTACCTTAACGGGGATGACAGCGTTTGGGTGTACCAGACGTTGAATCTCACGGAAGCCCTGCTTCAGAATCAGTAGAATACGAATCACCTTCATACCACCACCGGTTGAGCTAGCACAGCCGCCAGCGAAGGATGTTACGATCAATAAGAACGGTAAGAAATGCGGCCATACAGAGAAGTCCGAAGTACTGAATCCGGCCGTGGTTGCGATGGAAACACTTTCGAAAATGGCGTAGCGCAATGACGTCTGCCAATCAAAGGTTTCAGTTAAAATCAGTACCAAAGTGGATAAGGAAATAGCGCTACCTAGTAAGAAGAAAAAGAAGCGTGCTTCAGGATCTTTGAAGTAATGCCAAACACTGCGCATACGCCAAGCATAAAAGTGCAAGCCGAAGTTCAGTGCGGCGATCACCATAAATACCGTACAGATGATTTCAATGGTGACGCTGTTAAAGTAGCCAATACTGGCATCGTGGGTGGAGAAACCACCAATCGCTACTGTGGAGAAACTATGGCACAAGGCATCAAAGAAGCTCATCCCCGCCGCCCAATAGCTTAGCGTACAGACGATGGTTAACGACGCATAAATATACCAAAGTGCCTTAGCGGTCTCGGCAATACGTGGCGTCAGTTTTGAGTCTTTTACTGGCCCTGGCGTTTCGGCTCGATAAAGCTGCATGCCCCCGACGCCCAGCATCGGCATGATGGCTACCGCCAAGACGATGATCCCCATACCGCCTAACCATTGAAGCCATTGACGGTAAAATAAGATGGACTGCGGCAAGTCATCGATGGCCGTTAAAATAGTGGCACCGGTTGTAGTTAGACCAGACAGGGATTCAAACAAAGAGTCAGTGAAGCTCAGATGTGGGTCTGTCGCGAGAAAGAATGGCACCGAACCGAACAGGCCCAGAGTCGTCCAGAACAAGACGGTTACCAAGAACCCGTCGCGAATTTTTAAATCACCACGATGGTTTCGAAACGGAAACCAAATGACCAAACCACTTGCCAAGTTGATGAGCAAGGCATATAGGAATGCCTGCAGTGCGCCGTCCTGATAGATCAATGAAACGATGATCGGTGGTAACAGCGTCAAACTGAAGATCATAATAAGCAAACCGATAACGCGCAGGATTACCTGAATATGCATGTCTTGGCCTTATGAAAAAAATGTCCCAGCCGAAGCGTGGGACGTTAGTAAAAAGAAGTTAGTTTGCATGTTAAAAGAAGCTTAAGCCAACTTGGAACAGTTGCTCTACTGCCGGGATCTGCTTCTTGTTCGAGACAAAAATAATCACATGGTCTTCTGCTTGAACGACGACTTCTCCAGTGGCTAAGATCACTTCGTCTTCACGCACGATGGCACCTATGGTTGCCCCTTCCGGTAGTGGAATATTTGCAATCGAACGCCCCACAACTTTCGAGGAGCGATGGTCACCGTGCGCGACCGCTTCGAGTGCTTCCGCTGCACCTTTACGCATGGTGTGAACATTGACCACGTCACCACGACGGATAAAACTCAATAGCGAACTGATCGTCGTGTGCTGCGGCGAAATAGCGATATCAATCATGCCTTCTTGAACAATGTCGACGTAGGCTGGGTTATTGATGATGGTCATTACCGTACGTACACCAAGCACTTTGGCCAACATCGATGACATAATGTTGGCTTCATCATTATTGGTAATAGCACAAAACACATCGGTGGATTCAATGTTTTCTTCCAGCAGTAGCTCTTGTTTTGAAGCATCGCCATTTAACACAATGGTGTTATCTAGGGTTTCAGAAAGTACGCGACAACGTTCTGGATCGCGTTCGATGATTTTCACCCGATACTCTTTCTCAAGACTTTGTGCCAGACGCTCACCGATATTACCGCCTCCGGCAATAATGATACGACGATAAGGTGTGTCCAATGGACGCAGCTCACTCATCACATCCATTACATCGCGCTGTGCGGCCAAGAAAAACACTTCATCGTTGGCATGAATATGCGTATTGCCGTCTGGCTTGATGGACTGACCATTACGATAAATAGCCGCAATACGAGTCTGAATAGATGGCATGTGTTCGCGCAAAAAGCTAATTGGGCGATCGATCAGAGGGCCGCCCTTTTCTGCTTTGACCACCACTAATTGAACTTTACCTTCGGCGAATTCCATCACTTGTAACGCACCAGGATAACGAATCAAGCGACTCAAGTGTTTCGTTACTTCCTTTTCAGGACTGATACGAACGTCCATCGGCAAAGCCGTATCGGCGAATATCTTTGGGTATTTCGAGTAAGCATTGGAACGAATACGGCCAATTTTCGTTGGGGTCTTAAACAGCGTATAGGCGACCTGACAGGCAATCATATTGGTTTCGTCTTGGTTGCTAACGGCGATTAACAAATCGGCATCGTTACAACCTGCTTGGTCCAATACGTCTGGGTGGGAGCCGCTGCCATGAACTGTTTGAATGTCTAGGCGATCTTGTAGCTCGCGCAAACGATTATGATCGGTATCGATGACTGTGATGTCGTTGTCTTCGTTTGCCAAGTTCTCAGCCAGCGTCGCGCCAACTTGGCCCGCGCCAATAATTATGATCTTCATGGTCAGCCTTAGAGCATTGTGCTCATCGCATGTGAAAGAACGTCTTAAAATAAGAGTCTATTGCGTACACATTTTAAACGCGATTGAAGAAATATTTAACGTTGTTTTGGCGAATAATCTATATATTTTGAAGCAATACGAACCCTCCTTTTTTCATAAGAGGGTTCGTATTGGAGAGAGGATCAGTCTTTCTTGATTAGACAGTAATAAAAGCCGTCTTGGCCATTTTGTGTCGGAAAGATTTGTACCCCATGGGAAACAGCTTTACCAAAGCTGAGAGATAACTTGTCATTAAGTAGGTTCAGAGGACATTCCTTGGCGTCTTCGGTACGAGCCAAAAAGCTTGCGATCTGCTGCTCGTTTTCTTCTGGCATCAAAGAACACGTCGCATAAAGCAAGTAGCCGCCCTGCTTCAAGGTTTGCCAAGTGGCATCCAAAATACTGGCTTGGATGTCGCAGAGCGCAGCAATGTCATCTGGCTTACGGTTGATCTTAATATCCGGGTTACGGCGGATAACACCTGTTGCAGAACAGGGAGCATCCAATAGGATTTTGTCGAACGCAGTTTTATCCCACCACTGATCTGGCTGACTGGCATCGCCACAGATTAACGCCGCTGATCCACCTATGCGTTCTAGGTTTGATTCAATGCGAGCTAATCGCCAAGGCTCTAATTCGACGGCCGTTAAATCTAAGTCAGGCGCGAGTTCCAGTAAGTGACCTGTTTTACCTCCTGGCGCTGCGCAAGCATCGAGCACTCGCTCGCCTGTTTTGGGAGCCAATAAGCTTGCCGCCAATTGAGCAGATTCATCTTGGATGCTGACATGACCGTTTTCAAAATCAGGTAACATAGTGACCGGTACAGCGGATTCTAGGTACAAACCTGATACTGAAAAGGACGTTTCACGTGAAACAATGCCCTGTTCTGCTAATTTCTGTTTGTACGTTTCACGTGAAACATGTGCTTCGTTGACTCGGATACACATCGGTGGGTGAGCATTGGTAACTTCAATAATTGAGTCCAGCTCCGCACCCCAATGTTTCTTAAATCGCTTCACTAGCCACTTAGGCAAGTTGTGTGCCATGGAAGGTTGAGAAGATAAGTTCTCAAGAATGTCATCACGCTCTCGCTGATAGCGACGCAAGACGGCATTCATTAACTTTGTGGCCCACTCTTTATCTAACTGACGACAGAGCTCAACTGACTCATGTACCGCAGCATGATCAGGGGTGCTCATATGTTCAATTTGATAGAGCCCTATCAGTAATGCGGCATACAGATCAAAGTCTTTTTCTTCAAACGGTTTGCTTAATAAACTCAGAGCGACGGTGTTCAGCTGCGGATAGAAGCGACACACACCAAAGCACAGTTCTTTGGCTAAACCTTGTTCGTCGTATTCGACCTGGCTAATTTGCTTATTAATCTGTGTGGACAAAGAGCCGCGCTGTAAAAGTACTTGCTCAAGAATTCTCGCACTGACTAAGCGAGCGGATTGGCTCATGCTTGGCTCCCAAGTCGTTTGCCTAATTGCAGTTGATCTTTAAATTTGCCATTCAGTGCATCTTGCACTGCCATACGTTTACCGCCAGGGAATTGTAGTTCAGTGATTAGAATGGAGCCTTTGCCGGTGTTCACAACGATCCCTTCTTTGCTGACCATCGTGATTTCGCCACATTCGAAGTCTTGGTCTTCGGTGTTAAGCAGCTTTGCAGCGTGGATCTTCATTACCCCTGCTGGGGTCTGAGTATAAGCTCCAGGCCATGGCAATAAACCACGAATGCGAAGACTGATCACCGAAGCATCTTGAGTCCAATCCACTTCTCCTTCTTGCTTCGTTAATTTATCTGCATAGCAAGTCAGTGACTCATCCTGTTTCTCAGGTGTCACTTGTCCTGATTTAATCGCTTCTAAACCTTCGATCAAGGCTTCGCCACCCAGTACTGCCAGGCGGTCATGTAATGAGCCTGATGTGTCCTCCGGTTTAATATCGCATTCTTTCTTAAGCAACATGTCACCTGTATCAAGCCCTACGTCCATTTGCATAATGGTAATACCAGTTAATGTATCACCGGCAATAACAGCACGATGGATGGGAGCGGCACCTCGCCAACGGGGCAGCAATGAAGCGTGTACGTTAATGCATCCAAGCTTAGGTGTGTCCAATACGGCTTTCGGTAAAATCAGACCGTAGGCAGCAACAATCATTATGTCAGCATTCAAATCCGCTAGCGCTTGGCGATCGGTTTCGTCTTTAAAATTCAGCGGCTGATAAACGGGAATATCGTGCGTCAGGGCAAGCTGTTTAACAGGGCTAGCAACCAATTTCTGCCCACGACCCGCAGGGCGATCTGGTTGAGTGTAAACCGCGATTACTTCGTATTGATTCTGTGCGGTGTGATCTAGTACAGCTTGAAGACTGGCGGCAGCAAAATCCGGTGTGCCAGCGAAAACAATGCGTAGAGGCGTTTGAGTAGTATCTGTCATGGTGCGTCTAATGCCCTCATGTAACGAAACAGTTTCATGTAACGAAAAATCAGGCCGGAGCCTGATTTTTGAAAAGAAGATGGTTGTGACTATTCAATACAAGTTAATCGCTGACGTTCATAGCATCGTGCGATTTACTTTCTAGGCACGTTTCTTCTGTGCTTTTTGCAGCTTAGTCTTGATACGGTTGCGCTTTAGTGGCGATAAGTAATCCACCATCAGCTTGCCGTCTAGGTGGTCAATCTCGTGTTGTACACAAACGGCCATCAACTCATCCGTGTCCATTTCAAACGGCTTACCATGTCGGTCCAGAGCTTTGACTCGTACTTTCGCAGCACGGTAAATGTGCTCGTAGAAACCTGGTACGGATAAGCAGCCTTCTTGGAACTCGTTTGGCTCTTCGTCTAGCACGTCGAACTCAGGGTTAATGAACACGATAGGCTCATTGCGTTCTTCAGAGAAGTCCATAACAACGATGCGGTAGTGGTAGTCTACCTGTGTTGCAGCAAGGCCAACGCCCTGCTCGTCATACATGGTATCAATCATGTCGTCGATCTTTGTTTGCAAGGCGTCGGTAAATTCTGTGACCGGCTCTGCCACTTTGCGCAAACGTGGATCTGGATATTCTAAAATGGGTAATACAGCCATAGGGATTTCCAGTACAGTGTTCGTATAGTACCCGAAGGATAAGCACCATCGGGTTATTTAGCGTTGCCTATATTGTAACGTATTCAGCTCGAAATGCCTGCATGAGACTGGCTAAATTTTATGCAATATGGTTAAATACGCCGCAAATTTTAGCGATTACTCTGACAGCTTTTGTCAGTGACTGAATGGATTCACTCAATGCTTGCAAGGATTGCCGCATGAATACCTCACACCACGGCTTCAGTCAGCGCGACTGGTTAGCACTCAGTTTATTACCCAGTATCGGCGCTAAGCGTCTCGCAAGTTTATGGACTTATCTTTCCGCTTGGAGCTCTTCTGAGGAAGAAGAAGCTTCACTGTTTGATACATTGAACAGCAACGACGATTCTGAGCTTGAGGCTGCAGCTAAGTCCGTTGATGCTCAAGTGCTACGCGCATTAGGCTGGTCAGAACATGTCGCCAAGTCAGCCGAACGTTACTTAAAATACCGTACTCTTCCTTATGACTTAGAAGAGCGCTTGAATCAAACCGAGCGTTGGTTAAGCGAAGCCGACCAGTCGATCGTATTTCGCGATGAAGCCACCTACCCGACATTGCTTAAACAGATTGCCGTGCCGCCTTTATTTTTATTTGTGAAAGGTTCTATTGAGGCATGGCAGCAACCTTGTATTGGTGTGGTGGGCGCTCGCAATGCCTCTGGCTATGGTAGAAAGCTAGCGCAAGAGTGGAGTGAGCGTTTAGCTTCTGGTGGCTATGCGGTCTGCAGTGGTGGAGCAAAAGGCATTGATGCCTATGCCCATCAAGGCGCTTTAGCGGCTCGAGGCAATACCGTAGTGGTCATGGGAACTGGACTTTTGAACTGGTATCCACGGCAGAACTACGCTTTGTTTGAACGTATTATTGAACACGGTGGAGCCTTGGTTAGTGAGTACCCATTAACCACTCACCCTAAGCCTAATCTATTTCCTCCTCGTAATCGTATTATTAGCGGCATGAGTCATGGGGTGTTAGTTGTTGAGGCATCTGAAAAAAGTGGATCTTTGATCAGTGCGCGCTATGCATTGGAAGAAAACCGGGAGGTGTTTGCCATTCCTGGGCGCGTTGGCGATCCACAATCCAGTGGTACAAACCACCTGATACGCCAAGGTGCAACCTTAGTTCGTTCGACGGATGATATGCTCGAAGAGTTACCACGAGAAGCTCGTAAGGCCACTGCGCCACAGGAAACAGTGCGCGTTAGCCCTGCTAATACAGCGGCTTCTAAGCTGGTTTCGTCTATACCTCAGTCTGAAGGCTTATCAGCTCCAGCCTCTTCTCTGTTGCAGTTGTTTTGGCAAGAGCGAATCGGTTTGGACTTTGATGCCTTGATCCGAAAAACGGGCATGGGCGCGTCGGACTTAGCTCAGACACTTATGGAGCTTGAGTTATCTGGCCAAGTGATTAATACGCAGGGGCACTATCAATACGCCCCAACCACTTAGTGGGGAGTTTTAAAAAGACGAGTCGAAAATGTCTCGTTTAAGCTGTTTGATATCGCGACGCTCTTTTTTGTTGGGTTTGTGATCCGCCATGATGCGGCCACCAAAAGATTTGTGCTCAATAGCACGACGTTCACGTTTCTCGACGGACTCGGATGTTTCGCTGTAAAGTTTTTGAGCCTCAGGAGCGCCTTTGCGTTGCTCACTCAGGCCCTTCACTTCTACAGTGACTTCGTCCCAGCCTTTACGGATGGTAATCAGTGCGCCCAGCTCAACCGTACGAGCGGCTTTACCCTTGGCACCGTTGTACATCACCTTGCCACCGTCGATGGCTTCTTTGCAAAGTGTACGGGTTTTGAAAAAACGGGCTGCCCAGAGCCATTTATCTAATCTTACCGCTTGTGAATCTGGCTGTTTTTCTGCTTTACTCATAAATTGAACACACGAAAAAATGAAACGAAAGAAACCAGTACTATTATGATGGATGTAAGTCGCCACCCTACTTTTCTAGCACTGCAACAAATCATACACGATGCATCCGATGCGATCATGGAGATTTATCAGAAAGCCGACCTAGGCGTAGAGCACAAGTCTGACGACAGCCCTGTGACTGCGGCGGACATCGCTGCTAATCGCATTATCATGGCTGGTCTGAAAGCCCTGACACCCGATATTCCAATTTTATCGGAAGAAGCAGTCGTGGACTTCGAAGAGCGCAAAGACTGGCAGCAGCTTTGGGTTGTTGATCCTCTGGATGGTACGAAAGAGTTTATTAAGCGTAATGGTGAATTTAGTATCAACATTGCCCTCGTGGCAGACGGTGCTCCGATTCTTGGTATCGTCTTCTTACCTACCACGCGAGAAGGCTATTTTGGTGTGACAACTGAGTGGCAAGGCATTGAACCATGTGCCATCAAATGGCATGACGATGACATCGAGAATATTTCAGTACGTGAGCCCCGTGAGCCGCTCGTGGCGATGACCAGTCGAAGTCATGGACCTGCCCTGCCACAAGACTTGAAAGACGCGCTCAAAGAAGCCTACGAGCAGGTACGTGAATTACCTAAAGGGAGTTCGATCAAAGGTTGTCGTATTGCCGAGGGAATTGCAGACCTGCACCTGCGTCGTGGCCCAACAAGCGAATGGGACACCGCTGCCCAGCAAGCCATTATCGAAGCCGCTGGTGGGATGTTAGTAGCACCAAGTGGCAAGCCATTCCGTTATAACCAACGGGATACGCTGCTAAATGGTCACTTTATCGTGGCGGGACCTGAAGTTGCGCCCGTGATTCTTGATTGGTACCAACAACGAGAAGATGACTAAGTAACGTCACCGACCATCGTCCTGCAGGCTAACCCCTGATTCAAACGCGTCAGAATCCTACCTTGGGCGCGTTTGATAAAATCCTGTCGTAGTGGTTGAGTGACTGAACGCGCGATTGATACGGTGCCTACCAGAGACACAACCGTTTCTTCCGCGAGGCATTTAGCATGCTTCACTCCACGCTTTTCTAAAATGTTTGCCAACCGATCGACAAGACTATCAAAGCATTCCTGATAAGTTTGACGAACCGTTTCATCTTGATGCGCCGCATCGGTGACTAAGAACTCTAACGGCGATGGTGAATCAGGGTTGGGATCGCTCCAGCTCAGGTAGCGCGCTATCAGCGCTTTTAAATGCGTTTCTTTGTCTTCGGTTTGCTTCGCAGCACGCGCCCAAAATCCTTTTGCCGTAGCAAACTTTAGCGCTGCTTCGTACAAAGAGCTCTTACCGGAAAAGTGCGCGTAAAAAGCCCCATGGGTCATATTGGCCTGTTTCATAATTTGATTCAGTGTGACCCGATCAAACCCTTTTGAACAAAATAACTTTGCCGCAGCCTGCAAAATACGCTGACGAGTCTGTTCTTTATGTTTCGGCGAATAAGGCATATTGCCCCCTGCAAAATATTATCTTGATCATAAATAGCTCAACTTTAGCATACGAGTTTATATAAATTCGCAAACAAATGTGGAGAACTCGATGTTAGCAAGCCAACGTTATGTGATCACCGGAATGGGCATGGTCTCGCCTTTGGGCATAGGTGTCGAAGCTGTATGGGAACGTTTGATTCGAGGTGAGTCGGGCATACGTCTGTTACCTGCCAACTTATGCGAAGGCGTTACGACACAGATTGCTGGTCAAGTTCCAAGCCATCAGGAACTGGAAAACGGCTTAAATGAAGCGGACTATCTGTCACCAAAAGATCGTAAGCGCATTGATCTGTTCACCTTATTTGCCATCGCTGCCGCTGAGGAAGCGCTGCAGCAGGCAAATTGGCATCCCGAGTCTGAAGCAGACAAACAGGCGACGGCAACCATCATCGCCACAGGCATTGGCGGCTTACCCGTTATCACCCATGCGGAAGAGGTACGAAAAGCACAAGGCGCAAGACGCGTATCGCCGTTTACGGTACCAGCTTTTTTAGCCAATTTGGCTGCCGGTAACCTTTCGATTCGCTTTGGTTTTAAAGGACCGTTAGGCACACCGGTTACTGCCTGTGCGGCAGGCGTTCAAGCCATTGGCGATGCCCTTCGCTTGCTTAAAACTGGTGAAGCCAAAGTGGCTTTAGCAGGCGGTACAGAAGCCTGTATCGATCCTTTATCGTTAGCGGGCTTTGGCGCATTGAAAGCGCTCTCTACTCGCAATGATGCACCAGAGCATGCATCGCGTCCGTTTGACCAAGGTCGTGAAGGGTTTGTGATGGGAGAAGGTGCAGGCCTAGTGGTGTTAGAAACCTTAGAGCATGCTTTAGAACGTGGAGCGACGCCGTTGGTTGAGATTGTCGGCTACGGTACCAGCAGCGATGCTTACCATCTTACCGCTGGCCCTGAGTCAGGTGAAGGTGCCGCCAGAGCCATGCAACAAGCGATTAATATGGCGGGTGTTAAAGCCTCGGATATTGGTTATGTGAATGCCCACGCAACATCGACGCCTGTTGGCGATCGAGGTGAAATTAACGCCCTACGCTCAGTGTTTGGTGAGGCGATCAACTCAGTTGCGATTTCCTCGACGAAGTCTTCGACAGGTCATTTGCTAGGAGCCGCTGGCGGCGTAGAAACGATCTTCAGTGCGCAAGCGCTACGCACGTCTACCCTACCCGCGACCTTGAACCTAGAGCAGCCGGATGAAAGCATGAGAGACCTTGACCTGATTCCTAAGCATGCTCGTCAGCAATCAGTCGACTATGTACTGTGTAACGGCTTTGGTTTCGGTGGTGTGAATGCAGCGTTGATTTTAAAACGTTACTCGGAGTAATAGAAAAGGAGATAGCCAACCTATTATCTCGCTTATCGATCAGTCTGTTGGTATAAAAATTGTTTGGGCGGAATACCAACAGCATTGGTCACCATCGCGGTAAAGGCACTAGGAGAAGTGTACCCTAGTTCATAGGCAATTCGCTGGATAGGCATTTTCTGGGCGGCTAATGCTACGGCTTGGGATAAAAGCACTTGCTGTCTCCATTGGTTAAAATTCATACCAAGATGTTTGTCAAAAAGCCGAGTTGCCGTACTTAAACTGGCTCCTGACCGCGAGCATAAATATTTGAGTGTAGTCGCTTGTTTTGGCGCTTCTAAAAACGCTTCACATATGGCTTTTAGACGTCGCTCCTTTGGCATGACAATTCCTATTGAAAGCGCTTTTAAATGCTCAAACTCACTGCAAATCACCTCACATAATGCATGATATCTCTGTGTTTTTTCATGCCCATGCAACAGTTCTAAAGCAACTACTAATTCATGTAGAAGTGAACTCACTTTGAAAACTTGGCATTGATGCCAATGTGGTAAATGTTTGATCGAAACATCTATATAGATAGATAACAACTGAGCATTTTCCAGTAAGGTTGCCGCATGCTCAACATTGGGTGGAATCCAGACAGCGTGTCTGGGAGGCACAATATGCACACCAGTGGTACTGCTGACTTTAACAACGCCCGTATTCGAAAAAACCACTTGAGCCCAGTGATGATGATGGGAGATTACCTTAGTTGTTGTCGTCATATGCCGTGATATAGCCCTAATTGGCATTAACTGACTGGGCTGCAAACTTCTTTCTTCAATGGAAGAAACGACTCTTGTATCAATTCTTGATGGCTTCTCGATAGTTTTTGACATTCCTTCGTAATCCGCTCATTTCGAAATTTGCTACAAATATACTTGAGAATGACGACTATTCATAGTTTCTAACTCATTTCATATTAATCTCAAATACTGTAAGGGAAATAATGCTAATGGAAAATTTATATGCAAGTGATAATACGTATGTGAACCAGTCTGGTTGGGAAGTTAATATAAACGATTTATTTTCAATAGAAGGCGAAACCGTTCGATGTGATGAAATTATTAAAGAGGGCGAGCATGTTTTTGTTGGAATAAGCCCATTTAACTCTAGATTTTCAAAGGAATATGTTAGTGCTTTAATCAACTGGTCATTAACTAAATTCAATCAGGTTGATGTTCTCATTCCTTGTGAAAAAGAGGCCTCTAGACTATTAATTGCAAGTGGATACTCCGAACATAAAGCGTTAAAAAAGACCAACAGAGAGATAAAAAGGCATCTTAAAAATCTAGATGAGATTTTATCATCATCTACTATTGAGTATCATTCTGTAAGGGTTATTAAATTTTCTGATTTTTATGAATCAGAATATTATATAAATTTAAGAAAAGAGGTTGAAGAAGCTTATCAAAATGACGCTTTATTTAGAAAGTCATGTTTAGATATGTCCCGCCAAGCGATTCTTGGCCGTCTAAGAGGTGTTGGTCAAGATGAAAAAGATTTAGAAGAAGACAACATAGATTTAGCGCTGCCTTATATTTTTTCCGAACTGCCTTTTTATCTTAATACACCATCAATCCTTGATGTGAGTAAGTCTACTCTTATTTATCATAGATCATGGCCTATTGGCGAAGGGTTATTCTCAGGCAGTTATTTATTAAAAGTGAGTGATAAACAAAGCTACGGCGTAGTCACTCCCACTTCTAATTTATTTTGATATGGAGAAAAATATGTCTAAATTATGTTTCTTTGATGTTCTTGATCCTATTTTTCAAGAGAACCCATATCCTTTTTACCAAGCACTTCATAATGAAGATCTTATATATTGTGACAAGGCAACAGGCGCATATTTTGTTGGCGAATATGCAGAAGTGGAGCGTATTTTAAAAGATCCCTCATTTACCACTGCGCCTTTATCCGTAAGGGCTCAACCAGTCATGAGAGATCGAGTACTCGCTCAGATGGAAGGTAAAGAGCATTCGGAAAAGCGTAGAGCGGTATTACATGGACTAAGCGGTCAATATTTTAAAAATCAGTACCAACCATTAATTAAAACAATCAGTCAAGAGTTAATTACCCCTTATTTATATAAAGGTTCTATTGACTTGGTAAGTGAGTTCGGGAAGGATTATGCTATATTAGTCACATTGGGAATATTAGGTTTACCAAAAGATAACTATAAGGAAATAGCCTTATGGCATAAAGGTGTTGCTGATTATATTACAAAATTAAATCTTTCCGAGGAAGAAAAAAATACAAGTTTACAATATAGTAAAAATCTAAGTGACTTTCTCTTGCCTATAATAGAGCAAAGAAAAATAGATCCAAGAGACGATTTAATTTCACTATTATGCAACCTTAATAACAGCGAAAATCTTATGACAGATAGTGAGATTATTGCTTTATGTTTAAATATATTATTGGCTGCAACTGAGCCAGCAGATAAAAGTCTCGCTATGCTTTTTAAAAATCTGCTAGAACAGCCTGAAGTTTTTGATGATGTTTATAATGATAGAAAAAAAATAAGAGCCGCTATTGAGGAGACATTAAGGCTTAATTCCCCTGTTCAACTCATTCCTAGAGAAGCTTCTGAGGATTGTATTGTTGGCGGTATTTCTATAAAGAAAGGCTCTATTATTTTTAATATGATTGGAGCAGCTAATCGTGATCCTAAAGTATTTCATGATCCTAACTTATTTATCTTAGACAGAAGAGCCAAGAATAAAGAAGGTTTCTGCAAAAAACGTCATCTGGCATTTGGTACTGGTATGCATGCTTGTTTGGGAGCAGAATTCTCTCTTCGACAAATAGAAATAACAGCTAATGTTATATTAGACTCACTTAAAAATTTAAAAATATCAGAAAAATATCGCTTTTCTGAAAGTGGTTTGTATACAAGAGGACCTAATTCTCTTTTGCTAACATTTGATGCTTTACCCAAATTTAATGAAAACAATATTGGAAATACTAGGGTAAAGGAGTTGATATGAATGTAACTCATGAGTTAATAAATGATACTGGCTTAACAAGGCAACACTATCATCGGGTTATTTTGTGTTTAATTGTTGGCTGTGTCTTACCCTTGTTAGATGCGACGGTCGTTGGAGTCATGCTACCAGTATTAGCACAAGAGTTTTCGACTTCGCTTAGTGAGTTACAATGGGTAGCTACGTTATATGCATTGGCCGCGGCCTGTACTATTCCGCTAACAGCATGGCTAACTAGGTGTTTTGGCAGTAAAAATATCTGGCTCTTAGGGCTTAGCGTTTTTCTTTTAGGGTCTTTACTGTGTGGTATATCAGACTCTCCCAAGACGTTAATTTTATCTCGACTTATTCAAGGTATCGGTGCTGGAATTATTACTCCTGTGATGCAGTCTGTATTGCTATTTGAAGTGGGACGCAGTCACTTTAAAGCCGCAATGGCTGCCGTAGCGGTGCCGGCAGTCATTGCACCAATATTAGGGCCTGTTTTGGCTGGGTGGTTAATAGAGTTTGGTAGTTGGCGTTGGGTTTTTCTTATTAATCTGCCCGTCGCGATACTTGCGTTAGTATTGGCAAGGGCTTTGTTAACCCAAGGGACCAAGACAACAGAAGAAGCGTTGGACTGGCAAGGCTGGTTACTGTTTTCGATCAGCATTGGTTTAATATTGTATCTATTGTCTAATTTGAGTCAGGCTGTTTCGAATACGTTCTCTCTTGAATTAAACTTCATAATGCTGGCTGTTTGTTTGATAGCAACTATTGCCTTTATTAGACATGCGTTATCGAACAAGGCTGCCCCCATTGTAGATATTCGACTCTTTTCTATCTCAAGCTTCTTTTCGTCGTGTGGGTTGCTTTTAATATCAAGCAGTATGTTTTATGGTAGCTTGTTTATTTTGCCCCTATTTCTTATTGAAAAAGTTGCATTGTCTCCTTTTTTAGCAAGCGTTATGATTAGTGTGAGTGGTCTTGGTGCTCTGTTTGCTCGTTCTTATATTACTAAGCTTGTAAGCAAATTAGGCGCTTCTTGGACGGCCTATTTAGGTATTGCCCTTGCTGTGCTTGGGACTACTCCTCTGTTGTTTTCTCTCACAACGATTAACGCTCTCATTGTGCTAGCAGGTTGTATGTTTATCAGAGGTGGTGGACTTGGCATATTGACACTTCTAGCCATGACCCATGTTTATCACGATGTGCCAACAGAAAAGGTTGCTGATGCCAGTTCACTTTCCCGCACCATGACAATGCTTGGTGCTGCTTTTGGTGCTGCTGCTGTTGTTTTGCTGGAAAGATTCTCTATGTACGGCGGACAGAATGGTTATGAGTGGGTGATTTATGGGTTATTGGCAGGTACTTTATGTTGTGTATTTCCTGCTTGGAAGTTAAGAGCATAGCAATCAAAAAAACCGCCTAAGGTAGCCCTTAGGCGGTTTTCAATGTTTGCAGCTATTCTGAGAGTCGCTAATTCATTAGCTTATCAGGCAACCAAGTCACAAGCTCTGGGTTGAACATTACGATGATCAATACCAAGAGTTTGATCAATACGAACGGTGTGACCGAACGGTAGATGTCCAGCATTGTGATGCCTGGAGGTGCGATACCTTTTAGGTAGAACAAAGCGAAACCGTATGGCGGTGTTTGTACCGCGATTTCGATGTTCAGGATCATCAAGATACCAAACCAAATTGGGTCGAAGCCAAGTGACACAGCAATCGGTGTGAAGATCGGTGCACACATCAAAACGATGATGAATTCATCGATGATGAAACCGAGCAACAGCATGATAATTTGGAACAGTACGATGACCATCATTGGCGGTAGACCAAGATCTTCAGTAAAGCCTGCCACCATGTTCTGAACGCCCATTAATAGGTGGAAGTTACTGAACACTGTGGCACCGAAGATGATCCACATTGCCACACTCACTAGGACGGCAGCGCGAAGGCCTGCGCTTTGTACCATTTTAGGCTTAAAGCGTTTGAAGAAGATCGCTAGGATGATCGCACCCACTACCCCGATTGCACCGGATTCTGTTGGTGTGGCGATACCCATGATGATACTGCCAAGTACTGCAACGATCAGTAGCAGAGACAAACCGCCGTCACGCAGCGTTAGTAGCTTCTGCTTCGGTGTTTGTGGTACTTCTGGTACTTTATCAAGCGGTGCTTTCTTCGGGTTTAGCTTACAAGAAATCACTACGTATGCGATCAGTAGGATAATCGTGATCAAAGCAGGTACCAAAGCACCAATGAACATACGACCTACGGAGTTTTGCGTAGACGATGCGAACATGATCATTGGGATACTTGGTGGGATCAAGATACCTAGACCACCACCGGCCATGATGACACCTAGGGCCAGGCGCTTATCGTAACCACGTTCAAGCATTGGACGCAGCGCGATACTACCTGAAGTCATGATACCGGCACCGATGATGCCGACCATGGCACCGATCATTGAACAAACGATGATAACGCTAATGGCTAGGGAACCACGCACTTTACCGATGATCAACTGGCTGGCACTGAACATGGCATCACCGATACCCGAACGTGTCAGTAATTGCCCCATGTAGATGTACAATGGGATGGCCAATAGGATAAAGCTGAAGTAAGTGCCTTCTAACGTGGTAGGAATCACGTTAAACAGTGCATCACCCCATGTGATGTAACCCACACCCATGGCAATACCGCCTAGCGCAAGACCCACTGGAGCGCCAAGTGCGAAGCTTACTAAAATACAGACCAGCAAAACGCCGGTTAACACTTCGATACTCATCATTACGCGTCGTCCTCGTCGTCAAAATTACGCTCTGGTAATAGACGTTTACCAGTAAATAAATGCACCGCATCATCTAACCAGTCGCTAGATAACTGAGCGATGAGTAGTGTGCTGGCGATGGCAATCATGACCCAGAAGTGGTGCATGTGTGGTGCCCATTCGCTTTGACGGCGGTAGTTAAATTCAAGTGCTTCTTCGAACTTGCCAATGCTCATTTTGCAAACGATCACCAAGAAGAAAATCCCCAATGCAAACGAGAACATGTTGAACAAACTACGTACGCGTGGTGACACTTTGTTATAAAGAATATCTACGTTGATATGGCCGCGGCGCTGTTGTGCGTAGGCACCGCCTAGTGCGGCAATGTAGCCGAACATAAACAACGATAAGTCATAAGCCCAAATAGTTGGCTTATTTAGGAAGTAGCGAGAAAATACTTCGAAAGCTACGACAAACGCCAAGGCTGGCATGACATAAGAAACAGATTTGCCGACGAATTCCACCACTCGGTGAACCACGGCGCAATATAGCCTCATCGCAGTCAATAACATGGAAATGTACCTCGATTAGAAACGAAAAAGGCGAGCGCATAAGCGCTCGCCTCTAGAGGGAGTATCGATTACTTCTGTTCAGCGCGAAGTACGTCGATTAGACGCTTGCTGTACTCATCAGAGGCAGCGTATTCGTCCCATAGACCTGCACCTGCTGCAGCCCAAGCTTTTTTGTCAGCTTCAGATGGCTCTGGAGACCATTTCAGACCTTTCGCTTCCATTTCTGCAACCGCTTCAGATTCCCATTTCTTAGATTTAGTCAGCTGCTCTTCTGCGTGAGTTTTAGTCGCCGCACGAACTTCTTCTTTCTGTTCGTCAGTCAGCTTGTTCCAAGCGTTGCGGTTAACAACGATTGGCAGTACTTGAGCGCCAGCTAGAGGCAGTTTGTACATGTATTTCGCAACTTCAACGTGGTTACCGTCACGGTGGTCGATCATGTTAGAACCGATAGAACCGTCGATTACGCCAGTTGATAGAGACGTGTAGATCTCAGACCAAGCAAGAGATACTGGTGAAGCACCTAGGTTACGTAGGAACTTACCGTATGCGCCTGGCGCACGGATCTTCAAGCCTTTGAAGTCTTCAACAGAGTTGATTGGCTCTTTTGTGATGATGTAAACAGGTGGTTGGATGTATGGGTCAAGCCATACTAGACCTTGAGAGCCGTAAGCTTCTTTTAGGATCTCACCCCAGCCTTTGTCGTAGAACAACTCATGTAGTTCATCAGTGTTGTCTGTGCCGCCTGGCAGACCGATCTCAACAACACCTGCTGGAAGTTCACCAGCGTGCATAGATTGGAACGGTGCGCCCATGGTTACTAGACCAGATTTTACTGCGCCTAGGATGCCCGTCGTACCAACACCTTCACCTGAGTAAAGTACTTGTACTTTTACTGCACCGTCAGTGTTTGTTTCGATGTTCTTCGCTAGGTTTTCGTAGATTTCACCGAAAGCGGTACCACGACCGTAAAGGTTTGCAAATCGCCAGTTTTGGTCAGCTGCGTGAGCAGAAGTTGCTACTGCGCCAGCGCCCAAAGCGACAGCAAGAGAACTCGCAACTAACTGTTTTTTTACTTTTTGTAGTGTCTTTAACATGAGTAACCTCTTGAATGAGAGTTGCTAATTTAGCCATGTCCTCCCCGACGATGGCGGCTTAAATCGATACTTTCAAAAAGCTTGCACAAATTAAACCATGCAAAATCACCCTAAAGTTTTGTTTTGACCAAACAATAGGTGCGTATTCAAAAGCCTTTATAAATCAGGTGTATAGTCTTTTTATTGGTGCATAGGCGCCCCAAAACAGTGCTATTTTAAGGGTACAAGATTGACTGCAATGGAACGATCTAGTGATTTGATAATTAAAGCATTTTCAGAACGGCTTGTAAGGATAATCGATTGAAACTTTGTACGACATGATTTTGTCATAATTTAGCACCATAATAGTGCGTTTTTATTTTTCTTCGAATATAAAAAGGAGAGCTAAGCTCTCCTTTGAAATTTTAAGCATTCTAAAAAATGAATAGCTAATTTAGCTCGAAGCGTTCCATCTGGCCCGTTAAATTGGTCACGTGCTGATTGATTTCTTTGCCAGAAGCATTGATATTTTGCGTCGCTTGATGGTTATGTTCGATGCTTTGAGCGATATCGTCCATATCTTTGGCCATGGTTTGTGTGGTCAAAACGACCTCCTGAATGGCAGAAGAAATAGTGTGCGTCTGTTGCGCCGCATCCATGGTTAAAGACTCGACTTCTTTGATCGTCCTCACTGCACTTTCGCCTTTTTCTCGACCTACGGCTACCTGCTGCAAGCTGGTTTGCATTGCTTGGATAACTTGCTGTGTTTCTTGTTGAATCCCTTCAATCTTGCCAGTGATATTCGTCGTCGCTTGAACGGTTTGTTCTGCGAGGGTGCGTACTTCATCGGCCACCACCGCGAAACCTCGGCCAGCTTCTCCTGCTCGTGCGGCTTCGATGGCAGCGTTAAGGGCAAGTAAGTTAGTTTGCTCAGCAACCCCGACTATTAGATCAATAACCGAGTCGATTTCTTTTGAGCGCTCGCCTAGTTTTGCCACAATGCTGTGGGTGTGTTCGATGGAGTCGGCCACAGATTGAATCGAATGGATGGCATCACCAATGACCTGTGCGCCACTTTGCGCCGATTGATGAGCATGATTCGCCGCATCGTTTACCTGACGTGTCATATCACCGACGTTTGCTGAGGTCTGAGAAATCTCTTCAGTGGCGGTGGCCAGCGTATTACTGCGATCGCGGATTTGCTCGCTGCTGGAGACAATAGTAAAGGCATTATCGCTAAGATGATCGGCGGTGAGCACTAACGCTTGGTTACTTTGCTGAAGCTGTTGTACTAATTGGCTTAAGTTATCTGTCATCACGTTGGATGTGATTAGGATCTGGTCGAGCTCGTCAAGTTGATTGAGAGAGCTAGAAGGATGACGTTTCAGCTTCCCAGCGGCAACGTCTTGTAAACGCTTTAGGATCAACTGGATTTTGCGGTTAAGGGTAAAAATAACGGTCGCGATCAAGGCGCCAATTAACAGTGTCAAAATGACACTGCCAATAATTAAGTCACGGCGCGCCTCGTTGGCAGTTGTTTGGGCTTGCTGTTGGGCATTTTCAAGCAAAGGGCTTTTAAGGTATTCGGTGGTACGACCAAGTGTTGCTGAGTTCTGCTCGCGCAAGGTATCTAAGCGTTGAGTTAACGATTTTAGCGACATTGCTAAGTCTGCCACCTGCTGACCAGCCGTTTGGTAAGACTCAATCAAAGGGTTAAAGTCATCGCCAAAGCCAATATCGTTCACCTGCTTCATTAATCGCGCAATACTGTCTTGCCATACCGACAGATTATCAGGTGTGGAGTACGCTAAAAAATCTTTCTCTTTAGCACGTACTTCTTTAAACGT
Organism: Marinomonas sp. AWM4_232; assembly: GCF_056158325.1. NCBI lineage: Bacteria > Pseudomonadati > Pseudomonadota > Gammaproteobacteria > Oceanospirillales > Oceanospirillaceae > Marinomonas > Marinomonas sp. AWM4_232. The sequence goes on along the minus strand of NZ_JBSWTA010000001.1, from coordinate 1,467,363 downwards.
CGCGGCAAATTGAGCCAACATTGCCAGTTGCTGCTCTGCTTGGCTGGCTTGCTCATTTAAGCTCAATAATGCTCCGCTTTGGTTATCTGTACCCAATTTCTGCCTCAAGTCTAAGGCTTGTTTCTGGCTTGATAAATACTCCGGCAAAGTTTTACCTAGTGCTGTAACACCTTGTTTTGCTTGAGCATCTAAATATGGATTAGCTTGAGCCTCTTGCAGTGCTGTTTGCTGTGCTAAGCGATCCAGTTCTTCATATAAACTGGGCAGACTTGAGACCGATGGATTCGCCGCATGACGTTCAAATTTAAGCAATGTAATTTCCAGATTGCTTAAATTGGCGTAGCTGTCCGCGATACGGTTAGCTTTTAAGCCAGCTTGTTGCATTTGCTGAAAGTTGATGACGGCGTAAAGGCCAAAGCCTGCAAACCCTAAGCAAACTAAAACTAATGTAGCGATCAATTTTTGTCGCACAGAAAGTGATATCGACACAATAACTCCTAAATCAGTGTAATGCTGTTAATGTAGGGCTAAACGACAGGCTTAGCGCTTTCTAAAAAAAAGCCCGAGCGAGTGCGCGGGCTAAGAAGTAAGTACGAAGATTCTCAATTTAAGAAGCATGAAAGGAGCTTCTTAAGAGCCACCGACCTGATCAACAAGGGTGATTGAATTCATCAAAGTCAGTCATTCCACCTTAGAGAAGCTCGGTTATGATTGAAACGTCGTTGTCTAAATCTAAAGTTAGGCGTTGACCAAACAATGCACTTAGGCACAATGGATGGATTCGGGAAGCTTAATATAGCCATGTCGTAAGGGTTGGTATCGGATATACTGGTCAAAACGTCTGACGCTGCAGTTAGGAGGTGTGATGAGTGCAAACAATTATTCGCTGGGCCAAGTCGGCGATTATGAGATCAAACAGCTAAAAGTATTTAAGACCGTGGTGGATTGTGGTGGCTTCTCAGCTGCTGAAACCATGCTGAATATCGGGCGTTCGACCATCAGTTTGCATATCTCCAATTTGGAGTCTCGCCTCAACCTGACGTTGTGTAAGCGTGGCCGTGGTGGTTTTTCTCTGACAGAAGAAGGGGAAATCATCTACCGCATGACGGAAACCTTATTGGAGTCATTGGACGCTTTCCGTATTACCGTCAATAATCTAAACGCTAGTTTAACCGGTCGACTGCGTATCACTTTATCGGATTCGGTTAGCTTGGACCCTCGCTGTCGTATGCCTGAACTAATTAGGCACTTCACCGATCGTGCGCCTGAGGTCACTCTCTATACTAATGTGGCGTCTATGGCCAAAATAGAGCGCACCATTCTCAACGATGAGGCCGATGTGGGCTTTATCCCCTATCACCGTAAATTGGATGGCTTAGAGTACATTCACCTATACAGTGATAATTGCTACATCTACGTCGCCAAAGATCACCCAATTGCTAAACTAAGCGAAGCTGAGCAAGTGGCAGAGGTGGACAGCTATCCTGCATCTCATGCAGGCTTGAAGCCACACGAAGGCGTCAGCGAACAGATTTCTAATATGAACTTGTCTGCGATTTCGTACTTCTACGATACCCGCTTAGCTTTGATTTTATCTGGTCGTTACATTGGATTTTTACCGGAAGAATACGCATCAGAGTACGTTAATCGAGGTGAAATCGTCGCCGTGGCAACCAAACAACGTCATTACACACTAGGCATGGCCGTTATCTACAAGAAAACCGCCCAGCCTAATAAGCCTCGTGAACTGTTCCTACAAGTATTACGTGAGCAGCTTGCTGTCGCCCATGACAAAGCTGAAGCTGCACCTTATTAGGTCCGTTGCTCAAGTATATTGACTTTTAAAGGATTGAATTGTGTCAGAGGCAAACGGATTAAGTTTAGCGCAAGCGAAAGAGCTCCAGCACCGCATTGAGGATTTACTTAACAAAGATAAAGATGCGCCATATTTATTAGCCAGTCGAGCGGCGTTAAGGGCTTTACCTACCTTGGGATATTCAGATAGTGAGTACTTTTTCTATTGGCCTGACTCAAAGTTAGAAAGTTTTTATACTGTATTTATGAGTGCTTTATCTGGTTATCAGAGAAATGCGCAGCGAGAAGGGGCATGGGCTGCTGCCACGCATAATATCTTCCTTCGGTCTTCGCTCAATCAAGCTATTCCGTCCTTTATACCTGAAGCCATTAGTGCTGCTGATTATGGCGGCATTACGACGAATACAGAGCGCCAAATAGTTAAAGCAATTCAGGCAGCTATGAATGCGACAGCCCACTTTGGTATGTCGATGTCTGCGATGTTAGAGGAAGATCTTTCCACTTTAGAGAATGCAGGCAGGGAAACTTTATTAACTCGATCATTGTGGGGAAACACGCCGATAAGTTCTGAGTATATGGCGCTAGCAGATACCCACTTATCAAAGTTATCGTATCAATACGAGCAACACTACCGAAATGAAGACCCCAAAGCAGCAGATCTAATACGTGATGCTCACTCTGTTTTTATGGATATTTTCAATGGAAATCCTGATTTAGGATTTATTGGAGAGTGCTTTGATCGGCTGAGTAACTACCTAAGTGATGGACTGCGTAGAAATAGTGAGTTGGGCGGCCGATTAAAAACTGAAGAGCGTCAATACTTGAGCTCTCTGCTTCAAAATGAAGATGGCGTTGCTAAGGACGATAAGCTCAATCGAGCAAAATTAGTCGCAACGCTTGCGGAGATGTTGTTAGAAAACACTCAAAAAAGCAATAAAGAAGGTGATACTCCACACCATCAAACAATAGGCTTGTTAGGCGATTGGGGGTCGGGAAAAAGCAGTATTATTGCTCAATTAAAAGAGACCTTACTGTCTAAAAAAGATGAACAGCCCTTTCTCTTTGCTGAGTTTAATGCTTGGGAATATGAACATACGGATAATATACAGGCGGGCATTGCTCAGGAGATGATTCAAGCCTTGACCAGCCAAGAGGAGTTGGCGGCGCAAGATACATCTCGCGATGATCTAAAATGGACTGTCAAACTTTTAAAATGGCTACGCTGGAAACTCTACCGAGCAAAGCTGATATGCTGCTTTGCTCGGCGTATACAAGGCTTTAAACTGATTTGGCTTATACTGTTATTCTTCAGTGCGCTTCTACCCATATGCCCCCCAATATTAGAGTTATTGCCATTAGAAAGTCTTCTTAATGGGGTTGGTGAAGAAGTTAAATCACTGTTCCCAATAGCTTGGCTTATTGGGATTGGCTACCCTCTTTGGCAACAGGGTAAGAAAGTTTTTGCTGGTCCTTTAGCTAAAGAGCTCCGTACATATCTAAAGCTTCCTGACTATGCTAAGCATCTAGGAATGATTCCGGTGATGCAAGATCATATTAAAAAACTCGTTGATGTTCGTTTAAATACGTCAAAGTCTAAAAAGCGCTTAATTTATGTCATAGATGATCTTGACCGCTGTAGTCATGAAGGGATCGTAAAGGTTCTGGAAGCTGTACGTTTAGTGCTTGATTTGAAGAATGTTACAGTGATTATTGCTGTAGACCAGCGCATTGCCATGGCGGCCTTAGCGCTGCATTACCAAGAGCTAGAACCCTACCATGCAAAAGGTGATGCTCGGCAGATCGCACGAGACTATTTGGCAAAAATTATTCACTTCCCTATTCAGTTAACGAAACCAGACCAAGCATCCGTTTCTGGATATCTAGCATCCTTATGGCAGCATGACAAGGTGGAAGAAATAATAACTAATGCTCCAGATAACCGCTCTACTAACACTGCCGAAGCAGTTGGTACAAAGCCAGAGAAAGAGTTACCAGCTCCAGCTGAAGTACCTAGCGATCTCGAAGATGATGAGCGTAATGAGTTTAAACCTGGAGCGCCTGGAGAGGATAGTGTTGAAAAGAAAATCACCGTTATTAAGCGCTTAAGCCCTGCTCAGCAAGAGGCTTTTAAGCACTGGGTCTTGTATTTTGACTTGACCAACCCTCGACAACTTAAACGCCTTAACAATAGCTACATTTTCCTACTGAACTACCATAAAAATGACGAATTACCTGATCGAGCTACCAGCGTGCACTCTCCTGTAGAAAGTGGTTTTCCGATATTAGCGACACTTTGTACTTTAGAGTACTTAAACGATTTGGATGATAGAAAGCTACGGCATGTACTAAAACAGCAGCTTGAAATAGTCGGTGGTTTTTCACCGATTTTAAAAGAAGACAAAGAAAAAAGAGAATCAAGCAAAATAACGGAGAGTGTTATTGCTTTAGCTGGGATAGAGTTCAATACCCAAACAGGGGCGATCACGGCCTACAAAGCGGTCGAACCGTTTGTATTGCCTTCTTCATCAGAGAGCTGATAGTGGTGCGAAATGGATTAAAGATCGCTTAAAGAGGTCAGGCTTTTAAACATGATTTCTGTCATCTCTGAGTAGTCGCATCTAAGGCAGCCTAAAATATTAGCTTTAACCCATTGCTCTTTGGATATGCCTTTAAAGCTTAGGTTGTAACCACAGGCAACAGCCAGATGCTCGAATAGTAGACGTTGTGCTCTACCATTCCCTTCCCTAAACGGATGAATCATATTGAGTTCGATATAGAACTCTGCCATTTCTAAACAAAAAGCCTCAAAGGCTAAATTTACCAAAAACTGTTTATTTTCTAATTGAGCAAAAATCTTATTTGCTTCTCTCTCGATGAATTCAGGCTGGCAAAAGCGAGTATCTTGCTTAGAGATTGCTATGGTTCTGATCTTGCCTGCCCATGGATACAAGTCCTCGAACAGCTGTCGATGAAGTGAACAGAGATAAGAGAAGTCGTACGGTGGAGACTGAAAATCGATATCTTGAAGAGCTAATGTAGAAAACTGAGATTCGGCAAGGCTCAACTCATTTTGGTCTGAGATGTTGAGCTTGTTTATCAAAGTAGAAGAGTTAGGGTAAGTATACGGGTCTTTCCCAGTACCGTACTTGTCCATTATTTAGTGAATTGCTTTATTAACTCAGCCTTTTTTTGTTTGCGTTCAGCTGGTGTCAAAGACAGCAAAGATGAATCAACAGAGTAGCCTTCTAAGCGCATACTTTCGACAAAGTTATCCACTTTTCTTTGCGCATACACACCGCACTTTTGCTCATGATTTAATTGATTTGGCTTCATACTGTCTTCCTAGTAAATAGGCGTTTTCATAATATATAAGTATATCTGACTTAGTTTATAAGCTCTATAGTGTATAAAAAATACACAGATGTGTTTTGGAAAGTGAGCTGTGGCGCATATAAAAAAGCCCCCATCCGCTAGGATGGGGGCTAAAAATACAAGACAAGGACCTGGAGGGTGTGTCTTGTGAACGGAAGTCTAGGTGGACTAAACCGTTAAAACTGAAATCTTAAACAAGCTCTTTGAAGATACGCTTGAAGATTTCCATACCTTCATCGATGATTTCCATTTCAATCGTCAATGCAGGTAGGAAGCGGATAACGTTACCGCGGATACCACAAGACAGTAGTACTAGACCGTTTTCTGCCGCTTTTGCAGATAGGTTTTTCGCTAGCTCTGGGTATGGCTTGCTTACGTCACCATCGTGTACGAATTCCACTGCGATCATTGCGCCAGCGTTACGCACGTCGCCAATGATTTGTGGGTATTCAGCTTGTAGACCTTTTAGGTGCTCAACGAAACGCGCGCCAACTTGCTTAGCACGTTCGCATAGGTTTTCTTCTTCGATCACGTCGAATACTGCAAGACCGGCTGCACAACCTACTGGAGAACCACCGTAAGTACCGCCTAGACCACCAGGGATTGGCGCGTCCATGATCTCTGCTTTACCAACCACTGCTGCGATAGGGAAACCACCCGCGATACCTTTTGCTGCGGTCATAAGGTCAGCTTCGATACCAGCTTGCTCGTGGCAGAACATGGTACCGGTACGTGCGAAACCTGCTTGGATTTCGTCAGCGATCAATAGGATGCCGTGCTCGTCACATAGTGCGCGTAGTTTCTGCATGAAGCTTGCTGAAGCCATGTAGAAACCACCTTCACCTTGTACTGGCTCGATGATGATTGCCGCAACGCGAGATGGCTCGATGTCGCAAGTGAAGCGCATTTTCAGGTCAGCAAGCGCTTGCTCTTCAGTGATACCTAGGTATTCATTTGGGTATGGTACGTGGAAGATGTCGCTTGGGAACGGACCAAAGCCGATCTTGTAAGGGTTGACTTTACCCGTTAGACCCATGGTCATGTTCGTACGACCGTGGAAGCCACCGTTGAATGCGATGATACCTGGACGACCCGTGTAAGCACGTGCGATTTTCACACAGTTCTCAACCGCTTCCGCACCGGTTGTTACGAAGATAGATTTCTTCGGCGTGTTACCAGGCGCTGCAGCGTTTAGTTTTTCCGCTAGTGCAACAGCAGACTCATAAGGGCTAACCATGACACAAGTGTGTGTGAAACGCTCAAGTTGTGCTTGTACAGCAGCTTTAACTTTTGGATGGTTGTGGCCCGTGTTCACTACGGCAATACCTGCACCGAAGTCGATGTGACGGTTGCCTTCTACGTCCCAAATCTCAGCGTTCTGAGCACGGTCTACGTACACAGGAGCCATGTTACCTTGGCCACGTGCAATGGCGTTTACTTTGCGTTCTTGTAAGCTAGCGTTGTTCATTTGTCTTGTTCTCTCTACATTAGAAAGCAGACACATCTTGACGTTCAACTGGCCTTTAGATGTGTCTTCTGTTGCGAAAAAGTCGGCTTAGTTAATGCCGCCCATGCATAGATATTTCACTTCCACGTACTCGTCGATACCGTACTTGGAACCTTCACGGCCACTGCCAGACTCTTTCACACCACCAAACGGCGCAACTTCGCTGGAAATAATGCCTTCGTTAATACCGACCATGCCGTATTCCAAACCTTCAGAAACACGCCAGATACGGCCGATATTTTGGGAATAGAAGTAAGATGCCAAGCCAAATGGGGTATTGTTTGCCATCTCTACTGCTTCTTCTTCTGTGCTAAAGCGGAACAACGGAGCCACAGGACCAAAGATCTCACTAGAGAAGATCGTCATGTCTGGTGTCACACCCGTTAGGATCGTTGGCTCGAAGAATTGCTCGCCCGCTTGCTCTGCTTTCGCGCCACCAACCAATGCTTTCGCACCTTTGCTCACGGCATCGTTCACAAGCTCTTCAACCTTGTTAACCGCTGCTTTGTTGATCAAAGGACCGATGTTTACGCCTTCAGTGAAACCGTTGCCTGTTTTGAATTCGGCTACGCGCTTCGCCAATTTCTCAGCAAAGGCATCGTAAACGCCGTCTTGTACAAGGATACGGTTCGCACAAACACAGGTTTGGCCTGCGTTGCGGTATTTTGATGCGATAGCACCTTCTACTGCTGCATCAAGATCAGCGTCGTCGAATACGATGAAAGGTGCGTTACCGCCCAATTCCATTGACGTACGTTTAACCGTTTGCGCACACTGAGATAGCAACAATTTGCCCACTGGCGTTGAACCAGTGAAGCTCAACTTACGCACGATTGGGTTGCCGGTTAGGACGCCACCAATTGACTTCGCATCAGTACCTACCACGACGTTTAGAACACCTGCTGGGATGCCTGCTTGGTGCGCAAGCTCAGCCAGTGCAAGCGCACAAAGAGGTGTTTCTTCAGATGGCTTGATGACGATCGTACAGCCTGCAGCGAGCGCGGGACCGGCTTTACGAGTGATCATGGCAATTGGGAAGTTCCAAGGTGTGATCGCTGCAACAACGCCAACAGCTTGCTTGACAGTCAAAACGCGCTTGTCGTTTGCGAAAGTTGGGATCACATCTCCGTACAAACGGCGTGCTTCGTCAGCAAACCAGTCGATGAAAGACGCGCCGTATAGCACTTCGCCTTTCGCTTCTGCGAATGGTTTACCTTGTTCTAGAGTCATTAGCTTCGCAAGATCTTCTTGGTTATCAAGAATCAGCTGGTTCCACTTACGTAGAAGCGTGGCACGCTCTTTCGCAGTTTTGCCCTGCCAAGCTTTCTGTGCTGCATTGGCAGCTTCAACAGCGCGAGTTGTTTCGTCCGCTGCGATATCAGCAACGTCAACAATGTGCTCACCTGTAGCAGGGTTGATCACCGCGAACGTTTTACCAGAATCAGCCGCTACCCACTCACCGTTCACGTAAGATTGGTTTTTCAGTAGGTTTGGTTGAGCTAATGTTACTTGCATAATAACTCCAGACTCATAATGAGATGTCAGTGTTCGAACCTTTACAGTCCGTAATAGATTGATAGTAGGAGATCCACCTTGGTTGGAAAATGTGAAGCTATCAATGCTTTGTTTGATGCTACTCAAACATTAGGGAAGATGGATGTGATCAATCATTGATGTGTTTTGGAGTTACACTGAGCAAGCACTAAAACATAAAAAGGGCAGAGTGCTTGTCATCACCTGCCCTTCCGTTCCTAAAACAATGAATTCGTTATGACTCGTCTATGTTTCCCATGCACAGGTACTTGATCTCAATGTAGTCATCGATGCCGTATTTCGAGCCTTCACGACCATTACCGGATTCTTTGACACCGCCAAATGGTGCCACTTCGGTAGAGATACTGCCTTCGTTAATACCGACCATACCGTACTCTAAAGCTTCCGATACGCGCCAAATACGACTTAAACCTAGGGAATAGAAGTAAGATGCAAGACCAAATGGGGTATTGTTAGCACGCTCAATCGCTTCTTCTTCGGTTGTAAAGCGATACAGAGCAGCAACTGGCCCAAAGATTTCGGTACAGAATATGTCCATATCATCGCTGACATCAGTCAAAACAGTAGGTTGATAAAAGCGTTTATCATCCTGCTGGCTGTGGCCGCCTACAGTGATTTTGGCGCCCTTGCTTGTTGCATCGTCTACCAGTTCTACGACTTTTTCGACGGCACCGGTGTTAATCAGCGGCCCAAGATCGACTTCGTCTGTTAGACCATTACCTACTTTCAACTGCTTAACACGCTCGGTTAGCTTCTTAGCGAATTCATTGTAAATACCATCTTGCACCATAATGCGGTTGGCGCTAATACAAACTTGACCAGCATTGCGAAATTTACAGCCCATCAAGCCATCAATCGCGGCATCAATGTCGGCGTCGTCAAAAATAATGAAAGGAGCATTACCACCCAGTTCCATTGATGTCCTTTTTACGGTGTCAGCACATTGCGCCTGCAATGTTTTTCCGATCGGTGTGGAGCCTGTGAAACTCAACTTACGTACGATTGGGTTACTGGTCATGGCCTTACCAACATCTTTAGAGTTGCTGCCCACGATTACGTTTAATACCCCAGCTGGCACACCTGCTTGATCAGCCAGCTCGGCTAATGCCAAAGCGCTGAGCGGTGTCTCCTTAGATGGGCGCGCCACAATGGTACAGCCAGCAGCCAAAGCAGGTGCGACTTTACGTGCGATCATAGCGTTCGGAAAGTTCCAAGGGGTGATGGTTGCGACCACGCCCACCGGCTGTTTAATGGTCAGTATGCGCTTACCCTCAGCAAAGGTCGGAATGACATCGCCATTGATGCGACGTGCTTCGTCAGCAAACCAATCGATAAAAGAAGCGCCATAAAGCACTTCGCCTTGCGCTTCTTTAACGGGCTTACCTTGCTCTAGAGTCATGATTTTAGCGAGATCTTCTTGGTTATCCAGAATCAGCTGGTACCATTTACGTAAGACAATAGAACGCTCTTTAGCGGTTTTTTTACGCCATGTTTTTAGAGCGTCATCGGCCGCAGCAATGGCACGGTTCGTTTCATCTGCACCGCAATCAGCGATGTTAACAACTGTTTCACCATTAACAGGGTTGGTTACGGCGAAGGATTTACCAGAATCAGCATCGACCCATTGACCGTTAATGTACGATTGGTGGCGAAGTAAATTAGGTTGTGTGAGTGTAACGTCCATAATGTAACTCCTGTCTCATCTGAGCATGGTGTCTTCAAGCGAAACTTGAAAAGGTGTGTGAAGAGGAACACTGGCGGACTCGGAAACCCACCTATGCCTTGTGTTCCAATCGCTTCATTTCACTATATCGCTTCAACGCTCCAAGTTTTATTCAAGAAAAATGAAACCGTGCATAAGAAAAGCGCAATTGAAATCAATAAAGTGCACACAGAACACTTGGGATGTTGGGGAATTTATTGGGTATAATACACTTACCCCCTAATTTTAAGATAAAGATAAGGAGACTCCTTTGGCCCCTAAGCGTGCAGTGGTAAGACAAAGTCTGCCAGATGTCATTGTCGCCGACCTACGGCAGCGCATCTTATCTGGAGACCTAGAAGAAGGCGCTTTGATTCGACAGGAGTTGCTTGCTGAAGAATACGATGTTTCTCGTATGCCTGTGCGTGAAGCGTTGAAACGCCTCGATGCGGAAGGCTTGCTGGTCTTTAAAAACAACCGCGGCGCTACGGTGACGAAACATACGATTGAAGAAATTGCGGAAATCTTCGATGTTCGAACACTGCTTGAAGTGGATTTGTTCGCTCGCTCTATCCCTAATATGACGGACGCCCATTTTGAAGCCTGTGAAACCATCCTCAAAGAAATGGATGACTCCTATAAAACGGGCAATGTCGCCGATTGGGGGCCGTTGAATGCGGAGTACCACGGTAAACTTTATGAAGCTGCTGGACGTCATTTAACCGAGCAACTACTAGAACGCGTGACATTACAAGCAAACCGTTATGTCAGCATGCACATCGGCAAGCTCGATAAACGCGATAACGCTAGCCACGATCACCACGAATTACTTAAATTGGCGCGCGAGCGAGATATTTTAGGGGCGACGGCATTGCTGCGAACACACTTGGTGAATACCAAAAACCAAGTCATTGAACTGGTGAAGCAGAATCGCTTAAACGACTGACTTTAGCCCAGCTCTATTTCTTAAAAGACTCACCGATGACTTCATCCGTGGGTCTTTTTCTTTACGGCTCTTAGCAATCTGTTTTGCCCCTTGCCAGTTTAATAAAAATAGTGAACAATTAAATTGGATACAAAATACGTTTTTAATCTAATTGGAGTGAAACCCCATGACGTTCACGCCCCACGGAAAACATTTGATTGCCGGCCAATGGGTCAGCTCAGCACAACAATTTAGCTCAAGCCCTGCTCATGGAGATGCCTTCTCATTCTCCGTAGGGTCGTTTGACTTCGTTGATCAGGCGGTGCAAGCAGCAGAGAGCGCTTTTTATGAGTTCAGTACCACGTCTAGAGCACAGCGTGCCACGTTCTTAAATACCATTGCAGAGGAAATCGAAGCCCGTGCGGAAGCCGTGACGGAAATCGGCACATCGGAAACCGGTTTACCTGTGGCACGTCTAGAAGGCGAACGTGGCCGAACTTGCGGTCAATTACGATTGTTTGCTCAGCATATCCTTGATGGCGAGTACTTGGACCGTCGTCATGATCAAGCCTTACCTGAGCGTCAGCCTTTACCGCGAGCGGATCTTCGTCTAATGCAACGTCCGATCGGCCCGGTGGCGGTGTTCGGTGCTTCTAACTTCCCGTTGGCTTTCTCTACAGCAGGTGGTGATACCGCTTCTGCTTTGGCTGCAGGCTGTCCTGTTGTGGTGAAAGGTCACAGTGCCCACCCTGGTACGGGAGAAATCATCGCCGAAGCGATTCATGCCGCCATTCAGAAATGTGACATGCCAGCCGGAGTGTTTAGCTTGATCCAAGGTGGTAATCGTGAGGTAGGTTCAACGCTGGTGCAGCACCCGCTTATCAAAGCTGTAGGGTTCACAGGCTCTCTAGCGGGTGGTCGAGCATTGTTTGACTTGTGTGCTGCTCGATCTGAACCGATCCCATTCTTTGGTGAGCTGGGCTCCGTTAACCCTATGTTTCTGTTCGAGAGTGCCATCTCAAATCGAGGTGAGGCTCTGGCCAAAGGCTGGGCAGGTTCATTAACCATGGGCGCGGGCCAGTTCTGTACCAACCCAGGTATTGCAGTGATGGTTAAAGGTGAAGCAGCAGAAAATTTTGTGACCACTGCAAAAGAGGCACTGGCATCTGTACCTGCTCAAACCATGCTAACAGATGGTATCGCCGACGCTTACCGCTCTGGCCAAAAGCGTATTGCCGAAAGCGCTGGTGTGCGTGAAGTGCTGACTACCAGCTGTGATTTGCGTGATGCAACGCCCTACTTGTATCAAACCACTGCAAAAGAATGGCTCGCAAATGAAGCCTTAGCGGAAGAAGTGTTTGGCCCATTGGGAGTGGTCGTCATCGCCGAAGACCAAGCAGAAATGTTAGCCATCGCGTCAAGCTTAGAAGGACAGCTAACTTGTACGTTGCACTTAGATGATGCCGACATAGATACCGCAAAACGCTTTATGCCAATCCTAGAGCGTAAGGCTGGCCGTGTGCTAGCGAATGCGTTCCCAACTGGCGTAGAAGTCTGTGACAGCATGGTTCACGGTGGCCCGTACCCTGCTTCCACAAACTTTGGAGCGACCTCCGTTGGCACCATGGCAATTCGCCGCTTCCTTCGTCCCGTGTGTTTCCAAGACATTCCTGCGGCACTGTTACCGCAAGACTTACAATAGGTTAAAGGTAAGTACTTACAAAGGCGCTGTCATGTAGTAACAGCGCCTTTCATATCATGAGATGTTTAGATTGGTTCTCGATACTGATCTAAGAGAGTCTTTAAATGACGTAAACCCGTTTCGAAGTGAGTTTGATCAGGGATCGACATGAGCGAAAGTCTGACGCTTTGGCTGTAGCTTTCATTATGGCAGAAGAAGCGTCCGTTACTCAGAAACATACCCCGTTCTTTGGCGGTATTTACGAACTCATCCGTATTGACGTGCTCTGGTAACGTCAACCAAGTGTGAAAGCTGTTGTATTGGCTCTCCAGGATTTCTCCCTCAAGAATATTACGAGCAATAGCTTGCCTTTGTTCGGCAATTTGCTTTTGACCTTCTGCCAACTCAAAGGCGACACCTGAGCTAATCAATTGTGCGGCAACCTCAAAAGTCATCGGTGAAGCCAGCCATACCATGGAGCGGATATGAGCGGCTAACTTGTCGACCTGGCTTTGTGGGGCCTTGACGAAGCCGGTGCGCAAACCAGGGCTGATCGCTTTTGATAAGCTACTGATATAAAAGCTTTTCTCTGGTATGAAATTTGTGATTGGGGAAGTCACTTCGGTATTTAGAAAACTGTAAATATCATCTTCCACTAGCCATGTATTGTGTCGCTGAATCACATTGGCAATGGCTTTACGTCGCTCTAAAGACAGCGTTCTTGTCGTCGGATTCTGATGTGAGGGTACGATCACCACTAAGCTGGGCTGATGCTGCGCGCAGATCGCTTGTAAATGGCTTGGCGACATTCCTTGCTCGTCTAACTCTACACCAACCGCTGTGCGTCCAAGCATGTTGATGATTGATAAAATACCAGGATAGGTCAGTGCCTCCACAGCAATACAGTCGCCTGGCTCAGAGTAGAGTTCAATCAGTGTCGACAATGCGTGCTGTGCGCCATTGGTCAGCAAAATATGCTCTGCAGAGCGGATCTGCAAGCCACAAGACTGTTGCAGCCAACGCATACCTGCTTGCTTATGGGTACTACTGCCAGTGTTTTCGATATAACCAAACAGTTCCGGCTTTAACGATTCGCGAAAGCATTGGCCCATTGCATTATGTATCTGCTCCAATGAGCTGCCCAAGCATGGTTGGAGAATTGAAAAATTCCATTCGTTTTCAATTAATTGCGACTGTATTGCCTGTTTTAATGTTGAACGGCTTTTGACAAAGCTTCCACGACCTACAAACGACTCAATATGCCCCTGCTCAGCAAGATACGAGTAAGCCTTTGCAACCGTGACCGCGGTGGTGCCGTATTCTTCTGCGAGTGCCCTATGCGTAGGAAGTTTATGTCCTTCATGATAGTGACCTATGTCAATTTGATGAATGATGGCATCTGCAATTTCCAGATACTTAGCCTTTGCCATAAAAGCTCCACAGAGTTAAAGATGAGTGTGGGCATAATAAAGCAATGATGGAAATTAGGCTTTAGGTAAACAAAAAACTTTTAAAATAATCAAATTGACATATGTTATTTATTTGAATTAACCTTTGTCATTATCAGTGCAGTGCTTAACAAAGGAGTCCATCATGAACAAACAACAGGTTGCATTTTTAGGATTAGGGGTAATGGGATATCCCATGGCCGGCCATCTGGCGAAAGCTGGGCACGATGTGACGGTCTACAATCGTACTTTTAGTAAAGCGGAACGATGGGCTGAAGAATTCCAAGGCACTGCTGTGCAAACACCAGCAGAAGCCGTCCATGATGCTGACATTATCTGTATTTGTGTGGGCAATGATAACGATGTTCGAAGTGTAGTATTGGGCGAAGATGGCGTCTTAGCCGGAGTAAAAGCTAATGCTACTGTCATCGACCATACAACAACCTCTGCGATATTGGCTGAAGAGCTAGAGAAAGCTTGTGAAGCCGCAGGCGTTCATTTCATGGATGCGCCTGTTTCAGGGGGGCAGGCAGGTGCAGAAAACGGTGTATTGACGGCTATGTGCGGCGCACAGGCATCGGTCTTTGAACAAGCGGCTCCGCTAATTCGTTGCTATTCACAAAAGGTTGAGCGCATGGGACCCGTGGGTCAGGGGCAGCGCTGTAAAATGGTGAATCAGATCTGTATTGCTGGCATTCTAAACGGTTTGAGCGAAGCCCTAGCAGTGGCTCAGAAAGCCGATTTAGATATTGAAAAAGTAGTCGATACGCTACAACACGGTGCCGCTGGTTCATGGCAAATGGTTAACCGCATGGAAACCATGGCCAAAGGCGAATTCGATTTTGGTTTTGCCATTGATTGGATGCGTAAAGACCTTGGTATTTGCTTAGATCAAGCGGATCGCTATGGCTTAGACTTAAAAATGGTGAAAGAGGTCGATCAATACTACGCTTCTTTACAACAAGAAGGCTTGGGGCGAATGGACACCTCTGTATTGGTTAAAGGCATTTTGAAATAAAAGAAAAGCGGTGTGGGATGTCCTACACCGCTTTTTGGTTGCCCTTCCATTCCTACCTGTCGGAGCAACGAACATGATTGAATAGCCTTTTATTCAAAGTCTAAAAAGCCTTTAACTTGGCTGATAGGGGTGGCGCTCATCAACTGTTCAAAGTTCGGAGTTTGTGGTGCTAGGTCTGAAATGCCTTTGATAATGCTCTCTAGCTCTTGAGCGACACATAGCACACCGTAATCATCATGACGCTTGCCGATGATTTGAATTCCAAATGGTAGTCCATTAATGTCGCGTCCACATGGGATGGTGATGGAAGGATGCCCAGCAATGGTCGAAGCGTAGGCCATGGATAACCAGTGGTAGTAGTTCTTTGTTGCTTTACCATCGATATGCGTTGGGTAAAGCTCATGCCAGTCGCGGCTGTTGATTGTTACCGAAGGTGTGATGATGTAGTCATGACTTTCAAAGAATGTTTGCCATGCTTGATAATATCGACCCTGTGCCGTCATTGCCTGAGCAACGTCTTCCGCTGAGTAGCTACGTCCTTCTTTAACGTTGTCGGTAACGTTCGGCCCGACAAGCTCTGGTTGCTCGTCGACAAATTTAGGATGCATACCCAAGAATAATACGCCGCGCAGTACTGAAAAGATGCGATCGGCTTGATCACAGTTGGGTGTGGCCTCGTGTAGGGTAGGTAAAAAAGGCTCGAGTTTTGCGATCACGTTACGGAATTGCTGGCGCACGGCGGATTCTACCGGTGCAAAGTTAAAGTCTTCTGTGATGGCGAACTTGGACTGACTGAGCTTAATCGATGCCAATGATTGAAATGACTCTGGTTTCCAAAGTGTTTGGTTACCCATCACATTGGTATAGGGATCTCGTTGATCAGGACGAGCCAAGGCTGATAACATCAAGGCGCAGTCTTCCACCGTTCTAGCCATTGGACCGGAAGTAGAAAATGGCAGCAAACCCATTGCACGGGTATTGCCTGGCACTACGCCAGGGCTTGGGCGAAAACCTACCACACCACAATATGCAGCAGGTGTGCGTAGAGAGCCGCCAGTATCAGATCCTGTTGCTAAAGGACTGAAGCCACATGCTAAAGCAACAGCTGAGCCGCCCGAAGATCCACCACAATTACGGCTTAAATCATATGGATTGGCTGTAACGCCATACACTCGGTTGCGTGTATTACCTCCGGCACTCCACTCTGGATTATTGGTTTTGCCTAGTGGCATAGCGCCAGCGCTGCGCATGGCTGCGACCATTGCATCATCTTTTTTGGCAATATTATGTTTGAATAACTCAGAGCCAAACGTAGTGGGTAGCCCCGACACATCGATCATGTCTTTTACACCAAAAGGAATACCGTGCAAGACAGGTAAATCTTGGTCAGCTGCTTGACGTTGATCCGCAGCGTCAGCTTCTTTGCGCAGCGCATCAAAGTTATAAGCAACCAAAGCGTTGACAGCCGGGTTTACTTGATCGACGCGTTTGATGCTGGCTTCAATCAGTTCTCTGGAGGAAAGCTTGCGCTCTTTGATTAAGCTGATGGCTTGTGAGGCAGTTAAGTCTGCAGGGTCTGATGAAACGTCTGAATGGGTTGTCATAAAGCCTCCTAAAAGCGCGCTTTAAAGTCCGTGGTTGGCATGCCACGCACGCCGTTAATTTTGTCTAAATAGTCAGCAATAGATCGATGTACTATTTTCTTTAGTTGTTTTCTATACCTTTTTGGGTGCTTGAATTTGAAAGTTCCAAGCGATCAAGAGGTTCATAATCAGCGCAGCGATGAATGAAAAGAAAACGGCTTCTAGCGATAAGGTAAAACTCGCGTAGATAAATATCAGCGCATCGAGAAAAAGTTGCGTCCAGCCTGCTTTGATATGCATCTTTTCTTGAAGATATAGAGCAAAAATACCGATACCTCCGGCACTTGCCTGATGGCGAAATAGCGCAATTAGTCCGACGCCAGTGCAACATCCGGCTAAGATTGCGGCAAGCCAAGTGGGTAATTCAGAAAAGGCAATATTGGCACCGATTATGGGTGTGACTAAAGAGATTCCGATAACCGAGGTGATGGTTCTAAGCGTGAATTTCAGACCTTTTTTACGGTAGGACAAGAAGTAAAACGGCACATTAATAACAAAGAAGATCCAAGCAAATGATACATCGGTGTTAAACGAAAGGAGCACTGATAAGCCTGCTAACTGTCCTGTTGTTAATAATGCGGCTTGCAGCAGGGTTACACCAAAACTTGTCATGAGAATGCCAAATAACATTCCCTGAATATCGTAAGAGACCAATCGTAAACGTTCCATTTTAAGACCTCTTAAGCCAGCTACGTTGCTCGGGAGATAAAGCGTTAGCGAGGTCGGAAGGCTCGTTTCGCATGGTTTGCGTAAGCAATTCTGCCGTGGTTGGTCCTAATGTAAAACCTTGATGGCCATGGCCAAAGTTAAACCACAAACGATTTTCACCTGGTGCTTTACCGACAAGAGGCAGCATGTCGGGTAAGCATGGACGTGTGCCAAACCATTGAGGTTCAGATACTTGCATACCAATATCCAGCAAGGATTTGAGCTGTGATACGCCGTAGTTAAGCTGCTTTGGTTCAGCTTCCGATTGCAAATCCACTAAGGCAGCGCCTGACGTTACTCGCAAGCCTTTGGTCATTGCGGAAGCCAGTACACCATTTTCAACATCCAAGAACGGTGTTTTTGGCGCGTTTGAGCACTGGTAATGGCCGTGGTAACCACGCTTATAAATCATTGGGATATCAAACCCGAAGCGTTTTAATAGAGTTGGAGAGTCGGCACCTAAACAGATAATGGCTTGTTCTGCCGTTAATTTTCCGTGCCCCGATGTTTGTAATTGCCAGCCATGGGATGTGCGCTCAAGTCGATTAGCATCCGCAAGTATGATTTCGCCACCACGTTGTTCGAATAAGCGTGCATAGCGTTCGGTTAGCTCTCCAGGGCTGGAGCAGCTCCAGCTGTCCTGCCAATGCACCATGCCAGCTGGAGTTTGACACAATGCAGGTTCGATTTTGCGATATTCAGCACCGCTCAAAGTAAGATTTTTAGTACCGTAAAGAGCTTTGATTCGAGTCGCATCTTTTGCTGCGGCTTCAAACTTTTGCTCACTTCTGTATAGCATGTATAGTCCGTTTCGACTGATCAGTGACTCTGCGTCGGCGGCCTCAATGAGCGGTTGATGATCTTGGGTAGAACGTGCGGTTAAGCGTGAATAAATTTTGGAAATTGCTTGATGTGAATCTGGTTTCGAAAAATGATTATAGTGCCAAAGAGCATTCGACATTTTCAGTGCGGGTGCGAGTTTCCAAACCACGTCATTACTTTTTTCTAAAGCGTAGGAAAGCAATGTGGCGAGGTCTTGAGGCAAAGCATAAGGCTCCGCCGCTTCTGCTTGAATGATACCGGCATTCCCATAACTTGCTGCAGTGCCTGGGGCGGTTTTGTCGATCAATACTACGTCGACCCCCTGAGCCTGTAGCGAAAGCGCTGTCGAAACGCCGACCATGCCTGCACCGAATACAAAAGCCTCTGCCATATTGCTGTTCCTTTTTACTGCTTAATGAAGCGTTAAGCTTCTGCGATAGTCGTAATTTCTACTTTTGCGCCAGGTAGCATCAAACCGCTTTGGTAAGTGGTACGGACAGGCAAAACATCGCCATTGAAGTATTCGGCAAAAACGGTATTGAATGCGCCAAAGTCTTCAACGTCGGTTAAGATGCAAGACAAGGAAATCGCACTTTTAAGAGTAAGGCCCTCTGCTTCTAGGGTTGCTTGAATACGTTCAATACACTGACGTGTTTGTGCTTCAATGCCTTCTGGTAGTGAGCCGTCATCGTTAAAGCCAAGCTCTCCGGCAAGGTAAACAGTGTTGCTAATGCGGCGTACTTTTGCGAACGGAAGTTTAGGGATAGCCATGGTTAAGTCCTCTCATTTTTTAAGTTGCTGGGCACGGTATGCAAGCCCATCGATCAGTAAATCCAGCAGTAGCTCAAAGCTACTGTCATAAGACACATCAACGCCATTTTGCCAGCGCAAGACAAACACTTGATTGCTTATCAATGGCAGCGCGGCATGGGTCAGTGGGTATTCAGTTGGGTCAATTTCATTTAAGCGTTGGGCAAATGTCTTGTGCCATGCGTCATTTTTTTCTGCAGGTGCTGGCGCGAGCTCCATGGTGACGAAGCCTGACAAGCCACCGATTAAAGAATTAAAAGCGCTCTTTAATGTTTCACCTGAAAATCCTGCTTGATGCAGAGAAGACAGCACAGCTTCCACCCAAACAAGGTTCGCGACGCCATTTGATTTCATTTGTGCGCCGAGTAGAGGTGAGACATTAGGGTGTTGATGGACCAGCTTTCTATAGCGTCTAAAGATACTGCGTAAACGCGTTTGCCAGTCACTGTTTTCATCGATGCCATCGGTCAGAGCGGTTGTAATGGCCGCGGATATCTCCGAGAAAAGATCTTCTTGTTTGCCGCCAACATGCCAATAAATGACCGCTGTTGAAACGCCCAGTTGGGAAGCTAATTTGCGAATAGAAAATTTCGCTAAACCTTCTTCATCTATTTGCTTTAAAGCAGCTGAAACCACCCGTTCTTTGGTTAAGCCAATGGATGCTGCACGACCTTTTTTCGATGGTTCAACCGCAGAATCTTTGTTGCTCAAAACGATTTTCTCCTAGGGGTTTTTAGAATGGGCATCATTCTTGCTGAGATTTGATAAAGATATTTATAGCACAGTGTTCTATTGTCTACAAATGG
This sequence comes from Marinomonas sp. AWM4_232, assembly GCF_056158325.1. NCBI lineage: Bacteria > Pseudomonadati > Pseudomonadota > Gammaproteobacteria > Oceanospirillales > Oceanospirillaceae > Marinomonas > Marinomonas sp. AWM4_232. The sequence goes on along the minus strand of NZ_JBSWTA010000001.1, from coordinate 1,447,552 downwards.
CTTTTAAAGCATCATAGCAGTGCTACATGCACCGTTATGAAGCAAGATTCTTATAATTCGAGGAACATATTTTGGCTGGCGTATTGATTGTCATTTTTTCAGGGTTGTTGCTGATCGGCGGAGGGGTTTTAGCTCATCTGATTGGTGCATCTTCCGTCCTTTCGTTTATAGCAGCGGACCGAGTACGGTTCTTAGCTGCAGCACCGCAGCGGATCATCGCGCATTTGGACTTATTCTCCATCATGTCGATGCCGTTATTCATTTTAACGGGTGAAATCATGAACCGTTCGGGCGTGACTAATGCGTTGTTGGATCTTGCGACAGCTTTAATGGCAAGACTTAAAGGCGGCTTAGGTCATGTGAACATTCTGACTTCGGTATTCTTCGCTGGTATCTCGGGCTCAGCTATGGCCGATGCAGCATCGGTTTCCAATACCATTGTTCCTGCGATGAAGAAAAACGGCTATAGCATTCAATACGCCGGTGCCATTACCGCGGCTTCGTCGGTTATTGGCCCCATTATTCCGCCATCTATCGTGATGATCTTCTACGGAGCTTTAATGAATACCTCGGTGTCGGCTCTGTTTATTGCGGGCATTATTCCTGGTGTGATTATGGCCGCGGCCTTGTTTGCCATGAACAGCTACCTCGCACATAAGCACGATCACCCGCGCGGTGAAAAGGTGCCATTGCCAGAAGTGGGTCGCCGAGCTTTCTACGCTTTACCGGCTTTGGTGATTCCAGTCGTGATTATGTCGGGCATTGTGTTTGGCATCATGACACCGACGGAAGCAGCAGGTGTATCAGTGGTCTGTGCGGTTGCTGCGGGCATGATGTATAAGCAGATGACTGTTACCAAACTGATTAAAAGCTTGGAGCGTACTGCGATCATCTCGGGCTCAATTTTCATCTTGCTTGCAGCGGTCGCTATCTTCGGCTACTTAGCGGGTCTTGAAAAGCTGCCTACATTACTGGCCGATACCTTGACGGGCTTAGGCTTTACCGGTTGGAAATATCTGTTATTGCTAAACGTGATCTTCTTAATTGCTGGTATGTTCTTAGAAGTACCGATTGCGCTAGCGCTGTTGGTGCCATTATTGGTGCCACCTGGTATCGCGATGGGCGCTGACCCGATTCACTTGGGCATTGTGATTGTGGTGAATCTCATGCTGGGGATTGTGACACCACCTTTTGGTGCTGCGTTGCTGGTCGTATCAGCCGTATCGCGTGCACCTTACTGGGGAATTGCCAAAGCGGCATTGCCGTTCCTATTCATTCAAGTATGCGTGTTAATGCTACTGACTTTTGTGCCTGAGATTACGATGTTTTTACCTCGTTTAACTGGGTTTGCGGATTAGGAGTGAGCAATGACTTATTTATTTGAAAAATTATACGACCTCTCCATTTTATTAAACCGCATTGCTTTGCGCCTTGCTGCGATCTGTATCTTCTCAATGTTGCTGGTCATGATGCTGCAGGTGTTGGCCCGTTATGCGTTTGATTCTCCGCCATTCTGGACTGAAGAATTGGCGCGCTGGTTAATGGTATGGGGGGGCTTATTGGGGGCATCGTGTGCGTTCCACACGCATGCAGATCCCGCCATGGTTCACCCTCCTGCGGATTCTGTGATCCGTCAAAAGATACAGGCTTGTGCCCGCTTTGCGGCATCTTGGGGCTTTTTCGCTCCAGTTTTGTGGTACACGCTGCCGTATCTTGAACGTCAAATTAACCGCACGTCTGAAGGCTTACATGTGTCAACGGTTTGGATGAGTTCAGCATTGCCAGTGGCGATTGTTCTGATTCTGATCCACGGCCTAGCAGGCTTAGGTGTGCTTTTTTCAAAACAAATTTATGACCGTGAAGCGTCATTCTCTTTGCAATCTGAAGATCATAATTAAGGTGGTATTAATATGAAAAAACTCATCGCAATCTCGTCTCTCCTGATCAGCTCATTTGCCGCTAATGCGGCGTCTGTGAACATCGCATTGGATACCAACCCAGATCGAGATAAATCAGGTTCGTATCGTTATGCCGATAATTTGCTGACAGCGCTTGGCGAGCAAGGCTGGGACACCGATTACTTCGCTCGCGATACCATTGGTGGAGAGGACGAGCGTCTTGACCAAATTCGTTCAGGTATTCTGGATCTGTCTTTGTCTAAGTATTCGGCTGCGACGCAGTTCATTCCTGAAATGCAGGTATTACAGCTGCCTTACACGTTCCGTGACTCTGATCATCAGCTAGCGTTCATGCTGGAGAGTGATTACCTAGAGAAAGTAAATGACCAGTTAGCGTCTGAAGGCATGCGTGTGATGGCGATTGTGCCAACCGGTGGCTTCCTAGGTATCTTTAACAACCAAAAAACGGTTAAGAATGCAGCGGATATGGCTGGCCTACGTATGCGCGCGTTGGACCCAGCGCAGTTGGAGATGTTTGAAATGATGGGGGCAAGTGGTGTTGTGATTCCTTTCTCAGAAGTACCGAATGCGTTGCAAACAGGGATTGCTGATGGCTACATCAATGCTTCTTCTGTTCCTCTTATGTTTGGTCAAACCGATTTGCTGGACTACTTCACTGACGCTAAATTGATCATGTCTGCGCGATTGGTGCTGGCATCAGATTACTGGTGGGAAAGCCTATCTGATGAAGAAAAAGCAGAATTCAATGAGGCATCTGTGGCCGCGCAAAAAGAAGTATTCGCGTGGATCAATAAATCAGAAATAGAGCATCAGAACGAACTTGTCGAAGCTGGTATTGAAGTCTACGAGCCAACGGCCGAAGACCTACAATCTTTTAAAGACTCGACTGCAGAGATGAGCCAACATATTAAAGGTGTGAGTGTTGACCGTGTTAAAGAAATCCAAGCGATGATTGCTGAGTACTAGTACTAAATTACACAAAAGAAAAGCGGTGTGGGATGTCCTACACCGCTTTTTTGGTTGCCCCTTCCATTCCTACCTGTCGGAGCAACGAACCTGGTATCCAGCTTAAGTCGATGGATTTAAGCCTTGAGTGCGACTAAATCGTCGTAAAGCGCTTTGGGGATTTCCACTGCGTCACGCTCCGTGTTAAACGCCTGTGCGGCTTGGCGACGCTGAGAAGGTAGACGTGCCCCTTGGTCGATGACGTCCGCAAATAAGCGTTCCGCTCGGTCATTGTTTTCGGCCACTCGACCGCCACTCAATAAATATGGATCGAAGGCAAGGATGATTTCACCATGATAAGGTGCTTCTGGTTTGCCGCCAGCAGCTTCCATACTTTCTTTGCTGGTGAGGTCATCGATCAATGGGCCAGCCATCAATTCAATCATCAGTGAAAGCGCAGAGCCTTTATGGCCACCAAAGGTCAACATGGCACCGTCCATTGCTGCTTCGGCGTCGGTGGTTGGTTGCCCGTCTTTATCTATTGCGACACCTTCTGGTAATGGCTTACCGGCGCGGCGGTATAACTCAATTTCACCTCGTGCGAACTGACTGGTAGCAAAATCGAATGTAAACGGTGCTTTACCCTGACGTGGCCAACTGAATGCAAACGGATTTGTACCCAATAAGCCGCGTGTGCCGCCAGCTGGAGCCACCCAAGCGTGGCTTGGTAGCATTGCCATGCTGGCTAAGCCTGCTTCGGAGAGCATTTCCACTTCTGGCCAAAGCGCAGAAAAGTGGAAGCAGCGATTGATGGCCAGTGCTGCGACGCCATTTTTCTTCGCTTTTTCAATCAACATAGGCATCGCGACTTTCATTGCGAGTAATGAAATGCCGTCATTTGCGTCGGCTCGAACCACTGCTGGGCCAGCATCGGTAATGGTGGGGTCAGCCGTACCGCTGACGCGTCCTGAACGAATGCTCTCGGTACACATAAATAGGCGGTATAAACCGTGCGACTGACAATCGCCAAGTTGGTTCGTGTAGATGATGTCGGTAATGGCTTGAGCATGAGCTTCATTGAAGCCATTACTGGTTAGTACAGACTCACTTAGCTCGCGTACTTCCGCCAAGCTAAGGGTAATGTTCTCGCTCATGGAATCTCCGTCCGTCACAGGATGTTGATATAGGATTAAAGCATACTACGTATACTGGATACAAAGTTTATGAAAAGCGTTGTGCAGAGTACGCAGATATCGAAATACTTGGGTTGTGCCCCATAACTAAGTCATGCACCAACTCTGCGGTACCGGCTGCTTGGGTAAGCCCCAAATGCCCATGGCCAAAGGCATAGATAACTCTTGAACAGTCCTTGGCAAAGCCGATCACTGGCAAGCTGTCTGGCATTGAGGGACGAAAGCCCATCCATTGTTCGCCCCGCTCTGTTTTGAGTCCTGGCAAAAATTTCGCTGCTTTATCTAACAGGATCTTAGAGCGCTGGTAATTGGGCGCAAGGGACAGTCCGCCTAATTCCACTGCCCCACCAATACGGACACCGTCTCCCGCTTTGGTCACCACAAAGCCATGATTACTAAAGGTAATGTGGGTCTTTAGCTCAAAAGCACCGGCAGGCAGGGTCGTGTTGTACCCTCTTTCTGTATCAAGAGGTACATTGTCACCTAATTGCGAAGCGAGTTGCTTTGACCAAGCGCCCGCAGCGATCACCAGTTGGCGCCCTTGGAAGCAGTGGCCTTCGGTAAATACCACTACGTAATCGGTTTGAGGTGCGATGGCGTCAACCTGATGGCACTGGATCTCGCCACCTTTCTCTATAAAAGCATTGGCAAGATGCTCAGTCCAAGTTTTTGGATGGACGACGTTTTTCCACTCTGGGGTAAAGCCCGCATGAGTAAAGCGCGGATCAATACCGGGTTGAATCTTGGCGATGGCTTCAGGGCTCTCGAGTAGCTCAAATTTGACACCATGAGCCTTACGCGTTTGCCAACTTGGCCAAGCGGCTTGAAACTCGGTAGCCCCTTCATATAACTGTAACTGGCCTTCTCCGCGAATGAGGTGTTCCCCATCAACCGCTTTAATTTGACGTTCTAAAGCGGCTTTTGACAGTTCCATCAAGTCGGCTTGGGCTTTGAGCGCCGCCGCATAGCGGTCTTTCCAGCTAGCACGCCAAAAATGCATCATCCAAGGTAAGATTTTAAAAGCATAGGCTGGGCGAATCGACAAAGGGCCCAGTGGATCGAGCAACCATTTGGGGGCTTTGCGCATAATTCCAGGTGTTGCCAACGGAATGACATCGGCAAAGGCAAACGCCCCCGCATTGCCTGCGGAGGTTTCAGCTGCGACGCCTTTGCTGTCTAACACCAGAACTCGCTTGCCTTCTTGTTGTAACTTTAACGCACTACTAATGCCGATAATGCCGGCACCAATGACGATCACGTCATACATAGGAGAATCACTCACAGCCCACCTCAACGAGAAAAATCCGATATAAAAACGATTAACCGCGTGCCATCACACGGTTAATGTCACTCCATGGCGCAGTGGGTCTGTGGGATTCACGACCATTTTTGCTTCTCGAGTAATAAATGCTTGCCCAGTAATAGAAGGGATAATGCCACCTGCTTGGCTACTTGTTTGGTAACTTAAGGTGTAGCCACTGCCAATGGTGCTTTCTTGGTAAATTTCCTCGCCTGGCGCTAAACGGTTATCGGCCGCCAAACAGGACAAGCGCGCCGAACTACCCGTACCACAAGGGGAGCGGTCGTAGGCATCATCTGGACACAATACGAAGTTACGGGTGTGACCCTTATCCGTTAACGCCGGTCCATAGAACACGATATGGTCAATGATGCCGCCATGTTCCCCTTCGATGCCGTTGGCATAGATGGTTTCTCTGACCTTAATACCCACCTCGGTGAGGGTACGAATATTGTTTGGCAGAACTGGGGTTGGACTGTCATCGACAATAAAAAACCAGTTGCCACCGTAGGCAATGTCCCCTACCACTTTACCCACGCCTTCTACATCCAGCTCGACGCCTTTCTTAAAGCGGTAACTTTCGATGTTTTGCACAGTAACGGTGTTTTTGTCGCTTAACGTGACTTCGACAATGCCCACTGGTGTCTCGATCTTGTGAGTGCCGACACCGATCTTGCCAATATGAGCCAGCGTTGCGGCTAGGCCAATGGTGCCGTGACCACACATACCAATAACGGCCGCGGCATCAAAGTAAATCACGCCGGTGACACAGCTCGGATCGGTAGGCTCTACCAATAGCGCGCCGACCATGGCTTCTTGTCCGTAGGGTTCTACTACTAAGGAGCGGTAAAAATCCTTATGTTCTGTTGCAAGACGTTTCGCCCGATCTGACAAAGGCCCTGATCCAAGATCAGGGCCTCCTTCTAGAATCACTCGGGTCGGTTCGCCTTCAGTATGGCTATCGACAACTACAAGCATTGAGCAATCACTCCACCTTGTTTAGACCAGTCCGCAAACCAAGCTTTGAACAGCGAGTACTGTTGTTCACAGTAGTGGCGCTGAGCATCGTTCAGTTCATCTGTTTCGTTGAAGTGTAAGCGATACTCTTCTTCACCGTTTAGGACAAGCAGATATTTGAAGAACAGTACCAACTCTGGGCCTTCGTCAAAACTTGCCAAGACGCTAAACGCTTCTTCCAACTCTTTGGCACGAACGCGCGCTTCCGCATTGCCTTGCGCTGCCATGCGAGAAAGATTGGCAAGCAACAACACTTCTTTAGGTAACGCGGTACCGATACCCGTGATAGCACCTACCGCACCACAGTTAACGAAACCGTGGAATACCGCCGTATCCACACCCACCATCAACAAGACTTCGTCGTCTTTAGAAGTAATGTTTTCTGCTGCGTAACGTAGGTCTGCATCGCCACCAAATTCTTTGAAACCGATGAGATTTGGATGCTCAGAACGCAGGTTGAAGAACAAATCTGCGCGTGTTGCAAAGCCGTACACAGGGCTGTTGTAAATGATCGCTGGTACATCTGGTGCCGCTTCTAGGATCGCTTTGAAATGATGACGCTGAGCCTCAATCACAGTGCCGCGTGACAGCACGCGAGGAATGACCATCACACCCGCTGCCCCTACTTTTTGTGCATGCGCTGCATGCGCCACAGCGGACTTCGTATTGATCGCGCCAGTACCCACCACAACAGGGATACCCGCTTTCACAAGGCGCTCCACACCTTCCATACGCTCTTCATCTGTTAACAATGGCCAGTCACCCATGGAGCCGCAGTAGACCACTGCTGACATACCCGCTGCGATCATTTCATGGCCTTTCTTAACCAATGCATCGTAATCCGGAGTACGGTCGGCTTTGCATGGTGTCATTAGAGCTGGCATAACGCCGTTGAATACGTCTTTGTTCATGGAGGAATCCTCATGGGAAAATAATTATGTATTTTGTATCCAAAATTACGCCCCGCTCATTCTAGAGTCAATAATGTTGTTCAAAAAAAATTCAAAATGAGTAAGGGTTACTAGAAGTGATTTTTTTATAAAAGAGGTAATTTTTTTGTAGGAAAGTCAGAAAAATTAATCATTTAGCTTATAAAGTAGGACTATGTCTCTATCTTCTGATAGGGTTTTAGTGGTGAAAATACGATCAAGCACAGCATAAGGAGCGAGCGAAATGGATATGCAGTCCACCTTAGATGCCCCCACAAAACCAGAAAACCCAACCAAGGTGAAGATTCTGGATGTGGCCGAGCAGGCGATTATTGAACATGGCTATAAGTCGATGAGTTTTCGCGATGTGGCGGCAGCAGTGGGGATCAAAAGTGCGAGTGTTCACTACCATTTTCCAACCAAAGGGGATCTGGCTACAGCCGTGATGCGACGTCATCGAGAAACCTTTGAGCAAGGCCTAAAACTGCCTAAGAAAAAACGACAAGCAGCGCAGAAAGCACTGAATAAGTTTATTGATGCCATGGCAAAAGAAACGGTCAAGCAGGATGTGTTGGGCTTATCAACGGTCCTGACAGCAGAGAAAAGTCTGCTAGATGAGGCAACCCAAGCAGAGCTTACCGCTTTTTACGAGTTGAAAATGGATTGGTTGTCGACCGTGGTGTCGTACATGAAAAAAGACTGGATGCCGACCGAAGAAGCACGTGCCTACGCCAGTCAAATTCTCGCTAGCCTACATGGTGCGACGGTTGTGGCCTCTGCAACGGGCAAGGCAGAAGAGTTTGAATTAGCGGTTGCGCCTTGGCGTACCTTAGTAGATCGCATTTAAGCTTATTGCATTTCAGTCATTCTGTGTTGCCCTGTAAGAATGTTAGAATGCAGAGACTTTGTATCGGATGGATTGGAGCCCTGTGTGACTGTATTAACTGAGGATAAAATTGCTGCCGTCAAAACCTATTTGATGGGCCTGCAAGACCAGATTTGTCAGCGTCTTGAAGCGTTTGAGCCAGAGGCACGTTTTCATGAAGACGCTTGGCAACGTGATAACGGTGGCATGGGGCGTACGCGTGTGTTGGCGGGGGATGTCATCGAAAAAGGTGGGGTAAACTTCTCTCATGTTCGTGGCGATCGACTGCCTCCTTCAGCCACAGCAGACCGCCCAGAATTAGCTGGCGGCAGCTTTGAAGCCATGGGCGTTTCCTTAGTCATTCATCCGAATAATCCTTATGCCCCAACCTCTCACGCTAACGTGCGCTTGTTCGTGGTTCATAAAGAAGGGCTCGATCCCGTATGGTGGTTTGGTGGTGGCTTTGATCTGACCCCATATTACGGTGATGATGCAGACTGTATCCAATGGCACCAGCAAGCCTTCGACTCTCTTGCGCCATTTGGCGAGGAGTATTACGACCGCTTCAAAGCCTGGTGTGATGAGTACTTCTTCTTAAAACATCGCCAAGAACATCGTGGTATCGGTGGTGTTTTCTTTGATGATTTCAATGAGTTACCGTTCGAAGAGAGCTTTGCCTTGATGCAAGCGGTCGGCAACGGCTACATTGAAGCTTATGAGCCTATCTTGGCTAAACACAAAGACACACCGTTTGGTGAGCGCGAGCGTGATTTCCAATTGCACCGTCGCGGTCGTTACGTGGAGTTTAATCTGGTATTTGACCGTGGTACCCACTTTGGTTTGCAAAGCGGCGCAGGTCGTACGGAATCCATCCTGATGTCGTTGCCACCGGAAGTAAAATGGACCTATGGCTACGAGCCTGAAGAAGGCAGCCCTGAAGCGGCGTTGACGGATTATTATCTCACTGGACGTGATTGGCTCAATCGCCACACAGCGTAATGGGTTCTATTAAGTAATATTTTTCTGAGTTAGAGGTTCTAAAGTGCAACAGCTTGCGGTTATCGGTAATCCAATTGAACACAGTAAATCCCCAGAAATCCATCATGCGTTTGCTGAGCAGCTGGGGCTGGCGGTGAACTATCGTAAAATCTTGGGCGATTTAGAAGGCTTTGAGCAGCAAGTGCGCGACTTCTTTGCCGACGGTGGGGTGGGCATGAACGTCACTGTTCCTTTCAAGCAGCGTGCCTTCGATATGTGCGACAAGCTAAGCAAGCGTGCTGAGCAGGCTGGCGCGGTGAATACGCTAATGATGGGCAAAAATGGCGAACTCTATGGCGACAACACCGATGGCGCGGGTATGGTGCGAGACATTGTTAAAGTGCTTGAGCAGCCGCTGAAAGACAAACGCATTTTGGTGATCGGTGCCGGTGGTGCAGTGCGCGGTGTGTTAGGGCCTGTGATGGCACAAAATCCTGATATCGTAGTGATTGCGAACCGAACGGTCGCGAAAGCCGAAGAACTGGCACTGCTTTTCAACTGCGACTATGCAAGCTTTGATGACCTAAAAGGACCTTTCGACATTATTATCAATGGTTCTTCTGCCAGCCTTGGCGGCGAGCTTCCTCCTTTGCAAGATAGCCTCGTGAACGATAAAACCTGGGTCTACGACATGGTCTATGGCGCGGAACCAACCGTATTTATGCAGTGGGCCTTTGCTCGTGGTGCGCAAGGTGCCGATGGTTTAGGAATGTTGGTTGGCCAAGCGGCGGAAGCCTTCTTTATGTGGCTGCACCAGCGCCCAGCTCAAGCACCAGTGATTGAAAAGCTTCGTGCTGAGATGTAAGGCATTCGGCTGGCTTTTAGATCACAAACTCTCTTCGCACTGACTAAACGGCACATCCATGTGCCTATTAGTCAGCGTCGTCATCCTGACGACTGTGCTCAGATGAGTTTATGATCTTTGTTAGGCTGTTTAGTCGACTTGTAGATTGAAAGATCCAAAATGAATGGAGGTCCTATGAAAGCACAATGGTTCGCATCGGTAGCCGATATTGGCTACGAGCGCTGGCAACAAGCCATTGGTGAGACCTCTTACCCTTTTGCGCAGTATGCGTTTTACCAAGCTTTGGAAGAACATGGCTGTCTAGGCGATGGTACAGGCTGGTATCCAGAGTATTTGCTGGTGATGGAAGATGATGACGCGCCATTAGCCATTGCCCCAACCTTCTTGAAAACCCATTCTCACGGGGAATTCGTGTTTGATTGGTCTTGGGCCGATGCTTATCAACGCTATGGTTATCAGTATTACCCAAAGCGCGTTTGGGCGGTGCCTTACTCTCCGGTGACGGGCCCACGCTTATTTACCCATCTTGATCCAACCGGGCATTCGGAAGAATACGTGTCTTTGTACGCGGCGCTGGCGCCTGTTATCACTCAAGCTAACCAAGAGCGTGAGTTTTCCAGCTGGCACTTACTGTTTTGTCGTGAGCTCTTGGCCGAGCATTTAGGGCAATCCGATGAGTATCTGCACCGTATTTCCTGCCAGTTTCATTGGTTTAACAAAGGCTATCAGTCCATGGAGGACTACTTTAGCCACTTCTCCAGCCGTAAGCGTAAAAGTGCCCGCAAAGAGCGTGATAAGATCGCTCAGCAGGGCCTTCGTTTAGAGCGCAAGCTGGGTCCTGAATTAACGCCTGAAGAAGTGCAATTCTTCTATGCTTGCTATCAAAGCACCTATGCCAAACGCGGTCAGACGGGTTATTTAAGCGAAGCTTTCTTTCAACAGCTGGTGAAAAGTATGGCCGAGCAGATCCTATTGGTGCTGGCGTACAAAGGCGATCAGCCGGTAGGCGCTTCTTGGTGTTTCTTCGACAATCACTCACTTTATGGTCGCTATTGGGGTTGTATCGAGGAATTTGACTGCCTGCACTTTGAAGCCTGTTACTACCAAGGTATCGAATTCTGTATTGAAAAAGGGTTACAGCATTTTGATCCAGGCACTCAAGGGGAACACAAAATCGCCCGTGGCTTTGAGCCCGTGTTTAGCCACAGCGTACATTACATCGACAATCCCGGCTTTCGCGATGCCATCGGCAACTTCTGCCAAGAAGAAGCCAAAGCAGTACGTGAGTACCATCAAGATACCCTCGCGTTATTGCCGTTTAAGCAGGGTTAACCCCACGTATGTGATGCATACTCCCATGCAGTTCAATTGGCTTGCGCATATCTCTGGTTGCGAGTTATGACAGAATCCTAAGCCTTAAGACCAGCCGTCAGGATGACGGCGTAGGCTCAATCGGCACATGGATGTGCCGTCTGAGCCGGGTCGAAGGCTGGATTTTGTCTATTTACCGAGGTGCCTAAAAACTTTGATGTGGGCCAAAGACTTCGTAATGGATGCGATCATCGCTGACGCCAAGGCTGAGCAGTTGTTCTTTGATAAACATCATAAAGCCGACTGGGCCACACAAGTAGAAATCACCGTCTGTTAGCGGCAGGATTTCTGAGATCTGTCCTAGCTGCATTTGGCCTGCTAAGACACGCTCAGCATTCTCTGGCGCATCGTTTTCCAACCAAGTGTAGTGAGTCAGGTTGAGCGTCTCAGTCAAACCTGCCACATGCTCTGCAAACGAGTGTTGCTGTGGGTTACGGCAAGCGTGTAGGTAGAAAACTGGGTTCTGGCTACCTTGACTTGCTAAGGTATCAAGTATGGCATTCATTGGAGTTAAACCAACGCCTGCGGAGATTAAAACCACTGGGCGTTGGCGTTCTTGGTAATGGAAGTCGCCTGCAGGTGGCATTAATTCGACTTCATCGCCCTCTTCGATACTGTCGTGTAGGTAGTTGGAAACCACACCATTTTTTACGTCTCCTAGCTCACGCTTGACGCTGATGCGGTAGCTTTGACCGTTCGCTGCGGTAGAAAGGCTGTACTGGCGGATCTCATCAAACTCATGGTTGTTCGGGTGAACTTTGATACCTAAGTACTGACCAGGCTGGAAGTCCACCACATTACCACCGTCAACGGGTACAAATGTAAAGCTTGTGACCAATTCAGATTCAGTTTGCTTTTTGGCAACGCGGAATTTTCGGAAGCCTTCCCAACCGCCGTTTTTCGCTGCATTGGCTTTGTACAGGTCGCCTTCGATTTGGATAAAGATATCAGCCAGTTGCTGGTAGGCTGCGCCCCATGCTTCTTCAATATCTGGTGTGAAAGCGTCACCGAGTAGCTCACGTAGGGTTTCAATCAGATGGTGGCCGACGATAGCGTATTGATCCGCTTGAATGTTAAAGCTGGTGTGTTTATGAGCAATGCGCATCACCGCGCCAGTGAGCACTTCTAGGTTATCGATATGAGTAGCGTAAGCGGCAATAGCATTAAACAGCGCGGCTGGCTGGCGTCCTGTGGCTTGGTGCGACATATTGAATACGTCTTTTAGCTCAGGGTTATGGGTAAACATACGGATGTAAAAGTGTTCAGTAATGGCGGTGCCAGCGGATGCTAGAACAGGAATGGTTGCCTTAACGGTATCGATATGAGTTTGAGAAAGCATTTAACGTCTCCACTGTAAGTAGGTGTTTCAAGGGCTCTAAACATGAGCTATTTGATTTACTTATAGCGAATTTAATGCCAAAAAATAAAACCTATATAAATCATATGTTTACTGTTTTTTATAAATCTGATTTATGTCAAAGTGACACGTTTTATCTAGTGTCATTTTAATCCTTTCGAGTCATAATGACTCTTATCTGATAAATACGAGTTATGTCATGATTTCCACGGATGCTTTGCTGCGTTTTGCTCTGGATTTGGCCAGCGCTGTTACCCTAGAAGATCGCTTTGAGCGACTGATTCGCGCTATACGCGCAGCCGTTGATTGTGATGCGGTGGTTTTGTTAGAGCGTAAAGGTGATTTGCTATTGCCACTGGCCCAGCAGGGCTTGATGGACGATGTGATGGGGCGTCGCTTTAACATTTGCGAGCATCCACGCTTTACCGAGATCTGCGATGCGTATCAACCGGTACGCTTTCCGACTGGCTGCACCCTTCCCGATCCCTACGATGGCATGGTGTCTGGTTTTGATGATGGCCTGCCCGTTCATGCCTGCATGGGCATTCCTTTGTACGTGCAAGGCAATATGCTTGGGGTGGTGACGCTCGACAGTATGACGCCTGGAGCGTTTGACTCGATTGATGCCCGAGCTTTGGAAATTGTTGGTACCATGGCCGCGATGAGCTTAAATACCGCCATGTTGCTGGCGCGTTTGGAACGTAAGTCGAAACATGCCGAAGAATTGCTTGTCGAGCTCAGTGAAGAAGCTTTGAACAAAGAAGCCACGGAAATGATTGGTCAAAGCCAAGCCATGCTGACTTTGAAGCAGCACTTGGAGCTGGTCGCCCCTGCTGATCTGGCAGTATTGATCGAAGGCGAAACCGGTGTGGGTAAAGAGCTGGTCGCGCGTACCCTACATCGTGCTTCGAAGCGGGCTCAAGCACCTATGGTGTACGTAAACTGCGCCGCGATTCCGGAAAGCCTGATTGAGAGTGAGCTGTTTGGTCATGTTAAAGGGGCGTTTACTGGCGCGGATCGTGACCGTGTTGGTAAGTTCACCTTGGCTCACGGCGGCACTTTGTTTCTTGATGAAATTGGTGAACTGCCTCTGGAAGCCCAAGGCAGCCTGTTAAGGGCGATTCAAAATCAAGAAATCCAAGCCGTAGGCAAAGATAAGATCGAATACGTGGACGTGCGCATCATCGCGGCCACTAACCGAGATCTCAAACAAGAAGTGGCGGAAAAGCGCTTTCGCGCCGATTTATACCATCGCTTAAGTGTGTTTCCGATTACTGTGCCGCCTTTGCGCGAGCGTAATGGTGATGTACTGCTATTGGCGGGATTTTTCGCAGAACAATTGCGTCGTAAGTTCGGCCTGCAGCAATTAACCCTTTCCCCTAAAGCCAGTGAGTGGCTGAAAGCGTATCGTTGGCCTGGTAATGTTCGCGAGCTAGAACATGTCTTGTCTCGTGCGGCGTTATTGGCAAAAAGTAATACTAATCAAGGGATTACGAGAATTGAGCCCATGCATTTAACAGGGCTAGTGGACGCGTTTTCAGTGCCAAAAGAATCACTCCAAGCGTCGCCCGACAACGCAGAGTTAGATACAGCTGAGATCCACGATCTAAAACAGGCAACAGAAGATTTTCAACGTCAAACTATCCAACAGGCGTTGGATCAGGCGGGGCTGAATTGGGCGCAAGCCGCACGAGCACTGGCGATGGACCGTGCGAACTTGGTTCGTTTGGCTAAACGTTTAGGCATTGAAGTCACGAAACAACGTAACTCATAGTGCTAGCGCGCTTATTCAGATCCTTGGCCGTGCGTAGCTTGGCTCACCTGCTGAATACGTCCTGCCGGTACGCTAAACGCTGAGACTAAATAAGCTCGTAGCTCTTCTGGATAGCCAAGATCACGGATGGCATCAGACATGCAGTTAAGCCACATCAGGCGCTCTTTATCGTTCACTTTTAAGTGTGCGTGGGCCCGTGGCAAAGCGATTTGACCGTACTTTTTAGCGTACATTCGCTCACCGCCCATCCAGCCGTGCAGGAACAGCACCAATTTATCAATAGAGGTATCGATGGGCTGTGGGTGCATATCAAATAACGGACGGTAGTCTGATGTTTCCGCCATAATACGGTAAAAGTTATGCACCAGCTTCGTTAAGCCTTCCATGCCCCCTACCGCTTGCAGAGTCGCATCGCCCTCACCGAATGCCGGCTGAGTTGAAGCCTCAGTCATCTTGTTTGTTCGCCGCTGCTTTTTCTGACTTTTCTTTGTCCATTTTTATCGAGTTACGGTAGCCACCGAGCGCAGCCAATGCACCGATGATTAAGCTCATGTAAAATGGAATCTCAAACAGCATGGTAATACTGATAAAGACACAGCCTACTGCAAGGCCTTCTAAAATCGGCTTTAATGTTTTTTTCATAACCATTCCCCAAAATTTTCGCCGCCGAGTTTAGCAAAATACCGACCATTTTAAAGCAAATTGTGGAAAAAACGCTCAGTTATCCAGATGTCAATACATTTTGGTACAGACGTAACCTTTCCTGCTGGTCTGTGGATAACGATGCTTTTGTGGATATAAAAACACGATTTTATTCTACTTACAGTTGAAAACTGCCTAATATAAGCGGTTTTGTGTATAACAGACGATAATGTCCACAGGCTGATTGTTGTGCGAGTGGCGAATAGAGAAAATTAGTTATCCACAATTAGTGGATATTCACAGATTAGCAATTTCCGAGGCTTAGCTTGAGTTTTCAACAGCTTGTAAAGCGCTTTAAACGAGACGGTGAATTGAACCGCAAGATCTGGCATATGGCGTGGCCACCAATGGTGTCTAACATCACTACGCCTTTGTTGGGCTTAGTCGACACCGCGGTGGTGGGACATTTAGGCACTGCTATTCACCTTGGTGCGGTCGCGATTGGTGCTAGCATCTTTAGTTTCTTGTTTTGGGCATTTGGTTTTTTGCGCATGGGCTCTACTGGACTAACGGCTCAAGCGCTTGGCCGTGAAGATGGCCGACAAGTGCGTGCCTTGTTATTGCAGTCCCTTGCGATGGGGATTGGGATTGGTTTGCTGCTGATTGTGTTCCAAGCACCCATTATCGAATTGGCGATCTACTTTATGGCGCCAAGTGCAGAATTAGAGCCTTGGGCACGCGCTTATTGCGAAGCACGGATTTACAGTGCTCCTGCGGTGCTGGCGGGTTATGCCTTGATGGGCTGGTTCTTTGGCGTGCAATACTCCAAAGGCCCTCTTTGGATGCTATTGGTGATTAACCTAGCCAATATGGTGCTCGACTACATCGCAGTGTACCAATGGGAAATGGCCAGTGTTGGTGTGGCTTGGGCGACTGTCGCATCGCACTATTTGGGCGTAGTGTTTGCGCTGTTATTAGCTACGAAGCAGTTACAGCGTTTTGATGGTCATGTACCGCTAGTTGACCTTTCGAAATGGCGGACTTATATCGAATTGGTACAGGTAAATCGTTACTTGTTTGTGAGAACGATCTTGCTACTGACAGTAATGACCTTTTTTACCGCTCAAGGCGCACGTCAAGGGGATGCTATACTTGCTGCCAACGCGGTGCTTATGACCTTTTTAATGATTATCTCCAATGCCTTGGACGGTTTTGCCTTTTCCGTGGAAGCCCTATGTGGCGAATATCTTGGCCGTAAAAACCGCGAGCTGTTCCAAAAAGTTATCCGTTTATCGACCTATTGGGCAGTCGTCGCAGCCGTGCTTCTGATGCTGATTTTCACTGCTTTCGGTGGCTTAATTATTGATTTGCTGACCAGCGTTGAGTCGGTTCGAGCGCAAGCAAAACTGTACCTACCTTGGTTGATTGCTTTTCCTCTGTTGGGTATTTGGTCCTACATGCTCGACGGCATTTTCATCGGCACCACCAGTGTTAAGCAGATGCAAAACACCATGATTATCAGCGTTTTAGGGATCTTCTTCCCTTTATGGTTTATCACCCAAGGACTGGGTAATCATGGCCTCTGGCTCAGCATGGCGCTGTTCTTTATCGCCCGCGCCGTGACGCTGTGGTGGTGTTATCGCCGTAACCTTATAAAAGGTGTGTGGTTCAGCGATTAGCGTTTTCACTGCGTCGCAGGGAGCGTTGTATTCGCGATTCCTCGCGGCGCATCTTCAATAAATGGTCTTCGACAAAGACTAAATGCGAGTGTACGGCAGCGCGGGCTTCTTCCGGTTTGCCTGCCATGATCGCTTCATAAAGCGCTTTGTGTTGTGTCATGACTTGCCCGCGAGCCGCTTTCTTCTCAAACAAATTGCTTAAATTGGCGGAAATACTGTTCTCTAAAATCGCGAATAAGCTACGCAAGGTGTGCAATAACACGACATTGTGGGCGCATTCTGCGATGGCCATATGAAATTCAGCGTCTAGCTTGGACTCTTGCTGAGCATCCTGCTGGCGGTTTGCTTCTAATAAGGCTTCATAACGCTGAGTGAGCATCGCCTTGTCCGCATCGGTCGCACGCAGCGCTGCATAGTAAGCCGATAACCCTTCCAAAGCATCGCGAAACTCTAATTGATCATACAAAAACTCATCATGTGAACTTAACAGGGCTTGCAGCGGGTCGGTAAACGAAGAGCCGATCTGGTCGGATACGTAAGTCCCTCCACCGTGCTTGGTGGCCACCACGCCGCGAGCAGCCAGTTTTTGTATCGCTTCTCTTAATGATGGGCGTGACACTTCAAAGCGTTCTGCTAATTCTCGTTCTGGCGGTAATTTTTGCCCTGCTTTAAACGTACCGTCCAAAATCATACTTTCTAGCTCTTGCATGATGAGATCGGATATTTTGGTCTGTTTTGCTCGCTGAAAGGGGCGCTGAGTCATATTTTTCTCTTACTAGACGTATTGTTTTAAAAGATAAAATTATTATTGGTATGACCAATATTAAGCTTATCAACAGGGAAATAGAATTTTGTTAATAACCATAAAATTGGTAAAACCAGTAAAAATATAGCCTAAAAGTCGCTAATTTCTTATAAATGTACAGTTTGACAATTTGCAAAAAGGTTTCTATTGTCATGCAAAATAACAAAGGTAAATTGGTATTACCAATTTATATTGAAAGTATTTAATAAGTTATGTGATGAGTGATTGCCAGTCCTCCTCATAAAAACTGGATGCCCTTATGAAACCGCCCTATCAAGCTCTGTACACCCAGCTCGTCGAGCGTATCGATGACGAACGACTTATCCATGACCCTTTGCGTACCCTTGCCTACGGAACCGATGCCAGCTTTTATCGTATGGTGCCGCAATTGGTGGTGCGCGTGCACAACGAAGATGAGGTTCGCTTCGTACTGCAATGTACCCGAGCGCTGGACATTCCAGTCACGTTTCGTGCAGGAGGGACGAGCTTATCAGGTCAAGCGGTGACGGATTCGGTGCTGATTCAATTGTCAGACCAATGGAAAGGCTACCGCATTCACGATCATGGTCATGCCGTATCGTTACAGCCAGGCATCATCGGTGCTCGTGCCAATCAATTGCTCGCACCTTATCAGCGCAAGATCGGCCCTGATCCAGCGTCGATTAACGCCTGCATGATCGGTGGTATTGCCGCGAATAATGCCAGTGGCATGTGTTGCGGTACGGCGCAAAATAGCTATCACACTGTGAAAAGCATGCGCATTATCTTTGAAGATGGCACATTGCTCGATACGGCGGATGAGAACAGTCGCACAGCATTTCGAGAAAGCCACTCAGATTTGCTATCTACATTGGAAACACTTGCTTATGGTGTACAAAATAACAGCGATTTAGCAGAAAAAATAAGACACAAATATAGGCTGAAAAATACCACTGGGTACAGTTTGAACAGTTTGGTGGATTTTGACGATCCATTTGAGATCCTGATGCACTTAATGATCGGCTCAGAAGGAACCTTAGGCTTTATCAGTGAAGTGACTTACCACACGGTCGAAGAGCACCCGATCAAAGCTGCAGCTCTGATCTACTTCCCCGATATGGAAACCACGTGTCGTGCGGTGACTGTGTTGAAAAGCACGCCTGTATCCGCAGTGGAGCTGATCGACCGTGCTGGCCTTCGTACCGTAGAAGGCAAACCTGGCATGCCAGAAATGCTCAAAGACCTTGGCGATGAGGTAGCGGGCTTACTAGTGGATGTTCGAGGCTCAACCGCGGCAGAGCTAGAGCAAAAAGTGACTGAGATAACACGGTCTCTACAGGGGATGAGTGCACTGTATGAGTTTGAATTTACTCAAGAAAAAGGCTTGTACGACACCTATTGGAAGATCCGCAAAGGCATGTTCCCAGCGGTTGGTGCGGTGCGTAAAGTCGGCACTACGGTGATTATCGAAGACGTGGCGTTTCCCGTGGAACAATTGGCGGAAGGGGTTTTAGAGCTTCAGGGCGTATTCCAAAAATACGGCTACAGCGAAGCGATCTTGTTTGGCCATGCCTTAGAAGGCAACTTGCATTTTGTCTTTACTCAAGGGTTTGATGATCCCGCGGAAGTAAAACGCTACGAAGCCCTGATGGACGAAGTGGCACAGCTGGTCGCAGTGAAATACAACGGCTCTTTGAAAGCGGAACACGGCACTGGGCGCAATATGGCGCCGTATGTCTTGCTTGAGTGGGGGCAACAAGCCTACGACATCATGTGGCAATTGAAAAAAGCCTTTGATCCCAAGGGTTTACTCAACCCTGATGTCATCTTGACGCACAACGCCAACATTCACGTTGAGAACCTTAAGCCAATGCCACAGGCAAACGATAAAGTGGATACTTGTATCGAATGTGGCTTCTGTGAGCATGCATGTCCTTCTCGAGCACTGACCTTAACGCCGCGTCAGCGTATTGTATTGTGGCGAGAAATTCAGCGTTTAGAGCGCTCGGGTGAATCACCAGAACGTCTGGCAGAGTTACGCGAAGAATACGCTTACCAAGGAGTGGATACCTGTGCTGCTTGCGGCCTGTGTTCGATGCAATGTCCCGTCGGTATCAATACCGGTGATCTGACCCGTGAACTGCGCCATGATCGATACGATGACACAAGAGTCGGCTACTGGGTGGCGGATCACTTTGAAGGTGTCACAAAGACCGCTCGTGCTGGCCTTGCGGCGGCAGGTGGTATGCGTAATGTCTTAGGCAATGTGGGTATGAAAGCCGTAACTGGTGTTGCCAATAGTGTAACAGGCGGTGTGGTTCCAAAATGGCACCCACAAATGCCAACGGCTGCATCCATGCCTAAACAACGTATAGCGGTCACACAAGCAGGCCGCCCAAGCGTGGTCTACGTACCAAGCTGTGCTACCCGTGTGATGGGCGCAGGGCCAAATGCTGAGGACAAACGTCCTGTCATGGATGTTATGCTTTCTGTACTGGAAAAAGCGGGCTACAACGTGATTGTACCTAATGGTATCGAAAGCCAATGCTGTGGTATGGCCTTTCAATCCAAAGGACAATTTGCCGCAGCAGAACAAAAAGCTAACGATCTCAACATTTTACTGATGCAAGCCAGCCAACAAGGCGAACTGCCGATAGTGTGTGACACCAGCCCGTGTTTGTTACGTATGAAGGAATCCTTAGATCCAGCCTTGAAGCTTTACGAACAAGTGCAGTTCCTTTCTGAATTCGTCATGGCGAATCTAAATATCGAAAGCAAAATCCCTAAAATGGCACTGCACATCACCTGTAGCACCACTCGCATGGGACTTGGGCAAACCTTTGTGAACTTAGCACAGCAACTGGCTGACGAAGTGGTCATACCACCAGATATCACCTGCTGTGGCTTTGCTGGCGACAAAGGCTTTAGCACGCCAGAGTTAAATCAAAGCGCCCTGAAAACCCTCAAAACCGCTGTACAAGAATGTGAAGTCGGCTATTCCAACTCCCGTACCTGCGAGATAGGCCTAACCGAACATTCGGGGATTGAATATCAATCGATAGTGTATCTAGTGGATCAGCTTAGTCGTTAATACTCCTACTTAACCCAAGCTGAAGGTCGTTTAGCCACTGTTCAATATGATTGGAATCGTGGCTATTCGACTCTTTGAGCAGACTGTTGAGCAATGGCTCTTTCTGTGTGATTAAAACGGTCTTCAAGGAGTCCAGAGTATTCGTCGGCTTTTGAGCACCAAAAAGCATGCCGATATCATAGCCTAATAAGAATGCCCCTAGTCTATCAGGATCGAACTCTAAAGCGTCGCCAGGCACATACTCCTCGTAAAGGCGATCTAGTTCGATATTCGAGTATTCCTTTAAAATGGTCAGGAAATCTTGAGCGTCTTTGTTACTTTCGTGACGTCGCTCTCCCCAAGCAATGAGTTTGAGCAAAGCTAGTCCCGCAAGTGACGAGACTTTGATGTTGTAATTAGGCGCTATCTCAATATTAAGAGCATGGTTATAAGCCTCGATAAAACCTGCGACAGACATGCTGATCGCATATTCTGGCGGCCACTCAATCTGATCATTAGCTCCTGTAATCTCCCCAAATGGAATGACATCAACTGGTAAGCCTGTTTCTTGATGAAGCAACCTATGAGTAACCGCTGTTTCCTCGAGCCCTTCATTGATGAGCTGTTCTCGTAGCTCGTCAAATACACCCCAGCTAGAAATCAGTATTGCAGTATCAATATCGTAGGTCTTACGACCAATATTTCGTTCAAAGACATGGTGCAGAACTAAGTCTCGTGCTGTAGCGCCTGCGATAAAAACGGGAATACCCAGAGCGCTGGTTGCATCTATGATTATTTTAAGAACAGGCTGAAAAGCTTGGTTAATTGGTTTCTTTAGTTGATAGATATTGTTCATGTAGCATCCTTGCTGTTTCATGATTTCGACTGTCCAAGCTAGCCTCTAGTTCAGCGATGGCTAGCAATGCTTGTGTGCGATCGTTCCATGTAAGACTCTTACTCCAAAATGCAGGCACTAACCAAAGTTTTCCTTCTGCATCCGGTCGACATTTCAGTTGAGCGAGTTTTTTTTGTAGGGGAAGGTGTGTAAATAGCTGCCAATCATGGGCATGTAAATAAGCTGTAAGCTGTTCTGCAGCAACTTCTCCGCCCCATTTATCATCTTGTTCCAGTGCTATATTTTGCCATGAATCGGGATACGCAACGCGAATGCCTCCCAGTGACTTACGTAGAGTTAATCGATAAGCATCTAGCCAAAGTTGTATTAAGCGTTTCTCGTCCAAGACTCTCTTTGGTTTAATGCTCACCACCCTTGCTTCTGCTAAAAGCTTCAATGCCTTACTGACCATACCAAGAGAAATATTCCCCATTTCAGCGAGTTCTCGGTAGGTAGATTTTATGCTGTGGGGCGCTGCCGCAAGTATAAATAGAAGCTTACAGACGCCTTCTGACATAAGTGAGTTTCGGCTTATGTTTGTTGGCTGAAACGTACCTTCAATAGCTTTAGTTTGCTGAGCCCAAATCATCACATTATCAGCTTGAATAGAAATATTACCAAAAGAGTCAATCACATTGAGGCTATTCTGCTGGCATTGCTCCAGCAGAAACTTCGAAAGACCATTACAGATAAGTAAGGTGTTTGGGCCCGCATGTTTGAAGAGAGGTATTAGGCTTTCTTTGCGGTGAATTCTCTTGGCTTCTACACAAAAATGGATTTTTTGCTGGCCAAATGTCAGCTCTATTTCAGCATCACAAAAAGGCTCTGATTTACAAGTATCATTCATGACTACATTGGCCTTGATATGAGCAGGTAGCATAGCAATAACACTCGTGATGAGGTTTTCTTTAGAGTTATGATCCATTTTGTTCACGATTAATTTTTTGTTCATGATTCATGAACAAAACTATAGTCATGAACAAAGAGGAGCACAATTAATTTTTTATTTGGGCAGCCAGCGGGCTAGGTCATCAGCCTTTCCTATAGCCCCTATCTGCTTAACTCCTTACAATAGCGTGATAACTTGTATCGATTTTAGTCCAACTGAATCGGATACATCACGCTGTTTTAAGGATATTAGCCCCATGACCGAAGACCATAAACGCCAGCTAAAGCAGAAGCTGTGGAACATTGCAGACGAGCTACGCGGCAAGATGAATGCGGATGAATTCCGTGACTACTGCCTAGGCTTTATCTTCTATAAATACCTCTCTGAGCGCTTGGTTAATGCCTGTAACGACATTCTAAAAGACGAGGCGGAGCTCCCCCCTTACGAGCGTCTGGATGAAACGAACGACGAACATCTAGAAATTATAAATGAGCTGCAGGATGAGATTACCGAGAGTCTAGGTTACTTTCTAAAACCGTCGGAGCTGTTTAGCACGCTGGCAGAACGCGGTGCTCATGAGCCAAATGAAGCGGAAGAAAGCGAAGACGACGATGTGGTGATCGATGCGTTTATCTTGGGTGATTTACAAGAAGTCCTAAACAATATCGAACGCTCCACCATGGGTACAGAGAGCGAAGACGACTTCGACCACCTATTCGAAGAGTTGGACTTAAACGCCTCTCGCCTGGGTCGTGATCCCGATGCCCGTAATAGACTGATCGCCAAGATCATGTTTCATCTCAACAGCATCGACTTTAAATTGTCCGATAGTGAAAGCGATGTTCTAGGCGATGCCTACGAATATCTGATTGGTCAATTTGCTGCAGGGGCAGGTAAAAAAGCCGGTGAATTCTATACGCCACAAAGCGTCTCGACGATCTTGGCAAAGCTGGTCACCCATAACAAACAGCGCTTACAGTCAGTCTATGACCCGACATGTGGTTCCGGCTCCCTACTGCTACGCGTTGCCAAAGAAGTGGACTATGTGAATCATTTCTACGGTCAAGAAATGAACCGCACTACCTTTAACTTGGCGCGTATGAATATGATCTTGCACGGAGTCAGCTACCGTAACTTCGACCTAAAGCAAGACGACACCCTAGAAAGCCCCCAGCATATTCATAAAAAGTTTGATGCCATCGTTGCTAACCCGCCTTTCTCCGCAAAGTGGAGCGCGAAAAAGCACTTTGAAACGGACGACCGTTTCGCCCCTTATGGCAAACTGGCTCCTAGCTCCAAAGCGGACTTTGCCTTTGTGCAACACATGCTGCATCACCTCAGTGACAACGGCACTTTAGCCGTCGTACTGCCTCATGGTGTGTTATTCCGTGGTGCTGGGGAAGGCCACATTCGCCGCTACCTAATCGAAGAATGTAACTGGCTGGATGCCGTGATTGGCCTGCCTGCGAATATTTTCTACGGCACCAGCATTCCTACCTGTATCTTGGTGTTTAAAAAATGCCGCGAGAATCCAGACGATGTGCTGTTTATCGATGCCAGTCAAAGCTTTGAAAAAGCCAAGAATCAAAACGAGCTAAAATCAGAGCATATCGACGATATTATCGCCGCTTACGAAACGCGATTGGACATTGATAAATACGCCCATGTTGCCAGCCTCGCCGAGATCGCTGAAAACGACTACAACCTGAATATTCCCCGCTATGTGGACACCTTTGAAGAGGAAGAACCGGTTGACCTAAGCGCTGTGGTCTCAGAGCTACAGGCGATTGAGCAGGAAATGGCTCCCATTGATGAACAGATCCGCCGCTACTGCCAAGAGCTAGGTATTGAGGCTCCGGTATGAGTGAACAGAAACTAGTGCCAGAGTTACGGTTTCCGGAGTTTGAGGGGGAGTGGGAAAGTAAAACTTTAGGCGATTTCATGAGTTTCAAAAATGGGATCAATGCAGATAAAGGACAATATGGTCATGGAAGAAAGTTCATCAATGTTTTGGACATCATTGCAGATAAACCTATTTACCATGACCAAATCATTGGTTCCGTAAGCGTTTCTGACAAAGAGTTTGAGAAGAATGAAGTTAAGTATGGAGACATACTATTTCAGCGTAGTTCTGAAACAAGAGAAGAAGCAGGTCAATCCAACATTTATCTAGATAAAGATAAAACGGCGACCTTTGGTGGTTTTGTTATAAGAGGCCGACCAACCGTAAAATTCAACCCAATGTATTTTGATTCTTTGCTTAAGACGAGCAAATCTAGAAAGGAAATAACTACTAAAAGCGGAGGTAGCACCCGCTTTAATGTTGGTCAGGAGTCGCTTAGTTCTGTGAGCATAATATTGACTACTGATTTAGAAGAGCAACAAAAAATCGCGGATTTTCTATCCTCTTTAGATGCTAAGCTAGCTAAGCTAGGCCGCATAAAAGCACTGCTAGAAGACTATAAGCGCGGCTTGATGCAGCAGATTTTTAGCCAGAAACTGCGCTTTAAACGGGATGATGGGAGTGAGTTTCCGGAGTGGGAAATATTTCGCTTTAGTGATCTCTATAGCTGGGTGCGAACTAATAACTTGTCACGAGAGTACCTTACAAATCAGGTAGGCAGAGTGCAAAACATACATTACGGTGATATCCACACTCGTTTTCCAGCTTTGTTTAAACAATCTGATCTTTCTATTCCTTATATCGAAAGTGAAACGTTCATAAGCACCATTCAGGATGAGGAATACTGTCGAGCTGGTGATATTGTCATAGCTGATGCTTCGGAAGATTACTTAGATATTGGTAAAGCAATTGAAATCATTCAGGTTGAAGAGCACTCATTAGTCGCAGGATTACATACGTATATTGCTAGGCCTAAGAAAAAGCTGGCGCTTGGTTTTTCAAGCTACCTGATGCGCTCCTCTGATGTGAGAAAGTCAATTCAAAAAATTGCTCAAGGCGTATCAGTTTTGGGAATTTCTAAAACAAATATTGGGCTAATTGAAGTTAGGTTACCTATATACGAAGAACAACAAAAAATCGCCAATTTCCTGTCTTCGTGCGATCAAAAAATTGATGTAATGGCGAAACAGATTGAGCAGTTGGAATCCTTCAAGAAAGGGTTGCTACAGAAACTTTTTGTTTAGGGTTGTAACTTCTTATGGAAAAGACTAAAGCCTTTTTAGTAGCGAATAGAGATAGCTTTGAAGATTACGGTTACTTCGATGATCATCGTATTTATTACGATCTAATTGAAAAGCAAATTACACCAGATAATGTTATTGAAGTTTGCAAGGCTCTTCTCGAAGCAGTAAGTAAAACTATATTGAAACAGCCTAGTTTTTCATCTTCTAAAGTTAAAGACAGGTTTGATAGTGCGGTATATAACAACATAACTAACTATCTAAGTAAGGAGCAAGACAACAAATCTAGAACTCAAACAACAACCTCTACACTGGTGAGTTATGCTATAGACGTTCTAGCTGCTTACAATAGTGGTTTTGATAAGGTAGGGATGAAGCCTCTAGGAAAGTATGTAGCTGATTGCTTCGCAGATAAATATGTAGAGATATTAAAAAAATTTAGCAGTGGTGTATGTGGCTCTCTTCAAGATGTTAGAAATAGTAGAGGCGATATTTCGCATGGAAAGGCTGCCCCAAAGTACGACAATAGTACTTTGGAATTATCGAACATACTTGTTGTAAATACGGACTACTTGGTTTCAACAATGCTCGAGTTCTTATCTATAACTAATTTTTCCATTGATGATGAAACGGATACTTTTAGCGATTTTTTTGATCGAGTGTTTTCTGAAGGCTCAAAAATTGATAGCCCTCTTGAGAAGACTTTAAGTGCTTTTAACGAAGAATTAGATCAGAAGTGGTCCCTTTCCGAAAAAACTCGCTATAGTCGTGCGCTTTATGACCAAGACCGAGACAGTTACATGCAACAGCTCGCTGACCGTCATTCAGAAGAGTATGAGCAGCTAATTAAGTTGTTTAGAGACTAGTCATGCTAATTAAGTTGGAAATGATTGGTATCATCCAGCATAGTGATCTTGTTTTTGATTACATTTTCTTAAAAGAATTTAGAAAGACGCGCGAGTGTAGCAGTGGGGATTTATGAGCACACCATTAGATAAATTAACGATTCAAGGGTTTAAATCCATTCGTACGTTGAAGGATTTAGAGCTGTCTAATCTCAATGTGATCGTTGGGGCCAATGGTGCCGGTAAAAGTAACCTGATCTCTTTTTTCAAAATGCTACGGGCCTTAATCGATGGTCAGTTAAATCGCTATGTACGTGACAGTGGCGGCATAGAGGATCTTCTATTTTCTGGCCCGAAAGAGACGCCCAAAATGTCCTTCGAGACCCGCTTTGGGGCGCGTGGCTTTCGCTTTACTTTAGTGCCTACGCCCAATAGTGGTTGTGCGATTGAAGATGAGGCACGCTTTTATCAGCACGGTAATACCGGTTGGTGGGAGCTAGGTGACAGCGATAGTGGACAGTCAAAAATGGTGGCAGAAGTCACGAATCAACGCCCCGATGCTAAATACTCCAAGCCCATCTATGATGCTATTGCCTCGTGGCAGATTTATCACTTTCACGATACCAGCGCCAGTGCGCCGATGCGTAAATATGAGATTGTGCAAGATCGAAAAGTGTTGCGCAGCGATGCGGCGAATATCGGCCCGTTTCTATTAAAGCTAAGAGAAAACAGCGAAGACGCTTACCAAGCGACTATAGATGCGATTCGCTTAGTAACCCCGTTTTTTGATGATTTTGTCTTGGAACCGAGTGAGTTTGGTGAAGATCGCAAAGTAAACATTAGTTGGCGGCAAAAGGGCTCTGACTACCCGATGCAGCCGCATCATTTATCCGATGGTTCCATTCGTTTTATCTGTCTGGCAACCGCTCTATTACAGCCTAATCCACCTTCGACCATTATTATCGATGAGCCTGAACTGGGCTTGCATCCGGCAGCTATCGAGGTATTAGCGGAGCTAATTCAGCTGGCGTCAGAGCGAACTCAGGTGATTATCGCGACTCAGTCTCCTGCTTTGATCAACCAATTTCAAATAGAAGACATTTTGGTGGTCAATCGCAAAGAGGGTGCTTCTACGTTTGAGCGACTAAAAGAGAAAGATTTTAGTCATTGGTTAGAGAATTACTCCATTGGTCAGCTGTGGGAGAAGAATGTGATTGCTGGAGGCCCTCGTTATGAGTGATTTCATTGAGGTGATCGCCATCGTAGAAGGCAAAACCGAGCAAGTGTTTATTGAGCGTGTTTTACAGCCTTACCTAGCCAGTAAGAATATTTTTATTTCTGCCACACAAGTATCAAAGCCCGGACAAAAGGGTGGTGATGTGAAGTTCTCTCGCGTGTCTCAGGATATCGGCAATCATCTAAAGCAGCGACAAAATACGTATATCACTGTGTTTGTGGATTATTATGGCATCAAAGAATGGCCTGCATTAGATGAGCTTAACGAGCGTCATACGCCTCAAGAGATTGCACACTTGTTGTGCCAAGCAACTCGTGAACAAGTGTTGGCTTTGCTTGGAGCGCAGCAGCCAGACCAGCGTTTTATTCCTTACATGGCAATGCATGAGTTTGAGGCGCTATTGTTTAGCGACAGTCAGATTCTGGCGCAAAGCTTAGGTTTAGAAGAAGATAAAGTACAGGCCGTCTTAGATGAGTGTGGCGAGCCGGAGGCTATTAATAACGGTCGTGAAACAGCCCCTTCTAAAAGACTAGACAGCTGGTCACCTCGAAATAAATTTGCGAAGACAACGCAAGGTATTTCCATTGCCGAGAAAATCGGTATTAGCAAAATGCGCCAAGCTTGCCCCCTATTTGATGGCTGGCTCAATGATATTGAATCAAAACTGACGTAATTCAAATTTACAGGTATGACATGACACAAGATATCCGCTGGGTGCAGCGCTTTGATAATTTTAAACGATCCTTAAAGCAGCTTGAGATGGCGTTCGCGTGGATGGAAGAGCGTGAGCTAAATGAGCTGGAGCAACAAGGTGTGATCCAAGCCTTTGAATACAACTACGAGTTGGCGTGGAATACGATCAAAGATTTCTATCAGTATCAAGGTGTGGCGGATATTCAAGGTAGTCGTGATGCGTTTCGTTTGGCTGCGAATCGCGGTTTGATCGACAACGGTGAGGTGTGGATGGATATGATTAAAAAGCGTCAGCTGACGGTGCATACCTACAACCGTGAGACCAGCGAACAAATCTTAAACGCCATTATTGATGATTATTACCTAGCATTTGAAGCGTTAAAAGCCGCCCTAACCCGCCAACTAGAAGAGAAACAGTAACAAAATGAGTGATACGGATGTGATGTACGGTTTAAAAAAGGATGAACTCAGCCGGATTGTAGCGGTGTTTAAACGCTTCCCTGCAATCACATCCGTGGTGCTTTATGGTTCTCGTGCAAAGGGCAATTATCGCCCCGCTTCAGATATTGATATCACGCTTTATACCGCTAATGATGCGCCCAATAACCTGCTGTTTCAGGTGATGGAGGCGTTGGATAACTTAGATTTGATTTATGGCTTTGATGTATCGCTGCATCAGCATATTGATAGTGAATCATTGCTCGACCATATCCAGCGGGTCGGTATTGAAATCTACAGTGCGCAGCAAGCTAAGCTCGTCGAGCAGCTTAACCACGAGTTTGACGGTATCCCCGATGATCCTGCCGAGGTGCAGTCCGAAGCGCAGCTGGAGGAGAACTTTATTCTGCGTTTGACGCAGCAGGGTTATGAGCGGGTGTCGATCCGTAATGGCAAGGAAATGAAGGCCAATTTAAAGCGCCAGCTGGAGATTCACAACAAAGTTACTTTGACGGATGGTGAGTTTAACTTTGTTATCAATTACTTGAATAAAGGCAATATCTTCCAGCGAGCGGAAACCTTGCGTAAACGCTGCCATATTCCACGGGATGGTCAGCCGGATCTGTATCTACAATTCTTTAATACGGATTTCTGGTGCCAAAACCAATACCAAGTCACCAGCCAAGTGCGCCAAGAAGGCGGTTGTGTTAATCGCTACGATGTGACCCTGTTAATTAATGGCTTGCCCTTGGTGCAAATCGAGTTAAAACGCCGTGGTGTGGAGTTAAAAGAAGCCTTTAATCAGGTCAATCGCTACCAACGGGATAGCTTTTGGTCGGAAGATGGCTTGTTTAACTATGTGCAGCTGTTTGTTATCTCCAATGGCGTCAATACCAAGTACTTCGCCAATAATCGTAAATTAGACTTTAAGCAGACATTTTTTTGGGCAGATGAAGGCAACAATCTAATCACTCGCTTGGACAAGTTCACCGATGCTTTTTTAGAAAAATGTCATCTATCTAAGATGATCAGCAAGTATCTGGTGCTGCATCAGTCTAATAAGCTGCTAATGGTGATGCGCCCTTATCAAGTGTATGCCGTTGAAAACTTGATGACCAAAGTTCGTCATTTCACGCCGGAAAAAGGTGATGCAAACAATGGCTATATTTGGCACACCACGGGTTCAGGTAAGACTTTAACCAGTTTCAAAGCCGCTCAGTTGATCTGTGAGCTGGGCGGTAAAGGTCATGTGGACAAGGTCTTGTTTGTCGTTGACCGTGCTGATTTGGATTATCAAACCTCTAAAGAGTTTAACCACTTTAGTGATGGTTGTGTGGACAGTACCGACAGTACTAAAGAGCTGGTCAGTCAGTTGGCAGGTAAAAATAAGCTGATCGTCACCACTATCCAAAAGCTTAATGTGGCGGTAAGCAAGAGCAAACATGAGAAAGCGTTAGAAAACCTTAAAGGTAAGCGCGTGGTGCTGATTTTTGATGAGTGCCATCGTTCACAATTTGGTGAGTCTCACGCCAATATTAAACGCTTCTTTGGTGACAAAGCTCAGCTATTTGGATTTACGGGTACACCTATTAAAAAAGGTAACCACAATAACTACCGTACCACCGAACAATTATTTGGCGAGCCATTGCATAAGTATCTGATTACTAACGCTATTGCTGATGACAACGTGCTGAAGTTCTCAGTCGAGTATTGGTCTGGCCTGAAAGATGTGGACGGCAATCCCATTGATGAAAGTGAGCTAAGAAAAGACGATTGGGAAAGTGATCAGCGCATTGAACGTGTGACGGACTGGATCATAGCGAATCATGATCGTAAGACGTACAACCGCGCCTACTCGGCGATGATGTGTGTCGGTAGTAAAGAGGCCTTGATCAAGTACTACGATACCTTTGAAGCGAAACGCCAAGCGGGCGAACATGATTTGCGTATCGCGACGATTTTTTCGTTTGCCGATAACGAAGCGGAAAACGACCAAAACGGTGACCCTGGCACGCCGAGTTTTGATGTATCTGATAGCAGCGGCAAACATCGAGTCAGCCGAGATAAGTTAGAACAATACGTAAAAGACTACAACAAACGCTACAAAACCGCCCACAGCATCAGTGACAGCGTGAAGTTCTATACCTACTACAAAGACATCGCTAAGCGTATGAAAGAACGTGAGCGTGATGACTTTGAAGATAAGGATCGCATCGACATCTTGTTGGTGGTGAATATGTTCTTAACGGGGTTTGATGCTAAGAAGCTAAATACTCTATATGTCGATAAGAACCTAAAACACCATGGTTTGATTCAAGCCTTTTCTCGTACCAATCGTACCTTTGGTGATCAAAAAGCTCAGGGCAATATTGTCTGCTTCCGTAACTTGAAAGCTAACGTTGATGAAGCCATCACCATGTATTGCGATAGCAATGCCGAAGATCGCGTATTACTCGAACCGTATGAGTTCTATGTGGATGAGTTTAATGACAATGTGGCTAGGCTACACAAGCTGGTGGCAACGCCTGATGATGTCAGCAAGTTGATCAGCGAAGATGCTCAGCTAGCATTCGTCAAAGCGTTTCGTGAGTTGATGCGTGATGCCAATAAGCTAAAATCCTTTACTGAATTTAAGTGGGATGATTTAGATCTCAATGCACAAACGTTTGCTGACTTTGCAGGGGCTTATAAGGATCTTTACGACCGCCATCGCCAGCCAAAAGACGGTGAGCCAGACGAGCTTAATACCATTGATTTTGAGCTGGAGCTGATTCAGCACGATGAAATCAATGTGGCCTACATCTTACGCCTGCTTGGCGAGATCAAAGACGCAGAGGCGACCCATGGACGCAGCACCGAGACCGATGCACGCCGTGAAGAAGTGATGAAGCTACTGGGCAATGAGGTTCAGCTGCGTGGTAAACGTGAGCTGATTGAACGCTTTATTACCGATTACTTACCAACGCTGTCTCCAGAGCAAAGTGTCGAACAAACCTTTGCGGCCTACTGGCAGCAGCAAAAGCGTTTAGCCATTCACACACTGTGTCAGGAAGAGCAGTTAGATAAAGCAGCGTTCTATCAGCTGATGGATGAATACGCGTTTACGGCGAAGCCACCACTGCGGGAGCAGTTTTTTGACGCTCTAATTTACAAGCCTAAGCTATTAGAGCGAAAGAAAGTATTCGAGCGTCTGCTGGCTAAATTTGAAGAGCTGATTGAAACCTACGAGGATCACACTGGCTTAATCGGTATTAGCGAAGCCAGTGCAGGCTATGACAACACAACGCTGGAGGCGGTGACGCATTCTGTCGGAGATCGCATTATCTTCTTTAGTGATGAAGTCCAGCGCAGTACTCGTAGTCAGCGATTAGCGACCTTTAATCTGTATCTTGATCAAGCCTATAGTAAGCAACTGTCCACTTTAAAGCACTATGAACTAGGTAACGCGCTGCTGGCCCATGGTGTGGTGAATGACGATATTTTAAGCCAATACCTGATGATTACAGGGCGACTCAATCAGACACTACAAGACTGTGATCTACCACTGATAACGTCTGCTAATGATGAGAATGGCTTATTCTGGACGCTGACAGAAGCCCGTGAAGGCAGCACCGTACTGGAATTTGTTTTGCAGTATTGGGAAACAGCAGCGGTAGCAGGCGGTGGTATCGGTGCTTTCCTCGCATCATACCCTAAGATTTCAGACGGGTTTAAACGCCTACGTGATGACATAGCGAGCTTATGCTCGAAGAAGCAGCCTGAAGAAGTGCCTTCCATGATCATCACTGAAAACATTGAACAAGAGCTAAAGCAAGCAAAGGCCGAACGTGACCAACATCATTGAGCATTTACACACACTTACCTACGACGACCTAGAAGAATGGGCCGATGAGAAAATTTTCACGCGTGGTAAAGGCCTCGGTAATAAAGTAAGCCAGTTAGAACAACATGGTGAAAGCGAGTTAACAGCCAAAGTGAAAGGCACAGAGTGGTATGACTGTTCCATTCAACTGAATGATGGAGAGTTGGAATCAGACTGTACATGTCCCTACTACGAGCGCTGTAAGCATGTTGTGGCGGTTGTTTTGGCGGCAGCAAAAGCCATTAACTCAGATCAAGAGATTCCAGTTACTAAAGAAAAGAACGAATTAGCAGAAGAGCCTCAAAATGAGCTGGCTGCTGAATCACCTAATGACGATGAGTGTAACTCTCAGCTTGAAATGGTTGAGAAAATCCAACAAGCCATGTCAGATACAGGATTAACCCTAGAACAGGTGGAAACATTCACGTGCCCCGATAGAGAGCAGGCCACTGATTATGACCCTGATGAATATCTAGGAGACATGTCGGTAGATGAGCTTAACCATCGTCTTTCAACAACTTTTAACACCCTCACAAAAGCCAAATTGGTACAGCTATTGATGACATTGGCAATGGACCACCCGGATACCTTGCTTTATGACCTATTAGAAAGGGCAAGTGTGCTGTCTCGGAAAAAGCCCGCCTCAAAAAGTCAAATTGGTGTATTGCGTCGTCAAATTAAGAAAATTACTGCGGAAGAGAGTTGGCGAGATAACTGGAAGGGCATTGGTCATACACCTGACTATGGCCCGATCGAACGTGGTTTGAATCAAATGCTCGAACACGAAAAGTTTGATGAGGTAATTGAGTTAGCAAAGGAAATGTGGCCTCTTGCTATTGAACAGGTAGAGTACAGCAATGATGAAGGAGAACTAGCTTTCGAAGTTAGCCAAGCTATGATTCCGGTGATGGCAGCGTTACCCCAAAGCTCGATGAAACCCGCGATCCAGATTCTTTGGCTTATGGATTTGGAACAAGAAGATGATTACCACATATTGCAAGATACAGATTTAGTGTACAACGACACACGTTATTTGCCGTCTGTTTGGCGCGATGTCAGTACAGTGTTAGAGAATCGGCTGAACAATCAGTACCCTACAAATGCTGTTCTTGGTTGGGAGCAACGCTATGCATATGGTCGTGATGTAAGGCAGCTATTATTTGCCTTGGAAAAACAGGGCGATATGGAATCTGCCATTCGGGTACAAATGGTGCATATTGTGCAAACACGGGACTATGTAAAGCTGATAGATGACTTGCTTAAACTAGATCGACGGAGCGAGGCCGAGCAATGGATAGCGTTGGGTTACCATAATGTTCTTGAAAAAGAACCTGGTACTGCCAGTACGCTAAAAAGTCGTCTTTGCGATTTGTTTATGGCAGACAGTAATCATCTTGCGGCAGCGGCTTTGATTGCGGATGACTTCTTTGAGATGCCTAGACTAGATGCCTATAAAACGGTCAAGCAAGCCTGTGAGCCACTAGGTCTGTGGTCACAAGTACGCTCTAGTCTGCTTGCTTTTATTCAGTCTGGTACGTTACCAGATCCAGATTTTGACACGGAACAATGGCCTTTACCCAAGCCACCTCTAACACAGCTTAATTACAATGCAAATTTTAGGAAGGCTTCGACTGCGAATAAAATGGATCGCTTCGTTCGTATGGATAAAAATACTTTAACACTGGACATTGCTTTGTATGAAGAGCGCATTAGTGATGCGGTGGCAATTTATCAAGCCCATTCAGACGAGATTTATTTAAGCGAGAAGTTTGCCCTTAAGGTCGCTGCAGATTATCCAGATGCGGCCGCCAACTACTATCAAAAGTTGGCAGAAAAAGAGATTAGTAGAGGACATAAAACAGCTTACCAAGAAGCGGGTAAGCAGCTACGAAAAATGCGAGCAGTGTTAGAGAAACATGGCCGTTTAAACGAATGGCATGAGCATATCGTTGCACTGCAAACTGAGCACAAACGCAAGATTCGCTTAATGGAAGTTCTGGAACGTATTACTGTTCCAAGCAAAAAACTGATTGATTAGCGTTTAAATCCCACTCTAGCACTGTAGCGTTTCGAGTTCCCTCCCCTTGTTTCTTTAAGGGGAGAGTTAGGGAGGGATTAACGTGTTTAAGCGCTACAACCAAAACGTCGAGTACATGCCGAAGGCACAGACCAGTAACAACGCCCATCCGATAAATTTAAAGAAGGTGGGCGTTTCAGCTTTTTGGATTCGTTCATGGAAATGCTGTCCCATCAAGTGGCCGACAAAGGCGCAAGGTAGTAACCAAAGTTGATGAATGAGCTGTAAATCGACTCCCGCGATTAGGAAAGACGCCATCTTGATACATACCAAGATAAACCAGAGTACGAATAAGGTATCGCGCAGCTGATGACGAGGCACCTTGGTGGCGAATACTGAGACGATCAGTGGCGCACCGATCAAAGATGTGCCGCTAACATAACCGCCCATCATGAGTAGCCCCGTGCTGACGATAGGGTTCTTACTGTAGAACGGTTTATTGATAATGTACGACATCGCAAACACCGCGACGATTACGAAAATCACACCAGTGACAATGTCATTGGGCAGGGTTAATAAGCCGAACACGCCAATCAGCTTGGGTACGATCATGATGCCCAATGCTTTGCGCAAATAGCCCCAAGCAATATTGCCCTGCTCTGTAGCGGGTTGTTCTGATGCTTCGCTAATCGTGGCTTTGTTTTCTGCTTTGGCTTTTCGCGCACCTCGCCAAGCGATCCAGCTGGAAAAGATCAGCAGATGAATGGAAATGATTGGTAGGAACACCAGAGGATCGTTGTGAACCAAGAGTAAAAACGGCAACGCCAATACTGCACCGCCGAAGCCCAACCCCGTGCGAACAAAACCACTCCAAACGAATATCCCTGCGATGGCGGCGTACTGCCACCAAAGTAACTGTTCCATAGAATGTGATCCTTATTGGTTAGGTTTGGGTGATAAGCCTAAATTATGAGGGGATAAGCCACGCTTGGCTATGGAGAAACTTGGTTAATTCATCCCGTAGAAGTTTGGCTCTGACTGACAGGCTACGTCGGTAGGGCCAGACTAGATAAATCTCACGGCGACGGCCATGCCACTCCGGCATCACTCGTATCAAGCGCCCCTGCTGCATATCCTCATAGACAATGCTTTCTGGTAACAATGTTACGCCATGACCATGTTTGGCCAGATTAGCGGCGATTCGCATATCATTACCTGTATGGCGGTGCGTCTTATAAACGGCATGTTCTTGGCCGGATTCATGAATGACATGCCAATCAGTAAATAATTGCCCCGCAACACTTTCAGTTTGCTCTAACTCACTAAGGGAGCTTGGTCGTGGTGAAAACTCCGGAGATGCCACCAACACGCCCTGAATCTCCCCGACTTTACGCTGAATCAGTGATAAGTTTGAGGATTGCCCTGAACGCAAGGCCAAATCCGCTTGAGTGTCTTGTAGGCTTTCGTATTGATTGCTTAGCTCTATTCTTAAGCTGATTTGAGGATATTGTGCCGCGAACTGCACCCAAAATTCATCAAGTGGCCCTGATCCTAGGTTGGTTGGCGCAAGGATCTTCACGTCCCCTTCCAAGCTATTCAATGTGTGATCCAGATTGGAAATCCGTTGATCCAAGGCATCGATAAATTCCGCACATTCACGGTAATAACGCTCTCCCACCGTTGTTAGGGTTAAACCTTTAGTGGAGCGATGAAGCAACACCGAGCCCAACTTGGCTTCCAAAGCCGAAACCCGTCGTGACACCGTGGCGATGGTCATACCCAGCTTATCTGCGGCCGCCGTCAGGCTCTTAGTGTCTGCAGCGGCTATAAAGATTTTCAGATCGTCGAGCATTTTTGCATATATGTAAAAAAGGTTATTGAAACTGTCTATTTTTACTAATATAGCGGTTTGGTAAGCTTACTGTATAGCATTAAGTGGTTGAGCAAAGAGGTTTTCCACATGAAACATCGCATTATATTCGCGGCATTGATGTCATTCGTTTTATCACTACTCATGACAGCCTGGGTGACCTTTGTGAACTTAGGCATGCATCCTGACTTTGTCTCATTCTGGATGAAATCTTGGATACTCGCATGGCCTGCAGCAGGCACCATCTCGTTTATCTTTGGCCCCTACTTACACCAGCTTGCTACCAAACTAGCAACCAAGTAGGACCGCGCTGTGCGCGGGAAAAGCCCTTGTACGACTTGGCTTAACTATCAAGGGGTCAGATTCCTTATAAATAAATTTATCGTTTGCGAGAGATGAATCATTAAAGGAATCTGACCCCATATATGCACCTAGACCATTAAGTCTTCTCAACGCTTCCTAACCCCTAAGCTCAGTTCAAATCCACAGGCCTCAGCATACTTAAGCAAGGTCAACCAGCTTGGATTAGCGTTGCCTCTCTCCAATCGGCTGATATTGCTTTTTTGTGTATGCATGCGTTCGGCGACTTGCTCTTGAGTCAGGCCAGCTTCGGTTCGCATGGAAAGCAGTTGGTCAATTAAGGAAAACTCGCTTTCTAGGTTGTGGTATTCATCACGTACTTCAGGGTTCGATAAAGCACGTTGTTTGAGATCTTTTAAACTCATTTCGGTTGCACCTCTTTCTGTCTTTGTTTGGCTACAGCCAATTCTTTTTTAGGTGTCTTTTGGCTTTTTTTAACAAATGCATGCAGGACAATAATTTCATTGCCCTTTAAGTAACAAAACAAGCCTCTGCCTATGCCTTCCTGTGCTTTTGCTCGTATTTCGAATAATCCATCACCCATAGGTTCTGTATGAGGTGATCCTAGGTTCGCCCCATGACTCTCCATGAGTTCTAATAATCGAATCATTCTTGCTTGTATCTTTGGTGGCATTGAAAGGATCGACTCCTCAACACCGCCGTAAAACTGTATGTTCCAACGCATGGTTCCCTCCATGGAAGTTATCTTTTATGATAACTATGGCTGGTTATTTTTTCAACAAACAAGCCAATGAAAAAAAAACCACGTCAGGGTTATCCCCTGACGTGGTTTTTAACGCTTCTTCCGATAGAAAGTCTAAACCGGTATCTGTTGTGTAATGCAGTGCAAGTTGCCACCGCCTAGCAGGACTTCGCGTGCTGGAATACCAACGATGGTATGAGACGGGAAGGCTGTTTGTAGTACTTGCTCCGCTTCGCTGTCTTTCTCTGAGTCCAGTTGCGGGTAGAACACGGCGCCATTGGTAATCAGGAAGTTAGCGTAGGATGCGCCTAGGCGCTCCCCTGCTTCGCGGGCCATGCGGTCCGGTTGTACCAGGCCGTTGGCTTCTTCCTCACCCATAAACAGTGGTCCCGGCATTGGGATGCTGTGAACGATTAGCGAGCGTCCTTTGGCATCGGTGGTTTCGGACAATACTTTCAATGCTGTTTGGCTGATGTCGTATTGCGGGTCACTTGGGTCATCACAGACGGTTAAGATGACTTCCCCTGGTTTGACCACATGCAAGATGTTGTCGATGTGACCATTGGTTTCGTCGTTAAACAGTCCAAGGGGGAGCCAAATGACTTTCTCAATACCTAAGTACGCCTGCAGCTGCGCTTCAATGTCGGCACGGCTAAGATCTGGGTTACGACTTGGATGTAGCAAGCATTCTTCCGTGGTGTAAGCCGTGCCGTCGCCATCACTGTGGATAGAACCACCTTCTAGAATAAATGGCGCGTCGTAACGCTGAACGTCTTCTAGTTCTGCAATGCGTGTTGCAACGGTTTCATCATCTGACCAGTCGTCGTATAGACCGTCTAGCTCGCCACCCCAAGCATTAAAGCCCCAGTTGATGGCGCGTTTTTCGCCTTGGCCATTGATCACCATGGTTGGGCCGATATCGCGCATCCAAGCATCGTTATACTGCATTGGGAAAAGCTGTACCTGAGACGGTAGCATGGCTCTCGCCTGTGCCTCATATTCTGGTAATACCGCGACTTTCACCGTGACATAACCACTTAAACGCTCAATAAAATGGGCAAAGGTTGCTTGTGCGGGCAGTGCCTGCTCGCGCCAGTTGTCTGGGCGAGTGGGCCAAGCTAGCCAAACACTGTCTTGTGGTTCGTGCTCACCTGGCATCCAAAAGCCGTCCTGCTGTGGCGTTGTCATAGTGCCTCCTGTGTTAATGGGCGGTCTTTACTTGGCCGTCTAGGGTTTTTAGCACGTCGTAGTGTTCTGGACGACGGTCACGGAACAAGCCCCACGCTTTACGCATGGTGCGCACATGGTCAAGGTCAAAGGTATGAACCAAGATGCCTTCTGAGCTGCGGTCCGCTTGCTCGATAAGCTCACCACGTTCATCACAGATAAATGACGAACCGAAGAAGGTTAACTCAAGATCGCGGTGTTGCGCCGTTTCTGTACCAATGCGGTTGGATGCGATCACAGGTACTTGGTTGGCTGCTGCGTGACCACGCATGGTGTTCGTCCAGTGTGGCATGCTGTCCATCTCAGGTTGGCTTGGTTCAGAACCAATTGCCGTTGGGAACAATAGAATATCCGCGCCCATCAGTGCCATGGCGCGAGCTGTTTCTGGGAACCATTGATCCCAACAAATACCAACACCCACACAGCCAAACTTGGTGTGCCACACTTTAAAGCCGGTATCCCCAGGGCTAAAGTAGTACTTCTCAAGGTAGCCGTCGCTATCAGGGATGTGCGTTTTACGGTAAACACCTAATAGTTCACCGCCTGCATCAATCATCGCCAGTGAGTTAAAGCGTACTTGTCCGGCACGTTCGTACCAGCTGAATGGCAGTACAACGTCTAATTCTTTAGCAAGAGCTTGGAAACGTTTAAAAGCCTCGTTCTCTTCTAAAGTGGTGGCGAGATCGTGGTATGACTCATGGATTTCGATACAAAAATACGGCGTTTCAAATAATTCTTGAATAAGAATGACTTGTGCGCCTTGAGCCGCCGCTTGACGAATTAGTTTTTCTGCTCGGTCAACGTTTTCCTGTTGGTTCCACGTGCAGTGCATTTGCGTGGCTGCCACCGTAATTTTTGACATGGTGTGTTCTCCAATTAGCTACCCTTGTGGGTACGTTATCGTTATCAAGTCACAGAAGTACAGGATGTGTCATGTGAGTGCTTCATCTTAGTTCCCCATGAAAAAAACGATATACCCCCACGGGGATATGGTGCGATAGGATGACGCTCAGTTAGTTTAGATTGATCACAACTCATGACGCGTTTTGATAAACGCCAGAGGAAGGAATTACCTATGAAGACCTATCAAGAATGGCAAGCCCTGCGTTCAGACATTCGTTTGCACTCAGACGCCTACATTAATGGTGCGTTTACCGCGGCACAGAGTGGGGAAACATTTGATTGTATCAACCCGACCGATGAGTCGTTGCTGGCCAAAGTGGCCAGCTGTGATGAAGCCGATGTGAACCTTGCCACCGAGGCTGCCAAAGCAGCGTTTAAGAGTGGTGTTTGGTCTGAAATGGCGCCAGGTAAGCGCAAGCGCATTCTGCAAAAGTGGGCGGATTTATTAGAAGCTCACCAAGACGAGCTAGCGCTGATTGATACCTTAGACATGGGTAAATCGATCTCAGAGATGGTCAATATTGATGTGCCAGACTCGATTGATTGCCTACGTTGGTCAGCAGAATGCATCGATAAACTTTATGGCGAAATCGCACCGACCAACCCAGATAATTTGGCGCTGATTAGCCGTGAACCACTGGGCGTGGTGGCGATTATTACGCCTTGGAACTACCCACTGATGATGGTGATGTGGAAGATTGCGCCAGCCTTGGCTGCGGGCAATAGCGTGATTTTAAAACCATCGGAAAAATCGCCTTTAAGTGCGTTAAGAATAGCTGAGTTAGCAACGCAAGCGGGGGTCCCAGATGGTGTCTTCAATGTCCTCCCCGGTTTTGGTCACACAGCTGGTAAAGCCCTTGCGTTGCACCATGACATTGGCACCCTAGCTTTCACGGGATCAAGCCGTGTAGCGGGGATGCTGATGGAGTATGCCGGACAGTCGAATATGAAACGGGTCTGGCTTGAGGCAGGTGGTAAATCCCCTTGCTTAGTGTTCGCAGATTGCAAAGATGTAAAAGCAGCGGCGCAAGGCGCGGCAACAGCGATCTTCACCAACCAAGGTGAAGTGTGTATCGCGTGTTCTCGCTTGTATGTGGAAAACAGCATCAAAGACGAGTTTATGGCCGCGCTATTAGAAGCCGCTAAAGCCTACGTGCCTGGTGATCCTCTCGATCCTACGACCAAAATGGGGCCAATGGTTGATAAAGCACAACTGGATACGGTGACACGCTTTATTGAGAGCGCCATGGCCGATGGCGCAACCCTTGCGCTGGGTGGCGTGCCAGATTATCAAGCGGGTAAAGGTTACTACGCGAAACCCACCATCTTTACAGATGCTAATCACGAGATGGAATTCGTTCGCGAAGAAATCTTTGGTCCAGTATTGGCGGTGATGGGCTTTGATACCGAAGAAGAAGCCATTGCCCTAGCCAATGATTCCAAATATGGCTTAGGTGCATCGGTTTGGACCAACGATTTGGGCCGCGCTCACCGTGTTAGTCGACGTCTTGAGTCGGGCATGGTGTGGGTTAACACCTGGGGTGATGGTGATACCACGGTGCCTTTTGGTGGTGTTAAAGCGTCAGGTAATGGCCGTGATAAATCTTGGCATGCATTGGAAAAATACACCGAGATTAAAAACACTTGGATTAGCTTGAAGTAACAAGCCCCACTTTCATTGATTACCATACAGGGCCGTCGCAGGACCGCCCTGTTCACACAAAGTTCGCGTACCAATAGGGTCGCCTACGTGTATAGGAGAGGTTTTATATGTCATCCCCTACTCATGCAAATTCATACTACGCAGCGTCTGCCAACGACAAGACGTTACGTCCACAGCTTACCGGCGAACATCGTTGCGATGTTTGTGTTGTGGGGGCGGGTTTTACGGGCATATCCACGGCTTTAAGTTTGGCCGAAAAAGGGAAACGTGTGATCGTTGTAGAAGGTAGCCGTATTGGCTTTGGTGCTTCTGGGCGTAACGGTGGTCAGATTGTTAACAGCTTTAACCGAGACATTGATTATATATTCAAAAACTACGGAGACGACATTGGTCAGAAAATGGCGAAAATGGCCTTCGCTGGCTCAGAACTGATTCGTCACCGTATTGAAAAGTACAACATCGACTGTGACCTTAAGCATGGCAACGTATTTGCGGCCTGCAATAAGAAGCAATTCGAAGAGCTAAAAGCCAAAAAAGCCCTATGGGAATCCCATGGCCACAATGAGCTTGAACTACTGAGTGCTTCATCGATTCAAGATCACATTGGTACGGATCGCTACACTGGCGGTCTGCTGGATCGCAAAGGCGGTCATATTCAACCGTTGAACTTGGTGCTTGGCCAAGCGCGTGCGTTTGAAGAGTTAGGCGGTCAGATCTTTGAAGATTCTGAAGTGGTGCGCTTAGAGAAAGGTGTTCCAGGGAAAGTGGTCACCAAGCAAGGCACCGTGATTGCCGATAAAATCGTGGTGGCGGGTAACGCCTATGTGTTTGGTTTGCTTCCAGAAGTTGAGAAAAAAGCCATGCCATGTGGCACGCAAGTGATCGCAACAGAGCCGCTTCCAGAAGACCTACAGAAGCAACTGTTACCAACAGATCGCTGTGTAGAAGACTGTAACTATCTTTTGGATTACTACCGTTTATCGGGCGATGGTCGCCTGATCTACGGCGGCGGCACGACTTATGGTGCCCGTGATCCAGGTAAGATCGAATCGATCATCGTGCCGAAAATGCTGAAAACTTACCCGATGTTAAAAGGCGTGAAAATTGACTTTGCATGGACTGGTAACTTCCTACTGACCATGATGCGTATGCCTCAGGTAGGTAAAATCGGCGAAAACCTATACTACGCACAAGGCTACTCAGGCCATGGGGTGACCAACTCTCATTTAATGGGTGAGATTTTGTCTGATGCGATCGATGGCGATATGGAACGCTTTGACGTATTCGCCAGCATGCCTCAGTACCAATTCCCGGGTGGTCGTATGCTACGAGTACCGTACACAGCGATTGGCGCAGCGTACTACAACATGCGTGACCAGCTAGGTATTTAATGAGTACAGAGCGTTAAGGTTCACAAAGAAGCCGCTTTCGAGCGGCTTTTTGTTGTCTATCGCTTAGGTCTCGGTTCGCTCGACCAGTGACTGTGGCAGGATGCCCGCTTCCACTAGACGTTGTAGGCTTTGCTGGGTGTTTTTTCGCAGTGCGTCTCGTAGTAGTCGCATGCTGGGCGTGATGGATTGGCGGCTTGGGCAGATTAACCAAAGTTCGCCGCAAGGTACGGTGTAGTCTGGTAATAGTGACATAAGTCGACCGCTTAGAATGTCATCTGCCACGTCCAATGCGGATTTCATGGCGATGCCGTGTCCTGCCACGCACCATCGTCGTACCATATCGCCATCGTTGGCGGCGCGATTGGCTTTGGGTTTGATTTTGTAGCGGCGCTGTTCATCTTGAAAATCCCAGGCATCGTTAAGTATGTCACGCAGCTGATAGAACAAAGCATTATGTTGCATGAGATCGTTTGGGTGCTGTGGCTTAGGATGCTTGGTTAGATACTCTGGGCTGGCACATAGTAAGCGTGGCACATTACAAATTTTAAAGCCGTACAGCGAGGCGTCATTAGGTGCCCCGTACCGCAGTGCCATATCTAATGCATCCCGGTAAAAGTCTATATTGCTGTCGCTTAAATGCATTCTCAGAGTGATGTCAGGGTGC
The DNA here is from genome assembly GCF_056158325.1 of Marinomonas sp. AWM4_232. Classification (NCBI taxonomy): domain Bacteria; kingdom Pseudomonadati; phylum Pseudomonadota; class Gammaproteobacteria; order Oceanospirillales; family Oceanospirillaceae; genus Marinomonas; species Marinomonas sp. AWM4_232. Next base: position 1,404,063 of record NZ_JBSWTA010000001.1, on the reverse strand, counting down.
TCCGCCATAAAAGCATCGAGCCAAGGGGCGATGACGTTACGCCCTAGGTCGGAAGACACTGCAATGCGCATTTCTCCAGAGATGGTCTCATTGTCTGTGGTAACGGCTTGTTTGGCCTGTTGCCATTGTTCTAAGGATTGAGCGCATAAAGGCAAAAAGCGCTCGCCAGCACTGGAGACGCGCAGTTGCCGAGTTGAACGGATGAACAGCTCGGCACCAAGGGCTGCTTCAACACGTTTTAGGGCAGCGCTGGCGGTTGCTGATTGCATATCCAAATGTGTGGCTGCGGCGGTGATGCTCCTCAGCTCTGATATCTTGAGAACCACTTCCAAATCTTCAATTTGCACAGATTTTTACCTATCTAATAGATTGTGAATGCAATGTTTATTATCAAATATTTTTTGATAATGATTCAATCTAAAGCGTATTTTTCTCTCTTATTCAGGGCGCTACTATCTCGGTTATTCAAAGGCCCTCAGGGCTGGTTGCTGATGATGAGGATAGATTATGTCGCACACTATTATTGAAGATTTAAGCAAACGCTACACCACTAAACACTATGACGCGAGTAAGCGAATCCCAGCGGCAGAGCTGGAGGTGATTTATGAAGCCTTGCGTTTGTCTGCGTCGTCCATTAATTCCCAGCCATGGAAGTTCGTAGTAATCGAAAGCGAGGAAGCCAAACAGCGTTTCCATGATACCTTTGCGAATAAGTTTCAGTTCAACCAGAAACATGCGAAAGCAGCGTCGCATATCATCTTATTTGCCCACAAAACACACTACAACCGTGATGACTACGCAAAAGTGATCGATCAAGATATCGCCCAAGGGCGAACGCCAGCGGAACAGCGAGAGCAAGCATTTGGTGCGTTTGCGTTTGCTGAGTTAAACACCGATGATCAAGGTAACACGGCTGCGTGGACGAAAGCTCAAACCTATTTGGCATTAGGAAATACGATGCATACCCTAGCGCGCCTAGGCATTGATTCAACGCCGATGGAAGGTGTTGACCCTGAGCTAATTGGTGAGTTGTTCGCGGACGAATTGGCAGGCTATCAGTGCGATGTGGCGTTAGCGATGGGCTATCGTGATGACGCGGCTGATTACAATGCGCCATTGCCTAAGTCACGCTTGAACCGCGAACAAGTGATTACCGTTCTATAAGTGTTTCGTTAGGATAAGTGTACAGACAGAGAAGCTAATGCGCTTCTCTGTCGAGTGCATCTAAGTGACTGAGGAATAGTGTAAAAATCTCAGACTGGGTTGAGGTATCCAAGCGTGCGTGAATGTTCTTGCGGTGTACTTTAACAGTACCAGCACTGATGCCTAACTCATTGGCAATAGACTTGGATGAGTGACCTTTCAGCAATAATCCCAAAATTTCCTGCTCGCGGGTCGTCAGTACCCCATGGGCAAATGTCTTCAGCGCTTGCTTCAATGGACCTGAGCTCGGCGCACGATCTACAAAACCACCGGATTGAGCCAGCCAGAATTGGTTAATCAAGGCTTCTATCATTGGGAAAACCGTTTTTAAATTATTCAGTTCGGTGCGTCGAATCGACCCGACGGCCTTTTGACGGCCCAGTGATACAGCAAACGTCGTGGTCTTATCTAAATCCACCAAAATATTGATTTCATCCACCAGGTCAAAGTCGCGATAGCAGGTTTGATAGTACTCTGTTTCTTCGAACGAATCAGGAGCCATATCGACTAGGCGGTAAACGCCTGGAGCAATGCCATGTTGAAGCGAGTTAAACAATGGGTCGAGCAAATAGGCTTGATTGAGGTACATGCGCAGGGTGTTGCTCTGCTCAGACAGGTCGCTCGGATGAATCAACAGCGGTTTCAGCGCTTTCTTATAGGTCACCATGATGATGGTGTCGAAGTAGCAAAGCTTGCGCAGGAAATCTTCTAGCACAGTTGGGAAACTGGGAACGCGAACATGACTGGTTAATTGCCCTAAGTCTTTCATCAACTCGGGTAAGGCCAATTGCCCTCGTAAAGTGGAACTGTGCATCGTTTTGTATCCTCTCCTGTGCGCGTTGTTATTATCGTGCGCTATCTTGGGGCGCTAGCCATTACTTTAAAACAAATGGTTACAGTAAAAGCAATTACTAGGCCAAAAAACATCTTAATGAAACATACACTAATTCGACGCTTTTATCGGTTTTAATTGTTCAATCCGATGGCTATTTTTTCTCTCATTACCTAAAAAATTTCGTCGACTTTAAGATCCTAGATAGTGTAAAACTGTGCTTAATAACCCGAATAATGCTTCGGCTTATGAGTTGCCAGATAACACCTAGAATGCATAAATCAATCATTTAGCCATTATTTATCAGCAAGATAGGTTTTCTCTCAAATAGGTTGTGGATTGCCTTAGAAGAATATTTACCCAATTTCCTCTTTGTTTTCATATACCCACTCGGGGATAGTTACTCGCATCATTTGCTCGGGTTAAGGTGATTTTCATAGAGAGAACTTGATCTAGAGCAACGCTTTCAAACTGAAAAAGCGAATGAAGTGTCGGCTATTCCAGAGTTCAAGTTCTCCAGCGGTAAGACTAATTTCATGAGAGAACTTTCTATGTCGGATATGTATGAAGGGAAAAACGAATTTGATCTGTTTATTACGGATTTAAACGGTAACTTGCGCGGTAAGCGTATCCCAGCTAGTGGGTTAAAGAGTGTCATGACACAGGGGGTGAAGTTGCCTCACTCTGTGATTGGCTTTGACCACTGGGGCGATGACGTACTCGACAATGGTATGGTGTTCGAAACTGGCGACAGTGATGGCATCTGCTTAGCCGTTCATCCTGAGCCGATTCCTGTGCCATGGGCGGAAAGCGCTCGTGATCAAATTCTTGCCATGATGTACAACGCCGATGGCACACCATTCTACCCAGATCCACGCCAAGTACTGACACGCATTGTGAATCGCTTTAAAGAGCTTGGTTACACACCTGTAGTGGCGACAGAGCTGGAATTCTACTTGCTAGATGGCACTTCCGAAGCCCAACGTCGCCCTTCTCCACCTATCATTGTGGAAGGGAATGGTGTGCGTTTGAATAAAACCGACTGTTACTCCATCGAAGAAATGGACGGCTTAGAAAGCTTCTTCGCAGAAGTACGCCAAGCTTGTGAAGCGCAAGGGATTCCAGCGGACACCATCATTTCAGAATTAGGCCCTGGTCAGTTCGAAATCAATATGAAGCACACCAACGATGCGGTGCAGGCGGCGGATCACGCGATCATGTTCAAGCGCCTGATCAAAGGCGTGGCGCGCCAGCATGACTTCGGCGCGACCTTCATGGCGAAACCTTATGCAGACAAGAGCGGCAACGGCTTCCACGTTCACTTCAGCTTGCTTGATGAGCAAGGCAACAACGTGTTCGACAATGGCACAGATGAAGGCTCAGGTTTGTTGCAGCAAGCGGTCGCTGGCCTACTGAACCACATGTCGGATTCGATGCTAGTCTTCGCGCCACATATGAACTCTTACCGTCGTTTTCAAACGGGTGCCCACGCGCCAACATTTGCAAGCTGGGGCTATGAGAACCGTACCGTCGCGGTACGTATCCCGGAAAGTGAAAACATCGCGCGCCGCATCGAACATCGTGTAGCTGGTGCGGATGCCAACCCATACTTAGTGCTGGCCGCGGTGCTAGGCGCAGCACTGCACGGCATTGAAGCGAAAATGTCTCCGCCACAGCCAATTGAAGGGGATGCTTACGCTATGTCTGAACGCTTTGAGCCACTGCCTAATCGTTGGGAATTGGCCTCAGAAGCTTTCAGCGACAGCAGCTTCTTACGTGATTATTTAGGCGAAGAGTTTGTTCGAGTATTTGGCGCAGCCAAAGAGCAAGAACAGCAAAAGATTCATAGCCGGATTTCAAACGTGGAGTACGAAGCCTACTTATAGATAGGTGTCGTACTCATAGGAATAAAAGATAAGAAAGCCCGAAAAAGGGCTTCATTCAACGACTTCAATCACCTCACAACTGGAACAATGGCCGACCTGGGCCAAATAGGAGAACTCTACATGAAACGTAATGCATTGAGTGTGTTAATTGCTGGTAGTGCATCAGTGTTTGCAGGCAGCAGCTTTGCAGAAGATGTGATCAACATCTACAACTGGTCTGACTACATGGCGCCGGGTGCCCTAGAGCAATTCACCAAAGAAACCGGTATTAAGGTTAACTACGATGTGTACGACAGCAACGAAGTACTGGAAGCCAAGCTAATGGCGGGTGGTTCCGGCTACGATGTTGTGATGCCTTCTAACTCATTCTTTGAACGCCAAGTAAAAGCGGGCGTGTACCAAACCATCGATAAGAACAAACTGAGCAATTACGCTAATGTAGACCAAACTCTTGCCAAGCAAATCGAAAAACATGATGCGGGCAACCAGTACAATATTCCTTATGCGTGGGGCACGATTGGTATTGGTTACAATACCAAGATGATCGAAGAGCGCTTGGGAACAGCCGATATTGATTCTTGGGATGTACTGTTTGATCCTTCCGTAGCGGCTAAGCTGTCAGACTGTGGCATTGCAGTGCTTGATTCGCCTGCTGAAATGATGTCCGTGGTCAATAACTACCGCGGCGTGGATCCGAACTCTGAAGACAAAGCTGAGCTGGAAGCGTCTACTAAACTGATGTCTGGTACCCGCGATAACATCAAATACTTCCACTCAAGCAAATATATTTCTGACCTTGCTAACGGTGACGTGTGTGTCGCGATTGGTTACAACGGAGACATTTTGCAATCACAAAGCCGTGCCGAAGAAGCCGGCCAAGGCGTTGATATCAATTTCGTGATTCCAAAAGAAGGCACCTTGGTATGGTTTGATTTAATGGCCGTACCTGCGGACGCACCACACCCAGAAGCGGCGCATAAGTTCATCGACTTCATTTTGAAGCCTGAGATTGCCTCTGCGATTTCGAACTACGTTTACTACGCGGTACCGAATACTGCAGCTGAACCTTTGTTAGACCCAGATGTGGCCAACAATAAAGGTGTTTACCCAACGCAAGCGGTAAAAGAAAAACTGTACGTTCAAGTCGCGCACACTGCGCGTTTTGATCGCTCGTTAACGCGTGCTTGGACCAACATCAAAACCGGTCGCTAAACCCTGTGTTTCTGCCCTGCGGAGCCATTTGGCTCCGCTACCTTCTCTTTTATTGACTGACAGGTGGGTTATGTCTGTATCTTCTGTTGCGCCTCAAATCGTGCCAAAAGCGGCACCAACGTGGCGTCAAAGCACTTCGGAACCGTTTGTTCGCATTGAGCAAATCAATAAGCAGTTTGGCGACTTCACCGCGGTGAACAACGTGTCGCTGGATATCTACAAAAATGAATTGTTCTGTCTACTGGGCGGCTCAGGCTCTGGTAAGAGTACCTTGCTACGTATGCTGGCTGGATTTGAAACCCCAACCTCGGGTCGCATTCTGATTGATGGCGTCGACATGTCGAATACGCCCCCCTGGGAGCGTCCAGTCAACATGATGTTCCAATCCTATGCCTTGTTCCCACACCTGAGCGTGGCAGCTAACGTGGCATTTGGCTTGAAACGAGAAGGCCTGCCAAGTGGTGAAGTTCAAAAGCGTGTAGCAGACATTTTGGATATGGTGCAGCTGGGGCATTTGGCCAAGCGCAAACCGCATATGCTATCCGGTGGTCAACGCCAACGTGTGGCGCTGGCGCGCTCATTAGTGAAGCGCCCAAAGCTGTTGTTATTGGATGAGCCTTTAGGCGCATTGGATAAGAAATTGCGTGAAGAAACGCAGTTTGAATTGATGCGTTTGCAAGAAGAACTGGGCATTACTTTTGTCGTGGTCACCCACGATCAAGAGGAAGCCATGACTCTCGCCACGCGCATTGGTGTGATGAACAATGGGGTGATTGTGCAAACGGCGGAGCCTCACGAAGTTTATGAGTATCCGAATAATCGCTTTGTCGCGGAGTTCATTGGTAACGTAAACCTCTTCGAAGGGACAGTGGTCGGCGATGAGCGGGACAGCGCGTCCATTCATTGTGCAGACACGGAAAACTTAATCCATGTGGACCATGGCATCAGTTGTGCGCCTAACCAGCAAGTGAGCGTGGCCATTCGCCCTGAGAAATTCCGTATTACCCGAGAAGCCCCTGCGTCTTTGGTAAATACCACCCAAGGTATCGTCACGGAAGTGGCCTACATGGGTAGCCAATCTATCTACAAAGTACGCTTACCTTCCGGCAAAGAAGTGCGTATTACTCAGCCAAACGTTCAGCGTGATTCAGACGATCGTTTTACGTGGGATGATCATGTATACCTTGCATGGGATGCGGACAGCAGCGTGGTACTGACATCATGATGACCACAACCGCTTCCTCCGATTCGACTCGCTTACGTGTGATTCAACGCCTGCGCCAGATTCGTCTAGGACGCTGGTGTGTCATTTTGATTCCCATGCTTTGGTTGGCGGCGTTCTTTTTTATCCCATTCTTGGTGGTATTTAAAATCTCCCTAGCGGAAGCCATGATTGCTGTGCCACCTTATTCTCCGCTTATTGAGTGGGATCCGAGTAATGCTTACGCCACCCTAAAAGTGACCTTTGGCAATTACTTGTTTTTGTTTGAGTCCCGCTTTTACCTAGATGCGTATTTAAGCTCTCTGCGTATTGCGGCGGTATCGACCTTTTTCACCTTGTTGATTGGCTTTCCGATTGCCTATTTGATTGCACGCAGTGGACCGACTCAGCGTACGATTTTATTAGCACTGGTAATTCTGCCGTTCTGGACCTCATTTCTACTGCGTGTTTACGCGTGGATGGCCTTACTTAAAAAGAATGGTTTGGTGAACGAAACCTTGATGGCGATTGGCCTGATCGATCAGCCGCTACAAATCTTACAGACAGATTTCGCGGTGTATCTGGGCATCGTCTACACCTACCTACCCTTTATGATTTTGCCCCTTTATACCACCCTAGAAAAAATGGACATGAGCCTTATCGAGGCGGCGCAAGATTTAGGTGCCAAGCCTTGGCGAGCGTTTTGTCTGGTGACTTTGCCATTGGCGAAGCCAGGCATCATTGCCGGTTGTTTGCTGGTCTTTATCCCAGCCGTAGGGGAATTCGTTATCCCTGCGTTACTCGGCGGATCGGACACCTTGATGATTGGCCGCGTGTTGTGGGATGAGTTCTTCTTGAACCGAGATTGGCCATTAGCGTCAGCGGTGGCGATCATCATGCTGATTGTACTGGTTGGACCGATTATGTTTATGCGTAACGGTAATAAGGAGGCCATGTAATGAAAGGCAACTCTTGGGCGCTTAAATTAAGCGCGGGCTTTGGCTTCTTATTCCTTTACGCGCCAATCATTGCCCTAATTGTCTACAGCTTTAACGAATCCAAGCTGGTGACCGTGTGGGGAGGCTGGTCGATCAAATGGTATGTCGAGCTGTTCCAGAATGAGCAGATTATGAATGCCGCTTGGGTTAGCTTAAAAATTGCCTTTATCAGTGCCACCCTCGCGGCGGTCTTGGGGACGCTGGCTGGGTTTGTTTTAAGCCGTATGGGCAAATTTACCGGTAAAACCATCATGGCAGGCTGGGTAACTGCGCCGCTGGTGATGCCTGAAGTCATCACGGGGTTGTCGTTATTGCTGTTGTTTGTGGCGATGGAAAGCATGTTTGGTTGGCCCGCTGGTCGTGGCACGACGACGATTGTTATCGCTCACACGACGTTCTGTTTAGCCTATGTGGCGGTAGTGGTTCAATCCCGCTTGGCATCCATGGATGACACCTTGGAAGAGGCCGCGATGGACTTGGGTGCGAAGCCTGTGTCGTTGTTCTTCCTCGTCACATTACCACTGATTGCGCCAGCGATATTGTCTGGCTGGTTGTTGTCGTTTACCTTATCCCTAGATGACTTGGTGATTGCGAGCTTTGTGTCAGGGCCAGGGAATTCGACACTGCCGATGGTGATCTTTTCCAAAGTTCGCTTGGGTGTAACCCCAGAAATCAACGCCCTAGCGACCTTGATGATCTTAGCGGTGTCTATTGCAGTGATTGCAGCGATCGTCATTATGCGTCGCCAAAATCGCTTTCAGGGACCGTAACGCTGTATGTTTGAGGTAAGTAATAAATGAAAATAGGTGTTCTTGCGGCGGGTATTACGCCAGATGCATTGCTTTCTGAGTATCCGACTTATGCTGAGATGTTTGCTCAGCAAATCTCGGCCTTGGAGCCTTCGCTAACGTTTGAAATTTTCGACGTGCGCCTAGATGAGTTCCCAGAGAGCACGGACAGCTGTGATGGCTGGTTAATCACTGGCTCTAAGTCAGATGCATACGGTGACGATCCTTGGATTCTCAAATTGTGTGAGTTCATCCGTGAAGTGGATACTAAAGGCCAAGTTCTAGTGGGTATTTGCTTTGGGCATCAAGTGATTGCCCGTGCGTTAGGTGGTCGTGTGGCGAAATTCGACGGTGGTTGGGGTGTTGGTGTTCATCACTACCAAGTGGTGGAAGAGATCCCGACTCTGCCGGCGGTGGAAAAAGTGGCTTTTTGTGCTTTCCACCAAGATCAGGTGTTGGAAAAGCCAGCCAAAATGACCACGTTTCTAACAAGTAACTTTTGTGAGCACGCTGGATTGATCTATAAGGATCAAATTCTGACGTTCCAAGGGCACCCAGAGTTCTCTAAAGCCTATGAGAATGAACTCATCAATATGTATGACGGGGTGACGTTAACGCAAGAGGTGGCCGACAAAGCGCGTCAAACGGTGGAGCAAGATACGATCCAGAACCAACAATTGATGGCTTGGATTGGACAGTTCTTAAAAGCGAAGGCTTAGCTGCTGATAGGCAATAAAAAAGCCCGATCACAATGGCTTGTGATCGGGCCAAAACATAACAAAACTGGAGGGGAATCCGGGTTTTGCTGGATTAGTTCGATGCGCGAACTGCGTCAAACTGACCTTGTAGGTCGTCAATTTTGGCTTCGTAAGCATCTAGCTTTTGAGAAAGCGTTGTTGGCTGTGCAAACTCAACATTAGGGTTAGTTTCAACCCCCATAGTTTCTAGTTGAGCTGAGATAGCCTTAGCATGTGCTTGCGCGTCATAAATATCATCTTGAATATTGTTATCGCTCGCTGCAAAAGAAGCAGATGTAGATAGAGTTAATGCTGCAATAAGTGCTGATGCTTTAATGTTCATATAATTCACCTTTAAATTTTTAAATTCGATTCAATACTTTCTGAAAACTTCACTAAATTAGTTAGCTGAATATTGAGTGTTCAGCAGGTTTTTCAACTCAGCATTTTTCTCACTGATAACATCAAGCTTTTGAGAAGTCGTCATTGGCTGACCGTATAGTTCGTCCACTTGGTAGCCTTCCGCTGAAGCTTCGGTAGCCAGTGCGTTGTAGCGAGATTCTGCCATACGAAGGTCATCGCTGATATTGTCAGCGAATGCAGCAGTAGACATTGCAGAAGTGGCTAGAACAGCAGATGTAAGTGCGATTAGTTTTTTCATGTGGAGCCTCCTTTAAAGGGTCTCTTTTAAATTTAATAAAGCGTTTAAATTGTTTTGCGAAATGTGTTTCGCGTTTCGATGGAGTTAATATTAGCTATGAAAAAAAATAAAAAAAGAGCGAAAAATTCTGTTCCAAAGTTCTTCCCTCAAAATGAAAAAACAGCCTAAATCGCCATTAAAAGAACCAATCAAGGACAACTCCGGTGGTTTATTCTTAATCAATAAAAATTGGCAAATATTAATGACGCTATGCGTCGAGTTCTGGACAATTCAGTATAAAAAATATGCGACTATGCAGAAATACGGAGTCACAGCATGCACATTGAAAGCACACTTCAGGAAAACTTTTGGTTTTAGCCACTGACATATGCTTAATTGAAATCGATTAAATCGATCTACTATGATCGAATTCATCGATAGGTTGCGCTATTTGGAAGCAAATGAATGAGCAAGAGGTGCTATGATGGAGTTTCTCCAGCCCAAATGAGATGTGTATAAATGGTATTGTTTTTTCCTAATCAACAAGCCTTGGACTGTATTAGCGATAGCGGCCAAGTACTTGGACAAATCGTTTTTCAGGGCGGTCAGGATGAATACAGCTTTGCTGCCGCCCAATCGGTACAGTTAACGGAAGCCGAACAGTCGAGTATTGCCGCTAAGTTAGCTCAGCTCATGACAGGGCAGTCCAGCATTCCGATGCAGGATGATGACTAACGCGACGCGCCAGTATCATTCGAGTTCAATAGCGGTTTCAAACTTATCCCGCTTCATCGAAATCAGCGTGCGAAACTTCCTCACGTTAAGATTGCTGTACAGCAGACGATCACATAGCTTTTCGTAAGCTTCCATATCCCGCACCATGATGATCAAGACAAAATCGACTTCCCCAGTGACTTGGTAGCACTGCTTAATTTCAGGTGTGGCTTGGATGCTTTTCACAAACTCCTGAAACAGCTGCTTATGATCCCTTTCCATAAACACTTCCACCACCATGTGCAGCATGGGACCGAGTTTATGTGGCGCGATCAGTGCAACTTGGCGACTGATATATCCCTCTTCAGTGAGACGTTTCACCCGCTTTAAACACGCTGGTGGCGACAGCCCTACTTGCGCCGCTAACTGTACATTTGTCAGGCGGCTGTCTTGTTGTAGTTGCATCAAGATATTACGGTCGATTCGATCTAAAGCGTTCATGATTAATAATATTTTGTTTATCACCTAACAAACAAATTAAATGAAATGTTTTATAAGTAAAGCGTGACATTATTTTTCCTAGCGTCTTTACAATGACTGTCTCTGTTAAATGATCTTTGTGGAACGTTATGAAATCGGTATTAAGCGTTGTTCTGACTTTGTTAAAAGAAGCGGCCAAGGTGTATTGGGTACTGTTAAAAGTCATGGTGCCCGCCTTAGTAGTCGTCAAGGGGCTGGAAATGATCGGTGGTGTGGCGCTGCTCGGTGACATTCTGTCGCCTATGATGCAATGGGTCGGATTGCCAAATGAGTTGGGGTTGGTCTGGGCGACCTTGATGCTCACGAACATTTATACCGGACTGATTGTTTACTTTAACTTGGAGCTGACGCAAGCCTTGAGCGTTGCGCAAGTCACTGTATTGGGCGTGCTGGCATTGTTATCGCACTCTCTACCCGTAGAAGGGGCGGTGGCGAAGAATATGGGCGTCAGCTGGCGTGTTACCCTAGCACTTCGTTTTGGTGGAGCGGTGATCTTAGGCGGTGCCCTACATTTCCTGTATAGCTCAATGAACTGGTTGCAGCAACCGGCCAGCTCTTTGTGGCGTCCCGATGCGCCTGTAGATGATAGCTTAGTGTCATGGGCATTAGGCCAGATTGAAACCCTTGCTTGGATTTATGTGATTATCTTCGCTTTGATGGTGTTGCTAAGAGTCCTTAGAGCCATTGGTATTGAGCGTATGATGCATACCTTGCTTTACCCTGTGCTGCGCTGGCTGGGTATCGGCAAAGACGCTGCAAACGTGGCGGTGATCGGCGTGGTGCTTGGTCTGACGTTTGGTGCGGGGCTACTGATTAAAGAAGCGCAATCAGGCCGTCTGAGTCAGCGAGATATTTTCTTAACGATTGGCTTTTTGGGGCTGTTTCACAGTGTCATCGAGGACACTATGCTGATTCTCCTGATAGGGGCGGATCTTTCAGGAATTCTATGGGCGAGACTGGTGTTTGCGTTAGTCGTCATTGGAGCCTTAGCGCGTTGGTCATATGTGACGCGAAAATTAAACGACCGCCAAGAAACACCGCAGACGTAATAAAAACATGTTGTTTGAATATACAAAGGGCCGTTTAACGGCCCTTTGTATAGTTCTACTGTCTAGCGAGTTGCTAAATAATTAAACGCTGTACCCTAGGATAATGAAAAGGACAAAGCTCAGAATCGCGCCCAATGCTGTGTAAGGTAGCTGGGTCATCGCGTGTGCCATGGGCGAGCACCCTGCTCCTTGTGCGGCTAGCACGGTAGAGTCACTGAAGAAGCAAGCATGACTACCAAACGATGACGCAGACAGCAGTGCACCAATTACTAATGCCATATTAGCATCCACACCCAAGGCAATTGGCACAACAATGGGAATAGCGATAATAAATGAGCCCCAGCTCGATGCCGTACCGAACACAATGGCTGCCATGACGACAAATACTAAAGCCGGCATCAGTTCAGCGGTCATGATAGGAGCGACCACACTAACGATATAGCTGGTCATACCCAGTTCGTCGTTGACACTTTTCAACATGAAACCGGCAATCACCGTGGACAATGGGTAGAGCATGACCTTGAAGCCTTCAAAGACGCCTTTGAACTGCTCTTCTAGCGATAACAGTCCCTGTACGTAATACATTGCCACGGTAATCGCTAAGGTCACCAGAACGCCTTTTAACAGGTCGATATCGTAGTAAACCGTTGCCGCAATCAAGATCAACATCGGTACGATAAAGTTCAACATGCCCACTAGGCTGCTGGTCTTGCGATGGCTGGTAGCGGCCGCTTCCATGGTATCGCCAGTATAGTCCAAAGGCTTAGGCTGTCCGCTTGCTGCGCGAGCTTCCGCCTTTTTCATTGCCCCTAGGTTGCCGACCACACCTAATGTCACCAAAAACACCAGGATCAACGCCACCCAGCCATAGACCATAAAAGGAATGGCTGAAATATACGTCGCGAGACCTTGGCCATCAGCTGCAAGCTCGTTTTCTTCGAGCAAGCCTGCAAAGAACACGGCCCAAGTGGAAACTGGCACCAAAATACACATCGGTGCGGCCGTTGAGTCGATGATATACGCCAATTTTTCACGGGAAACTTTGTAGTGATCGGTCACTTGTTTGACGGACGAGGACACCGCCAAGCAGTTTAGGTAGTCATCGATAAATACGACTAAGCCAATAAAAAAGGTTGTTAACAATGATTGGCGGCGGGACTTAATACGGCCTTTTAACCAATCGCTGAAACTGTTTAGACAGCCACTTTTCTCTAGCAATACGATCAAGCCGCCCATCAAACCACAGACCAACACGATCCAAATAATAGTTTCATTGCCCATCACCGCAGACAGCGTGTCGGCAAGAGACGTGACTACTGAGGTGTGATCAAGCATGATCAGGCCAGCGACCACGCCGGTTAATAAGGATTCAAACGGTGCACGAGAAATGAGAGCAATGGAGAGGACAAACAGCGTGGGCAGTAGCGATTTAAAGCCCCAGTCTTCACCAGGTTGATGTGCGTAAGACAATGACCAGAAGAAAGCGATGGCGCCAAGAGTCACCATGACCGACAGCAAAAGGGAGCGTTTAGGACGAATAGTATTCAACGCTTTTATAACTTGTTCCATAGAGTGTTCCCGATTTTAAAGCATAATTCTTATAAGCATTTAAAATACTCTGAAACAAATACTGGAACATATATCCCCTAGGGGTTAGCCCATAAGGGGTATAAAAAAGCCAGCTAGGCAGCTGGCTTTTGTCAAAGGAAGTGATGATTAGACTTTGAAACGGTCTAGAATCGATTTCTGTGACTCGGTATGTGAACGCTGTTGTTCCATGGCGTTACTGGAGTCTTGAGCAAGATCTACCACAGAGGTGGACAGTGTTTTAATTTTCACTGCATTTTGATTGATCTCTTCCGCCACGTGACTTTGCTCTTGTGCTGCTGAAGCAATTTGCGCATTCATATCGCTGATTTGCTCAATAGACTGGCGAATTCGAACTAATGCAGCATCGGCTAATTGTGCATTCTCAACCGCTTTTACAGCGGTATCACGACTTTCAGTCATTGCATGGGAAACCGCTGCTGAGCCATTCTGCAATTGCTCAATCATGCCTCGAATTTCTGTGGTCGATTCCTGTGTACGTTGTGCTAGGGTTCGAACCTCATCGGCAACCACGGCAAAACCACGACCGGACTCCCCTGCACGAGCTGCCTCAATAGCTGCGTTCAAAGCAAGCAAGTTGGTTTGATCTGCGATTTCGTTAATCACGGCCAAAATGGTTTCGATATTACTGGTTGCATGCTCCAAGCCTTTGACCTGTTCAACCGCTTGATCGATTCGATTCGACAACGCATCGATTGATTTCGCGGTGTCACTGACCACTGCAGAACCTTCAAGGGTGGTACGATCCACTTCGGTGGCAGACTCAGAGGCACGCTGTGCGTTTTCAGCCACTTCGTTGGACGCCAATGACATTTGATGGATAGCCGTGGCCAGCATTTCGAGTTCTTTTAGTTGATCTTTCATGGCTTGTGACGACTCATGAGAGCTTGAGACTGTCTTAGCACCACTTGCGACCACCTCATCACCTAACAATTTTAGATGAGTAATGCGTTCTTGCAGGCTGCTAGCAAATTGGTTGAATCCCTGTGCTAGCTCCGCGAACTCTGGAGTATTGCTAGGTGCAATGCGTTTCGTTAAGTCGCCTTCTCCCGTGGCAACGTCTTGGATTGCTGAATTAAGCTCGCCAAGAGGGCGCAATAGCGTACGAATCAACACGGTCATCACGATAACGCTTACCAGTATACCTATAATACCAAATATCACGGCATTATTACGAAGGGTTGCGAGCGCTGAGAAGGCTTTGTCTTCATCAACGACTGCAATGACATACCAGTTTTGAGTCGCTTCTCGGGTTATACTGATGAGGCTGCTTACACCATCAACTTTGGTTTCTTGTAAGCCTTCTTTTAACGTAGCGGAAGGTAAGACCTCTGAAAGCGATTTGCCATTGTTCTCTGTTTCAGGGTGGGCGATCACTTGCCCTTTATCGGTGACAAGAAACAGGTAGCCTGCATCAAAGATATTGACCGAGTTAACCAATTCGGACAAACCACCTAGCTCTAAATCGTAGAACATCGCACCGACAAAACGGTTGCCATCCATAACGGGATTACCGATGGAAATAATCGTTTGTTTGGTGGATACATCGACATAAGGAGCAGTGACTACTTGTTGACGCTCGCGTTTAGCATCCATATACCATGGGCGCTTACGTGGATCATAGCTCGCATCAGGCTCCCAACCGTCGTCATTTTCAACCACGACCGCATCGGACTCGTAACCTAAGCCGATTGCCAGAAAACTGTTTTTGATCGCTGGTTTTTCCAGAAGCTGTTTAACGTATGTGCGATCGTTAGGGTTGAGTTCAATACTCTCGGTCATACTCTGCGCCAAAGCCCGTTTGTTAGACAATTCTGCGCTAATTGTATTCCCTACTCCGACAACCATTTCCTTCAGGCTGACTTTTACTAAACCTTCGACCTCTGAGCGAACAGTCAATAACTGCTGAATGCTCAACAAGCCAACGGTTAAGGCTAACAATAGCGATGACATCGCAACGACTTTATGGCTGAAACGCATGCTGGCTCCACTTTTCATTGATTAGAGTTGGAAATATATCAATTTTCACTTATTGATCACATTCTTTGCATTATAGATGACAAATATATTAAGAGTAGATACAAATGACTCTTTGTTAGGGGCGATGTATAGTGAGGCCCCTTCTTCAGTCAAGTGCGGATCGAGGTAGGAAGAATTACCTTATTCAGGTGATTTTAAATGATGTGTGAGCAGGCTTTGTAACATTATTTTCAAATCCTGTAGTGTTCGTGTTGCGCGTTGTTCGTTTTGGTTAACAATCACTAGATAACTACTGTGAGTGACCTCTAAATAATGACGTGCGATACGTTCGCGTTCGCGAATGTGCTTGTTGATGCCCAGTCGTTTAAACACCTTAGCCATTTGTGAGATCACCATATCATCATGACGTTCATCCAGCTCTCTTAGCTCAGGCACTGAGAACATGGCTTGCACTAAGCGAAGCACCGCCTTCTGCTGGCGATAAGTACGTAAGTTGATGTCGACAACTTGATCAATAAAGTCCTCTAAGGACAGACTTTCAACAGGCCACTCTTCGATGTCGTTTAAGACTTCTTCAATGCTGTCTAGCCAGCTTTTGCCCATGGCGTACAAAATAGCGTGTTTATTGGGAAAATAGTGATAAAGCGAACCGACTGAAATCCCGACTTCCTTGGCGATGATGGCAGTATTCAGATCGTTCAAGCCAACGGTTTCCAGCAAGTTGCTGGTGACTTCTAAGATCTGCTGAGTGCGCTTGATAGAGCGTGACTGCACTGGCTCACTGCGCGGAGACACGGGTTGCATGGTTTTCATCGTCGTCGGTTTTTTGGTCATGATATGTGAGGGTGTCCTTCTATCAAATAAGGCATCAATATAAGTCGCGATAACGGTTGCTAAGATCGCTACGGTAACCGATCTAACATGGAATAGTACAGCATTCCTGCCACCAGACCGGGCCAGCGTAGTAAGGTACCACCGGGGAAGTCACGCATGGGTAGCTTTTCAAACGCATCGACTGTTTCTAACGAGCCTTGCACCGCTTTTGCAAACACCGCACCCGCAAAAGTGGCTAAGGCCACACCGTGCCCAGAATAGCCATGAGCGACAAAAATATTCTCATCTTGGCGCGCGATATGCGGCATTCGATTCAAAGTAATCGCTAGAGTGCCACCCCAAGCGTAATCAATACGATAACGGTCAAGCTCAGGATACGTCTCGATCATGTGTTTCTTCACAAAACCTGCGATGTCTTTTGGAAAGCGTGGACTGTAATTCTCGCCGCCACCCCACAGCATGCGACCATCGGCTGACAGACGATAGTAATTCACCACAAACTTCGAGTCAGCGATGGCAATGTTGTCAGGATTAATGCGCCCGATCACCTCTGGTGGCAATGGCTCGGTCGCAATAATAAAATTATTGATCGGCATGATTTTACGGGCTGCTGGCCGATTTAGATGGCCTAAATAACCATTGCAGGCAAACAGAATATAGCGGCAGGTCACTTGGCCTTTTGCGGTTCTAACTACGGGTTTTTCACCCGCTTGATAGTCAATCACAGCCGAGTTTTCATAAAGCTTCGCACCATGTCTTTCTGCCGCTTTGGCTAAGCCCAGTGCAAAATTCAGGGGATGCAAATGGGCACCTTCTGCGTACCATTCGCCGCCGTGGTAACGATCCGTCCCAAGTTTCTGTGCGACCTCGTCTGCGTTCAGAAAGGACACACCTTGATAGCCCAATATGTCACGCTTGTATGCGACCGCGTCACGGATTTCTTGTGCATGCTTTGGCTTATTCGCCACATGCAACACCCCGTCGCTCAAGTCACAATCGATTTGGTACTGTTTCACTAAGTCTTTGACTAAGGTGACCGAGTCGACTGACGTTTGCCACAACAGATCCGCCGCTTCTTTGCCAACTTGCTTCACCATCTCTTCATGGCCCATATTATGGCCTTGGCAAATTTGTCCGCCGTTGCGTCCTGATGCCCCCCAACCGATTTTATGAGCTTCCAGAAGCGTGACTTGATACCCTGCCTCGGCCAAATGCAGCGCGGCGGAAGCCCCAGTAAAGCCTCCACCAATGATACAAATATCACTTTCGTGATCGCCCACTAACTGCGGACGATCGACTAAGGCTTTGGCTGTGGCAGCGTAATAAGACGCTTCATGTGTGCTCAATGGGGCACTCCTATTTCAAATATTAACCGAATTATCAGTCGGTTTTTGTTGAAAATAAATCTTTTGAAAACCTATCTCTAACAAAGTGTTGATTTAATAATCAAACTGAAATATGTTTTTAAACCGAAACATTATTCGGTTTAGCGCAAAGAATAACCGAAACAAAAAAGATCGCAACAGGAAATTTAAGATCCATCCATACCAAGGTGAGTTATGACAGAGCTTGAAGCTTTTTTAAAAGAGCATGCAATTACAGAAGTCGAGTCAACGTTAGCAGATATGACGGGCAACGCACGGGGTAAGTTCTACCCGACGTTTAAGTTCTTAGCTGAGAAAACAGGCCGTATCCCAGAGACGGTACTGGTGCAAAGTGTGACAGGTGATTGGGCAGACAACCACTACGAGATTGTTGACGCCAGCGACCGCGACATGGTGCTCAAGCCTGATCCAAATACCATACGAATGGTACCTTGGGCGGATGAACCAACGGCGCAAGTGATCAACGACTGTTACAACACAGATGGCGAATTACACCCATTGGCCAGTCGTACGATCTTGCGTCATATCCTGTCTCTTTATGAGAAAGAAGGTTTAAAACCTATTATCGCTCCAGAAGTTGAGTTTTACCTGATTCAACCGAATACCGATCCCGACTACGAACTAAAACCCGCTGCAGGCCGTTCTGGAAAGCGTGAAACCTCACGTCGTTCCTACAGCATTGATGCGGTAAACGAGTTCAACACCATCATCGACACCCTTTACGCCTACTGCGAAGCGCAAGATCTGGACGTGGACACCTTGATCCACGAATCCGGCGCGGCACAGATGGAAATCAACTTTATTCACGGTGATCCACTGGATCTTGCCGATCAGGTGTTTGTGTTCAAACGCACATTACGTGAAGCCGCGATGAAACACGGTGTCTACGCGACCTTCATGGCTAAGCCGATGAAAAACGAACCGGGCAGCGCGATGCACATCCACCAAAGCTTAGTGGACGCTGAAACGGGTCAAAACGTTTTTGATAACAATGGTGAGCCGAGTGAATTGTTTTACCACTACCTAGGTGGCTTGCAGAAATACACGCCGAACGCGATTTCTTTCTTTGCGCCGAACGTTAACTCTTACCGCCGCTTCTCCCCTGAAATGGCAGCACCGATCAACATGCAATGGGGCTTTGACAACCGCACAGCAGGTCTTCGTATTCCGTACGCGCCGCCACAAGCGACACGCATCGAAAACCGTTTCCCTGGCGCGGACTGTAACCCTTACTTAGCCATCGCCGCGACCTTGGCCTGTGGTTACTTGGGCATGAAACAAAAACTGCGCCCTACCGAACCCACCAAAGGCAACCAACCACCTTCTGAATACCAAGAAGTGGAAATTGCCCGCACCTTGGAAGAAGGCCTTCGTTTATTAGAAGACTGCGAACCATTGTGTGAAATCCTAGGCATGGACTTTGTCACCGCTTACATGGGCGTTAAACGTAGCGAATTCGAAACGTTTAACCGCGTGATTAGCTCATGGGAACGTGAGCACCTGCTATTGAACGTGTAATAACTTTCAAACCGTGATGCCCAATGACTTGGATAGAAAAGCCAAGCGTGGGCATCCTTATGACATCACTAAAGGAATCAACCATGACACACCCACAACGAAAAATGCGACGTGTAGTACCCATTGCAAGCTTAGTCTGTGCGTTGAGCGCAGGCGCTGCGCCTGCCATGGCGGAGACACTCAAGCTTTACAACTGGTCTGACTACATTGCAGAAGACACCATCGAACGTTTTGAAGCCGAAACCGGCATCGACGTGATCGAAGACGTCTTCGACAGCAACGAAGTGCTAGAAGCCAAACTATTGGCCGGCAACTCAGGTTACGACCTGGTCGTACCGACCGCTTCGTTTATGGGCCGCCAGATCCAAGCGGGTGTGTTTGATACCTTAGACAAGTCAAAACTGTCTAACTTACATCGTGTTGATACAGAACTGCTGTCCTTCCTAGAAGCGGTCGACCCGGGCAACCAATACGGCGTACCGTACCTTTGGGGCACCACAGGGATTGGTTACAACGTAGATAAAGTGAAAGAAGTACTGGGCGAAGACGCGCCAGTTAACAGCTGGGATCTGGTGTTCAAACCGGAAAACATGGAAAAGCTACAGTCCTGTGGCGTCATGTTCCTAGACTCCCCAGACGAGCTTTACCCACTGGTTTTAAACTACCTTGGCAAAGATCCAAACAGCCGCACCCAATCGGATTACGCCTTGGACAGCGACGGGGTTGAACTGCTGAAAAGCGTGCGCCCATACGTTAGCCAATTCCACTCTTCTCAATACATCAGCGCCCTAGCAAACGGCGATGCTTGTGTTGCCATCGGTTGGTCGGGTGACGTGATCCAAGCACAAGATCGCGCCATCGAAGCGGAAAACGGCATCAACATCGAATACAGCATTCCAAAGGAAGGCACACAAGTCTGGTTCGACATGCTAGCGATTCCAAAAGATGCCAAAAACAAAGACGCAGCACATAAATTCATCGACTTCCTGCTACGCCCTGACGTCATCGCAGATATCTCCAACTATGTCGCCTACGCCAACCCGAACGTTGACGCAATGGACCTACAAGACGAAGAAATCCGCGATAACGAAGGTATCTACCCACCAGAAGATGTGAAAAAGAAACTGTTCGCACAGAAAGTCCGCGGCATGCGAATTGAACGCCTAATGGTCCGCCTCTGGACCGACATCAAAACAGGCCGCTAAACGCCCACAACCCACTTAAACGGAGGCCTCCCCTCCGTTTAAGTACCCCGTACGCCCCGATTTACCTATATCCTCGGACTTTGTACGACCCGATTGTATCGGGGAAACTTCCCTGCAACCTCTGAGGCAAACCGATGTTCCCCAAGCCTCTGTAGGACCGAACTGTGCTCGGGAACAACTTAGCGTCCTCAGCGTCAATGAGCTTCGCCAAATTGTTGCGGGCACGAGCTTCCATGCAATTCAATTCGCTTGCGCAACTTCTTCGCTTCGTTCCTCAGCTCGAAACGTCAGCGCGAATCAAACGCATGGAATCTTTGTAGGACTGCGCTTTGCGCGGGAAATTGGGTCTTGTACGACCCGATTGCATCGGGGAGAAGCCTTTAAGTTCTCGGGAAACGAGAGGAACTAAGACTAACCAAAAACATGCTCAAAGCTGTCAGTATGTCCTTGATCTGCCTCTTCAACAGATTGATCAAAGTCGCTTTTAAAGCCTGATTGAGAAAGCAAATGCAGCGTCTCCTGCAAGCCTTCATAGTGCTCACGAGACATCATAACGACCCTGTCTGTCTCACTTATGATTTCGATAATCTTATTGTCTTTGTTCACTTGCTCTATCAACTTAGAAAGTGAAGCTTGAGCGTCTGTAGCTGTAATCGTTTTCATAAAGAAAGCCTTTCATTAAGTACTTAGAAAGCATAAGTCGATTTTCATGATTGAGCGACTCCTTAAAGGATAGAGTCTTGCAGTTCCTTCATATCTGGCTATAATGTGAGCACAACTTATCCTTCTTCCACGCGTGGCGACATACAGACCCCTGGAGTTGGACGAATAAGCCGGCCCCGTGCCGGTTTTTTCACATCTAAAGCCTAGGAAGGCGATAGTTACGGGGATGGATAGCCCTATTCACATATCTTTTTAAGCTCGCTACCCATCGTGTCGTCCATTAATTGGAATGATCATCTATGAAAACTAGGGTCTATATTGACGGCTATAATTTCTATTTTGGTTGCTTAAAAGGAACACCTCATAAATGGCTTGACCTGATTAAGCTGATGGAGACTCTGTTAGTTCGTTCAGGTGCTCCTGAATCAAAGCTAGATGATTTAGCAATTAAATTCTTTACGGCTGAAATATCTGAGCGTGCTGCATCAGATAGCAGTTCCTTAAACGACCAGCGTTCTTATCACCTAGCGTTGAACAATCACTGTCAAAGCAAACTGGCCACAGTGAAGGGCAATTACTCCATCGATAAAACCAAATTTCCTAAAGTTGAGCTTGATGACGACGGCAAAGAAAAAGAGCCTCGTTTCTCTGAGCGAGTAAAAATTTGGAAGATGGAGGAAAAGCAAAGTGATGTGAATGTTGCACTAGAGGCTGTTTACGATGGTGTGACAGATACGAGTCTAGAACATATTATCTTTGTCACGAATGACACAGACATCATTCCAGCTTTCAGAAAACTTCGTCATCACAACGAACAGCAAGCTAGAGATCCAATTCAAATCGGCTTAATCATCCCTGCTAGAAAAAGTGATTCCCAGCGTAGAGGGAATAAGAGCTTAAAAGAACTTGCCGATTGGACGATTGAATTCATACATGACTGGGAGCTTGAAAAGGCCCAATTACCATGCCGAGTGTTTGGTGATAAGAAAACGGCGATAAAGCCCACAGGCTGGTTCAAGTATGCTGATAAAGTAGAAGAAATCCTTAGTATCCTCAGCCAAAGAGGTGTGGAAGGCAGTATTCCAAAAGCTTGGAAATGGCTCGAACGTCCACTGCATCTAGTTGATAGCCTTCCTAACTTTGATGGTATTCCTGCTGAACATATGGATGATGAGAAGCGGTTGGATATTACGCTTCAGCATGTAAAAGCTTATGCAGGGCATAGACTTAGAGGCTAGAGCTTATCGTAGTATTGGGCTTTGTACGACCCGATTACATCGGGGAGCAAGCCCTCATCCTAGATGATAAATCGCCAACACTTTGATCTCATGGCATTGGCAACAACATGAGAAATAGCTTAGTCTCTGAGTAACGCTGTCAAGGATGACCAGAACACACCTCTTCCTTGTGCTACAAGGTTATTTACCAAAATGGGCAAGCGTTTTTTCATATGTCTGAAATGTTTGTCATTGTAAAAATAGCTATTAATTTCAATTTACTATGGTCTTACTGACAAAGAGCTAAAACAGAATAACGTGCATTAATAATATGTTTCTCATTAAAAGGAGAAAATGGCTCAAATGCTAGAAACATTCGAACTGTGGATACGAGATTCGCTGACTCAAAGTTTATTGCTTTCACCTCTAATGGGAGTGATTTTTGGTCTGCTTTTTTCTGTCCTTACCAGAGGTAATAAAGAAGGTGGGGAGGCCTCTGTAAGGGAAACCATTTTAATAATTAGGGAGCGCATCGTTATACGAGAAATAGGTGGTTCCAATAGACCTCAGTCAAATGATGATCCAATGGCCATCATAATACTACTTGTTGTTGCAATGGTTGTTTCTATCTATCTTTATGCAGTATATGCGGCTGATGTGATTTACTATTCATCATTGGTCGCTTTTAACGTAATCACCTTTGGTATTGCAGCGCTTGTTTTTTCCGCTATCAAAGGGCGTTTAAGCAGCGGTGAATGGTTTGCTTATACATTTATACCTATCGGCATTCTATCATTTACTCTTATCCTTCTTTACCAAGCAAAAACGGGAATTATACCTGGTGCAAGAGAAGCCGCCGAGTCAGCAGGAGCTTATAAGTTTTATTTTGATGTCCTTGATGATGAACAGCGTAATTGGATAATCCCTCAGCTGCTTGGATTGCTCGGCACTATCGCTTTCCTTTTCTTTTCTTCAGTTTTGGTTGTCCACAATTTATCAGCGCTACAGGTGGTGTACGACGGTGCCATGAGGCCTTTTTGGCGGTCTATTTACATTCTTACTAATGCGTTTTCCGGCAAGTTTGTTTGGGTTGCATTAATTGCCTTAGGTAGTCTTACTTATCTTGCATTGAATGGCACTGCTTATCAGCATCTTGTTGCAAGAGCGGGCTAACAGGGTGCTGCTATCGGGCAAATTTTCCGCTGAGCGCAGCGTTAGGTACTAAATATGAGGAATTTTAAATAACGATGAATTCGTTGGAAATATCACTACCAGTAGTTTTGCTTGTATTGGCATTTTTACTGAAACTACTAGTTGATAGGGCATCTACGGCTCCTATTTTTATTCAGTCATTGCTGGAGCTTCCGGTTGATATTGCATTTTTAGCAATGTCTTTTGTTATTGCATATACCATTAATGCAGGTGACAAAGTTGGAGAAGGACTATTGCTGTTTCTGATATACGTCATTAGCTCAATCATGATTGTGTTCTTTTGGCGGCGCTCTAATTCCTTCTTTGAGAGTGATAGCTATTTTTGGGTAGGTTGTTTAACCTCAATAAATTATCTTGCATCAATAAGCGGTGTTTATATCGCAGTAAATCTCGTAAAGGAGATCGTAACTAAATGATAGAAATTGATCTTCTTACTGTCCTCACACTGTCTGGAATATGGGTGTCAGTTACATTTGCAGCTTTGATCTATTACAAGAGTAATAGACAACGCCAGTATGATGAGGATAGGAATAGAGCAAGTCTAGAAATGCTTCGTGAGTCCTACGAAAAAAAGATGTACGAAATGATGGACCGCTTAGTTAGAACCGAAGAACGATGGAAAGACATGAATCACCTTGTTCTTTCCGCGCAAAAGCGGGAGGTGTCTCCTTATGAAAAGCACAATAGTACATTGACTGAATTTCTTAAAGCTCATGGTTTAACCGAGAGCGATATGAAGGTTGAAAATGATAGCGTGTTTGTTCTGACACCTTTTCACCCTAAATATCAAGATACTTTTAACACAATAGCTGAGGTATGCCGAGAAGTAGGTCTTCGTTGCTACAGGGGAGACGAAGATCATATATCAGGAGATTTGTTGCCACACACGCTCAAGCAGCTTTGTAAGGCTAGATTGGTCATCGCTAATATTGACGGAAGAAACTCGAACGTTTTCTACGAACTAGGCATTGCTCACGCAATTGATAAAGGAACTATCTTGGTTTCCCAATCACTAGACGAAGTCCCCATCGACCTAAAATCAAATAGATTGCTTCTATTTAAAGATCAAAGCGAGTTCAAGAGCGAGCTAAAGACTGCGCTTACTCGCGCTCTGGTGCGTAAAAATGCCTAACAAACGACTGCATAACGCTGCGCTCCAAACCAGCCGCAGATGCGGTATTAAAATTAAATAATCCCATTAACACTATTCCATGCGTTTAATTGGTGCTGACGGTCGGAGGGAGGAACGACCGGAGATGTGCGCAAGCCAATTGAATTGCATGGAAGATTGCCTCAAAATCCTCGCAAACCTGAAATAATCCCGCGCACAGCGCGGTCCTACAAGGGCTTAAACCAACGCCCAAAACGCCTCAACCAGTGCAATGCTGTTCACTTAAGGGGAGCAGCATTGCGATTCACCGGATAACGGGTCTTGTTTATCTTTACCGTCCTAGGTCTAGAAGGCCTAGAACGGTAGTTTATACACAACTCTCCAATACCTGATCTTAGGTGAGCTAAGCGAGTTCCTGTCTTTGATACTGGTTGTGCTTGTGCCATCACAATGAGCTGACTCGCAATATAGCAGTATGCCGCCTTAAAGCTTATTTCACTTGGGGATTTCTGATAAGCAATGGCTGCTTGCCCTGCTTCACGCCTTACAACATTGTAGGCTAGTAATAAACTCCAAACCTCCTGATAAATCAGTTCCACCTTCTTGCTTCTAAGAGTGAGAGCATTATTGTTCATTGAGCTTTTGATATCTCTAAAGCCTAGTTCGATTTCCCAGCGCTCATGGTATAACTTGCTCACCATTTCTGTATTGAATTTCGCATAGGGCAAGGAAGTATAAACCGTCTTCTCAACCTTATTGATTTCATAAGTCACCGCGCGGACATCCCAGTATTCAGGTAGGCTTGAATTGCGTTTTTTAGCCTGATCTGAGACCTTCATGCGCAGTAATCTATCCCGTGAGTTGTACTGCTCAACCTCCTCATAAACCAACCCCTTACGGGCAGGGATTAACCAATGGCGATTGTCATTGTCACGATTGATGCTAAGCAAAAGGTCGGCTCCCCAAAAACCTTTATCTAGCAGTGTTACAGAGTGGTCAGGGATACGAGATACAAAGTTCTCAGCCATTCGAATTTCACCTTTGCGATAGGGACTGATTTGGGCATCAAGCATGATGTGAGACCTTGTATTCATAAGACTGACTAGCCTTAGCATAGGATAAGGTGTTTGACGGTTAGTCGAGGTGTTACCAGACCCAAAGTGCTCTCGTAACTCGGGCGTGTCAGGCGTTCGGAACAACGCACCATCAACAGCGAAAACTTGCAGTCCATTCCAGTCATCTGCTGGGTAACGCTCACTTCCCCAATGATAACCTGTTTTGCGAAATAACCACTCAAGAGGCTGGGGACCTAACCGCTGGCGAGCGGAAGAAATGCCACTTTTTGCTAGTAAACAGTCATTAGCCAAGCCTTGGGAGCAGATGTTTAAACGTCGTGCCACATCAGCAATAGGTTCATCTCTGAAGAGCGACATGCCTAACACTAACCAAAGCACCTGATCTGATGGTAATCGCCGCCTACGAATGGTTGCACTCTGAGTGAGCGTAAGGGCGGATTCGACCCATTCAACAGGGATGTTTTGAGTAAAAGTACTTTGGTCTGAGAATTGGTGTAGTTCGTCGATTTCAAGCAAGGTTTGGTGAAGAGGCATAAAAAAATCCAGTAGCCTGATGGTTACTGGATTTTAACTAATTATGCTGTTTTTTCCTTAAGTGAACAGCATTGCTCAACCAGTGGGTTTTTCAAACTCTTCTTCAACGTAAATAAGCCAATGTCGTAAGGCTCTAGCTCTGGCTGTACGTCAAGGATCTGGACGCGATCCATCAAGGGGCTGTTGTCGAGTACGATTTTTGGTACGACGCCGATGCCAAAGCTCACTATGCTGACGATGGCTTCGTTACCGGCGACCTGTGTATAGATATTTGGCGTTATTCGCCAAATATTGGGTTCACATCCATGCTCTTATGAAGAATTCGAATCACTCTGATTTGTTGGCTGCCGGTTTGCTGATAAAAAATGACGTGACTCCCTTGGGGAAATTTTCTGTATCCCTCTCTGATTTCATCGCATGATTTACCAATGTCGGGGTTTTCCGCTAAAAGCCAAAAGGAATCATCGAACTGTTTTAAATAGACATTTCGCTGCTCTTTTCCCCAGCGTCGTTGAGAGAATAAAGCAATATCCCGTAAATCGGTTTTAGCGGCGACAGTCAAATTAAATGGTTTCATCGAATGTTTTCACGATCAAGTTCATTGATAAAGCTATCAAGATCATAATCAGCGTCACCACTTTGCTCTCCTTCAACAAGTAGTTGACGGAGTGACTGTAGTTTGGTTTCTTGGTTTTCGAGTAGACGCAGTGCGGAGCGAATGACTTCACTTGCTGAGCCGTAACGTCCACTCTCTATTTGGTTTGTAATAAAGCCATCGAAGTGTTCACCAAGAGTGATACTTGTGTTTTTAGCCATGAGCTCATCTCCATTTTATACCAAAAAGTACCTAATTATGGTATCCAGTGGCATTTTGGGCAAGGCGCGCATAACAAACACCTACAACACCCTTCCATGCGTTTAATTGGAGCGCCTTTTAACCAATTGAATTGCATGGAAGAGAGCCTCCAAAGGCCTCGCAAACTAGAAAGACTCCCGCGCGCAGCGCAGTCCTACAGGACGGGGAATCAGCATCATCCCCGATTGGAATCGGGTCGTACATATTACAAAATCCCGCGCGCAGCGGGGTCCCACAAGGGCTTAAACCAGCGCCCAGAACGCCTCAACTAGTGGGTTTTTCAAACTCTTCTTCAAGGTGAACAAGCCAATGTCATAAGGCTCTAGCTCGGGCTGGACGTCGAGTATCTGAACGCGGTCCATCAGTGGGCTGTTGTCGAGTACGATTTTCGGTACGATGCCGATGCCAAAGCCCAAGCTGACCATGCTAACGATGGCTTCGTTACCTGCCACTTGAGCATAGATATTTGGCGTGATGTTTTGCTCGCTTAACCAGTCGTCCACGCGAATCCTTGAAACCCCGCCTTCGGATAATATCATCGGCACTCGTTCCCAGTCACTCGGCGAAGCAGGTGAGGTGGTAGGGACGTTGGGTTGTTGCTCAACGGGAGCGATAAAGACTAACGGCGATTTGGTGATCGGTGCGAACGCTAAGCCTTTGTGCATGGAGGATGGGCGTGCGGCGATGGTGATTTCTTCGTTGCCGTCCAAGATGCGGGTAATGGCTTTATCTGGATCGCCAGTGTGCAGTTTGATTTCGATATGCGGATGCACTTGGCGAAAGCGGTTGAGCAGTTCAAACAAGAAGCTATAACTGGCGGTGACGGAGCAGTAAATACTGATTTCACCGCTCAGTTGATCCGAGTGGTCGGTGAGTTCGTGGCGAATCAGGTTCCATTGGCTGGTGGTTTCGCGGGCGTATTTCACAAAACGCTGGCCTTCGCGGGTCAGTACCACGGTTCGGTTGTCGCGGCTGAATAGGTCTACCCCCACTTCTTCTTCCAAATGGCGA
This sequence comes from Marinomonas sp. AWM4_232, assembly GCF_056158325.1. Taxonomy (NCBI): domain Bacteria; kingdom Pseudomonadati; phylum Pseudomonadota; class Gammaproteobacteria; order Oceanospirillales; family Oceanospirillaceae; genus Marinomonas; species Marinomonas sp. AWM4_232. The sequence goes on along the minus strand of NZ_JBSWTA010000001.1, from coordinate 1,376,053 downwards.
ATGTTGCGCGACAGTGCAGAAACACTGATGTTGCACTCGTCGCTGGCGCGGCCAAAGTGCAGTGTTTCGGCTAATGCGAGGAATTGTTTGAGGGCTTTTGTATTCATAAAAGCCATGATAGCTCTGTTTTGCAAAAAATGGGACGTTATATTGCAAATATATCAATTTACGAAAGGGTCGCTCTTCTATACATTGAACCTACTCGCAGCACAGCCTGAATGTTTTTAGGTGTGTTTGTGTCACTCTTTTTTAATATCGACGTGCTTAGATGTCGGTACTTTAATCATAAAAATTTAGGATGTGTTAACCATGGCTAACTACTTCAATACTTTGCCGCTACGTGAGCAACTAGCTCAACTAGCAAAATGTCGTTTTATGGATAGTTCAGAATTTGCTGATGGCGTAGAAGCGCTAAAAGGCAAAAAAATGGTAGTAGTAGGCTGTGGTGCACAAGGTCTTAACCAAGGTCTTAACCTACGTGACTCTGGTCTAGACGTTTCTTACGCGCTACGTCCAGAAGCAATCGAGCAGAAGCGTCAATCTTGGAAAAACGCAACTGAAAACGGTTTCACTGTTGGCACTTACGAAGACCTAATCCCAACAGCTGACGTGGTTCTTAACCTGACTCCAGATAAGCAACACACTTCTGTAGTAAAAGCAGTTATGCCTCTTATGAAAGAAGGCGCTTGCCTATCTTACTCGCATGGTTTCAACATCGTTGAAGAAGGCATGCAAATCCGTGACGACCTAACTGTAATCATGGTTGCGCCTAAGTGTCCTGGTTCTGAAGTACGTGCAGAATACGTTCGTGGCTTCGGTGTACCAACGCTTATCGCTGTTCACGAAGACAACGATCCTAAAGGCGAAGGTCTTGCACTAGCAAAAGCTTACGCAGTAGGTACTGGCGGTCACAAAGCAGGCGTTCTAATGTCTTCTTTCATCGCGGAAGTTAAGTCTGACCTTATGGGTGAGCAAACTATCCTTTGTGGTATGTTGCAAACAGGTTCGATCCTTTGCTTCGATAAAATGGTTGAAGAAGGCGTCGACGCAGGTTACGCATCTAAGTTGATCCAGTACGGTTGGGAAACAATCACTGAAGCACTTAAGTACGGCGGCGTGACAAACATGCTAGACCGTCTTTCTAACCCAGCTAAGATCAAAGCATTCGATCTTTCTGAAGAGTTGAAAGTGATCATGCGCCCTCTATACAACAAGCACCAAGATGACATCATCGACGGTACTTTCTCTCGCGTGATGATGGAAGACTGGGCGAACGACGACGCTAACCTTCTAAAATGGCGTGCAGAAACTGCTGAGACGAACTTCGAGAAAACGCCAGCAGGCGACGTAGAAATCTCTGAGCAAGAGTTCTTCGACAAAGGTATCTTGATGGTTGCAATGGTTAAAGCAGGTGTTGAGCTAGCATTCGAAACAATGACTGCTGCAGGCATCATCGCTGAATCTGCTTACTACGAGTCTCTACACGAAACTCCGCTAATCGCGAACACGATCGCTCGTAAGAAACTTTACGAAATGAACGCGACGATCTCTGATACAGCTGAGTACGGTTGTTACCTATACAACCACGCTTGTCTACCTCTACTAGGTGACTTCATGAAAGGCATCAAGACTGATGTAATCGGTAAAGGTCTTGAGTCTGATGACAACGGCGTAGACAACGCTCGTCTAATCGAAGTAAACGAAGCACTACGTAGCCACCCAGTAGAAGCAATCGGTAAAGTTCTACGTGGCCACATGGCTGACATGAAGAAGATTGTTTAATTTTCATTAGAAATTAAACACTTAAAAAGCCGAGTAGTTCGAAAGAGCGCTCGGCTTTTTTGTCGCTTTCTTTTTTGCAATTAGTTCGACATCGGTAAGGAATCACACATGGACTCTCGTATTTGCCTAGAAAACCTCAGCGTGAACTTTGATGAACGCTTTCATCTGAACAACATTGATTGGACGATTGAGCCAAGCCAGCATTGGGTGATTACAGGTACGAATGGGTCAGGTAAGTCAGCCCTCGCAGCGGTGCTTGCGGGTGTGGGTGAGATCGAGTCAGGTCAGTTATCGGGCCTACCAAGCCGTGTCGGTTTGGTGTCTTTTGAAGCGCAAGCGGAACTAATTGCCAAAGAGTTAAAGAAAGATGACGCCGACATCATGGATGTCATTGCCATCGGTACACCGGTGCAAGAAATGATTTTTGAAAACTGTGCGGACCCTGAATTGGCCGCAGAGTTGGTGGAAAAGTTTGGCCTAAGCCACTTGCTAGACCGAGCATTTCGTAAGCTATCGACGGGCGAAACCCGTAAAGTCATGCTGATCCGTGCGCTATCAAGCAAGCCGGATTTATTGATCTTAGACGAGCCATTTGATGGCTTAGACGCGGACACCTTGGCAATGCTGCAACAGCACCTAGCATCGATCATCGATACCACGCCCATGGTGATGGTGTTGAACCGCTTTGATGAAATGCCAAGCTTTATTACCCATGTGGCCTACTTGGAAAAAGACGGTCACGATGGCGGTAAGTTGGCGTTTAAAGTGGACCGCAACGACGAATCAGCGTTTGCCGAGTTGTACCAGTTACTGCACCTGAAAACCTCGGATCTGCAAGTCCCTGAAACCGATCCTGCCAGCAAACTGCCAGCGTTAGACCCCCAGCAGCCCTTGGTCAAACTCACCGATGCAACCATCAAGTACGGCGATACGGTGATTGTGGATAAACTCAACTGGACCATTGAACCAGGTAAACACTGGCAGCTCAGCGGTCCTAATGGCAGTGGCAAAACCGGTGTATTGTCGTTTATTACCGGCGATCACCCACAGTGTTATGTGAACGATATTTTCGTGTTTGGCTTCCAACGTGGTAACGGCGAAAGCATCTGGCAGATTAAACAGTTTATCGGCTATGTCTCCACCGCGTTGCAGTGGGAATACCGCGTTAGCGTGAGCTGTAAAAACGTCATCATTTCCGGCTTCTACGACAGCATTGGCATGTACACCAAATCGACTGACAATCAGAAAAAGATCGCTGATGAATGGTTGGCGTTATTGGGCATGAGCGACCGTGCCGATCAACCGTTTAACAAGCTGTCCTACGGTGACCAGCGTTTGTTATTGATTGCCCGTGCCATGGTCAAACACCCTCCGCTATTGATCCTAGATGAGCCGTGCTTAGGTTTGGACGACATGAACCGCCAGCTAGTCTTGGCGCTGATTGAAAAGATCTGTGCCGGGAAAGAAACCACCGTGCTGTACGTAAACCACCATGCCGAAGACCAAATCGCAGGCATCGAACACTACCTAGCACTCAAGAAAAACGCTTAATACACCTGTACGCCCCGATTCTATCGGGGGTAAATCCGCCTTGTAGGACCGCGCTGCGCGCGGGAACAACCTAGCTTCCTCAGCAGCAATGAGCTCCGCCTGATTGCTGCTGGCTGGAGCTTCCAAGCATTCAATTCGCTTGCGTATCTCTCGGGTCGCCCCTCCCCTCGACCGTCAGCGTGAATCAAAAGCATGAAACCTCTAATGAAGGCCGTAATATTAGTCTTTGTACGACCCGATTCTATCGGGGATAAATCCGACTTGTAGGACCGCGCTGCGCGCGGGAACAACCTAGCATCCTCAGCAGCAATGAGCTCCGCCTGATTGCTGCTGGCTGGAGCTTCCATGCAATTCAATTCGCTTGCGCAACTTCTTCGCTTCGTTCCTCAGCTCGAAACGTCAGCGCGAATCAAACGCATGGAATCTCTGAGAAAGTATTGTAGGGTTTGCCTTTGTACGACCCGATTGTATCGGGGAGAAAGTATACGAAGACTTTAATTTCAGAACATTGGCAAGAGTAAGAGAAATAGCTTAACCTCTAACCAACACTGTCATGGATGACTAGAATACCCTTTTCTTTCTTCCCTCCTGACAGGCGCGCATGCGTATTAATAAATTTATGTACCTAAAGGAATATTGTGATGGAAGTAAGGTTCGTTTCAGAAAAAACCATTAACGGCATATCGATCAGAACAAATAATGCGGCAGAAATGAGTCCCAATGGAAAAATACCCACATTATGGCAATCTTTCGATGAAAGTATCCCTGTTGACTATAAAAATGGTGAGCGTGTTTACGGCGCTTACTATAACTACGAGTCAGATCAGAACGGTATGTTCACGGTTCTCGCTGGTTTTGATGGCCAGTCATACCCTGCAAATGTAGATATTGAACAATTAACTATCCCTCAAGGTAAGTACCTAGTGTTCACCCATAAAGGGGAAATGCCTCAAATCGCTATCGATGCGTGGACAGAGGTTTGGGAATACTTCTCTAATGAACACTGTGAGCATCAAAGGCTATTTACAACAGACTTTGAATATTATCCAAATGGTAATGAAATCGAAGTCCATATTGCGGTGCAATAGTTCTATAAAAACGTATTAACAGCGGAGCGGACTTACAGCCAAGCTTTGTTGCTCAACTTTTGCGGGCACTGTGTACTTTGACGGGAAATTAGAGATTTATGGATGAGAACACTGAAATTTGGCGTCAGTACTACGAAAAGGCACTGTCTCGCCCCCATTCAGAACGTACTGAGTTTGCAGTCCAGCTCAATGAATCAAATCTCAAAATAGCCACCGACTGTGGTTGTGGAACAGGTAGTGATATCGAATACCTAGCGCAACAGAGCTTTCAAGTTCATGGCTTTGACATCAACCCTGACGCGGTCGCTATTTGTCGAGACAGATTCAGGGCAAAGTCATTGGTGAATGTTACTGAATCTTCGTTTGAGTCGTTCGACTATCCAAAATCTGGTGTTGTTATCGCAAATTCTAGTTTGTTCTTCGCTGACCCAAACCAATTTGAATCGACTTGGCACAACATTAAATCTTCCATTGAAATCGGTGGGGTGTTTGCAGGTGACTTCATGGGCTGCGAAGACAGTTGGGCTCATAGCTATCGCAGCCCAACAGCACCCTTATCAGAATCAGAAGTAAAGGCTTTGTTCTCGGGGTTTGAAATAATCAGGTTCTTTGAACGCGATGAAGCTGCAAAAACCTCGTTGGGTAGAATGAAGCACTGGCATACATATTCCGTGATTGCGGTAAAGCGTACATAACAAACGATTCAAACAGGTTCACAGCGTTCGATATTCTGGGCTTGAATCATATTCAGTGGTTTTGGTACAACGACTTAGATTGGCAATAGCGTTGCTCATTATTTAATGGGGCGTTAGGAGACAAGACATGACATACATTCAACTGTCTTATTTGCACCTGATAACTGTTGTGCCCGCTTTCTTTATTGGTGCTGTTCTATTGGTCAATCGAAAGGGTACTTTGAATCATAAGCTTCTTGGAAAAATGTATATGGTTCTAATGTTGCTGACCGCTTTTATTACTCTTTTCATGTCAGCAGAAGTTGGACCAGCCTTGCTAGGGCATTTTGGATTTATTCATTTGTTTAGTGTTCTGGTTTTATGCGCTGTTCCTGCTGCCTATCTGGCAGCAAAAAACAAAAACATGAAACTGCACAGAGGCTATATGATAGGCGTGTATGTTGGTGGAATATTAATCGCTGGAGCATTTGCCTTTAGTCCAGGAAGGCTTCTACATACGTGGTTAATAGCACTCGAGTAAGCCGATGCGAATAGAGCTACTTGTACGACCCGATTCTATCGGAGATAAAGTCGTTTTGTAGGACTGCGCTGCGCGCGGGAATAAAAAAGCCGCTAATTCCATCGAATTAGCGGCTTTTTATTATCTAAATCAGGCTTATTTTAAAACCTTTGCAATATCGCGCCAGTCGACGATTTTGAAGTTCTGGTTTTCGGTTTTGTATTGGCTATCAATGTTGTACCAATCCTGTGCTAAGAACAGGCCGTTCGGGAATTCTTCTCCTAGGTTTGTCGATACCGCATGAATCCCGTCAGTGTCGGTAGCGCCGTCCGTGCCGCGTTCGTCATCACCGATGATGGCGAAGCTTTTCACGAATTTGCCTTGGTCATTTAGATCAAACGCCGCGTAGGTGTTGTTGCCCTGGCTTGAAGCGATCAGCAGATTTTGCTCTTTGGTTTGGTAAAGGGTTAGACCTTCGATATCGTCGATTAGGTGTTTACCATCGACTTTGGCAAAGATCTTACCTTCGGTACTACCGTTTTCTCGAGCATCGAACGTCCAGATCGCGTGGTCTTCTTCACCCACATACAAAGTCTGTGTACGGTCATCTACCACACAACCCTCTGGCTGTGATGGTACATTCAGTGTACGTACAACGGTGCCTTTAGCCTCGCCATTCTTCACACTGATGCGCCATTGCTCGATTTGGCCATCTTTGCCGTTCACGAACACATAGGGCTTGCCGTCTTCGCCACGAGACATACACAGACCGTAGACTTCATCGACGCTGGAAAGTAGCTCAGGGGCTTTTGGATGTACTGTGCCTTGTGTGGCAGGCAGTGCTTTGATCGGTGTGCTAGAGCCATCGATGGTGTACAGCGTCACGGTATTTTTCTTACGGTTTGAAGCCGCTGCTAGCGCGATTGGGTTGCCATCAGCATCGACCACATCTTGGCGAATATCGACGTTGTTGGGCTTGCCGCCCTCTAGGTATTGGATCTCGTTACCTTGCAGGTCATAAGCCATCAAGCCGCCCTTTTTATTGGTGGCGATGATCAGGCTGTCTTTGGGGGATTTTGTGTTGTACCAAAGAGCCGGATCGTCTGCTGCGTCGCCATGGTTATCTACGGCTTTGGTTTCACCGTGAGCACGCACCAGTTCCACGCCTTTGATTTCAAGCTCACGTGGTGACAAGGTGTTTTCTGCTTTGTAGCCCGAAAGCTTTTCAAGCTCGTTCCAAGAAAGCGTTTGGTAAATCGGCTCGTCTAGTTCGGTGTTACCGATCCAAAGCTGCTGAGTGGACGCGCTGACCAGCTTGGCTTCTTCAACGCCTGCGACATCAAACTTACCAAGGAATTTATGGCTAACACGGTCGTACAGCACAAAGCCTTGGCCTTCATCAGCGATGACAATAGCGCCTTTGCCATGCGCTTGATAAACGATGTCTAGGTTTTCAATTTCTTCTAAATGGCCAAGCGGCTCAACCACATCCAGCAACGCGCGGTCTTTGACGTTCTCAGGGTCGGCACCGTATACCCAGACACCGACGTTTTGCTCTGCCACGTACAAGGTGTTGGTTTCATCATCCATAGCACAACCACTGAGTTCACCGCCTACATTCATAGAGCGAACAAACGTTGGTTTGCCGTTATGTTGAATGGCACTGATGACCTGTTTGCCATCAAACGCCAGTTTGTATTGCACGAGGTTGCCTGCTTCGTCGTAACTGGCGACAAACATATCGCCCGAGGTAGCATTTTTGCCCAAACAGACGCCTTCAGGGGTGATCTCCAGTGGCAAGCGCCCTACTTCCGTTAGCGGTGCTTTGGCTTTACCGTTGATCTGGTAGAACGCGATGGCGTCTTCATCGGGCAGGCCAACGGCTACGATGTCGGCTTTCTTACCATCTTTTGAGCGCAAGCCATAACGCACGTCTGCGCCCAGTGCTTCAATATCTTCAATATGCTGAAGCTCTTTGCCTGATGCGTCGTACACCGCGATGCCGTCGCCTTCTAAAGAGCTGATCAATAAAGACTGCTGACCGTCTGCGGCTTGCCATACCGCGCTGTCGGCAATGTCTTCATAGCTAGTGGATGTGGTCGCTGCGTAAGTGCTGCTGGCTGCCAATAAAGCGGTGGCAATCAGAGTGTGTTGGAAACGAGGCATAAAGGCTCCTATCATGAAATAAGGGTTGGTCATAAGAATTAGGGTCACTGTAAAAAGGTTTTGTGGCAGATTTGTGACAGATTTTTTTGAGACTCTTGAAATAAAGTCGATTCGTGTAGTTTGGTAGACTTTTGAGCTTTTTAGCGGCCATTTATCCACTTTTAATTAGTTTTTATCGTCACATTTATCTTCCGTTCAGTTCTTTTTGAAGAAAAATCAGCTCTTATGTGAGCTGATCGGACTTTGCCTGTCATATAAGTGTCACATGATGCGCGTACAAACATTGCTGTCTTGAGGAGAGCTAAATGATTCGTCGCGTTCGCTACACACTGCTACACACTTATGTTTTTGCCAAAATGCTGATGCCACACTGGCCGTGGTTGATCGGTCTGCCATTGAGCATGGCGGTTATCGTCCTTTTGAATAAAACCGCAGGTGCCGCGATCCCTACCGTTGATTGGGTATGGATGGATATTGTTGGCGAAGGCGGCTTAGCGCTGTTTATGGTGATGTGGATGCTGATTGTACTGGCGACCCGTGAGCCGGGATTTATCACCAATTGGATGGCATTTGGCTTCCTATGCCTGTGTGCTTCCAGCTTTCAAGACATGCTGGATGAAATCTATGTACTGCCAGATGCTGTCTCATGGGACAAATGGATCGAGTCGGCTCCCGTGGGCTTAGTGTCGTTAGTAATCGGATTGATCCTTTGGTATCGCGAACAGCGCCAGTTAAAGAAATACTTAAATAAACGCTCGGGCGTGCTGCAAAACGACTTGGCGCTACACGAAGATAGCCTGTTGCCACAATGGTCAGCGTTAGCCAAAGCAGTGCAAGACGCTCCTGCGCATCAGCCTACCCTAGTTGTGCTGCGTGTTGCCCCCGAAGTACGCAGCCAACTGCCATTATCGCTGCAAGATCAAAGCAAATTGCGCTTTTTAATCGCTGAAATGCTACTTTGGAACAGCCCTGATGCCAGCCAAGTTTTTCAACTGACGGGGGAAGGTTACGCCCTGTTATCGGCGTCCCCGGTTTCTCAAGAACAGATCAATGATGTGGTGTTACTGCTGCGTTCCATGCGTTTTCGTGGCAAAGGCCACAAACAGGCAACATTGTTAGAGGTGAAATCGCGTACTTTGATATTTGAAAATGCCTTGTCCGATTCAGAGCTACGCAGCAAAGTACAAGAGGTACAAACCGACCTCGCCATGACATGCGATGGCATTCAGAATAGCCAGTCGATTGCCAATGTTCATGTGGTGTAATGATGACCAAATCTTGGTGTGAATCCCATGAGGCGACTGTTGTTCTGCAAGCAGGTGTCTTGCAAATGGGCGATGTGGCGCTTCAGCGCGCAATACCGATGGACGTGTTGCTGAATAAAACCAAACTGTTCGCCACGGATCTACAAAATCCGAGTACGCTATTATCAGCGAAACAGCTGGCGCAGTTGTTTCGTAACGCCAGCTTTCTATTATCTCGCCCAGATTTACCCTTGGTCATCGGCCAGCAGTTGTTGCCCATCAGCCTGCAACACTTTGGTTTAGGGGTGATGCATGCTGCAAACGTAACGCAGGCATTGGATTATTTGCTAAAGGCTCAAAGCCTTTGGTCGCCTCTACTGCATGTGACTGCACTCAAACACGAAGGCCATTTATCCTTGTATTGGAGCGATGCGGGTGCTCATCTTGACCCAGAGGAATTCACCTTAGCGGTACTGATGGACATGGAAGCCCTGCGCTCTATATTGCTCTGGTTAGGCGTTGATCTGCATGCAGCTGAGTGGACATTTGAACTGAAAAGCCTACCTACCAATACCCTCTCTGAATGCCAAAGCCGATGGGCCGCCAGCCCTATAAAGACAAACTGTGAGCGCTTTGTACTGACCTTACCTAACACATTGCTGCACGAACCGCTGAAACAAGCATCAAGCAGCCTCTTTCACGTCAGTGAACAGCAAGTCGCCCAGCTCCCGCTTAGCTTTTTAGGCTTTATACAGCAACGTTTGCTGCAAGAGATACGCGAGATGCCATCGTTAGAAACCTTGGCAGAAGAAATGGCCATCAGCCCCGCGACCCTCAAACGTAAACTCAAAGCCCACGGCACCAGCTATCAAAAGCAAATGGACCAAGCGCGCAGTTTAATGAGCTACCACTACAGCCACAAACTCGGCTACAGCTCCGAAAGAGTCGCCGAATCGCTCAACTTCTACGACACCAGCAACTTTCGCCGCGCCATGAAACGCTGGATCTTAGCTTCCTAAACCCTAGGCTTCAGCTCTTGTAGGACCGCGCAGGAACAACCTCGCACCCTCTGCTGCAATGCGCTTCGCCTGAATGCTACGGGTTGGAGCTTCCATGCAATTCAAATATTTAAAAAGCACGCGAATCAAACGTGTGAAATCTCTGTGAAGCATTGTTCTATTGGCCCTTGTACGACCCGATTCTATCGGGGATAAAGGCTTTTGTAGGACCGCGCTGCGCGCGGGAACAACCTTGCATCCTCCGCAGCAATGCGCTTCGCCTGATTGCTTCGGGTTCGAGCATCCATGCAATTCAAATATTTAAAAAGCACGTGAATCAAACGCATGGAATCTCTATGAAGTATTGTTCGATTGGCCTTTGTACGACCCGATTGTATCGGGGAGCTGGCTCGCAGCCTAGATTAAAATGGCTAAGACTTTGATCTCAGAACATTGGCAACAGCATGAGAAATAGCTTAACCTCTAATCAACACTGTCACGGATGACGAGAGCACACCTTTCTTTCTTCTTCTGACAGACGCGGTTATCTATCAAAACAAGCATGCGTATTTTCACATGCTTAAAATACTTGCTCAGCATGATAAATCTAATTTAATCAATAGCTTAGATTTTTGATTGATAACCAAGTACAGAATAATGCGCACGCACGGTTTATTGGATAAACGCGCATGCGCACTATTAAAATGTTAAGCAATGCTTGATCTTAGATAAGGAGGGGGGTTGGATATTACAACTAACCATGTAGTCGCTGCCGCGAGTGCGATTTCAGCTTTGGGTATCGGGCTTATATATTGGCAGGTAAGATTGGCTGCTAAACAGTTCTTGGCTGACCATGAAAGATCTCGTAGGGAAAAAGCCATAGAATTAATGATGCATATGGATATAAGCAGGAGAAGGCAAGGGGCCACTGCCAGAAAGTTCGTTGAAAGATTGAGTTTTGATCAGGCTAAGTCACTGCTCAATCAGGAGTCATTTTCTGTTGATGCTAAATATAAAGATCTTATTCTCGGCTGCCTCTCAGGGCAAAGTGAAGCGGATTTTGGAAATGAGAGAATAAAAAATGAAAAGTTAACTCTTACCGAAAAAGAATCAGCTGATATTCGGTGGCAGGTAGTTTCCTATTTAAATAATTTGGAGTCGGTGCTTTCTGCTTGGCGCCATAATGTTGCCGATCGTGAAATGATAGAGGAACAGTATCACTTCCTAGTTTCGCCACAGGAAGGGCATTTCATTATGAAAGAATTTAGAGAGGCTGCCGGAGGAGCAAGACATTTCCCTGCAATCGAAGAGTTTGTAGAGTACCTGCAAACCCAGAACAATAATACGAAAGGAAAGGAAAAAGTAGCTTAACAAAGCAATGCACACGACAAGCGCGTGATTGCGGCGTTATGCGCTTTTTGAAGTCTACAGGGGCTGTTTGGTGGTACGATGGGCAATTTAATAATTTTGTCGGAACTAGAAAAACAAAGTGATTCCGAATCTGAGCTGTTATTTCAGGTTCCGATAGGTTTTTTAGATCCAAATCATCCTAATATTTCAATCGAAGTTAGAAAGCAAATTCTACGTAACAGATACCATGATCAACTTATACAGGATGGTTTGGAGACGGGAAATTTCACGATGAACGAAGACGGTTCTGTGAATTTCAGAACAAATCTTCCTTATCATTCTTTTTCAGGATTTATTTTTGAAGCTTTAGCTGTTCGAATATTTAATGATAGTTGGCGTACAATTGGTAGACGCGCATTTGAATGGTGTACAAAACGAGAACGAACTAAAAACGATTATTTAGAGCAATTTAAGGCAATTGGAACGGGCTTTGTATCCACGCGTCAATCTTATCCCTCTTTGTATAGCTTTCAGCATAGATTTGATATTCAATTTATCCGGCAGAACCCAAAGGATGGCGTTTATGAATCGGCAACTGTCTTGGGTACCACTAGAGATGCAGGGGTTCAAATAAAGGCGATAACTGGTAATGAAAAAGCTGAGATTATTGAGCCGTTGATTTCAGGTAAATATAGCCATGTAGTTAGCTTCTTAAGACATGACACTGGAATTCATAGTGTAGAGGTGTGCTACAACATCATTCGACAAATGTATAAGAATCATGAAATTGACCTAAGCGAAAAGGATCGACTCGAAGATTCTATCAAAAGCCCAGAAATGCTTGGAGAAGATCAAAGAAATGTAGATGATTACTACAGCTATATAAAAATGTGGTACGAAGGGCGTGCACAACCTGATTCAATCATATACGAAGGTGTTGGTCTGGAGGTAAAAGGTTTTAAATACTCCAATGGTATACTTGTTCCTGACCTATAAGTTAGCTGCGCGCATAACAAAACGCTGCAAGGGACAAAACTACGCCACACTAATTTGTGGTTCGCTGCACTCACATTACCACAAATTAGCTCCACTACGTTTTGCCCCTGAGCGCGGTGTTATACGAAAGATAAGCATAGAGAAGTAAATGAATCTAGCTACATATTCAGATAAGCATGCGATAGAAGAAAAGAAAGAACTAGATAAGTGCCTCTATCTGGCCTACTACTTTATCGTAAAAAAGGAGCAGGTCGAGTTCTCTATTGATGATCTTATCCAGGCTTTTGATGAATTGCATTTTTCCAAGCCAAATGTATCAAGACTTAAAGGTAATCTGAAAAAGTCCAAATTATTCATAGCTGGAAGTGGGCCGAATAGATTTAAACTACACTCGAAATCGATTTCATCTTTAGACAAGGATATCCCTGAATTAAAGAGCAAGTCCGAAGATGTTGTTTCTGATGATGCACTTTTGCCTGAGTCTTTATTTACTGGGACTCGGGGCTATATAGAATCGTTATCTAAACAAATTAATGCATCCTATGAGAATAATATATTTGATGGTTGTGCTGTACTGATGCGCAGGCTAATTGAAATACTATTGATTCATTCCTATGAACAACATGGGATTGATGCAGAAATAAAAGATGGTGATGGCAATTATAAGATGCTGAATCACATTGTTGCCAATGCAAAAGGTAATAGTGTTTTGGCGCTTTCTAGAAACACGAAAGAGTCAATGGAGACTTACCGAACGCTTGGAAACTTTTCGGCACATAAGATATTTTACAATGCCAAGAGAAAGGATATCGACGCTGCACAAAAAGAGTTCCGAGCATCAGTTGAAGAGTTGTTGTATAAATCTGGCATTAAGACCTAAGGAATTGTAATGGAAAATACACGAGTAAAAATAAACTTAAAAAGTGGTGAGATTGAGTTCGAAGGTAGCGAAAGTTTCGTCCAATCTCAGATGGACAACTTAGATGTTATTTTAGACCTTATAGAGTCAGGTATTCCCGAGTCTGAAGCCGCGATAATGGAGGGTGAAGGTGATGCATCTGTTGAACCAGTAAAAGAACCTGAAAATGGGGAGCCTTCCCAAAGTAATCTTCAGGTTCCAGATTCATTCGGTGAATGGATGCATAAGTTTAAAGATAGTATCAATGACCTAGAAAAGGCTTTACTCACAGCATATTATGTTCAAAACCAGTCTGATAAAAACGACTTTAAAACATTAGAGGTTAATAAGTCTCTTAGAGATCACGGAATTAAGCTTTCTAACCCATCCCAGTCATTAAAGAAACTGGAGACTAAAAAATACTTATTTCAGACGCGTAAAGAGGGCCCAAAAATTCGATTTATGAGAGTTAGTCAAGACGGCCTAAGTCATCTTAAGTCTCTACTAAGATGAACGTATAACAAGGGCGTGCACAGGATTCCGGCGCTTCCGCGCCTCCACCTGTGACGCCGGCGTTAGAACAGAAAGAACCGGAGAGCTATGGCAATGCAAGATTCAGGTCCTGAAAGAAGCCTTGATAGTCATCTCTATAAGTAATCGGGAGCAGATGAACATTAACTCAATTTTCATCTGCTCCCAAAAGCCTGCACGATGCAGGCTTTATCAACAGATACAACTCTCAACAGACCTTAAACACTATCAATCCTGTTTAGGCTTTTCGTTCATTCCGCTAAGCCAAATGATGTATTCCTTGGTTCAGAGCGAGATAAACGCGGTTGCGTATCTCATTCGCCAGTTGTGTTGGGACGCTCTTGGTAGGATGACGCAAGACGATGCGCAATAGCTGATTAACGTGATGAGGCTGCATTCCTAAGCGTTGCCGAGCCGCAGGAGGCAGTTGCTCATAGGGTGTTGTCGATAGCAGTTTGAGCTCTTCAATCCACTGGCTTTGCTCGCCCAATGTTTCCCGCACTGTCTCGCCAAGTAAATCCATATCCAGCGTATTATCGACCACTAGAGATAAATCACGTTCTGTTTTGGGCTGTCTGGAAACCGCTTTCCAAAGCGCTAAATCTTGCATTTGTTGTTGCACTCTTGGCTCGGGGTCGCGTAATAAACGAATGTCTGGAATGCCTTTGCGTAACATCAGTAGTCGGTCTAACCCTAGTCCTAAGGCAATGCCGTGGTATTGCTCTGGATCCCAGCCATGCTGAGCGAGTAGCTTAGCGCTGATTAACCCTCCTTCGCCTATTTCTAAATACTCACGATGGCCGATTTTGATATCCAGTTGTTGACCATTTTCCGTGTAAGGGTGTTGTGTGGCGGTACGCTCAACGCTGTATTTTGGCAAGGTTCGGCCCAATACCGCATGACTGATACGCAACCATAGTTCTTCACTCGATACGTTGTCTTGTTGCTTTGGTGTGATCAACCATAAATCGAGTTGATGTGGTTCTGGACAATGCCAGCGGTCGATACAATCGCGCCGATAGACAAGGCCATGATGCAAAATGGCAATGGGTTGTGTGGGCTTCGTTCGCCAGCTACGCAACCAGCTTGGCATGGCGGAAGACATTTGAGTGCGCAGCATGTGTGTGTTGTCTAGGTAGCGGCTGTAGCGAGCTTCACGGGCGGCGCCTTCTGCGGGATAACCTAAAGCATCGTAGTTATCACAGATGCTAACCAGAGGCTTTGGCTGACAACGCTGAATTAGCAAGGTTGGTATGAGCACCATGAGTACCTGCTCGATTTCTTCGATGAGTCGTTGCATGGCGTGCGCGCCTTGCTGTTGATCTGATAGATCACGCAAGTTAAGCGCGTTAGTTAACTGAGTATGTGAAATGTAGCTTGGCGTGATCGCCTTTGTTTGAGAGTGCAATTGGGACATGGTAAACGCTCCTTAAACCCGATAATGAAAAAATTGGGCTTAACCTCCGAGTCTTACAGTAGATCCCGGAGCTGCGTTTTATTTAAATGACGCTAAGCCGCCGGGTCCGCAAACGGGACTCGGAGGCTGATAAATCGTGATGTAACAAGCCAAAGCTTGTCGTATGGAGGGTTGATGATGTTCATAGCTTTGCAGATTACAGGGACTGCTTATTTTGTGTCAAGGTATGCTTCGGTGTGCAGAGAATAACTTGGATCAGATCCTAGGCTATCTTCCATTGGTAAATCGTAACCTATGGGGTTACAATGAATGTATGATTAAGAGTTTTATACATAAAGGCCTCCAGAAGTTTTACGCTAAAGGAACCACATCAGGAATTCAGAAGAAGCATGAAAACAAGCTTCGTCTGATTTTGTCCAATCTCGATCAAGCCGAAATGCCTGATGACATGGATTTGCCTGGCCTTTATATGCATAAACTCAAAGGTAACAGAGATGACATTTGGTCTGTCCGAGTCAGTGGTAATTGGAGAGTTACATATCGCTTTGTTGGACGAGATGTTGAAATCGTTAACTACGAGGATTATCACTAATGAATATGCATAACCCAGCACACCCTGGTGAGATACTCAAAGAACTTGTTATTGATGCGCTAGAACTCACTATTACTGATGCGGCTCAGCATTTAGACGTTAGCCGTAAAACATTGTCAAAAGTTCTTAATGGTAAAGGAGCCATCACGCCAGAGATGGCACTTCGTTTAGAACTAGTCTTTGGTAAGCCTTCAGCTGCCCATTGGCTACGATTACAAAATGCTTTTGATTTATGGCAAACACGACAATATCAAAGCTCTTTACATGTCTCGCCTTACAATCTGGCTGCGCTATAACAAACGACATTAGGTCGGTCGCAGACTCACAAGCCCCCAAAAACAAAGCCTGCACGAGGCAGGCTTTATCAACATCCAATTCTCAACAGATCTTAAACACGATCAATCTTGTTTAGGCTTTTCGTCCCAAACACTCAGGTCGATGTCTTTCTGAACTTCAGGGTAGTCGTCTGAGTTGAAGACAGGAGTACGAGTCTTGTTCTGAGCGAAGTAGTCTTTGGTCAGTTTCACCACCAAACCAGACAGCAATACGATGGCGATCAAGTTGATGGTTGCCATAAGGCCCATCGCGGCATCGGCTGCGT
Organism: Marinomonas sp. AWM4_232; assembly: GCF_056158325.1. Classification (NCBI taxonomy): domain Bacteria; kingdom Pseudomonadati; phylum Pseudomonadota; class Gammaproteobacteria; order Oceanospirillales; family Oceanospirillaceae; genus Marinomonas; species Marinomonas sp. AWM4_232. The sequence goes on along the minus strand of NZ_JBSWTA010000001.1, from coordinate 1,359,645 downwards.
TGAAGACCATGGCTACGCTTTCGTACGCGCCCCAAGGGATCATCGCTAGCGCTAGGACACGCAAGATGAAGATACCTGGTTTGCTCGCCCATTTCAGGTACGTCAGAGCGTTTTCCGCGTAGCTGTAGTTACCGATGATCGAGGTGAAGGCAAAGAAGAAGATCGCGATGGCAACAAAGTAATGGCCAAAGCTGCCGACGTGGTGCGACATCGCGGTTTGCGTCAAGACAATGCCTGACTCACCGTTGCCAAGTACACCGGATAGCAGGATCATCAAAGCGGTTGCGGTACAGATGAGCAATGTATCGATGAACACACCCAGTGATTGCACCATGCCCTGAGAAGCTGGGTGGTGTGGGTTAGGCGTTGCGACGGCGGCGATGTTTGGTGCAGAACCCATACCGGCTTCGTTCGAGAATAGGCCTCGTTTAACACCGTTTAGCAATGCACCGGCGATGCCGCCAGCGGCTTGTTCAATACCAAAGGCACTCTTGAAGATCAGCGCAAACATCGCGGGTACTTCCTCGATGTTCATAGCAATGATGTACAGCGCCAACGCTAAGTAAGCAATCGCCATGAAAGGCACGACGATCTCAGCGAAGCGTGCGATTTTCTTGATGCCGCCAAAGATAACAATCGCGGCCAGTACCATAATCACCAGACCAGTCGTCAATTTAGGTACACCAAATGCGCCTTCTACTGCTCCGGCAATCGAGTTGGCTTGTACCGCATTGAATACTAGACCGAAAGCAAGGATCAACGCCAAGGAGAAGATGGCACCCGCCCATGGTGCTTTCAAACCTTTGCTGATGTAGAACGCCGGGCCACCGCGTAGCTGGCCGTGTTGGTCACGTACTTTGTAAAGCTGTGCCAAGGTGCTTTCTGCGTAAGCGGTTGCCATACCGATCAACGCGACAACCCACATCCAGAAGATGGCACCTGCGCCGCCTAATGCCAGTGCAACGGCCACACCTGCCATGTTACCGGTGCCGACGCGGGACGCTAGGCTGGTACATAAAGCTTGGAAGGGGGAAATGCCGCCACGGTCGCTTTGTGGGGCTTTGAATACGGTGCGGACAAATTCAGGAAAGTGGCGGATTTGGATAAATCCTAAACGTAGGGTGAAATACACACCAACGGCCAACAGACCATAAATCAGAATATAGCCCCAAAACAGCGTATTGAGGGAATCAATTAAAGTTGCCATACGGCACTCCCATTATGTTGTGATTATTTGTGAGGGGGTAAGGGCTCGGGTAGAGCCCCCAGAAGAGGCGCATTTTTGATGCGTCTCCTCTAAAAAGGGAGCAAGACTAGCGGTTTGGTTAAATTTGGCAAGGGTAAATAAGAAAAAAATGAGCATTAATGGTGCATTATGACAGTAAAGGTGACTTTATGGTGCGTTTTTTGATCTGAGTATTTTCAAACCAAACTGGGTAATCTCACCTGACTTCACTTCTCGCACGGTCAGTTCTATTTCTCCGAAACGGCAACGGTCCCCCACCACGACTCGGCCATGAAATTTATCGATGAATACATCGCGAGCACTGCAATCTAGGTAAGCGTCTTCTACGGTGAAGAAATATAAGTAAGCCAAATCACGCATTTTGGCGTCGCTATTGACCACAAAGTCACCATAAAACTGACACATTGACGTGTGTTGCTGATGTTGACCTGATGTGAAGTATTTGTTCAGCTCGGCGTCGCTTTCTAGTTGGGAGAAAAAGGCGGCTTTGTCCGTCGCACGCAGGGATTCATCAACGTCTGTTAGCAGTTGTCCACCACGCATCACGCCCATTGGTCGTGAATAAGTGGTAGAAGGCAGAGAGTCCGCGGAGCAACCAATAAACTGACTGTCCTCTGGCACTTCATAAATCAGGATGTGCCGGTTGTGAAAGTCGTCAAAGTTAATGCTAAAGGCGTTCGGTGTGGCTTCTTTATCGGGCAGTTCCACTTTGAGCCAACGAGCCATAGCAGGAATACTCCATCCTTGTAGTACTAGGGACATAATCACCACGACAAACACAAGGTTGAAGTAAATCGGTACTTGTTCCACACCGGAGAGTGATGGGTACATGGCCAAGATAATCGGCACCGCTCCCCTTAGACCACACCAGCTGATAAAGGCTTGCTCACGCCAAGGAAAGTGGAACGGCAACAGCGACAAGATCACGGCAATCGGACGGGCAACGAAAATCAGCACCGCGCCGATGGCCAGCGCTGGCAGGATAACTGGCCAAATTTGGCTCGGTGTGACCAACAAGCCCAGCATTAAGAACATGCCGATTTGGCTCAGCCAAGCCATACCATCATGGAAGCGGTGGATATCACGCTTGTAAGGCATATTGTAGGCATTGCCCAAAGTGACGCCAACGATGTAGATGGCGAGGAAGCCACTGCCGCCCCAGACGTTGGTGATGCCGAAGATACTCAAACCAGCACTGGTGACCAAAAGAGGGTACAAGGAGCTGGCAAGTTGTAGTTTAGGTAACAGCTTCTTCAATAGGTAGCCGCCCGCGACGCCCATTGCTAGTCCAAGACCCATTTGTTGGATCAATTCGGTTAATAAAGACCAGCCTAGTCCCCCTTCCGGTTGGCCGATCAGTTGCACCATGGTGATGGTTAAGAAAATCGCCATCGGGTCGTTGGCACCGGATTCGACTTCCAGCGTGGCACCGGTTCGCTCTTTGATGCGCAGTCCTGCATTACGAATTAGACCAAAGACCGCCGCGGCATCCGTTGAGCCAATGATGGCACCTAAAAGCAGACTATCCTGCCACGATAAATCCAGCCACCAATACACTGCGCCCGCAGTGATCCCAGCGGTCACCAGCACACCTAATGTGGCCAGTAAAAAGGCTGGCCGTAAACTGATGGCAAAGGACTCTTTTCTTGTTCCCAAGCCACCGTCCAGCAATATGGTCGCCAAAGCCAAGTTACCAAATAGAAACGCCAGTCCAGAGTTATCAAAATGAATCCCGCCAATACCGTCTTCACCGGCGAGCATCCCAACTAATAGAAATACCAACAGCAAAGGGGTGCCAAGGCGGCTAGAGAAAACACTGGCAAGGATACTCAGTAATGCGAGTAATCCCGCTAGGAAAATATATTGGCTTGAGATTTCTATCGTCATAAGGCGATCTACATTAGAGGTGGCTGGTCAGGGGCTTCGATATTCCAGTGTATGAAATACCATCAGAGCGAGCTACAGCGAGGTTTAGGCTTCTGCTGGATTTCCGCAATTGCAGGTCGGTGATCGGTATGAAGGGGGGAAGTGAATGGTTGGGCACGCTCCCCTTGTCGGGGAGGACATCATCTCATTAGATCACTTTAAAAGGAGCGTGCTATCCAAGTAGGTTATTTCGCGTTTGGTGCTGTGGGCAATGGATATTCTTGGCTTTGGTCGGCGTTTTGCTGCGGTGCTTGCCATTGCTTTTCTAGCGGCAGTACACCGGCCCAAACTGGCCAATCAAAATCTTCGTCGTCATCGATCGCACCTTCTGCGCGCATTTTGACACTGGCTTCTTCGATCTTGATACGAACCAAGCCAGTAGCTTTCACTTCAATGTCTTTTACAGGGCGCAAACTGTCCCAACGTCCCGGCGAGACTTTATCGAGAAACAATTTAAAGTGATGCATTTTGACATCGTAATCTTCAATCGGCTCCGGTACGCCGAACAGGGTTACCGAACGGTAGTTAACCGAGTGGTGAAATGCCGAGCGTGCTAACACCAGACCGTCTAGTTCACAGATATTGATACAGACCTTTTGCCCTTCTTTGACTGCGCCGTGGGTATTACGGGCTTTGCTGTGTGCGTGCCAGTACAAGTATTCCCCTTCACGCCAGTGACATGTGGGTGTGACAAAGACTTGGCCATTTGCTTGCTGACCAATGTGACACATTAAGGTGTCATCAATGATTTTATAAACGGTGGCTTGATCGTACTGGGCGCGGCCTGCCCCACGCTTTACGGTACTGGTTGGTGTTTGTAATGAGTCTGACATCTGGCTTCCTAACTTCTACTGTCTCATGGATGAGTTTAGATTACGCTTTTTTGGTGTTGTCAAAAATAACCAGATTTGTATTTTTATTGCAGTCCAGATTAGGTGAAAAGATAAAAAAACGCCTACTCACACAAGTGCAAGCAGACGTCCACAGGAACAGTTATGAAACGTTAAAACTTAAAGACCTAGGGAGCTTTTGACGGCACTTAACCCCGATTGACCTGAAGTTGTGGTCACACCATCCAGCCACTTATCCAGCACGGCAGGGTTTTTCTTCAGCCAGGTGCTAGCGGCTTCGTTAGCAGACATGCCTTCATCGGTCATAGAGATCACGGTGTTTTCCATATCTAGTGAAAATTCCATGTTTTGCAGCAACTTACCGACATTACCGCATTCTTGGCTGTAGCCTTTACGTGTCACGGTATGGATCGTGGCTCCGCCGTAGTTCGGGCCAAAGTAGTCGTCGCCACCGGATAGGTACTGCAGATCAAAGTTGACGTTCATTGGGTGTGGCTCCCACGCAAGGAAGACGATGAACTTTTCACGCTTCACCGCACGTGCGACCTGTGCCAGCATGGCTTGCTCACCAGACTCCACCACTCGCCATTCGCCTAAGCCAAAATCGTCTTTTTCAATCATGTCCATTAGGTTTTGGTTCGCCGGAGAGCCTGCACCGATGCCATATACACGCTCGCCAAATTCTTTGCTGTGTTTTGCCAAGTCGGCAAAGTCTTTCACACCTTGGTCGGCGACATATTTCGGAACCGCTAGGGTGAATTTCACGCCAGTCAGATTGGTACGAACTATATCTAGGTCGTTTTTATACTTATCAACAAAGGTCTTTTGCGCAGGCATCCAGTTGCCTAAAAATACATCGATTTCACCGTTTTTGATGCTTTCAAAGCCAATCGGAACCGCAAGCAATTTAATATCCGTTTTATAGCCCAGCGCTTCTAGAACCGTGGTAGCTAAACCGTTAGTGGCCCCTATGTCCGTCCAACCTGGGTCGGTCATAGTGATCGTTTGGCATTGCTCTGGAACGGCAGCTAACGCTCCGCTGGAAATGGCAGCGGTGGCAAGAGCGGTGAAAAACGTTTTCTGTAAGCTCGGATTTTTCATGAATCGGTTCCTTTGTAATAGCGAGTTATTAGTGAGTGAAACGAGTGGGTTCAGACAAATCAGGGATATTGCTCTTGGGACAGCTAAAAACCGTCCCAAGAGCATAACATTACACTTTTGGGTAACGCGACTTGGCTTCCAGATCATCCAGATCAATATGATTGCGCATGTACATTTCCGTTGCTGGGAAATGAGGTTGATGATCCCAAGCAATGCGGGTATCGCCTTCGTTCACGGCATTAACAATTAAGCGACGGCGGCGTTGGCTGATTTTCACGGCTTCTGAAATGGCTTCAGAATCCCAACGTTGTAGCGCTTCTTCGCGGAAAGATTTAACAACCTCTGCGTAAGCTTCGTCTTTTGCCAAATTGGTTAGCTCTAGTGGGTCCTTCTCTAGATCGTACAGCTGGTCTGGGTCGATAGCGCAGTGAACGTATTTGTACTGACCACGGCGGATCATGAACAATGGTGAGATCGCGCCTTCGCCACAATATTCACCGATGACTTCATCGTGACCGCCTTCTTTGCCTTCTATATGAGGTGCTAAGGTTCTGCCATCGATCGGCATGGCGTATTCAGTCCCTTCTCCTTCCGTTGCCCAATCAACGAACGTAGGCAATAGATCCATTGTCGAGACAGACTCTTTCACACGCTTAGGCTGGAAACGATTTGGCGCACAAACGATTAATGGCACACGTGCAGAGCCTTCAAAGTACGACATCTTATACCATAGGTTACGTTCACCTAGCATATCGCCGTGGTCACCAGAAAAAACGATGATAGTGTCTTCGTCTAGATTCGACTCTTTCAATGCTTTTAGTAGACGGCCTACTTGATCATCTACGTAGCTGCATGAACCGTAGTATGCGTGACGAGCGTTACGGATCTGATCGTCTGTGATTTCTTGATCGTAGTAAGCAAATACGTCTTGGCAGCGACGAGAATGAGGATCTTGATCTTCTTTATCAATGCGCACTTGCGGCATGTCGATTTCGTCATGATCGTAACGATCCCAGTATTCCTGAGTAATCGCATACGGATCATGAGGGTGTGTCATGGATACCGTCAAGCAGAATGGTTTCTCTTGCTTACCGCGAGCGTAGTCGTACAGGTAACGCTCAGCATGGAAAACCACTTCATCGTCGAAATCTAGTTGATTACTACGCACACACGTGCCGGCCTGATAAACAGAAGACATGTTGTGATACCACGTTGGGCGTGTGAATGGGTCGTCCCAATTTGGGAACCAGCCATAATCAGCTGGGTAGATATCTGTTGTCAGGCGTTCTTCGAAGCCATGAAGTTGGTCAGGACCACAAAAATGCATTTTGCCAGATAAGGCTGTTTTATAGCCTTTCAAGCGAAGGTAGTAAGGGAAAGTTGGAATGTCCGCTGGGAAATCGGCGGCGTTGTCCCATGCACCAATACGTGTTGGGAGTTGCCCCGTCATCAATACATAGCGCGATGGTGCGCACAGAGGACTGTTCGTATACGCTGAATCAAACACAACCCCACGTTCGGCTAGTGATGCTAGATTCGGTACTTTAGCCGTTTTACCACCATAGAAAGGTAGCGCCGAAGCGGCCATTTGATCGGCCATGATAAAAAGAATATTAGGCGTTTTGCGAGTCGTCATGCAACACTCCAGATTGGCTTAAAAAATAAGTTGAAATAATGTTATTGAACAGTGTGTAAACCAGTTATAACTAGGTTGAACCTTATATAAAGGCTTGTAAACTGACTGAAAAATTATGAATGAGATAATTTGAACTTATGCTAACTGAAAACGACATGCCGCCTTTGCAAATGCTGGTTGTATTTGAGTCCTCTGCACGACACCTAAGCTTCACCGCTGCGGCGCGAGAATTGGGCACCACTCAGCCTGCTATAAGTCAGCAAATCAAAGCCTTAGAGACGTTTTTAAATACGCAGCTGTTTCGTCGAGTCTATCGTGGCGTGGAGCTTACGGACGATGGGCACTTGCTACTAAAAACGACACAAGCGAGTTTAAGTGAGTTGCAAAAAACCTTGCGATTTATTCGTAAAAAAACCAAAACGCCGCGCATTAATGTCGCAACGGACTTTGCTTTTGCCGCCTATTGGTTGATGCCACGCTTACCTGAGTTTCGCAAACAGCACCCAGAAATAGAGATTCGCCTGCACACCGCACAGAACAATGTGGACGTGGGTTTGCAAGACATCGACCTCGCCATTGTGTTCAGTGATGGCATTCACAAAGGCTTTGTTTCGGAAAAACTGTTCGAAGAAGAAGTCTTTCCAGTATGTAGCCCAAAACTCCTAGAAGAGTACGGCCCCTTTCACCAATTGACGGATATCAGCAATGCGCCATTGTTGAAATTGCATGCCGAATCGGACGAAAAGTGGATGATTTGGGAGCGCTTGTTCGAACAGCACAACCAGCTTTGGTCTCCTTCCCAAACGGTGATGGAATTTGATAACTACACTTTAGTGTTACAAGCCGCCATTGCAGGTCAAGGTGTCGCGTTAGGCTGGGGGTCCTTAGTGGACGACATGTTGGATAAGCGACTGTTAGTCTCTTTCCCAATGTTTAGAACTCATTCTTCGAATGGCTATTTCACTGTTGTACCTAATTCGCGTATGGAGGATGACGTCGTGACGATTTTCAAAGATTGGGTTCATCAACAGCACCAGCAACGCTGAAGGGACTGACCTGACTATGATCGCGAGCCTTTCATTTAGTTTGGAATCCAATGAGACGCCAAGGTATCAGCAATTACAGCAGCAGTTGCTTGAGGCCATTGAGCAAGGTCGCTTGGCGGTTGGGGATAAGTTGCCTTCTAGCCGTAGTTTTGCTCGTTCTTTAGGTGTGTCTCGTAGTGTGGTGATTCAAACCTATGAGCAGCTGATTGCGGAAGGAGTGCTGCGCAGTGAGCCAAAACGTGGGATTTTTGTTGCGCCTGTGGAGCGTATTTCGGTCAGTGCTGAACCGGCTGCAACATTGGTTGAGTCGTCACGTAAAGACGGCTTTGATTCTGGGGTGGATGTCAGTCAGTTTCCGAGTAAGGAGTGGGCGGCCAGCATGCGCCGTGCTTGGTTAAACCCTGATCCCAATGTCTTGACGGGCAGCTATCGAGCAGGCTTACCGGCACTGCGCCAAGCGATTGTGGCGTATTTGTACGCTCTACGTGGTTTATCGTGCTTACCTGAGCAAGTGGTGATCACTGCCGGTAGCCGAGATGCGATGGCGTTGCTGACTCACGCCTTGCAGGCTAGTTGTCGACACTGGTTCTTAGAAGAACCCACCTACCCTCCTCTGCATGCAAGTTTGGCCAATGTTGCGGTGCAGCCTTTGGCTGTTCAGAGCGATGGTGCTCTGCCCCCTACTCAAGTATCCGATTGGGCGGCGGTGCTCACCCCTAACCGACAATATCCACTGGGTATCAGTTACAGCTCACCCGTTCGAGAACAATGGCTGGATGCGTTACAAGCCGGACAGGGTTTTATCATCGAAGACGATTACGACAACGAGTTCTTGTATCAAGGTCGCGCATCGGTGCCTTTGATGCAGTTAGCGCAACATCGAGGCTCAGCCCAAGAGCGTATTTTCTACGTTGGAAGCTTGTCTAAGGTGTTGTTTCGAGGGCTACGCATGGGATTTATCATCGCGCCGTTATCCCAAGTCGATCACCTGCTCTCCAGTCAGCAAGCCTTAGGTGTGTCGGCTTCTCTGCCGATGCAGCCTGTTGTGGCAGACTTTATGACAAATGGCAGCTTTTATCGGCATTTAAACCGTATGAGACGTCATTATCGTGAAAAAAGGGATGCTCTGTTAGCTCTGTTGTCACAGCATTTGGAGCCTTGGTTTGAGTGGGATAAGCCAAGTGGTGGCATGCATGTTATTGCGTATTTCAAAAGCCAAGTCCGCCAGCCCGAGCAAACATGGAAGCAGCTTGATCAGGCCTGTGCAGAACATGGGCTCGCCTTGTCATGGCTGCATCAGCACTATCATTCCCTGCCTGAACCATTGCCGAGACCGGGGGTCTTGCTCGGTTTTACTGGCCCAAGCACTGAGCAGCTGGATCAATGGTTGCGCTTAATTGCCCTGCACGCGAAAAAAATAATGCTTTAGCGCTAGACAAATACAAATGATAGTTATTATCATTAATGCATTGCTCACACTTAGCGAGGGTTTTCCATGGAAGATTGGAAGCGTGTCATTGTTGCTGGTAATCAAGCGTTTCAATGTGGTGAAAATGCCAAAGCTGCGGACTATTATCAGAAAGCGTCTGATATTGCTTTGGAGATGATTGACTGTTGGTACGACACCGAAGCCGCCATCAATGCGCTGGTAGTCAGCGATTTGAACCTAGCTGAGACCCAATGTCGACTTGAACAATATGAGCAGGCGATCGACACCTATGCATCCTTAAACCTAGCACTGCGTAAATTTCAGTGTAGCTTCGCGCCAAGCAACCCTATTGTTGGTATCGTGGCGCGTTCGCTTACTCGTATTAAACAAGAATTTCTTACGCTAACGAAAGTCTACGCTTATGACATCTTGGCTATCCCTCGTGCCAAGGCGGCATCTCATCCGTTATTGGACCTCGTGACCTAAGGCTGCAACGTCTAGAACTAGTAAGAATGTGTCGGGTGTGTCAGTAACACCTATAGTTACTGAGCAAGAGTGTTCACAAGCTGCTCAGCAAAATACTGGTTTCACTGTTTAAAATCCCTTCCACTTCACGTACTCGCCTAAGTACGCGATCAAACTCTCCAAGGCTGGTGGTTTGCAATTCGGCCACGTAATTTCTGAATCACTTGCGAGGTAGACCGCCCTGTGACTTCGATCATCATGATGGCACGTACGGTGTCTTGTTCTAACTCTAGGAGTTTGATGAGACCAAATCGCTACTGGTAACGTATAAGGGCTGATGATTAGGAGGTCAGTTTATGTTTCGTTTAGTATGGGTTTTATTGGTGTTGCTACTCGCAGGGTGTACGTCTGCGCCAAAAGGTATTGAGCCGGTGCAAGAGTTTGAGTTGTCGAAGTACTTAGGCACTTGGTACGAAATCGCTCGTTTGGATCACAGCTTTGAGCGTGGTTTGTCTAATGTCTCGGCGGAATACAGCTTACGCGAAGACGGTGGTGTGCGAGTGATTAACCGAGGCTATTCTGCAGAAGAAGGGAAATGGGAGCAGGCAGAGGGAAAAGCCTATTTCGTTGAAGATAGCGACACAGGACATTTAAAAGTGAGCTTTTTCGGACCATTTTATGGAGCTTACGTTGTGTTTAATTTAGATGAAGACTATCAGCAATCCTTTGTTTCTGGACCTGATCGCTCGTACTTATGGTTCTTGTCTCGTACCCCAACGGTTTCTGAAGCAGATAAGCAACGCTTTATCCAAGCTGCTCAAGCTAAGGGGTTTGATACCGATGAATTGATCTTTGTTGAGCAGTGAAAAGGGCGTTTATCCACTGACTCTCGCTAGCGGTGAATAGATCGATCACGTCCTAAAGCGCATGGAGGCTTGTTTAATCAAAGAGGCTTTACTAGTATCACTTAAGTATCACTTTGGGTGTTTAAAATGAAAGTAGAATTAGTGACTTCTTTAAAGCGACAAGCGACCAAAATCCTTGCGGACCTTCATGAAACGAAGGAGCCAGTTTTAATTACGGAGCATGGCAAACCTTCTGCTTACCTTGTTGATGTGAGCGACTATGAGTTTATGCAAAACCGCTTAGCCATTTTAGAAGGTATCGCTCGCGGTGAACGAGCGGTACAAGAAGGCAATGTGCTCAGTCATGCCGAAGCTCAGGATAAAATGTCCAAATGGCTGAAGTAATTTGGACTGAAGCTGCGCTATCTGATCTGTCTGAAATCGCTGAGTATATCGCTTTATCGAATGAGTCCGCTGCCAAAAAACTCGTGCAAGAGGTATTTCACAAAGTAGGGCGTTTAGGACAGTTCCCAGAATCTGGGCGGACTCCACCTGAACTCGAACATTTAAACTATCGAGAAGTTGTCACCAGCCCATGCCGAGTATTCTACAAATGCGAGCAGAGCAAAGTTATTATATTGCACGTGATGCGACAAGAAAGAGACCTACGCCAATTTATTTTGAATGGTGTTATTTAAAATCGGTGGCTAACGGTTATCTAAGCTGAGCTATGAGTAGTCAATTCTATACACCATTTCAACCGACACTGACGATGCATGGACAACAGTTGTTTGGTTTAGACGTTGTTCTACGAGCACCAGATGAGCGCTTAAGTATGATGGTCTACGCTTTTGTTCAGGTGACCGTCAAGCAAGCAACAGTGTACCCCATCGTACCTGATGGTACGAATATCCTATTCTTTTCTCCTTGCCGCCAGTCGTTCGGTGGCACACAACAAACCATCTTGGAAGTACCTTTAACTGTCGAACAGGGTGAATACTTTGGTATTTGGTTCCACCCAGGTGCTATTCGGCGTGTGTTTGATGTGGACTTAGCAGATGTCACTAATGGCATTACTAGCCTAAATTTTTTAGAGCCAATCTCGACGATTGGTGATTTGCATCATTTGGGTGAGCGCCTTTATGAACAAACAAGCTTTGATGCTCGTATTGGTATATGCGAGCACTTGTTCTCACAACGTTTATCCAGCTTAGCGACACCGATGCCGGAAAAACTTGTACTCGCTTTTAGAGCCATTTATCAATCTAACGGCCACTGTTCTCTTGGTAAGCTAGCAGAACGAATAGGGTGGAGTCAGCGACATCTAAATCGGCAGTTTCTCTTACATACGGGGTTGAGCATTAAGGCATTTGCGCAAACTATTCGAGTAAATGAATATTTAAAACGCTGTTATAACGCGAAAGAAAAGCCATTAAATCATGGCTTGGATCTCGGTTTTTATGATCAGTCCCACTTGATGAGAACACTCAAACAGCACAACTTAAATGGTCTCTCTCAGGTTGCTAAAGAGGCCATGTCCACTTTTTACAATCCTTCCAACTAGCCAGCATACATACTGCCTCCACGAATTAAGGAGTCAGTATGTCATTTTCACACAACGATGTTATAGCCATGGTCCAAGGGACATTCTTTGGGGCGGGGAATGCTCAGCTTCCTTGTGCTCCCATGCTTATGATTGATGAAATCACTCACCTTGATCAAAACGGTGGTGACTATGGGAAAGGTTTACTCAAAGCTAATTTGGCAATACATCCCGATCAGTGGTTTTTCTCCTGTCATTTTAAAGGCGATCCTGTAATGCCTGGATGCTTGGGACTGGATGCGCTGTGGCAATTGCTCGGTGTTTACATCGGGTGGTTAGGCGTACCTGGGAGAGGGCGCGCCTTAGGCGTGGGGCAAGTGCGGTTTACAGGTCAGATTTACCCAGACGCTAAGCAGATCGAATACCATGTTCACGTAAAGCGATTTATCAAAAAACCTTTAGGAATGGGCATCGCTGATGGCTATGTTTTGCTGAACAATGAGGTGATTTACACCGCAAAAGACCTAAAGGTAGGGATGATTAAGCAGGGCTGAATTAGTATGACAGTCCTACAAGTTCTCGCTAACATTAACGTTTTAATCGGGGGTATTCGGTACCACCCCAAATAAATTCTCTACGTAGAAGGTTTGTTTAGCGATTCGGTCATGTACGGCGGCTTGTACTGAGTAACGTCCAGGGGAAAAGGTTGCTTCTATGGTGATTTTGACGCTACTCGTACCGAGTGTATAGCGTTGTTTGAGTGGGGCGCGCTGCCAAAGCTCTATGTTCTTTCCAAGCATGCTTTTTTTGCCATCTGGTGTAATGAAGTAGAGGTCGACATCGAGTTGGCACTTGCCCTGATTGTCGGTTTGGCAGCCTTCAAAGATAATCGCGCTGTAGACGCTTTCATTCATTTTAACGAACGGGCCTAACTCAGGTTTAATAATTCCCGTTTTGATGAATTGTGCTTCTAAGGCGTCAGGGTTCTTTGTCATCATGAAGGCAATGGCTTTGATACCGTGATTGTATGGCTTTCTGATGGTGGGGGTGTAATGCTCCATTCCACCCTTTGATGGAATGACTCGCGCGAATGACTGATATTCAGGTTGGTTAGTGGGTTGCTGAGCACAGGCGCTTAACCACAATGTTATTAGCGCAAGTGAAGCTAATTTCAATCTCATTTTTCATCCCTGTCAAAAACGTATTTCCTTATGATCAACATAACAGAAACGAGATTTATTTGCATTTATGCCTGTTAAATAGATTTGTAAAGTTTTATGGACTAACGACTCTGAATCACTGTCTTTAAACTACGAGTTGCTTGGGTGACGTTGTCGGCATGGCTAATGGCGGAGACCAGTGCGATGCCGTGTACGCCTGTTGCGGCGATGTCGGCTAGGTTGTCGTGTCGAATTCCGCCGATGGCGACGATGGGTTTATCGTAGGCCGCTAAGGCTTCTTTTAGACCATTTAGGCCCCAGTGGTATTGGGTGTTGGTTTTGGTCGGTGTGGGGTAAATAGCGCTTAAACCAATGTAATCAATGGGCAGGTGTTGGGCTTCTTCCAATTGTTGCCAGCTCTCGATTGAGAGCCCTAGAATTTTCTCTGGTCCCAATAAATATCGTGCGTCATGCACGGGCATATCGCTTTGTCCGAGGTGCACGCCATCCGCATCCACGGCTAGGGCAACGTCGACGCGATCATTGATAATAAGCGGAACGTTGGCGGCTTTGAGTATCGGCTGAATGGCGCGGGCACGGCGAATAAAGTCACGTACATCGTGATGCTTTTCCCGAAGTTGCACCATGGTCACCCCACCGGCGACCGCTTGAGTGACGACGCGTACTAATGTGTCGAGGTCTTGGTTGTCGTCGGTAACGAGATACAGTTCGTAGGGTGACATGGTGTTTCCTTCTAAAGTATTAGGCCAGTTGCGACAGTTTCAGGCGCTGCGTTAGCGTGTCGGCATCTAAGTTATACAAGGCATCGAGCAAGGCCACTTGCAGACTGCCAGGGCCATTGGCCTGCTCTGCGGCGATTTCACCTGCCACACCCATGACCGCTGCGGCGGATAATCCGCTGGTTTCACCAATGGCTGCGAATGCTCCGGTGATCGCGCTGAGTGAACAACCTGTGCCAGTTACTTGCGTCATCATTGGGTGGCCATTGTTCAGTGCAAAAGTACCTTCATTGCTGACGACGTAGTCGGTTGCACCAGAGATAACTACTTGCGCTTGGTATTGTTCAACCAATTGCTTAGCCGCCTCCAATGCGGCTTCGCTAGGGTCTTGCGAATCGACTCCTTTCCCTTGTGAGGCCTGTCCCGCTAACGCAATGATTTCCGACGCATTGCCACGAATGATCAAATGCTTGGCAAGGGCGGCCAAATGACTTGCGGTGTGGGTGCGTAAGCTGGTCGCACCACATCCTACAGGATCAAGTACCACTGGTTTGCCCGCTTCATTGGCTTGTTCCACGGCAAAGGTCATGCGCTCAATCCAAGTACGATCCAAGGTGCCGATATTGATCACCAAGGCGCCAGCAAAGGCCATCATCTCAGCCATTTCTTCTCGCGAGTGCGCCATGATGGGTGAGGCGCCAATAGCGAGCAATGCGTTGGCGGAGTTATTCATCACCACATAGTTGGTGATATTGACGACTAATGGCGCTTGTTCACGCAGTTGCGCCAGCGCGGTACAAATAGCTTTTACGTTCATAGGTTGGCTCCGGATTGGTTAAGGCCCTGTTGCCAAAAGGCAATTTCCATACGTGTGGCCGTGCGGAAGGTTTCAATTAGCTGCTGGCCCTTTTGGCTGGTTAGCTCGATATCGGCAAGTAATTTATTAAAGTGCGTTGCGCCTTGTGCCACATGGGATTGGAAGTCATCGCCACTGTAGAGCTTAAGCCACGTTTGATAAGGGTTGCCTTCCCATACTGTGTCAGGCTGTTGTGCCAGTTGGCGACCGATGACGGCATAGCCAATGGAACAAGGTGCTAGGGCTGCATAGAGGCTGACCAAATCGCCACTCATGCCAGCGTCCAACACAAAGCGCGTGTAGGCCACAGTGCCAAAGTCCTCTGGCTCTTGTTCCATATCTTGTTCGCTAATGCCCCATTGCTCGCACCATGCCGCATGGTGCGCGATTTCACTGTCGAGCAACGCGTGTACGGTTGGCAACGCTTGGCGCATGTCTTCTAGGCTGTTGGCTTTATAAATGGCCAAAGCATAGGCTCGTACATAGTGCTTGAGGAACAAGAAGTCTTGCTTCAGATAATGCAGAAAGCTTGGCTTTGCTAAGGTGCCTTTGGCCAACTGCTGTACGAAATCATGTTCCGTATAGGCTTGCCACTCTTGCTGGCACGCCTCAATCAGATCTTGATATTGCATAATGGCTCCTAGTTAAGGTTTGGCACGTAGTCTTGGGCTTTGGGTAGCGATTCGATGATGCCGTGCTCAAACATAAACTCGGCGTAACCATCGTAACGGGCCAGATCAATCGCCGCTGGGCGTAGGGCAAAACGCGTTAAGGTGTCTTTCCATGCTAGAGCATTCAGCTCGTTGTCCAAGGTATCAGGAGAGTAGGCGATGAATTCTTTCCAAGCCGCTTCTGGGTGGTTTACGATGTAGGTGGTGGCTTTTTCTAAGGCACGGTTAAAGGCTTGAATCGACTCCTTATCGTAGGTTTTTCTGTTCGCCACAAACACCAATTCATCGTAGGCCGGTACACCGTGCTCTTCTGGGAAAAACGCTGTCGCAGCGTAGTTTTCAAGTTTTAGCTGATTGGTTTCAAAGTTACGCAGACCACCCCAAATCGCATCCACTTTGCCAGAAGCCAACGATGCCGACAAAGACCAACCGACGTTGATGATCTCGACCTCATCCCACATCACACCATGGTGTTTAAGCATGGTGCCAACGGTGGCTTCTTCTGTACCAGCGATAGCGATGCCGATCTTCTTACCTTTCAAATCCGCTGGTGATTCAATCTTGCTATCGTCCATTACCATTAAGGTGTTCAGCGGCGTCGCAATCAAGGTAGCAGAACGGATCAAGGGTAAGCCCGCCGCCACATCAATGGTCAACGTTGGCTGATAGGAAATCGCCATATCGACTTTGCCCGCAGCGACCAGCTTGGGCGGCATACTTGGGTCAGCAGGCTCTTGGATAGTGACATCTAGGCCTTGTTCCGCAAAGTAGCCTTTTTCCTGTGCAATCACGATGGGGCCATGGTTTGGGTTCACAAACCAATCCAGCATCAGCGACAGCTCATGGTCGGCTGCAAACAATGAAGAGCTGGCTGAAAGGCCTAGCAGAGCAGTGGTGCTGAAACGTGTAAAAGTATTCATAGAAGTCATCCATCCTTATTGGGAATGCCAAGGTAACGAGCGTTTTAATAACCAATCGACACTGAAATACAGGGCGACCGAAAACAGAGAAAGAATAAACAGCGCGGCGAACATTTCGTCGATGCGCATGCGGGCATTGGCTTGTAACATCAAATAACCAAGGCCAGCGCTGGAGCCAACCCATTCGCCCACCACCGCACCAATCGGTGCAACCACCACCGCGACTCGTAGTCCTGAGCCTAAAGCAGGTAACGCGGCAGGCAATTGAATGTGCCAAAGGGTGCGCCAGCGGTTCGCGTTAAGGGTTTGGGCGAGATCCAGATAGCCGGACGGCGTGCTGCGCAGGCCATCGAAACAACAGGTGGTCACGGGGAAGAAGATAATAATCGCCGCCATGGCGACTTTTGAGGCGATGCCGTAGTCCAGCCAAAGCATCAAAATCGGCGCGATGGCAAATACCGGAATGGCTTGGCTGGCAATCAAAATCGGCAGCAACCATTGTTTTACCGGACGAAACAGCAGCATCAGCAAGGCGAAGCACAAACCAATGCTGACACCGAGGGCTAGCCCAATCAGTACTTCTTGTGCCGTGACCCAGGTATGTGACCAAAGCATTGGCCAGCGTGAGATCAACACCTCAAACACCGCCATGGGAGCGGGCAAAATAAAGCTGGGTAACGACCAGATCAGGATCGCCCCTTGCCATAAGCCCAGTATCACAAGACTTGCTGTGGCACCACGAAGCCAATTAGACATGTTCACCTCCAAGTCGATGCAGAATATCGTTTTGAAGTGCGGCGCTGTGTTCATCCAATTGCCGAGGTGGCGAAGTTGCTAAACCCGCTAAAAGATGTGCGTTGGCGGGAGAGCCTTCCATCACATAGATCTGATGACCCAAGCGCACTGCTTCTTGCGGATCATGAGTCACCAGCAACACGGTTTTGCCTTGTAGTAGCTCAAATGAAAGGCTTTGCAGCTTGTGGCGCGTCACCGCATCTAAGGCTGAGAACGGCTCATCCATTAATACAATGGGGCGTTCTTGCAGTAAGGTTCGCGCTAAGGCAACCCGCTGGCGCATGCCACCAGATAGCGTGTGAGGGTAGTTATCGGCGTGCGCCTTGAGGCCTACTTTGTCCAGCAGTAACAAGGCTTTATCACGTATGCCTTGGGACAAGCTGCGACCTTGTAAGCGTTCGGCAATGCAGACGTTATCAAGTACAGACAACCAAGGCAGCAGTAAATCCTGCTGCGCCATGTAAGCAATATTGCCAGACAGTGATTGGCCGTCTGTCTCGATTTTTCCTTGCCATTGGGCATTTTCTAATAACCCTGCGAGCTTGCGCAAAATCGAGGTCTTACCACAACCACTACGGCCCAATAGACATGTCCATTGCTGAGCTGTCAGCTGCATGACTAAGTCCTGCAACACTGGCTGCGCTTTTGTTGTATAGCGTAGGGCATCCGCTTGAATCGAGATCGCAAATCCTTGGTGCATAGGCTTAGCGCTGCCATTGATAAAAGTGATGAACAGGACCATGACCTTGACCAATCCGTAACTGGTTTGAGGCAGCAATGGCGCCGGTTAAATAGTCTTTGGCTTGTTGTACTGCCGACGTTAGGTCCGCGCCTTGAGCAAGATAGGAGGCAATCGCTGACGATAGGGTACAGCCTGTACCGTGGGTGTTTTGTGTATCAATGCGAGGTGCGGTAAAGGTTTGCACATCGCCATTTGCGATCAACCAATCGTTGCTGACTGGCAAGCTTTCAAGGTGCCCTCCTTTTAGCAACACCGCTTTTGTTGGCAATTGCTGTAACGCTGG
Organism: Marinomonas sp. AWM4_232; assembly: GCF_056158325.1. Classification (NCBI taxonomy): domain Bacteria; kingdom Pseudomonadati; phylum Pseudomonadota; class Gammaproteobacteria; order Oceanospirillales; family Oceanospirillaceae; genus Marinomonas; species Marinomonas sp. AWM4_232. The sequence goes on along the minus strand of NZ_JBSWTA010000001.1, from coordinate 1,341,390 downwards.
GATCTGCTCTTTTATAGCTTTTTCAGAGTCTGGAACGTTTGTGTTCAGCAGGGTAGCTGCTTCAGGCAGGTTGGGAGTAATCAGCGTGGCTAACGGCAGTAGCTCGTCTATTAGAGTTTGAATGGCGGTCTGTTGTAGCAATAAGTCGCCACTGGTCGCCACCATCACTGGGTCGAGCACAATGTGTTTTGGTTGGTGTTGGCGCAGCTTGCGGGCGATAAGCTGGATGATTTCTGAGTTCGCCAACATACCGATTTTGACCGCTTGCACGTTGAGATCGGTAAAGACCGCATCCAATTGTGCTGCGATATGCTCTAGGGGAATGGCGTGGACATCGGTTACACCAAGGGTGTTTTGAGCTGTGGTCGCCGTGATTACTGTACAGGCGTAACTGCCCGTGGCAGAGATGGCTTTGATATCGGCTTGGATGCCTGCTCCACCGCCGCTGTCCGAGCCTGCGATGCTTAACGTAATAGGAGTGTTTGTCATGATATTCCCCTCGGACGAAGGGAAAATGGGGGCGAAATGCACGGAGTGCAGGAGCCAGCGACATGGGATGCAAACATCGCAAAACTCAACTAACTTTGTCCCCATAGTTCCCTACGTCAGTGCTAACTGAATCAGGTTCAACGGGTCTCGCTTAAGCGATCTCAGCAGCAAAACTGCCCCCCGACTATGTGATCACGATGTTATCAGCTCTTTGCCCCTGACACTAGCTACCTCTTAGGCCCTCGATTTTTGGAGGACTGCGCTTTTCACGGGAACCGCGTTCATGTTTGGAATACCGCTTAAACATAATTGGCCCCTTCGCATAAATAAGCTAAGTTTGTTTATGAATCATTCCCACGGTATGAATTTGATTAGCGAGGCTTTTATGACAGCGACACTTTCAGACATTGAATCGGCAGTTGAGTTTGTAACATCTGGAGAGGGGATGTCTGAAGTTTATATTGATAGGTGTACAGACGCGATTTATTACATTGACGATGCTATAGAAGAGAGCCTTCCTGAAAATCTCTATGAAAGTACCCAATACATTGCTGTCCCAAACAAACAGGAATTAGGTTTGGATAAGAGCATTGCCATCCAATTTGTCGCTGAAAACCTACCTGAGCAGCTAGATCTCGCCTATGAAACCTTCAGTAAAAAGGGCGCTTACAGACGTTTCAAAGACTTCCTCAATACAGCCGATAAACTGGAAGCTTGGTACTCGTATGAAGCGCTGGTGCTTCGGGAGGCTATTATAGAATGGGGTCAAGAAAATAACCTTCGATTTAGCGATGCGCCAAGTTTGTAGGACCTCGGTTTCCGAGGGAATGGACTGTAAACGAGGTAAATTATTAACTAATCGTAGCTTCCTGCGCACAGCACGTTTTTATAAACGCAACATCAAGATGTTTGTTGCTAGTCGCTCTTCTAATCTCAAAATAAATCACTATGAGAACCAACTCGAGCCAGTTGTAGTTGATCGTCAAATACTCTGTAAATCAGAACTAGATCCGGTCTGATGTGGCAGTCTCTGAATCCGGCCCAGTTTCCTGTGAGCGCATGATCAACATTATGAGGAGGTAGTGTTTCACCCCTCTGTAGTTGAGCAATGACGTGACCTACTTCAACTATGTCAGGAATGGACATTCTGGTGACTTTTTTGAAGTCCTTCTTAAACTGAGATGAGTAACTTAGGCTATACACCGGATACTTTGCTCTCTGTTAGCTCATCGAGTAGTTCATTTACTGACTCAGCTTTGTGGCCTTTGCCATCCACTAGTTCTTGCATCGCAGCTGCGGTTGTCTCATTTGGTTTAGCAACACGCAGCTCAAATGGAATGCCGCCGTGGTTGATAACGGCTTTGGCAAACAGCTTGAGGGCTTGCGATGTACTTAGCCCCATCTCCTCACAAATGCTGGTAAAAGCAACTTTAGTATCGTGATCAATGCGTGTGCTTAACATTTCAGATCTCATTGTGTTACCTTTTTGTTTATATGTATAACAATGTATTACATATATTATAGATAGAGATGTCAGATGCTTCAATAAAAAGGGTAAACAAGGTAGTTGCAGATTATTAAAGTATGAAACCCTAGTACTTAGTTGGTGTTCTAGGATAAGTGCGCTAAGTTCACTAGCACAGATGCGCTTCGTTAGAAGGTTATGTACTTCTAAGGCGCTCATGACTGAATTGGACGTTACCTGGTGAAAGGAATTTTCGTATGGCATTTAGCGAACAAGAAAAAGCAGCGCTACTTGGAGTAAAAGGCGTTGGGCCTACCGTCGTGAAGCGTTTTGAGGAAATCGGTATTGATTCTTTTTCGGAGCTGGCGAGATATGAGCCAAAGGAAATTGCTGAAAGAGTTGGCTCAATGCTTAGAACTACCTGTTGGAAAAACAGTCCTCAAGCCTTATCAGCAGTCAAATCCGCTATAGAACGGGCAAGGCTAGAACTGTAGATTCCAGTACTTATATATAGCAAGATTTGGCGCTAGGATTACTCAAATCTGGGCGTTACGTTACGTGGATTAATAGGTATCTTTCATGGTGTCGAACGATAAACTTAGAAGATTACATGTGAGTAGGGACTATATTGCCGACAACTTTCAAACAAGTCTTAGCTTGTCTGAAATGGCAAGTCAGTCTTATATGTCTCAATATCATTTTTTACGTGCCTTCAAGGAAAGTTATGGAGAAACACCTAACGAGTTCCTGATTCGGCTTAGGGTCGAACAAGCTAAGAATATGCTCATAACAGAAAACTTCAGTGTTTCAGAAGTATGTGAGAAAGTGGGATACACGAGCTTAGGTAGCTTTTCTTCATTGTTTCTGAAACAAACGGGTATGGCTCCTACTTTATATCGTCGTAAGCTTTGGGCTTTATCTTCTGAAGCATTTCGTTTCCCCTCCCAGGTGATACCTGCATGCTATGCCTACCGCTTTTTGGGGAAGTGGCCTAGATGAGCAATATTGGAGAAATATCATTTTGATTCTTCTTATAGAATCAAGATGATTTAACAACAGGGAGTATGAAAATGATTACATCCATAGCACATGCAACGATTTATGTCCTCAATCAGGACGAAGCACTAGACTTTTACAAAAATAGGCTCGGCTTTGAAGTCGGGGATGATATGCAAGTAGAAGGGGGATTCCGATGGCTTACGGTATACCCTAAATCTAAACCACAACTTCAGTTGGTATTGGCTGAGCCGAAAGAAGGCCCAATGTTTAGCAAAGATGCCGCAGAAAAAATACGAGGCTTGATAGAAGAAGGTGCATTTGGAGCAGGTGTTTTTGAAACAGAAGATTGCCAAAAAACATATGCAGAGCTTTTGGCTAAAGGGGTTGATTTTATCCAACCACCTACAGAGCAGCTTTATGGTGTTGAAGCTATGGGGGTAGATAATTCTGGGAACTGGTTTAGCTTGGTCCAACGGAAGAAATAAACCTCACTATAGATAACTGTTCACTATGAATACAGTTAGGAACAGATAAAAATTAAGAGAGCTCGATAAACAAATAGCGGACGTATGATGGCCGCGCATGGTAAGACTTAAAAGCCCCATTCTCTCCTACAAAAGCTCCGATGAAATCGCTTCAATCGGAGTTTTATTAAAACCTTATAAACAGTAGCCACTGCGAGTGAGTTTATGAAAGTCCTCAACTCGATAAAACGTAAGTCAGCATTTTTATGCTAAGCAGAAGGCACAGCACTCCAAGAATCTTTTTTAAATGCTCCGCTGGAAGGCGTGTACTACAAACCACACCCAAGGGCGCAGATATATAGCTGGCTACAGCAAACAGCGCAAAAGCAGGGAGATAAATATAGCCTAGGGTAAGTTGTTCAGACGAGCTATTTTGCCAACCATTAATGAGATACCCCAATGTCCCTGTGACGGCTAATGGAAAACCTATCGCGGCAGAAGTGCCGACGGCAAGTTTCACATTAAGATTTTGTTTCATTAGATAAGGGACAAGCATTCCAGCACCACTGACAGAAACCAATGTTGATATAGAGCCGATCAAGGTACCAATAAAAACATTGCCCATTGTGGTATGAGGCGATGTATTCGTTTTATGATTTTTAGGGCTGAACATTTTATAAGTGATATAAAACATAAACAGGCTGAAAAACAGCGCTAGAATAACGCCATTAATCTTGGCTGCGATGGTGGTGGAGATAAACGTGCCAAGCATAACGCCAGTTGCCATTTTGATGGCAAGGAAACTATTCACATTTCCTTTAGTGTAATGAGTTCTCATGCTGCTGAAGGTTGTAAAAATCATTGCGGCCATAGAGGTACCGAGTGCCATATGGACGACCTCATGATTCGCAATACCCTGCGCGGTAAAAAGCATCGTGAATGCGGGAACGGTTATACCTCCGCCGCCAACACCTACTAATCCGGCAAGAAAACCCACGGCTATCCCTAATAAAGCGTAATAAACAGCAAAACTAACATCGATCATCAAGCAAATACCTTCAAGATACAAATAAGATAGCTGTACTTTAGAGTCTTTCTGTTCTGGCATGTTAATCAGGTATGGCCTTAATATAATGCTAAGTGGCCAAGTTTTAGGGTTTAACAATGAGAGTGAGACAGGTTGGAGATAGCACCGCTGGTGCCGAAGTGATTACGTGTGAATGGTCGAACAGCGCCCCTCTAGAAAACAAAGCTCAACAACCTTATCGATGGCACAGTCATTTAAGGGGCCAGCTGCTATGTATTCAATCAGGTGTTGTGCAAATCAAAACAGCGTCCGGGACATGGGTTTTACCTCCGCACCGAGCAGGCTGGATCCCTCCGAATGCACAGCATAGTATCCTATTTTGTAGTGTCGTTTCGGGCTATTCAGTTTTATTTCAGCCTGAGCTTTGCGACTCGTTGCCAGCCATACCTTTTGTGTTAGGGGTGAATCCGCTATTGATGTCTATGGTGATTCGAAGCCGAGATTGGAGTAAGGATCTCCTTACAGAAGAGAATACACGCATTGTTGATGTTATGAAGGATGAAATACGAAGCGCAGATGCTGAAAAACTCTACTTGCCTATGCCAAGAGACCCTCGCTTGTTACGAATAGCAGAAGCAGTACTAAGTGAGCCAGGGAGCTCTAAGACCGTAGAGCAATGGGCTGAATTGGGGGCTTTGTCAGCACGTTCGCTAAGGCGCTTAATGCCAACGGAGACAGGGTTAACGTTTGGGCAATGGCGTACTCAGGTTCAGTTAAATCATGCGTTGGCTCTGTTGTCTCAGAACATGCCTGTGGGAGATGTTGCGTTTGCGTTAGGTTATACGACCGCTAGTAACTTCATTGCGATGTTTAAAAAGATGATGGGTGATTCTCCAGCACATTATTTTTCTCATTCAAAAGAGCTCTGATATCACTACTATAGTATCTATTTAAAAGCGTAAATATAGGGCTTTCCATGACTAATCCTTTTGAGAATACGTTCGAAAATTATCCTGAAATTGCCCGTGTGCGTTTAAGAAGAGCTGCAACGTCTGATTTTGTAAACCGCAGCTGAGTTGGCGTTGGGGAAAGTAGAAGAGTCTCTAAAATGGGGAATTAAGTTTTAGCGTCAGAGGGGGGAGCCCGTTTAGAATTGGCACTAACCTATCAAAAGCGAAAGCACTTACCTTTGCTTCGGATGCAGTAGAGTGCGACATAGTGCCAATGAATTACAGGATTGGTAATCAAATATATTGCGGTAAGAAAGTATGAAAGCGGTCAAAGATTCGTTGGAGTTAGGGGAAAGAGAAAGTTTTCTTTCCATCTAACTCCAACGTGTTTGGGGCTGCGCCTTAGCAAACAGCAGTAGAGTTAAGTGTTGTCTCTAGGACAAATCAGCGATTTCTTTTTCAATCATTTTCTTGACGGCTTCTTCATCAGCAACGAGATGTTCACTGTCTTGGCGAAGCGATTTGATCAATCCCGCCATCATTGCAATTAATACAAAAGTGAATGGAAGCGCACCAGCGATAGACGCGGCCTGTAGAGCTTTCAATGCTTCATTACCACCCATTAACAGTACAACGAGTGTCACAGCACCTAGTACACTACCCCAGATAATACGCTGCTGTGTAGGCGGGCGACGACCAAAAGCAAGCAATCGACCTAGCACTAACGTACCTGAGTCAGCAGAGGTGACAAAGAAGATAACAACCACAACTAATGCACATATTTTAGCAATTATCGCCGCAAAACCAGGTGTGAGAGCATCGAAAGAGGCATACATAGTACCTGCGTAGTCCCAGTTTTGAACCGCTGCATTGTAGATCGTCATGTCTGCACCATAAATGGATTCGTAGATACCAGCGGAACCGATAATACCAAACCACAAGAGCGCGACCATGGAGGGAATGATAATAACACCAAGCACGAACTCACGAATGGTGCGGCCACGAGAAATACGGGCAATAAACAGGCCAACAAATGCTGACCATGCGATCCACCAGCCCCAGTAGAAGATAGTCCATCCACCTTGCCAAGTGCGTTCTTCAGGGCTTCTTGCAGTCCACAGCGTCATAGACGTAACGTTAGACAGGTAATCCCCTAGCGTCGTCAACGTGCTGGCAATAATATAGTTTGTGCCACTGGACGCGAGTAAGAAGTAAAGCAAAATGGCAATACAAATGTAGGTGTTGAGAGTGGATAAAATTTTGATGCCTTTCGATACACCGCTGGTTGCAGAAAGGGTTGCCATAAAAGTAACTAGAATAATTGAGCAAACAGTCACGGTTTGACTGGTCTGCTCGATTATCCCAAGTGATACTAGACCGGCGCCAATCTGTTGGACACCAAGACCTAATGTCGTAGAGATACCAAATATCGTGCCTAATACGGCCAAAATATCCGCCGCGTTACCAATTGGTCCGTAAATACGGTTGCCGATCAAAGGGTATAGCGCTGAACGAATGGACAAAGGCAGCCCTTTACGGAAAGAGAAGTAGGCTAGAGATAGGCCAACAATGCCGTACATCCCCCAAGCTACGGTACCCCAATGGAATACAGTCAGTGTCAAACCGCCTGCTGCTGCTTCAGATACTAAATCATTCGGTAGAGGAAAGCCTGCGTCACCTGGCATAAGACCAGCCGCTAATGCGGCTTGCTTGGCAGCAAAAAACTCACTTGTGGCGGCCTTTACTTCAGCACTCATGAATGGGTTACCACCACTCCAACCGCTAGCAAAGTGGATCATGGGTTCTGACATGGAGAAGAACAGCATCCCTGCACCAGTACCACAGCCAAATAGCATGGAGAACCAAGCAAAGTTCGAAAACTCAGGTCTTTCATCATCGCGGCCAAGGCGAATTGACCCCGCTTTGGAAAACATAAAAAAGATACAGACTAAAAAGGCTGCCAACATCACTGCGATGTAGTACCAACCTAATGTGTGTTCTATCCAGCTTTTAAGCCCAAGAAACTGAGCGCTTGCCGTTTTTCCGAGTAATACTGTGTACAAGACAAATACGATTACTAGGCTTATCGTTGTGATACCGAGCGTCGAGTTGAGCCCTTTCAGGACCCCTCGAGTCTCTATTAATTCATCTAATTTTTTTTTGCTTATCATTTGGTGTTCCTCTCGATAGCTCTTTAGAGCCTTTTATAGTGATATTTGTAAACTTGCTGAGTGACTCCAGGGGTTAGCCAGTATTTGATATTGCGGTACTCAATGATTTATTGAGTACCGTATTTTTTTCCAAGCATGCGTAGTCGGCTCTTAAATTCAGAACGGTCTACGTAGCAACCATGCAAATGGCGACGCCCCGTCGTGTCTTCGAACTTGTTTCGACCATGTAAAACGCGTCGGTTGTCAAAGACCACCATTTGGCCTGCTTCGAGTTTAATCTCAATCTTAAAGCGCTCGTCTCGCAATCTTGCCATCAGGTTTCGGTAGGCTAGGTAGTACTCGAACATAATGTCTGAAGGCAGGTCGAAAGTACTGGCAAGATGGGCGTTGTACTTCATTTCGACAATATTGCCGAAGGTGTCAACATTGATAACTGGGTGGTGCTGGCGAATATCATGGTCTTCATCTTCGAAGCAAAACGGAATAGCGTGATCACATAGCAGCTGAAAGTGGTCTGGACATTGATCTCGTAATTCTTCAGCAACGCGAAGTCCATCAACAAACCTAGATTCCCCACCTTCACAGTCGTTGGCTAGGCAGTGAAGGAATTGATAGCCCGGAGGCGTTTCTTGATTTGCTAGATCTGTGTGCAATGGCAGTGAGATAGAGGTGTAAGCAAGGTTGATAGGCGACTCAACAGAAACAACATCGAATGTTGTGCCAAAATTGGTTTTTCTCAAGTAATCCACTCGGGTTGCGAGCGAAATAGTAGCCTCTGGCGTACTCGGCATGGCGTCGATAATGGTTAAGCCAAACTTATCCAGTTCTGTCATCCAGTCATACAGTGCTTTGTCGTCTTTCAATACTTGGTCATACTGAGCACGTGGAATGCTATGGGCAAAGGCACTATCCCAGCTTTGGTAGCTGCTTTGGTAACGGTTTGAATTATTTTGCGAGTAACCATGTTGATAAAGCCATTCTAGCGCAAACGTACTTTTGTGATTTCCTTCTGACCAGAGGATAGTTAGGCCATCTTCGCTAATGTGACTTTCAAGAGGGTAAATATCCGAGCTAACACTCAACAGATCAAAGTCACGCTCTCCTGTTTTCGGGTGAAAAGCAGAAGGGCAATTGTCCCGTAGCCACAAATAGTGAAATTCAGCTTTTGAGTTGTCATCCCACGAAATAACGAGGCTGTGATCTTTTTTTTCAATTAATGGAACATTGACTTCGGCCATACCCTAGAACCCTATACCTAGATGAATTTGATTACGCAATTCATGCTAGTTAGATTGAATTATTTATACAAACAACTTATTTTTGGCTTATCGATAAGGAATTGTGATGGATAGATATGAAAAGTGACTTACCCCCACTAAATTGGGTCAAGACGTTTGAGGCAGCAGCGAGATTGCTTAATTTTAGTGCAGCCGCACGAGAGCTCCATATGACGCAGTCTGCTGTAAGTCAGCACATTAAACTATTGGAGAACCATTTAGGTGACGAACTTTTTGTTAGAAACCATCGCAAAGTATCGTTAACGAATAGTGGATTAGCTTATCTCCCGGTGGTGCAGAGTTTACTAACAAACTTACAACGTAAAACGTCCGATATTTTTTCCCCAGTAGGTAAAGGTAGGCTTGTGATTGTGGTTAACTATGCATTTTCGTCATTATGGTTATCTCACAATTTATATAAATTTTGTGCACGATATCCAGGTATTGGGTTGCAAATCATCCATGCAAACTGGGATACAGACTTTTTCGATGGCGCTCATGATATCGCTATCATTAATGGTCATGGTGATTGGCCAGGTTTATCGCTTGATCCACTTATCCGTACACAGGTAAAGCCTTACTGCTCTGGTAAGAACGCTAAATTGATCACTCAGCCAAAAGACTTATGTTCATTGCCTTTAATTGAGGTAGTGGGCACGCATCACTCTTGGGTGGGCTGGTTTGAGGAAGCTGGTGTTAGCCTTGAAGGGGTTGAATTAAGCTACCATAAAGTCGACACGCTATTGTCAGCTGCCCTGATGGCTGAGTCAGGGCTTGGTGCTATGTTGGGATACCCCAATTTACTGCATACTCAATTCTTTAAACAGGAATTGATTGCGCCAATTGATATTGAGCTTGGGACGCAAGACAACTATTTTTTAGCATCCCCGCAAGGCAAACCTTTATCGAAGTCTGCTACCGTATTCCGCAAATGGTTGCTAGAAGAAATGAGCAACCTCGTTACGACTTAGCCTGCGCATCATGTTAATGAGCTAGGTGCTAAGAGTTCTGAGTCGCTAACGCCTTTATTTGTTCGTGCACTTCTTCGGCCTCCGCTGTCAGCATTGAGTAGGTTCTGATATCGCCTTTGCGCTGTGCTTGCATGGCCTGCTCAAGCAGTTCTGAATAACGCTTTTCAAGTTTCTTGGTCGGGTTAGATTTGAACAATGACAGCATTGAAGCGCTCCTTTATTTAAGTTGCCCTTGTTTTACGAGCTAGCGTCTAGTTTGGTTCAATTCTAAGTCCTTCCGTGTCTTGCTTTATCATTATTTGGATAATTCGATAGGTGATTCAACCAGTGCGCTAGCGTATAGATAATCAATAGAGCAATCACTAACTCAATTGCCCTTAAGGCAATTGAGCTTAAGCCAAAGTCATTACCATAGTGCGCCACATAGAGTTGGTACGGTATCAAAAAGCCCATCAATGCGTCAGCGTGAATAGCGCGATCTCTTGGTTCGGAGTAATGACTCCACTTCAATATTAGATACACCATCAAAAAAGAGACGACAAAGTAGGTGAATACATTGACTTCAGTACCTGAGTACATAATTGAAGCGATTACCGCGAGGCTACATCCACCAACTTGAGATAGGATTTTTTCTGTGGCGTGTTGTTTCATGTGTGCATGAGTGGGTTGCATCGCTGAGGTAATCAATGGAACTAAGCAAAACACCGCGCTGGTCACTTCATTAATCATGATGAAGGCCAAGCCGCCACCAACCAGTATCAGCATTTTAAGGCGATCAGTACCTGTGACAGGTTGGGAGATAACCGTAGGTTTGGGAGGGTGTGCTTTGATCGGCATTAAGTGATTGATAAAACTCGCCACAAGCGCAGCCAACAAGGCGCTTAATACCACATCGCGGATAATATTGGGTATGGCTAAGGTGTAATCGCTGCTGTTGTGATAGGTCGTTATGAAGATGATCATAAACAGTGGCAAAGTGGCCATACGGATACGTAGATTATTGTCAGCGTGGCGACGGACATGATCAAAGTACAATATGCTGCAAGTCCAGATAATAAACGGATGCGATGCGAACAGCTGATTTACAAATACCGCTCCGATGGCAGCGCATACTGAGGGTGCCAGGCGCTGCAATAGGTGATGGAAGTGCTTAGAGAAACTGGTCGTGGCAACAACTATCGCAAAAAGAACGACATAGACGCTGACGTCTAAGTGCAGCATTTTGCTTAGCATTAAGCACATCACAATGATAAGACTTTTGCGAATGAGCTCGTACATTAGTAGATGTATCTCATCCAGCTTAAAATTGTCATCCAAATGTCTGCCACATGATAGTCATCGCGGATCATGACGCTTGCGCGACTGCCTGCAACCAGTAGTGTTGGAGCTTGGTCGGTTTGGATTCGTACACGAATTTTTTGTTGCGGACGAATCCAGCGAGTTTCCTCTTCAACTTGCGCTAAGCTCGTTACTTGTTCCGCTCCTGTAGAGATGGCTGGATCGACTGAACGAATGTGGCCTTGAAATACTTGATTCGGATATGCATCGAAGACAATGTTTACCGCATGGCCTTTGGTTAATGCAGGTAGCCCTTTTTCTGTGAAGTCTGCTGCAATCCATAGATCCTGTTGATTGACAATGTGGACTAGCGTATCGGATGGCGTGACGTACATGCCTTCTTGATAGGTTAGGTTGGTCACTGTGCCCGCTTTCGTGGCGACGATGTGTGTCAATTGCAGATTACGCTGGGCTGTTTTCAGGTCTGCTTTTGCGGCTTGTAACGTGGCCGCCTTAGTTTGCTTGTTCGCGGTAGCTTCATCTAGCTGCTCTTTACTAGTGGAAGAAGACTCGTATAAAGATTGAATCCGAGCTAAATAACGGTCTGCCTGCTGCCATTGGCTTTGGGCCAGAAGGACGTTAGCTTGAGCTTTTTCCGCAGCCAGACTGTATTGACTGGAATCTAGTTCGAATAAAGGTTGTCCGGCTGTTACCTGTTCACCTTCTTTTACCAGCACTTGCGCGATATGCCCAGATACTTCTGTTGAGATGTCTAAGGGGGCAGTTTTTAGTCGCGCTTGGGTAGTAAAGGGTATTTCGTTATCGCTAATGACTAAAAAGACACTGAACGCAATCGCCAAAAACAGCACGACAGACGTTAGATAAGCATAAATATCGCGTTTCATGAGGGCTCGTTATCAAGAAATAGCCGCCAAGGGGCTTCCCATATGGGATGCCGCCTCGACGAGATTTGAGGAGAATTAGGCCAGCTGTTTGATCAAAGCTTGTGCTACCGCTTCTGAGCTGGCTGGGTTTTGGCCTGTAATCAAACGACCATCTTCAACCACGTGAGGCTGCCAGTCAGCGCCTTTTTCATAATGACCACCAAGACGAATGAATTCATCTTCGATCAAGAATGGCACCACATCAGTCAGCTCCACTCCCGCTTCTTCTCCGTTTGTAAAGCCAGTGACTTTACGTCCTTTGATCAGCGGCTCACCGTTAGCTGCTTTCACATGACGCAGTACACCAGGCGCATGACAAACAAAGCTGATTGGCTTGCCTGCTTGTTCAAACGCTTCGATCAGGGCAATAGACTGATCTGACTCTGCAAGATCCCACAGAGGGCCATGACCGCCAGGGTAAAACACCGCATCAAAATCTGCCTGTGACACGTCTTCAAGTTTGACGGTGTTTGCTAGTACTTGTTGCGCCTGTTCGTCTTGTTTAAATCGCTCGGTAGCAGGGGTTTGAAAGTCAGGCAAGTCACTTTTCGGGTCCAGAGGCGGTTGGCCGCCCATAGGTGAAGCCAACACAAGCTCAGCTCCTGCATCTAAAAAGGTGTAGTAAGGTGCGGCAAACTCTTCTAACCAAAAGCCTGTTTTTTCTCCAGTGTTGCCCAGCTCATTATGTGATGTAAGAACCATTAAAATTTTCATATAAACCTCTCTATCCTTTATCAATATGGGTGAATCAGTGATTAAAAAAAGCGTCTACGGCTGCTTGTTTGTCTGCATACGGTGCTCGCAAGCGAAGGTTTGATGTACCCGCTTCGCTTTGTACTACCACCGCCTTGGCATGAGAGAACTGGCGGAAGCCATGAATACCATGGTAAGCCCCCATTCCAGATGCGCCCACACCACCAAAAGGTAGCTCATCAATAGATACATGGGTCATAACGTCGTTGATGACCAGCGCCCCAGAAGTCGTTTGTTGTGCAAACGCTTGCTGTGCTGTGCTGTCCTCATTGAAGTAATAGGCGGCCAAAGGACGAGGGTGTTGATTAATGTACTTAATTGCCTCGTCTTCTTCTTGATACAGACGAATGGGTAACAATGGACCAAATATTTCTTCCTGCATGATCGCCATGTCGTCAGTTGCCCCAATCACCAAATGCGGAGCGATTTTACGGCTAGAGGCGTCGTAAGCCGGTTCATTTTGCGGCGCAAGATTGATGATCTCGGCGCCTTTTTGACGTGCATCTTCTAATAGATCGACTAAGCGCTGGTAATGGCGTTCGTTAATGATCGCGGTGTAATCGGTATTTTCTTGAATGCTTGGGAAAGTTTTTCCCATGAATTCTCGCGCTTGGTCTTTGAACGCTTGAGCTTGTTCTGTAGGCAGCAAAACATAATCTGGTGATAGGCAAATTTGACCAGCATTAAAGGATTTAATCGTTAATGTGCGTTCAACGGCTTTGCTCAGGTCAGCACCTTTGGCCACCATAACTGGTGACTTTCCGCCCAGCTCCAATGTCACTGGCACAAGGTTCTCTGCAGCAGCCCGCATCACATGCTTACCCACAGCGGTGCTACCAGTAAAGACTAAATGATCGAAAGGTAAGTGGCTGAAAGCTTGGCCAACATCCGCATCTCCTAGTACGACGGTTAGCTCTTCAGGGCCGAAATAACGGGCCACTAATTCAGCCAATAAATCTGAAGTCTTAGGTGTCAACTCAGAAGGCTTCAACATAGCGCTATTACCGGCTGCGAATACGCCAGCTAACGGTCCAAATGCTAAATTGATTGGAAAATTCCAAGGACTAATGACACCAACAACCCCTAATGGCTGAAACTGTATTTCTGTGCGCATTTCAGGGTCAGGTGAGGCAGTTTGTTCTGTCTTCATCCAAGTTTCTAGATTATCGATCGAGTGTTGCAGCATCTTGCTGGTCGTTACCATATCGGCCACGTAGGACTGATATAAGCTACGGTGCCCAAAATCTTCGCTCATGGCAGAAGCAATGGCTTTATGGTTATCACGGATTAATTTTATGCAGCGCTGCAAACGGTCTTTTCGTAACTCGACTGACGCTGGGCCAGAACGAAGTTGTTGGCGTTTCATGCTGCTGAGAATTTTCTCTAGCTCGTTTTGAATTGTTTCTTTTGACATACATCCCCCTGTAGTTGGATGGCTTGCTTTTGATGCCTACATAGTAGAAGCGATTGAGAGGAGAGGGGTAACAATGCTATTTTTCAGAGGGTATAAATAAATTTATGGGGTGTCGAAATGTCTCTTGCAAGAATGCGCACATTTATAGAAGTTTATCGCCAGCGCTCTATTAGCGGTGCAGCGCGTTCACTTAATTTGACGCAACCTGCTGTATCGCAGCACATTGCAGGACTAGAGGTAGCCATTGGGCGACCGTTATTTGAGCGTTCCTCTAGTGGCGTTGAGCCTACCTCCACAGCGGATGAATTAGCCATGGACATTGGTGATAAGCTGGAAGCAGCAGAGGCGGCTTTAGCCTCAGCAAGAGCACGATCAATGGACATTTCTGGTGTCTTGCAAATAGTCGGACATGCGGATTTTATGGCGGAGATACTCAGTGTACAGATGCTACCGTTATTGGAATCGGGGGTGAAAATTCGTATGCATACTGGTAACGGCAGTATGGTGTCGAGCATGTTGCTTGAGGGGCATTGTGATTTGGGGGTCTCTGCTCATCCTGTTTTAGATGATCGTTTGAAAAGCGAGCTGATTTATACCAGTAAAGTACTCCCAGTGGCCGCTCCCAGTGTCGTAAAGCGCATCATGTCAGCACAAGACTTTGGCGCAGCGATTCGTGCCGAGCCTTTATTGGCTTATAACTTGGAATTATCGTTGATCGAACCTTGGTTGCTAAAAAATCAAATTAGTATTGCATCGTTGGTGCCTGCTGTTGTGAGTCAAGATCTGCGTGCCCAGCGTAAGTTGCTGACACAAGGTTTTGGTTGGTCCGTTATGCCGGAGTTCTTATGTCAGCAGCAAATTGCTCAGGGCGAACTTATGGAGATTCCTTCGCCAGTTGGCACCCGTGACATTCATTATTATCTAATTTGGTTACCGAGTGCTTTACGCCAAGTCCGAGTTGCCCATGCAAGACAGACCTTGCTTACTCAATTAAGGTCACTATGACACCTCAATATACCCCATGAGCCCAGTCTTGAGGTGCTCTATCACATGACAGTGGTACATCCAGCGGCCGGGGTTATCCGCAACAAAAGCGATTCTCGCGGTTTCATTTTGCCCAAGTAATACGGTGTCGGTGTGAAACGGTTCGATACGTTGCTTATTAGAATCCAAGACGGTGAAGGTGTGGCCGTGCAGGTGGATCGGGTGGTGGTATTGAGTCAGGTTGGCTAACTCAAAGATGTAGGTTTTGCCCCGTTCTAATCTGGCGAGCGGTTCAGGAATATGTTTCGCTGACATGCCGTCCCATGCTTTGCGGTTGATGGTCCAGAAGCGGTAATTGACCTTGCCGTCTTTTTTCACTGGGTTGATGGAGGCATCCCATTCAAACGCGAATTGAATGGTCTCGGCATTGTCGAGGTCAGGCGTTGGAATCGGGTTTAAAGGTAAGCGCGGCAGAGCTCGACGTTGCTTGCTTTCGCCAACGGTTTTAAAGCGTACTAGCACTTCGTGTTTATGGTACAAGGTGACGATCTGGTCCGCTTCATCCGGGGCAATAAAGCCTAGATCCAAACGCATGCCTGGGCCCATTAAGTGCTGTTTCAGTGGGCGAGGTGTTGCGATGGGGTTTCCATCCACAGTGACAATGGTGAGGTCGCTACCGTCGCCGTGGATGTTGTAAGTCAGTGTGTTATCAATGTTCACGAGGCGAGCGCGGATCGCACCACCAGTAGGGATGTAATAGGTTGGTGCGACTTTGCCATTTACGGTCATCAAGCGCCCTGGCGTGCCCATACGAAAGGCGTTACGCGGAGTCGTCAACGCAGTGAAAGAACCATCGTCGCGGATATGCCAATTTTTCAATCCCATCACCACATCGGCATCAAAGCCCGGATCTTCGGCTTCGTCCACGATAAACGCTCCGACTAAGCCTTTGCCAAGCTGTTCAACACTGTTCATATGTGGGTGATACCAGAAGGTGCCCGCGTCAGGTGGCGTGAACTCGTAGTCAAAGGTTTCCCCCGGCATAATCGGTGCTTGGCTCAAAAAGGGCACACCGTCCATAGCAATCGGAATGCGCAACCCATGCCAATGGATCGTCGTGGGTTCCGCGAGTTTATTCACCACACGGATACGCACGGGCTGATGTTGTTTGGCGCGGATCACCGGCGCAGGAAAATGCCCATTAAAACACCAAGCAGGGGTATTGCCATCCGGCGCGATGCGCACATCGGCAGGTGCGACGATGAGTTCATAATCAACCCCCTCACTTGGCGTCGCTAAAAGGATGTTTGGCATAGCACCCAGCGTTAACAATGCTGAGCTGGACTTTAAAAATTGACGACGATCCATGGATACACTCCTGTGTTAGCAAGGGCAAAATCATTTCACAAATGAAAGCGACTCTCAATAACGACATTTGTTTCTGCATCAAACTATTGATCTTAGATGTCCTAAATCGTGTGCTAAGCATTGGGAGATGGCGTAATTGGCATAGCAGTGATGTGAAATGCCCGCTAACATGGCCATGACAAAATAGGATGATGGGTATGGATTGGATAAAGTGGAGCATGGGCGCCGCAGCGATGGTGCTCGCGATTGCGGGCTTTGTGCCTTACATCGTGCAGATTTTAAAGGGGCGTGTAAAACCGCATGTGTTTTCTTGGCTGATCTGGGGCCTGACTACGACGATCGTCTTCTTTGCACAGCTGCAAGCGGACGGCGGCATTGGCGCTTGGCCAATTGGCGTGTCTGGCTTTATCACCCTGTATGTCGCGTTTCTAGCCTATTTGAAGCGAGGGGATGCCTCCTCCACGGCGTTAGACTGGTGGTTTTTGGCTGCGGCACTCGCGTCTTTGCCTCTCTGGTATCTCACCCAAGACCCTTTGTGGGCGGTCATCATACTTACGGTCGTTGATGTGATCGGTTTTGGTCCTACTGCACGCAAAGCCTACCATCATCCGTTTGAAGAGAGTCGAGCCTTTTTCTTGTTAATCATCTTACGCAATGCCTGCGCAATCATCGCGTTAGAGGCGTATTCCTTTGCTACTGTTCTGTTCCCATTTGTGATGGCTCTCGCCTGTGTGTTGCTATTAGCAATGATGCAATATCGACGTATTACTCTGACGCCTAAAACCCAGTAAGGCTTGCGGTGTTCTTGAGTCAGTTTTTGGTAAGGCCTGTGTAAGGATATGCTCTAGTTGAGGTGCTAATGTCGTAGTCAGTTCGATTCGAATGCTATGATTCAATTTCAGGATAACTAAACAGGACGTGGTAATGGAGTTCATTAAAGCTAGGGATTTGGCCCTTTCTAGGCAAGCACATAAAGTAAACAACCTTCAAAAAGGTATGAAAGCCAGAGAGGCTATTCGCTATCAAATTATCAGCGATGGATCTGGTCAGTGTCGGATGACAATCGTCGAGCTTTCTGTGGGCTGGCATAAAGGCTTGCAAGATAAGCAGGCAATATTGGATGTAACAGCGGAGGCTGTTGCAGGCTTCCGGTACACTAAAAAACCAGAAGAATCGCTCGACGCTGATGTATTTACAAGAGCCTCTATAGAAGCAAGCTCAAATTTGGGTAATGGGGTAGAAATGTCTTTCGGGAAAGCGGAAGGTAGTGTCGAGTATAATGCCATCAATGATGAGTGGAAGAATGACGCAACTGTGTCTAAACCACAGCTTCGAGGTAAAGGAAAAGGCTTTAAAATAGATGCTGAAAAAACCGTAAGCTACGATGTTAATGCCAAAATTGTAGGCTTAAGTATTAAAAGAAAAAACTGTAATTAAGGTTGTCATGAAGAAACTATTTTTTCTATTAAGCTTTTTTGTATCCGGAGCTTCTTTTTCTAAAACCTCCTTTGAAGTTGAAAATTACTTTTACGATATAATTTTTTTGAATGCTCTCCCTTTGGCTGGAGAGGCTGTAGATTTTTGTAATGATAAATCGAAATATGTAGATGATGATCTTCTTTTTTGTGAGGTGTTTTCCGATTTAGAAGGGAAGAAAATCTCTTTGATGTTTTCTGAGAATGAGTTGAAGAAAACATCTAAAGAAGAAAAAACTGTATTTTCTTCTTATTCAGAAGAAGACTTTTCATTTCATAATACTAAGGTTTATACCCGAGGTGGAGAGAGCTTTGATGCAACGATAGATACGTCTTCTTTTATGAGTATTGCGGATATTAGCCCTAATCTTGTTGATTCGATATTTCATTTCAAAGACCCGTTTGGACTGAAAATAACTGCAAGTTTAGCAATAGTGGATATGAATTCAAATGTAAGTGGCATGAAAAATAAGATTATCATTACTCAGGAAGGACGTAGTTCAGGAGTGCTAGGTGTTGATTTCATTGGTCAATACGGGCAGTTTTCTTTTTACTCTAGTGGTATTGTGATTCAGCCAGAAAGCATCACTTGTACTCATAAATGCATTTCCTATGATGCGGATTTTGATGGTGAGAACCTACATTTCTATTACCCATTCAATGATGAAACCAAGCGTCGCGTGAGTTTCGAAACGGGTAGCTCCATTTCCACCGTCCCCTTTGCTGTCGAAGAAAACTGTGTGTCGGAAAAGGTAGATTTCTCTGAGCTTGAAGAGCGTGGACTGGATGTGGGTGATGATGCTCGGCTTTGTAAAAACGAGTTTAAGTTTGGCGATTACAGTATGCATAGCTCAGTGGTCACACACACAAGTCGTAAAATCGATGGTGAGCCGTTGCCTGTGATGGGAATGAATATGATCAATGCATTTGATCATGTCACGGTGGATCTCCCTGCTGGAAAAATATATTTCTACTTTCCATAAAATTGTCGTTGGGGCTGCTAAGCCTCAGCGCTCTTTCTTACCGCTCAGAAATTAATGAACACAATGCCCTCAACTGCAGAATTGGAGAATTGCCCGGTTGCTCGTAATAGAGAGGCCAGCCGCAGTTAATTCTGAAGCAATCGTTGTAATCTGGATGCGTGCTGAAACAACTTCCGCGACGAATGTCGATGCCTTGTTGTAATGCTTGCTCGGCGAGAGCATTGGTATCTAAATTTGGAACACGCAGCCACAGTACAAGCCCTCCTTGCGGTGCACTGATTTGCGTGGAGTCTGGCAAATGCTCAGCTAAGAACTGTCGATATTGATGCATTTGTGACTGTAAAATGGGCCTAAGTGCATTGAGGTGTCGACGGTAATCCCCGCACAACAAAAACTCTGCGATGCAGTCTTGGACCAAGCTGTTTACCCCCATGCTGGAGCTGTGATGCTGTTGATAAAATCGATCAAAATAGCGTCCAGGTAAACACCAACCAAGGCGCAAGCCTGGAGCAAGCGTCTTCGAAATGGAGCTGCACCACAGAATATAGCCTTCCTTATCCCAGTATTTCGCAGGTAGTGGCTGAGCCTTGTTGTGGCTAAGCTCAAAGTAGACATCATCTTCAATCACTGGCATCTGATATTGAGCAGCAAGCTTTGCAATGGCCTGCTTTTGCTCTGTTGGCAGCGTAATACCTAGAGGGTTTATGTGAGTGGTACTTAATAACGCCGCAGAGACTTTTTGTTCCGCAAAGCAGGCTTCGAGTAGGCTGAGATCAATGCCCTCATGGGTGACGGGGATCTCAATAATCTGACGCTGTAAAGTAGATAAAAGATCGAGCAAGCCACTAAAGCAAGGCGAACAGACAGCGATGGTATCGTTTGGCTTGCTTACACTTTCCAGAGCGACCCGCACCGATTCTAAGCAGGAGTTAGTGATCACCAACTCCTCTGGGTTAAAGGCAAAATGCTGGCTTCTAAAATGTTCCGACAGAGCATCACGCAAGCTGGCGGCCCCTTGGGATTCAGGGTAGCTAAACATACTCTGGCTGGCCCGTTGGGTGACGCGTTTAATGGTTCGAGTTAAGTCCGTTTCGGGCAGTAACTCGGGCGCAAGTAAAGACGTTCCAAGCGGTGCAAAGCCTGTCGCCGCTGCATCATAACCTTGTTGTGGCGCAAAGCGGCTTGGATCTCGGGGGACTAAAGACTGATTAGAAAGAACTGGGAACGCGGTCTTTTTGCTTCGATTGGCAACGAAGTAGCCCGCTTGGGGACGCGCGTAAATCCAGCCTCGATCTTCCAAGTACGCATAGGCTTTTCCGGCGGTCGTCAAACTGATCGATTGCTGTTTAGCCAATTTCCTAAGAGCTGGCAGTCGAGAACCAGTTGGTAAACGCTCACTTATAATGTCGTCAATAAACGTCCGAGCGAGCGTTTCATATAAAGTCATCGTGTGATCCTGCCCTTTCAAAATACGGTTGTTAAAATTGTACTCTTAATTTTATTAAAAATTGAATCTGCTCTCTTGGCAAGTATCACCTCATACTTGGTCCTCATTCGGATCAGAACGGCTTAATAAACGAGAGGGCCATATCATGAATCAAAGAGACAGTTTGTTGCTGGTGTTACTGATGGCTTTGTGGGGCTTTAACTTCAGCGTGATCAAGCTGGGGGTGAACAATATCGATCCCTTTTTGCTGACTGCGTTGCGCTTTACTTTGGCCGTATTGCCGCTGATTTTTTTTATTCGTCGTCCCAATGTGCCATGGCGTTACTTGATGGCATATGGATTAACCTTTGGCGTTGGAGTTTGGGGCTTGACCACCTTGTCCGTTGGCGCGGGTCTTTCCTCTGGCTTGGCCTCCTTACTGTTGGATATGAGTGTAATCAGCAGCTTGTTAGTGGGTCGTTACTTACTCAAAGAACAAGTCACCGTGAGTAAAGTTCTAGGCTCGATACTCGCTTTGATCGGCTTGGGTATTATTATCTGGAACCAAGACGGCACCGTGACGGTGTTAGGGTTAGCCTTGGTGCTCAGCGCTTCGGTGTTTTGGAGTGTGAATGGCTTAATCGTCAAACGCTCCGGTACCCGCGAAATCTTCGCCTTCAATATCTGGGGCATGGCCTTCGCACCGGTTCCATTACTGTTGTTAGCGATGGCTGTCAGTGGCCCAAGCTCAGTGGCGCAATCTATCTTAGAAATCAACGGCTCGGTGCTGTTCTCCGCCGCTTTCCAAGCTTATCCAACCACGCTGCTAGGTTACTGGTTCTGGAACAAAATGATCGTCAAATACTCCGTCTCAAGCGTCGCACCCATGACCTTGCTAGTACCGGTATTTGCCCTAATCGGCGGCTATCTTTTCTTTGGTGAAAGCTTAGATATGGCACAAAGTATTGCTGCCGTGGTGATCTTATTAGGCGTGGCAGTGAGCGAGATTAAACTGCCGAAGGGACGGGGTGTGGCTGTCAAAGCAGGCTAAGGTGGTGAGGGGGGCAGATTCCTGCACCATCTAACGCTACTTAAGCTTCGGTATTTAAGGAATCTGACCCACTCTAGTGAGTGCACAGTGCTAAGCATTCAATTACCATGGCTTAACTAAAGTTATTGTTAAGTCATAATCATATGGAGATGTTTGAAATGCCTACTCCTTGGGAAAAAGAAGAGTTTTACGCGGCTATTGAATGGAGAGGCAAAGCACACCGTGGAGAATTGAAGCCTATACCGTGCGTAAGTACATGGATGGATGTTTGTGGATTTGGAGGCTTGCTAAAAGAGTCTCAATGGGACTTAATGAGCTTGCAAAAGAATGGTGCACTAGAACTTTTAAGCGAAGTGTATGACAGAGTAGGCCATCCATTTTTGGTGAATTTGCCCCCAATGGCATTTGAAAATGTCCTAATTATTAATGATGGCGTTGCTCGTACAGTAGATTTAGATAAACCTGAATATATACAGGCTTCCTCCGCTATTTTTTACATAAGAGACTTAGTGCTTGGGCATCTTAGTTTACTGCGTCTTACTGAACGTTACGGCGTAGGTATTAGAACGGTGTTAGCTGGTGGGGAAAGGATTCAATATTCACCTGAAATCCATACAGGAAATTCTTTTCTCTATCATGGAGAAGAGCCAAATGAACATAGCAAACAGCTACTAGAAAAAAACTTTCTTTATAATCCTGCCGAGTTTCAAATGAATACTGCTTTTGCTAAAGCTTACTCTATTGATGCGCAGGGCACTAAGTCTGGTTTTAACGTTAAAGGTTTCTTTGTAGAGAAAACATTCTTTGAAAAATTTGAAGAGATTGATGGTTTAGACATTATTACAACTGCAGAATCTGTTCTAATTTGTCATAAAAGCAATCCGGCTCTCGAGTTATACGTTAAGTCTTCATTGTCAGCAGAATTAAATGGTCTGTCATGTGTTGTCTTATCAATATCTGCTGTAAGGATTGATGCGTCATTCGAGGGTGAAGAAACGCTGATAGACTTAATTAAGTTTTAAGAAATTCTGCCCGTCCACAGCATCATCGTTGTCTAAATCTTCTTTGGTCGATGCAAAGCAATCCTTTAGATAGCTCTCTTTAATCTCTTCGAAAACTTCTAGCGTTAGTCTGTGGAAAGTAGCCAAAGCATCTTGCCAAGTTACAGGATGCTCGGCGTAGACCATAGGGCTAACGTACCGTTCGTAGCGCTCTTTAAAAAGCTCATTATGAATGAGTTGCTCTAACCCAAAATTCAGCTCTTCAAGTGGTGACTCGACGAGTTTAGGGTGCTGTTTGCCGTATTGCTCAACATCGGCTTTTATTACTTTATCTACCAGCACGGCTAGAGCTGTTTTGTCCGAAGGCTCAGCCATTTGGATATAGTAAGTGTCATAGATATGGCGGATGAGAGTTTCGTCATCGTCTCGAATTTGATCTCGTGTGGCACTTGCGGTTCTTCGAAGCATTGAGACCAGTTTCTCTGCTTGAGTGTCGATAATTGCAGCGCAATCCATCTCAATTTTTTGTTCGTGTTCTTTTAGAACTTCAGAATAAATGGATTGGATTAGCCTCTTTTCTGGCGAGCTTAGAGTCGTCGATTCGATCAATTCAAGCTTAATAAAAGGTCTTAGACAGGGAGCTTGTTGGTATTCCTGAGGGTATCTCACTTCAAAAGCTGAATAGCGGTATTCATCTTGTATTGATGGCGTGCCTTCTATTGAAAATAAAGTACTTTGCTCAAGTAAGTTTTCTACCTGCAACTTCGCCTTTTTACGCGCATTCCTTTTGGCATTTCTTGAGACTAATTCGACGTAGTTTGATTTAGGAATAAGCTTTAGATCGATGTCTTCGGACATTCGGTGGGTTTTGATAGACGACTTTGCTAATGCTGTACCACCAGAAAATACGATTTGATGGTAGTCCAAATCAAGTTTGGAAATGAGCTTCAGTAGCTCAACTATATAGTAGTCTTTTTCAACGATTGCGGGGTTGCCAAGGCCTATGGCATCGGCAATATCGACAAATAACGAGCTATCGAAGTTCGTTGACACTTTGACTTCCTACTTTGATCTTTCGGGTAAAGCGCGCACTTTTAGGTATGACCTTAACGTTGGCTGGAATTTGAGTGCTTTGTCCTGAGAGGCTTGATTGAGAAACTTCGTCAAACGAGTAATCAACATTCAATCGTTCAAGCGCTTCAATGATCACGCCGTCTGAACCTGCTGGGTTATCAGGCATTGGCTTGCCAGTGATGCGATTAAGGCGTGCTCGCGCGTACAATCCATAGCTGATTTTTAACAGCAGGCCTGCGCGAACAAGCTGTCTCAAACAGCGGCCAACTTGATCGTAATCGGCGATATCTTTGAAGTCTGAGCGCATAAAAACAGAACGCTTAGAGCGCTTTACTCTGGTTTCGATTCTGCTTTGAATGGTCATATCATCACCTCGTTAATGTTGTCTATATAATAGACAAAAATACGACATTTCTCAAAAGCAAAAATACGACATTCTGGTTTTAATTAACGGTCACTTTTAGAGTGTTTTTCTGTTATAAGTTGCTTATAAAGTTTCCAAAGGACAACCCATGACGCTTTTAGCAAAGACCCCCACACCGCCTTACTATGCGGTGATTTTTACATCGGTTCGAACCGCTGGCGATAACGGCTACGGTGAGGTCGCGGATAGGATGGTCACGCTTGCTGAGCAGCAGCCAGGTTTTTTAGGAATAGAGTCAGCGCGGGAGGACGTGGGAGTCACTGTCTCCTACTGGCAAGACTTGGATTCGATTAGACAATGGAAGCAAAATGTAGAGCATTTAAGTGCTCAGAAAATGGGCCGTGAGCAGTGGTATGAAACCTTCAAAGTCCGTATTGCAAAGGTAGAGCGAGATTACGGCCTTTAGGGATCACGTGTTGAGTTAGTAAAGGAAACCCCTTTACTAACTCTTGCCATGACAGCTAAAGCGCCTGTTCTTCTTCTCGAAGGGTTAACACTTCGTAGCCAGTCTCGGTGACGAGAATCGTGTGTTCCCATTGGGCGGATAGCTTGCGATCTGCGGTGATAACGGTCCAGCCGTCTTTCTTGGTTTTCGTTTTGGCTCGGCCCTGATTAATCATGGGTTCGATGGTAAACGTCATGCCGGGTTTTAGTGTTAAGCCTTGTCCTCGGCGTCCTACGTGCATGACTTGTGGTGCTTCGTGCATTTCTCGGCCAATGCCGTGGCCGCAGTATTCTTGTACGACGGTGTAGCGATTCGCTTGTGCGAAGCTGGCGATGGCATGACCGATATCCCCTAGTGTTGCACCAGGCTTCACTTGTTTGATGCCTTGCCACATGGCCTCATAGGTGGCTTTAACGAGGCGTCTGGCTTCAGGCCCTGCACTAGGCATCACGTACATTTTGCTTGAATCAGCAATAAAGCCATTCTTTTCCAAAGTGATGTCTAGATTAATAATATCTCGCGGGCGTAGGGCATAGTGTTCACTGGGCATGCCGTGGCAGACGACTTCGTTGACGGATGTGTTGAGTGAGTACGGATAACCATATTGGCCAAGGCTGGCTGGTCGAGCATTGAGCTCCTGACGAATGTAGCGCTCTACTTCATTATTGATGGCCATGGTGGTGACATCTTCTTTGACAAAACTGTCTAGGTGCTTAAAGACCTTCGCAAGTAGTCGGCCCGATTCGCGCATTAGCTCGATTTCTGCAGGGCTTTTGATATGAACGGTTTCTCTGCTCATGCTAGGGCCTGCTGATCGATCATTTCAGCCGCTTCTAGGGCATCGGCTTTGTCCAACTCCATTTGAATGATTTCCGAGAAGCTCATGGTTGGATTTCGTTCAGCAAGGCGGCCAATCTTAATCCAGAACTCAGCTTGAGCATTGATGGAGCGTGACATGACTTGAGAGGCGCGGCGCACATCATCATGTACGTCGTCGGAGATTTTGATGATTCCCATAATATGATCCATATATAAATCGTATATGAACCATATTATATTAAGTCTCACATTTGAAATGCGTAAATCAAGAGAAAATGGGGGCCTATTTTTGCAAACAGGCCAGCATTTGTTGTTCTAATGCTTCCCAGTCCAGCTCCCGTGGGCTGATGATTTCAATGCGTGAATCGCGGCGGTAGGCCACTTTGTCGAAGTCGTGTTCATCGTTCACTCGGTTGTAGAACACCCAAGCATGCCCAATGCGGATCACCCCTTTGATGCGACTAACACCTTCGAGGCCGTTTAGGATTTCTTCCAGTTGCCAATAATCGAAGCAATCGTCTCGATGGAAAATCCAACCACAGCTGAATAAGCCACTGCCGTTGCCCGTTTTTCGAATGGGTTTGCCAGGTTCTGCGATGGCTTCTGGCGCATGGAGATGGTGCTCATATCCGTGATCATGGCTATGTGAGTGGCTGTGATCATGATGAGTATGAGAATGGGCTTCAGGAAATTGTGCCTTCAGCTGACCATTGCGTACCAAGTCCAATAGCGCTGGGGCGATCTCGCCTTTGATACTTCGACCAATATGCTGTCTCGGTGGGAACATGCCGTTTAAGCTCTGTTCCACAAACTCGACCATCTCTGGCTCTGCGATATCGCATTTGTTGATGATCACCACATCTGACAAGTTCAGCTGGTCGTGAAGGATATTGCTGTTGGCGACGTCTTCCAGTTCAAGCGAGCGGGGATCAAGGATGCAAATAGTGGCGCGTAGGTCGAGCTTGTCCTTGAAAGACGGCCCCATTAACGTATCGATAATCCCCTCTGGGTGGCCGATACCAGTAGGCTCGATGATCAAGCGGTCAGGTTTTGCATGCTCAATCAGAGACTTCAAGGTGGGGGTTAAGGATGCGCCCATGGTACAGCAGATACAGCCACCCGCTAGCTCTTTGATATGAAGGCCCTCTTCATTGGGCATCATTTCTTGGTCAATACCGACTTGGCCAAACTCATTGACCAGTACTGCCCAAGACTCGCCCTCGGGCTTATTTGCCAAAAGTCCGTTAATGGTCGTGGTTTTCCCCACACCAAGAAACCCAGTGATGATGTTGGTAGGAATGGCGTTGGCTTGCTCGTTCATAAAATCTCTTCGTTTATCAATGGTACGGGTGGCGACGGCTATGACGAATAGTTTGAAACGTTTTACGTGGGCGGACTATCCCTATCCCGACAGTTTTTTCATGATCTTTAATACCCTGCCCTGTTCATTGCGATCATAAGGAGAAAATACAATGTATAGAGATGAAATTCCTTATCGGGTATTATAATCAAATGATAATGAATAGACGTTCTAAGGATGCCTAATGGAAAGCAAAACTGCTCGTTTTACTGTATTGCTCGACCCTCGTAAAAAGAAGGCGTTTGAGAAGCTGTGTGCTGAAAAAGACTTAACACCTTCACAAGTGGTGCGTCAGCTGATACGTGGTTATTTAGACGATCACGATGTGGATTTCACCAAAGAAGTGCTAGAAGAAGCCCCTAAAAAAGGCTAATTCCCTAAAAACATTATCATGTTATTGTCATTGCGTTATAATGCCGCAAAAATTATTCCCTATTTCTATTGAGGTTATTGAAGTATGAGTCTTCCAGCTTGCCCAAAGTGCAACTCTGAATACGTTTATGAAGATCAGGCTATGTTGATCTGCCCTGAGTGTGCTTACGAGTGGAACCCGAACGAAGAAGTGGTAGATGAAGACGCACTGATCCTAAAAGACGCGGTTGGCAACCTGCTAGCGGAAGGCGATAAAGTCACTTTGACTAAAGATCTAAAAGTAAAGGGCTCTTCTCAAGTACTAAAAGTCGGCACGAAAGCGACGATCAAACGCTTCGTCGACGGCGACCACGACATCGACTGTAAAGTCGACGGTGCTGGTGACATGATGCTGAAATCTAAGTTCGTTAAGAAAGCGTAATCTGTTCAGCGAATTAAAATGATTTAAGAAGGCTCCTAATTAGGGCAATGCTGTTCACTTAAGGGGAGCAGCATTGCGATTCACCGGATAACGGGTCTTGTTTATCTTTACCGTCCTAGGTCTAGAAGGCCTAGAACGGTAGTTTATACACAACTCTCCAATACCTGATCTTAGGTGAGCTAAGCGAGTTCCTGTCTTTGATACTGGTTGTGCTTGTGCCATCACAATGAGCTGACTCGCAATATAGCAGTATGCCGCCTTAAAGCTTATTTCACTTGGGGATTTCTGATAAGCAATGGCTGCTTGCCCTGCTTCACGCCTTACAACATTGTAGGCTAGTAATAAACTCCAAACCTCCTGATAAATCAGTTCCACCTTCTTGCTTCTAAGAGTGAGAGCATTATTGTTCATTGAGCTTTTGATATCTCTAAAGCCTAGTTCGATTTCCCAGCGCTCATGGTATAACTTGCTCACCATTTCTGTATTGAATTTCGCATAGGGCAAGGAAGTATAAACCGTCTTCTCAACCTTATTGATTTCATAAGTCACCGCGCGGACATCCCAGTATTCAGGTAGGCTTGAATTGCGTTTTTTAGCCTGATCTGAGACCTTCATGCGCAGTAATCTATCCCGTGAGTTGTACTGCTCAACCTCCTCATAAACCAACCCCTTACGGGCAGGGATTAACCAATGGCGATTGTCATTGTCACGATTGATGCTAAGCAAAAGGTCGGCTCCCCAAAAACCTTTATCTAGCAGTGTTACAGAGTGGTCAGGGATACGAGATACAAAGTTCTCAGCCATTCGAATTTCACCTTTGCGATAGGGACTGATTTGGGCATCAAGCATGATGTGAGACCTTGTATTCATAAGACTGACTAGCCTTAGCATAGGATAAGGTGTTTGACGGTTAGTCGAGGTGTTACCAGACCCAAAGTGCTCTCGTAACTCGGGCGTGTCAGGCGTTCGGAACAACGCACCATCAACAGCGAAAACTTGCAGTCCATTCCAGTCATCTGCTGGGTAACGCTCACTTCCCCAATGATAACCTGTTTTGCGAAATAACCACTCAAGAGGCTGGGGACCTAACCGCTGGCGAGCGGAAGAAATGCCACTTTTTGCTAGTAAACAGTCATTAGCCAAGCCTTGGGAGCAGATGTTTAAACGTCGTGCCACATCAGCAATAGGTTCATCTCTGAAGAGCGACATGCCTAACACTAACCAAAGCACCTGATCTGATGGTAATCGCCGCCTACGAATGGTTGCACTCTGAGTGAGCGTAAGGGCGGATTCGACCCATTCAACAGGGATGTTTTGAGTAAAAGTACTTTGGTCTGAGAATTGGTGTAGTTCGTCGATTTCAAGCAAGGTTTGGTGAAGAGGCATAAAAAAATCCAGTAGCCTGATGGTTACTGGATTTTAACTAATTATGCTGTTTTTTCCTTAAGTGAACAGCATTGCCTAATTAGGGGCCTTTTTATTGTTGCAGATTCATCTTTCAACACGATTACGCCCATTACGCTTTGCCTTATATAAATTATCATCTGCTTGGCGGATGAGTTCGAAGCCAGTGTGTTCTTTGCCTGAGCTGATGCCCGCGCTGATTGTGATGGTATGTTTAATATGATCAAAATGTTGCAGCTCAATCTTTTTTCGAATGCTCGAGGCAAGCTGGAAAGCTTGATCTGCAGTTGTATTGGGTAGGATGACGAGAATCTCTTCTCCACCAAAGCGTCCGACAATCCCTTTATCTTTGGTGTAATTATGAATGATGTGAGCAATAGCAATCAGAACTTCATCGCCTAATTGATGGCCATAATTATCGTTGACTTGTTTAAAGTGGTCGATATCAATCATAACCAGTGATAACGGACTTTGCTCTTGCTGGGAGGTGTCTACTAATTGGTTCAGTAGCTGATTTATATAGCGCCGATTATAAAGACCAGTAAGTTCATCTTTATAAAGTAAGTTATTGATTTTGTTTGTCTTATCGTTGGATACGTTAGCAAGCTCTTCGAACTCCTTGTAGACAACTTTATCGTGATCTATTACGGAAAGCTGTGCGGAGCTTTGTTGCATATTTAAAGTGAAAAGGCGCAAACTGTTATTTATTTTACGGGATATATGGCGTGCGGCGAGTAGGCTTAATGCTAAAATCGTTATAGCCACTATAATCGCATTTTTTAAACTGGCTACAAGTTGTTGATACAGCTCGTCTTGGTGTGCAGCAATAACAGTATTCAGGGCCTCCATGTCCGCACCAGAACCTACTACCCAATTCCACTGGGGGATGCCAGCAACGTAAGTCAGTTTATCTTTTTCAGTCCCGTCGGGAGTCGGCCAAAGGTGTGTTAAAAAGCCATAGTAAGGCGGCGTACTCGCCAGCTTAATTTGCGTGTGAACGAAATTCGCACCTTGGCTGTAAGGTAATTGGAAATGATTTTGTCCAACAAGAGAAGGGTATAAACCATTGGCAAGCTCCACTCCTTGAAAGTCATGAATAAAAACATACTGGTCTCGGTCTGTGCCGTAAGTGAGCTGATTTACATACCCTTTTAATTCATCTTTTACTTGTTGCTCAATGACATCTGTGTATTCACCTGTACCAAAATACCAGTTGAAATGTTCGAACTTTTTTACGAAGGTAATTTTTTTGTGGTCATGGCCTGCATCGTTGCCAGGTTTTTTCCAATAACCTTCGATAAACCCCTGACCATGCTGCTTAACCAGTGCAATTTCTTGCTGTAGAGAAAAATTCCCTCGCTCATCCTGTAAGTAATATAAATTTTTACCTTCGCTTTCAGGGGCAACGGGGTAGAGCACAACATCTCCTGCCAAGGTATCAATAAAGTAATAACCGCGACCATTGTTATACCTCAGCCCCCTGACGGATTCGGTTATAAGCGTCTGAATTTCTTGATTATTTAGCTTCCCCTGATTGGCGCTATACAAGTAAGTCATCAAGCTATGAAGTTCATTAGCTCGGTTACGGACGTCTTGCTGAAGAAGTGCCTCTGTAGAAGCCTTACGATAGTTAATAAAACTGACAATGGTATCGACGCGGTTTTTCAGCTCATCACGCACCTTATTTGTATACTCTTCTTGGATTCGTGCAGACTCACGAGCATAAGTGTCGTAAATGTTATTGATCCATAGATAGGAAGTGATGGCTAAAGCTGTAATACCAATTAGCATGACATTGAAAAAAACATAGTAAGCGAGGCGCTTTTTTTTCATTCATTCATCCTTGCTATAAAGAGATTGGCATTAAAGGTGCGGTATTAGGAAAAGTCGTTTTTTCGACCAATTGTTTAAGGATACCGCCATGTATATTTTATTTAAAGCGCTGTTTAACAAAAAACATCCTACATTTACTTAAAAATTATTGACTTTTCTAGCTTTTAATTATAGAGCTCAGATATTAACTCTTCATACCCACTTAATAACGAACGCACTTTAAGAACCACTACGTCAAATGACGTAGTCGCCTAGGGTGTTTCGCGCATACCGTTTTGGATGTGATTTTTGAATACTGGTTGTACTGATATGCAGCGTCGCAGGTTTCACATTAGGTCTGCATATCAGCCCAAAATCATTATCACAAAGGACGACTCCAATCATGAAACTTAAAACGCTTGCTTCTGCGATTGCGCTCTCCGGTGCAACGCTTATCGCTCTTCCTTCGATGGCTGCTGATGACACGATCAAAGTAGGTGTGTTGCACTCTTTGTCGGGTACGATGGCGATTTCTGAAACCACATTAAAAGACACAGTTCTAATGATGGTAGAAGAGCAAAACAAGAAAGGTGGTTTGCTAGGTAAGAAACTGGAAGCAGTGGTGGTTGACCCTGCGTCAAACTGGCCTTTGTTTGCAGAAAAAGCGCGTGAGTTGATTACTGAAAAAGACGTAGACGTGATTTTCGGTTGCTGGACATCGGTTTCTCGTAAATCGGTTCTACCGGTTATCGAAGAGCTTAACGGCTTGATGTTCTACCCAGTTCAGTACGAAGGTGAAGAGTCGTCTAAAAACGTGTTCTACACTGGGGCTGCGCCGAACCAACAAGCGATTCCAGCGGTTAACTACCTAAAAGACGAGCTAGGTGTGGAGCGTTGGGTGCTAGCGGGTACGGACTATGTTTATCCACGTACCACTAACAAAATTCTTGAAGCTTACCTAAAAGACATGGGTGTCGCAGAAGAAGACATCATGATCAACTACACGCCTTTCGGTCACTCTGACTGGCAGTCGATCGTAGCGGATATCGCTAAATTCGGGTCTGAAGGTAAGAAAACAGCCGTTGTTTCTACCATCAACGGTGACGCAAACGTTCCTTTCTACAAAGAGCTAGGTAACCAAGGTATCTCTTCTGAAGACATCCCAGTGGTGGCATTCTCTGTAGGTGAAGAAGAGCTTTCTGGTCTAGATACCGCGCCTCTAGTAGGTCACTTAGCGGCTTGGAACTACTTCCAGAGCGTTGAGACGGAAGAAAACGAAGAGTTCATCACGCAGTGGAAAGCCTTCACTAAGAACCCAGGCCGTGTAACGAACGACCCAATGGAAGCAACTTACATCGGTTTCAACATGTGGGCTAACGCGGTAACCGAAGCGGGTACGACGGACGTGGATGCGGTTGAGCAAGCAATGATCGGTCAAGAAACACCTAACCTAACGGGCGGTGTGGCTGTGATGAACAAAAACCACCACTTGAGCAAGCCGGTACTGATTGGTGAAATCCAAGACGACGGTCAGTTTGAGACAGTATGGGAAACAGAAAGCGTTGTACCAGGCGACGCGTGGTCTGACTTCCTACCAGGTTCTAAAGACCTGATTGCCGATTGGACGGATCCAGTGAAGTGTGGCAACTACAACACGGAAACGAAAACGTGTTCAGGTCAGAACTACTAATTTGACCATGTCCCAGGGTTAAAACTTGGCCCTCAGAGCGTGTTCTGAGGGTCTTTTCTAACGCCCCATTCTTCTCAATCCTGGAGTATTTTCGTGAAATATCTCATCTCATTTTGTTTGTTAATGTTTGCCAGTTGGATGCCAGTGCATGCGGCGACAACTGAAGTTCTGCTTGAGCAATTAACAACCACCAAGCTTTCCAAATTACCCGATATGGTTGAGCAACTCGAAGCGCAAGGGGACGAGTCCCTGTTGCCAGTATTTCGTGCTTGGCTCGCGGGTGACCTGCATTATGTTAAAGACAGCAAAGCCATTGTGGTGGAAACCGATGTGCAAGGTAAAGAGGTCTATGTTGACCCATTTAGCCAAGAGCAGCTATCGGGTCTTTCCAGCAAAGACGTCAAGAAAATCAAAGTAAACAATAAGTTGCGTGGCCTATTGCGCGGTGTGATCGCGCGTATCCAGTTAACCTCAAACAATGCTGATGTGCGCGAAGGGGCGGTGCGTGAGCTGTTGTCAGACATTGATGAGGACACTTTTGCAACCCTAGAAGTTTTATACCCCAAAGAGTCAAACAACGATGTGAAAGAGATGATGCAAACGGCATTATCCATTTACACTGCGATGGACAAAAGTAGCAGTCAAACGTCTCGCGTGGCGGCGATTGAGTTTTTGGGTGGCAGTTTAGAAAACGACGTTAGAAACGTCTTATTAAAACTGTCTCGAGATAGCAATGAAGTCGTGGCTGCGGCGGCAGACAAGGCGCTCGTGAACATTAACCGACAGGTAGAGCGTTACGCCTTGGTGGATCAGCTGTTCTTTGGATTGAGTCTTGGCTCGGTCTTGCTGTTGGCATCGATTGGTTTGGCGATCACGTTTGGTGTGATGGGCGTGATCAATATGGCGCACGGTGAAATGATCATGTTGGGTGCTTACACCACTTACGTTGTGCAGTTGATTATGCCGAATTATATCGACTACTCCATTTGGGTAGCGATCCCTGCTGCGTTCCTTGTCTCAGGTTTGATGGGCGTATTGATTGAGCGCCTAGTTATTTGTCGTCTGCATGGGCGTCCATTGGAAACCTTGTTAGCGACGTTTGGTATCAGCCTGATTTTACAACAGCTGGTGCGTACGATTTTCTCTCCGCTTAATCGTCAGGTATCGACGCCGAGCTGGATGAGTGGCTCTTGGGAAATTAACCCAGTGCTGTCTCTGACGTTGAACCGTTTATACATCTTAGCGTTTGCCTTGCTGGTGTTCTTGGCACTGGTGTTCATTTTGAAGAAAAGTTCATTAGGTCTAAACGTTCGTGCTGTGTCGCAAAACCGCAGTATGGCCAAAGCCATGGGGGTTAAAACCGAGTGGGTCGATGCGATGACCTTTGGTTTGGGCTCAGGCATTGCGGGTATCGCTGGGGTGGCTTTGTCTCAATTAACCAACGTTGGGCCAAACCTTGGCCAAGCGTACATCATTGATTCGTTCATGGTGGTGGTCTTCGGTGGCGTGGGTAACTTATTGGGTACGTTAGTCGCGGCGTTTACTTTGGGTATCGCGAACAAATTCCTAGAACCGACCACGGGCGCAGTGTTGGCTGCGATCTTGGTATTGGTCTTCATCATCCTATTTATTCAGAAACGTCCTAAAGGATTGTTCCCACAAAAAGGGAGAGCAGCAGAATGAGCAAGCTGATCAACTGGTTTTCCGAAGGTCGCTCATCAGGCAAATACACGCTGCCGTTTGTCATCCTTCTTTTGGCGGTTACGGTATTGGCTTCAGCCGCTAACTTGTTATTACCACAAGACTCTGCGCTATATGTGAGTACTTACAGTATTACCTTGTTAGGCAAATATTTGTGCTACGCCATGCTGGCGTTGGCGGTGGATATTATCTGGGGATACTGCGGTATTTTGAGCTTAGGCCACGGCGCATTCTTTGCGCTGGGCGGCTATGCCATGGGTATGTACCTCATGCGTCAGATCGGTGATCGTGGTGTGTACGGGCATCCGATCCTGCCTGATTTTATGGTATTTCTAGATTGGCAGGAGTTGCCTTGGTTCTGGCATGGTATGGATCAATTTTGGTTTGCCATGATCATGGCAGTTCTGGTTCCAGGATTATTGGCCTTTGTCTTTGGTTGGCTGGCGTTCCGTTCTCGTGTGACGGGCGTGTACCTATCCATCATGACGCAAGCCTTGACCTACGCCCTGTTGCTGGCTTTCTTCCGCAACGAAATGGGCTTCGGTGGTAACAACGGTTTGACCGACTTTAAAGAAATCTTAGGCTTTGATTTGCAGTCTGATAGCACGCGAGTGTCGCTGTTTATCATCACCGCGGTCTTATTAGCGGCCGTGTTGATGCTCAGCCAACGAATCTTGTCTTCTAGACTAGGTAAAGTCACTTTGGCGGTGCGCGATGCGGAAGCAAGAACCCGTTTTATTGGCTACAGAACTGAGCGCTACAAGGTATGGTTGTTTGTCTATTCAGCTGTTATCGCGGGTGTTGCAGGGGCTTTGTACGTGCCACAAGTAGGCATCATTAACCCGGGTGAATTCTCTCCTATCAACTCCATTGAAGTGGTGATTTGGGTAGCGGTTGGTGGCCGTGGCACCTTGATTGGCGCCATTATCGGAGCGCTACTGGTGAACTACGCGAAGACCCGCTTTACCGCCATCATGCCGGACGGTTGGCTATTTGCACTGGGGGCTCTATTTGTCCTAGTCACCTTGTTCTTACCAAAAGGATTGATTGGCCTGTACGGCCAGCTGAAATCGAAACGTCAGCCCGCTTCATCTCAGGAGGTGACATCATGAGTGCATTCGATAACTCGATCCAAGGGCTACGAGAGACCTTTCGTCGAGATCAAGTTTGGCCATTCTTAGCGCCGGAACAAGCGGCTAAGGTCGACGTATCGAATCAAATGATTCTGTACGTGGAAGGTTTAAACCTCAGCTTTGATGGCTTTAAAGCGCTTAATGATCTGAATCTGTATGTCAACGATGGGGAATTGCGTTGCTTAATTGGCGCCAATGGCGCGGGCAAAACCACACTGATGGACGTGATTACAGGTAAATCCAAACCCGATGCAGGGTCAGTGTATTTTGGTCAGACCCATAACCTACTGACCAAAGACGAGGCCGACATTGCGCAACTTGGCATTGGGCGTAAATTCCAAAAGCCGACCGTGTTTGAAGAGCAGACCGTGTTTGACAACTTAGAGCTGTCCTTGAAAACCGACAAGCGTGTGTTGCCGACATTGTTTGCCAACTTATCTCCTTCTGAAATTGATCGTATTGATGAAGTGCTCGCCATCATTGGCTTGAAGCAACAGCGTTTTATGAAGGCGGGGGCTTTGTCCCACGGTCAGAAACAATGGCTCGAAATTGGCATGTTATTGGCAGCAGATCCACGCTTGTTGCTGATTGATGAACCGGTTGCTGGGATGACCGCACAAGAGACTGAGCGTACCGCAGAGCTGCTGACATCGTTAGCAGGAGAGCGAACGGTGATTGTAGTAGAGCACGATATGGAGTTTGTGCGCAGCATTGCGCGCACTGTAACGGTGCTTCACCAAGGCTCGGTGCTCGCAGAAGGCACTATGGATCAGATTCAAAGTAACAAAGATGTGATCGAGGTTTACCTCGGTGAAGAAGCGGCGGAGGCCTAAGCATGATTTCAATGAACAAAGTGAGCCAACTTTACGGTGGCACGCAAATACTCTGGGATTTGGACTTAGACATCGAGTCGGGCTCAATCACCTGCATCATGGGGCGCAACGGTGTGGGCAAAACCACGTTAATGAAAGCCATCATGGGGTTGTTACCGATTAAAAGCGGTGAAATCACCATGAATAACCAAGCGCTGCACAAGCTGAGTGCTGAACGTCGAGCTTATGAAGGGATCGGCTATGTGCCCCAAGGGCGCGATATCTTTCCCATGCTAACGGTCGAAGAAAATCTCCGGATTGGATTACCAGTGCGCAAAAGCAAAGAGATTCCGGAAAAGATTTTTGAGTTGTTTCCGGTACTTAAAGAAATGTTGCATCGCCGCGGCGGTGATTTATCCGGTGGTCAGCAACAACAATTAGCAATTGGCCGCGCTTTAGTGCTTGAGCCAAAGGTGTTGATTTTGGATGAGCCAAATGAAGGCATTCAGCCAAACATTGTAAAGCAGATTGGCGATGTGATTCTTAAGCTCAATGAGGAGGAAGGCCTCACCGTGATCTTAATTGAACAGAAATTGGGCTTCGCCCGTCGTGTCGGCAAAGAGTTTCGTCTGATGGAAAAGGGCCGCATCGTTGCCGCTGACAAGATGGAAAACTTGAATGACGATCTGATTAAGCAATACCTCGCAGTATAGATCTTGAAAGCAAGCTAAGGAGTTGCATGAGTGTTGTAAAAGATGCGTTGCCCTCAATAGAAACCGTTTCACCTGCCAGTCAGTGGCAGGCGTATTTAACACTCGGGTTCACAAAGAGTGCTCGTGGCACCGTATTAAAAACGTGCGATCACAAGGGGCCTTTGTATGTGCAAAAGCCCTTTTATCCAGAAGGAAAAGACACGGCCCACGTGTATTTATTGCACCCTCCTGGTGGTTTGGTGTCGGGTGATGAGCTAGTGATTGAATCCAACCAAGCCCCTGACACCCATGTGCTGATTACTACCCCTGGGGCAGGGCGCGTTTACAAAGCGCGACCAGACCGAACCTTACAACGTCAAACGACTCGTTTGCAGGTACCGAAAGACGCCATCATGGAATGGCTGCCACAAGAAACCATTCTTTACCCAGATGCCAACACACGACTACGTAACCAGATTGAGTTGCACGGTAGCGCGCGCTTCATAGGTTGGGAGATCACCTGCTTTGGCTTACCGGCTAACCGATTGGATTTTGGAACAGGGCAAGCCGATCAAAGCTTTCAGATTCGTGTCGATGGGCGTTTACGCTTACGCGAACGCTTATTGGTCGACGAACACAGTCGTGGCCTGATGGCAGGCAAAGCGGGTTTGCAAGGCAAGCCAGTGAACGGCTTATTGCTGGCTGGACCGTTTTTGAACGTGAAAGAGAGTGTGCTGGAAACCCTGAGAAGTCTTTGCCAAGACAACGATGGCTTGTCAGGCGTGACTCAGGTGGATGAATTTATTGTGCTGCGTAGTTTGAGTCATGACAGCGAGAAAATGAAGCGATTGTTTACGCAATGCTGGGAAGTGCTACGCCCAGTTTTGATTGATAAAACTGCGTGTGCGCCGAGAATTTGGGCAACCTAAACCAAAGGCTGCTATCGCCATGCGCGAAGCAAAATGATAACGAATAAAGGGTTGAACGATGGAATTACTACCAAGAGAAAAGGACAAGCTGCTGGTGTTTACTGCAGCCTTGTTGGCTGAGCGACGTTTAAATCGTGGCCTGAAGTTGAACTACCCCGAAGCCATGGCCTACATCACCATGGAAATTATTGAAGGTGCACGCGATGGTAAAACCGTGGCCGAGCTGATGGCATTTGGTAAGACCTTATTGAGTGCGGAACAAGTGATGGACGGTGTCGCAGATTTGATCCACGAAGTACAGGTGGAAGCGACGTTTCCAGACGGCACGAAATTGGTCACTGTGCATAACCCGATTAACTAACTCACGGAGGCAACATGATTCCAGGTGAAATTCAGGTCGCTGATGGGGTGATCGAGTTAAACGAAGGCCGTAAGACACGGACATTACGTGTTGAAAATACCGGCGATCGCCCAGTACAAATTGGCTCCCATTACCATTTTTATGAAGTGAACCCTGCTCTGGTATTTGATCGCGACCAAGCCAAAGGCTATCGCTTGAACATTGCTTCGGGAACCGCAGTACGTTTTGAGCCGGGCCAAGGGCGTGAAGTGGAATTAGTCGAATACGCGGGCACGAAAACGATTTATGGCTTCCGTGGTGAAGTGATGGGCAGCTTGGCAGAGGGAGCAGAATAATGGCGACAATGGATAGACAAAGTTACGCACAGATGTTCGGCCCAACGACCGGCGACCGCGTGCGTTTAGGTGACACAGATCTTTGGATTCAGGTAGAAAAAGATTTCACCACCTACGGCGACGAAGTGAAATTTGGTGGTGGTAAAGTCATTCGTGACGGCATGGGACAAAGCCAATTAACCAATGATGTGGCGGTAGATTTAGTGATCACCAATGCCCTTGTGCTGGATCACTGGGGCATCGTCAAAGGCGATGTCGGCATCAAAAATGGGCGTATCTTTAAAGTCGGTAAAGCGGGTAACCCAGACGTTCAAGACAATGTCGATATTGTGGTTGGCCCAGGCACAGAAGTGATTGCCGGTGAGGGTTCGATCCTAACCGCGGGCGGCATTGATGCGCACATTCACTTTATCTGCCCACAGCAAATCGAAGAAGCCCTGACCTCAGGTGTGACCACAATGATCGGTGGCGGTACGGGTCCCGCGACGGGTACCAATGCAACGACTTGTACCTCTGGTCCTTGGTACTTGGGCAAGATGCTGCAAGCGACCGATAGCATGCCGATGAACTTAGGTTTCTTAGGTAAAGGGAACGCGAGTTTGCCTGATGCTTTGGAAGAGCAGTTAGAAGCGGGCGCTTGTGGTCTAAAGCTGCACGAAGACTGGGGTACGACACCGACCTCGATTGATTGCTGTTTATCGGTTGCCGAAAAGTACGACGTACAAGTGGCGATCCATACGGATACCTTGAACGAGTCAGGTTTTGTCGACAGTACCATTGATGCTTTCAAAGACCGTGTCATTCACACCTACCATACGGAAGGCGCAGGCGGCGGTCACGCACCGGACATCATTCGTGCGGCAGGCTTAGCGAACGTTTTACCGTCTTCCACCAATCCAACACGTCCGTACACGCATAATACCGTGGATGAGCATTTGGATATGTTGATGGTGTGTCACCACCTAGACAGCAACATCCCAGAAGACGTGGCCTTTGCAGACTCGCGTATTCGTAAAGAAACGATTGCCGCGGAAGACATCTTCCACGATCGCGGAGCGTTCTCAATGATCTCTTCAGACTCCCAAGCCATGGGCCGAGTGGGGGAAGTGGTCACGCGTACTTGGCAAACGGCACACAAGATGAAGCAACAGTTTGGCTTGTTGCCAGAAGACACAGAGGTGGGTGCGGATAACTTTCGAGCCAAACGTTATGTGGCCAAATACACCGTCAACCCTGCCATTGCGCACGGCATCAGTCACGAAGTCGGCTCAATTGAGCCGGGTAAATTGGCGGATTTGGTGTTATGGAAGCCTGCGTTTTTTGCGGTGAAACCTTCGATGATTATTAAAGGTGGCATGATCGCCAGCGCTCCGATGGGTGATCCGAATGCCTCTATCCCAACGCCACAGCCGGTGCATTACCGTCCTATGTTTGGCTCGTTCGGTAAAGCCCCCGCGGCGACCTCTGTGACCTTTGTTTCAGAAGCGGCATTGAATAACGGCATTAAAGAATCGCTTGGTTTAGATCGTACGTTGGTAGCGTGTAAGAACACCCGCAACATCCGTAAAACCGACATGATTCATAATGCGTGGATGCCGAATATCACCGTCGACCCACAGACTTATGAAGTCCGTGCGGATGGGGAGTTACTGACCTGTGAGCCAGCGGAAAGCTTGCCATTGGCGCAACTGTATAACTTGTTTTAATCGCTTAACGCGAAAAATTGGGGTAGCCCTATGTTAGATATTTACACTCGCCTCGGCACACATTGCCACGATGAGGTGTACACCACCGTGATTTTGACCCATGAGCAACGCGAACGCGGCCGCCTAAAACTTGTTGGCGAAAATGGTGAAGAGATTCGTGTGTTTTTAGACCGCGGTAAACCTTTGTTAGTGGGCGAATACTTGCGCTCTGAATGCGGCAAGACCATTCAAATTGTTGGCGCGGTCGAAGACATCGCCCATGCCAGCTGCGAGGATTGGACGACCTTTGCTAAAGCTTGTTACCACTTAGGCAACCGTCACACCAAAGTGGAAGTCGGTGAGCGTTGGTTACGCATTAAGCCGGATCACGTGTTGGAAGAAATGCTGCACTTGCTAGGATTGGTCGTCACTCATGAGCAAGGCATTTTCAATCCAGAATCTGGAGCGTACAGCCATGGTCATCACCACCACTGATCACGGTCTGCTGCGCTTATTGCAGCTCAGTAGTGTCAGCTTGCCTGTTGGTGGGTATGCCTTTTCACAAGGCATGGAATACGCCATCGATAAAGGTTGGGTGACCAAGCAAGCGCAGGTCGCGGATTGGACACAGCTTCAGTTATTGCAGTCGTTAGCGCGTGTGGATTTACCTGTGTTGCGCTTGGCCATGGCAGCTTGGGCGCAACGTGATGAAGTGCGCATTGTAGAGCTGAACGATTTGATCTTAGCGTGTCGTGAGACCAAAGAATTACGCCTAAACGACACGGCCATGGGCGAAGCCTTGGCGCGTTTGTTGCGTAGTTTGGAGATTGAAACACCGTTTGTACGCTTGGAAGACATTAGCTTTGTCGTGCTGTTTGCGATTGCGGCGATGCACTGGCAAGTGGAGTTTGATAGTGCAGCACTGGGCTTTTCATGGTCTTGGCTGGAAAACCAAATCGCCGCAGCGACCAAGCTGGTGCCATTAGGGCAGACCCAAGCACAGTTATTACTGGGGGAATTGCAACCGACTTTATCGGAGGCAATTACCTTGTCGAAAACCATCGATGAAGACGATATCGGCGCGGGCCTACCAGCGGTAGCTATCGCCAGTTGTTTACATGAAACCCAATATTCGAGGTTGTTCCGGTCTTAGAGGATTCTGTTTAAAGAGTTAGGGTAATTGATCGGGCTAACATCCATTCGAAACTGACAAAGTGATATCGCAATAGGAGCGAAACATGAGTAAACCAAAGCAAACCCTACGAGTAGGTGTAGGTGGCCCAGTCGGTTCGGGCAAGACAGCATTATTGCGCTCTTTGTGTTCTGCGATGCGTGAACACTACAACATCGCTGTGGTAACAAATGATATTTATACCCAAGAGGATGCCAAGTTTTTAACGCGTCATGAAGCGTTAGAAGCCGATCGCATCATTGGTGTGGAAACCGGTGGCTGTCCTCATACAGCGATTCGTGAAGACGCGTCGATGAACTTGGCGGCGATTGATCAGCTGTTGGATCGTCACGGTGAGCTGGATGTAGTGTTTGTAGAATCGGGTGGTGATAACTTGAGTGCCACGTTTAGTCCGGAATTGTCTGATTTGACTATCTACGTGATCGACGTGTCTGCCGGAGATAAGATTCCACGCAAAGGTGGCCCAGGCATTACCAAGTCAGACTTGTTGATCATCAACAAAATTGATCTTGCGCCATTGGTGGGGGCATCACTGGAGGTGATGGATCAAGATGCCAAAGCGCAACGTGGAGAACGCCCATTTGTGTTCTCGAATTTAAAAGCCGCACAAGGCTTGGATGACATCATTCAGTTCATTGTCTCAGAAGGCATGCTTGAAGCGAAACAAATCCCACCTGCAAAAGCTGTGGTATAAGGTAGAATCCCTACGGCTAACGCAACATTAGGAGAAATTTAATGCGTATATCAATGAGTAAAGCAGCGACGGTCACAGCGCTAACAGTCGGATCAACAGTCGCGATGGCGCACACAGGACACGAGCACACGTCTAGTTTTATGTCTGGTTTCCTGCACCCAATGGGCGGTTTAGATCACTTGTTGGCGATGGTTGCGGTAGGTCTTTGGGCTGCTAGTATGGGTGGCCGCGCTCTTTGGGCTGTGCCGATGGCATTTGTTGCCATGATGCTATTAGGTGGCGGTGCTGCGATGGCTGGTCTAGAAGTGCCATTTGTTGAGCAAGGTATCTTATTATCTGTGATGGTATTAGGTGCATTGGTATTGGGTGCGAAACGTCTACCTGTGGCAGCCTGTGCAGCCATTGCTGGCGGCTTTGCAGTTTTCCACGGTGTGGCGCATGGTATGGAGATGCCTGCGAACGGTGCAGCAGCTCAGTACGCTCTAGGTTTTGCCGTTGCGACAACTGCTCTTCATTTAGTGGGTGTTGGCTTTGGTCAACTAATGGCTCGTCTGGGTACGCCACTTGTGACACGTATTAGCGGCTCGGTGATTGCTGTATTGGGTATGGTGTTAGTAATCGCGTAATCTATCAGTAGATAGGGGTGTTGTAATGTAGTTCGACACCCAAAATAAACGCCAAGAACTTGTCTGTTCTTGGCGTTTTACGATGGGGTGAAGTGAGATGGCTGCTGCTCAGAAAATCTTCAAAGTAAGGCGCCACTACAACAAGTGGGTCGCTGACCAAACCATGGAAGATTACGCGCTGCGTTATACGGCTAAGCAAGGCCATTCCATGAGTATTGACCGCGTTGGTCATACCGCCCTAGGCGCGGCGGCATTTCTGGCGTTAGAAGGGTTGGCAGCGGTTATTACGCTAACCTATGGCTTCACCAATGCCGTAGCCGCTATTTTGACAGTGCTTGCGGTTTTCTTTATCACTGGCTTTCCCATTGCTTATTACTCAGCCAAACATGGCTTAGACATTGATCTGCTGACACGCGGGGCAGGCTTTGGCTATCTTGGCTCGACGATTACTTCGCTGATCTATGCCACTTTCACTTTCATCTTTTTTGCTATCGAAGCAGCCATTTTAGCCTCTGCATTGGAAGTCTTGCTTGGGATTCCCTTACCCATTGGTTATGCCTTATCAGCGTTATTCGTCATTCCCATTGTGACCCATGGTATTAGGGCGATCAGTCGCTTTCAAACTGGCACCCAATGGATTTGGCTGGTTTTACAAGTCGCGGCCATTGGTGTGGTGGTGACGCAGGAATATCAAAATTTTTATGGTTGGACGGAGTATGTCCCCGGCCATTTGCCTCAAGACACAGGGTTTGATTGGCTGCTGTTTGGCGCGGCGGCCTCGGTGTTGTTTGCACTGATGGCGCAAATCGGTGAACAGGTTGATTACCTTCGTTTCTTTCCGAAAAAGACCAAAGAGAATCGCAATCGCTGGTGGTTTTGGCTGGTATTGGCGGGGCCAGGGTGGGTGTTTATTGGTGCGATCAAAATGCTGCTGGGGTCATTTCTGGCGTATTTAGCCATTTCAGACGGTGCCACGGTCCTACAGGCAACCGATCCGACTTATCTGTATCAACGAATCTTTCTGTTCTTAACGACTTCTCCGACGACGGCTTTGATTTTAGCCGCTGTCTTCGTGTTTATTTGTCAGATGAAAATCAACCTGACCAATGCTTATGCAGGCTCCATCGCGTGGTCGAATTTCTTCTCTCGTCTTACGCACTCTCACCCCGGTCGCGTGGTCTGGCTAATCTTTAACGTTACCATTGCGCTCCTATTGATGGAGCTGGGTATTTACCAAGCGTTAGGTGCTATTTTAAGCGTATTTGCCATCAGTGCCGTGAGTTGGTTGTCGAGTTTATCGGCGGATTTATTGATCAATAAGCCCCTAGGGTTAAGTCCAAACTATGTGGAGTTTAAACGTGCGCATCTGTACGACATTAACCCAGTAGGTACTGGTTCGATGTTAATCGCCACCACGCTCGGATTGCTGTGTTATTTGGGCATCTTTGGTGAGGTGGCAAAAAGTCTGTCGCATTTTATTGCCATTGCAGCCTGTTTTATTTGTGTACCGCTGATTGCGATGCTTACCAAAGGAAAGTATTACATTGCGCGACAAAGCCCTGAGTTAATCCCGCTGATAGAAACAGCGAAGCAAGCCAATCCAATTTCTCACCCTCACGGACACTCTGTGGTCACGTTAAAGTGCGGTATCTGTGAAAATGAGTTTGAAAGCGAAGACATGAGCTTCTGCTCTGCTTACCAACAGCCGATTTGTTCTCTTTGTTGTTCCCTCGACGTGCGTTGTTTGGACAGTTGTAAGCCGCAGGCCAGCATTTCTCAACAAAGTGACTACTTTCTGAAACTGTTTTTACCAAAGCGACTGGTGCGCGCGATCAGCTCTCGCCTCGGGCGTTTTGCCTCCATGTTGGTGGTGATCAACATTATTAACGCGGCGTTGATGATGCTGATTTATCGGCAAATGGCACCGCAAACAGAGAGCGAAGCAGCGTTGCTAGAGCAAGCCATGTATGCGTTGTTCTTCACTTTACTGATTGTCTCTGGCGTGTTGTCGTGGTTGTTTTTGTTGGCCCATGAAAGCCGAGTGGTGGCGCAAAAAGAATCGAACCGTCAAACCCGTAAATTGACCCAAGAAGTGGAAGCTCACAAAGAAACGGATTTGGCATTACAAAGTGCGAAAGAACAAGCAGAGCAGGCAAATGAAGCCAAAAGCCGTTATCTAAGCGGGATCAGCCATGAACTGCGCACGCCTCTACAGTCGATCATTGGCTATGCTCAATTACTCTCCGAAA
The DNA here is from genome assembly GCF_056158325.1 of Marinomonas sp. AWM4_232. NCBI lineage: Bacteria > Pseudomonadati > Pseudomonadota > Gammaproteobacteria > Oceanospirillales > Oceanospirillaceae > Marinomonas > Marinomonas sp. AWM4_232. The sequence continues at coordinate 1,296,670 of NZ_JBSWTA010000001.1, read as the reverse complement.
AAGATAATACGCCATCAGGGCATCAAAATGGCTTGGACATTATTCATCGTAGCGGCTTGTATTTAGCCGACCTAATTGAAGGGCTACTGGATATTTCTAAGATCGAAGCGGGGCGATTTGACTTATACCGAAACACCGTGGATTTCCCGAAGCTGATTGATCAACTCAACAGTATGTTTGCTATGCAGGCGCAGGGCAAAGGTATTGGCTTCCAGGCAAAAATCCTAGCACCGCTGCCCAACCAAGTGGTCACAGATGAAAAGCGCTTGCGACAAATTCTGATTAATTTGCTGTCCAATGCGGTGAAGTACACGCCTAAAGGTGGCGTGGTTTTTGAAGTGAATTATCGTAACCAAGTGGCTGAGTTCGTGATTCGTGATACCGGGCTTGGGATCAAGCAGGAGCATTTACAGCGAATCTTTGATCCTTTTGAGAGGGTGCGAGATGTCGCCACCGCTAACCTGCCGGGGACGGGCTTAGGGTTGACCATTGTTAAGCTACTGACTGAAATCATGGGGGGCGACCTGCAAGCCAAGTCGGTGGTCGGAGAAGGTAGTGAATTTAAAGTAAGCTTGATGTTGCCATGGGTATCACAAGGACAAGAAGCAACACCAATGTCCAAGAAAATAGTCAGTTATCGTGGTTACCAAAGAACCATTATGGTGGTCGACGATGATCCTGTGGTGCGTGGTCTGCTAGCGGATATTTTAACCCCCATAGGCTTTAACGTTGTTGAAGCGGCCGATGCAAAGCTGTGTCTGGATGAGTTGGATTCGTGCTCGCCTGATTTATTTGTACTGGATGTCTCGATGCCAGGCATGGACGGTTTAAGTCTTGCTAAAGTCTTGCGTGAGCAAGGTTATGCTGTGCCGATTGTCATGCTGTCAGCGGATGCGCAGGAGAACCAAAGGCGCCCCGACGAGCAAAATGCGTTTAACCAATATCTTGTCAAACCTATTAAAAACACTGCCTTATTGGATGCAATTCAACAGTGGTTGAAGATCGAATGGGTGTATCAAGAAACCGTTTCAGCAGAAGACTCCGTCTCGCTGTCTGCTTTAGAGGATATGTCTAAACAAACTCCTAAACGTGCGGCGACGGATGAGTTGCCTGTCCCCATACCCGATCATGAAATGATCAGAGAGCTAACGGCGTTTGCGGAAATGGGGTATAAAAAGGGAGTGCGTGGCGTATTGGATCAGCTTCCTGACAAGGGGATTGTTGATCAACAACATTTAGCACAGTTGGAAGCGCTCTATAAAAGCTTCCAATTTGATGGCATTGCAACTTACTTAAAACAGCACACCGTGTGATGTGGAACATTTGAAAATGAAGGCGAACCCTAAGAATGACATTGTGTTGGTAGTAGACGACTCTCCTGATGCGCTGAGTCTGATCCATGACACTTTGGAGCAAGCCGATATGGATGTTTTAGTCGCCTTAGAAGGCCGACAGGCATTAACCATAGCGAAGCGAATTCGACCGGACATTATTTTGCTGGATGCGGTGATGCCAAATATGGATGGTTTCGAAACGTGCCATGCGCTCAAGGCGGATCCCAATTTGTCGAGTATTCCTGTCATCTTTATGACGGGCTTGTCTGATACCAATGATATCGTTCGCGGTCTTGAAGCGGGTGGGGTGGATTATTTGACTAAACCGATTCAGCCGAATGAGTTAATCGCGCGCATGCGAGTGCATTTAAACAATGCCCGTTTGAGTAATAACGCTCAGTCCGCTCTTGATAGCATGGGGCAATTTTTGATGACGTTTGATGGGCAAGGCGACATTGCTTGGGCCACACCACAAGCGCATGCCCTATTAGCCAAGGCTCGCTTAACGTCCGCTTGGCAGGTTGAGCATCTAGCACCTCAGGTACGGAGCTGGTTAAGTCATCGACCTGAAGAAGGGAGTCGCCTACCACTTCAAGAGCTCGACTATCCACTAACACTGAAGTTTCTGGGATACACCGAACAGTCTGAAGCATTGGTAAAACTGGAGGACGGAGACCGTCCGCTTGGGCCGGAGTTACTCAAAGTCGAGCTGGGTTTGACCGAACGTGAATCCCACGTTTTACACTGGATAGCGAACGGCAAGACCAACCGCGAGATTGCAGAAATCTTAGAAATGAGCCCCCGTACCGTTAACAAGCATTTGGAACAAATCTTTCCCAAACTTGGCGTTGAAAACCGTACGGCGGCTGCGGGGGTGGCATTACGTATCATGACGCGCGAGAGCGCCTAAACTACCCCAATATCCTCTTAACATAAGGCTTAACGTCGGCGACGGTGGTGCAATGATTCGGAATGGAAATACTGCGGTAGCCATCGCCTTTGAAGGCACGATCCACTTCGAGTAAGACGCCTGTCTCTTGGCCGTTGTCGACGAAGGTGACTTCGATTTCACGCACGCCAAACAATGAAAAATTGTCCGGTTTGAATTCGTACTCTTGATAACAAGGTAGGTGTGAGGTGAAGCCCGGTGCCGATACTTTGCCCGCTTCAATGTCCGATTTGAACAAGCGGTAGCCGCTTTGGCTAATGAAGTCTAAGACGGCTCGTTGTGTTGCCGACGGCAGAATCGTCAGAGGGTCTTTGTCAGAACCATCGATACCGTTTTTAATGTCGATGCCTGTTTGCAGCCACATTTTTGCAATCGTCACCCCCGCTAATTCGCTGGCAGGGATTTCTGGATGTAGCATCAGTGAGAATGTTTTCGTTAAAGTTTCTCCCGCCTCTACGGTCAGCGCCAACGGTTGCCACCATTCTTGTAGCACGACACTGCGTTGCACCTCACGCTCATGTTCTTTGGTTTCAACGGTAGCTTTTGCTTTGGTCATCACGGCAAAAGACAGCCCTTGGATTTCCTGCGCGACATCGCCGCCTTTAATGACGACTTCTACCTCAAACGGTGCGCCAGCTTGCAGGCTGTCACTTTTCAAGATGGCATCCACATTGGCTTTGCCAATGCCAACACTTGCGAGTAATTTTTTAAACATAGGATGTCTCTAGTTATTTGCGGAACGTTTAAGGGACAGGATGACCTTGTGATGCCACCCAAATGGCGAACCACTCATGGTCGCTTAATGTCATTGTCAACGCTTGCTGAGCAGCCAATACGCGCTCAATTTTGCCTGAACCAAGTACGGGGGCAATGCCAGAAGGGTGGCGCATTAGCCAAGCAAGGGCGACTTGATCAAAGCTGGCTTGATGAGCTTCTGCTACGTCAGACATGGCTTGGTAAAGGGTTGGGTTAATGCCTTCTAGCTTAAATAAATCACCGCCAGCAAAGGGCGACCAAGCCATAGGCGTCACAGCATGTTGCTGAGCGTGCTCTAGGGTGCCGTCTTTGAAGTGTTTTAGCTCCAAAGGTGACAGCTCCACTTGGTTGACGAGCAGAGGCATATCGATACGAGATTGCAGCAAATCAAACTGCTGTGCAGAAAAATTCGACACGCCAAAGTGCTTCACTTTTCCGACGGTATAAAGGTGTTCAAACGCTTCGCTCACATGGTCTGGATCCATTAGTGGCGAAGGGCGGTGAATCAAGAGCATATCCAGTGAGTCGACGTTTAAGTTCTTAAGAGATTGATCAACGCTTTGAATAATGTGTCCGGTACTTTGATCGTATCGGTGGCTGCTGATCTCTGGACGTTGCTGGCTTGGAAGTAAGATGCCGCACTTACTGATGATTTGCAGTTTGTCGCGCAATGAGGGTTTCAATGCTAAAGCGCGGCCAAATAAAGTTTCGCACTGATAATCACCATAAATATCAGCGTGGTCGACGGTGGTGATCCCGGCTTCAAGGCTTTGCTCAATAAAGCTAAGCAATTCTTGATCTGACATGCCCCATTCGGCCAAACGCCAGTAGCCTTGAGCAATGCGAGAGCCGGTAAAACCTAGTGGGTGATAGGTGTGCGTCATTGGATAATCCTTAGGTGATCACAAAATTTATGTGTGGTAACTGTAGCAACTCACTATTGGACTGCCTAGCGACGAAAGGTTCCCAGATGAGGATTCCTTTGCTGTCATATGACTTCAGCATGAGACGTGCTAGCCTAGTGAGTAGATTTCATGGAGGGTTTGACTGTGCGTATCGAGGAATTGTTTGGAATTGAACTGCCGATTATTCAAGCGCCCATGGCGGGCGTTCAAGACCACCGCTTAGCTGTTGCGGTGTCCAATGCCGGAGGGCTCGGCTCTTTACCTTGTGCCATGCTGAGTGAAGAACGCTTAGCGCAGGAGCTGGAAAGCTTAAGCCAACAGACGGATCGTCCATACAACGTAAATTTCTTCTGTCACACACCGCCTGAACCCGATAGTGGCGTCGAAGGGCGCTGGCGTGCTGCGCTTTTACCTTACTATGAAGAGCTTGGACTTGAACTGACCTCCATTACCTCTGGCCCAAGTCGTACGCCGTTTAATCAGCAAGCCTTGGCGGTTTTAGAAGCCTTTAAGCCCCCTGTGGTGAGCTTTCACTTCGGGTTGCCAGATCCAGAATTGCTGGCTCCTATCCGCGCATGGGGTGGGAAAATCATTGCCAGTGCGACAACGGTGCCAGAGGCCATCTGGCTAGAGCAGCATGGGGTAGATGCGATTATTGCTCAAGGCCTAGAAGCGGGTGGCCATCGCGGCTTTTTCTTAGACAAAAGCATTGCCACGCAAGTGGGTATCTTTGCGCTGTTACCGCAAATTATTCAAGCGGTGTCCGTGCCAGTCATCGCGGCAGGCGGTATTGCGGATGCACAAGGCGTGGCGACCATGATGGCCCTAGGGGCCGCTGGTGTACAGGTGGGTACGGCTTATTTGCTATGCGATGAAGCGCAAACCAGTGAAGTACATCGCACTACACTTCAGTCTGACGCCGCTAACACGACTGCATTGACGAATTTATTCAGTGGCGGTGCGGCCCGTGGCATCGTTAATCGTGTCATGCAAGAGCTCGGTCCGATGAGTGCAGACGCACCGCCGTTTCCCTTGGCGACACCTGCGATAGCGCCCTTGCGAGCGGCGGCCGAAGCGCAGCAGTCAGGCGACTTTTCACCGCTTTGGGCAGGGCAGAATGTGACTGGGTGTCGCGCCGTCTCAGCCCAGGCCATAACACAAGCCTTGGCGAATATTGAAGAGATGCGTTAGGGTAGCGCATTCTCTTTGAAGCCCTGTTTGGAAGCTTATCCCTATGTCCGATGCAACGCCTCTTTCTCATTTAGAACAGCAGTTAAACTTCCTACGAGAAATCGATCAGCTTAAAAGCGTCGTGCGCAAATCTCCTCTGATTGATCAGTCCCGCAAAGAAAATTCGGCGGAGCATTCTTGGCATTTGGCAATGTATGCGCTCATTCTGCAAGACAGTGCGAATACGACGGTGAACATCGATCGTGTGATCAAGATGCTGCTACTGCATGACGTAGTGGAAATTGATGCGGGCGATCACCCAATTCATGAAACCGGTGATACTTCCGCGCAAGAAGCCGCAGAGCTGCAGGCGGCTGAGCGTATCTTTGGTTTATTGCCTAAGGCGCAAGGGGAAGAGCTGAAAGCGCTGTGGCTTGAGTTTGAGGCCGCTGAAACGGATGACGCGCAATTCGCTAAATCCCTCGACCGCCTTCAGCCTCTGATTCATAACGTCGCCACGCAAGGTGGCACTTGGGTCGAAGGGCAAGTAACCGAGCCGCAAGTGCAGACACGGTATGGCCAAGTCATCGTAAAAGGCTCTAAAGCGCTGTGGCAGCATGCTAAGCAATTGGTCGCACAACACTTCAAATCCCAACAATAATGCAGCAATCGTGACTTATTAAGGGGCTTAGAGGATTAGGCAAAAATGCTGGAGAATCCTTCAAATGTCCCTAAGGCGCTGATGCTCTAATGATCTTGTGTTAACCATTTCACAACGATATTGGAGGTCACGATGTCTAACCAAGCAAACGCTCAAGACACAAACGCTCATAAAGCACGTTCCCGTAAGGCACGACTCAGTCCTGCGGCTTTGCTAGCCCTCGCGGGGCTATCAGGGGAGGCCATCGCAAAGGAGCAGGAAATATATCCTGCAGGCAGTCAGCCAGCTTTTTCTGGGCCTGAGGCATTATTCGATGGTCAAGTCGATGTACAAGTAGTGTTTCCTGAGCGCGAAGGCGTGCCCTATTCTGGCGCTTATGTCACCTTTCAAACTGGGGCGAGAACTGCTTGGCATGATCACCCCGCAGGACAACATATGATCGTCACCCAAGGCACTGCTTTAACCGGAACCCGTGATGGGCAGGTGATCCAATTCCATGAAGGCGAGGCTGTTTGGTGTCCTGATGGTGTGGATCATTGGCATGGGGCAACCCCTGATGCTGCGATGACGCACTTTGTCGTGACAGCGAGCCAAGACGGACAAAATGTTAACTGGAAAGATAAGGTCAGTGATGAGGTGTATCTGGCCGCGGTGGCATCGTTGCAGGATGAACATACACACTTCAAAGCTTTAGATGAACGACAGCAGCATCTGACTTACACCATTGCCTTGGCAACATTAGGTCAGTCTCATGCGTTAATGGATACGTTGGATGCGGCTCTTGCAAACGGTGTCCCAGTCAGTGATTTGAGAGAAGCTCTGATTCACTTGTATCCCTACGCAGGTTTTCCCCGTTCTCTGAATGCTTTGAACACTCTGATGCAAGTAGTCGAGGCCCGTAACGCTGCAGGATATGACACGACGGAAGGCCAACCAGCGACACTTTTATCAGATAATGATGACGAACAAGCATTAGGGCAATCGGTACAAACGGCCCTAGTCGGTGCGCCAGTGGGCGGTCCATTGTTTGATTTCGCTCCGGGAGCCAATGTGTTCCTGCAAAAGCACTTGTTTGGTGATGTCTTTGCCCGTGGTGTGTTATCCCATCAGGATCGGGAGCTGCTGACCTTAGCCATTTTAGCGGTGATGCCAAACACCGATGGTCAGCTGAATGCACACATCAATATGGCACGAAACGCAGGGGTTTCAGACGATCAAATGGCAGAGCTTGGTCAGCTATTAACCCAGCGTATTACTACTCAAGCAGGCGCTCGCCTTGTACAACGTTTGAACCAATAGACAGTCTTTTAACGTCATATTACGCCTCTTTGTAAGCGCCCCAAATATCTGGAGCGCTTACGGTATCAGGCGAGATTAATCGGCTTCGAATAGCCCTTTTTTCATGTAGAACTTCACCCAAAGTGCGCCGATGATGGCAACGACCGCCAGCATGCTTCCTGCAATGGTAAAGACCATTTGGGTCATTTCTGGTGCGGGAGAGTTATTGATAATGACATACAGCATTGAGACGATCCCTACAATTTGCGGAATGGGGTAAAACGGCGTTTTGTATGGGCGCTTCAGGTTAGGAAAGCGGCGTCGTAGTACGATTACATCAATATGAGAGATGATGTACGCCAATAGGTAGCTGGTGGTCGCCGCAATGACGAGAACGATCAGAGAGTCGATGTCCAACGTCACAAACGGGATAGACGTAAACAGCGCCATCATGACAATGCCTACCCAAGGCGTATTATAGCGGTTGACCGCTTTTAGCATTGGGAACGCTTGTTTTTGTTGGGCCATACCGTGAAGCATACGCGGAAGACCCGCTAGGATCGTATTGATTGTGCTACAGGTAGCGGCAAGGGCCATTACTGTGGCGATAAACAGCCCCGATTTACCAAATACCGCATTGGCATAATCTAAGTAAGGGATTGGTGAGCCAAGCAGGGTTTCTGTATCAAGAACTAAGCTGGCACCAAAGACAAACGCCAAAAATATTCCGAAAATAGCGAACAAAGATAGGTTCATTGCTCTTGGAATATTTTTGTTAGGGTCTTTGACTTCGTTAATCATAGGGCAAATGTATTCGGCCCCCACAAACAGCCACATTGCCAACGCGATTAGACCAATGAAACTACCGTCTAGCACCCCAGCAAATCCCCAGTCGACTGAAGTGCCTTGTAACGTTTGAACATACTCCGAACCACCCGAAATGGCAGCTAATCCCAGCAAAACCATTGCGCTAACCAAAACAAAGGCAATGAAGTTTTGCACTTTGGCAAACACATCCGCCCCGACTAGGTTAGTGATGGCGAGCACGGCTAAGATCAGTAGAGGAACAAGCTTTTCTGGAAACATACCTGGCAGGAGTTCTGCGAGCATGGCATCTACTAGAAACATTTCAATAGGAACCGCTAGGCTAGCGACGATAACGTATCCGGCAAAGACCGCAACGATTGCCGGAAAGTGACCAATGGCCTTTTGCGTGTAAGTGGCTAACGTGCCTTCTTGGGGGAACATTAGTGAGAGCTCTGCAAAGCTCATTGCATTACACTGGGAAATAATCAGAGCCGCAATCATTGCAAACACAAACGTCGTGCCGCCCATTCCGATACCTTGCAGGGCCGAAATCATCGCGCCTTGGACAATGACCAATCCTATACAGATCGCCATCATCGTGATTAAGCCTATCTTAGTACTTTTTTGCATGGTCGAAGATGACGCCATGCTTAACTCATCGGTGGTGGTAATATCACTCATTATTCTGTTCCTCTTGTGAATGACACAATGTGCTAAACCTAAAATCGGTTAAATCGATACGGAGCGGGGTCGACGAGCGGCGAGTCATTCATGACAATATCCGCTGCGAGTTGTCCCGCCGCTGGGCCAGTACCAAAGCCATGTCCCGAGAAGCCTGTCGCAACAGTCAATCCAGGAATGTCTTGGACACGGTCAATCACCGGCATGGAGTCCGGGGTCACATCAATCAAACCTGCCCACGATTCTTCTAATTCTGCGTCTTTGAAAATGGGCCAAGCGTTGATGGTATTGCGCATGGCATCATCCAATAAGCCATGATTTATTCTGGGTTCGCGAACACGAATGGATTCAAATGGAGAGCGCTTGTTGGCTGTCCAAGATCGAGGCGTCGATAAGTCTTCAAAAAACTCTTTGCCAAATGAAATGTTTAACGCGTCTTTCCCGAAGCGTAATTGGTCTTTGAATTGCAGACCGATCTTAAGGTGATCCAAGGTCAATGGGGCATCGACTTTGCCCCGTTGCATGATGATAAAGCCACCATCTTGGTGCTTACGAAATGAGAAGTCTGAGCCACCTACGGCAATCTCAGTGGGACCTTTGATCGGCTTGGTTCTTAATACCGAAGCAATGACCGGTAGCGTAGGCAGTTGCACTCCCAGATTACCTAAAAATCTTCGGGACCAAGCGCCACCTGCTAGGAGGACTTGATCACAGCGAATTTCCCCCAGCTCGGTGATAACACCAGAAACTTTGCCGGCTTGCATACTCAACGTTCGAACGGCGCACTGCTGCACGATGGTCGCGCCATATTTGATGGCAGCATTTGCGATGGCGCTGGTTGCTAACGTTGGTTCACCGCGACCATCCGATGGGGTATATACCGCTCCTTTCCAAGTGCCATTACCGCCGGGGACAAGCTTATCTAGCTCTGCTTTGCTTAAGAGAGTGGAATCGAGATCCAGACCTGCGACAGAGTTCAACCATTTTTCATGAATGGCCATCTGCTCATCGGTGTCCCCAAGGAACATGATGCCTGCCTGACGATAGCCAACGGGCGCATCAACTCGCTCAGACAGGTTGCTCCAAATTTTGTCAGCGGCTTGCGCCAATGGAACGTCTTCTGCGTGGCGGCTGGTTTTACGAATCCAGCCCAGATTTCGTGAAGACTGCTCGGCAGCAATGTGACCTTTTTCAAGAACCACGACGGGTACTCCGCGCTCTGCTAGTGTCAGGGCCGCACAAATGCCGACAATGCCACCGCCAATAATAACGACAGAGGTTGAATCCGGCAGTTGATTGGTGGTGTTAACTTTGACAAGTGTTTTTAACATGGCGTTTTCCAAAACAAAAAAGCGCTAAGAGGGCTTAGCGCTTTGGCTGTATTACTGGGTCAATAGGACTTCTTTGACTTTTGCTTTAGCGGAGCCGCGATAAGCCGTCAGCTCTAATTCCACTTTATAAATGGTTGAACCAAGTGGTGGGCAAGTCACGGTCGTCGCAGGGTTGATGCCTTTAAACTTCTCACCAATGACGGCCATCACAACCTCGGTATCCGCTGGGTTTTGAATAAACACGCGAGACATCACCACATCACCAAGAGAAGCATCAACGCTGTGTAGGGCGCTTTCGATGTTGGCAAAGACTTGTAGTGTCTGTGTCGTTACATCTTCGGGAATCTCTTTGGTAACAGGGTGTCTGCCGGCGGTATTGGAAACAAAGATCCAGTCTTCTACCGCCACCACTCTTGAATAACTGGCTTTCTCTTCAAACACGTTGCCTGTTTTTACTTTGATAATATCGGTCATAAAATGCTCTCAGCGTATTTGATTAGCGCAGGGTTGGTGTGTCCCAAAGGTTCAGTTTGACGCCTATGTTTTGGTCAATGGCGTTTTGATAAATCTTGGTCGCCCAAGCCACGTCTTCTGTGGGTAGACCGCCAACTGAGAGTACGATGATTTCATCGTCATTCTGACGTCCAGGTGCCTCGCCAGCACAAATGGCCCCCAGATCTTCCAGTTGATCTTTGGTCATTAAGCCTTCGTCAATCATGTCCATAAAACGACAACCAATGATTGGGATGTACATGTGAGCAGGTTTTGGTGCTTCTTCATGCCACGCTTCGTACAGGCCGATGTTGTCCATGACTTTGCGAACATCATTGGCTTCTAGCTCCGCATCAAAGCGGCAATAGGCGGGCATGGAAATGTACGCGCCAGGTTTGACCCACTCGCGTTTTACGATTGGGTAAGTGCTGACATCGCCGGTTTCACCAGAGTTGCAGTAGGTAACGATGTCGGCGTCACGGACGACTTCCTCTAAGGTATCCACCACTTGAACATTGGTGATTTGCGGGAAGGTTTGGTTAACCCATGTTAAGAAACTGTCCAAGCTTTTCTGACCACGTCCTTTTACCTTCAAGGTGTCGATATTTGGACAAGCGGCCATGAAGGCTGCGATAGACGTTTTGCCCATCACCCCTGGGCCTAACAAACCAACCACTTTTGAGTCTTTACGGGCGAGGTGTTTTGCACCAACACCTGGAACGGCACCGGTGCGGTACGCAGACAGTAGGTTAGCGGACATGTGAGCAAGCGGTGCTCCGGTGTCGGCGTCGTTCAAAGTGAACATTAAAATCGAGCGAGGTAAGCCTTTTTCACGGTTTTCAATGTTGGAACCGTACCATTTCACGCCGCAAGTCTGGTAGTCGCCACCCAGGTACGCAGGCATCGCCATTAAGCGTCGATCAGGAGTGTGTCGTGGCATGGTTGGAATGTCAGGCTGCTCAGGAAAGGTGACCATGGCACCGTGAGAGTCATTGTTTGGTCCCGCCATGCGGTAGTCGCCTTTGTGCAGTAGGGCGAACATATCTTCCATTGTGTCGACACAAGTCGGCATGTTGGTCACGCCAGCTTTGATCATGTCTGGTTCTGATAGGTAAATGAAATCGATTTTTGTGTTGTCGGACATGGTTTTAACCCCTCAAATTTGGTCATGACGAGAACGTCTAATGTGCTGTTTTACTGATTGAAGAAATGTGCTTCGGATCGGATTTATTTCATCCTAGGGCGTAAAAAATGGCGGGTATTGAACTTTTGCGACACGATTAAATGTCTTTAACTTGATAGAAAATATGGCATCTTGCTTGCAACGTGACGCTATCGTCTATTTTTGCAAGGTGTGGGTATGGCTCATCAAAATACGATTGATCGTCTCGGTAAAATTCGTTCGAAGCAGCCTTGGCTGGTATTAAGTGCGGCAGAAAAGTTTTCGGTGGCCAGTTCTACGAACCCAGCCATATCGCATTTTTACAGTTTTGAAATGTCTCGCTCCAAGCAAGAAACCATTGCCATACCTGATGGTTGTGTCGACATCATCTTTGACTGCGATGCGAGTCGTCCCACAGCAGAAGTGTTTGGTACGCCCATGGAGGCCATTGATATTCATTTGGTCGAAGATCATCGTTACTTCGGCGTTCGATTTGCGTCAGGCATAATTCCAGATTGTTTAAGGGTGTCAGCGCAGGAGTTAATAGAGCACCACTTTAGCTTACAAGACGTGATTCCCCATGCAAATCAACTGTTTGAGACGGTTGTCAGTCAGTCCAACTTTTCCGATCAGGTAGCGTCATTTCAGCAGTTTTTTGAAGGCAAAAGTGCTCGTCAATTGGCCCCTTTAACACAGGCTGTGGTGCAGCGAATTTTTGCTTTACAGGGCAATGTTAGGATCGATGAGTTAGCCGAATTAACCGGCTACACTACACGCACTATTCAACGTCAATTTCGAGCAGATATGGGCATGACCCCCAAGCAATTTGGACGGATTGTACGTTGCCAATCGGCGGTTTATCAGATCAATCACAGTGATCAGGTGGTGTTTTCTGATATGGCGTTTGATCTAGGTTTTAGTGACCAACCGCACTTCTTAAGAGAGTTTAAAAAACTGGTGCATGCTACGCCAATGACTTATCAAAACCGTGTAAAACAGCAAACTTACCTCGAACGTATACAGCATTTTTGATCAAGACTAGGGCGCGTTGTGCTCGCCTCGCACATTCCTTGTGCGGTTTTTTCTCGCTTCTCGGGCATCTGTTGAACAAATAACATGATATAACCATGGCTCTTTTTGAATAATTCGGACGATTTTCCGCTTATGACCACGGTTTGGTTGACGATTTTGGCCCTTGTTGCATTCGCTGCAAACTCTGTTTTTTCCCGACTGGCGTTGGCTGAGCAGTGGATTGATGCAGCGGGGTTTACCATGGTACGGCTTGTAACAGGCGCATTGGTTTTACTGCTGTTGCTGTACTTTAATCGCTTGTCTTCTTCTAAACGTGCGCTAAAGGCAACGAGTCCAATGGGCTCTGAAGCAGCGTCTTCTAAACGAGGTAGCTGGCTAGCGGCCTTGATGTTGTTTGTCTACGCGGTGGCTTTTTCTTACGCCTATTTGCAACTGGAAACCGGCAGTGGTGCCTTGGTGTTATTCGGTATGGTGCAGCTCACCATGGTAGTTGCCACCTTTGTAGAGGGGCATCGATTGCGAGGGCTTGAGGTCATAGGCATATTGATCGCTTTTGCAGGACTGGTGTATTTAGTCCTACCACAAGTATCAACGCCTTCGATTATGGGTGTAGTGCTTATGGCGTTAGCGGGGATGGCGTGGGCCGGTTATACCTTATTAGGCAGAGGCTCTAACGCACCTTTGGCAGACACCAGCTTCAATTTTTTACGAACGGTACCCATGGCACTTTTACTTGGGGTGATGACGCTGGATCAATGGTTCGCCACACCACAAGGCCTGCTCTTGGCTGCGCTATCTGGCGGTCTGGCTTCTGGTGTCGGCTATAGTATTTGGTATCGTGTACTGAGACACTTAAGTGCAACCCAAGCAGGTGTGCTGCAATTATTGGTACCAGTAATCGCCGCGATCGGCGGCGTTCTCTTTGTGGCGGAGCCACTCAGTATGCGGCTGATCATCTCAGCCGCATTGATCCTAGGTGGGATTTACCTAGTGATTCAAACCAAGGCTAAAACTGCGTAACAGTGAAGTCTTCAACGCAGCTGCCTTTAGCGTAGTCAGTGAGTCTCCAATCTTTTTGTCAGGCACTTTGTCATAAAGCAGCTGTGCGGATCTTCTTTGTAATTTGCGAAGGGGCCGCAATACTCGAAGCCAAACTTTTCATAGAGTCTGCGCGCTGGCAGGAAAAAGTCTTGTGTCCCTGTTTCTAGGCTTGCATATGAATAGCCACGTTCTGCTGCAACGTTCAAAGTATGTCTCAAGAGTTGTGTTGCAATGCCAGATTGACGTACTGCGCTGGAGGTTCGCATTGATTTTAATTCAATATGGTTTGGCGTGAGTTGCTTAATTGCTAAGCATCCTTGCAACACGCCATTTATCCAGCCGCTGAAAAAGGTGATATCTGGTGAACTCAATGCTTCTACATCCAAGGCATGGACACACTCAGGAGGAGATACTGCGTACATATCTGCAAGGTGCTCTTCCAATAATTTGATCACTTCACCACAAGAAAGATCATCAATTTTAATATCCATTGCTACAACTCTTTTTAAATAGGGCTATAGCTTTGTAGCAAGAATCGCTCCAATGACCTTTTGTAGCTGGTGTTGTATATGAGGCAGTTTATTCTGGTCTAAACCGTACTCATGATGGGCGGCTTTGTCAGTGTCGAGGTATGTGGCTTGGGAAAGCTCTAGTTGAATAGCGTGGATACCTTGCTCAGGCTGTCCGAAATGACGAGTAATGTAGCCACCTTTAAAACGGCCATTGGTCACTTGGCTGTAGTGTGGCTCGATCACTTGATTCACCGCATGACGAATACGCTCATCACAAGACAAGCCTTCATTCGTGCCCCAGTTAAAGTCCGGTAAGGTACCTTCAAACAACATAGGTACCTGCGCCGCGATACTGTGGGCATCAAATAAAATGGCGTAGCCAAATTTGGCCTTTAGCCGAGCGAGTTCTTGGGCGATGGTTTCATGGTAAGGGCGCCAAATATGGTCTTTGCAAAACTGGCGATGTTCTGCAGAAGGCTCATGGCCCGACTGGAACACGGGCTGATCGGCAAATAAAATGTCTGGGAACAGGCCAGTGGTTTTCGTTTGGTACAGAGGTTTATCATCATAGGGGCGGTTTAAGTCGATGACAAATCGAGAATAGTTGGCTTGGATAACACCGACGCCCAAAGTTTCTAAAAATGGGTAGAGCTCGGGAATAAACCAATCTGTATCCGGCAAGCATTGAGCGTCATCGGTCAGTCCTACGTTGACCTCATCGGTGAGCTGCGTGCCTGAGTGAGGCATGCTGACCAATAAGGGTGTATCACCTTGTTGAAAGTGAAAGGCTGGTGTTTTCAGTACTGCGCTCATGAACAAACCTCCCCTTGATAAACCCGTTGTAAGACAAATTGTCCCCCTAGCCAATAGCTTAATTCTCCGGGGGATTGCACATCCCAATGGACAAAGTTGGCTTGCTTACCAACCGCTAACGTGCCGACCTGTTGTTCCATCCCCAATGCTTTAGCGGCATGAATAGTCGCTCCTGCTAAGGCTTCTTCTGGGGTCATACCAAACAAGGTGCAGGCCATGTTCATCATCAGACGTAAGGACAAAACAGGGGCTGTACCAGGGTTGGCATCGGTCGCGATGGCCATGGGTACATTGTGCTTACGGAACAAATCAATGGGCGGTTTTTGTGTTTCACGTAAAACATAGAAGGCGCCCGGTAAAATGACGGCGACGGTACCAGCATCCGCCATGGTTTTGACATCGTCCTCGGTCACGTACTCTAGGTGATCTGCTGATAAAGCTTGATAACCGGCTGCCATTGCGGAACCACCTAGGGAAGAAAGTTGCTCCGCATGCAGTTTTACCGGTAAACCAAGCGCTTTCGCCGCCTCGAAGTAACGTTGCGTTTGTTCAACAGAGAAGCCAATGCCTTCACAAAAAGCATCCACTGCATCGGCTAGCCCGAGTTGAGCAACCTGAGGCAGAATCTCTTGGCACACATAATCGATGTAATCGTCTGGACGCCCAGCAAACTCTGGTGGCAAGGCATGGGCGGCTAGGCAGGTAGTTTTGATATCCACTGGATTATTGTCGAGCAGAGTTTTGGCCGCCTGCAGCATGGCTATTTCACTTTGAGCGTTCAAGCCATAACCGGACTTAATCTCTATGCTTGTCACACCGTCCGCCATCAAGCTATTCAGACGTTTCTGTGCAGAGTTCACCAGTTCGGCAACATTGGCAGCACGGGTGGCATTAACAGAAGAGACAATGCCGCCTCCGGCTTTGGCGATCTCTTGGTAAGTTGCGCCATTGAGTCGCATTTCAAACTCATTGGCGCGATTACCACCAAAGACCAAATGGGTATGACAGTCCACCAAGCCTGGTGTGATTACCCCACCTTCCAGTTGATAGGTGTGTTGGGCTTGATGCGCGGGCAAGTCTTGCTTTGCGCCCAGCCAAGCGATGCGGCCTTGTTTAACCGCCAACGCACCGTCTTCAATGACGTTGTATTGACCGTTTTCTAAGGTCGCAATCTGAGCGCCAATCCATACACTGTCCCAATCCATCATGGTGTCTGCCTTACTCATTTTGTTTGGTCTGTCCTTCTCTTTTTATGCGCTCAAGCTTGGTAACAAGCCTGCTGGCATCAAGCCATTGTGCGCGGCTTCTTTTAACAAGGACGTGGCTTTCTCAATGTCCGCAGCGAAGTAACGATCTTTGTCGTAGAACGGTACATGGGAACGTAGTTCCGCTTTCGCTTGTTCAAGGATTGTGGTCGATTTCAATGGCGCACGGAAATCCAGACCTTGAGCCGCAGCCAAGATTTCGACGGCTAAAATACCACGGGTATTTTCTGACATATCGCGCAGACGGCGTGCCGCAAAGGTGGCCATCGAGACATGGTCTTCTTGGTTGGCTGAGGTAGGCAAGCTGTCTACTGAAGCAGGGTGAGCAAAGGTTTTGTTCTCACTGGCAAGCGCTGCCGCGGTGACTTGCGCAATCATAAAGCCAGAGTTGACGCCGCCATTGTCCACTAGGAACGGTGGTAATTTACTTAGGCCGCTGTCGATCAGAAGTGCCATACGACGCTCCGAAAGACTGCCGATTTCAGCAATGGCGAGGGCCAAGTTATCGGCTGCCATAGCAACGGGCTCAGCGTGGAAGTTACCCCCTGAAATGATGTCGCCATCTTCAGCAAATACCAATGGGTTGTCCGACACCGAGTTCGCTTCCACACGCAGTGTGTTCGCCGCATTGCGGATTTGCTCTAAGCAAGCGCCCATGACTTGTGGCTGACAACGCAGAGAGTATGGGTCTTGCACCTTTTCACAGCCCACATGGGAGCTGCCGATATCACTGGTATCACCGAGAAGATGACGGTATGCCGCCGCTACATCGATTTGAGTTTTATGACCGCGAACAAGGTGGATACGCTCGTCAAATGGACGACGGCTACCCAAAGCCGCTTCGACCGAAAACGCACCACAGATAATGGCGCTGGCAAACAAGTCTTCTGCTTCAAATAGACCTTCTAGGGCAAATGCTGTCGAAGCTTGAGTACCATTAAGTAGGGCTAAACCTTCTTTTGGTGCAAGGGTAATTGGTTCTAATCCCGCTACCGCAAGAGCTGCTTGGCCAGATAGGATTTCGCCTTTGTAGCGCGCTTTGCCTTCCCCGAGTAATACCGCGCTCATATGCGCTAAAGGAGCCAAGTCACCTGACGCGCCTACCGAGCCTTTTTTCGGAATGCATGGGTAAACTTCTTTATTAATCAGTGTGATCAAGGCTTCGATCACAGAAAGGCGAATGCCAGAGAAACCACGCGCCAAGCTATTCACTTTAAGGGCCATCACCATTTTTACGGTGGCATCGTCCATCAAATCGCCAGTACCCGCCGCATGGGATAACACGATACTGCGTTGTAGCTCTTCGAGATCATCAGGGGCAATACGCGTATTTGCCAATAGACCAAAGCCCGTATTGATGCCGTAAACGGTGCGATCTTCTCGGATCACATCATCGACGACTTTAGTACTGGCTTCGATCGCAGGAATCGCTGCTGGGTCTAGGCTTAATTTCACCTTACGACGACTGATTTGGCGCAAGTCCGCTAGGGTAAGTTGGCCGGGATTAATAGTGAATTCAAACATGTTATTTCGTCGCTCTTATTATTTTGCTGGAGTAGTAATCATTGGCAGGTGCAAACCCTGCTCTTTAGCGCAATCAACGGCAATATTGTAACCGGCATCCGCATGACGCATTACCCCAGTTGCTGGGTCATTATGCAAGACACGAGCAATGCGCTCAGCGGCTTCGTCGGTACCGTCACAGACAATCACCACACCTGAGTGTTGTGAGAAGCCCATGCCGACACCGCCACCGTGGTGCAGTGATACCCATGTTGCGCCAGAGGCTGTGTTAAGCAGCGCATTAAGTAATGGCCAGTCGGACACTGCATCCGAACCATCTTGCATGCCTTCCGTTTCACGATTAGGGCTGGCAACCGAACCTGAGTCTAGGTGATCTCGCCCAATCACAACTGGCGCTGACAGTTCACCTGAGCGCACCATTTCATTGAAGGCTAGGCCAAGTTTGGCACGTTGACCAAGACCTACCCAACAAATACGTGCAGGCAAGCCTTGGAACTGAATACGTTCGCGAGCCATATCTAGCCAATGATGAAGGTGCTCATCGTCTGGAATCAACTCTTTAACTTTGGCATCGGTTTTGTAAATGTCTTCTGGGTTGCCGGATAGGGCTGCCCAGCGGAATGGGCCAATACCGCGACAGAATAGCGGACGAATGTAAGCAGGAACGAAACCTGGGAAATCGAACGCATTGTCGACGCCTTCTTCTAAAGCCATCTGGCGAATGTTGTTGCCGTAGTCAAACGTCGGTACGCCCATTTTTTGGAAGGCAAGCATGGCTTCAACGTGTACCGCCATGGTTTGTTTCGCGGATTTCGTTGTGCCTGCTGGGTCTTTCTGTGCTGCGGCTTTGTATTCATCCCAGCTCATGCCTTGAGGCAAGTAACCGTTTAGCGGGTCGTGGGCAGAGGTTTGGTCTGTGACCATGTCTGGGCGAACGCCACGTTTTACCAACTCTGGCAAAATATCCGCTGCGTTACCACACAGCGCGATAGAGATGGCTTTACCTTCTTCGGTGTAACGTTTGATGCGGGCTAGGGCATCGTCTAGGTCGGTCGCTTGCTCATCCACGTAGCGTGTACGCAGACGGAAGTCGATACGGCTCTGCTGACATTCAATGTTTAAAGAACAAGCGCCAGCTAAAGTTGCTGCTAAAGGTTGCGCGCCGCCCATGCCACCAAGGCCTGCTGTCAGAATCCAGCGTCCTGTTAAGTTACCATCGTAATGTTGGCGACCTGCTTCTACGAAGGTTTCATACGTACCCTGCACGATGCCTTGGCTGCCGATGTAGATCCAAGATCCCGCCGTCATCTGGCCGTACATAGCCAAGCCTTTGGCGTCTAGCTCGTTGAAGTGCTCCCAAGTCGCCCAGTGTGGCACTAGGTTGGAGTTGGCAATCAATACACGCGGCGCATTCTCATGGGTTTTGAACACACCAGCAGGCTTGCCAGATTGCACGAGTAGCGTTTCGTCGGTTTCTAGGTTTTTCAGTGTTTCAACAATCTTGTCGTAGCATTCCCAGTTACGCGCGGCGCGGCCGATACCACCGTACACTACTAGTTCTTCTGGGTTTTCGGCCACATCTGGATCTAGGTTGTTCATTAGCATGCGCAGCGGCGCTTCAGTCAGCCAGCTTTTTGCATTAAGAGTGGTGCCGTGTGGCGCACGAATTTCACCTTGACGGTAGCGATTGTTCGACATGATGTGTTCCTTTTAATGAATCTGTGCTCTATGTGTAAACATGTATATACAACTTAATTTAAACATAAAAGGAATTTCTGCTTTGCGCAAGGATTTTTTACGGCGGAAGTCCCTTAGCTGGAAAAATGTCCGAATAATTGGAAGCGATTACCTGGATGAAGTAGGCGCGCAGCGGTGACGATTTGATCCCCAGACCAGGTGCGGCGCTTGATCTGTAGACAAGGCTCGTGGTCATTAATGTCCAGCAGCTCGCACTCTCTAGCGTTAGGTAATACTGCTTCGACTAAGTGTTCCCCTTCGGTCATTGGCGCGGCTTTCATCAAGTAGACGTACGGCGTTTCTTGGGTGAAATCTTGCTCGCCATATTCTGGTGCAAGGGTAGCGTTGACGACACGCTCTTCCAATTGAATCGGTTGATTGTCCTCGAAGTGCAGGATCACTGAACGGAAAATCTCTTGGTTGGTGCGCATCCCTAAGTTGATGGCTTCTTCTACAGAGGCTTTGCTTTTGGTGAGTTGCAATTGTTTTGCGTGGTACTGACCGCCTCGTGAGGCCACTTCTTCGGCGATGTTGTGCACTTCAAACAGGGCAGAGTGAGCCTTTTTTTGTGCCACAAATGTACCGAGCCCTTGCTGTCGAGTGAGTAGCCCCTCTGCCGTGAGCTCACGTAGGGCACGGTTTACGGTCATTCGACTGACATTCAGCGCTTTAACGATCTCTGCCTCTGATGGCACACGTTGGTTCGCTTGCCATTCCCCAGAAGTCACTTTTTGAGTGATGGCTTGTTTGAGTCTGGCATAAATCGGCGCAGGCGTGTCTGGCAGATCGGCAAAGAAGTTCACTAGCAAAGGATGGATCGAGTTGGCCACGTATCGTCCTACATCGCGATTAAAAACAAACCAAAAGTATACCTTGGTTACTTGTATTTAAAAACATTAAGTTGTATATACAATTAGTAAATATTTAGTTTAGGTGATTTGCTATGACGCGCTACTTTACAAAACGGGCTTATTTAGAACACGGTTGGGCCGACAATGTTTGCTTTACGGTGGAAAATGGACACTTTGCTCAAGTAGACGTCAATGTTTCTCCTACTTCAGCAGATATTGTATTGGACGGCCCAGTTCTACCGACGGTTGCCAATCTGCATTCCCATGCTTTTCAGCGCTTAATGGCGGGCATGGCAGAAATCGCCGCTAATCCTGAAGACAGTTTTTGGAGTTGGCGTGATGTCATGTACAAGACTGCGACACAGCTGACACCAGAAGAACTCGAAGTCATTGCCAGTAAGCTATACATCGAGTTGCTTAAAGGGGGCTTTAGCCAAGTTGGAGAGTTCCATTACTTGCATAACCAAGCTGATGGACAAGTGTATTCCAGCGCAACCGCCTTGGGCGAAGCGGTACTGAGTGCTGGCTCACGAGTAGGAATGGGGATCACATTGCTACCTGCCTTGTATCAATACGCGGGGTTTGGCCAACAAACTGCCAATACAGGGCAGCAACGCTTTATTCAATCCACCGAACAATATATTGAGCAATATAAGGGCTACGAAAAGCGAGTGGCCGGATCGACGCTGCACAAATTAGGTGTGTGCTTTCATTCCCTTCGGGCTACCGACTTTAAGGCTATGAAGGACGTGCTCAAGGCAGTGGATACCGGACAGCCGATTCATATTCACATCGCAGAACAAAACAAAGAAGTGCAAGACTGCTTGGCGTTCTCTGGTCAGCGCCCAGTAGAATGGTTGGCTCAAGTAATGGGCCTATCGCCGCGCTGGACCTTGATACATGCGACGCATCTTTCAGACAGTGAAGTGCAAAGCATTGCACAGTCAGGTGCGACCGTTGGTATTTGTACAACCACGGAAGCCAACTTGGGCGATGGGATCTTTCCCGGTACCACTTATGAACAAGCTGGAGGTCATTGGGGCGTTGGTTCTGATAGTCATGTCAGCACTTCCTTGCAAGAAGAGCTTCGCTGGTTTGAATACGGTCAGCGCTTAGCCCAGCAAAAGCGCAATCGCTTATACAGTGAGCAGCAGCCTCATATTGCGGATCACTTATTTGCCAAAGCATTACAGGGTGGCAATCAAGCCTGTGATGTACAGTTGGGTATTCGCGTTGGTCATCGCGCCGACTTTATGGTGTGGGATAAAACTGAGCCTTTTGTTCATTCCAGTCAGTCGAAAGACTTGCTCAACCGTTGGTTGTTTGCCTTAAGTAATAACCCGATCAAAGACGTTTATGTTGCAGGCCAAGCAGTGATCACTGATCGACAGCATGAGCTTGATACAGGCGTCAATCAGGCGTTTGCGAAGATCGTAGACAAGTATTTCGGATAATCTTATAGCCATCTAGGTACGGCATTTTGATACTGTCGATAGGTATCTGGAAACTGCTGTGCTAGATGGCGCTCTTCTTCATTTGTTTGACGCAAAATGGTGATCACACCGACCGCAAGACACAGCAGTGAAAAGAGGGACGGTAAGGCAAAGAAGAATCCCACTTGGGAGGCAAGAACGCCAAGGTAAATCGGATTACGGCTGATGCCATATACCCCGCTGGTGACTAATCGTGTCGGACCTTGTTGATTGATCCCAGACGTCCAGCAGCGGCCTAGCATAAAATGCGTAGCGATGGCCCATGCGAACCCAGTGGTTAACAGTGCAGTACCAGCAAGGATGATCCAATCTGCCAAGAGAACGGGCAAGAGGCCAAGGTATTGATCGACACTGGGATAAAAGTAACGGATGACGCAGGTAAGCCAGATCCACACCCGAAAGACATCAAATATCTTGTGATGCCACCAATTGGCGGAAAACACTGAACCATGAAACACCCGCTCGGTATGTGTCACACGCTTTAAATACAAAATCCGCGTGGTATAAAACAGCGCCACAAAGGTATAAAAGCAAGCCAGATAAGCGCGGTTGAATGTGATCACATCACTGGTGAATTCAATGGATAAGGCTGTAGACATGTCGAAAACGAACTCCGTTTGGATAGGGTGCCCGCAGAGCGATCACAGACAAGGTAAGCCATTGTTCCACAGAATGTGCTGAACCTAAACCTTTATGAGTTGAAGTGTGGTTTAGGTTCAACCGCCGTTATTTTGCTGGGTGATGGGTCATCCAGTGTTCAGCGATATCACAGCGGCGTGTTATCCACACATCGTCATGGGACTGCACGTAATCAAGGAATTTCTTTAGTGCCATAAAGCGTGCAGGTTTCCCCAGGGTGCGACAGTGCATACCAATTGACATCATCTTCGGTGCTGTTTCACCTTCGGCGTAGAGACAATCGAAGTTGTCTTTTAGGTACTGGAAGAATTCATCACCATGGCTAAAGCCATAGGGTGATGCGAAGCGCATATCGTTACAGTCCAGTGTGTACGGGATGATCAGATGCGGTTTGGTTTTGCTTTCATCCTCGTGGTGAGGCACTTCAACCCAGTAAGGAAGATCGTCACCATAATTGTCAGAGTCGTATTTTAGCTGTGGCTGCTCTGCCACCAGCTTACGCGTGTTTGGTGAGTCACGGCCCGTGTACCAGCCCATTGGCATGACGCCAGTAATGTCTTTGATGATTTGTAGTGCTTGTTGCATGTGCTGGCGTTCTTCTTCAATGGACATTTCTTGGTAATGAATCCATTTCAGACCGTGGCACACTAATTCGTGGCCGCCTTCGACAAAGGCTTTTGCGACGTCTGGATTACGTTGCAGCGCCGTTGCGATGGCGAAGATTGATAAGGGTAAGCCGCGCTTTTCAAACTCATTCAATATGCGCCACACACCATTACGAGAGCCGTATTCATATAGGGACTCCATACTCATGTGGCGATCTTTAAACGGCTGCGCACCAAAGATCTCAGATAAAAATGTTTCGGCGTGCTCATCTCCGTGTAACACACAGTTCTCGCCACCTTCTTCGAAGTTCAGTACAAATTGCAGTGCGATACGGGCTTTATTCGGCCATTCTACCTTGGGTAAGTTGTCGCGACCGTATCCGGCGTAATCTCGTTCTAAATAATGTTTCATGCTGTACTACCTTATGCTAGCGATTCCAATGCTCATAGCGGCCGATAAAAGGTTTGTTGACAGGCGCGCCATATTGACCAGTTTTGGCGGTCTTAAGTCCTAACTGGTGCAAACTTTCTGCCAGTTTTACCGCCGCGGCAACGCCATCCACAATTGGTACGGGCAGTTCAGCTCTAAGGCGGTCCACTAGGGCGGACATGCCTGCGCAGCCCAGAACAATGGCTTCTGCACCATCTTCATTGATAGCCGCCAGACATTCATCGCGTAACTGACGGTAGGCGCTTGGTTCAATATGCTCTAACGCCAGTACTGGTATATCCGTTGCTCGCACGCCACTGCACAGGTGCTGGTAGCCATATTTGTGTAGTAGGTGCTCACTAGCTGGGACTGTTCGAGACAACGTCGTCACCACGCCAAATTTATGGCCGACCGTGCTGGCGAATTTGAAAGCGGCTTCAGCAATACCGATCACAGGGGCATCTGCCAGTTCACGGGCGGCATCCAGTGCTGGATCACCGAAGCAGGCGATAATGTGCGCATCGACGCCCATTGCTTTGCCTTTTTGAACTTGATCCAACATTGCCGCGCCGGCAATGACTTCATCAAACGCGCATTCGATGCTTTTAGGGCCATGCTCTGGTGTGCTGGCAATGATGTCACTGTCTGGCAATGCGATCTGGCGCGCACTAGCCGCCATGGCGTCGGTCATACCCGCGCTGGTGTTTGGATTAATAATTTGGATACGCATGGGGTCACTCTGCAAACAGACGATGGAAGTCGATGTTTTGTTCTTCTTGGCTTTCCAGAACTAACGAGGCTTTGATGTCTTGCAGGTGATGAGTCATCCACTGGCGAGCTTTCTTCGTTTCCTGTTGATCCAGTAAGTCCAGAAGTTGGGCATGGTCACCGCAATCACAACTCACGCTACTACGGGTTCCATACGCGGCAATGACCAACGAGGAGCGATAGCACAGTTGCTCAACAAAGGCGGCCAGCACACTATTGCCTGCGATCTTGGCTAGCTCGTAGTGAAAACGAGCTGTGGCTTGGATTTGGGTGGCCATATCCCCTTGGTGCTCAGCTTGGTGTTCATCCTCCACTAGATCACGAAAGTACTCTGAGTGGTCTTTGCTCCAGTGTTGCTGTAATGAGGAGATCAGTTGAGGCTCGATTAAGATACGACTGTCGAG
Organism: Marinomonas sp. AWM4_232; assembly: GCF_056158325.1. Lineage (NCBI taxonomy): Bacteria > Pseudomonadati > Pseudomonadota > Gammaproteobacteria > Oceanospirillales > Oceanospirillaceae > Marinomonas > Marinomonas sp. AWM4_232. The sequence continues at coordinate 1,272,030 of NZ_JBSWTA010000001.1, read as the reverse complement.
GACTTCGAGGGCTTCTTCTTCGCTTGGGTGATTGACTTGCGCGCCTTTGTTGCGAGCAATGACGACGAAATGTTCTAGCGCGAGGCGTTGCAGCACCTTACGAATTCCCGTGCGGCTGACGCCAAACGCTTCGGATAAACGGTCTTCTGGCAGGCGAGCACCAGGGGGTAATTGATGTTCGACGATGGCTTTTAATATCTTCTGGTAAATCTTTTCGTCATTCGACATATACGCTAACACCTATATAAATTGTATACGATGTATCGGATAAATTTGTATACATTGATTTCAATATAGCACGTCAATAATGTTTCAGCATCTTTAATTAGTGGTCATTAAATTGCGCACAATCATGAGGCTTTTAATGCTTTGCGTGTTACCTTTTGGGGCATAATTTGAATGTTTTATCGCTTAAATTGGAGAAAAGATGTGTGGTTTTGGGTTCTGATGAGTTGGCATATAAATTGTATTCAACGATTGTATACAATTAAACAAAAGGAACCTGCGGATGAAATCACAACTACCGGTGAGCCCACGGCTCAGTAATGAGGACTTAAAGCCTGATACCCAGCAAAAGTGGGGGTGGTACAGTATTTTTGCGTTTTGGATGTCGGATGTGCATAGCGTTGGGGGGTATGTATTTGCTGCCAGTCTATTTGCCTTAGGGTTAAATGGCATTCAAGTGTTTATCAGCTTATTGGTCGGTATCTCGATTGTTTTGGTGTTTGCTAATTTAATGGGCAAACCTGGACAAAAAGCAGGTGCCCCCTTTCCTGTGATCGCTCGTATGTCATTTGGTGTCTTTGGTGCCAATATCCCTGCGGTGATTCGTGGTTTGATCGCAGTTGTTTGGTACGGTATTCAAACCTTCCTAGCGTCCAGCTCTTTCATTATTTTGCTGTTGTATTTCTTCCCAGGTATGGCGACGCTGGCAGACGATAGTTTCCTTGGTCTTTCTTACCTTGGCTGGATTGGTTTCACTGCTATGTGGATCCTACAAGGCATTGTTTTCATGTTCGGTATGGACATGATCCGTAAAGTGATCGATTGGTCTGGCCCTGCTATTTACGTGGCGATGTTTGCCTTATGTGTGTACATGGTGAACCTAGCAGGTTGGGAAAACATTAGCTTTACTCTAGGCGATGCCAGCCTTTCTGGTATGGATGCCATCATGCAGATGATCATTGCGATTGCGCTGGTAGCGGGCTACTTTGCAGGGCCAACGCTGAACTTTAGTGACTTCTCGCGCTACTGTGCTAGTTACAAGCAATTGAAGTTCGGCAACCTACTTGGCCTGCCATTCAACTTTATCTTGTTCTCAGTGTTCAGCGTGGTGATTGTATCTGCATCGATTCCGGTGTTTGGTGAAATGATCACGGACCCAGTAGAAACGGTACGTCGCCTCGACTCAGGTATGATCACCGTATTGGGCGCAATGACCTTTATCTTCGCGACCGTGGGTATCAACATCGTCGCCAACTTCGTCGCACCAGCGTTCGACTTCTCTAACGTATCGCCACAGAAGATCAGCTTCAAAGCGGGCGGTTTTATCGCAGCATTTGGTTCGGTGCTGCTAATGCCTTGGAACCTATTTAATAACCCAGAAGTGATTCATTACACGGTTGATGTGCTTGCTGCCATGATTGGCCCGCTATACGGCATTATCATTGTTGACTACTTCTTTATTAAGAAAGGCAAAATCGATATCGATTCCCTGTATACAGAATCTGAGCAGGGCATTTACTGGTACGACAACGGTATCAATAAGAAAAGTGTCTACGCTCTAGTGATTGCCGGTATCGTCGCCATCTTCTGTAGCTTCGTCTTCACCGCATTGGCGAACTACGCACTGTTTATCGGCGGCTTCACCGCAGCGTTCTTATACCGCTATCTAATGGAGCCTGAGCGCGTCGCCTTGCACGGCTTAGACCTTGCCAAGCAAAGCTAATTGCTTCAAAAAAGGTCTGTTGTCCCTATGACTGACCTTGCCTCGTTTGCCTGCTGCGTTCTTCGAATCAGCAGGCTTTTTTACATTTCAACCAGCCAATAAAAGCCATAGCCTGCGATCAGTGCGGGGATAAATGAGTAAAGGGTCGCTAAAAAGGCGGCTTTCGGTGCTAAAGCGATGGCTGGAAAGAGTGCATCGCCGTCGTTACTGACGGCGTTAGCGATGAGAGCCGACAAAGGGATGGTGTTTTGAATATAGAAACTGGTCACAAGGATCTGAGGACCGCACCCCGGTAGCAAACCAATAAGTGCTGCGACTAAAATGGAACCACTTTGCCAAGTGTGCAGAAACTCAAATATCGTTTCACCACCAGCGAGCATGATCAACTCAAAAGCGATAAATGCGAGCACCACCCAGCTGGTCACAAATTGAGTGTCCTGAGCTACTTTCCTGAGCCAATGTTTAGGAAGCTCATTGGCGTTCTCCCTAGTCAATTCTGAGTAGCGGTCGCTTTTGGCAGACAGCGCCCAAAGCAACAAACAGCTAAAACCTGCCATGGCTCCAAGTGTCTCGATACTATGCTCTGGCAATCCAATAAGACCATTGACGTCATACTGCATGGCGACCAGTAATGCCACCGCTGTCATAGGAACAATCAAGACGCACCAGAAGACAATGCTTAGTTTCGCGATCAAAATATCTATCGTGTGCAGCGAGGGTTTTGACGTTGCGGTAGTGTCCCCATTCTGTTCATTAGTTGAGGGCATGGCTAATGGCGGTGAAGGCAGGAAGCGGTTGGTGAACAATCCAGATATTACCCCAACAGCCATACATAAAGGCAAAACGATCAGAGCATCTTGGGGACGCTGGCTGACCAATAAAAACGCTGCGTCTCCCATTGTACTTGTGAGTACAGCAACCACCGCACCGAAGCGAATTTGGCCTTTGGTGTATTGTGTGATGATAACAATGGCGCCTCCACAGCCAGGTAATACCCCCATAAGGCTAGCGAACAATACTTCTCGGTAAGGCTTATTATTAATCCATTTCTGCAGTCCTAGAGTATTTAGATGGTGGCTAATACCGTAGTAGATGGCTAACGTGGCTGCGACGAATGCAGAGACTTGTATAAACGCTTCGGATAGAACGCTGCTAATAGTGGATTGCAGCCCTGGAACCAGCCAGAGGCAGCCGACTAGCAGAGGTATGATGGCTCGCTTATTAGACATAACGAGCAGTAACGAATGTGGGTTAGTGAGCTTAATAGTGGCCATCATGATTGAAGTGCTTTATTTGCATATGGTAATGATAATGATTATCGATATTATGCATATAGTCAAAGCTTTTCGTGGCTTCTATCAACTTTTTCTAGTTCACATATAGCTAGAGATGATTATCGATCGCACAAAAAAGCCTTTAAAGTAGTACAATGTTGACGTTGTTGGCACACCCCTATTAAAAAGATAAGCCTTATTCATCCATAGAGCATCTTCGACTTACTAAGCAGTGGTATTGAAATTCATGAACGCAGAACATTCCCCTAACCAACTGGCCGAAACCCTAGCGGCGATTGTTGGGCCTAAGTACATCTACACCGATCAAGAAAAGAAAGCGCCTTACTGTAAAGGCTTTCGCTTTGGCAGCGGCGGCGCTTATGCCGTAGTCCGTCCAGGCAGTCTAGTTGAGATCTGGCATGTGCTTCAGGCGTGTGTTGACGCTGATGTCATCGTCATTATGCAAGCGGCGAACACCGGTCTAACGGGTGGCTCAACACCAAGTGGCAGTGATTATGACCGCCCAGTGGTGGTTGTCAGCACTATGCGAGTGGATGGCGTTCAGATTATCAAAAACGGTGAGCAGATCATTGGTCTACCAGGCAGTACTTTGTTTGGCTTGGAAGAAGACTTAAAGCCTCACGGTCGCGAGCCTCATTCAGTGATTGGCTCATCTTGTATCGGTGCGTCGATTGTCGGTGGTATCTGTAACAACTCAGGTGGTGCCTTGGTTCAGCGTGGTCCAGCTTACACAGAAATGTCTTTGTACGCGGAAGTTACGCCAGATGGCAAACTGGAACTGGTGAATCACCTAGGTATTAAGCTTGGCAATTCTCCAGAAGAAATCTTACACAATCTAGAGCACAAACGTTACCAAGAGTCTGATGTGTTGGACACGGAACAGCGTGCGTCAGATGTGGAGTATGAACAGCGTGTGCGAGACGTGGATGCGGATACGCCTTCACGCTTTAACGCCGATCCGCGTCGTCTACATGAGTCGGCGGGTTGTGCCGGTAAATTGGCCGTGTTTGCGGTACGTATGGACACTTTCCCGATCCCGGAAAAACAGCAAGTTTTCTACATGGGTACCAACGACCCAAGTGTGATGGAAGATATCCGTCGTCATATGCTGTCTCAGTTCGACAATATTCCTGTCTCTGGCGAATACATGCATAAAACCTGTTATGACCTGAGTAAAGAATACGGCAAGGATACTTTCCTTGTGATCGACAAACTGGGCACCAAATACATGCCAAAGCTGTTTGCGGTGAAGCGAACGGTGGATCGTATTTCTGGGAAGTTTAGCTTCATTCCTAAGCAGTTCTCAGATCGTGCTTTGCAGTTTATGAGTAAGTTTTTCCCGAACCACTTGCCTGAGCGCATGGAGTCATTCCGTAAGCAGTATGATCATCATTGGATTATTGAAACGGCAAATGCTGGGGTCGACGAAGCGCGTGCTTATTTGACGCAATATTTCCAAGATAACCCAGGCAAAGGTGGATTCTTTGAGTGTACTGAGCGTGAAGCGGAACAAGCCATTTTGCATCGTTTCGTAGCCGGTGGTGCACTAAGCCGCTTCCACCTGATTCAAAACAAACCGCAAAACCTTGGTTCAATCATGACCATCGACGTGGCTTTCCCACGTAACGAACGCGACTGGTACGAAACACTACCACCTGAGATTGATGAGCAGATTGCCGTGAAGATGTACTACGGTCACTTCTTCTGTCACGTCATGCACCAAAACTACATTCTTAAACAAGGTGTGGATGCTAAGGCTCTGAAGCAGCAGATTTTGGAAACCTTCGATGCTCGTGGTGCGAAGTACCCAGCGGAGCATAACGTCGGCCATGAGTACGCAGCGGAAGAAAGCTTAAGCTCGTTCTATAAGAAAATTGACCCGACTAACAGCTTTAACGCTGGTATCGGTAAGACCAGTAAAAAGAAAAACTGGGAAGCCTAAAAAACAAAGCCCGCTTCAATCGAAGCGGGCTTTTCTTTGGTGGACACTTACCTGCTTTTAATTTGCTTGCGCATTGTCTTCGTCCCTCGACGCGTCAGCGCAAATCCAAAATCAGGTAATCGTCTAGCAGATCATTCAGGAGTTAACTCAAATCTCCAATTTTTGAGGGGGCTCACACCTATTAAAACAGCTTTAAGATGCTTAAATGTCAGTCGCGACTGGCTGGTTGCTTTGCACTGACTCAATACACGCTAGAGCAACGGCGAGGGCGCGATGTGCATCGTTGCCATTTGGACCTGTTTGCTCGCCCGTTAAGATTGCTTCCACAAAGGCGCGAACCTGTGCCGTGTAACCTTCCGCAAAGATGTGCGAGTCCATGCGCCATGTGGCGTCTTCTGCGCCATTTTGATTGAACAATGTCATGTTGGCTTTGCGTACATCGCCCATTTGCACCATGCCCTTTGAGCCAAGTACTTCTGCTCGCACATCGTAGCCATACATGGCACAGAAGTTGGCTTCTGCTACGGCCATGGCGCCGTTATCAAAACGTAAGGTCACGGTTGCTGCGTCAAGGTGCCCATGACCTTTCGCATCTGGGCGAACGAGGGCGTCAGCCATCGCGCGTACTTCGGTCACTTTGGCGCCTTCGTTAAGCCATAATAAGGTGTCGAAGTCATGAATCAGTGTTTCGTAAAAAATTGTCCAAGTAGGAATCTTGAATGGGTCACCCCCCCATGGACCTGGATCACGAGTTAGTGAACGCAGTTGCTGTGGCTCACCAATATCACCAGCGTTAATGGCTGCTTTAGCATCGGCAAAAGCGCGATCCCAACGGCGGTTAAAGCCAATTTGATATGCAACACCCGCTTTCTTAGCGGCAGCACTAACGTCCTCTATCTCTGCTAGAGTCAGTCCTGCTGGTTTCTCACAGAATACAGCTTTGCCATGCTCGATAAAGTATTTGGAAATGCTGGCATGAAAGCGCGCTGGTGAGGCAATGATTACACCATCCACATCAGGATGATTGGCGATCTCCTCTTGGCTATCAGTAGCGTATTCACAACCCAATTTTTCTGCTAATGCTTTGGCGCCGTCGAGGTTCATGTCCAACACCCCAAATAGGTTTGCATTAGCCATTTTGAACGCAACATTCTCTGCATGGTGAGAACCCATACGACCTGCGCCGACAAGAACTAGATTGGCAGTTTTCTTACTCATTTTTGTTATCTCTTTTTTAACCATTGGAAGTGGCCAACGCTGGCAAAGTTTGCGTTGGCTAAACGTATTAAAGGTCTAGTGTAAAGGCAGAGCGGAAGGCTTCGAGTGCTGCTTCGTCATTACCTTTAGCGAAGGCCTCCATACCGACGGGGCCCCGGTAGCCCATGTCGTAAAGACCTTTTGCTACACCAGCGTAGTTAATTTCGCCAGTTCCTGGCTCACATCGACCTGGGTTATCGGCCACTTGTACTTCTCCAATCCAAGGGAGACACTTATCACACCAGCGCAGTAAATCACCTTCACCGATTTGAGTGTGATAAAGGTCTAGGTTGATACGCAGTTGCGGACGATTAACCGCGGATACGAGGGCTAAGACATCCTCGGTACTACCAAATGGACAACCTGGATGGTCCAGCAGGTTTAAATTCTCCAGAGTGAACACAACGTTCTCTTTTTCAGCAAGGTCACAAATACGATTCAGAGTATCCTGAGCTTTTAACCACATCGCTCCAGTGACATTCTCATGTTGCCAAATTGGAATACCGCCATCACCTAGCCCTGTGCCATGAAGGTTAAGGCGCTGTACGCCTAAACGTTTACCAACAGTGATGGTTTCTGCCGCGGACTGCAGTAGTTTTTCAGCCCCTTCATCATCTGCTAGGCGACCCTCTAAGTAACCATTCATAATGGTGTATGTTGCCCCTGTTTTCTCTAGCTTTTGAAGGTCGTGGTCAGGCCAATTCCATAGCCCAACTCCAAAGCCCATTTCATGTAGGCGTGAGGCGCGCCATTCTATTGGTTGGTCACGCCAAAGCATTTCTGCGCAGGCAGCCAATTGAAAAGGTTGATGGCTCATATCGTTTGATCTCTAAGTAAGTAGGTGTTACGTGTAAAGCGTTCGGCCACGAAAAAAGAGGCGGTATGGAACCGCCTAAAGGTTTCGAGGTGGGCAGTAGACAATGACCTACTGCCCATATTGCACGCGAGTGCAAATTGGTATGAAAAATTAGTTACGCGAGGCGTAATCTTCCATATTAGAAGGGGTTACAAGTTCAAATGGCACCCACACTTTTTGTGGGACTTCTTCGCCACGCGCCAGTTTGACTGCAATGTCAACCGAGCCAGCGCCTTGACCATGGGCATCTTGGAAAACTGTTACGTCGAGATCACCTTCACGCATCGCTTGTAGTGCGTCTTGGGTAGCATCAACACCCGCTACAACAATTTGATCCATCTCTTTACCCACAGCTTTCATCGCTTGAATAGCACCGATTGCCATTTCATCGTTGTTAGCAATAACGCCGCTAAATTCAACGCCTGCTGACAACCAGTTTGTCATAATATCGTTCGCCATGGTGCGTTGCCAAAGAGCTGTCTGTTTCTCAACAATTTTTATACCGCTACACTCATCCGTTTCTAATACGTCATAGATGTCTTGTGTGCGCTGTATACCAGTCTGATCGGTTAATGCCCCCATCAGTACGACGATTTCCCCTTGCCCATTCATCAGACGACAAACTTCTTTAGTCTGTAATGTACCTGAGTCGACTTCGTTAGAGGCAATAAAGGCTTGATTATCCGGAAGTAAATCTACGTTGATTGGTTGACGATTTACGTAGACTAGCGGGATATCTGCTGCTTGAGCATCATCACTCATTGAAACGGTCGCATCCGTATCAACAGGGCTTACAATGATGGCATCGACACCCGCTGCAATAAAGTTTTGGATTTGGTTAAGCTGAGTACCCACTTGGTTTTTTGCATCTTCTACTTGAAGCTCAACGCCATCCAGCTCACCACCACGTTCTTCGATAGCATTTCGTAGAAGGGTGATGAAGTTATCATCAAAAGTGGCCATTGAAACCCCGATACGTAAATCAGAGGCGAGCGCGCTCGTGCTTAGTAGGCTTGTAGCAAGTGCAGTGGATAGAACTAGTTTCTTCATATTTTTATTCTCCTAGCATATTTAGCTTTTTGTTTGTTTGCACTCGCGTGCAAGGTCCAACAAGGAAAGTATGCACGCGAGAGCAAAAAATAGTCAACCTTATTTTTAGAATATTTTTTCCATTTTTTGTTTGTCGGGAAAATACATTTACATTTAATTGAATGGAAAGCTGGTGAAGCGCGTATCAGAATGTCAAAATAACTCATCATGGTCACAACAATAATAAGTTGTTATGAAGCAATCTAGTTCCAAACCAAACAAGGTAACATCTGTAGATGTTGCTGAGCGTGCAGGTGTCTCAAGGTGGACTGTTTCGCGCGCTTTAACTCCAGGAAAATCAATCTCCGAGTCTGTACGTGAGCGAGTTCTCAAGGCGGCTGATGAATTAGGGTATCGCCCCAATTTGATAGCGAGAAGCTTATCAACTCAAAAAACAGGTCTGATTGCTGTCGTTGTAGATTGTTTTATTAATCACAATGTCTCCAAGTTATTAGATCGTTTAACGGCTGAACTTCAGGCGCAAGAGCTGCGAGCCGTTGTACTAAACGTCACGCACTATCAACGCGTCTCTGAGCTAGTAGAGCATGCAGATCAGCTTCAGTGTGATGGTGTAATCTTTTTGGGAGCGACTCTTACCGATGATTTCGTTTCTGTGATCAGCAAGATTAAACGGATCCCAATCGTCATTGCTTTTCGAGATTGTGATCTCCCAGAGCCATACGTATTCACAACAGAGGACTATGCGGCAGGAGAGGAGATCGCCGAGTTATTGCTACAGCAACAGGCCAAACGTTTTGCCTATTTTGGTGGCCCCCCTGGTGTGTCAACCTTTGTTCGACGCCAAGAGGGTTTTGAAGCAAAGCTCAAGCAAAGCGGTATTTCGCTAACGCAAACCTTTCATTGTGATAACTATGATCAGTTTTTGGCCTGCTCTATTTTTGAGCGTTATTTGGCCGATACCGATAAGCCGAAACGAGTAGATGCGATCTTTTGTGAGAATGATGCCATTGCCTTTGGGGTACTTGACGCAATGCGTACTTATGAATGTTTGCAAGAGATTGCTGTGGTTGGTTTTGACGACGTGCCTTATGCTGCCAGTAACAGTTACCAACTCACCACCTATGCACCGCCTATTGATACCATTATTAAAGAAACGGTGGCGGCAATGTTAGGAGAAAGCCCTAAGCTAAAACGTTTTAGTGGTGAGCTTATTTTAAGGTCTTCACATATTCTTACCCCATAAACGTAAAAGGCTGCTGAAATGAATGATTGCCACAGGTATTGGGTGGAATCCATTCTGGCAGCCAATCCTTTGACTGCAATGGGCATGGACTTACAGGTTGCGTTCTCATAAGGCTAAAATGAAATCAGTAACTCCCCTATATGCAATGAGAGATCATTTCACCAAGGTTTTCCTAAGTTGTTATATGAAATGCGAGGGAAACGTGTAAAACAATGGCAACCGTAGTTTAAAGGGTGACTTTGATACCTAAGAATCTCTATTCTGTTTGAATTACATGAATATAGAGGAGACCGAACCGTGTCGTATCAATCGCTAAAGCTTATTAAACGTCCAACAGAGTGCATTTCTGCTGATATGTTTGAGAAGGTTAATCAAGATATTCCCACTCCTCAAGAAAATGAGGTGCTCATCAAGTTGACTCATGTGTCTTTGGACCCAGCAATGCGTGGCTGGATGAGTGCTGATCAGAACAGCTACATTCCCCCTGTTAACTTAGGCGATACAATGCGTGCCAGTGGTATAGGTTATGTCGTTGAATCGAAACTAGATCATTTACCAGTAGGCACTCGAGTAATGGGGTTAATGGGGCTGACGGAGTATGCTGTTAGCGATGGAAAGAATTTAAATATTATTCCAGAAGAGGTTTCTGCTGATGCCGTTTTGAGTGTCATTGCGTTACCCGGCATTACGGCTTATCACGGCTTATTCGAGGTGCTTAAACCTGAGGCGGGGCAAACTATAGCCATTACTGCTGCAGCTGGATCTGTCGGCTCATTAGTTGGACAAATGGCAAAAAATAAAGGGTTGACCGTTGTGGGAGTGGCAGGTTCACAGGAAAAATGCGACTGGCTGACGGATACATTGGGCTTTGATAAAGCTCTTAATTATAAAGACACAGATTTTGAGCGTCAGCTGCAAGACGCTACTCCGCAAGGTATAGACTTATTTTTTGAAAATACGGGTGGTACTGCGCAAACGCCAATTTTTGAACGTATGAATGCCCATGGACGAATCGCTGTCTGTGGCATGATTGCAGATTATAATAAGACAGAACCTGCACCTGGGCCAAGTTGGGTGGGGGTTATCAAGCGACGCCTAAGCATTCAAGGTTTTACTATGCCCGATCACTTCCATCGAATCGGCGAATATGGTCAAGCGCTTGGTAAAATGCTTGCGAATGGTGAGTTAACCTATCGAGCACACGTCCTTAAAGGGTTGGATCAAGCGCCTGAGGGGGTAAGCCTACTTTTTAGCGGTGAAAATCAGGGTAAACTGATCGTCGAGCTTTAGGATGAAAGTCTTTTAGAAAAACTGTCTTGTGCTCATAAAAATGCCCCGCAGGTTTCCCTGTGGGGCATTTTTGATTCTTCTAGCAAAAGAGACTTAGTGTGTCAGCATAACTAAGTAGTCAGGGGCTACCGCACGAAAGTCTAACGACATGGTAATACTGAGGGCCGTTACGGTGATGATGGAGAAAAAGAACACTTGGCGTGCCCAACGGTTCACATCAATGTCCGCACGATAGCCTTTTACCGCCATGCCTAGCCACCAAAGGCTAGTGCACGCAGCAACGGCCATAAAGCCCACACCTACGTAACCAGTTAAAGGCAACATGGCACTCGCTACAGCGAAAACAGCGATCCACAACACAATGTGGTGCTTCGCTTTTTGAATGCCCTGAGCCACTGGCAATACAGGAATACCTGCCGCTGCGTAGTCTTTGTAGCGGAAGATGGCAATGGCGTAAGAATGAGGCATCTGCCAAATACTAAACATTACCAACAAAATCGCCGCACCTGCGTCGAACTGACCGGTGACCGCACAGTAACCTACCACAGGTGGTACTGCGCCAGACAAACTACCGATCAACGTGCCGTAAACCGAATTGCGTTTAAAGTACAGGCTGTAAAGACCTACGTACACGAAGTAGCCAAATGCTGCGAAGAACACAGCGACTTCATTCGTGAAGTACGCAAGTAAACTAAACCCGACCACGCCTAGTACCAGTCCGTGTGCTAACGCCGCTTTAAGCGACATTTCACCGGTAACTGTTACGCGGTTGCGAGTACGTTGCATCTTGGCGTCAATGTCGCGGTCGATGCAGTTATTGATCGCACAACCAGAAGCTACCACTAGTGACAATCCAATGATTGTCACCAGCATAAGCAGCCAATCGATGTCACCGCGAGCGGCGAGAAAGTACCCCCCCGCCACGGAGATCAAGTTACCCATAATGATGCCCGGCTTGGTTACCTTAAGGTAACGGTCAAACACACTATGTTGTTCTGGTTTTGACGACGATGAGATCCGCTTAAACATACGCTTCTTCGCCTAGTACATCATCATCAGAACAGATTCGTAGATAATCCAAATGGATAGAGCTACAACCATTACGATAACGATAGCCGTAAAGATGAATGACAAAGTATCGATCTTGCCTTCTTTCGTGAAGTTTAGATGCAAGAAGTACTTAAGGTGCACAACGATCTGTACAACCGCCGTTACAACAATGATTGCGAACAGCGTTGCGCGATCAAAAGCACTTGTCATTACTGCCCAAAATGGAATCACAGTCAAAATTACGGATAGTACGAAGCCTACTACGTAAGAACTTACGCTACCGTGAGAATGTGCATCGTGATCATGTTGACTCATTTACATAGCTCCCATTAGGTAGACGAAAGAGAATACACAGATCCAGATTACGTCTAGGAAGTGCCAGAACAAGCTTAGGCAGCCTAAGCGAGTTACAGTACGGTCTTGAAGGCCGCGTTTAGCAACATCGATAAACATAACTGTGATCCATAGCAGACCTGCAGTTACGTGCAAGCCGTGCAAACCAACTAGCGAGAAGAACGCTGTAAGGAACGCACTTGTGCTTGGTCCGTGACCCGCATGGATTAAGTGATTAAATTCGTAAAGCTCAATCGCGATGAAGGCTGCACCAAACAAGAACGTCACAGCTAACCAAAGTAGCGTGCCGCCTTTGTTCTTTTTGTATGCGCTGATCATTGCGAAGCCGAATGTAATCGAACTCAACAATAGAGCAGCCGTACCGCCAGCGATCAGATCAAGATCAAAAATATCTTTACCAGAGACACCACCTGCAGTGTTCATGAACAGTACTGCGTACGTCGCAAAGAAGCACGAGAACAGAATGCAGTCAGTCATCAGGTAAATCCAGAAACCTAACGTAGTGTTACGCCCGGTATCGTGGTGTTCGTCATGGTGCGCATCGTGATGCGCAGTTGCAGAAGTACTCATGATTACCCCTTCGCCACGTTATCTAGGTGTGCATTCTCGATACGTGCTACTTCATCAGGCTGTACGTAGTAATCAGTATTACTTGCGTAAGCACGGCAGATGAAGGCAACGATCAAGCCGATGAAGCTTGCACCAGCTAACCACCAGATGTGCCAGATCAATGCAAAGCCCATAGCTGTAGCTAGAAGACCCATGATCGGACCAGCATTGGTGTTGCTTGGCATGTGGATTGGCTCGTAGCTTGCGTGACGCTGGTAAGCAGTGCCTTTCTCTTTCATGTCAGTGAACGCATCCAAGTCTTCAACTTGTGGCAATTTAGCAAAGTTGTAGAACTGTGGAGGAGACGCTAGAGACCATTCTAGAGTGTGGCCGTTCCATGGGTCACCAGTTTTGTCCAAGTTCTTGTCTTTGTTCTTGAAGCCAAGAATCAATTGAAGAACGAACGCACCGATACCAATAGCGATTACAAACGCACCCACTGCTGCGATGTAAAGCCAAACGTTCCAATCTGGGTTGTCTGTGTGGTTTAGACGGCGAGTCATACCTAAGAATCCAAGCACGTAAAGTGGCATGAACGCTAGGAAGAAGCCGATGAACCAACACCAGAAAGACACTTTGCCCAGTTTTGGATCTAGGTGGAAGCCCATTGCTTTCGGGAACCAGAACGCAAAGCCTGCTAGGTAACCGAATACTGCACCACCGATAATCGTGTTATGGAAGTGAGCGATTAGGAACAATGAGTTGTGTAGAACGTAGTCTGCACCAGGGATCGCAAGTAGTACACCTGTCATACCACCGATTGAGAAGGTGATCATGAAACCAATTACCCAATACATAGGTACTTCCATACGGATGCGACCTTTGTACATTGTGAACAACCAGTTGAACAGTTTTACACCTGTCGGAATGGCGATGATCATCGTCATAATACCGAAGAATGCGTTAACGTTCGCGCTTGAACCCATGGTAAAGAAGTGGTGTAGCCATACGATAAAGCCTAGCAGTGAAATAACGCCGGAGGCATAAATCATTGACTTGTGACCGAATAATCGCTTGCCTGAGAAGGTCGATACGATTTCCGAGAACATACCGAATGCAGGCAGTACTAGGATGTACACTTCAGGGTGACCCCATGCCCAGAACAAGTTGATGTACATCATCGAGTTCCCGCCTAGGTCGTTAGTAAAGAAGTGGAAGTCCAAGTAACGGTCAAGCGTTAGCATTGCTAGTGCAGCAGTCAGGATCGGGAAAGATGCTACGATCAATACGTTGGCCCATGTACAAGTCCAAGTAAAGATAGGCATATCCATCAACTTCATGCCAGGTGCACGCATCTTAAGTACAGTAACCAAGAAGTTAACACCTGTTAGCGTTGTACCGATCCCCGATATCTGCAATGCCCAAATGTAATAATCCACACCGGTTCCGGGGCTGAATTCAAGCCCTGACAATGGTGGGTAAGCTACCCAACCTGTCATAGCGAACTCACCTAGGCCTAGAGAGATGTTTACTAGCAACGCACCAGATACTGCCAACCAGAAAGATAGGTTGTTCAGGAATGGGAATGCAACGTCACGAGCACCGACCTGAAGTGGAACGATGATGTTCATCAAACCGATCATAAATGGCATTGCCATGAAGATGATCATGATGACACCGTGTGCCGTAAAGATCTGGTCGTAATGGTGCGGCGGTAAATAACCTTCCGAACCGTTCGTTGCTACAGCAAGCTGCGTACGCATCATAATGGCATCCGCGAAACCACGGAAAAGCATTACTAGCGCTAGGATGATGTACATGATACCCAAGCGTTTATGGTCAACAGACGTCAACCATTCGCGCCATAGCCAGCCCCATTTCTTTGCTAGCGTCATGAATACGAATAATGCCGCACCACCGACTGCTACAATAGCAAGGGTAACTAGGACAATTGGGTCATGTGGGATCGCGTCCCAAGACAATTTACCTAGAAGATTCATTAGTGAGATGCCTCCTCAGACTCATGGGAAGTGCTTGTACGCTCACGCTGAGGCAAGATTACGCCCTCAGGAAGCTGTGCACCGTATTCAGGCTTACCGTAGAATTCGATACGACCCATGTCGCCCATGTATTCCCAGATGATGTCAAAGAACAGACCGTCTTTAACCGTTCCGAAGTACTCAACTGGGTGGTATTCAGTTGGCTCAACAAGCGCTTCATAACGCTCAGTTGTTAGCGCTTCACCGTTAGCTTTCACACCTTCAACCCACTCTTGGAAGTCTTCACGTGTTGGCGTTGCAATTGTCTCGAATTGCATGCCAGTGAAACCATGTCCTGAGTAGTTTGCAGAGATACCTTTGAAAGTACCCGGCTCATCAGCGATTAAGTGAAGTTTCGTTTCCATGCCTGCCATAGAGTAGATTTGACTACCTAGTTGTGGGATGAAGAACGAGTTCATTGTGCCCGCTGAAGTAATGCGGAAGTTCACAGGAACATTCGCTGGGAATGCCAACTCATTTACCGTTGCGATACCAAGATCTGGGTAAATGAATAACCATTTCCAGTTAAGAGAAACCACTTCAACAGTGATTGGCTCTTCTTCAGATTCGATTGGCTTGTATGGATTCAACGCATGCGTTGATTTGTAAGTAATTACACCAAGAATCGCGATAATGATAATTGGAATAATCCATACTACGGCTTCAATTTTTGTGGAGTGTGACCATTTTGGTTCATATGCTTCACCACGACCTTCGCGATATTTCCATGCGAAGTAAAGTGTCATGAGAATCACCGGAACCACAACAAGCAGCATTAGGATAGTCGCTGTGATAATCAGCTCCTTCTCCATAACACCGATTTGTCCTTTCGGGTCAAGCACACCACCCTGACAACCAGCTAGTAGAGCTACTAGTGCTGCCAAAGCGACTTTACTTAAGTTACGAGTTAACAAGAGATTCATCCTCTAACCCTAGATTGACGTAGGCTGACATCGAAACGATGACAGGATTTCAGACCGGCTCAGGCCGGTAACTTTCCCGCGGAGGAGTTAAGTCTGTACTCAAAGAGTACGTGATCAATGATTCACTCGGATGAGTAAAAAATGATCGACCAAACTCTTTAAGCAGAAACTGGGGGTGCGCGACAAGCTAAAACCGCACGTTGGCAGACTTGTCGAATGGCCACCTGACGAGGTGGCTTTATGTTGCGTCGGTTTTTTTTCGGCAACACAAATTGTCCACTGGGCATAAGCAACCAGTAGACAAACACAAAGAGGCTGATAATGCCGAAAAAGGCATACAGGGAGATAAGAGGGAGGTCTTTAAAAACCGTTTGGAAAAAGTCACTTGGGTCGTAAGCGCCGCCTAGCGGGAATATAATTAAGTTGACCGCAACCACAGCTAAAACAAACGCGTTCAAACGAGCCGCCCACTTCATAGACTGAAGAGGCTGGCGCAGTTCGTCAAGATTGCTCATCATGCTGGTTTGCTTCACATCCACGTTTGGATACCTACTTTTTGACCTGTGACAGACCATAATTGCTCAACATTTGATCAATTATGACATAAATCAGAATTTCGACCGAAAATTGTACACATTAGTTCGCAATCTCTCCACCTTAAATTTCGCATATCTTATGGCAACCTGCTTGGGATTCATAAATAAGCCGTTTTTATTCGATAATTGGTGTTTATGAGCGATCTCTACTTGAGAATCTTTCATGATGAAAATTAAATAAAAAGGATTCTCAATAATAATGTTATATCGTAACATTGCGCCTTAAATAACTGATTTATTTAAGGACTGTCTTTTTTATGCGCTATCTTAACGCCCGTAAGCTTGGCCTGCTTTCATTAGTAACGTTCACGGCTTTGAATTTGAACGCTGCTCCCACCGAATCAAATACCGTTAAGATCAATGCGGCATTTGAGTTCTCAAGCATAGATCCTTCCCGTAGCGGTTATGTCTTTACGCGTATGCAGGTGCTGGAAACGCTGCTAAACGTTGATGAAAAAGGCGCATTAACGGCTGGTTTAGCGAGTGACTGGGAGATACTAGAGCAAGGTAAACGCTGGCGTTTGACGCTGCGCGACGATGTTGTTTTCCACAACGACACGCCGATGACAGCAGCCAGTGTGGTAGCGGCATTGAATATCGCCAAAGAGAAGCCAGGTGCTTGGCAGGGCGTTCCTGTTCAAGCCATTAAAGCAGTCAGTGACCACCAAATCGACATTGAACTAACCCAAGCATACCAGCCATTGGGAGCGATCTTAGCAAACTATGCGAGCTCGATCTTAGCACCTGAGGCGTATGGACAGGACAATGTTGCGACGCAATTAATTGGAACAGGGCCGTTCTCTGTCTACGAAGTGACTGTACCTCATCGACTAGTAGTAGAAAAATTTGACCAATATTGGGGACAAAAAGCACAAATCGAATACGCTCGTTACTCAACAGGCCATCGCGCGGAAGCACGTGTTTTGCAAGCCCGCAGCGGGCAAGCGGACATTGTCTTTGGCTTAGCCCCTGCCGCTGTGCCAACGCTAAAACGCTTACCTAACCTAGAGATTGTCCGTTCCGATTTGCCTCGTACCTTGATTGTGAAAGTCAATGCGGGCCAAGAGTTTCTAGACACTGTTGAAGCGCGCCAAGCCCTAAGCTATGCCCTCAACCGCCAAGGAATTGCAATGGCGGTACTGCGCTCTCCAGAATCTGCTACGGCGCAAATCTTACCGCCTTACATGAGCGACTGGTATGTAGCCAACT
Organism: Marinomonas sp. AWM4_232; assembly: GCF_056158325.1. Taxonomy (NCBI): domain Bacteria; kingdom Pseudomonadati; phylum Pseudomonadota; class Gammaproteobacteria; order Oceanospirillales; family Oceanospirillaceae; genus Marinomonas; species Marinomonas sp. AWM4_232. Next base: position 1,254,429 of record NZ_JBSWTA010000001.1, on the reverse strand, counting down.
CAGACATGTCTCAGAACCTTGAGAAGGCAAATGCCTTGCTGGCAGGGTTAGGCTGGCAGAAAAACAGTGATGGCTGGTTAGAAAAAGAAGGTCAACTGTTTGAAATCGACATGATCACTTACGCTGACCGCCCAGAGCTAACTACTGTTGCGACGGCGATCCAAGACCAATGGAAGCAAGTTGGCGTGAAGTTAAACGTTAATATCACCAATTCCAGCGCCATTCCTGCAGGTCATGCGGATGATTCATTGGATACGGCATTGATCGCTCGTAACTACGGTTCGATTGCGAGTCCTTTAGGAACTTTGATCAAAGATATGGGCCAAGCTAAAGGCGGTGATTGGGGCACGATGAATTGGTCAAATAGTTACGTGCAAAGCACTTTGACAGAGCTATTAAGTGAGACCGATGCGAGTGTTTTCACGCAAAAGGCACAACGTATTGCTCAGGCTATTTATGATGAAAAACCTTTGATTCCAGTAGCTTACTACGTTCAGCAAACGGCGGTGAACAAGCGTCTTGAAGGGTTCCGTTTCGATCCATATGAGCGCAGCTTCTTCCTAAATGAATTGACTTGGGTGAAATAATGCGCCAACTGTTGTTGAAGCGTTTGCTGCAATTGATTGCCGTATCATGGGGGGTCGGTACGCTGACCTTCATTTTGATGCGCTCGTTACCGGGTGATATGGCTTATCGTATTGCAGCCAGTCGTTATGGTATGGATGCGGTGGATAATCGTGCCGCAGAAATGGTTCGCGAAGAGTTGGGCCTTGACCAAGGGGCGTTATCCGCCTATTGGCAGTGGTTTACTGACCTGCTGAGCTGGAATCTAGGCAACTCGCTGGTGAGTGGTGCACCAGTATCGGAATCCCTTTGGCATATGCTTGGGCACTCCTTGCTGTTGGCTGGGGTGGGCATGGCCATCGCGCTGATCATTGCTATACCTCTGGGGTTGGCAAGTGCTTACTGGGGAGGGTGGCTAGACAGAGCGTTACTAACGGTATCGACGGTTATGCGTGCTGTCCCTGTGTTTGTGATTGGTTTGCTGGCGGTGATTGTATTTGCCCTAGAGTGGAATCTTTTTCCCGTGGCGGGTTTTGGCACACCGGCTCACCTTGTACTGCCGGCACTGACCTTAGCATTAAGCCTCGCTGCCATTTCTAATCGTGTGATTCATACGGAAGCCAAACGTGTGTTTGGTTCTTCGTTTTATGAATTTGCTCGCATGAAGGGGCTGTCGCCTTGGCAGGCTTTCCAGCATCACGGTATCCGTAATATTGCCGTACCCGTGGTGGCGTTCTTAGGCATTCAGTTGATTACCGTTGTGGAAGGTGTGGTGATGATCGAGTCCTTGTTTTCATGGCCTGGTATCGGCCATGGTCTTGCTCACGCTATCTTTGCCCGTGATATTCCCCTGATTCAGGGGGCTGCCTTGATGATGGGCGTGATGTTTGTTGTATTGAATACCTTGGTTGATATTGCCTGTCATTATCTCGACCCACGTGGAGGACGTATCGCCTAATGCTTGCTCTTTCTACTACGCAAAAATCAGGTCTGGCGTTACTCGTTCTGTTGATCGCCTATGCATTGTGCACACCTTTGCTACAAGCGGGCGATGCCACAACGCAAAACTTAAGCCAGATCTTAACGTCACCTAATGCTGATTACTGGCTAGGGACCGACCATTTTGGCCGTAATATGTGGCTACGTTTAGCCGAAGCGATGCAGCTATCGCTGATGATGGCAGCCTTATGTGTGATGACGTCTGCGATTATCGGTGTCACTGCTGGTGTGCTTGCGGCGACGCGAGCACCTTGGTTTGATCGAGTGATGGATGGCATCGTAACTATGATTTTGGCGTTGCCGGGTCTGGTTCTGGTGTTGATCTTCGCTGCGATTGTGCCGGGCTCTTTTTGGATGCTGTATGTGGCGATCTCATTGATTCAATGGATTGAATACTTCCGTATCAGTCGCGCCATCACTCAACGTTTGACGCAATCTCCTGCGGTGCAATCGTCAAAGTTAATGGGCTTTGGGGAATGGTATATTTTTCGACGTCATTATTTCCCTGCCATTATGCCGCAGTTGTTTACCATTGCTGCTTTTGGTGCCGCCAATGCCATTTTGATGATGGCGTCGTTGGGCTTTGTCTATGTCGGGATTCAACCGCCATTGGCTGAACTGGGGTTAATGATTGTCGAGCATTTTCCATACTACAGCGATGCACCTTGGTTGCTGGCACAGCCCTTAGCTGCATTGGCCCTAGTCGTATTGGCGTGTCAATTAATGGGCCGAGGTAAAGCACTATGAGTTTAATTCATATCGAAAATCTGTCGGTACATGCGGGCTCTGTTGAACTGCTTGCGCCCATTAGTCTCACCGTGCAAAAAGGTGAACGTTTGACCATTCTAGGTCAAACGGGGTCAGGCAAAAGCCTGCTCGCACAGGCCATTATGGGAAATTTACCTACAAGTTTGCGTACCGAGGGCGACGTGCGACTGTTTGATCAGCGAGTTAATGCTGAGGAACGTCAAGCGTTTTGGGGTAAGCAGATCAGTATGCTGCCGCAGGAACCTTGGAATTCTCTAGATCCGTTAATGGGGGCTAAGCAACAGCTGGCACAAACTTATCACCTGGTCGCTGGCGAGAGTTCTGCTCAAGCCCAACAAAGTGCGGACTACACATTGGCACTTCAGGGGCTGCAAGAAAGCGGCCACAAGCGGGTTGATCAGCTGTCTGGCGGTATGGCACAGCGTGTTGCCATTGCGTGTGCCATGGCGGGTGGTGCACCAGTGTTATTGGCGGACGAACCTACGAAAGGTTTGGATGTTTCCCGTCGCGACCAAGTGGTCGAGCAATTGATGACGCAATCCGAACAAGGCGCTCTGATCACCATTACGCATGATGTTGCTGTGGCTCGTCAGATTGGTGGTCGCATGATGGTGATTAAGTCTGGCGAATTACTGGAAGAAGGTAATGCCGAAGACATCCTCAATGCGCCTCAGCATCCTTTTACCAAAGCATTGATCGATGCCGATCCTGTTAATTGGGCGGATGAGACACGCGATATGCGCCACGGTGAACCGTTGATCTCCGTGCAAGACTTAACCATAGGTCATGGTAAGCAAGCGCTTACTGGGCATCTAAACTTTACCCTGCATCAAGGGGAAGTGGTCGGTGTCGTGGGGGATAGTGGTTGCGGTAAGAGCACATTAGGCGATACGTTGCTTGGTGTTCATAAAGCGCTTGGTGGTAAAATAGAACGCCATAGCAATGCGCCGCTGCATCAATGGCAAAAGCTCTATCAAGATCCTACAGCGGCCGTCAGTTCGGCGGTGTCGTTGCGTATTTTGCTTAATGATATGGTGTCACTGCATAATATTGATCGTTCTCGTATTGCACCGCTGATGCAACAGTTAGGGTTAAGTGATGATCTGCTAAATCGCAACTCTGAAGGGGTATCTGGCGGCGAACTGCAGCGATTTTGCATGCTGCGTGCCTTGTTGTTGGAACCAGTGTTCTTGTTTGCCGATGAGCCAACTTCTCGATTAGATCCCATTACTCAAAGGGAAGTCAGCCAGCTGCTGGTAGATGTTGCGAAACAAAATGGTTGTGCAGTGATGTTGGTCAGCCACGATCCAGCCATGATTCATAAACGCTGTGATCGAGTGATCAGTTTAAGCCAGTAAAAACAGAGTCTTACAAGGAAAGCGCTTGCAATCACAATAGAATGTTATAATATAACATTTGCTTGAGGTTGAAGATAAACCAAGTTGGCTTTTGAAACAAGTGAACTTCGCTGCCAACTTGGATTGTCTGAAATTTTGGCAACTCCAACGCTAACATGTATCTACAGACAAAGAGCAATTCGCTCGCATACTGTCCATTTGCGTGACTGGAGATACGGTTAAAATGCGTTTTTATTGCCCGATAGTGCTTTTCACTTCGGGCAAATTTTTATCTGAAACGTGTTAAAGCCTGCTGATAAAGCATAAATCTGCTTTCACTTCTTTTTAGAAAACAAACGCCTTTTTAAGTTACTATGTTGGTTATAAAGCATAAAAACATTATGGAACAGGTGTGCAAACTTTCGACTTTCAAAACTTTGTATCTGCTCTAGATAAGGCGCAGCAAGCGCACTTCGAGTGGTCTCGGCGTATTCTGCGTTGTGCGGTGCTGCACACGCGCCCACAAGAAGATATGATGCGAGAGAATGCTCATAACATTTGCTTGTTCGGTCAGTTCCTAGAGCAACATCAAATAGCTTTTTATACCATTAACGCTGAAAGAGCTGAGCAGTTGTTTCTGGTTCATAAACAAATGCATGATGCGATTCGATCCATTGCCATTCCTATTAGTCAAGGGATATCTGGTAGCGAGTCTGACCTGAATGAGTTCGAGACCTCGCAAGAAGCAATGTTAGAGCACCTTGCCTACTTCAAAACCAATGCCATTCATCAATATACTCAGATCGACAGCCTGACGGGTTTACCTTTACGTCAGCGTTTAACGCAAGACTTTGAGGCGAAAAAAAATCGTGGCAATTGGGCGGTGGGGCTTATATTTATGGACGTTGATCATTTTAAATCGATTAATGATCTGTATGGACACAGTATGGGTGATCGAGTGCTGCAGCATTTAGTACAGCAAACTCACAGCCTACTAGACTCCCACCAATCAATGTATCGCTATGGTGGTGAGGAATTTATTGTAATGTTCAGTGACTTAGGTGAGTCGAATGACATTCTAGAACTAGCTGAACAAATTCGAGCATCACTTTTTAATACGCCGGTTGAGATTGAGAATAGCGATACCATACCGATCAGTGTGACGATAGGCGTTGCCATTGCATCAGAAGGCGAGCCGCTCGCTAACCTAATCGAACGAGCGGACCATGCGATGTACCTTGGTAAGAAGCAAGGACGTAACCGCGTCATCTATTTAGAAAACTTAAATTGAAGTTATTCTTCTAAGATTGGAGCGTCGAAACCTTCTGGTTCATCTGTATAAATGCACACATTCCAGTCAGCCGCTAAGCCATCTTCTGCTTGGCAGTACTTTTCGAAGAACGCGGCAATCTCTTTGCGTTGACAGTGTGCTTCGAACGCTGCCATATTTGCCCATTGTTCATTGAAGGCAATCGGAAAGCTTTTACCGTCAGCAAACGGGCTCTGGATATGGCGTGTCACGCGATATTGAAGACAACCGTCCTCACGCAGAGTATTTGGCTCAAGGCTCTGTAGAACTTCAAACAACTCTTGCTCTTTGCCTTCTTTTGGAAGGAACTGTGCGACACAATAAACCGTACTAGACATAAATATTCCTTATAAAATTATTTAGAGTGATGACCATTCACTCAGCTGAAGCTTACGACGACGCACCGAATAAAACACTGCCATGCCTATACCATAGACCACACCCCAAACAGCCGCCTTGTCCATGGCCGTTTTCATGGTGTCTTGGCTACCTAGCAAGCCAAAATACATGACTAAGAAAATGATGATGGCAAAGTACCAGAAAGCAATCACAGCATTTAGGTGGAAGCCTAAGTAGTACGGAGGTGGGACTTTAATGCCCAGCATTCGTAATAAGCTAAACATCGGAGGCTTATAGTTGGATAGCCATACGCCTTGCGCTTGTAGCTCAGCATGGGCTTTCATTAATTTGTCTTCAAATGCCACGTTGTGTTCCTTTCGATTTCTCACCGCTACGATGAGCGGGTGTTTTTTATAAGTTGGGTAACAGAGAAGCCTGTGACCCAAGAGGTTCCCGCGAGAACCAGTAACGTACCTATGAGTGTATTCCAACCCACAGGTTCCCCTAAAAATAAATGCCCCCACAGGATACCAAAGACCGGCACCAAAAAGGTAACCGATAACGCTGAGGCCGCGCCGATGTCGTCAACGAGCCGGAAATACAGAATGTAAGCTGAGTTGGTACAGAAACTTCAAGAGCTAATGCGGACTGCTCATACTAAAACTCTCTGTAAAATGACGGATTAGTGCCCGTTCGCGTTGGAAAACAGATTAATCACAATAACCCCCAGGATGATCAGCCCCATACCCAGCAGAGCAGGCGTGTCCAGCTTTTGGCCAAACATAAACCAGCCGATCACGGCTGTTAGAACAATCCCCAGTCCAGCCCAAATGGCATAGGCGATGCCTACTGACATGACCTTTAACGTAAGAGACAAGAAATAAAACGCCAGTCCATAGCCGACTACGACCAGTACACTTGGCCCAAGCTTAGTAAAACCCTCGCTCGCCTTAAGTGCTGAGGTAGCAATGACTTCGGATAAAATCGCCACCAGTAAGATAATCCATGTTTTCATATACTTCCTCATTCACAAGCAAACACATAACGTAACGAGCCGTAGTCGCCCCATAAAAAAAGCTCCGGTTGGAGCTTTTTATTGGAAAAATCGGCTGCGATCTACAGAAAAGGTCTGTCTCTTTTGACTTCTTCGACCAGCTCAATGCAGGTCGCTTCATTTTTGGTGTAATAGTTTGTTCTATAAATCGGCCAACTATTTTTTTTCTCTGCTTCATCACAATCAATATAGCCCTTGTTATAGGCATACACGCTCACAGCGATTGAGCTGATAATGGGTAATGAAAGCATGATCACGATACCAATCACCATGCCAAAGGTAAGAGTTTTTTGAATTTTTTCTGTGAGTTTTTTTCTCAATAAGCCAACAATTACTCCCCCCATCGCCAATGATACTGCTCCAATCCCCCCTCCAAGACCAAAAGTCCCACCTCGGTCAAAGGTAATCGTTGAAGTGTTGTTGATAAAGTGATCGGCTAGATGATAGCAGAAGATCGAAAAACCTATGATCGCAAATATACTAAGAGCAAGCAGAAAAATTGTGGCAAATAAAAAATAGGTAAAACCGGGCAGTTTTTCTTCTTCGATCTTCATTTGAGTTTCCTGCCTGAGTTTAGTAAATCACTCATAACATGATTAGCTGTTTTAACTACAATTCTTTGCGCGCTGTCCACCATATAGTCAAACACCGTTTCTTGAACTTCATGAAATGCTGCCAAGGCTCGTTGCTGGGCTTTATCAAGCTTCTCCCCTGTTTCTTCGATAAAGTCTTCAATGAATGTCAGTGCTTGCTTGGAGCGTGAGATATATTGCCATTCAAGATAGGATTGATACACCTGAGCTCCAATGCCCATCTTAAAGGCTAATTCATCCAGGCCAGCGAGCACTCTATTGGTTACCTCATAATCTTTAAAAAGGGGCCCCAGCTTCCAGGCGCGCGATAGGGCCTATAGCTAATGAAAAGAATATAGCTGCTCCTTGAATAAGCAAAAACGATCCGGCTACTGTGATACCCACCTTGACAATATCGACTGCAAGATTACCAATGAGACTAGTTAAGGTTGCTTCATCGGTTAACACATAGTCCGCAACGCGATAGGCGGTCATTAACACAACGGAAAGAATACCGCCTTGGCGTGCGATGCCTTGGGCTGCGTGCTTACCTAGCCCCATTTTAATGACTTTAGGATTGGCTATCCCATATACAGTGCCCGTTAATACCTTTCTAAGCCCTGGGTAGCCTTTGATGACAATATGCGGTTTGCCACCGTAATTTTTAATGTAGGCTTTAACGTTCCAGCCACCTAGGTCCTTCATTAATTTACCTAAAACTACGCCATCACCGATAAGTGGCGCATAATTGGCAGCTGCCTCAGGTCCCTTTTTGATCGTCTCCCATTGCTCCATGATAGCTTTTCGGCCTTTCGCATGTTGCTTGACCAATTCATCCATGGCTTCAAAGGAATACACATAGATTTCGTGGCTATTGGCTAAAATTTAACTTCTAAGTTTTTCATTTCCATGTTCTGCGGCTGGGTACATAAAATTCCTTTTCCGATCACCAAATATAAGAGCGATGTAGGATACCCTTTCGTTAGTGAACATTCTTTTATTTTGAAGAAATCTTACAAAACCTTTTCGCTTAACTAACTTACAGCTAGAGAAATCTCATCTTATAGCCATCCAAATATTGAATAGCTGTTATTTAAAAATATAAATTTATGAATAATAAAACACCCGTATGATGCTTCTATCAACATGACCTATCGGTCAGTTAACCTATTGAGTAAGGAGCCTCTCCATGGCACAACTCTTTACTCCATTTACACTAAAAAGTATCACCCTGAAAAATCGCGTAGCGATTCCTCCCATGTGCCAGTACAGCGCCGAGGAAGGCCTGGCGAATGATTGGCATCAAGTGCATTACACAGGGTTGGCTCGTGGTGGTGCAGGTTTGGTGATCGTGGAAGCCACGGCGGTGTCGCCAGAAGGTCGCATTTCGCCAAACTGTCTGGGTATTTGGAATGATGAGCAAGCTGAAGCACTGGCGAAGGTAGCGCAGAGCATTAAGGCCAACGGTAGTGTACCGGGCATCCAAATTGCCCACGCAGGTCGTAAGGCCAGCGCTAACCGCCCATGGGATGGGGATGATCACATTGCCGAAGACGATCCTCGCGGTTGGCAAACCATTGCTCCGTCTGCGATCGCTTTTGGCAAACATTTGAGCAAAGAGCCTCAAGCCATGACGAAGGCAGATATTGAGCGTGTCACACAAGACTTCGTTGATGCAGCGCAGCGCGCGCTGGACGCGGGTTATGAGTGGCTAGAGCTACACTTTGCCCATGGTTATCTAGCTCAGTCGTTCTTCTCGTCTCATTCTAACCAGCGTACCGATGAATACGGTGGTGACAAAGAAGGGCGTGGCAAGTTCTTACTGGATACCCTTAAAGCGGTACGCCAAGTATGGCCTGAGCATTTGCCACTGACGGCTCGATTTGGTGTGCTGGAATACGACGGTCGTGATGAAGAAACCTTGCAAGAAAGCATCTGGCTGGTTCAGCAAATGAAAGAACAAGGCTTGGATATGCTCAGCGTCAGTGTCGGCTTTACCATTGCTGAAACCAATATCCCTTGGGGCCCTGCGATGTTGGCACAAGTGTCTGAGCGCGTGCGCCGTGAGACTGGTTTACCGGTGTCATCAGCGTGGGGCTTTGATCAGCCAAACGATGCCGAGCGCGCTATTGTCGAAGGTCAAATGGATCAAGTGCTGATTGGTCGTGCGTTTTTATCGAACCCCCATTACACCTATGAATTAGCCAAATCACTGAAGGTTGAAAAGCCTTCTTGGACCTTGCCTGCGCCTTATGCGCACTGGTTAGAGCGTTACTAAGGTCTCGTTATTGCAAACGCATGTGAGGTTTCGCCTCATGTTACACTTCACCGATGTAGGCTAGGGCCTGCATCGGTTTTTTATTAGGTGCTTGCTATGAATATTCTGCGTCGCGATCTCAATCTGCTGTTGCTGTTCCACGTGCTGTACCAAGAACGTAATGCCTCCCGTGCAGCAAAGCTACTGTCCATTAGCCAACCTGCATTAAGTCATAAGTTGAATAAGCTGCGTGATGAGTGGGGCGATCCGTTATTTATCAAAGCACCGCGTGGCTTAACCCCCACCCCCAAAGCCCACGATCTTGCTCGTCAGTTAGGTGAGTTGATACCGGATTTGGAGTCCTTTTACAGCACGCAAATTGAGCCGGACTTTCAGCATCGCGATGATCGCATCATTATCTATACTCATGACTATTTTGAGATGTGTTATCTCGCTCATCTATTGGATAGCGTCAAACAAAGTGCTCCAAACGTCCGCTTTGTGATCCGTAATACCCGTGGCGAGTTACCTCGCAATGAATTAGAAAATGGCCAATGTGATTTAGCAATCGCTGGGTTCTATACGGACCTTCCGGATACTATGCGTCAGCAGTTTATTGGTGAAAAACCATATCGTGTCTTGTCCTCTGTGGATAACCCTCATATTGGGGATAGCTTGGATCTGGAGGCTTATTTAAAGTGCGAGCATGTGGTGATTTCAGTAACCGGTGATTTAATCAGCGACATTGATCTGCATCTAGAACAACAGGGTTTGAAACGCAATGTGGTGGCGGGCTTGTCGAGTCATCTATCACCGATGCATTTAATACAATATCGTCCAGAAATGATCTCAACGTGCTTCGATCATGTGGCGAATAGCGCCGCAGCGCAAAATCCTAAATTGCGTGTTCACGAACCCCCGATCGAGATTCCCAATGTGCGCCTGTTCCAAGTCTGGCATGAGCGTACCCACGCCGATCCACTTCGACGCTGGATTCGACAATTGATCGCACAAGTCTCGCAAACCTGCCCTTATGAAGCATTGCTTTGATGAGCATGGCGGCCGCTTTGCGGATAAATTGACCTCAATTTTATCCCTGCCTCTTTAATATATTTGATTATTCATATATCCTTAATTTCATATATATGATTTTAAAGATATGGTGAGTAATCGATATGACTTCAGTACCAGAAATAGACATTAGCCCTATCCAATTTTACAAATGTCTAGCGGACGACACGCGCCTCAAAAGTATGCTGCTAATCCAGCTGCAAGGAGAGCTTTGTGTTTGTGAATTAATGGAAGCCATCGACGAAAGTCAGCCGAAAGTATCTCGTCATCTGGCACAGCTGCGAGGCTGTGGTCTGCTGACGGACCGTCGTCAAGGGCAGTGGGTGTTTTACAGCATCAACGAAGCCTTGCCGGACTGGGCAAAACTGGTTCTGCAAGTCACTGTGGCCGAAAACCTAGAGACCATCGCCGCAGACTTAGCTCGATTAGAGAGTATGGGGGATCGCCCTGAACGCACAAATGCGTGCTGTGAGTAAGGGGTGACTAACATGGGCATCTTTGAACGTTACTTGAGTGTCTGGGTCGCTTTAGCCATTGTCACAGGGATTGTTCTTGGTCTGTGGCTGCCGAATATGTTTGCCATGGTGGCGAGCTTTGAGTATGCGCACGTTAATCTGATCATCGCGGTACTGATCTGGCTGATGATTTATCCCATGATGGTACAAGTCGACTTTGCAGCCATCAAAGACGTGGGTAAAAAGCCGAAAGGCTTAGTTCTGACGTTAGTGGTGAATTGGCTGGTCAAACCGTTCACCATGGCGTTGCTAGGCTGGCTATTCTTTAAGGGACTCTTTGCGGAATGGGTCGACCCTCAGACCGCGTCTGAATACATCGCGGGCATGATTTTATTGGGTGTTGCGCCTTGCACGGCGATGGTCTTTGTCTGGAGCCAGCTTACCAAAGGTGACCCTAACTACACCTTAGTCCAAGTCTCGGTGAATGATGTCATTATGATTTTCGCTTTTGCACCGATCGCGGGATTCTTATTAGGGGTCACAGACATCACTGTCCCTTGGAGTACATTAGCGCTGTCTGTGGTGCTGTATGTGGTGTTGCCCTTAATCGCTGGGGCATTCACTCGTCGTACTTTGAATCGAGGGGAGAACCCACAACGTTTGCAGCAATGGCTGGCTAGGCTGAAGCCTTGGTCCATCATTGGTTTATTAACTACCGTAGTACTGTTGTTCGGCTTTCAGGCAGAGACCATTCTCGCGAAGCCTCAAGCCATTGTATTGATTGCCATCCCGCTGCTAATTCAAAGCTACGTAATTTTCGCCATTACGTACTGGGTAGCTCGAAAGATACGCTTGTCTCATAGTATAGCGGCTCCGGCTTGCATGATTGGTACGTCTAATTTCTTTGAACTGGCGGTTGCGGTAGCGATCTCTTTGTTTGGTTTGCATTCAGGGGCTGCCTTGGCGACCGTTGTCGGGGTCTTGGTCGAAGTGCCTGTGATGCTGAGCTTGGTGTGGTTCGCCAACCGCACACGCCACTGGTTTACTCACTAATTTTTTACGCGATATACGCGAGGTAATGATGACAATTAAAGTAGGCATTAATGGATTTGGTCGTATGGGACGTTTGTCGTTCCGTGCAGCATTTGATTGGGATGATGTGGAATTCGTACAGATCAACGACCCAGCAGGCGATGCGGCAACGCTCGCACATCTGATCACGTTTGACTCTGTTCACGGCCGTTGGCACCACGAAGCCACTGCGGAAGGCAACGAGATGATCATCAATGGTCAACGTATTCCTTGCACGCAGAACAAAGCCATTGGCGAGACTGACTGGTCAGGCTGTGATGTGGTGATCGAAGCCAGCGGCAAGATGAAAACCAAAGCCTTGCTACAAGCTTACCTTGACCAAGGCGTTAAACGCGTGGTGGTGACCGCCCCAGTGAAGGAAGATGGCGTGCTAAACGTAGTGATGGGCGTTAACCAAGAGCTTTACGATCCAGCGCTTTACCCAATCGTTACCGCAGCGTCTTGTACCACGAACTGCCTAGCACCAGTGGTGAAAGTGATTCATGAGAAATTGGGCATTGAGCACGGTTCCATGACCACGATTCACGACATTACCAATACGCAAACTATCTTGGATGCACCGCATAAAGATTTACGTCGTGCGCGTGCTTGTGGTGCCAGCCTGATCCCAACGACGACGGGGTCTGCTACCGCGATCACCCATATTTTCCCTGAGCTAAAAGGCAAGCTAAACGGTCATGCGGTGCGTGTACCATTGGCCAACGCTTCTCTAACTGACTGTGTGTTTGAAGTCAGCCGCCCAACGACCGAAGCGGAAGTTAACGGCTTCCTAAAAGAAGCAGCAGAGGGCGAGCTAAAAGACATCCTTGGCTATGAAGAGCGTCCATTGGTATCGGTGGATTACAAAACTGACCCACGCTCTAGCATCATCGATGCGCTTTCGACCATGGTCATCAATGGTACACAAGTGAAGTTGTACGCTTGGTATGACAACGAATGGGGTTATGCCAACCGTACTGCAGAGCTGATGCGTATGGTTGGTCGTTTGGATCAGAGCTCTAACTAGTTCTTCTTATTGTATTGATAAATCCAGCCTTCGATCCGGCTCGCAGGCTGCGCAAGATAACCTGAGAATAGACACTTAGTTATGACAGCGCCGACCGACGCACATCCCTGTGCGTGACGGTCGGATCGCCCATCCATGGGCTTAGCGCTTGCCATAACCTAAGCGTCTCTAACAAACATCGCACAAGATTTCTGGAAACAAACGCCAATGAATGCACTAGCCAATCTTTCACCAGCGATCCGCCAATATATGGTGGTGACCGGTAATTACTGGGCGTTTACCTTAACCGACGGCGCACTGCGGATGCTGGTGGTGCTGTATTTCCACGGTTTGGGTTACAGCCCGCTGCAAATCGCCATGCTGTTTTTGTTCTACGAGATTTTTGGCGTGGTGACCAATCTTGTCGGCGGTTGGTTGGGCGCTCGTCTTGGTTTAAATCGCACCATGAATATTGGCCTGTTTATGCAGGTGGTGGCGCTGAGCATGTTGCTGGTGCCCGCCAGCTTTTTAAGCGTACCCTGGGTCATGGGCGCACAGGCATTATCGGGTATCGCCAAAGACTTAAATAAAATGAGCGCCAAAAGCTCGATTAAGCTTCTTGTGCCAAGTGATGCTCAAGGTCAGCTGTATAAATGGGTGGCGCTGCTAACCGGTTCTAAAAATGCATTGAAAGGTGTGGGCTTCTTTTTAGGCGGCGCATTACTCAGCTTGTTTGGCTTTAAAGGCGCGATATTAGGCATGGCCGTCGCACTTGCGCTGGTATGGGTTGCCAGCATGTTAGCGCTGAAAAAGGACCTCGGAAAAGCGAAGAATAAGCCAAAATTTGGTGATATCTTCTCGAAAAGTGCGGCGGTAAACTACCTTTCAGCTGCTCGTCTGTTTTTGTTCGGCGCTCGTGATGTCTGGTTTGTGGTGGCTTTGCCAGTATTCTTGGCCAGCACTTTTGGTTGGGATCATTGGTACGTGGGCGGATTCCTCGCGGCTTGGGTGATTGCATACGGTTTTGTCCAAGGTTTCGCACCACGCTTTACCGGTAAAGCCTCTGGCAAAGTACCCGATGGTCGCCAAGCCCTTGGTTGGGCGTTAGCCCTCGGCGTGATTCCCGTTGCCATTGCTCTGGCCCTAACCTTTGATTGGCAGATTGAATTCGCCGTGATCGCAGGCTTATTTGCCTTCGGTGCTATATTCGCCATCAACTCCTCCCTACACAGTTATCTTATCGTCAGCTACGCAGGCAAAGATGGTGTGTCTCTTGATGTCGGCTTTTACTACATGGCCAACGCCATGGGCCGCCTAATTGGCACGCTATTATCGGGTTGGTTGTATCAGGACTACGGCTTAGCCGTTTGCTTGTGGGTCTCAGCTGGGTTTATTGGTTTAACTGCGTTGATCTCGGTGAGGTTGCCGAGGAATGAAGCTGCTATATATTAAAAGCACTTCTGATGGAAAAACATTTGATCCGAGGTATAAATAATGGACGATATTTTGAAGTGGCAGTTTTGCATCAATGGACACCCACAAAGATTACGCCAAGACTCAGAGCACATGAGGTCAAGATACTTTGGCATCCATGGGGGGATTGATCATTGGCATGACTGTAGAAATGATGACTTCAGACTATCATCAGTTTACTTTGAAGAACAGAACGATCCTGAGCTAGTTTGGCAGTTAGGTTACGAATTAACCTCATTATTTAATGGTGTTTCAAAAATACTAGACCAAAAACATCTACCGATTTCACTAGAAAAGCTACTGCTCAATAACTCACCAGTAGTAGCTCAAAAGCCTGAGAAAGAGTACATTTTGGCTCTTCTGAACTCACCTCAAACCTTATCAATAGAAGCTATCCAACAAGAGTTGGACTTATCAAAGAAAGACCCTCGTACATACATGCTAAATTTGGCAACAGAAAGAGAAGATGTTTATTTACTGTTAAAATACTTTGAAATGCCTTTAGACTGGGTCGGTTTGTATAAAATATTTGAGACTCTAAAAAACTTTTCACATTTAACAAAGTTACCATTTAATCCAGATGAAAGCGCAAAAAGCTCTTTCACCTTCACTGCAAATAAGTACCAGTACTCAGGGTTACTATCACGCCACGGATTCACAACAGCAATTAAAAACGCCAAAACACCAACCATGACATTAGATGAGGCTTACGCATTCGTCTCTAATTTGGCAAAGGAATATTTAAATCAGCTTGGTAATTTAATTCTGCACGATTCAGAGTTAAAGAAGTTTAAGCTACCAAAGTAATAACTCAAGCACTCATAGCCTCCCCATGGCTTTACCATATACCTCGCTGCGATCCCTCTTGCCCACAGCAAGTACGGCAACGAGCACAACATCATCTTCGACTTTATAGACCAAACGATAGCCTGATTGTCGAAGCTTAATCTTATAAAGGTTATCCGCTCCTGAGAGTTGAGCGGCCGGAATATGGGGATTCTCCAATCGCTCTTTCAGTTTTTTCTTAAATTGAGTTTGCAGCGTCGCGCCAAGCTTGGACCACTCTTTTAAAGCGCTCTTTTTAAACTCTAATTTATAGGTCATCTATATTAACCGCCACCGACGGCTCGTTTTCGCGCCCTTTCGCTGTGGCAACTAACTCCAGATCTTCTAAACGATCCATCATTAATTCATACGCCTCGGCGGGCACACAGTAAAATGCAGGCTCATTGCGATTCAGAACGGCCACTGCTTCACCGTAGGCACTTAACGCCACCTTCATTGGATTCACTTTGAATTCTGTGATGCTGGCAGCAACATCAGCTAAGATTCGAGTTGTCATAAAAAGCTCTCTAAATAGGTCTTAAATTCGGTCATTTTAAGCATAGTTTATTTTTTAAACAAGCCTCCTATCCCCAGAAGTGACCACTCTATGTTTTATAAATCTATTTAAGACGCGTCATCGTGCTGCAAAGCCCTGATGACGCCAATACCTATTTCAGTCAGTAACAAGCTCAAGAGTCGGAGTAACTCAACGCATCAAATAACTATGGTGGATTCGAACAACTTCGGATAATCCTCGTTCTATGTAAGCCTTGGTATAGTCCATTGCATGATGTTTATGGAAGTCTGCTTCGGTGGCGAAGCACTCCCATAATAAAAGCTGAGTCGGCTCATATGGATTTTCATGCAGCTCAAATAAGCGACAGCCGGGTTCCGTACGTGTTTGCTCACATAGCTGCTTAAGAGCGGCTTTAGTTTCTTCGACTCGACTAGCATCGGTGATTGCAAGCTCAGCTGTGGCGAAGTAGCCGCCAGCTAGAGTCGATAACGACTGCTTGCTAGGCAACGGTGCCGAGTCTGGATTTAAGCCTCGCTCTTGCAAGATATCTTGAACAGCAAACAATCCATTGAGTGCTGCAGGAAACCCCGCATAGACCGCCATTTGCATCATCACTTCAATGATTTCCTGGGGCGAACACCCGACATTGAGAGCGCCATGAATATGGACTTTTAGCTGGGGCGTAGCATTACCTATCGCCGCCAAGGCCGCGATCGTTGCGATCTCGCGAGACTTTAGATCCAACGCCTCTCTGCTGTAAATATCTCCAAATGGGAATTCGATCAGCAAGCGGGCAAAGTCCGGCGCAATACCTTCCATCGCTTGAATCACTTTCTCACCTTGCGCCCCATCGATCTCTGCTAGTTTTTGCCAACCTATTTGATAACGATCCGAATGCATAACCACCTCTGTTTATTTGACGTTGAGAGGCGTAGCATGGCATTTTTCACAAACCGAATATGCAGCCAAAAAATCAATATAGGTTTTCAAAAATGGAAAGCAGTGCATTGAACTGGGACGATTCGCGGGTCTTTCTGGCGCTGGCGCGATCCGGCACACTCACTGCGGCGGCCCAGCAGTTGGAATTAGGCATTGCAACCTTGTCGCGGCGTATTGAGCGCTTTGAAAAAGCCCTTGGTATCGCGCTTTTCATACGCTCGCAAACTGGCTATGAACTGACGGAGGAAGGTCTAGCCTTGGTCGCCCATGCTGAGCAAATGGAAGCGGCCATACTCGGATTTTCTAAGCAAGCATTGGATACAGTGATCTCTGGGACGGTGCGTCTGGCCACAGCAGAAAATCTCGCTACGCAATTGATATTGCCCAACCTCGCTCAGCTAAGACAGCAACATCCTGAACTCAACCTAGAGATCGTGACCGATATCCGCACAGCCAACCTGCATCGGCACGATGCTGATCTAGGCTTACGTATGACTAGGCCGACTCAGGGTAATGTGACCTTTCGGCGGATTGGCGAGTTGCGCTATGGGCTGTATCAATCAAGCCAACTGCCTGAGACGCTGACGCTAGATCCCCATAATGCGATTGGTTGGGATCACCATTATCAGGACTTACCTCCCGCCAAATGGCTAAGCCACGCGCTACATAGCGCGACGCCTGCGTTACGTTGCACATCAGTCGCCACGCAATTAGCCGCCTGCAAAGGGGGGTTAGGTATCGCCGTTCTACCTCAGATCGTCGCCAACAACGAACCTGTCCGTTGTGTAAAAACACTGCCCGAGTTAACCCAGCCCATTTATTTGGTCATTCATAGCGATTTACACCACAGCAAACGTGTTCGCTGCGTCGCCGATTTTTTAGCAGGGCTTGTCGACCAATCTGAGCTGGCGCTAGCGTGATCGACGCTTCGTCTACGATGGTCATCAATCAGGCATAAGTGTAGCTGTACGCTTGGTACGATAACGAATGGGGCTACGCTAACCGTACCGCAGAGCTAATGCGAATGATCTCTGCTGTCATCATCAAGTTAGGCGTTAACCACTTACTTTGTTCATAAACGGAATCAATATCTCATGGGAGCACTAGTCAATCCTTCGCCAGCGATCCGCCAATATATGGTGGATTCCTAGCGGCATAGGTGATTGCATACAGTTTTGTCCAAGGTTTCGCACCACGCTTTACCAGTAAAGCCTCTGGCAAAGTACCTGATGGTCGCCAAGCCCTAAGTTGGGAGTTAGTGCTTGGCATTATCCCCATTGCCCTCACTTTAACCTTTGATTGGCAGATTGAATTCGCCGTGATCGCAGGCTTATTTGCTTTTGGTGCAGTGTTCGCCATCAACTCCTCCCTACACAGTTACCTTATTGTCAGCTACGCTGGTAAAGATGGAGTATCACTTGACGTAGGCTTTTACTATATGGCCAATGCCATGGGGCGCCTGATTGGTACTTTGCGATCAGGTTGGCTGTATCAGGATTATAGTCTAGCGATTTGTTTGTGGGTATCCGCTGGCTTTATTGGTTTAACGGCTTTGATCTCGGTAAGGTTACCTAAATATTCTTGAAAGTAGGTGCTTCCCTGCTCTTTACCAAGAAGCTCTTACTGATAAGAATATGCTAATGTTAAACGAATTATAGAAAAGCCTACTATTTGCCAAGGAAATCGATTCTATGCAGAAACCACCTGACTTTGCTGAGTTAAGCTGTCAACAATGTGCTAAGGCCTGTGATTTAGGTTTCGAATTCTCGATGGCGTTCCAACCCATTATTGATTGGGCACATAAGCGTGTTTTCGCTTATGAAGCGTTGGCGAGAGGCCCAGAAGGGCAAGGTGCTGGCTGGGTGTTTGCTCAAGTGAACGATGACAACCGCTATCGTTTTGATCAAAGTTGTCGAGTGAAAGCGATTCAACTAGCAGCTAAGTTGGGAATTGATGCTTACCTCAGTATTAATTTTATGCCGAATGCAGTCTATCGCCCTGAGTTGTGTATTCGAACAACTTTAGCGGCAGCCGAGAAATACGGCTTTAATAAGAGGCGTATTATCTTTGAGTTTACCGAGAATGAGCAGATCATCGACAAACAACACTTGCGCAATATCGTTGAGCATTATCTTGAACAAGGTTTTTTGACTGCGATTGATGACTTCGGAGCTGGCTATAATGGGCTCGAACTTTTAACGCATTTATCAACTAACTTTGTTAAGTTAGATATGAATTTAATACGAAATATTGATCAGGACAAAAAACGTCAGATCATTGTTCGTCAGAGTGTAAAGATGCTTCAAGAGCTAGATATGTTAGTTATAGCAGAAGGAATTGAAACAGCGGAAGAGCGTGACATGCTGCTTCAATTGGGTGTTACCTTGTTTCAAGGGTACTACTTTGCAAAGCCTACCTTTGAAGGCTTGCCTGAGATTAATTGGAGTTGAGTTTTACTGGTATACATTATTGCCACGAAAAAACGGCGCTCTTCACGTCGCACTTTAATGTCTGCTCAGAAGCCTCAGATAAGTAGAGTTGTTGTGCGGCAGACTTTCCATAAGTCAGATAGTCAGAGCAGACAGCGCTTTGCCCATTCCCCAAGACGATCTTGCTTCCAGCACTTAATTGACAGTTAACGAGTTTGTCTAACGGGGACCATTGGTAACAGATTTCATATTCTTTTCTGTAATCGGCAACTAAGCCACTAGGTTGGTAAAATGACCACCATTGCCCAAATTGACTGCCAGGGTTCGTGCTATTCCAAGCTCGGTAGACAGGAACTTTTGTATTAGCCTTTGCCTGATATACTTTTCCTTGGCATAACTTGCCTTGATCTTCCTCTCCCAGCGCTTCTGACAATAACTCAGGATCTGTGATTTCATCGAAATAAGGGACTAGATGCTCTGGTAAGTCAGTTGTCCCGAGACAAGGCGCTGTTGGTTCAGTTGGGATTGCAGGTAATGAATCATCAGGTTGACTAGCACAGCCTGTAAGTAGAATTAAAACAGGGGCAGTTGCGAGAATTCCTTTCATAATGGCTCCATAAAAACAGCATTTGATTACGAATGCGGGTAAATATACCAGAAGCTTCTTGTACGCGGCTAACTTGTTAGTCCTTAAAAGACTCTAAAGCATCTGTACCGAGAATTATAAACTCAAAAATCTGCTGGTAGTAACCCTGAGCAATGATGGAGCGGACAATGTTAGGGTCGATGTTTAGGTAATCGTGAACAAGCGCATTGCGTAGCCCAATCCATTGCCAGTAGTTCAGGTCGCAGGCGGCGATCCAATGGATCATCCACACGCTCGGTAAACAGCACCGCCAGATCATAATTACTATCAGGACGGTGATTGTCTTTAGCACGCGAGTCGTATAGCCACAGAGCAGAGATATTCTTGGCATCAGTTGCTAAAGCAACTAGCTTGTCAGTGATGCTGTCATTCAAATCGATTGCTTCCTCTAGGCCTTGGGCGATGGAGCGTAAGTGAGATGACTTTATCCTAAGCTATTTGATGCTGAAAGTGTGGTTTTGAGGCGCTGCAAATTGAATTAGACCAGATAAGGCCTCCTAAATGGAAATCTCAATCTTCTTTAGCTGAGGTGTAACATCCCTGATTGATCTTGCTGTTTCAATGTAGTGTAGAAGCCTCTCTGAGATGTTTATTTCTTCAACATTTATCTGCTCTGCAACAGAGTACTTACACCCCTTCAGGCCAATAGGGTTGCCAAAACCAGCTTTATATTCGTTGATATAAGATTGGAAGATTTGGGTGCTGTTCAGGTAGTGTTCATTTAGCTCAGCTCTAGAGAACTTGGTTAAGACCGAAAGATGAGAAATATAGCTTCTTATCAACTTCAACAGATCAATATCGTCGCCAATTTTATTTAAAAGAGATGAGCTGAAAGTATTAGCTTTGGATAGTTTTTCTTTAAACGATTGGATTTTAATAGTATATCTCAAAGTTTCTCTATCATTTATCCACTCACCTTTATATCGAATGGTATCGATTGGAGTTTGATAGTGCTGAGCGTAATTTCTAAACTTTTCGATGAATTGGTAATCAATGTTTTGGTCAAAAATTTCGCTTCGTTTAATGCAAAAGGCTTCTTTAGACTCATCAGAAATAGTAGATAGCCAGCTTGGTGCTCTGTCTTGGAAAAGCCGAATTGATGTAAGCAAGCTCATGATTTTGAGATTCAAGCGATCTCTGGCAGAAAAGTGATTCTGGTCGAACAATGCATTGCCTTGTAAAACATACTCGATATTAGTGCTGTGTATTTCTTTTTCTAAGTCAGCATAAGCGCTAATAATCAGATTGTATTTTTCCTCAAGCTCAGAAATTGAGAAAAGTGCTTTTTGAGCATTTCGTATGGCTTCAAATTCGCTTTCCCCAATCCACAGGTAAGCAGCCTGCCCCATATAACCAGTACAAATATAATAAGAAAACAAGTTAGATCCTTCTCTTTAGCCCTTAGTTAGTCATCTTGTCTAATATCTGTGGAGTGGCTATAGATGTTCAAGTTGCATAACGATGAATAAGTAACTATTCTGTATTCACTTGGATACGGATATCAACTATGTACAACATTAAACTCACGGATGAATTTGATGTTTGGCTCCATGGTTTAAAAGACAATATCACTCGTTTACGACTTGCTCGACGCTTGGAAAAAGGTTCGCGTGGAGCATTGGGTGATGTGAAGCCAGTTGGCGAAGGTGTGTTTGAAATGCGAGAGCATTTCGGGGCTGGCTGGCGTATGTACTACGTTCAGCAAGGCGACACCTTAATCATCATGCTGGCTGGCGGTGATAAGTCCTCTCAAAGCCGAGATATAACAAAAGCTAAGCAAATAGCGATCAATTTAAACGAGGTTCTATCATGAGCAGCACAGCATTGAAAAGCTTTGATATGGCTGAACAACTGCGTGATGACGCTGATATCGCGGCATACTTATCGATGGTTCTGGAAGAAGGTGATACCGAAGAGTTAATTGCAGCGATTGGGCATATCGCTAAAGCACGGGGTATGACCCAAATTGCCAAAGAAAGTGGCCTTGGGCGAGAAAGCTTATACAAGGCGCTACGATCTGGCTCGCGGCCGCAATTCGACACGATTTTAAAAGTGTTAAAAGCCCTTGGATTAGAGCTAAAAATTGTGGGCTAGCCAAACCTTGTCCCTGACAGAGTCAGGTCGTACAGGGACAAAGATAAAGGAGGAGGGTTACAACACTGTCCCTTCTGGAAGGGTGACAAATATCGAGTGGCGGATTTCGTTGTTGAGGGCTTTTGAACAGTGGCCTTCGCCTTCGGTGTCTTCTAGCAGTAGCACATCTCCGCCTTTAAATTGGCGAGTTTCACCGTTCGACACTTTAAACTCACAACTGCCTTTGATGATAAATAATAGCTGACGCTGTGGCGCTGGGTGCCATTTGAAATCGTAGTCCGCTGGTGTTTCGCGAAAGATCATCTCTCCCGCGGCAAAACGTTCTGACAACATACCGATCGGCCCGCCATCGCGTACATCAATATTCACTTCACCAAAATGGCTCTTGCCCTGATCGTCATTATAAATTCGAGTAAATTGCATCGAGAAATCCCTGTAACTATCCTAGGGGTCAGAGCTTACTTTAGGCTCTGCAATGTATGACTTAACACCGCCAAAGTGGCGACCACATCCTCGGTCATAATCGCTTCCGCTGGATGGTGGCTAATGCCTTTGTCACAGCGCATAAACAGCATGGCTACTGGGCAAATCTCCGCCATGGCCATGGCATCATGGCCGGCACCTGAGAACAAGGTATGCACATCGATGTTTTGTGCGGCGATGGCATCACGCAACACGCTTTGTAGCCCAGCGTCGCAATGTACGGCGTTGGCGCTGTGAGTTTGCTGATATTCTAAGATAATGTTGCGTTTTGCGGTGATCTTCGCCAAACGTTCCATCAAATCTGACAAGGCAGCGTCACGCTGTTGGTCGTGTTCACTACGGATATCCAATGAGAAAACGGTTTTGCCAGAGATTACATTGACGCCATTTGGGCGGTTACTGATCTGGCCCACCGTTGCGACGAGGCCATGCTCTTTAGCAACGGCTTCCACCGCTAAAATCATTTCACTGCTGGCCGCTAGTGCGTCCAAACGCATTGGCATGGGCACAGTGCCCGCATGACCTGCCATACCGGTAACGGTAAATTCAAAACGCTTAGCACCCGCGATGGCGCTGACCACACCGATAGGGAGGTTTTTCTCTTCTAAAACAGGGCCTTGCTCGATATGCAGCTCAAGGTAGCCTTTCAAATTGTCCGTAGGAATTGCTGCTTCGGAGACTTTATCGAAGTTTAAGCTGAAGTTTTCCAACGCCTCAGCAAGGCTAATGCCGTCCTCGTCTTTTAACTCCACCCAGCTTGCTGGCCATTGTCCGGTTAAGGCGCGGCTACCTAGCAATGTCGAGCCAAAGCGTGTGCCTTCTTCGTCACCAAAGCCCACGATATCTAAATGGAAAGGTAAACGGATACCTTCCGCTTGGAAGGCTTCGATTAGTGTAACGGGTGCAACCACGCCTAGCATTCCATCGTATTTACCGCCATTGGGTACCGTGTCCAAATGGCTACCCATAATAAAGCGCGGAGCGTCGGCATATTTCGCCTCAAAGCGGCCCCATAGGTTACCCGCTTGGTCTTGCCAAGTTTGCATACCTGCAGCTTCCATCCAGCTGCCGACCAGTTGGTTGGCTTCTTTATGTTGCTCAGTCAGGTAGCGACGGTCGAGGTGCTCGGATGATTGGCTAATCTTGCCAAGCGTCTCCAAGCGTTCCATAACCTCTTGGCCAAGGCGTTTGAAATCCATCATAGGCTAGCCTTTTGCGCTGAAGCACTTTCTTTTGCAGAGGCATAGACTGCCAGAGCCGTGTCGACACCTTCACCATTCGGCAGAGCAAAGCCTTGGCTGCGAAGCACGGTTTCAAGGGATTGAATCGTATGCAATACCGCGTCTTGGCGCGCGTTGTAGCCCATGGTGCCGATACGCCACACTTTGCCTTTTAATGGACCAAAGCTGGTGCCGATTTCGATGTTAAAGATGTTGAGCATATCGTGGCGCACTTTCTCGCCATCGACATTGTCAGGGATATGAACGCCCACCACGTTGCTCATTTTATTGCTTAGATCACCAAAAGGCTGCAAGCCCATTGCTTGAATACCTTTAAGCATGGCATTGCCTGCCAATTGGTGGCGGGCGATGACCGCATCTTGGCCTTCACGTAGCAGTTCCACCGCACATTGGCGCGAGCCGAATAGCATGGTTGCAGCTTCTGTATGATGGTTAAGGCGTTCTTCGCCCCAGTAATCCATGATCATGCCAAGGTCGAAGTAGTTCGAGCGAATGCGCGAACCCATAGACTTTGTATGGTGTGCATCACGAATACCGGCTTCCACATGGTGGCGCTTACGTACTACAGAAACAAAACGGTCGTTATAGCTGACTGGCGCACTGCCTGAGGGACCGCCAAGGCATTTTTGCAGACCAACTGATACCGCATCGATTTGCCAAGCATCCATATCAAATGAGTTACCGCCAATGGAAGCCGTTGCATCCGTATACAGCAGCACATCGTGGGTGCGACAGATGCCGCCGATGTCCTTCAATGGCTGCAACATGGTCGTCGAGGTATCACCCTGTACGATGGCCAATACTTTCGGCTGCACTCGTTTGATCGCTTCTTCGATTTGTTGAGGATCGAAGACTTCGCCCCAAGGCACTTCAATGGTGTGTACTTCCGCGTCGGCGCGCTCTGCAATCTCTGTTAGAAGATGGCCAAAGCGTCCGAAGATCGGCACAAGCACTTTATCGCCTGGCTCCAATATGGATACCAAAGACGCTTCGATGCCTGCGCGAGACGTACCATCGATAAGGAACGTTTGCTCGTTTTGCGTGTTGAAGACTTGGCGGTATAGCGCCATCACTTCGTTCATATAACCCGTCATGGTTGGATCGTATTGACCCACTAGCTGCGTTGACATGGCTTGCAACACACTTGGATAACAGTTGATCGGGCCAGGGCCCATTAGCAAACGTGGTGGAAATTGTAGAGGTTGCATGGGGTAGCTCCTACGCTAAAACTTGATAAAGCATTCGAAGACCAGTGAAGATCAGTGTTACCGCGAACACTTTTTTCAACATGGCAGCGTTTAAACGGTTCGCAAGGCCCGCACCCACTGGTGCGAACAATACCGTCAGCGGAATGATGCAGGCGGCACCGACAAGGTTAACCAAGCCAAATGTGCCAAATGGTGCGTCTGCTGGCGTCTGTCCCACGACCAACATAGTGACCGCTGCGGGTAAAGAAATAATCAGGCCCACGGCTGCGGCTGTGCCGACGGCACGGTGCGCTGGGTAATTACAGAAGGTTAGTGTTGGCACGGTTAGCGTACCGCCACCGATCCCCACCATAGAGCTGAAGAAACCGATACAAGTGGCAATGATGCTCTGACCGCCTTTACCTGGTAGAGAGTTAAACAAGGCGTCTTTTTTGCCTAGTAGCATATTGATTGCAGAGAGAGTCGCAATCACACCGAATAACAACGTTAACCATTGGCCTTCTACGCGCGTCACCACAAAACTACCAATCAACACGCCCAGGAAAATAAAGAAGCCCCAAGCTTTCAGTAGTTCAAAGTCCACATTGCCTTTCGCATTGTGGGCACGGATCGAGCTAATCGATGTCGGAATAATGGTTGCCAGAGAGGTGGCTGTGGCGACTAACATGGCAGAGTCAGCGCTGACACCAAGGCCTTGGTATAAGAAAAACAGCACTGGCACGATTACGATACCGCCACCAACGCCTAACAGACCTGCCAAGATACCGGCGATCACGCCTGTGCCCATCATGGCTAAAATCATGGAATAGTTTTCCATTATGAACGACATGTTTTGCTCTCTTTAACGTTAAATATGTTGTTGTGTTCTCGGAACAGCAACGCCTTCACGACCCGGCTTAGACGGCACATCCATGTGCCGATTAAGCCTACGCAATCATCCTGATTGCTGGTCTCGAAGGGTTGTCTGTTCCTATTTAAGTCAGACTATTTAGCGAGAAGCTGATTATGAAAAGCGTAAGCCCATGGATGGGCGTGCCGGACTTTTGGGCAGGGATGCCCAACGGACGGCGCTTTCATAATCGACTTCGACGACTCTCAGACTTAACTCGCTACTCAATGACTAGCCGAAGAGACGGCTAAGCCATCACTGCGTGGGTCGGTGGCGGCGTCGGTATTGCCCTCTGGGAACAACACCACCGCGCCCGCATGGCCCATTAATTCATTGCACGCAGGTACGGCAACTAAGTCGTGGCCGCGGGCAATCAATGTTTGTGCGGCATCGGCCGCGAAATCGCTTTCCACTTTTAAGTTGTGGCTCACATCTCCCCATGTACGACCCAGTAACCAACGGCCTGCGGCGATGCTCTGCGCCAGCGGTTGCTTGTGGTACACGTAACGGCTGAACAGCGCCGCTTGAGTTTGTGGTTGGCCTTCACCGCCCATGGTGCCGTAGCTGATACGACGGCCATCGTTAAGCTCTGCAAACGCAGGATTTAGGGTGTGAAATGGCTTTAAATTCGGCTTAAGTTCTTGCAAATGGCCTTTTTCAAGGCTGAACGATGAACCGCGGTTATTCCACACAATGCCGGTGCTTGGGCTGACGATGCCGCTGCCAAACTCCCAGTACAGACTCTGTATATAACTCACCATACGACCTTCGCTGTCGCAGCAGCCCATCCAAATGGTATCGCCGTGCTTCGCTGGGTGTGGCCAAGTTTGGGCTTGGTCGATGGCAATTTTGTCAGTCATGGCAGCTAGGCTGTCCTCGCTCAATAAATCTTGTAGCTCAATGCTTAAACGCGCTGGGTCAGTGACGTATTCATTGCGCGCGATAAAGGCTTGTTTGGTGGCTTCGATCAGTAGATGCGCCATATCGGTTTCACTGCCATCGCCTAGCTGATGAATGCGATCGTACAGCGCCAAGATGATCAAGGACGCAATGCCTTGGGTCGGTGCAGGTAGGTTGTAAAGCTTACCTACTCCTGTTTCTACGCTTATCGGCGTGACTTGTTCGGCACGGTAATCGTGGAAATCTGTCAGACGAATTGGCGAGCCAGCCGCTTCAAGGTCGGCTGCCAGCTTCTCAGCAACCGTGCCGTGGTAGAAATCCTCTAAGCCGACTCCGGCTAAGTGTTTTAGTGTTTGCGCCAAGGTACTCAGCGTTAAGCGGTTATCGTGGGTGAGTGTTTCACCTTGATCTAAGAACTGCGCGAAGCCCGGTAACGCTGACAAATCTTCATGTACTTTCTGACTGGCTGCTTGCAGACTTTCCGTAATTTCAATGCCATTTTCAGCATGATCGATGGCATTTTGCAGTAATTCGCTTAGTGGCCTAGGTGCTTGCCAGAACGCGCTAATGTCTAAGGCTTTTTGCCAGCCGGCTACCGCGCCCGCCATGGTCACGGTTGCTTTGCCACCACGAGCAGGAATGGCTTGTTCCCCGTGGAAGAAATCCAAGGTCGCGAGTTGTGCCGCTTTACCGGATGCGTCGATGCCAATGGGTGCTTTGCCAGGTTCGCTAATGAGCCAAAAACCATCGCCACCTAAACCGTTCATATGTGGATACACCACTGCAATCGTTGCGGCCGCTGCGACCATGGCTTCAATTGCTGTGCCGCCTTGTTCAAGGATAGCTTGGCCGGCTTTGGTGGCTTCGTGATGTGGTGCAGTAAAGGCAATAGATGGCGAGATCGAAGACATGCGTTACTCCATTAGGTCTTGGGCTAGGGCTAACAAACTTAAATCGCTACCACGAGGGCCAATAAGGGATAGACCACACGGTGCGCCGTCAATGCTGCAAACGGGTAGATGTAATTGTGGTAAACCACATAAGCCAGCAATCGCTGTGAGTTCTAAAAGTTGGTTGCGATATTCTGCTAACTCATTGTCTTGCATGGTCAAAAGCGGTGATCGACCCGGTGTGGTTGGCAGAGCCAAGACCGCCTCTTCAAGCTGCTCGTCGAGCCATGCGCGAAACTTCGCTTGTTGTGCTTTGGCGTCGCTGACGTCGTCTGCGCTGATGGTTTTGGTCCACTCAAAACGGCTGGCAATATCCGGTGCGAAATCGGGATCATTCTGCGTGATCCAAGCGCCGTGGGTTTGCCAGATTTCCGCTCCTTGTAAAGTGCGAAACGTTGCACCGGTTTGCCAGTACACAGGGTCGATTTCAAAGCTTTCATCTATGTTGAGATTGCCTTGATTTGCCCAAGTATCTAGCTGCTTAAGCAGCGCATCTTTGTGTTCAACCTGTTCGATTAATGCTTTGGCAATCAGTGTCTTAGCAAGCTTTGGCTGCTGGTTAGGTAGTAGTGTTTTGGCAACCTTGATTAACTCATCAAGGCTGCGAGTCATAAAACCAACGGAGTCAAACGACGGCGCTAATGCCACCATGTTATCGGCCGCGATGGCACCATGGGTTGGGCGCAAGCCAAATAAGCCGTTGTAGCTTGATGGCACACGAATGGAGCCGCCAGTGTCAGTGCCCAAACCAATTTCAGCCAGCTTACCTGATACGGCAACAGCAGAGCCTGAAGAGGAGCCACCCGGTAAACGCTCAGGTGTTATTGGGTTTTCTGGCGTGCCGTAATGAATATTTTGCCCGTTTAAGCTGTAAGCCAACTCGTCAGTGATGGTCTTGCCTACGAAGCTTGCTCCTGCATCGAGCAGAGCGCTAACGCATGACGCCGTTGCCGTGGGTTGGTTGTGAGTGGCAAGCCACGTTGGGTTGCCCGCTGTGGTTGGCAAACCTTCCATATGAAACAAATCTTTCACCGCGAGGCGCATACCCGACAAAGCGTCTGATGTCGGCGCTTTATGCGCAAACGCTTTGCCTTTTGTCGGCGTCAAAAATGGGCTTTGGGCGGTGAAGTGTTTCATGGTTTGCTCCTGTCTCTTAAGTTATGAAACAATTGTTTCTTTATTTTGTCAACTGAAACAAACAGTACTAATGCAAAAACTATGCTGACCAAAATGACTTAGGGAGTGCTTCGATCCGAAAGCCTGCAATTTTGTGTACTTCGTTCAAAGCGCGACGAAACTCAGCCTCGACGGAGTTAGGTAGGCGTGCTTCAAAGCCTTCAAGAATGTGCTCTTTGGTGGCGCCTTTCACCGCCATGATGAAGGGAAAGCCAAACTTATCGCGGTAGCTTTCGTTCAAACCAAGGAAGCGTTCAAGCTCTGGCGGAGTGAGTTGATCTAGCCCTGCACCAGCCTGTTCGCTGGTGGAAGCGTCGGTTAACTCCCCCGCCAAAGCAGCCTTGCCTGCTAAGTCTGGATGGGCTCGGAGTAAGACAAGCTGAGTGCTGTGATCGGCGGCTTCGATGATGTCATGCATGGCTTGAGTGACCGCAGTTTGTGGGCCTTCTGGGTGATGCTTTAGCGAATCACGCTTTTCATATAACGCTTCGGCAACCCACTTTGAATGCTCGTATATGTCTTTTAAGTGGTTGATAAAGCAGTCTTTATCTTGCTCAAGCAGAGATGTGCTTGCTGTGTTCATAACGCGGTGTTCCTTGGTATTTATGGTTTAAGTGTGCTTAGCTGATGCCAAGTTTGGGTGTCGTTACTGGCATAGATTTTGTTCTAACACTTTCCGCTGTAAGCATGGCAAAGTGCAAGTGTATTTTTCCAAGTGGGTCAGCTTGGCTATTTTTTATAAGGATTTTTTTATGGGTTATTTAACCTCGCATATTCTCGACACGACTCGTGGTGTGGCCGCGTCAGGTGTCGCCATTGAACTTTACCAATTAGCCGAAGACGGCACGCGAAGCTTGGTTCACAAAACCTTCTCCAACCATGATGGTCGCTGCGATGCACCGCTTTTGGAAGGAGCAGAGTTTAAAGCTGGGCGCTACGAATTAGAGTTCGCCATTGGTGATTATTTCGCAGAGCAAGGTATCGAAATGCCTGAGCCTCGTTTTCTCGATGTGGTGGTATTGCGTTTCGGTGTCGCCGACGAAGACAGCCATTACCACGTACCACTGCTCGTGACACCATACTCCTACAGCACCTATCGTGGAAGTTGATCGATCGGTTAATTTTTGCGTCATGCTAGTGCATGCGCATCATGGTTGTGCAGCCCCAATGATTGCGCAATCAGAGTCGATGGCTACAGTAAAGCTCTGAAACCATTGTTTCATATGGGTTTTGGTAGAAACAAACGTTTTGGGTACGAATCTTGCCATTAGGGTGTAAGGAAACACCGAATGAGCAAGGGGAATACCATGAAAGCAATCATCATTGGCGCAGGCATTGGTGGCATGAGCGCCGCAGCCGCTTTAAAACAGCAAGGCATCGAATGCGAGATTTTTGAGGCCGTTAAAGAAATGAAACCCGTTGGGGCCGCTATTTCTGTTTGGTCTAATGGCGTCAAATGCATGAACCACCTAGGCATGGGCAGCATCATGGATAACTTGGGTGGCCCGATGCATAAAATGGCTTACAACGAAGGTATTAGCGGTGCCACCATGACGCAATTCAGCTTAGCGCCGTTGGTAGCCGAAGTGGGCGAGCGACCATGTCCAGTATCGCGTGCAGACCTGCAAGCGCAAATGATCGACTGGTGGGGCCGTGAAAAGGTTCATTTTGGTAAGCGCTTAGAAGCTGTCGCACAAACGGATACCAGTGTTACAGCGACCTTTACCGACGGTTCTACGGTAACGGGCGACTTTATGATTGCGGCAGACGGGGCGCACTCCATTGCCCGCGAATACGTACTCGGACACAAAGTGGAACGTCGTTATGCAGGCTATGTAAACTGGAATGGCTTGGTAGAAATCGATGAAGCCATTGCCCCAGCTGATCAATGGACCATGTTTGTCGCCGATGGCAAGCGTGTCTCCGTTATGCCGATTGCCGATAACCGCTTCTACTTCTTCTTTGATGTGCCACTACCTCTTGGGCTGCCGCAGGATCGCAGTACCGTTAAACATGACTTAACAGGCTACTTCCAAGATTGGGCGCAACCAGTGCAGACACTAATTAATGCTATCGACTCTGAAACTACGAACCGCATTGAAATCCATGATGTAGAACCGTTTAAACCATTGGTCAAAGGTCGAGTCGCCTTACTTGGAGACGCAGGTCACAGCACCACGCCGGATATCGGCCAAGGTGGCTGCGCCGCGCTTGAAGACGCTGTGGTGTTAGGACAATGCTTTGCAGAAGAAGACAGCATTGAACTGGCCCTTGCTGAGTATAACGACGCACGAGTGGATCGCGTGAAAGACCTAGTGCTGAAAGCACGTGCCCGCTGCGACGTGACCCACGGCTACCACCCAGAAACCACCCAAGCATGGTACGACGAACTGCGTAGCGAAACTGGCGAAGGCATCATGAAAGGACTGTCAAAAACCATCCTCGGTGGCCCACTGGGCTAAGCCTATACGGTCGGAGGCCCTTCTTTGTAGGAGCGGTCTCCGCCCCGCGACTCTTCACTGCAAAGCCTGAGGCAAACCGAAGTCCCAACGTTGTAGGAAATGAGATGGACCCGCCCTCCTAACTATGTGCCATGCTTAATGTGCAAACCAAGCAAACCGGCATCTAAGTTAAAAGGAGCGAGTCCTATGAAAAATATTAGCATCCTAGGCATTGATTTGGCGAAACATGTTTTCCAATTACATGGTGTTAATAAAAGCGGTAAAGCTGTTCTAAAAAAACGCTTAAACAGATCAGAGCTAAAAGAGTTCATTGCTAAACTACCAGCGTGTTTGATCGCAATGGAAGCCTGCAGTGGCTCTCATGCTTGGGCTCGAATGTTCGAAAGGATGGGGCATAAAGTCAAAGTTATCTCTCCCCAGTACGTGAAGCCTTTTGTTCAGGTTCACAAGAATGACATGCGGGATGCCGCAGCGATTGCCATGGCTGCATCACACCAAGGTGTTCCCTCAGTCATGGTTAAAAGTGAAGAGCAGCTTGATCTACAGGCGATTCATCGAGTGCGAGAACGCTTAGTACGTGAGAAAACAGCCATTGGTAATGAACTTAGAGGCATATTAGCTGACATGGGCGTCATTATCCCAACAGGTCATGCCAGTATTCGAGTGCTGCTACCTAGCATTCTAGAAGATGCAGAGCAGCCGATTACTTACCAAGGTAGACAGTTGCTATCTGATCTGAGAGAGCAGTGGTTGGAAACGGAAGCGCATATACACCGTTATGACGTCATGCTTCAAACCTATGTGAAAGAGAATGAGGACTGCAAAAAGCTATTAGAGATTCCAGGGATCGGGCCAATCAATGCTTCGTTGCTTCTAAGTTATGCAGGAGACGCAAAGCGTTTTGCCAGCGCCAGACATTTTGCTGCCTCACTAGGCTTAGTCCCAAGGCAGGCTTCTAGTGGCGGTAAAAACCGATTGCTAGGCATTAGTAAACGAGGAAATAAACATGTACGAAAACAACTAGTGCATGGAGCAAGATCGGCTTATCGGGTTCTGTTAAAAGAAGAGACCAGTGGACGTTTAAGTGATTGGGCAAAGCGCATGAAAGACAGCGGCAAACACGTTAATAAGATAGTTGTAGCTCTAGCGAACAAAATGGCTCGTATCGTTTGGTGCTTAATGATGAAAGAAACGAATTATCAACGCTAAAAGCTAAAACCGTACAACAATAGACAACCCAAAGAAGTTAAACAGGCACACCCAAAGCGTTGCGCAGACTATTAAGACAAAACAGATAAAATCGACTCATTTACCCTAGAAAGCGAGGTGGCTCTTAGAAGCCGAGTAGGAAGTTAGGAAAATGGGAGCACATCTCTTTATGGCCGGGCAGATATGCTCAAAAAAGTAGGCCGAATATAAGCGTGCAACTTTACTCTGTCTTATCGAAATAGCTTGCAACAGTCGGGCGGGTCCATATAACCTCGGTTTCCGAGGGATCAATTCTCAAACTAGGCAGTCTTTCTAGGTTGCTATTGCACTAGCTTCGGTGCTTATTAAGAACTTTGCTACGCCATTCCATGCAATGCAATTCGCTTGCGCACGTCTATGGTCTTGCCTTCCTCGACTGTCAGCGCGTATCAAATGCATTGGATATCGCTAAGATCAGGTTGGCTCTATTAAAAAGATAAGCTAAGTTTGGTTAACTGTTGTCATGGATGACATTAAGAATTTATTTCTTTTCTGATATGCGTAATGGCTAGATGGCTAACTAGTGTAAACCTGATGAAGTAAAAGGGCGGGGATTTTGGATAGCTACTATAGAGAAAAGGTTTCCTTTGATGCGAATCTTTTGGATTCATCAGGCAGGGAGGTCCTTGTCGACTGTAACCTTTGGCTTCCAGCTATATGGGGTGAAAAGGTTGAGATTAATATTGGAATACCTCACTCGGAGATGCCAATTAATGTTTTCGAGAATCCATGCCAGCTTTCTAGTTTGCAAGATGTACCGAATTATCGAGTTGAAATGGGGGAGGTGTGCTATAGGAAAATAATCACTGATCTCCATCAGACTAGAAAATTTGGATCATCTCCTATTGTACTTGCGCATGTTGCTCACTTGAAAATCGTCGATAAATATCCAAATGGTGAAAACAGATTCTACATATGCATTACCCCGAATGATTATCTGACAGATAACTCTCCATTAGATTCTCGAAAGATGCTTGAGGAGCTAACTTCTTTTCATTGCTCGACTCTTGGTGAAGTTAAGTTACAAAGGTATTGGGAGCAGTCACGCGTTAGCAATTCTAATGACTATACTTTGAAGTCTGGATATTGGCTGGAAGTATCTGCCGATATGCACAAATACGAAGCCAATCAAATTTTACAGATGATCTCTCCTATTTTAGATATTCTCTCGATTATTTTCAGGCAACGGGTTTCTGTAGTGGGGTGGCAGTCATTGCAGTCCGGAGTAAGAACAAGGTATTGGATTTATCCCATTGAGCCTCCTGAAACTCATTATGCAGGTCTTGAGCCTAAAAAGTATGTCGCTTCAATCAATGATCTTTCAGAAGTAGTTAATAAGGCAATCCATACGCATAAACTATTGCAGGGTAGAGAGCGGCAGTGGCTATTTTTCTTGAGCTATGGCTTGAGTCCTGCAATTCAGTTACGTGATGCAGAAAGGTTTATGTCGTTATTTAGGTAATCCCCCCGAAAAATAACAGCAGCCAAAAGTAGAATTTTCTCGTACTCTAAACGCAGGAGGTTCTGCATGAAAAAATCACGTTATACCGATAGCCAAATCATGGCCATACTAAAGCAAGCAGAGGCAGGCACACCCATTCCTGAGCTATGTCGAGAGCATGGTATGAGCTCGGCAACATTTTACAAATGGCGGTCCAAATATGGTGATATGGATGCCTCTTTAATGGCTCGTATGAAAGAACTTGAGGAAGAAAACCGTCGTCTTAAAAAGATGTATGCAGAAGAACGGTTAAAGGCGGAGATCATACAGGAAGCCATGGCAAAGAAGTGGTGAAGCCATCCCTTCGACGAGAGATGGCACTTCATGCTGTAGCGAATAAGGCGGTGAGCATTCGTTTGGCCTGCTCTGCTTTTATGATCAGTGAAACCTGTTATCGTTACAAGAGCCTTTTGAATGATGACAATGCTTTGATCGCTAAACTTTTAGTTGACCTAGCAGAGACTCAAACGGATTGGGGGTTTGGGCAATGCTTCTTTTATCTAAGAAACGTAAAAGGCCACACTTGGAATCATAAACGTGTCTATCGAATCTATTGCGAGTTGGCGTTGAATCTACGAATCCGCCCAAGAAGACGCTTAAAGCGGAACGTACCTGAACCCTTGAAGGAGCCAACCAAACGAGATCAGGTTTGGTCTATGGACTTTATGCATGACCAACTTATCGATGGTCGCCACTATCGTCTATTTAACGTAATCGATGACTTCAAGCGCGAAGGACTAGCGATGGAAGCAGGCTTTTCCTTACCGACCTTGAGGGTGATACGCACGCTTGAGCAATTGCTTGAATGGCGAGATAAACCACAGATACTGCGTTGTGATAACGGGCCGGAATTTGTGAGTCATGAGTTTACTCGTTGGGCTAAAAAGAAAGGCATTAGAGTTGAATACATCCAACCTGGCAATCCACAACAAAATGCTTATATTGAACGATATAATCGAACAGCTAGATATGGATGGGTAAGCAAGCATCTTTTTGAAACACTTGAGGAAGTGCAAGACTATGCAACGAAATGGTTGTGGTTTTACAATCACGAAAGACCACATACAGCTAACGGAGGCAAGCCACCTCTAATGGCTGCTTAACCTCTACTTTTGAGCTAAGTTAAAAAAGGGAGGATTACCTTTAGAACCTTAGAGAAGATTTCAAGTGAATCGTATGAGCCAAAGGCCCCAACTGATGCTAATAAAGTTGCAGCTAAAATGCTTGAAGATCTTGCGGACTCAATGGAAGAAATGGGATTAGATACATCTTCACGGGTGAAAGGTTTCGCTAAAAAATTTACCAATGGTGAATTGCCTGTAACAGAGAAAATAGTCAACTTTCTGTATTCACGAAGTGTTAGTTTTAAAGACTTGTGGGATATCGAAGGCAAGAAAGGATTAGTTGGTATTAGAAACAAGTTAGCTCATGGCGGTGCTCATTACATTAATAACCAGAGCTTGGCTGTAGCCACTTTTCACTTGTCTATATTGGCTGAAAAGGTCGCATGCTCATTCCTAGGAATACCTTGGAAAGAATCCCATCGAAGAGAAGATAGGGATGAATGGCTCGAACCAAGTTACGTTAAAGTTCTTCAAAAGGAAGTGTTTAAAGCAAAAGATGTATATGGAGAAAAGCATGGAGCAGCCAAATAGAGCAATGAAACGGCAGCTAAGCGGAAACTAAGGACAGATACACATAGTTTCACTAATAAAACCGGGTTGTAAGCGACCCAGTCAATCCACCCTATTTATCAGGTAGCACTAATAACCTTTCACTACGCCATGCTCGGATTAATACAATTTCGTGCTTTTGTTTTAAATACACTACGCGAAAAGGCGGATGGACAAGCTCTCGGATTTGATCCGTATTGAACTCAGGTACGACCCGGCCGGCATTAGGATGAGCTAGAAGCATTTCGCAGTGTGTTAGAATCGCAGAGACAAATTCATTGCCAATATGAGACGCATCCTGCTCTGTGTAGTAGGTTTTTATGGCCTGCAAGTCTTCAAGTGCAGACTGGGCGATACGTAATTCCATTTACTTTATGCCTAGAGTTTTTTTCGCGTCTTCCAGTGATACCGTGTTGCCATCACGAACATCCATTAAACCTTGCGCAACGGCTTTCACAAATTTCAGCTCTTCAGCTGTTTTTTCATAATCTTCCAGTCCTTGAACAACGGCCACACCGCGCCCTCGACTGGTAAGCAAGATCGGTCGATGTGTATCTTGTGCTTGATTGATGATCCGCCCTGGATTGACCTTTAAATCAGATAGAGGCACAACATCTTCGGAAAATTTAACGCTCATAATTTTGACCTAGAAAATTTATAGTACATTTTATAGCACCTGTTAACAGGTCTATTCAAGCGAAGATACGCAATACGCTTATACCCCCTAACGCTGGAAAACATCGCTAACCCTTTACCTATAACGCTTTTTAATTAAGCACTCTTATCTGTTAAGCTTTAGCCATCATTGTAATAATAGGACGATAAACTAAATGGAATTATCTAATGTCGTGTCAAAATTGAACCAAGACGGATGGCCTGCACGACTGACGACCAAGGGGCATCGAATAGCTGTAGGTAAGTGGTGGTGGTTTTATCAGCTGACAGTCAAATGGGATTATGGTGCGAAGAAGCTGGTAGTGACTCGATTACCTTATTGGGTCGCCATCTTTAATACTTTGGTTTATGCCGCTGCACTGTACCACTCGTTATCAAAGGAATGGCATGCGCTTGGTCTGATTATATTGGGGTTAGCCTTTTTAAATGTGGTTCAGTTCTACTTTCAGGCTCGTAATACGAAAAAGCTCGATGCTGCATTAAAGGCTGTTTAAGAGTTCCAGCTTGTCATGGCGAAACCTAGTGTCACTTCCCACCCTAAAAAGAAAACGCCCGCCTCCCTGTTATTTTGTGCAGCATATTGCCTGCTGCTGTCGGTTGCACTCGTATTACTAGATGGACCGGCAATCTTGTTGGCGATTTATGCGGTCATGTCTTTGCTGACGTATGTGGTATATGGCTTTGATAAGCGTGCCGCGCAAAAAGGTCAGAGTCGTATATCTGAGAAAACATTACATTTGCTATCACTCTTCTGCGGTTGGCCTGGGGCGTTACTCGCTCAGCACCGTCTTCGACATAAGACCATTAAGCAGCCTTTTAAAGCGATCCTTTGGATAATGATTTTAGTGAACTGCGGTGTTGTGATGTGGAGTCTTAACCTCATATTTCGGAACACTCTGCAGGATGTTTTTACCGTAGTTCACTCTATTCTTCCTTAATAGCAATACGGAGCTGTTGTTACAGCTTGATCATGCCCCGCTTTTTGGCAATTCCTATCCATGAAACATTTGTTTCGCTCTCTTTTGAGTCACCTTGCACGATCATTTTTAGAAAAAGAGTACTGAAAGGTTGAGGGAAATCTTTAACTAACTGTTTTTAATAAAGTTTTGTTTGTCTTGATAAAGTTGGAATGAATGTTGCTCTCTTTGCCTGAGTGAAACAAAAGTATCTTTAAAAGAAACACAGGAGAGTTTGAGTATGAAAGCAGCGTTGAAGTTATCTCTGTTGGCCGGTTTGATCTCTAGTTCGTCCGTGATGGCTGCTGACAAGGTAACCTTTCAGTTGGATTGGCTACCAGGTGGCGATAAAGCTCCAGTTTACGTGGGTATTCAAGAAGGCTTTTTTGCCGAAGCAGACCTAGATGTTTCGATTGCCAGTGGCCGTGGTTCTACCGACGCTCTGACCAAAATGGCAACTGGTCAATCGGATGTGGGCAGCTCAGATATTGGTGCTTTAATGGCTGCTAAGGCGCAAGATGGCGTTCCGGTTGTGGCGATTTACCCTTATTTTACTCAAGCTCCTCATGCGTTTTTTGCATTAAAAAGTTCAGGTGTTAGCTCGATTAAAGATTTAAAAGGTAAGAAGGTCGCCACATCTCCTTTTACCTCTTCTAATGCATTTTTACCTTTGGTTTTAAAAGAGAATGGTTTGAGCGAAGACGATATTAGTCTAGTGAAAACCGATCCTGGTGCATTGGGGCCAATGATGATTACGGGTAATGCTGATGTGATCATTGCCTGGGTAACGAATACGGCATTGTTTACCACTCAGGCTGCTGAAGCGGGCAAGGAAATCGTCGAGATGCCATGGTCTAGTGCGGGCTTGTCTTTGTATAGCTCTTCATTATTGGCTTCTGAACGTTTCTTATCTGAGCGACCAGAAGTGGCTGAGCGTTTTGTGAAAGCATTCGCGAAATCCCTAGAGTTTACTTATGCGCATCCCGACAAAGCTGGGGAAGCGATTCATGCGATGGTGCCGGAAGTGGATGCCAAGATCGCTGCAGCACAAATCAAGAGTATTACCAACCTTGTTTATAACGGTGTCACTAAAGCAGATGGTTTTGGGGTATTTACCCCTGAGCGTATCCAGCAAACATGGGAATATGTTGCCGCGGCTAATGAGTTAAGCGAAGACGCATTAGATCCACAAACAGCGGTGGATTTCACCTACTTGGCGGAGTGATATTTTGACAGAAGTAAGTAATAAATCCGCTTATGTCAGTATGCAAGGGGTGGGGCATCGCTATGACCCTCGTCCTGATGCACCGATGGCGGTGCAGGGTATTGATTTAGATATTCATCGTCACGAGTTTGTGGCGGTGGTAGGCCCCTCAGGCTGTGGTAAGTCGACGTTACTGCGTATGGTGTCTGGCTTATTGATCCCGTCTCATGGAGAGGTGTCGGTATTTAACCGACGAGTGACGGAGCCGCGTGACGATGTGGGTATTGTCTTTCAAAAAGCCAATTTACTTCCTTGGCTGACGGTGCGCAAAAACGTCCTGTTTCCGTTGAAACATAAATATGGGCATTACACCCCAGAAGACGAAAAGCGTACTGATGAGTTGCTAAAAATGGCTGGTTTGACGCAGTTTGCAGACAAAATGCCAGATGAACTATCGGGCGGCATGCAGCAGCGTGTTGGTATTGTTCGAGCGTTGTTGTTGAACCCCGATATTTTGCTGATGGATGAGCCCTTTTCGGCGCTGGATGCACTGACTCGTGAGCAGATTGGCTTTGATCTACTGAAAATCTGGGAAGAGAACCCTAAAACCGTGCTGTTTATTACTCACTCGATCAGCGAGGCTGTGTTGCTATCAGATCGGATTTTGGTGATGAGTAAACGCCCTGGCACAGTGCTGGATTTGATCGAAGTAGATTTACCCCGCCCACGTACCAGTAAAACCATAAATGAACCGCGTTTTGCTGAACTGACTGACTTAATTCGAGGACATATTTATGAGCCAAACGTACCAGCCTAAGACTTGGGTCGGGCTACAGGCGTATCGTTTTGCGCCGGTGTTGTTCTTTGTCGGGTTGATAGCTCTTTGGGAGCTGATTTGTCAGGTAGGCAACGTGCCCAACTACATCCTCCCCTCGCCGTCAGCAATCATTAAAGCGTTCTTTGATGTGGAGTTCTCCCGCTGGATGGGGCATTTGTGGGCAACGCTTCGAGTGGCATTGATGGGCTTCGCTTTGTCAATACTGATCGCCCTGCCGTTATCGATTGGCATGATTCGCTCTGAGTTAATGAACCGAACGCTGTACCCTGTCTTGATTGTGATTCAGTCAACACCTGTCGTTGCAGTCGCTCCTTTGATTATTGTGTTACTTGGTACGGATGATCCCTCTCGTGTGTTGATTACTTGCCTGATTACTTTCTTTCCATTGGTGGTTTCTGCGACCACGGGCATGTTGGAAACGCCACCTGAAATGATCGAGTTAAGCCAATCTCTTCGTGCGCCGCGTTATCGTGAAACTTGGCAGATCCGAATCCCTTATGCCATTCCGCATATCTTCAGTGGTCTACGTGTATCGATTACGTTGGCGATCATTGGCGCAGTCGTGGCGGAGTTTGTCGCAGCAGAAGAAGGCCTAGGGTACTTCATTCAGTTCTCAACGTCGTTCTTTAAAATCCCACAGGCATTTGCTGGCTTGATCTTCTTAGCCGTTATTAGCTTGTTGCTGTTCAAATCTGTGCAGTGGATTCAAGCGTGGTTGTTTCCTTGGAGCTTGCCGAAGAAGAAATAACAATGATTAAAGATGAGAGCCTTATGAGCAAGTTAACACCACAAGATGAAGCTTTGTTACGTCAAAGCTTTGCGTTAGCAGACGATGCTAAGAAGCAAGGAATTCATCCCTTTGCGGCAGTATTAGTGGATGAAAACGGTGAAGTGTTGATGTCTCAGGTGAATGGCTACCTGCCCGACTTGGACATGACAGGTCATGCAGAGCGCAAGCTAATGACCCGTGCCAGTAAAACCTATCGCCCCGATTTCTTAGCACGTTGTACCATGTACGTGTCGGCTGAGCCTTGCGCGATGTGCGCTGGGGCGGCTTATTGGGCCGGTCTAGGGCGAGTGGTATATGGTCTAAGTGAAGCACGTTTGAAAACGATTACCGGTAACCATCCAGAAAACCCAACGCTAGATTTACCCTGTCGAGCCGTATTCGATGCGGGTCAACGTAAAGTAGAAGTCATCGGCCCTTGTTTAGAAGACGAGGCAGCGGCATTACAAGAGGGCGTTTGGTAGTCCTAATCAACAATTTAACTGAACGGAGTAGAAGCAGGCAGGCCAATGGCTGGGTCATTGCTCCAGAGCTTTTAGGAGATGCACTATGACTCAATCCTATGCTCTGGAAGAACTACAACGTGAAACGACCTTTGGTGGCGCAGGTTCTGAAATGAAACGCGACGTGCCAGTTATTGACCTGAGTAACTTCGAAGAACGTCGCGAGCAAATCGCGGATGAACTGTGGCATGCAGCCACGGAAATTGGCTTCTTCCAACTTAAAAACCACGGTATCGCTCGATCAGAGATCGATGCGGCGTTTAAAGAGTCCGATCGATTCTTTAAGCTTCCCAATGACGTGAAGTCTCAATGGCCTCGGCCAAAAGGTGTTAATGCTGGTTACGAAACCCGTAGCCAAATTCGACCGTCCACAGGTACCGCTGACGAAAAAGAATCCTACCAAATCACTCAATATCATATGGATGGCCTGTGGCCCACAGAAGCTGAGTTACCTAACTTCCAAGATAATATTCTTTCGTTTGAACAGCAGTGTTGGAAAGTCGGCATGAAAGTCCTATCGTGCTTTGCAGACAAACTTGGTTTTGAACGAGATTTCTTCACCAAAGCCCACGACCCGAAACAAAGCGATTACCAAAGCACCTTGCGCTTGTTGCACTATTATCCAACCGAAGGCGTGACTGAGCAGGGCAATATCTGGCGCGCAGGGGCACACACGGATTTTGACTGCTTAACCTTGTTGTTCCAGCACGAAGGTCATGGTGGTCTGCAAGTGTGTCCAGGTAAAGATGCGGATGCGAAACAGTGGACCAGCGTACCACCTATTGCCGATGTGATTACCTGCAACATCGGTGATATGTTGATGCGCTGGAGCGAAGACCAATTAAAATCCAACCTGCACCGTGTGCGTTTACCCCGTGTAGACGAATATTGCGGCAGTCGTTACTCCGTTGCCTTCTTCTGCCAAGCCAATAAAACGCAGATGATCCAAGGGCCAAACAAGCACTATGAGCCAATCAGCGCAGAGGATTTCTTGAATCAACGCATTCAGGCGAACTTTGCCAAAGCAGATCGCTAGCCAAGTCTAAAAAACTGGCTATAAAAAAGAGTAAATGTACAAAAAGCTAACAAAAACTTGATTGAAATAATTGGTTAATCATTAGGATTTCGCTAAGTTATACATACTTTAACTCTTATTGGCGGCCTTTTATGTTTGCATGCTTATTCTACAAGTTACGGTTGACATTACTGAGCTTCATAAAAGGCCGCGAGGGCGTGACTGCTGTGGAATATGCAGTGGTGGCGGTGACTCTAGTAGCGGTCATTGCTGTAGTATTTAACCCATCCTCTGGGGCATTATATGACACTATGATGCAAGCGAAAGACTCATTGGTTGCGGCCATTACTGATAATACATAACGCTCACTAATAGCTACAATTCCATCTCATCTAGGTCATCGTACAGGTTCGAAATAGACTGGGTACGGTATTGCGCGTTTTCGCCAATGTAGCTGTAGACGCGATTACACAGCATCGAAACGAGACTCATAGGGGCTGCATAGCTGTAGAATGGGTTGTCGTTGCCGAGGTGGCAGACCAAGACTTTGCTGACTTGTTGGTTGTAGACCTGTCCCGTTGGGTCGGTTACGAGTATGGTGTTGCGACCTTCTAGTGCTTCAACAATCTTCTTAAAGATGCGCGTTCTTCGGCGGAAGCCAAACAGTACTATGACTTCGTCGTCTAAAATATCATGCAGATCTTCACCTAGCGTCTGCCCTGGTTGGGGTAACAGCCGAACTGACGTTCGGATCTGCTGTAGCTGCTGACGAAAATGCAGTGCAACAGGGTAAGAGTTTCGAAAGCCAATTAAAGTGACACGACTTGCGTTGGCTAACTGGGCGCTAATCTCATCCAGCAGCTCTGTTCGTAGTCCTTCAAATGTCAGGGATAGGTTCTTCAGTTCTTCCGCAGTTTGATCGATGGATTGGCCTTGCGTTAACACTGGAACACCCTGTTGACGCAGTTGTAATTGGGCCTGTTTGGCATCTTGTTGTGATTCAAATCCGAGCTGGCGGAAAAAACGACTGACAGTCGCTTTAGATGTCTGGGTATGTTCGGCGATTTCCGCAGACGTTTGACTCACAATTGCCAGTGGGTGTTGCTGTAGGTAGTTAGCAATGGTGCGCGCCGAGGGCGACAGTGTTGGGTAATTTTGCTCAATAAGCGAGAGAACATCCTGCTTCACGATGATGTGCTGCCTTCAATAAAAACGAATAGGTATACGTTAATCGAAAGCAGCAGTCGTGCCAACTCCGTCTTTGGAATTCTGCCTTAAGATGGCAAATGGAAGTTGGCTGTGGCGGATTCACTATGTTGAACCGCGGTTTGTAAGGTGGTGGTTAGGCTCTCTAGTTGCTCTGAGGTCTGAGTGTTGTTACGTGTGACGTCTACAATCGCCTGCACTTGTTCTCTAATATTGGCTGCATCATGACTTTGTTGAGTCGCCAACTGCGTCAAGTCGTTCAGGCTATGCAGGGCATGCGCAGAGTCTTGTTCTAATTGTGAGAGTGGTGCTACAACTTGTTCAATTTGCTCCATGCCTTGGTTAACTTTTGTTCGACCTTGCTCTAACTCAGTGGCAACCTGAGTAGCCAGTTGGCTGATTTGAGTGAGAACTTGGTCAATTGACTCTGTTACCGAGGCGGTATTGTTTGCCAAATTACGCACTTCATCGGCCACTACCGCAAAGCCACGACCACTTTCTCCGGCTCTAGCCGCTTCAATGGAAGCATTTAACGCTAGTAGGTTAGTTTGGTCCGCTACCTCACGGATTTGATCAACGAAGTCCGTTACTTTGGCTGCGCTTTGTTCTAAGTTGGCGACAGATGTAGCACTGTCTGCCATAAAGTTCGCAACATTATGAATATCCGCGGACGCTGCATTAATCACCACCACACCACGTTGAGCCAGTTGGTGTGCAGACCCTGCTTGGTCTTTTGCAGAGGTAAGGTGTGAGGCAATTTGCTCGGAGACATGGCTTAACTGTGTGATCGAGGTATCGATGCTTGTTGCCATGCTTTCTTGTGTCTGGGCTCCAGTGCGAACGCCTGTCACGGTGTCATTAATCGCATGGGCTGAGTGGGAAACGGTGTCGACACTTTGCCCGATCTGCTTAAGCAAATCGACCAAGCTTTGGCGCATTTTCTCAGTACTATGGCTTAACTGTGCTAATTCTCCAGAAGTGTTTAATTTGACGGGCTCTGAAACATCTCCATCAGCGACATGGTCTAAAATAACGCCTACAGAATGGATGGGCCTTACCACAGAACGAGTGATCAACCATGTCATCATAAACCCAGCCACTAAGGCAATGAGTCCGAGGCTGATCATTACAATAATGGCTTGATCGCTGCTTTTAAGGACGGCCTGTTGTTGCTCAGACATAGCTGTACGTTGGTTGTTTGCAAACGCTTGGGCCATATTAATAAAACGTTCAAGCTGCGCTCGGGTATCGCCTGCCATTTGCTGTTTGGCATCGCCGAGCTCGCCAAATTCAAGAGCTTCCACTGTGGCTTGCAAGGCACCTTGGTAACGCGTTTTTTGCTCGCCAAGTTGAGTCAATATCGGGGCGTCGTCACTCATTTCAGTGAGTGCTAGCATGCTTTCAATACGCTGATCCATTGCGGCATTTTTGGCATCAATTTCTTTGTAAATGGCGATGCGTTGTTCTCGCTCATCCA
The DNA here is from genome assembly GCF_056158325.1 of Marinomonas sp. AWM4_232. NCBI lineage: Bacteria > Pseudomonadati > Pseudomonadota > Gammaproteobacteria > Oceanospirillales > Oceanospirillaceae > Marinomonas > Marinomonas sp. AWM4_232. The sequence goes on along the minus strand of NZ_JBSWTA010000001.1, from coordinate 1,210,312 downwards.
GAACAAACAGAAGTAGTAAACGGCTCGCTAGCCCCTCCGCTAGGTTGGTGAGCTCGGTGCTGGATTCGACCAGCAGAGCATTGCGCTCAACAATGTGCTCCAAGCTTCCTGTAAGTTGATGTAGTCGGGTGATCGCGACGCCAGTAATCACTGATAGTAAAATCAGCAAGGCCATAAAACTTGCTATCAGTTTCCCTTTGATGGTTTTTAAGCCCATAGCTGTTTCCTCGCGCGATATTGATCAATGGTAAGCTCCCGTTTATTAGACGAACGCTAACAAAGATCTATTACACGTTAAGCAAGAAAATTAAGTGAGCGCAGGTTGAAGAAGTGTTAAAAGTCCTGGAGCAATTAGCTGCCGAGGGCATGACATTGATCTTGGTAACCCATGAAATGATCTTTGCTCGTGACGTGGGTGACCGCGTTGTCTTTATGCACCAAGGGAAAGTCTGGGAAGAAGGTAATTCTAAAAAGCTACTCTCAGAGCCAGAAAAGGAAGAACTAAAGCAGTTTATTGGTGCGGTGTTGTAATCAGTTTTGCCTAGCGGTGTTTCTGTCCTATCAAAACGGTGCTTTAGCGATAAAGCACCGTTTTTTTAGAGCAACCTATCTTTTAGAAAAATGACCAAGAGGATTGTCATAAAAAAGGATCTAATCTAGAGTGCTTTTTATATTTTAGGACGGCACAAAAGCCCAAAGGATTATTTGATGAAAAATAAATTGGCCTATCTAGTACTTAGCTTATCTGTTACTTCTTCTTTTGCGGCAGAGTCTTATCTGCCTACTGATCATCAGATTGGCGGTTTGGGGATCATGAGATTAAGTGAAGGGGATGCTGATGTTAGTGCATTAGTTGGCTCACTTTCCTCAAAGCATAGTCTGTACCGTCAACTTTCTGTTGTACCTGAGTTACGTCTGGGGGTGGGTCTTGATGAAGACTCTGTTGCTGGCGTAGATTATAAACTTAATTACTTCATGGCACTGTCCGCAAACGCCCAATTTGATGTGACGGAGTCTTTTTACGCCTTCGCAGGGCCAACCTACGCCTTTAGTGATGTTAAGACATCCTCTGGATTTGTCAGCGTTTCAGACTCTGATTCACAGTTTGCTCTTGGTTTTGGCGCGGGTTATGTCTTTAGAAATGGCATGGCGGTAGAGCTCTCGTATGAAAAGTTTAGCGAAACAAAAATTACGTCTGTCGATTTAGAGTTCCCAATGTAAATAGCGCTAAAACAGGAGGAGTATAGCTTTTTCAAAATCTGAAAAGGAGGCGCTCTTAGCAGTAAAAGGTGTTACCCCGACTGTACTGAAGCGCTTTGAAGAAATAGGTATCCAAACTGACTCGTTATCAAGCGATGGACATTGCCGAGCAGGTGGCATCTATGTTGAATAGCACATGTTGGAAGAATAGCCCAAAAGCATTGTCAGCCGTCGAGGCTGCGATTGAAGGAGCTAAAGATGGCCTATAATCGAAGTACATTAATAGCTATCTTAGTATCAATATTGGGAGCATAGCTGAGTCTGAATGCTCAAATTCATGCTATTTCAAATTATGGTTTCAGTAGGGAAAAAAGCAATGAGTGCAATGGTGGAATACAAAATCAATGAGTCTATTACTAGTCAGCAGTTCATTGATTTGCTAAACCGTACTTCTCTTGGTGCTAGACGCCCTGTTGACCGCCCTGAAGTCACTGAGTCTATGTTGAAGCATGGCAATTTATTGGTGACCGCTTGGATCGGTGACAAGCTGGTGGGCGTGGCTCGATCGCTTACTGATTTTGATTTTTGCTGTTACTTATCTGATTTAGCCGTTGATGAAAGCCTTCAAGTAGGAGGTATCGGTAAGCAGCTTATTCGAATCACAAAAGAGCATCTGCATCCAGATTGTATGATCAACCTTTTAGCAGCGCCTCAAGCGGTTGGCTATTACCCTAAGATCGGCTTTGAACAACATAATAGTGCTTGGATTCTTAAGGATATCAACCGACTGGCTATCTAAAGGAAACTTGGTGCATGAGTGAGAAATATACCAATACGCCCCGAGCCTTATTGATTAAAAATAATAAATCAGTGATGTTCGTGATTAAGATGTTTGTGCTGAGTCTATTGATAGGCGCATCCAGTCTTTCTTTTGCAGATAATAAACGCGAATTGGAAATAGACCATGTTATGTTTCCAACGTACCTCAGTGACACTTTTCTAGACCTTGTTATGGATAACTGGAAGGAGCGCAGTTTAGGAAAAGTGTTTTCTCTGCCCTCTAATCCGAGTTTCAAGGCCGTATATGCACAGAGCCATAGCTTTTATATAGAGTACCTGTCCAACACTGAGTCAGAACCTTATTGGAGCAATGCTGTTTATGTTGTCGTGCCTAAAAAATACTGGGACTACTATAAAAATCCAGCATTTAAAAATGAGTATTTTTTGATTCCTTCTTTTGGTGCGGGATATCAGCTGGTCAGCCCAGACTACCCCTATCTTAACAAGCCTATCAATCGGTCTAATTCGATAAATTATGATGGCTTCACTCTATTAATATCTAAGTCTTTGGAAAAAGAGCTGCTGTCTATTGGTGGGGTTAAATGGGCTTTGCCTGCCAGTGGAAAAATACGAGTGCATGATAAACTCCTACATCCTCACGATATAGCGGTTCTAGATCAGGATGAAAAACTTGTCGCTCCAATCTTTCAACCTAATCCAATTTTAAGAGAATATTTATAACGAAGGAATGAATATGGCATTTTCAACGATAGAACGAGAAGCGCTCTTAGCGGTAAAAGGCGTAGGACCTACAGTGTTAAAGCGTTTTGAAGAAATCGGCATCAATAGCTTTTTAGAGCTGGCTCAGTATCAAGCGCAGGACATTGCAGAGCAGGTGGCATCCATGTTGAACACCACCTGCTGGAAGAATAGCCCAAAAGCATTGTCGGCAGTTGATGCCGCGATTGATCGTGCCAAGCAGGGGCTCTAGTTACAGAGCTTTTTCTAAAGCGATAATAAGCTGATCGATTTCCTCTGGGGTAGTGTAGTGTACAAAGGATAGGCGAACGACGCCCGTGTCGGGATCGACATTCATGGCTTCTAGCAGTCGTACAGCATAGAAATGTCCTACGCCGCACATGATGCCTTGTTCAACAAGCTTGCGGCCTAATTCTTGAGGTGTTTGCTGTGTTGATACAATCGACACGGTCGCCGCGCGTTCGCTGGCTTGGTCTGAGCCAAGCAAGGTAACGTTAGGGTGATTCGATAAGAAGGTCAGTAACTTATCTAAAAGCGGTTGTTCAGTCTCGTGAAAGAGCTTACGTACTCTTTCTGCGATAAGTTTGACGTCGCTGGTTGCTGCAAAATGGTGGTTGTGAACCGTTTCGAAGTAATCCAATACGGCTTGGCTAGCGGCGACTTGTGCATGATCAGGACCTGCAGGGACAAACCATTTGGTTTTGTAAGTGCCATTAAAATAATGCGCCTGATTACCCAGTAACTCTGCCACGGCATTGCGAATGACCATCACACCCAAATGTGGGCCGAAGGTTTTGTAGAGAGAGAATAAGTAAATATCCGCTCCAAGTGCACCGACATCTGGCAAACCGTGTCCCGCATACGATACACCATCGACTAACGTGATCACTCCTGCTGCTTTGGCTTTGGCACAAATTTCAGCCACCGGATTAATATAAGCGACAATGTTAGAGCAGTGGTTAAACGCTAACAGCTTTGTCTTGGGTGTGATCAGTTCATCTAAATCGTCTACCGATAACGCACCCGTTTTAGGGTCAACTTGCCACTCTTTGATAACAATGCCATGTTTAGCAAGACGATGCCAAACACCAATGTTGGCTTCGTGATCTTGGTTGGTGACAATGATTTCATCGCCTGCTTGTAGCACATTGGCAAAGGCTTGGGCTAGGACATAAGTGTTCTGAGAGGTTGAGGGGCCCATATACACTTCGTCTGTATCCACATTTAAGTAGGCTGCCAAGCGGGCATGAGAGGCATCCATTTGTGCTCCTGCTTTGAGCGCTGCAGGATGCGGGTGGTAAGGCTGCACTTTGGTTTCGCGATAATAGTTACTCAGTGCCTCAATCACCTGAGCGCAAGCGTAAGAGCCACCTGCATTGTCGAAAAACGCTTGTCCTTGTAATGATGCTTCTTGGAACGCTGGAAACTGCTGACGTACAAAATTTTGATCCAACAACATAACCTTCCCCTGATAAATAAGTGTGCAAGATCCTTTCATTCTAGAAGCATTGGACCGCAATGTGCTTGCATAATAGGGGGCTTACTCGTACGGTTTCACAAGATACTTTCATTATTGAGATGCCAAATGACAGAAATTGCCTTAGATCGTACGGACTATAAAATTATAAAAGCATTGGAGCACAATGGTCGGGCCAGCAATGCATTGATTGCAGAGCAAGTGAACCTGTCACAATCCCAGTGTTTAAGGCGTATCAAGCGTTTGGAGGAATGCGGCATTATCCGTGGCTACCGAGCGCAGATTGACTATGAAAAAATGGGTTATACGGTGGTCGCGTGGACCTTGGTGACCATTAGCAAGGATGTGCCCGAAGCGCGAGAAAACGTCACTCGCTATTTGCAGGAACAAGAACAGACGGTGTCCGTATTTGGTGTCACAGGAGACGTGGATTTGATGGTGGAAATTCGCGCAAAGGATATGGCAGCTTTTAGTGACTTTGTCGTTAAAGGGATTTATGCCCATGAGCAAGTGGTGAGCACCAAATCCTATATTCGTCTCGACACCGCGAAACTCAACGGTGGGATTATTACATGATGGATACGACGCTTCTTATTATCGCGGCACTGATTGTCGGGTTATCCAAAGGTGGTTTGGCTTCTATGGCAGCGATTGCAGTACCCATGCTGGCATTGTTTATGAACCCCGTGCAAGCGGCGGCAACGTTACTGCCCGTGTACATTGTCACGGATTGGGTTGGCGTCTGGCTGTATCGTAAGCATTACTCGAAAAGAAATGTTTGGATTTTGACGCCTGCTATCTTGTTAGGATTAGCCATCGCCACCGTCATTACCCCTTACACCCCCGAATTTGGTTTGTTAATTTTTACTGGCTTAATAGGGCTTTGGTACAGTGTAAGAGCTTGGTTTTCCAAACCTTCCACTGCCGTGAAAACAGCTGAAATCGGCCCCGGTGTGTTTTGGGGGACATTAACTGGGATCGCCAGTTTTATTACGCATTCAGGAGCGCCGCCAGCGCAAGCGTATTTGTTACCGCAGAAACTGCCTAAGTTGGAGTTCGCTGGCACCATCGCGATTGCATTCGCCATTGGTAATGTGGTCAAGATACCCGCTTACTACTCCATCGGACAAATGGATGGTTTGAACTGGTCGTTAATCGTGGGGTTGGCTGTTACCGGTATTATCGGGACATTTATTGGACGTTGGCTGACTAAGAAATTGCATGATCAGACCTACATCAAAGTCATTCAGGGGATGTTGTTTTTGCTGTCCATTATTTTGCTATTACGCGGCGGTATGATGCTCATCCAGTCCATTTCAAGTTAGTAAGGATGAGCGAACACATTAAATAGCCTCATTGGGATTGTCGATATCGAATAGGTAAGCCCATTCTTTATCGCGCCCCATGGCATCTTTCATCTGCACTTTCAGAACCCATTGCATGCGCTCATCGGTACACAGAGGAACCACCACTTGGCTATGCCATGTATTATCTGGCAGCTTTCGCAGTGGATATTCATATACACCAAGGTACATGTCTCGACCTTCAAGCACTAGCTTAATGTCTTGGGCATTTTGTACGGCTTTTGGTAAGTCCAAAGTAGTGCTGATGCGACGGTTCAAACGAATACCGTCCTCAAATTGGATCGTCGCGCCATTAAACCGCTCAGGTGTTTCCTGCAATGTGCAAAGGCCAGTGTCTAGATTGCACGGCCCCAAGGCATCCGGCAGTGGGTCTTCTGAGTGAATCATTTTAACGAGGGCTGCGACACCAAAAACGGACACGAAGGCACCAGCGTAAAATATCAGTTCGGCTTTGCTAAAAAATTTCATAAGACGCTATTCAATTGATCAGTTGCTTATCTATTACGTATGTTACCCCGATACAGACCACGAAGGCAGGGAAGAGTTCGATAAACAAAGGTCATTCCTTTATTTACTCTCTTGTCGTCCACTGTGCTCGGTGAGAGCAGCGGTTAAAAAGTCGAGGAAATAGCGCACAATGGCCGGCTGTTTTCGTCGCGACATCACCTGTAATTGCAGGCTGCGCTGAACTAAGGACGGCTCTTGCATTGGGCGCAGGACGAGCCCGTCCCGAAGGGCTTGGCGTTGCACCGTGAGTTCACCGCATAGGGCAATCGCATCAGGGCTTTCTTTGGTGTAAGTGTAGATCGCCCCCATAGCATTGCTGGTCAGAGCCGGAGCAATTTGGATGCCTTCCAAATGACAGGCAATGTCAAACAGGTAACTGAGGGTTGTGCCAGGTTCAGATAACGCAATCGGATAGTCTTTTAAATCGCGCACACTTAGACATTCTGCTTGGACTAAAGGGTGTTGCTGGGATAACAATGCAGAGATAGGAGAGGGGACTTGGAGGGCCACTTCGACTCCTTGTTCCGGTTGCAAGCTAAAGGTCAGTGCCGCATCAACACTGCCTTCTTTGACTAGCTGAGTTGCCTTCCCAGAGTCAACGACCTGTAGCGAGACTATGGCGCTGGGGTATTGCTGACGAAACTGAGCAATCACATAAGGAAGGAAGTCCCATGCCATGCCTTCTGGGCAAGCCAGAGTAATGGTTTGCTGCTGTAGACTGTTTAAGCCTTTCATTTCTGCGATGACATTACTTAATTCAACCGAGTTGCGCAGCGCATAGGTGTAGAGAATCTCGCCCGCAGAGGTCAGCGCCATGCCACGGGGTTTGCGCTCGAATAGCGTCAGTTGTAATTGATCTTCCAGCTGGCTAATTTGGCGGCTGATAGCTGACACAGCAACGTGCAGCTCTTCAGATGCAGCAGAAAGAGAGCCCGTTTGAGCGACGGCGTGGAAATAGCGCAGAGAGATTTCATACATAATGATCAGCTTTCTATTTTATGGAAGCATTGATTCCATAATTGATAATTGTTGCAAACCTAGTGACATCATAAGCTAAACCCCATTCAAAAATCGAGTCAACGCCTTAAAGGATGGAGAGAATCCCATGAATGATGAAACACGCGCAGGGCGTCAACAAGCGCTTGAGGCGGCAGTAGAGACAATCCGCAATGGGGTATTTATGGAAACCCTGGCACGTCGCGTTGCGATGCCGACCGAAAGTCAGAATCCGCAGGCGCAACAACCTCTTCGAGCCTATTTGGTGGATGAGATCCAACCGACGCTGATGGCGCTTGGCTTCGAGTGCCAAGTTTATGACAACCCGATGGCGGGCCAACCGCCGCTGTTGATTGGCGTGCGCCATGAAGGGGACGAGCTGCCGACCTTGCTGACTTATGGCCATGGTGATGTGACAAATGGTCAGGAAAATGAATGGCGAGCTGGAACGCATCCATGGGATCTGAGTTTGCATGGTGACCAACTATTTGGCCGAGGAACCGCGGATAACAAAGGCCAGCATACGATTAACCTTTTAGGATTGGAGGCTGCCATCAAGGCGCGCTCAGGCAAGCTGGGCTACAACCTGAAAGTCTTGTTTGAGATGAGCGAAGAAGTGGGCTCAAAGGGGCTGGAAGACTTTTGTCGTATGCATGCCGAGACGTTACAGGCGGACCTGTTTCTAGCGTCAGATGGACCACGCTTAAATGCTAAGACGCCGACCATTTTCCTCGGCTCCCGTGGTGTTTGTCAGTTCCGCTTACGTTGTGCAACGGACAATGGCGCACGTCATTCTGGTAATTGGGGCGGTGTCATCACCAATCCCGCGATACGTCTGCAACATGCGCTCAGCACCTTGGTCTCGCCAACAGGGAAATTATTGCCTGACTTTTTAAAAGCGCCAGAGCCTACTGGTATCACTGCGCAGATGATGCAGGCTTTGCCTGTTGGGGGGTATGAAGGTGATCCAGAGTTGAACGCTTTATGGGGCGAAGCACACCTAAGCCCAGGTGAACGCTTATTTGGTAGTAATACTCTCGAAGTGATAGCGCTTGGGGCTGGCAACATTGATAAGCCTGTTGGGGCGATACCCAATAGCGCCGAAGCAGTGTGTCATTTACGTCTTGTGCCAGGGACGGATTGGAGTAACTTAGTTGCCAATCTTGAACGCCACTTTAGTGACTTAGGCTTTAAAGATATCGAGATTCTGTATGAGGGTGGTTACAATGCCACGCGCTTGGATCCAGCTCATCCTTGGGTTCACTTTGTACAGTCATCCATGGAGGCTTCCCTTGGGCAGCCGGTCAGTGTCTTGCCGAACTTAGGCGGGACCATTCCAAATCACTGCTTTGCCAATGTATTGTCATTGCCAACCGTTTGGATGCCGCATTCTTATCCGTCGTGTAAACAGCATGCGCCGGACGAGCATTTATTAATGAGTGTGGCGCAACAAGGGTTGGCCTGTGCCGCGGGCGTGTTTTGGGATTTAGGTGAGCATTGGCCTCACTAAATGACCATATGGTGACGATCTGATGAAGCCCCTGATAACGAGGGGCTTCTTTTTTTGCATGCAAACATGGGGAGTGTGGCATGGATTTTATTATGTATTTGGTACTTGGTGTGTGTTCCGGTGTGTTGGCTGGGCTATTTGGTATCGGTGGCGGGCTGATTATCGTCCCAGTACTTGTGTTTAGCTTTTCGGCTCAAGGCGTCTCTGCGGATGTGCTGACACACCTCGCTGTGGGCACGTCGTTAGCGTGTATCTTGTTCACCTCCATTAATTCAGTGTGGGCACATCATCAGCGAGGTGCGGTGTTGTGGTCTCTCGTTGCGTGGTTGAGCGTGGGTATTTTGTTAGGCAGCTCTTTAGGTGGTGTGACGGCCTCTTATATTGACGGGGATGACCTGCAGCAGATTATCGGTGTGTTTGCGGTACTGATGGCGCTACAAATGTGGTTTGGTTGGAAGCCCAAGGGCAATACTGGATCACTGTCTAAACCTACGCTATCTGTTTCGGGCGCTTTGATTGGTTGGGCGTCGGCTATTTTTGGTATCGGTGGTGGCTCTTTAATGGTGCCATTTTTAACCTGGAAAGGGATCGATATGAAAAAGGCCGTAGCCACTTCAGCGGCTTGTGGTTTGCCTATTGCCCTGTCTGGAGCGTTTTCTTTTATTGTGATGGGGATGGGGCATCAGGCTCTGCCTGAATACAGCGTGGGCTTTGTCTATCTGCCTGCGTTAGTAGGGATCGCCGCGACCAGCTTTTTTAGTGCTCGCTTGGGGGCAAGGCTTGCGCATAGCTTGGATGCGGTATTGTTGAAGAAGTTATTTGCGGTGTTACTACTAGGGGTTGGGGCGAACTTTTTAATTTAGTTCGAAGTCAGTTCATTAAGGCAGTGATGCATACATCACTGCCTTTTCTGAGTCTTATATTAACCAATCTTGAAGTGCTTACGGATCGCCAGCATGGTGATCAAACTCACGCAGCAAGTGAACAATAAGTAGTAACTTGGAGCCATCAAATCATCGGTAGCACTGATCGACCAAACTAATAGGAAGGGTGTGAAGCTGCCGAACACTGTGGTCGCAATGTTGTAGCTTAATGCCATGCCTGTGGCGCGAACGTGGGTCGGAAAGAGCTCGGACATCAGTGCTGGCAGACCGCCAAAGTACATCGCTTTTAACACGCTTAACCAGAACAATACCGAAGCCAGAACCAGTAAGGTTGCATTCGCTGACAGCAACATGAAGGCTGGGTAAACCGTGACGAAGAACAGAGCACCTGCAAACATCATCAATTTGGTACGACCGATTCGGTCAGACAATATGCCGATGAAAGGCGTTAGGACGGTCAGTACCGCATAACTGATCAAGGTGCCGCCGTAGCCAATAGAGCCACTTAGGCCGAGATATTTCGTGGCGTAAGTCGGCATGAAAATAATCGAATAAGTTACAGAGGTAGACAGCACCATGGCGCCAATATTGTAAAATAGGCCGCGTTTATGGGTTTTTACCAGCTCAGCAACCGGTACTTTCACTTCTTCTTTCTCAGCAAAAGACTCTGCTTCTTCGATGTGACGGCGAATGTATAGACCCACAGGGCCGATCAGCAAACCAAAGATGAAAGGCACCCTCCAGCCCCAGTCTTCCAGTTGCTCGGTAGTCAGAGTGGCGGTTAGCACAAGACCAAATCCTGCCCCTAGAAGCCCACTGATACCTTGGCTGGCAAACATAAAGCTGGAAATGAAGCCTTTGCGTTCGGGGTATTGTTCTACCAGCATAGCTGTGGCACTGCCAAACTCACCACCGGCTGAGAAGCCTTGCATCAAGCGTGCTAGCAAAATGCCAATGGGGGCGAGCAAGCCGATGCTTTCGTAGGTTGGCATAACCGCGATCAAAAAGGTGCCCGCCATCATTAGCCAAATCGTTAGCAACATGGCGGCTTTACGACCGACTTTATCCGCGTAGCCGCCAATAACTACGGCGCCTAGAGGGCGAATGAGATAAGACATGGCAAAAGCAAATAAAGCCATCATTAACGAAAGGGTTTCGTTGTCGGTTGGGAAAAACAGCTTAGAAATCGTGCTGGCAAAAAATGCGTAGGCAATTAAGTCAAACCATTCCAAAGCATTACCAATGGATGAGGCAATAATCAGCTTATATAGCTTTTTGTCTGATGGCGCTTCACTAGCGCTTGAGGCATTATTGTTACCTAAATAAGTGTCCGTCACGGGGCTCTCCATGATGCTAGGTGATCGAAAAGGTGTAAATCGATACTAGGGAGTCCTTTGGTTTTGCACAATTATTCATTTCCTAATGCATTGTTGCTATTTTTAGAAGGCAATAAGTAACTATTTTAGGGCATGATGGGCATGGCCGACGCTTTTGTATATATTGTCAATGTTGAGGTGTACTCAGAGGAGTGGGTGTTATGACAATAAGAAGGGTACAACCCATTGATTTAGAACCCTTGGTAGAACTGTGGGAAATGGTCTTTCCAGACGATCCGTCTCACAACGCGCCACGAGCGATGCTGCCAACCAAACTGGACGTAGACGATTTAATCCTCGTTGCGTGGGAAGAAGGTAAGCTGATTGGTGCGTGTATGGTTGGCTACGATGGTCACCGAGGCTGGCTGTATGCCGTGGCGGTGCATCCTGATCATCGCCGCAAAGGCGTAGGCACCAACTTGATTAATGCATCGTTTGATACCTTAAAGTCTCTTGGCTGCATTAAAGTTAACTTACAGGTGCGTGAAGTAAACAACCCTGAAGTGGTGGCATTTTATGAGTCACTGGGCTTCAAGGTAGAGCAGCGTATTAGCATGGGCAAGCTCATAGATTGATAGGTAGACGCAACTACCCACTATAAAATGCTAAAGCGACTAAGCGACCTTCGGGTCGCTTTTTTTATGCCTGTGATTTGTGCAAGAAATATCGGAACCGCAGTGGCTATCGAGGAACAAGCGTGCAGATATAAAGCTATATATTGTTTATAGTAAGCAAAGTATACAATAATCAATTTATACCATTATGGATCCCCTTATGAGCGTTAGAGAACTGAGCTTTTTATTAATGGATGTGAAGCGTTTATTGCGCCGAGAGTATCTGAAAAGCGATTTACCCATCACCCCAATGCAAGCCCGTGCATTGGTTTATGTGTCGCGTTTTGAAAGTCTACGCCAAAAGGCGCTGGCCGATATTTTAGAAATTCAACCGATTACCACCGCACGTTTGATTGACCAATTGAGCGACGAGGGTTTGGTGGAGCGCCACCCAGATCCAACGGATCGACGCGCCCATTGTTTGTATTTAACGGATCAGGCACAGGCGCTTTTAGATGATATTGGCGTCGTGGTCGAAGACGTCAACCGAAAGGCTGTCGCTGGACTAAGTGCGGATGAAATCGATCAATTACTGCATTTGTTAAAAGTGATGCATAGCAACCTCAGCTAAGACTAATGCCATGGCGTCACTTTCGAGAGGACATTAAAGAATGAGTGAAACCAATACCCCTGTCGTAGAACCTAAGCAAGTCACACAGCGAAACAAGCGTCGTTTGCTGTTATTTGTTGTGCCCGTTGTTGCTGTGGCGGCTTCGGCCTATGTTTACTTGCACGGCGGTCGTTATGTTGAAACGGACAATGCCTTTGTGAAAAACGATAAGACGATGATCACAGCAGAAGTCTCCGGATCGATTCAGACCTTGGCGGTAAAAGAAAACCAAGCCGTTGAGAAAGGGGCGTTGCTGTTCGCGATTGATCCAGTACCTTATCAAACTGCCGTGGTACAAGCTCAGGCGCAGTTGGAGCAGGTGCGTATTGAGCTATTGTCCCAGCAGGCGGCCTACGAAGAAAAAGAAGCTGAAATCACTTTGGCGCAGAGTACTTTTGCCTACAATCAGCGCGACGAAAAGCGTCAGGCTGACTTGCTAAAACAGCACTACATCTCAGATTCACAGTACGATGCGTCCACTCACACGACGAAAACCAGCCGTTTACAAATCGATGCGTTAGAAAAAGATTTGCGTCGCTTACGTGAAGCGTTGGGTGGAGATGCTTCGCGTCCAGTGACGGAGCACCCAAGTTATCAAGCAGCGCTGGCACAGCTGGAACAAGCAAAGTTGAATCTCTCCCATGTACAGGTTTATGCACCGGCAAACGGAATCGTTACCAATGTGCCGACGGCCGGTGAATACATAACGACAGGTGCCAGTGCGATGGTCTTGGTTGCTAACCAAAATCCATGGATTGAAGCCAATTTCACTGAAAAAGACATGACCTACATGAAACCAGGGCAAACGGTTGAAGTCGAAGTGGACGCATACCCTGGCGTGACTTGGAAGGGAACCGTGGAAAGCATTAGCCCTGCGACAGGCTCGGAGTTTTCGGTGATTCCAGCTGAAAATGCGACCGGTAATTGGGTGAAAGTGACGCAGCGTGTTCCGGTACGCATTCATATCGATGCTAATGATAATGAACAAGTGTTACGAGCAGGATTAAGTACGCTAGTTACCGTTGATACAGAGCATCAAACCAGCTTACTTGGCGTGAAGCTTTAAGGTCGGTGTGGCATGACCCTCACTCAATCAAAACGCGCGGGAGATGAATCTTTTCAGCGTATCATGGTCACCGTATCGGTCATGCTTGCCACTATTATGCAAGCATTGGATACGACGATTGCCAACGTTGCTTTGCCGCATATGCAAGGCGCGATGGGGGCGACACAGGACCAAATTTCTTGGGTATTAACCTCTTATATCGTTGCTGCAGCGATTTGTATGCCTTTGACTGGGTTTTTATCCGCTCGCTTTGGTCGAAAGCGATTATTTCTGTGGTCAGTTGTTGGCTTTACCGTGACATCAGTATTGTGTGGTATGGCTCAATCCCTGAATCAGATCATCCTATTTCGTCTGTTACAGGGCGTGTTTGGCGCAAGTTTAGTACCGCTCTCTCAGGCCATTCTGTTAGACAGTTACCCTAAAGAAAAGCATGGCTCAGCGATGGCTATGTGGGGGGTAGGTGTTATGGTCGGTCCTATTCTTGGTCCCTTTTTAGGGGGCTTGTTGACGGAGTACTACAGCTGGCGTTGGGTGTTTTACATCAATGTGCCGTTTGGTATTTTGGCTTGGCTAGGCATCACGAGCTTTGTTAAAGAAACGGATCTTAATCGCCAACGTAAGTTCGATTTTTACGGTTTTTTACTGCTGGCACTTGGCATTGGTGCGTTGCAAATGATGCTGGACCGAGGGGAAACTTTAGACTGGTTCAGTAGTTTAGAGGTCCTCATTGAGGCGGGCTTGGCAGCCTTATGCTTGTATATGTTTGTGGTGCACATCAATACGCACAGCAGTCCTTTTATTGAAACCGCTCTGTTCCGTGATCGTAATTTTTCGGTAGGTCTCGTGTTCATCTTTATCGTCGGCATTATTTTGCTGGCAACTATGGCATTATTGCCGCCATTTATGCAAAACCTGATGGGCTATCAAGTAGTTGATGTTGGCATGATTTTAGCCCCTCGCGGTTTTGGAACCATGGCAATGATGATCCTAGTGGGAAAGCTATCGGGTAAAGTCGATCCGAGATTGTTTATCTTCGTTGGGTTGCTGTTGATCATTTCATCTATGTGGGAGATGACACAGTTTACTTTGGATACGACTGCTGCGGATATTGTCAGAACGGGCGTTGTGCAAGGTGCTGGATTAGGGCTGATTTTTGTGCCGCTTTCGACGATTGCCTTTTCAACTTTAGCGCCGCATTTGCGTACCGAGGCTTCATCGTTATTCAGTTTGTTGCGTAATATCGGCAGTAGTATTGGCATCTCTATAGTCGCTACTTATCTGACTCAGCATACGCAGATTAATCACGCGATTTTTGCCGAATCCATCAACCCGTTTAACATGGGGCTGCAACTTGCTGAGCAGGCGGGGGCATACTCTACACAGTCTGTAGCAGGACTGGCTGCACTGAATCAAATGGTCAGTGCTCAAGCGGCCACCATGGCCTATCTGCAGGACTTTCGTTTGATGATGTGGGTGACGGTTGCTGCGCTACCGCTGGTGTTTGCCTTAGGGCGGCCACAACCTAAAGCCACGAGCGCGTAAACGACTTAAGCGATAGAACCTTGTTTAGGTGGTGTCATCCTGATCAAGGTTCTAGGTTTTCTTGTTGGTTTTCTCTACAATGAGGCCACGTTTAGTTCCGGTCTGATTATGCCAATTTCGTTGCTTGCACGATTACGTCAATACGGACGCTGGGTATTGTTTGCTTGGTGTGTGTCATTGCTTGGTCCACTTGTGGTGCCAACACAGCCTGTCGTGCAAAACGATTACGTGGTATTGCGTGTTTGTACTCTGATGAACGGTGTCCAGTTTATCAAAGTACCCCTTTCTGAGTTTTCTGACACCCAAGTTAAGGATCACATTGGCCAGTTACACGCCAGTTGCAAGTGTGGCTTAAATGTCGATCATTTATCGATTTTAGGGGCAGATTACTCCGTTGCAGCGACGCCTTTTGTGCCTGTTCGCTGGAGCGAACCCTATAGTGGGCACGTTATTGCGACTTTCGATGCTCATTATGACCCGAGAGCCCCGCCATTCTTTTATAGCTGAATTTGTTTTAACCATTAATCCACTATAAGAGAATGTATTATGTCTTCACGTTTTTTAACGACTGTTGCGGCAGTTGTTACCCTTTGCGCATCAAACCTTGCTTTAGCAAGTGATATCCAACTGAGCAATCCTGCGGTGCGTGCTATGCCGCCAGGTGCGCCAGCGAGTGGTGCCTACGTCACTTTAACGAATCACTCCGATCAAGATCGTTATTTAGTTGCGGCAGAAAGTGATGTGGCAGATGCCGTAGAAGTGCATTTGAGTGAAATGCAGGGTGACACCATGAAAATGTACCAAGTGGAGCAAGTCTTGGTGCCTGCTCATGGCCAAGCGCAACTCAAACCTGGTAGCTACCACATTATGATGATGGGACTAAAAAAGCCTTTGAAAGCAGGCGATCAGGTGGTATTTACCTTGGTCATGAAAAATGGCGAGCGTTTACCTCTGACCGCTCCAGTATTATCGCCAGAAGAAATGACACAATATATGCCAGCAGGTATGAAAATGAAGTCTATGGATCATTCGAAAATGAACCATGGTAATCATAAGAAAATGGCAGAAGGCGAGCACTCTAGTCATCACTAAGTGAAGTTCTTAGGCTAGGCAGATGGGACCTCTCTGGCCTAGCCGCCAATCATTGGGCGCGTTATGATCAGTGCTCCTTAAATTGCTCTCACCTTAAAAGGAGTGCTTATGAGTCGTCATTTTATCCTAGGTTATGGCAGCCTGATCAGTTCTACTAGCCGTGCAAAGACCGGTGAAACTGGCCAAGTATGGCCTGTTAAACTGAAAGGGTATGAGCGAACTTGGTCAGTGATGTCCCAAGCACTGGGCATGAGCTCTGTGGCGGTTATTAAAGCATCCGATAAGGCCTGTAATGGGGTGCTAATTGAGGTGGCAGAAGACCAGTTTCCATTGTTTGATGAACGCGAACATGGTTATGAACGCGCACAAGTCTCGCGTGCACAGCTTCACTCTTACCATGAAGAAGAATTACCTGAAGGCACCTATTGGGTATACCACACCAAAGAAGTGGTCACGCCTTGCCAGCATTACCCCATTGTCTTGAGTTACGTTGATGTGATCTTGTCGGGTTGCTTAGAGCATGGCGATCACTTTTTGCATGACTTTTTATCGTTAACCCAAGGTTGGCGTGCGCCGCTGGTGAATGACCGACGTGCTCCGGTGTATCCAAGAGCACAAACTGAATTATCGACAGAGCGCTTTAGTCATTTACTGGCGCCTGTTTCCACTTTGACTTTAAATGAGTTAGCTATCACTTATGACGCTTAATCCCCCCAGCTTATTGCTGGCGCGCAACGAGGCGCAGTTTACGGGCAATGTACTGTTTGCCAACCCTGAAGACACTTACCCGCAGACACTGATGTCACAAGCGAACGTTTATACTTGGTGTCAATCTAAAGCGGTGGACGAGCAATTGGCTCGTGTTGGCCTGCCAGACGAGCAACGTCATTTCGGAGCAGAGTGGGATGCAGGACGAGTCGAAGCGTTCGACCATGTCATCATCTATCAGCCAAAGGCGAAAGAGTTGCTTGATTACCTGCTTGCGGCCACCTTGCCACACCTTAAACAAGGTGGACAGCTTTGGTTGGTAGGAGATAACAAAAGTGGCGTTAAATCGTCCGTTAAGCGTTTAACAGCACCACTGGAAGAGGTGGGTAAGGTCGACAGTGCTAAACACTGCTTGCTGTTTAATGGCTATCTTCGTGGTGAAGCGAAGCCATTTGCGTTAAACGATTGGATTACCCGTTGGCAAGAAGACGTTGCAGGTCAGAGCTTTACTCTGTGCAGCATTCCTGGTGTTTTTGGTCATGGCAAGCTGGATAAAGGCACTGCTCTGTTACTAGAGCAACTGGAACAGCATCGCTTTATGAGTGATGTGGCCAATGCCCGTTTACTGGATTTTGGTTGTGGGGATGGGGTCATCAGTATGTGGTTGCATAAACGGACTGGGGCGAACATCAGTGCCTTGGATGACTCTGCTTTGGCGATTAAAGCGACTGAGCTGACTTTTTCAGCCAATGACGCCAGCGAAGCTCTGACTTTAGTGCCTTCAAATGGTTTATCTGAGGCGAAGGGCCGCTTTAACTATGTGATCACGAATCCGCCATTCCACACGGGGATTAGTACGGACTACTCCATTGCCGAGCGCTTCTTTATTGATGTGAAGAAACATCTAACGCTGAATGGCGAACTATTTGTCGTGGCTAATGATTTCCTGCGCTACCCGCCATTGATCGATGCGGCATTGGGCAAGCATCAAACGCTTAACAAAGGTCGTGGATTTGCGGTCTACCACGCTCGTCAACAAAAGCCGTAGATAGCGGTAACCAACGCATAAGGGAAACGAGACAGTATGAGCATCCAAGGATGGGAGATATCAGCACGCACCGCCGGTTATGGTGTCGCCGTAGGGTGTGTGTGCTTTTTGATGGCTCTGATTCCAGGACTTGATGGCTTATCGGTTGTGTCTGCGTTGGTGTATTGGTGTGTGTGCGCCTCCTCTTGGGCGAAAATTAATCCTCGTAATAAGCGTCAAATCGGCTTTTTACTTGCGGTTGGGACGGTGGCGTTGCTGGTCGCTGTGCCCACTGATGTATCCATTCCTGCCATACACTTACTGGAAGGTAATTTAGCGATTGTGGCAATGCTGACCGGTGTTTCATTCCTCGGTTTATTGCCCGATACGCTGAAATCTCAAAAACCAGTCTTGGCTAGCCGTGGAGTGTTTAGCACCTGGGCAAGTGTGCAGTTGCTTGGAGCAGTCATTAATATGTCTGCTGTGTTTGTGGTCGGTGACAAGTTACAGCGACTGTCGTCGCAGATGTCGTCTGCTCAATTCTCAGTGCTGATTCGTGCGTTGACCAGCGCCGGATGGTGGTCGCCGTTCTTTGCTTCCGTTGCAGTAGCGTTATCGGTTGCTCCGAATGCGCAGTTTCATCATTTGGCGATGATTGGCTTGCCAATCGCGGTCTTGGCCTGCGTCATTTCTTGGTGGGAGTTCAAACGACGTGACGTTTTAACTGGTTTTGTCGGGTTTCCTCTGACATTGCAGTCGCTCACGTTTCCTGTTGTGTTGGCCATCTTGGTACTGTTCTTCCATTACTATGTTTTGCCTGATGTGGCGATCTTATCGATCGTAACTCTCCTGAGTCCGGTGTCGGTGATCCTTTGGTTATGGTTACGGGGCGGGCCTCGTCAGACCAAGCAACGCTTGCAAAATCATGCCGACATCCGTTTAGCGAATATGGCGAACGAATTGTCCCTGTTTCTGGCGGCAGGTTTCTTAACCACGACGGTGGGCTTGGCTTTAAAAGGGTGGCTAGGGGAAGGGTGGTCGTTGTTCGATCAATTTGGCTTCTTCGAAGCTTATCTGTGTTATCTCGCGATCTGTGGCATTGCATTATTGGGACTGCATCCGATCGTTGGCATCTCCCTAATGAGTTCGATGGTGCCTTACCATGATGTGAACAATACTTTATTGGCTTTTGTCTCACTTTGCGCTTGGGCGGTGGGGACATCTATTAGTCCGTTGTCAGGGATTAACCTTTCTATATCCGGTAAGTACGCAGTGGATAACTATCAGCTGGCGAAGTCAAACTGGTGGTATGGCGCGGTGATGTCTTTTTGGGTCGCTGTTGCGATGTTGATTCTTTCCAGTGTGCTACCGCTGTGATGGTTAATATGTTTATACATGTAATTTATTTTTTAATGTGATCCGATTTTTGATTTGCTACGTACAAGGCGGATTTTTCATCAGCATATGACTGGGTGTCAATCTTAATGCACATTTTAAGCTAAATGCTAACAATCGGGGATAATTCTCAATTCACTTCCCACTTTCCTGAAAATGGTTTTAACTCTAATGAAGTTGTTAAACAAAAATCTTAATTTTCAGGGAGAACTAAATTGCCATGTTACTTTTAACAGTGCTGTTTTTTGTAATCGGTATTGTGTTAACAGTCGGCGGTATTTGGTTGTTGGCGCTGGATGGTAGCCTTTACTATTTGATCGCAGGTGTGGTGTTTCTGCTCGTTGCGATGACACTTCGTAAGAGACGTACACTTGCCAACATTTCCTACGCGGCTTTGTTGTTAGGCACACTGATATGGGCCTTGTGGGAGTCGGGACTAAGTTGGTGGCCTCTGGCAAGCCGCATGGGCGCATGGCTCGTATTGGCCTTGCCGTTGTTGATATTTGCTCGCAATCGCCTTTCCGTAAATCGATTGTTACTCCCTGTTTGGGCCATTTGTACAGTGGTAACTCTTAGCCCATTAGCAATGGATGAGCCTACTGCCGTGAAAGGCACCATGGCTGAAAAAGTAGTGACACCGTCGGCGGACATTGGTTTTCAGGAAGATGACGAATGGCAGGCTTATGGGCGTACAAACTTAGGCCAGCGCTTTTCTCCAGCCAATCAAATTACAACCGAAAATGTGACGGATCTTGAGCTGGCTTGGGAATATCAAACCGGTGACCTGAAAGGTCCGAATGATGTCGGTGAAACCACTTACGAAGCAACACCTCTTAAGATTGGTAATGCTCTATATATCTGTACGCCGCATAACTGGTTAATCGCACTGAACGCAGATACAGGCAAAGAACTTTGGGTTTATGACGCCAAAGTGCCTGCTGATAGCCAGCGACAACACCAAACCTGTCGTGGGGTTTCCTACCTTGCACCAGAAAATGATACGGCAACGAATATCGTTGAACCTGCTACACAACCTGCAGAAACGCTTGCAAGCATGCAATGTGATGCACAGCTTTTCTTGCCAACCTCTGATGCGCGTTTGATTGCCGTTGACCCTAAAACGGGGGCTCGTTGCGCAAACTTTGCCGACGACGGTGTGTTGGATTTGATGCATAACATGCCTTATACCCAATCAGGTTATTACTACTCAACTTCTCCCCCATTGGTAGCGGGTGGTCATGTCATCGTCTCAGGGTCAGTGAATGACAATTACGATATTAATTCCCCATCGGGTGTCATTCGTGCCTACGATGCGAAAACGGGTACCTTACAGTGGAATTGGGACGCCGGTAACCCTGACGAAACGGCTCCGATTGGAGAAGGCGAAACGTATGCTGTCAGCTCTCCGAATAGCTGGTCTGTGGCCAGTGCCGATGAAGCATTGGGTCTAGCTTATTTCCCGATGGGCAACCGTACTCCGGATCAGTTGGGGATGTATCGAACTCCAGCGGAAGAAAAATACGCGACCTCGGTGGTGGCGCTAGATCTTGAAACGGGTCAGGTTGAGTGGGTACAGCAATTTGTGCATCACGACCTTTGGGATATGGATACCCCTGCTCAGCCCGTGCTGTTGGATCTAAACACAGATAAAGGCGTTGAACCTGCGTTGGTTGTACCAACCAAGCAAGGGGATGTCTATGTGCTGAATCGAGCAACAGGTGAAGCCATCTTCCCAATTACGGAAGAACCAGCTCCGCAAGGTGCTATTCCTGGGGACTTCACTGCGCCAACGCAACCGACTTCGGCTGTAACGTTTAAACCCGAGCCTCTGACCGAAGCGAAAATGTGGGGCGCGACGCCAATCGATCAAATGTTGTGCCGCATCGAATTCAACAGTTTGGATTACGAAGGACGCTACACGCCACCTTCTGAAAACGGTTCGATCATTTTTCCGGGTAACTTCGGGGTCTTCAACTGGGGCAGTGTAGCGGTCGACCCTAGACGACAAGTCATGTTTGGAATGCCGCTTTATCTAGCGTTTACCTCTAAGTTGGTGGCAAAAGGTGGTCAAGATCTTGGCGCGACTAACCAAGGTGAGCAAGGTGTCAACGAAAATGCAGGCGCTCCTTACGCGGTAGAAATGGGGCCCTTTTTATCGCCATTAGGTGTGCCTTGTCAGCAACCGCCTTGGGGTTATGTAGCCGGTGTTGATTTGCAAACCGGTAAAACCGCTTGGCAGCATAAAAACGGCACTATCGAAGATCTAACCCCGTTGAAACTACCAATCAAAATGGGTGTACCAGGCATTGGTGGGCCGATTATCACCGACAGTGGCGTCGCCTTTATGGCAGCCAGTGTTGATAATTACCTGCGTGCTTACGATGTCAAAACGGGTACCCAATTATGGCAAGCGCGTCTTCCGGCAGGCGGACAAGCCACACCGATGACCTATATGAACAGTCAAGGTGAGCAAATGGTGGTTCAGGTAGCGGGCGGTCACGGCTCTATTGGCACCACTATTGGAGACTATGTTGTCGCCTACAAACTTGCTAAGTGATTGTTTTGTTTAATGAGTCATTTGAGAAGCTCGGCTTAGATGTCGAGCTTTTTATTACTTAATTGTTTTATTTTCTTGTTCTAATAAACTTTAAGTTATAACGAAACTGCTTTTAGAAAGACCATTTAAGTATTGGAGATACAAGTAATGTTTCTCTATTATGCCCGCCTTAACAGTGGCCAAAAGCTGCGAATCAATTAAATATAAGCTGGAAACATCAGTAATCATGACGAAACCCACTCCTTTGGCATTATTGCCATTGCTTCTCTTTTTAGTTCTTTTCGTTGGTAGCGGCCTTTGGTATCAAAGCCAAGGTGTCGACTTCGCCTTTTACCAAATTCAAGCACCAGTGGCGATTCTGCCTGCCTTAGTTATGGCGATTCTTCTAAGTCGCGGTGAACTGAATAAGCGTATTGATACCTTTATGAAAGGTGTCGGAGATCAGACCATCATCACTATGGTGCTGATTTACTTGCTTGCCGGTGCCTTTGCCAGTGTGGCGAAATCCATTGGTGGTGTTGATGCAACGGTGAACTTTGGTTTAAGCATTATTCCCACAAGCTTTATTTTACCTGGCATCTTTATTATCACCGCTTTTGTTGCGACGTCGATGGGAACCTCAATGGGTACCATCGCTGCGATTGCCCCCATTGCGATTGGTGTCGCAGAGGCAACTGATCTGCCTTTATTGACAACCGTTGGAGCCGTGATCGGTGGCGCAATGTTTGGTGATAACCTGTCGATTATTTCCGATACCACTATTGCCGCTACTCGTACGCAGGGCTGTGACATGCGTGACAAGTTCCGCATGAACTTTAAGATCGCACTGCCCGCTGCGATACTGGTACTAATTTGGCTATATTTCCAAGGCTCTGAAGCGCATCTTAGCGAAGTCGGTGATTACGATTTATGGCGAGTGTTGCCATATGTGGCAGTATTAGTGCTAGCGATTTTAGGTGTTAACGTCCTGTTGGTGCTGTTCGCTGGCATCGTATTGGCCGGAGGCGTTGGCTTAGCTACTATGCCAGATTACAGCGTTGCGAATTGGTCCAAAGATATTTATGCCGGTTACACTGGTATGCAAGAAATCATGATCCTATCCCTGTTGATCGGTGGTTTAGGTGCACTGATGAAATCTCAAGGTGGCTTGGACTGGATCGTTCAAAGTATTGAACGTATCAGCGGTGCCTTGGGCGCAAAAGATGGCTCTCAACGAGCGGGTGAGTTCAGCATTAGCACCTCAGTCGCTCTAACGAACCTATGTACGGCAAATAACACTGTATCTATTCTGATTAATGGTTCGGTCGCAAAAGACATTGCCAGCCGTTACAACGTTGATCCACGCCGCAGTGCTAGCTTGCTGGATATTTTTGCTTGTGTTGTTCAGGGCTTGATTCCTTATGGGGCCCAAATCCTATTGGCTTCTTCCATGGCTAAAGTCTCGCCGTTAGAAGTGATCGGCCACGTACAATACAGCTGGGTGCTCGCTGTGGTTGGTTTGCTATCCATCGTCTTAGCTTGGCCGAAAAACCGCAGCGTGTAACAACGTCATAATATGAAAAACAAAAAAGCGCTTCAGGTTATCCTGAGGCGCTTTTTTTAGGCGTGTACAAACAGGCCTTTAGGGAGGAAGGTTTTACTTTGCCGTGTAAGCACCTGAAACATTACGGTCGGTTGCAGACCCTGTTGCGTAGTCGGCAATCGCTTCGCCTTGTTTCTCCCAGCGCTCTTGCTCTTCTTGCGTCGCTTTTGGTGAGAAGACACCAATTTGAGCGTAGATTAAGCCGAGTACTGGTGAAATCCAACATGCGAAGGCAAGTGGGATGTACAACAAGTTTTCGAAGTTACCATTACCGATGCTTAGACCTAGTGCGCCGATAACAAATGCACCGCCCGCGTTCCAAGGAACCAGAGGAGATACTAAAGTACCGCCTTCTTCGATAGCGCGAGATAGGTTTAAGGTTGAGTATTTCATGCCACGGTAAACCGGTGCGTACATACGACCTGGTAGTGCGATAGATAGGTATGGGTCGCCTGCGACTAGGTTTGTAGCAACCGATGTAAGTGTTGCTGAAGACTGGATGCCACGGAATGAGTCAACTTTAGACATGATGGCGCGGATGATCGCTTCAAGACAACGTGTTTTCTCAAGTACACCACCGAAGCCTAGAGCGATTAGGATCAATGAGATGGTCCACATCATAGACTGGATACCGCCACGGTTAAGTAGGCTGTTGATCGCATCTGAGCTGGTTTGAATAGAGTAACCACTGTTTGCGTACGTCAGTACATCGTGTACGCCAGCGCCTTGTGTAAACATGGCAACCGCAGCACCAGTTAGTACACCAGCGAACAAAGAAGGGATCGGCGGCATGCGTTTCACGGCCAAGACGATAACCACTAGAGCTGGAAGTAGTAACCATGCAGAGATTTCAAAGTTGTTTTGTAGAGATGTAGTGATAGCATTGATACGCTCAAAAGATGCATTGTTGTTATCGATCAGCGTGAAACCTGCGATCAGGTAGATCACCAAAGCTATTAGCATGGATGGGACCGTTGTCGGCATCATGTTTTTGATATGCGAGAACACATCTGTGCCAGTAACCGCTGGCGCAAGGTTTGTTGTATCAGAAAGAGGAGATACTTTATCGCCAAAGAATGCACCCGAAACAACGGCACCCGCTGTCCAATACATTGGGATTTCAAATCCGGCGCCAATACCCATTAGCGCAAGACCCACTGTACCAACGGTTCCCCAAGAGGTACCCAAAGATAGCGATACAACAGAACAAAGGATCATGGCAGCCGCTAGGAAAATCTGCGGCGACAAAATGGTAAGTCCGTAGTAAATCAAGGTTGGAACTGTACCAGAAGCGATCCAAACCCCAACGATCATACCGACTAGAATCAATACTGAGACTGATGGCATGGAAACGTGAATAACGTGGAAGATGCCTTCCTCAATGTCCTTCCAGCGCAGTCCTTGTTTGATCCCCACCAGAGCCGTAATCGCCAAGCCAATGGCTAAGGGAATATGCGGAGTGAAATCACCAAAGTAGAAGATTTGTACGCCTAGTAAAGCAAGGGTAAGAATGACGGGCAAAAGAGCTAAGCCGAGGCTTGGCATATTCGCCGTACGAGAAGAGTTTGTCGCCATAGTATGTTCCTGTTTCTTTTGTTTTGTCTTATTTTGAAAAATCGTCTGAACAGAAGACGTCTTTTCTATAGCTAACGTTTTAGCAGGAAGATTTGTTTAATTCGCAAACAGCTCGTAATAACTTGTATGAACAATGTGAAAGGCAAAAATACTGTTTTATGACAGGTTTTCGTACGGTTTTTTAATAAAAGCACGAGATCCTTACGATTTTTTTGAATGAGATGATGCGTATAAATACGCTGATAGTGAAAAAAGGCATACTTAGAAAGTGATGTCTTTGAAAAGCAATGCACCAGAATAAAACTTTTATTTGTGTAAATGAGCCCGTCTATCGGAGTTGTCTGTAGCCTAGGTATGACATGGGCCGAGCTACGGGACTAAAACGCACAATAATGGCTCGTTAACAGACGACATTGGTGCGCTATGGGATGTTTACTGGATTAACCGTGCTGAGTGATTAACAAGAATGTGGTTGCTTTGGTCCATTATATTAAAAGTCAGATGCATCCTGTCATTATATTCGATACAAGTGTAAATGGCTGTTTATATTTCTTGTTTGTGTTTACATCTTGTTTATATGTAGTCGTGGTTTTTTCTTCCGCGCTTGGCTCTTATGTTTTTTGCAGTGACTTGGTATAGTTCTTTCAAAGGTGGTCCGATCAACCCCTCTTTAACAGAGGGGAAACGATAATAAAAACCTATCTCCTCTGACCGTTTAAGTGCATATTCTATGTTAATGTCCGACATTAAAATTCTCGTGGTTGACGACTCGAGCGTGACCCGAGAAATGCTACAAAGTTATTTCGCCGAGGAAGGCTACTCTGTGTCTACGGCAGAGACTGCCGAAGCGGCTGAGACGCTGCTCAGCGAGCATGAATTTGACCTCGTATTACTAGACATCCGTTTACCTGGTAAGGATGGCTTAACGCTGACCCGCGAACTGCGTTCTCGCTCAGAGGTTGGCATTATCTTAGTGACCGGTAAGCAAGACGAAATAGATCGTATTATTGGCCTAGAATGTGGCGCTGATGAATACGTCAGTAAGCCCTTCAATCCTAGAGAAATCCTTGCCCGTGGCAAAAACTTAATCCGTCGTGTTCACCTACAGCGCAGTCTCCACAAACCTGTGGAGGAGCCTGTACTTCGTACAGTAGGGACTTGGCAGCTAGATACGGCACGCCGTGTACTCATTAAGTCGGATAAAAGCATCAGCCAATTAACGGAAGGGGAATTCCAGTTACTGAGTGCTCTACTGGAAAACGAAGGGGTGGCGCTGACCCGTGATCAATTGATGGATCGAATCAAAAACCGCACATGGAATGCGACGGATCGTACGATTGATGTTTTGATAGGTAGGATACGCCGTAAGTTGGCGGAAGACCCTCAGTGCCCTGCGTTGATCATTACCGTCCATGGAGTGGGGTATTTGCTGAGCCCTTCGCCTCAGACTGATATGCCATGAATCGCTGGCTTTCTTCAGCAGCATTCACGGCTGTTGGGCTGCTTATGTCGGTCACGGTGAATGTCTTAGCGGCAGATGTGACGCCGTCCACTCGTCCCGACTTGCAAGGCTTGTCGGTGCGCCTTTGCGGTAACCCTGCGTATCCTCCTGTGTCATGGATTGCCCCAGATGATCGTGTTCAGGGGGTAAATGCTGCGGTGATCAGAGCGTTACTAGAGCCCTTAGGTGTCAAAGTGGATGACCTACAGAACAGTAACTGGCGCCGCTGTTTAAAAGAAGTTGAGCTTGGTAATGTCGATATCATTTCAGGGTTTCGAACGGAAGCGCGTCAGGCATATATGAGCTTTCTTGAAACGCCTATCGTTACCGAATCCATCTACTTGTATTATCCCGTTGATGCTCCCGTACCATTCTTCTCTTGGGAAGATTTATCTGGGTTACGAGTAGGAGTGCTGATGGGCGATAGCTTTGGCGATGGGCCGGATGAGGCGTTGCGCCGTTACCCAGAGCTAGAGCAAGTTTCAACCCAAGATCAGAACTTACTAAAGCTGGCGGATAATCGACTGGATGCTGTGCCGATGGGGAAACTGTCGGGCCAATTGCAAATTGCCTCTTTAGGGCTACAAGGCAAGATCGGCTATACCGCAACGGATGTGAGTGATTACTGGTACGTTGGGGTGTCCAATCGATCTCCATTGCATGACTGGCTACCAGAGCTTAATGAGCGCTTACGGCAGCTGCTTAAATCTCCTGCGCTGATTAATAGTCTCCTGCAAAGGCAGCAGGCACTGTATTTAGAGTCGGAACAACGTCAACAAAAGGGCGCTCCTTAGATGAATAACTCGCCTCGTTTATCCTTGTTTTCTCGCCTGGTGCGCTACAAGCAGAATCGCCCACTCGCTTATCGCATCTTTATCAAACTCTTGTCTCTTAGCTTATTGCTGGCGCTGATTTCCACCAGCATTCAGGTTTACAACGAATACCGTCGAGAACGTGCGGCCATGCAGCAGCAAACGGATTACATCACGTCTTCTCATATTGAAGGGATTCGAAAAGGGTTGTGGGACCTAGACAGCGAGCAACTGCTACTGCAGCTTAAAGGCATTATGAACTTCTCCAATGTCAGTGCGGTGACCTTGCACTCTGAAGATTGGCAAGACGACATTGTTGTGGGGCATCCTCCAGCGCAAGCGTCCTCTGACTATGGTACGACATTTGCGATTTATTATATTGATCGTCAAGGGCAGCAAACGGATCGCTTATTAGGAGAGTTAACGGTTTATCACGACATGGCTGCGATTCAATCACGCCTGCTGCGTTCGGCAATCGAAATTGCCATGTTCCAAAGTATTCTAGTGCTGATTAATGGACTGGTTTTGCTATTAATCGTGCATTTTATGGTGACTCGTCACTTGGAATACATGTCCAGTTATACCCGCTCGATTGGCGCGGGGAATCTCAAGCTCAAATTAGTCCTGCCTCACAAAACAAAACTTGAGCAGGACGATGAAATTGATGCGGTGGTCAGTGCTATGAATGATATGCGCGAGGCGATTTTGGCGGATATCAAACAGAAAGATCGCATCGAGGCAGAGTTACGTTTCCACCGAGATCAGCTGCAAGAGCAAGTACAGCGTCGGACCCAGCGTCTACAACATGCGAAGGAAGCGGCAGAAGAAGCCAATGTGGCCAAAAGTCAGTTTTTGGCCACCATGAGTCATGAAATTAAAACACCACTGAACGGTATTTTGGGCATGGTGGAATTGCTGCAACGTGCCTCGCAGCCACAAGATAGCCAAGAAAAACTGGCGGCCATTTATCAGTCTGGTGAAGCGCTGTTGGAGATACTCAACGGCCTATTAGATTACGCTCGCTTAGAAGAGGGCATGTATAGCCCCGAAATCTTGCCATTTTCTATCGGTGAGTTAGTCAACTCCACTTGCTTGCTGTTTTCGGCTCAAGCAGAGCGGCAGGGAACCCAGATAAACATTCGCATCAGTGACGAACTGGACGAGTTTTACCAAGGTGGCGCGGGCGCGGTACGTCAGATTCTGTCGAATTTGGTGTCCAATGCGATCAAGTTTACCGAAGGGGGACAGGTCACTATCAACGTGCAGCCTGCTAATGAAGACCCTGAGCATGCCGCAGGGGTATTGTTTGAAGTTGAGGATACTGGCATCGGTATCCCTGAAGACTACTTGGTGCATATTTTCGAGCGGTTTAGTCAGGCGGATGACAGCATCACAAGGCGTTTTGGCGGTACAGGGTTAGGGCTGGCTATTACGG
Source organism: Marinomonas sp. AWM4_232 (assembly GCF_056158325.1). Classification (NCBI taxonomy): domain Bacteria; kingdom Pseudomonadati; phylum Pseudomonadota; class Gammaproteobacteria; order Oceanospirillales; family Oceanospirillaceae; genus Marinomonas; species Marinomonas sp. AWM4_232. Next base: position 1,181,943 of record NZ_JBSWTA010000001.1, on the reverse strand, counting down.
CGCAATTGGTGCGTTTGTTAGAGGGTGAAATTGGTGTGGAAAGCCGTGTTGGCCATGGTAGTGTCTTTTGGTTTTATGTACCGCTTGCCAAGATTGATGCCTTGCCTGTGATGACAGGTCATACAGCCTCCAGTGACGAAGAGCCTCTGGCACCTATGAAGATACTCTTGGTTGAAGATACGCCAATTAACCAAGCCGTCACCATGGAATTACTCAAGCAAGATGGCCACAGTGTGGCGCTGGCGAAAGATGGCCCTGAAGCCCTGACTTGGGCGGCAAAGGAGTCCTTTGATTTAATCCTCATGGATATCCATCTGCCAGGTATGAGTGGCTTAGAGGTGGCCGCACGAGTTCGCGCTGATGCTGGTTTAAATGTGCATACTCCAATGGTGGCATTAACCGCCAATGTCCAGCCAAGTAATGTCAAAAAGTGCCATGATGCGGGTATTTGGGCCGTGATCCCTAAGCCTTTCAGTCGCGATGTCTTGCATCAGGTGATGCGAGCACAAACGACAGAGACCATGACGTTGCCTGTTTCAAATACCACGGATGAGTTGTTGGATATGGCACTGATACGCTCCCACTTCACGGCACTGGGTAAGCAGCGTTTAAGTCATCTCGTGCAGTCTTTTGAGCGCGCTCTGGATCAAGGTATCGATGAGCTTCAAAAAATGAACGTTGAGAAGGACCATTACGAGTTGGCGGAAATTGCCCATCGCTTGGCTGGGGATGCTGACGCTGTTGGCGCCCAAGCCGTGGCTCAGTCATTACGAACCATTGAAGTGCTGTCTAGCGAAGGGGCGAATCGTGATTATGGGCAAGATATCACCGCGTTGTTGCAGGTTTATCAAGCCACGTCTGAGGCTTATCAGCAACTCTTCGAATCTCACTCAGCTTGACCGTTTGTGTAAACTTCGTGCAAGATGATTTGGGTAACGCTTTTGTCGACTGGAAGCGATTATAGTCAATGGTCCTCTGGGTAGCGTAGCCCAGACATACTATAAGAAGAATGCATTATGGATCAGTCGACAAAAACGGGTATTTTCTACGGGCTTACAGCGTATGTATGGTGGGCGATCGCGCCGATTTACTTCAAAGCCGTATCTGACATTGGAGCGCTAGACATTCTGGCTCATCGTGTTATTTGGTCATGCGTTATCGTGATGCTACTGATTGCGGCAATGGGCAAAGTAAATGTACTTATAAATGTCATTCGTTCTCCTCGAAAGCTTCTTGCTCTTTGTGCCTCGACGGCGCTAATTGCAGTGAACTGGGGAACATTTATTTACGCTATTAATAGTAACCAGATGCTGAGTGCGAGCCTTGGTTACTATATCAATCCTTTGGTCAGTATCATTATTGGCATGGTTTTTTTTCAGGATAAACTAGATCGTCCGCGCAAGCTGGCTGCCGCCTTGTGTGTGGTTGCCGTTATCTTTGAAATTACGCAATTTGGTCGTCTTCCCTGGATTAGTTTAGTGCTGGCTGTGAGTTTTGGAATCTATGCTTTAGTAAGAAAAAAACTAGCAGTGGACAGTTTTACTGGCATGGCTTTGGAAACAGGGTTAATGCTTCCATTGGCAGCATTGCAATTACTGTGGTCATCAGATCCGCAGAGCAATATGCTGAATAATGACTGGACAATGAATTTGCTATTGGTCGCAGCTGGACCTGTGACGATGGTGCCTTTGATGTTATTTGCCGCTGCGGCGAATCGTGTGAGCTTAATTACCCTTGGCTTTTTCCAGTATATTGGCCCAAGCGGTATGCTTATCTTGGCTGTCTTTGTTTATGGCGAAGCTTTTTCGAGTGAGAAGCTGATTACTTTTGCTCTAATTTGGAGTGCTCTGGTGATCTTAATTGTTGACTCGATTTACAAGCTACGAAAGCGTCCAGAAGTCGTAGCGCCCGCTGCATAAAAAAGCCAACACATAGTGTTGGCTTTTGTGGGAAAGCAGTTTGAATGTCTGAAAATTAAGCGATTACGTCTGTCTCAGATTGTTGCTGCACACCGATTAGGTAGTCACCTGTTGCATCAGGATTAGCGTCAGATGCGGCGATAAAGTAGGTACCTGACTCTTCGGCAGTAAATGACAATACGCCATTTTCATTTCCTTCCTCTAGGGCAAATTCAAGCTCGCCTTCACTATCCATCACCGATAGCTGTCCGGATTCTAGCATATCGCTTTCTAGAGATACGTCGTAAGTCATTCCTGCTTCTAGAGACGTTGCGAACCAGTCTTCATCGCCGCCGAAGTCAAGAGTACTCTCAACTGTGCTTCCTACATCAAGAAGGCTGGTCGTCAGAATATCTGCAGAGATATCATCTTCCCCAAGCTCGGGAATCTCAATGGCGTCGTCTTCAGCTGTGGTTAGTGCAAGTGTGTAGTCACCAGTCACTCCACCAGACAAATCCGTTGCATCAAGGAAGAAAGAGCCAGACTCTTCTGCAGTAAAGCTGATTTCGACCGAGTCGCCAGTAACATTGAAGTTATTCTCGATCGTCTGACCTTCTGCATCACGTAGCACTAGTGCTGGGATTTCTGCATTCTCAGCAGAGAATGTCATGGTGTAATCTGTCCCAGCTTCTAGGTCCATTGCGAACCAATCAGAATCATTAGCTTGTTCAAATGTGCCCTCAACTTCTGCATTAGCAGCTAGAGCGCCAGCTGTCGTACTGTCAGCAGCTAAGTCTTCTGCAGTGGTTTCGTTATCGGCTTCGCCATCTTGAGGTACTTCCGTTTCCTCAGCCGGATCCGTCTCCACATCATTGTCTACCACTGTATCGGAGTTTTCATCTACGACCGTGTCTGAGTTATCTTGATCCACTGTTTCTTCTACTGTATCGGTATTGTCCTCTGCTTCAGAGTTTTCACCGGCGATGACATCTGAACCATCTTGGTTAGCAGTGCCATTTTCTGTTTCAGAGTTATCTGCATCAGCTTCTTCACCAGCGATAACGTCAGAGCCATCTTGATTGGTCGAGTCGTCTTCAACAGGTGATTCTGAATCGCCTTCAGTGTCAGCGCTGCTTTCTTCTGTTTCTGTGTCGTCTACTGCTTCGGTATCTTCATCAGCGATGACATCAGTGCCGTCTTCTACGTCTACTTCATCTTGAGATGTGCTGTCTTCGCCTGAGATTACTTCGGAACCGTCTTGGTTGGTCGAATTGTCTTCTTCTAGGTCTGTATCTTCATCAGTGACTGGCAAGCCATCTTCTTCTGAATTATCGTCGTTTTCGTCTACAGGATTCGTTTCAGAGCCGTCCTGTGGTTCCTCAGTTTCATCCACTGGATCTGTGTCAGAACCGTCTTGTGGTTCCTCACTAGTGACACTGATGTTGTAGGTGCCCGAAGCCTCGTCTTCAAGATCAGAGAGATCTAAGTAAAAAGTGTCTGACGCAGGGGCTGTAAAGCTTAATGTTGTGCTGTCATCTTCTTGAAGATCGCTAGCGATTCGCTCTCCGTTTGCATCACGTAGTACAAGATAAGCAGAAGAAAGGTCGCCGCTAGTAATGTCAAATGTATATGTAACACCTTCTTCTAGCTCGATTGAATACAGGTCATTTTCCATGCCAGTGCTAATGCTTGCTTCTAGAGGTGTATCAAGCTCTAGTGCGGTCGCGTTGCTACCATAATTGTCTTCGGTCGTTTCTTCCTGTAGCTCGAATAATGCCTCCAGTCCATTTTGTGCAAAGTAACGCACAATTTGACCAGGCGGTAAGCTATCAAGAATCTGGGCAACGCCATCTGAAGTAAGATTTTGTTGATATAGGTTAGTGAGTAAAGATTCCGGTGTACTCAAATTACCTTGTGTAATAGTGTCAAAAGCATTGCCCTGATTCGAAAATTGCTTTTCAGATTTCATGAAGACCTCCGTCCTAAGTTTGGTTTCAGAGTGCTAAGCGTTAAGTTATTTGCTTGCACGCCATCCAAGGTAGAGGATTCTGTTCCAAGAGGGTGTCAGGTGATTGTTAAGGTTCGGAAAAGCTAGAATCTAAAAAATTTACGTATGAAAAGAGTCAATGTAAATCCACTGTTATTAAACTTATGTTTATTAAGTTTATGATTTATATGCTTATTTAGGGTTTTAGATCTGCCTTATTTCTCTTTTATGCTGAATTATTAAGCTTGAGAATTGTTCTCAAATAGATTTGGGTTGGATAGATATTGCAAGCACTACGACTTTACTCACCGCAATGCTTGATACAATCTTTAAGAAAACAACATTAACTTCATCGCTGCGATGGTCGACATAATGCGAATCAACCATTTAAAGTGAGCTGGCTTAACGTGCTTCAAGAAGTGATAGCCGATAACGGCACCAACGAGTAACCCTGGTATGGCGTAGGCACTGATGGTAAGACTTTCCTGTGTTAGTAAGCCAAGGCTTAAATACATGGGCAATTTCACTAGGTTGATAATGAAGAAAGCCCAAGCTCTGGTGCTGACGTAGCTGTCTTTACTGAGCTTTTGTTCGAGCAAAAATAAGCTGAACAGCGGCCCCGCAGCATTGGCGATCATACTGACTAAACCACCAGCAAAGCCCATAGAGTAGGCGGCAATTGGTTTTTGCATAAAGGTTGCCGGACGTGCATCCAGATATAAGCCCAGTGCAATCATGGCAATGATGATGCCACCCAGCAAAGCGACGAACTGATCGGCATTAATACCTGATAACAGTTGCGCTCCGACAAACACGCCCAAGAAACCTAAGGGTAAAAAGCGTGCCAGAACAGGCCAAGAAATATGTTTGCGATAACTGTAAACGGCCATGATGTCGGTAATGATATAAAGCGGTAACAGCACCCCAAGTGATTCAGGTCCCGGAAAGGCAATCATGACGATTGGCAGTACCAGCAGCCCCATGCCGCCGACAGAGAATTTAGAGAAGCCGGTGATTAAACCAGCGATAAACATCACCACTAATGCGGTTGTCACAATGGTCCTCCTTGTTGATTCGAAAGTGTTACTTGATTGGCTATAGAATAGCGCCAATAATGAAATAAAAATAATTTCATTTTTTGATTATCATGAAAGGAAAAGTCAATCATGAAATTGGATCAGCTAAGAGCGTTTATCGCTGTAGTAGAAAGTGGTAGCTTTCGTGCTGCGGCGGAGGCCATTCATAAAACGCAGCCCAGTGTCAGTGCCGCCGTCAAAGCGTTGGAAGAACAGTATGGTATTGTGCTGTTGGATCGTGACAGCTATCGCCCAACTCTGACGGCTCAAGGTAACGCATTTTTCAAACAAAGTAAGAAGCTGTTGTTGCAGGTAAATCAACTTGAGCATTTAGGACATCACCTCGCCCAAGGGGAAGAGCAACAGCCACTCAGGCTTTGTATCAGTCAAATGAGTTTGACCGAGCCTATTGTACAGATATTAAAGGACTTCGAAGAGGCTCACCCTAATATCGCCCTTGAGCTGACGACCGACCACTTAAACGGCGTGCAAGAACATCTCATTAAAGGCAAGTCAGACATTGCTATCGGACCAAGCTATGGCCTTGATGATCGACATATTTTTGTCGAAGTGGGAAAATTGGAAATGACCTGTGTTGTTCATCCTGAATTACTGCCCGAGCTTCAAGCAGGTGCCCAGAAGGTGAAGCAACAAGCGCTCTACTCGTTACCCCAGATCCTGGTCAGTCGAACAGCGGAAGATCAAGAACATCGCTTTGTTCTGCCAACAGGGAAGCGCTGGCATGTGAACGATTTCCAAGCGAAAAAGACCTTGATTCAAGCAGGTATGGGTTGGGCGCGTATGCCTAACTACATGATCAAAGATTCTTTAGAAGAAGGGCGTCTGGTGCGTATGGATGTCGAGAACTTCAGTTCCCACAGCCAGTTTCCCGTATTTATGATTCGTTTACGCAACCAAACGCTTAGTCACGAAGCCAATGTGTTTTGGCGTTTTGTTAAAGCGGCGCTAAAACCTTCTCTGGAGTCTTAGAAGCGAGGTCTTCTTGCTGAAATACCGTACTGATGATGGCTGCCAGATGAGCGCCAAAGGCAGGATGAGGAACTGGTGCCACTGACAAGACAATATCCACCGCAGGCAAGGGGGGCAATGTGTGATCTTGGAGAGTTGTTAAGCCATCAGAGACACTTGAGACGGCCATGGCGCTGATTCCAATGCCGCGTTTCAAAATGCTCTTGATTGCGGTTGCACTGGAGGAACTGGCCATTAAGGTGTAGGCGCGAGCTTGTTTCTCCATGCCATCAATGGCAGCACTGTGAAATTTACAATCGGGTTCATACAATACCAATGGCAGTGGTGTCACATTCATGTCTTGGCCACCATGCACCCAGACACCTTTGTCATGCTTTAACAAATAGCCTTCTTCGGCATCGGGTGCGCGCGTTAAAATGGCGACGTCGACTTTGCCTTGGTCCATCATCAAACGTAGCTGTGTACTACAGTCGCAGACCACTTTTATAGTTTGTTGTGGAAGCTTCTGACGAATCAGAGCCACTACGTCAGGCAGTACAGACTCTGCGTAATCATCAGGACAGCCAACAATCAAAGGTCGATGCTGCACAGAATGTTTGAAGTGGCTAATGGCTTCATCGTGTAGTGATAAGATGCGTCGTGCATAACTTACCAGCTCTTGGCCCCGCTCTGTTAAAGCGACATTTCGGCCACTTTTAGAAAATAACGCTTGTCCGGTTTCTTCTTCGAGCTTTTTCATCTGCATACTGATCGCACTTTGCGAACGGTAGGTTTGCATGGCGGCTCGTGTGAAGCTGCCAGTATCGACAAAGGCGACAAAACTGCGTAATGCATCAATATCCATGGGCTGTCCACTCATTAGAAAAACGAAAGTAATTCATTAAAACTATTCGTTAGTCAAATGAATAGCAAGGGCGCACAATCAAATCTCTTCATACCACTTGCTAAGGAATTGCCCACATGAAACTGATCATTGCCAACAAAAACTATTCGTCATGGTCCCTACGCGGTTGGCTCGCGCTGAAAGCATTCGGCGTCCCATTTGAGGAAATCAAGCTGTCGCTTTTCACAGAAGACTTTTACAACACCTTATCTTTGTATAGTCCTGTGCAGAAGGTGCCAGTATTGGTCGATGGTGATTTGAGTGTATGGGATTCCTTGGCGATTGCGGAGTACGTCAATGAGACCTATTTATCAGGAAAAGGCTGGCCTGCTGAGCCGAAAAAACGCGCATTAGCCCGTTCAGTGGTTGCTGAAATGCACAGTGGTTACAGCGCCCTGCGCAATGAAATGCCGATGAATTGTCGTGCGAAGCGCAAAATCGAACTGTCCCAAAGAGCACAGCAAGATCTCGAAAACATCAGCCACCTATGGGAAAAGCTGAGATCGCAGCATCAAGACCAAGGGCCGTATTTGTTCGGCGAGTTTAGCTTGGCCGACGCGTTTTTTGCACCGGTTGCCTTTCGCTTCGTCACCTACGGCATTGAGTTAGAAGGTGTCGCTAAAGACTACCATCAAGCGATGCTTAACCACCCTGCGATGCAAGAGTGGTTAGCGGATGCTTTGACTGAAACCGATATCGTCGAAGAAGATGAAGCCGGCGAGCCGGTTTAACTAGCGCTACACCTTCAGTCAGCCTCATAAACAGGTGCTTATGAGGCTTTTAGGGTTACTCCTAGTAACGTTTAATGATCAACGAGGTGTTGATTCCGCCGAAGGCAAAATTATTACTCATAATGTAATCGGTCTCGATTGAACGACCTTCGTGCATAATGTAGTCCAGTTTGCCACAAGCTTCATCGACATGATCAAGGTTAACGGTTGGACAAAACCAATTGTTGCGCATCATCTCAATGGACCACCACGCTTCTAATGCACCACAAGCGCCTAAGGTATGACCGGTATAGCTTTTCATGGAGCTGATCGGAATGTTTGAGCCCATAACCGCCTCAGTAGCATTTGTTTCTGCGATATCACCACGATCTGTCGCTGTGCCATGAGCGTTGATATAGCCAATTTGAGAGTTGTCTAGTTGAGCATCGGCTAGCGCCATTCGAATGGCTTCTGCCATGGTATCCGCATTGGGTTGGGTTACATGGCTGCCATCAGAGTTGGTGCCAAAGCCGACAATCTCTGCGTAGACTTTTGCTCCACGTGCTTTAGCGTGTTCGTATTCTTCAAGTATTAAAGTACCACTGCCTTCTCCGATAACTAGGCCATCGCGGTCACGGTCAAATGGGCGAGGCGTCAGCTCAGGTGTGTCATTTTTTGTGCTGGTCGCATAAAGTGTGTCAAATACAGCAGCTTCAGTAGCACAAAGTCCTTCGCAACCGCCTGCCACCATGGCTGTTTGCATGCCGTATTTTATGGCTTCGTAAGCAAGACCAATACCTTGGCTACCAGATGTACACGCGCTTGAAGTGGTTAATACTCGCCCTTTTAGTCCGAAATACACACCAATGTTTACTGGTGCCGTATGCGCCATCATTTTTATGTACGAGTTAGCATTGAGACCATCTGCCGAGTTATTGGTCAACATGTTGCCAAAGTCAATAAACGAACGGGTATCACCTGCTGAGGAGCCAAATGCAACGCCCATTTTGCCACTACCAAGTAATTCTGAGTCAAGCAATCCCGCATCTTCTAAGGCAAGCTCTGTACTGTAAACCGCCATCTGTGCTACACGTCCCATGCTACGTAAGTGTTTGCGTGTGTAGTGCTTTGGCATCGTGAACTCCATGACAGGTCCTGCGAGACGTGTATTAAGACCATCGTATTTTTCCCAGTCTTGCATGTGCACGATACCCGTTTTTTGAGTTCTCAGATTGCGTTCTACTGTTGGCCAGTCGTTGCCAATTGGAGAAAGGCCAGCCATGCCTGTTACTACTACTCGTTTCATTAGAACATACCGCCGTTTACAGAGATGACTTGGCGTGTGATGTAGGCCGCATCTTCGGACATTAAAAAGCTTACTGTGCCCGCTACTTCGTCAGGGGAACCAGCGCGTTGCATGGGGATCATTTTTAGTGCTTCATCGACCAAAAGGTCATCAGTCATATCTGTTTCAATAAAGCCAGGTGCTACACAGTTTACGGTGATCTTACGCTTTGCCAACTCTACTGCTAAGGCTTTGGTTGCACCAATAATACCTGCCTTGGCTGCACTGTAGTTGACTTGTCCGCGGTTCCCCATTTCTCCTGAAACAGAAGACAGGGTTACAATACGTCCAGGTTTACGACGGCGAATCATAGGCATCGAGACCGGGTGTAGAACATTGTAAAAGCCATCTAGATTGGTACGTAATACTTCGTCCCACTCATGACCCGGAATGGCCGGGAAGGCATTGTCACGAGCAATACCAGCATTGCAAACAACACCATAATAAGCGCCATGATCTTCCATGTCCTGCTCAAGAGTTTGGCAAGCTAGCGCTCGGTCACTGATATCAAATTGCAGCACGCGGGTGTTTCGTCCCATGGTTTTGATTTGCTCTGCCACTTGCTCTGCTTCCGTTACGTTGCTGCGACAATGCAGCACGATATCGTAGCCATCTTTTGCTAGTCGAAGGGCGATGGCTTTACCGATACCTCGGCTTGAGCCTGTCACTAAAACAGTATTACTCACGTTATGCTTCCTTTAAAAACTGTGCGGCGTCATCTGGTTGAAAGACATTCAGTCGAGCGCTGGCGTTAATATCTGCGGCAAATAGCTCGCCATCAAAAGCACTTAGGCCATTTTCCGCTTGCATGTTGCGTGTCACTTTTAGGGTTAGCGTTGTGCCAAGCGGAAAATACTCACAATCACTGCTGTACTTGCGTGTGCCCAATAAAAAGCCAATTTTGGGCTCTCCACCTTGAGTACGCTCTTGATAACCCGCGTAAGCGCCTATTGCCTGAGCAAGGTATTCTAAACCGACCCAAGCGGGTACGCCATTAGGCTCCGCAAAAGTAGCGTGTTCGTTTATGTCCACCTCGGCGACTAAGGTGTCGCCCTCGACTTGAATAATGCGGCTAAGTAGACTCATGCGTCCTGAATGAGGTACTAGCTCCTCAACGCTGTATGTTTGCATTAGGAAATCCGTTCTAAAATAAGAGAAATGTTATTGCCACCAAAGGCAAAGGAATTACTGAGCGCGTATTTTGTAATCTGCTCTGAGGCCGCTGGCACAAAACTTAGGGCGGGTAGCTCTGGATCAGGTATACCATCCCAAATATGCACTGGCTGAAAGTTATGTTGCAGCGATAGCATGCAGATAGCCGCTTCTAAAGCTCCTGCAGCACCTAATGTATGGCCCGTAAAAGGTTTAGTTGAGCTGCAAAGTGTGCTTGATGGGAACAGGGCATTGACAGCGATAGATTCCATTTGGTCATTTAGCGGCGTAGCCGTACCATGCAAATTAATGTAACCCACTGCATCGGCTTGAATACCGGCATCAACCAGAGCGCAAGACATACTTCGAATGGCTCCTTGTCCAGATGGATCAGGGGCTGAAATATGGTGGGCATCTGAGCTTTCCCCAATACCGGATAAAGCAATGTCACTGGGTTCGGCTGTCACGAGAAAAAGCGCACCGCCTTCACCGATATTAATACCATCGCGGTTAGTACTGAATGGATTACATGGCTTTGCACTCACCGCTTCTAGAGATGAAAACCCTTGTACGGTTAAACGACACATGGTGTCGACGCCACCGGCAATAACGGCATCACATACTCCTGATCGAATCAGGCGGCGAGCCGATGCAAGCGCTTTAGCTCCAGAAGAACATGCCGTTGAGATGCCGAAAGACGGACCGGTTAACCCAAATGCTTGCGCGAGAAAGTCTGCAGGGGCGCCCATCTCTTGGAGGCGGTAATGATACGCATCGGGCAGTGAACCTTCTTCTACGAGCGTGCGCATATGTGCTTCACTTTCAGCAATACCTGAAGTAGATGTGCCGATCACAACGCCAATTCTGTCAGCGCCAAACATCTCGATTGCGCTTTCAATCTCTGATTGGAACTGTTGGGCAATATGCCAAGTGACTTGATTGTTACGACTTTGCCACTTTGCATCTTGTAAGGGCAGCTCTGGTAGTCGTTGTTGAATCATACCAAGTGGCAGTGGCTCGCCGTTATGATAAGCGTTACTTAGGCAAAGCTCTGTTTGTCTTTGGTGTAAATTCTCTAGGGTCGCTTGTTGTCCATCACCTAGAGCGCTCAGCATACCCATAGCATTTAGATAGCATTGTTTCATTCGCGCAATGGCTCCGTTTCAAAAGTGTTGATGGCGACTTGATAGTTCCCCATTTTGTGTTCTATGACCGTGTTGTTTGCGGATTTCGTTACGACAAAATATGGGATGCCATAATAATACCCTATGCGTTTGTTATCTTGAAAAAGCAACGTCCAGCCATTCTCTGCAAGATAACCTTCTTGCAGTGATATTTCGGGCCATAGTGCAAATTGCATCATGCTGAATATTTCCTTTTCGGGCAGCTCTTGTCCTGATAAATTTTGACTTTGCCAATGCTGCCCATCAAATGACTGATTCAGAAATGGCTGTCCAGCTAAAGTCAGCGCAACCATGTTGATTTGTTTGTGAGTGATCCGCAGTATCGCAATAAAACTGTTGTTCTGCTGTGAGGTGGTTAAGGTCAGATGTTGTTTTAAAATCTGAGGGGCTAACTCAGTCGATGGCGCCAGCAGAACTGGAGTAGGTGCCTGGTGCTGCTCCCTAGGAAAGAGACTGCACGCACTGATCGTCAAACAGAGAACAACTAAGTTGAATAGTTTCATTACTTTTGACATAGCTGAGCTAACACATGAAGACGTTTTGGTGTTTTTACGTATGGGTTATCCGTATCCCAAGCGTAGCCGGCTAAAACGGAGCTGATCATTTCTTTGATAGCTGGGCTTTTCTGTTCTGTAAAAATGACGCTCTGCAAGCTTCCATCATACCAACCCTCCACGAAGGTTCGGAATGTGTTGATCCCCAACTTTAGCGGCTGTTCGTATTCGTTTGGCCAATCTACTTGTTGGCCACGTAATTGTTTGTCTAAGACGGTTGAGGCGAGGGATGCGGATTTAAGAGCAATGGTGACGCCAGATGAAAATACTGGATCTAGAAACTCCCCAGCGTTCCCGAGAAGAGCAAAATGCTTCCCTGACATTTGGGTAACATCAGACGAGTAGCCGGCCAGCTTCCCTACGGCGGTATCAAATTGAGCTTCTGTTAAGCTCTCGCACATTTTACCTGTTTGCTTTATGAAGTGCTTCAGTATCTGGTCGTCTTCTTGGTCTTGATGCTGTTCGTAAACCGAACGCGGCAGAACGACGCCAACTGAGGCACGACCGTTGCTAAATGGAATTAGCCAATACCAAATTTCGCTGTTTTCAGGGTGTACAGAAATCAGGATTTTATTGCGGTCAAAGTCTTTTAAGCCAATGCGATCCTCAACATGAGTAAACAAAGAGACCCGGGTTGATAGAGAGGATGCTTTCTCTAGATTTAACAGCTTGGGTAGGACTCGACCAAAGCCACTGGCATCTAGCACAAATTTAGTGGTGACATCGTATTCGTTGTTTTGATCGTCAGTCACGTGGAGTTGGACGGTGTTTTCATCTAACTCTGTATAGGATTCGACGGTGTGTCCATAGCGAATTTTTGCTCCCTCTTTCGCTGCACAGTCGGCAAGAATTTTATCAAATTGCGCGCGTTGAACTTGATATGTCGTTCCCCAGCCTGACGAGAATTTTTCACGGAAGTCGAAGAAGTCATATTGTTCTTTTTTGGCAAAAGCAGCTCCATTTTTGAATTGAAACCCTGCTTCAATCACGGCTTGTAACATGCCTGCTTGTTGTAAAAACTCCATACTTTGCGGTAGCAGGCTTTCTCCAATTGAAAAGCGTGGAAAAAACTGTTTTTCCAGCACTAAAACATTATGACCGCGGCGCGTTAGATTGGCGGCTGCGACGGCGCCAGACGGGCCCGCGCCAATAATCACCACATCAAAACTTCCGTTTGCGCTATGCATTTCGACTTTCTCCATAAGAAATGGGCTGAATAAAGGGGGTTAGCAGCCACACAAAAAGTAATCCAGGTAAAACAATAACACCGAAGTGATACAGCACAGGCGTTTCGCTTAATACAAGTAAGCCAAACGCCAATAAGCTGGTAAGCGTTGAAAGGGAGACCGCGATCCAAGTATGAGCACTGCCGTGGGATTCTTTGATAAAAATACCCATATCCAGACCGATACCAAACACCAACATGAGGGCAACGATGTTAAACAAGTTGTAGCCACCATTGAGTAGAGTCGCGAGGGCGAATGCCATGATAGAGGCGCTTAACGGGGGCAAAATAATTTGCCAGAGCTGCTTACGATAGCGCAGCAATAAGACGCTTGAGACAACGAGATAAGCGATCACAAGACACATAGTGAGCTGTGTCCGATAACGTGCAAGGGTATCGCTAATATCTGCTATAGGGTCAATATACTCGACTAAGTTTGTATGCGAGGCAAGCTCTTGTAGTTGGCTCTTGGCGGCTTGGCTGAACTTGCCTTGGATACGTATAACGCTGGAAATATGACCGTCTTTATGTCGAATCAATTGGCTACTTAACATGTGCCCTAATGGGGAGGTTTGCCATTCAGAGAGGGTCAAGATTGTGTGATTCTGATTAAAGGACTGCTGCGCTTCCTGTTTGATGAGAGCCGATGCACCAATTTTATTCATAAATGGGGCTAACTGAATTCGATACAATTCGCTAACTAACGTGATGTTACGGTGCTGTTGTGCTTGAGAGGGCAATGATTGACTGATACTGAGGTAATTACCGAGATCACCTTCAAAGCGCAGACGATCCAAAGTTAAGCGAACCTGCTCCTCTCTTTGTAGTAGCGCTTCAATCCCCGTCGCCGTGATTAATAGGAAGGTGCTCTGGTAGCCATTCCCCATTGCTTGTTGAACAGTTCGGTCTTCATTAAGTAACTGAATAGGAGAAGTCTGAAGCGTATCTAAGTCATCTTTAGCGGAAGAGCAGTAAATAAATACGCTGCCAATAACTGAAAGAGTGGTAGCAGCGAAGACTGCTTGCAGATGTCGCTTTGAAGAGTAAACAGGCGTAAGGCGCTGGCACATATCAATAATTGATGGATGTAACCGCATGTTAGACAGATTGGAGACCAGCGGCAGCCAGAATAGAACGGTTAACCATGAGGCAACGAGACCTATGCTAGCAAACAAGGCAATTTGGCGAAGCCCGGGGAATGGTGTTAAAGCGAGGCCTGCGTAAGCTAATACACTTGAAATTAAGCCTAGCAATAGACTGACAAATAGTGACTTAGTTAAACGGTTCTCTGTTTGCCCCGATTGGGCACAGACATAATGCATTGAGTAGTCTACAGCGACGCCAACGAGACCTGCGCCAAAGGCAAAAGTGATCAAGTGTACACTAGGAAATATCAGCGTTGTGATTGCCAGAGCGACCATGGCTCCGACACTAATAGGCACTAAGGTATAGAACAGCGGTTTTAGACTACGGAAGGCAGCTAAAATCAGTAATACAATGCCAAGAACAGAGCCAACGCCAATGCTCGAAATTTCTTGTTTTGCTTGGTTAGCTCCATAGCTTGCATGAATCACTACCCCCGACATTTTTACGGTTACTTGATTAGCTGAGGCATAGTCTTTCACCTGTTGAAGTAGTGGCGCTAATTGACTTTGTGTGGACAATGAAAATGCATTTTCTGATAAACGATAAAATAAAACAAAAGCCGGTTGAGGTGTAGATGATAGTCGGAATAAGCCTTGCTGAGTTTTTATGTTGCTACTGAGAACACTGTCTTGCAAAAAGCTGCCATAAAGGCCAAAAGGGTCGGCTTTTAAATCAACCGGTGCGCTGGCAACGGGATTAAATAATTGTCCTAGAGCGATATCAGATTGTTGTTGCCATTGACCGTTTTCAAGTCGTCGCTTCACTTGATCGCTGAGTACGCTAAAACGGAATTTAGGGTTGAGAGACTGCTGCTGTAAATGCTCAGGAGATTGCTCAAGCAGTATAGGTGAGTCCGCTAAAATAGACTGAATATTAAGGGTTGCTGTACGCGCTTTCTCGACTTCAGGGTGCAGAATCATTAACGTCAATAATTGCCCCATGGCATCAGACTGAGACTGCATAGCCGCCGCGCTGTAAGGGCTTTGTTCGGACTGAGGTAAGAGTGCCATAATACTCGATTCAAAGCTTGGCCCTTTATGCCATGCAAAAGAGCACACTCCGACTACAATCGTTAACCAAATAAACGCTACCGCTTTACGCATGGTTAATGAGAACCCTCAGATAATAGCCCTGAAAACTGAATGGAAGTGGAGTTGCCATTGACCTCCATTAATTCAACCTGCTGCAAAAAGTCTGTTCCTGAGAGCGTGACTTGATTTATCACCTGAGCGATATTGGCGTCACTTGGCGTTAGCTCTGCTTGCCATTGTCCCTCAGAAATACTCATCTCAATATTGAAATAGGCTTGAAGCAGATCCCAGTCAGCAGTCATCACACCAAAAAACAAGTCAGAAAAAACCTGTACTACAGGATTGTTTTGACTATCTAAGACGGACACTTGTTGTCCATTTTGAGCTGTAATAATTTGGTTAGGGGTAAGAGTAAGTGTGTTTTCAATTGGCGCTAAGGTATGCCAAGAAATTTCTTGCTCGGCAATGTAGGCAAAAGTGCCAGAAGACTTAAGTGATGTATCTACAGCCGCTAAGTATTTTTCTTGATCAAAATGCCCTGACAGTTGTTCTGGAGTGTGCAGTAATTCTTTGAGCTCGTCTACTGAAGCTGCCCAGATAGCATGGCTAAAAAATATCAAAAAGAGAATCGCTGACTTCATACGCTGACGCCTAGTTTATCTAACAGGATTTGTGGGGAAGCGAACTGCATCTCACCGTTCGCAGCATCAACTGCTACTTGTACAGTGTAGGCTTTGGTTAAGCGTTGACCGGATTCACTGTCAAATAATGTATAAGCGATTTTGAGTCGATTTTCCCACTCTATTACTTTTGCTAGAACGCGGATCTTCTGCTTGAAGCGCAATGGCTTAGCGTAGCGAATATTTAGTTCAATAACAGGCCAAACATAGCCAGTCTGTTCCATCTCATCGCAATTGTAGTCGATGGATTCTAGTAATGCACAACGGGCAATTTCTAGGTATTTTACGTAATGGCCATGCCATGCAATGCGCATGACATCGACATCATGAAATGGAATTTCTAACTCGATTTCATGTTCTAACATGGCTATTAATGTCCTTTTTTATGAAGTTTGGTGCGACTGTTTAGTGGTTCGATATGCCAAAAGTCATAGAAATTGAACCACTGTAAGGGTTGCATAAGACAATAATGTTCTAGCCGTTTTGCATAATCATACACAGCATTATTGAGAAGCTGATCTCTCGCTTTTCGAGGAGCGGTTAATTGTTCGGCAAAAAGCT
Source organism: Marinomonas sp. AWM4_232 (assembly GCF_056158325.1). NCBI lineage: Bacteria > Pseudomonadati > Pseudomonadota > Gammaproteobacteria > Oceanospirillales > Oceanospirillaceae > Marinomonas > Marinomonas sp. AWM4_232. The sequence continues at coordinate 1,165,521 of NZ_JBSWTA010000001.1, read as the reverse complement.
CAATGTAAATGTGGTATTTGGCTTCTTGTTTCAAGCAGAACATTAAATAGACTGGGCACTTCAGTAAATTAGCGAGAATAAACGCTCCTTGAGGGAATGGGGCTGGCTGCTGTAGGAAAGGCACCACAGTCGTTCGTGCGTTACTTTGCACAGGCGTGCGATCTCCCGCAATGACGATGAATTCACCTTCTTCAATACGCTCAGATAAAGTCATAGCGGTTGCTGGTGACATGTCAGTCACTTGCATCATACGAATATTGGCGCTGGCATTTGCTTGCTTAAGCATGCGATTAAACTTTTCTGCATGCTGGGTATACACGAGCATTGTCACTTTGACGTTTGGCATTTGATGAGCCAGTGCACTACAGATTTCCGTATTCCCGAGATGAGAGACAACAATAATCCCTCCTTTCTGACGTTGCTCCATATGTTGCATAGTAGCTTGGTTGTGGAAAGCTACATCTTGCGGCTGTATATGCCCCATCCAGACCAAGAACTTATCCAAAAGCAGCTCACCAAAGGTCCAGAAATGTCGGAATGACGTGAGCTTTTCCGATTGCACTGGACATAATGGCTTAGCTTTTTTGAGATAAGCTTGTGACGCTTGCCGTGCTCGCTTATTGGCCAAAAAATAGTAGCCAATAACAGGAAGTAAGGCGACACGAAATACATTGCGGCCAAATAACTTATAGAAGATCAATAGGGTTTTCATACCCAGGATCGAACCGGCTTCGCCAATCTTAGACCAATGCTGCGTAGGCTTAGACACGGCATTTACCATGCAGCAATGCTGGTAAGCGTTTGAGCATGCCGAAAAATAGGCGAGTATGCATTGCTGAAATAAGCACGTTGTCTTTTAGCTTATTAAAGTGAGATACCCCATCAATAGGGTAATGTACTTTTGTTGCTCGATTCACGATCGTGTGACCTTCCCAAACCCAACGCACCAGAATTTCAGTATCAAACTCCATACGGTTGCCGCAGCTATGACGTGAAGTCAGCTCTCGGCAAGCAGCAGTCGGGTAGACGCGAAAGCCACACATAGAATCTTTGATGGCGAAAGACAACGTATTTATCCACACCCAAATATGGGTCAAATAGCGTGCGTAGTATCGATGTTTCGGGACACTTTCATCGTAAATTGGGTGACCTGCAATAATCGCCTTAGGGTGCTTTTGAGCTTCAGTCATCATATCGGGAATGTCCGATAAATTGTGTTGGCCATCAGCATCGACCTGTAAGGCATGACTGAAACCGTGGTGAAAGAGCTCGGCAATGCCAGCCTTCACTGCACCGCCTTTTCCTTGGTTGATGGGCAAGCGAATGAGGTTAACGTCCTGTGAAGCGTATTGTTTAGCCAAGTCTTTGAGTACGCTATGGCACTCAGCTGAACTGCCGTCGTCAACTAGTAGAACTGGATAACCATAAGAGAGCACGCTTTCTAGAGTAATTCCAATGGCGTGCTCATGGTTGTATACCGGGATTAAAATTGCAGGATTAAATTCGCTATTAGGCGAAACAGATACGACCACTTGAGTGAACTCCTTTGTTAGAAAGGTATTGGAAGGTCAGCTTTTGCGATGCACTGTTGTAACTTAAGGATAAAGTCACTTCTGTGTCAGGTAGGATGACATGCTGAAATTTAACGACTTCTAAACGTGTGAAGCGCCCTTCGATGGCAAAGTGATTTCGGCCAAAATGTTGTGCCCAATGGGTTTGAGTAATACCGGGTAGAATAGGGTGTTTGTCAAAATGACCCTCGAAATAGATTAGCTCCTTTGGGATGTAAAAGGTTAGCTGGACTTGTTCATCGAGAGTATTCTGGCTCAGTTCTACTGGCCATTTGACCTCTTGGTTGTCAAATAACGAATGTAATCGTTCCATAGAGAGTTTGCCTTGTGAGTTATAAGGGAGCGATGACAAAAAACGCCAGCGTCTTGGTAATAGCACTGCTTCAAAAGAAGAACGTAATACGTTCTTAAGGTGTTGGATCAGCGTTTTTTGTGACTCGCATGAGCGTATTCGCTTACCAGCGTCGGATAGCTCAGCGACAACAACGACTTCATCTCTTTTACGTGTTAAGACAAGTACCTTGGCGGTGTTGATCCACTCGGTTTGCTCAATCTCATGTTCCATTTTGGTAAGAGAGAGGCGCTTACCTTCTACTTTATGGATTCTATCCTGGCGTCCAAGAAGGCGGAAAGCTCCTGAGGTAGATACTTCTATACGGTCGCTTAAACGTGCGTATTTTGGCTCAATATAGGGGCCAGAAATCTCTACATGATCAGGGGTGAACTGCATGGTAAGCTTAGGTAACAATTGCCAATGCTCATTGTTATTCGCTTGTGAGCGCCAGGCTAAAGCGCCAGTCTCGGAGCTGCCGTAAATTTCATGAATAGGCGTACCTAACAAGTGGGCAGCGAAGTGACTGTCCTGCTGTGCTAAAGGCGCTGCAGATGAGATGACTTGATGGCAACGTCCTGCAACCAAACCCCAATCAAGTTGGTCATTTAAACGCTTAAGATGTGATGGTGTTGAGATTAAAACGTAGCTACTTAGTCTTTGAGCTTGGTGAAAAATATCTTCCGTGAAGGTGCATGCTTTGGTCTGAAACACGCGCCCTGTTAATAACGGCCAAAATAAGCGAAATGTGAGCCCAAAAAGGTGTTGATGTGGGACGGTTGATACGAGGGTGGTATGTTCTGGTATTGCCCAAAGTTGATCAATCGAGGCAATTTCATCCTCTATCATTGCAATGGTCTTTAGAATGGGCTTTGGTGTCCCTGTCGAGCCAGAAGTATATACTTCAATTGCCACCTGCTCCCTATTTAAGGGCTGAAATGGATGAGATTGTAAGACATTTAGAGGACATAAATAGGCTTGTTCAAGGTCGGGAAATTCACCGATAAAACCAGCGCAATTCGGTGTTAGGCGATTAATCGTATCTGTGCAGATATCGCTGGGTAAGCACGCTACACACTTTGATTGCCATAAAGCAAATAGAATGGCGATGAATTCAAACGTATCAGAATGATAAACAACCCATCGTTGCCCAGGTTCTAGTGGCAAAACCCCTCGCCATGCATTAACACGGGCCGTTAAGTCTGCTTTGTTGTAAGACGCATCTGGTGAACACGCGATGGCTTTATTTAGGGCTGAATCAAACCAGCTTGATAACGATAGCACGACAATCTATTCCTTTGCTCTCACTTTCTTCCTGACTAGCCATTCTGCGCCAGCCAATGTGGCGATCAGAAGGTAGGCAAGAAATCCGTTATAAAATGTCCAGATTTCCATGTTGGCCCAAAGCGCTGTGCCGAGCGCAATGGTGCCATTGAAGGCAAAAAACACGGACCATACTTTGGTGACACTACGAGTATAACGTACACCACTTGGAGGTAAGTCTGGCTCTTGAAGACGAGCTAGGCGTTCTACCATGGATTGCTGCGTGAATAAGCTGCCAGTAAAGAGGCCGAGTAAGCTCAGATTGACGAGCACTGGATATAATTTGACGCTGATATCTGGACCAAAAAATATCACACTGAAAAGCATAGCTACGGCAATAAATAAAATGCTACTGCGTGTATTAGCGCTTGATTTGTGCCTCAACCGTAACAATAAAATGAGCACCAGCATAGGAAGGATGAAGGTATTGCTATACGTTGTGCCCACCCAATACACCAAAAAAGGGTAGGCGATTGTCAGCAGCCCTAGAACCACCTTCAGCACCATTACTTAGCCATCAATTTTTTAACTTCAACGACCACATCTTGAACTGTTCTAACGGCTTTGAAGTCTTCAGGTTGTAGTTTTTTGCCGGTCATTTTCTTTAATTCGACAATCAAATCCACGGCATCAATGCTGTCAATGTCTAAATCTTGGTATAGGTTCGCTTCTGGTGTGATGTCTTCTGCAGGCAGTTCAAATAACTCTTGCAGAACCTCGGAAACGCGTTGGTAAATTTCTTGCTGGTTCATAGTGCTTACACGTTAGCTGTTTGGTGTTGTTGAACAAGTTTTGCAAGCGTATTAATGCTGGCGAAGTGTGCTTTAGTTTCTTCCGAATCGGCTTTCAATTTGATGCCATAACGCTGTTGCAACGCTAGGCCGATTTCAAGAGCATCAATTGAGTCTAAGCCAAGACCTTCGATAAAAAGAGGTGCGTTGTCTTCAATATCGTCGGTATCGATATCCTCTAGATCAAGCGCATCAATGATCATTTGCTTAAGTTCGGTATTTAGGTCAGGCATTCAGGTTGAGCTCCTTGTTGAAAAATGCTGCTAAATCTGATGACAGACGTCGTGCCGCAACGGGGAGTCGCATGTCAGAGATATAAGGTTGAATAGTAACGACTGGTTTTACTTCTAGTGTGAAGTGTACACGGGTCTTCGGAATTTGATACCAGCGGTCTTGTTTGGTCAGGGTTGACGGAAAAGATTGGATGACGACCGGCGTAATGTCTGCTGGAACACGTAACGCAATCTGTGACGCCCCACGTTTTAATGTGATTGGCTCATTGGGTATTGAGCGTGTGCCTTCAGGAAAAACAATCAGTGCATCTTGTTCGGCAATGGCTTCTCGAGCCAGTTCAATCACATTTTCATTTTCTTCATTAATGATGTAACCAGCCATTTTGATTGGGCCGCGAGTAAAAATATTACGCGTTAACTTACCTTTCACGACACAATTTGCGTTAGGAATTAGTGCGATTAGAAACACTACATCAATCAATGATGGGTGATTAGCAAGCACTAGTTTAGCGTTCCGAAGCCGTTCTAAGTATTTCGTTTCATAGGTAAGCACACCAAGGTATCGCATCATCTCAATGTAAAAGCGAAAGATCAGATGGATGAGACGTTTGGCTAAATAGGCTCGGCGTGACGCAGTGACTGGTAGACAACGTAGAATAGGGAATGCCACGATACTTAATGTTATACCGCCAACGCCAAATACAAAAAAGCTAAATGCAGTGGCAAACCAGCGCCAACAAAATTCAATTCTTGTAAACATAAGATGACGTGCCTAGATACTTTTAAGCTTCCATTGGTATGAAGCATTACTGTTGGAAAACACTACTTCGCTTTGCTGCGCTAAAAGCAGAGCCAGTAATGATTGGTAATCAGATTCGGTTTCTTCGTGACCGTCTTCTTGTTTACTGCTTTTTGAGAGACTTAGCGCCACGCCATTATCACGACTGATCAGTAGTGCGATAGCATAGGGAATATCACTCGATTCAGTATAGGGTTGATAAATCTCAGGGACAGGCGTATCACATATCAAACACACCACTTTCGGAAAATCTTGTAGCTGAGTGATCGCTTCTAACAACGCTATAGGAAGCATGTCTTGGCAGGCTGCCACAGAGGTGATGGGGGAGGTGTCTTTTTGTGCAATAGACAACAGTCCCGCAACCGCGTTATGAACAGCTAAACTAAATCCCGTTGGCGATAGGTCTTGGTCAGAGGCGATATTTTGTAATAATGAAAGTGTGAGATCCACATCACCATGACGTGATGCGAATACGAGAGGGGTATTCTGTTCAAGCTCTAGTCCGCAAAGTGAAGCGGCTGCCACTTTGCCCATCTTAGTAAAACGACGGCGTAGCATGGGAGAGATTTTTTTTAAGCCGAGCTTAATATTGTCTTCGTCGCCAGAACAAATTCTGCTTTCTAGCCAGTCGCTCCAATCCTTTTCAGAGGTCAGGCCTGGTGCTACCGCACTCCATTTCTCCAGCCTAAAATCCAACACATTAACCTCGTTAAAATAAGTTCCCTGTTAAAGAACACTGAAGCATTCTTTCTTATTTCTTGCGAAAAACTGGCGAAATTTTACCTGCAAAAGCAATTTATGCAATAGCTGAAAGGATTTACTTGTCTAATTAATGTTCTCTATAATCTGCGCTTCTTTTTTGTCATTATTTGCATGGAGGCATGCTTTGAAACAACTTTTTGTAATTTTAACCTCACTTTGTCTACTCTTCCCTTCGCTTTCCCAAGCGCGTGATACAAAACATATGCTGTCTATTGCGGACGCAATGCAGTCTGCTGACTTTCAAGAAAAGCTAGATGGTAGTATTAAACTGTATTTTGGCGACCAAACGCACGCAAAAGTGGTGAGCAAAGCTGGTAATTTCACGACTAATAAAAAAACAAATGCTGTAGGGAAAAGCGACGAACGTGCCTGTAACTGGGTATTTCTTTCTGCTTTGTTAGCTCTTCAAGAGAGAGCAAAGGCGGAAGGAGCAAATGCTGTCGTTAATATTTCGAGTTACTACAAGAAGAACAAAGTATCCAGCAGCTCAGAGTTTGAGTGTCATGCGGGTGCGATTATGGCCGGTGTAGCGTTGAACGCTGATGTTGTCACTCTTAAATAACCTTATCTAAGGCGTGATAAAGCTAGCATTACTCGATACGAGAATGTCGGATGAGCTGCCTGTTAAGTTACAACGGGTAGCTCTTCAACCGCAACAGTGGAGTTTTTATCATAGACTAAAAAGCGTGAAGCGCAGAAAGGAATACTGCTTTAGCCGATCATTGCTTAACCTTATCATCCAAACTCACTTACCAAGTATCAGTCTTGCGCGCAGTTACCAAGATACAGATACAGGCCCTCGATTAAACAATACTAATTACCATATTTCGATATCACACAGTCACGGTGTAATTGCTGTTGCAGTGGCTAGTGAACCTGTCGGTATTGATATCGAACATATCCAACCTCGTAAAAACTTAGCGGAATTAGCAAATATGTTTATGGCCCCAGAGGAGTTAGATGGTTTTTTGGGGGCGGATATGGAGTCGCGCTTAGTTAGTTTTTATGAAGAATGGGCAAGTAAAGAAGCTATTTTTAAGTCTTTAGAGAGAAAGCAGCAGTATGGCCTAGGTTTGTCAGATATAAGACAAATTGATTTTGTTCGCTCAGGAAGCCTAATTAGAACGACTTCCTGTTTAAACAACCAGTTTGTATTGTCTGTTGCTCTGAGAGCAGAAAGCCTTAGTTATTAAGCTAAGACTGCTGCAAAACCTCCAACAAGCGTACGGACTCTTCGTGGTTGATGCTGTGCGCTAATCCGTCAAAGGTGTCCAGTGTGGTGCTGGCGCCTAGTGCTTCAAGCCAGTCATGCCCTTGAATCGCGTGTTGAACGGGCATGACTTTGTTGGCGTTTCGATGTAGAGAATGGAGGCTGCAGTTATTACCAAAAAGTGAATAATCTTTTTGGAACCAAAACCGAGCAATAGATTCCTTATCGCCGTACTTTTATTTCGCGCCTTGTAAACGAGCTTTCAAACTGTCGAGTGCCGCAATCAGGGCGTCTTTGCCTCCTTGCTGGGTGAAGACATTTACGGCTTGCTCATTTAAACCGCCTGGCGTGCAATGCTCTGGTACTTGATCCGAAAAAGGCTGCTCAGTGTGGTTAAGAGCGGTGTGGTTTAGGCCTTTAAACAGCGCAGCATAATACCGTTGTGCACTTTCTTGTGGGGTGCCTTCTTTGGTCATCCATTCCGACAAGGTTGCTAATGATTCGAAATAAATGCCCATGGTGGCGCTGGCAACCGCGTAGCGATCAAACTCGTCTTCGGTTTCTGCGCTGATCACCGTCCCGATGGCATCGAATAATGTCTCTGCGGCTTGCTGTTTTGGATAAATAGCCGTGACCCCAAGACGTTGTGCTACGAAAGGAAGGGGAATGGCGCGGCAAAGCTCCACGTCAGTACCGAACCATTGCTGCAAGGTAGCATGAGTGAGCGTTGCAATAAGGCTGATCACAACTTTGTCGGAAGAAATCTGAAGTCCAGCTAGTACTTCTTCGGCAATTTGTGGACGGACGGCTAAAACAATGACATCGGATTGATCGATGATCGTTTGGTTATCGTCGAGTACCTGGATCTTGTCAAAATCCGCTGCCAGTTGTGACGAGATCGCACTGCTGCGACGACTAATCGAAACCTGTTCGAGTGTTAGTTCACTGTCAAACAAGCCGCGAATACAGGCATCAGAGATTACCCCTGTACCAATAAAACCTAATTTCATGTGATGTCCTTTTGTATGAAGTAATGGTATTTGTTATCTCACAGACGAATCTTGCAATTCAAGGCTTGCGCAATCGTTATGGCTTTGTAAAGAAAGCCAAATCAGTTTTGTCTCTGAGGAAGGATTCAGGCATTCAAGAGAACGCTCTGGCGAAGTTCGCTGACGTTGATTAGTTTGTAAAGACATTCAGAAATTAAAGGATCGGTGCATGAGTGCAACCATTCAAAAAATCTTCGCCAAGGCGTTATCGTTGTTGTTTTTCATTTTAGCGGCCATGGTCTGTGGTAGCAGTTTGATGACGGCGGTGTCGCAACATCAGTCTGGCCAAGAGTTAACCCAGACTCTTATTCAAGTGATTAACTCGAATATTATTGCCATCGCTGTCTTCGAATTGGCGATGGTGATCAACAAAGAATACGGCAACAAAAACGAGCATGATGTCATCATTATGCTGCGTCGTACTTTGCCCCGATTTATCAGTACCGTGTGTGTGGCTCTTTCCCTTGAGGGACTGATTATGGTGATCAAATACAGCCAAGCCGACATGGCGGGTAATCTGTATTACCCTGTGGCCATAGTCGGTAGTGCCGCGTTTTTGTTGCTCGCACTGGGTGTATTTCTGCATTACGTGCCTTGCGACACAGCCCCCAAAGTGACGGCTAAAACCGGTCAACCCGATAAGGACGAAGTGCTACGCTAGTTGGGCGCTTCGCCACTTTTTGCAATAACAGCTCTGCAGTGATGGCCGCTTGAGTAACACCTAAGTGCTGATGTCCGAAGGCGAAGCTCAAACATGGGAATCGAGGGTGCTGATCGATGATCGGCAAAGAGTCAGGTAATGTGGGACGATGTCCCATCCATTCTGATGCTTGCTCTTCCTCAGGAACGAACAGCTTCGGCAACAGTGCTTTGGTATGCTTTCGTAATACACTAAAACGCTTTTCGATCGGAGGTAATTCAGTGCCGCCGATCTCGCTCATACCGACTATCCTCAGGCCGCTGTTGAGCGGTGACATCACAAAGCGTCGATCTGCTGACAAAATAGTATGTCGAATACGTGCTTGGTCTTTAGGGTAAGTGAGGTGATAGCCCCGTTCCGCTTCCAATGGCACGTTAATACCGACTTGCTCAAGTAGGGTTTTTGTCCACGCCCCAGCACACAAACTAACATGATCAAATTTATGTTGGTGCCCTGGGATATGAACCTCAATATGCTGTGTGGCGGCTTGCAGAGACATCACCTTCTCGTTAATGAAATGACCGCCACGCTCTTTAAACGCCTGAAGTAGAGCTTGGCACACTTCGTACGGGTCGGATAAACGATAGATCTCTGGAATGTATACCGCATGGCTTAGTTGCATAGAAAGTTCAGGTTCTAGCTCTGCTAAGCGCTGCCCTTCCACCACTTCACAAGGCACATTATGTTGTTGCAGTTTGCTTGCAAGCTGGTGTGCTGCCACCTTCTGACGATCGTTTTCCCAAACCACAAGATTACCTGCTCTAATCAATAAATGCTCTTGGCCGATATCGGCTAAGGTTCGTTGCCATGCGGGCTGGGAGCACTGATTTAAAGCGCTGATGGCTTGTGTGCCAAGAGCGGCTTGCTGAGCGCTGGATGCCTTGAGGAACTTCGCATACCAAGGTAAGGCTTTGATCAAATACTTAAACGGAATACACACAGGTCCATCGGGGTTTAACCATAGCTTAGGCGCATTGCGCACCGTCGCAGGGGTTGCTAGAGGCTCAATGACTTCGGTGGCTAGGTAGCCAGCATTACCAAAAGAGGCAGCACGCCCTGGTTCATTACCATCTAATAAGGTGACTTGGTAGCCTTGGCGTTGTGCTTCCAGCGCCACGCATAGTCCCACCACTCCCGCACCGACGACGGCATAGGTAGGCTTGCCCTGCGACTGAGATAAGGAAAACGGGGTAGCAGATAATGAGGCACTCATAACAACTCCTTTGGCACAGATTAACGGGTCGCTTCAAACGCCATAATGGCAGCGGCAAGGTCTTCACGAGAGTCGCCTACCGATTTGAATACAGTAATCGCGTCTTTGGCATTTGCCAATGCTTGGCGGCCCTTATGTTGTGTCGAGCACAGTTCAGTCAATTCCGCGACGATGTCATCTGCTCGAAAAGTGCCTTCGTTCATCGGTATGATTAAGTCTCCAGTTTCGGCTAATGCTCCGGCTCTCGTGTCGACAAATACATTGGCTTTTTGCAGCACGGCGTTATCGGCTTCTCGCATTGTTGGTGTAAAGCTACCGACTAGATCGATGTGACACCCCGGGCGCAACCATTCTCCTTTTAGAACAGGCTCTTTGGCTAAGGTCGCACAGCTAATAATGGCCGCTTGAGCGGCGGTGCTTGCGAGTTCCTGTTCTGTCACCGCCTGGGCGTTATGGCCTTGATCACGAAGATCTTGTGCGAATTGCTCCGCTGCGGCGAGGTTTCGATCCCATATCCAGATAGTTTTTATCGGTCTAACGTTCATGTGCGCAGGGACTAAGTAGCGCCCCATACGCCCAGCACCAATCATCAGCAAACTGTCGCTGTCTGGGCGCGATAAATACATTGATGCTAAAGCTGAAGCCGCTGCAGTGCGACGTGCGGTGATAATGTTGCCGTCCATTTGTGCCAAGGTTTCGCCTGTTTCACCAGAACTAAGAGTGTACAAGCTTGTAAGTCCTGGCTTGCCTTTCTCATTGTTACCGGGAAATACCGAGACCTGTTTTACGCCAAGATACTTGCCTTCGGTCCACGCTGGCATCAATAGTAGGGTGGCTTGCTGGGTGTTAGGTACATCAATGAAATGATGGTGGCGTACGGGGGAATGAACCGCTGTGGTGAAAATCGTCTGCAACGCCTTGATGAGTCCAGACCAGTCCAAGCTTTGGGTTAATTGCTCTGCGGTTAAGTACATGGTGCGCTCCTTGGTAAATTCATCGTTATGTTGCAGTCAATGCTAGCCTTGAAGGTTGCGCTAGAGTGTTCCGAAACTCTGCCGCTGTTGATCAAAGCTATGCATTTGCGAGAAGACTTGTTATAAAATGTAGACGGTTGGGGAGGAGAATATGCAAAATCATCAAAGTGGAATCCGGCGTGAGCTGATTGCAACGCAGCACGGTGAGCATGTGCATGATTTCGCCCAAATATTGATCGGCTGGCAAGGAAAGATGACTTGCGAGTTACCCCACGAAACGGGGGCCTTGTCCCGTGGTCGTTTTGCGCTGGCACCAGACCAATTACCGCATCTATTCTCAGGTGACTCCCAAGACTGTGAGTTATTGGTGGTGGATTTGTCCGCGGATGATTCGACGGTACGATATATTCAAGACAGCACGGGCGTATCCGTGGCAGACCTGTTTCGTCAGCAACACTTATTTTCTACGTTGCCGTTGGCGTCTTTACCTTGTCTTGAGTTTGCTGCAGGGCAATTGGGCAATGCTTCGCCGTTCATGCAGCAGCGCATCAATGCGCAGATGTTACCTATGGTTGTTTTGCAGGTGGCGGATGCCATGTTAGAACAAGATCGATTATGGCAATCGGTTCAACATCAGCGTTTTAACTCATCAGAGTTTCGCCGCCTGATTGATCAAGCTCCAGAACGACAATGGAGCAATGAATGGCTCGCCCATCACTTTAATATGAGCGAAAGCCATTTCTATACAGTCTGTCAGGCGCAACTTGGCTTAAGTCCACAAAAGTACATATTGCAGCGAAAGCTGCAGCAGGCGCAAATGCTATTGCGTCAGTCGTCTATGCCGGTATCTGTGCTGGCACATCGTTTTGGTTTTTCTAGCACCTCAGCGTTTTCCCGAGCGTATCGTAAAATGATGGGGCACTCTCCAGCGCAAGCCCGAGGCCGTCAGCACTAACAAGCTGCTAGGGTTTTTCCGGAATCGCGCTGGAGGGTTTAGCGGTATAGCTTTGTAGTACCAGACAGGCACCGATTAGAGCCATGCCTAACCACCCGGAGAATCCTAAATGTTCCCCGACGATGGTGACCGCAAAGATTGCTGCTACCACAGGTTCAAACAAGGTGAGTACGGTTGCTGTGCTGGCATGGGTTGTCTTCAAGCCGAATCCAAATAATACATAACCTAGAAACATCGGCACTGCTGCCATATAAAGTGCCACACTGATGTTATTTATCGAGGCAAGTAAATGCTCTCCTGTTAGGGCTAATGACGGTAGTAGAATGCAGGCACTCACTACAAACATGCTGCTCATTGAGGCTTTAGAATGAACGCCTTGCTCAATCATATGCTTACCGATCCATGCGTATAAGGCATAGGAGCCACCAGCGACCAACCCAAGAATGATGCCGATAACGGTATCCCATTGACTGTGAGCGGCTTGAGTTGGGGCTGCCTCGGAAAACGCCAGTAGCAAAATGCCGAGCAAGCCAAAACTTAAGCTGATTAACCAAGTTTTATTAAAAGGGTTCTTTTTGCTGATTAGCCATTCCAATAAGGCTGTGGCAAAAGGTGCGCTGCCGATGGTAACAACGGTGCCAATCGCAACCCCCGCTAAATGCATGGCGCTGTAAAAGGTTAGTGGGTAAACGGCAATGCCGAGTGCTCCGCCAACAACATAGGCTTTCAACTGCCATAACTGCTTGGCATCTCGCTGCAAGTTCTTTAGTGCTACCAGTGCTTGTAATAGGCCGCCAACGCCCATGGCAAAAGCTCCAATGGCCAGTGGGCTCATGTCAGGAGCGAGGCTAGCAACCGTGCCGGTCGTGCCCCACAAAAAAGAGGCCAGCAATATGGCAAGGTGACCAGTTTGGTGATTAACGTTGTTAATGGAAGCTGTATGCATGATTCTGCTCTCTGTGTCTTTATGAGAATTATCATATGAGAAAAAGACACTCACTATTGTGCTGAAAAGACGCTCTTGTAGACCGTTAAGATGGAGTTAATGGCGTCCAGACAGCTGGCTTGGGGATAATCCAAAATGTTGACGAAAGCGTCGACTAAAAGCGGATAAGTCATTGTACCCCACTTGTTCAGCGACTTGCTGGACAGGTAAATCGGAGTGAGTCAGAAGAGCTTTGGCTTTTTCCATCCTTAAACTCGTGATGTAGTGCATTGGGCTTTGCCCCATATCTCGCTTAAAAAGTGTCTTGAATTGGGTAGCGCTTAGGTGGGCATGTTGTGACAGGATGGTGATATCCAGTGAGTGTGCTAAATGCTCAATCATGTAGGTTTGCGCACGACGAATTCTTGGATCAATTTGATGCCCGAGTGTCTGCTGTGCCAGCAATTGCTCGAACAATTGAAACAGAGTTTGCTCGATATCAGGGTGCACTTGGTGTACGAGTTGCTTTTCAACAAACAGCAAAAAGCTTTGCAGTGGCGCGCTGATATCGAAGACCTGCTGCTCACTCTGAGTAAGGTGATCTGGCAGGCTATTCATATCAGCGACGACAAAACGAGCGGCTTCGTCAGCTTTAAAATGGTGCTCTTGTCCCTTTTTAATGACCACGCATTCTCCGACCGAAACGCTGCCACGAAAATTGGGGATCTCGATCACAATGGCGCCTTGTGTTGGCAGTACCAATTGATGATAAGAGTGGATATGAGTATCTGTGCGTTTGGTGTAGGCGCGAAGACTTAGCGTATTTTGCATGGTTTTATCGAACAATTATGAATAAGACGTTTCACTAAGCACAGATTTAGCATCCTGCCAGTTTTATTAGATATAAGTGCTGGTTATTAATTAAACAGTGTTGTGTGCCGATAGCTTCTCTTTGCATGGTTTCATGGAGTGACGATGATGGCAACGAGCAATTTGTCTTTTCAATCTCGATATGAGTATCAAAGAGAGGAGGTAGTGACGCGGCAAGCGGTCAGTGTGACACAAACTGCTGCGTCTACAGACGATGCAGCACTGGAGCTTAAAGCTCAAGCAGGTCAGCGCATCATTGCACAGCAGGAGGTGAGCTTTCAGGCGAAAACCGAAGAGCTTGGTCTAGACGATGCAGAGGAGAGCATTTCGCATGTCGAAAAGCGCTTTCAGAACATGATTTCGATCCTTGAACGGATGTTTGGTGTCAAAATATCCCTATATGATGCCTCAGAACTTGAAGGGAAAGGAGGCGACCAAAGTGAGCTTTCAGCCAACAGTGGTTCGGCACAAGGACAAGTACGTCAAACCGCCATGGCCATGCGAGAGTATCACCAGATAACGGAACAAGAGTCCAGCTATGTGGGCATACAAGGACGGCTTGAGCTCAATGATGGCCGATCATTGAATGTCGATTTTAGCTTGGATATGTCTCGTTCTCGCTACGAAGAGTTCTATGGTGAGATTTCATTCACAGGCCGTAATGTGGACCCATTGGTCGTGAATTTAAATGGTAACGCTGCACAGCTAACGAATCAGCGCGTTAGCTTTGACCTTGATGGCGACGGAGTTGAGGAGCAGGTTGCCTTTGCCAGCGGGGACTCGGCGTTTTTAGCCATTGATAAAAATAGCAATGGTAGCATCGATGATGGAACAGAGTTATTTGGCCCCCAGTCAGGCAGTGGCTTTGCCGACCTTGCCAAATATGACAGTAATCAAGATGGCCTGATCGATAGTTTCGATGATATCTGGCAAGAGTTGGTTCTAGTGCAGCGAGACGAACAAGGCAATGAAAGCTTGTTAAGTTTAAGTGATGTGGGAATTAGTGCCTTTGTATTAGAGCGCACCAGTTCCCCATTTAGCCTTTTCAACGACCAAGGTGAACGTACAGGTGTCATTCGAGAAACGGGTCTTTATGTCAAAGATGATGGCTCGGTCGATAGCCTGCAGCATGTTGATTTGGTCGTGTAGGGGGGAAGAGCGTTCTAGAATCTACTAAGCTAAAAGGATATGGCGCTTGCCAGGTTACTTGGGGAGCGCTGCATAAGTGCGTGCGACGGGTGCTCTGTGCTCGTTCGCACGCCATTATGTTGATTAGTCGTTGTTGATTGACGCCCAGCGACTTTCTTTGTGAGAAAGCTCTACTGCATCGCAAACAGCATTGACGGCACAGGCTGCACGAAAATCTGGCCAAAGAGGCGCATCTTGAGCAATCCCTTCCACTAAATCTCTTATCTCGACGGCTTTCATATCGTTATAGCCAAGCCCATGGCCTGCCGAAACACAAAAGTTGCGGTAATCTGGGTGTTCTGGTCCTGTTAGAATGCGACGAAATCCCTGTCTGTTCGAGGCATCTGTAGCGGTATACAGTTGCAGCTCAGAGAGCCGCTCTTGGTCGTAAACCAAGGTGCCTTTGGTGCCGGTTACTTCCAACCATAAACCATTTTTACGCCCCCACGCGATGCGTGAGGACTCTAAAGTGCCGATTGCACCATTGGCAAAGCGAACCATCATGTGTACCTGATCGTCGTTTTCTACCGCGCCCACTTCACCAGGTTTATCCGCAATCGGTCGCGTGTTATGTACTGTTTGTAGATCGGCGCAAACCTGTGTAATGGGAGCAACCAAATAGTGCGCCATATTAATAATATGAGACCCCATGTCACCAAGCGTCCCTGAACCCGAAAACTGACGCTTTAAGCGCCATGAAAACGGGGTATTGGCATCAGCGAGGTAGTCTTCATTGAAGGTACCGCGAAAGTGGACCACCTCTCCGATCTCGCCACGCTCAATAATTTCTTTAGCCAATTGAATGGTTGGGTTTTTTGTATAGTTGAAACCAACTAGCGTTTTAATGCCCGCTTGTTCCGCGGCAAGAGTCATCTCCATGGCATCTTGAGCGTTGAGCGCCAATGGCTTTTCTGAATAAACATGTTTTCCTGCGGCAATCGCCGCCAGTGCCATTTCTTTATGTAGGTGGTTAGGAGCACAAATATCTACAACATCGATATCAGGGTCGTTGATAATGTCATGCCAGTCTCCTGTTGATCGATGAAATCCCAGCAGCTTCGCTTGAGACTCAGCCTGTTCAGGCGTGATGTCTGCGACCATCTCACAGATAATCTGACGGCTAAGAGGGAAAACGGCAGCAGCGGTCTGAAAGGCTATAGCATGGGCTTTTCCCATGTAGCCAGTGCCAATTAAGCCAATTCTTATTGCGTTCATGAAGGTTACCTCGTTATTTTTATTGTCGTATTGTTCGTATATTAAGTTGCCAGTTTAGGGCTTCTTGTTATGTGTATAAGGTAAAGTTGCTGTGAAAATGGGTACATATCTGGAATGCAGGAAAACTTGTCTGAAATACTGATTGAGGAAATCAAAGAGGTGTACTTTGGCCAAGTGCACTATCCGGCAGGCGGCACACATGGACCTCGTATCCAGCGAGGCATTCAATTATTTCACCTGATTAGTGGTGCTGTGACGTTTGATATAGAAGGTCAGCTAATTGCGTTGAAACCAGGTGATATGTGTCTTTTATTGCCTGGGCAACAAGAGTATCACCGCTTTAGCGATACCGAAGAGAGTCAGCATTCATGGTGTCAGTTTGATTTCGAAACTAGGCCAGAGCACTTGAATGCATGGCTCAAACAGGGTCCTACGGTGGTGCAATGTAATAATGATATGGAGCGCTTTATGGCCCTTGGTTTATCGCTCACTCGAACTCTGGAGTTATCGGTTCAGCCGACATTGCAGGCTTTAGGGTTATCGTTGCTTCGTTATTTCATGGCCTTGCCTGCATCCATGAGTATTAATGAGCAGCACCTAGCCCCTCCTTCAAGGGCTATTCGTTCAGCATGTGATTATATGAAGGCCAATCTGAGCAAGAGTATGGGGCTTGTGGATGTGGCTGAGCACAGCCATGTCACTGTGAATCATTTAATTGTCCTGTTTCGACAACATTTAGGGCTGACGCCAAGCCGCTATCTGTGGCAGCTACGGACCCATCACGCTGCATTATTATTGCGGCGTACCAGCCTTCCGATTGCCCAAGTGGCGGAACAATCCGGCTTTTCATCGGCATTTCATTTTTCGCGTGTCTTTAAGCAGCATTATGACTTGTCTCCTAAGCTGTTTCGTTTTGCGGCTCAACAAGAGTCAGGTCATAGTTAGGCGAGGGTTGCCAATATTAGATATACCTTTATAAAGTCTTTGTGCTAAAACTTAGTAAGACCGTAAACCTGTATGCCGTTTTTTGAAGCAAAGGAGACCTCAATGGCCGCACTGAAGATACGTCAAAAGATTAGTCTAGGTTTGATTGCGATATTCGTACTCGCGATGGTAGTGGTTTACGCTGTTGTCGAAGGCAAAGTGAAATCGGATTTGATTGCTGAGCGTCAGGGACAAATAGATGTCAACCAACAAAGCCTAGTGGAACTGTTAGAGGCGACACTCAACCAAGTGCAACTGATGACCAGCTCTATTGCATTAACCGCGACACAGCTGCCAGAAGATGTAGAGATGTACAAGCAGGTGCTACCACCATTGATTGATAATCACGGGGACAGCAGCATCGCAGGGGGCGGTATTTGGCCAGAGCCCAACGCATTTACACCAGGAGTTGAACGTCGCAGTTTCTTTTGGGCGCGCTCTGGGAACGGTTTAGAACTCCTTGAAGATTACAATGATCCAAACGGTACGGGTTATCACAACGAAGGTTGGTACACCGCTGGGCGCAATGCTGCAATTGATCAATGTGCTTGGTCAGAAGCCTACACAGACCCCGTTTCGAAAGTGCCAATGGTCACTTGTACCATCCCAATCAAAGAAAAGGGCCGCTTCTCTGGTGTTGCTACAGTGGACATGATGTTGGATGGCATTACAGATATTTTGGAGCAATATGGTGCGGAGAACCAAGGTTATGTATTTGCCCTCGATGCCCAAGGCCAGATGCTTAGTTTTCCTAAAGCGGCAGCTACTATCGTGAATGCAGATGATAGCATTGTTACCGCAGACGAATTGGCACAGCAATTAAGCTGGTTAGCACCAGCGTTATTGGCGGCGAAGCAATCCGGAACCGGGGTCATTGAGTTAAAACATGATGATATTCTTGGTCAATCGGCTTTCGTTGACTTGATAAAAGAACCCAATACAGGCTGGACTATTGGCTTAGTTGTACCGAAAGGTGTGATGACGGAAGTGGCAAATAGCATGAGTCTATTTTTAATGCTGGCGTTAGGTGCTCTGTTGGTCATAGTCAGTATAGTTGCTTGGCTATTCTTTCAAAGTCTGCTGGCACGCATTGCTCAAACTACGGAGCAAATACAAGGTTTGGTGTCAGGCAATGTTGATCAAGAGCTTACCATCCTAAAGCAAGATGAAATTGGTGAACTTCGTACTTCCGTAAACGCTTACGGTGCCAAGCTAAAATCACTTTTAACTAGCATTCATCAGGAGTCTGCGAAACTGGTAGATGATGCTGGTAAGCTGAAATTATTTAGTAATGAGTTTTTGAGTAAAGCAAATAGCTTGAGTGACGAGAACCACATGCTAGCGGCTGCAACGGAAGAGTTCGGTGCTACCTCAGCAGACGTCGCTATGTATTCAAATGAGACCAAAGAAACAGTTGAACGAATTCATCAGGATGTTCGTACTAGTGGCCGAGAAATGGAAGGCGTGATTGAAACTATGCGCTCACTGGCTCAAACGATGAATAAAGCTGAGCAGAATATTCTTAAACTGGATGAGGATAGCCGTAAGGCGCATGGCATGCTAAGTGTTATTCGTGACATCGCAGAACAAACCAACTTACTGGCGCTGAATGCGGCGATCGAAGCTGCGCGTGCGGGTGAAACTGGACGCGGTTTCGCTGTTGTTGCGGATGAAGTGCGAAATCTGGCGGCTAAAAGTGAAAGCTCTGCAGTAGAAATTGAACAAGTTCTCAATCGTCTACAAGAGGCTTCAAAAGAATCGGTTGATTCTATGTCGACAGGCCAAGCGGAAACAGATAAAGCGGTGAACAATGCCGAAGCAACCGCTAGCCACTTACAAGACGTTGTGAGCGCATTCTCTCAAATTACGGATCAGGCGACTCAGATATCTGTCGCGGCTAATGAGCAGCAGAAGGTTTCCAATGATTTGACTGAGTTTGTATCGAGGCTTCAAGCGTTAACAAGCAGCAATGCGGACGACTCCAGCCGTCTGAGCAGTATGAGTGAGGAGATCGATGCTATCGCCAGAAGGCTAAACGAACTGCGTTAATCGAGGAAGACAATTATCGAAAGCCCACATTTAATGTGGGCTTTTCGACGATTAGAACGAATACAATACTGAGGCAGTTGTCTCCGTATCTGTGGTGTCTGTGTCAGAAGGAACGTCGGAAGTATACTCAACCTTATAAGAGAGCTTCATGGCAAGATTATCAACAATGTTTGCTTGGATCGATGAGATGGACTCGTTTACTGTGTTGCCGCCACTTGTGCTAATTTCGCTATTGAGCTCTTGTCTAAACAGTGAAGTAGGAGTGAAGTGTTTTTCATAAGTACCCGCTAATCGTACGAATGATCCTCGATCAGATTCTCCGTCTTCTGAATTTTTTTCAATCGCAAAGTCACGATAACCTACTCCAACGGATGCTTCGAGGTATGATCCATCTTCGTGTTGCCAGAATCGATTCCCGTAACCAGTAGAACCTGAGCCTTTACTACGGTATCCTGAAAATCGATCCTCCTCATAGGATCCGCGTACATACCAAAACTGCTCAGTATCAAACTTATAGTTAGCCTGAACGGCCCCTTTGTAATGTTCGGCGGTCGTATCGTCATCAGAGCTACTGTATAGCGATTTCAAACTATAGTCGGTGCGCCACTTTAGAGACTCTTGCGTTAGGTTCAAAGCACCATTTAAGTTTTGCGTATCCGTATTACCAGATGTTAACACCATGCCTAGCTCAGCGGAGCCAGACCATTGATCTTTATTACTGTCTAGTGTGATGGTGTCGGCTAGTGCAAAAGGGGCAGCAAAAGACGCTGCCAGTATAGAGGGTATTATAAAGGGTTTCATCGGCATCCTCGTTGGCGTTTCATTATGAATAATTTGAAATTATCACAAGCCAACTTGCTTGCCCGATAGGAGGAAATCAAGTTACTTAGTTTGGTCTTAATTCCCCTAACTATTTGAAAAATGCTTAAGCGAAGTTTGCAATCTCTACTGCGGGGCGGCATCGTTAAGGGCCCCATCAACCAATGCTTAGCAATGGATAAGAAGAGAGTTTTTTGTCAGAAATTAAACAATATTTAGGTCATTACAGCGCAGATTTGCAAGCGCAAGTACAAAGTATGCTGGACGCGGAAAAGACCGCTGCTTGGCTCTTGAATAAGTACCCGTCGCCACACAGTTTGAGTAGTGAAAAAACGCTTTATCAATTTGTGCAAGAACTGAAGCGTGAGTACATGCGAAGCGCAGCGCCTATAAATAAGGTGCTTTACGACGATAAACTGCACGTGATTCATAATGCCTTAGGGCTGCATACTTTTGTATCCAGAGTGCAGGGTAAAAAGCTGAAAGCGAAAAATGAAATACGAGTCGCAGCATTGTTTCGCCATGTACCGGAACCTTTTTTGCGCATGATTGTGGCTCATGAGCTGGCACATCTTCGTGAAAAAGAGCACAACAAAGCGTTTTATAAACTCTGCCAATATATGGCGCCAGATTATCATCAGCTTGAGTTTGAAGTGAGGGTATACCTTTGCCATAGAGACCGTTTTGGGGATCTGTGGCTACCTTAAAGGCACTACGCGTAAGTATCCAATGTTTGTCCTAATGGATCTTCTGGATCTTTCTCGGTAGTCGATTTGTCACTGTCTTTGGAGGCCTCTTTGGCTTCCTCTTGTTGAGCTTTTTTAGCTTCTTGCATTTGCAGCTGAGCAATTTGCTGTTGCAGCATTTGGATCTGTTGCTGTAGTAGCTCAGCTTGCTCGGTGTCTTCTTCGGTCTTGTCGGTGCTGGTAGTGATATCAGTGAGCTCTTCTTGAAGCGTTTTGACTTTTTCTTCGAGCGCTTCAATTCTAGAAGAGGTGGATGAAGTTTGTGTTGAGCGGCTGCTTTGTTGGGCAATACTACTCAAATCCATTGAAATGCTACTCATGAATAACCTCCTGAAGAAAAGACGGCAGCGACAATGACTGCGATTCACCTGATTATCGACAGTTCTTCAGGAGGTTTTAGAGTCTTTACGTAACTTTACATTAGTTGATAAAGTCAATTATATGTGACAGCTAATCCAGGTCTGCTGCGCTATGGCGTTCCTTTATGCCGTTCTCACCCAAATTATTGACTCGTATGCCCCGTTTAACAGCAGGGCGTTCGGCAATCATTTTTGCCCAGCGCTGCACGTATTGGTATTCGCCAACGTCTAGGAATTCAGCCGCACCGTAAAGGTCGCCCAACACTAACTTGCCATACCAAGGCCAAATGGCCATATCGGCAATTGAGTATTCGTCGCCTGCCATGTATTTATTTTCCACTAAGTGCTTATTTAGCACATCTAGTTGGCGTTTAGCCTCCATGGTATAGCGTTCGATGGGGTACTCCTGCTTAAACGGTGCGTATACATAGAAATGACCGAAACCGCCACCTAAGAATGGCGCAGAGCCCATTTGCCACATCAACCAATTTCGGCACTCGGTTTTAGCTTTGATATCCTTAGGAATAAATACATCGTGCTTTTCTGCTAAGTATTGCAGGATAGAGCCGGATTCAAACAGTCGTAGCGGTGGATTCACGCTGGTGTCAACCATGGCAGGAATTTTGGAGTTCGGGTTGATCTCAACAAAGCCAGATGAAAATTGCTGGCCTTCACCGATATTGATCATGTAGGCATCGTATTCAGCCTCATTAATACCAAGGGCCAATAGTTCTTCTAAA
This sequence comes from Marinomonas sp. AWM4_232, assembly GCF_056158325.1. Lineage (NCBI taxonomy): Bacteria > Pseudomonadati > Pseudomonadota > Gammaproteobacteria > Oceanospirillales > Oceanospirillaceae > Marinomonas > Marinomonas sp. AWM4_232. Next base: position 1,143,715 of record NZ_JBSWTA010000001.1, on the reverse strand, counting down.
AGGATGGTGACCTTTTGTCCATTTGGGGTAGCAAGGGAGTGCAATTGCAGCGGGTGCTCACCTTGTGGCAGCTCTTTTTCATGGGTTGCACCAGCGTAAGGGCGATTGGTTTTTGACCATTGTTGGGTCTTTTCTGCATCCCATTTCCAAACTTTATCAGGTGTGTATTCGTTTTCAGAACTCATCATAGACTCCTTAATTATTTTGCCTACATAGGTTATATGGTGCTCAAGCGATAACCTCAAGGCTCGAAAAAGGAGACTGTGTGCAAACAAAAAAGCCAGCGACTGAATCAGTCGCTGGCTTTTTATCGGTTAATGAATGATCGACATTAAGCGATCTTAGTCAACCAACCGTGAGTATCCGTTGCTTTGCCCCATTGAATATCATTCAGCGCTTGACGAAGTTTTTGTGCCATAGGACCCACTTCACCATTGCCAACTTGAACGTCTTCACCGTTGTGTATCAAAGTGCCAACAGAAGTCAGAACTGCTGCTGTACCAGAAAGCATGGCTTCAACGCCTGGCTTCTTAGCACGCTCTAGAAGTTCCTCTACTGATACTTCACGCTCGGAAACCGTCATACCTAGATCTTTCGCAATCTGTAGGATACTTGAACGTGTTACACCGTGTAGGAAGCTTGAATCCAACGCTTTAGTGATGATTTCGTTGCCATCAACGATGAGGAAGTTAGCCGCGCCTGTTTCAGTGATATAGCCGTTCGGACAGAACAATACTTGGTCTGCTTGGAACTTCTCTTTGGCTTCAAGCGTAGGGGCTAGGGCACTTGCGTAGTTACCACCACTCTTAATCATACCCATATGCGGTGCACAACGTTGGCCAGTTTCGTCTAGTAGTAAACGAAGCGCGCGCGCGCCGCCAGCGAAGTAATCACCTACTGGAGATAATAGAACATACATCAAAGATGAATCAGAAGGCGCTGCGGCTTTACCTACGGCTGCCTCGGTACCAATGTGTGTTGGACGTATATACATAGAGCCTGGAGGCGTTGGTACGTCTGCTGCATACTCTGCAACGATGTCAGAAATCATCTGCGTCAGTTGCTCTTTATTCACTTCTGGAAGTGACAACAAGCGGCTGCTCTGTGCGAAACGCTCGACGTTTTGGTCCATTCGAAAGACGTGCACGCTGCCGTCTTCGTGACGGAATGCTTTCAAGCCTTCAAAACAAGTGCTTGAGTAATGCAAAACGTGTGCACCGGGGTGTAGAGAGATGCTGTCAGAAGCAGTGATCTGGGATTCAGACCATTGATTGTTTTCGAATGTTGCTAATGCCATTTTCGGCATAAACACGCTACCAAAAGCCGCCATTATGATTTCCTACTGAATGAAATTGCGAAAAAATGTGTGCGATTAAGTTTGGCCAGGCGATTTGAATGGATGTCCAAGACTTAATTGCAAAATACTAAAACAGAATGGGTTTGTAAGAAAGGGAGATTCCTAGTTTAAGCATCCCCGCAGCAAATTATCTTTAAAAATTCTACAAAGGGCACTGATTTGGTCTCTAAAATGTGTCAAAGTACGCTAACTTTCTAACAAACAATAAACGGAATGAGCCGCACAAGTGGTTAGCAAAACGTGTGGTAATTAGATAAGGAGAAAGCTTGAAAATTTCGTTAGTTGTGCCTGTTTTTAATGAAGAGGCAGCGATCCCTGTTTTTCATCGTGCGGTAAAAGAGCATTTAGCAGAATATGAAATTGAAATTTTGTTTGTAGATGATGGTAGCCAAGACAATACGGAAATTGTAGCACGTAACCTTAGTGCGCAAGATTCAGGTGTCAAAGTGATTAGCTTTACACGCAACTTTGGTAAAGAAGCCGCATTGATGGCGGGCTTAGAGCATGCGTCTGGAGACGCGGTGATTCCTATTGATGTGGATTTGCAAGACCCGATTGAAGTAATTCCTCTTCTCATTGAAAAATGGCAGGCTGGAGCTGATGTTGTTTTGGCTAAACGCTCTGATCGATCCTCAGACAGCTGGCTTAAGCGCCAGACTGCAACATGGTTTTATCATTTTCACAATATGATCAGTAAAGTCAAAATTGAAGAGAATGTTGGTGATTTTCGTCTTCTGTCCAGAAAAGCGGTGGACGACGTGAAACGCTTAGGAGAGCATAACTTATTCATGAAAGGCGTGTTGTCATGGGTTGGAGGCAAGACTGAGATTGTTGAATACTCGCGTCCTGAGCGTTCCGTTGGCGAAAGCAAGTTTAACGGTTGGAAACTGTGGAACTTAGCCTTAGAGGGTATTACTAGCTTTTCAACGTTTCCTCTTCGCATTTGGACATATCTTGGTTTTTCCATTGCTAGTTTAGCATTTTTATATGGAAGCTGGATGATTATTGATAAGTTGGTTTGGGGGAATAGCGTTCCAGGATATCCCTCAATTTTAGTTTCGATTCTCTTTTTAGGAGGAATTCAACTTATAGGTATTGGTGTTTTAGGGGAGTACATTGGAAGAGTGTACATGGAGTCGAAGCGTAGGCCTCGTTATCTGATAAAGGAAGATCGAAAGGATGTTTAGTAATAAAGCTATCAACGTCATTTTTTTATTTTTATTGTTGGTCTCAGTTGCGCTAGTGGCATTCATATTCTTTGTTTGGAATGATCAAGAAAAATTGGATGAAATAGAGCTAGTTGATAAAAATGATGAACTTAATTACTGGATTGATACATGTTCAATTGAACATGATGGGCATACTATTTCTGTTTCTGGGTGGGGATATCTTGAAGATATGCCTTATGTAAAACATGAAGTTTATGTAAAAAGCAAAACTGGTGGTTTTTATAAATTAAATACTATTCGAACAAAACGGGTTGATGCTCGAAAGTTTTTAAAACTAGAGGAAGAGTTTGATAAAATTGGTTTTAACTCATCCTTAAGAGTTTTGAAAGGAAATGACTTTACAAATGAGATTGTTTTTACGATGAGAGGCCCATACGGAAAGAAAGCAAATGTTGAATACACATGTAAGTAATAAGGTTAGGTATTTCTCCTCTCTGTTTATCGTTTTATACCTTTTGATTGTTTCTTACTCAATTGAAACATTGCACTGGGGGGATGATGCAACATTTCTGGCGATTGCTAACCAAACGAATTTTAATATCATAGACTGGCTTTATAATCGCTACTTCGAATGGAGTGGTCGAGTCACTATAGATTTTATAATGCTAGGTACTATTAATTATCCGGCATTTTGGAAAATACTCATTCCTCTCGCAATGCTTTTAATGGCGACCTCAATATCTAGGGTTATATTTAATAAAGTTGAGGCATCATGTGTATTAGTAGTATTGCTTCTTATGGCAATCAGCCCTGTAGAGATTATTTCAGAATCTCTGTACTGGGTGACAGGTTTTTATAATTATCTACTGCCTTTATCTCTTGCCCTTTATTGTTTTTCGATATTTAAGCAAGCCACTCCAAATAAGGTTTCTATTGTTTTAAGCTTTCTTTTAGTGATGATTTTTGCTTATCAAGAACAAATTGTTATTTTGTTTTTACTTGCTTGTTTGATGGTGCCAAATTTTTATAAAGACAAATTTAAGCTTGCTTTGATTTTGTTTGTTATGATTAATGGGGCGGTATTGTTTTTAGCTCCCGGGAATGAAAATCGTCTTTTGATTTCTTATTGGGGGGCGTATCCTCAATATCTTGATTTTGGATTGGCAGAACAGCTCGCACTTGGCTTTGATAAGCTTTATCAAGGTTTTATATTTTCTGATAACTGGCCTGTTTTTATCTTCTTAGGGGCTCTTTGCGGACGTTATATTTTTATTAATAAGTTTTCCTTATCAGAGAGTTTTTCACTGGTTATTCTAACCTGTTTTATGGCATTTTTTTTAGCGCATACCCAAGAATTTCCATTTTCAAGCCGAGCACTGGCAGAAGCAAAATATATTGGGAAAATCAACGCTGATGCTATTGTTGGTGGAAAAATGTACATTTGGTACTTTGTATTCTTACTTGTATTAGTTGCTAGCTTAACCTTGATATTAAGGCAGCTAAGCGGTTATGGTCAGCAAACTTTAATTGTACTTTCTTTAGGTGTTGCCAGTGTCATGATGATGGGCTTTTCTCCAACCGTCTACGCTTCCACATATCGGGTCCATCTTTTATTTGAAGTGTCGATTATTATGGCAGTGTTATACCAATGGAGGTCCTTACTAGAAGCATATGCGTGTGTCAGTAAGCCTGAACATGGCTGAAGTGGCTCTAAAAGTATCGTTTTTTATAGAACCCATGATGTTCTTGATTGATGCAAACCACATTGGGGGTTAATGCTTTCTATTGGCTGACGAAACCATGCTGGTTGGGCTGTTGAAGGGGGAATTTAGGAAATAGAAATGCGCGTACTTATTATTGAAGATGATTGCGAACTTGCATTGGCGATATCGGAATACTTGGAGCTTCATCATTTGCAATGTGATTTTGCTTACACGGGAGAGTCCGGTATCGAGCTTGCCCTGAACGAGTGTTTCGACTGTATTATTCTCGACAATATGTTGCCAAGGACTCAGGGAATCGAAGTCTGCAGAGCGTTACGTAGCCAAGGTGTACAAAGCCCTATACTTATGCTCACGGCGTGCGACACGACAGCAGATCAATTGACTGGGTTTGATGCAGGGCTGGACGACTTCGTTACTAAGCCTTGCCCAATGCTAATACTGCTCGCCCGCTTGCAGGCTCTATATAGACGTTATTCACCTGAACGAGATTGTATAGAAATCGCTGACCTTGTTATTTATCCCAAAGAGCGCCGAGCATTGCGTGCAAATCAGGTTTTGAAGATTCCTCCAACTGGTTGGAAAATACTCTTGACTCTCGCGCGGCATTCTCCTGAAGTCGTTGCTAAGCAGGCTTTGTTGGCATCCATTTGGCCCGACGAAGACGTCGATGAAGGCACCTTAAATGTACATCTTCATCAGCTGCGCAAGATTATTGATCGTCCGTTCGACGGCGCGCTTATTCAAACACATGTTGGAATGGGGCTATCGCTATCAAGCAACAAATGATCAAGCCACATAAGCCTGACCGAGCCATCAGAAGCCTGGCTGCTCAGTCTCGACGCCAGCTGGTGTTGCTGGCCGTCGTCATCTTTATCGGCTTGGTGTCACTGGTCAGTGCGTTTAGTTTTTATCAAATTAATCAAGCTATGGAAAACTATATGCGTCTTGAGGCAAACAAGCTTGAGCAAGGGGTTGCTCTAGAAGGTCAAGATATCTTCTCTCACTCTTCAAGTATGGTGGCCTACCGTTCTTGGCAAGACATTCCAGAGCAGATTCGAGCGCTATTTATTCAATCTGAGGCGACGCCTGACAACATTCTAGATAGTGAACGAATCCTTCCATCTGGAAAACGTGAATACCTCTACCTTATGTACTCTAATACCCGGCAAGCGGAGGGGCTGTTCATCGTTGAGATCGAAGATGCTAATGTCATCGACACCTTGGTAAACTCAATCTTTGTACAAACCTTATGGGATGCCAGCGTCATAATTGGGCTTTTTATAGGGTTATTTTTTCTGGTGATTGCTTGGATTTTTGGCAACTCGCTTAAGCCACTGAAGTTATTGATCGAGTGGTCTAAGGATATCAAGCAGCGCCCTGACATAAGCTTAGCTGTGACCTTTAATATTCGTGAACTGAATGATATTGCGGAGCATTTATTGGAGAGTCTGCAACAAGTTCAGGACTACAATGAGCGCGAGCAGCAATTTCTGAAACATGCTAGTCATGAGTTGCGTACGCCTCTGGCTATTGTACAAGCCTCACTCGATACACTCAGTTTGCGCACACCAGAAGAGCATCCAAGTTATAAAGCGCTCAAGCGTGCGATGAGGGCCAGTCATAACATGATACTACTGACAGAGGCGCTTCTTTGGCTAGGTAGGCAGTCCAGTAATACGTTGCCTAAAGCAGTGATCGATCCAGCATTGATGTGCACAGAACTGATTGAGGATATGCGTTACCTGATAGAAGACAAGTCCATTCAGGTCAAAGTAAACGCTGATACAAAGGCTATTAAAATAGAAGCGCCGCTACTCAAAATAGTGTTAGCGAATGTGATCCGAAACGCGTTTCAACACAGTGCTCAGGGGATCATCTTGATTAGCGTTCGCCAAGATGGCGTGATGATTGAGAACCCAGTTGAGCCTGAGCCTTCCATAACCAGTTTTGGGCTTGGGTTGCAGCTTGTTGAGCGAATCACCACCAAATTATCATGGCAATTTGATGCGCAAATTGATGCTCAAAAAGCCCTAATAAATGTACGTTGGTCAGCAATGCAGACGTCAGTCAGTCTTTAGTCCCCGTACATAATCTTAAGACGATCTTAATATGGCCTTAGCCATAATCCCTTCGATGCTTTGACAAATACTCGGAGGGATTATGCACTTAGGACATATATTTGTTACCCAAAATAACCGACCCAAAAGAAGGACATACGTCCCTCTGGTGACTCAATATCGAGCTGTCTGTGTTATTGGCTTGAGTGCATTGCTTGCAACCGACTTAAGTTTTGCCAATAGCCGCTCACAAACAACAAATAACGTCTCAGACTACACACTGGCAATAGGTCTATATACCAAGGCTTCGCAATCTGAATATATCGGTGCCAAAGATGCTCTAGATCTTATGCCAGCCGTTGAGTGGTCTTGGGAAAATTGGTTTGTTCATAACTATCGCTTGGGAAGTTATTTGGGTGGAGGCCATTCTTGGGGCGCTACGGCGTCATTGGGCGTGGCAAGTTTTGGCGACTCAGAGCGTGGTAGCAGTGACGAACTGAGTGACTTCAAGACGTTAGGGGATGTCTATACTGCAGCAGCGTCAATGGCTTGGACTGGAGATTGGGGTAGCTTAGAGTATTCGATAGAACAAGACATTAGTGATCGCCACTCCAGTCATTTCTTCCGAACTCGCTATGGCTTGGATATTAACATGGGCGATTGGACGCTAGAGCCGGTGGTCAGCCTATATTACCTTCCGGAAAAACTCGTTAACGCTTACTACGGCGTGCCCACAACACAAACACAACAGGGACGATCCGCATATACCGCGAAAGACGCTTATGTGGTCGATACGAGCGTCAATCTTAGCTACACCTTTAGATCAGCTCATACATGGCATGCTGGTCTGACGTTGCGCCACTTTTCGAATGAGATTTACAACAGTCCAATCGTTAACGAAAGGCGCAGTGTAAGTCTTTCAGCGGGTTATCTCTATGCCTTCTAAGTCAATCATAAAGCGAGTGTTTAGCCAGCGTTTTCTCGTATTTTTCATAGCCATCCTCGTTCTATTTAGCATCCTTGTTTTATTGGATGAGTTAGAGGATACCGTTGATGTTCAGCAGGCGGATCGTGCCGCGGCACCACCGCAAGTCACCGTGGTTACCACCTTGCTTGAAGCCGTTGATATACGTGTTTCGGCATACTCCGAGGTAACACCACAATGGCAACTGGAGCTTAAAACTGAAATTGGAGGTAAAGTTAAATTTATCAGCGATAAGGTTTCATCCGGTGCGCAATTGCGAGCAGGTGACTTACTCTTCGAAATTGATCCAACACGCTATTTAGCAGAATTCGCAGCTGCCCAATATGAACTGCGCCAACGCCAATTAGAGCTTCAGCGGGCGCAATACGAATCTCACGTTGCCTCTGAGCAATTCAAAGCAATGGGTAAGCAAGCGCCAAATGAACTTGCGTTGAATATACCTCAAGTTGAAATTGCCAAAGCCGCTGTAAACTCAGCGAAAGCGAATATAAAGCTCGCTCGATATAACCTTGAGCAAACCAAGGTTTATGCTCCTTTTAATGGCTATCTGCTCTCCCACCAATTGAGTCCAGGCAAGATGCTACTGGCGGGCGAGGGTGTGGCACAGATGCAGGGAGACGATAGGTTTGAGTTTGCGTTACGCTTGAGCAAGTCCCAGTGGCAACAATTGCACCACCCTTTAGCGGGACAAAACGTTGCGTTGTACTCCGAATCAGGCATCTATGTTGGTGATGCAATAGTAGATAGCGCAGGGGGGTATCTCGACTTAGCGACGCGGCATTACCTTGTTCATCTTATTGCTGCCTCTAGCCAAGTCGAAACGGTTGCTGGGGAGTATCTACAAGCTCGATTTAAGGGCAAAGTAGTCAATAACGTACTGACTCTTCCCGCCTCTGCGATTACACCAGAGGGCAACTTTTGGTGGGTAGACGATTCTGACCAGTTGAATCGCAGCCCTGCAATTATCTTGGACCGACAGGACGATTCCGTAGTGGTCAAAGTAACGGACTTTACAAGGACACACTATGCTGTCGTCGTCACTCCCCTGAGCCGCTATCTGCCTAAACAAAAAGTGACTCCTATAGAGCGTAATCCATCCCAACAGCCCACTCGTCGTCAAAACACTGCCAGCAGCGGAGCGGCCTTATAATGCATGTACTTACCGCTTGGTTTATACGCAATCCTGTTGCAGCCAATTTGTTGATGCTGTTTATTTTATTCATTGGTCTGCTGACACTTAGCACCATTCGTGTCGAGGGCTTTCCGCGTATTGAGCCCGATACTATTACCATTACCACGGTTTTACCCGGTGCACCACCAGCACGTGTTGATGCCTTGGTAAGTCAAAAAATCGAAAATGCCATAGAAGGATTAGAGGGCGTGCGTAGCCTTTCTACTTTGTCTGTCGAGGGGCTATCGCGTGTGACGGTGCGCCGAGCAAACGATCAGGCACTCGACAAGCTTCTAGAGAAGGTTCGTCTACGGATGGACGGTGATATTGAACTGCCCACCAAAGCAGAGCGGCCTAGTATCGATGCCAGCAGTATTGATTTCCCAGCGCTCTATATCAATCTGTATGGCGATACGGATCGCAATACGCTGAATACCTTGGCAAAACGGCTTAAAGACGCATTATTGGCCGAGCCGGAGCTATCCCGCTTGAAGCTTTGGGGACTGGATAAAAAAGAATTACGCATCGAAGTAGATCACGAAAAACTCTATTCTCTGAACTTGACAATCATAGATCTTATACAACAGATTCGTGCTCATTCATTGTACTTTCAGGCGGGTACACTGCGGACTCATTCCGGCCAAATCTTTATAAAAACAGACCAGCAAGCTAAGTATCTTCCTGATTACCAAGCTATTCCAATTATCAAGATGGCCAACGGCGATACTGTTTATCTTGGGGATATCGCCAAGATTTATGATGACTTTGAAGAAGGTGACTACCTTTTCAAGTTCAACGGCGCAAATACCGCAGGTATGGAAATCCTAGTGGGTCACAAAGAGAATCTGTTGCGTGTCTCGCAGGTGACCCGTCGTGTTGTCGATGAGTTTCGAGCACAGCTTCCTGCAGGTGTGGCGATCTCAATTTGGGGCGACAGTTCAGAATATATTGAAGATCGCCTGACACTATTAACGACTAACGGGCTGCAAGGGTTATTGCTGGTACTCTTAATTCTCGCGTTGTTTCTAGATGTAAAACTCGCTTTTTGGGTCGCCATGGGGATTCCCATTTCGGTTATGGGAGCTATTGCTGTCTCCGGTACCCAATGGGTCGACTATTCACTCAACGACATCACGACGTTTGGTTTTATCATAGCGCTGGGCATCTTAGTCGATGATGCGGTTGTCGTAGGAGAAAGCGTGTACGAACAGCGACGCCTTCACCCTGACCCTATTATAGGGACAGAGCGAGGTGTCGCTAAGGTTGCGGTCGCTACCATTTTTGGTGTGCTGACGACTGTGGCGGCATTTTTTCCGATACTCATGCTGGAAAGTCCTCTGGGGCGAGTGTTCTCAGGTTTCTCTGGCGTCGTCATCTTTGCCTTGTTGTTTTCATTGTTAGAAAGCAAGTTCATTCTTCCAGCTCATCTAGCCGCTATTTCAATTGCTAAGCCATCGAGTTCTTCTTGGATGAGATATTGGGGCGTTGTACAAAACAATGCACGAGGGGCGCTTTACTATGTAAGGGATCGACTTTACGTGCCCTTGCTTGCTCAGACAGTCCATCATCGTTATGCGGTGTTAATCGTATTTATCGGCTGCGCGGTGCTCGCGCTAGGGCTAACGGAGAAAGGAAAGGTCGCAACCGTCTTTTTTCCGGAAGTGCCTGGTCAAATCGTCCAGATCTCTCTTGAAATGGATCCTCGATCACCGTTTAGCTTAACGCAAACAAACATGGAGCGTATTCAAGAGGTAGGACAGTCCGTCAACCTAGCACTGCAAGCGAAATACCATCTGGATAAGCCACCCATTCAAACGAGTTTTCAAATGATTATGGGGGCAGACTCTGCTCAACTTTATGCTGAATTAACACCTATCTCAGAGCGAGGCCAGCTTGAGATGGCGGAACTTATTCAGCAGTGGCGCAAAGGTATCGGTTCCTTGGAAGGGGCGACTGAATTACAGCTGAGTGGTTCTGAAGAAATTGGGGGTGGCTTTGCCATTAAGCTTTCCAGCCACGATGTGACGGTTGTTAAGGAAGCGGGTACTCAGCTGAAAAACTTCCTCAGTAACATTGATGGTGTGTATTATCCAAGGGACTCAATAGGGATGGGGCTGTTAGAGCTCGAAGTTCGACCGACCGCAGTCGCTCAACGATTAGGTTTTGATTTAGCAACCCTCGCGACACAAATCGGCTACGCCTACGGTGGGGCAGACATTTACAAGCTACAGCGTAATGACGAGGAAGTTTCTGTGGTTGTGAAACTAAAAGCTGATCAACGTGACAGTATTGATGACTTGCTCCAAACGAAAATTAGAAACTCTGAAGGGAGCTGGTTGACGCTTGCTTCAGTGGCTGAACTTAACTATACCCTTAAGCCAAAGCAGCTACGACGGGAAAACAACCGTCAGATTAATGCCATTTACGCGACGATCAACCGAGCTGTTGTGGCCCCAGAAGAAGTGGCTCAAGCTGTTATGGAAAATCTCGCGCCTGATCTGAAGGCACAGTATCCAGAGCTGGATATTGCGTTAGGTGGAGAGCTGGAAGAAATGGACAGCATGCGTGCAGGTCTTAAAAAAGCCCTATTCATCGCACTCGTGTTGATCTATGTTTTGATGGCTGTCCCGCTTAAATCTTATTGGCTACCTTTTATCGTGCTCGCCATCATTCCTTTCGGGTTTGTCGGTGCGATTCTTGGTCACCTCTACCTTGGTCTTGCGCTCTCAGTTTTGTCTTTATTTGGTATGCTCGCGTTGGCGGGAGTTGTCGTGAATGACAGCTTGGTTATGCTGACTCGATACAACGAGCTTGTTGAGCAAGGTGTGACTCATCACGAAGCGATTCAAAAGGCCGCCACCAGCCGCTTTCAGGCGATTTTCTTGACGACCGCCACGACGGTTATTGGCTTGATTCCTTTGTTATCTGAAACTTCGGAGCAGGCGCAATACCTTAAACCTGCAGCCGCTTCACTTGCGTTCGGTGAGCTGTTCTCAACTCTACTTATGGTATTACTAGTTCCGGTACTAATCGCCATCACTCATGATGTAAAAGCGTTGTTTAGTGCTAAACGACATCGCGAAACGTACAAGGCCCTAAGGGATTCAGGAGAAGCTTAAATGAGTACTTTTTCTTGCGTTATATTTTTTAAAAGTCGGTTTCAATACCTTAGATGCCAACTCGCTGTGGCAGTCTTAATGACGGCTTTTTGGTTGCCCCACGCAGCGAGTGCACAGCAATATATGTTTTCACATCACGGCGTTCAGCTTGCAGGGCATTATTTGCCGCCCACACGGGATAATGGCTCCGGTGCAGCTAAAGCAATATTGATCTTCGTACATGGCGATGGGGCTATGACCTACGATGCCCATGGCTATTATGAGCTGTATTGGAATTCTCTTCGTAAGCAAGGTTATGCCATCTTTAGTTGGGACAAGCCCGGAGTGGGTGATTCACAGGGAAACTGGCTGCAGCAGAGTATGCAAGACCGTCAAAGTGAAGTCTTAGCTGCGATAGATTTCACTCGGACCCAATTGGGTTTTGATGCTAGCAATACGGGTTTAATTGGATTTAGCCAAGCGGGTTGGGTTGTTCCTGTGCTCGCGCAGCAAGCAGATAATATCGCTTTTGCTATCGGTATTGGGTTTGCAACAAACTGGTTAGAGCAAGGTAGGTACTATGCCATTCAGGAAGCGAACAATGCAGAGCTTGATGACACTCAACTCCCGAACGCCCTAAAAGAATATGAGCAAAGTATTACGTCGTTAAAAAAGCATCCAAGTTACGAAGAGTATCTGCATGAGAATAAAGGCGACGCTATGAGCCAAGAACGTTTCGAATTTGTGTTTCGTAATTTCCAAGCAGATGCCAGCTTGGCGTATCAAAAGGTTGCAGTACCTATGCTGCTGATATGGGGCCAAGAGGATCTAAACGTCGATGCGCAACACGAATATATCGCTCATAAGAAAGCGCCCCATCCCCTTATTGATGTGCAGCTCATACCTAAGGCGAGTCATGGGTTACTCAATTCAGACGATTTCAACGAGCAAAAGTTTGGCATCAGCGCTTGGATAAAAATGATGTGGCAGGGTGAAGACGCCCTTGCACCATCGGCGTTATCTACCATTACTGACTGGTTGGCAACACAGGCTGTTAACACGTCAAGTAGATAAAGTTTTAATTGTGTTTGAGCTATGTATTTTACTGCAGGAATACTTTGTACAAACTACTTACGTCATAGTAATGCCTTATTAAGTAGAGCAAATACTGCAAGATCTGATGGATAGGACTATGCTGAAGGAAACAACAACAGGAGCGCAGTATGAAATTCGGATTAGTCGATCGTCAAGGGTATGTTCCGGATATGAATTATGGAGAAGCTGGCCAAGAATTAGCGTGCTTTGTGCCAGTGGATTACAGCTTTGAGCAGGTGTCATACGTAAACGGAGAAGGAGAAGTAAAAGTAGATGGCCATAATTGGCGCTTCTTTTTCACTCAAGAAGGGATTGGTGTCGAGCTAATGGGCGGCATTGTGACCTTAAACGAAGCTCAGAAATTCCTACAAGATGTGAAGTCCCATATTTGGGGTGATAAACACCAGCAAGTACAGATCTTCTTATCCGGTGCGGTGCCAGATTGATCCACGGATAAGGTTCATCGTTTAGAACGAAAAAGACCGACTAAATTAGTCGGTCTTTTGCTATTTCAAAGTCAGTGTTAATAACTTAAACACTTATCCACTTCGTTTGCAGCACCTAGGACCACTGCAACGCGTTGGTGAATACCTTCTGGTTGAATGTCCAAAATACGATCTGTGTGGGTGAATGCTTTACCGCCAGCTTGTTCAAGCAGCATACCCATAGGGTTAGCTTCGTACATCAAACGCAACTTGCCGGCTTTATTTGGATCTTTCTTATCCCAAGGGTAAATAAAGATGCCGCCACGACAAAGGATACGGTGAACATCACCCACCATGGCCGCCACCCAACGCATATTGAAGTTCTTAGCGCGAGGGCCGTCTTTGCCTGCAACCAAGTCATTCACGTAATTTTGCATCGCTTCTGACCAGAAGCGTTGATTAGACATATTAATCGCGAACTCTTGCGTCTCGTCGTCCACTTTTACGTTTTCACGAGTCAGAATAAATTCGCCTTGCTCCACATCCAAAGTAAACATGTTCACACCGTTACCAGTGGTGAACACCAACATCGTTGATGGGCCATAAAGTACATAGCCTGCCGCGACTTGGTTTTTACCTGGTTGTAGAAAGTCTGCTTCCGTTGCAGGCTCACTACCTACCTGATGGTAGATGGAGAAAATGGTTCCTACCATTGAGTTGATGTCGATGTTTGAAGAGCCATCCAGTGGATCAAAGGCAATCAAATATTCGCCATCAGTGTTGGCAGGGACTATGTCGTCCTCTTCTTCGGACGCAATAGCACGCACCGCAGGAGAGGCCAGCAAAGCACTTTTAAGCATGTTGTTAGAGATCACATCCAGTTTCTTTTGTTCTTCCCCTTGAACGTTCTCATTACCAGCCATTCCTAGGATGCCGGCTAGCGAACCTTTTTTCAGGGCGCTGGAGATTTCGATACAAGTTTGGGTTGTGACTAACAGTACTTCCTGCAATGATGCGCTTGAGGCATCGGACGCAAGAAACTGAGATAAGCTTTGCATGGCAAGGGTCCTTTTTATTTATTCGTCTTGGGAAATTATGCCACCCGCTTAGTTCCACGTCAGCCTACAATGCCAATAAATATGAGTTGATGGCTCAACTCATTGCAAAAGAGAAGAGAACACTATGGATTACTTACTGCACTACTTAAAATTTGACGGTCAAGGTGGCGCTTCCCGTGAAACGCAATTGCCAGCTGCTTTGCCTGAAAGTGGTGCCCATTGGGTACACATCGACTGCTCCAAAGATGATGGGCGAGATTGGCTGGATAACATGGCGGATATCCCTGAAGCGGTGGTGGATGCATTGTTTGCTGATGAAACTCGTCCACGTACGGTCAAAATGGGGCAAGGTGTTCTGATCACCCTGCGTGGCGTCAATTTAAACCCAGACTCAGATCCTTCAGACATGGTGTCCTTGCGCTTGTGGGCCACGCCGCACTTTATTGTTTCAACGCGACGCCGTCGTTTGCTGTCTGTTGTGGAACAAGTCAATAATCTTGAGAAAGGCGAAGGCCCTGAAAACATTGCCGAGCTTGTTGCGACATTAACGCATACACTGACCGCTCGCATGGCGGGAGTTATCGATGGTCTAGAGGACACACTGGGCGAACTTGAAGAGGAAATGAGCGAGCAGGTATTGCCCGAGCAACGTACCATCCTAGTGGATCGCCGTTTGCAGACGGTTCGTTTGCGCCGTTTCTTGGTGCCACAAAAAGAAGCTATTAGCCGCTTGGCGGTAGAGCTTCAATCTTGGGTAACCAAAGAGCAGATGGCCGATATTCAAGAAGCTGCCAACGATATTACTCGTTATGTTGAAGCCTTGGAGTCATTACGCGAGCGTTGCTTGCTGATGCAAGAAGAGTTTGCCAACCATCAAGCAGAGAAGATGAACGCCCGCATGTATGTGCTGTCGATCCTGTCCGGTATCTTTATGCCGTTGGGCTTCTTAACTGGCTTATTCGGTATCAATATCGGCGGTATGCCTGGCGTGGAGAATGGTGCAGCATTCTGGCTGTTTGTCGGCGTGCTGGTATTTATGGGGATTGGCCAGTACGTTCTAATGCGCAAGAGTCGCTGGTTCTAGTGTTTTAGTTCTGCTTGTGGTTTAGATAGCTAGAGCCCAGCCATTATTTTTCGCTCTACACGCAAGTGCTAAGAGTCGCTGAAAAATGAGACTGGGCTCTGTCTTCTTAAGCCTTAAGTGTTTTCACACCGGACTGAGTGCCTAGCAATAGAACGTTTGCTGGGCGAGATGCGAATAGACCGTTTGTCACCACGCCAACGATTTCGTTGATTTGGCTTTCCAGCTTCACTGCATCCAAGATTTCTAGGTTGTAAACGTCTAGGATATGGTTGCCGTTATCAGTTACCACACCTTCGCGGTACACTGGGTCACCGCCAAGTTTTACCAATTCACGTGCCACATAGCTGCGTGCCATTGGGATCACTTCTACTGGAAGAGGGAAGTCGCCTAGCACTTTCACTAATTTTGACTCATCTGCGATACAAACGAATTCTTCTGAAACGGCTGCAACGATCTTCTCGCGTGTTAATGCCGCACCGCCACCTTTGATTAGGTGAAGGTGATCGTTTGATTCATCCGCACCGTCTACATACACACGGATCGAGTCCACAGAGTTTAGGTCATACACAGGAATGCCGTGACCTTTTAGGCGTTCTGCAGAAGCTTCAGAGCTCGCTACCGTGCCATCAAATAGTTGTTTGTGCTTTGCCAATTCATCAATGAACATGTTCGCTGTTGAACCGGTACCTACACCGACAATAGTGTCTTCTTCTAGCAGTGGAAGAATGTATTCTACTGCGGCTTCAGCGACTGCTTTTTTTAATTCGTCTTGCGTCATGCTGGGTAAACCTGTGACTTAGAGTGTGAGTAATGGTGTTGCCCAAAAGGGTGGGCACATTATAGTCAGTTACCTTAGCTATTGTTACCCCTCTAGGACGAAGTTGCCGAGTATGGTCGAAAAGCACTCTAATCCCGCCCAAGCCTTTGCTCATGAAGGTGGGAAAGAGTATATTGCGTGTTCATTTATTAGCAGAGTTACCCCCTAAAACGCCGATTCTAGGCGTGCTTTGGAGAAAAAGCAGGAATGTATATGCCCCACACAATCATCAAAAAAATTCTACAAGCGCCGGTTTATGACGTCGCGGTAGAAACCCCCGTTTCCCGTGCTACGCAACTGTCTGAACGCACTGGCAACGATATTATTTTGAAGCGAGAAGACCTACAGCCAGTGTTCTCGTTTAAGATTCGTGGTGCATACAACAAAATTATTCAGCTTTCTGAAGAAGACCGTGCCAAAGGCGTGATTGCTGCTTCAGCAGGTAACCATGCGCAAGGCCTTGCCCTTGCTGCGAAAAAACTAGGCATCAAAGCCACCATCGTGATGCCAGAAACGACCCCTGATGTAAAAGTCAACGCAGTGCGTGCTCGTGGTGCCGAAGTGGTGTTAGCGGGCGATGCCTTTGATGCAGCGTTTGCGAAATCCCAAGAAATCATGGCGCAAACAGGCCAAGTCTACGTACACCCATTTGACGACCTCGATACGATCGCCGGTCAAGGCACGATCGGTATGGAGCTATTGCGCCAAATCGAAGGTGACATCGATGCGGTGTTTATCCCCGTGGGCGGTGGTGGTCTAATCGCTGGTGTCGCGGCTTACATCAAATACCTACGCCCTGAGATTAAAGTCATTGGTGTAGAGCCAACTGATGCGGCGTGTTTAAAAGTCGCTTTAGACACAGGCAAACCAACACGTCTTGCTCAAGTGGGTATCTTCGCAGAAGGTGTCGCGGTGGCCGAAATCGGTAAGAACACCTTTGAAATTGCCAAAGAATGCGTTGACGAAGTCATTACTGTGAACACTGATGAAATGTGTGCCGCGATCAAGGATATCTACGACGATACCCGCGCGATCACTGAACCAGCCGGTGCTTGTGCGCTAGCGGGTCTGAAAAAGTACATTGAGCGTGAAGGCGCTAAAGGTCAGCGTCTTGTAGCAATCAATTCTGGTGCGAACGTTAACTTCGACCGTCTGCGTCACGTCTCTGAGCGTGCGGAATTGGGTGAGAAGCGTGAAGCGATCATCGCAGTTAAAATCCCGGAAGCACCGGGCAGCTTTAAAGACTTCTGCCAAGCCTTAGTTGGCCGTTCTATTACAGAATTTAACTACCGTTACGGCGATGATAAGCAGGCTGTGATCTTTGTTGGTGTCGCATTAGGCGGTAGTCCGAACAGTCGTGAAGAGCTGTTACATGATTTGAGAGATTACGAAATCGTTGATCTGACTGATGATGAAACAGCGAAGGTACATGTACGTCATATGATCGGTGGTCACTTGCGAAGTGAAAAAGGTGAGTTGCTGTACAGCTTTGAATTCCCTGAACGCCCTGGTGCGTTGCTGAAATTCCTAAATACTTTAGGCGGTCAGTGGAATATTTCCATGTTCCATTACCGTAACCACGGTGATGCCTACGGTCGAGTGTTGGTGGGCTTGCAGGCGGTCGGCGAAGAGACCGATGTGACGCGCTATTTAGACGAGTTAGGCTACCCTTACCAAGATGAAAATGATAACCCAGCTTGTAAGCTGTTCTTTCGCTAAATAGTCGAAAATCGGTTATCATAGCGCCAACTTCAAATGACATGACAACCCTCTGGTGAGTAAGTCATTGACTGAATAAGCTTGGTAAAAAATACGCCGAGTGATCACAGCACCGCCTGAACGGGCATCCCTGCCCGCGACAGGCGTATCGCCCATCCATGGGCTTAATGCATGTGATCATTCGGCTTCTTTATCAATCCCCTTTGAAAGTTGATGTCATGACCTTGCCGGAGGGTTCTGTATTTTAAAATGGGTTTCTTGTGAATATTCAAACGCTTCTTAATCAACGTATTCAAGCGGCTATGGTCGCATCGGGTGCGGCGGACGATGCTCCGGCTCTCGTTCGTCAATCTGCAAAAGTTCAATTTGGTGACTACCAAGCCAATGGCATCATGGGCGCGGCAAAGAAAATCGGCACCAATCCTCGTGAGTTCGCAACTAAAGTGTTGGAGCAATTGGATCTTTCCGATGTGGCAGATAAAGTCGAAATCGCAGGCCCAGGTTTCATCAATATCTTCTTGAAAAACGAATGGTTAGGATCAGCGTTAGCGGATCTTCGTCACAGTGAACGTCTAGATGTTGCGACGGTAGAAGCACCACAAACTGTGGTGGTGGATTACTCAGCACCGAACCTTGCGAAAGAGATGCACGTTGGTCACCTACGCTCTACCGTTATTGGTGATGCAGTAGTACGTACTCTTGAGTTTATGGGCCACAACGTTGTGCGCCAGAACCACGTCGGCGACTGGGGTACTCAGTTTGGTATGCTGTTGGCCTACATGGAGCGTCTACGTGCGGAAAACTCTGAAATCAGTATGGCGCTGTCGGATCTTGAGTCTTTCTACCGCGAAGCGAAAAAGTGTTTTGATGACGACGAAGCCTTTGCGGCACGTGCTCGTGAACTGGTCGTGGAACTTCAGTCTGGTGACGAGCAATGCATGGCACTGTGGCAAGAGTTCATCAACATCTCTCTTGAGCATTGTGAAGAAACTTACCGCATGTTGGGTGTTTCCCTAGAGCGTAAAGACGTGATGCCAGAAAGCGCTTACAACAGCGATTTGCAGAACGTAATCAACGACCTAGAAGCACAAGGCTTGATCAAAGAAGACCAAGGCGCGAAGTGTGTTTTCTTAGAAGAGTTTGCCAATAAAGAAGGTGACATCACGCCGATCATCGTTCAGAAAACCGGTGGTGGTTTCCTGTACGCCACCACTGACTTAGCCGCTGTACGCTACCGTCAGAAAGTGTTGAATGCAGATCGTGCGCTGTACTTTGTAGATGCTCGCCAATCTTTGCATTTCCAACAGATCTTCACGCTATCGCGCAAAGCAGGTTTTGCTCAGCCAAGCATCAGTCTTGAGCACATGCCGTTTGGTACGGTAATGGGCAGTGATGGTAAACCATTTAAGACTCGCTCTGGTGGTGTGGCGAAGCTTTCTGCATTACTTGAAGAAGCACAAGAACGTGCGTTCCAGCTAGTAGCGTCAAAGAACCCAGATATGCCAGAAGAAGAGCAGCGTAACATCGGCCGTGTCGTTGGTATCGCATCGGTTAAGTACGCTGACTTATCTAAGAACCGTACCTCTGATTACGTGTTCAACTGGGATAACATGCTAAGCTTTGAAGGCAACACCGCGCCTTACTTGTTGTACGCTTACTCTCGTGTTGCGAGCATCGTGCGTCGTTCAGAAATGGACGTATCTGCGTTGAATGCACCGATCACAGTCGTAGAAGATCAAGAGCGTGCCTTAGCTGTGAAGCTTTGCCAATTCGAAGAAGCGATCCAGCAGGTAATCAACGACGGTATGCCACACTTTATGTGTGCTTACCTATACGAGCTTGCGGGTATCTTTATGAGCTTCTACGAAGCTTGCCCGATTTTGAACGCAGAAGACGCGTTGAAAGAAAGCCGTCTACAGCTTGCCCTAAGTACTGCGGCAACGCTGAAGCAAGGTCTAGAGCTACTAGGTATCGAAACTCTAGAGCGTATGTAAGCGCTTTAACGCTTAATGGCTGAAAGACATTAAAAAGCCCGAACATGGCGACATGTTCGGGCTTTTTCGTATTTAAATACGCTGTGTCACGCTATTCACGAATGATGATTGGAGTTAGGTTGTAATGTGTAGCTGCTTTTTCAAGGCGGCCATCTAGCTTGATGTCAGAAACGAACTGATCCATACGTTGTAGCCATTGATCGTCCCCTTTGGCCACGGCGTAGGCATATTGAAACTGCTCAGTTTTACCGGGCGGTGCGAGCAGCTCAGCCCAATCATAGACGCTGACCATTTTTTTCCCATAAGGGTAATCGGTTATAAAGACATCCGCGCGTCCAGATAGCACTTCAAGTTCTCGCTCATTTGGCCTTAGTACAGTGGTGAGTGTGGCGTTTTTAAGCGACTTACGCATAGCGTTTTCCATGTAAGTGCCTTTTTGCACGCAGATAATCACGCCTTTTTGGTCCATGTCGCTCCAGCTTTTAATAAAAGGGTGCTGCTTGGTCGTGACCGCGTACATATTGCTAGCGAGATACGGTTGGGTAAAGTTGACACGTTTCTGGCGAGCTTTTGTATTGCCCACACCAAACATAGCGACATCACATTTACCTGCCTCTAAATCCTCCATAAATCGACCAAAATGGGTTTTGACATAGTTGACTGGAACACCAAGGTCATCGGCCAAGGCATGGCTCAGGTCGATATCAATACCTTCGAGCTGTTGTGTGCGAGGACTTAAGTAGGTGATGGAAAAGTAATCTGGCCAAATGCATATGTTGATGCCTTGGCGCGCTTCTATGTTAGAAATGGTTTTGCCGTCTTCTCCCCATGCTGGATTTAGAAAAACAGCGAAAATGGCGAAAAATAGCGTCAGATAGCCTTGTCTTAGCGACATAAATCAACACCTCAAGCGAATTAAAACGATAAGCTATGCTTATTATGTAAGCAATTCATGTGTCAGGTGCTGATCTAGGTTAATAACTTTGCTCAAATTACTCTCAAATTTTATACAGCGACAAACCGTCGTGGTGGTGAGCATGGTCATAATCCTATTAGTGATGACGGTCAGCTTGCAGCATATTCTCGGTAGAGGTCACCAACGAGCCCTTGAAGAGCAAATGCTGACGAACACCTCTCTGGCCTACGCCCTAGAAGACTCCGTTATCCGCTCTTTGCAAGCGGCTGTTGGCGCGTTGCAGACGGTCGCACTCGATGCAGGCGCGCGCTCTAAAGCAACCTCTAATTTGCTGACTCAGCGACTGTTAAGAGGCTTACCGCAGCTGCGCAGTATTGATGTGGTGGCGTATGAACAGGCTTCCCTTTGCGCTGAGCGAGCATCCAATGCCGATGTTTTATTCCTACCTGTTCAAGCGGGGCGCTATTGGGGCGATGCATTTCGTCTAGCGGAGCTTCAGTATTGGCCGGTATGTGTGCCGTATTTTTCCCAAGGGGCGTTAGCAGGTTTTGTTATTGGCTCTTTGAATATGCACTACTTCCAAAGCTTGTTTAAGTCTGTTTCTGCGAGTCGTCGCGAAGTCTCTCTCTATTTATTCTCTGGTGAGAAAATTCTTGGAGAAGGGGCTGACTTTTTAAGTAGTGCCCGTCGTGAGGTGATGATGGACCGCTCATGGGGCGATCTTCGTGAGCAAAATGAACAAGGTAGTTATTTGGACAGCTACCGCGCTACCTCTTTTTATCCACTGGTCATTTCTCTACGATCCTACAACGAAGATGCATTAGCGAACTGGCAAAGTGATGCGCAAATCGTCAGGACAATCTTTAGTGTGCTGGCAATCGCTGTGGTGCTAATGCTGGTGATGTATCTGGTTTTTCGACACAAACGAGACAAAGTTCAAGGCAGCAACCACTTATTGAGTATGGCGATCCGTAGTGCGGCAAACGCCATATTTATAACCGATCCCAAGGGGCGCATTGAATGGGTAAACGATGCTTTTACAACCTTAACGGGTTATAGCCTGAAGCAAGTGCGTGGTAAGACACCACGCATCTTGAACTCGGGTGTTCACGAGCGACCATTTTTCCAAGATCTCTGGGAAACGATCTCTCAAGGTAAAAGCTGGCGCAAAGAGTTAGTTAATCGGCATAAGGATGGCCAGTTTATTACGGTGGAGCAAACGATCACACCTATTTTAGACAGTGCTGGCGCAGTGGAATATTTCATTGCTGTGCATGAAGACATTACGGTGCGCAAAGAGGCTGAACAACAGGTCTTGTATATGGCACAGCATGATGACTTAACAGGACTCTCTAATAGGCGGTATTTTGAGCAATGCTTGGACGAGTGTGTGTTGCAGCGACATTACGGTAGCATTGCCTTACTGTTTATAGACCTTGATCGTTTCAAAGAGATCAACGACACCTTAGGCCATGAAGCAGGGGATGTACTGCTTAAACGGGTTGCTAAAAAGCTTGAACGCGTCGCACCGGATGAAGCGCTGTTATCACGCCTAGGAGGAGACGAATTTGCTTTATTTCTGCATCCAGCACAGCAAGCGTCTCATATTCATCACTTGGCTCAAGCCATTGTGGATGCATTAGCCCAGCCTTTTGAGTACCAAGACACCACCTTTTCGGTCAGTTGTAGTGTGGGGGTGGCAATGAGCGATGTTGCCGACATCGATAGCTCGTCATTATTACGCCAAGCTGACTTAGCAATGTATCGAGCCAAGCACTCCGGTAAAAATACCTATCGCTTCTTCGACGATTCAATGGATGAAAGCATGCAGCGACGGGTGGCCATCCAGCGACACCTTGAGGAAGCCATGTCTCAAGATGATCAGCTTAGTGTCTTCTTCCAACCACAAGTACATGCTCGAACTAATCAAGTCGTTGGAGTCGAAGTGCTGATTCGTTGGCGGCGTTTGGGTGAGTGGATTTCTCCAGCGGTCTTTATCCCTATTGCGGAAGACAGTGGTCAAATCATTGAACTGGGGCGCTGGATTATTGATCGTACCTTAAGCCAAGTAGCAGATTGGCGAGCACGTAATATTGAGGTTGGGAAAGTGTCGATCAACATTTCTGCGGTACAACTGTCGAACTCTGAAGTCGCCTATGAGTTACTCAATGGGTTGAAACACTACAAGGTACCCAGTGAGGTGATTGCGATTGAGTTTACTGAAACAACGCTAATGGTCCGCTCTGCGCAACTGGCTCGTAATCTCGCTATGTTACGCGCCAATAATATTAGTATTGCCATTGATGACTTTGGAACGGGCTATTGTTCGTTGAGTTATCTAAAAGAGTTAGAGGCCAACTACCTAAAGATTGATCAGTCCTTTGTACGCGGTATTGGTGATATCGAGTCTGATGAATGCATAGTCAGCGCCACCATCGCCATGGCCAAAGGGCTTAACATGGAAGTGATCGCCGAGGGGGTTGAGATAGAGTACCAAGCCCAGTATCTGGCTGAGCATGGTTGTGACTATTTACAAGGCTATGGTTTTGCGCGCCCCATGCCCGCCGCTGATTTGGAAGTATGGTTAGAGCAGCGCAAGCAGACACTTAACGCTGAAGATGTGAAAGCTTAGAGTGATCGAACTCGATTTTGATAGGATGTGTCGACTGATTGCTGGTTTTCAGCACATAGCAAGAGGCCTTATGTGGGTTTACGATTCTTTACATAAAATGGTTTTCATTTGCATTAATGACCGCTTTACTATTTATATAAATGGGATTTTGATATTTAGTTGTAGAACGTTATGGAAAACTCAAGTCACCCGTCTTCAGATCTTCTGTTTCGAGAAGCAGTGCTAGATAATCAGCAGTATTCTCATATGGAGCATACATTAGTCCATCAGCTCTCAAATGATCTATGGATAGCTTTAATCTCTTGTTCCTGAAAATCTATTACCCCTTCATCATTAGTAGGATGAGAGCAGATTAGTAAGTTAGAAAAAACTAGAAATAGTCGGAATTATTCATGGGAAGTTTATTTAAGAAAAATTATTTAGACATATTAGTGATTGGCTCTCTAATTATATGCTCTATTTATAATGGTTTAGAATTTTCATACTATCTTCATATAGATGAAAGGGTTCTGCAGCTTGAATCTCAGGTTGATGTCTATGAAGTTGTTTTCTTGATGATTTTGTACAAATGGTATAGATCTGAAAAATAATGGTTTTTTAATTTATAATTGGAATGTCAATGAAAATAAAGTTTGAAAAAACAGCTTTAAATTTTGTTATATTTTTCTTCAAATTTTCCTCTTTAGGTTGTCTTTTATATTTACTTTATATGAATTTTTTTGATGGTTATGGGAACGATATTATTGTTCTTCAGAGCATGATTATATCTTTTCTTATGTTTAAAGAGTTCTCGCGATACAGGGAAAGATTAGGAACTTAATTATTTTAAAATGAATATTAAGTCAGTTATATCGTTCAAAAAAGTGTCTTTTTGGTATAGCAATAGTGAACACTAGATGGCGTGTAATTGATGTGTTATAAAAATGGATTGCATAGTTATGATCTTTCGCCGAGAAGCGGCGGAAATGTTATATAGAGTTATTCAGGGGCGACTAGCTAAACTAAGGGTGTCTTCTTAGTTTAGCTTAATGACATTAGCGTCGTTTCTCAGCCAACTTCAACTTAGCTTCGAAGCGGTCGAGTTGCATGCCCAAACGTTCGGTTTCATCGACAAAGTGGTCGAACTCGATTTTGCTGGGCAGAAGCTCACTGTTGGATTGTAGATAGTTGACCAAATGAATGCGGGCATTGGTGGTCAGTTCTTTTGTCACGCTCCATTGAGTTCGAGCGAGACGGGCGAATGTCGCTGCAGGTAGGTCACCGACTTTATCGGCTAAGATGCCTTCCCAGTCGAATTCAAAACCTTGCATTACCTTATGAAGCGTCATCAGAGCTTGTGCATTACCACGAATACGCAAGTCGCCATCAAAGAAGCCGTCACCTTCTAGAAGCTTACGATAAGCACTGCTTGGGCCTTTGACATGGGTATCGAGCTTAGCATCCAGTTCTATCTCATCCATGCTTTCTGGACGATCCAGCATAATGCCTTCTTCCAATACATGAACCTGTAGAATTAGGTTAAAGTCTTCGACTTCCAGAAAGATCTGTTGGCCAGCTAACTTAGTTAGGTGGCGTTGCGACGGTGGATCTTGCTTGAGGGCATAGTTTACCGCACGTTCAATGGATGCCAGGGCGACGAGGCTGATGGTCATAACGTTAAGCCTATGTTTATTAGTGTACTTGATGAATTTGAATGGCAGAGGTTTCGCGAGTGCGACCTTCTTTGGTAAGTCGATCTAGGTACATTTGCCAAAGTTCATCATGATTTTTACCGAGATTGTAGAGGTAATCCCAAGCATATAGGCCCGTATCATGACCATCATCAAAGCTGATTTTTAAAGCATAATTGCCTGCTGCTTCGATGTTCATAATGGCCACATCTTTCTTGCCGTATTGCAGTATCGGCATTTGCATGCCGTGTCCACGCACTTCGGCAGAAGGGGAATGAACACGAAGGTATTCTGCGCTAAGGCGATAGCTTGCACCATCGGCAAAGGCCAACTCCAGTTCACGGGATTGCTTGTGGTAGTGAATTTTCGTTGGCGTTGCCATGATGCGTACTCTTCTTAAATCGCGGCCATTACAGGATGTATTGGCTTAAGTCTTCGTTTTCAGCCACTTCACCGAGCTGTTGGTTCACGTAGTCAGCGGTGATGTCTACGGTTTGACCTTCTGGCATATCGCTCGCTGAGTAGGAAACTTCTTCCAAGAGACGCTCTAGTACCGTGTGCAGACGACGCGCACCGATGTTCTCTGTGCGTTCGTTCACTTGGCAAGCAATCTCTGCAATACGAGTGATGCCTTCTTCGGTGAAGTTTAAATCAATGTTTTCAGTTTTCGCCAGTGCCACATACTGTTTTGTTAAAGACGCGCTTGGCTCAGTCAAAATGCGTTTAAAATCGTCAACGGTAAGAGCGTCTAGTTCAACACGAATTGGTAAGCGACCTTGTAACTCAGGGATTAGGTCAGAAGGCTTCGATAAATGGAACGCACCTGAGGCAATAAACAGGATGTGATCGGTTTTGATCATGCCGTATTTAGTGCTAACGGTGTTGCCTTCGATCAGTGGTAGCAGGTCACGCTGAACCCCTTCACGAGATACTTCGCCGCTTGAACGATCTGAGCTTTTAGCCACTTTGTCGATCTCGTCTAGGAAAACGATACCATGTTGCTCAACGGCTTCTACTGCACGAGCTTTAAGCTCTTCTTCGTTGACCAATTTACCCGCTTCTTCTTCGCGGATTTGACGCAGAGCGTCTTTGACTTTCATCGTACGCTTTTTCGTGCGATCGCCGCCCATATTAGAGAATAGATTCTGTAATTGACTGGTCATTTCTTCCATGCCAGGCGGTGTCATAATTTCAACACCAGCAGGAGAATCGGATACTTCGATGTCTATTTCTTTATCGTCTAGCTGACCTTCACGTAGTTTTTTGCGGAACGTCTGGCGAGTCGAGCTTGATGCAGAATCTTCTTCAAAACCACGAGCAGGTGGCAATAGGGCATCTAAAATGCGATCTTCTGCGGCATCTTCTGCTTTGTCTTTCATGCGCTCGGTTTCTTGCTTGCGCAACATAACAATCGCCGATTCAACCAAGTCACGGATAATGGAGTCAACGTCACGACCGACATAACCTACTTCTGTGAATTTAGTGGCTTCAATTTTAATGAATGGTGCGTTTGCTAGCTTGGCAAGACGGCGTGCAATTTCTGTCTTACCTACACCTGTAGGACCGATCATTAGGATATTTTTAGGTGTGACTTCAGCACGCATTTCTTCAGGTAATTGCATGCGGCGCCAGCGGTTACGTAGGGCAATGGCTACGGCACGCTTTGCTTTTTGTTGGCCAATAATATGCTGGTCTAAAGCGTTGACCGTTTCACGAGGAGTCATGTTGCTCATGGTGTTATCTCTCAATTCGTTACTTGGTTTGGTCTTCAATTTTTGGATCGATGTTAATGGTCTCGATCGTCAAATTATGATTGGTGAAGACGCAAATATCGGCGGCGATGTTTAGGCTCTTCTCAACGATGTCTTGGGCACTTAGTTCTGTATTATCAAGTAAAGCGCGGGCTGAGGCTTCAGCAAAATTGCCACCTGAGCCAATGGCGAGAGCGCCGTGTTGAGGTTCTACAACATCGCCGTTACCAGTGATGATTAGGGTGCTTTCTTCGTTTGCTACGATCAGCATTGCTTCTAACTTGCGCAATGCTTTGTCTGATCGCCAGTCTTTGGCTAAGTCGACGGCAGCACGAACCAAGTGGCCTTGGTGCTTTTCTAGCTGACCTTCAAAACGTTCGAACAACGTGAATGCATCTGCCGTGCCGCCTGCGAATCCCGCGATCACTTCACCACGGTATAAGCGGCGAACTTTGCGGGCATTGCCCTTCATTACGGTGTTGCCTAGGGAAACTTGTCCATCGCCACCCACGACGACTTGGTTGTCTTTGCGTACGGTTAGAATCGTAGTCATGATTTACTCCACATTCGATTACTTATCAAAATGGGGGTAAGGGGGAAGATTTCAAGCGCTCTGTGCGAAACAGAACGCTTTTGAACGATTATTGCTCTTTCTTTATTTTATAGGTGTAAGAGTTGAGTCCCATTTGCGCCAGTTTGTCTTGGGCACGACTCTTGGCTGAACGAGTATCGAAAGGTCCAACGGTCACACGATACCAGACGCTACCGTCTTTGCTTTCGCTGGCTTTCAAATGAGCCTCTAAACCAGACAAAATTAATTTTGCACGAAGGCGGTCTGCATCAGTATTGGAGCGAAATGAAGCTGCCTGAATCATGTAGCTGAAATTTTCTTCTTCACGAGGTTGATAGCCGTAAGAGTCCACATGGCTAGTATCCACTTCGCTATTCTGTAACAACTGATAGAACTCAAAAGTCTCACGTTTGTTGGCACTTTCAGCAGGCTTCGTGACGATTTTCTCAGGTGCTTTTGTCACTGGCGCGGCCGGTGTGACTTTTTGAACGGGAGTTGTTGGCGTTTGAACTTCAGCCAATTTGAACAGTATGAAGCCAAAACCAATGAGCAAGACAATGACAGCCGCCCACAAAAGCTTCGACACACTGCGTTTAGGGGGCGGTGTGGGAGCGCGTCTAGTCGCCCCTTTCTTAGAACGGCTGGTTTTGGTCGCTAATTGCATCAAGTTAAACATGTGAACAATCATAGTCATTGGTTGGTGCGCCCATTATGCGCAGAGCGCTAAAAAGTTTCCAGTGGATCAACGTCAATTGCGAAACGAATTCGTTGATTGCGGGTGTGTTGCTCAAGCCATTGGCTGGCTTGAGCGACCACCGCATGCAAGTTGCCTCGTTGAGGGCTCTTTACATTTAATAATGCTCGGTGCTGTCCGGCCTTACGTACAATGATGGCGGCATACGGGCCAACTATTTGCATGCCCTCCGACAAGTGGACTGATAAGGCTTGTCTGAGCGCCATCAAAAGTTCCATGGCGTGCGCCTCTTGCTGAGACTCAGCGCGGATAATGACTTGGTGATAAAAGGGTGGCAAAGATAATTGCTGCCTCTCTCTCAGGCCATCTATGGCTAAGGCTTCATAGCCTTGTTCACATAAGCACTGTATTGCGATGTGATCTGGATGATAGGTTTGTAGCAAAACATGGCCGCGCTTTGAACTGCGGCCAGCACGTCCCGCTACTTGTGTAATAAGCTGTGCCGTGCGTTCCATACCGCGAAAGTCTGAAGAGAATAAACCCACGTCGGCATCCATAATCACTACCAAGGTCACATTCGGAAAGTGGTGGCCCTTGGCAAGCATCTGTGTACCCACCAGAATGGCTTGGTCATGTTCGTGGATTTTCTGAGTGATCTGGGTCAGAGCTGACTTGCGTTGAGTACTGTCCCGGTCAATTCGTAATACCGGAGTGTGTTGGAAAATTTGATTTAGCACACCCTCGACCTGCTCCGTGCCTTCACCAACTGTAAACAGTTCAGTGCTGTGACATTCAGGGCAGGTATGCAGTAGGGCTTTGTGACTGTCGCAATGGTGACAGTGGAGTTTATTGGCTCGCTTATGGACGGTGAGATTGACGTCACAGTGATCGCACGCCGCGATCCAACCACACTGATGGCACATCAATGTGGGGGCGTAGCCACGACGATTTAAAAACACCAATACCTGTTCTTTACGCTCTAAGGTTTGGCGCATACGCTCCAGAGTGTATTCGCTAAAACCTTGTTTAAGACTTTGGCCACGCAAATCAACTCGTTCCATTTGCGGCAGTTCAGCGTCCCCCGCCCGTTGGCGTAATTTAAGCCACAAATAACGCTTTTGTAGAGCGTTTGCCAAGCTTTCATATGAGGGGGTGGCTGATGCCAAGAGAATAGGGATATTTTGCCCCTGAGCACGTTTTATAGCGAGGTCACGGGCATGATAGCGAAACCCTTCATGCTGTTTGTAAGATGCATCGTGCTCTTCATCGATGATGATAAGCCCTAAGTTCGCGGTCGGTATAAACACAGAGGAGCGTGTGCCAATGATGATCTTGGCCTCCCCTTGTTCGATCATGAGCCAGGCATCCAATCGCTCGCGATCTGTCATATTGGAATGCATCAGCACAATGTCGGTATTGAAGCGATTTTCAAAGCGACGCAGAGTCTGCGGTGTTAGGCCAATTTCTGGCACCATCACCAAGACTTGTTTGTCTTCTTTGAGCAAGGCGTCGATCACACGCAAAAAAACTTCTGTTTTACCACTGCCTGTAATGCCATCGAGTAAGGCCACGCCAAATTCATTGCGCATGGCTAAGATCGTTTTAGTGGCTGCAGATTGCTCAAGATTTAATGTTGGCGGTACTTGCTTTTGATGAGCGTGCGTCTCAACCGACTTGATGAAATTACGCTGCTCGCTGCGCACCAGCCCTTTCTTTTCGAGACCTTTGGCAGCGGCAGTGGTGAGTTCTAGTACGGTCAATAAGTGTGGGCTTAAACCGTGTTCTTCATGTTGTTGAGCAGCTTCTAGAAAGGCTTTTTGTTGTTTGGCATTTTTCAGCGACTCTGTTGTGGTGGCTTTGCCCTCAGGGGTTAAAAACCACCAGGTTTCGGTACGAAACTCTGGGCGTTCACCCTTGCGCAGACTCGTCGGTAGAGCGTGAAAAAACACTTCACCAACCGGGTGGTGATAGTAACGTGCCGCCCAAGCACATAAATCGAACAACTCTTTAGAGAGGATCGGGCTTTCATCTAATAGTGCCGTAATAGGTTTAATCTGCGCATCGTCATAGTCGCTGTTAGAGCAGGTCTCAATCACTAGGCCGATACTGTGTCGATCCCCTTTACCAAAAGGGACTTTGACGCGCATGCCTGGGCGTATGTGGTGACGATAAGCCAATGCCTTAGGGACTTTATAGTCAAAGGTCGCCCGTAAAGGCACATTAAGCGCCACTTTTACGTACGGGTCTTGAGTAAGCAGTGCATCGACCATATAAAGACTAATACCTTGATTTATCAGCAAAAAGATTTCATGTAACAGATTACCAGTTAAGTGTACGTTAGTCTGAATGGAAAATGTGAACTTTTCATGGGTTTTCAAGGGGCGAAATTATCGTAAAAGGGCTTGCCGAATGGCGTTTAGACGCCTAAAATACGCGGCTCTTGGTACCACTGTACAATTGATGTACAACGAATCGTGCGGTGCTTAGCAACAATTACTGACTAAGTGGCGGCACACCAAACCTTAAGGTAAAAAACGATGAAAAAAGATATCCACCCAAATTACTCAGCTGTTTCTGCAACTTGTACTTGTGGTAACACGCTTACTCTAAACTCAACACTAGGCAACGACCTGCACATCGACGTATGCAGCAACTGCCACCCTTTCTACACTGGTCAACAGAAAATGGTTGATACAGGTGGTCGTGTTGATCGCTTCAACAAGCGTTTCGGAGCTCGTCGTTCTACTAAGTAATTGGTGGATGGCACGTATGCTGATTCAAAAAAAGCGCCAAGTTTTCTTGGCGCTTTTTTTATGCCTATCACTTGATAGCTATGCTCAGTGTCTGGCCCAAGGGGAACTTCATCGCGCTGCGGTAAAACGTGTGATTGATGGTGATACCCTGCATCTGACTGATGGGCGGAAAGTCCGTTTAGTCGGCATCAATACACCTGAATTAGACCATGAACACGGCAAACACGATGCGTTTGCGCTAGAAGCCAAACAGCGTTTGGAAGTGCTTGCGGGAGATCATATTTATTGGCAAAGCGCCCAAGAAAGTGAAGATCGTTATGGTCGTAAGCTGTATTATTTATTTACGAAAGATCGAGCCTCGATATCAAGTCAGTTACTATCAGAAGGGCTTGGTTATCGTGTTGCGGTGCCGCCTAATGTCGCTTACCAAGATTGCCTGGATAAGGCTGAGTACAGCGCAAGACAGGCGGAACGAGGTGTTTGGCAGACACCGAAACCGTGGCAACCTAACTCCGGGTTCGCTCTAACGCAATCCAAAATCACCTCTGTCACGTACAATCGCGGCGGCTGGTGGTTGGAAACGGAACAAGATTTAGTGATCAATATTCCCCGCTACGCGGAGCAATATTGGCACAAAAAAGACGTGTACTTTCTTCAAGGAAAGCTTGTCGAAGCACGCGGTTGGCAATACCAACGCAAAAAACACCAAAAAGATCGCTTTAAATCGGTGGTTTTAACGGTGAAACATCCTCAAGACTTACGTAGAATTGAGGCGTCGCAATGACGACATACTATATTTATAACGATAAGGCGTGTCTTCTAGGTGAATGCCACAAGCATTACTAACACCAGAAAGTCACCCAAATGCTGCAAAGCAAAGAACAACACTACTAATTAGACGGAATAACAAAAATGGCAGAAGATCTAAAACAAGCGGCGCTTGAGTACCATGAGAAACCTGTACCAGGCAAACTAAACATCACTATCAGCAAGCCAACAGCGACTTCACGTGATCTTTCTTTGGCATACAGCCCAGGCGTTGCTGAACCTTGCCGCGAAATCGCGAAAGATCCTGAAACGGCTTACCGTTACACTGGTAAAGGTAACCTAGTTGCCGTAATTTCTGATGGTTCTGCAGTACTAGGCTTGGGTAATATCGGTCCATTGGCTTCTAAGCCAGTAATGGAAGGTAAAGGTGTTCTATTCAAGCGTTTCGCAGGTGTTAACTCAGTAGACGTTGAAGTCGAAGCAGAAAGCCCAGAAGCCTTCATCGATACTGTTGCGCGTATTGCGAACACTTACGGTGGTATCAACCTAGAAGACATCAAAGCACCTGAGTGTTTTGAAATTGAGCGTCAGCTAATCGAGCGCTGTTCAATCCCTGTATTCCACGATGACCAACACGGTACAGCAATCGTAACGGCTGCAGGTCTTCTGAATGCGCTTGAACTTCAAGGCAAAGCCATCGAAGATGCGAAAATCGTATGTCTAGGTGCCGGTGCTGCAGCGACAGCATGTATGAACCTAATCATTGCTTGTGGCGCGAAGCGTGAAAACATTTACGTTCTTGATCGTAAAGGTGTGATTCACTCTGGTCGTGACGACCTAAATGAGTACAAAGCAACATTTGCTATCGAAACACCTGCTCGCACACTAGATGATGCGATCGAAGGTGCAGACGTATTCATCGGTGTATCAGGTCCTGATCTACTATCGGTTGAGCAGCTGAAAAAAATGGCCGCTAACCCAGTGGTATTCGCATGTTCTAACCCTGACCCTGAAATCAACCCAGAAGCGGCACTGGCGGCACGTTCTGATTTGATCATGGCAACAGGCCGTTCTGACTACCCGAACCAAGTAAACAACGTACTTGGCTTCCCATTCATCTTCCGTGGTGCGTTGGACGTTCGTGCAACGAAGATCAACGAAGAGATGAAAGTGGCAGCGGTTCACGCTCTGAAAGACCTTGCGAAAGAGCCAGTACCACAAGACGTTATCACGGCTTACGGCGGTGCGGCGCTTGAGTTTGGTAAAGAGTACATCCTACCTAAGCCAATGGATGCGCGTTTGCTAACAGAAGTATCGGCTGCGGTTGCAAAAGCAGCAGTGGATTCAGGTGTAGCGTCTCTACCATACCCAGACTTCTACCCGCTAGAGTCTCTAGACCGTTTCGAAGCGTAATTTAGAAACGCTTTAAACCTATACAAAAGGCGATGAGTCATTGACCATCGCCTTTTTTGTTGCGTCGAGTTTAGGTGGCGTTAAGAAAGTGCTCGGTGAGCGTTTTCATTCCTTTGGAAGCGTACTTATGACGATGCTGAACAATCGATAATTGGCGGTAAAAATGGTTTGGATAGGGCAATCTAGCAATACGCCCTAACTCTAAACGTGCTTGGGCGGCGATCAATGATATGAATGACAGCCCTAAGCCGTTCTCGACGGCCAGCATAATCGACTCAAGACTGCTAAATTCCATGACCTGATTTACGTTTGTGAGCGCTGGGCGAATATGTCGTTCGAATTGCTCACGGCTCCCTGAATAGGCCTCCCTAAGCACCCACGGCTGATCATCCAGATCCGCTAAGCTGACATTACCTTGATCTAAGAGAGGGTGGTTAGGCGCAGCAATTAGGATCATTTCATCCTGTTGCCACGGCGTAGCTTGCAATTCTGCGTGGGTATTTTGTCCTTCAACTAGTGCCATATCGAGTTCAAACCGCAGCAATTGTTGGCATAGGGTTTGGGTGTTTGCGATTTGGATTTTGGCTTGGCATAAGGTGGGTTGCGATGCCAGTAACGTGGGTAGCATGTAGTTACCGATGGTCTGGCTTGCGCCAATATTCAGCACTTCTGGCTGATGATCATAAGAGCCAAATAGCTGCTCGATCTCTTGTGCTCGTGAAAGCATCTCCTCTGCTAAGGGCAGCAGTAAGCTCCCCTGGCTATTAAGCTTCAAGCGGCGCTGGACTCTATCAAAAAGTTCTGTCGCCAGGTGTTGCTCAAGTTGTTGCAGTGTCTGTGACAAAGCTCCTTTCGATAAGCATAGTTCTTCGCTGGCTTGATTGAGATTGCCGAAGCGCGCGATGGCAGAAAAGGTCCGGAGCTGGTGTAAGGTCAGTTTCATGTTTTGATTTTCTAAATAGACTGTTTAAAACATATAGATTTTCTATTCAATATAGCACAGCTAAGATGGCTTTATGGTTATTTAATTGCTTCGGAGAGATGTTATGAATGCGGTGAAACAGGCTCTATTAAACGCCCCAACGCCCTTGGCAGGTCTGTCGTTAGGTACAGCCTCCTTGAGTGGCGTACTGCATCATGTTGTACCGCAACTATGGTGGCTATCTTGGGGATTGCTGAGTCTCGCCATCATGTTGCTAGTACTACTGACAACGAAATTCATTTTACACCCTAAGAGTCTCTGGCGAGATTTGTCCCACCCTGTAGTTGGTAGTGTGGTTCCCACCTTTGCGATGGCTGCTATGGTGGTTTCTTTGGCGCTGAATACGTGGTCTAAAACC
Source organism: Marinomonas sp. AWM4_232 (assembly GCF_056158325.1). Taxonomy (NCBI): domain Bacteria; kingdom Pseudomonadati; phylum Pseudomonadota; class Gammaproteobacteria; order Oceanospirillales; family Oceanospirillaceae; genus Marinomonas; species Marinomonas sp. AWM4_232. Next base: position 1,109,454 of record NZ_JBSWTA010000001.1, on the reverse strand, counting down.
TTTGCGTTGGGATTATGGAGTGCTGCTGTCGTGGTGCACCTTATTTTCTTAATTACCTTTATCTGGCATCGTGCTTGTGCTCGTTCTTTGAAAGAGTTAGTTCCAAGTTGGTTTGTGCCACCTATTGGACTTAGCGTTGCCGCTTTGACCGTGCCGGATACGCAGTACCTAGCATTGGCTAAAGGTGTGGTCTGGTTTGGCTTAAGTAGTTATGCGGTCATGTTGCCTTTTATGTTGTACCGCCTGATAACTGGTGAAGGGTTACCAGATCAAGCCAAACCAACACTGGCGATCTTAGCGGCACCAGCCAGTTTGACGCTGACGGCCTATTTAACAGTCATGGAACAACCTTCTTTCTTACTGGTAATGATCTTGCTAGGTGTGGCGTTGCTAATGACCTGTGTGATCTACGCTTCTTTATGGCACTTACTAGCATTGCCATTTAGTCCAGGTTACGCTGCGTTTACTTTTCCTCTTGTGATCAGCCCAACGGCGCTTTTTAAAGCGTCAGAGGTCTTTTCTCAGCATGTTTGGTTATCTGTGTATGCAAAGCAGCTGTATTGGTTAGCAACAATAGAACTGGTGATAGCTGGTTTAATGGTAGCTTATGTCATAGCACGCTTTACATGGTGCTATCTAGGTAAGAGCTTGGTTTATAAAATGTGAGGCAAGATGTTACTGCAACTGTCTAATCCGTGAAAAGTTCGTTTGTGAGATGTAAAAGAAGAGGTAATCAAACGACTTGTTATCTATGGTTAAGTTATTTGCAGGAGAGAAATATCTATGAAAATGATGATCCTATTAATCAGTTCTGTGTTAGTACTGTCTGGTTGTTCCGTGCATCGTGTCGCTGGAGAAATTGCGGGTGTCGATGTGGAAGCAAGTCGAAGTGGCGACCACCATAAAGGGAGTGATTCTCAGGGTTCGGGGAAGTTTTGCCCACCTGGGCAAGCTAAGAAGGGCAGCTGTCACTAACTGTTTAGCGTACATAAAAAAACCAGACCGAAGTCTGGTTTTTTTGTGTAACGAGATAAACCTTATTTAGGCATATCGTTTTCCATCGCTTCACGAGAAGAGAAAGAAACAGTAGTTGCACGACGGTTCATCTGACGATTTGCTTTCGTGTCGTTTTCCACAACTGGGTATGCTTCACCGTAACCAACTGTGTCTAGACGGCTAGCGTCAACACCGAATTCTTGGACTAGACGATCAGCGACTGCCTGAGCACGCTTTTCGGACAATTCTTTGTTATATGTTTCTGTACCAATAGCATCTGCGAAACCACGGATTTGAGCAACTTGCTCTGGGTTATTGGCTAGGTAGTCAGCAATACTTTGAAGGTCAGAGTATTCAGACTGAGCAACGTGAGAAGAGTCGAAAGCAAAGTGAATATCGTATGGCAGTACAGTTTTCACTGGTGCTGCTGGTTCAGGCTCTACAACTGGTGCTGGCTCAGGCTCTACTACTGGCGTTGGTTCTACAACAACAGGAGCTGGTTCAGCTTTTTTGCCACCAAAAGAGTACATCAGACCAACTGTAGCTACTTGGTCAAGGTGATCTGTTTCAAGATCATCAACTAGGCGATAATCAGCGCGCAAAGATGTGTGTTCGTTGAACGCATACTTCAAGCCACCACCCGCGTTTAGCTGAGTATTGCCGTCTCCATCAAGATTGTTACTGTAATCAGTGGTCCCCAAACCCGCTGCTAGGTAAGGTGTTAAGTTTGACTCGTTGAAGAAGCTGTAAAGGCCATCAATACGATATTGGTCAGCATCGATGTCTTGACCGTTTTCTAGTTCACTATCAAGGTTAAGGTAAGTAAACTCTACCGCCCAAGGGTTATCAAACTGGTAACCAAAGCTCAGACCAAACGCGCGATCGTCTTCGATATCACGATTGTTGTCTGGTGCAGAGTAACCAATGCTTGGTGTTAGAGTGAAGCCTGCCGCTGGCTGGTCTGCGTGAGCAAGTGTTGCTGTTGTCGCGGCAAGAATACTACTAACGATTGCGGTCTTCTTAAAAATAGTCGACATGTCTCTCTCCTTTGGGGAATGCCATTTGGTAATAACCTAAGTGTACAATATGTTTTGAGCTTGTGTATAAGATAAGAAAGTGTAAAAAGTGTCTAGGTTGTGATGATCTTGAATCATATTGACAAGAAACTGACAGTTGAACGCTTCTTTACACAATTCTCTATCGGTAAGTCATTAGTTTTCTTAATAAATGATGTGGTTAATTACATGACTTTTGCACATCTTGCTCGGCAAAATGGACGAACAAGAGGCAAAAACGTCAATTGTGTACAGATTAAAGGTTCGCAATGGCTGTCAGCATGGTCAAAAACGCATTGATAGAGGCAATAGAAGCTGACTCATGCATGGTGTGGTACCCCGTTGTAGGAATCTGTAATGTTGTACCATCCACTAAACCATTGGATGCGGCGATAATCCGCCCAAGTTCAGTACTTCCTAACGAGTTAGGGGATTGACCGCTAGCAACCAGTTTTTCGTTTTCCGCTTCAACATAACGGTTTTTAAACAAATAGCTAAAGCCTATGTCCTGACACAGTTTCTCAAGCAGTGCAGTACTTTCAGGGTTAAACGATGCGTTGGCATCTTTCTCACGTAGTACCAACAGTTGTTCATTAGCACTTTCAATGTCTGGGAATGGACTGGTGTCCACCACAAATAGGCGGTTAGTGGTGCCACCGAAGCGACGGAACCACTCCAATAAGTAGCGCCAGCTTTTACCGGCTTCTTCTTGTGCCGTAAAGAAAGCAGTGCCTTTAAAGCCCAAGCTGAACATATGCACCAGTGCTGCAGCACACAGTACGTTATCCAGCTGACCTTCTAATCGGTCGCCATTTTTCGACAGTGTATCTTCAAAGGCGACAGGAGTGCCTGCGACAACGCCTTCTAGGCCATCCACTTCGAAAATCAGGTTGTTACGAAACTCACAAATGTAGCCGTTGCGGATGACGCCTTTACCACGATAGCCGCCTGACCATGTTTCATATGCGTAAACACGTTCTTGGTTGAAGCGCTCGGTAACCTTTGTCATCAACTGTTCAGAGACGGAGTTGTTGAGTAAGTCAGTGCGGTTCGCAGAAACGAAGGCTGCATATTGAAACTCATTAGGGCCAGTACATACCAAACCATGGCGATCAATGTGCGCCGAAAACATAGTGCTAAACGGGTCACTACCTTGGGCAACCAATACCCCTTCGTACCATGTTACTTTAGCGCCACGTTCTTCTAGCTCACGCTGTAAAACGCGAAAGAAAGAATGCTCAGCACCAACTACGGATGGCGCGCGAATCAGGCCCTTTAGCAGATCAATAAACTCTTCGTTTAGCACGCACAACCTCTCTATGAATGTGGTGTTATAAAAATGCGATCATAGGTTTTTTGTTCCAGAATGGAAGCGGTTTATCATGCGTTTTCAGATCATTTTGATTCGATAACACGGTGAAAACCGTGTTATCGATATAAGGGAGGGGTATGACTAGGCTTTGCTGAATAGTTTGGGCTTTAACCAGCGTGTCCAAAGCGGAGTTTGCGTAAACAAGGCGAATACGATGGCAGCAAACAAAACACTCGAAAGAGGGCTGGAGAACAGGTTCGCAAAGAACTGTCCCATATCGCCACGCTCGGACAAGATGGCGCGGCGCCAGTTTTCGTCCATTAGCTTGCTCAAAATAACGCCTAGAATAACGGGGCCAATAGGGTAGTTATACAGACGCATAAAGTAGCCTAAGACACCAAAGGCCAACATCCACCAGACATCAACAACTGAGTTGTTGATGGCATAAGCGCCCACTACTGATAACAGCAAGATGAGAGGTATCAATACCCCTTTCGGGCATTCAACCAATTTCGAGAAAATGCGAATGCCAGTCAAACCAAAGATCAGTACGAAAATATTGGCTAGGGTTAAGTTACCCACAGTGAACCAGAACATATGCGGTTGTTCAATCAACAGCAGAGGCCCCGGGTTTAAACCGTGAATAAAGAGCGCGCCGATAAATACGGCCGTTACGGCATCGCCAGGTATCCCGAGCGTTAACATTGGGATATAAGCACCACCCACGGCAGCGTTATTGGCCGCTTCGGGCGCAATCAGGCCTTCTTTAGCGCCTTGCCCAAAGGGTACTTCAGGCTCTTTGGTGGAGCGCTTAGCTTGGTCGTACGCCATCAATGCCGCAATGTCGCCACCAGTACCAGGCAATGCACCAATGATGACGCCTATGAAAGAAGACTGAATGCTAAGTGGCAAGAAGCGACGCACATCGGCCCAAGGTGGAATAATGCGAGAAATTTTTTGCTTGACGATGGCTTTATCTAAATGGTGTAGCTGATGGAGCGCCTCAGAGACACCAAACAAACCAATCATTGCTGCGATCACGTTGATGCCGTCCCACAGTTCAATAATGCCAAAAGTAAAGCGCTCTTCTGCGGTTAAAGGATCTAGTCCAACGGTGCCGACCAATACACCCAAAGCGCCAGCAAACAAGCCTTTGGCTAGGCTACCAGATGAAAGGGAACCAACTAACGTTAACCCTAGAATCGCCAACAATAAGTAATCGCGAGGCTGGAAGGTGATCGCAAATTCACTGATGGTTGGGGCTGCAATGGCCAGAACGAAGATGCCGACAAAGCCACCGATAACAGACATCACAGTAGATAAACCGATGGCCTCACCCGCTAAACCTTTCTTAGCAAGTGGATAACCATCTAGTGCCGTGGCAATGGCCGATGGTGCTCCTGGAATGTTGAGCAGAATGGCGGTGCGTGAGCCGCCGTATACCCCTCCCATGAAGATGCCGACCATCAAACATAAGGCATGATTGACGTCCCAAGAGAAGGTGAACGATATCAGGATCGATACCGCCATGGTAACGGATAAGCCTGGGATTGCACCGACGTAAATACCTAAAAAAGTGCCTAATGCAGTAAGGGCTAACAATTCTGGGGAGAGCCATGATAAAGCAAAGTAATTTAAAGCTTCCATAATTACTCTCCTCCGAAAAAGCGTGAGATGGCTGCGAGGATCGCTCGCTCAGGAATAATGCCTTCTGGCAGCACAATCTGAAAAATGAGGCGGAAGACCACGTATATCAATACAAGGCTGAGTAACGCTAGGCCAAGTGACCACAATGCCGAGCGTTGGGATAAGACCTTTAAAGCGACCCACAAAAAGATGATCGAAGTGGCAATAAAGCCAAGTTGCTCAAGTACGACGGCATACACTAACACCAAAGCCATCACGAGACCGACAACCGGAGGGAAACAGTGATAGAAGAAGCGGGCTTCTTGATTCAAAGGTGTTTTGAGGCTCTGAGTAAAGGCAATGCATGATGCTAAGACCATCATCGCTGATGCGCCGATTGGCACAGCGCCTGGTGAGCTGAGTTCAGAAAAGCCAGAAATAAGGTAGGAACGCCACAACAGAAAAATACTGAAAATGACCAATAAAAAGCTGAACAGCCTTTCGCCAGGATAGCGAGATGGCAGCCTAGACATAGAAGCTCCGAAGCTTGGGGCAGGTTGCTCTGCAACATGCCCCGTTACATGCATTGATTAAGGACGTGGGATACCGAACTCTTCTGGAGAACGCTTAGAGAAGCCTGCATCGTGTACTAGCCAGGATGATACAGAGCGGTAGTTTTCCAGGAAGTCGACAGCTGGTTGGCCTGATAGGTTCATGATGCCGTAGCCGCGATTGTTCATTAGTGTTTGGAAGTCTTCTGCTTGTGCGCCTTTAGTAAAGGCATCGATCAGCTTAGCCACCACATCATCTGGCGTGCCTTGTTTTACAAAGACACCAAAGAAAGGACCGTACGGTAGGTATTTATCTAAACCAGGTAGAGCTTCAGTAATGAGGCCTACTTCAGGTAAAACAGGGCTTGGTTGATTATCAACCAGTGCAATGGCTTTCATTCGGCCCGCTTTAATATGTTGAACCGCTGCTCCTAATACCGCTGGCATCACATCAATGGCGCCACCTTGCAGTGCTGTCAGAGCTGGACCGTCACCATTGTAAGGGATCGTAGTGACGTCTAGTTTCACTTCGGATTCAATCATCGCCATAACGATAGAAGCCAAACCGCCTTGGCCAGTAGAGCCTACTTTAATACTGCCTGGGTTGGCTTTGATGTAGTCAATCATCTCTTGCATGGTGTTGAACGGCGCATCGTTTTGCGCGACCAACATTGGAATGCCGCGTGCTAGAACATTAACAGGAATCATGTCGCTGTAATCAATGTCAGCCAAGCCTAGGACTTTGTACATTTGCGGGTTTTCTGCACCCATTAGTAGGGTGTAACCATCCGCTTTTTTGGCATTAACGTATTTAGTGGCAATGGCACCGACACCGCCGGTACGGTTGGTCAAAATGATGTCAGTTCCTAAGACTTCTTCTGCATGTGGTGACACAGAACGCATGACAGTATCAGTTGAACCACCTGCACCCCATTGGATAATGCCTTGGATGTCTTTGTTCGGGAAATCAGCCATAGCGGTTGAAGACAGCGCTAAGCCGGCAAGGGTGCTGAGGATTATTTTTTTCATAATTGCTCCGAATCACTGCTAGTTAGGGGGAGTGAAGCGACCTGTTGGTCTTGTTATCCATAAAAAAGTGTAGCAATTATAAGTTTGTTTTTTTATATATCCAGCGTTTGGCTATACATACCTACATTTGTTTCGGCGTGATATTGATAATAATTCTTAGTATTGTTAAATTTCTGTTTATATTAGAGATTTCTAAACAATTTGATTTTGTCAACTAAAATAACCCTGCGAAGGATGGAATAATGAAAAAAACACTTCTTAGCCTGTTGGTTGCCTGCTCTACAAGTGCGGTGGCTGCTCAATCCTACGAGTTTGGTGTAACGCTGCAAGGCTACGATGGCTCAGCAACTAGCTCGGTCTCTTACGGTGGTCAAATTGCTCGTCATGCACTGCATAACTCTTTGAAAAAGGTAGCGGGTAAAGGTGATCAAGCTCAAATGAACACCTACTTGTCTGGTAAAGAAGAAGGCCGTGTGATCATTGATCCGGTTAGCAAAGACGGTTTCCCTGTGAAGCAGAGTAAAATCGATGAGCTTTCTTCTGGTAAAGACTTACTATCAAGCGCTTACGACGGTGTAATCACCGGCTGGCCAGGTAACCCAACAGGTCAAGAACTGTTAGAACAACTCGTGGATGCGGCCGCAAAAACAAAAGCGGGTTACGATCCAGTCAACGGTTATGATTACGTACAGTTGATTTCAAAATTCGCCATGGGTGCGGTGTTCTATAACAAAGCCGTGAACCATTACCTAGAAGAAAAGCTAGAAGCAGATCAGCATCCGAACAACGAAGCTTACAAGCCAGGCACAGCTTACACAGGTAAAGAGCACGTTTGGGATGAAGCGTTCGGTTACTTTGGCGCACCTGCAAATAGCTTGTCTTTAAGCGCGAAAGAAGTGGTGCAAATCACGAAGCAAACCCCTGAAGTTTTCGCTAAAGCGGACGCGAACGGTGATGGCGTGGTGGATCTGAAGTCTGAAATGGCTTTTGCTCACGCTTACTATGCAGCCAGTGTGGATGCCAGTGCAGGAACCAACTACTTCCATACTATTATGCAAGCCTTTGTTGATGGTCGTCAGTTGATCAGTAATGCAAAAGGCAAGGCATTAACCGATGCACAACGCACTGAACTAAAAGAGTACGCTGCGGTGATCGCAACAGCGTGGCAGCAAGTGATTGCTGAGGCTGCGTTCAAGTACGCAGGCAGTGTTTACGCAGACCTAGAAAAAATCGCAGTGATCGAAGAAGCCCATGGAGATGTCTCTAAAGCGTATCGCAACTACGTGAAACACTGGGGTGAGCTAAAAGGCTTTGCGCTAGCGTTGGAAGCTGCTGGCCGTGATCTAGGTAATGCTCAAGCAGGTTTAGATCGTTTGATCGGCTTTAGCCCAGTATTGTTCGGTGATGCACAAGTTGTCGCTCTGGACGGTAAAGGTGGCTTCGTTCAAGCCAATGCGGGTCCGATGCAAGAATACAAGCTGAACATGATTAAAGTGCAAAACCTGTTGGCACAAAGCTTCGCATTAAAAGCTAAGCTGAATGACAAAACAGCGGGTATGAGTGATGTGCTAGAGCAATTGAACGCTGCGGCACAGAGCGCTGAAAACGACTAATATAGTCTATGCTAGAAAGCTATTTAACATGGCTTATGGAAGAGCTTGCTACGGCAGGCTCTTCTTTATTGGACCTTCGAAAACGAGTTTCCCTATGGTATCTGCTAAGTGCTGTCGGGTTCGCTTTCGTCGTGTTCTATTGGCGCTATGGTAAGCATGGCTGGCAACGTCTGCTGCCTTATGTGTCCCCTAAGGTTTGGTTGAGTCGATCTTCCAGAACCGATGTCGGGTTGTGGCTATGCAATCGGCTGTTACTGGCACTGTTGATCCCTAAAACGTTGACTCACGCCTTGTGGATCAGTGGCTTATATTACTATTGGCAAAAGCAAGGTTTGATACCCCTTGGCCTGGGTTGGTCGACCACTTGGGTGATGGTGTTGTTTACGTTCTGTTATGTAGTAGCAGACGATTTCTCTCGGTTCTTTACTCATTGGTGTTTACATAAGATCCCTGTGCTTTGGGCTTTCCACCAGGTGCATCATAGCGCTCTAGTGCTCACACCATTCACCGTTTTTCGTACACACCCTGTCGAAGGGGTGCTGTTCTTCATGCGTTCTCTCTGTGTCCAAAGTGTTCTGGTTAGCGTGTTCTTGGTGCTGTTTCCTAACCAAGTGTCCTTGTGGCAAATCTACGGTGTGTTAGTGACGACATTCTTGTTCAATGTACTGGGCGCTAACCTGCGTCATTCAATGGTGGTATTGAGCTATGGTCCACGCATAGAAAAGTGGTTGATCTCTCCGGCTCAGCATCAGATCCATCATTCTACGGATGTGGCGCATTATGATCGTAACTTCGGTGTGTTGCTCGCGATTTGGGATCGCTTATTCAAAACCTGGTTGCCCGGAAGTGATCAACAGACATTGAAATTTGGCACGGGGCGCGCCATCGATCGAACGGGTGTTATAGGGCATTGGTGGATTCCCATGATGGATTGCGCGGATGTTATCCGTCATGGTGTGTCTAAACGTTGTCGAAAACTAAAAAAGCGCCTCACGATTAGGGAACCGTGAGACGCTTTTTAAACTTGGTTTTCTTCACATTTAGCGTGTTAGAAAGGTGGTATTAAAGCTCTGCTTCCGCCGCTGCCAACATGTTGAATTCTTCTTCTGGTGTTTTTGCCACCAAACGATTACGGCTATACAGGAAGAAGTACGCAGCACCGATGACAAATAGCGCCAAAGTGTACATAAAGGCACGTGGATCGTAGGCATACACTCCGGTTAGTGCCACAAGAGACAATACTAAAGCGATCCCCGATGTGATCACACCGCCAGGTGTTTTGTACGGACGCGGTAGGTCAGGTTGTTTCACGCGAAGCAGGATATGGCTCAATGCCATTAATGCGTACGATACCGTTGCACCAACCACGGCCATGCCCAGCATTAGATCCCCTTCACCCGTTAAAGACGCTAGGAAGCCAAATACGCCTGGTACGATTAAGGCACGCGCTGGCACTTTGCGTTCATTGGTAACAGATAAGCCCTTTGGCAAGTAGCCTGCGCGAGACAAAGCAAATACTAGACGGCTGTAGCCGTAAATAATTGAGAAGAACGACGCGACAAGACCCGCTAGAGCCAAGACGTTAACCGTCGTTGCCAAAACAGGTTTACCGGCAACGTTTAGTGCGTCTACTAGAGGGACAGCACTGCTACCAATGGCTTCTGCACCCGTCACGCCAGCTAGCAAGAACACCACTAGCACCGCAGTGAATAGCAAGAAGATCATGGCACCAATGATGCCTTTAGGTACGTCTTGCGCCGGGTTTTTCGCTTCTTCTGCTGCCAAAGGTACCCCTTCTACCGCAAGGAATAACCACATTGCAAACGGCAATGCCGCCCACACACCGTACCAACCAAATGGCATAAACTCGGATGCGCCAGCTGCGTCAGTTGGTGCAATATCAAATAGACGAGAAGCATCGAAATCGCCGATCAAAGCCACTGCTGTGCCAAGGATAGCGACCACTGCCAAGCCAGAAATGACCATCATGACTTTCAATGCTTCACCGACACCTGCCAAGTGAATGCCAATAAACACAAGGTAGAATAAGGCGTAGACCACGGGGCCGTTGAAACCTAGTAGCTCTTCTACGGCAGAGCCAATGAAGATTACGATGGCTGCTGGTGCCAGTGCGTACTCAATTAAGACCGCCAAGCCTGTCATATAGCCACCAACTGGGCCCATAGCTTGACGTGCAAAACTGTAACCGCCACCGGCCGCAGGAATTGAGGCAGACATTTCTGCCAAAGACAGCACCAATGTTAGGTACATTAAGCCCATAAGAACGGCTGCGATGGCAAAGCCACCCCAGCCGGCTTCGCCAATACCAAAGTTCCAACCGGCGAAGTCACCAGAAATAACATACGATACCCCCAAGCCAGCTAAGAGTAGCCAGCCCGCGGTGCCTCGTTTTAACTGGCGTTTCGCCAGATATTCTTGATCCATTTGATCAGCCATGTGTGTTCCTCTTGTGTTTTTAGTTCGTTATTTGGGGTGTGATACAAGAAAGTTGTGTTGTTCGTTATCGTGTTCCAGTACCGAGTCATCGGTGCGATCTTTTAGCTGCACGCCAGAAAGCTTTTTGGTGCGCGCTTCGCTAAGCAGGTAGTAGGCTTTACGGGCCGCATCATGGTGGTTTAGGCCTGCCAATCGAATATTTGAAATACAGTTACGGTAAGCGTCAGTTAACCCCGCTTTGGGAGCCCAAGTGAGATACAAGCCCATGCTGTCGGGTGAGCTAAGTCCTGGTCTTTCGCCGACCAGGACAATGACGCAGCGAGCATTCAGGATCTCTCCAATAGGATCACCGATGGCCACGCGCCCTTGCTCCACAATGCACAACGGGGCAATCGACCAGGGAGCTGCATCGCCTTGCAGGCGGGGTAACAGCTCATTTAAAAAGGGCACTGTGTTTTCTTCGATTGCAAAAGCCGATAAACCATCGACGATTACGATTGCTAAATCATAAGGCTCAGAGCGCGATGATGAGTGCTCTTGTAAGCGTTCAATCGACGTACGATGTAAGCGTCGTCCCCAGTCTGGTCGTTGCAAATAGGTGGCGCGATTCTCCGCTTGGCTATGTAAGCGAATAGGAGCGTGTTCCATCGACCAATCTTGCTCAGCGAAGCTAGCGGTCAGACCGTTAATATTGAGCGGTGAATGCACCGCATCAATCGCTTGAGCATGAGCTAGCTGGAAGGCCAACAAGTGTTTGGTGGGAACGCTGACCCCTGCACGGCCTAGACCGATACGCGCATCGGTGAACGAGCGCAGTTTGTGCCATGGGTTTTCAACGACGGCTTCTTCGATAGGATGAGTAGGGAAGATGCGCTTCATACTAGGCCCCTCCCAATAAACGGTTCAGTGAATGCTCAAAGGCGCCGGGTATCTTGTGGTTAAGGGTGAATTGGTCGTCTTGGAAAATACGGGTATGTTTTAGCCACTGATCGAATTCAGGGGACGGGTTAAGTCCTAAGGCTTGGCGCACATACATGGCATCGTGAAACGATGTCGTTTGATAGTTGAGCATGATGTCATCAGAGCCTGGGATGCCCATGATGAAAGTGCACCCTGATACGGCCAACAGCGTCATCAAGTTGTCCATATCGTTCTGGTCGGCTTGGGCGTGGTTGGTGTAACACACATCACAGCCCATCGGTAAACCGAGCAACTTGGCGCAGAAGTGATCTTCTAGACCAGCACGAGTGATTTCTTTGCCGTCGTAAAGGTATTCTGGGCCAATGAAGCCAACCACTGTATTGACCAACAAGGGGTCGAACTTGCGTGCAACCGCATAAGCACGTGCTTCACAGGTCTGCTGATCGACATTGTGATGTGCGTTGGCGGAAAGCGCGCTACCCTGTCCCGTTTCAAAGTACATTACATTGTTGCCCACTGTGCCTCGTTTCAAAGACAAGGTGGCATCTTGGGCCTCTGCAAGGGTGGCCAAGTTAAAGCCAAAGCTATCATTGGTCGCTTGTGTGCCACCGATAGACTGGAACACCAAATCCACCGGAGCGCCTTGCTCAATGCATTCAATGGTATTAGTAACGTGGGTGAGAACACAGGATTGAGTTGGAATCTCGTAGTGTTGAATCACGTCATCCATCATTTTCATAAGACGAGAGGCTTGAGCAACGTTGTCCGTCGCTGGGTTAATACCAATTACGGCATCGCCGTTGGCGTACATCAAGCCGTCTAAAATGCTGGCTGCAATACCAGTTAGATCATCGGTTGGATGGTTGGGTTGTAAGCGGGTGGATAAGTGACCGGGTAAGCCAATTGTGTTGCGAAACGCCGTCTTAACATGGCACTTTTTAGCGACCAGTATTAGGTCTTGGTTGCGCATGATTTTGCTGACGGCAGCGGCCATTTCTGGTGTGACCCCAGCACGAATAGCGTGCAATGTCGTGGGCGTGGCCAAGTCACTGAGTAACCAATCCCGAAAACCGCCAACGGTTAAATGTGAGATAGGAGCAAAAGCGGACTTGTCGTGCTCGTCAATGATTAAGCGTGTGATTTCATCTTCTTCATAAGGAACGACCACTTCCTCTAGAAATAATTTCAGTGGTACATCCGCTAATGTCATTTGCGCAATGGCGCGCTCTTCAGCGGTGTCTGCTGCGACGCCAGCGAGGCGATCGCCAGAGCGTGCTGGCGTTGCTTTGGCCATCAGCTCGGTTAAGCTTTGAAACCCGAAAGTGCGTTCACCTACGGTGTGTCGAAAGCGAAATTTTGAAGAAGCGTTTGTCATTTGAAAGCCTTTGCGTCTAAGGTAAAGAACCAATCTGATAACGCAGGTTTATTCGGCATGAGAATTGCTGCGTTTAAATTCGTCACTTATTACATCGTTAAAAATGTCAGTGATAGAGCGTTATCGAATTTTGGCAATAATAAAAACATTAAATAAATCAATGTTTTGCAAGAAATTCGTATTTCGATTTTGCGCAAATTTGATATTCGGAGAAAACCAATGACTGGGCTTGATGCGGTAATTGCACCAAAAGAGGGCGCTTCAATTGTGCTGAAAGAGGCCTTTGACGCGGATCTTCATGCTGGCAATTTGACTAACTGGCAACAAGAGTACGATCAAACCAGTCGCGGTGGTTTCTATGGCAAAATCGCGGAGTTGCCGTTTGCGGATTTGCAGGTTTTCCAAGAAAGCACCAGCCAAGCGTTACAGCAAAAATGTGTGGTGTGGCCGGATTCAGTTTGGTTGGGCATTCCGCTTGCTCAACAAGAAGAATCACGCATCAATGGATTATCCGTTCGTTCAGAACACATTATGTGCCGTCCTGGGGATTGTGAGTTTGAGTTGACCACGCCACAAGACTACGAGCTGTTTGGTATGGTGGTACAGCTAGAGACTTTGACGCGTATGGCGCGTATTCATGGCGTTGACTTAAACTGGGATGAATTGACGGCTCATGGTCGATTATCACTGCCAGAGAAGACGTTAAATGATGTGCGTTTTGTGCTGGGTAGATCATTACAGGGCTCTGGAATGCGCGCTATACCAGAACGATTAACGCATGATTTGCTAATGACAGCCTTGCTCGAAGTGTTGAAAACTGAGCAACCGGCTCCTGCGCAAACGCAGAGTTACCACCATCGAAAAATGGTGGTGGATGCTGCCCGTGCCTGGATCAATGACAACCCAGATACGCCTCTTACCGTAACGGATCTTTGCCAAGTCGCCAACGTCAGTCGTCGTACTTTGCAGTACGCTTTCGAAAGTATCTTAAGTATTAGCCCCATTCAGTATCTACGTATATCACGCTTAAATGGTGTACGTAGAGCCCTTTTAAACGCATCAAGTAATGCAAGCATTGCCGATATTGCTGCTAATTGGGGCTTTTGGCATATGAGTCAGTTCGCAAAAGATTATCGCTTGCTGTTTGGTGAGCGTCCTTCAACTACATTGGAGCAAGGAAGCTTTCGTAGCTGAAAGTGAATGCTGAATAGCTCTATCGGTCGACAAATACCGCCGCAGTTTATTACTGTAAGAAATGAAAGAAGGCCGCTTAGATTTCCTAAGCGGCCTTCTTTTTAGCTATGAAAGCTGTGGATAAAAAGCGCGATTATTTATTCGCTTGCTTTTTCTCTAGGCGTTTTTCCCAGAAGTCCGCACCTTTAATGCCTAATGCTTTCGGGTCGAAGGTGTATTCCTCAACGCCTGCAGCTTTTTGGTCTTCGTAGTCTTTCAGAGCTTTCATCGTCGGACGAGCCATGAAGAAGATCACAATGATACCCACGATGTTCAACCACGCCATCAAGCCTACGCCCACATCACCAAGGTTCCAGATGTAACCTGCAGTGTTTACAGTACCGTATGCAACCATGAACATGATCAACAGTTTAACCAATGTTAGCGGTACATTTACTTTCAGCGCGCGACGTAGGTAAGCCACGTTCGTTTCAGCGATGTAGTAGTACGCTAGGATCGTTGTGAAAGCGAAGAAGAACAGCGCAACACCAACGAAGATTGAACCGAAGCTACCAAAGATGCTCTGCAAGGCCATTTGCGTAAACGCAGGTGAGGCGATGATGACATCAGCAGGTACGTTCTGAACAATGAACTGACCGTCAGGCAGTGTGCCTTGGATGTTGTACTGTTGTGTGATCAGGATCATCAATGCTGTGGCAGTACATACGAACAGTGTATCTACGTATACAGAGAACGCTTGTACTAGACCTTGTTGTGCTGGGTGCTCAACCTCTGCCGCTGCGGCAGCGTGAGGACCAGTACCTTGGCCGGCTTCGTTAGAGTAAACACCACGTTTTACACCCCAACCAATCGCTGCACCAAAACCAGCTTGAGCAGTGAAGGCATCAGAGATGATCATTGAGAAAATGCCAGGCACTTGATCAACGTTAAGGAATACAACGATCAAGGCCATGATGATGTAGCCCATCGCCATAAATGGCACGATGATCTGGGTGAAGTTCGCGATACGCTTGATACCACCGAAGATGATGAAAGCCAGTACCACTAAAATCACAGCAAGCGCCACAAGTTTAGTTGTGCCGACAGAGCCAAATGATGTGTTGATGATATCGCCTTGACCAAATACTTGAGCAACCGCGTTACCAACAGAGTTAGCTTGGATACCTGGAAGGAATACGCCACATGCGATGATAGATGCTAGGGCAAACAATACGCCCAACCACTTCATGCTTAGGCCTTTCTCAAAGTAGTACGCTGGGCCACCACGGTATTGGCCATTGTCGTTAACTTTGTAGATCTGACCAAGTGTTGATTCAGCGTAGGCTGTACTCGCGCCTAGGAACGCAACCACCCACATCCAGAATACAGCACCTGGACCACCAAAACCGATCGCTGCTGCAACCCCTGCGATGTTACCTGTACCCACACGACCTGAAAGAGATACTGCTAGGGCTTGGAAAGAAGAAATACCTTTTTCAGATGGCGTTGAGTTAAACAGCAACGACCACATTTCTTTGAAGTGACGAACCTGAGCAAAGCGCGTCAGGATGGAATAGAACAGACCAGCACCAAGACACAAATAGATAAGTGCCGGGCTCCAGATGATTCCATTGAGGAAATCAATGAATTCTTGCATAGAAGTTCTCCAGTGGTAGTGCGCTCATTGAGCGTTTTAATTTTTATTAGGTGCTGGGATACCAGCTAAACCCATCGCCTAGTTTACGGTGTGATTGTTCGTGACAATGTGTAAACTTTTTGATGTATTAAGCACAACTTGTGCAAATATGAATTCGGAATCTATCATGCTTAATAATAATTTAACATTTGGCTAGATGATATTTTTTGGTGCTACTTGGTGTTTTTTTAGCAACTCTTGGTTTGCTTTTTTTGATCACAATGTGGCCTGATAGAGGTGTTATTATTTCAATAAATGAAATAAATCATTGCTCCGTTCAATATTTATTGTGTTTCTGTATGGTACTAACATAGACCTATTCTTATTTGATTGAAGCGCTGTCTTCAAGGAGTGGTATATGTCTGCTGTAGCGTTCGTTTCCCATGGTGGTGGCCCGATGCCGGTTTTAGGTGATCCTAGTCATGACGAACTGGTGTCAACATTGAAAGGTTTGGTGCAACAACTACCCAAGCAACCGTCAGTCATCATCATGCTTAGTGCTCACTGGGAAACCAATGGTTTTGAAATAACGGCAGGCGCGACGCCTGAGTTGATTTATGATTATTATGGCTTTCCCGAAGCATCTTATCAGTTGCAATACCCTGCACCTGGAGCGCCTCAACTAGCCAAAGAGATTGCGCACAGCATGCAGGCTCAAGGAACGCCCGTTCGTTTGAATGAGACGCGAGGGTTTGATCATGGAATGTTTATCCCCTTAATGTTGATGTACCCTGAGGCCAATATTCCGGTATTACAAATATCACTGACCAGCTCTTTGAGTCCAAGTGAACACTGGCTGTTTGGCGAGCGATTAGCGAATAGCTTACCTGAGGATGCGCTGGTGATTGGCTCTGGCTTCAGTTTTCATAACATGCGCGCATTTTTTGCTCCTAAAACGCCCCAGATGAATCAAGCAGTGCAAGCCTTTCAAGCATGGCTGGACGAGACAGTGACTAGCCCTGATGTGCAAGATGCTCAAGAGCGTTGGGCCAACTGGTCATCCGTGGAAGGAGGGCGATTCTGTCATCCTCGGGAGGAGCACCTGGTGCCTTTAATCGTATGTCATGCTATTGCGCAAAAACAGGGAGCGTCTGTGCCCTTCACAGCATTAGACGTCGAGGCTCGTCACTTCATTTGGTAGACGTTATTCAGTTCACCAAGCCGGCTTTAGGAGTCGGCTTTGTTTTTGCATAAATGGGGGTAAACAGAGAGCGCACTGTAAACTCATGGTTAAGTGCATAATTGGCGCTAGACCGACACCGCAATGCCGTTGCAACATAGTGTCTATACCATGCACATATCACCTTTCAAAATTGAGGACGATAGCAATGCCAAGCCCATCTGATCAGCTATCCACGACGAAAACCGCTTCTTGCCTTGAACTGAAACAGGGCATTTTATACCACATGCGCTACACCTTAGCGCTGCGCGCAGAGCAGGCCAGTCAGCGTGACTGGTGGCTATGTCTGTCGCTTGCGGTACGTGACCGTATTATCGATGACATGGTGGCTACTCAAACTAAGCACAACGATGATAACGTACGGCGATTGTATTACCTGTCGATGGAATATCTGATGGGTCGAATGCTGGTTAACAATGTGCATAATGTACGAGTATTTGAAGAAGCGCAGCAAGCCATCCAAGAGCTAGGTTTATCTTGGGATGAGGTCTGTGAAGTTGAAGTAGACATGGGGCTTGGTAATGGTGGTTTGGGACGTTTAGCCGCCTGTTTCTTAGATTCACTGGCAACCCTTGATTTGCCTGCCATCGGTTATGGTATTTACTACGAATTCGGCTTGTTTAAACAAGATTTCCAAGAGGGTAAGCAAGTTGAACACCCTGATACTTGGATAAACTATGGCACACCATGGGAGTTGGTACGTCCTGAGTATGCCCAGACGATACAGTTTTATGGGCGTGTGGAAGCTTCCTATGACAATTTCGGCAATTACCACCCTCTGTGGGTTGATACGAAGAATGTGTTGGGGATTCCCCATGATATTCCTGTGGCAGGGTACGACACCAAAACGGTGAATTTCTTACGCTTGTGGTCGTCGCGCTCAACCGAAGACTTTGATCTAGACGAGTTCAACAAGGGTGACTATGTTGAAGCGGTGCGTTCAAAAGCCATTGGCGAAACCATTTCCAAAGTACTTTATCCAAATGATAAAACGGAAAATGGCAAAGAGCTGCGTTTGGTTCAGCAGTATTTCTTTGTGGCTTGTTCTTTGGCGGATATTCTACGACGCTTTGAACGCGGTAATGGTACGGATTGGGATAAGCTACCTGAAAAGGCCGCCATTCAGCTTAATGACACGCACCCTGCCATAGCCGTTGTCGAGTTAATGCGCGTTCTCGTGGACGATAAGCGTCTGCATTGGGATCATGCTTGGTCATTGGTTACTCGTATCTTTGCCTACACAAATCATACGCTGCTGCCAGAAGCACTCGAAACATGGAGTGTGGGCTTATTTCAAAAGGTTCTCCCGCGTCATTTGCAGCTGATCTACGAAATTAACCATCGTTTTATGGAGCAAGTGGAACAGCGTTGGCCTGGTCGTGATGACATCAAAACCGAACTTTCGATTATTCAAGAAGGCCACCATAAAATGGTGCGTATGGCGCATTTAGCCGTTGTTGGCAGTCACAAAGTGAACGGTGTAGCGGCATTGCACTCAGAGCTTTTGAGAACCGATTTGTTTGCTCGTTTCAATGAGTTCTATCCCGATAAGCTGACTAACAAAACCAATGGCATTACGCCGCGTCGCTGGCTATTGAACTGTAACCCTGGGCTTGCGCAGTTATTTGAACAGTATGGTGTCGAGCAAGATTGGCCTAAGAATCTTGAGCGCTTGCGCAAGCTAGAGGGGCTCGCAGAGGATCAAGCATTTCAGCAAGCTTTCATGGCCGTTAAACATCAAAATAAGCAGTGCTTGGCTGACGTGATCAAAGCAGAATGTGGCGTCGAGGTAGACCCAACGGCCATGTTTGATGTGCAGATCAAACGCTTGCATGAATACAAGCGTCAGCACTTGAGTCTGCTAAATATCCTGACGCTTTATCATCGTCTGCTAAATGATCCGAGTCTCGATATCGTGCCACGGGTATTTATCTTTGGTGCGAAGGCGGCGCCTGGTTATGGTTTGGCGAAAGCGATCATCTATGCCATCAACGCTGTGGCGAATGTCATTAATAATGATGCGCGAGTTCAAGGTAAGTTGAAGGTCGTGTTTTTGCCAAATTACCGAGTTTCTTTGGCTGCGAAAATCATCCCTGCTGCGGACTTGTCTGAACAGATCTCAACAGCAGGGAAAGAAGCGTCCGGAACAGGCAATATGAAGCTTGCATTGAATGGGGCGTTAACCATAGGCACATTGGATGGAGCGAATGTTGAGATCAAAGAAGAGGTCGGTGACGACAATATCTTTATCTTTGGCTTGAAAATAGAGGATGTACAGGCGTTGGACCGACATGGATACAACCCATATGACTATTACCATGGAGATGAAGAGCTTAAAAACGCGATTGACTGGTTGTGTTCTGGCTACTTTAGCCCCAATGAACCTCATGCATTTGATGAGATTCGCTCCGCACTGCTAGAGCATGGTGATCGTTTTAAAGTATTGGCTGACTACCGTGCTTATGTGGAGTGCCAAGAACTGGTGGCGCAAGCGTATCAAGACAAGGCGCGCTGGGCGAGAATGGCTATTATGAACACTGCTCGTATGGCGAAGTTTTCATCGGATCGCACGATCCAAGAATACGCAGACGAAATCTGGCACCTACCCGCTTGCCCAATTTAAGGCAAGCGGCTAAAGGTACTCATTTCGAATGGCTTGAAATGTGCCATTACGCTTAATGATTTGTAGCCCTTGGTTGAAGGCTTGCACAAGCTCTCGTGCTTGTGGGTAGTTTTTGCTTAAGCATACATGCAAAGGTACTAAGGGCTCAGCTACAAGGCTGCTGACTTTGATCGACTTTTGTATCCCCTCTTTTTTAGCTTGATGCAACGCTGGGTAGCGTGAAACTAAAAAGACATCACTTTCTCCAGACACGACTGATTTTATACCTTCTGAGATACCTTGAACTGTTGAATGTTCAATGTTTAGCTCGGTCAGCTGTTGTTCCATGTCCCACTGTTCTACTGAAATTACGCGGAAAGAGTTCAGATCATAAATGCTTTCAATGTGGTCTGTTGCAAACGATGGGCGGCTGATGAGCACTCGACTGCTGGTGCTGACTTCATTGCTAAACAGCATGTACGGGGCACGTTCAGGTCGACGAGCACAACTGACTGTGCCAGCAACCTCACCCGATTTAATGCCTTGCAAAATAGCCGGCCATGGTGCCGTTTCAAATGAAGCTTGAATACCAACCGCGGCAAATGCCGCCTGAGTAACACGAATGTCCATGCCTGAAATGCTGTTAGAGAATTCATCAACCGTTATGTAAGGTGGGTAGTCCTCAACGGGAAGAGTTAACGTTTGGGCCGATGATAGCCCTGAAAAGCAACTAATAATGGACAGCAGCAGAAACCACAGCGCTCGCTGAAAAAACACAAAACCCCCTTAATTAAGCCATCCATGACGTGTGTTGGCGGTAAAAATGCAAACAATGTTCAAAGACGGGCTAAGGTATCACAAAATAAGGAAGTGATAATAGAAGAAGCGGCGATTTTATGAACAAAATAGCCGCATATGAGTTATGAATTTGGTTTATGTGTCGATCTAAGGCAGCGCTGTATTTTGCAGCGCTGCAAGTCGGCTTTTTTAAGTTAGAGACATCACGATACGCCCGGTAATTTCCCCTTTCTCCATGTCTTGGAAAATGGCGTTAATGTCATCCAGTTTCTTCTCGGTAATGATGGCTTTTACTTTGCCGCGAGCCGCGAATTCTAGGCACTCTTCAAGATCTTTTCGAGTACCTACGATAGAGCCCACTACACTGACACCGTTTAATACCGTGTCAAAAATAGGCAGCGGCATGTCCTCTGGAGGTAGGCCTACTAATACACACTTACCACCACGACGAACGACGTCATAGCTTTGGCGGAAGCCTGCTTTACTAACCGCTGTACAGACACTGCCATGCACACCACCAGTGGTCGCTTTGATGTCTTCCACGACGTTATCCGTCATAAAGTCAAAGAAATATTCCGCGCCCAAGGAGGTTGCTAGTTCACGCTTAGCGTCTCCAGTGTCAACAGCCACCACTCGGAGCCCCATTGCGACGGCATATTGCACGGCTAAATGTCCTAAGCCACCAATACCAAAGATTGCGACCCATTGCCCAGGTTTCGCATCAGATACCTTGAGGGCTTTGTAGGTGGTCACGCCAGCACAGAACAATGGTGCCGCATCGACATAATCCAATCCGGCTGGTACTTTAATAACATAATCGGCGTGTGCTGCGCAGTATTCTGCATAACCTCCTGCAACAGAGTAGCCAGCATTCTGCTGCGATAAACATAGACTTTCTTGCCCGGCTAGGCAGTATTCACAGTGGCCGCAGGCACTGTAAAGCCAAGGGATACCGACTCGGTCACCCAGTGCGAGGTGGGATACGGCGGAGCCAATTTCTACGATTTCACCCACTCCTTCATGGCCTGGGATAAGAGGTAATGTGGGCTTTACTGGCCAGTCTCCATGACAGGCATGCAAATCCGTATGGCAGACACCACAGGCGTGAATTTTTACCAGCACTTGGTGAGGTTCAATAGTAGGCTTCTGGACATCTTCGATGTTAAGAATTGAGCCGAAGGTATTAGCAACCGCTGCTTTCATGGCAAACTCCCTTGTTATTGTTTGAATAGCAGAAAATAAGAAAGATTATCGTCTGCGTGAATTAACATAGGCGGTTCTTGTGAGTAATACTTGATTGATAGTCTTAAAGTGTTGTCTCGTAGTCCAAATGTGCAGGTTTCATGCTCTAGGTTGGAGAACGGTATTGGATATCTCATTGTTGATTTTATTGCTGGTGATAGCTCTTGGAACCTATATCCAGACTGCCACAGGTTTTGGCTTTGGTTTGATCGTGCTTGGAATCGGTGGGGCGCTGGAATTGATGACGATTCCTGAACTAGCGTTTGTTGTCAGTATATTGAGTTTGGTAAACGGCATTTCAGGTTTATATGGTGGTGTGTGGCGGCAGGCGCAATTTCGTTCTATGTGGGTGTTTCTAAGCGCCGCTATTCCAATGGCAGCATTTGGCCTGTATTGGTTAGATCATTTAGGGCAAGCGGCATTGAATGCGCTACAGGGGTTGCTGGGCATCGTGATGATCCTGGCTTGCGTCAGTTCAATGTTAAAACCCGATCCGCTCAAGACGCCTTCTCCTAGTTGGCATTTTGCGTTGAGTGGTGTCTTTGCTGGGTTATTAAGCGGCCTTTTTTCAACGGCGGGACCACCAATTTCCTATTTGATGTATCGCCAGCCGGTCCCGTTGGCGGTGATTAGGTCAACATTACTTAGCTTGTTTTTATTGTTAGCATCGTTTAGAGCAAGTGTGTCTGTTTTCACCGTATCTATCTCTACAGAAGTTCAGTTCGCGTCATTAATTGGTACGCCACTGGTGCTGGTTGGCACCTATTTCTCAAGACGCTTTTTGCTCTCTCTGTTGGAGGCGGATGTAGTAAAACGGTTGGCGATGGGGATGCTGGTGTTGTCGGGGGGGATCTTGCTGGTCAAAGCAGTATTCTAGTGAACCAGAGATAAGACACTAGGTTGTGTCTTATCTCTGTGTAGGGTTTAGATAACGCCAAGTTCCACTAAACGTTCATGCAGGTATGTGCCTGCCGTATGACGCTCAGATAATTTCACATCGGGCCTTGGGTGAAGAAATAGTGGTAGAGAAATTCTCGCTTTGGTTTTATCGGTACCTTCTGGGTTGATGACCCTGTGGGAAGTAGAAGGAAAGTATCCCGCAGACGCTTCTTGTAGCATGTCGCCAATGTTGACGATCAGGTTGCCGAAGTCACAGGGCACGTCGATCCAATCGCCATTTTTAAGCTGTACTTGAAGCCCAGGCTCATTCGCTGCTGGCAAAATAGTGATCAAGTTGATGTCTTCGTGTGCACCTGCGCGGATCGCACCTAGCTCCTCATCACCTTTCAATGGTGGGTAGTGCAAAACCCGCAATAAGGTCTGATCGCTTTTTTCAATCATGCTGGACAGCGGTTGAGAGTAGTGACTTGCTATATCACTAGGCGTGTATTGCTCGATCCATCCTAATAGTTGCTCGGCAAGCTGATTGGCCTCCTGATAGTACTGAGCCAGCTCAGCTTTGTGTATCGTTGGACACTGTCCCCACGGGTAATAGTGGAAATATTCCTTGATGTCTTTCTTGCTGTGACCCTTCGCGGTTTCAGAGATATCGGGCGGAAAGTAGCCATCTTGCGTACCGACGTTGTAGCGAAAGTTGTGCTTTTCTTCGCTATTAAAAAAATCATGCCAGTTTTGGTAAATATCGGATACCAACTGCTGGCGAATAGGGTGGTTTTTAAGGACACCGAACCCTGTTTCACGCAGGGATTTAACGAATTCTTGAGCGGCAGTTGGGCTTTGGTAATCGACAGCTTCTAAAATCATGACGAATTTCCTTTGAACGTGTTCAATATGGACTAGAGCATAGCTTAGTCAGTTAAAAAGTGAATTGACGCAAATATAGGAAAGGCCTAGGACGACCAGCCATTATGGAAGAAATAACGCAGATCGATGGTTTCTTCGAGATACTGATCACGCCATGTCTCTAAACTGATTTGTTGAGATTTGTGGTGCAAGTGACGGTCCTACTTTCGTGCTCAGTGGGTGAAAAATAAGATTTTATTTAACCAATTGGTTGAATTTTATTAGTTTACCAGCATTTTTTATAAAATGAAGGATAACTCAGACAAAAGAAACTAATCAGTGGGCAAATGAATTGATTGTCCTATACTGGCATTACGACCTTCGATTTTCAGAGTTAGAGAAAGAGCGTTTATTTGATCGAAGGATTTAGGCGCGAGCTCTTGCGTCATTTTTAAAGGGGGCGTTGTTTATGGCGAATACATTCCAATCGTTAAAGAATCACTTTTTGATTTCTATGCCGCACTTGAATGATCCAAACTTTGAACACACGGTGGTCTATATATGTGAGCACACGGAGTCCGGAGCTATGGGGGTTGTGATAAACCGACCATCAAGCGTTGATTTTGGCGAATTAGCAGAGCATCTTGGTATGCAAATGTCGCTGCCAACCTTAACCTCAGAACAGATCTTAGTGGGTGGCCCAGTGGAATCAGAACGAGGCTTTATCCTGCACAGCAGTGATAAGTGCTGGGGTAATACCTTGAAAGTAACTGATGACGTCTGTCTTTCTGCTTCGTTAGAAACGTTGGAGCACATTGCCTCGGGCGATGGCCCAGAATCATTTTTGATTACCTTAGGGTGCGCCGGTTGGGATGAAGGGCAGTTAGAAGGCGAAATTGCCAATAATGATTGGCTGGTGTGCGAGGCGGATTTAGACGTATTATTTAATACGCCTAGTGACATGCAGTTTACTGCTGCAACCAAGGTCCTAGGCTTGGATATGAGTTTACTATCGCCGGATATAGGACATGCTTGATGACTGAAACGTCCACATCAAAGACGTCAACGAACCCCAATACTGCGATCGCGGTATTGGGGTTTGATTTTGGTACGACCCGTATTGGGGTTGCCATTGGCCAAAGCCTGACAGGGCAAGGCCGCCCGCTTGCGCCACTTAAAGCCACTGATGGTATTCCTAACTGGGATATGATTAGTGCACTAGTTGAAGAATGGCAACCGGATGCTTTTGTGGTCGGCTTGCCGTTAAATATGGATGGTAGCGAAAATGAGATGTGTCAACGGGCACGAAAATTTGCGAAACGTCTCCATGGACGTTACAACCGCCCATACCATATGATGGATGAACGTCTGTCCTCCTATGAGGCAAAAGGGCAAGTGATTGCTCAAGGCGGCAACCGTAACTTTAAAGAAAACTCAGTCGATGGGTTGGCTGCACAAATGATTTTGGAATCATGGTTTGCGCAGCAGACGGCCAGCTCCGATTGATTGACCAAGGATAAGCATCACACATGACGTTGGATCTTGATAAAGCGCTGGCCTCCATGAAGCAGCAACTGGCGCAATACTGTCAGCAGCACCATATTGATAACCCTATCGTTGTGGGTATCCACTCCGGTGGTGTTTGGGTAGCGAATGAAATTCTCGATGCCGTACCGACGGATGAAGAGTTGGCGACATTGGATATTACTTTTTACCGAGACGATTTCACTCGTGCTGGTCTGAACCCAAAAGTTGGGCACACACAGCTACCAGCGTTAGAAGATCGTCATGTTATTTTGGTGGACGATGTATTGATGTCTGGGCGCACCATTCGTGCCGCTATGAATGAGATTTTTGACTTTGGTCGTCCCGCCAGCATCACTTTGGCGATTTTGTTTGACTTAAACAGTAGAGAGCTGCCAATACGCGCCGATGTGGTGGGGGAACAGCTGTCGTTGAAGCCAAATCAACGTGTAAAACTGTCAGGCCCTACACCATTGGCAGTTTCTGTGATTGAAACCCATTAAAAGTAAGGCGGAAGCTTTATTTTTTGGGCAAGTCATACGACAATTAGGACTTGGATACAGTGGTTCGCTAATAAGGTGATGTTTGGCGATAATTCTTGCCAAATTGACCATCTAGCCCACGAATGCCCGGTTGCAGCTTAGTCTGTGCCGGGCATTTTCCTATCATACATAGTGATTGAGGAAAGCAAACTATGATGCGATCCGACCCTCGGGCGTTACAGTTAAACGAACAAGGTCAACTAAAGCACTTTCTAACCTTAGATGGCTTAAGTAAAGAAATTTTAACGGAGATTCTCGACCGAGCAGAATCTTTCCTATCCATGGGTGAACAGTCCGTCAAGAAAGTACCTCTTCTACGAGGTAAAACGGTTGTTAATCTATTCTTCGAAAATTCCACTCGTACGCGAACGACCTTTGAGCTGGCTGCTAAACGTCTGTCTGCTGACGTCATTAACCTCAATATTGCTACCTCAGCGACCTCGAAAGGTGAGTCCTTATTGGATACCTTGCAGAACCTTGAAGCGATGCAAAGTGATATGTTCGTTGTGCGCCACCAAGACAGTGGAGCGCCGCATTTCATTGCTGAGCATTGCTCGCCAAATGTTGCCATCATCAACGCAGGGGATGGCCGTCATGCTCACCCGACGCAGGCGATGCTGGATATGTTGACCATTCGTCGACACAAAGGTCAATTTGAAGGCCTTAAAGTTGCCATCGTTGGCGATATCCTTCATTCCCGAGTAGCGCGTTCAGAACTGCATGCCTTGAAAACCTTAGGTGTTGAAGACATTCGTCTGGTTGGACCGAAAACCTTAGTACCTGAGTTTTTCCGTGATATGGGCGCTAATATCTGCCATGACCTGAAAGCAGGCTTGGAGGATGTGGACGTTGTGGTTATGTTGCGCTTGCAGAAAGAGCGTATGGCTGGCGCATTATTGCCGAGCGAAAGCGAGTTTTATCGCTTGTATGGTTTGACAGAAGAAAGCTTATCTTGGGCCAAACCAGATGCCATCGTCATGCACCCAGGGCCAATTAACCGAGGTGTAGAAATTTCATCTGAAGTAGCGGATGGTGACCGAGCGGTAATTCTGGATCAGGTGACCAATGGCATCGCTGTACGTATGGCTGTTATGTCGATGGCTATGAGTGGCCAAGTTCAAGAGCAACAGGCTATGGGAGATGAGGGCTAGTATGAAACTTCGTATAAGTAATGGTCGCGTTATTGATCCGAGCCAGAATTTAGACGCGGTGATTGATCTGTTTATCGAAGATCATCGCATTGTTGCAATGGGTGAGGCGCCAGCAGGTTTTGACGACGCGGAAGTGCTCGATGTATCGGGTAAATGGGTACTGCCTGGTTTGGTAGATACCGCGGTTGCGTTGCGTGAACCTGGTTACTCGCAAAAGGGCACGATTGCTTCAGAGGGGCGTGCGGCAGTATCGGGTGGTGTGACCACATTGGTATGCCCTCCTAACACAAAGCCTATTGTTGACACGCCTGCGGTAGCGGCATTGATCCAAGATAAAGCAGACGAAGCGGGCATGGCGAATGTGTTTCCGATCGGTGCGTTGACTCAAGAGTTGCAAGGTGAGCAACTGAGTAATATGGTGGCGTTAACGGATGCGGGTTGCGTGGCTTTGTCAAACCATGGCCATGACCTGGCAAGTAATCGTGTCTTGTCCCGTGCATTGGAATACGCAGCAACTCATGACTTACTCGTCGTATTTCATCCGAATGACAGCAGTCTATCGGAAGGTGGTTGTGCTCATGAGGGCATGATGTCGACGATGCATGGCCTCGCGGGCATCCCTGAAACGGCAGAAACCATCGCTTTGATGCGTGATTTGCTATTGGTCGAGAAAACTGGCGTTCGCGCGCACTTTGCTCGCTTGTCTTGTGCGAAGTCGGTCGAAATGATCGCCGATGCGAAAGCATCGGGCTTGGATGTGACATGTGATGTGGCGCTGCATAACTTGTTATTGACCGATGAAGTGCTCAAAGAGTTCGATGGTCAGTTCCATGTGCTGCCCCCGCTTCGCTCCGAGAATGATCGATTGACGTTGATTGAAGGGCTTAAAACGGGGGTCATCAATGCCATTTGTTCAGATCACCAGCCCCATGAAAAAATGGCGAAAGTCGCACCGTTTGCAGCAACCGAACCCGGTATGGCTAACGTAGAAGTATTATTACCGTTAGCGCTTCGCTTAATGGACGAAGGTGATTTAGAGCTTGGTCAGTTGCTGACGGCTCTAACTATAGGTCCTGCGGCTTGCTTTGGCCTTGAAGCAGGCTCTCTTGCAGTGGGTAGTTTCGCCGACTTTGTGGTGTTTGATAGCACCGATAAGTGGATCTGGGATCAAAGTACACGTAAATCCAAAGGATCAAACTCTGGCTTCAGCAGTGAGCAAATGATTGGCCGTGTGCTGCAAACCTATATCTCCGGTCAGCGTGTATACTCCCTAGGCTAAAACTGTGTTCGACACAAGGTATCGTGATTAGGCTCGCGATTATGGTAGAGTTACCGTCGAAGTCCCGTGCAATGGTTATTTGGTGGTGGGATATTAATCTATGAGTCAATGGTAACGGAGCCGATGGAAATAGAAACAGAGGGCGCGCATTCGCAAGAAATAGAGCACAAGTTGTTGTCGCAGCGAGACTTTCTCTTGGACTTACGCAAGACTGATCGTCAGATAATAGACTTGGTGGCGAAAAGTGCGAGCTTTGTTGCTTATGTCGATAAGATAATAAGCAGTGTTAAAGAGTTGTTCTCTAGTTCTATGTGTTTGTGCGTGTTGTGGTGTGACCGTGAATTAACGCAGTGGCGCATAGTTAATTATCAAGATTGGCCTGAAGTAAGTGATGGACTTGGGAACCTTAGTCAGCCTCCCCAGTCCGTTGCGACATTTGTGGCAAGCCCTTCTCGTGCGTTTGCCCGAGAAAGCAATCTTACTGCTCGAGCTGATTGGGCTCGATGGCATGATAGCTTCGCTCATTTAGGGCTTGAAACTTGTGACATGGTGAGCGCTCAAGACAATCAGAAGAATTGGCTTACGTTCTGCTTTTTTTCATCAGCTAATAACGCCGACATTAGATCTAATATACATCCATGGGCGATAGATCAAACATTAAACTCTATTTTATATTGGATTAATGTGATGGTTGCTCGCTATCAAACGGACGACACTCTCCAGCAACATACCAATGCTACTACGGGGCTACTGCAACCGCATGCCTTTGCCAAAGCATTGGATATGATGTTGCGCGATGCAAGACGTTATTTCCAGCGCTTAGCTTTTGTTTCTGTTCTAGTGAATGAAGAGGCTGAAGAAGATGAGCTCAAGCTGTTGTCAGACATATTACGCGAAACATTGCGAGACAATGATCTATTGGCCAACGTATCAGACCATGAATTTGTGATGGCAATGCGAATTTCTCAATTGGATGATGGGCTTGTTGTCGCGCAAAAAGTACAAAGGGCGTTGCTGAAAGCAGATCCAAACCAAGTTTCAGTGTTGAGCGGTGGTGTTAAGATTGGCGTGGCTCTGTACCCAGAGCAAGCAAACCACGACAAGTTGTATTTTGCCTCAGTCGCAGCGGCTAACGCAGTTACAGAAAGCGTTGGGTTTCGTTTAGAGTACTACGGCAAATTTGTAAAAGATTTAGATGAAGCGTATGGCGATTAAGAACGAGTTCGGTATTAGGAGTTTTTGTGAGTATTGCTAACAATTTAACGCAAGTTCAACGCGATATAGCTGATTGTGCCGCACAATGTGGTCGTTCAGCTTCTGATGTGCGATTACTTGCCGTGAGTAAAACAAAACCTCTTGCTGATTTGGAGTCTGCGTACGAGGCTGGACAGCGTTTGTTTGGTGAGAATTACGTTCAGGAAGCTGTTGAGAAGCATCAAGCTTTATCTCACTTGAGCGATATCGAGTGGCATTTTATTGGTCCTATTCAATCAAATAAGTCGCGTCAGATTGCAGAGACAATGGATTGGGTACATACCATTGATCGAGAAAAAATTGCTCGACGTTTAAGTGAACAGCGTCCTACAGAGTTGCCCCCATTGAATGTTTTAATTCAAATTAACATCAGCGGAGAGGCTTCTAAGTCGGGCATCGCATTGAGCGATTTAGAGGAGATGGTGGCTTTAGTAAAAAGCTTACCGAACCTTTCATTGCGAGGATTGATGGCGATTCCAGCACCGCAAACGGATATGGCGCTGCAGCGAGAAGTATATGCGCCGCTGCAACAAGCGTTTTTAACACTGCAAAAGAACGACCCGGTGGTGGACACACTATCGATTGGTATGTCTGGGGACTTGGCGGCAGCCATTGCATCGGGCAGCACCATGGTGCGTGTTGGCACGGCGATTTTCGGTGCACGACAATATACTTAAGGTGAACGGCAGACGTTCCAATAAATTTTAATGAATAGGGTGAACAATGAGTTTGAAGATTGCGTTTGTAGGTGTAGGTAACATGGCATCAGCGATCATTGGCGGTTTGCGTGCCAGTGGTTACTCCGGTGACGCTATTGTGGGCAGCTCGACCAATGTAGAGGATCATCCACGCCTTGAGCAACAATTTGGTATGACTATGTACGCAGATAACAAAGAAGCGGTTGCAGCCGCGGATGTTGTCTTTTTGTGTGTTAAACCCAACTTGCTGCAATCCGTGGTAGAAGAGTTTTCGGCGGTTGTTCGCCCTGAGCAATTGTTTGTGTCGGTCGCAGCAGGTATTGAAATTGATGCCTTGGAGAATTGGTTAGGGCAGTCTGTTGCAGTGGTGCGTTCAATGCCAAATACCCCTGCTTTGGTAGGGGCTGGCATGTCTGGTCTGATTGCAAATGCGCATACCAGCGAAGATCAAAAGCGTTGGGTTGCTGATGCTTTTGATAGTTTTGGTAGTCATGTTTGGATCGAAGACGAAGCGCAAATGCACACTGTGACGGCGCTTTCAGGTAGTGCTCCGGCATACTTTTTCCGTATGCTAGAAGTGATGGTTGAAGCAGGTATGGCGCAAGGTTTGGACGAAGCGACGAGTCGTAAACTGTCTACGTACGCTATGAAAGGGGCGGCAGCGATGGTGACCGAGCTTGACGAGGACATTGCTCAGCTACGCAAAAACATCACGTCTCCAAACGGCACCACTCAAGCTGCGTTAGAAACCTTAGAAGAGCAAGGTATTAAATCATTAATGACGGCTGCGGTGAATGCTTGTGCAGAGCGCTCAAAAGAGCTCGGTAAAGAATTTGCCAACAAATAATGAGGATTGGTAAAGACAATGATGAGTGATCCGTTAATCTTAGTGGTGAAAACACTAGGAAATTTATACTTATTTATTGTGTTATTGCGACTAGTTCTACAGCTAAGTCGAGCGGACTTCTATAACCCAATTAGTCAGGGTGTGGTAAAAGCTACGAGTCCATTACTAAAGCCTCTACGTAAGGTGATTCCTTCGATTGGTCGTATTGACACGTCTTCGGTTGTATTGGCCTTGGCTGTACAGGCGGTCATTTTAGTCATTATTATGGCGATCGTTGGTTATCAGCTTACGCCAACCCATTATGTGATCTACACCCTAGCAGGTGTGGCGTATCATCTGTTGGATTTGTATTTTTGGGCTATGCTGATCTCTGTCATTCTAAGTTGGGTGGCGCCAGGTTCGGGTCATCCTGGTGCTTTATTGGTAGGCCAGGTATGTGAGCCGTTGTACCGCGTTTGTCATCGCTTTATCCCGTCGCTTGGGGGTTTTGATCTATCGCCAATTTTTATTTTCTTGGCAATTTCGGTGTTGAAGCAGTTTGTTGCACCATTCGTAATTTGATGCGAAAGCTGACTTTTTAGGTCGCTTATTTGAGAAGGGCGGAAGATTCTTATATGATGCGCAGCCGAAAGGTTAGCTAAGAATCATCTGGTTCTTCAAATTAATATTAAAAAATTGGACTAGAGCTATGAGTACAATCGCAGTTTATCCAGGCACATTTGACCCTATAACAAATGGTCACGCAGATCTTGTGGAACGTGCTGCGAAACTGTTTCCTAAGGTCATTGTTGCCGTGGCAGCAAGCCCCAAGAAACGACCTGCCTTGGCTCACGATGTACGTATTCAGTTAGCAGAGGAAGTGCTAGGCCATCTCGATAATGTTGAGGTGTTGGGTTTCGATAACTTGCTGACTGAGTTTACTCGCTCGGTTAATGGTCAAGTTGTCGTACGTGGTTTACGTGCAGTGTCGGATTTCGAATATGAATTCCAGTTGGCAAATATGAACCGAGTGATAGCGCCGGATGTTGAGAGCTTGTTTCTAACGCCTTCAGAAAAGCACTCTTACATCTCATCTACTTTGGTACGTGAAATCGCTTCACTTGACGGAGATTTTGGTATGTTTGTGCACCCTAAGGTGAAGCACGTACTTACTGAGCACTACCGTCAAGTAGCAGCTGCAAAACGTTCTTGATTTTATATTGCCTTCGGGCAGTGGTTTTTTAGGAGAGCAATATGTCTCTGATTATTACTGATGAATGCATCAACTGTGATGTGTGTGAACCAGAATGTCCTAACGAAGCGATTAGCCAAGGTGAAGAGATTTATGTCATCGATCCGGCTAAATGCACAGAGTGTATTGGTCACTATGATGAGCCTCAATGTCAGCAGGTTTGTCCAGTTGACTGCATTCCTCATGACCCAAATTTTAAAGAGACGGAAGAACAGCTAATGGAGAAGTACCTCGTACTGACGGGGCAGCTGTAACACCACATCAAAAAGAAAAGCCAAGCATATGCTTGGCTTTTTGCTAATTGGCTTGGCTGTGTTGAGCCAGAATTCTTAAAATATCTTCCTTTGTCGGTGCCTTTTGATCTTCCCCTATTAGGAGTATTAGAGCGTTTAAGCTGATGCGGTCGCTGGATTTAGGGTGCGTGACGATATTGCCCATCGTATCCTCGAAACCAATGGCTGTACCGAGGTCTCTCTGAATGAGCTCTGTCACCACGTCAGCCCATCTTATGTTGTAAAGGGAAACGTTAATACGAATGGTATGATCACCTTGGTATCGGAAAAGGTCTTCTAATACCTGTTCTGTACCAGGGGCAACCAGTGAACGAACAAGCATTTCCGGATACGCTCGCACTGGGCGAATGACTGCTTTAGCGCCTGATTGACGAAAGCGCTCACGATTTGCATCGTCAATGGCTTCGGCCAAGATAAACGCTTTGGTACCAATTTCTTTAATCCTATGTAATATATCAAAAACCAAACTGTCACTATGTGTATCTAGACTATCAGGGGAGAGTACGACGATGTATTTTGCGTTGGCGACGCCTGCGTTATCCAGCATTCCTGGTGTGGTAGCGTCTCCTGTGTGATGGACAACGCCCTTTGCTCTTAGTGTTTCTGGTAGTCCCTCCGGAAACTTAGGAGTAAGGATCTGTATCGGAGCATCATCCAATCCCGGCGTATTGCAAATTTGTTGAACAAGTAGTGTTAAATAACGCTCTGTATTAGTGGTTGGGGTATTGATGATGAGAATGTGATCTTGCATATCGCTCCACTCCAAACGTCCTTTGATTTTCATTTCTTTGCGAATTAAACGTATCTCGACATAGTCGCTGGCGATCTGGGCTAACAGAGTAATGCCCATACCATAGATAAACACAATCGTAGCTAGCTGTCCCCAAAAGGTGGCGGCTGAGATATCGCCATAACCGGTGGTACTGGCGGATGTCATGGTGAGCCAAAATGCCTGCCACCAATCTAGGTCTTCAAAGTACACCATGGCAACACTGTGCACTGCTACTACTGCAGCGAGCATGAGAAAGCGCCGTTTGAGGTCTTTGACGGCGTGCAGGTGTACTTGTTTTCGATAGCGCTGTCGCGAGCGATTTCTCTTATGGACCAGCTTTCCTAGCAACATAACCTATCCCTGTTTTAGATGCTCTCAGGCATGGCGTAACCCAGCTGACGCCAAGATTCATACACCATAACCGCAACGGTGTTCGACAAATTTAGACTGCGGGAGCCTGCTTGCATGGGCAAACGTAGACGCTGCTGGTTAGGGAGTGCTTCGATGAAGTCATTGGGTAAGCCTCGTGTTTCGGGGCCGAACACTAGAACATCATTGGCCGCAAAGGACGCCGTTGAATGAGTTTGGCTGCCTTTTGTGGTCAGCGCATACACAGTGCCCAGCTGTCCCTCGTTCTCTGATAGAAACGTTTGCCAATCAGCATAGCGTTTGACGCGAGCAAGCTCGTGATAGTCTAATCCAGCACGACGAACCTTCTTTTCATCTAGGTCAAAGCCAAGTGGTTCAATCAAGTGCAATTGGTAGCCTGTGTTTGCACATAGGCGAATGACATTGCCGGTATTAGGTGGAATTTCTGGTTGGTACAAAACAATATGTAGCATGTTGTCTCTCCTATAATTTTTCTATCATACCAGAGAGAGCTAATTTCCTAACTTATCAACAAAAAAATTAAAAAACAGTTGACGGTCAGAGTGAGTTATTTATAATACGCCGCACTTGCCCAGATAGCTCAGTCGGTAGAGCAGGGGATTGAAAATCCCCGTGTCGGTGGTTCGATTCCGCCTCTGGGCACCATTTTTTTATTAGATCAGATAAGTTTCTGATTTATATAAAGTAAGTGCCTTAAATCTTGCTTTAAAAGCCCAGATAGCTCAGTCGGTAGAGCAGGGGATTGAAAATCCCCGTGTCGGTGGTTCGATTCCGCCTCTGGGCACCACTTATATTAAAGCCTCGCATATAGCGAGGCTTTTTTGTTTCTGCTTCTAAGTACTTCAGAGTTTATCCTCTAGTACTCTCTCACTCCATTTTATTTAAACTTGTTATCTCTGGCTGCCTGCTTTTGCTATATTTCTATTTAATGAAGTATCAAAACCATTGCTGTTGCGTCATATCACTGCTAGATGGCGAACACATGAAAAGGTGAGCATGTAGATGTCTAGGATTTTGCAGATCATTCTCTTAACGGCGACTGGGTACTTTTTGGCTGGTTGGCTGGGGCAGTTTTTCGCTATTCCACCTGGCTATTCCACCGTAATTTGGCCTGCATCTGGTCTTGCTATCGCTGCTTGCTTGGTATTTGGTTATTGGTCCGTAGTCGGTGTTTTTATCGGGTCGGCCGTTGTTAATGGTCTGATTAGCTTTGAAAACACTTCTCAAATCACTATTCTTATTCCTGTCCTAATTGCTCTAGGCAGTGCATTTCAAACGTTATTTTCGTATTTTCTCGTCCGGCGTGCGATTGGTACTAGGCTTGAGTTCTCCAATGTTCGTCATGTGCTTAGCTTTATAGCTTTGGCGGGACCAGTTGGATGCTTGATCAGTGCAACGGTTGGTACGTTAGTTCTCTATACTCATGAAGTGATTGGGCATGAACAGATATTACTTAACTGGTTAGGTTGGTGGCTAGGCGACTCTGTTGGCGTCATTGTTTTAGTGCCATGGCTTGCTGTTCTATTCAGGAAGCAGTTCGCTGTGCTTTATGATCACCCTTTTCGGGTGCTTTTGGCCTTGTTTATTGTGTTATTAGCCACCGCTGTATTAATGTACTCTACTGCGAATTTTGAAATAAACAAACAAAAGCAGTCCTTCAACGCCAGTGCTGACTTGAGTGCTACGTTACTGAGCGAGAGAATCAAAAACTCGGTAGATATTTTGTATAGTTTATCGGGTTATGTTCGTGGCAGCTCAGGAATAAGTTCACAAGAATTTCAGGAGTTCAGTGAAAGTGTCATGAGTCAAGATAGGGCCATCAAAGCCTTGTCTATTAATCATGTATTGGATCCAATGAGGCTTTCTTCATATGAAGAGAGTATGTCCTCTTTGCACGGATTGCCATTTAAAGTGAAAGAGCGTAACGACCAGGGGCACTTACAGAAGGTTTCACCGCGCGATAGATATGTCTCTGTAGGACTGATATATCCGTTAGAGACTAATATCAAAGCGTTAGGTTTTGATGTGTATTCAGAAAGAACGCGCAGGGAAGCGATTCAAAATGCAATACGTTTGAATTCTGCATTTCCAACGCCTGCTATCACTCTAGTGCAGGGGTCTAAAGCTGTTTTAATATTCTTGCCGATATACAAACAAGGAGTTTTATATGCGATGGCAACGGGGCTGTTTGAAATTGGAGACTTGTCTACTCGCATTTTAGATCGAGTCACCATACCCGGAGTCGAAGTCTACTTAATGGATCGTCCTGCTGACAGCTCTTCTTATATTTTGGCTGCGGGTCAGAATGCAACACTTGCGACAGAAGAACTTAGCGAAAGCATTTCAAATGATTTATTTCCCGTGATTCATCGTTCAATGATTCCGGTAGGGGCCCATCAGTGGGAGCTTATTCACATTGCGCGTTCACAATTCATTGAGCAGCCTTGGGGCACGCATTTTGTTTTGGTGGGAGGGTTGCTTGTTGCAGGTCTATTAGGTTGGGTCTTGAGCTTAGTCTTCAGTCATGCAGCACAGATTGAGCGACAAGTAGAGGAACGAACTTTAGAGCTTTCCAATGCTAACTTAGCACTTCGTGAATCCGGTGAAAAACTTAAGCAGGCGACCTTGGCTGCGCAAGAATCCAATCAAGCGAAAAGTCAATTCTTAGCTAATATGAGTCATGAAATTCGCACGCCTTTAAATGGTATGTTGGGCGGCCTTTCATTACTTAAGGAGCAAACATTAAGAGCTGAACAGTTTAGGTTGGTCGAACTTGCCCAACAAAGTGGTGAGGCCTTATTAGACTTGGTGAACGATATTCTTGACCTTTCAAAGATAGAAGCTGGTGAGCTTGAGTTAGAAAATCAATATTTTGATCTGCAGGACTTGTTGGAAGATACGGCGAGCTTAATGCGTGTTAAAGCAGAAGAAAAATCGCTTACTTTTGTAGCTCCGGAGACACTGTTGCCCGAGCGCTTGGTTTACGCTGATCGCTTACGTATACGCCAAGTGATGTTGAATTTGCTAGGTAACGCTATTAAGTTCACTCCGCTTAATGGACGTGTTTGTTTAAGAGCTGAGGAAGTGCTAGTTGAAGCAGATCAGGCAACTTATCGTATAAGCATACAGGATACTGGAATAGGTATTTCGGAAAGTTTGCAGCAGCGACTGTTCCAACGTTTTAAACAGGCTGATGCTTCAACAACACGACGTTATGGAGGCTCTGGTCTTGGTTTAGCGATCAGTAAAGAATTGATGGAAGCAATGAATGGAAAAATTGATGTCGTCAGTCAAGTAGGCCAAGGATCGACTTTCTGGTTTGAAGTGAAAGTACCTATTAAACATAAAACCGATGAGGTGAGCTGCAAAGTTGAATCGGTCTATCACAAAGCATACCTGTTGAGTCATGTAGAAAGTGACCTTTCTTATTTGAAGGCTGTATTGAACCAAAAACGAATACAGACTTATTTTATAAGCACTCTAGAAGACTTACCGATTATAGACTCTGGAACGTTATTCGTTGTTGACGATCAAATGCTAGGTGATGAAGTCGTTGAAAAGCTGCGCGAATATTACAAGCAAACTATTATTTTGCTTAGTCAAGGACATTCTTTAGATCTGTTCAAAGAGTTTAGTATTCCAACAATTTACAAACCTATTCATAGACGTGCTCTATATGCTGTTATGGAAGGTATGTTACATGAGCAACCGATTTTAGCGGAACACACTATGCGGAACCCCAGCGACGCGATTGGCGCAGGCGCTCATGTATTGTTAGTCGAAGATAATTTAACGAATCAGATTGTCGCAAAGGGTATGCTTGCTTTACTAGGTTTTAAAGTTGATGTTGCTGAAGATGGAGCCCAGGCGGTCACAGTATGCCAGAACTGCACGTATGATCTTATTTTTATGGATTGCCAAATGCCAGTAATGGATGGCTACGAAGCAACACGAAATATTCGTCAGCTTAACGACGTATCTATGACGCCTCGCGATGTACCGATCATTGCGTTAAGTGCCAATGCGATGAAGGGAGACGATCAAATTTGTTATGAAGCAGGCATGGATGACCATGTTGCTAAGCCAATTTCAAAAGAGCGTTTAACTGATGTTGTAATGAAATGGTTGGGAAATAAACATCATGGTTAATTGGGGAAGTCATTTACGATGTCTAAGCTACTGGTTAAGGGAAAGTGTTTTTTGTGTGGATAAAAAATAATGCCTAGTGTTTCGCGACGACTAACCGTACCTGATACGGTTCGTATCCATCGTTACCAAACGCAGCCAGAGATGGCGCCATCTATTTTATTTTTTAGTGGTGGTTCTGCTTTAAATAAAGTGGCTCGAGTTTTAAAGGCTTACACTCATCAATCGATCCATCTAGTAACGCCATTTGATTCAGGAGGAAGCTCTGCAAAATTGCGGGAAGCCTTTTCGATACCGGCTGTTGGGGATCTGAGAAGTCGAATTATGGCATTGGCGGATGAAACAGTTCTAGGGCAACCTGACGTGTTTCAATTGTTTAGCTATCGACTTCCCCAAAGTGATAGTCCAAAACAACTTGAGAGTGAGCTTTTGGAGCTTTCTGAAGGAACGCATCGATTAGTGCAGCCCTTGCTTCCACCAATGAAAACGCTTATTACCACGCAGTTAGCTCGAATACATAAGCGCTTACCTGAAGGTTTTGATTTACGCGGGGCAAGTGTTGGTAATTTGATTATTGCAGGGGGGTGCTTGGCACATCAGCAGCTTTTGGACCCCATTATTTTTTTGTTCTCTAGGCTAGTTAAAACCTTAGGGCAAGTGACTACAATCGTGGACGAATCCTACCATTTAGGTGTTCGCCTTGTATCGGGCGAGGTCGTTTTAGGTCAGCATTTAATTACAGGAAAGGAATATACCCAATTAAAGCAGCCTATTGCTGAAATTTGGTTGAACAATGGTTTGGAGAGCTATTCGCCGGCTCAAGTAGCCCTGCCTTCTGATAGGCGTCACAGCATTGAATACGCTGATATAATTTGTTACCCGCCAGGCAGCTTTTTCACAAGCCTAGTAGCTAATTTATTGGTAAATGGAGTCAGTGATGCGATTCAAACCAACCCAAATCCTAAAATTTATCTCCCAAATTTAGGTTCTGATCCGGAGCAGTTGGGATGGAGTTTAATGGCGCGAGTTCGCTATCTTTTATCGCTATTGCTCGGTGATCCAGAACAGAATATCGAAACGCCTGTACTTAATTGGTTGTTGATGGACGTTGACTATGACTACGGAGAAGTGGATGTGGGTCAATTGACTCGTTGGGGGGTTACCATCATAAAAGTCCCTTTGATTAAAGAAAAGTCCCATTATTACTCTGAGCACTTGGTTGTTGAAGCGCTCTTATCTTTCGCTTAGGCCTTTTAAGACAAAGAGTTGGGCTATAAATATAGAGTTTAAAGCGCTAAACTTGGTGTAAGTTGTAGAAAAAATAAGCGGTAACTCGCTCACCCTTAGTAGAATGGTTTGGTTTTCATGAGCAAAAAAGTACTCATTTGCGATGACTCAGGTATTGCCCGTAAGCAGCTTGCTCGTGTACTCCCAAAGGATTGGGATGTCGAAGTGGCCTTTGCAACGAACGGTCAAGAAGCACTAGATTATATTCATGAGCACACGGTTGATGTGTTATTTCTGGATTTAAACATGCCCGTCTTAGACGGATATCAAACATTAACTGCTTTGCAGGAACAGTCAAATGCGCCGAAGGTGTTGGTTGTTTCTGGAGATGTTCAGGCACAGGCCGTTCAGCGGGTAAAGAAATTAGGAGCGCTCGATTTTCTAAAAAAACCTGTTAATGAAGATCAGCTAGTTCATATTATAGAGAGTCACTCCTTATTTGGGGATAAGCAATCTACTGGATTAGTGCTTAAAGGAAACGCTGCAGATGATTTCAGTCTGAGTCAATGTTTGCAAGAGGTGTCCAACGTTGCCATGGGGCGCGCTGCGAGTGTTTTGGCGGATATGTTAAATGTATTCGTAAAACTACCGGTTCCTAAGGTAAATATTTTAGAAGTAAGCGAATTGCAGATGGCGCTCACTTATGGTGCTATGAATTCTGATCGCTGTTCGGCTGTCACTCAAGGGTTTGTCGGCGCAGGCATTACGATGGAAGCGCTACTGATTTTTTCTGATTCCAGTTTCCCTGATATGGCTAAATTATTGAACGTTCAGGAAGATATTGATCAGGAACTAGAGATTGAACTGCAAATGGATATTTCCTCTGTTCTGATAGGGCCTTTTATCAAAGCGTTAGGCGAGCAGCTGAATATCGACTTTAGTCACAGTCACCCAGTAGTACTTGGGCAGCATATTAAAGTGGCAGATCTAATTAATGTAAACAAAGCACGTTGGAAACGTACTTTGGCTGTGGAAATTGTCTATGAAGTGGATAATTGCCAAATTAGCTGTGATTTGATGTTGTTGTTTACGGAGGACTCGCTTCCCGTACTAGAGGGTCTTCTGTCTTATTTAGTTGAGGATGAGTGAGATGTCACAGCAAACCGACATGACAGAACTGCATTGGCTATTTGATATGTTACAGCATATCGATGTCGGCTTAGTTGTGTTAGATAGTAAATATCAAGTTGAGCTCTGGAATGGTTTTATGGAAAATCATTCTGGGATCAGTTCCACGAATGCTCGTAATCGTTCACTATTTGATATCTTTCCAACAATCAACGCCTCGTGGTTACAACAAAAGCTTGATACCGTTTTGGCGCTACGAACGCCAATTTATATTTCTTGGGAACAACGCCCGTATTTATTTCCGTTTAAGCCTTATCGCGCTGTAACCAGTATTGCGGAATCGATGTTCCAAAACGTCGTCATTCGTCCTATTAATAATGCAAATGGTTCAGTAGATCATCTATGTATTGTCACTTATGACGTAACAGATGTTGCAGTAAATAAAGCGGCGCTTTCGGCTGCAAATCGCAGGCTAGATCAAATGAGTAAAACGGATGGGCTGACGGATCTGAATAACCGGGCGAGCTTAGATAAGGCGATTAAATTAACATTTGATGCTGCTGAGAAGAACGGCAGTGGCCCCCATTGCCTAGTGATGGCGGATATTGATTATTTCAAAAAGGTTAATGATCAATATGGTCATTTATCAGGCGATGCTGTTTTGCAGGAAATGGGGAAAATATTATCGGCCGGGTCTCGTAAAGGTGACTTTGTCGGTCGTTATGGCGGCGAAGAATTTTGCGTACTTCTTTTAAATACCAATAAAGAAGGTGCCTTTACTTACTGCGAAAAGATTCGTAAACAAGTCGAAGGGAATACCTTTAAGACAAGTAAAGGTGATTTGAAAATTACCGTGAGTTTAGGTTGCTGCGAGCTCGGAAAACAGCATTCATCTATCGGAGAATGGGTTGAGAGCGCTGATAAAGCCTTGTATCAAGCTAAAGAGGGGGGCCGAAATCGCACGGTGATTGCGGAGTAATGTAAGGCAAGTTGATCTGCTAAAAAGATAAAGCTCTGCTGTGAGAACAGCAGAGCTTTTTAATTATGCGCTACGAGGCTTATTTAAAACGCGCTTCTCGATTGCGGCAATCATCATTGAAGCGATGTCTTCATTGGTTGCCGTTTCGATACCTTGCAGCCCTGGCGATGAGTTTACCTCAAGCAATAGCGGGCCGTTGTTAGAGCGAATTAGGTCTACCCCAGCGACTTTTAGGTTCATCGCCTTGGCGGCTTTGATGGCGATACGTTTCTCTTCCGCAGTGATTTTTACCAGTTCAGCGCGACCACCTTGGTGAATGTTAGCGCGGAATTCACCTGAAGCGGCTACTCGTTGAATGGAAGCAACCACTTTGCCATCAATAACGAAGCAACGCAGATCCTTGCCACTGGCTTCTTTGATGAACTCCTGCACTAGGATATTGGCGTTCAAACTCTTAAAAGCGTTGATAACGGACTCGGCCGCTTTTTTGGTTTCAGCAAGTACAACACCTTTTCCTTGTGTACCTTCTAGTAACTTCACGATCAGTGGTGCGCCGCCAACCATGTTAATCAAATCTGTTGTGTCTAATGGTGAGTTAGCGAATCCCGTTGTTGGAATCGCAAGTCCATGTTCCAGTAATAGCTGGAGCGAGCGCAGTTTATCTCGTGACTGTGCAATGGCCGTTGAATCGTTAAGACAAAAAATGCCCAGGGATTCAAATTGGCGCAGCAGCGTACAAGCGTAAAATGTCATGCTCGGGCGAATCCGAGGGATCACCGCATCTAGGTCGTTTAGGATACGGCCGCCACGATAGTGAATCTCAGGCGTTGTAGCATCCAGTTTCATGTAGCAGTGACGGACATTCAAAAACTGCATTTCATGGCCCATCGCCTCACCGGCTTCAATGATACGACGGTTGCTATATAGGTCAGGGTTGCTGGCCAAAACGCCAATACGTAAGCCACCTTCACGAATTTCAGGTGCCTCGTATAATTTGGCTAGAGTTTCTTGTGGTCGATCACCGAAAATACAGCTAACCTGAGGGTCAACGATTAGACGACCATTCATGGCTTCTCGGCCTAAAAGCATTCTAAAGCCCATACTGTCACGATCTGTTAGCGTAAGCTCAACATCCCAGGTACGCT
The DNA here is from genome assembly GCF_056158325.1 of Marinomonas sp. AWM4_232. NCBI lineage: Bacteria > Pseudomonadati > Pseudomonadota > Gammaproteobacteria > Oceanospirillales > Oceanospirillaceae > Marinomonas > Marinomonas sp. AWM4_232. The sequence continues at coordinate 1,067,479 of NZ_JBSWTA010000001.1, read as the reverse complement.
CACCAAGTTGTAAGGGAACGCAGATTACATAGCGTTTTTCACGATCGCCACTCGAGCTTTTAATGACACGTTGATCAATGACTTCTGCTTCACAATAAACCACCACTTTACGGCTGTCTTGGATAGGGTGCACTTCGAAGGTGACCCATTGCTGTCCAGCTCTTTGAAATGGCTGGATGTTCACAGCGTGAAGTGATGAGGTCTTCGCTCCAGAGTCCACTCGAGCTTTGATAGCAGGAATGTTTAGCGAAGGAAAAGCACACCATTCGGCATTGCCAATAACTGACTTTTGGTCAAAAAACTCACTCATAGTGCAGTATTCTCATTAATACATGGGAGAAAAACGTATTGGGACAAGGATAGTCTACACCAGCGATTTTGCGCAGCTGTATTCCTTATAAATTGAGTTTGCGTTATAGCGTAAAGTTGACCAATAAGTAAGTACTATTTGAAAATCCCGTTCGATTTTGTGATTTGAATGTTCAGCATTACGTCAAACTATTGTAATCAGGGTGTGAAGGTCTAATATGGGCAAATCGAAGTAGAGAATTTGGAGCGATAAATGGATGCTCAGCTAATGCGAGAGCTAGAGGAATTAGGTGGCGAAATCCGTCCTAATAGCCTTAGAGAATGCGATGAGATCATCATCGATCAGCCTAGCTTTAGTGCCCGCATCGCATTGTGGGGTGGTCATTTGGTCAGTTTTATTCCGATGGGGCAGCAAGATGTGTTGTTTCAATCGGAAAACGAAGGTGCATTAACCCGCTTCGGGCGTCGTCATTTTGGTGTCCCTGTCTGTTGGCCGTGGTTTGGTGCTAATACTGAAGACGATGATCTGCCTGCACATGGTTTGGCACGATACTTTCGTTGGCAGTTGGTTGAAGTCGGCCGATTTAAGAACGGCGACGCGAAAATTGTGATCCGCTTGGCATCTGAGGATCATCCGCTCATAGAAGAGATGTGGCCTCACGCTTTTGAATTGCGACAGGTGTTTCGTTTAGGCGAAGGATTTAGTGTCAACTTTTCAGCGGCAAATTTATCGGATAAAACGATGCCGATTTCTGAAGCACTGCATACCTACTTCCGTGTTGGTGATAATAAGACCGCACAAGTACAAGGTTTAGACGGTGTTCAATATGTTGATAAGTTTGACGATGGGCAGAAAAAGCAACAACTAGGGGCTGTTTCGCCTTGTGAGGAGCTGGACCGCGTTTATCTAGATGCACCGCAAGAGATAGTGCTGGAAGACCCTGTATTGCAGAGAAAGCTTGTGATTAGCTCTGAAGGTGCTCAATCAACGGTGTTGTGGAACCCAGGTGAAGCGTTAGCAAAACTTCGCACGGACATGGAAGATGAAGACTATCGTCAGTTTGTCTGTGTTGAGACTGCGAATGCTTTGGATAATGCATACAAGATTGCCGCCGGTGAAATGCATCAACTGCGAGTCACTGTTCGAATTGAACCGCTAAGTGACGAGTCGTAGCGTCATTCTTTAGTGCCTTTGCCAAATATCAAAAAGCCCTTGCGAAGATCATCGTAAGGGCTTTTTCTATTAGGTATGGCTGCGACGACTTAGTCTAAGTCGTATTCCATAATTATCGGGGCATGGTCAGAGAAGCGTTGTCCTTTATAGACACTGCCGCCTTGAATGACGTGCTTTAAACCAGGCGTTGCAATTTGGTAGTCCAAACGGCCACCTTCATCTAGTTTCCAAGCACGTTCGTAGTCTGGCCACCAGGTATATTGCTTGTCTTGCTTATTTACTTGGCGGAACGCGTCAATGTACTCATGATCGTTAAAGATCTCGTTTATCCATTTACGCTCTTCAGGTAAGAAACCAGAGTTGCGCTGATTTACGAACCAGCTGCTGACATCAATCGGTGATCTTGCCACATTGGTTGTACCACAGAATATAAACTCACGACGTTTGCGACGTGTTTTAATTAAATGGTTCTTAAAACCTTCCATAAAGCGGTACTTATGCTCTTGGAGTGCTTCTTCATGGTTAGAGCCATGAGGGGTTAAAAAGGAGCCGATGCTGACCTTGTCAAAGTCTGCTTGGATAAAGCGACCTTCGAAGTCACATTCGGGGAACCCCATGCCTGTCATAATGGCTTTAGGCATTGCTTTACTATAAATAGCAACACCCGCTTCATCAGGGTTATCAAGTGAGTCAAAGAAGTACGCGTTAAACTCTGGTGGAAAAAATACGCTGTCGTTTAGGCTGCGCTCATCCGCTTGTATGTCTTGTAAACATACTACGTCGGGGTTTTGGCGCACCATCCACTCAAAGAAGCCGCGCTCCGCTGCTTGTTTTATACCGTTTACATTAAGGCTGATGACCTTCATTTCTGGTCCCTACAATTCCTAGCCGTGTGTTATATTAGCGCCCATTGGTTGTCAGGAAAGCATACTTTGCTGACAAGAGGCAATTTGTTTGTAATTTTTTATCCCCCTTGGAGTCGGCATGAAACCTTACCAAAGAGAATTTATTGAATTCGCCATAGAGCAAAAAGTATTGCGTTTTGGCGAGTTCACACTTAAATCTGGGCGTGTAAGCCCGTATTTCTTTAACGCTGGCCTGTTTAGTTCAGGTCTTGCGCTTGCAAAACTTGGCCGCTTTTATGCTGCGGCATTAGTCGAAGCAGGCGTCTCGTTCGACGTCTTATTTGGCCCTGCTTACAAAGGTATTCCTTTGGCGACGACCACTGCGGTTGCATTGTATGATCATCATGACATTGATACACCGTACGTGTTTAACCGCAAAGAAGCAAAAGATCATGGTGAAGGTGGTACCCTTGTGGGCGCACCACTTGAAGGCAACATCATGATCATTGACGACGTTATCACTGCTGGCACTGCGATCCGTGAAGTGATGGATATTATCAATTCCGCGGGTGCAAAACCTGCTGGTGTTCTTATTGCACTGAACCGCCAAGAGCGCGGTCGTGGCGAGTTATCTGCTATCCAAGAAGTAGAACGTGACTTCAGTATGCCTGTTGTGAGCATTGTGTCTCTGAATGACATCATGACTTACTTGGAAGAGCAGGACTCACCTGAGTTTGCTCAACACCTTGCCGCGGTTAAAGCATACCGCGATCAGTACGGTGTTTAATCAATGATTGGCTGCGCGCTAGGCGCGGCCAATCATCAGAGTTGGAGCGATGGCTTGCCATTGCTCCTGCCAATTCTGTAGTGGCTTTGTCTTGTATTCAGTACGAACGTATTGACGGATTTTACCTTCCAGCAAGGCCAGTAGATAGTTGGCGCAAGCATTTGTGCCCATCACTGGACGTAAGTTTTGCTTCAAATCGGCTTCACGCAATACTTGGCGAAGCTGAGTCTCAATACGATCAAATAGCTGCGCAATACGAACACGCAAGCGCTCCGTCTCTCCTGCCAAGGCATCTGCTGTGAGCAGGCGACACATGCCTGGGTTTTGCTCAGAAAAGCTCAATACTAAGAACAAAATCACTTCTAAACGTTTATTGACGTCTTCTTCGTCCTGCACAATACGATGAATGCGAGTAAATAAGGTTTCCTCGATAAATTCGATTAAACCTTCAAACATCTTCGCTTTGCTTGGGAAATGGCGATACAGAGCTGCCTCTGACACCCCCACTTCTTTTGCTAGAGCGGCAGTCGTAATACGAGCCCCTGGGCTGCTTTCTAACATGCCCGCTAAGGACTGTAATATTTCCGTGCGTCGATCGCTTTTTTTTGTGCTCATATTAATACGGCCTATCGCTTTAAATGGGCGAATTAAATGTCTTTTTCTTGATTAGTGATCAGTGTACCCACGCCGGTATCGGTGAAGATCTCAAGTAGCGTAGCGTGAGGTACTCGCCCATCAATAATATGCGCGCTGGTAACGCCAGCGTTTACCGCAGAAAGTGCACAGCTGATCTTCGGTAGCATGCCGCCGTAGATAGTGCCGTCAGCAATAAGGTTATCAACTTGTGCTGTGCTTAACCCAGTTAGCACGTTACCTTGCTTATCTTGTACGCCTGAGATGTTCGTTAGTAGCATGAGTTTTTCTGCGTTAACCGCTTCGGCTACTTTACCTGCTACCAAATCCGCGTTGATGTTATAAGCGTTGCCTTCATCATCAATACCGATTGGTGCGATAACAGGAATCAAATCGCTGTTTTCAAGAACTTTCAAAACGCTTGTATCAATGCTCGCCACTTCGCCCACATGGCCGATGTCGACCTGTTCTGGTGCGCTCATGCCTTCTGCTTGGTGTTTTACAAACAGCTTTCTCGCTTTGATGAAACCGCTGTCTTTACCCGTTAGGCCGATTGCTTTGCCCCCAGCACGGCTGATTAGGTTCACGATGTCTTTGTTTACCTGACCACCCAGTACCATTTCTACTACGTCCATTGTTGCAGTGTCTGTAACACGCATGCCATTTATGAACTTAGACTCGATGCTTAGCTTGGTAAGCATTTCACCAATCTGTGGGCCACCACCGTGAACAACAATTGGATTAATACCGATAGCTTTCATTAACACGATATCGCGCGCGAACCCTGCTTGTAATGCTTCATCAGTCATGGCATTACCGCCGTATTTGATGACCAATGTTTTGCCAGCAAAACGTTGGATGTAAGGAAGCGATTCACTCAATACTTGAGCTACATCTAATGCAGATTCGCGTGTATAAGCCACGTTGGTAACACTCCTATTGTTATTCAAAGAGCTTTTTTGACAGAGTCGAAAAAAGTTGTGGGAGGGTGCAGTTAAGACTCAGCTGAGTTTAAGCATACTATGTGCCAGAAACATTACAGTGAGTGTAAGCGACCACTTATGGTGGAAAATAATAACGTGAACTGCGTCGACTCTCTATAAAAAATTGAAGAAAATTGACGAATTTCTGACCGAATAAAATGATCTTTATTTACCAAAGGGGAGATGGGTGAACTGCTTCTAAAAGAGCAATGAAATAGTTGAGAATAACTCAACTATTTCATGTGCAAAGGATTACTTGGTGCCGGTAGAGCCGAAGCCGCCTTTGCCGCGATCGCTGGCAACGAAGTCTTCAACGATATTGAACTCTGCTTGTACAACAGGCAACAGAACAAGTTGAGCAACGCGCTCACCCGGTTCGATCGTGAATGTCGTTTGGCCGCGGTTCCAGCAAGAGACCATTAGTTCGCCTTGGTAATCAGAGTCGATCAGACCTACTAGGTTACCTAGTACGATACCGTGCTTATGGCCAAGACCAGATCGAGGCAGAATGGTTGCCGCAAGGCTTGGGTCTTCAATGTAAATCGCTAGACCTGTTGGTAATAGAGTCGTTTGACCTGGTTCAAGAACGACTGCTTCGTCTAGGCAGGCACGTAGGTCTAGACCTGCCGAGCCTTCGGTCGCGTAAGCTGGTAATGGCAATTCAGTGCCGATCTTTGGGTTCAAGACTTTAAGTTGAATAGGGTGTTTCATTGGTTTACTCATGACTGTGTGGATTGGTATTGAGTAATCAGCTCAACAAGCTCAATGGCCAGAGCTGATTTCGCCTCTTTCGGCGGTGTCCATTGCTGGTCTTTGGACAGCACGGTCACTTGGTTTTCATCATTGTTAAAACCAATATCAGTGCGTGACACATCGTTGGCGATGATCAAGTCCAGACCTTTGCGTTCTAATTTACTTTTTGCGTAAGCGAGTACGTCTTGGGTTTCTGCGGCAAAGCCCACCATACATTTTGCGGCTTTTTCTTGGCTTAGGGTGGCAATCACATCTGGGTTTTTGACCAGAGTTAATTGCATTTCATCGCTATCGCCAGTCTTTTTCATTTTTTGAGGGGCTACCTCTTTCATACGAAAGTCAGCGACCGCTGCTGCGCCGATAAATACGTCGGCAGGCGTTACCGTAGCAGTACGACAAGCGCGTAACATTTCTTCCGCGCTTTTAATGGCAATTCGTTGTACGCCTTGCGGTGCGTCTAGTTGCGTTGGGCCGCTTACCAGTGTCACGTGAGCGCCACGAGCCTGTGCCACGGCAGCCAGCGCGTAGCCCATTTTTCCTGAACTATGGTTACTGATGTAACGAACTGGGTCTATGGCTTCCATGGTTGGTCCAGCGGTAATCACCCAATGCTGACCTGCCAAGTCTTGTTGTGTCGGGGCTAGAAGTTGCTCGATAGCGTTTAATAAATCAATTGGCTCTTCCATGCGTCCCGCGCCTACGTCACCACAGGCTTGTGCGCCAGAGGCTGGACCTATGATGGCAACATCGCGTGAAATCAGTGTCTGTAGATTGGTCTGAGTCGCGGGATGCTTCCACATGGCTTGGTTCATAGCGGGCGCTAATGCGACAGGTGCTTCCGTTGCTAAACATAAGGTTGTTAGTAAATCATTGGCCATGCCTTGTGCGTAGCGAGCCATAAAGTCAGCAGAGGCTGGGGCGATGATGATGAGATCTGCCCATTTCGCTAATTCAATATGTCCCATGCCCAACTCGGCTGATGGATCAAGCAAAGTGCTGCGCACAGGGTGTCCAGAGACGGCTTGCAATGTCATCTCCGTGACAAAGGCTTTTGCCCCTTCAGTTAGCACCACTTGAACGTCGGCACCGGCTTTGGTGAGCAGGCGGATCAACTCAATGGTTTTATAGGCGGCGATACCACCGGTAATCCCCACGAGAATCTGTTTGTTCGCAAGACTGGACATAATTCGCTTCTTATCACAAAGTGGCAGATATTCGCTGAATATGATGAAGCACAGGATGTGCTCATGTATTCGCAGTTAGAATGCGCAAAGAGTACCACAAGGAGGTGAGTATTATGAGTATAAAACAATGGCCAGAAGCCGAACGCCCACGAGAAAAACTCATGCATCAAGGGGCGCATGCCTTAAGTGACGCAGAGTTGCTGGCGATTTTTCTTAGAACTGGTACTCAAGGTATCAGTGCCGTGGAATTGGCACGCAGAGTGCTACATCAATTTGGTGGCTTAAGGGCTTTGTTGTCGGCTTCAAGGGACGACTTTTGCCAAGGCTTTGGTTTAGGCGATGCCAAATACACTCAACTGCAAGCCGTCCTAGAAATGTCTAAGCGTCATCTGCAAGAGCAACTCACACGCGATACGGTTTTTAATAGTGCTGAAGCAGTGCGTACTTATTTATCGACTCAGTTGCGCCATTCTCCTCGGGAAATTTTCGCAGTGCTGTTTCTCGATTCTCAGCATCGACTGATCCGCTATCAAGAACTCTTTATGGGCACCATCGACAGCGCCGCGGTGTATCCAAGAGAAGTGGTCAAGGCTGCGCTTACCCATAATGCCGCAGCGGTGATCCTGGCCCACAACCATCCATCGGGTGTATCCGAACCCAGCCAAGCGGATATCAATATCACCGAGCGCATCCGCAAGGCGCTCGACCTCATTGATGTGCGTTTATTGGACCACTTTATCGTAGGAGATGCTCGACCTCTGTCTTTGGCAGAGCGAGGGTTGCTCTGAACGAGATTGCCTGCAAATAGATTTCCTGTTGTTTGGTTTACGAGCTTTTTAATTCAGTGACTTGAATGCTGGGTGGCTATCTCAGATTAAGTCAATTGATCAATTTTTTAACAAATCATTTGCTGTTTGCAGGGGACTGTGGGAGAATTCGCGCCGCTATATCCTCGGTACGGGATTTTGTGGCCCCCGCGTTCACTGCAAAGTGTTCCAGAGTGACCCACGCTCCGCCTGAGGAAGTGCAAACTTCCAATAATCTTCGGATAGCATAAGGTATTTAATTATGTCTCGCGTATGTCAAGTTACTGGGAAGCGTCCTATTACAGGTAACAACGTTTCTCACTCAAAGCGTCACACTAAGCGTCGCTTTCTTCCTAACCTTCACTGGCACCGTTTTTGGGTAGAAAGTGAAAGCCGTTACGTTCGTCTACGTGTATCTTCTAAAGGTATGCGTATCATCGATAAAAAAGGCATCGATTCAGTTCTTACTGAAATGCGTGCCCGTGGCGAAAAAGTATAAGGAATCTGAATCATGGCTTCTAAAGGCGCTCGCGATCTAATCCGCATGGTATCTTCTGCAGGTACTGGTCACTTCTACACGACTGACAAGAACAAGCGTAACACTCCAGACAAACTGGAAATGAAAAAGTTTGATCCTGTTGTTCGTAAGCACGTGATGTACAAAGAAGCGAAAATCAAATAATTTTTGCTTTCTTGTAAACGAAAAAGCCGGCCTAGCGTCGGTTTTTTTGTGTCTGAAATATGTGATAGGTAGAACGCGCAAGCTAAGTGGTGAAAAAGCTTTGTCCCCGATAGAATCGGGTCGTACGGGGAGTATTCCCTGAAAGAACGAAGTCGTACGAGCGAATTCTACTCGCGATAAAAGAACTTACATAACACAGCAAATGCTCTTTGAGGAATGTATGCCGGAATTACCTGAGGTCGAAACCACCAAAAATGGCATAGCGCCGCATATTTTAAATCAAACTATTGAACACATAGATATTCGTCAGCCCAAACTACGTTGGCCAATCCCTGATGACGTGTCTATCAAACTGCCCGGCCAAGTGGTTCGAAGCGTTACGCGCCGCGGGAAATACATTGGTGTGCAAACCGATGCAGGGACTTTGATTATTCACTTGGGCATGTCGGGAAGTTTGTACTTTGTTGCGCCAGAAACGCCTCCGATGTTTCACGACCATGTAGATATTCATTTCGCAGGGCTTAATAAAGTGTTGCGTTACACCGACCCGCGCCGCTTCGGTGCCATGCTTTGGCAAGAGGGCGATTGGCAGTTACATGAGCTGATTTCACATCTTGGTCCAGAGCCCCTAACTGATGCTTTTAATGTGGAGTACCTCTACGAAAAAGCAAAAGGGCGTAAGCAAGCGATTAAGCAATTCATTATGGACAGCAAAATCGTGGTGGGTGTCGGAAATATATACGCCAATGAAGCCTTATTTATGGCAGGTATTCGCCCTACTCGTGCAGCGGGTAATATCAGCAAGGCGCGCTTAACCGTATTTGTGGAATGCATTAAGACGGTATTGGCGGCAGCGATTGAGCAAGGCGGTACGACATTAAAGGATTTTGTCAGCGGCGAAGGTAAGCCAGGTTATTTCAAACAAGAGTTAAAGGTTTATGGCCGTGCCGATCAACCTTGTGTGACCTGCAAATCATCTCTTAAAGAAATTCGTCAAGGTCAGCGCAGCACAGTGTACTGTTCAACTTGTCAAAAGTAGCGGTCGGCATACTTATTGCTGATTGTTGTTATGGGTAGCTTGTTAGGCAGATTGTGTTGATTTCATCTACATTTATGGGCAAAACATCGTGTGTTATATGAAAAACAGTGAATAATGGTGCAATTGTGCACGTCGTTATTGCGCTCAAAGCTTAATCAGTTTATTTTTGACCGATTAGCCAGTTTTTAGGCTTTGGTAATCCTAAATTGCCATGATAAAAATCAAAGGGGAATAGAATGAAAGGTGTCTTTCTTGCGTCGGCTACTGCATTAGCCATGGCGGTGTCTTCTGCATACGCTGCTGATATCAAACCTGCTGTGGTTTATGATCAAGCGGGTAAGTTTGATAAGTCGTTTAACGAGGGTGTTTACAACGGCATTACAAAGTTTACGGAAGATACTGGTATTGAAATTCGTGAGTCTGAGCCAAAGAACGAAGCTCAGGTTGAGCAAAACCTTCGCCGTCTAGCGAAGCGTGGTTATTCGCCAATTGTTGCAGTGGGCTTCACCATGATGTCTGCGGTACAAAAGGTCGCTCAGGATTTCCCTGATGTGCAGTTCACAATCATTGATGCTGTAATTGATCTGCCAAACGTGCAGTCTATCGTATTTAAAGAACACGAAGGCTCATTCCTTGTTGGCGCATTGGCTGCCATGGCATCCAAGACGGATACCGTTGGCTTCGTCGGTGGTATGGATATTCCTCTAATTCGTAAGTTTGGTTGTGGCTATGAGCAAGGTGCGAAATTTATCACACCAAATGCAACTGTTATTCAGAACATGACGGGTTCTACTGGCGCTGCATTTAATGACCCAACAAAAGGTTCTGAACTTGCGAAAAGCCAATTCTCTAAAGGTGCTGATGTCGTCTTCGCTGCTGCAGGTGGTACAGGTATTGGTGTGTACCAAGCCGCTAAAGATGAAGGTAAGTTAGCGATCGGTGTTGACTCGAATCAGAACCATATTCAACCTGGTACAATGCTAACGTCTATGGTTAAGCGTGTAGACTCTGCTGCTTACAAAGTGTTTGAGGAAGCTAACACGGGCGAATGGAAGCCTGGTCTAGAGGTCCTAGGTCTATCTGATGGTGGCGTAGATTGGGCTTTGGATGAGCACAATAAAGGTCTAATCACTGCAGATATGAAAGCTAAAATGGATGATGTTAAGGCGAAAATTATCAGCGGTGAGATCAGCGTGCACGACTACATGTCAGACAGCACTTGTAACTATTAATCGCAAATAAAGCAGCTGTTCACTATCTTAAATGGTGAACAGCTGCTTTTTTTTGCTCAAAACTTTGCATAGAAAGAAATATGACTCAACAAACACATCCATACTCGATTGAGTTAGAAGGGATTTCGAAGCGATTCGGTACGGTGCAAGCGAATAAGAATATCGACTTGCAAGTCCCTGCTGGCACGATTCACGGCATTATCGGTGAGAACGGCGCTGGCAAATCTACCTTAATGAGCATTATCTACGGTTTTTATGAAGCCGATTCGGGCTCGATCTCTATTGATGGCCAGCAGGTGTCGATCCGAAATTCTCAAGATGCCATTAATGTGGGCATTGGCATGGTGCACCAGCACTTTATGCTAGTGGAAAACTTCTCTGTTTTAGAAAATGTTATTTTGGGTGCCGAGGGTGGTGCAGTTCTAAAACAAGGTATGGATGCAGCCCGCGAAGAGCTTAAGCGCTTGGAGCAAGAATATAGCCTGGATATTGATGTTGATGCGATCGTGGAAGATTTGCCAGTGGGATTGCAGCAACGTGTTGAAATCCTTAAGGCGTTGTACCGTGGTGCAAAAATTCTCATCTTGGATGAGCCAACGGGTGTGTTAACACCGCAAGAAGCAGATCATCTATTCCGCATCCTTAAGTCTCTCAAAGAGCAAGGGGTGACAGTGATCCTGATTACCCACAAGCTACGAGAGATTTTAGCCTCAACGGACAATGTTTCAGTGATGCGCCAAGGTGAGATGGTAGCACACCGTGAAACGTCAAAAACCGATAAGGAAGAATTGGCTGAATTGATGGTGGGTAAGAAGGTTCGTCTTAAGGTAAATAAAGACGAAGCCAAACCTGAGCAAACAGTCTTGTCGGCAAAAGATCTTTCATTCTTTGATGGGCAGGGCGTTGAGCGCCTTAAAAAAGTGTCTCTTGATCTTAAAGCTGGTGAGATCCTTGGTATTGCAGGGGTTTCAGGTAATGGTCAGAGTGAACTTTTAAATGTGCTTTCTGGTATCACGCCGATGGCGTCGGGTGAAATCCAGTTTGCGGGACAGACTATTACTGCTAATGCGCCAAAGAATGCTGCGCAAATGCGTGATCTTAAAATGGCTCACGTGCCAGAAGATCGTCACAAAATGGGTTTGGTGACAGGCTTTGAGGCCTACGAAGCAGCGGTATTAGGCTATCACGACTCAGAGGCTTATAACGGTTCGCTATTGATGAATCGTAGCGCGATGCTCGAAGAGTGTAATGAGCGCATGGCTGCTTGGGATGTTCGACCGCCGAATCCTCATTTGAAAACGGCTAACTTCTCTGGTGGTAATCAGCAGAAGATCGTTATTGCCCGAGAAGTTGAGCAGAACCCTAATGTACTGTTAATCGGACAACCCACACGTGGTGTGGACATTGGTGCAATTGAAAATATTCACGAGCAAATCGTGAAACTACGGGATGCAGGCAAAGCGATTTTGCTAGTGTCGGTAGAGTTAGATGAAATTATGGCGTTGAGTGATCGAATTATTGTGATGTTTGATGGGGCGGTTGTAGGTGAAGTCTCAGCCAACGAAGCAGATGAACGTACGCTAGGTCTAATGATGGCCAATGCGTGGAATGAGGGACAAGGAGCACAGGCATGAGTCAAGCGAAAGTCCCTGCGTGGGTAAGTGTGGGTCTAATACCACTGTTAAATATTCTATTGGCGTTTTTAGTCTCTGGTTTGGTGTTTCTTGCGATCGGAGAAGACCCAATCGAAGCGGCTGGCTATCTAGTATATGGCGCCTTTGGTTACGATGAAGGGATCGGATATACCTTATATTACGCGACTAACTTAATTTTCACTGGCCTTGCTGTGTCGGTAGCCTTTAAAGCTGGGTTGTTCAATATCGGTGGTGAAGGTCAGGCCTATATCGGTGGTTTAGGGGTTGGTTTACTTTGTTTGTGGTTTGATAGCTCGTTGCCTTTGTTGGTGATTGCTCCATTAGCGATCATTGGTGGCGCTTTGTTTGGTGCGGCCTGGGCTTATATCCCTGCTTATCTTCAAGCTCGACGTGGTAG
>NZ_JBSWTA010000001.1:462500-1050000 GCF_056158325.1 Marinomonas sp. AWM4_232 | reverse complement strand
GGACCGAACCCACGTACGTTGAAAAGTCCGGGGATGACTTGTGGATAGGAGTGAAAGGCTAATCAAGCTCGGAGATAGCTGGTTCTCCTCGAAAGCTATTTAGGTAGCGCCTCGCGTATTGCCATTGGGGGTAGAGCACTGTTTGGGCTAGGGGGTCATCCCGACTTACCAACCCCATGCAAACTCCGAATACCAATGAGTATGAGCGCGGGAGACACACGGCGGGTGCTAACGTCCGTCGTGAAAAGGGAAACAACCCAGACCGTCAGCTAAGGTCCCAAAGTTACAGTTAAGTGGGAAACGATGTGGGAAGGCTTAGACAGCTAGGAGGTTGGCTTAGAAGCAGCCATCCTTTAAAGAAAGCGTAATAGCTCACTAGTCGAGTCGGCCTGCGCGGAAGATATAACGGGGCTCAAACTGTACACCGAAGCTACGGGTTTACACGTATGTGTAAGCGGTAGAGGAGCGTTCTGTAAGCCGTTGAAGGTCAAGCTGTAAGGCAGGCTGGAGGTATCAGAAGTGCGAATGTTGACATGAGTAACGATAAAGGGAGTGAAAACCTCCCTCGCCGGAAGACCAAGGGTTCCTGTCCCATGCTAATCAGGGCAGGGTGAGTCGGCCCCTAAGGCGAGGCTGAAAAGCGTAGTCGATGGGAAACGGGTTAATATTCCCGTACCGATGTATATTGCGATGGAGAGACGGAGAAGGCTAGGCCAGCACGGCGATGGTTGTCCGTGTTTAAGGCGGTAGGCTGAGTACTTAGGCAAATCCGGGTACTTAAGGCCGAGAACTGATGACGAGTCCTCTTTTGGACGAAGTGGTTGATGCCATGCTTCCAGGAAAAACTTCTAAGCTTCAGATATACATTGACCGTACCCCAAACCGACACAGGTGGTCAGGTAGAGAATACCAAGGCGCTTGAGAGAACTCGGGTGAAGGAACTAGGCAAAATGGCACCGTAACTTCGGGAGAAGGTGCGCCGGTTAGGGTGAAGGACTTGCTCCGTAAGCTCTGACCGGTCGAAGATACCAGGTGGCTGCGACTGTTTATTAAAAACACAGCACTCTGCAAACACGAAAGTGGACGTATAGGGTGTGACGCCTGCCCGGTGCTTGAAGGTTAATTGATGGGGTTAGCGTAAGCGAAGCTCTTGATCGAAGCCCAAGTAAACGGCGGCCGTAACTATAACGGTCCTAAGGTAGCGAAATTCCTTGTCGGGTAAGTTCCGACCTGCACGAATGGCGTAACGATGGCCACACTGTCTCCACCCGAGACTCAGTGAAATTGAAATCGCAGTGAAGATGCTGTGTATCCGCGGCTAGACGGAAAGACCCCGTGAACCTTTACTATAGCTTCACAGTGAACTTTGAACCTACTTGTGTAGGATAGGTGGGAGGCTTTGAAGTGCAGACGCCAGTTTGCATGGAGCCAATCTTGAAATACCACCCTGGTATGTTTGAGGTTCTAACTCAGGTCCCTAATCGGGATCGAGGACACTGTGTGGTGGGTAGTTTGACTGGGGCGGTCTCCTCCCAAAGAGTAACGGAGGAGCACGAAGGTGCGCTCAGCATGGTCGGAAATCATGCAAAGAGTGTAAAGGCAAAAGCGCGCTTAACTGCGAGACAGACACGTCGAGCAGGTACGAAAGTAGGTCTTAGTGATCCGGTGGTTCTGTATGGAAGGGCCATCGCTCAACGGATAAAAGGTACTCCGGGGATAACAGGCTGATACCGCCCAAGAGTTCACATCGACGGCGGTGTTTGGCACCTCGATGTCGGCTCATCACATCCTGGGGCTGAAGCCGGTCCCAAGGGTATGGCTGTTCGCCATTTAAAGTGGTACGCGAGCTGGGTTTAGAACGTCGTGAGACAGTTCGGTCCCTATCTGCCGTGGACGTTTGAGATTTGAGAAGAGTTGCTCCTAGTACGAGAGGACCGGAGTGAACGAACCTCTGGTGTTCCGGTTGTCACGCCAGTGGCATTGCCGGGTAGCTACGTTCGGACGGGATAACCGCTGAAAGCATCTAAGCGGGAAGCCTCCTTCAAGATAAGATCTCACTGGAACTTAGAGTTCCCTAAAGAGCCGTTCGAGACTAGGACGTTGATAGGTTGGGTGTGTAAGCGTTGTGAGGCGTTGAGCTAACCAATACTAATTGCTCGTGAGGCTTGACCATATAACACCAAAGTGGTTTTGCTGAGATTGTTCCAGACAATCTCGAGTACTTCCTCCATCCATGGAGGTCGTGCACTACAAAGATTTACGATACAAACCAACGGTTTGACCTTGGTTATCGACTACTTCAAAGTCTAATTGTTAAAGATATCAAGTTTACGAACTTGCGTGTTTTGATCAACAGAATCAGAACGAACGCAAACCCGTTTGCTTGACGATCATAGAGGCGTTGAACCACCTGATCCCATCCCGAACTCAGAAGTGAAAAGCGCCATCGCCGATGGTAGTGTGGGAGATCCCATGTGAGAGTAGGTCGTCGTCAAGCTTTTAATTTAAGAAGCCCTGATAGCTCAGCTGTCAGGGTTTTTTTACGTCTGAAGAAAATCCCTCGCCTTGATCTCCCCTGGGGTTCTATCCCCGATCGAATCGGGTCGTACGAGTCATCTGATCGAGAAAGGTACCGTCCCATTGAGTGTGTCTCTGCTCTCATCAAACATCTTTATTTATCTCTTATTTAAATAAATTGCTCTTTTGGAATCGACTCACTGGGTGACGATAAGTACTGCTATTCATATCAATCGCAACCTTGCTTAAAAGAGTTAACACTGATTCAACATTAGGCATCGAGTTTCTAATTTTCAATGTTCTTTTGAAGGCTTTGTTCAGTCGCTCAATCCAGTTGGTGGTGTAAATCATATTTCGGATATCATACTCGAAGCTTAGATAAGTTGAGTAATATGAGAGCCAATATGGATCAGCTAGCCTTTTCATATGAGGGTAGTAGCGCTGCCACCGTTGGGCCACTTGTTGTGCTCTGTCTAGCAACTGTTCTTTTGTATCCTCCCGATTTTCAATTTGAAAAATCTCATTCAAGTCACTGACGACGGCTAGGCGATGCTGCTTTTTGACCTTGTTCAGTATGGATCGCTTGAGATGTAGCACACACTTTTGAATTGAAGCATCAAAGTGCTTTTCTAATGTGCTATCGAGTTCGGTAAGGTTATCGATGACGAATAAGTCTGTTTGCTGCATTCCCCTGTCTTTAAGATCTTGGCAAATCTCATCCCAAAAACTTGATGACTCTGTTGGTGCATTATAGATACCAATCACTTCTCGAGTCATATCAGGTAAAACCGCTAACGCTATGTAATACGCCTCACTGGAGACTCTTTCTCGTTTGGTTTTCACAAACGTGGCATCAAGATATACGATGGGATAATAGCTGTTTAGTGGCCGTTCTCTAAACTCTCGCATTGCATCGGACAAGCTAACAGTAATACGAGAGATCTGGCTTTTTGACAGATGCTGACCGTAGATAGTATGTGTAATGGATTCGATATCACGCGTTGTTAAGCCCTTAGCATACAGCTCAAAACACAACTCATTCAGCGTGTCCGATTGATTCCTCATAATATTGAGTAGTGTCGGCTTGAAGTGCCCTAATCGATCCCTTGGGATTTGCAGTGATAAAGCCTCTCCGATACCAAAGCCATTCACGTTGCGATAGCCATTTGCTTTATTGCCTTGTACAGCAGCCTCAAGATAAGCTGCTCGCTCGGCCTTCATCAGGCTGTTGATCGCCATCTCGAGTAATTTATTGATACCGTCAGGCTGCAAAGTTAGCTGATCAACGGCGGCTTGTATCTGTTGAGTGTTTAGTTTTAAAGTGTCCATAGTCTCTCTTTTGTTAAATGGTTTGTTTTTTGGTCGAAACAAAAACATTTAATGAGAGAGAGGCGCCTAATACAACGTCCTTTACTAGACACACTTCTGGGGACGGTATGTGGCAGACATCCGTAGGATGCCCGAAGGGGATGAAGCGCAGCTTCAGATCATTGTGGTCGTCGCCTTATCGCACTGAGGATGTTTCTGTATCTGCTGTCAGGGCTTTTTTACGTCCGTCGGAAATACTCAGTCTAATTGCAAAGGGGTCGGATCCCTGTACGTATACCAGTTTCCAATCACTGCATACTGTTGAGGGATCTGACCCCTAAGGTTCATCCACTGATAGA
The DNA here is from genome assembly GCF_056158325.1 of Marinomonas sp. AWM4_232. Classification (NCBI taxonomy): domain Bacteria; kingdom Pseudomonadati; phylum Pseudomonadota; class Gammaproteobacteria; order Oceanospirillales; family Oceanospirillaceae; genus Marinomonas; species Marinomonas sp. AWM4_232. Next base: position 1,045,816 of record NZ_JBSWTA010000001.1, on the reverse strand, counting down.
ATCGGGTCGTACGAGCCATCTCCTGATGGCGATAGCTAAGGTGTCGTAGAACAGGCTTATTCAACTGTTTTATTTGCTTTACTAACAATGCCCAGCTTTTCTCTTACGCCTTCAATAAATTTCGGTGTTAAACGGACATAAGCTGTTACCAAACTAATATCATCAGGATCACGCTTGATGGTAAAACCAATACGTCGGCAGAAGTCGATCATACGTTTGTTTTCAGCAAGCACTGTTCCTTTCATTTCTTTAATGCCTTTGAAGTTTGCGACTAACATTAACCGGCGCATTAACAGGGCAGCTAAGCCATGTCCTTGGTATTCGTCACCTATGACTACAGCGAATTCACAACTTTGATCATCAAAGTTATCACTGAAACGAGAAGCGCCCATCAGTACCTGTTCTCCATTTTTCTCTGTGACAGCAATTAGGGCCATTTCTCGGTCATAATCTATATGTGAAAGGCTTGCGACCATACGAGGTGTCAATTCGGAGATATTGGCAATGAAACGGAAGTAACGACTTTCATGAGAAAGGTTTTTTACAAAGTCAGCCATGGCATTGGCGTCTCTCGGTAGGATCGGACGTATGGTGATTTCTTGGCCATCACGTAGGGTGACTTGTTTCACCCATTGTCTTGGATAGGGTTGAATCGCTAGGTGTTCATAGCGTCTTAGCTTGGCACTGCTTTTCAGACGAGCCGTTACATCAGCAAAGATACTGCCGCTCTCATGTATTCGAACATCAGCCAGTTCTAAGTATTCAAATTCGGGGAGCTCGCAGATCATGGTCGAGAAGCCACGTAGTAAGTCTTCTAACTCAAACGATTCCACTCCTGGGAATGCCCGGTTAATCAGGTCTTTCGATAGGACTGTGTTGATAGGCGGTAAAGCAACCGCTTCAGTTTGGTGATGCCATTGGTTTGCCCCCTCAAGTGATAAGCCAATCGCTGGACCGAACACAGGGTCTCGAAATGCTCGTAAATGAATCGGTGCTTGCAGAAGGAAGTTTGTTTGACGGCGTGTGATTAATCGGAAGTTAAAGAGATCAAATACTTCTTTAAGGTCTTCCGCTGTCGGTGTCTTATTCCCTGCTTTGATTAATTCTTTAAGTTTGGCTCGAGCGGCTGCCACATCAATATTGAAACGAAAGGCATGGCTATCTGGCATTTGCTTGGCAAGCATCTGGTTACGATGGAATTGTACTAAGAACTGGAAGCCTTCAATGGCGGCCTCTGGGGTTCTAAAGGTTGGGATCCCTGCTTCGTTAATACGAGTACGCATCGCCACCATGTTGCCGCCGCCGAGCATACAGACCATGACTAATTTCTTCTGTTTTTTGTGAAGCTGCAGAACTTGATCGTACAGGGAGACCATATTAATGAGTGCTGTTGGGCTTAACATCAGTAGTACTGCACCGCACTCTTTGTCTGCTAAGGCGGCTTCAGCAAGATCGACAAATAGGTCTGCCTCACAGCTTGCCCAAGCAGTTGTCACACTGCCTACGCTGCCACGACCAGCCATAATCCCTTCGAGCTTATTTCTTAGCTCATCATTTGGTGTAAGTAGGTTCACATTGACTTCAGAAGCACGTTGCGCGGCAAGCTCACCTGGTCCTGCACCATTACCAATAATCATTAAAGAGCCATCTTTCACGCGGCGGGCGTTGGTCATAACCGATGCCGCGGCAACCAAGTCATTTAAGCGACGACCTCTAACAGCACCTGTTCGGCTTAAAGCCGCGTCTAAGACTCGAGGATCTGCGCCTACATTATGCTCGGTGACAACTGCAACGGGTTTTGAGCGACTGGCTGCGCGAAGGCTACTTAAGAAGCGGGTAGTCGAGCCAATTTTCTGTAGATACATCAGGATAGATTGGCTTTCGAAATCGTTTGATAGGTAATCCAATACCTGTGAAGGCATTACATCAATTGGGCTACCCATACTAACGACTTGAGAAAAACCAATACCTTGCCAAGTCGCCCAATCAACCAAAGCACTGGCCACTGTGCCCGATTGAGAAAGCAATGCTAGTCGACCAGGTATCGGTTGCGTTAAACCCAACCAAGCAGAAAAACCTTGTTTAGGTCGGCACATGCCGAAGCTGTTTGGGCCGATCAGCCGAACATTGAACTGACGTGAGACTTTCAAAATGGCTTCAGGATTTTCTTGTGATCCAGTGAAGACTAGCAATGCAGGAATAGAGTGCTCGCCACAAAACTCTATAATCTTAGTCAGTGGACGTGGGTCTTCGCCGGCTAGAATGGCTAAATCTGGCGTCTTGCTGAGACTCGAGATAGATTGAATTCTCTCAAACGGCAGCACGCCAACGCTTTCATCGGGCTCTATACCGAGTAATGATGTCACACTACGACGCCCGCCATAAGACAATGCCCTAAGTACTGAATGCAAAATAGGACTGTGTCGATCTTGGCCTGTGAAAACCACGATAGACTGTGGAGCAAGTAATGGCTGCAATGCGTGTTGTGACATGCAAAAATCTCCCTGAGTGGCCTGAAGCGAACATCTTGGCAAAGCCTTTGCTCTACGACAGAGAATGCAATGATGTTTAGCAGTCTAGACCAATGTCGGATAGGCTGCCTAGTGCAAACTGTGGCTTGATATAAAGCAGTTCACGTATTATCGACTTATAGTAGCGTTAGATCGCGACTGGATGAATAACAATAATAGCAGCCCTTGATGTGGGTGTAGATTCTTACGGATACCGATATGAGCACAGCTTACCTAACGCACCCTTTGTGTGAAGAGCATAAGCTTGGGGAAGATCACCCTGAGTCGCCGCAACGTCTTGAAGCCATGCAAAACCGTCTTATTGCTGGACAACTGATGGACTTCTTACGCTGGCGTGAAGCGAATGAGGTGACCATTGAACAACTCAATGCGACTCATGATCCTGATTATGTCGCCTCTATCTTTGCTAAATCTCCAGAAGAAGGTCATATCGAGCTTGATCAAGAAACCTTAATGATGCCAAATACCCTTGATGCGGCGTTGCGCGCTTCAGGTGCTGTTGTGCAAGCGGTGGATATGATCATGAGCGGTGAAGTGCAAAATGCATTTTGTGCTGTACGTCCGCCAGGCCATCATGCTGAATACGATAAAGCCATGGGTTTTTGTCTATTTAACAATATTGCCGTAGGGGCGCGTCATGCAATCAACCAATACGGTATTGAGCGTATTGCTATTGTCGACTTTGATGTACACCACGGTAACGGTACGGAAGACATCTTTAAAAATGACCCCAAAGTGCTGTATGCCTCAAGTTATCAACACCCACTTTTCCCGTATCCAGATCCAGGCGCTTCTCACGATAACATCGTGCATATGCCTCTTGAGAAAGGCTCTAAAGGTGAAGATTTTCGTGTTGCTTACGAAAGTGAACTGTTCCCCGCTCTGGAAGCTTTTAAACCGCAATTACTCATGATTTCTGCTGGTTTCGATGCTTTAGCAGAGGATCCGATGGGGCAGCTTCGCTTGCGCGAAGATGACATTGTTTGGGTTACGGAGAAGCTGATGGATGTGGCGGAGCGGTATTGTCATGGTCGCGTGGTTTCGGTGCTAGAAGGCGGCTACAACACCGATGCACTGGGCCGAGCGGTCTTTAGCCATTTAAAAGCCATCATGAAGATCTAGTTTCACAATCTTACACATCCTAACTTTTAGAAACCGTTTCAGAACGGTTTTGTGATTTTCTGCACTGACAAAACGACTTAATCTCATTATTGCACCAATAGCTAATATTCGGAGGGAGTGATGAGTTTTGTTCGTCTAATCTATGCAAGCCGAGCGACGGTCGAGTTTCAGCCATCGTCCATTCAGTCAATTCTTCAGGCAGCGCGCAAGAATAACAATCAGAACTATATTACTGGCTTATTGTGCTTTAACCAGCGAGGCTTTTTGCAATGTCTTGAAGGTAAGCGAGCTGAAGTCAACCGAACATTTCAGCGAATATTGAAAGATCCGCGTCACGAAAGCGTAGAAATCATCAGCTTTCAATATTCAGAGAAGCGTGAATTTGAAAGTTGGAATATGGGTTATCTTCAGAACAACCAGATTATGCGTGATTTGTTGATGCGTCATACTGGCTCAGCAGAGTTTTTACCGCTAACCCTAATTCCTGAGGATGCTTTTGCGATTTTAAAAGATATCCGAGCTATGATGGAAGAGGTTGCAACAGAAGAAGCTTAGGCGCGATATGCGCCTAAGCTTTTCTATTTTAAGCTGTTTGTAGTGAGGCTGCGCGTGTTTTGCGAGAGTAAATAAACAAACCAATAAACAGCACAAGGCCTGCGCTATCGATCAGAATGTTGTGGTGAGGCCATAGCATCAGAAGAGCTGCAACACCGGATAAAACACGCAGCGCAATGTTCAGCGGGCCTTCCAAATAGCCTTCCATAAAGCCAACAAACGCATATAAGCCAAACAGTGCGAATACGAAAATTCGTAGAACATCTGGCGTCTCGCCACCGATAAAGTTGGTATAAGCCAACAGAAGAGGAACGATGTATAGACCTTTTGCCAACTTCCACGCCATAAAGCCGGTTGCCATTGGTGGAGTCTTAGCAATGGCTGCGGCAGCAAATGCGGTCAAACACACTGGCGGTGTTACGTTTGAGTCCTGAGACAGCCAGAAGATAATCATATGTGCAGACAATAACGCAGCACTTAGCACCGTTGGGTTTAACGCTTGTTCAAGCAATTGACCTTTGAAATCACCTGGTACCTGAGCAATTAAAGCGGTTGCATCAGCTTGACTCATTGGTGCTGATAGCAGGGCATATTTTTCAGGATCGATCAGCATAAAGATGACTTTAGCTTCTTCAGGCAGATTACCTGCCATCACCAAATCAATCAGATGTGACTCAGCAATCAAGTTATACAGGGCTGGTGCAGAAAGCGTAGCCAACACGATGTAGGCTGCCGTTACGGGAAGCCCCATACCCAAGATCAAAGATGCCAACGCAACCAATGCCAACATGATGAACAAGCTGCCATTCGACCATTCTGCAATCATCAATGAGAAGGTATTACCGATACCTGTCATCGCGACCACGTTGACCACCAAGCCAACGGCCACTAGCAGAATCGCGGTGGTCGCCATATTGCGAGAGCCTTGCGCGAGCGCATCAAGTATATCTCTTGGTTTCATTGGGTTCTTAGATAACCAAGACGAGACAATGACCGCAATAATTGCAATACCGGCTGCATACGTTGGCGTGAAACCGTAAATAAGCAGAGCAACCAATACCGCTAGTGGTAACAAGAAGTGCCAGCCTTCTTTAAAGACTTCACCAAAGCTGCGTGTGTCCAATTCAATGGCATGAGCGTGGGAACGCATCGCTTCGACGCGTACGTAGAAACCTACCGACATGAAATACAGCAAAGCAGGTAAGGTTGATACAGCAATGATCTCCACGTATGGAATCTGCGTGTAAGAGGCCATGATAAAAGCCCCCGCACCCATCACAGGAGGCATTAACTGACCACCAGTTGAAGCGGCTGCTTCCACCCCCGCTGAGAACCGAGCGGGGAAGCCTGCTTTTCGCATCATCGGGATTGTGATCACGCCGGTTGATACTGTGTTGGCGACAGAAGAACCAGACACAGAACCCATCAGACCAGAACCTAGCACCGCGACAAAGCCTGGGCCACCGACAAAGCGACCAGCCGCGACGCGAGACAATTCAATGATGAAATCACCGGCACCAGATTTCACCAAGAATGCACCGAATAGAATGAACATGAACACATACGTCCATGAAATGCGGGCAATAGAGCCGAACATGCCTTCTGAAGAAAAGTAGGAGCGGAACATCACGGTCTCAAGGCTCAGGCCAGCGAAACCAAAGATGCCGTCAATGTACGGCCCCCACCAAAACACATAAGTCAGGGCGACGACGATCAATGAGGGAATGAACCAGCCCGTTGTTCGGCGAGTCAGTTCAAGTGCGATAGCAATCGCAATAAAAGACACTATCCAATCACTGGTAACAAAGTTTACCCCGCGATCATAAAGTGCATCTTCAAATAGAATCAGATAAACAGTACAGGCAATGGCGACTAAACCGATGGCAATGTCGAACGTTAACGCTAATCGACGGCCGCCTGCCGTAGTGGCTTTGAAAGCAGGAACCATCAAAGCACAAATTAATGCAAAGCCACTAAAGTGAATGGCTGATACCCACAGTTCAGACAAGGTGCCTAATGTATTGAAGTAAATGTGTGCTAGGGCAAATAGAACCCCCGCCCAGTAAATCAGGCGGCCGGTGGGCGATGCTTCATCGCGCTGCTCAAGTTCTAAGCTTTTTAGCTTGTCCTGCATTTCTTGGTCTTGGCTAATCTGAGTCTCAGACATAGTGTGGCCTATAACATCATCATGATGCGCGTTGCTGCACATCGATTAGTAGTGAAAACATAAGAGGTAAGAGAGTGGCGAGCTCCACCCTCTTATTGGCGTATTATGCCGATAGTGCTCTAAGACTTATTCTGCAATTAAGTGTGCAGGAATCGTTAGACCAGCTTCTTTGTAGTAGCGTGCAGCACCTGGGTGAAGTGGTACTGGCAGACCGTCGATGGCTTTTTGCAAAGACATAGCTTTCGTTGCTTTGTGTATACCATTTAGGAAAGGAAGGTTTTCATAGATGGTTTTGGTTAGCTGGTAAACATCTTCCTCAGATAGATCGTCACGCACGGCTAAGAAGTTTGGTTGTGCGATGGTCTTAATGGCTTTGGTTTGGCCAGGGTAAGTGTTCGCAGGGATTTCAAAGCGTGTCCATAGCTGGAAGTTACCGTTCGCTTGTTTGATTTGCTCATCGGTGAATTCCAAAATGGTAATGTCATCGCCTAGTGCTGCGTAAGCACGAGTGATCGCACTGGTTGGTACACCCGATGGAATGTTCATACCATCAATCGTACCGTTCTGTAGGGCATCTGCTGACGCTGAGTAGCCCATGTAAGCCATGTCTAGGCTATCCGCTGGTACGTTCATGTTGCCAAGAATCGTTAGACCAGACCCTTCAGTACCAGAGTTTTTCGTACCGATAGAAAACTTTTCGCCCGCTAGGTTGTTCATGTCTGTAATCGAACCTGACTTAGCGTATTCAGCGCGTACCACGAATTGCTCAACGTTTTGCCAAAGCATAGAGATCGAACGAAGGTTCTTTTGCGCCCCTTCTTTTTCCATACGACCTGTACCATCCCATGCCCAAGCACCGTATAAACCTTGAAGGATGGCTAGCTGCGCTTCGTTTTCACGTAACAATTTGATGTTTTCGCCAGAGCCAGCTGAGTTAATCGCCGAAATCGACATGCCCATTGTTGGCTCTAATTTCACTTTGGTTAGAGTCGCCAAGGCAACGCCGACAGGGTAAAACGTACCACCAGTCGATGCAGTGGCTAGCACGTATGAACGGTCGTCAGCAGCTTGCGCCAAACCCGCTGTTCCTACGGCAGTACCCATCACCAGTGCGGCACTCATTGCTTTGATCAATGTACGTTTGGTCATCTTCATTGTTTGTTTCCTATCAGTATTGTTTTTATTTAAGAGGACTCTGAAAGAGCATCCTCGCTCTCAGATAACAGAGTATAGGCAAACATAGTGCCAAATGTATTAACAATTGGTAGCAAGCTGTTTTATAAGCACTTTTTAAGTTAAGTGTGGTTGTTTCTTAAAACCTGATAAGCAATTTCTTGCTCATGGGTGTATCGAAACGTAGGCAATAATTTGCTTATGAGTTGTGGTTTGAGGGTGGGATTACAGGGAGAAAGATACATATAAGGAAGTATTTCGCAGAAAAATAAGAAGATAAGCAAATTATTGCCTATCTTCTTAATTGTACGTAACACTCTGAAAATATGAATTAATCTAAATAGTCTGAACGGTTTAAGCCGAACTTGGTCATTTTTTGGTTAAGGGTACGACGAGGTAAATCCAGTTCATCCATGACGGCCTTAATGTTGCCTTGGTGTCGCTCCAGTGCGCGTTTAATAATATCTTCTTCAAAAGCGGCTACTTGAATCGCCAGCGGAAGCGGTTTGTGATCGACCTCTTCAAAAGCGATCAAACTTTGCTGTCCATTGATTAAATCTGCAAGGCTAACGCGATTGTCTAAGGCATATCGAATGGCAATGTTTTTTAGCTCACGAACATTTCCAGGCCACTGGTGAGATCGCAGAATACGTTCATCTTGCGTACTGAGCTGGCGACTTGCTTTGTCTCGCTCGCTGGCGGCTTGGTTGACGTAATGCATAAACAGAAGTGGAATATCTTCTGGGCGTTCTCGCAAAGGCGGCAAGAAAATCTGCGAAACGTTCAGGCGATAATACAGGTCCTGACGAAAGTTCTCGTCTTCTTTAAGGTCTGCTTTGGATGCTGCAATCACGCGAATATTCACGGGGATACTTTGATTTGAGCCTAGGCGCTCAATTTGACCTTCTTGCAGTGCTCGAAGGATTTTGATCTGAAGGTGCGCGGGTGTGCTTTCTATTTCATCCAGAAACAGGGTGCCGCCATCTGCGTGCTCAAATTTACCTATTCGACGTTTAGCCGCTCCTGTAAAGGCGCCGGCTTCATGGCCAAACAGTTCACTTTCTATTAAATGTTCGGGAATGGCACCACAGTTAATTGGTACAAAACGCTTGTCTTGACGCTCACTGAACTCATGTAAACACTGCGCGATGAGCTCCTTGCCACTGCCTGTTTCACCGTAAATGATGACGTTAGTGTCCATGTCTGCAACAGCAAGTAACTCGCGCTTCATGCGCTGAATCGCCGGGGAGATGCCGATAATTTTTGCGTCTAAGCCTGAGCGAGCTGCCAAATCTGTTTGCAGCCTTAAGTTTTCAATCATCAGGCTACGTTTTTCACAGGCACGAAGTAAGGTTTCTACTAGGCGCTCTGGTACAAATGGCTTTTCGATAAAGTCGTAGGCGCCATCACGCATGGCTTGAATGGCCATATCGATATCTCCATGCCCAGTGATCAGAATAACGGGCAGATCAGGAATACGCTCATGGGCCACCTGCATCAACTCTAATCCGCTCATGCCTGGCATTTTGACATCCGTGAGCAAAATGCCACGAAACTCTTCGCTTAGAAAAGGCAACGCTTCTTCAGCATTGCTGGCGCTGATCACCTCTAAGCCTGCCATTTGCAGCCACTTTTCGGTGGCTTGGCGAATCATAACTTCATCGTCAACGAGTAAAACGGTGCCGCGTGTTTGCATGGGGGACTCTTCTATTATTGTTCTATCTATTGGCTTTGTTGTGCACTGGGCAACAAGATGAGAAAAGTTGCGCCGCCGTGAGCGTTGCGCTGAGCTTGGATACTGCCATTTAGGTCTCTAATGATGGCCGCAACAATAGCCAGTCCCAAGCCTAAGCCATTTCCCATCGATTTTGTGGTGTAAAAGGGCTCGAACAAGTGTTCTAACTGTTCATCGTTAAAGCCTGGACCATTGTCTTCCACACTCAATTGGATCTTATCATCTGAGACGCACTCACTCTGAATTAGAATGCGTTTATCCGTTTGCTGATGCAAAGCATCACAGGCGTTATTAATCAAGTTTACCAAGACCTGTTCTAAACGCACATTATCACCGAGCACGTAATGAGAGTCAGAGACTTTGTCGCATTCTAACGTGACATTTTCTTCGGTCAATCGTGTTCTCAGTAGCGTAAATGATTGATTGATCGCTGTAACCAATTGAACCGGCTGAACATTCTCTGGCTTCTTATAGGCAAATGTTTTGAGCTGAGAGGTAATAATGGCCATGCGTTCGGTGAGATCGTCTAAGGTCGATAGGTTCTCTTTTACCATAGCGGGATCGCCGAGAAGTTGTTTACTGATGGCAATGTAGGTGCGCATAGCCGTGAGCGGCTGATTTAACTCATGGGCAATGGCCGTCGACATGCGCCCAAGAGCCGCCATCTTGCTGGTTTGAACCAACTCCTGTTGGGCATTGCGCAGAGCTTGTGTACGCTCCTCGACCTTTTGTTCCAGTGACTCATTTGCTTGGAGTAGCGCTAAGCGGGTCTCTTGCTGGGAGAGGTGCTTAAGATGGCGTTCTCGTAAAAACAACAGCAGCACACCTAATATCCAAAGACCGGCTATGGTAATCGCTGCAACGAGATCGGCATAACGCTCATCCAGCCGAGCTGAGACCAAAGAGGTGAAGGTCCAGCCCAAATCGTCAAGGCGCACTTGATGGCTCATATAGTGTTGCTGATTAAAGGTCCAAAGCTCGGCATGAGTGCCATTACCTAATGTAATTGAACGGATATCGGCAAGGTCTGAGAGCGAATACTTGAGCCAGTCTTGTGGGCTGGCGATGAAAATACGTCCTTGATCGTCACTGATGGCGTACAACTCCTCCACTGGCGTATCTAAAATCAGATTTTCTAAATCAATGCGAACGATGGCCGCACCAATAAAGTCAGAGCGATCGTAAATCGGTGCGGATAAATAATAAAAAGCCTGCTGTCGGCTTTGATGATCATAGAAACGCCCTTCTTCCCCTTTGGCTGCAAACTGGAACACTGGCAGCTGGGCAAATTCATCTAGCCTTAAGGCTTGTTGGTCTCGCCAATTACTGTAGGCCACTGTATGACCGTTTTTATCGACAATGAATAAGCCCGATGCCCCCGCAACTAGGCTAGTTTGTTCTAAATAGCGTGAGACTTTTGTGGCTTGAGCTGCATTGTTGGAGAGGGCGCTGTTTTGTAGAAGTTCGACCACATCCTCATTTTGCGTCAATAGAAATGGCAGGTAGTGGTAGCTGTTGAGAGCGCCTCGTACGCGATGAATTGACGCTAATAAACGATCGGACACTTCCGCATGTAAGGCCTGATAACCAAGGTCTTTGGTAAGTTTGCCTGCTCCGATTCCCAATACAATCGAGACTAGAAACCAAGCAATGCCCAGCCAAACGATGCGTTTATTGGTTTTCAGAGTCATGTGTTTGTCCTAATGCATGAACCAAAGGTCACACAGCATACAATAGAACGCAGGAAAGGTGCGTACCTTCCGATGCAGATGATAGGGTCATCAGAAGGTATACGAGGTGTATTATTTTACTTTTGCTGGGTTTGATGCCTTATCCCAAGAGACCTGTTCCGGCGCTTGTTGGCTGTCTTCGCGGAAGAAGTACGCGTTTTTAGGTCCGGCAAACACGATTTCACCACGTTTGACTGGGTTACGAGCGTAATCCGCATGGCTTAAATCTGCTTCCCAAATTTGCTCAGATTGCCATTCATGGGGTTCAAGTTCTACGCGCACTTCGGGACCAATTGGGTTCACTGCTACAACGCGAAGCGGCAAGTTTGCGACAGTCGTTGCGTCTGTGTACAGAGCAAGCTCGTGGGAGCGTATGTACAGTTGGCCATTGGTAAGTGGCACATCACTACTTGGGGCACTGATCCACGCTTGCTCGTTGTTTAAACGAGATTGCTCGAGCTTGCCGTCGAACACATTCACATTGCCCAAGAAATCAAACACAAAACGGCTGTTTGGCTGAGCATACAGTTGTGCAGGCTCGTCCACTTGTTCAATGTGCCCGTTGCTCATCACCACAACGCGATCCGATAGTTCCAACGCTTCTTCTTGGTCGTGGGTTACGAAGACACTGGTGAAGCCGATTTCATCGTGCAAACTGCGTAACCAGCGGCGTAGTTCTTTACGTACTTTGGCATCTAGTGCGCCAAATGGCTCATCAAGAAGTAGGACATCAGGTTTAGTCGCCAAGGCACGAGCCAAGGCAATACGTTGCTTTTGACCACCCGATAGCTGAGAAGGATAGCGGTTGGCAAGATGCCCCAGTTGCACCATTTCTAACAAATGCTTAACGCGCTGTTGGATTTCAGACTTATTAGGGCGCTGTTTCGCGTCCATGACCTCAAGGCCAAACGCTACGTTGTCAGCGACCGTCATATGACGGAACAGAGCGTAGTTTTGGAACACAAAGCCCACATGACGATCACGCACGTGCAAGTTCGTGACATCGCGCTCGCCAAATTGGATACGACCAGAGTCCGCCCCTTCAAGACCTGCGATGATGCGCAGCAGAGTGGTTTTGCCAGAGCCTGATGGGCCTAACAGACCAATCATTTCGCCTTCGTCGATGTTCAATGACAGCGGTGACAAAGCTTGGAACTGGCCGAATGTTTTGGAGATGTTTTCTAAGCGAATACTCATGTTGTCACCTATTAATGTGTCGATTCTGCTTTATGGGCACGCTCTTGGCGCCACTCAATAAAGGCTTTGAAAATCAAAGTGATCAAGGCGATCACCGCCAGCAAAGACGCGCTCGCAAACGCGGCCGTGGCTTGGTAATCCTCGTATAACAATTGAATATGCAGTGGCAGAGTGTTGGTCTCACCACGAATATTGCCTGACACTACGGATACGGCACCGAACTCACCCACTGCGCGTGCATTGGTCAGGATCACACCGTATAAAAGCGCCCACTTGATATTTGGTAGTGTCACACGGCGGAACAGTTGCCAGCCCGATGCACCTAAGATCACCGCTGCTTCTTCGTCTTCACGGCCTTGCTGTTGCATCAGCGGTATCAGCTCACGGGCGACAAACGGACAAGTGACAAACACCGTGACCATGACAATGCCCGGCCATGCAAACATCAGCTGTAGGTCGTGCTCGAACAGCCAAGCACCGATCCAACCGTTGTTGCCGTACAGCAATAGATACAGAAGACCTGCGACCACAGGGGAGACCGCAAACGGGATATCCATTAAGGTCATTAAAAGTTTACGACCAGGGAATTCAAAGCGTGTCACCGACCAAGCCAGCAGCACACCAAACACCAAGTTAATCGGCACAGTTAGTAGCGCGACGAACAGCGTTAAGCCTATCGCGTGCAGCGTGTCTGGATCGCCAAGGCTATCCCAATAAACAGCCAAACCATCGACGAATGCCTGCTGAAAGATGCTGATTAAAGGCACTACCAAAAGCACTGCAGTCAGTACCAAAGTTAAGCCAATCAGCGTGTATTTTACCGCAGGGCTGTCGCCCACACGTTGTTGATGACGTTGTCCAGATGCCATGTTGTTTCCTCCGAATTAACGTCCGTGCAAGCGTTTTAGGTAACGCGCTTGCCAAATGTTGATGGCGAACAAAAGTACCAGCGAAGCGATCAATACAACGGATGCGATGGCGCTTGCGGCAGGAAAATCGAACTCTTGTAAGCGTACAAAGATCATTAACGAAGTGATCTCACTGATGTAAGGCATATTACCTGCGACGAAAATGACCGCGCCAAACTCACCTAAGCTTCGGGTAAACGACAATGCCACACCTGTGACCAATGCGGGCCAAAGTGAAGGTAAAATAATGCGACGAAATACCGACCAATCCGATGCGCCAAGGGTAATGCCTGCTTCTTCTTCCTCGGGCGCTAGTTCTTCTAGTACTGGCTGCACGGTACGTACTACAAAGGGAATACTGGTAAAGGACATCGCTACCACTATTCCAAGTGGCGTGTAAGCCACCTTGATGCCAAGCTCCGCCAGCAATTGGCCGTACCAACCGTTTTCCGCATAAAGCGTAGCCAAAGTGATGCCTGCCACGGCAGTTGGTAGGGCAAAAGGTAAATCCACCAGTGCATCCAAGATGCGCTTACCGGGAAATTCGTAACGCACCAATACCCAAGCCAGCAACAAACCAAATAAGCCATTGAACACCGATGCAATCACCGCCGCCCAAATGGTGACCTTGTAACTGGCCACGACACGCTCATCGGTAATGACATACCAATATTCAGACCATCCCATATTGGCGGTTTGCATGACCAGACCAGTCATGGGTAATAGCAAAATTAAACTGATAAAAAACAGCGAGCTGCCGAGGCTTAATCCAAAGCCGGGTAACACCCGCTTATGACGAGGCTTGGCGCTGGCAACACTTAACGTGGTGGACATGGTCATCGCTCCTTGGCGAAATCAGTCGAGTTATCCAAGTCTTAGAAACGCAAACGCCGGACGCATAGCGCCCGGCGAGAAAAGCTAACAAAGTCAGTTAATTAGCGACGCTGAAGCTGATCTAACTGCTTACCGTTAGCGAAGATGTTTTGCATCGCTTGAGGCCAACCACCGGCGATTTCTTCAACGGTTAGTAATTTTACTTCAGGGAAGCGGTCAGCAACTTCTGCTTTCACCACATCGTTGTGCACGCGGTAGTTAAAGCTTGCCAGTAGACGCTGAGATTCTTCGCTGTATAGGTAGCTTAGGTACTCAGTCGAAACGTCTAGAGTGCCATTTTTCTTAGCATTACGCTCCACAACTGCAACTGGGAACTCCGCTAGGATCGATGTTTTTGGTACCACGACTTCATAGTCATCCACCCCGTATTGCTGACGGATATTGTTTACTTCAGATTCGAAGGTAATCAATACATCACCGATGCCACGTTCAACGAACGTTGTGGTTGCGCCACGGCCACCTGTGTCGAATACCGCAACATTGGCTAGGAAGGTTTTCAAGAAACCTTTTTGTGCCTCGGTGTTGTCTTTACCGAACTGATCTTGAGCATAGCCAAGTGCTGCAAGGTAAGTGTACCGACCGTTGCCCGAGGTTTTCGGATTCGGAAATACAAGACCTACGTCTTCCTTCGCTAGATCACCCCAATCATGGATGTTTTTAGGGTTACCTTTACGTACTAGGAACGCTGTCGTTGAGTAGTATGGTGAGCTGTTGTTTGGCAGCTTTTGTTTCCAATCTTCAGCCACTAAATTGCCACGATCTGCCAAAATTTGAACGTCAGTGACTTGGTTAAAGGTCACCACATCCGCAGGCAGACCTTGCAGGATAGAACGTGCTTGCTTGGACGAGCCTGCATGAGACTGTTTAATTTCAACCGTTTGGCCCGTCTTCTCTTCCCAGTGCTTTTGGAACACCGGGTTGTAGCTTGCGAACAACTCACGGGCAATGTCATAAGACGTGTTTAAGATGGTTTGGTCGGCTGCAGAGGCATTCACTGCAGAACCTAAAAGCAGCGCACCCGCGACTGACTTGATCTGTTTAAACTTAAATTTCATGGGAATACCTTTCGATAAATGCGAATCATTAATAATTAGCAAGTATCTTATTTAAAAGATTTAGTTATTACAAGATCGAAAAATGGAAGATTTTGGAATATAGGAATAACGTTTTTCGATGAATCTACTGTAATGATCAAAAATGAGTTTAGGCTGATTAGTTACATTGTGTAATATTGCAGGAAATAAGGATATCGAATTGGCAGATAGAGTTCATTTTGATTTTTTAGAGTTGATTGAGTTAACTGGTTGCCCCCTGCTTTAATACCACGGAAGGCTTTGAATCTCTTGCTTAAAATAGAGTTCATATGTCCTTTTCGTTGGTGTAAACAGACGAAAAATATAATGAGGCAACACATGAAAAAAATAATTAGCAGTTCTTTATTTGGTATCTCCGTCCTTTGCTCATCTTTTGCGGTACAGGCGACCACAATTACTGTGACATCCCAGCTCCCTGAAACGCATCCTGTTAGTCAAAACTGGATTGATTTTGGCAAGTTAATTTCGGAGAAGTCGAATGGTGATCTAAGTATTCAACTTTTCCCATCTGCTCAGTTGTTCAAAGATAAAGAGGTGCCTGAGGCTGTGGGCTCTGGAGCGATTAATGCCGGCTCTACCTTCATTGGACGTTTTGCCGGATCAGTGCCTGCTGTGGATGTTATCGCAGTTCCGTTTATTTTTAACGACGAAGCACATATTCGAGCGTCGGTTGCACCGGGCTCTGACCTTCGTAAAGCGATAGATAGCAAGATTTTAGAAGAAACAGGTGCTCGTGTACTGTGGTGGCAAGCTTTTGGCCGAAATGTGTATCTAAGTAATGATGAACCAATTGTTGAGCCTTCTGATATTGAAGGCAAGAAAGTACGTACCTACGGTAAAGTTCATGGTTGGACAGCAGAAGCTTTAAATGGAGCGCCAACTTTACTGTCTGGATCTAAGCAGTTTCTTGCTTATCAACAAGGTGCTGTAGATGTTGGTATGACTGGCGCCTCGGCAGTGAAATCACGAAAACTATATGAGGTCATGGATAATATGACGCTGACCTTTGATAGCGCGATTGAGTTCGTTGCAGTGATTAATAATGACCTGTATGAAAGCTTGTCCAGTGACGAACAACAAGTCATAAACGATGCAGCGAAAACGGTTGAGCAGCAACTACGAGATAAAGTCTATTCGGAAGAATCCGCAACAGTGGATGAAATGAAAGACTATATGAATGTGGTTGAGCTGACTGAAGCGCAGCGTACAGCGTGGCGAGAAGCGACTCAGTCTGTGGTTGATCGCTTTGTTAAAGAGACTGGCGAGACCGGTGCGGAAGCCGTACGAGCTATTCGATCAGTACAGTAGAAGTCCATTTGCGTTAGGGAGAATTCTTCCTAACGCTTTCAATTTTATCTAGGAGTTACACATGTTTTCGCGTGTGATGAATACAGTTTCCGAATGGACTGGGAAATTGTGTGCTTGGAGCTTGTTTGCAGTAGGCTGCTTCATTACTTACGAAGTTGTGATGCGTTATGTATTTAACGCGCCAACCGTTTGGGTAGATGAAGTGAGTCGTGTTTTGATGGTTTGGTCAGTATATTTGGCGGCGGCTTTCGCTTTGAAACATCGAGAAGTGATTGTTATCGATTTGGCATTTCGTACGCCGGGAACCCTAGGGCGTCGACTTTGTGATAGCTTCGCAATTTTATTTATGTTCATTTTTGCTTCAGTAGCATGTTACTTCGGGTTTGAGTTATGGCTGAAGTCTACTTTGGCGGGACATACTACCGATACTTATCTGGCATTGCCAAAGTGGTTCACCCATGCCCCAGTATGGCTCGGATCGGGCTTGTTGATATTTCAAGGCATTGTTGAACTGCTAGAAATTTGGTTACCCACCCACAATAAATCATCTATAAGTCAGGGTGGGGCGCACTAATGGAAGCATTATTTATTCTTGTGGCGTTGCTTGCGTTGTTGGTACTTCGCACTCCTGTAGCGTTTGCTCTAGGTGGTCTTGGTATTATTTTATTGGCGCTCAAAGGACTCCCAATGGTAGGAGTTCCTCAGCGTTTATATGGAGCAATGGATAGCTTTGAGCTTCTTGCTGTGCCAATGTTTCTATTAATGTCTAACGTACTTTTGCGTGGTGGTGTTGGTCGAGATCTTTTTGCTGGTGTTCAAGCTTGGGTGGGACATTTTCCCGGAGGACTCGGTGTTGCCACCATCATGTCCTGCACCTTGTTCTCTGCGATCTCTGGTTCATCGGTAGCGACAGCTGCTACCATCGGTACGATTGCGATCCCTGAAATGGTTAAGCGTGGCTATGATCGGAAGTTTGTATTTGGGATGCTGGCTGCAGGGGGGACTCTAGGCATTTTGATTCCACCATCAATACCGTTGATTATCTACGGTATTGTTTCGGAGTCTTCGATCAAAACTCTATTCTTAGCGGGTGTGGGCCCTGGATTGTTCTTGGCTACGGCGTTCATTGTTTACGGTGTCTTATTTGCGCGCCTTTCCAATCATTATCAACCGATGCCAAAAGTTGATTGGGCTGAGCGTAAACGGGCGACTTTAATGGCCTTGCCTACGATTCTATTGGCTGTATGTATCATAGGTTCGATTTATGCGGGTATTGCGACACCGTCAGAAAGTGCGGGTCTAGGCTTTGTACTAGCATTAATCATGACTTTCGCAATGGGGCGTATGAATTGGACTTTATTGAAAGAAAGTGTGGAAAGCACCCTTAAAACCACAGTAATGGTGATGTTAATCGTTGCTGGCGCAAAGGTGTTTTCTTATGCGATTACTCTTTATATGTTACCGCAAACCATCAGTATAATTTTAACGCAAAATATCTCTAATCCTGGGTTGTTTATTTTAGCTGTGGGGCTAGTGCTGTTCTTGATTGGATTTTTCTTAGAGAGCCTCTCAATGCTGCTGATCATGGTTCCCGTGTTGCTTCCAGCGGTACTGAATATGAACATAGATCCTATCTGGTTCGGAATATTCTTTGTTGTGTTAATTGAAACTGCGTTGATCACACCGCCGGTAGGGATGAACTTATTTATCATCCAGGGGGTTGCTAAAGCGTCATTGGAAGATGTTGCAAAAGGTGCTTTGCCGTTCGCAATCATAATGATTTTAACAGCAATTCTTCTTTGGTTCTGGCCAGACTTAGCTCTATATATTCCTTATCAGCTCGCTCGATAATCTTAATACCGGCATCTAATTATTTAAGATGTCGGTATTTTTTTATAACGATACTTCTTAGGCAATGCTGCGCACAAATTCTAATTAACCTGTCACTCTGCGAAGTTAGTGAACTCTAGGAGTGAAGAGGTTTGATGTAGATCGTGAGATGCACTTATCTCAAAAGCGACATCTATGAAATTTGTTATAGTGAGCTTACTGAGAGGAGATCTCATGAATTTATCACCACAAAAACTCATTGTATTGATTGCCTTGAAGGTCATCGTTCTAACCTTAATCACTTTTGCCATTGTGCTCTGGGCGTAGCATTACGACAGGTATTGATTGGTTTCGACAATTTGTTTGAAGTAGTTGAGGGTGCTTTGCCAGCCTTCTTTTTCTGCTTCAATAGCGTACTTGGAGGCAGCTTCAAATGTTTCTGTTATGAGGACACCATCAGCAGTCTCAGAGAAAAAGATAGCGACTTGCCTTCCATCTGTTAGGGTGTATTCAATTCGTTGTAGTAGCTTGAGGCGGGTAAAGCGGCCAGAGAAGTTGAAGCTATGAGTGCCAGTCTTTGACTCCAGGCGATAGTCAAAAAGCCCACCTTCATGCAAATCAATCTCTGCTTTTGGGCAGCACCAATCATCAGAGGCTGCATTCCATTGTTGAATCACAGCTGGCGTTGTCCACGCTTCCCAAACATTTTCTATCGGGGCATTAACAGTTGTTTCGACGGTGATTTGCATACTCGGCATCCTTCCATTGATTTGCACTGTAAAATTTATAGATGAGATTTTTACCTCTGTCGAGCAAAGAGATGTGAATAATATGGACATAAAATGAATTTATAGATTTAAAAAATGCAGTACCTCTTGATTAAGTTAGTATTGAGGTTTAGTGTACTAGTACATTGATACATCAAGGTACGCCTTTGTGCATAATTTGATTCATTACTTTTTAGACACCCCAGATGCTGAGGCGATGGCGCAGAAGCTAAACGCTTTACTCACGCCCAATGAGATCAGCGAGATGCAGCGCCGTTTGCAGATTTTTGCGTTGCTAGAAGAAGGTGTGTCCCAACGAGAAATTGCCAAACAGCTAGGTGTGGGGATTGCGACCGTAACCCGTGGTTCCCGCGCTTTAAAGGAATTAAAAGATCATGAGTAACCTTCCGCCACGCATTGAGCTGCCACGTAAGCCTAAATACGTGACCATCAGCTCGGACTGTGACTTTTTCGGCATGTTTAAGAAAGTCGAAAAGCAATTTGCCAACTGCTTTATGTTGGAATCCTTAGGTGAAGAGAGTTATATCTCGCGCCATTCCATCATTGGTTTTGACCCTGAAAAATTGCTGTGGGCAGAGGGTAATACCCTATTTATCCAAGAGCGTGATGGCGCGACTGAATCTTACGAATCGGATAATCCCTACTACTTGCTACGCAGTATTGTGCCGCAGAACATTATTTCCCGTGGCTATGCTGGTGGTCTAACCGGTTACATCGGCTACGATGCGATGAACTACTTTGAGCCAACGCTCAATCTACAGACCAGTGATATGTTCGACGGTTTCCGCTTTGGTTTATACAAAGACGGTTTAATCTTGGACAAAATGACGGGACAGGTTTTCTACTTCTATTATGACGAAGACCGTTCTGAATTAGTACAAACCTTGCTAAAAGCACCTGTTCCAGAGAACGGCCCATTGGTCGTCACCCCAGCGGGTGAATCTATGAGTCGTGAAGAGCACGCGCAAGCGGTGGCTAAAGTGAAGCAGGACATCGTCGACGGTAAAATTTTCCAAACTGAAGTGGGCTTTAAAAAGTGGTTTGATCTGGATGGTGACACCATCGGTATCTATGAACAGATGCGCGAAGTGAACCCATCACCACAGATGTATTACATTAAGTTTGGTGAACAAAAGGTTATTGGCGCGAGTCCAGAATTGCTGTTCCGTCTGCGCCAAGGTGAAATGGAAACCTTCCCGCTAGCAGGTACAGCAAAGCGTGGCGTCGATGAAAAAGAAGACGTGGCGCTGGCCCGTGCTTTGTTGAACGATCCTAAAGAGATCGCCGAGCACAATATGATCGTTGACTTGCACCGTAACGATATCGGTCGTGTGGCGCGCTTTGGTACCGTTAAAGTACGCTCTTTGATGGATATAAAACGCTTTAGTCACGTGCAGCATATTTCCAGTGAGATCGTGGGGATTATCGCCGACGATCAGGATATGTTCTCCGCATTAGCCAGCAATTTCCCTGCGGGTACCTTGACTGGTGCACCCAAGATCGAAGCCATGAAGATCATCGATGATATGGAAGGTGACGGCCGTGGTCCTTACGGTGGCGCGGTGGGGCAGTTCTCTTTTAATGGTGACTGTAACTTTGCTATCCCGATTCGTACCGTGTTCGCAAAAGGCAATAAAGCTTATGTACAAACCTGTGGCGGTAACGTCTATGACTCCAATGCAGAAGGTGAGTACGAAGAGATTCAACGTAAATTTGCTGGCACCAAGCGCGTGCTAGATCAATTCGCACCAGCGCAGTAAGGGCTTAGCAGATGAAAGTGTTAATTATCGATAACTACGATTCGTTTACTTACAACCTGTACCAGTACATCGGTGAAATTCTGATGGCGGCACAAAGTAAAGGTGAACTTGAGAAGTTTGATGTCATTGTTAAGCGTAACAATGAAGTGAACTTGGCAGACATTGAAGCGCTACAACCAGATCGCATTATCATTTCACCAGGACCTGGTTCACCTGACGACGAGGCTTACTTTGGCGTATGTGCTGATGTGATTCGTGAATTGGGTAAAACCATCCCATTAATGGGCGTTTGCTTGGGCATGCAGGGTATTTGTCATGTATTTGGTGGCAAAGTGGTCAAAGCTCACGTACCGATGCACGGTAAAGTGAGCCCGATTACTCATAACTGTGAAGGTATCTTCCACGATATCCCTGATCAGCTAGAAATCATGCGCTACCACTCGTTAATGGCTGAGCCTGAAAGCTTACCGGAGTGTCTAGAAGTCACCTCAGTTGTGGGTGATTTGAAACTGAAAGACTTTGCCAACCATGCCGTGATTCATCAAGGCGGGGATTACGAAATTATGGGCGTGCGCCACAAGCAATACCCGATTCAAGGTATTCAGTTTCACCCAGAATCTTTCGCCACCGAAGGCGGCCGCGATCTGATTAAGAACTTCTTATTTCAAATGTAAAAAGTAAATGTAGAGAGCAGGTGTAAGTCTGACCAAAGGCGTTAAAGAAAGCCGAGCAGTGATAGCTGCTCGGCCTATCATTCTGGAAACTTCTGCTTCATATGTAAGATACGTAGAACCTTGATGTTGCTTTGATCAAGGTGATACAGCACTAGCAGTGATACATCGGGAATGATCAGCATCCTGCCTTTTTGATTTGGCTTCACCGCACCCATATTGGGGTGTTCGATAAGCAGTTTGATTTTCGCAACCAGTAGATCATCGGTTTTATCTGCGGCGATCGGGTTAAATTCGTATAAAAATTCGTAGAGCCGTTTTCGATCCTTTAGGGCGTCCTTTTCCCATAAAATCATGCTTACTCCTTGGCCTTAAGTGCGGCCTTGAAAGCGTTCATTTCAGCCTCTGCTTGTTCAGCTTCTACAAATTCGGCTTGCTGCGATTCAAGCTTGTCAAACGCTCTTTCCACTTGTTCTGCTAGCCATTGATCGTGCGATAAACGCTTACGTTGTTGCTCGGCCAGTTGCTCTGCAAGCGCTCGGCAAGCGCCACTTAAAGTGGTTCCTTGGCTTTCTGCCATCATCTGAGCTAAACGCTTAGTTTCCTCGTCCACGCGAAATTGAATACGTGTTTCCATAACTTAGCCTCATTAGTATCTTGTCTGACAAATGTTAGCACAGGATATTTGTCGGGTGGTTTTTTCTCTCGTTAGCATGGTTTTTGCTTTAAAATACAAATTAACCAATTAGTTAAGTTTTCTAAAAGAGCAAACCCTTGCTAACTTTTAGAGAGCCATAAAGACAACAATACATTCCATCGAGAAAGCATTGAGTAAGGGGAGAGACATGACCAGCTCTGAAGCATTATTAGATTTGGCAATGAAGATGCCAAAGGCGGAGCTGCATTTGCATATTGAAGGCACGTTCGAGCCAGAGCAGATGTTCGCCATCGCCCAACGTAACCAAGTTGCGCTGAAGTACAACTCAGTGGAAGAGTTAAAAGAAGCCTACCAATTCGAGAACCTGCAGGACTTCTTGGATCTGTATTACCAAGGTATGTCGGTGCTGCTTAAAGAGCAGGACTTTTACGATTTAACCATGGCGTACCTAAAGCGTGTGCACGAAGATAATGTAGTGCATGTCGAGATTTTCTTTGATCCACAGGGGCACTTGAGCCGTGGGGTGAGTTTTGACACACAAATCAAAGGGATCTATGGTGCACTGAAAGATGCCGAACGTGATTTAGGTATCACATTCAAACTGATTATGTCGTTCTTACGACACCTAGATGAAGCCAGTGCGTTTGAAACGTTGGAGCTTGCTAAACCCTATTTAGAGTGGATCGATGGTGTTGGGTTGGACAGCTCAGAAGTGGGCCATCCGCCAGTGAAATTTGAAAATGTGTTCCGTGAATGTAAAGCGCTAGGGCTTCCTGTGACGGCACACGCTGGGGAAGAAGGGCCGCCAGAATATGTTTGGCAAGCGCTGGATGTGATCGGTGTGGATCGTATTGACCACGGTAACCGTGCGTTAGAAGACGAAGACCTAATTGCAACGATTAAACATAAAGGCCTGACGTTAACGGTTTGTCCATTGTCCAATCTTAAGCTTTGTGTGGTGGATACATTAGAGGACCACCCCATTCGCACCATGCTGCGTTATGGCTTAAACGCAACAGTGAACTCGGATGATCCGGCGTATTTTGGGGGGTATATGAATGATAATTTCCGTGAACTAGTGACCCAAACACAGCTTACCAAAGAGGAATTGTTGGCGCTGGCTTGCAATGCCTTTGAGGGCAGCTGGCTTGATAAGTCCACTAAGGAAAAACATATAAAGACTGTTATAGAACTATTTAAACATACCTTATGAGTCTTCAAAGCCGCCAAGCAGTATCATAAAACCTGTCTGGCGGTTTTTTTTTCGTCTTCCCCCCAAAAAATATACATGGCATATTTCTGCTATAAAAAAACGCCTCTCATTTGATAATGATTTTTATTAATTTTTGTGGTTCGATAGTGCTTGCTGAATCACATAAATGGAATTTAAGAGGCATTTTTTATGACAATTCCCAAAGTATGGCTTGCTCTGTTTTTGGCCATTTATCCACTTTCTAGTATCGCAAATGGTACTGGAAAGCCAACTTCTACGGCTGGACAGTTGTCTTTCGAGGCGGCGGCTGAGCAAGCTCTAATCATTCCCGCAACCTCCGATGAACAATATTGGATCGCTGAGTTACACATACCTGCAGGGCTTTTGTTGCATGTTGTATTAGAGCAAGAGTCGGGGAGGAAAGTATTAACTTCATTTGCCAGTGGTACAGAGCAACTGCGTTTTATGAGTCAAAATAAAGCGTCGCTAAAACTTCAGATAGCGAATGAATGGAGTGATTACGATACTCCGTTGCACTGGTCTTTGAGTCCTATTCAAGTGCTGCCTGCACCACCCGTTAAAGAAGTTAGCATTGAGCAACTTAAGAGTCCTCAGTTAAAGCAATGGGTTAAAGAAGGGCAAGTACCAACTCATTCTCCCATTATTGAGACACTACCTGGACAATCTGAGTCCGAACGCCTGATGACTTTTGTTTATCTTGGAGCGAAGCACAATGTGCGTATTTTAGGGGCGCCATCGAATGACATTATTTCATTACAAAAGCTGAAAGACAGTAATATATGGTTCCGTAGCTTTGCTGTTCCCGCTGATACTCTGCTAAGTTATCGCGTCGCTCCAGATGTACCACATCTAGACGCCAGTAAGCGTGAAAATCGGGTGGCGATTTTAAGCCGAGCAGAGACCGATCCTTTAAATGCCGATGTGTGGCCTTTAGATGAACAACTTGTTCAGTATTCCCGCGTTGACATAGCGTCTCAGGTTTCAATCCCCGATATACCGCTCGATGATCAACGCTTAACGCGACATTGGCTACACAGCAATATCTTAGATAACGAACGTTTAGTGACCCTGTATAGACCTAACGTCATGACACCAGAGCGGCCTGCTCACCTGGTTATCCTGTTGGATGGGAACGAATACGAGCACAAAGTTTCCGCTCCAGAACGTATAGATCATTTGTACGAAAGTGGCTTAACAGGACCATTATGGCTATTGCTGGTTAACAACCCTGATGCCGAAGCCAGAAGCAATGAGCTTCCTGCCAACCCATTGTACGCAGATTTTATCGCTGATGAGCTGTTGCCTTGGTTAGAACATCATGCAGGACAGACCTTTAAGCGAGAGCAGGTCATTGTTGCGGGGTCTAGTTACGGCGGTTTAGCTGCGCTATCTGCGAGCCTTAATCGGCCAGATCGAGTAGGTCATGTGTTGTCTATGTCTGGATCTTTTTGGTGGCGGGGAGCGGGTGGCTCAATGCAAGAACGTTTGGCAAGTTCCGAGCAATTACCCTTATCGGTGTATCTCAGTGCAGGCAAATTTGAAACAGGGCGTAATGATGAAGCGGGAATCCTTGAGCACAACGTAGACGTGGCCGCGTTACTGGACGCTAGAAATGTGCCCTATAAATTGACCTTATTATCGGCTGGGCACGATTACTACTCGTGGTCGTTAGCTCTGGAAGAGGGCTTGACCTATTTAGCGGGAGAACGTAAGTAAATCGTGTAAAAAATTAAACAATATGTATAATGATAACGGTTATCATTAAAGATGGAGTTTATTCATATGTTTGCCAAGAAGTGCCTAGCCCTTTCTGTTCTTGCTGCGTTGCCATGTGCTTCGTTCGCAGCTGGGGTTGAGTTAGATGAACTGTTGGTTACAGCAACACTGGCTTCTCAAAAATCGGAGGAGGCACCTGCATTTGCGACGGTGATTACCTCAGATGATATTAAAAAGTCAGCAGTCAGCAGCTTATCGGATTTAATGCGTGAGACGGTGGGGGTAAACAATAGCACTGACAGTAGTGGCCGCGATGAGATTCAGATCCGTGGTCTAGATGGTGCTTATACGGTCATTTTAGTGAATGGCAAGCGTGTTTCTTCGAGCAGCGCATTCGCTAAAGGTAGCGATACAGATTTGAACTCGGTTCCTCTCAATGCAATTGAGCGAGTAGAAATTATTCGTGGCCCGATGTCTGCATTGTACGGTGCCGATGCGATCGGTGGCGTGGTGAATATCATTACCAAGCAACCATTGGATGACCAATGGCAGCGCACTGTTAATGCAGAAGTGCGTATGATCGAGTCTGGAGATGAGGGAGCTCAATATCGTCTAGGTGCGTCGGCACAAGGACCATTAGCGGACAATCTGAAAGTATCCGTGAGTGCAGAAGCGCAGCAGCAAGATCCTTGGTATCTAAATGCGGAGGACGAAGTTTCTCAACGTGAGGAACGAAAAGTTCAAAACCTGACCTCTACCCTTGCTTGGCAGGCCACAGCCGAGCAGAGTGTCGACTTTGACTTTGGTTACAACCATGATAAACGTCCTTATCAAGCGTACAGTGAGGGGGCCTATCGAGAGCAAGAAATCACTCGTATAGATTTGGGTGCCACTTACAAAGGGGCTTGGGATTGGGGTAATACAACAGCGTTTATCAAGCAAGAAAACAGTGACGTCAGCGATTATAACTCTCGTTACCCAACGCCGGATCATGACAATTTAGAGCAACGCAACACTTACGCTAAAGCCTATGCCGACGCCACTTTCGGCGTACATAATGTATTGGCAGGTGTGGATTACAAGCTTGAGAAAGTAACTGATCCGTACTTCTTGGAAAACGGCAGTGACTCAACCGACCAATATGGTGTGTTTGTGCAGGATGGCATAGCCTTAAATGATGCCGTCAATCTGACGCTGAGCGGCCGAATGGATGATCACGAAATATACGGCAGTAACTTCTCTCCAAAGGCTTATCTAGTGGTTGATGCGGGGGATGGCTTAACGATAAAAGGGGGTGTTAGCCAAGCGTTTAAAGCCCCTTCTATTGCACAGTCTAATAGTAGTTATTCGCAAGTAAGTTGTGGCGGCAGCTGTTTCCTATCCGGTAACTCTGACCTTGAAGCTGAGACGAGCACCAGTTATGAAATCGGATTCGAATTGCGCAAAGCATCTTATGATCTCAGTGCAGCGATCTTTAAGAATGACATTGATAACATGATTACACGCACAGTAGACCGCTCGACGGATCCAATTAGTGTGCAATGGGTCAACGTTAATAAAGCGATGACACAAGGTTTTGAGTTGTCGACGTCGATGGATTTAACTGAAGACTTGATGGTGAGTGCGAACTATACTTTCTTAGACACCGAGTCCGAGGATGACAGTGGTAATGTTACGGAACTTACTGGGCGCGCTAAACATCAAGCTATGATTGGTTTTGATCATCAAACGACCGATCGATTGGCGACTTTCTTAAATGTGAACTTTATCTCTGGTATGAAAGGTACTGACGACAACAATGACATCAAAACTTTATCGTCATACTACCGTGCAGATATTGGTGTTATTGCCGATGTCACTGATGACTTAGTGATTCGCGCGGGCATTAAAAATTTAAATGATGTGCGCCTGGATGAGGAAGATTCAGACTTTACGACATTTGAGTTAGGACGTAGCTATTACGTTAGTGCTAATTATCATTTCTGATGATGTAATTACTTTCTAGCAAAAAAGCCCCAGATAGAACTGGGGCTTTTCGACTCATTCAAATTACGCGTTGTATTCGAAAGGACGGTCGCCGTCTTCGTCTTGGATACGAGTTGGTAGACCCATCTCGTTCAATAGACCTAGGAATGGGCGAGGGTCTAGTTGCTCAACGTTACGCATTTCAGCGCAGTCCCAAGTGCCGTTTGCCACAAGAATTGCTGCAGCAACCGGTGGAACACCTGCCGTGTAAGAGATACCTTGGCTGCCCACTTCGTTGTAAGCGTCTTTGTGATCAGCAACGTTGTAGATGAAGACTTCTTTCTCTACACCGTCTTTGATGCCTTTCACTTTGTCACCGATACACGTGTTGCCTGTGTAGTCTGGTGCTAGAGAAGATGGATCAGGCAGAACGGCTTTCACCACTTTAAGTGGTACCACTTCTAGACCTTCTGCTGTTTTAACTGGCTGCTCTGACAATAGACCTAGGCTCTTCAATACGGTGAATACGTTGATGTAATGCTCACCGAAGCCCATCCAGAAACGTACGTTTGGCACGTCTAGGTTTTGTGAAATGGAGTGCACTTCGTCGTGACCACTCATGTAAGACGTTTGCTTACCTACCACAGGTAGGTCATCAGTACGGCTTACTTCAAACATTTTGTTGACGTTCCACTCGCGATTCTGCCAAGAGTACACAACACCGGTAAATTCACGGAAGTTGATTTCTGGGTCGAAGTTAGTCGCGAAGTACTTGCCATGACTACCTGCGTTGATATCGATGATGTCGATGTCACTTACGCTGTCGAAGTAGTGATTGTACGCAAGGGCTGCGTAGGCGTTTACAACACCTGGATCAAAACCTACACCCAAAATCGCTGTGATGCCTTTTTCTTTGCAGGCTTCGCGGCGTTTCCACTCGTAGTTTGCGTACCATGGTGGGGTTTCACAAATTTTCGTTGGATCTTCGTGGATCGCTGTGTCTAGGTAAGCAACGCCTGCTTCCATACATGCTTCAAGAACAGACATGTTGATGAAGGCAGAACCTACGTTGATGACGATCTCAGAGTTGGTGTCTTTGATCAGTTTAACCGTTGCGGCAACATCAAGAGCGTCAAGAGCATATGCCTGAATGCGGCCCTCAACTTTCATAGCGCCTTTCTCGTGGACACTGGCAACGATATCTTCGCATTTCGCAACGCTGCGTGAGGCAATGGCGATATCGCCCAGTGTGTCATTGTGTTGGGCGCATTTGTGAGCCACAACGCGTGCAACCCCTCCGGCACCGATAATCAGTACGTTCTTTTTCATGGTATTACTATCTCCAGTGTTGAAATGATGCAGCCTTAGGAAAGGTTGTGCATAAAGTCGTCGTAGTCAAATTCGCGCACCAGTTCAATGGTACCGTCTAATTGTTTCACCGCGATGGATGGCATTTTGACGCCGTTGAACCAGTTTTTCTTCACCATGGTGTAGCCTGCTGCATCTTCGATGGAGATACGATCACCGACTTTGAGTTCATGGTTGAATTTAAATTCGCCAAAGATATCGCCCGCCAGACAAGACTTACCGCAAATCATGTATTCATGATCGCCATCACATGGGGTCATGCGAGCGTTTTCACGATAGATCAAAAGATCCAGCATATGGGCTTCGATTGAGCTGTCGACAATGGCTAAGTTCTTGCCATTGTACAAAGTGTCCAATACGGTTACCTCAAGGGTAGTACTCTTCGTGATCGAGGCCTCACCTGGTTCTAGGTAAACCTGGACACCGTACTTGTCTGAGAAGGCTTTTAATCGGGCACAGAATTGGTCGATTGGGTAGCCTTCACCAGTGAAGTGAATACCGCCACCTAGGCTGATCCACTGCATTTTCTCGATTAGGTAACCAAAGCGTTCTTCGATCAAAGTGAGCATTTCGTCAAAACGATCAAAATTATTGTTCTCACAGTTGTTGTGGAACATAAAGCCTGAAATGTCATCGATCACGCTTTCAATGCGTTTCGGGTCCCATTCGCCAAGGCGACTAAATGGGCGAGCAGGGTCTGCGATGATGAACTCAGAAGTACTAACTTGTGGGTTGACGCGTAGACCGCGAGTTTTGTCTTGGCTTGCTTCTTTGAAGCGTTCAAATTGGCCAATGGTGTTGAAGATGATTTTGTCGCTGTTTTCCAGCACTTCTTCGATTTCATTGTCGGCATAGGCCACGCTGTAGGCATGGGTTTCACCAGCAAACTTTTGCTTGCCCAGTTTGACTTCATACAACGAGGATGAGGTCGTGCCATCCATGTACTCTTGCATCAGGTCAAATACCGACCAAGTAGCAAAGCACTTCAAGGCCAACAGTGATTTTGCGCCGGAGTGTTCGCGCACGTAAGCGATCTTCTCTAAATTCTTTAGCAGTTTCGCTTTATCAATGAGGTAGTAAGGTGTCTGTAACATGGCGGTCAGCCCCGTCGTTGAAAAGGCGGTATTCTAGTAGAAAGGTATTCTGGTGACTAGCGCGAAACGTGCGAATTTTAGACATTTTTACAGGCCATTTGCGGCAAAAATGCATCGAAGATGGCTAATCGCTTCTTGTTAGTCTAATGTGTATTTTGATATAGAAAAACGGCCTCGATAGAGGCCGTTTTTGCGATTCAATTTAAGCACTAACTAAATAGCCTTAATGAGTCGTCATTTGTAGAGCTTTCATCTCATCATGACACTCTCGCATTCGAGCTTGGACCGCACGTAAAGCTCTCTCGCAACCAGATGGCTGATCGAGCTTGAGTGCCTCATCAAGTTCTTCGAGCACCTTGTCTTCGACTTCTTCTAGTTGGTCAACGTAAGTATGTTCAGTGGAAGCCTTAGTGACTTTATCCAATAATTTAGTATAAGCCTGACGTGCTTCCACTTCTAAATTAGAGCCTTCTTCAACGTGACCTTTCTCTGCAATCGCAAATGGCTGTAACTCACTGACAGCGGCTTCTTTCGCTTCGATCATTTTGTTAAACATGCGTTCTATACGAGGGCTGTCTACTTCCTGTTTGGCTTTTTCGTAGAATTCAATACCACCATTCATGACTTTGATAATGTCTGCCACATGTTTCGTTTCAATTGCTTGTGTTTGGTTTTGCATCGTTCTCTCCTTTCATTCGTCCAATCTTAGTTAAGTCGAGAAGACGTTTCGCAACGTGTTAATCATTAGGTTTGATGGTGAGGGCTGAGTTTTCAAGCGTTATCGAAAGACTGCACGCTTACTACACGTTAGCTATTCATTGTTCGCATAATTGTCAGAAAAATAGACGGTATTTGGTGGTTTCTTACGTCATGCAGATGGGCGAAAGGATGAAGAAAGGCTTCACTGAA
Organism: Marinomonas sp. AWM4_232; assembly: GCF_056158325.1. Classification (NCBI taxonomy): domain Bacteria; kingdom Pseudomonadati; phylum Pseudomonadota; class Gammaproteobacteria; order Oceanospirillales; family Oceanospirillaceae; genus Marinomonas; species Marinomonas sp. AWM4_232. Next base: position 1,015,409 of record NZ_JBSWTA010000001.1, on the reverse strand, counting down.
GTATGATTGAAGCCCTGTTTGATCAGCTGTTATCGAGGGAATCGCTTTTGAAAAGCCACTAAGCGATATTCAAGGTCTACAAGTTGCTCGTCACGTACTTGGGAAACGCAGGCGCGCGCGCCATGAATCTGCTCAGAGCCGGTATTGGCTAGGGAAATGGCACTGATGCCGTGGTAAAGCAGCGCGGTCAGTAATTCATCGCCACTCATATTTGGGTAGGCAAAGGTGAAATAAAAACCGTCGCTTAAGGGCTCACCATTGTCATTGTCGTAGACGATTTTAAAACCGTGTTTGACGAAGAGCTGTTTCATTTTTGCCGCACGGGCTTCATATACTTGCGTCATATTTAGGAATGGAAGCGTACCGTCGTTAGCCGCTTTAAGCATGGCGGCTAAACCGTATTGTGTTGAGTGCGTGACACCTGAAGACAAGCCATGCAGCGCACCAAAAACCATGGCTTTACCAAATTGCTCATGACCTAATGTTACTTTAAGCGTTGGGAAGCTGCGTTTAAATAACGCCTCAGAGATCACCATGCTACCAATCCGCTGGCCAGCGTAACTGAAGACTTTTGAGCTGGAGATCAGCAGCGCATATTGATCTGTATAGTGAGCGATTGACGGTTGATAAGGTGCTTGTCCAGGAACCGAATAGTCTGAGCGGTAATCCATACCGAAGTAGGCTAAATCTTCGATTACGATCACGTCGTATTTTTTCGTCACCTCGGCAATGATTTGAAGTTCTTGATGATCAAAGCAAATCCAAGCTGGGTTGTTCGGGTTGGAGTACAGTAATGTTGTGTACTGACCAGTAGATAGATGTTCTTCAAGGGCGTCTCTCAGTGCTTCGCCACGATAATTGTACACATCAAAGCTGCCCCATTTCTGATTAATCATTGCCAGCTGACGCTTTTGATTAGGAAAGCCAGGATCAATAAATAACGTGCCACCTTGCTCGCGAATGCGGTTACCAACCAAAAACATAGCGAGAGCACCTTGTGCAGCACCGACCGTCGGGAAACAGGTTTCAGGGGAAACTTCTAGGTTTAAGAACTGTTTGCAGAAACGACTAATTTCCTGCTTTAAGCTTGGAACACCTTCGATCATCGGGTACTTGGAGCCCACGCCACTTCGCAGGGCTTGTGCTTCTGCCGCGATGCCTATTTCTGGCGCTGGAAGACCTGGAACTCCCATTTCCATACGAATGTAGTGATCTCCTGTGCGCTGCTCAATTTTATTGACCAGCGACACCAACTCGCGAATGCCGGCTTTTGCCATGGTCGGGATGCCAGCTTCGTGGATGGCGTTGAAAACTGTTTCTGCGTGAATTGGAGTATCAGCATAAGGTACGTGTGACATAGGACTATTTCTTACTTTAGGGATGACTCCTTGAGCCTATCGTTAAATGGAATGCGAGAGGAATAGTTTCTTTTTAGAGCGGTTATAGTAAGAGTTGCTGGAAGTAAGTTGAGCTTGTTTAGTGTATTAGGTTTAATTTTTAAATTATTGAAATATATGTATATTTTTAAAGTTCTGATTGCTTAAAGTATAGCTTGGTATGCCATTAACGTATGAATTCAACAGGAAAAATCGTATCGGCTCGCTTGTTTAGAATGCTTATGCGGATGCTTTCTGGCATTAAAAAGACTTCAGGTATGTATTGTGAATTTGGTTGAGAATGATCTAATATAATGGTTAATAAAGTTATAAGGTTATTCTAAAAAGTAATTAAATGACTTTACGTCATCTTACCTAATAAAAATGAGAGCGCCATTGGAGAGTGTCATGAAACCCATCACAGAGAGCTTTTTCGTATCAGAACAGATCCACCCCGAAGATATTCCAGCGTTGGCTGAAGCAGGCATTTCACACTTGATTTGCAATCGTCCTGATCATGAGGCAGAGGAGCAGCCTTTGAGTGAAACCCTTCAAGAAGTTGCTCAACAACATGGGGTGTCATTTACGTTCCTACCTATTGCGCCTGGCCAATTTCATGATGCCGATGTGGCGAAGTTCAAGGATGCTATTGCCAGCACTGGAAATACATTGGCTTTCTGTCGAACAGGAACACGAAGCTTATCTCTATGGGTATTGGCAAATCCAGACCAGATGACAGCGTCGGAGCTACTGCAGCTCAGTGAAGCAGCAGGTTACAACATGACTGCTTTAATTGATCGAGTCGCACAATAGTGTAGGAGGTTAGCCATGCGAAATGTTCAACATGATGTGATCATAGTCGGTGCTGGAGCAGGTGGTGTAGCGGTTGCAGCCAGTTTGCTAAAGCGCAGAGCAAATTTAAATATCGCACTGATCGATCCTGCAAAGGAGCATTCATACCAGCCAGGTTGGACTTTGGTTGGCGGTGGCGTGTTTAAACAGTCGCAAACGCGTCGGCCCATGTCTTCTGTGATTCCTAAGGGTGTTAAACTTTACTCTGAAGCAGCGGATACGTTCCAGCCAGATGAAAACTCTGTCACATTAGCCAATGGTCAAGTTATTTCCTACAAGGCTCTCGTCGTCTCACCGGGTCTTAAATTAAACTGGGAAGCCATTCCTGGACTAAAAGAAACACTCGGTAAAAATGGTGTGACGTCGAATTACCAATGGGAAACGGCACCATACACTTGGCAAAACGTACAGCAGTTGAAGAAAGGTAAAGCGATTTTTACGCAGCCTCCAATGCCTATTAAATGTGCCGGTGCGCCGCAAAAAGCCATGTACTTGTCATGCAGTGAGTGGCTTAGCCAAGGCGTGCTGGGTGATATAGAAGTGGAGTTTTGTAACGCAGGGGGCGTTCTTTTCGGTGTGGCGGACTACGTACCAGCGCTCATGTCATACATTGAAAAGTATCGTATTCAGCTAAACCTGAATCAGACGTTGATCGCAGTAGACGGTGAAAAGCAAGTTGCGACCTTCGAAGTCACCAACGCTCAAGGTGAGAAAGAGCAAATAGAAAAGTCCTTTGATATGTTACATGTCTGCCCACCACAGTGCGCTCTAGACTTTATCAAACATAGCCCACTGTCAGATGATGCAGGTTGGGTCGATGTTTATCCAGATACCCTGCAGCATAAAAAATACAACAATGTGTTTGGTCTAGGTGATGGCACCAACACACCTAACGCTAAAACCGCTGCGGCGGCGAGGGCGCAGGCCCCTGTTGTTGCTGAAAACGTATTATCCGTTTTGGTGCAGCAATCCCCTCGTGCTTTATACGACGGTTACGGCTCTTGTCCGCTGACGGTCGAGCGCGGCAAGATCGTATTGGCTGAGTTTGTATACGGTGGCAAAGTGAAACCAAGTTTTCCTAATTGGCTGATCGATGGCACTAAACCTTCTTACTTAGCTTGGTTGTTGAAAGAGAAAAGTTTGCCGTGGGTATACTGGGACGGAATGCTAAAAGGTCGTGAGTGGCTGGTGTCGCCTGTCATTTCAAACGAGCCTCCATTACGCTAATATCTCTCTAATGACGGCTAAAAATTTTTTGGCCGTCCCCCCATTATCCAAGTTGTACTAAGCTTGTTAATATGACACATTTGTTTTGCAAGCACCTAACTTGAAGCACGTCCCTACACAGATTTTTCTGGCTCGATTAAGTAAAATTTTATAAATACTCAAAGTCTTTGAAGTGTTGTGTCAATCTTAGGGTGGGATATAAAAAAATAGAGTAACGCTATAATTATGAGAAAGTTGGCACGTCATGGAACAACTCGAAGTAATTTTCTATTCAGTGCTGCCGCCTTCGTTGTGGCGCTTTTAATTGCTGGATCCGTGTCTTTCATTTGGCAAAGTCAGCAGCAATCTATACAACGAACCCAAGCGGCTTCAGCCGCACAAGATTATTCTTATCAACTTCGTAGTGTGCTGGATCATAATTTATCAGGCGCCTATTCATTGGCTGCGATTGTACATGAGTTTGGCGGCTTTACTCGTTGGTTCCCGCAGGTCGCTAAGTCATTCTTAAGTATTTATCCTGAGGTTAACAATTTTGCTTTATCTCCCGATGGTGTCATTGATCAAGTTTATCCAGTGGAAGGTAATGAAGAAACAATCGGTTTTAATCAATTAACGGATATTGAGCAAGGCACTGATGCATGGGATACCATGAAGCAACAAAAACTTTTGCTTTCTGGGCCAGTGAATCTTGTTCAAGGGGGTAAGGGGGTAGTTGCTCGATATCCCATATTATTAGAGGACAGAGATGAAGGGCCTGAACACTTTTGGGGGTTCAGTAATGTTGTTATCCGATTAGATTCGTTGCTGCAAAGCTCTCAAATTAATACGTTAATCGAGCAAGGGTATGCTTATCGATTAGAACGAGTAGCGACTGACACCAATTACCTCATTTCCAGTCATGCAGATACAAAACTGGCTGATCCCATCAAGATAGATATTGAACTACCTGGTGCAGTATGGCGGTTATCCTTGTCCCCAGAGCAAGGTTGGTTGCCGGCGTATTACCTTTTGTCCTACGGCATTGCTTGTGTATTGTTTGCTGCATTGATCGCTCGATTTGTTTTTATGGCCCTGCGTATAAATGAGCAAAACGAGCTTTTATCTGGCTTACTAGCCGAAAAGACCAAGTTTGCAAATGAAACGGATATGAGGCTAACGCATACATGGAAAGCAATTCCTGATCCATTATTGGAGATTCAGCAGAGTGGGGTTGTGCTGAATGTCAGAATCCCGCAAGACGAAGCTGCGCTAAAGAGCTTTTTTAAGCCTGGTGAACCATATAAAAAATATTTACCTGATTCAATAAGCCACATTTTTGAGCAAGTTTTTAATGAGGTTCAGCACTCCGATACGTCTAGTTATCGTGGAGCTCTTTTCAGTATTGTTACTGAAGAGAAGCGGACGCTATGGTATGAGATGTCTGTTGTCTATCAGCAGGTGAAAGATAATGATATGGGCTCTTCTGGACATTTTGTCGTGCTGTTGCGGGATGTCACGGTAAGGTATGAGTCTGAACTGCAACTTCGCATTGCTGCCGTCGCCTTCGAAACTCAAGATGGTATGCTCATCAGTGACAACAATAATCGTATTGTTCGCGTCAATAAAGCTTTTCAATCCATTTCAGGTTACAGCGAAGCGGAAGTGATCGGTAAAACCCCAGCAATATTGCAATCTGGTAAGCACGATGAGTCATTCTATAAAGCTATGTTTGCTCAATTAGCTTCTAAGGGGGCTTGGGAAGGTGAAGTGTGGAATAAAAGAAAAAGCGGTGAGGTGTACCCTGAGTGGCTTAGTATTTCCACTGTTCAAGATAACTTTGGAGAGGTAAGTCATTATGTTGCAACATTCAAAGATATATCAGAAAGAAAAGCCTCCGAGCGACAAATTAGAGAGCTGCATTACTACGACAGTTTGACAGGATTGGCCAACAGAACCTTGTTGTTGGAGGAGATGTCTTATCATATCCACGGTAGCAATTTACGTCAGCAACAAAGTGTCGTGTTATTTATCGACTTAGACCATTTCAAAGATGTTAATGATGTTTGGGGACACAGTATTGGTGATCAGTTATTAAAACAGGTTGCTAAACGTTTAACCGATTCTACTTATAATAAAGACATGATTGCGCGCTTTGGAGGAGATGAATTTATCATCTTGCTTGAACCTGTGGATGTATCAGCTAACCCTGACCGCGCTATATACCGTGCTAGTTACGTAGCTGAAAAATTACTGCAAGTTATGACGCACTCGTTCGTCATTAATGGGGTTGAGTATCAAATCTCCTCAAGTATCGGTTTGGCTACTTTTGATGGAGAGTGCCTAGACCCGCTAGATGTGTTGAAACAGGCTGAATTGGCTATGTATGAAGCTAAGACATTGGGGCGTTCTCGATATTGCTTTTATCAGTCGGGAATGCAAGAACGCGTGCTGGAGCGCGTTAAGTTAGAGCGTGATTTAAGGCAAGCCCTCGCAAACGATCAACTGACGTTGCATGTGCAGCCTCAATGGGATGCTTCAAAAAGGATGGTAGGCGCCGAAGCATTGTTACGGTGGTATCATCCTGAACGAGGGTACGTTTCACCTGCTACCTTTATCCCCTTAGCGGAAGAGACCCGACTAATTCTGCCTATTGGAGAGTGGGTGCTACGTACGGCTTGTCAATGGCTATCGGAGTGGCGGAATGCTGATCAGATGTCAGGCTTTGTATTATCTGTAAATGTTAGTGCTGTACAGTTTGCTCAACATGACTTCGTTGACCGTGTTAAAACGATACTTGAAGAGCACAATGTGCCAGAACAGACTCTACAGCTTGAATTAACTGAGAGCATGTTGGCCCATGATCAGCAAGATATCATTACTAAAATGCGTACTCTTAAATCCCTTGGCGTATTAATTTCTCTAGATGACTTTGGAACAGGATACTCTTCTTTAAGCTATCTTCATCAGCTGCCAATTGACCAACTTAAAATTGATCAGTCGTTCGTTGCGAACATAATTGAGGATAAAAAGATAGCGACGTTAGCGGATTCAATCATCAGCTTAGGTCATAACTTAGGAATGGAAGTGGTTGCCGAAGGTGTTGAAACGCAGTCTCAATTTACATGGTTAGAACAGCAAGGTTGTGACTTATTTCAAGGATTCGGCTTAGCAAAACCCATGTCCATCTCAGAGCTTTTGAACCTCTATCGACAGAATAAGCTGTCATAAACTTGGTAAGGACATTAATGTGGCGCGTTGGGGATTAAGGTGGAAATCGCTATCGATGCTTGTGCTGGCTGGTATTCTGGCAAGTTGTATTGCACTGATATTAGGATGGTACGTGATCGCTGAAGGGCGACAATACTCTGCTAGAACGTTCGCTCAAAGCTTCACGGAACTGAACTACCAAAAGATTTTGGTACCAATGTCTCGAGAGCTAGCATTAGCGCAACGCTTTGCTGAACTGAGCTCTATGACAACTTGGCTTGCTTCGCCAGACAATGATAGCTACAAGCAAGAGGCCTTAGAGGATGTGAAAGCATTTCGATCAGCCTTTGCTGGCGGCGCAATCTTCTTTGCCAGCGATAAAGAGTTGGCTTATTACTACTATGATGCACAGCTGCCCGTAGATGGCGACCCACAATATACTCTGGACCCTGATATCAATACTAACGCTTGGTATTTTATGACTAAGCAACAAAACCTACCGTATAGCATTAACGTCGACTTAAATGAGCAACTACATAAAACTAAGATCTGGATAAACGTCTTAGTTAAAAAAGGTAGTAACTTCTTAGGAATTGCTGGAACAGGTTTTGAATTAGGACAATTTATCAAAACGTTCACTGTTTCTCCGCAGCCTGGGGTACAGCCTTTCGTTGTCAACGCCAGCTCTTTGAAGATAGAAGCGCATAGTGATCAAACATTGATCTCTACAGGAGGGATAGCAAGTCATCATGAGCAAGATGTGACCTTGGCAAGTATTGTTGATAATCCTGATTTGGTGAAGTCAGCGGTTCAGGCGGCAAAATCTCAGCAGCAAGTGATAACGCAGCGTATTCAGATTAAAGGAGAGCCATATATCTTGGCGCTCCGTTACATGAAAGATCTAAATTGGCTGATTGCCACCAGCATTAATTTGAACAAAGTGCGACTACTGAATACAGATCTCGTTATGGCGGTGGGGATCGTTTTTGCGATCTTGATCGCCATGCTTTTAATTCTGTTTGGCTTGGCAGTTGACCGATTAGTTATTCAGCCTTTACGACAGCTGCAGCAATCTGCCAAAGCGATTGCACAGGGAGCATATGAAGTGCGTTTACCGGTTAAATATGATGATGAAATTGGGGACTTGAGTCGCACATTTAATACTATGGCGCAGCAAGTTGCTTCCAATACATCAGAATTAGAATCCCGAGTTAAAGCTCGCACACAAGAACTTGAGCAGAGCAATGCCCGCATTAGAGAGGCGAATCGCAAGATTGGAGACTCCATTGATTACGCCAGCCTGATCCAAAAAGCGATCCTGCCAGATCGACAAATGCAGCAGTTTTTAGGTGAGCATCATAGTGTGGTATGGCGCCCACGAGATATTGTGGGAGGTGACTTCTACCTTTTTTATAATCACGATGATGGTTGCTTATTAGGCATTGTTGATTGTGCTGGCCATGGTGTGCCTGGTGCATTAATGACCATGCTGATGCGTGCCGCAATTGACAAAGCGGTTAACGAGTTAGGCATTAGTGACCCAGCGAAGTTATTACACGCTATCGATCAAACTGTACGTTCAATGTTACACAACGAGAACGGCACGTCGACCGTTGCAACCAATGCGGATGTTGGCTTGGTGTATATCCCTCAAGCAGGGAAGCGCATTCGCTTTAGTGGCGCAAAAATTGCTTTATATGCGAGCGATGGTGACACTGTGAAAAAGTTCTCGTCAGGCAAAAGAGCGATTGGTGATCGCAAAGTAGGTGAGTATAAAAACTTGGAATTGCCTCTTTCTGGCTGGACGTATTATATGACAACGGACGGATATTTGGATCAAGCAGGGGGCCACAAGCAGTTTGGCTTTGGCAATAAACGCTTTGAGACGTTATTGTTAGAAAATGCTCAGCGGCCTTTGACGCAGCAAACGACGCGCTTTGCGCAGGCGTTAGAGGAATATATGGGAGACTTGCCTCAGCGGGACGATATCACTTTACTCTCTTTCCGTTTTGAGCAAGAAATTCAAAAAGATAGGGGGTAGAATGTTGGTATCTGATCTCTATGAGATACGAGAGCGCTTTGATAATGAGAAAATCCTACTTTGTTTCAATGGGCCGATATCTCGAAGTCTGATTGAAGAAATTGGCAATGCGTTGCGTAACTACTTAAAAAGCGAAAAAGCACCACCAGCGTCAGCCCTAGATGTATTTTCCGTGTATATCGAACTGACCCAGAACATTCGCCACTATGCACTTAAATCAAAGCTGGCTGGGGCTGATATGGCCACCGTGGTCGTCAGCTCTGAAAGTGGCCATTATCGAATCTCTGCTGGAAATTTGGTGACGCTTGAAGATGGAGTGGCTGTACAGCAATTTGTATCAACACTGGGTGGTTTGGACAAGGTAGAATTAAAAAAACGCTACAAAGAGCAGCTTCGTCAACCAAGAGATAAATTAGCCGTCACAGGCGCTGGATTGGGGCTGATTGATATGGCCCGCAAGGCAACTTCTCCTGTGCAAGCGACCTTGAAAGATCTTGATAATGGCTTGGGCTACTTAAGCTTAAGTGTTCGAATTTGAGAATAAACTATGAATGATTTAAAAATTGTCTCTACACAGTCTACCCCACTTATTGAAACGGACAGTTCACGAGGGGTTATTTACATGGAAGGAGATTCTTATCCAGAGAACTCATTTGAGTTTTATTCGGACTTAGTGGCTTGGGTCAGCCAATATCTTAATGAGCAAGGACGCCCACTAGTACTTGAACTAGCATTGCTATATCTAAATACAAGCAGTATTAAAGTGATGATGGATATCTTTGATGAGCTTGAAGACGCGTATCAGCAGGGACGTGAAATTACCGTAAACTGGCGCTATGATTTGGATAATGAGCGTGTTGCAGAATTGGCTGAAGAGTTTAAGGAAGACTGTAGTTTTAGCTTCAACATAATAGGTCAAGAATGAAGCCCAATATCAAAGAGCTAGAACAACGTGTCGTCGCTGCGTTAGCCGATGATCAATATCAAGATCATCCTTTGCACGATGTCCTGAATCAACTTTGGCAATATAATCAGAGCCAATGGTCTCGGGTTGAACACATGATCAAAGTATCTGACTCGTACCAAGACATGGTACTCCAACGTGAGAAAACGTTAGGTGAGCGCTTTGATAAACATTTGCGTCAATTAGAGAAAATTACCCGTATTTCTGATCGCTACCAAACGGTATTGCGCGAGACTAACCTCGAACTGGAGCAGGCGTCCTATATGGATGCTTTAACGGGCTTGCCTAACCGTCGCAAGATGTTAAGGCGATTAAAGACAGAATTTGAGTCACATCAAGGAACAATGTCTTTAGCGATGATTGATATCGATCATTTCAAACATATTAATGACGAATTTGGTCACCTCATAGGAGATGATGTCTTAGTGTCAGTTGGCAACCTTATTGAACATACGGTAGGAGAGTTAGGGCATATTGCGCGCTGGGGAGGTGAGGAGTTTTTAGTCGCTTTCTCTCAAGTAGAATCTGTCGCGGTTGAGTGTTGTTTGAAGAAGCTTGCAGACGTGGTGCGTAACGCTCGTTTCGATAGTGGTCAAGCAGGTCCAATCCGAGTCACCATTAGTATAGGTAAGACCACTTTCCAGTCAGGAGATAGCATAGATAGCCTCATTACTAGAGCGGATGATGCGTTATATCGAGCCAAAAACAGCGGCCGAGATAAAGTTGTTTGTGATAATTTCATATAAATAATGTGAGACCGCCTAGGTCATTTGACTCGTTAGCGTCATACCTTAGTCTAAATTATGCTATTTGGGTGGTCTGCTGCCTTAGCTCATCGTATCTTTAAGCCATAACAATAATACAGGGACACGGTTTATGGCTGCCATCGACATACCAGAGGTACTTAAGTTTATTGACAGTACCCCACCATTCTCTAGCCTGACGCAAATACAGCAGAAACAGCTTTTAACAGGTGTTGCATTAACCTATGCAAGGCAAGGGGAAAAACTCACCCTACAGGGCGAGCAAGCTACTTTACACCTGATTCGCCGTGGCGCCTGTGAAATACGTTCAGCTCAAGGCGGGTTGGTTGACAAGCTGTCTGATGGCGATTGTTTTGGCGTATCGACCGTTTTAGAGCAAAACCCTGATGGCCTGCAAGTGGTCGTCCTTGAAGACAGTTTGATTTACCGCTTTCAAAAGCAAGGTTTTCAAAGCCTGTTGCAAGAAGACGAAGACTTCGCTCTGTTCTTTGCCCACACCCGCAGCAGTCGCCTAAGAAAATTGTCACGGGCTCACGCAACAGACCTTGCGACACCCGCGCTGCAACTCTCTACCCCTCTTAGTCAAATTATGGCGCGGACATTAATCAGCGCCAGCACTCAGGATACGGTTCAACAAGCCGCTGCGGTCATGACAGAGGCTAGGGTGAGCTCGATACTTGTACTAGAGCAGAATAAGCTTGCTGGCATTGTCACGGATCGAGACTTGCGTTCAAGGGTATTGGCGGTGGGGGCATCAGCGGAGCTGCCTCTGCATGAGATCATGACGCGCCATCCTGCCACCATTGATGAGCACAGCCTAGTGATGCATGCGCAAACGCTGATGAGTGAGAAAAACATCCATCACCTTCCTGTCGTGAGTAAAGATGATATTCCTGTTGGGATGATCACGGCGGCGGATTTGTTGCGTCACCAAGAGCTGAGTCCATTGCTGTTGATTAATCAGATCAATCGCCAATTAGATGTGGCTTCCCTCAAAAAGGTCTGTGCTCAGCTGAATACTTTGATAGTCAATTTGATCCTAACGGATATGAAAACCACAGACATAGGCAGTGTGATTGCCGCGATCAGTGACAGTTTGACTCGTCGATTGTTAGAGTTGGGTATGACAGCATTAGGGCCTGCACCATTACCATTCCAGTTTCTAGTGTTTGGCTCCCAAGCTCGTAAAGATCAATCCCTTGGCAGTGATCAAGATAATGGCATGATGCTCTCACGCGCACCCAATGAGCAAGAAGCGCAGTACTTTGCTGAGTTAGCAACATTTGTCTGTGAAGGTTTAGCCCAATGCGGTATTCGCACTTGTCCTGGGGACATTATGGCGTCCAATCCTAAGTGGCGCATGACGCAAGAGGGCTGGCAGCAGGCATTTGCAAACTGGGTCGAAGCGAGTTCGCCCTCGGCGTTACTGAACGCCAGTATTTTCTTTGATATTCGCTGCGTTTATGGCGATGCGGCACCAGTACAAGAAGTGATTGAGTCGATGCAGGCGCGGGTGGCGAAATCTTCTTTATTCTTAGCGACGTTAACCCGAGCCGCCACCGTTTCAAAGCCCCCGTTAGGCTTCTTCAGAAACTTTCTATTGGAATCATCTGGCGAGCATAAACACCAATTAGACCTGAAACATCAAGGGCTGGCATTGATTAATGATCTAGCTCGTATTTATGGTTTGGGGTGCAAACGTTATCGCATCAGTACCAAAGAGCGCCTAGAGCAGGCCGCGCGCGAGAAGCTAATGGGGCTCGATATAGCGCGCAACCTAATGGACGCTTGGGATGAGCTCAATGAGTTGCGTCTACAAGCCCAGCGACAACATTGGCAAAACTCTGGTGCGCCCAGTGCGTACTTAGATCCCAGTGAATTAAGTTCCCTCGAACGTAAGCACCTGAAGTCGACGTTTGCCATCATTGCTGATGGACAGTCTGCAGCGCTGCAACGCTTTGCTCGGGGTTATGCCTAAATGCCAACACGCTTACTCAATGCCTTTGAACGTTGGCGTAGTCATCGAGACAGCAAGAGCCTACCTTGGTATGAGCATTCTTACTTTGTCTTAGACATGGAAACCACGGGGCTTGATCCGAAAAATCATCAAGTGGTCAGTCTAGGGTGGGTGTTGGTAGAACAGGGAAGTATTCAACTGGATACGGCACAGCACCTATTGTTGGACTCTGCTCAGATAGACGATGTCAGTGTCGGGATCCATATGATCACTGATCGAGATGTTCTAGAGCAAGGTCGACGCCATGCCAGTGTGCTGCGCTATTTACGACAGATCATGAAAGATAAGGTGCTGGTTGTGCACTACTCGCCTTTGGAATTGGGCTTTCTCAAGTCTCTGTGGCAAACACAGCCTATGCCGGCGTTGGCTTTTGACTGGATTGATACAATGCAAATAGAGGTGCAGCGACGAGCTAGGGCGCAAGAGGTGATTGCTGAAGGCGGTTTTCGTCTCCCTGCCTGTCGAGAACGCTATGGATTGCCAGATTATCAAGGTCATGATGCATTAACCGATGCCATGGCCACGGCGGAGTTATTGCTCGCTCAGACGGCGCACTACAATCATCATGACCCCAGCTTGCAAGAACTGATCAAGCTTGGGGGTGGACGTATGCGCCTTTCCTCGACGGAGAGGTAGGTTTAGAGCCACTATCTCAAGCGATAACTGGGTTGGTGGCTTCTAAGGTTTCGTGCTCTGGTTCTTCGGCTAACCAACAAGGTTGCTCAGACCAATGCAGTAACTGTAGCGTGCCAGAGTCGTGCTCCACTAACGCGGTACAGTGTTCAACCCAATCACCATCGTTGCAATACAGCACGTCGGCTTGTTTTTGAAAACGCGCGAAGTGAATGTGCCCACCAATGTAGCCATCGAGCTTTTTATTACGTGCGGTTTTGATGGCGGCACTTTCGAAGCGAGTGATGAACTCCTGTGCTTTACTCACATGTTGTTTCAGATAGCCAGCAAAAGACCAGTAGGGCAAGCCGAGCATACGACGTGCTCTGTTAATGTAGCGATTTAGAGCCAACATAAGGCCATGAGCTTTGTCGCCAATGGCCAACATAATAGGGCTAACTTTCACCATTTGATCGAACTCATCTCCATGACTGACTAGGAAACGGCGTCCATCTGCGGTGGTGTGAATGGCCTGCCGCTCTAGGGCTACTCCCGACAGTGTTTGCCCACAGAACTGGCGAAAAAAAGCATCATGGTTACCGGGGATATAAACCACTTTTTTACCATGCTTAGCCAATTGCAAAATACGGCGTATCACCTGTTGTTGTGCATCATTGAAATAGGCTCGCTTACGCATTTCGATGAGGTCAAATATGTCGCCGACTAAATAGAGCGTCTGGGTATCAACTTTATTAAGAAAGTCCAGTAGATGCTCAGCTTGGCAAGATTTTGTGCCAAGGTGTGCATCGGAAATAAAGACCGCTCGAAATTGTGTGTTCATGCATGCGTCCTCTCTAGATAATCAGTTTAGGCTAGAGGCTAAAGATGACGCTAATGTGAAGACCAGGTGTCTATTTGATGAGATTAGTTACAACAGCGGGGGCGATCCTCGTTATTATCACCATAAAAATACTGATAAGGCTGCTGGTACACTTGGTTGCCTCCGCGCTCCTTAGCGGACTTTTTGGCTTGGGCTGCCAGTTCTGCAACAAAATGATGGCTATCGCAAACTTTTGGATTTGGGTTAACCACTCCCACTGCCAAACTTAGGATATCAAAGAACTTGTGTTCGCCATCGCGGTTTTTTGTCCATATTCCGCCTTCTTTGATCTCGCTCGGAGAATAGAACTGAGTTACTTCTTTAGAAAATCGCTCTAAGATGTCATGACACTGCTGACACCAATTTTCATCACTGAAAATCACCACAAAATCATCGCCGCCGACATGACCAATGAAATTATTATCGGAGTTAACGACGTTTCTTAAAATGCTCCCAAGTAGTTGAATGATCGCATCGCCTTTAGCATAACCATAATAGTCATTGAACGGTTTAAAATTATTCAAATCGAAATAGGCGACATAGAAGTCTTGTTCAGCCATCAAGCGCCGATTAATTTCATGGTTGATGGGGACGTTGCCTGGTAACAATGTTAATGGGTTGGAGTACGTCGCATTCTGGATTTTTAGCTCGGTAATACGCTTTAGTAGATCCTTCAGGTGTCCAATACCTAAGTAGACGCCTTCTTTTACGATCAAAATCTCATTGTTCAGTAGATCTGCTTCTTGGTCTGTGAACATAGTTGAAACACTGGATAGTGAGACGGTGCTTTCAACAACTAACACCTCTGTAGAGGTAATAGAAATCGCAGGCTTGTTTTCGTACAAGGCGCGTCCATAAGGGGTTGAAAACAGTTCATGTAAAGCATGACGCCTTATAATTCCAATTGGGCAGCCGTTTTCAAGTACCGGGAGAGCAAATACGTCTTTATTGTTTTTGAATAGGCGTGCGACGTCCATTAAAGGGCGAGCGCTTTCTACATAGATTGATTCTCGGCACAGGGTTAATACGGTTTCTCCGTGTTCATTGTGAAAACGCTTTCGTTGCGACGCTTGATTGATCAAGTAAGTGTTAGGCTGTATATCGGGTAATGCTGTGGGACGTTGGAGGAAAAAACCTTGTCCATAACGAACTCCCAGCTCAAGCAGCTGATCTAGCTCTTCCTGCCGCTCAATACCTTCTGCGATTAAAGCACAACGTAGGCGCTGGGCAATGTTAATGATCGACCTGACGAACTCGCGTTTCACCTGATCACGATCAATCCCTTCGATAAAGTGTTTGTCGAGTTTCACAATGTTTGGGCGAACTTCCGACCATAAACGCAGTCCAGAGTATCCGGCCCCCAAGTCATCAATGGCGACTTGAAAACCCATTTGTCGATAATGCTCAACGCTCTGGTGAGTTAAACCATTTTGATCGTATGGATGCTGCTCGGAAAGCTCAATCACGATATTGGTTTGATCTATCCCTAGTTCTTTTAGAATAGCCAGCGTCATACCTTTCTGGTGATCTGGGGAACCTAGTAATGATGCACTGACATTGAGGAATAACAGACCGGGTAATTGCAATTCAACAAAGCGTGAAATAGCTCGCTCTCTACAGAGTAACTCCAGTTCATGAAGACGACCTTGTGCTTGCGCAAATGGAAAGAGAGCGTCTGGGGCAAACAGTTCGGTATTCTTAGGGCCTCGTGACAGCGCCTCGTAACCATAGATATGTCCAGTTGCCAGGTCATAAATTGGTTGAAAAAGAGGAGTAACTAACCCTTCATCTAGTATTTTATTGAGCAAGGTTATGCTGTCTGATTGCATCGTTACACTACTGCCATTCCGAGGTAATTTTTTGTAATGATATGAACAAATGGTGACAGTTATATGACAAGTTCTCGGTTGGAATGAGAAGCCAGCATAAGACGGATCATGAAAAAGAAAGCAGGGAATGAAAAGCAGGAAATAGAAAGCGGAGAGAGTGCCCGAGCAAACAGGGCGGTCGTTATCCTGATCGGCTTGTTGTTTTTACTGTGCGATCAGTAACGAACTCTGGCCAAAGCCAGTTGCGGTGCTTAGTGAGCTGGGTTGCCCTGAAGCGTCGTTGTACGGTTGTTTGATTTGAATGCAGCCTTGATGCGGGCAACAAAAGCTTTCATAGCAGCAGCAACGTATACACGGCGAAGCTCGTAAGCGCGTTCTACGTAGTAATCAGTATCTAAATTGTCGATTGAGTTGTTCATAATGTTCTCCTAAGGAATGTCTTTCGATGTATAAATAATAAACAGACCGAGAACACTAAACAAACGATCAATTTTCAGTAGAAAGTTGAGAAAAACTCACCTATTAAGCGAGGGTGGTCGTTAAGCATCCAAGCTGCGTCGGTACTGAGCAGGGGTAAGCTGTTCGGCACGTTTAAAGAAACGAGAGAAATAGCCCGGGTCTTTAAAGCCTAAATCGTAAGCGATGTCTTCAACCGACTTTTGCGTGTAAATCAGGTTACGTTTGGCTTCTCTGAGTAAGTGCTCGTGCGTAAGTTGCAACACGCTTTTGCCATAGGCTTTCTGCACTAATCGACTTAAGGTTTTTTCAGAAACATTTAACGCCAACGCATAATCAGATAGCTTCCAGTGTTCCTTTAGATGTTTGCTAACCAGCAGTTTTAAGCGTTGTAACACCATATCATCGGGTGTTTGATAGCTGTTGCGGACACCTGAGTGATGGCGCTCGATATAGACGAGGATCGCTTTCAGTAAATGCTCAATTAAGCTGTTTTTAAGAGGTTTCACCTGATGGAATTCATGCTCCAGTAAAGTGAGTAGCTGCCATAAGTGCTGAAATTCTTCCGGCTCTGAATTTAATTGGATGCAATCGGGCGTTTGAATAAACGCTGCATTCAGATAATCCCTTTCCAATAACGAATCGGCAATGGATAACACTCGACCATCTGTGTTGGGGGCAAAACGAAAGCTGTGCACCGTACCTGGGGGAATGAGTATCGCCCAACACCCTTCAAGAAAGCGCTTCTCGGAATCCATTTGTAACTGCACTGAGCCACTATTGAGCAACAATATCTGCGTCAGCTGCGTGTGTTGATGGGCTTTGATGTGCCAGCCAAGGCTGCTACTGCGTGCGGCGATGTCTTCGATGTGAACAAAGTCTGGATTATCTAACCAACGGCCTTCACCGTACAAAGCAAACTGAGGTATAGAATCATTCATGGCGATTTTTGTATTTTTTCTGAAAAATGAATGTCGATCTCAAAAACAAATATAGCGTATAAAATGTGATAAATAGCCAAGATTGTCTATAAATTTTAGGGTTTATGTTAAGAAATTACCGATTCATAGAGATGCCCTTGTTGTCTTAAAAGTACAATTTTAAGTCCAAAAAGTTCCTGATCTTTTGTTCTGTCTTTGACCATTATTAAGTCATATCAGCAATCACAACGAACAAAAATAAGACAGGTATACGATCATGAAAACACAAGTGGCAATCATCGGTGCTGGACCATCTGGTTTATTACTAGGACAACTACTAGCAAAACAAGGCATCGATAACATCATCATTGAACGAGTCAGTGGCGATTACGTATTAGGGCGCATACGTGCGGGTGTCTTGGAGCAAGGCATGGTGGACCTGCTGCGTGAAGCCGGTGTGTCGGAACGTATGGACGCCGAAGGTGAAGTGCATACTGGTGTCGAGCTGGCGTTTAACGATAAGCGAGTTCGCATCGCGTTAGATGAACTCACTGGCGGCGATACCGTAATGGTATATGGTCAAACAGAAGTCACTCGTGATCTGATGGCGGCACGTGAAGCGGCAGGCTTGACCACAGTATACGAAGCCTCTGATGTCGAGCTACATGATGTGAAGACCGAGTCACCGTATGTCACCTTTAACAAAAATGGCGAGAGTATTCGCTTAGAGTGTGACTACATCGCGGGCTGTGATGGTTTCCACGGCGTCTCTCGTAAAACCATTCCTGATGAAGTGAAAACCGAGCATGAGCGCGTTTACCCATTTGGTTGGTTAGGGCTGCTGTCCGATACTAAGCCTGCTCATGACGAATTGATCTACTGTAAAACGGACCGTGGTTTTGCACTTGCCAGCATGCGCTCGCCAACCCGTTCTCGTTATTACATCCAAGTGCCTTTGACGGACAAAGTGGAAAACTGGAGCGATGAAGCGTTCTGGGAAGAGTTAAAACGTCGTTTGCCAGCGGACGTAGCCGCTACGATGGAAACCGGTCCTAGTATTGAAAAAAGCATTGCTCCTTTGCGTTCGTTTGTCTGTGAACCAATGCAGTATGGGCACCTATTCTTAGTCGGTGATGCGGCCCATATCGTACCGCCTACCGGTGCCAAAGGCTTGAACTTAGCGGCATCCGATGTGGCAACGTTATATAAGATTTTGACTCGTGTTTACCAAGACGGTGACAAAGAGTGCATCACCCAGTATTCACAAGTGTGTCTGCGTCGCGTCTGGCATGGTGAACGCTTCTCATGGTGGATGACTAATATGATGCATGACTTTGGTCAGGTAGAAGTCAATGGCACGGATTCCCAAACCTTCTCCCGCTTTATGGAATCTGAACTAAACTTCTACACGGAAAATGAGTCGGGTCGAAGAGTGATTGCCCAGCAATACGTAGGGTTGCCTTACGAAGAGATTAAGTAACACATCGTTTCCGAGACCGAACAAAAGGCCCTTTCTTTAAAAGAAATGGCCTTTGTTTTTTTAAAAGAGCTTTTAAAACAGACACTTAATATTCACTTTTTTGTTGAGTTATGCAGAGACCGATAGTCTGTATCCTTTTTTTTCAATGACTAAGTAGATTAATTAATTATCATTAGTAGACCCTGATTGATAAGTTTATTGCTCTCATGATGAAAACTAAAATACAGCAATAACAAATAACTCGGAGCGTCATTATGAAAACAATAATAAAACAGACTGCCGTGGCAGCCATTGCAACCACCGCATTAATGCAAGCAAACGTTCAAGCAGCGGACTACACGTTGCGTTTTGCACACTTCTTCCCAGCCGTGGCGGGGCAGCAAAAAGACATTTTTGACAAGTGGGCAGAAGCGATTGAAACGCAATCTAATGGTCGAATTGAGGTGGAAATGTACCCATCTTCAACATTGGCTAAGCCACCTGCATTATACGATGCGGCCAAAAACCGTATCGCGGATGTAGTGGTAACGGTACAAGGTTACACCGCTAACCGCTTCCCACTGACTCAAGTGGTTGAACTTCCAGGTATTGTGAACAGTGCCGCACAAGGTTCTTGTATCCTACAAAGCATCTATGACGAAGGTTTCCTAGATAAAGAGTACCGTGAGACGAAACCTCTATTCCTATTTACTCACGGACCAGGTGGTATCCACACCACTGAAAAAGAAATTAACTCTCCAGAAGATTTAGAAGGGCTGCGTATTCGTCGTCCAACATCTGTAGTGGCTAAGATCCTTGAAGGCCTAGGTGCGCAGCCAGTTGGTATGCCAGCGCCGGACGCTTATCAGTCTACGCAGCGTGGTGTAATCGATGGTGTGTCGCTTCCTTGGGAAGGCCAATACACGTTCCGACTAAACGAACTGACACCGCACCATACCGAAGTCGGTGGTTTGTACACCTTGTCGTTTGTCGCGACCATGAACAAATCTTTCTACAACAAACTTCCAGCAGACCTGAAGAAAGTCATCGATGACAATACTGGTATGGATTGGGCGAAAACAGCTGCAGCATTGTTTGATCGATTGGACGCTGAAGGTCGTAAGCAAGCCCTTGAAATGGGTCACAAAATTAACGTGATCGAAGGCGGCGCTGAAAACCCTCGTTGGAAACCTGTTCTGTATCAAGCAACGGAAGATTACTTGAACGAATTGGAAAAGAAACGTCTACCAGCACACAAAGTCTATGCCCGTGCAGTAGAGCTTAGCCAATCAACATGTCAGTAAGCTGACAAGGGTGACGCCAGCGGTGTCACCTGCTTTCAATGGCCTAGTATCATTGAAGTACCCTAGGCTGTTGCTTTGATCGGAGTTAATTATGAAATCACTTTCTCGTGTATTAGGTAGAATTACCCTATTAATGCACTGGATTGGTGGCGTCTTCTTGATTGGTATGATGTTTTCTACCTTGCTAGACGTTATCACGCGAGGGTTATTTTCCCTCACGGATGGAGCCTTAGATTGGACCTTTATCGGTGGCGTAGAGCTGGTGAAATACTGCCTACTGTTCACAGTCCTATTCATTTTACCGCACTCAGTGAGCCGCTCTCAGGTGATTGTTGACCTGTTCACGGACCATTTTAGTGACCGCAAAAAGAACTTATTTGAAGCCTTCTACCTGCTTTGTTTCGCTTTTCTTGGCGGTGCAATGAGCTATAGCTTCTTCCATCTTATTGGTGAAGCTGCGATGAGCTATGAAACCACGCAAGACTTACTCATTCCGATGACGTATTTCTATTCCGTAGCAACCTTTGCCACAGCAATGTTATGCATTTCTGCTGCCATGGGTGCCATTGAGCTTATTTTCAATAGGAAGCAATCAGCATGAGTACCACCGCAATCGGCTTAACTTGCATCGCCATCATGTTGGTGATGATCGCCTTTCGTGCCCCGATCGCCCTAAGCATGGCGGCCATGGGCTTTATCGGCTTTGGCTCCATCGTCGCATTCGACCCTGCGATTTCGATCTTGGGCACAGGGCCATTTGAAACTTTATCAAACTACAGCTTTAGTCCCGTTCCCATGTTCATCTTGATGGGGGTATTTGCTTCCAAAGCAGGTATGTCTCAAGAACTGTTCACCGGTGCTCGGACATTGTTTGGTAGTTGGCGTGGTGGTATGGGCCTTGCGGCCGTGACCTCATGTGGCATATTCTCGGCTATCTCTGGCTCATCGATGGCGACAGCGGCGAGTATGTCCCGTGTGGCGTTACCAGAGATGGAGAAAAATGGTTACGCGCCGACCTTAGCAACAGGCACCTTAGCGGCAGGTGGCACATTGGGGATCATGATCCCGCCTTCCATTGCCTTACTACTTTATGCACTGATTACCGAGCAATCGGTCGGTGATATGTTTATTGCGGGCGTTATCCCAGGTCTACTTGGGTTGGTACTCTACGGGGTAACGGTCGCAGTTTTAGTTATTGTCTACCCTAATATTGCGCAACCAGGGGAAGCGACAACACTCAAGCAAAAACTCGTTGGTTTGAAAGGCCTAGTGCCGTTCACAGGCGTGTTCTTATTCATTATCGGTGGTATCTACTCTGGTTGGTTTACACCAACAGAAGCGGCAGCTGTGGGTGCGGCAGCGACATGGTTGATCGCCACCGTACGTGGCATGAACTTCGAGAAGTTCTTAGAAGCCATCCAGGAAACATTAGTGATGTCTGCCATGATCTTCTTCATGATCATCGGTGCAGAAATCTTTGGCTACTTCCTATCGGTTTCGCGTATTTCCTTCACTCTAGTTGAATGGGTGGATGCTCTGCAACTGACGCCATACATGGTGCTGTTCTGCATCCTGATACTGTTTGTCTTGCTTGGCTGTGTCATGGATAGTATTGCCATGCTACTGCTTACCGTGCCAGTGGTATATCCATTGGTAGAAGCCGCAGGCTTCGACCCAATCTGGTTTGGTATCATTGCCGTGATTACCGTAGAACTGGGCTTGATAACCCCACCAGTGGGCATGAACGTATTCGTGATCAAATCCGTAGCACCGCATATTTCCATCGGTGCAATGTACAAAGGGGTATTGCCTTTCGTGGTATCGGACTTGGTACGCTTAGCGCTGATTATCGCCTTCCCAGTGTTAGCGGTGGGACTGCTATAGCAAAGGTCAATAACGTGTCGAATGACAAAAGCGCTGTGGTGAAAGCCCCAGCGCTTTTTGCTTTAAAGACGCTCTGTTGAAATCAGGACTGCTTAAAAAGTTTTCAACAGAGGAGGAAAATCAGAGAACGTGCCGTGAACTGTGAATAACTAGCAGGCTTTTCAACAGCTCTATCCTCTAACAGCTACTTATTCATAAACTGCTGCAAAAACAGCAAACCGATCATCCCCATACAAGCGAGATAAATCACCATCCAACGCATCTTTAAACAATAGGGGCAAGGTTTACGCTTCTTCTTCGACATACGCTTCCTACTCAGACCGACAACGTCTCAACATTTATCATCCCAACGATGTTAACAACTTGCACCACCCGATACCATCTCCCGCACCTGCAACCCCAGCCCTTGTAGGACTGCGCTGCGCGCGGGAACAACCTAGCATCCTCAGCAATAACCAGAGTAAACCCCAGCCCTTTTGGGTAAAGGAGCTTCCATGTAATTCAATAAAATTAAAAAGCGCACGAATCAAACGCATGGAAGCTCTATCAAGCTGAACGTTAAAAGGTGTAGTTCATTTGTACGACCCGATTGCATCGGGGAGAGATCGCGCAACCTAGGTGGCAACCATTATTAACCCCAACCCTTGTAGGACTGCGCTGTGCGCGGGAGCAGCCTCGCATCCTAGGTAGCAACCAGAGTTAATCCCAGCCCTTGTGGGTAAAAGGAGCTTCCATGTAATTCAATAAAATTAAAAAGTGTGCGAATCAAACACATGGAAGCCCTATCAAGCTGAACGTTTAAAGGAGCGGTTCATTTGTACGACCCGATTGCATCGGGGAGAGATCTTGCATCCTAGGCAGCAAAAAGCTTCGCCTGATTGCTGCGGGTTGGAGCTTCCATGCAATCCAATAAAATTAAAAAGCGCGCGAATCAAGCACATCAAATCTATGTCATGTCATAAGCCATTGGAAACATCTTAGTAATGGCTTACTCTTTAACTATTGCTGTCACGGATGACGGAAAGCCTCACCTTCCATCCTTCCCTGATATGCGCGGTTATTCGACAAAACGAGCATGCTCGTTTGTCTCTATAACAAGAGGATTGTCCTGAATGGTTTTCTTTTATAAGTCATTTAGTTAGCTTCAATTGTGAAGAGTAACCTAGACAGAATAACGAGCACGCACGGTTTATTGTATAAACGCGCATGCGCACTATTAAAATGTTATACGAAATGGAGTAATGCTTGAACGAAATACCGATATCAACACAATGGACATTGGATGCTGTAGGTGAGATTGGTCGCTCTTCAGTGAATTCAGTCTATATGATTGTTTGCCATGCCACTGGTTCAAAGGGGTCTGGTTTTTTGTTGGATAACGGTCTTATTGTAACCAATGAGCACGTCGTAAGAGATTGCGTAGAAAGCCAAATAATTGCGGTATCTGCTTTTGGAGAACAAATTAGGATTTCCCAATTTTGGATAGACGCTGATCGCGATTTGGCGATTTTAAGGCCATCTATCGCGCAGTCTGGGGGATTGGCCATCGCTAGGGATGTTAGCCTCAATGTCGGTGAATCCGTGACAACTTGGGGCTACCCACTTGGATATAATGGGCCAGCGCCATTGCTATCTGTTGGTTATTTGGCGGGTTTTGTCTCTCACAAAACGACCAACGGAATAAAAAAACATCTGATAGTTAATGGTGCATTTAACTCAGGAAATTCTGGTGGTGCCCTATTCAGGGCTTCAGACAATAAAATTATTGGCATTGTCGTAAGCAAGCATGCCCCTATTAGCCATTATCACCAATCCGCAATCGATGCTTTGGCACAAAATAGTAGCGGAGTAATGTTTAATGCGACTGGCAGCAACGGTGAAACAAAAAGCTTCGTCGAATCACAAATAGTAGCAGAGCTGCTCGTGCACATGCGGAGTTTAACTCAAGTCATGATTGGTGAGGCAGTTTCTGCTGAAGAGCTAATTTCTATGTTAGATGAAATTGATCTGACTCCACCTGAAAATTTACCGAGAAACGCCCCTTGTCACTGTGGTAGTGGTAGGAGGTTTAAAGAGTGCCACGGAAAAATCGTATAACAAGCGCATGTTGTCGGACAGGTTTTCCGCTGCGCTCCAAACCAGCCGCAAATGCGGGCGTTATGTTTTTAGGAGAAGTTTGTGAGTCACATTGAAGGAAAAAGTAAAAATGAGATTTTAGAAGATCTCGTCAGAGTTGCTCAGCCAAATAGTGCGGTTCATGAACAGCTAAAATCTGCAATAACTGTTAGGTGCACAGAAGACATTCAATCCTCAATTCAGTCTCTAGAAACTCAGTTGGCTAAAAATGCAGAGTCATCTGATAAAGTGGGCAATAGAATTTTTTGGTTAAATGTAGTTCTGGCAATTGCAACGCTAGTCGGAGCCGCTGCTACTGTTGTCATTGCAGTAAAAACATAACAAGTAACTAAAGCGAGACAAATAAAGCTTGGCTTTGTCACTGCGTTCCTAATTTTAGCCAAGCTAATTTTTTGCCACTTAGCTTTGGGCGTCATGTGAATATGAGGTTCCAGTGAACAAGGTAGTCAAAGAACGCTTCGATAAATATCCGGAAAATGCTCGTATTAGGCTAGAGGAGCTACGAAATCTAGTCTTTCAAATCGCATCTGATTTGGAGCTGGGTGAAGTCGATGAAACTCTAAAGTGGGGTGAACCTAGCTATAGTGTAAAAACAGGTAGCCCGCTAAGAATAGACTGGAAGCTGAAATCTCCTAACAATTATTACCTGTTCTTTAATTGCCAAACTAAGTTAGTCGATACATTTCGAGAATTGTATGGTGAAGAATTGGTGTTTCAGGGAAATAGAGCAATAGTTCTGTCCTTATCGAAAGCGTTACCAGAAACAGCAATCAAGTCCTGTTTAGAGTTAGCTTTAACCTATCAACAGCGTAAAAATTTGCCTCTTTTGGGCGCGTGAAAAAATTCACATAACAAAGCGTTCAAGAGGGACTCCCAACGCTCGGCATTTTGGGTTTGATTCAGCTTGAGTGATTACGGCACAATGGTTTAGGTTGGTTGGTCTGCGTTGCTCACCCCTTAACGCGGCGTTAGGCGTAAGAAAGGATCGAGGAAATGGGCAATAACGGATCAAAACTGAAAAGGGCGCGGCAGCCCATGCCCGCGTTTGTCGAGAAGGCATTGCGGAGTTCCAGTCTGCTCGCTGATTATCGTTCGCGTCCCGAGTACCAGCAGAACGATTACCTCGGATGGATCAATCAAGCAAAAAAACAAGAAACAAAAGAGAAGCGTTTGCAGCAAATGCTGGAGGAGCTCGAGAAAGGTGGCGTCTATATGAAAATGTCGCATCCAGCATCTGCTAAGCAATGAGCAGAACAGCGCTGCATAGAGCTCAGAACAGGGAGGTGCCGGCTGGGGTTCATGGTGTCGCCTCAGCTGAGCAGTTGCTTTTGGCTTATGGTGGTTTCGGCCAAGGCGGTCAAGTCGCTCGCCTGCGGCTCACTCGGACGTTCAGCACTACGCGTCTGCTCGGGCATGGCTTTGCCATTATTGCCCGATCAGCCCCTCCATGCTGAACGCCGCTTACCTGGGCGTTAGTTGTCACCAGAGATTAGACTATGGAAGACATCATCGATTTTGAAAATCTAAAAAACCTTGCAAAGAAGGCAATACGAAGCTCTGTCGAAGCTTTAAATAAAGCGCATTCACCTGAGAGAATGTGCGCATATGCACTTTGTACTGACGATGGAGTAATGACAATTTTTCATGTCGCTTGTACAGATGAATGGCTTTCTGACAAAGGTTCGCTTGAAGACTACCAATTCCCAACTGAATGGGAATACTCTGACGGAGAGTCTTGCTTCAATGAAGTCTATGACCTTCTTATGGAGCGCTGTGATAAGCAGTATGATGAAGAATATGAAGATAAGTTTGAAGAAATAGTCGAGCAATCGTTCAATTCTTTAACAGCAGCACTTCTTGAGCTAAAAAATGAAGGTTTCTTTAATGAATCTACTTATTTAACAATCCAAAGTACCGATCCCAGCGAGACAATGATGAATCGTGCTGCCAAATCGATACTTAAGCTGAATTCAAAAAACGTTGCAAATAAATGGGCAGCTTGGGCAAATGAATACAACTAACAAAGCAAGCCAAAATCGCGCCTTCAGCGCTGGACTCGCTAACGCTCGCCTTTGCTTGCGGCGTTAGCCATTTATAAGGATATAGAAATGACAATACTTCGGATAAGTCGTGACAGCGGCTTTGCGGATAGAACCAGAGACTACACAGTCATTGCCAATGGCAGCACCTTGGGAAAGATAGGGAACGGAGAAACCAAAGATTTTAAAATTGATGCAAATGAGCAAGAAATCTATTTAAGTGTAGATTGGTACCGTTCAAATAAACTCACTGTCGTTCCCTCAGAGGGTGGGATGATTCACCTTACAGCCGAATCATCATTGCGTGGTTTTAAATTGTTTTTGGCACTTGCATACATAGCGTTAATGCCAACCAAGTACATAAGGTTGTCTCAGGCTCATGGCTAACAAAACGCTGTTGCCGCTCACTTCGTTCGCTGGGACGCAAACACGCAGGGCCGCTTCGCTATTATGCCCTACGTGCCTGCGCCCCAAAGCTTAGCGTTAACTCTTATGAATGAAATCGAGATCGCCCCATTTGACGGGATAGGTAATATTAAGCTTGGAATGACGCAAGAAGCTGTTAGGGCTGCGATTGAAAGTCCCGCAGATAGTATCCCTGCACACACAAACGCGGGAATTAAATTTTCAGAAAGCGATTACTTTCTAGAAAGTGCAATACAAGTCACGTATGAACCGGAAACGGGTCTAGTTGATTGGATCGGCATTAACAACAATGCACCATTCAATTTAAACTTTAAGGGGCTAAACCTATTTAAATCTGAAGTATCGAAAGTTGTCGCCCACACTGAAAAATATCGGGCTCTTGATACTGAGGATGCAGAGCTGGGGTATTCCTACTGCTTTCCTAAGCTAGGCATTTGTTTCTGGCGGTCTTCAAAAACTGATGATCATTATCAATGAGCTTGATGACGCCGAAGATGATGAAGAAAGACGATATATGCTAGAAGACATTGAAAAATCAAGGTACTTTCAGCAAATATCGGTTTTTATAGAAGGGTATTGGGATGAATAGAGTTAACAAGGCAAACCAGAGGACTTCGCAAACTGTCACGTATTTTGTACCAAAATGCCCGCCAGTTCGATACGCGCGCTGTTTAGGCGTTATGTGTATTTCATCAGCAGGCCCAGGAGGGGATTCTGATGACTGACTATTCCGGCTCTTGCCTGTGTGGCACCGTGAGTTTTGAGGTAAAGGGTGACTTCGATAGCTTTTACCTGTGCCATTGTCAGCACTGCCAAAAAGATACGGGTTCGGCTCATGCAGCAAATCTATTCTCACAGTCAGCTAAATTGGTCTGGCGTTCAGGTTCAGACAATGTGACGTCCTTTACGCTTCCAGGCACTCGTCATAACAAAAGCTTTTGTAAGTTGTGTGGCTCCGCATTACCAAGCACTCAAATTGCAGGTTTGCTCGTTGTTCCCGCAGGGTGCTTGGACACTGAAATATCTATGGCACCAACAGCGCACATCTTTTCATCCAGCAAAGCTGCTTGGGATGGGGAGTCAGGGGAAGTGCCAGAGTTCGAGGGACTGCCAGATTGAGCTACCATCACATAACAAGGCCAGGCACGGCGACGCCTACTACATTGCGGCTTCGCCTCCATTCCGCAGCCGCGCATGCTGGCTGGCGTTAGCCCTTAAGAGAGGAAAGCTCAATGACTGAGTCATGGCATAAAACTGAAACAGATTTAGATGCTGATGAATATGCTGTTGATTTCTGGTCTCGCCATAGAGATGAACTCCAAAAAGGTGAATTTTGGGCTGATCGTATAAAGAAGTTAAGAGACGATCCTGAAAAACGTTTAGCGTTAGCTATTGAAAACCTGCCTTTGCCTGCGTCCTTTAGAGAAGCTGCAATTGCCACGAGAGCTTTGATTAGAGACAAGCGCAAGCAAAAAATTGAATATGAAGAAGAACTGGCTCTTTTGTATTGGCTTGCGGCAATCAATTCATTCTCCATTCCATATTCAGATGTATTGAAAGAGCCAGGTTACAATGTAGTTGAATCTGTTCCGGGGAAGAAGTTGAAAGGTCTTCCGTTTTCATACAAAACTCTTGGGTACAGCAAATTGGAATTGCTAAACAAAACCGATGTAAAGTGGCTTTGTGAACTTTGGGGAGAGCCAGAGGTGCATACAACATTACACGAAATGCACAATGATGTTTGGCGAGAGTACGAAGGTAAACTTAAAGCCAAAAGAACGAGACGAGATGAAGAGTTTATTAAAAGCATTAACGAGCTTTCCTCTTCTCCTGCGGCATTGCCTAATTCTTTAAACGAATCAAAAGGCAGCTCCAAAAGAAAATGGCTTTTTGCGGTAGTAGTAATAGTCTTAATACTGGCCGTTGTATATGGAGGCTAACAAGCGCATGTTGTCGGACTGGTTTTCCGCTGCGCTCCAAACCAGCCGCAAATACGAGCGTTAAGTGCCGCGATTACTTCGCGAACAAGGACTGAGATATGGATATACAACATATACCTAGAACGTTTTGGCACGCTCTAAGTATTGCCGTTCTGGTCGTTTCCGCTGGGCTGACATACATTGCTTATCGTTCGAGCACCGTCTCTATAGAGCTGGCAAATGCGAAAATCAATCTATCCTCAGAGGTAGCTTCTTCGACCATTGCTTTGAGGTCCGCTCTTGAAGAGGCGAAAGATGCTAAAGCTGACGCTGAGAAAAAATACGATGAATTGCTTAGGCAACACGAGCGGTTACAAGAACGTTTAAAGCAGCTCAGGTCGACGGCTGATGCAGAAGAATCTGTCAAGTCATCATTTGAAAGATTGATAGAAAAATGCCCAGATTGTATGGATTTACAGCCACTACCTAAATCACTTCCACTGACAAATTTCGATCAAAATATTGATAAAGCTCAGCTGTCACTGGAAAGGCTGGAAACACTTAACAAGCAAATCCAGCCGATGCAGTAAACTGCACGGCTCATTTAAACGTTAAATTCGTGAGTTCAAGGGAGTGGACGTGCACAAATATGTTATCGATATCTCAGCGCTTTTAGTTGCAGTAATAGCTCTAGGCTTCTCTATTTGGCAGGGTCGAACTCAAATTGAGCACAACCATATAACTGTGGAGCCGAGAATTAATTCATACTTTTCCAGTAATGCAAAAGAAGAGCAATGGGGTATTTACCTGATAAATAATGGGATGGGAACCGCTTTTGTCTCTGAGCTTACAGTATTGGTCGATGGGGTCGAAGTTCCTGATCATGAGTGGGGTAAGTTCTTTTCTGCACTTAGAGTCTTAAATTTAAACATACTATGCTTTACTGCCGGAGGGCCGAGGAAAAACGATTCCTTTCAAGTAGGCGAAGAGATATTGCTAATAGAGGCCTCCGAAGAGACACCAATCACTCCAGGAACCTGTCCAGCAGAGAGACTCCGATTAATGGAATATCAAGAGGACAGACTGGACTACATACTAAAGATAGAATCTATATATGGAGACGAATTCGAATACCGATACTCCAAAAATGAACAAATGAAAATTTAACAAGTCAATGTTGCCGGACAATTTTTCCGCCGCTTCGCGGCTCCAAAATTGCCGCAAATTTCAGCGTTAGGCGTAAAAAATTATGCGATACGATACATATTCCCTAAAGAAATTGTTAAGCGCCCTTACTGACCAGTTTGATGGTGTTAGCGAAGTGTATTTATTTGGCTCTCGGCTTCACAGAACAAGAAGTACGCGGTCAGATGTAGATTTGTTGATAACAGTTAGCGACTCAGTAATAGCTGAGGATGTGAGAGATCTAGCCCTTCGGGAATGTCCAGCATTAGACTTTTTCTTAATTGAAGGTGGTGTTGCCACTAGTTGTGCAAACGGCAGTAAAGTGCGGGCTAGCAATAAAAAATCTTTAATTAAGAGTCTTGGTGCTAAAAAAATCTGGGATAAATCGGCTGGCTTTTTACCAGTAGATATTGACTGGGATTTTGACGTTGTCAAAGGAATGAACCCAATGATGACTACACTCATTTCAGCCGTTCCGTTTCCGTCAAAAGCTGAGGCGGTATCAGAAGGTGCTGCGATTGAAAGCACTATAAATGAATCTATGTGGCCAAGAGCAAAAGACCATCCTATTTGGGTTTTAGCTGTGGCGGTTTGTGCAGCCGCTGCTATAACTTTTAAAGTAACTTATGAGCTGCGTATTGTGCCTCTTGAAAAAGAGATAGAAAGGTTGAAAGTCACTTTGACATCAGAACACAATAATATCCCAGAAAATGCGCCTAACAAATCAAAACAGCAAAGCCCTTCGGGCGGGACGCGCTGACGCGCGCCCCTGTTTGAAGAGTTAGGCTGTATAAGAGAACAATATGAAAATATTAGCTGTTTCGGGCAGCTCACGCGAAGCATCCACAAATACAGCTTTGCTGAAAGCCATGAAAAATCTTGCCCCCGAAGGCGTCGAGTTGGTGGTTATTCATAATCTAAGTTCACTACCTGTTTTTTCGCCAGATTTTGAAGGAGAGTCAACACCACTTGCAGTGAACAAATTCCTAAAATCAGTCTCTGAAAGTGATGGGATCATAATTTCAAGCCCTGAATATGTTCGTGCCATCCCCGGCGGTCTCAAAAATGCAATTGACTGGATGGTTTCTCGCTTTGAAATAATAGGTAAACCCATCACTTTGGTACATGCATCCCACCGAGGTGATGACATGCTGACTTCTCTTAGGCTTGTCCTTTCGACAGTAAGTAACAATTTTCTTGAACATCTGTTTTTGCGTATTCCTCTCATCGGAAAGTCGCCGAATGAAGTTAAAGCATTGCTGACTCTGTCAGAGCATGATTCCAACATTCGATCATTCTTACTTAATTTTTCAAATGAAATTCAGCGATGCAACGAGGATAAACCTAACAATCCATTGCACCGGACAAGCCGCTGAGCGCTGCATTAGCAACCAACAGGTAATACATGTCATATACAATCGAAGACTATAAGCACCGATATGCGTCCTAGGCTGCCAGCAGAGCATCAAGTGTCTGTTACAAGGAAAAACAGGAATGAATTCTTTTGTGCCTGCTAACCAGACGAAAACCACTGATTCACAAAAAAACACCATGACCCCAATCTTAAAATCCAAAATCATTGAAGTCTGCGACAAGAAAATCGCTACCAAAGGCGAGGGCGTTGGCGTTTCGTTCTATGCATTCTTCAAAAATAAAAACGACGATCCTGAGTTACTGATGGAGGCTGCGGAGTGGTGGATTAGAACACATCAGCTGGAGCATTTTGAGAAGGTGGTGAAGGTTAAGGCGTTAGCGCATTCGAGTTAAAAGCCGTTCCCGCGCGCAGCGCGGTCGTACAAGCCCATCTACTTTTCATAAAAATACTTACCATCATCTAGCTTTTCTCCATTTTTTATTTTGTACATTAAAGCTATACATCTCATTCTATAGTAGATACACCCTTTATAATGGCGAGTGCTGATAATGAAAAATGAAAAAATTGACAACACTGAGGCAATACCCAGTATTACATAATCAGTGTGATCAATATTTTTTTCATAAATAGTGCCTGCTATAGATAGAGCTAGAGAGATAAAACATAACCCTTGAAGAAAATATGCATATATATATTTTCCCTGAGATATTTTAAAATTTACTAACGTAAAGATAGCTACGGAGAAAAGCAAAAGTGCGACTGTAGCTTTAGGCGAGATATCAAAGGCGGATGCAAAAACAGATACGCTCAATGCCATATGAACCATACTAAATATAGTGACAGCCATAAATGGTAAAAATAGTCTCCAAGGCGGAAATGGTGATAAAAAATCTCTATCTTTCACTCGTCAATCTCCTCCCAAATACCAACAGCAATATTTCCTATTGTTCCTGATAATGCACTTCCAGCAAACGATAATGATGCACCTACAGCATCTTTGACTTGTAGTGCATAGGTATTACGAATACCTGATGAGGTATAGCGTTTAGGATATTGGCCATTTCTAATCATACGTTTTAGGACATGATTGCTAACGCCAGGATTATTAACTCGAATCACTTCTAACGTAAGGCGTCATTTTTCCGCTCTCGATAGGCCTTTTAGAATATCAGCATAGCTTCGACCTGTACTCGCTTTGAAGAGTTTGACCGATTTAATGGCTGATGCAAAAGCTGCTCCAGCACCAGCGATGGAGATAATATCCAGCGCACTAGACACATTCTGATACCACTCTAGTGAATCTAGCTCATCCAAATGAGCTCCATTTCCTTGATATTCTTCTTTGCTTCGGTATAAACCAGTAGCGCATTGGGCTGTACTAGCTAGTGCAGCTCCTAATGATAGATAGGTTATAGCAGAGGAAGCTCCTCCTGAAACAGGAATGGCGGCAGCAGAGCTAAAAATAACAATCCAACCTAGAGCCGCAGCACCACAACTCAATACAGCCCCAGCAACTTCTTTAACTAGTTTATTCTCCCTTGGATTTTCCTGGTTTTGTCTTAAATATGAGGCAAATTGATCTGCGTTAAACGCCGTTGGGGGCTCTCGTAAGACAATATAAACAGGATCACGTAGACAGATACGCTCAAATGGGCGTAACTCAACAATATTAAATTCCGAATCTATGAAGCGAACGCCAGCTCCAGTCAAGGCAGGTATACTGTCTATTCCCTGATAGAGTTTTTTTAGGTTGATTGATTGCTCAATACGGTCTTTAAAACGCTTTTGTTGGACGGGGCTAAGTAATAAATCCATTAGGTCTTCCTTGATACAATAAGAAGTAATAACTTTGCTTAGTTGAGTAATTGAACTGCTTAACCCCCAGATAATAATAGATATATTTTTCTAAGTGTTTCAGGTTAATGTAA
Organism: Marinomonas sp. AWM4_232; assembly: GCF_056158325.1. Taxonomy (NCBI): domain Bacteria; kingdom Pseudomonadati; phylum Pseudomonadota; class Gammaproteobacteria; order Oceanospirillales; family Oceanospirillaceae; genus Marinomonas; species Marinomonas sp. AWM4_232. The sequence continues at coordinate 982,630 of NZ_JBSWTA010000001.1, read as the reverse complement.
ATAAATAAGGAAGAATATTGCACTCTATCATTCTTGTAACTGCCAATACCAATGCAAAGATGCCCCACTAACGCGCATTCAAAATTGCCTTACATTCCACCCCCGTTATTCTTGGTTGGTCGTTGGGCGTCTACAGGGACGACTATTCTCTTCTTTTATGGCGATATTTTTAGTGCAAACCAAAAACTATGAAAGTCAAGATGAAGGAGAGTGGCTTCTAGTTTTTAAAATGAATTAACCGTATAAAGCGCTTAAAGATAATCCTGAAGTCATTGAAGAAAATTGCTTACAAAGGTGGGTGTTGTTGGCATTTCGCTCTACACGAGCGCATTCGAGCTGAAAGCCGTTCCCGCGCGCAGCGCGGTCGAACAAGCGGCTTTATCATTACAACCCCTCAAACAACACCCACAAAAATCCGATTACGCTTCCCCAATCGGATTTTTATTGAAACCTTCAATCAGTCACGTTTACTGAGATGTTTCAGTGACTTGCCTGTAAAGCATCAACGCCTTGTCTAAACTAATCAATTGAACTATTGTTTGTACGTTATTTTGTACTATTTGAGGTTTGCTATGAATCGTATTCGTTTCGATCAGGATATTCAGCCGTTGTCTGAATTTCGCGCAGGGGTTGCTTCTTACATCAAACAGATCAATGAGACTCGTCGTCCACTGGTTATTACGCAGCATGGTAAAGGGGTTGCTGTGGTTCTGGATGTTGCAGAGTACGAAGCAATGCAAGAGAAGATCGAGTTGCTTGAAGAAATGCGCACGGCCGAAGCTCAGTTGGCTTCTGGTCTTGGGGTTTCCAATCAAGATGCACGCGCCCAGGTTCTGGGGCGGATTAAGAAGTGAAGGTAGTTTGGTCTCCGTTAGCACTTGAAAAGCTCAGCGATATCGCTGAGTTTATTTCTTTGGATAATCCATCAGCGGCGGAAAAGTGGGTCAACGAGGTTTTTGATAAAACGGAGTTGCTTGGAAGTATGCCTGAAATGGGGCGACTGGTTCCTGAAATGCCTCATACGAACTATCGTGAAATCCTCTTTGGTCACTACCGAATTATCTATAGCTTAAGCCATGAAGTTCGTGTGCTAACCGTGCGTAATTGCCGCCAAATGTTGTCAGAAGATGATGTGAATAATTAGTCTCCGACAAAAATTACTAGCAGTCGGTAAACAGCTAACCACCATCCCCGTTCCCGCGTGCAGCGCGGTCGTACAAGGAACACAGTAACATCGATGCCTCTGGCCTGCTAGACCGCTTCCCCGAACGGAGTCGGGTCGTACAACCCTCAACAAACACCCACAAAAAAATCCGATTGAGTCGTCTCAATCGGATTTTTTTATTAAACCTAAGAACGGTAGCGATTACTGAGCAGTTTCAGTTGCTTGCTGTTGTTGCTGTAGGTTTTCTAGGTACAGTGCATCGAAGTTGATCGGTGCAAGCATCACTGGGTTGAAGCTGCCTTTAGCGATCACAGAGTCGATTGCTTCACGAGCGTATGGGAACAATGTGCCTGGGCAGAATGCACCCAGTGCGTGGTGAAGTTGACGCTCTTCAAAACCAGCGATGGTGAATAGGCCACCTTGTAGAACTTGAACTAGGTAAGCTGGCTCGTCGTTGTTTTTAACATTTACAGTGATGTCTAGAACCACTTCGTATAGGTTCTCACCAACTTGACGGCTTTTGGTGTTTAGCTCAAGGCCTACTTCAGGCTTCCACTCTTCTTGGAAGATAAGAGGAGAACGTGGCGATTCGAAAGACACGTCTTTTAGGAAGATACGTTGAATTTGTAGTTGTGGTTGAGCTTGGTTGTTTTCTTCAGCCATGATAGTTCCTTGGTGTTTTAGTTAGAGGCAAGCAAAGCGTCAAGCTCGCCTGCACTTTCGAGCGCATATAGGTCGTCGCAACCACCCACATGACGGTCTCCAATCCAGATTTGCGGTACTGTGTGACGGCCGCTTTTTTCCTTCATTTCTTGGCGTAAAGCGTGGTTGCCGTCAACATTAATCTCGTCGAAGTCCGCTTGCTTATTTTGCAACAACCGCTTTGCATGGGTGCAAAATGGGCAGTAATTACTTGAATAAATGGTTACATTCGCCATTGCGGACCCCTTAAATTATTTTTTAACCAGTGGTAGACCAGCGTTTTGCCATTCTGTGATGCCGCCTTGCAGCTTGTACACATCATAGCCTGACTTGATCAGCTCTTTTGCACTTGAACCCGCTGTCATACCAGTTTTGCAAACTAAGATAATGGGGGACGATTTGTGTTTTTCTAGGGTGCTAGCAGAATCTTTTAACTTCGCAGAAGGGATGTTGATAGATCCTGTTAGGTGACCAGTGCGGAATTCATTCGCTGGGCGAATGTCCACAACCACTGCGTCTTTGTCGTTGATCAAGTTTGTTGCTGCTGCGCTGGTCAGGCCACGTGCGCCGCCGCGAGTTTCAACGAAGATCAGTGTGGCAGCAATGGCAACAAATACTGCGACCATTTCCCAATGGTTAATAGAAAATTCAATTAGTTGATTCATCATGTGTATTTAAGCCTATAAAATAACTGCGAAGCATTATACACGGTGCGAGATTAGGGTACATACTTACGTTTTATCTATAGCTGGAAGTGCCTCGCCTACAATGAAATACGGCCCTTTAAAGGGCCGTATAAAACACTCTGTAGTCACGCTAGAAAGCGCTTATTTAGTGTTAGTTGAGTCGAAGATTTTATCTGCGTTGCCTTCGATAAAGCTGTCAAACAATGTGCCATCAGCTTGTTTATGACGTAAGGCGAATTCATAGAAACAGCTTGGGATCGTGCGTGTTTCACCGCCAGCAAAGGTCACGTCAATTTTATCTGCCATAGTGGAAGACTGCTGTAGGTAAAGCTCTGGAGAGCCTTTGATTAGACCGCCAGTGCTGTTTAATGTGTAGCCTTCATCTTGCAGCAGTTGGTTAACGGCTTCGATGGTTGGGAATTTCTTCAGGTGGTTGATGCTGACAGTGAAGTGGTTGGCTTGCATACCCATGGTGCTTAACCAAGCAGCGTATTCGCTGTGTTCCACAAGTGTTAGGTAGTCTTCTAGTGAAGGCACGTCCCATAGACGTTTTTTCCAAAAAACAGCCGGATCAGAGGCCGCGTCTTCTGGGATTTGCGCAACCAGTTTAGCAATAATGTCTTGGCATTCTTCTGGTAGCTCTTCGGTCAGTAGCTCGGATAAGAAGATTTTTGGCGCATCTACTTCGGATGTGTGTTTGTAGCAACGGGCCTTAAGGTGCTTGGATTCAAAGCGGAACGCACCGTAGGCTTCGTAACCCATTTCTTCAAAGATTGGTTGTAGCTTTTCCAAAGACACCGGTGAGTGAGCAAATGTACGGAAGGCGATGTGGTCGTTGATCACTTCTTCGCCGTGGCTTTTGAATAGTGCTTGAATGCGCTCAGCTTGTGGGGCGATGTCGGTGTAAGTGTCCCAAAGTGATGCGAAAAATTGATTAACTTGCATGAGGCTCTCCTGTTTTTATAAGTTTGGCGATTGACCGATAACGCCACTTTAGGCCGCCATTTGCTTCCGTGCAAAAGGTAAAAAAGCATTTTGTCATACTTAAAATTCATGCATTAAGTTTGATTAATGCTTTTTACTCAAGCTTAACTCACTACAAATGGCTGCTCAGTAATTGTTGCTTCACGCTTAAGATCGTATTGATCAAATGAGCTGGGAAGCTGGTTTGCTTAGAGTGCGCGATACCAACCACGCGTTTTAGCGTTACGTCATTGATCGGTCGGATGACCACGTCTTTACGCTCACGCAGAGAGTGTTCTGGAATTAAGGAGATCCCCAATCCAGCCGCCACTAAGTCGAGGGCGTATTCCTCTGTTTTGACCTGCGCCCGCACGTCCATGACGACGCCTTGCTTTTGCATCAGATAATTCCAAGATTCTTGGATGTCGCAGGGCTTACGAGAAATAAACGCCAGTTTGTCGATTTGTTTAATCGAAAGAGAAGGAAACTCTGCTAGCCAGTGGTCGTTGTTCATGGCGATGACATAGTTGTCTTCCCAAAGGGGATAAAACACGTCGTCTTCGCTGGTGTAGCTGTTACAAGTAAAACGTAGGTCTGCCTGTTCCGATTCGTCCACTAGGTTGAATGTGAGACCAGGGATTTCATCCAGTAGGGTTTTCAATACTTGTGATACGAGGGCTCCGGATAAAAATGGCGCGAGTGAAATGGACAGCTCCAATGGCGCACTGGAATCGGAGAACATGCTTCTTAGGGCATTCATATCATTGACCATTTTACATGCCTGAGGATACAGCTGCGCGCCACTGTCGGTGGCGGTAACGCCTTTGGAGTGGCGCACAAATAACTGCGTGCCAAGGTCGTCTTCGAGTTGCGCTAGGGTGGCAGAAATGGAGGGTTGTGCAACAAAACAACGCTTTGCCGCGCCGCTTAGGCTGCGTTCTTCGAATACGGCAATGAAGTAGCGCAAGGAGCGAATGTCCATGAATAATCACCTTGGAAGTCTATGTTTTTGTTAGTATGGGTTTGGTTATAGGAAAAAGCTAGACCTAAGGTATAAAATCAATATTTCTCATCGATAGGTCATGAGAGTACTGTGAATCTCATTGAAATGAAAAACACTTAATGAGGTTTAACCATGACATTAGCTTGTTTAGAAACATTGGGCGTTAATACGCTAAAGCAGGGCGATACTTTTTACAGTGTCCTAACCGGTAACCAAGTAACGTTGGGCCAAGGCGCTGCATTCTCTGCACACAGCCCGATCGATGGCGCTAAGTTGTCTCAATTTAACAACGCGACGCCAGCACAGCTTGATGCCGTGAATGCTGAACTTCAAGAAGCATTTAAAGCACTGCGTGTTATCCCAGCACCACGACGTGGTGAATTGGTTCGCCGTATCGGTGAAGAAGCGCGTAAATACAAAAATGAATTGGCGCAAGTGATCTCCCTAGAAGCCGGTAAGATTTTGCCTGAAGCACTAGGTGAAGTTCAGGAATGGATCGATGTGTGTGACTTCGCTGTCGGTCAATCGCGCATGCTACACGGTCTATCGATTGTTTCTGAGCGTCCGGGACACCGCATGATGGAACAATGGCAACCCCTTGGTCCGGTTGCTGTGATCACGGCGTTTAACTTCCCGATGGCAGTTTGGGCATGGAATGCGATGCTAGGTCTAGTATGTGGCGACCCAATCCTATTGAAGCCTTCTGAAAAAGCGCCGCTTTGTGCCTTAGCCATGTACCAAATCGCACAAAACGTTATCGCTGAGATGCCAGACATTCCAAAAGCGTCTGTTAGTGTCATGATCGGTGGCCGCGATTTAGGCGAAGCGATTTCTTCAAGCCCTGTTTTCCCTCTGGTGTCTGCGACAGGTTCTACGGCAATGGGTAAAGCGGTTGCGCAAACCGTTGCTGCACGTCTAGGTCGTTCTCTACTAGAGCTTGGCGGCAACAACGCTATGATCGTGTCTGAAACGGCGGATCTTGATCTTGCATTGCGTGCGATCGTGTTCTCTGCAGCGGGTACAGCAGGCCAACGTTGTACAACACTGCGTCGCCTGATTGCCCACGAATCGATTGTGGATGGTTTGGTTGAGCGTGTGGCGAAATCTTACGGCACATTACGCATTGGTAACCCACTAGAAGAAGGTAACCTAGTTGGGCCACTTATCGATGAAGACAGCTTTGCGCGCATGCAAAATGCACTAGAAGCAGCGAAGGCTCAAGGCGGCGAGATCATCTGCGGTGGTGACCGTGTGACGGACGGTGTTCCAGCAGGTGGTTTCTATGTGAAGCCAGCGATCGTTCGTATTGCTCACGATGCGCCAATTGTTCATGAAGAAACCTTCGCGCCAATCATGTACGTACTGACGTACAGCAACTTCGAAGAAGCAATTGAGATCCAAAACGAAGTGCCACAAGGTCTGTCTTCTGCTGTATTCACAGAAAGTATGCGTGAAGCAGAATTGTTTATGTCTCCTGCTGGTTCTGACTGTGGTATTGCCAACGTTAACATCGGTACTTCTGGTGCAGAAATCGGTGGTGCGTTCGGTGGTGAGAAAGAGACTGGCGGCGGTCGTGAGTCAGGTTCTGATGCATGGCGTAACTACATGCGCCGTACGACAAACACGATCAACTACGGTGGTGATCTTCCTCTGGCACAAGGTATCGTGTTCGAATAATCGATATCTGCGCTCCAGTGGTGAAATAGGCGAGTGTTTGCTCGCCTATTTTGGTTTGGGTCTTTTATTTGCCTGTTTTGTTTAAGAGGTCGTCTCTATGTCTTTGCAACCTTGTGACTCTCTGTGGCGCGCCAGTGCGCCGGCTGCTCCCACTCTTAATGCGTTAGATCAGGATCTAGACGTCGATGTAGCCATCGTTGGCGGTGGTTTTACCGGTCTGTCAGCGGCCCTTCATTTGGCTAAGTTTGGTGTCTCGGTTGCACTGGTAGAAGCCGCTGAAGTAGGTTTTGGTGGTTCTGGACGCAATGTTGGTTTGGCCAATGCGGGTCTTTGGTTGGAGCCGGATGACTTAGACCGCCAGTTGGGTGCAGAAGCAGGGCGAGCCTTATACGATGCCTTAGCGGTTGCCCCTGATTATGTCTTTGGATTGATCGAAGAATACAATATCGAGTGCGAAGCAACCCGCAATGGTACTTTGCACTGTGGTGTTGGCAAAGCAGGTTTAACTCAGCTGAAGCGTCGATGTGAGCAAATGCAACAACGAGGCGCGCCGGTGGAGCTGTTGAATACAGCGGATGCACAAGCTCGAATCGGTTCTGAGAAATTCAATTCAGCTCTGTTTGACCCTCGCGCTGGAACGATTCAACCGCTAGGTTATGCACGCGGACTGGCTCATGCTGCTGTGAAAGAAGGTGCGCAGCTATTTGATCAGTCTCCTGTCGAAAACATTACTCCTGATGGCGAAAGTTGGGTCGTTAAAACGGCGAAAGGCAGTTTAAAAGCAGAACGTGTTATCTTAGCCACCAACGCATACGGTGAGTATGGTGTCAAAAATGAAGCACGTAAGTTTGTGCCAATTTTTTATAGTCAGTTAGCGACTAAGCCTTTAACGGAAGAGCAACTGAAAGTGGTTTTGCCAAACAAAGAGGGCTGTTGGGATACCTGTACGGTCATGAGTTCCTTCCGTATGGACCAGCAAGGGCGTCTTGTGTTTGGTGGTATGGGCGGTGAAAAGCATTACCATGCGAGCTGGGCGTCTCAGCGTGTAAAAGAACTATGGCCAGTGCTGCAAAAAGTAGAATGGGAGTTTAGCTGGACCGGTAAGATCGCTTACAGTGAAGACCACTTGCCTCACTGCCAACAGTTGCAGCGTGGTTTGTTCAGTGTGGCAGGGTACAGCGGTCGCGGCATTGGTCCTGGAACGATCATGGGCAAAGAGCTTGCTGAGTGGTTCACAGGTCGACGTGATAGTTTGTCTGCGCCAATGACCACACTACGTGATATCCCGTTACGTGAAGTGAAACGTATGTTTTACGAAGTAGGGGCTCATACTTATCATGTGGGTCAGCGAACTCATGTTTTAGACTAGCAGTCTAGCCGTATGATTTCGCAATAAAAACAAAGGAATGCGTAATTACAACACATTCCTTTCCGGTCATAATAGGCGAATGCTGAGACTTGCGGTACAGTTACAGCCTTTCCCTAACTTCAATGTAATAATGGCAAACGAATGCGGAGATACATCCCCTCTTCCACAGCGCTAAAATGTTTCGAAGCGTCTGTTAGACATCTTAGCTTTACCCGTGCAGCGCAGGAGCTTCACCTAACGCAGAGTGCGGTCAGCCGACAAATACGTAACTTGGAAGAGTTCTTGTCCCGTGATTTGTTTATTCGACTGAATAAACGTCTGGTGTTGACCAGCACTGGCGCAGCCTATTACAAAGAAGTCGTGCCGCTATTAGACAGCATGGAAAATGCAAGTTTGCGTATGTTGCATCGAGAAGATGAAAAAACCACGCTGACCATCTCCGCATTGCCAACTTTTGCGTCCTACTGGCTCATGCCTAAATTGGTCGCTTTCCAGAAATTGCACCCACAGTTTCAAATCAAAGTTCGTTCCCTTGATGATGCGGCAAAAATCGACCCAGAAAGCATTGATATCATCTTGCACTACGGCGGTGATCATTGGCCTCGGGCGGTCAGTCATCATCTTTTAAGTGAGCAAGTGGTTGCAGTCTGTGCGCCAAGTTTATTGGATGGGGCTGACAGTTCCTCCTTTAGCGCGGGACATGCACTTGAATACCCACTGTTGCACCTCTCATCACGAATCAATGGCTGGCCAGATTGGTTAGCGGCCCATGATTTAGAGAGTGATTCTCTGGCTGGCCCAGCTTTTGCCCATTTTCATATGCTTTTGGAAGCGGCGAAGCATGGTATGGGTGTGGCGATTTTACCAACCATTATTGCCGAGCAAAGTCTGTTAGACGGCTCACTTATCGCACCTTTTGGTGCTCCGATTGATACCCCTCATGAATACCTTCTGTCTTATCCCGGCGATAAGGCTGACCTCGAGCAGGTCGTTACCTTCCGCGATTGGCTGCTGAATAGTGTAGCAGGCGTTAGTAAGAATTAATTACGTCCATAGGCTGTCCTTGGCTGTAAAGCTCTAGGACGCCTATGGTAGTATCGATGTAATGGCCAAATTACAGATCGGGATACGTAATTATGAACAAGAAAACCACGGCATTATTTATTTTAGACGGATGGGGTTACAGCGAAACCTCTACATCGAATGCGATCGCAGCTGCGAACACGCCTAACTGGGATAAGCTTTGGGGCGAGCGTCCTCATACGCTGATCAAGACATCAGGTATGGCGGTTGGTCTACCTGAAGGTCAAATGGGTAACTCTGAAGTAGGTCATATGAACCTAGGTGCAGGGCGTGTGGTCTACCAAAACTTTACGCGTATCAGCAAAGCCATCGACGATGGTAGCTTCTTTGAAAATGAAGCCCTGCTTGAGACCGTAAACAAAGCCGTGGCGGCGGGTAAAGCCGTTCATATTCTTGGTCTTGTTTCTCCTGGTGGTGTACACAGTCACCACGAACAAATTATGGCAATGAGTGAATTGGCTGCGCGCCAAGGGGCGAAAGCCATTTACATTCATGGCTTTACCGACGGTCGTGACACACCACCGCGTTCCGCTCAAGGCCCGCTTGCAGAGATCGACGCTAAATTGTCAGATCTTGGCGTAGGCCGTATTGCTTCGCTAACGGGACGTTACTTTGCGATGGACCGTGATAATCGTTGGGAGCGTGTTGAACAAGCTTACAACGCTATTGTACTTGGCCAAGCGGAGTACCAAGCTGAGTCAGCTAAAGCTGCTATTGATGCGGCGTACGAGCGTGATGAAAACGATGAGTTCGTAAAAGCGACTGTCATTGGCGAACCGGTTGCGATTGAAGATGGCGATGCGGTGATTTTTGCTAACTTCCGTCCTGACCGTGCGCGTCAATTAACTCGTGCCTTTACTGACGCGGACTTTTCTGGCTTTGAACGCAAAGCGGCACCAACGCTTGCAGGTTTTGTGACGTTTACCGAATATGCTTCAGACATCAATGCGTCAGTTGCTTACCCACCAGTGGCATTGAGTAATACACTGGGTGAAGTGCTGTCGAAAACAGGTAAAAAGCAACTTCGCATTGCTGAGACAGAGAAATACGCGCACGTTACCTTCTTCTTTAATGGTGGCGAGGAAGCGGTGTTTGATGGCGAAGAACGTGAATTGATCCCATCTCCTGATGTCGCAACTTACGATCTAAAACCGGAAATGAGCGCGCCAGAAGTCACTGACAAGCTGGTTGAAGTGATTGAAGCGGGCAAATACGACACCATCATCTGTAACTTTGCCAACGGCGATATGGTTGGCCACAGTGGTATCTTCGAAGCGGCTGTTGCTGCAGTGGAAGCTGTGGATGCATGCTTGGGTCGTATTCTTGTGGCGCTTGAGAAAAATGGTGGCCAATGTTTGATTACGGCCGACCACGGTAACGTTGAACAAATGTTAAGTGACGATGGCACTCAGCCGCTGACTTCTCATACACTTGAGCCAGTACCACTAGTGTTGGTGACACCAGAGTCAAGCTGGTCTATCAAGGAAGGCGCTTTATGTGACATCGCTCCGACCTTGCTAGAGATGATGGGCATGGATGTGCCTGCAGAGATGACGGGCCGCAGTCTATTGGTACGCTCTTAATGAATGTCAAAGGGAATCATCATGGGGTTTAAAGCCTGTTTGTTGATGCTCATGGTTATGTTGTCCAGCGCAAGCTGGGCAGCGGAACCGAAAACACCCGAAGAAGCACGCCAGCAGATCCAAGCGTTACAGCAAGATCTGGCTAAGTTAAATGGTTGGCTCAAAGAGCTTAAAAGCGAACGTTCGAGTGTCGAACAACAGCTTGAAAGCAAAGAGAAAACGATTAATGACTTGTCTAAGCGCATTTTGGAGTTACAAAAAAGCCTAGAAAAAGGTGCGCAGCAACTGCAGAACTTGCAAACGCAGCAACGCAGTCTTCAGCAAAGCATTCAACAGCAATACCAACAGATAGCCGCCCAACTTCGGGCGGTTTATCGTTCTGGTAGCAGCGAAGGCGTTCGCTTCCTACTGGATGACCTCCCTGTCGATGAGTCCATGCGCTTAATCCACTACAACCGCTACTTTTCCACTGCCCGCCAGTCTCTTATTAACGGCTTTAGTTCAGAAGTCGATGATCTTAATTTGATCGAGAAAAGCATTCGTAGCCAACGCGCTCAAATGGTTCAAGAACAGTCTGACTTAGAGAAACAGCAAGCGCGAGTACGCGAAGAACAAAGCCAACGTGAAAAAATATTGGCGAAAATTGAAACTGATTTAAATTCTGGGGATCAAAAAGCCAAACGCTTGCAGCAAGACCAGGCGCAAATGCAGTCCTTGCTAAAACAACTAGAGCAAGCCTTGGCAGATATACAGATTCCTGACCAAGAAACCCCATTTGGCTCACAAAAAGGAAAGTTAATTCCGCCTCTTAACGTGATCAAACGTATGCCAGATAATTCACAGATTAATTTAGGCGGCGTCACGTTAGCAGCCAATACGGGAGACAATGTCCGCGCAGTGCACCATGGTCGAGTGGTATTTTCCGATTGGATGCGTGGTTTTGGTTTCTTGATTATTTTGGATCACGGCAGCGGCTACATGTCGTTATACGGCTACAATCAAAGCTTACTCAAAGAAGTTGGAGAGTGGGTTAACGCCAACGACGTCATTGCGACGGCGGGCAGCTCTGGTGGTCGAAATGTATCCGGACTGTTTTTTGCCATCCGTCATAATGGCGAGCCGGTTTCAGCACTGTCTTGGCTTCGTAAGGGCTAGTATCAATATTGAATAAGGATTTGAACATGGTTGCTTTCACTCGTCACCTAGTCATGGGAGTGGCTGGAGCACTATTACTGAACTCTGCTTGGGCCGCACCTGAAATGGAAGCTGAGCCAGCACCGATCCCATTGGCGCAGATTCAGACGTTTGTTGAAACCTTCGAAACCATTAGCGCAGGCTACGTCGAAGCCTTGGATGATGAAGCGATCCTCAATAAAGCTCTTAAAGGTATGGTGTCCTCGCTAGACCCTCACTCCGAATACCTGACCAAAGAAGAGGTTGAAGCGTTTGATGAACAAACCTCAGGCAACTATGCCGGTATCGGTATTGAAGTTGAGATGGTCGAGGGCAAACTGACCGTGGTTTCTCCGATTGATAATTCCCCAGCCGCAAAGGCAGGGATCAAAGCGGGGGATGTCATTGTACGTATTAACGATCAGTTGGTATCGGGCACCAGCTTGCAAGAAGTCGTGACTTTGATGCGCGGCAAGCAGGGCACGGAAGTCTTACTGGACATTGATCGCGATGGTGAAATCAAACAATACTCAATCAAACGTGCGGAAATTGAAGACAGTAGTTTAAGTAGTGAATGGCTTGGCAACGACATCGCTTACATTCGAGTGAGTCAGTTTTTAGGTAACTCTGCCAAAGACTTTAGGAAAGAGCTGACGTCGCTTCAGGCAGAGCACACGATCAAAGGTTTAATCATCGATTTGCGCAATAACCCAGGCGGGGTGTTGCAGAGCGCGGTCGGTATGGTCGATGCGCTGATTGACGAGGGGATGATTGTCTATACGGATGGGCGACACGAATATTCAAAAACAGAGTTTAAAGCCAGTGCCGACACAACCTTGCTCCCAAATGCACCGCTAGTCGTGTTGGTGAACGAAGGCTCTGCATCAGCTTCTGAGGTGTTGGCTGGCGCGATTCAAGATCATCAGCGTGGCTTGATTTTAGGTACTGAAACATTCGGTAAAGGCTCAGTGCAGACAGTCGTACCCCTAACCAGTGGCGCAGCAGTCAAGTTAACCACCGCCCTCTATTACACACCTAACGGTCGTTCGATTCAGGCACAAGGTATCATGCCTGATATGGTCATCCCGCAGGCTAAAGTAGAGGTTGAAAAAGGACGCTTTTTCATCAAAGAGGCTGAATTGAAAGGGCATCTTGGCAACGGTACGGGTGGTAAAGAGCGCACCAGCTCAGATGTAGACAATAAGTTAAACGAGTTAGCGACGAACGATTTTCAATTATTTCAGGCGTTTTCCGTATTGCAGAGTGCGCAGCAGTTTTTGGTTCATTAATGTTTAAACGCAGTATTGTTTTAGGTGTTTTGTTAGGCTTTTCGTCGTGGTCATGGGCCGGAGCAGACGAGATTGATGTGACGCAGAAGGATTTGTTGCCTTTTCCTAAGTTAGATCAGGTGCCATCTAATACTCAAACAAAAGGGATGTTTCCTTTTGTATTACCTGCTCCAGAAGCGTCGCACCCTTGGCCGCCTTTATTTAAAAAGCTTTCCAAAGAAGAGGTAGTGCAGTCTACGACAGCAGATCCTGTCATTTCACCTAGCGCGATGTCAGAAATGGATGCTTTACCAAAGCCTCCAAAGATCGCGGTGGTCATCGATGATGTGGGTTATAACCGCAGAGGGATGGACGCGTCATTAGCTTTGCCACTGCCTGTCGCGTTGGCGATCTTACCGGAAACTCCCTACGCTAAGAAAGCCGCAAAGAAAGCAAGGTTGCAGGAGCGTGTTACCATTCTACATGCCCCTATGGAAAATGAGCGTGAGCTGAAACTGGGTCCTGGTGGCTTGTATGTCAAAATGGATGAACAATCCTTTAAGGCAACGCTGCGTGCGGATTTAGACAGCGTGCCCAATGTAACAGGCGCTAATAATCATATGGGAAGCTTGCTCACCACACATAGGCAACATATGGAGTGGGTTATGGATGTTATGGCTGAGCGTTCATTGTTCTTTATTGACAGCTTAACCAGTGCTAAAAGCGTGGCCCATGTGGTAGCTACCGAGAGAGGCGTGCCGACAGTAACTCGTGACGTCTTTTTGGATAATGTGCGAACGCAAAAAGCAATTGATTTACAATTCCAAAAGCTACTCAAAAAGGCCCACGAACATGGCAGTGCCATCGCCATAGGGCACCCTTACCCTGAGACGACAGACTACTTACAAAAGCGATTAAATGCTCCGCTTTCTGCACAATTAGTGACCATTAATCAGCTGCTAAAATAGCAGTTTTGATGAGCTAATTAAGACTTCCTAGGAGTTCTTTTATCTTCTTTGGCTGATTTTTTGTACTGATGTCAGTTAAATATTTCATGTGAAGGCCCGCTTTTAGATTTTTTATCTGAATTTTGTAACTTTCTACTCAATTTATATTCTTATTTTCATGCCCTGTTATTGACCGATTTTTATTCAAAGAGTATGGTTTGTGTTCACTAGTAGTGCACAATTGAAAATAAATTTCCATGATTCTTGCGTTTTTATAGCAATTTATAGGGATGTGAGTTTCTGGAACGCTTCTTGCTATTTTTAGAATAACGATAAAACCAAAATGAGTAGGAGTTCATAGCATGTCTAAAGCAGTTGTTAGAAAAACGCTTATTTCATTAGCTGTCGCAAGCGCGGCGGCTGTTGCACAAGCGGATGTGGTAATTGGTGTTGCGGGTCCGATGACTGGATCTTCGGCTACTTTCGGAGAGCAGTTATGGCTAGGTGCTGAAAAAGCTGCAATGGATATCAATGCGAAAGGTGGTATCAATGGCGAAATGATTAAGCTTGTAAAAGCTGACGATGCGTGTGAACCCAAGCAAGCTATCTCTGTTGCAAACCGTCTGGTTGACTCAGATGAAGCGGTGGCGGTTGTGGGCCATTTCTGTTCCGATAACTCTATTCCTGCATCTAATATATACGCTGATGCAGGTGTGCTTATGGTAACACCTGCCTCTACAAATCCTACTCTAACTGACCGAGCTTTGCCTAATGTTTTCCGAGTGTGTGGTCGTGATGATCAACAGGGAGATGTGGCAGCGAGCTACATAGTTGAAAATTACCCAAGTAAAACAGTAGCTATTATTCATGATAAAACCACTTATGGCCAAGGACTTGCTGATGCTATGAAGGTAGTCATGAATAATTATGGTGTTCAGGAGGCACTCTACGAAGGACTGACTAAAGGCGAAAAAGACTTTAATGCTTTAGTTACAAAGATTCGCTCAGTTGACGCAGATGTAGTCTACTTCGGTGGTTTACACTCTGAAGCGGGCCCACTAGTACGTCAAATGCGTGAACAAGGTCTAACGGCGAAGTTTATCTCTGGTGACGGTATTGTGTCGGAAGAATTTGTTTCAGTAGCTGGCTCTCCAGATTACGTAGATGGCGTATTGATGACATTTGGTGCGGATCCAACCTCATACCCTGCTGGTAAAGAAGTGGTTGACAAATTCCGTTCAGAAGGTATCGAACCAGAGGGGTATGTAATGTACTCTTACACAGCACTTCAAGTTGTGGCTTCTGCTTTGGGTGCAAACGACCTTGATCCTGTTGCTGCCTCTGAATGGCTACACAGCAACAAAGTTGACACTGTAATGGGAACTAAGCAGTTCGATGATAAAGGTGACCTGTTGGTATCTGACTACGTCATGTACGAGTGGGATGCGAACGGCAAATACTCAATGATGGATAACTAATCATCGCCATCGATTGATTTAAGAGGCGCTTTATGGGCGCCTCTAACTCTCCCTGCTCCAATCTCCCTTAGAGGTTTTCTTCGATGGATATCATTCTTCAGCAGTTGGTGAACGGCCTAACACTTGGCTCTGTTTACGGACTCATCGCAATCGGATATACCATGGTTTACGGCATTATCGGCATGATCAACTTTGCCCATGGTGATGTGTACATGGTTTCTAGTTATCTCACCGCTATTGCGATCGCTTTACTTACATTTTTTGGTATGGAATCGTTCCCGATCATTATTTTTGGGACGCTTATTTTCACTATCGTCGTAACCGGCGCCTATGGATGGGTAATAGAACGAGTGGCTTATAGACCGCTTCGTAACTCTAGCCGACTTTCGGTACTCATTTCTGCTATCGGTATGTCGTTGATCCTGCAAAACTATGTGCAGATCTCACAGGGGGCTCGCCAGCAAGGTGTTCCTACATTATTAACGGGTGCTATTCGTTTCGATGTGGGTGATGGTTTCGTGCAAATCACTTACATGAAATTGTTTATCCTGTTTGCTGCCTTCTTAGGAATGGGTGTACTTACTTACATTATTCAAAAGACGAAGCTGGGGCGTATGTGTCGTGCGACGCAGCAGGACCGTAAAATGGCTTCGATTCTGGGTATCAATACTGATCGAATCATCTCGTCTGTTTTCGTTATTGGAGCGGCTATGGCGGCGCTAGCTGGTGTATTAGTTACACTGGATTATGGGGCTTTTGATTTTTATGTTGGCTTTATCATCGGTATTAAGGCGTTTACTGCTGCGGTACTAGGTGGGATTGGTTCCTTGCCAGGTGCCATGCTTGGTGGGGTTATCTTAGGGCTATCAGAAGCGCTCTTTGCAGGCCTTATTTCTTCAGACTACAAAGACGTATTTTCTTTTTCTCTCTTGGTGATTATTTTGATTTTCCGTCCAAGTGGTCTTCTGGGTAAACCTGAAGTGGAGAAAGTGTAATGAGCCAACAAACAAATGGAATCAGCATGGCGTCGGCGGCGAAAGACACCATCATCGCTGGCTTGTTAGCACTGATTGTGTTCGGCCCAGTGGTGGGCGTACTGCTGGATGGCTATGAATTCAATTTACGTGCTGGAGATGTTGCGTCAATTGTTGCGGTGGTCATGACGGGGCGCTTTGCTTTGTCTGTGTTCTCACAAACAGAGTTTGGTAAAGCCTTTTTATACCGCCAGTCTACGAAAGATGATGGGGTTGTGGTTACGGCGCCAGACTATAAAAGCAAAATGCGTTTTATTATTCCTTTGGTGATTCTCATTGGTTTATTCGCACCTTTTATCGCGTCTAAGTATGTTCTAACCATCGTAATTTTGGGCTTGATCTATGTTCTTCTAGGCTTGGGCTTGAACATCGTGGTGGGTTTAGCAGGCTTGCTGGATTTGGGCTTCGTAGGCTTTTATGCCATCGGCGCTTACGGTTTAGCACTTGGTTATGAAAACCTTGGACTTGGTTTTTGGTCAATGATGCCACTTGCGGCCATTATGGCGGCCATCTCTGGGGCGATACTCGGTTTCCCTGTGCTACGAATGCATGGTGACTACTTAGCCATCGTAACCTTAGGCTTTGGTGAAATCATCCGACTGGTGCTGACCAACTGGACCGAATTTACTCACGGCCCTAGCGGTATTTCCGCTCCTGCACCAACTTTTTTTGGTCTTGAGTTTAAAAGGAGAGCAGTGGAAGGGGAGACTTTTCATAATTTCTTCGGTATTCCTTACGATTCTTCTTACAAATATATTTTCATATATTTAGTGTTGCTTTTTGTAGTATTAGCTGTTTTAGGTATTAAGCACCGCCTTACTCGTATGCCCATAGGTCGTGCTTGGGAAGCATTACGTGAAGATGAAATCGCCTGTCGTTCGCTTGGTCTTAACCATGTATTGGTGAAATTATCAGCGTTTATGTTAGGTGCCTCAACGGGTGGTTTAGCTGGTGTTTTTTTTGCTACATTCCAAGGGTTTGTAAATCCTACTTCATTCACTTTCTTCGAATCTGCTTTGATATTGGCGATCGTGGTATTAGGCGGTATGGGCTCGACAGTGGGGGTTGTGATCGCGGCCTTTGTCTTGACGGTTCTACCAGAAATGCTGCGTGAGTTCGCCGATTACCGAGTTTTGATGTTCGGTATCTTGATGGTGGTGATGATGATTTGGAAGCCTCGCGGTTTGGTACGTGTCACACGTACTGGTTTTGCGACGAGAAAGGGGACGGTTAAATGAGCCAAGATAACATTCTAAAAGTTGAAAACTTGGTGATGCACTTTGGTGGTATTAAAGCGCTTAATGACGTGACCTTTGATATCAAACGAGGCTCAGTTTCTGCACTGATTGGCCCAAATGGTGCGGGTAAAACCACGGTTTTTAACTGTCTGACGGGCTTTTATAAAGCAACAGGTGGTAGCATTCTTTTGAATGCTGGTGGCAAGCAAACCAGTGTTGTAAAGGTGTTGGGTGAAAAATTTAAAGGCAGCGATTTCACATCACCTACGTCTTTCTTTGAGCGTGTGAAATATAAGATGTTCGGCGGATCACACCTAGTAAACCGTGCTGGCTTGGCGCGTACTTTCCAAAACATTCGCTTGTTTAAAGAAATGTCGGTGGTTGAAAACCTACTGGTAGCTCAGCACATGCGAGTTAACCGCGGCATGATGGCGGGTATTCTGAATACCAAAGCATTTCAAAAGTCAGAAGAAGAAGCTTTGCAGCGTGCCTTTTATTGGCTGGAAGTGGTGCATTTGACTGAGTTTGCTAACCGTTTAGCGGGGGAGCTTTCTTACGGCCAGCAGCGTCGTTTGGAAATCGCCCGTGCGATGTGTACGAACCCTGAAATTGTGTGCTTGGACGAGCCTGCTGCAGGTCTTAACCCATCGGAAACGGAAGCATTGGCTTCCATGATTCGCGTGTTAAGGGATGAGCACAACACCACGGTGCTGTTGATCGAGCACGATATGGGGATGGTCATGAACATTTCCGATTACATCGTAGTACTGGACCATGGTGAGGTGATCGCTAAAGGTGGGCCAGATGATATTAAATCAAATCCTAAAGTCATCGCGGCTTATTTAGGTGCTGAAGAAGGTGAAGAGGTGACTCTATGACAACCCTATTAGAGTTTAAAGATGTTGATGTTCACTACGGACCGATTCAAGCCCTTAAAAAAGTCAGTCTAGATGTCAAAGAAGGTGAGATCGCTACCATGATCGGCTCCAACGGTGCTGGTAAATCTACCTTGTTGATGTCGATCTTTGGTCAGCCGAGAATCTCAGGCGGTCAAATCATTTATCGAGGCGAAGATATCTCACAAAAGTCAGCCCATTACGTGGCGTCAAACGGCTTAGCGCAATCACCTGAGGGGCGTCGAATATTCCCTGGTATGTCGGTAGAAGAAAACCTTTTGATGGGAACGATACCGATTGGTATGGAGCATTGTGACGAAGACATGCAACGCATGTTTGAGCTGTTTCCACGCCTCAAAGAGCGCCGTAATCAACGAGCATCCACCATGTCTGGTGGTGAGCAACAAATGCTTGCCATCGCACGTGCGTTGATGAGTCGTCCAAAGCTGTTATTGCTGGACGAGCCGAGCTTGGGATTGGCGCCGATCATTGTTAAGCAGATCTTCAAGATCTTGGAAGATGTGGCCAGCACAGGCATGACGATCTTTCTTGTGGAGCAAAACGCCAACCATGCCCTGAAGCTTGCAGACCGTGGCTATGTGATGGTTAATGGTGAGATTCGCCTCACGGGGACTGGTGAAGAGTTGCTGGTAAACCCTGAAGTACGTGAAGCGTATCTGGGCGGCCACTGATGATTAAAGGCTCACGCTAGATGAGCCAAAGCGAAAAGGACCACCTAAAAATATCATAAAGGGGAACCAAAAACCGAGTCTGCTCAAGTCTCGGTTTTTTTATGCGCGAAACTGCTTCCCCGTGAGGATATCCAGCACCTGTGAAGGTTTTGCTGCATCGCCTACAGACTGATCGAAGATGGCGTCACAACGATCCTGGAAATACGCCAGTACCTCTGCTTTGCTTTTAGCTGGCTCTAAGCCTGCAGGGTTAGCTGAGGTGGAAACGATGGCACCATCATAGGCATTGCATAGCTCAATTACAGGAACATGCTGACTTAAGCGAATGGCAACGCTTTGGTGCTCACCGCGAACCCAGGCGGGTGTAATGGTCGTGTCTGGCACCACCCAAGAGGTGGGGGAATCTGTTTTGGAAATCAGGCGCTTGTATGCATCGATTGGAAGGCATGCTTGCCAAGGCGTCAGCTGTTGTGCATCGCCTGTAATCAGGATCAGCCCCTTTTCAATTGGACGTGATTTTAGATTAAGAATCTTATGGACGGCTTGTTCATTAAATGGGTCGCAGCCTAAGCCCCATACGGCTTCAGTTGGGTAGGCAACCACGCCACCTTGGCGCAGGATGTCTGCAATTTTGTCAGGGTTAGATGAGATCAGCATGGTAAACTCCGTAAAAACGTGTCACGGAGTTTACTGATAACTTGAGTCAACGGCCAGCGCTGTTGCTGCCGTTGCGAGAGATTTACGAAAGTTGCTCGATTTTCTCTTTGATTTCAGCGATCTTACTCGTCATAACGCGCTCAAGATGGTCTAGTTCTTTAACTAGGTCTTCTTTGGTTAGCTTATCTTCAAACTCTTGGCCTAATAGACGGCCAAGTTCGTCTACCGCACGCAAAACAACTAGTGAAGGCTCACTAACTTCACGGTATTGCTGTTGTCCACCATCTGCCAATACAGTGCGAGTAGCACGACCGAATTTGAACTTCTTGCTTTTTGGTAGCAAAGAGCCTTTTTCGCGACGGTAGTAGATCTTTAGAACGTCAAAGCCACCTTCGTAGCGAAGGGTGTACTTTTCGATGTTTTCAAAGCTGTTAATGCCCATTGACTCAAGAGTTGGGTACATAAGTAAATCCTTATTTTAGTGCCGTTTCAGTACTCTTTATGTAAGGGTATTGTTGTCAGAAATGCAAGAAAAAGTGATAGGAAAAGTCTATAAACGACACCCTTCTATGCGCTAGAGCGGGGTGTCGTTTAGAGGGCAGCGCCAATCAGCGCTTAATAGTAAACAGTAGCGAAATCAATCGTCGTCACTGTCGGAGTTATCAATGCCCAGCTCTTTGATTTTACGTGTCAGGGTGTTGCGTCCCCAGCCAAGTAAAAGCGAAGCATCGCGACGACGGCCTGCGGTATGAGTTAAGGCTGTTTCGATCATAATGCGTTCGAACTTAGGTACGGCTTGCTCAAGGATGCCTTTTTGGCCGCTTGCCAATGCACTGTCTACCCAGTTTTTCAATGCGTCTTCCCAAGAACCATACGGGCGCTCAGATGGTGTTGCATTGAGCAACTCAGGGGGTAAATCTTCGATCAGTACTTCTCGGCCTGAAGCCATTACGATTAACCAGCGACACGTGTTCTCAAGCTGACGTACGTTACCGGGCCAATCGAGACGACTCATGTAATTCTCGGTTTCTTTGGTCAGGATTTTTGGCTCAACGTGAAGTTCCTCTGCCGCTCGACTTAAGAAATGGCGAGCTAGTTTAGGTATGTCTTCACGACGCTCAGCCAGCTTAGGCAAGTGAATGCGGATAACGTTTAAGCGGTGGAATAAGTCTTCACGGAATGAACCTTTTGTTACCAACCCTTCTAGGTCTTGATGGGTCGCTGCAATGATGCGTACATCCACTTTGACTGGGGTATGGCCACCAACGCGATAGAATTCACCATCGGCTAATACTCGCAATAATCGTGTTTGCGTTTCCGCTGGCATATCACCGATTTCATCGAGAAACAGAGTGCCGCCATTAGCTTGTTCAAATCGTCCTCTACGCTGGGTATTAGCCCCAGTAAAAGCGCCTTTTTCGTGACCGAATAATTCTGACTCGATGAGATCGTGGGGAATAGCAGCCATGTTAAGAGCAATAAATGGGTTAGCCGCTCTTGGGCTATGGCGATGTAGGGCTTGCGCAACCAACTCTTTACCGGTGCCTGATTCACCATTGATCAAAACGGTGATGTTTGAATTGGCAAGACGGCCAATGGCGCGAAAGACTTCCTGCATCGCGGGTGCTTCACCGATAATTTCCGTCTGTGCAAGTGGCTCGCTTTCTTCCTCGTTAAGAATCTCAGGCTTGGATTTGTTGTGATGTAAAATCGCACGTTTTATCAAGCTGACTGCTTCTTCCACATCAAATGGCTTTGGTAAATATTCAAACGCACCACCTTGATAAGAAGCTACCGCACTCTCTAGGTCCGAGTGTGCTGTCATAATGATCACTGGAATGTAAGGGTGATCTTTCTGCAATTGACTTAATAGTGCTAGGCCATCCATACCTGGCATACGAATGTCGCTGATGATGACAGTGGGTTGCTCTTTGCCAATCATACTGGCTAAGGCTTCAGCGGATTCAAACAGGCGACATTGAATGCCTTCTTGTTCAAGGGTTTTCTCTAATACCCAACGAATTGAACGATCATCATCGACGATCCAAACGGTTTCTTGCTGTGACATGTGCTCCTCCTAGCCCGTCACCGATTTTTCGATCGGTATTAGGATGTTGAATTCTGTGTGCTGTGGTTGGCTGTTGCATTCAATGATGCCGTTGTGTTGGTGAATAACAGATTGCGCGATGGATAATCCTAATCCTGTGCCATCAGCACGTCCGCTCACCATTGGATAGAACAGCGTTTTCATTATGTTGTCCGGGATGCCGGGACCGTTATCAACAATGCTCAAACGGCACACTAAACGGTGACGTTTGGCGCCGATGGTGAACTGGCGCAGGGTGCGAGTGGATACGGTTATTTGTTTTTCTAAGTTCTCTTGTTGTGATATCAGTGCCTGCATTGCATTACGCATGACGTTTAGGACTGACTGGATAAGCTGGGCTTCGTCGCCAACGATATCTGGGATACTTGGGTCGTAATCTCGTATGAGTTTGATCTGACCTTCCGATTCAACGGAAATAAGCTGATTAACACGTTCAATTACCCGGTGAATATTCAAAGGCTTATATTGTGGCAATTGACGTGGCCCAAGTAAGCGGTCGACGAGATCTCTTAAACGGTCGGATTCCTCGATAATCACTTGGGTGTAATCTTTTAAGCCTTCATCATCAAACACTTTACTGATCAGTTGCGCCGCACCACGAATACCACCTAATGGGTTTTTGATCTCGTGGGCTAAGCCGCGCACCAACTCTTTACTGGTTTGGTGATTGGCAATTAATTCATCTTCTTTTGAGATGCGCTTCATGCGGTCTCGTGGGTGTAACTCAATCAACAGACTATCGGTGATATTGAGAGCCCCCATCACTGGTGTTACGTTGTAGTCACAGAGTAAGGTTTTTCCTGTGGTTAACGTGATTTCAGCTTCTCGCTTTGTGAAAGCGTGGCCAGACTCAATTGCAGCGAGCAAAGCGTTGCGACTAGCTTCGTCTTCGCTCAGAGCCGATGCCAAATCTTGGCCGTAGATACGGCGTCGACTAACTTCCAGCATCATTTCTGCCGACGGGTTGAGATACTCAATACAAAGCTCCCTGTTTAGCTGTAAAACCGCTGTGGATAAATGGTCGATCAGTAAACTGTACACCGATATAGCCTCTTAAAATCGCTTTGAGTGATGCATTTGAGTGCGTTGCTTGGCACGCACTTAGAGCCGCATTCGCGTGAATAAAGAAAGCACTGCAAAATACGAACCAACATTGGGCATTTGTGAAAGCCTTATTTTACTGAGCTTTATAAGTAATTTAGCATTCATGTGCGCACTAAAATAGTGCGCAATATGGCTGACGCATTAAAAAAAGGCAAAAAAAAGCCCCAACATAGGTCGGGGCTTTCGGTATAAAGTATTACGAGAAATTATACGCTGTAGTAAAGGTCGAACTCGATTGGGTGAGTTGTCATGTTTACTAGCTCAACTTCTTGAGACTTAAGTGCGATGTAAGCATCGATCATGTCATCAGAGAATACGCCACCTTCTGTTAGGAATGCGCGATCTTCGCTTAGGCAGTTAAGAGCTTCTTCAAGGCTACCTGCAACCGTAGGGATAGCCAATGCTTCTTCAGCTGGTAGATCGTATAGATCTTTGTCAGCTGCATCCCCTGGGTGAATCTTGTTCTTGATACCGTCGATACCCGCCATCAACATTGCTGCGAAACATAGGTATGGGTTAGCGGTTGGATCCGCGAAACGCGCTTCGATACGCTTGCCTTTAGGAGACGCAACATATGGGATACGGATAGAAGCAGAACGGTTACGAGCAGAGTAAGCAAGCATAACTGGTGCTTCGAAACCTGGTACAAGACGCTTGTAAGAGTTAGTAGAAGCGTTTGCGAAAGCGTTGATTGCTTTAGCGTGCTTGATGATACCACCGATGTAGTATAACGCCATCTCAGATAGGCCAGCGTACTGATCGCCTGCGAATTGGTTCTCGCCATCTTTCCAGAAAGATTGGTGAACGTGCATACCAGAACCGTTGTCACCAACGATTGGCTTAGGCATGAACGTAGCCGTTTTGCCGTATGCGTGAGCAACGTTGTGTACGCAGTACTTCATTACCTGAACTTCGTCAGCTTTCTTAACTAGAGTGTTGAATTTAACACCGATTTCGTTCTGACCAGCCGTCGCAACTTCGTGGTGGTGTACTTCAACTTCTTGGCCCATTGCTTCGATAGCAGCACACATTGCAGTACGGATCTCGTGGTGAGAATCAACTGGTGGTACTGGGAAGTAGCCGCCTTTAACACGTGGGCGGTGACCAGTGTTGCCGCCTTCGAAAGATTTGTTAGTTGACCAAGCAGCTTCTTCAGAGTTGATCTGAACACTACAGCCAGACATGTCTGCGTGCCATTTAACATCATCAAAGATGAAGAATTCTGGCTCTGGGCCGAAGAATGCAGTGTCGCCAAGACCTGTAGACTTAAGGAACTCTTCTGCGCGAAGTGCTACAGAGCGTGGGTCGCGATCGTAACCTTGCATCGTCGCAGGCTCGATGATATTACAGCGAAGGATTACAGTGGAGTCCTCTGTGAACGGATCAAGCAGAGCTGTATCGTCCTGTGGCATCATGATCATGTCAGATTCGTTGATGCCTTTCCAACCTGCGATAGAGGAACCGTCAAACATTTGACCAGTTTCGAAGAATTCTTCGTCAACACCTGCAGCTGGGATAGTTACGTGTTGTTCTTTACCTTTGAAGTCAGTGAAACGTAGGTCAATCCACTTTACGTCGTGCTCAGCGATCAAACCAAGAGTCTTGTTTGACATAATTGTTCTCCAATGTTGTGTAAACGAAATTTCTTTCGGCATTCAATTCTGCTTCACAATGAAGCGTTGTTGCGAAAATACAAAGCACAAGTTGTGCCAGAATTTTGGGCGAACATTAAATTTCAATGATATCAATGGTTTATATTTAATGTGCAATTTTAAGAATATCCTTTTGCACTTTATTAATCCGAAATGAAAATGCCGGAGAACCAATATGGTGCATATATAGAGGTTGATGTGTTTTTTTGGTGCAAAGATGGGGGTTGGTTTCACTGAGATATGCTTTATACTGTGCGCCCTTCAAGACTGACTGTACGAAAAACACACACCCAATGAAATTTATCGTTAAATTCTTTCCAGAAATCACCATTAAGAGCCGTCCTGTTCGCAAAGCATTTATAAAGCAGCTGCGTCAAAATATTCGTCACGTGCTACGTGATCATGATGAAAATGTGACAGTGGCAGGAAACTGGGACTATATAGAAGTCCTTTCTGATCACGAATCTCAGCGAGAAGTGTTTGTTGAATCGCTGCGTAACATCGCAGGTATTGCGCATTTTCAATACGTTCGTGAGTTCCCATTGACGACTTTGGATGGCATCGTTGATGAGGCTATGGTGTCTTACGGTGACGTGCTGAAAGATTCTGTGTTTGCGGTGCGTGTTAAACGTGTCGGTCAGCATGACTTTAGTTCTGTGGAAGCAGAGCGACACATTGGTGGGTCTCTTAAGGCGCGTAGTGGGGCCTTGGCTGTACGCTTAAAGAATCCAGAAGTGTTGGTTCCTATTGATATCCGTGATGATCGTGTATGGATGATCGAACAGCGTATCGAAGGTCTGGGGGGGTACCCATTAGGATCTCAGGATGCGGTGCTATCACTGATTTCCGGTGGCTATGATTCAACAGTTAGTTCATTTATGACCATGAGTCGCGGACTTAAAACTCACTTTTGTTTCTTTAACCTAGGAGGCGATGCACACGAGATTGGCGTGAAGCAAGTGTCTCATTTCTTGTGGGAAAAATACGGCTCTAATTTGGGTGTGAAATTCATCACGATTCCTTTTGAGGACGTGGTGGGTGAGATCCTAAATAATGTTGATAACTCTGAAATGGGGGTCATCCTTAAGCGAATGATGTTGCGTGCGGCATCTAAAGTGATGGAAGGGGTTAGCGCTAAGGCATTGGTAACCGGTGAAAGCATTGCTCAAGTGTCCAGTCAGACATTGGTCAACCTAAAAGTCATCGACAATGTAACGGATGATTTGGTGATCCGTCCTCTAGTAACCATGAACAAGCAAGAAATCATCGATAAAGCCAAAGAAATCGGTACAGCGCCATTTGCGGCAAGTATGCCGGAATTTTGTGGTGTTATCTCAGTGAAGCCAACCACACGTGCAAAAATGCATCGAGTGGAACGTGAGGAAGCGAAGTTCAATTTTGACGTATTGGACAATGCTGTCAACAATGCTCGAGTGATGTCGATTCAAGATGTAATTGAAGATGTGAACAAGCAATACCAAGGTGAAGTACCCGTTGTTCGCATGCCGGTAGGTGATGAGATCATTATTGATATTCGCCACCCAGATGAAGTTGAGCGCAACCCAGTTAAAGTATCAGGGCGTCCAGTACTTAATGTGCCGTTTTTCACTCTAAGCACCAAGTGGTCAACCCTAGACCAAGATGCGACTTACCTACTGTATTGTGGCAAAGGCGTGATGAGCCGCATTCACGCATCGCACTTATTATCTAAAGGCAATGAAAACGTAGGTGTGTATCTGCCTTAGGGCAGCTCAGCCGAGGTGAATATGGGTGCACCGATTTGGTGCGCTTATATTGATGCTAGGGCGCGTTGTTTTTGTTTATTGGTTTACCGTTCAGTACATGCCTGCCTGGGATAGTTATGTCTTCAGGTAGGGGTGATGGGTACTCGACGTTCAGTATAAAAAGAGGGCCATCGTATACTGATTTAGGCGGAATCAGGCCATTATTTATGGCATAAGGATCCACTTTTTCCTCTGTATCCAGATTCACACTCTCAGTAGCGAAAGTGTAGCTTGATAATAATAAAACGCTGCCAAAAGCACTTTGGCAAATCCATTTCTGGTATTTCATTAAAAGCTCCTCTTGATGTTTAGCTTGTCGCTTCAGATTTTTCCTTATGAAAAACAGTCTGGTTTCTACCCTGATGTTTAGCTTGGTATAACGCCTTATCTGCTTGCTTTATTAATGAACTAAATAAATTGCTGTCGTCGCTGTAGCTAACTCCGATGCTTATAGTGACAAATGGGTTTGTAATAGAGGTCTCATGTGGAATTTGCTTTGTTCCAAGTGTTTTATGGATTTCTTTGGTTAGCTGTTCTATATCTTCTTGCGAATGGTCTGCTAGCGCTATGACAAACTCCTCACCTCCGATCCTTGCGGCAAGATCTCGCTCAGATAGCGGTAATGCTTGGAAGCAGGAGGCGACTTTTTTCAGACAAATGTCACCTGACTCATGCCCATAATGGTCGTTATAGTTTTTAAAGTAATCAACATCGCATAAAACAATCGCGAGTGATTGATTGTTTTTACGGCTGATGACTTGCTGTGCATTAAAATAGTTATCGAAGCAGCGACGGTTTGGCATTTGGGTGAGAGGGTCAGTCAGCGCTAACTTCTCTAATTGTTGATTGACTTGATGCAGCTCTTCTTGAATTTGACGACGGTTAGAATTCTCGCGCTCTAGCTCTTTGTTCAGATTGTGTATCGTCTGGTTTTGGCTCTGTAGAGCTTGTTTTTGAGCTTCAATATCTTGGGTTCTTTTTGCTACCCGATCTTCCAGAGTTTGATAAATGCGAATGTTTTCAATAGAGATCGCAATTTGTCCTCGTAAGAAGTAGATAAAGTCTAAGTGCTGGCGGTTGAAAGCGCCTTGAATTTCACTGTTTTCTAAGTATATGGCGCCTTTTAGTACACCTTGAAGCATGAGTGGTACGCCAAGCACTGATTTGACATTGTATTCGGAGTAATAACTATCTGTTTGGAAAAGCGCATCATTGGTCGCATTCTCGATTATTTGAGCCTCTTTAGATGTGTATATGTAATGAATGATCGAGGCTGGTAACTTACCTGTGAAGGGTTGTGGTTCGTTTAAGCTCGGTTGATGTGCGTACTTTTCATGATTGGAGTCCGCTACAATTTTTAGCTCTTTTTGCTCTTCGATCAAAAGTACAACACGCTTGGCGCCAGTATTTGCTTGCATAATCTGAATGATTTTGTCCATCAAGTCTTCAAGTCTTCTGGTCTGCGCAATGGCCTCCGTGGACAGAGCTAGTTTGGCGGTGGATTGATTTAGTGTAGCGTTTGGGAGTAATGCGCTGCTCCAGTCTTGCTCTTCACCGAAAATTCCCCATTTACATCCGAGTTCATAAGCTCTGTTTTGATGGCTGTGCGCAGCAATGCGTTGGTTGCTGGACTCATATTTCCTTGATAGCTGGATGTGTATTAGGAATTGAATGTTTAAATGTCCTTGTAAACCTGCTGCATGAGACGCGTCTTGATACAGCTTGAACGCTTTGGAGGACTCGCCAATCAGATATGAAAGCTCAGCTTTTAGCAGTAATAGGCGGTCCAAAAAGTTATCTGAGCAACGTGTATTAAATTCTTCGAATTGCTTAATGGTTTGTCGAAGCTTATGGATTGCCTTAGGTAAAGGGGCTAGCTTCTTATCGGCTTTACGAAGGATAATCAGTGTCTCAAGGAATAAGTGCTCGGTACTATGTAGTAATCCTTTTGAGTTTTTGTTGCAAGAGATCGCTTTAAGCAAAGCCTCTTCAGCGATCATAAGATCGTCCTGTAAAAAGCCGAGAACCATTTTGTTAATAAAGTACATGTGTGCAAAGTGCTTCGCGCCTTGCATTAACAAGCGCTCTTCGTGCTCTTTTAGGCGACTGTCAGACCACAGTTCATGATGGTGATGTGGACGAAACTTAAGGCGAAGAATCAGCTGTTTGATTGCGAGCAAAAGGTCAATATGAAAGTGCGTATTGCGACGTTGCAGGTCATTAATGGAAAAATTGCAGTCGACCAAGCATTCATCCAATGAAGCGCCTCTCATCAACTTGTTTTGAATCAAGCCTACTCTTGCGCAGGCCACGTGAAACCAATCGCCAACCATTGTTCCTTGGCTTATCGCATCTTTCCATAGCGCTTCAGTCTCATAAGTATGGAAACTCCAGGAATGACCAAAGTAGCCATAAACAAAACCAACTTCAGAGGCCAGCCTTTTGGCGTTATATTTGTCCAGCAGAGCTAAAGATAGTTGTCCATAATCAACCCCTGCCTGACGTCGACCTAAAATGCCGCATTGAAAAATAACGCCAAATACCATGTAGCCAATAGCCGCATCTGGGCTATTTCCATATTTTATTGATAAGCTAACTTGTCTTGTGGCTAAGTAGACGCAAAGTTCTGGCCGAATTTGATAAGCTGCTTTTTGAAGAGCAGATAAAAGACTAATAATGACAATAATCTTTTGGTCTTCCGCTTTAGGAAGGTCAAACAAGTCTATCGTGGACTTCCCTTTAAGTTGCCAGGTTAACTGAGTGAGCGAGGCAATAAGTAGCGGCGGACTAAACTTTGCAGGTATCTTAATACCTAATTCCTGTAGCGCTGCTCGCCCCATGGCATATGCTGCATCATATTGTCCAACGTCAGTATTTAGTTTTATGAGGAGGTCATACACAACACTACGTTCAAGCGGTGTACTTGATGCCTGTAATGCCGCCTGGAGATACTCTCCAGCTTCCTCAGTTAGACCATATAAATGACAACACTCTCCGAGTTCTTGAAAAACCTCACTGGTTAATAAATTAGGTGCGGTTTTGGACAAAAGCTCAAATGATCGTCTCACATGCTGGTAAGCACGTTCGAAGTCGCCTCGTTGCTTAGTTTCTCTGGCTGCCAGTATATTCAGCTCTGCAATCTCTACCTTTAGTTCGTCGGACTTTACTAATGGCATAGATAAATGAAAGTGGTGCACACATTTCAATAAGGCTTCACCAGATTGAGAGTTCTTTTTGTAGTAGTGGGCAATGTCAAAATGAGTTTTTAGAGTAGAGGCATTACTTAGTGTATTATGTGCTGCTTGCTGAAGCCTATCATGGGCAAAACGAAACGTCGTCATACTCGAAGGTGTTGGGAGAAGCCATCCAGCATCAATACTATTTTTAATCAGGTCTGCGACATTTTTATGGGGGATTAGAGCTTCTAAAAGGTGGTTTGGTACAGTTGCTCCAACACTTGATGCAATAGAAAGTAGTTGTTTCTGTTCTGCTGATAACTCATTGAAACGCTGAGATAGGGTTTCCAATACATTACTGGAGATAGGAATAACCTCCAGTTGGTTGCTATCAAATAACCAATCACCGTTTTTCAAATCTAGGGAAATAAAGCCTTTATCTTGTGCTTGTTGTAGGTATTCATTTACAAAAAAAGGGTTTCCCTGCGTTTTCCTTATAATGTCTTGCGCCCACTTTTTAGCTTTGGGAATTGTGAGTTGACATTGCTTGTAAAATGTTCTTACAAGGGCTTCCTCAGAAATAGGAGCCAACTCTATCGAATGCTGTTGGGTATGCAGCTTCTTTAGCGACAATATGTGCCGTTTATGGCCATCCGATAAGTCTGCAGATGTATTGCGATAGGCTAAAATTATGCTACATCGTTGAAGCTGGTCATAACTTTCTTCAAGCCAGTCAAATGTGTTGCTGTCTGCCCACTGAACATCATCCAAAAATAAGCAAACGGGTTTAGAGAATCTCGTGATGGTATTAAGAATGGTGACAAGTGAGTGTTGAAAAAAGGCTTTAGACTCTTTTGCTTGGAGTTGAGGTCTAGAGTCGTCGATATCAATAAGAAAACTCAGTTCAGGAATCCGATATACGAGTACTCCTGAGTAACTACTTAGCTCTTTATTTAGGTGTTGCTTTATTTTTAATAAGCTATCTGGCGCCAGCAGTAAAGTATGTTTTATCAGTGTTCTTAACAACAAAAAAAGTGGCTCAAGTGGCGCCACAGATTGATATTGATCAAATTTTATCTTTGCAAACAAGATTTTCTGTGATTGTTCTCGAAAAGCAGCTTGTATAAAAGTTGACTTTCCAATGCCTGATGGTCCTTGGACATGTATGTACTGACTTTTGCTTGCACGTTGGTTTTCTTCAAGTGTTTGGCAGAGTTCTTTAAGTTGAGTTTGTCGCTCAGGCAATAAGTGATGAAACACTTTCGTGGAGAAACTGCACTCATCAATTTCAAAATCAGGTAATGGAGAGCCTCCAAGGAGTGATTCATTGCAAATTTTCAAGTCTACCAATACTGAACTCAAATCTTTATAACGTTCACTTTGGCTTTTAGCACTCATTCTATTTGTGATTGCACTTAGTTTCTCAATAATATCTTTTGCATAGATTAAGTCAGATAGCTCATTATTGAGTTTTTGAGCTTCGATAGATGACTTAATTAAGCTTTCAAATATGAGACCTAGTGCATAGATATCAATTTGCTCATTAGCAAATATCGTTTCGCTAATATTTATTTCCGGCGCTAAGAATTCGCTTGATTGCGATGGGAAGTACTTATGCTCCTTGTGTAATCGGCTGTTATGAGCGATAGCATAGGTAAATCGACAAATGCAAATCTGTGTTGGTTGCATCGAAAGCAATATCGATTTAGCTGAAAGGTTGTAGTGAATGTAGCCTGAGTTATGTACGAAACTAACTGCTTCGGAGATCTTAATAGCTATATTAAGAGCTTCACTTAATGGTATCTTCCTCGACTGAATCCAGCTTTCTAGTGGTTTGCCTTCGAAATACTCTAATTCTAGTAGTGTTGAACGATCCACGCTCGTAATGCCAACTGCTCTTTCGATAGAGTAGTGACGTATACGGTTTAACAAAATGTGTTCGTTTTTAAGTACTTCTAATAGTGGGAAGCCAGGTTGCAGATGCGTTAGCTGCTTATAGAATTTAGTCTTGCCTGAAGACTTGTCTTGATAAAACTTTGCGTATCTTTTAGCTGTATATAGTGGATTTAATTCCATACAAAGAGTCCATAACGCACCTTATGAGTATCTAGTAAGTAAATTTTATAAACCAACTAGGCAAAAATAAACATTTAATAACTCATATCTGTAAACGTAAATCCAGAATTAATTGATCAAATCATCAATTTTTCATTGCAATGTAATGATATGTGTCTTTTTTGGGAACTATGACACGTGTCAATATTAATGCTCTACAGAAATATAAACTCGACCTCTATCAATGGAGGACGTTAAAGTATGGCTTATAGGCAACAAGGAGAAGAGCGCATATTAGATAAGTCCCCTGTGAAAAAATGGATGCTGCTGTTGCATCGGTAGAGCGTCACTATGACGAGTCCGCGCGAGCCGATACGGCTGTTTCAGAAGTGAGAGAAGGCTTGGAGCAGATCCATCATCAAGCCTTGCAAACCGCCGAAGCTATGAATCAACAAAGCGAAGTCGCTGTGCAGATTAACCAGCGCATTGCAAATGCCGTAACCGATGCTGCAGGTATTGTTGAGACCTGTCGAGAAAACTCTGGGGCTTGTGATGAGCTGTATGAATTGTCGGAAAAGATGGAAAGTATTGCTCAGCAATTTTGGCGTCAGGTAACCGTTCCTAAAAACTAGTTATGGGCAATTGCGGTAGTTGAAACGATTTGGACTTTTTTTGTATTTTTTCGGGAACTTCATAGGAAGTTCACAAAGATAAGGGTACAATTGCGCGAATTTTACCCCGAATGATGAATCTAGGCGGCAGTTAGCGTACCGAAGTCCCGCTTGCCGTGTTGCCTCATTCCATGTCGCTAAATGCAGAGAAATTTTAATGTCTATTGATATCAGTAAGTTACGTAACGTCGCGATCATCGCGCACGTTGACCATGGTAAAACAACGCTGGTTGACCAGCTTCTTAGTCAATCCGGTACGCTAGACCGTAAAGAAATGGGTTCTGAGCGTATCATGGACTCAAACGACCAAGAAAAAGAGCGCGGTATCACCATCTTAGCGAAAAACACCGCTATTAAATGGAATGATTACCGCATCAACATCGTGGACACACCTGGACACGCCGACTTCGGTGGTGAAGTAGAGCGTGTAATGTCGATGGTTGACTCTGTATTACTATTGGTTGACGCAGTGGATGGCCCTATGCCACAAACTCGCTTCGTAACTTCTAAAGCCTTCGAGCGTGGTCTTAAGCCAATCGTTGTTATCAACAAGATTGACCGCCCAGGTTCACGTCCTGACTGGGTAATGGATCAAGTTTTTGACCTATTTGACTCTCTTGGTGCGACAGAAGAACAGTTAGATTTCCCTGTTATTTACGCGTCAGCATTGAACGGTTTGTCTGGTAACGATCCAGAAGCGTTAGAAGACAGCATGGAACCACTTTACCAAATGATCGTTGATAATGTTCCTGTGCCTGAAGTTGACCCAGAAGCACCGTTCCAAATGCAGGTATCTGCATTGGATTACGACAGCTATGTAGGTGTTATCGGTATCGGTCGTATTACACGTGGTAAACTGTCTCCAAACCAGCAAGTAGTCGTTAAATCTGCTGATGGTAAAGAGCGTAAAGGTCGTGTTCTTAACGTTAAGGGCTACCACGGTCTACAACGTGTTGATACTGAGCAAGCTGCGGCAGGTGATATCGTATGTATCACAGGTATCGACGGCCTAAGTATTTCTGACACGCTTTGTGATCCTGATTGTGTTGAGGCATTGCCAGTACTAACGGTTGATGAGCCAACAGTGAGCATGACGTTCATGGTTAACGACTCACCATTCGCTGGTAAAGAAGGTAAGTTTGTAACGTCTCGTAACATCAAAGACCGTCTAGACCAAGAACTTATCCACAACGTAGCGCTACGTGTGGTACAAGGTGATTCTCCA
Source organism: Marinomonas sp. AWM4_232 (assembly GCF_056158325.1). NCBI lineage: Bacteria > Pseudomonadati > Pseudomonadota > Gammaproteobacteria > Oceanospirillales > Oceanospirillaceae > Marinomonas > Marinomonas sp. AWM4_232. The sequence continues at coordinate 949,242 of NZ_JBSWTA010000001.1, read as the reverse complement.
GACAAATTCATCGTATCAGGCCGTGGTGAGCTTCACTTATCGGTATTGATCGAAAACATGCGTCGTGAAGGTTTTGAGCTAGGTGTATCTCGTCCTGAAGTAGTTCAGAAAGAGATCGACGGTGTTATTCAAGAACCATATGAGCAAGTGGTTATCGACGTAGAAGAGCAACACCAAGGTTCGATCATGGAAGAGCTAGGTCTGCGTAAAGCTGAACTAACCAACATGGAGCCAGACGGTAAAGGCCGTGTTCGCCTTGAGTTCATCGTCCCTTCTCGTGGTTTGATCGGTTTCCGTGGCTTGTTCCTAACACTGACTTCTGGTTCAGGTATCATGACTTCCATCTTCGATCACTACGGTCCAGTGAAAGATGGTGATATGTCTGGTCGTCAGAACGGTGTATTGATCAGTATGGTGAAAGGTAAGACATTGTCTTACGGTCTATTCAACCTTCAAGATCGTGGTCGTCTGTTTAAAGGTCACGGTGAAGAAGTATACGAAGGTCAAATCATCGGTTTGCACTCTCGTTCAAACGACCTAACAGTGAACCCTACTAAAGCTAAGCAGCTAACGAACGTTCGTGCTTCTGGTACAGACGAAGCGTTGACGCTTACACCACCTGTACGTCATACACTTGAGCAAGCGCTTGAGTTCATCGAAGATGACGAGCTGGTGGAAGTAACGCCAGAAAGCATCCGTCTACGTAAGAAGTTGTTGACTGAAAACGAGCGTAAACGCGCAGGTCGTTAATACGTTATCGAGCAGCAGCAAATAGACCGCAAGGTCTTGAGCGGAATGAAAGCGCCTTAGGGCGCTTTTATTTTGCCTGCGATTTGTGTAGAACAAAATCACTGAACACATAATAGGAGCAAATGGATGAAAGTCTTAGTGCAGCGCTCTTTGGCTGCGAAAGTCGAAGTAGATGGCGAGATCGTTGGTGCAATTGATCATGGGCAAATGGTGTTGGTTGGAATCGAGAAAGGGGATACGGAAGCCGATACCCAGCGCCTAGCGGACAAGCTTTTAAAGTATCGAATGTTCAGTGACGACGAAGGTAAAATGAACCTAAATGTTCAGCAAATAGGTGGCGGGGTTTTATTGGTTTCGCAATTTACCTTAGCCGCAGAAACCAAAAAAGGCCTGCGTCCTGGTTTCTCCACGGCTGCTATTCCAGAAGAAGGCGAGCGCTTGTTTAATGACTTCGTTGCGAAAGTGCGCGCGCAATATGACAAAGTTGAAACAGGGCGCTTTGGTGCGGATATGAAAGTTCAGTTCACCAACGATGGCCCTGTGACTTTCATGTTGGATTAACTTTCAGCTTGACCTGAATCTGCTCGGGGAAGGGAGCTATTATCGCGGGTACAACCCGATTTCATCGGGGAAGGGAACTGTTATCGCGGGTACAACCCGCTCGTACGACCCGATTTCATCGGGGAAGGGAGCTGTTATCGCGGGTACAGCCCGGTCGTACGACCCGATTTCATCGGGGAAGGGAACTGTTATCGCGGGTGCAACCCGCTCGTACAAAGGCTTATGAAGCCTTGCTTGTCTCGGTTTCTTCTTCGTCTTCCTCGACTGGCACGCTACGACCAGCAAGCAGACCTAACTCGAATAGCAGCCACATTGGGATGGCCAATAAAGTCTGTGAGAAGATATCCGGTGGTGTGATTAACATGCCAACTACAAAACAACCTAAGAACACGTAAGGGCGTTTTTTCGAAAGTCCTGCTACGGTGGCTATTCCTGCTTTGATTAGCAGGTAAGTCGCTACGGGAATTTCAAATGTCACGCCAAAAGCGAAGAACAGCTTAAGCACGAAATTTAGGTAGTTGTTAATATCTGTCATGACAGCGACTTCGCCAGGACCAACAGATGTGAAGAAGCCAAAAATTAATGGCAAAACCACGAAGTAGGCAAAGGCAATACCGCAGTAAAACAAAATTACACTGGAGATCAGCAGAGGTATTGCGACGGTCTTTTCTTCTTTGTACAGAGCTGGGGCGATAAACGACCAAGCCTGATACAGAATATAAGGAATGCCAACTAACACGGCGAGAGCGAAGGTCAGTTTTAGTGGTGCTAAGAAGGGGGAAGCGACTTCTGTTGCAATCAACGAACTGCCCTCTGGAAGGAGAGCTCTCAGAGGTTCAGAGATAAACAAGTAGAGTTCATTAGCAAAAGAGTACAGGCCTGCAAAGATAACCAGCACAAGTAATACGGACTTTAACAAGCGATTTCTTAGCTCAACTAGGTGTGTAACCAAAGGGGCTTGAGCGGATTCTTCGTGACTCATTTGGGTGTTCCCAATGTAAACTAAGCGCGAGACTGAGTCTCGTCCGTTGATTTAGTGGTCGTTGCTGGCGCGTTCTCGGGAGTCTGAACATTCTCAGGAGAAGCTTCAGGTGCTGCCGAAGTAGTTGATTTGGCTGGTGAGGGAGCTTCAACATCCTGCTCAAACTGGGCTGTTTCACGCATAATTCGGTCGTTGGTTTCTTTAATAGAGCGCTGCAGCTCTTCCTGGTCCAACTGAGCATTGATTTCTCGTTGCACAGATTGGATGCTACGACGAATTTTACGGATCCATAACCCAGCTGTTTTCGCTGCAATAGGCAATCGCTCTGGACCCAGAATTAATAGCCCGACAACGAAAACAACCAGTAATTCTGAAAAGCCGATGTCGAACACAGATTAAGCGCTCTTATCGTCTTGTTTCTTTTCGTCCTGGATAGCCTTCGCTTGGGTTTGGCCGTCCTTTTGCTCTTCGTCGTTGTTAACGGCTTCTTTAAAGCCTTTAACAGCGCCACCTAGATCAGACCCTAAACCTTTCAGTTTCTTAGTGCCAAAGATCAAGATTAGGATTGCTAAGACGATTAATAATTGCCAAATACTGATGCCACCCATAGTGGAACTCCTACTTAGTACGGTTGGCTTTTTCTTCTAAGCCAGACAAATTAAAACGGCGCGCCAGCTCATCTAAAATATCTTGAGGTTCAAGTTCCAGATGAGACAACATCACAAGTGTATGGAACCAAAGGTCTGCGGTTTCGTAGATAACGTCTTTTTTATCCCCAGTTGCCTGCGCATCTTTGGCGGCAAGGATGGTTTCGACACTTTCTTCACCCACTTTCTCAAGGATTTTGTTCAACCCTTTTGCATGTAGGCTAGCGACGTAAGACGAGTCAGCAGAGGCAGACTTTCGTTCTTCTAACGTAGTGGCAAGTTCAGCCAACACATCAATATTCATTATAGTCTCTCAAATGTTACGGTTTTAATACTAGCAGGTATACGCCGCCTAAAAACAGGGCCAAACTTAAAATATCCGCTTGTGCTAGATGCTCTAGCGCAATGTTATCGGTAGTAATCCAAGCAGCACCCAAAGCGAGTAAGCCTAGTAATTTAAAGGGTTGGTTGCGTCGCGAACGGCGTAACTCTTTGCGAATTTGTTCTAACGCCTGAGTTTGATCTTGGATCCTGATTTCTTGCTGCGACAAATGGGTCATTGTTGAAAACACAAGATTAGGTATCTGAGGTAGATGGGCAGCCCACTCAGGTGCTTGTTTCTTCACCTCTTCCAATAAACGTCTCGGTCCCACTTGTTCACTCATCCAACGCTCTAAGAACGGTTTCGCAGTGACCCATAAATCCAGATCAGGATAAAGCTGACGACCTAGACCTTCGATGTTAAGCAGCGTTTTCTCAAGCAGCACAAGCTGTGGCTGAACTTCCATATTAAAACGTCGCGCTGTTTGGAAGAGGCCAAGTAATACCTGCCCGAAAGAAATTTCTTTGAGCGGCTTGGCAAACATGGGCTCACAAACACTGCGAATCGCAGACTCAAATGCATGCACAGGTGTGCCTTTAGGGACCCAGCCACTTTCAACATGCAGTTCAGCTACCATGCGGTAATCACGCTTAAAAAATGCGAGTAGGTTGCGAGCCAAGTAATTTTTGTCCGCATCGTCCAAACTGCCCATGATGGCGCAATCAATGGCTATGTACTTAGGTTTATCAGGGTTCGATGGATCGACAAAAATATTGCCTGGGTGCATGTCTGCATGGAAGAAGCTGTGTGAGAACACTTGGGTGAAAAAGATCTCAACCCCTCTCTCTGCCAGCACTTTCATATTGACGTTTTTGTCACGCAATGCCGGGATGTCTGCGACAGGAATACCTGAGATGCGCTCCATCACCATCACGTTGCGACGGCTGTAATCCCAGTATATTTGCGGCACATAGAGCAAGTCTGAGTTTTCAAAGTTGCGCTGTAATAGGCCGGTATTAGCGGCTTCTTTGGCAAGATCTAGCTCATCTAGAATGGTGTATTCGTAGTCTTGTACGACTTCTACTGGGCGTAAACGGCGCCCATCTGAACTGGTTTTAGCAACGAAATGAGCGAGGGTATACAGCAGCTTAATATCTTGTCGGATGGTCTTTTCGATATTAGGTCGGATAACCTTAACAACGACTTCTTCACCAGACTTTAGTGTTGCGGTATGCACTTGCGCGATGGAGGCAGAAGCCAAAGGCTTGCGGTCAAAGGCTTTGAATATTTCATCAACGCTTGCACCCAGCTCTTTCTCGATGATGGACGTGGCCAATTCACCAGAAAACGGCGGAACACGGTCTTGTAACTTAGCCAGTTCGCCTGCGATATCATCGGGCAATAGGTCGCGACGGGTAGACAAGATTTGGCCAAATTTAACAAAAATCGGGCCGAGAGACTCCAGCGCTAAACGCAAACGTGTACCGCGATTCTTATCTAGACGTTTACGTCCAATACTTAAAACTAAACCGACCGAATACTTTAAATACCAAGGCAATAACTGAATCGGTATGAAGGTATCAAGACGGTAGCGTATAACGGTGGCAACGATCCGAAGAAAACGAGTGGCACTGTTCCACATGATTAAAATTTAAATCCCTTGTGTAATGCTACGATTCCGCCAGTCATGTTTTGGTAACTGACACGTTCAAAGCCCACTTCTTCCATCATTCCCTTTAGGGTTTCTTGGTCAGGGTGCATGCGGATGGATTCGGCTAAGTAGCGGTAACTTTCTGAGTCATTGGCAATCACTTTGCCCATAAACGGTAACAAGCGGAAAGAGTACTGATCGTAAATAGTGCTCAGGCATTCCGTTTCTGGTTTTGAGAACTCAAGTACTAATAAACGGCCACCTGGTTTTAATACGCGTTGCATGGACGCTAACGCTTTTGATTTGTCTGTGACGTTGCGAAGGCCAAAGGCAATGGTAATGCAATCAAATGTATTGTCTGGGAAAGGCAGTTCTTCAGCATTGGCTTGAACGCACTGCACGTTACCGACGATGCCAAGGTTTGCTAACTTATCACGACCAACCTTTAACATAGAATCGTTGATGTCTGCTAATACGACTTGACCTGATTGACCAACAAGACGCGAGAATTTGGCGGTTAGGTCGCCTGTGCCACCCGCGATGTCCAAAACTTTTTGTCCTGCACGGACGCCGGACTGACTAATGGTGTGTCGTTTCCATAGGCGATGAATACCACCGGACATTAGATCGTTCATAATGTCGTATTTCGCAGCAACTGAGTGGAAAACTTGCGCTACGGCGTCCACTTTTTGATCCGTTGGAATTTCTTTGAAGCCAAAATGGGTGGTGTTGTCTTTATCTTGCATAACAGTTCGTTCCTAATACATCTTTAGGCGGACAGATTTAAAATCGTTAATTTAGGTATTGTAACCGCGTCTTTGGATAGGTTGCACGATAAAGCCACTTAATTATCGCGAATAACACCATTGCGCCCCTGTTCTTTCGCTTGGTAGAGGTTTTTATCTGCTCGTTCGAACAACTCATCGTGAGATTCTTTTCCATTGAATAAACTAACGCCTATGGAAATCGTGACTGAAATGGGGTCGCCGTTCATATTAAAAGGCGTTTTCTCTACTGCTAGACGAATTTTTTCACAGTATTGATACGCCTCATCCAATGTGGTCATAGGGAAAACAATAATAAATTCTTCGCCACCGTAGCGATAAACAAGATGTTCTTTTTTAAGACTGCTCTGAACTTGCTTTGGCATAAGCTGCAGCACTTTGTCTCCAGCAAGGTGCCCCCATGTGTCATTGATTCGCTTAAAGTGGTCCACGTCACAAATGGCAATGCAAAGAGGTTGCTTAGTTTGTGCCGCAGAAGTTAATAGCGGAAAGATCGTATCTTGGTAAGCGGCTCTATTTGGTAGACCTGTTAACGCATCAGACAGAGCTTGAGCAATCTTTTCCTGCATATTGGAGCGCAGTTGACTAGCATCCTGCTCCATTCGATTCACTTTGTTTTTAAGCTGAGTAATGGATTGAGCTGCCTGCTTTTCCTGGCTTTGCATCTTATCTTGAAACGAAGTCATCGCTTCGGTAATGGTATGCATACGTTCATCAATTAAATGCTTTAAAGCATCCAAATCAGTCGCATTTCGAACGTCTGTTTGCGTAGAGTCCACATGCTTCATAAAGGTGTCGTTGAAATCTTTTCGACTACTAGACATGTTCTTCTGGACTTTGTAATTGCTCAAGATCGAAGCATTAATACTTGCCAATTGCTGGTTCAATTGGCTCAAGTAGGTTGTTAAGTCTTCTTGAGTCTTACCAACAGCAACCATGATTAGGTTGATTACTTCATCAAGCAAAGCAGGTAAGTGGTTAAGGTCTTTATTACCTGTTAGGGCTTTTTGAATGTCCAGTAATTGATCTCGATAAACCTCTGGAAGAGAGATATTTGTCAGTAGGGCGGCTAAAGTATGGCTGACATGGGACATGATGTCAGACTGATTACTGTTGTGAGTTTCAGGTGTTTTTTTGCGCCGAAAAAGGCGTCCAAGCAACGAGTAGTTTTTGTTCTGGGTGACTGGATTCTTTAAAGCATTTGACGCTAACTCAATAGTTTTCGCCAATAATTCTGGCCAATGAGAGGCAGATTGCCACAATTTTCTAATATCGCTTTCCAGTTGCTTTTTCTCGGGCGCTGGCAGTTGAATATTTGGTAGATCGTCGATGGTGTCGATTAACAGTAGCAAATGCGCTCGGAAGGCTTGGGCACGAGCAAGACGGTCTTCATCGTATTTAAGAACCATAGGTTCCAGCTTTTGAAGTGTTTGCTGGAGCACCTCTGGTTCTTGGGATTTACCTAAGTTTGCGCGGATGTTTTGCAGCTGCTTATCCAGCTCAGAATCATTTCCTTCGGCAAGCATAATGGTGCGCGAAAGGGCTTTAAGTAAGTTTTCAATCACTATGTCCTGAGCTGGAGCCATGAGTACATCCTAAATCATTATTACTTACTCGCTTGGCGTTCTTGCTCGATCAAGTAGTCAACCACGGAGTAGATATTATTATTACCGCCTGCTGTTGCTGCGGTGACTAAGTACTTACCGTTAACGATCAATCCTGGAACGCCACGAGCGCCGTACGCTCTAATTTTAGCATCTGCTTGAGAAAGGCGGCTGTTTACAGCAAAAGAATTGTATTGTTTTCGAAACTCATCTTCTGAAACACCGTAGTTTGTAAAGAACTCCGCTAACTCATCTTCACTGTTCATGCGTTTGTGATCTTGGTGAATCGCATTAAACAGGTCTGCATGCAACTTCTCTTCAACCCCTAAAATATCAGCAACATGGAATGCCTTAGCATGCGCTAACCAGTTACGGCCAAATACAGCTGGCATGTATTTGAAGTCAACGTCGTCTGCGATGGTTTTTTTCCAAGCTTGAGTGATTGGGTCTAGGCTGTAACAGTGTGGGCAGCCATACCAGAAGATTTCAACGACTTCGATTTTGTCAGGGTTAGCGATACGAACTGGGTTTTTGATTGTAGTGTAGCCATTACCATCGCTGTAGTCTTGCGCCCAAGCGCTTGCGATAGGCAATAGTAAGGCAACCATTAAGGCTGAAAAAAGCTTCTTCATGTTTTGCTCCTAAAATGTGATAGCTCAATTGCACCCGTAAAAGAGGATAGTAATAGGATGCTTCAACGTACAAAAAGTTCGTTTGCCACAATGAGTTTACATGGATTTAATAACAAAAATCCTCCCAAAGGAGGATTTTGTATCAAGAAAAAGCAAACCATATAGGTGTCGCCTGCTAACAGCCTTGTTTTTAATACAAACCTTGGATGTAGCTTGATACGGCTTTGATCTCACGCTCATTCATTTTAAACGCAATGTTTTGCATGATTTTCGCCGCATCGTTGTTGCGTTCACCAGACTGGAACAGTTTCAGTTGTGCTGCTGTGTAGTCAGCATGTTGACCACTTAACTGTGGGAAACTCGCTGAGTTGAGGCCCTTGCCTGCAGGTCCGTGACACGCCATACAAGCAGGTACACCGGTTGCTGGGTTACCGTCACGGTATAGGTTTTTCCCCGCTTCAACCAAGGCAGCATCTGCTTGGCCAACGACAACATTTTGACTGGCAAAGTAAGCGGCAATGTCGGCCAAGTTTTGATCAGATAAACCGTTTAATAGTCCGGTCATCTGCGCAACGTTTCGAGCGCCAGACTTGATGTCTGACATTTGCTTTAATAAGTATGACTCGTTTTGACCAGCTAGTTTTGGCCATGTAGGTGCCAAGCTGTTGCCATCTGCTCCATGACAGGCGCTACACACTGCGGTGAGTGGTTTTCCTGCTTCAGGGTTGCCTTCAGCGATCGCAACGGATGTTGCTCCAACTGTTACTAACAGACCGATAAGAACTTTTTTCATTCGCTGCCTCTGAATGTGCTTAAACCGACGTTGCTGAACATCTTATTTCTGGCATCAAGATGTTTCGATTTCTGTTATGCTTACCAGTATGAACCGGGCACAGCCTCGTTGAGCCAGTAAGCAGAATGGCTCGCATTATATACAACTGTGCAAAAACTTATAACGCGATACAATTTCTCATTGACTGATATCAATCTATGACGCCATTCGACTCCGTATTTCAATCCGCTTACTTTATTAAAAGTGCGGAAAAGCTTTCTCAATGTCCTTTAGACCAAGGTTTAGAGGTGGCTTTTGCTGGCCGTTCAAACGCCGGTAAATCTACCTCACTTAATACCCTGGCAAACCAGCGTAAACTTGCGCGTACTTCAAAAACTCCTGGTCGTACTCAGTTAATCAACTGTTTTGGGCTTAATGTGGATGATCGTCGCTTGGTGGATTTACCAGGTTATGGCTTTGCCAAAGTCCCTGTTGCCATGAAAGAGAATTGGCAAGCACATATGCAGGACTATCTGATGAACCGCCGCTCGTTAGTGGGCGTGGTGTTGGTCATGGATATTCGCCATCCACTTAAAGAGTTCGATGAGATGATGTTAGAGTGGGCAGCGGCCAATGGCGTTAAAGTACACGCACTGTTAACCAAATCCGATAAGCTTAAACGTGGGCCAGCAAAATCAACCATGTTGAAAGTTAGACAGGAAATGAAAAAGCGAGGTGTAGAAGGATCGGCGCAGACATTCTCAGGCCTTAATAACGATGGTGTGGATGAATTGCGATTGAAACTTGCCGAGTGGTTGGACCTTGAGAATCCGACAGAGATTCCTGTAAATCTATAACGCCACTATTTTAGTCTTTACCTAGATATGAAAATGGCTTCCGTACTTAAGGTAGGGAAGCCATTTTTTTATGTCGTTCCTATCGTTCAAACACGATCTTAATCATGAGCTATAGCATGCAACCACGGATACTACTGTGGCTGCATGTAGTGCTTAAGGAATGTATCAAAGTCCACTTGATCGCAGCTTTCGATTTTAGCTTGTTCCGCGATGGACTGTTCCGCCCAGTCTTTAAACTGCTGCTGTAATTCTGGCGACACTTCTTGTGCTAGCCATGCTTGCTGTTGGGCTTTGCCGATTGACAGCATAGCTTCTTGATAACTGCCGTATTGTTCACACTGCTGTAAAACTTGTGCTGCTGGCAAGGTATCCAGATTAGCTAGCTTGTTTTGTTGATGCCCCAAGCTGTCTAAGTAGGCTGAGTTTCCAGTTTGATCACTTAAGAACTTGGCGATCTCGTGCATGTGAGACAGTAGCTCAGACACTTTGTCGCGCAGTGGAATCGGACCAAAACCAAAATCAAACGGTGTGTCCAACTCACGACCATGAGTTGCGATTTCTTGTTGTGTCTTACGTAGCTGCTGACACTCATCCAGTCCAAGACGGTCGTCTCCATGCAACATGCAACACATTAAAAAGGTATCTAAGAAATACAGTGTCTCTGGCTTCATGCCAATCGGCGACGTTGGATCAAGGTCCATAATTCGGACTTCGATGTATTCAACGCCACGCTTTTGTAACGCCGCACTAGGATGTTCACCAGATTTCGTAACCCGTTTCGGGCGGATGTCACTGTAGTATTCGTTCTCTATCTGCAGAATATTATGGCTCAGCTGTCTGTAGTCGCCGTCTACTTTTACGCCAATCTTTTCATAAGCTGGATAAGGGGTTTTTAGCGCCCCTTTGATCGTATTGATATAGGTATCCACTTCGTTGTAACACACAAACAAACCATCTTGGGCTTTATTCTGATAGCCAATGTCACTCATTCGAAGAGAAGTGGCGTTAAGTCCCGCCCAAGTCCGATCACCTAATGTGGTGAGCTTGTCTGGCTTGCTAGGCAGGAAGCTCGAATCAATCGCAGGGGAAGCGCCAAACAGTAAAGACAGCATCCAAGACTTACGGCGGAAGTTTCGAATCAAAGCGAAGTACTGCTGCGACTTAAACTCTTTTAATGCTTCCTCTGTGCTAATGTCGACACCGCGATAATCCGCTAAAAACGTCCAAAAACTATCGCTAAAAGAGAAATTGTAGTGCATGCCTGCGATGCATTGCATGATGCGACCATAGCGGTTGGATAAGCCTTCTCGGTAAACTCGCTTAAGCTTGCCTGAGTTCGACTCACCGTAATACGCAATCGGCACTTCGGCGTTACTTGATAAAGCACAAGGCATGCTGCCAGGCCATAGGCATTCGTCTTGCTGATCAAGCACGCGGTTGGTCATTAAATGAATGTCTCGTAGCTCGCTGATCACACCTTCTACTGAGTCATGGACACCAGTAATAAACTCCATCAATGCTTCAGAGTAATCCGTCGTGATTGAAGAATGAGTCAGAGGTGATCCCAACGCAGTAGGGTGTGGTAACTGAGAGATTTTTCCATCTTGTCGTGACACGCGAAGTGCTTCACGTTCTACGCCTCGGTGAAAAGTGATAGCGGACAGATCGCCACTTTGAGTCATGCTTTGGTCGAGTTTTGCCAGAGCGTCATGTATGTTGCGCAACAAGAGGAATTGTCCTAATTCGAATTATAAGATGATCGGATTGTACAAGGCATTTCTTTCACACGGCAAGAAAACCACGAAGCAGTTGCGCAAAGATTACAGAATTGACGTTCTGTGGCATCATAGCCCGTCAAATACAAAGGAACTTTTTGGTGTATGCATACTCCATTAATCAAATTGTTTAGCATTGCTTTTATCTTGGCGGGTTTGGTCGCCTTCAGCTGGTTCTCCGTCGATAACGTTGCTTCTTCAGATGCCATACATTGTGACGTGAATACAGGGATGTGCGATGAAATCGCTGGCATTAAGCTAACGTTTGAATCTGCGATTGTTGCAAATAAGCCCATGCTGGTTCGCTTTCGTTTACCTGAAAATGCGCAGCAGCAAGTGCCGTATTTCAATGCGGCATTGACCGGACAAGAAATGTATATGGGGATAACCCAAACTCAATTAACACGAGTTGCGCAAACAAACCTTTATCAAGGTGAGCTGCGTATACCGGTTTGCACTACCTCAGCGATGTCTTGGCAATTAGCGATCTCAGTGCCTGATGCGGACGTTGAGCCACTACATTATCAATTTACACTCATGCAACCTTAGGATTTCGTCATGAAGCTAAAACCCATAGTGCTGTTTGCTATGTTGGCCATTCTGGCTGTTGTGGGAACCTTATTGGCTTTCCAAAAAAGCAATGACTCCAACCCAACGCCAGGGAAAATAGGTGGGGACTTTACTTTGTCTTCGGCAACGGGAGCTGCTTCCTTAAGTGATTACGAAGGCAAACTTAAACTGCTGTTTTTTGGCTACACACACTGTCCAGATGTTTGCCCACTCACCTTGGCCAACGTCAAAGTTGGTCTAAAGCAACTACCTGAAGAGCTGAAACAACAGGTTCAAGTAGTATTCGTCAGTGTTGACCCTGAGCGTGACACGCCAGATCACCTAGAAGAATACGTCCACTTCTTTGATCCAAGCTTTGTTGGTCTAACAGGCACAAAAGAAGAGGTTGACCGAGTTGTACGTCAATATGGCGCGTTTTACCGTATTGAAAAAGGTGATGCGAAAAACTACACCGTCAGCCACAGTGCGCGTCTATACGTAATCGGCAAAGATAACGAGATTAAGCAATACCTTTACCACGACTCAAAATCTGAAGAAATCGCCGAAGCCATTAAAAAGCAGCTTCTATAGGGCAAGTCTATTTCCCGCGGAAACCGCGGTCCTACGATTTGTTAAAGCCGAGCTCTGTAGGACTGCGCTGCGCGCAGGAACAAGCTTTTGCTGGCACGGAAAGCCTATTTCCCGCGGAAACCGCGGTCCAATGATTTGTTAAAGCCGAGCTTTGTAGGACTGCGCTGCGCGCAGGAACAAGCTTTTGCTGGCACAGAAAAGCCTATTTCCCGCGGAAACCGCGGTCCTACGATTTGTTAAAGCCGAGCTCTGTAGGATTGCGCTGCGCGCAGGAACAAGCTTTTGTTAGCACGGAAAGTCTATTTCCCGCGGAAACCGCGATCCTACGATTTGTTAAAGCCGAGCTTTGTAGGACTGCGCTGCGCGCAGGAACAAGCTTTTGTTAGCACGGAAAGCCTATTTCCCGCGGAAACCGCGGTCCTACGATTTGTCAAAACTGAGTTCTGTAGGACTGCGCGGCGCGCAGGAACAAGTTTTTGCCGGCACGGAAAGTCTATTTCCCGCGGAAACCGCGGTCCTACGATTTGTTAAAACTGAGCTCTGTAGGACTGCGCTGCGCGCAGGAACACGCTTTTGCTGGCACGGAAAGTCTATTTCCCGCGGAAACCGCGGTCCTACAGTAGAAATAAAAATGGCCGCATTTTGCGGCCATTTTTGTAGAAAGCTGAAAGCTTAAAGGCGCATTTCAATACCCGCAGCTTGCATGGTTTCCTTCGCTTCTTGGATCGAGTATTCACCAAAGTGGAAGATACTGGCGGCCAAAACTGCATCCGCTTTACCTTCAGTCACACCGTCAACCAAGTGTTGTAGGTTACCTACGCCACCAGAGGCAATCACAGGTACATGAACCGCTTCGCTGATCGCGCGTGTCACACCAAGGTCAAAGCCATTTTTAGTGCCGTCACGGTCCATGCTGGTTAGCAAGATTTCACCTGCGCCCAGATCAACCATTTTCTTAGCCCATTCAACGGCGTCTAGGCCCGTTGGCTTACGGCCACCGTGGGTAAAGATTTCCCATTTATCTGGCTCACCTTCTGCGCTCACTTTCTTAGCGTCGATCGCCACAACGATACATTGTGAACCGAAGCGTTCTGCCGCTTCGCGAACAAACTCAGGGTTAAATACCGCAGCGGTATTGATGCCCACTTTGTCTGCGCCAGCATTTAGCATACGACGAATGTCTTCACAGGTACGGATACCACCGCCTACAGTTAGTGGAATAAATACTTCAGCAGCGATGGCTTCTACCATGTGTACCGTTGTTTCGCGGTCATCAGAGCTTGCGGTGATGTCCAAGAATGTGATCTCGTCAGCGCCTTGTTCGTTGTAGCGCTTAGCAACCTCAACAGGGTCACCTGCGTCACGGATATCAACGAATTGAACACCTTTTACAACGCGGCCATTGTCCACGTCTAGGCACGGAATAATACGTTTAGCTAATCCCATTGTTATTTCCTATCTAGTGGACTAAGGCTTGCCATCCCAGTGGATGAAATTTTTGTACAGTTGCAAACCGTCTTTGTGGCTCTTCTCAGGGTGGAATTGCACGGCAAATACGTTATCGCGCGCCAATGCCACACAGAAATCATGGCCGTAGTGACATGTGCCTGCTACTTCGTCTTTGTTGCCTGCAACCACATAGTAGCTGTGTACAAAGTAGAAGCGCGCGCCGCTTTCGATGCCTTCCCAAAGAGGGTGGTTCATCGTTTGTGTCACTTGGTTCCAACCCATGTGCGGTACTTTCAGTTTCGTACCGTCCATGTCTTTATGACTGTTGCCAAAGAACAGAGCATTGCCATCAAAATGGTTTAAACAATCCACGCCGCCGTTTTCTTCACTGTGTGCCATCAAGGATTGAATGCCAACACAGATCGCCATAAAGGGCTTTTCTGCCATGGCTTTTTGAATTGCTGGCACGAGACCTTGTGCTTTCATTTCAGCGATACAGTCACGAATCGCACCAACGCCAGGTAGCAAAACACGGTCAGCCGCATCAATGACAGCTGGGTCGCTGGTGACAACGATCTCAGTATTTTCATCTGCTACATGCTCAAGGGCTTTGGCAACAGAGTGAAGGTTGCCCATGCCATAATCGATCACAGCAACAATAGACTTTGTTTGTGTACTCATGAGTAGGTGGATCCTATTACAAGCAGCCTTTAGTCGATGGCATTTGGCCTGCCATACGCTCGTCTTGTTCTAATGCCATGCGCAAAGCACGACCGAACGCTTTGAAGATAGTTTCTGCTTGGTGGTGAGTATTTTTTCCGCGCAGGTTATCTAAGTGTAAAGTTACCTTTGCATGGTTAATGAAACCGTGGAAAAACTCTGAAAATAGATCAACGTCGAAACCGCCAACAGAGGCACGCGTGAACGGTACGTGCATTTCAAGACCTGGACGACCAGAGAAGTCGATTACTACGCGTGAAAGGGCTTCGTCTAATGGAACGTAAGCATGGCCGTAACGGCGGATGCCTTTCTTATCGCCCACTGCTTTATCAAATGCTTGACCAAGTGTGATACCTAAGTCTTCAACCGTATGGTGCGCGTCGATATGTAGGTCGCCAACAGCATGAATATCAAGGTCTATAAGGCCATGACGAGCAACTTGATCCAGCATGTGATCAAGAAAAGGAACGCCAGTTTCGCAGTTAAATTTACCTGTGCCATCAAGGTTCACAGTGACTTTAATTTGCGTTTCAAGCGTATTGCGTTCGACGGTTGCAATCCGGTTGGACATGTAGGGAACTCTCCGCTTTTTAAATCAGGTTTTCAACCCAGTGAATGTGATTTGAACGCTATTATAAAACGTGCACGGCTTTGCTTCTATGCTTTTCCTACCTATTAGGTGGATCGAAAAAGACAATTAAGATGCTATGATTTGAAAAGTCCTCTAATTCTCGATTACCAAGGGTGGGAATCAATATGGTTTGGGTTAAGCGTTTAGGTTTGTTGCTGGCGGCGCTCGTAGTACTGATCGTAGCGGCCATTATCTATGTACTGGTATTTATCGATCCAAATCAGTTCAAAGATGAACTGAAGACAATCGCCAAAGATAAAGCCAATGTGACATTACGGATGGATGGTGATATTGATTGGTCGATCTATCCGCGAGTAGGTCTGAGTCTTGAGAATTTTGGTGTCGCACTAGGTAATGACCCTGAATTAATGAGCTTTTCTAAAGCAGAATTTGGTGTTCAGTTAGTGCCTCTCTTTCAACAGAAAATTGAAGTAGACACGGTACGCCTTGAAAACCTCACCGCTAACCTAAAAGTTGACAAAAACGGCCATCCAAATTGGCAAGTGGAAACTGCTGGAACCAGTACCGCAGACGTTTCAACTGACACGACCACTGACAGCAGTGGCGATAGTGGCTTTACCATGCCTGAGATTGCTCTGGATGAACTGGCTTTGGTGAATGCACACATCATCTACGAAGATGAACGTACCGGCATGCGCTCTGATGTGGTGTCGAATGTGACCTTTAAAAATGTACGCTTGGACGAGTCTTGGCCAATGGAGTTGGATGCTAAAATCACGCAGTCCAACTTGGATGGCTCTAATCCTTTGACGGCAGAAGTCGATTTCGGTGCAGACTTCACTCTTTTCGCAGAGCGCCAAAGTGTCTCATTGGCCAATCTAGCGCTTAACGGCTCTGTCAGTGGCGCAACGTTGCCCGTATCGCCATTGGATATGAAACTGAATGTGGCGCAACTGGATTTTGATTTGCCTCAAGAAAACGCGTCCATTGAAGGGCTGGCAATCAATACACTGGGTATGAATATTACAGGGCAAGTGAATGCTTACCAAGTGCTCAGCGCTCCAGAGTTTAATGCAGTGGTGGATGTGGAGCAGTTTTCACCAAAAGCAGTGCTGTCGAAGTTAAAGATTGCGCTACCTGAAATGGCTGACGATTCCGTGCTTGAAAAAGCCAGTTTAAATATTGTTGCAGAAGGCACTGCACAACGAATCAAGGCGCAGCCAATCTCCATTATGTTTGATGACACTGCCATAGAAGCCAATGCGTTAGTGAATCTTGATCCACTTAATTGGGACATTGCCATTGCGGGTAAAAACTTAGATGTAGACCGCTATTTACCACCAGCTAAAGACGCTGAGCAAAATGCAGAAGAAGCCACTGCGCCAGCGGACGCGTCGCCTGGCACTGAGCAAGATCTGATTCCAGTGGAATTGATACGCTCATTAAACGGTCATATTGGTGTGGCGTTTGATAACATCAAAATAAAAAATCTACAGTTAGACAAACTGGAGCTGGATTCTACCCAAGCCAATGGTAAAGTACGCGTCGCGCCAGCCCAAGTGAGTCTTTATGATGGTCAAGCGACTGTGCAAGCCCTGTTAGATGTAACGGGGAAAACGCCTCGCATTAACGTGTCACCTAGCATTGATAGCGTGCAAATTCTGCCGCTGCTTAATGACTTTATGGCACTTGAGAAAATACGTGGTGCGACCAATCTAAGTGGTGATCTGACGACTAAAGGTAATCGTACTGATGACCTGATCAGCAACTTGAATGGCGACTTGTTAGTGAACATTGCTGACGGTGCTTTGATCGGTACTAACTACACCCAGATGGTATGTAAAGGCATTGCGTTGGCTCGTACTGAATCTTTGAATGACGACTCATTCCAAGACGATACGCCTTTTGAAACCATGCGTATCCCAGCGAAAATCGTCAATGGTCAAGTGTCGACACCAGGACTCACCATGCAGTCGCTGACCCTAGGAGTGACGGGCGATGGTACTATCTCTCTACCAACAAACAGTCTGAAGTACGAAACGTACGTGGCGCTGGTTGGCAGTGGTCTGGATGAAAGCTGTGCTGTGAGTGAAAGCATCGCCAACGTTAAATTCCCGATTGTCTGTGAGGGCAACTATTTAGAGGATGCAGCGGGTCTTTGTCGACCTGATGTGAAAGGCTTTGTTAAAGCGTTTGCTGCAGAAGATATCGCTAAAGCGAAAGCCAAACTTGAGGCCGAAAAAGCTCGCGCTCAAGAAAAGCTGGATGCGGAAAAAGCTCGTGCTCAAGAAAAACTGGACGCTGAAAAAGCGCGTGCCCAAGAGAAGCTTGACGCAGAAAAAGCTCGTTTAGAGGAGAAAAAGCAGGAAGCAAAACAAGAGCTTGAGGATAAGCTAAAGAACAAACTTAATAACTTTTTTAATTAACGGTAGTCGATGATTCCGAAACACAACTTTGCGCCAAGAGTGCTGGGATGGTTTGACCAGCACGGGCGCAAGCACCTTCCTTGGCAACAAAATAAAACCCCATACCGTGTCTGGATTTCTGAAATCATGCTTCAGCAAACCCAAGTCACCACAGTGATTCCCTATTACGAGCGTTTTATGGAATCTTTCCCTGATGTATACGCGTTGGCTAAAGCGCCTCAAGACGAAGTACTTTCTCATTGGAGCGGGCTTGGCTACTACGCCCGCGCCCGTAACATGCACAAAGCGGCGCAAAAGTTAGTGGACGATTGGCAAGGTGAGTTTCCCATAACTCAAGAGGGTGTGTGTGAACTTCCAGGTATCGGTCGTTCAACCGCAGCGGCGATCTTATCGATTTCTCGAAACGAGTCATTGGCTATTTTAGATGGCAACGTAAAGCGTGTATTGGCGCGTTATCATGCGGTGCCCACTTGGCCTGGCGAGCGTAAAACGGAAGCTGCCATGTGGGAACTGGCCGAGCATTACATGCCCGTTGATCGTTGCGGTGAGTATACTCAAGCGATGATGGACTTGGGAGCGACGCTTTGTACTCGCTCTAAACCCCGTTGTGGTGAATGTCCCCTGCAGGAAGATTGTGATGGCTTGGCAACTGGCGTGCCCACAGACTTCCCGAAATCTAAACCTAAGAAAGCCGCGAAGCCTGTAAAAACGACCCAAATGTTGGTGTTATTGGCAGATGACCAAGTATTACTTGAGAAGCGCCCCGCTACTGGTATTTGGGGGGGGTTATGGAGCCTGCCGGAAGTCGCTCAGGACGAAGACATTATTCAAGCAGCGGAACAGCGGCTCAAGGTAAGCGTGCAGGATGTCATCAGTCTGTCATCGTTCCGTCATACCTTTAGCCATTATCACTTAGATATTGTGCCATCAGAGCTTTGGGTAACTGCTTCTAGCACCATTCAGGAGCAAGGTAAGTACCAGTGGTTCTCCCGTGCTCAAGCTTTGGCGCTTGGGCTGCCTGCACCCGTGAGAACGATATTGGAGACTTACCAAAGTATGCGCCAGTTAATTTAGTTTAACTTGACTCAATTCAAATTAAATTTAATAGAGACATCAAAACGACCATGTTTTTCAGCGTATTTTGGAAATTCTTTTTGCTTGGTTGCACCAGCTTTGGTGGGCCAGCAGCGCATATTGGTTATTTTCGAAAAGAGTTTGTCGAGCACCTAGGTTGGGCAACTGAGACGGAATACGCCCAGTGGGTGGCGCTGAGTCAGATTATGCCAGGGCCAGGTTCCAGCCAAGTCGGTTTTGCCATGGGTTATCACCGAGGTGGTATTTTGGGTGCCGTGGCGGCATTTGTTGGCTTTACCTTACCTTCCGTTGTCTTGATGTGCTTATTTGCCGCACTGGGCAGCCAATTTGCCGATGGTGTGGTGTTTCAAGGGATATTGGCCGCATTAAAACTGATGGCAGTCGTTGTGATTTTAGATGCCATTTGGGGCATGGGGCGTTCGTTTTGTCAAAGCTACCGTACTCGCCTAGTCGCTTTGCTTAGTATGGTATTTATCTTACTTTGGCCTTTTGGCTTGAGTGGTTTACTGCTGGTATTACTAGCGGGAGCTGTGGGGGCTGTTTGGCTTGCTGATACGCCGACCAAAACTTTCTCTGGGCCAGTGTCTCGGCATATTGCTTATGTGAGTTTAGGGCTCTTTGTTGCTCTGTTCGTTATGGCTGCATTGATAAACGGTAACGGCGGCGCAGCGCTTATGGCGCAGCTATTCCAAGCTGGAAGTCTTGTGTTTGGTGGTGGTCATGTGGTGTTGCCCTTGATGTCAGAGCAACTGGCCAACTTTGTCTCAACCACTCATCTGTTAACAGCTTACTCCGCTGCACAGGCCGTACCGGGGCCAATGTTTACCTTGGCAACTTATATTGGAGCGATACTCGCCCCTGAAGGTGGCTTGGTACTGTGGGGGCTGCTGGCAACCTTGGCGATTTTCTTACCGGGCTTATTGCTCATGTTAGTAGGTCAGCATTTTTGGCAGCGAGTAGGGCATTATCCACAGGTGCAAGGTGCCGTGAACGCGATCAATGCTGCCGTTGTGGGACTATTAGCTGCGACATTAATTTTCCCAATCTTGCCTGCTAGTGTGACTGGGATCTGGCAGGCTGTCATCGTTCTACTTGCGTTCGCATGGCTCCGAGTAAAACAACCCGCTATTTGGCAAGTGGTTATTGTCTTTGTTGTAGGCGGCATGGTTAGCGCATTGTTCTAGCCGCTTGAAATCTGTAAGGTTAGCGCCATTAACCTAGTAATAGAATCAGCTGTTAAACGAATGAGAGAGTGGCATGGCGAATACCGTATTTTGTAAAAAGTATCAGAAAGAGTTAGAGGGTCTAGAGCGTGCGCCGCTTCCAGGTGCTAAAGGTCAAGAGATCTTGGCGCATGTTTCAAAACAAGCTTGGCTTGAGTGGCAAGCTCTGCAAACCATGATCATCAATGAAAAACACCTAAACTTGATGCAACCGGATACGCGTAAATATTTGCTAGAGCAGATGGATAAATTCTTCAACAACGAACCGACTGATCGTTTGCAGGGTTATGTAGACCCGAACGATATCCAAGAGCTTTAATAGAAAAATCCGCATCGTACGAGCAGGTTGTACCCGCGATAAAAAAAGCTTTCCTCCCCGATACAATCGGGTCGTATCCGCGATAAAAAAAGCTTTCCTCCCCGATACAATCGGGTCGTACGAGCGGGTTGTACCCGCGATAAAAAGGGCTTTCCTCCCCGATACAATCGGGTCGTACGAGCGGGTTGTACCCGCGATAAAAAGGGCTTTCCTCCCCGATAGAATCGTGTCGTACGAGCGGGTTGTACCCGCGATAAAAAGCGCTTTCATCCCCGATAGAATCGAGTCGTACGAGCGAGTTGCACCCGCGATAAAAAAAGCTTTCATCCCCGATACAATCGAGTCGTACGAGCGGGTTGCACCCGCGATAAAAAAGCTTTCATCTCCGATAAAATCGGGTCGTACGAGCGGGTTGCACCCGCGATATACAGAACTTTCATCCCCGATAGAATCGGGTCGTACGAGCGGGTTGTACCCGCGATAAAAAGAACTTTCATCCCCGATGGAATCGGGTCGTACGAGCGGGTTGTACCTGCAATAAAAAGAGCTTCTATCCCCCGATGGGATGGGGTCGTACGAGCGGGTTGTACCCGCGATATAAAGAACTTTCATCCCCGATACAATCGAATCGTACGAGCGGGTTGCACCCGCGATAAAAAAGCTTTCCTCCCCGATACAATCGGGTCGTACGAGCGGGTTGCACCCGCGACTGAAAATCTACTTATTGTGTTACAAAGCTCGAAAACAGCACGTCAATCACTGGCTCAGCGCCAGTTTCTTCTTTAAGTACTTCATTGATCGCCACTTTGGCTTGCTCACGCGTTTCTTCTCTGGCAATGGCGCCAGTGACTTGGTCTTTGGTGCGTGCACTGAGATACATAACTAAAGCATCACGCACAAGCGGCATGTTCGCGAGAATAACTCCTTCACGGGCACTGTCAGTACGTAGGCTGATTTTGGTCTTGATGTAATGTAAGCGTGATCCTGAAGCGTTGTAGTTGACAATAAAGTCTGGTGTTAGCTCAATATAGCTTGGCATCACAGGTGCCGCTTCGTCTTCAGCTAACGCAGGCTGCGTCATGAAAGCCAACAGACATGCCAGTGCGGCCAGCAACGGTCTTAGTCCTAATTTCGTGATGTGCTTCATAGTTCCTCTCTCGAATTCACAGCATTAGTCAGTATACTACCCCTCATCTTATTTATATGGCAGTAGTACAAGGCACTTTCTGACGATTTTACTGTCTAGCTTGGAACTGTTCACTGTTAAGCATTAATAAAAGGATATTTTCACTATGGTTGCGTTCTTATCAGCACGCCGTTTTCATGGTTTGATAGCATTTGTTGCGTTCGCGTTGTTAGGCGTCGCGTTTTATATGGAATATCAAATGGGTTTAGAGCCTTGCCCACTGTGTATGTTCCAGCGTATCGCTTTTTTTGCTGTTGGGGTTGTGTCTTTTATATCAGCCTTACGAGACAGTATTTCGTGGCATAAGAAACTGGCTTGGCCGATCGTCGTGTTATCTTTATTTGGTGCAGGTTTGGCGATTCGTCATTTGTACTTACAAAGTCTTCCTACAGAAGAGCTTCCCGCCT
Source organism: Marinomonas sp. AWM4_232 (assembly GCF_056158325.1). Lineage (NCBI taxonomy): Bacteria > Pseudomonadati > Pseudomonadota > Gammaproteobacteria > Oceanospirillales > Oceanospirillaceae > Marinomonas > Marinomonas sp. AWM4_232. The sequence continues at coordinate 927,347 of NZ_JBSWTA010000001.1, read as the reverse complement.
GTTTGCCAGGCTTGAGTTACATGTTCGAAGTGTTTCCATGGCAAGAGATCCTTGAAGCAATGTTAATGGGAACGGGCGAGTGTGGAGATGTGGTGTGGACTTTCTTGGGTCTGAGCATCCCAGGTTGGACGTTAGTGGCTTTTGTCGGTATGGCGCTGGCCAATCTTTGGGTTGCACTCAAAGCAAAATGATTTTAGCGGCTCAATGATCTTAGTTACACAACACTAGAGATTGTTAACAAAACGCGTCAGAGTGTCTCTTGCAGGGGCATGTAGATCGGAATATGCTAAAAACTCATTAGAACGAACGACAAAAGCTAGGTTTCAGGGAGCGAAGAGGCGACTCATCTCGCCTCGTAGGCCACCACAATAAGAACGTAGTGAGGAGACAAGTCATGTTAGAACGTTGCAAGACTGCGCAAGAAAGATGGGGTGGTGTCCATGAGATCATCGACCGTTGGCTACAGCACAGAAAAGCACTCGTAGAGACATTTGTTAGCCTGCGTGACATTGGCGAGTACACCCCGACGGATACGCCAAAAGTGTTGGTGTTTTGTGAAATGCTGGTGGACTATGTCTCCACTGGGCATTTTGAGGTATACGAGCAGTTAGCACTTGAAGCGAAAGAGTTTCACGATGACTCCGCGTTGCAGTGTCTGCACAAGCTGATGCCTGAAATTACGGCTAACACCAGTATCGTGCTAGAATTCAATGACAAATACGACACGAAAGAGCACTGCAATAAGCATCTTGTTGACTTGCCTTTTGCTCTTCAAGCCCTAGGTGTTTTGATGGATGAACGATTTGCTTACGAGAATCAACTTATTGAGGAACTGCACGAAGCGCATAGTGAGCAAAGCGCTTAGTCGATGGACTCTAGCGGGACTTTGTGCCTCGTTACTGGTGGCGTGTTCCGCAGATGAACCAGTTAAAACCAGTGCCATGGCGGTGCAAGGTTTATACTCAGCGGCGCTGAGTGATAATGGCGCAAGTGCTCTGGTTGGCTCCATCCAACATGGCGGCAGTTATTGGAAAAACACCCCTTCACAGCGGGTCTACAACTGGAATCATAGCGCAGGACAAGCCACCCCATTAATCAGTGTCGATATCGATCCAAGTGGTGATTTTGCCGCCACCGGTGGTGATCGCACCATGGTACTTTGGAGTACTGTGACGGGCCAATCGGTTGGCTTTTGGAACACTCCGGGTTCGATCAAATCCCTCAAACTTACTCGAAATGGCGATTTTGCACTGGTCGGAATGGACGATCAAACTGCTCGCTATTTTGATATCAAAAACGGCGGCGTGCGTCATGTACTTCGCACCGGAGCTATTGTGCGTTCGGTAGATGTTACCCCCGATGGACGTTACGCTTTAACTGGTGACGACCTTTACCAAGTGATTCTGTGGGACTTAACGACTGGCGAAGCCCGTCAGCGATGGCAGTTAGATAACAACGTGGCTACGGTGAAATTATCCGATGATGGCGCGTACGTGTTTGCCGCGGCGCAATTGGGTGATGCCAAAGTTTGGTCTGGTTTGACCGGAGCGGAGGTCAGTACCGTTGACACAGGGGCACTTCAGTCCCGTAATGTGACCATCAGTCAGGCGGTGTTTTCCGCCTCCAATAGACAGTTGTTACTTGGTCAGCAAAACCGTCGTGTGAATCTTGTTAATGTTGCTACTGGTGATGTCCTGCGTTCTTGGGATCTGTATTTAAAAGATACTTTGCGTCCAACGGGCTCAGCGGTCTTGGCGTTAGCATTTGGTACTGGCAACACCTACTACGCTGTTGGTAGTAATGGCTATTTAAACGTCTTCCAATAATTTCAGGACAATCCCAAGGATCGAATGTGAATAACGTATCCATGAGCGTACAACGCTGGGGGGCTATTGCCGCAGGGCAAGCATTGTTATCGGTTGCCGCTGGCGCGTTTGGTGCCCACGGACTGAAGGCCATGGTGTCAGAACAGGCACTACAGTGGTGGCAAACGGCTTGTCAGTATTTGATGTATCATAGTCTTGCGAGCCTCTTTGTAGTCGTATTAATGGTTGTTGGTCTACGCTGTTTCTGGGCTGTTCGTTTGTTTGCCTTGGGTAATGCTTTATTCGCAGGCTCCCTGATGGTGATGACTTTAACCGACATGCGTGTTTTAGGTGCCATCACTCCGATCGGTGGCCTGATGTATTTGCTAGGTTGGGCCGTATTGATAAAAAGCTTTCTTAGCTGGAATAAGAAAGTGGTGAATTAACAGACATTCTTTTTCGATTTTAGTACTATACGCGCCTTAAATTTGAACTCGAGATTGGCAATTTCATGCAAGACGAACAACAACCGACAAACCCTGAAATCAAAAAGCGAACCATTCGAAGCTTTGTGGTCCGTGGTGGACGCATGACCGAAGGTCAGCAACGCGCATACGATGCAAACTGGAAGACCTATGGTTTGGAAGCAGACCAAGGCCGAATTGATTACCAAGAAGTGTTTGGTCGCGAGTCGGATGTCGTGATTGAAGTTGGTTTTGGCATGGGCGCATCACTGGTTGAAATGGCGAAGAACGCTCCAGAGAAAGACTTCATTGGTATTGAAGTGCACCCACCTGGTGTTGCGAAACTAATGATGCTGGCAGCGGAAGCGGGAATCCAAAACATTCGTGTCTACTGTCACGATGCTATCGAAGTTATGGCGGATTGCTTACCACAAGGCCAAGCTGCGACTTTCCAATTGTTCTTCCCTGATCCATGGCACAAGAAGAAGCACAATAAACGCCGTATTGTTCAGCCAGTGTTTGCACAACAAGTAGCGAACGTATTAAAAGTGGGTGGTGTTTTCCACATGGCAACAGATTGGGAACCGTATGCAGAATACATGATGGAAGTGATGGAGGCCCAAACTCAGTATGAGAATACTGCGGGCAAAAATACTTACCATCCCCGTCCAGAATGGCGTCCATTGACCAAGTTCGAACAGCGTGGTGAGCGCCTAGGTCACGGCGTGTGGGATTTGATTTATTCTAAGCTTGCTTAAGCGCAGAGTAGGCAGGCTAAAAAGCCAAATAATAAAAAACCGACGTTAGTAATAATACTGCGTCGGTTTTTTATTTGGTCATACTTTATTTAGCGATAGAAAGTATGACCTTTCTAGCAATGCTAAAATTATTTGATTTCAGCAGATTCGCGAGAATTGCCAGCATCAAAGTACTCTTGGAAGGCTTTTGGTGTGCGGCCACGACCACTCCACTCGATTGTTTCGCCGTTCCATTCGATACGGTATTTAGGCTTAACAGTTTTGCCTTTTGTTGGATTAGAGCGAGTGCCACTTAGTGAAGCGATTTCGTCGATCGTAAGACCACTTTCTTCGATCATTTTAGCGATTTGAGCCGCTTGGCGTGCTTTCTCTTCGATTTCAGCCTGACGTGCTTGCTCGTCTTCCTGCATTTTCACTAAAGCATTGTTCAAACCTTCGATCAGGTTTTCTAATTGTGCAATGTTAAGTTCTTTGGCTGCGGCACGTGCTTTGGCTTTGTTTCCAGCTAGCTCTGCTAATAAACTCATGGTTTCCCCTATTAATCTGAAACGCATTTGAAATACGAACACAGAACAGAAGTCCATCCAAAACTGTGTTTTGCATTGATAATATAAAAAGGTAAGCTTTAACTCCTACTTACCAATTAAAGTAAGGATAGCATTAAATACGCTATTCATAGCAACTTGTATCACAATTTTAATTAAAAATCCTTAATACACGAATACTCTTAAATATTTGAGTAAATAATATGATGAAAACAGAAAGTACTATTTTAAATACCCTATCTAAAGAGTATTCAATCTCATCTAATACTGCACAAAAAATTGTCGCCTTATTTGAAGAAGGGGCAACGGTGCCCTTCGTCGCTCGTTATCGAAAAGAAGTAACGGGTGGAATGTTAGATGAAACATTACGCAGTTTTTATGATCGTTTACGCTATTTAGAAGAACTGGAAAAGCGCCGTCATAGCATTATCGATTCATTAAAAGGTCACCCTGACGCTTCGCCTTCTGTATTGAGTGCACTACAGAATGCGGCCACAAAAAGTGAGTTAGAAGATCTCTATGCACCTTTTAAGAAGTCACGTAAAACCAAAGCTGATATAGCTGAAGAAAAAGGGCTGTTTCCATTCGCTGTATGTCTATGGCAGGAAGGGCAAGCACAGGTAGAGAAACAGTTTCAGCGTTTTCAGGCAGGCTTTAAAGCCGCAATGAGTCTTGCTGAGGCGTTAGAGGGGGCTGGCGACATTATTCTTGAGCGGCTGGCTCGAAATGTCATGACTTTGCAGCAAGGTAAAACCTTAGTCAGAAAAGACGGGCAGCTTTTAAGTAAGGTTATGCGAGGAAAAAAAGAAGCGGGAGAAAAGTTTCAAGACTACTTTGATTTTGCTGAACCGATTAAAAAATGTCCGCCTCATCGTTTGTTAGCGCTTTTTCGTGGAAAAAAAGAAAGCATTTTAAAACTGTCTATCGAGCTTGAAGAGGGCATGCCTTATCAATTAAGTGCTCCAATATATCTAACGCCTTTTGGGTTTCCAGAGTTAGAAGAACGAACACCCAGCAAAGAAAAGCAAGCCTGGTTAGCGAAAGCTTGGCAAGAGAAAATCTTACCTAAGATTGAAAGTGATCTATTAAATGAGCTGAAAGAGTTTGCCGAAGTAGGAGCCATTGATGTTTTTCAATCCAATCTAAAAGATTTGCTTATGGCCGCACCGGCTGGAGCAAAGCGTACGATTGGATTAGATCCAGGTTTTCGTAATGGGGTTAAATGGGCGGCAATTGATGAACAGGGAGCATTATTAGAGTTCGGTGTAGTGTATCCACATGCACCACAAAATAAACGTAATGAAGCCATCGCCATATTATCAAAAGTAATTAAAAAGCATGGGATCGAATGGTTAGTTATTGGCAATGGCACCGCTTCGCGGGAAACCGAAGCCTTGGCAAAGCAGATGATTTCAGAGCAACAGTTGGCTTGTCGCTCGGTCATTGTTTCTGAAGCCGGCGCTTCTGTGTACTCGGCATCGTCTGTCGCGATTCAAGAATTCCCAGATCTGGATGTCACCATTCGTGGCGCGATCTCCATTGCCCGTCGTTTTCAAGACCCCCTTGCGGAGCTGGTTAAAATCGACCCCCAAGCCATTGGGGTAGGGCAATATCAGCATGATGTTAAAGCCAATCGCCTTAGCGAAGCTCTGGGCGCAGTGGTTGAAGATTGTGTGAACGCAGTGGGCGTGGATGTGAACTTAGCGTCAGTATCCCTTCTTACCTATGTATCGGGCTTAACGGAGCGATTAGCGCAAAATATCATCGCTTTACGTGAGCAATTAGGAGGCTTCACCAACCGCAGTCAGCTGAAGAAAGTAAAAGGTATCGGTGATAAAGCGTTCGAGCAATGTGCCGGCTTTTTACGAATTCGTGGTGGTAACGAAGCACTAGATGCCTCGGCGGTGCACCCTGAATCCTACGACCTAGTCAAAAGCCTAGCCGCAAAAGTGAACAAAGAGATCTCCTCTTTAATTGGCAATCCAGCTGCCTTGAGTCAACTCAGCACTGCGTCTGTTGCAACCGAACAAAACGCTTTTACAGTGAAAGACATCTTACAGGAGCTTGCTAAGCCAGGCCGCGATCCTCGACCAGAGTTCAAATATGCCCGGTTTGATGACACCGTTGAAAAGATCGAAGACCTTCAGCCAGACATGATCCTTGAAGGCGTCGTCACCAACGTTGCAGCCTTCGGCGCATTCGTCGACATTGGCGTACACCAAGATGGCTTAATACACATCTCACAACTCGCCGACCGCTTCGTCAAAGACCCACGAGAAGAAGTACGCGTAGGCGAAGTCGTCAAAGTCAAAGTCCTAGAAGTCGACGCCAAACGCAAACGCATCGGGTTAAAACGAATTTCGTAGCACAGCCTTGTAGGACCTCGCTGCGCGAGGGAACAGCATCGCATTCCCAAACCAAATCCCGCGGAAACCGCGGTCCTACAATGACGGGTTATTTATGGGCGCTGCACTGCGCGCAGGATTGTTGTAATAGCTCAACAAACAAGCGTGTGGCGGGGCCTGTGCGCTCGCCTTTACCGAAAATAGCGTACATATGAAAATTACGTTCACCGCCTGACTCTAATGTTAGACGTTTGAGGCGACCATTTTCTAAATCCTGCATAAGATCGGCTTTCGGCAGCCAAGCGAAGCCGATCCCTGATGCAACCACTTCCAAGGCCGATTGTACGCTGGAAACGGTCCAACGACGATCGGCCCCGAGCCAACCTTCGTCCCGTGAACTGCTGCCAGAGTCACGGATAACCACTTGCAACTCTTGTTTAAGGCGCTCGTTGCTAATCGGACCCGCTTCACGACAAAGCACATGATTCGACGCGGCTACCGCAATCATCTCTACATCCACTATCGGGTCGGCTAAGTAACCTTTCGGTACGATGCCGCTAAGTACAAGGTCAGGCGAGCCTTCTGCCAATACTTCGACAGTACCACTTAACACCTCTTCGCGCAGTTGTACTAAAGTGCCTTGGCTTTGCGGTTCAAACGCTTTCAATGCGCGCAATAATGCTGGCGTCGGGAAGGCTTCATCTACTACCAACTCAATCTCAGGCTCCCAACCTTGACCAAGGGTGTGCGCTAGCTCCTCAAGATCAATGGCTTCTTGAAGTAGATGCCGAGATCGCCTTAGTAATACTTCGCCACGTTCTGTTAACTTGGCTTTACGCCCATCAATGGTAAGCAACGGGTAGCCTAACTGCTCCTGAAGCTTAGCCACAGTGTAGCTGATCGATGATTGGCTTTTATGAAGGGCTTCCGCTGCTTGCGCAAAGCCACCTTTATCTACCACAGCCTGTAAAACACGCCATTGTTCCAGTGTCACTCTTGGAGCTTTCATAAACCTTGATCCTTAGAAAGTTGCCTTAAGTATGGCTCGATTGATCACATAATTCGATATTTATCGTCGAAAAGTTACGCTTTTTTATCGAAAAATCTGGTTTTAATATAGCTTCATCGAATGAATTTGAAGTCCCCTTCAAGCAAATATTAGGAGCATTATCATGGCAACATTACTACGAATCGATTCAAGCGCGTCAGGTGAACAGTCTAAATCACGTCAACTAGCGGATGCGTTTGTCGCGCAGTGGCTAGCGAAAAATCCAGAAGGTACAGTCGTGACACGCGATGTAAACGCTAACCCACTACCACACTTCACAAGTGAAACATTGGGTGCATTGTTCACGCCAGAAGAAGATCGTACCGCTGAACAAAAAGCGATCGTTGCAATCGGCGACGAATTGATCGAAGAGCTAGAGGCAGCTGATGTGGTAGCCATCAGCGCACCGATCTACAACTTCAGCATTCCATCAACACTGAAGTCTTACTTTGACTACGTTGCACGTGCAGGACGCACATTCAAATACACAGAAACCGGCCCAGTTGGTTTGCTAAACAAAGACGCGTATGTATTCTCTGCAAGCGGCAGCTTCCTAGAAAACACACCATACGACCACCAACTTCCGTACGTTAAAACGTTCTTGAACTTCATTGGTTTGACAGTGAAAGATGCATTCGTAGCAGGCGGTCAAGCGCTAGGTGCTGACGGCGAAAAAGCCTTCGCCGATGCCAAAGAGAAAATCGCAGCAGCGGTATAAATTCTCCAACACTAGATTCCCTGTACGAGGGGGTTGTACCCCCGACTGCAAGCGCAGCCCATACCTTGTACGAGGGGGTTGTACCCCCCGACTGCAAGCGCAGCCATACCCTGTACGAGGTGGTTGTACCTCCGATTGCAAGAGCAGCTCATACCTGTACGAGGGGGTTGTACCCCCGACTGCAAGCGCAGCTTGCTAAGCATCAGTACAAGCAGCTATCGCTGCATCGCGGGTGCAACCCGCTCGTGCAAATGTCCATCAGAGATATTCGCAGTCCCAATGTGGATAGTCAGCCACATGACTGACTATCCCAGCTCTTTTAGGGTTAGCAATAATATATCGCGCAACATCAATCAACTCCTCTTCAGCACGCAAGCCCCTATCATAATACCCAGTATTCCAAGCGACGCATGGTTCTGTATTTTTCATAATATGGCGTTTTACTGAAGAGACTAGTTGATCAGGTGTCTTACCAATCGCTTGAACAAGCCAATGAATATGATCAGGCATAATGACAAACGCCGAAGTTTTAGACCATTTATGTTCATCGCAAAACCTTAACGCATTGACCGCCACCCTGGCAGCATTGAATTGGGTAAAAAACGGTTCCCGGTTTCGAGTTGAAAACACAAGGTGGTAATACAAACCTACCTCATAAACACGGCCTCTTCGCAGTGCTGAATAGCCTTTATCACTAAACATAACGCATCCTCCCTGATGCCTTGTACGAGGGGGTTGTACCCCCGATTGCAAGCGCAACTCATACCCTGTACGAGGGGGTTGTACCCCCGACTGCAAGCGCAGCCCATACCTTGTACGAGGGGGTTGTACCCCCGACTGCAAGCGCAGCCCATACCCTGTACGAGGGGATTTTACCCCCCGACTGCAAGCGCAGCTTGCTAAGTATAAGTGCAAGCGGCCACCGCCGCATCGCGGGTGCAACCCGCTCGTACAATTTCATCGGAAAATCTCAAGCGGCCACCGCCGCATCGCGGGTGCAACCCGCTCGTACAATTCTATCGGATAATCTCAGGCGGCTATCGCCGCATCGCGGGTGCAACCCGCTCGTACAATTCCATCGGATAATCTCAAGCGGCCACCGCCGCATCGCGGGTGCAACCCGCTCGTACAATTCCATCGGATAATCTCAAGCGGCTATCGCCGCATCGCGGGTGCAACCCGCTCGTACAATTCCATCGGATAATCTCAAGCGGCCACCGCCGCATCGCGGGTGCAACCCGCTCGTACAATTCCATCGGATAATCTCAGTCGGCTATCGCTGCATCGCGGGTGCAACCCGCTCGTACAATTCCATCGGATAATCTCAGTCGGCTATCGCTGCATCGCGGGTGCAACCCGCTCGTACAATTCTACCGGAAAATCTCAAGCGGCCACCGCTGCATCGCGGGTGCAACCCGCTCGTACAATTCTATCGGATAATCTCAAGCAGCTATCGCTGCATCGCGGGTGCAACCCGCTCGTACAATTCTATCGGATAATCTCAAGCGGCTATCGCCGCATCGTGGGTGCAATCTGCTCGTACAGTCTCAGCGTATAATCTCACCAACCTCTGGGCATTGCGTTTGCAGGGCCTGGGCTAAGGCTTGTTTTGCTTCATATTCCCCATGGACTAGGTGGATTTTACTTGGCGGGTAACGCATGTGTGACACGAAATGCACTAAGTCCGTTTGACCTGCATGGGCGGAGTAGCCGCCGATCTGCCAAATCTGTGCGTGAATCGGATAGCGCTCACCATCCAGTAGCACATAGCCATTGTCCTTTTGGTGATAGGTCAATATCTCACGCCCTGGCGTACCCTGAGCCTGGTAGCCAACGAAAATCACGTCATTGCGTTGATCCCCTAACAAGGCTTTTAAGTAATTGACAATCCGCCCAACGACACACATGCCTGATGCGGCGATTACGACGGCAGGACGTTTCTGTTTCGCTAAATAAGCTACGGTTTGTTCATGCAATGCATGGCTGTCGATGGTGGTCAGTTGCTCAAAATTTAATGGATGACGACCACACTTAACTCGTTTAATGGCTTCCTTGTCCCAATAAGGCTTTAAATCCCGATAGACTTCCGTAAATTGGCTCGCCAGAGGGGAGTCAATGATGATATCGATATCTTGCCAAGATAATGCTTGCTTGGTTGCCGTATGGCTTACCGTTTGCTCGGCATGGTCATGGATGATGCTTTCTATTTCATAAAGTAGCTCTTGGGTTCGCCCGATAGAAAATGCGGGGATCAATACCACGCCACCGTCTGCTAAGGCCTTTTCCATAGAAGCTTGCAGCCGTTGGCGACGATGATGGCGGTCCTCGTGGTCTTTGTCTCCATAAGTGCTTTCCAGTACTAATTGATCCGCTTTATAAGGTGACTTAGGCGCAGCGAGCAGAGGCGCATACGGAGCGCCTAAATCACCAGAAAAGACCACGTCCCAACTTTTGCCTGTTTGCTCAGGCTCTAAACGAAAGGTCGCGTAAGCCGAGCCTAATATATGTCCAGCGGGAGACAGTTTGACGTGACATCGATGTGAAGGTGTTGAGAGCGGTAGTTCAAACCAAGCTTGATAATCCAAAGGCACAATTTGCGCAGCAAGACGATCTAGGCAAGCATCGACAATCTGTCGATTGCGAGTGACACCTACTTTTAATGCATTCTCGATCACAAGAGGCAGTAACTTGGCACTGGGTTGAGAGCAAATAATCGGCCCATTAAACCCCGCTGCGAATAAATAAGGAATGCGTCCCACATGGTCAATATGAACATGGGTCACAATCAACGCTTGAACGTTTCGGATATCAAATTCAATCTCTAATTGAGCTGACGATGCGCCGCGATCAGAAGCTTCGGCTCCTTGAAACAAACCACAGTCTACTAGCACGCTGTTGTCATCATTGATGATCAGCTCGTGACAAGAACCTGTTACGCCATCCTTTGCGCCATGATGTTTTATCTCATACATATCACATCCTTATGTGATCAACTACCAAAGGCAAAAGCCTAGCATAGGCGTATCTACCATTAGACTGATGTATGACATGAAATATAAGCTAAAAAATATTAACTTGTCATTTTTTTTGTGACAAAACAAATTGCGACAAACCTGAACAAAAGGTCTAATACCGCATAATTTAGAATCATATATAAAGATTGGGATAAAAGATGATGGCACAGGATATTGTGATCCTTGCGGCGGGCAAGGGAAGTCGAATGAAATCAGCCTTTTCGAAGGTTTTACATAAAGTTGGTGGTATGGCGATGATTCGTCGCGTACTAGCGACAGCGTCAACATTAAACAACGCTCAATTACACTTAGTCGTCGGTCATCAAGGTGAACAAGTTGAACAGGCTTGTCAGGATTTTTCAGCCAATATTGTGTGGCAAAATAACCCACAAGGTACGGGTGATGCTCTGCGTCGTGCAGCTCCTTCCCTGAGCGATCAAGGCAGCACCTTAACACTGTACGGCGATGTGCCGCTGATCCAAGGTGCGACGCTAGAGCGGATGTTATCGCTTTCAAATGATAATACTTTAGTGCTACTGACGATTAAGTTAGATAACCCAACAGGCTATGGTCGTATCGTTCGTAATGAGCAAGGCGCTGTAACGGCCATCGTTGAGCAAAAAGATGCGAATCCTGAGCAGCTGCTGATCAACGAAGTCAACACCGGTATCTTGTTAGCGCCAAATGGCAAGCTTAAAGGCTGGCTCGGCGCGTTAACCAATGACAACGCGCAACAGGAATACTACCTAACGGATATCATTGCCATGGCGGCAGAGCAGGGCGTCAAAATCGTAACCGTTCACCCAGATCATGAATGGGAAGTGACGGGCGTGAATGACAGAGTACAGCTGGCTGCTCTGGAACGTGTTTGGCAGCAACAGCAAGCGGAAGCGTTAATGCGCAATGGTGCCACCCTAATGGACCCAAGTCGCATCGATATCCGTGGTGAATTGACCACAGGGCAAGATTGCATCATTGATGTGAACTGTGTTTTTGAAGGTCAAGTCAGCTTAGGGGCTAACGTTGAAATCGGCCCTAACTGCGTATTGAAAAATTGTGCCGTAGCAGACAACACTGTCATCAAAGCCAACACCATGATCGAAGACAGTGAAGTGGGTACAGCCTGCGACCTAGGGCCGTTTGCACGTCTACGCCCAGGCACCGTACTGTTGAACCATGCCAAAATCGGGAACTTCGTTGAAACCAAGAAAGCATTGATTGGCGAAGGCAGCAAAGTGAACCATCTAAGTTATGTTGGTGACACCCAAATGGGCGCTGGTGTAAACGTTGGTGCGGGTACTATTACCTGTAACTACGATGGCGTGAATAAGTTTCAAACCATTATCGGCGATGGCGTGTTCGTTGGTTCTAACTCAGCCCTTGTTGCCCCTGTTGAGATCCAGTCAGGTGCCACCATTGCTGCGGGCTCAACCATAACCAAAACCGTTGCCGAGAACCAACTCGCCTTTGGCCGAGCTAAACAAATCAACAAAGACGGATGGCCCCGTCCAACGAAACGGTAAGCACTCTTTTGTAGGAGCTCGGTTCCCGAGCGAACAAAGCAAGCGAACAAAACAAACAACTTGTAGGAGCTCGGTCCCCGAGCGAAAAACAGCGAATAAAATGAGCCGATGACACATTCCGGCCCAGGAGCTCCTACTCAACATATTAAAGGACACTATTATGTGTGGAATCGTCGGCGCGATTGCTCAACGCAACGTAGCAAAAATCTTACTAGAGGGCCTGTCACGCTTAGAATACCGTGGCTATGACTCTTCAGGTGTAGCGATCAACAACGAAACAGGTGTACGCGCACACCGTGCCGTGGGCAAGGTGCAAGCACTTAAAGATAAATTCGAAGCCATGCCGCTTGATGGCAAGCTTGGTATTGCCCACACTCGCTGGGCGACCCACGGCAAACCAACAGAAGTAAACGCTCACCCACATTTCTCGGGTGATGATCTGGCGCTGGTTCACAACGGCATCATCGAGAACCATGAAGTACTTCGTCGTGAGCTGATCGAGTTAGGCTACGAGTTTCGCTCCCAGACAGACACCGAAGTCATTGTTCACCTTATTCATAACGCATTAAAAACAGAGCCTGATTTTCTTCAAGCGGTTAAAAATGCCTTGAAACGTCTGCACGGTGCCTTTGCCATCGCGGTGACGTTAAACGATGAAAATGAGCGTCTAATTGCTGCCCGTAAAGGCAGCCCACTAGTGGTAGGTGTCGGTATTGAGGAAAACTTTGTTGCGTCCGATCAGCTAGCCTTACTGCACGTTACTGACCAATTTATCTTCTTAGAAGAGGGGGATGTGGTCGAGCTGACTCGTGATGCAGTAACGATCTTTGATGCGAACGACACCGTGCAAGAGCGCCCAATCAGTGTCTTCAACCACAATGTTGATGCGACCGATAAAGGTGAATTTCGCCACTACATGCTCAAAGAAATCTACGAGCAGCCTAAAGTCATCGCAGCATGCTTAGAAGGCCGTATCAGCGAAGAGCGTGTCTTAACCAGCTGCTTTGGTGCCGATTCAGCGTTTCTAAAAGACATTGAAAACATCCATATCGTGGCGTGTGGTACCAGTTACCACGCGGGCATGGTGGCGAAATACTGGATCGAAGGCTTGGCTAACATTCCTTGTAGCGTAGAAGTGGCGAGCGAATACCGTTACCGCAAAGTAGCCGTACCCAAAAGCACGCTGTTCCTAACGCTGTCTCAGTCCGGTGAAACCGCCGATACCTTAGCGGCTCTGCGTATGGCAAAAGAGCTGAACTACCTAACCACGTTGGCGATCTGTAATGTACCATCTTCGACATTGGTGCGTGAGTCGGATCTTACCTTGTTGACCAATGCGGGCGCAGAAATCGGTGTCGCATCCACCAAAGCGTTCACTACACAATTAACCGCGTTATTGATCACCTCCATCGCGATTGCTTCTGAAAAAGGCGTGTTAAATGATCGCAAGCAAGTAGAGCTGGTGCAAGCATTGCGCTCACTGCCTGCCTACGTCGATGCTGCGATCAAGCAAGATGATGCCATCAAAGTGGTGTCAGAGCAGTTCGCCAACAAGCACAATGCCTTATTCCTAGGTCGTGGCCCAATGTTTCCAATTGCCCTAGAAGGCGCGCTTAAGCTAAAAGAAATCAGTTATATCCACGCCGAAGCCTACCCTGCCGGGGAGTTAAAACATGGCCCGCTAGCACTGGTAGACGAAGACATGCCAATCATCACCATGGTGCCCCACAATGATATGTTGGATAAATTAAAATCTAACCTACAAGAAGTGGCTGCTCGTGGCGGTGAGCTGTTTGTATTTGCCGATCGCGATACGGAACTGCAAAGCGAAAACTCGGTCACATTTACAGAAGTGCCAAAGGTTGACGAAATTCTTGAGCCGATCGTACATACCATTCCTTTACAGCTGTTGTCTTACCATGTCGCAGTGGTAAAGGGTACCGACGTCGACCAGCCTCGTAACTTGGCTAAAAGTGTAACGGTGGAATGATGATTTAGCCCTCGGTTTTATAATATTAAATCGAATCACTCTTACTTTTTATGTCAGCTTTTGGTAAAAAACTAACTTTGTAAATTTGTGCGATACACTGACACATTATGAGGGATTCAATGTTAGAAAAGCTGAGGGTGTGCTCCTTTATAGTGTTAGCGGGGTTATTTATGCCAAAAACATGGGCTGATGGCGCATCGTTACATCATGATGATGCCATCACGTCCGTGACACAGTTTGATCAACAATTATTAAGTGCAAAGGGGCAACAGGATTTATCCATGTTTTTGTCCAGCTTACGAATAGGGGATTCGCAGCAAGATGTGGATGCTCTATTAGGAACGCCCTATAGTGTTGAGCACTTAGAAGATGGTGCACGTTGGGAATATAATATCAGTGTCCCAACCTCTCCGACGGCGTTTATGGGTTGTCAGTACCGTCTCGAATTTGACCAGCAAGGCAAACTGCGTTCTGCAGATTGGCGTAAAAGTGTTTGTGATTTGCTCTATCAACAAAGCATTGCCATGACGCCAGAAGCCTCCCAATCCTCTCGTGTCGAAGTCTTTTCATTATTAAGTGATGTACTGTTCAGCTTCAATCAATATCAACTAAGTGCCAATGGCGCTCAAGCTTTGGATCAATTTGTTGACAAAGTACTAACTCGCTATCGCACACCAGTGATTACGATCACGGGGCATACCGACATCATAGGGTCCGCAGAGGCCAATTTGACCCTATCTAAATGGCGTGCAAGAGAAGTCGGTAAACGCTTTTTGCAAAAAGGTGTGCCTCAGAGCCAGTTATTAATAAAAGGTATGGGGGAGATTGCTCCCGTTGTTGAATGTGAAAGCGAATTGCAAGATCAGGCTCTGATTAACTGTTTAGGGCCAAACCGCCGCGTAGAAATTGAAATCTACGAAGCTCCCAGCACCCCTTGAGTTATAATGACGAGCTAGTGATAATGGCGTACATGACGCATGATATATGAATTTTATTTAGCAATCGTTGTCCACAATGCGCGACGCTAAGAACGATTAGTAGGAAACCAACCGTGACTATCAATAAAAACCGTTTGTTAATAACCTCCGTGCTAACCGCTTTAGCGCTTAATTTACCTCATGTTTATGCGCAAACTTCAAGCTTAGAAAACGCTGCGCAGGCGCAAGGTTTCGAACAGCCAGTACCGGTACCATCCACAACCGATTTAGAGGTAAATCCGGGAGAGTGTTGGGTATATGGCCAAATCATGCCGCGAGAAGTGGATAAAACCGTCGCTGTCACAGTTAAAGATTCACATACCACCATTGAAGTGACCCCTGCTGAGATCAAAAGAGGTTATAAAAAAGTGGTGACCCGCGAAGGCACGGTCACTTACCGTTTGCAGCCAGCGACCTACAAGCGTGTCACGGAACAAGTTTTGGTGCGACCTGAAACGACTCGCTTTGCTAAAGTGCCTGCGGAATACGAAGAGCGAGAGCGTCGTGTTGTTATCGAAGAAGCTAGAACAGTGATAGAGCAATGTCAGGCAGCTGGTGGGTCCGCGTTCTGTGCCCGAGAAATTCCAGCGAAATACGAAACTGTCAAAGTTCAGGTTTTGGTGCGACCAGAACAAAGTAAAGTGGTGGTCGTGCCTGCGAAATATGAAACAGTGACCAAATGGGTTATCGATCAGCCTGCTCGTGTTGTTGAGGTCTCCTTGGCGCCTAAGTTAGAGGACGTAGCGGTTGACGAAGTTGTGAAGCCAGCCAGTGCTAATCCACGCCAAGTACCAGCGCAAACAAGAGAATTGCGTTTAAAAGCTTACGACGGTAAGCCTCGAATGGTCATGCGCCAAGCGGTTTGTAATGAAGATCTGAATGCAAACTTGATCATGTCAATGCAAGGCAGACTGTATGACTATGGGTATCCAGTTGGGGGGATTGACGGTATGCTTGGAGAGAAAACCTTAAATGCACTGAAGCAATTTCAAAGGGATTCAGGTTTAGCGGTTGGAGCCATGACCTTTGAGTCATTAGACGCATTAGGTGTTCATTATACTAAATAGTTCTAGAACCTAAAGATGGGGAGTTATAAACGAAGGATGCGAGTATGTTTTTCCATGGCGAGCTTCCTTTTTTATCTCTTTGAAATTAAAGGTGATTATTTACCTACGCGTATCAAGCTTCTAACTTATTCGCATACTCCCTAATTAAGAGTTGCCGAATAAATACAAAGAATCCTACTAAAAATGCTTAATCATTTACTGGGGCACTTCAATTCCTTCGCTTAAGTAAATTTCATTAGGCCCCAAATCCAGTACTTTTGAAGCCTTGTTTTTTCTTGAGCATAGAAAAGTTTTGCTGTTACAAAAATTTACTACACGACAAATACGCTCTGTTACCTGTATGCTAGGTGGCTAATGGTTACATTTTTAATTTTTTTGTTAACATTGTGTAACAAAAGAGTTTGGGTGGGTGTTTTTTGAACATTGACCTGCATCAAAACTTAGGTATCATGAAGAGTGTAGTGTTTGGATATGTAGCAAGCGTAGAATATTTCATCTTATGGTGGATAGATTTCATGACTTGGTGTATCCATGCCTAGTGGACTATACTTTTCAAAAGGTATTCATCTAAGTTATGCGCTTTTCCGCATTAATTACTTTGTAATATTCTTTTGATAATCTTAGATTGTTAAGTCAATCTTTTAAGTTTTTTTATAATGGAGTGTTGTATATGCTAACTAAATTATTCGCTAAGGCAGATGCGTTGGTGTCAAGCAACAAGCTAGCATCTAGCTTTGCTAGTTTTGTCACTAGCAAGAAGGGAGTAACTGCAATTGAGTATGCTATTATCGGTGTGGCTATCGCGGGTACAGTAGCTGTAGTGTTCGGCTCTAGTGGTGGTTTTAAAGATGCGCTTGATCAGGCTATGTCATCTCTTAAGACTGCTGTAACCACTGGCACTTCTAGTGGTGGTACTGATGGTACTTAATGGCTAAGTTATAAAGCCTCTCCTTTGAGTCTTTCAATCATCTGGAGTGTCGTAGTATTAGTTGTTGTTTTTGCTGTTCTTGTAAAAGTATCAATTGACGACATTACGAAAAGAACTGTCAAACATCGCTATTTGTTCTGTTTGGCAGTTCTTCTGCTTTCATCCTGGTGGTATCAGCCAAATATTCAGGTTTTTCCGATTTGCTTGGTGATGTTGATAGTGGGTTTTTTGCTTCATTACCTTAATGTACTTGGCGCTGGCGATACTAAATTGCTAGTAGTCATTTCATTTGGAGTTAGGCCGGAATTTATTTCCCTTATGCTTTACGGTATCGCTTTGTTTGGTGGTTTGATGGCTTTTGGTTATCTCTTGATTGCGATTAAAACCAGTTTATCAAAAGCTAGAGCTAAAGGGGTACCATTTGCTGTGCCCATATGCCTTTCAGGATATTTGATGGTATTGCTTTCTTATTTAAGTCGGTTAAGTTAATACAGCTAGGATGTAGTTATGCGATCACGATTCTTGATGATATTTTCATTGGTTTTTTTAGGGGTTGGTCTAATCGGGATTCTCGTGATTAAAGCCTCAAATCAACCCGAACCCATCGTAATTAATAAGGAAGTTGAAGTTTCTACGCCCGAAGTTTCGTTTTTAGTGTGGGTGGCAAAAGAAGAAATTCCTAAAGGGGCTGTTTTAACAAGGCAATCTCTGAAGCTTCTAAAAATGTCCGAGGCTGAAGCGCACGGCTTTGGTATTAAACAGGATATCGAGATTGATTTCATTGAAGGTATGGTGTCAAAGCGCGATCTCCAAAAGGGGCAGCCAGTCTTTCACAACAATATAGCGTACCCTGGCCATGCAGATTATGTAAATCTTGTTATTGAGCCTGGCTATATTCCTTCAATGATTACTGTGCCTTCCAGTTCAGTGTTTGGTGGTGGCATAAGTAATGGTTCAATAGTTGATCTACTAGTACTTAGTTCATCGACTCAAAACTTTTCCCAGCAACCTGAAGTTTTAGATTTGGAGAGCGTGTCTATCTCCCCTTTATTTATCGGTGTGAAAGTGCTTCAGGTCAACCTTCCAGAAGAGAAGCCGTCAACAACTAGTGAAAAAATGATCGTTCCCAGTGTATCAGGGGCTTCTGATCAAGTTTCATTAACATTACAGCTTACGCGAAAACAAATTGCAAAATTGACGGTTGCAAAAGCCATTGCAAAAATAGAGGTGCATCTTTCTACTGGAGATGTGTTAGCTTCTGAGCTTTCAGCTGATGCGGGAGATGTGTTATCCGATTACAAATCCGTTCGAGAATATAGGGCTCGATCTCAAGTCGTAAAGTAAGGGACGAATCGTGATAAAGAGTTTGCTTATTTTAGTGTGTTCCCTTTTGGCTTCCCTAGCGTGGTCACAAGAGTTGATTAATTTATCGCAAGGTGATGCGCGTCCAATTACAACAGCTCAAGAAATTGGTTCGGTGTTTATATCAGACCCAACTATTGCCGATTACCAAGTGATTGATAAGAACAAAATTGTTGTTTTTGGGTTGGGAGTTGGAAAGTCTACCTTGTTACTTTTTGATGATGATGGAAAAGCTCTTTTACAAAGGCAGCTTATTGTTAATCAAAGCATGGTGCACATACAGCAGAATATTGAGATGCGCTACCCTAACTCCGATGTCTCTATATACAACTTAGGCGATAAAGTGGTGCTAAGCGGTGTTGTTGCCACAGAGGAAGAAAAGGATGGGATTTACATTCTTGTCGGTGAGTTGCTGGGTAAGGAGTCAGAGAATCAAGATGTAGAATGGAAGTTAAATAATGATCAAACGCTAACTATGGATTTCATGCGTAAACGCACATTTTCAGGTGTTGTCAACAATATCGAGGTTGCTACAACAAAGCAGATTAATGTGAAAATTTCTGTGGCTGAGGTATCTCATTCCCTGATGGAAAACTTTGGTTTGGAATTCGGTTCCTCTGGGCAGTCTTCAGGTGTTTTTGTGAATGCCTTGGGGAGTTTTTCTAGTGATACTATCATTCGAGCAATTACAGCGATAAATGATGATGAAGTAGGTCAGGTGCTAGCTGAGCCTAATCTATCTGTTATCTCTGGTGAAACCGCAAGTTTCCTTGTGGGGGGCGAGTTACCTATAGCAACCACCTATGATGGCGGAGTTAGTATCACTTACAAGGAGTTTGGGGTTCGGTTAGAGGTTATGGCTAAGGTAATGCGCGATGACAAAATTCGAATATCATTGCAACCAGAAGTGAGTTCGGTAGATACCCAGTATGGTGATGGTACTTATGATATACCTGCGTTCAAAACACGACGCGCCAGAACAACGGTGGAGTTAGCTGATGGCCAGAGCTTTGTTTTAGGGGGGTTGCTTAATAGTGAGGAACGCGAGCTACTGCGTAAAATTCCTTTTATTGGGGATATCCCAATTTTAGGTTCTCTGTTTCGTTATACAGAGACTGAAAGAAATAAAACCGAGTTACTCATTCTTGCAACAGTTAACTTGGTTCAGCCGATCTCGTCAGAAGATGCACAGCTACCTGTGCTTAAAAGGACAAGTAATCTAGAGCGATTCTTAGTATTGCCTGAAACGACTTATTTTGACAGTAATCCAGAAACAAAAAAAATTAGTGAGGATATTTTATTTGAGGGTGGATTTATTCAATGATTAGATCGTCCTTATTATTTGTTCTTGTCAATGTTTTCTTAACTGCATGTAGTAATGTAGAACATAGTAGAAACGGAACTAGTTTAGAAGTCTTTCCAGTTGAATATAGTTTATTGCTTAAACTGAACGAGAATAATCTACCTGAATCTAAGGTGCGCCTACGTGAGTTTATTGAGAAAAACAGGGGTGCTGTCTTAAGTCAAGTAATATCGATTGAGACAACAGATAAAGAGTCTGTGAAATTCTCGAAATACGTTAGAGATGAGCTAGTCAAAATAGGGGTTTCTAATACCAATATTCTAGATAGTAGTCAAATGAATGGCCGTTTTAATTTTGGGATTAAAGTTATTCAGCATAAGGTGGGTGATCGAGAGTGCAAGCGTTCGAGTATTCAAAGCTTTTATTTTTCAGGTGATGGTTGTTTTACTGAAAATGCTCGATGGAAGAGTATGGTGTCTCCAGATCGAATGCTTCCATCTACACTCAATGCTGTGCAGGAGTAATTGCTATGTTCGATTTGGTTGACTCATTAAGAAATAGTAAAAAAATCGAAACTCAGGTTGATCAAGAGAAAATTGGAACAGTTCTATTTTACCAGACTGACGAATGTAAGAAATTGGTAGAAGAAGCTTATCGATTTGAAGGCGTTGCTCCTCCCACTGTTGCAAAAAACAACAAAGAAGAAATTACTGATTACGTTCGAAAATCGGACATTGAGATTGTAATACTAGAGCTGAATAATAGCTCTAGTATTAGCCAAGATGCTGAGTTCATTAGTCATTTGCTGCCCAACCATGCATCAGTTATCGTTATAGGAAGTGAAGATGCAATTTCCACAATACGTAATTTAAAAGCTATTGGATTTTATTATCTTTTTTGGCCTATAACGAAGCAAGAACTAATAGACTTCGTTCGAAGCGTTAATGACAACAGAAAGAGAAATAGCAATCGAGGTCCTGGGCAAAATCGTCGTGCAAAGTACATCAGCGTCATTGGCTCTAAGGGGGGGGTTGGTGCAACATTTATTTGTGCGGAGCTTTCTTATTTGCTAAGCGCCCATAAAAAATCTTCGTGCTTGGTAGTAGACCAAAATTACAGTACGGGAGATCTTGATATTATGATGGGGATTCGCGACTACGATAGGCGAAAAGTCCAGCAGGGGGATTTGTCGTCATTAGATGAGGCATTTGCTCAGTCCCTGATGTTCCGTCAAAATAACCTGCTTTCAATCTTGTCATTAACTTCAGACTCCTTAGAGAGTTCCTCTTTATTAGACTATTCAAATGCTGTGGTTGATTTATTGGCTAGTGAAGTTAATTTCATCCTTGAAGATTGCTCTGCGTCTGTTGGTTTTGGAATAGAATCTGATAAGTTTATCGGTCAATGTGACTGTATTGTCCTAGTGATATCGCCAACTGTATCTTCTGTTCGTGATGCGGCGCGAATGAGGGAAAAAATACAGAGAATTAATCACAGTGATTCTTTACGGCTTATTTTGGTTATGAATCATTGTGTACCTAGAAAAGCGCAAACCCTCTCTACTGTAGATGCAGAAGCATTTTTGAAATGTAAAATAGATATTGAAATCCCCTATTGTGAACAAATTTCTTTCTGCATTTTAGATGATAGGCGAATTGCAAAAACTTCTTTGAAAGCTTCTAAACCGTTGAAAGAGCTGGCTTCAGTAGTGTTAGGAGAAAGCACAGAGGAGACAAAGCAAAAGCGTTCCTTGTTCTCTTTTGGTGGTAATGGAAAGGGTTAAAGGGATTCTATGATTGGAGCGAAGGCTATATATGTCGGTTTGCGGAAGCAGATATTTGATGCTCTAGACCCCGATGTGATCTCTAGCTTGAATAGAGAGCAACTAAGTAAGCAATTAACGGACGCGATAGACTTATTGATTATTCGAGAAGGTTTATCTGTTCCCAAAACAATAAGACAAGATTTTGTAAAAAATCTAGTTAATGAACTTATAGGACTTGGTCCTTTACAGAGCCTAATGGAAGATGAATCCATTAGTGACATTATGATTAATGGACATGAAAATGTTTTTATTGAGCGTAACGGTTTAGTTGAGCAAACACATGTTGATTTCATCGATGAGAAGCAGCTCCTAGAGATAGCAAAGCGCATAGCATCACGAGTTGGGCGACGTGTAGATGATTCCTCACCCACCTGTGATGCTCGGCTGGCTGATGGAAGCCGTGTTAATATTGTAATTCCTCCTATTGCCATTGATGGCACGTCTATTTCAATTCGTAAGTTCAAAAAACAAAGTATTGACTTTGAGAAGCTTTGTGAATTCGGCGCGATGAGTTTGGAAATGGCGCAAGTATTGATGGTGGCGGCACGTTGTCGTTTGAACATACTTATATCTGGTGGTACTGGCTCAGGTAAGACCACTATGCTGAACGCATTATCACAATATATATCTGAAAATGAGCGGATTGTAACCATAGAGGATGCGGCTGAATTAAGGCTCCAACAACCACATGTTGTTCGTCTTGAGACTCGGACGGCGGGAATAGAAAATACAGGTACGGTATCGCAGCGAGACTTGGTAATAAACTCATTGCGTATGCGCCCAGACCGCATTATTGTTGGTGAGTGTCGAGGTGCTGAGGCGTTTGAAATGCTGCAAGCTATGAACACTGGACATGATGGTTCAATGTCTACTTTGCATGCTAACACACCGAGAGATGCGCTCGCGCGTGTTGAATCTATGGTCATGATGGCAACAAGCAACCTTCCGCTTGAAGCAATTCGTCGAACTATAGTTAGCGCTGTAGATTTAATTATTCAGATAAGTAGATTGCACGATGGATCGCGCAAAGTAATGAGCATAACTGAAGTGGTAGGTTTAGAAGGTAGTAGCGTCATTTTAGAGGAGATTTTTCGCTTTCAGCCCACGTATAAGCAGAATGACTCAGGTAAGCTAGAGGGAAGCTTCGAAACTGCGGGATTGATTAAACGATCAATTTTATTTGAAAAAGCGAGGTTTTTTGGGCTGGAGGAGCGATTGGTTGGGGCGTTTCGTAGTCTGGAGCAAAAGGAGAAAAAGTGATGGCTGGCTTTTTCACTATTTTAGTATTAATTGGTTTGTTAGGGGCTTTTTTTGCAACTAGGCAAGCTAAGCGTTCTAAGCACATTAATTACTTGCGAAGATACAGTCGTGTTGAAGTACCTATATCTTCTAGGCAAAGTAAACAAGCGGTGGATTTGAAAAGTCTTACAGGCAGAACATTTCTTGATAAGTTGAAAAATAAATGGCTCAACCTTCTAGGCTTGCTTGGTGGCCAGGCTATTTTAAAGTTGTTTTTATTCTATTCATGCTTAGCTATAGGTACTAAGGTTTTTAATGACACTTTTGTTTCGGGAAACTATTTCGTTTATTTGGCTGTGACTGCAGTAATAGGAAGTTTCGTTGGTTACATATGGCTACAGACTAAGCTGCAAAAGTCATTTGAAGAGGTTTTTCCGGTGGCATTAAATATGCTCACTAGTGCAGTGTCTGCTGGTGAAAGTATTACTCAAGCTATAAGCTATGTTGGCGAAACTTTAGATGGTAGGGTGGCTGATGAGTTTAGGATTATGGGAAAAAGGCTCCAGTTAGGTGAATCTCCTGAAGAAGTTTTTCGTAAGGCCTGTATTCGCTTCCCATATCCAACATTTTACTTTTTCGTTATTACTATTCAAGCAAATATGGAGCGAGGTGGGCAGCTTAAGGATATCATTCAGCGCTTAAATCGTCTTATGTTTAATATAAGGGCGATTGAAAAAAAGAAATACGCTTTGACTTCTGAAGCGCGTGCGTCAGCTAAAATTGTTGGTGCTATTCCATTTTTATTTTTGATAATGATGCGTTTTACAAGTCCCGAAAACTTCGAATATGTGATGAACGACTCTCAAGGGCGCTTGTTGTTATATTACATGCTGGCGAGTGAAGCTGTGGGTATGGCAATAATTTGGGGGTTGATGAAAAGTGTTCGCTGACCTATTTTCTGACTTTACATTTGTAACGTTACTAATCGCTTTCTATGTTCTGCTAGTTCTGCTGCTTCTGGGAAGTAGTAAGAAGCGGAGTGTAGGGATGCAGTGGCTTATTGCATATAGAAATCAGAGCCTCCCGAATAAGCGGCATCGTTTAATTCGTAGCCTTTTGAGCTCATTAAGATCAGTGTTTTCTACTAGCGAAGCGGAAATTCAGAGAAAGTTTCTTGCTGCTGGATTTTATAATAAAATGCTTGCTTCATACTACATGCCGATAAAGTATTTATCTTTAGTGTTTGGGGTGAGCTTATTCTATTGGCTTTCTATTCATGATAATTGGGAGTTGAAGAACGTTTTTTTAGTTTTGGCATTTTGGGTGATAGCTGTTTTAATTTTGCCGGATGCTTACCTTGCTAGTAAAGCCAAAAGCTTGAGAACAAGTATTTCTATAAAACTACCTTATATGATTGATTTGTTAGCTGTTTGCGTCCAAACGGGTATGACTATCGAGGCATCAATGGCATATCTTAGCAAGGAGATGATGTCTCTAGATAAAGATCTAGGTCATATGCTAAATAAAACAAACGACCGCATTCAGATAATAGGTATAGAGCAAGCACTCGAAGAATTGTATACGAGAGTTCCGACGAATGAAATGCGAAGCTTTGTCATGACCTTAAATCAAAGCTTGCAATATGGTACTTCCATTTATGCTGTCTTAACTACTCTCTCTTCTGAAATTAGAGAGGTGCAAATGCTTGGTCTTGAAGAGAAAATAGGTAAACTATCGGCTAAAATGTCGATTCCTCTTATTTTGTTTATCATGTTTCCAGTTGTTATTCTAATTACAGCGCCTGGTATTATGAGGATGATGAATGGTTCATAAAACGCTTACATTTTTTCTCGTTTTGGCTTTGACGGGATGTTCTTCGAATGACTACATGTCAACAAAGGATAGGTTTGGCAATGAGGGAGTGGACTCTTCAATAAACTTAAAATTCTTAGAGCAGTCTAAAAACTATCCGAAGCTGATAGACTACTATAAAGAGAAAATAAAGATAAATGACGATCTAGAGAGTCGGTTAAACCTAGCGAGAATTTATGTTGAAACCCATGATTATGATTCAGCTTTGTTTATATTACTACCTATTGTTAATAGACAAGATGCTTCTTCAGAGGTTTTTTATTTACAAGGAGTCTCTTTATACAGTATAGGTAAGCTTTCTCAATCTGAAAATTCTTTATTGATAGCTTCAAGTAAAAGCAAGCACGACGCGAGAGTGCTTAATATGTTAGGAGTTGTTCAGGCTGAACAAGGTAAAATTAGACTAGCGAGGGATTCTTTTACTAAAGCGCGTGAAAAAATGTACGATGATACAACGATTAAAAACAATCTGGCACTTTTAGATATGATCGAAGGTAACTATAAGAGTGCTGCTTCTAGATTAATGCCTATCTACATTTCAAATCCTTCTAAAGTTAATAAAAGAGTTAAGGCAAATCTTGCTATAATCCTTGCAAAGCTTGGTAGCTTCGAGTCATTGAAATCTTTGTATGGGAAGGAGTATAGTGAATCTGAGTTATTTGAAATTTTTCATAACTTGCGAGCTAGTGAACCCTCTACTCGAATTTCTAAAGAAGGCATTTCTATTTCCGAACAGCGCTTGGAAAATAAATCTTTTGATGATGGTTTGATCAGTTCCAAAGAAGAGCATGTGAATAATTCAGAGCTTTTACTTAAGGAAACATCTATACATGAAAGTAAGGATTACCAATATCGAGCTACAACGCCTAATTTGGAAAGTAATTCTAGTTTAGAGAGTACTCCTATTTTAAGCTTTGTTCGCCCTAGTGCTGCTATCAATCAGGTTGGTAAATCGAAAAGTTCTTTATCATTAAATGAAACAGTAAAACCCTCAGAGAAAATCATTAGAAACGTAGTTTTTTCTGAAGATGATCGCTTACGAAAAGAGCGACAAAATTTTAATGATCTTACCGGTTTGACTAGAATATATAGTCTACAAGAGCCTCCATCAGATCTATTATTGAAAACTAATATTGGTAAAAGCTTGAGTGGAAAATCAATGGTGGTAATTCGTGAGGGCATTCAAAAAAAGGACCCTAAAGAGCCTTCGAATGATTTGTATAAAGATTTAGAGCTAAACGAGAGTGTTACTTTAAATTCAAATAAAGTAAAGGAATCTTCTTTGAATGAAAAAGAAAGCGAGTTTGTTAAGCTAACAAGTTATTCCTTAATTCCAGATGGAGCTTCTGAAATTCCTGTTGCTCAGTTTCGTCATAGGGGAGTTCTTCTTGATGTCTCTTTTGATTCAAATGGTAATCTAATTGATGTGCAATAGCAGAGGAGTTGTGGTGAAACCGATTAATCGTTTGCTTATTCGTAAGAGTAATAAAAAAGGGCTAGCAGCTTTGGAATTTGTCATGGGTTTTGGTGCGTTTTGGGCGATGTGTCTATTGTGGGCTGAAATGAGTTACATTTCTTATGTCTCCGCATTAGGCGATGTTTTGATTTCTAATGCGAGCCATTATGCAAAATTGAACCCTGATGAGATAAATGATGATAGTCAAGCAAAATTTAACCAAGATTTTCAAACTATTATAAACAAAGATAATAATATCTGGAGTAACTTTGTATCAGAAAGCTCCTTCAAAACAAGCATACAGTTTGTGAAAACCTATAGTGATCTCGCAAATCTTGATGGGATTTGTGAGACTAAGTCAAATGGGAACCAGTGTGGTGTAATCTTAGGCTCACCAATAGCAATTTATCGTATTGAATATGACTACAAACCGATTTTTTCATCTTTTTTTGGAACAAGCAATGATATTTTCGCTAGGGAAATGATTGTTATCCAAGAATACCAGAGAGGTTAGAGTGGATTATGGTTAGCTTGCCTTCTCGATTTTCGCCGGGCTCAAAATCTGGAAACTTCACAGTTGAGTTTGCCATTGTTGGTTTAGCTTTTGCTGCTGCATTAGCTTTTGCTAGTGATTCGGTGATTAGCCTTTCTATTAAGGGGAAGCTGGATAGGTTAGCATACTCGGGAGTGAGTCTAATAAAAGAGCGAACAACTCTTTTTGAAGAGGATGAGTTCTTTGTAACGGATGCCGAATTCCAGCAGATTGACACAATTGTGAAGGGCTCTCTTGCTAGGGTGCTATCTAACTTTAAAGAGTCAAAATATGGAATTCGATTAGAAACTTGGAGCCAAGATAAAGCCTACTTATCCCGAGATCTGGGCGGGATAAAATGCTCTATAAGCTCAAGAGCATTAGATCAAAGACTTTCTGTAATCACGTCTAAAGGGCGTAGTGCCGCTTTATATAGGGTGACACTATGCTACGAAGCACCCAATTTCTTCGGGTATTTTTATAGTAATGAACAAGCTGTCGTACATAGTGATGCATTGATGATTGGGCGCTAATCGCCTCGACTTTATTCTGGATTTTTGGGTCTTTTTAGATCAATATATATACAGATTTAGCGTTTAAAACTTCTTAGCGAGTATGTCGTAGAATGAGAGTGTTTAGTTCAAAATATAAGAAGTCAGGTCATGCTGCCATGATGTTCGTAATGATCTTCCCAGCATTATTTGGCTTGTTTGTGTGGTCGACAGATGGTGCTCGCATTTTACAAAGCGATGCTCGTATGACTGATGCGATGGAAGTAGCAGTACTAGCTGTAGCAGCAGGCGCATCGGATGATAACTCTGAGCGTGAAGCTGTAGCAAAACGTTTTATTGGCAGTTACTTCTCTGATATTGAGGATGAAAATAATATCACTGTAACCTCAAGCAAGTCATATGAAACAGTCAACGTGGGGGGGGCTGATGAGCAACGCTATTTTGAATACTCTCTCACGGTTACTATAACGCGTGACACCATTTTTGGTGGAGATTCTCAACTGATCTCTAATTATGGTGATTCGTTCTCTCTGAAACGTTCAGCTTCAGCGAGAAAGGGACTTGCTGAGCCGGTTGATGTTGTTTTAGTTGCAGACTATTCTGGTTCTATGAAGGAGAAATGGTCGACAGGATCTGTGAAATACATAGACCTTAGAGGCATTATAAGTGAAATAGGAGATGAGCTTGAGAAGTTTAACGATGAGATGAGTGATAGCTCTGATATCAGTAAGTTATCAGTTGTAGGGTTTAGCTCATTCACATACAACTTGAATTCAAAAGCTATGTACCATCACCTACAATGTATTCCAAGTGAGGTAATGCTATATACAAATTCTAAACGAACTCGATATGCAATAGGCAATTTGGGTGAAGACTGTTATTGGGATGCAGAAGAATATGAACAGAGGGGATGGAGGAAGAGGTATAAGTATATTGGACCCTATCAGCGCTGGCTTAATTACAGACCTGAATACATAGATGTTCCGGGGACAATAGCTAATGTTTTGAATGAATCTGTTGGATATATGGACAAATCTTCATACTATAACTTTTATGGTGTTCCGCTGACAGATGATTTTGATGGTATTGACTTAAATGTTTCTACATTTCGCCCCAGCGGTACGACAGCTTCTTATATGGGGATAATTAGAGGGGCGCAGTTGGCTAGTAAAGGGGATAACCCCCGTAGGCTTATCATCATTTTGTCGGATGGAGAAGACTCTTATCCCGCAGTTACTAATGCGCTTTTGGCCGATTCTTTAAGCGAGAATCTATGTGAAAAAATTGTTTCGTCGCTTAGTTCAGGTACAACCTCCAAAGGGAAGAAAATACGAGCTGAGTTAGCTGCTATTGGATTTGGTTATGAGATAAATTACGCTCGTATGAGAAAGTGTGTTGGAGATGGGCGTGTTTTCGAAGGCTATGACAAAGAGTCAATCAAAAAGCAAATTCTTAGTTTGATAACTGAAGAAGTTGGTAGCTTAGTTCGCTAAAGCTATATAAGGATTTTATTAATGAAACTATTCGGTGTTAAAGCAGCTTGGGCTATATGTCTTTTTCTTAGTCCATCATTATTTGCAGATAATAGCGTAAATCAGCTTGAACTGTACTGTGGAGATGGCAGCCTTGAGTATCAGCAAACTACTCGTATCGGAGCTGGGGTCCGTGTAGTTCTAAATCAGGATGATCGGCCCTATGCTTTTTCTGCTCTGGTAACAGAAATTTCGCAAAACTTTATCGAAAAACAGCTTATGTATGAAGCTGGTGTGTCGTCTGAGTGCGCGGAGTTTGTGATGTTAAAGGGGGGGCGTGTTGCTGCGATAGATGGAACTATTGCACGAGTAAACTTTTCATTTGACAGTAGTGAGTTATCTGATCGATCTAGATATATTTTGGATAAGATGTTAAGTGGCTTGAAGTACTCTAATAAAATAGTAGTGGAGGGGCACACAGATAATGTTGGTGAAAAGTCTTATAACTTCACCCTAGGTGCGAATCGAGCGGTTGCTATTGCTGATTACATGTCGCAGCACCCGAACACACCATACAATCTCATTAAAGTGTCTAAAGGTGAGACTGCGCCTGTGGCGGATAATAGTACAGAAGATGGACGATACTCAAATCGACGTGTAGATATTAAACAGTAGGTTTTCTTAATCTCTGAAACGTTTGCTCCACCCATTTGAACGATTGTTTTGATATCCAATAAGTTGTCAAAAGCACAGCGAAAAAAGCAGCCATATTCTTCAATGCATACTCACTTGGCGGTAGGGCTACATGAACTAGTCCGATCGAAATCAAATGACTCAAATAAATTGAATACGAATAGTCTCCTGAAGATCCTAGCCATTTATTCAATATGCTTTGTTTCGTGATATTGATGCTCGTGGCAAGAACGAAAATCGTACTAGCGAGAGCGAAACGTGCTGCTTCAAATTGGCCATATAATGCCCAGATAGAGAAAGCGGACCACAAAAATAGAGCCCCGACAAATTCCGACTTTCTTCTGAATAGGAAGCCGATCAAAAACTCCATAAAAAAGAAGTTTGTATGCCCCAAAGTCTCTTGACCTGGGAAAATTATCGCCAACGAAAACAGCACCATAGCAATCATAAATGGTAAGTGTTTGACGCGTAGAGCGATGAATAAAAAAATCAAACCATAGAAAAACAGCTCGAATGTTAAAGACCAGCCCACATACAAAATAGGGTAATAGCCGGAACTATTAAGGTTGCTATGGGGGAGTAGTAAGGCGGACTTTAAGAGTGTTTGCCAATCCCACTCTATCGTATAAGGTAGTCCCTCTATTGTCAGGGAGAGCAGTGCAAATAAGCCTAGGTAAAACCACCAACTCGGTATAATACGCAATAAACGTTGCTTGAGAAATTGAGAAGCAGGTATGGGCTGTTGGGAGTGTTTTTCTAGTAGCAAAGACATAACAAAGCCACTAATAATAAAAAATACGTCTACACCAATCCCCAAAATGAAAGTAAATTCCTGTAGAGCGTTAGGAAGCGGGTTTTGTATTCCTTGAAAATAACTAAAACTGAAATGATGAATGACCACCATCCAAGCGCATAAGCCGCGTAAAATATGAACAGAATAAATCATAGTACTCAGAACCTATAGGTAAGGCCCAAATCTACATTTTCAGTTTCAATATCAAAAATGTTCAGATTACTTTTTTGTTCCTTATAATTGTATCCCGCATAAATGATAAACTGCTTGTTGATTGGGTAAAAGTACTGAATGTTTAGGCTTTTGGTGTACAGAATTCGTTTAGAGCCGTTGGCAAGTAGAGGGTGCTCATCATGATCATTAGTGTCTAAATAGCTCATTCGACTCACTAAACGGCCATCTAAAAAGGCTGTATCCCAGTAGATTTGGCCTTCTAAAGTGGTTTTATCGCCACCATATCGATTGTCCAGAGCATAATTAAAAATCATCTCTGTTTCAAAGCCGATTCGGTTTTCCACGTTGCCAAGCACAATGCCAGATACAATACCTATTGACGTTTCATCGAGCCGACTATTAGTGTGAAAATCTGCATACCGAATGTCGGAGTTAAGGTAGGGAGTGACGGCGAAATCTGTCCAATAGCGCTCGTAATTAGCTTCTACGCTTGAGTATAAAGCTCTATCGCCTAGTTGAACGTGCTCTGCAGACAGCTCCCATGTATCTCGATAAGAGCGATCTTCAAGTTCTCTTTCAAAGACGATATTGAGTTCGTCTGTATCAAAGTCACTTAGGCGACTTATTCGACTTTTTAAATCAAGCTTAATGGCATCAGTACCTTGATCGTTCAATTCGTAAAGGCGTGCACTTACACCTAAATTAGAATATTGGCCAGATTGAGCCAGGTCTTCGTCACTTAGAGAAAGTATTGCGGCAGTATTTTTCTGCTCCCTAGTTAAGGTCGCATTATTTAAATTACTACTATAACCTTGAGTAAAAGATATGTGATAACGATTTTGGAATCGAAATTCATCCCAAGCTTCTTGGCGAGAGAATAAAAAATCACGCAAGCCATTTGGTAAATCTTTACGATCTAGAATGGACTGATTGACTTGCAATGCAGCAATCAGCTGTCCATTTTGAAATAAGGCTTGCGCATAATCAATTTGAGCAGAACCATTCATCGGGTCAATTAACAGCGACCTTTCCAACATTTCCAATGCATCATTAATTTCTCCCGTATTTAATAGTGATGCCCCATATAATGCAAAATAACCTGAGTTATTTAAACAGCTTTGCAGTTGGGGGGCTAACTGAAGTCGAAGTCTCGACCACTCATTTATATTTGGAGAAGTGGGTATGTCGTGTGGAACAATACACTCAGTTGTGGTCTCAGCTGCTGAAATACTAATGTGGGATAAGTACAACGCAACGGCAAGGAATAAATTGTACTTCATCGTCGTCTTACAGCGCCGTTCCTAAATGTTTGGCTAGAATGAAATCCTTGATTCAAGATGCATTACAAGAATCACTATCAACCCGTTTTAACAATTCTAATCGTATTAGAGTGTTCTGTATGGGCTGGATGCTCACTTTCGACATAGTTCATATTGAGGGCGAATAATACATGAGGAGTACGTAAGCCATCAAGTAAGAATGAACCTTGAGAGGTCAAAACGTTCCCACTGAGGTCTCGGGCAGCGCATTCACCGATCAGAATCGGCTGCGCTAGGTCTTGTGTCATTTCTTGAACTCTTAGGGCGATAGTAACTGTATCGCCTAATAAAGTATGAGTTCTTCGGTGTGCAGGACCAATTGAGCCAACGAGCGTAGGGCCACGTTCAATGCCAATGCCAAGAGCTAAAGGCTCCAAACCTTTAGGAGCGCGAGCAGGTAATATGTCGTACATAGCAAGTTGCAATTCTTTTGCTGCCTCAACTGCTTTGGTTGTAGCGAGGTTTGATTCTTGGCTTGACCAACTAGATAAAATAGCATCTCCAGTATATTCCTCGATTTGACCGCCATGTGACTCAACTATTTCAGTAGCTTTAACAAAGAAGCAATGCAGTAGTGCTGCTGCTTCCTCTGGAGAACGACTCTCCTCATAAGCTGAAAAATTGCGTAAATCTGCAGACATGACCACTAGGTCGCTACGGTGGGCCTCAATAGCGCCTGATGGAACCGAACGCATTAATCGTTGAGCAACAGATTTAGGAAGATAGCTACTTAAATGCCCTAAAATTCGATGTCTTTCATCTCTAATAATGGCGTGCTCAAACAAAGTAAACAATAAACCAAGGGTCAGCGCATAAACTGCTGTACTAAACCAACCAATCCATAGAGCATGAGACAATAAATAAGCGTGTAAGGCAATGATCGAAACTGGCAATAATACAGTCGCTATTGGAAGGGAGTATGCGGTCATACGATTGCTGCGATAACCCAAGCCAAATAAGATAAGAGTTGATAACAGCCCCTCAAAGACCAAAACATAGTTAGCTATGTTAGGGGTGTAGGGGGTTTCCCCGTCAATTAAACCACTGATCAAGCGTGCTTGAATTTCAACGCCAGGGGTCATACCGCTGTATGGTGTTGGAACAACGTCTCCTAGACCGAATGCTGTCGCGCCAACCAATGCCCATGTTCCTTCCAATAGAGCTTTTGGCGCAGAGCCGTCTAACACTTTGGCGGCAGAAACTACCTGAAATGCTTCGGGACTTTGACGATAAGAGACGCGCATATTACCGTCTTGGTCTAGTGGAATATGGAGGCCAAAGTAAGAACCAATGCTCAATCTCCATGAAGCAGCCAATAAGTTTTGCCCAGGCTCAATTGAAACATTTACTAGGGATTTATCTGATCCCTGTTGAAGGCCATTTAACAAACCTTGTAACGCTAAAGATGGATACACCTCACCATTAATGCATATGACGGGGGGCTGTTTTCGAATGTGGCCGTCCTGATCAATAATCGGTGTTATATGTCCCTTGGGGATAGCTGAAAAAGGAGCTGCATTTGCCAGGTAGTTTGGTGTACTTGGGATCGGCAATTGGCAGCGAGCTTTTTCTAAAGCGCCAGACAAAAAACCTGTTTTTACCGCATATTGGCTATCAAGAACGGGGATCTGTGCAATGATCGCATTATTACTCAATAAGCGACGGCTTAAAATATCATCGCCAGCCTTAGGTTCAGGAAAGACAATATCAAAGAGCTGCATATTGACACCATAGGCAGCAAGCTTATCAGATAGTTGGGCCATAGTGCTTCTTGGCCAAGGCCAAGCGCCAACTTGTTCTAAGCTTTCTTCATCAATGGCGACAATGGTAATGCGTTCTTCTGGCGTGCTGTCACTCAAAAGAGTCCAAAATAAACTGCCTAATGAGTCTTCCGTACGAACCTTGAGAGCGTCAAAAATCGTGCTGAATAACACGGTGAATAACAGAGCAAAGACTATTAAGGCCGTCTTAAAGCGTACAAAAGTTGGAGCATCTGAATTTGCTCTTATCGGGCTGTTGGGTGTTGTAGTGCGTGATAGCAAAGACATAGTACTTGCTTACCTATCAAAGTACGCGGCGGCATCAATGGAGCCTAGATCAATATCCCTATGTAAAATATAAGAGGCTGCATCGCCCTCGAACGTTGTAGCACCCTTCAAATATCCGTCTGAGGATGAGCTTGTCATTATACCCTTGCTATCAAGAGTGCCTTCAGCTGAAAGTTGCAGTTCTGAACTTAACAACTCATGATTTGTTGTAAGAGTAGTGCCAAAAGTACCTCTAGAAAAATCAATCTCAAGTGAGCCATTTGTTACTTCCATTAATGATCGATCGCCATCAACAGTTGTTAAAGTCGCCTGAGCATCAACTAAATGGAAAGACAGGCTACCAGCAAGAGTTGGATCAAGTTCGTTTAGGCTAGAGGTTTGCCTATAAAGCAATGAAATATCACCCGTTTCACTGTTAATATCAGTAATAGCAATGCTCTTTCCTGAGCGAGCTAAACCTGCAGTAGTGATTATTCGATCTGTATCTAGAGTATTACCCCATCGTCCCCATGTTAGTTTTCTTTCCGATAAAGACGTCGCGTTTAGTGCCTCTGTAGGAACGTAATTATCAGGGGGAACGCGATTGTCTGCCGTAGCAAGATTATTATCAGAAACATAAGCAGAAACCAAAGACTCAACTTCATCTCGATCATTTGGTGTGGTTTTCAGTTCCTGATCGACGCCGTTGTTTGGCTCTGTTGTATTTATACCAGCAAGAGACACAGAATTAGCTAAACTGTCTGTATCAGAAGATGACTCAGAGCCAGAAATAGTTGCATTAGTATTGCTTTCTGAAATCGTTGAGCTGGTGTTTTCTTGTGCTTCTTCTGTTTCAGATTGAGAATCCTGATCAGCATCAGCATCAGCATCAGCATCAGCATCAGCATCAGCATCAGCATCAGCATCAGCATCAGCATCAGCATCAGCATCAGCATCAGCATCAGCATCAGACAAACTGTTCTTAAGCTCAGTGGCAAAGGTTTCTGATAATGGGATCAATCGCGGAGTCGACGTTAGTGCGCTGAGCTCTAAAAGCTGTTTGGCTTGGCCTGTAAGCTCGACTGAATTCTCAGAACAAGGCCCAAATGAATCGGCAGCACAGGCATCAGAAAAAGGTGCGACGACAATGGCGCCTTCGTTAACAACAGCCTGAATCAAGCTGGAAGACGCTTTTACAACAAAGTCGGTACCGCGAACACCAATGGCTGCAATAGGTGTATTTAATCGAAACTTATCTCGTGCGGCTTTCGCACCTGCGCCCGAGATAGAGCGCATCACACCTTCACTTAAGTCAAACTTAATAACTGAGTCGGAGGGCTTGTCTGAATTATACTGATAATGCTCAATAAGAAGCTTGCTGTCGGGTCTTACGCTAACCAAACCATTGTCAACAAACTGAATATAAACATGTCCATTAGACAAAGTTTCAATGATATCGCCTTCATTTAATTCAGTGCCGACTTTGATGAGGGTGTCCCCATTTAAATAAGCCTTACCAATTGTCATCGAAACGATTCCTGCTGCATGATGACCAGCATAAGCATTAGTGCTCACAAAAGACAGCAACGCAATAGCGGCCCCCATACTAGCTAGCAATTTCGCTAATAAGATAGTGCAGGTGGCACGCTTCTTGATGGAGCATTGGCGATGTGTATAACTCATAAAAGTTGTATTCATTTTTCTCTGCCTTGGACCCTTCCGGCTCAGAAAGTCCAAAAGAAATTTAAAATATATAGGAAACTAATAATAAACAGCTGAGTCTTTAACAAGGTGATTGTGATCACATCTCTTAAAAAAACTTGAATTCATCGTATTTAGAGTATTTAAAGGTAGAGGATTTGGCTACCATGATTTGTCCTCTGCACGATTTGCTGGGAAAATTAATGCCAATTAAGTGATTCAGTGTCGCTTTTGGGGCAAGGTTTTGCCGTATTAATTGAACACAGATACCTCTTGGAATAGCGCGATCAGAATGTATTGGAAACAGTTATGGCTGTAACAAAAGAGCTGCTTAAGCGTTTTGATGTGCTGGCGTCTTTGCCAGATGAAAGCTTAGAGCAACTTGCTTCACAGTCCTCACTAAAATTGGCGAGTCGTCGAGCCGTATTAATTAATGGAGGTTATCCAACGGATAACCTTTGTTTCTTGTTTGAAGGGCGCTTGCAAGGGGTTGATTTTACGCTGGATGGTCGAGAGGTTGGTTTATACTTTGTCGAGCCTGGCGGCTTTTGTGGTGAGTTAGGCTTATTTGATGGGGAAGGACAGCCTGAAAGTGTCATTGCTTTATCTAAATCTCAGGTAGTAATGATTCCTGCCATAGCCCTCAGAAATGTCATGCAACACAGTCACTTGTTGGTTGAGCGTTTATTTACGCGCATGGCAACACGTGTAAGGCGCTTATCCGCGCAAAGGACATTGCTGGGACTGTCCAGTACTTCAGCTCGAGTTTGTGGTCAACTATGGATGATGTTACAGGATCAAGAGCCAATCAATAGAAAAGAAGGTGTGATACTCAACCCGCCAACCCATCAAGAGCTTGGGATTATGCTCAATTTGAGTCGCGAAACCGTTACCCGTGTTTTTCAAACGCTTCAGTCGCGAGAGATTGTCCGACGTGATGGCACCAGCAAATTGCTCATCTTGAACGAATCTGTGTTGAAGCAACAATTTGAAGCCGGTGATTCATAAAGAATCACCTAAAGCGCTCACTCTGTAGTCAGCTGATCGCTCGTACAGCAAGCTCCTACAAAAAAAACCGATGCTCCATGTAGGAACCCGCTGTGCGGGTGAACAAAACTGCCATATCGCTCGCACAGCAAGCTCCTACAAAAAGAACAGATGCCCCATGTAGGAACCCGCCATGCTACAAAAAAACAGATGCTCCATGTAGGAACCCGCTGCGCGGGTGAACAAAACTGCCATATCGCTCGCACAGCAAGCTCCTACAAAAAACAGATGCCCCATGTAGGAACCCGCTGCGCGGGTGAATAAAAGTCGCCATGCGGTTAACCTCCATATCGCTCGCACAGCAAGCTCTTACAAAAAAACGATGCCCCATGTAGGAACCTGCTGCGTGGGTGATCAATTATTTTGAAAGGCGGTCTTTCACTCGACGTTGCAATTGCTGTGGGATACAGCGCGCAATAGGACGAAGGATAGGGGTGCTTCGTAGGTAATAAAGCGTATTTAATAAATGCGTACGCAAGGCTTGTTTAAATGTTGGTTTGCCATTTAAGAGAGGGTGGGTTTTCTGTAGCCAATTGGCCAGCTTCTGCGGTGCGATAGGACGGATGTCGGGCTTTTTGCAGAGTGCTAAATAATCGGATTGGTAAGAAAAGTCCTGTTTGGCCGGTTCGATAGAACTTTTCAGTGTATTCAACTGATCGAATGTTGAGCCTTCTTTACTGAGGTTCTTAAGCAGCTCAGTCACTTCGTCTGCTTGCCATGTCCAAGGGATAATCCAACTTTCGGGGCGTCCATAAAGTCGCTCAGAAAATGCCCCTACATTCGGAGCAAGGACTGGTAGTTTTGCTTCGATCGCGCTACTCAATGTATAGCTGTACGTTTCAGGCCACAATGCCGTAAACCATACTAAATCAGCTCTACCTTCGGCTTTGCGGCTTTCGAGTAGGCTCAGTAACTCAGACTCTTGATAGCGACCGTGAACATGTAAATTACTTCTGCCTTTAGTTATCAGGTCCCTGTAGCCATAACCAATCAACTCAAAATCAACATTGATATTGTTCTGCTTGCAAAGCAGAGCTGTTTTCTCCAGTAAATCGGCGCCCTTTATGCGGCTGAGTGCACCAACAACGATCACATTCAGTGTGTCGTTTTCTTGCTTTGCCAGAAGCGGAGATGGGTAGAACTCAGAGCTAAAATGACGAGCTTGCTGATGATATTGGGTAACAATATTGGCTTTAGGGAAATAGTACTGTAGACGGCAAGCTGCATCTCGGCTTGGGGCAAAACATCGAGTTGCACCATCTAGAAGCGCTGTAAAACGTTGACGCCATTGTTGACGGTCAGGGGTGTCGTCTAGAGCCGCGCCGCTTTCCAGTAAGACCGCTTCTGTGCTTTGACCTTTGAATTTATCATCATGATCGGTCAATGAGATAGAGTTGCAGGCAAAATAGAAATCATGTAGTGCAACAAACCAAGGTAGGTCAAGCTGTTTGGGTACATCCATCAGCCAATCAGGTAACCCTAACATGTGATGGAAGTGGAAAGAGGCAAGTGGTAACTGCTTTAAGATACTTAATAATAAACGCTGTTGGTTTTGTGCTTCAAAATAGAGAGAGTATTCAGACTCGACAGGAGTCAGGCCTTCGTTACTGACTCGTACAGGGGTAAGTGCTAAATAGCCTGGCTTTTGTGAACTAGGCATCAGCATTAGAGAATAAGCATTATGTTTAATTTCTTTGCTTAGCTCTTCAACAAAGCGCAATGTGCCGCCACCACGGTTATGAGTAACATGAATGACAATAGGTTGTTCGCTATGCAGTAACGAAGCCAGCCAGGTAGCAACGCGAGCGCTTTTAGCTGGATCTTCGGCAATGTGTCGATGTACATCTCGTTCATAGTGCGGATGTCTTTTTGCCAGCTTGCCTAAGGCACCATGTTTAAGTTCATTGTGCTCATCGCCAAAGCTAACGTTGCCAGTATGTTGCACGAATGTATCCAGCGCAAAGCGATTTTTCCAGCCTGCTTTGATCGCCCGTTGGCAGAAATCATTTTCTTCGCCATAGCCTTTGCCAAAGGTTTCCACATCAAAGTAGCCTACTTCTTCTAAACAGCCTCGTGTAATGTACATGCAGAAGCCAACGCCAGTTGGAATATCGACGGCTTGACCGTGGTTGCTGGCTGCAAACAAAGTGTCTAAATGCGCAAGTGACGTATTGCTGGGGAGCTGGTTGTCTTGGCAAAAAGTTGGGTAGCTGCAAATGGTGGCATTATTAGAAAAAGGGGTAACAGTGCCAATTTTTTCGTCAGCGTAAGCGGCAGCATAGATGCGATCAACCCAATCATTGGCAACAATCGTATCGCTATTCAATAATAAAACATCACGCTCTTCATGCAGCTGCATGCCGCGATTGACGGTGGCAACAAAGCCAAGGTTGACTTCGTTGATCAGTAGCGTAAATAAACCTTTTTTAGCTTCTTCCTTGAGGTAGGCACTTACTTCTGGCTCAGGTGAGCAGTCATCAATAACAATCAGTTCATAAGGCGTTTGCTG
The DNA here is from genome assembly GCF_056158325.1 of Marinomonas sp. AWM4_232. Lineage (NCBI taxonomy): Bacteria > Pseudomonadati > Pseudomonadota > Gammaproteobacteria > Oceanospirillales > Oceanospirillaceae > Marinomonas > Marinomonas sp. AWM4_232. Next base: position 888,329 of record NZ_JBSWTA010000001.1, on the reverse strand, counting down.
TTTAGCTTCGTATACACTATTAAGGCAATCCTGTACGTCCTTCAGTCCGCGGTATACAGGAATGATAATGTCAATCGGGCGATTCATGTAAATTCTCAATGTTTTTTACGCTTTAGTCCCTGATACAGGTGCCAGTACCAAGGCTTAAGTAATAATTCGTGCTTGTGCTTATTATCCTGCTCAACTTGCTGCAAGGACGCCTGCAATAAAGAAAAGTTTGAGCGCAGCTTGTCCATCTCGGGTCTTTCGTTACTTAGGGTCTGCTCAAGTGTCTTAATATACTCTGCGGCTTCGTTATATGAATCAGCGAGTTTAGCCGTATCGCGATCCTTCTGTGCAATGACAGCTAACGCTTCTGAGTGCAGGGTCGACAAATGCGCAACATCTTCGTCTTTTTTGGCAATGACATCAAGTGCCTGCTGATGCAAAGCTGTTAATTTCTCGATATCAGCGTCTTTTTGTGCAATGACATCAATCGCATGCCGATAATCTGACTCTAAATGTTTTAACGCTTCATCCTTTTGCTGTATGACCGCCAAAGCATGTTCGTGAAGCTGACCGATACGATTAAGCTCTGCTTGATTGAGGGCTTGTAAATCTGAAATGGTTTTGGCATGTAAACTGTGCGAATGCTGTAAAACACCACTCAGAGTCTCAGAAGACTGAGTGGGAAGCCACTTCTTATAAATTTGCTCATAGGCTTTTTTTGCGGCCTGCTCCGCACGCACACTGGATGCGTTGGCATGCATTCGATAAATGCTGTGACTTTCATTGATAAAGTGAAATGCACAGTGTTGCTGGATCTGTAGCCAAAAGTCCCAGTCCTCAAATAAATCAAACTGAGCATCAAACTGAGCGTAATCTCGTAAGCGCGTGTTGAAAAGTACCGTCATGATAGGTAAGCAGTTTTGATACAAAAGCTGCTCAGTCGTTGCTGGGCTTCCTTGCCTAGAAAGAAGTTTCCAAGATTTTTGCTCATCCAATATCATCGCTTTAGTGACATTATGAGTAGCGCCTAATTGATCGCTTCTGAATGTGTCTTGATGAGCTTTTAGTAAGGAGCTCAGATGAGTAGGTTCCAGCAAATCGTCGTCATCTAAAAATAAACTGAATTTTCCGGTGGCTGCATTTAAGCCAAGGTTTGCCGCACCAGAACGCCCCATCGCTATCTTATTAGAAATATATTGCAACGAAACATCTTTGGTTGTCTTGATCAGAGCATCTGCTATCTCAGCGACTTCCTCTCCACCGTCATTAATGAGCACGATTTCGATAGGACGATGCTGCTGTTGAATGACAGAGTGAATGGACTCTTGCAGCATATCAGGACGGTCTTTAGTGCGGACGATGACCGATACAAGATGCTCGATCGTTAAAGATGACGAATACGACATATATTATAAGAGGGACCAATACCAATGAAAAAGGCGATAGAGAACCATACCTTAAACGATTGGTTATATCCATGCTTTGCAATGCTGCCCAGATACTGTTTGTGGTCCCTTTGATTTAATCAGGGCGAAAAATGGTAGGTCACCCAAAAAGGTGTGCACTTCTTTGCGAACAAATAGCGATGGTGTTATCTTAGCCGCCATTTTTATGGTCACACAATAAGGCTTTTCATGATCCCCATTCTTTGGTTTCTGCAATACGCTTTACCTGTTTCTCAGTGGCAGCTGATCATGCAGCTGACCAAGCGCCAAATACAGCAACGCTTTAAAGGCTCTATGCTGGGGGCTGCATGGGTGTTTATCACTCCCATCCTAATGTTGGCGGTATATACCTTCGTCTTTAAATCGGTACTCAAAGCAAAATGGCCGGGTAATGAAGACGCCAATAACATCGAATTCGCGCTGCAAATTTTCTCTGGCTTGTTGATCTTTAACCTATTTGCCGAAGTGCTTAGTCGTGCTGCCAGCTTAGTGACAGAGCAACCCAATATGGTCAAAAAAGTCATCTTTCCACTGCCTATTTTGGCTTGGGTAAACGTACTGTCAGCCTTGTTTTTCGCTCTGGTCAGCTTCTTGGTATTATTAGTTGGCGCTTGGTTTATGCGAGGTGAACTCAGTGTTCATGTGTTAGCGACACCTTTATTACTGATTTTATTGCTGCCTTTATTGCTTGGGCTTAGTTGGGGATTGTCGGCGTTGGGTGTGTATTTAAGGGATTTGACGCAAATTATTACCCTAGTGCTGACGCCATTGATGTTCTTATCGCCTATATTCTATCCGACTGCTGCGTTGCCAGAATTTGTGCAAAGTTTTATGGTGGTAAATCCATTGGTGATTCCGATTGAACTATTGCGAGATGCGGTGATGCAAGGTCAATGGCCCCAGCAAGGCATGGCTTTATTTGTCTATTTGTTGGTGGCTGGAAGTATTATGGGATTGGGAGCAGCAGGCTTTCATAAATTAAAAAAGGGGTTTGCAGATGTCCTCTGATATTGCCTTGCATATTGATAGAGTATCGAAAACTTACCATTTATACGATACCCCGAAAGACCGCTTAAAGCAGATGCTATTTCGCGGCCGCAAGCAATTTTTCCGCGAGTATCAAGCTCTACAGCCCGTATCGTTCTTTTTGCCAAAAGGCGAAGTATTAGGTGTTGTGGGTAGAAATGGTGCGGGTAAATCCACCCTCCTGCAGTTGATCTGTGGCACCCTGACGCCGACCACTGGACACGTCAATGTGAACGGGCGCATTGCCGCACTATTGGAGCTTGGTGCAGGCTTCAATCCCCAGTTTACTGGTCGTGAGAACATTTACCTATCAGCTTCGATCATGGGCATCTCTCGACAAGAAATAGACAGTAAAGTCGAAGAAATTATTGATTTTGCCGGTGTGCGCAACTTTATCGACCAACCTGTTTCAACCTATTCAAGTGGCATGTATGTGCGTCTTGCCTTTTCGGTTGCCACCAGTGTTGAGCCGGATATCCTGATTATTGATGAAGCACTGTCAGTAGGAGATGGCGACTTTGCTCGACGCTCCTTTGAGCGCATCATGGCCATGAAAGAGCGCGGTGCGACCATCTTGTTTTGTTCGCATTCTCTGTATCAAATCGAAGTCCTGTGTTCAAAAGCCATTTGGATCGAAAAAGGTCAATTGGTCAAACAGGGAACGCCTGCGGACATAGTGCCAGAATACCAAGCTTTCCTCGATTGTTTAGCAGAAAACCCAGAAGCAACGCCTGCAGACGTTCAAACGCGAGTGGTGCCATCTAACATGGCATCCGACGAGCAGGACGAGCAGAGTGCCACGACAAGTGATACGGCTATAGAAAAGGCAGAGGCGAGCGCAGACACATCCGCGCCTTCTGGCAATGTGCCGCCGCAAGGGCAATATGCCCGAATTCAAAAAGTCGAAGCACATACCGATACGGAAAAGGGCGAGCTGCTCAATGTGATGAGTGGTCAAACCGATGTCACCCTTGATATCCGCTTCAAAACCACTCTAAAAGACGAAATCCCGCAAGTGGCATTGGTGGTCCATAACTCAGCTGGACAATTGATCACCAGTTGTGGTGCTTGGGTAGCCGGTGTGCAGCCTAGTGTGGATGCCGAGGGCATTGGTCGCATCTCCGTGACCTTTCCGAAAATGCCACTGCTAAAAGGCACTTATTACATTGGCGTCTTATTATTCTGCGAGCGTGGCTTATTTTTGCATGATGAAGCAGACCCTGTAGTCACGCTACAGGTGGCACAGTCTAACCAAGAGCGTGGCTTAGTCATGCTGCCTCATACGTGGCAGCAACCGGGACCTGCAAAACGCCTGAAAGAAGACGCGATCGTCACCGACAGAAAGCCAAGTGACCGTTGGACCGTCCGAGAAGCCGATGCCGTGGCAGACTTTGAAAACATCAAACGTCTGTTCCAAGACACCTTTAAACAACCGCTCCACGAAGATGTTTGGCACTGGAAATACCGTTATGCCAGCAGTCCCGGTTACATGGTATCCGAAGGCGATGAAGTGGTTGGTTTCTGTGGTGGTGCACCGAGACGAGGTTTAGTAAAAGGTACGCCAGCAACCTTGGCTCAATTAGGGGATGTTATGGTTGATCGACGTCAACGAGGCGTATTAACCAAAACCGGCCCGTTTTACCGCAGTGTTTATGGCTTCCTAACCGAAAAAATTGGTCAAGGACGCGACTTTCCTTACGGCTTTGGCTTTCCTAACCGTCGACATCTACGAGTGGGGGAGCGTCAGAACCTTTATGCTGCCACGGACCGCATTCTAGAAGCCCAATGGCCTGCCAAAGCAGGAGATATGCTGCTAACCGCTTGGGCAGGAGATGAACAACAGGGGCCGCTGATTGATCAACTGTGGCAACAGATGATGCCGCACCTAGGTGACTACCTAGTGGGTGTACGAGATAAAGAGTGGATTCGCTTCCGCTTCCTTGAAAAGCCAATGGATCAGTATCAAATCTGGTTTGTCGCTCAACCGGATCAGCCGCAAACTCCCATCGGTTTAGTTGTCTTAAAAGACCACCCCGAATCGGAACACATGGAATTATTAGATTTCATTGGAACACCGCAACACAGCCATCAACTGCTGGTCGCAGCTCAGCAACTGGCGGAACAAAACGGACGCCAGCGCATACAGTCTTGGCTATCGGGTAACGTCTATGCATGGCTGGAAACCGACGAAGCCAGCGTCGAACCAACTGAAGTCTTTGTCCCAGGCAACGCCCTAGATAACCCAGAGCACCTCGCCGAATCCAAAGGCAACTGGTGGCTAATGGGGGGCGACAGCGACTTCCGATAACCCCATGTAGGAACCCGCTGCGCGGGTGAACAAAACCACAAACCAAGGACGGTTTAAATGAAAGGATACTCACAACTTCGCAAAGGGCGCTCATCCGCCCCAGACATTGTTTACCACCTAACCTTCGCAACGGATAAACGGGTAATTTACTTTGCAAACTTCCGCACGGCTCGGAAAATCATCACCTACATGCAATATTGTGATTTACAAAATTGGTCCAAAACCATCGCCTTTGTTGTAATGCCTGACCATATCCACTGGTTACTGCAACCGAAAAATAAAAACATTTCAGAGCTAGTTCGAATAGTCAAAGAACGATCTAGAAAAAAGCTCCGAGTACACTGGCAAAAAGGCTTTTATGACCGCGCCATGCGCAGTGAACAGGAGAGCATAGAAATCGCTCGTTACATCATCGCAAACCCCAAAAGAGCAGGGCTCGTCACAAGCGTTACCGATTACCCACACTGGGATTGCATCTTCCTGTAGGAACCCGCTGCGCGATTGAACCACCCAAATCGCCATTGTAGGAACCCGCTGCGCGGGTGAACCAACTCATCCGTTGTGTGATGAATATTGTTCGCTCGCACAGCAAGCTCCTACAAAACCTCCTATGAAAACCCGCTGCGCAGGTGAACAAACCCTAAATTGGGGCTTGTTCTATCACCGCTCTCCCGCCAAAATAACGGGTTTACTTGTCAGGATGATTGCTTGTGCTTGAACGATACTTCACCCCATATCACACAACCTCTGCCGTAAGCGGTGATCGTATCGCCATTTTAGCCCCTCACCCAGATGATGAAGTATTCGGTTGCGGTGGCAGTGCCTGCAAATGGGCCGAGCAGGGTAAACTGGTTCGAGCCTTTATCATCACCTCAGGGGTAGTCTCTGGAGAATTTGGTGATACCCCCGAAGCGGAAATCAAACGCGCGGAAAAAGCCCAACTACGCGCAGACGAGTCTCGTGCCGCGGCTAAAACGCTCGAGCTACCAGAACCGGAGTTCTTTAAGCGGCAGGATGCGGCATTATTAGATGACCAAACCATCGAAGCTGCGCTACTTGAGCGCTTGACCGCCTGGCAGCCAACAACGTTGGTGGTGCCTTCTATATGGGAAATGCATCGAGACCACCGAGCGACCGCACAGCTAGGGTTATCTTTGGCGAAACAACTGCCAACTTTAGAAAGATTAGCCTTTTACGAAGTCGGCGTTCCCCTAACCCCAAACTGCCTAGAAGACATCACCGCTTACCAAAACCGAAAATGGCAAGCCATGCAGGACTTCCCTTCGCAACTGACTGGACAGCATTACGCAGAGCAAATGCGCGGCTTAAATACCTTCCGCTCCTATACCCTAGGGTTAGATGTTCACTTTGCCGAAGCCTTCTACATTCTAGATAAAGATGAGCTGGACGCATTTGCCCAACAGCAACAACCAGATCAAACCACCCTAACGCTCATGCACGCTGAAAAGCAGACACAACAGCAGCAGCAACAAACAGAACAAATGCAACAGCGCATACATGAGCTGGAACACATGCTCCACCAAACACACCAAACCTTATCTTGGCGCATCACCCGACCACTACGCTGGCTACGCAGCAAACTGTAAGACCCCGCTGCGCGGGTGAACAAAAACCGTTATGTAGATGAACCACCCATCGCTCGCACAGCAAGCTCCTACAAAATCCCTTCTGCGGGTGAACAAAAGCCGTCATATGGATGAACCACCCAAACCACCCATGTAGGAACCCGCTGCGCGGGTGAACAAAAGCCGTCATGTAGATGAATCACCCAAACCACCATTGTAGGAAATGAGATGGACCCGCCCTCCTAACTATGTGCCATGCTTAATGTGCAAACCAAGCAAACCGGCATCTAAGTTAAAAGGAGCGAGTCCTATGAAAAATATTAGCATCCTAGGCATTGATTTGGCGAAACATGTTTTCCAATTACATGGTGTTAATAAAAGCGGTAAAGCTGTTCTAAAAAAACGCTTAAACAGATCAGAGCTAAAAGAGTTCATTGCTAAACTACCAGCGTGTTTGATCGCAATGGAAGCCTGCAGTGGCTCTCATGCTTGGGCTCGAATGTTCGAAAGGATGGGGCATAAAGTCAAAGTTATCTCTCCCCAGTACGTGAAGCCTTTTGTTCAGGTTCACAAGAATGACATGCGGGATGCCGCAGCGATTGCCATGGCTGCATCACACCAAGGTGTTCCCTCAGTCATGGTTAAAAGTGAAGAGCAGCTTGATCTACAGGCGATTCATCGAGTGCGAGAACGCTTAGTACGTGAGAAAACAGCCATTGGTAATGAACTTAGAGGCATATTAGCTGACATGGGCGTCATTATCCCAACAGGTCATGCCAGTATTCGAGTGCTGCTACCTAGCATTCTAGAAGATGCAGAGCAGCCGATTACTTACCAAGGTAGACAGTTGCTATCTGATCTGAGAGAGCAGTGGTTGGAAACGGAAGCGCATATACACCGTTATGACGTCATGCTTCAAACCTATGTGAAAGAGAATGAGGACTGCAAAAAGCTATTAGAGATTCCAGGGATCGGGCCAATCAATGCTTCGTTGCTTCTAAGTTATGCAGGAGACGCAAAGCGTTTTGCCAGCGCCAGACATTTTGCTGCCTCACTAGGCTTAGTCCCAAGGCAGGCTTCTAGTGGCGGTAAAAACCGATTGCTAGGCATTAGTAAACGAGGAAATAAACATGTACGAAAACAACTAGTGCATGGAGCAAGATCGGCTTATCGGGTTCTGTTAAAAGAAGAGACCAGTGGACGTTTAAGTGATTGGGCAAAGCGCATGAAAGACAGCGGCAAACACGTTAATAAGATAGTTGTAGCTCTAGCGAACAAAATGGCTCGTATCGTTTGGTGCTTAATGATGAAAGAAACGAATTATCAACGCTAAAAGCTAAAACCGTACAACAATAGACAACCCAAAGAAGTTAAACAGGCACACCCAAAGCGTTGCGCAGACTATTAAGACAAAACAGATAAAATCGACTCATTTACCCTAGAAAGCGAGGTGGCTCTTAGAAGCCGAGTAGGAAGTTAGGAAAATGGGAGCACATCTCTTTATGGCCGGGCAGATATGCTCAAAAAAGTAGGCCGAATATAAGCGTGCAACTTTACTCTGTCTTATCGAAATAGCTTGCAACAGTCGGGCGGGTCCATATAACCCCGCTGCGCGGGTGAACAAAATCCCTTCTGCGGGTGAACAAATCGATTAAATTCAAATGAATTTATGTTCACTTTTATGTTCAGTCAAAATTTTTTGTAAAAAACTCAAAAAATGCGCACGAACGAAATAAACCCATTGAACTCACTCTGCCGTTTATGAGACTCTACGGGACATTAATATCTTTGTTTTTGTTGCGATTTTTATCTCAAGAAAAACGAGACGCGAGCGATAAGAGAAAAGTTCACCTCGTGTGATGCCCGTCACACCAATTTGACGGAGACTCGATTATTCTCGTAAACATGCTAGGTGAGGATCGGATGACTTCACCAAAGTGTCACAAAAAGTACGCACAATGTTGCACACACTTAACCGTGCAAGCGGCTTTTACAGCACTTAAAGCAAACAGTACTGGCGCGGATGCGCAAGTAAACACTAAAACTAATTCAAGTGAGGTCATTATGAAGTATTCAGACCGAGCGCGAAGTTTAGTAACTAACCTTGATCAAGGAGTTTTATAAATGGCAATTTCTTTAGAAATGCAACAGGATCTAATGTCCACGATTGTGGGTATTTTTGATGGTGCACCAACTTTTGATATTCTTAGCGATCTAGCTGATCGTCTAAATGAAGGTGCAACTGTTGCTCAATTGGCTGACGAGCTAAGTGCAACAACAGAGTTCAAAGGTGAATACGGTAACTTCCTAACATCTGAACAGTTCGCTACGAAGTTCGTTTCTTCTTTGTTAGGCGACAATGTTACTGCTGACGCTAAAGAATTGGCGGCTGATTACGTAACTGGTGAAATCAACGCTGGCGATTCTTTTGGTCTAGCTGCTTACAAAGCAATCAATCTTCTACGTACGGCATCTGAAGATGATCCGACTTGGGGTGATGCTGTTAAACAACTTAACAATAAAGTTGAAGTAGCAACAACATTTGCCATTACGACTGACTTCTCTGGTCTATCAATGGAACAGCTTCAGTCTGTTACTGCTGATGTAGACGCTACTGAACAGTCTAAAACAGATAAGCTAATGCTGATTTCTGCTGGTATCCTTGATGCTGAAAGCGAAACTCAGCAGCGTCTAACGACAGATCAAGACTTCATTAAAGGCACGTCACTAGACGACCTATTTAATGCGACTTACTTCGACAACCAGAACACTCTACAGTCTGGTGACGAGATTTCTGGTGGCGCAGGTACAGACACTCTGTTTGCACGTATCGGTAACTCGGCTGATTTCGCTATCAACGCTTTTACAGATTCTGTTGAAATCGCTAAGTTTCAAACGCAAGCAATCGTAAAAGATACGACGGATAACGAAATTCCAAGTGACACCCCTGCGACTAACGAGCAAGGCGACGATAACTACGATTACGTTGTTCATAACGACCTTGGCTGGTTTGCAACTGGTGCATCTGCTGTAGACGCACAAAACATGGTTGGAACAGAAGAGTTCTGGTCAACGGATTCTCGTGCTGACTTGGTTATCGAAGATGTACGTAACAACTCTCACGAAACAACACTGGTAATGCAGAACACGGATTCTGGTGATGTTGATTACGCTGTTTACTTCGATGATCAGCACATTACAGCACCAGGCGCAACGACTGCTGATTCTCAGCTTTACCTAGAGATCCTTGACCTAGAAGGTATGGCAAATGGCACGGGTCCATTGACTAACAACCCATACGTAGGTATCAAGATTTCTGTTGGTGATACAACTTACGAAATCGTTGGTGATAGCGCTGTCACTTCTTCTTACGAAGCCTTGGTTGCTGAAATCAACGCGGGTCTTGAAGCAAACGGTCTAGATACTATCACTGCGACGCTAGGTTCTGAATTCCAGCGTTACAACTCTGATAACGGTGTTCAGTACGCAGGTACAACCATCGTACTGACGAACACTGGCTCTGAAGAGCTTACTGGTCTAGGTTGGGTTGTAAATGGTGATGTACCAGCCGATACAAACGTACACACTAAGATCGCTAGTGTTGACCCAGTGACAACGACATCTCTAACTCAAGTAGACATCGAGCTTGACAACGTTGGTCGTGGTTCACAGTCTGGTGATTTCCGTGCCGGAAACATGTCTACAGGTGAGTCTGGTTCACAAGGTATCCAACAGTTTAACGTAACGGTACACGATGACAGCTGGATTCGCTCGCTAACTACAACTAACGACTGGTTAGAAGAAGTTTACGTTGTAAACAGCGATGAGCTGAAAGACATGACTGAAAACGGCGACCTAACGATCCGTGCAAACAGTGGTGCTTACTACGGTATCGAAAACGTTCGCGTATTCGACGCATCAGCTATGACTGGCTCTGTTGACCTAACAGCAGTTCTTGAAGAAGGCATTGTTGACAAATACCTAGATGTAACAGACACAGCAACAAACGCTGGTGCTGACAACGTAGAATTCGACTACGACCTAGGCCAAGGCAACGACACTATCCTTCTAGATCTAGATGTAGCGAACCTAGCGAATGCTGGTACAGCAACTCGTGAAGATATGGAAGTAGTTGTTTCTGGTAACCAAGGTGATGACAACATCACTGTACGTGTCGGTACAACGACTAACTCTGTAAACGCCTTCGCTCTAGCTGCCGGCACATCTGAAGGCACTAACTGGTACGAAAACCAGAAAGAGAACGCTAACATCGTAGTTGACGGTGGTGCAGGTAACGACGTAATCAGCACTATCGGTGCAGGCGATGCAACGATCAATGCTGGTGATGGCGATGACACGGTTTACACTGATAACTCTGGTAACGATACAGCTAGTGGTGCAGTTAAAGAAGTGCAAACCATCACTTTCGGTGATGCTGCTGACCAAGCAACCATTTCTCAAGTGACGGTAACGCTTCCAAATGGTAATACGTATACTACAGCTCTAGGTAATACTATCGCAGCGGGTGAATCAGCAGCTCAAGTTGCTACTAAAGTTGCTGCTCAGCTTAACGTAGCTCTTGATTCATCACTTGAATCTGCTGTAGCAGTTGGTGATCAAGTTGTACTGACTTACACTGATGCTTACACTAACACTTTCATTGCTGACAACGGTGATGTGCCATCTGCACAAGTATCTCCGATCTCTACAGACGTAACAGCTACTATCGTTTCTGCATCTGCTGGTACGGCTGGTACACCTGCTTCTGATGCTGTAACAGAAGTGGCGGTAATCGAGTTTGTTGACGTTGCGGGTGCCACTACTAACATTACCTTGAATCCAGCAGATGGATCTGCAGGTACTGTGGTAGCTGTTAATGACACAGACGGTAACGGTACAGTAACTGCGTTTGAGATTACTCAACAAGTTGCAGCCCTTAACCTATCTGCTTACGGTTACTCTGTTGTAGAGTCTAACCCATCTCTAGGTCTACTAGCGGTACAAGCTACAACGGCTGGTGATGCAGCAAATCTAGTAGCTGTTGATGGTGTTGTTGTAACGTCTTACACTGCTGATGGTACTCCTGTTACTGTTGAAGATGCGGGCAACCCAATTGTTACTGCAGCTGGCGCCGATGCAATTGCTGTTACAGCGGGTACTGCTGAAGTTCAGTCAATCACACTGACGGGTGCAGACCAAGCGGGTTCTGTATTCTTTGACATCGATGTTGATGCTGATGGCGTTATTGCAGCAGATGAAACTTTCGAAGTTTCACTAACAGCTGATAACGCTGCTGGTGTAGCTTCTCAAGTAGCAACGGCATTGAATGCTGTAACAGGTCTGACTGCTGCGGTTAATGGCACGAACAATGACCAAGTGGATGTATCATTCTCTGGTGCGGCAGCTGCTGGTACGAACAATGTTAACGAGCTTGCAATCACTATGATTGACGGCGCTGTTAAATCTGCTTCTGTTGCTGAAACTGTAAAAGGTAACCTAGATGCGGTAGTTGGTGCAGCGACTTGGGTGGTAAACACTGAAGCAGATGCAAACGGCGAGCACGATATCACAGATCTAGATAGTCTAGGTCAAGGCTCTAATGAGTTGCTATTCGGTGCGAAACTAACTGTTACGGTTTCTGGTGCAACAACAGCGGGTGCATCTGGTGTAACTGACGGTGCAGCTGTAGCGTTTGAGAACGGTTTTGAATCGACTGTTACAATCGGTACAACTAACAACCTAGGTAACGCTCAGAACATCAACCAAGCAATCAAAGCTGCGATCTTGGGTGAAACTGATGCCGAAGGTAACCGCATTGCAGATCTAGTGTCTGTACAAGACGGCCCTGCGAACACAGTGGTTATCGAATCTAAGATCGACGGTCAATTCAACGAAGCAGATCTTCAGATCTCTATCGAAGCAGTTGACGTTGATACTCTAACAACAGCTCAGAAGAACTCGTTGATCACAACACTACGTGATGTGGACAACAACTCTGATGCAACTTACACGGATGCAGAGCTTCAAGCACGTCTTGATGCTGCGGTTGAAGAGTACGCGACTAACGGTAACCTAGATGCACTAGATATGGCGCACGATGGTTCTGGTAACCTGCTTGCAGGTAACGAAAGTACTAACGTAAGTGACAACACTATTACGCTAGGTACTGGTGAAGACGTTGTTGTTCTAGGTACAGATGATGAGTCTAACGACACATTGGTTTACACTGGTACACAAAACGGTCACGACACTGTGGTGAACTTCACACAGGCTGGTGATGCAATGGATATGCTAGACTTCACTGCTTACCTAGATGCACAAACTTCTGTATCAGGTTCTGCAGCGTCTGCTATCACAGCTGATGTAACGCTAAACGTGAACAACGTTGCTAGCATCAACGAAGTAACAATCATTAACAGCTTCGCTCAAGATGCAAACGAAGGTGAAACTTGGTCTGCTCTAACAGCTGATGACCTATTGGCAGCATTGAACGATGAAGGTTCTGAATCTTACGGTTCTATCGATGAGTCTGACCTAGATGTTGCGAATGTTGCTAACCTAGTTGGTGATTCATTCGAGCACATCGTAATGGTTGAAAACGACTTGAACGACGGTGAATACAAAGTTTACCAGTTAACTGCTGAAAACGACGGTGACTTCACTGATGCAGTTCTAGTAGGTACTGTTGACTTCGGTAACACTCTAGACAACATGTCTGACGCTAACTTCACTAACTAATTAATTAGCGAAAGTTAATTAGCTGTTAGTCAGTTAAACGAAAACCCCCATCCTCGGATGGGGGTTTTTTTTTGCCCAGCGAAGCTGGCAAACCCGTTAGGTTGAAAGAAACCTGTCTCACCCCGACTGAGGGGAAGAGAATCCGAATCGCAAGGGCGTTGCTGGCCAACGGCAGGGTCTGAAGGAAGCGATAGGAAGTGAAGTTAATCAGGACACCCACTTTAAAAACTGGCTCGCAATTTAGTTCTAATCTAGAAGTTATCAGGACACCCACTTTAAAAACTGACTCGCAATTCAGTTCTAATCTGCATCAAGCAGCTAGCTAGTTTCATTCAAAATTAGTTTTTTAAGCCTGTGAGTCGCAGAAATAGCCGTATCTGTGCTGTTTTGTCGAGTTGAGGGCGAGCGAATGCCTTACCAGTAAGGTAATGGCAAAAGCAGACTAGAGGAATTAACTAGGCCAGTAGCTGTTTGGCTTTGCTGATTTTTGGCCTTCGTTTGTAGCCAGTGTTTTGGTAGTAATTAGAAAGGATCCGTTCTGTGCCCACGGCGGCGTGGGTGTGTTGCTCAAACTGCGTGGCGATGGTAATCCAGTGTTCCGATGGGATGTTGAGGCGTTGTAGAATCGGAGCGAAGGAGAGATCGATGCTGCCACGTTTACCTTGCCGTACAATTCGGCCAGTGAGATCCACAAGTTCTAGGTAGTCTTCAAGTTTAAAGGGCAGGCCTTTGGGTTGGTTTTCTCGTGGATTGTCAACAAACGGATATGGTGGTTTTGTATCACCCGCACAACGGGTTCCTACAATGGATGTTGTATTTGTAGGAGCTTGCTGCGCGAGCGACAAGGAAACAGGTTCACCCGCAAAGCGGGTTTATATGGACCCGCCCGACTGTTGCAAGCTATTTCGATAAGACAGAGTAAAGTTGCACGCTTATATTCGGCCTACTTTTATTGAGCATATCTGCTCGGCCATAAAGAGATGTGCTCCCATTTTCCTAACTTCCTACTCGGCTTCTAAGAGCCACCTCGCTTTCTAGGATAAATGAGTCGATTTTATCTGTTTTGTCTTAATAGTCTGCGCAACGCTTTGGGTGTGCCTGTTTAACTTCTTTGGGTTGTCTATTGTTGTACTGTTTTAGCTTTTAGCGCTGATAATTCGTTTCTTTCATCATTAAGCACCAAACGATACGAGCCATTTTGTTCGCTAGAGCTACAACTATCTTATTAACGTGTTTGCCGCTGTCTTTCATGCGCTTTGCCCAATCACTTAAACGTCCACTGGACTCTTCTTTTAACAGAACCCGATAAGCCGATCTTGCTCTATGCACTAGTTGTTTTCGTACATGTTTATTTCCTCGTTTACTAATGCCTAGCAATCGGTTTTTACCGCCACTAGAAGCCTGCCTTGGGACTAAGCCTAGTGAGGCAGCAAAATGTCTGGCGCTGGCAAAACGCTTTGCGTCTCCTGCATAACTTAGAAGCAACGAAGCATTGATTGGCCCGATCCCTGGAATCTCTAATAGCTTTTTGCAGTCCTCATTCTCTTTCACATAGGTTTGAAGCATGGCGTCATAACGGTGTATATGCGCTTCCGTTTCCAACCACTGCTCTCTCAGATCAGATAGCAACTGTCTACCTTGGTAAGTAATTGGCTGCTCTGCATCTTCTAGAATGCTAGGTAGCAGCACTCGAATACTGGCATGACCTGTTGGGATAATGACGCCCATGTCAGCTAATATGCCTCTAAGTTCATTACCAATGGCTGTTTTCTCACGTACTAAGCGTTCCCGCACTCGATGAATCGCCTGTAGATCAAGCTGCTCTTCACTTTTAACCATGACTGAGGGAACACCTTGGTGTGATGCTGCCATGGCAATCGCTGCGGCATCCCGCATGTCATTCTTGTGAACCTGAACAAAAGGCTTCACGTACTGGGGAGAGATAACTTTGACTTTATGCCCCATCCTTTCGAACATTCGAGCCCAAGCATGTGAGCCACTGCAGGCTTCCATTGCGATCAAACACGCTGGTAGTTTAGCAATGAACTCTTTTAGCTCTGATCTGTTTAAGCGTTTTTTTAGAACAGCTTTACCGCTTTTATTAACACCATGTAATTGGAAAACATGTTTCGCCAAATCAATGCCTAGGATGCTAATATTTTTCATAGGACTCGCTCCTTTTAACTTAGATGCCGGTTTGCTTGGTTTGCACATTAAGCATGGCACATAGTTAGGAGGGCGGGTCCATCTCATTTCCTACAATGACTGGTTTGGCTCCCCATGCATCTATATTTCGTAATGATGGGGGCTTTTTTCTTGCTACACCTTATTCAACTCCACATGTTGCTCAAACTTTACACTCTCAACGCCTACCAAACTGTTCCATCTCAAAATAAGCCTTATATAATTGAATCTATTAGGAATCATTATTAATAAGGATGTGACATGTCGACTCGCAATGATGTACTTTCGATTATCGTCGGAACTTTCTCTGGCGCCCCCACTGCTTCTCTTCTAGAGCGCTTTATCGCCCAAGTTGAAAATGGCCAATCACTGAGTGACTTAACTACCGAGCTGGTGGCCACTTCAGAGTTTGATATCTTCTACCCAGATACACTTAGCCATGCACAATTTGCTTCGGCATTTCTGACTGCGCAGTTACCTTTATCCCTAAGGGAAGATCTGCTCCCACTAGGGATAGAGTATATGGTGGCTCAACTTGAGCAGGGCGCCAGTCGAGCAGAAGTGGTTTACAGTGTGATTGAAAACCTAATAAGCTTCTCCGACACAGACCCTGTTTGGGGGGCATTAAAGCTGTATTTCGATGACAGTGTGGCCTTAGCCGATACGTTTGCCCGCACCAGTCCTATTGATAATCCGAGCCTACAGCAGCTGCGACAAATTATTACTTCGCGTTCTCTCGATGGCGAGTCCAACATCACCGCAGAAATAAACGAGCAAGACGTGATTTACGGTACGGACGCCAATGATGCCTTTTCTATTGTGCTAGCTAACGCGACCGAGTTAAACAATAACTTAACAATAGAAGCGGGTGAGGGGACGGACGAGCTACTCATTGAACTAAGCGATTCGCCTGTTGCGTTTAGTAGTGATGGCTTAGAGCACATTTCACTGGTTAACGCATCTGGCGAAGAGATTGCGTTTGATGCCACAACGATTGACACAACATTGGAATCATTGACTTTAGCGAGTGTTGGGGCACTATCGGTAGCCAACTTGATGACACCTTCATCTGAGTTGCAGCTGACCGCAGAGTTGACCCAAGAAAGCGTAGAGATTACCTTCGACAGCAGTGCGATCACACAGCAGCATGGCATTGCTGCGTCAGTGCAAACCGGATCAGCGCTAGTCATAGAAGTGCTTGATTTTGATAGCCCAACCGGGCAATGGCTCAACAATGGCTACATGGGTTTAGCCATCTCGTTAAATGGCGTCACTTATGAGCTTGTGGGCGATGCGCCGTTTCAAAGTCATGCCGAGCTTTTGCAGATTTTACAAAGTGCTATTCAAGAGCAAGGGTTAGAAGAGCAGCTTAAGGTAAGTTTCGGCTCACAGTTTTCAAAGATCTCAAGTGACAATGGTGAAACGTATGTCGCGCCTGAGATTATTCTAACCAGCACATCAGGCGAGCTTTTAAACCCACAGTGGCTGGCAGATGAAATCTTACCTTGGGGCAATATTCATACGGCGATTTACCAGCCTGAATTAGATGGACAAGCGATAGCCAACCTAACGCTCAACCAGGTAGGAGCCAATGGTGAAAGTGTCGATATACTAGTCGGAGTCGAAGACAATGAACAAGATATCGCAGGCATTAACCAGCTAAACCTAGACCTAATTGGGATAAACCGTCTCGAAAATATTGCTTCTACAAACGATGCTTTGAACTCAGTTTCCGTTACCAGTGAAAGCTCTGCTAGGTTAACGCTAAATGGCCTCGAAGATATTGCTTCATTTACGGTTAGCGGTGGTGTTGATTATACATTTATGACGGCCAGCTTAACTGAGGCGAGTTTAGATAAATACACGATAGCTGAAACAGACTTTACTTATCAAATGTCTAATGGCAATGATAGGTTATACATTTATCTAGATGAAGCGTTACAGCAAGATGAAGATCTGCATTGGATCATCGATACTCAACAAGGTAATGATAAAGTCTGGTTTGCCGATGACTTTGCCGGAACCTTAACGGTCACAAGCTTAGCTGGACAGGCGTTTGATTTAGGCAAACTGTATTTAACCGGTGTGGCTGCAGATCAAATTGAGCTGGATTTTTCTGCTTACTTGACGACCTATCAAACAGATGACGCGGATCGAACTGCCCTAGCTTCGTCTTATGCTGAGCTAGAGGCGAGTGGAGAAAATGAGATTGCAGCTAACAGTATTGTATCGTTTGACGTAGATAGCGAGGTGTATGAGTTATTAACCGAAACCAGTTTGATCGAAGTATTCAATGGTCTAACGGAAATCGGTGAGTTGTCCGATCAATCGCTTGATGCCTCTGTGACTGAAGCTGACCTGAGCAGCCAAAGTACAGGGAATTATGATGACGCTAACCGTGAATACCTGCTGATTGTAGAAAACAGCGATTCCAATGAATTTAAAGCCTTCCAGTTACTTGCTGATGTCGGCGAAAGCGACTTTTCTAAAGCGAACTTAATTGGAAGCTATGACTTTGGTGAAATGAGCGTCGCAGAAATATTGGCATAAAGTATAGGAGCTTTGTTTTATAGGCGCTTGCTGCGCGAGCGACAAGGAAGCAGGTTCACCCGCACAGCGGGTTCCTACAATGGCTGGTTTGGCTCACCCGCACAGCGGGTTCCTACAATGTTGGTTTGTTCACCCTCACATCAATATTTCGCAATGATGGGTGTTTTGCAGGAGCTTGCTGCGCGAGCGACAAGGAAACAGGTTCACCCGCACAGCGGGTTCCTACAATGGCTGGTTTTGTTCACCCGCAAAGCAGGTTCCCACAATGGTTGGTTTGCTTAACCTGCACATCAATATTTCGCAATGATGGATGTTTTGTAGGAGCTTGCTGTGCGAGCGACAAGGAAACAGGTTCATCCGCAAAGCGGGTTCCCACAATGGTGGTTTGATTCATCTACAAGTTTTGAGTTAGCTCAGGGTAAGTCGACCGGCACTTTGTTATGTTAATTCCAACCACAGGAGGTGGTTGGTTGCGAACAAGGAGGTGGTATGACGATTCTATTTTTTCACTTCGACGGTACCTGTAACGATCCTGAAGATGCGGAGCGTTATCATGATCAAGACGTGAGCATAACCAATGTGCTTAAGTCTCATCTGTTGTTAGGTGGGCGGCTGGCGGCGGACAGCTGCACCACACGTTTATCGTCCGGCATGGTGAGTTTTTACTATTCGGGTGTCGGTACTTATGGCTCTAGCTTAACGCGCTTTTTAAATGCAGGGTTGGCGGTGGAGCAGGGGGATGTGGCGGATATCCTACGTGGCGCATTAATCGATTTTCAAACTTATTATCATGCAAATATCTCTGCCATAGTGCTAATCGGTTTCAGTCGTGGGGCAGCCTTAGCACGACGCTTTGCGGCGTTGATCGATGCATTTTTAGATCGCCCAATTGTGGTGGAAGCGGTGATGGACACGGTGGCGTCGATTGGTTTGCCGAATTTGGATAAACGCCAACGGCCCACGCAGGAGGTGGTATTTGAATATGGTGGTACATTACCTCGCTGCGTTAATAAAGCGCTGCATTTTCTGGCGTTAGATGAACAGCGTTTAGCCTTTCGACCGACACTTATGAATCAAGATGGCCGCGTGGAAGAAGTCTGGCTGTCGGGCGTGCATGCAGACATAGGCGGTGGTTATCGACACGATGGGCTAGCTGACATAAGTCTCAAGACCGTTATGAACTGGCTGAGCAAAACACTTGGTCGGCCAGTGTATGACAACGCTGCCAAAATACAATTGCCCTTTAACGCGGAAGTATTAACGCTCAACCCAACCCCCAGTGGTGTTTTGCATTATCAACAGCGGTGTCCATTATGGCGAAGGTTGACGATCGCACCGAGGCACTGCCATGTTTTAAAACAAGGCATACCTTGTCCAGACACTCCGCCGCTTTGGCATTCTACAGTATGGATGCGTCAGCGTTATCACTCAGATTATCGTCCTCTCGCTCGTTGCTTACTTAAGCCAACTCCATGGCAACTGACTAAACCATTTGAAATGCATCGGCGTGCTAGTGGAGAAATAGCCTGATAAGAGCAAACTTTATGACATGTGAGTCTTATCACGTTTAGCGATAGAAAAGCTGTTACCATAGCTGGCCTTAAATAATCGTTATGGAAGTAGTTTGGTGACGTTAACTAAAAATGAATTATTCGAAGGGATTCGGCTAATTAGACCTCTTTTGATACTCTGCATCTGTATAGCCCATGTTCCAGGTATTCGGGGCTATCATTCTGATTATGACCAATATGATCAACTTAGCACTCTGTTCTCGGTATATCTGAAGGATTTTCTTGCCCGTGGTGGCGTGCCGATACTGACTGTAATATCTGGTTATCTTGCTTACTCCTCTTATCAAAAAGTGCCTTACTTTCGCCTGATTATTAAGAAAGTAAAAAGCTTGCTTGTTCCTTTCTTGGTTTGGAATGTGATTGCGCTGGCCTTTTGTATGGTGGTATTTAAACTATGGGGCTTTAATTTTCTTGGCTTTGGGCGATTAGACGGTTTTGGGAGCTATATAAATGCTCTTTTAGGTGTAGGACTGCAAATGCCAATTAATCTTCCGGTATATTTTATTCGAGATTTATTTCTCATTATGCTATTTATTCCTTTAATTCATATTATATGCCAAAAGAAAATTGTCTTTATTGTTTTTTCAACTATTTGGCTTTTATACTCTTGGTTAAGTCACTCAGTTTTATTTATTAGTGATGTGTTTTCAACGCATGTCTTATATAGAACGGATATGCTTCTGTTTTTTTTGATTGGCTATTTTTTCGCGAGCCAGGGTTTTAAAATACCAAAATTGAGTCGTTATAGTATTGTGGCAATCTCTATTCTTATGTCTGTGATTGGCCTATTTTTAAGTATGTATCTGTCTGGTGTGTCTCCATCTAATTATGATTTTGTTAACCTTCGTTTACTATTCAGTTTAGCATTTGTGGCTTGTTTACCAGTCTTTATTAATACGTTAGTTTTATTTGGTGATTCGATAGGTGGACGGATCCTAAAGTTTATTTCTCCTTATTCTTTTACGCTTTTCTTAAGTCATATTGTCGTATTAAATGTCTTCTCTGTCATTATTTTTAAGTTATTAGGGTGGCATGTTAGTGAGCGATCTACACCAGTTTTACAAGTGTTGTATATCGTTTTATATCTGTTTTTTATTTTTACTTCGGCCATTATTATTTTAAATATTTGGAAAAAAATATTGGCAAATTCAGGAAAAGAAAGGCAAAGTATACGCTAACGGTTGCTCATTATTGTCGTACCTGATGCATAATTTATAAGGCCACTTTCGCAACTTAGATCATGCCTCTGTGATCTAAGATGTTGCGAAAGTGGCCCGTAGATGGAAGAGGTTAACCAATAATGAAATCTGCGTTAGATTGCGTAATCATGTCCGTGTTTAAGCCTGTCAAAATCGCGACGGCTGTAAGGTCTTCTGCACTGATGTTTGTATCAGATTCATCAGGGTGGTTAAATAAGTAAACCCCCATATCCGACTCGTTAATATTGACGATGAACACCATGTTCTCATATTCATAGGTGGCATTATTGCCGTAGTCATCTAAGAAAGCGGCAACGTCTTCGACACTGCCGCTTTCTGCACTGTCACCTTGAATCACGAAGTAAGTCTTACCGAACTCATCAGTATTGCTGGCTTGCGTATTGGCTGACTGCCATTCGGTTTCTGTTGAGCTGACAATTTGAACTCGATCTTGCAAAACCTCACCTAACTCTGAGTAGATCTTCATTCCTTGATTGAGCTGAAAGCTGCTGTCACCGTATAAGTACAAGTACTCATTTAGGTCAAGCTGATCGATGACAAGATCGAATCCTTCAATGATCACCGGGTTGTTCATTGCATCCACTGAATTGAAGATGACGGTATCTTGTGATGCTCGTGTTTCCCCTAGATTGATGGTGAGAGCTGAAAAGACCTCTTCGGCACCGTAAGTTTGTAAGGTGATACTGTCTTTGCCTTCTCCTGCGGTAATGACTGCTGAGTCGTCGCTGTTGTCTGATAGGACTAGGGTAACAGTGTCATTACCATCGCCGGCATCAATTTGGTCATTGCCTGTAGCCGAAATGGTGTCGTCGCCCGCGCCACCAAAAGCTGTGTCATTGCCCTTATATAAAATGATTCTATCATTGCCTTCACCACCATCAGCGTAGTCATCTCCGGTACTGAGTAGCATGACATCGTGGCCAGTGCCACCGTAAGCAATGTCATTGCCGCTGCCTGTACTGATGGTGTCGTTACTCGCACCACCGTAGACTAGGTCATCGCCTTCACCTGCTTGGATGAAATCAGAACCGGCACCGCCATCGATCGTATCATTCATGATCACCTCAATCAGATCGGCATCAATACCTTCTCGTTGACTGCTGGTTAGTTCGCTGTCTTCGCCATATAGATAATCCATGCCATCGCCACCGCTGATACTGTCGCTGCCTAGGCCACCATATATTTTATCGTTACCGTTACCACCATTGATAATCTCGTAGAACGCATCAACTGTCGTATTACCTGAGTCATCTTGTTCAAGGTAGAAACCAGCCTCGATATAGTCTGAACCGCCGCCACCGTCAATGGAGTCTTGTCCTTTCCCACCATAGATCTTGTCAGCGCCTAAGCCGCCAGACAGAATATCCGACTGACTGCCACCGATAATGGTGTCATCACCAAGCCCAGCTTCGATGACGTTACTGCTATCATCTGAGCCAGTGATGCTTTCACTAGCACTGGTGTAGGTGAGTAGCGTGGTAGTACTTTCTATATCCATTAGTGTTGTTTGGCTGGCTTGTGCGAGGGCTTCTGAGATCGACTCTTCGTCTGCGTCGACACCTTCCAGTACAGACTGAAGTGTACTGATATCTGTATGACCTAAGCCCAGTTGAGTTGAGTATTGATAAGCGGCTTCAGCACGATTGGCAAGGTAAGAACGTGTGGTTTGAAGTGCGTCCAGAATATCGTCTTGTTCTAAATACTCAATCGCTGTTAAGGCTAGGGTGCCAACATCCATGCCAGCCTCCAAATTGCTTAAAAAATACTGATACGCGATTGAATCGGCACTGTCAATGTCGTCGTTGTCTGGATTCAGGCCGAGGTTGAGGGTTAGGTTGCGCGCTTGCTCTTCGCTAGTGGTACCTAGATAGGTAAGCACTAAGTCGCTTTGTCCCCAGTTTGCCGCCAGGGTTGCGATATCATTGTTTGCTAAAGCTTGGCTGCTTTGGCGGTAGTAGGTCTCGCCTAACGCGGCATTAAAAAGTAAGGTGGTGAGTTTGAACAGGTGGGTATCAGACTGAGTCATCGTTCTCTCCATAAGTATTTCTTCCTAGGCTTTTTTAATCCAATGTAAAAAGCCGATATCTATCCATACACGGCCTATTGGACCGTGGCAATGAGTCTATCCCATAAGGTCATGGAGAAGATAGAGAATGAGAGGTGTTTACACTTTTCTGACTCAGTTAGAATTAGCCCAGTACGGCTTCAACCCATTTGGGTAATGTCACGCTTTCTAGATCAAATTGCGCGACCGTTTTGGTTCTAGCCGCTTGGCCAAGGTGCTGAAATTGTTCTGGCGCACCCAGTACTCGACTGACGGTGTTGGCGATGTTGTCGGTGTCAAAAAAGCCCACCATTAAGCCATTTACGTTGTCTTCGATGACTTCTTGTAAAGGCGCGGTGTTAGAGGTAATTAATGTACAGCCTACCGACATGGCTTCAATGAGTGACCAGCTGAGTACAAACGGGTAGGTGAGGTAGACATGTGCAGAAGAGATCTGTAACACGCTTCGATACTGACCATAAGGCAGTTTGCCAGTGAAATGAACATTATCCCAATTCACTCTATCTCCCAGCTCTTTGATATAGCGTTCGCGGAACTTCTCTCCGTTCGCTAACCGAGAGCCATAGCTGACCTCATCACCACCGACAACGAAGATAGCGGTATCCGGATGGCGAGCCTGGATCGCCGGTAAGCTACGTATAAAGCTGTGGAAACCTCGGTAAGGCTCTAAATTGCGCGAGACGTAGGTTAGCACTTTATCTTGTCGGGTATAGGTTTTTTCTTGCCATGTAAAACTTGCTTGAGGGTTGGGCCGCATCAACTGCGTGTTGACGCCTTCGTGCAAGACCTGAATCTTGTTATGAAACTCAGTAGGGTAGAGGGACTTTTGCCATTGTGTTGGGGAGATGGCTGTGTCTGCTTGAGTAAGGCTGAGTAATTGTGTGGTGTTGCGGCATAAAGTACGAAACGGACTGTCTGGATGAGGCGGGAACTCTGCATCAAAGTCTACATCGGAATGGGTCGCGTGATAATAAAACTCACAGTAATGTAGGTGTTTGGCATTCGGGAAAATCGGCTTGAGAAACAGTGCTTCCCCCCAACCTGAATGAGCCACTACCACATCTGGTCGAATGCCTTTCTTTTGTAAGTTTTGAGCTGCCCTGACAACCTGTTGGCCACGACGAATGTCTTCTTCGTGCCCTTTAATGTAATGGTGCGTGTTTTCCCCTGCACCGTTGGGGGTGGCATAACCCAAAACGGTCACACCTTTTGGTGAGTAACCCTTGGGAATGTTTTTTACATCACCTAACCCAATCACTTTATGGTTGGTGTTCGCCCCGATCCATTCGGCAATATGGCGAAACTGCGCGGGGAAGTTTTGATGAATAAATAAAATAACCAAGGGGGGCCTCACTTAAATCCGTTTGCGTGAGATTCTAACAGTCTGGTAGATAGGGTGTAAGACAAATTTCGAGGGAGTAATGGAAGCCGTTATTACGGCTTCCACGTGAACACTTAACCAATAATAAAGTCTGTATTTCCCTGCGATAATGCAGCACTGGCTGCATTATCGGTTGTGTGATAGAAAGCAAGGTAGCTTTCATGAGCAAAAAAGCTCCGCTTGCTGAGCAAACGGAGCTTTATTTGGAGGGAAGTACCAATGGGAAGTTTTGATGAAAGGTCTTACATCAAGACAAGCCCATTTTCTAGTGCTTCGGTTTGATAGCTTCCAACCCCTGCTGCGAGGATGAAGACATCTTCACGATTTAGGTCTGTGTCCAAACGCGCTACCCAGTAAGTGATGTCGTTTTGTGTGAACGGTTCATCAACGACTTGGCTAGCCAATGCAGCAATAAAGCTGGCATCGTCTAGGTCTTGCCATTGTTCTTGGTAGGCCTCGGTTTGCATCAGAGCACTGGCCAACCCAGTCAGGCTGAGTTGATCGCTTTGGTAGGCGTTTAACTGCTCAAGGCTAGGCGCATTGCCTGTCATCAATTGCCCTAATGTTCCCAGTTGCAATAAAGCACTGCTGGATAAATTGGACGCAAAGAAGTCGAGTGTGCTGTTGCTAAACTCGACCTGCTCTATATCAATCAGCGTGTCGGTTTCAATATAAGCGCCGTCTTGATACACCAGTGCTAGTTCGCCGTCGCTGGTGAGTGTGAACTGATAGTCCTCACTGCTACGAGACTGGATAGCAATGTCATCGCCATCGCCTCCATCTAAACGGTCGCTACCATGACCGCCCACTAGCGTGTCATTGCCCGCGCCACCCGCGAGATCGTCATCGCCAATGTCTTCTTGCAGACCAGAGTTGGCTACATCCGTTGCTTGTGCCAGTTGCATCACCCCTGTGCCACCGTACAGTAGTTGGTTACTGTTGCTATCGGCGACTATATCCAGTAGCAGGGTTTCCCAAGAGCCACCGTTTTCAATAAAGCTGACGCCTTCATCGATGTCTTCTCGGGTAATGCTGATGTAACGCCAGAAGGTATCCAGCAAAGACAATACCTGTTCTTCTGTATCGTCTGTGGCACTGATATTCGCTTGCTTGCGCCAGTCGATGACCGCTTGTGCCGCGTAAGTTGATAGCGATGTGTCTGATGTTGCTGCCTCGTTTAATGCCTCTACTGTGTAGAGTTCACCATTAAACACCTTTTGCAAAATGGCCAAGGTTTTCAAGCGTGTGCTGTCGACACTTAAAAAGGCAAAGTCATCATTGGCTTGCAACAGACTGTCAGGAGCAGAGGACATGTCTCGTGCAATAACTTGGCCGTCGAAGACAAACGAAGCTTGGCTGTACCAGTCTCCCGTGAATTCAACGACGTTCGCAATGGAATCCGACAAGTCCAGCTCGTCAGGCGTGTACAGAGTGGTGATAATGCCATCACTGTTCAAGCTAAACACCAATTGACCATTGTCTTGCTGTGAGCCTTGGATTAAATCATCGCCAGTACCGCCACTTAGAGTGTCGTTGCCGACGCCGCCGATCACGGTATCATTACCGCTGTCACCGAAGAGTAAGTCATCGCCTCCTTTGGAGCCGACCACATCGTCACCTGCGCCGCCGTGGAGTTCGTCGTCTTCAGCACCCAGTACAATGTTTTGCGCATTGGCACCGGCGTAGACAATATTGGCCCCTTCACCGCCTCGAATCGTCACGTTGGTACCGACAATGACCGCAAACTCGATGTCATTAAGGTCCAACACCGTACCCGTTGGCAGGTTACGCGTGTCAATGACCAGCGCTTCTTGATAGGTGCTGTCCGATGAGCCTGTGATCTTAATCGCTTCCGACGTTGAAGAAGAACCATCGCTGGTCAGTTCGATCTGATTCACCCAAAGGTTCTCGGTGCTTTCGAGCGCTTCGAGGAAGGTGTTTCCCGAGTTTTCCATCTCGTTCAAATCTTCTTCGTCTTCCGCGCTGTCATTGATCAGAGTGATCAAATTGTCCAGTTTATTCTGCGTGCTGGCTGTGGTATTTGAGCGAGTCGTCACCCCGACACCCGTTGGCAGGCTCACTGTTGTTACTACCTGATTGCTGTCATTGTTGGCAAAATGCAACGGCACGTCAGCATTATTCGTGGTGGTATCAGAATCTTCCCGTGTTGATGAAACGGGCGTAACCGTCACTGTTTGAATAGTATTGCCGTCTTCGTCCTGTTCCTCAGACGTCGTCACATCCGCACCGTCGACTTGTTCAGAAGAGGTTGTCGGTGTTGTCGGAGCAGAGGGTGTTGAAGGGCGTGCGCCAACATCCATCGTTACAGTGTATGCTAGAGCGGAGTCATCCGTACCATCACTGACGGTAAAGGTAAACGATGCATAGCCTACTCCGGTGCCGCCGCTATCAGGAGTAAAAGTCAGGTCACCAATGTTTAAGGCATCAATCTGATCATTGGCATTAACATCTTGCCCTTGATATTGAAGCACGCCATCCGTTGGTAAACTTACGATGGTGATATGGTCTAACGTATCGCCACTGTCCACATCACTAAAGCCAAAGTCCGCTTCTTGGAAAGTGTAAGTGCCATTGTAGGACACAGACTCGGTGGTATCTAAAGAAGTAGGAGCGTCGTTAGTGCCATTCACAGTTACCGTAAAGGTTGAGTCAGCCGTATTACCTGCATCATCTTGTACTGTAATGCTTGCATTCGTGGTCTCGGCTGAACCTGAAACTAAGCTTTCAAACTCTCCATTTGGATCAAAACTCAGTGTGCCATCTGCGTTAATGGTAAAGAGACCACCGTTGCTACCTGTTACTGATTGACCGACATTGGATGCTTCTCCATTTACAGCTGTGACTGGGTGAGTACTGCTCGCACCGATGTCATTAGCTTGAATGGTTAGGTTGGCACCATTGAATGTTAGTAGGGCGTTACCAGCATCTTCGCTGACGTTAGCTGTATCGTCATTTAGCGTTGGAGCCGTTGTATCAAGTGCTAAGGTCAACGCAGCAGACTCAGCACTGCTGTTACCGGCCATATCAGTGATGACAATGGTGATGTCATTGCTACCTTCATTCAGCACTGTCTCAGCAAAAGTAAATGACCAATCTCCATTACTATCGGCACTAGTCGTATCCACTTCGTTACCTGCCACGCGCAAGGACACGCTGGCATTGGCTTCGGCTGTGCCATTAACGGACGGCGTAATATTGCTGGTAATGTTATCAATGTTGCTGATGCCGCTGTCAGAAGCAGCTGCTAAGTTTGGCGCAGAGCTGACTGGAGAGTTGGCATCGATGACATCGTTTACTTGGCTGATTGCGGTCGTGTATGCACTAGATATGTTGCCAGCACTGTCTTGCAGTGTCAGATTTACAGGGATATCACCGCTTGCCGCTATATCGGTGCCGCCTTCCGTAACAGTAAACTGAGCTGTGTAAGTGGTGCTGTCAGTTCGACTTAGATTGGTCAATGCAAAACCGCCAATCGTACCTGAGAGGTTGCTGTATTCAACTCCACCATCGTCAGCTACGGTAATGGTAACTGTCACCGTATCGCCTACTTTCATAGTGCTATTAGGTATTAAGACGGACTGAATATTCGGCGCAGTTGTGTCCACTGTCACCATCAACGAAGACGATGCTGTTGAGATATTGCCCGCTGCATCGGTCGCTTTAGCGGTCAGGGTATGAACACCATCCGCCAGAGCAGAGGTGGTAATCGACCAATCGCCAGAGCCATCTGCTGTGGCGGTGCCCAATACGGTGGTACCGTCGGTATCGTACAGCGTCATAGTGCTACCCGCTTCCGCGGTACCGCTGATCACAGGGGTGGTTGCGTTGGTCAGATCGTCGGAAGTGGAGTCGCCAGAATCGTTGGCGGTTGCCAGATCTAGAGTTACTGGCGCATTGGGTGCTTGGTTATCCACTGTGACATTATCAGTACCTGTCGTAGTGGTTGGATTGCTGGCATTGTCGATCACTGTGACTGAGACATTGGCGCTGTTTGAATTAATGCTGCCAGAAGCAATGATATAGGTTGCCGTCCATGTGTCGCTGCTATTGCTAGCGGCCACAGCACTGCCTCCGCCAAATTCAGAGAAATCAACAGTGACAGAGGAAATAGTGTCACTGTTATTGTCACCAGTTGCGCTATTGTCCCAAGTCGCGGTGACCGTATCGCCGATTATAAAGGCTCCATCTGTTCCTGAGCCACCAGAGACACTGATATTTGCCGCGCTAACTATTGGCGCAATGTCATCGCTCACTGTGATCGTGAAGGCTTCTTCATACGTATCGCTGCCATCGCTGGTTTGCACGCGTATGCTATAGCTGCCTTCGTTTAGGGTGCTGGCATCGGTTACCTGTAGTGAGCTGCCACTGATATTAAAGGACGAGTTATTAGTATCGCCATCGCCAGATACCAGAGAGTAAGTGAAGCTGCTGGAGTCCACATCTGTCGAGGAAAGTGTGCCAACGGAACCGTTTACACCAGCACTTTGAGCGACCGTCGTGCCGGATAAGCTAATATCCGTTGGAGTGTCGTTAGTGCCATTCACAGTTACCGTAAAGGTTGAGTCAGCCGTGTTACCTGCATCATCTTGTACTGTAATGCTTGCATTCGTGGTCTCGGCTGAACCTGAAACTAAGCTTTCAAACTCTCCATTTGGATCAAAACTCAGTGTGCCATCTGCGTTAATGGTAAAGAGACCACCGTTGCTACCTGTTACTGATTGACCGACATTGGATGCTTCTCCATTTACAGCTGTGACTGGGTGAGTACTGCTCGCACCGATGTCATTAGCTTGAATGGTTAGGTTGGCACCATTGAATGTAAGTAGGGCGTTACCAGCATCTTCGCTGACGTCAGCTGTATCGTCATTTAGCGTTGGAGCCGTTGTATCAAGTGTTAAGGTCAACGCAGCAGACTCAGCACTGCTGTTACCGGCCATATCAGTGATGACAACGGTGATGTCATTGCTACCTTCATTCAGCACTGTCTCAGCAAAAGTAAATGACCAATCTCCATTACTATCGGCACTAGTCGTATCCACTTCGTTACCTGCCACGCGCACGGACACGCTGGCATTGGCTTCGGCTGTGCCATTAACGGACGGCGTAATATTGCTGGTAATGTTATCAATGTTGCTGATGCCGCTGTCAGAAGCAGCTGCTAAGTTTGGCGCAGAGCTGACTGGAGAGTTGGCATCAATGGCATCGTTCGCTTGGCTAATTGAGGTCGTGTATGCACTAGATATGTTGCCAGCACTGTCTTGCAGTGTCAAACTAACGGGAATGTTGTTGCTAGCTAATACATCTGTACCACCACCTGTTACGGTAAACTCTGCAGTATAGGTAACGTTATTAGTGCGACTTAAATTACTGAGAGTAAAGCCGCCGATCGAGCCTATAAGACCGTTATATGTATCACCACCATCATCCGCAACTGTAATGGTTACTATAACCGTATCGTCAATTTTCATTGGGCTATTAGGGATGCTGACCGATTCAATCTCAGGTGGAGTGCTGTCAGGGGTGCCAACTGTATAGGATTCATTCGAACCTGTAGGTGTAACATTTACTAAAGCGTTACTATTCGCATCGCTAATGTTATGGCTGTCAGAAAGACTAATAGCGACCGTTCCATTCAGGTCGGCAAGGTCGCCGCCAGATACAGTCAAAAGAAAAGTTGAACCATTGACCGCAGATAAATTTGTGATCGTTGCTGTGGTACCGGAAATATCGAAATCATCAGTCGAGACATTGCTCACCGTTTCCGAAAATGCCACTTCAAAGACTAATGAGTCGGCTTCTGTCTGGGCGTCAGTAGGTGAGTAACGAGTAATAGAAGTGACAGTCGGTAAAATAGTGTCGACTGTGTGGACTGTGCCACCATTAAAACCAGTAAAAGCATTATTCTGATTGTCAATAATATCAGTAGACGATTTAATATCTAAACGTGCCGTACCTTCACCTCCTAACGAGTCTACTGTCACAGTATAGGTAGTACCACTTCCAGAAATACTGCTAATCGAGCCAGTGGCTGTACCAGTTGTAGTTAATTCAAAATCATCAAGAGAAACATTCGAAGCGGCAGAAGTAAAGATTACAGTATAGTCAACTGATGTAGTATTAGCAGGTTGAGTCTGTGGTGTAATGGTAGAGCTAAATACAACACTCACTATATCATAACGGATTGCATTTTGATAATGAACATAGAATTTATATGTCCCTACACTTAAGGGAGCGCCATAATATTTATAGGATGAAGAAAAGCTTCCAGATTGCCTGTCCATCGCTAGAGTTATATCTGTACCAGCGTTGTATTGGGCGTTGTTATCCATATCAAGCCATACAGTTCTCAGATACTGATCGGAAGAGCTATGAGTTCTTACATCAAAGTATAAGTTGTTATTTAAGGTGGTAATGCCATCGGTGCTGCTTTTCCCGTTATCAGAAACTGACGAAAGCTGTATTAAAGTAAAACACATTTAATTAATTCCTCTCATAAGATTTATGCTGAGCATCTTCCCTATATTGGCTGCGCCAAGACCTTTGATAAGTTCAACAGTCTTGTCTTGGTCAACTCCACTATTAATCGTTAGGAAAAACTCGATTGCACCCTTATCTTTTGCGAATTTTTTCATTTTTCGTATTAAGCTTGCTCCTAAAAAACCACCTCGTGCTTCGGGTTTGACATAGAACGTATAGTCCGCCCCATATAGTTGCTCCGAAAAGAAGTATCTGGAGATCAGGCAGAAAGCATACCCAACAATATCGTTATTCTTAATTGCCAAAAAAACTTCATTCTCAGGCGATAATATAAATTGCTTCGCAGTGGCTTTGATGGCACGTCGGCTTAGAGTGACGTGCTGCCATGCAAGCTCAGGGTAGGCGTGGAATTCGACTAAATCAGCGATAGCTTCCAAGTCTCCAAGTGTTGCGACGCGAACGGGCATAGCATGTCCTTATGAACAGGAAGAATGATTGAATATGTACGTTAAGATAAGTATAAAAAATAGCCATAGATTGTCTAATATTGGTAAAGAATGCGGAGATACTGTTTATGTATGAGGTGTAAATATGACTCTGATCAATCTCCCTAATGAACCTAGGATCATTAATACAGAGCAACAAGCGTTACTGACGCAACGTTTTTTAGTGCCAAACGCTGAACAGTTGTTTTGCCTGTTTACTGCCTTACGCAAACAATTAGACGAGTCACTGCAAGCTAAGCAGCCCGTTAAACTGGGTAAACCTTACCCCCTCGGGCAGTGCTTGGAGATTTCTCAAGTGTTTGAATGTGCGTTGAAGGAACTTAATGCCTCAACATTGAGTACTCCTGAGCATGTGACAGCGTTTCAAACTATCCAAGCTTTTCTGGTGGCAGGAGGAGAGTTTCGACAAGTCTGGGGGGATTTGCGTGGTGAGTACTTTCAGAACGCTTTCATACTAGGGAGCTGGTATGTGGATGTGGCTAACGATACCGTCAATCCCAATAAACCACCGGTTGAAATCCTGCCGTTAAACGAATCTGGTATGCGTCCGATTCAAAACTTTGCCCATTTTACTGTGATTGCAAAACGCTACTGGCAGGCGGTGTGTTTACCAAATATTGTGGTCCCTGAGTTAGCCCATCATTTTCCACTGATTGTGTTGCAGCCTAATGCTGGGCCGCAGTTGCAAGGTTTGTTTGATTATATGATCGCACTGACAAGACAAAGCGGTTTTCGTCTTAGCGAAGAGGCGCTCTTAGGGCTTTCTTTTCCAGAACCGTTATTGCACACCTTTCGGGACAATGGTTTGGCGTCCGCGAAAGTGCCTATTACTGTCAGTGAAGCAAAACAGTTGGCACTTAAATATTGTCAGCAGGCTCGTGACATCGGGATGCATAACGACTCATCTCAACGTGACCGAGCCATTCGACAGGCTTTGCAAGTGAATCGTACATGGCAGGATATGCGTGTCGAGTTTCATAGCAAATCGTAATTCATGGCATATTGATGTTAAAACGCTTCACTAGGCGTAAAGCGTTTTTGTAAGGGACTAGGCCTACTTAGGCAAAGTCGACCCCTTGTTCAACGCCAATAATCTCTGCACTAGGTAGCTCAGGTGCAACTTGTGCTGAGAAAGCTCCGCTATTGTAGTTCTCGGCGAGTGCTTCAAGGTCCGCATAGATTTCATCGAAATCAATGCTGTCAATGCCCAGACTGCTAAGATCCAGATTTTGTAGCATAAGCGTTATTTGTTCGATATATGAATCCCAATCCACACTGCTGAGTAATGTGCTGATGTAATCTTCAGTAATGCCAAACGCTACCAGGTACTCTGAGTAGTCGAAGCTAAAATCAAAGTCGTCATCGTCTTCATCATCGGAATCGACTTCCCAGTCATCCCAGCTCCAATCCATGTCGTCAAACAATGAGTTAAAATCAAAGTCGACCCATGAGTCGGTCAGGTTGTCGAGAGTGGTTAGCCAACTGTTATCTGATGCATAAGTGTTCGCTAAATTGGTCATCTGGGTCGACCAAGATGACCAGTCGAAGTCAGCTAGTGCGTCGACAATGCTGTCTCCCCATACGTCCCAGTCGAAGTTGCTAAGCGCTTCTAAATAGTCCTCAAACAAGCTGTCCCAATCACTAGACGCAATGTCTTCAACTTCTAGGTCCAACACATCGTCAAGATCTAAATCAAGACGTCCATACATGGCATCAAAATCACCATCTTCATAATCATCATCCCATACTGGTGCATCGTCTGTAGTAACCATGCCTAAATTGTTAAAAAAGCTTTTAACAATGTTGCCATCAATGTCGTCACTGTAGATTTCAGCCAACATGTCAAAAGTCACTTCGTATTGCGCTGCAACTTGGTAGATGGTCTCGGGTGAATCAAGGTTACTTTGGATAAACTGGCGGGCTTGGTCAACGGTGACACCAAATTTTGCTAAATGCTGTTCGGCAGGCATGGATTCTTACTCCTTGAATGGGTTTTGTAGGCAAAGGAAGTTTAGAATAAATAGGTGAGCTTGCGAAGTTTTTGCACAAAAAAAAAGACCAACAAATGTTGGCCTTTAAGTGTACTAAAGCTGAGGGATTAAAGCGTGGTTTTGCTGAACAGCTCGTCGTATTGTTCGAGAGTGTGCTCCGTCAGCTGACCTGTCTCAAGCAGTAAGTTAAGGTCAGATAACAAGTAGTCAGCTAAAGTTTGAGCGAATTTTAAGCGTACATCGTAGAGCTCAGTTCGGGCCTCTAATACATCAACTTGGCTACTAAGGCTCAAATCTGCTTGACGTTCTGCGGCTTCTAAAAAGGCTTGGCTAGATTTACGCGATTCATCTAGTGCAAGTAAACGTCCACGATAAGAGTTTAACTGCGCATAAGCCAGTTTGACGGTCTGTTTAACGTCAGACAACGTTTTTTCATAACGAGCTTGGGCAGCGTTATAGGAGGCTTCTGCTTGACGTGCTCTAGAGGAGGTTTGGCCGCCACTGTAAATCGGAATAGTCAGATCAACCGAAGCAACATAGTTGGTACTGTCTTCGTAAATATCTTCCGCATGACGATCAATGGCTGTCAGTGTGAAATCTAACGTTGGTAGGTGCTGGGCGCTACGTGATGCTGCTAATAACTCTTGACTGCGAACGTTTGCCATTTCAGCGAGTATCTGAGTATTGTCTAGCACCTTATTCATCCAGTCGCTCTGACTGCCTTTTTGCAGGTTCGGGATAACTTGTTGGCCCTGCTCTAACCAGCTTTTAGGTAGCTCCACATGTGTGCCAGTAATAATATCCAGCTGCGCTTGAGCATCCTCATATTCACTTTTCGCTTGTAACAAATCGCTTTTAGCAATGTCTCGACTGGATGCAACTTTAAGAACACTGAGTCGGTCGCCTACACCGAGTTCATCCATGCGCTGGGTTTGTTCTAGTTTAAGTTGCAGTGCCTCAAGTTTCTCTTGATTAATGTAAACCTGTTGTCCAGCCAGTAGTGCTTGAAGGTAAGCTTGGCTTAGTCTGTATATCAGCTCTTGTTCCGCTCTTGAGTAAGTGAACTCAGCACTTTTAACGGACTCTTTACTACTGCTATAGCTTTTCCAGGCCGCCACATTGACCAAGCTTTGCTGTAATCTTAGCTGAAAACTGTAGTCATCTTGTTCTTCATCGTAGCGAGCAGGGTTTGTCTCTACTTGCTCTGGGTTGGTGCCCTGGTCTTTAAACTCGGTATAGTAGTCATCTACTAGAGAGTAACGATAACTGGAACTAGCGCTGATTTGAGGCAGTAGCTGTGAAAGACTTTGATCATCTGCCTCTTGGTCCGCTTTGTATGAGTAAAATGCGTATTTCAACTCGGGGTCATTTTGCTTAGCAAATTCTAGTGCTTGAGCAAAACCCATCGTCAGAGGCTCGCTGCTCTCCTCAGCAAAAGTCGCTGAGGAGAGTGATGTACTGACGATTAGAGCAATAAACTGTGCTTTGAAAGGAAACGGCATTTATTTCTCCTTAAGACTGCGTGCGAAGCTATCTTCTAGAGGTTTCAATAGGTAATTAAATAGTGTTCGTTCGCCACGTTGGATCATGACTTCTGCAGGCATACCAGCTTTTAGCTTCATGTCTTCAGACATGTCAGAGCGCCCCTGTTCGGTAACTTGAATTCGCGCTAGGTAGTAAGGAGCTTGGTCTTGTTGCTCCAACAGACGATCGGCTGAAACGTTGACGACTACGCCTTCGATGATTTTAGTGGTGCGTGCATCGAATGCGGAGAAGCGAATATCAGCTTTTTGTCCGATGTACAAATCGTTGATGTCACGGGGTGACACTTTACTTTCAACGACGAAGCTATCGTCAGAGGGTACTAGATCCATCAAAGGTTGGCCTGGGTTTGCCACACTACCAACCGTGTGAATTTTCATATCGACGATAGTGCCGTCTTCAGGTGCGCGGATAATAGAGCGCTCTACACGATCTTTCGCCACTTGATATTTTTCTAGGATATCAAAGTAGTTGCCTTGTGTTTGTTTTAATCGTTCACCGACATCCTTCAAGTAATCTTGCTTGCGCGTTGCGATTTGCAATTGAGTTTCAGTATTCTGAATTTTTAAACGCGCCACCTCCGCTTGCGAAGAGTTGATTTCATTCTGAGTGGAAATAATAGAGCGGTTTAACTCGCGTGCGCGCTTATTGTCCCCTAAGCCCTCGTTATACAACGTGGTGTATGCTTTCTCTTCTTCCGCCAGTAACGCTAATTGCTTTTCAAGTCCCGAGATTTGAGCATTGATACCTTGGACTTGTGCATCGGTTTGCTCTAGACGGGTTTGTAGCGCTTCACTTTCTTGCTGGTAAGCAGACATACGAGCTGAAAGCAGGGCGTTTTGCTGCTGAAGAGCATTTGCGATGTCTTTATCCGTTTTCGCTGATTCCAATAAATCTTGCGAGAAGGTAACCGAGTCAGAGAAAGATTGTTCCGCGGTTAAACGCTCAAGTTCTGCTTTGAAAATTTGCATACGGGTGAAGCTGTTATCAAGCTGTGCTTGGAACTGCGCATTGTCCAGCTGAATAAGGGGTTGGCCTTTTTCAACTAAATCACCGTTACGCACGAAGATTTCTTGAACAATGCCACCTTCAAAGTGCTGTATGGTCTTGCGGTAGCTGTCTACCATCACTTCGCCCGGAGCGATCAAAGCACTGCTTAGCGGTGCTAGGGTACCCCATGCTGTAAAGGTACCTAGGGTCAGCAATAGGAACAGAATACCAAACCGAATATAGCGCTTATCGTTGGTTGGCACTTCCGGTGCGGGTGCTGCCATTTGCGGCGCAGACGGTTTCTCTTTTGAGTTGCCTGCAGGCGTTCCTGGCTTAGCCTCCGACGCAGGCTTCTTGACTGGCGTAATGGCCGCTAGCGCTTGTTTGTTTCCTGTCTGCTGGCTTGAAGCAGATTTTGGCTTATTCTCAGCTGCACTGCTTTTTTCAGTGCTGGCATTGTTTGTTGCAGGTTTTGCTTGTGCTTTTTCTGCTGGTGCAGATTGTGGCGTTTGTTTTGGATCGCCACTTTTACTGTCATGTTTTGTCATGCTCAATTACTCAATTTTGTCAGTCGTTAATGGTGTGGCTAAGCGCGTTTGGCGTTGTCTTCCGCCGCCTTTTGACTTACAAGCTTCTGCATCACTTCGTCTTTAGGGCCAAATAGTTGAAGTTGGCCTTCGCGTAAGACCATAAGTTTGTCGATGCTTTTCAAGATCGAAGTTCGATGACTGATGACAAATGTGGTGATTTTCTCTTGTTTCAAGATGTTTATGGTTAGGCTCAGTGCAAACTCGCCTTGTTCATCAAGGTTTGAGTTCGGCTCATCCAATACAACAATTTGTGGGTTGTCATACAGTGCGCGGGCTAGACCAATCCGTTGACGTTGGCCGCCTGATAGTGCACCGGAATCAACACCGATCTTAGTGTCGTAGGCATCCGGTAGCTGCAGAATAAGCTCATGTACACCTGCTTTTTTAGCCGCGGCTACCACTTTGTCTGGGTCGACATTGGTAAAGCGGGCAATGTTTTCACTGACTGTACCGTTAAACAACTCAATATCTTGTGGCAGATAACCAATATGTGGGCCAATCTCATCTCGGTTGTAGTGTTGTACTTCCGCGCCATCAATACGAAGAGAGCCGTTCAATGTGGGCCAAATCCCAAGGATTGCTTTTGCAAGGGTTGATTTACCTGCAGCACTTGGGCCAATGATGCCCACTGATTCGCCTGGTTGGACTTTAAAGGACATGGACTTGACGGTTGCAGTTTTAGAGCCTGGAGGCGCAACGAACAGGTTTTCTGCTTGCACTTCACCGGCAGGTTTTGGCAGCGTCATGTTGCGATCTTCTTGTGGAAACTCTGCTAATAGTTCATCTAATCGACCGCGCGCAGCACGAGCGTTGTTAAAGCCTGACCAACTATTGATTAACAAATCTAGAGGAGCCAAAGCGCGTCCAAGAAGAATCGAGCCTGCGATCATCATGCCCGGTGACATTTCGTTTTGTACAACGAAGTAGGCACCCAAACCTAAGATGGAAGATTGGAAAATCATGCGTAGAACTTTACTTAAGTTAGCGAATACACCTGCGCGATCACTTGCGTCGGTTTGTTTTGCAAGAAACGCTTTATGTTGATCTTTCCAGCGCCCCATGATGTTTGGCAACATGCCCATTGCATGAAGCACCTCTGCGTTGCGTAGGTTACTAGTTGCTAAGTTTTGAGCTTTGATGTTTTCACCGTTGGCTTCCATCAACATTTTCTTAGTGAATTTCTCATTGAAAATGGCAATGCAAAGTAGGATAGCGCCAGCGCCCAAAGCAAACCAACCAAAGGCTGGGTGGAACAAGAACAGCAGTCCAATGTAAATTGGGAACCATGGCGCGTCAAAGAACGCAAAGAGGCCATTGCCCGTCATAAACTGACGAATACTTGTTAAATCGTTTAGTGGCTGAGCCGTGCGGCGCCCGGGAATTTTCACACCTGCTTTAAACATAGAAGTGTAAACGCGGTGGCTTAGGAATTGGTCGATCTGATTCGAAACACGAACCAAAATGCGTGAACGAACCCATTCCAAAACCCCGAGTACACCGAAAAGAAATATCATGATTATGGTAAGGAATAAAAGAGTTTCTAGACTTCTCGAAGTGACGACTCGATCGTACACTTGAAGCATGTAGAAAGGGGCTGTCAGCATTAGAATGTTGATGAACAAACTAAAGAATCCAGCAGCCATAAAACCCTTTTTACTCGCCTTAATTGCGCTGGATAAGTCGTCTGCGGCTTGTGAATTTTTCATTAGGAAAACTGTCTCTGTGTTAGTTGTATTGCTGTGTGGTCACAGGAATGTTTCAGGGTTATGAGGCCGTAACATAATATTACAACCCCATCCATAGTAGTTTTGACGTTACTAAAATGAGAAAACGTCGTCACCTTCACCGAATAGTTCATCAATATTAGGTTGTTCTTGAGAGGTGTTTACCTGCTCTAGCATTTCATCGTAAATACGAGTCAATGACATTAAACCTTTCAATCTAAACTGAGAGCTGTATTGCAAACTGGCCAAATGTAGGGCCCCTGAACGCTGCAAGTCTGCAATTTCCTCATCCTTGAGCTGATTGATTTTATTTAGATTGGCTCTAAAAAGGTTCTGAGGGAGATTCGTGAAAGGGGTATCTTTATCCAGCTTAAGCTCTTTAGCAAGGTTCCAGTGTTCAAGTACACCGTATTTTTGCAATTTCATAATCATGGTTTGCGTTTTACGGTGGCCCTTGGTTAATTCGCCAAGAAAGTGTAAAGCAGTATTCAGCTGTTTACCGAGTTCCCCTTTTTCGTCAAAGAAAGGAATTGCACCGTCTTCAGAAGCATCAACTATGTGCTCTTCACGAATGTTAAGTTGTAGTTTTTGAGGCTCAGCTGGGTCGGGTAGAATGGCGAACGGTTCGCTGCGGTAGATGGCGGGCATGTAGCCTCCTAGCCATCGGCCGTTTGGAAGCACCATTAAGTTGCGATCGTTATCCAGTGACTGAATGGCAACAAGGTCAAGGAATTTCTTACCTTGTGATTCACCAAGTCTAAATGCAACGGGGAGGTGTTGAGAAATGTTTGGGATTTCTTCCCAAACAATATTGGCAACAGGCAAGTTTTGTGCAAACAATAAATTTTGCGTGGGTTTGTAGCCAGATGCTCCATGTTCTGAGCGTTTAATTAAAACGTATGCCATGCTAATACTCCAATCCTGCGGCGTAACTAAAAAATTTTGATGGCGCATTCTAGCAGAGAGTCCCCTCAAGAATGTGACCACACGCACTTCTGTGTAACTTCGTGTGCAGTAGACTACCACCTTTTGTACACAATCCGCAGTAAAGAGCCTGTTTTAGGTGTGGATATGTGTTACATTTTGACAACTTTTTAAATGATCCATAATAAGGGGTAACAATGGCAACACTAACAGTGGAAGGAAAGCAATACGATCTAGATTCTTTATCGGTTGAGGCTAAAGCAAATGCAAATGCCATCACTTTTACAGACACGAAAATTAAACAGCTTGAGCAAGAGCTGATGATGGCTCGTGCAGCACGTGCTTTCTATGTTTCAGAATTAGTGAAAGCGCTTCCAAGTGAAGAAAAAACTCCTGCCAAAAAGACAACGACACGTAAGCGCTCCACGACTGCGAAATCTGCCGCTAAGCCTGCTGCGAAACGTACTACCGCTGCAAAAACTTCTACTCGTTCTAAAGATGCTGCTAAATAGTAGTAAAACTGAACATGGCTACTTGCGTATCAATTAAAAGCGTCACCTTGCGTTATTCTCCTGAAGAGGACCGTTTACTCTTGCGCTGTCAGTCTGATGAGGGCATTTACCCGACATGGTGGACCCTTAGGCTTTGGCAACGAGCTTTTCCTGTATTAGTTCAATGCTTGGAAAAACAAGTCGTTACTTCTAGTGCTGCTGCGACTGAATTTTATCAAAATTTAGCGCAACAAAAGGCAGATGAAGTCCTTATGAAAGAGACAAATCGTGCCCAAAAAGAGAAGACTTTGTCTTCAGATGCTGAAGAAAGTCTGCAGACGACCATTGATACGCAATTTTCTGAGCCAATGCTTTGTGCAAAAGTTGAGTTCGCTTTCAAAAAGAATTCGCTAACAATGATGATGTTTGGTGTTAATGAGACATTGCGACTGGATGTGCAAATGTCTTATCAGCAACTGCGACAGTTTTTACTTGCTCAAACTAGATGTTTGCAGGCGTCTGAATGGCCAAAAGAGATTCCTGACTGGCTGTTGCCCGAGCAAAATGCGTCCTCTAGTGTGGGTGCATCGTTACATTAGCCCATTTTTAATGAAACACTCTGAATGCATAAATGGTATCAGCAATCTCTTTGTATTGGATAGAGTATGAAATTATTAATTACAGGTGGCGCAGGGTTTATTGGCAGTGCCGTGGTACGTCATGTGTTGCAAGACACAACGCATGAGGTAGTGAATTTAGATAAGCTGACGTATGCTGGGAATTTGGAGTCGATCCCTGAAAATTTGATTGATTCCCGTTATGTATTTGAACAAGTCGATATCTGTGATATGGCTGAGCTGAAGCGTGTCTTCGAGCAGCATCAACCTGATGCAGTGATGCATTTGGCGGCGGAAAGCCATGTTGACCGCTCTATAGATGGTCCTGGTGACTTTATTCAAACAAATATAGTCGGTACTTACACGCTTCTTGAAGCGGCTAGAGGCTACTGGCAGCCGCTATCGGACAATAAGAAAACGGCGTTCCGTTTTCATCATATTTCAACCGATGAAGTATATGGCGATTTACCGCACCCTGATGAGGTTGCTGAAGGTGAGGCTTTGCCTTTATTCACCGAAACCACGTCTTATGCGCCGAGCTCTCCCTATTCTGCAAGTAAAGCAAGCTCTGACCATTTAGTTCGTGCTTGGCGTCGTACTTACGGTTTACCCACCATTGTAACGAATTGCTCAAACAACTATGGCCCTTATCATTTCCCTGAAAAGCTCATTCCACACATGATTTTGAATGCGTTAGCGGGGAAAGCATTGCCAGTGTATGGTGATGGGTCGCAAATTCGCGATTGGTTGTACGTTGAAGACCATGCTCGCGCATTAGTAAAAGTGGTATGCGAAGGTGAAGTAGGAGAAACCTATAATATTGGCGGTCATAACGAAAAACGCAATCTAGAGGTTGTGCATACATTGTGTGACTTGTTGGAAGAGCTTGTGCCAACCAAACCTGAAGGTGTGCAGTCTTACCGAGACCTGATTACGTTTGTGAAGGATCGTCCGGGGCATGATGTGCGTTATGCCATTGACTCAGGCAAGATAGCTGATGAATTGGGCTGGACGCCAGAGGAGACATTTGTTTCTGGTATGCGTAAAACCGTGGAGTGGTACTTGTCAAACCAAAACTGGT
This sequence comes from Marinomonas sp. AWM4_232, assembly GCF_056158325.1. Taxonomy (NCBI): domain Bacteria; kingdom Pseudomonadati; phylum Pseudomonadota; class Gammaproteobacteria; order Oceanospirillales; family Oceanospirillaceae; genus Marinomonas; species Marinomonas sp. AWM4_232. The sequence goes on along the minus strand of NZ_JBSWTA010000001.1, from coordinate 847,313 downwards.
GGCAGCGTGTGTTAAGCGGTGACTACCAGTTGGATCGCCTAGGCGCGTAGGAACCTCGTAGTACGGGGGAGTGCGAAGTTGCTTTCCCGGACGGAGCTGGGGCATACGAGTGGTTGAGAGGGGCTTCCCTATTGTAGGACCTCGCTGTGCGAGGGAAAAGATCCCGCGGAAACCGCGGCCCTACAAGGAGGCTAGATTGATTTTTTATAGAGCAGAATTCAGTGAAAAAACGTAAAGGGATTATCTTAGCAGGCGGTAGTGGGACTCGACTTCACCCGTTGACACTTGGCTGCTCGAAGCAGTTAATGCCAATTTACGATAAGCCGATGATTTACTATCCCTTGTCGGTTCTTATGTTAGCCGGCATTCGAGAAGTATTGATCATTACTACGCCAGAAGATCAGGAAAGTTTCCAAAAACTGTTAGGCGACGGTAGCTCATTCGGAGTTGAGCTATCCTATGCAGTACAACCCTCACCAGATGGATTAGCTCAAGCTTTTATCATCGGGGAAGAGTTTATTGGTGAGGATAATGTTGCTTTGGTGCTTGGCGATAATATTTTCTTTGGCCAGCATTTCTCCGAAAAGTTAAAACAAGCAGCAGAACAAACCTCGGGTGCAACGGTATTTGGCTACCATGTCACAGACCCAGAGCGCTTTGGTGTGGTCGAGTTCGATGATCATGGTAAAGCGATCAGCATTGAAGAGAAACCAAAAGCACCACGTTCTAACTTCGCTGTCACTGGGCTGTACTTTTATGATAACGATGTGGTGAATATTGCTAAGAAAATCTCGCCCTCACCACGAGGTGAGTTGGAGATCACGGATATTAATCTGGCCTACTTGGAACGTGGTGATTTGCATACGGCCCTTTTAGGGCGTGGCTTTGCTTGGCTCGATACTGGAACGCATGACTCATTATTGGAAGCAGGGCAGTTTGTACAAACCGTCGAGCACCGACAAGGCCTTAAAATTGCCTGCTTGGAAGAGATTGCCTATCGACAAAACTGGATTGATCGTGAGCAATTGCTGTCCGCTGGCAACACATTAAAGAAAACAGGCTATGGCCAATATTTATTAAAGGTAGCTGACGGTTATCAATAGGAATAGATTTGCATGAATGTCATCAAAACCAACATCGCTGATGCTGTAATCATTGAACCAAAAGTGTTTGGTGATGAACGCGGCTTTTTCTTGGAAACTTTTCAAGCTGAACGTTATAAAACATTAGCCGGTATCGATTTTACGTTTGTCCAAGACAACCATTCGCGCTCCTCAAAAGGCGTACTACGAGGGTTACATTTTCAGAAGTCAAAGCCGCAAGGAAAGTTAGTTCGCGTTGTACGTGGTGAGGTATTTGATGTGGCGGTCGATATCCGTAAAGGCTCACCAACATATGGTCAATGGGCAGGCGTTCTTTTAAATGAAGAAAGTAAGCGTCAGTTCTGGGTACCCCCAGGCCTTGCGCATGGTTTTGTTGTGTTGTCTGATGTGGCTGACTTTGAGTATAAATGTACGGATTATTATGACCCTTCCGATGAAGGTTGTTTAGTTTGGAATGATCCTGAGGTAGGAATAGACTGGCCGATCGATTTTGAACCACAATTGTCTAGTAAGGATCAACTTGGTTTGACGTTAGCACAATTGGGAGAATAGTGTATGCGTATATTGCTTACAGGGAAAAATGGTCAACTCGGGCGTTGTTTGCAAGATGCGATAAACAGATCTCAGCATCATCTCGTGGCGTTTGATTCGCAACAGTTGGATGTGACAAACAGACAGAAAGTCGCGGATATTGTTGTATTAGAAAAGCCCGATATAATCGTTAACGCATCAGCTTATACTGCAGTGGATGCAGCCGAATCCGCTCCAGAGATGGCTTTCGCTGTTAATCATCTTGGAGTCGAAAATTTAGCGCTTGCGGCGCAAACACTTGGTATTCCGGTGATACATGTGTCGACCGATTACGTGTTCGATGGCAGTGCTGTTGAGCCATATACTCCAAGTGCCGAGACCTTTCCTCAAACGGTTTATGGTGCCTCAAAGCTGGCCGGTGAGAAAGCTTTGGCTGAGCATTGTGTCCAATATTTGGTACTCAGAACGGCATGGGTGTTTAGTGAGTACGGTCAGAACTTTGTAAAAACTATGCTCCGTCTCGGGCAAGAGCGTGATGTTTTAAGTGTTGTTTCGGATCAATATGGTTGTCCAACCTACGCAGGCGATTTGGCAAAGGCGATCGTTTGTTTGTGTGATGAGTTTCAGGCGACAGGAGAGCTGGCTTGGGGGGTGCATCACTATGCCGGGGATCTGCCAACGAGTTGGCATGGTTTTGCGAGAACTATATTTGCTAAAGCCTATGCGCTCGGATTACTTGACTCGATTCCAACTTTAACAGCGATCAGCACAGCACAGTATCCGACACCCGCTAAACGTCCAGAATACTCCGTGTTGAGTTCAGCAACACTTAGTCATTTATCCTTGAAGCCATCTCCATGGCTGTCTTCACTAGATCTTGTATTAAATAGTATCAGTAGAGATCTACAAGGTGAATAGTTTGCCTCGTTTTGCCATCTTGCTAGCGGCATATCAAGGAAGGCGTTGGATTGAGGAGCAGGTTGACAGTATTTTATCTCAATCTGGTGTACAAGTTTCCATCTTTATTAGTGTCGATGCTTGTACAGGCTCCGTGAAAGAAGATGGTACTTTTGATTGGTGTAAAAAACTGTCTGAAAGATCGGATAATGTATACCTGCTGCCTTACGGGGAACGCTTTGGCGGTGCTGGAGCAAACTTCTTTCGTTTACTAATGGATGTTGATTTCTCCGACTTTGATGCGGTCGCGTATGCGGATCAAGATGACATATGGTTTGAGGATAAGCTGAGCTGTGCTTGGCAGAAAATCTCGTCAGGAACGTATTTGGCCTATTCATCAAATGTGACGGCCTTTTGGCCTGATGGCCGGGAATTGCTAGTGCGCAAGTCCTATCCGCAGCAACGTTATGATCACTACTTTGAAGCTGCTGGACCGGGGTGTACTTATGTGCTTCATATAAACGCAGCACAGCGCTTACAAGATTTTGTGCGAGAGCATAAATCTGTACTTGGGCATATTGAAATCCATGATTGGTTTACATATGCCTTTTGTCGTGAGCAAGCTATTCCTTGGTATATTGATGAGCGATCAACTTTACTGTATCGACAACATGAAACTAATCAACTGGGTGTAAATCAAGGTTTTACTGCCTTCTTAAAACGATTGAAGCAAATTATGAGTAAGTCCTATCGTTATCAAGTGGAGACTATTACTCACATTCTCTCTCCAGACTTGCTTGGTAAAATGACCAGCTATCGATTTCGTTTGACTCATGCTTTACAGTGTAGAAGACGCTTACGAGATCGCTTTGCTCTGCTTATTATGTTTTTATTGTGTATCTACTGATCTGATGTTGATAGGTGATTATTTGCTAAGTTCTTTGGTGAGAAAAAGTTCAATAAAGCGCTATCAAGATCGTCGTGTTCCTTTTTCTTATGCTTTTGTCGATCTTTTTCTACCTGGGATTATTTTATCTCTTTTGCATGGTTTGTTTGGCTCCGGCTCTTGGGATGGAGAATATCAATGGATGACAGCTTTAAGTGGGATTTTCTTTGCTACTTGTATTGGCATCCAAGGTGGATATAGCCGCTATAATGAACGTGCTTTTGCCAAGAAGCTTGAGGTAACATTTAAAACGTGGTTTTTAAATGTTTTTTTCTTACTGGTTATACTGTTCTTTTATCTATCAAGTTTGAAGTTTGAACGCTGGATTGTATCTGTTTGGGTAGTTATTACACCGTTTGCGGTTATGTTCACAAAAGTGATGATTCAGCGTTATTCGCGTGGTTTTGCTCAAGCAAAAATTCAAGTGGCGGTACTTGGTCGCCATTATGAATTTAATGAGTTGGAATACGCAATGCTTGAATTTCAAGGCGTAGAACTTACTTATTTTAGTCTCAGCGATAGCGTGGATATTGAAGAAAATATCCTTAAAATGGCGCCTGATTACCTATTGCTTAACTTGGAAGCACCCGCTACAAGCCAGCTAATCAAGGAGTTGACCCACCTCGATTTGAAGGGTATTCGACTCATTGTGCTGCATCGATTTATGGAAGCGTTTCTACGGAAGTGTTACATTCCTTACGACGGTGAGGATCTAAGCTACCTTGAAAAAATCCGCTCGTACTCATTGAAAAATTATCTTCTAAAGCGTGCCATCGATTGGGCGGCAGTGATAGGTATAGGGGTAGTTTGTTCGCCGCTGATTTTGCTGTCAGTGTTTAAAATACGCCAGCAGTCCCCAGGAAGTGCCTTATTTCGTCAGTGTCGAGTAGGGCTAAGAGGTGAGAACTTTGTTGCGCTCAAGTTTCGAAGCATGCATGAGGATGCACACTTTAATCCATACACTCAAAAAGAAGATCCGCGCATTTTTCCGTTCGGGAATACCATGCGAAAGTTTCGTATCGATGAGTTACCTCAGCTTTGGAATGTTGCCCGTGGTGAAATGCATCTAATTGGTCCGCGAACAGAATGGGATATTTTGGTTGAGGGCTATGAAAAAGAAATACCGTACTATCATGAACGACATTTAGTTCGCCCGGGGATCTCAGGATGGGCGCAGGTCTGCTATCCTTATGGTGCAAACCTCGAAGATGCCCGTCAAAAGTTAATGTATGACTTGTATTACATTAAACACTGGAGTGTTTGGTTGGAACTGGAGACGATTTTACGAACAGTGGTGGTCGTGTTAGGTAGACAGGGACATTGAGGATTGCGTTGGTAGGAATCGTGTAACTGGAAGAGGTGTTGTGTGGTGAGTCTTTGAGGCTGGCCATTTCCGCTGCATCCTTGCAGCTCTTTTTTCATCCTGAAGTAAGATAGGGCTCCCATCCTTGGGAGCAAAAGTCGTCTATGACTTCCTATCTTGTTTAGGTGAAACAGAGACTCTTCATGAGTCTACAAACCATCCTAGTTTTCTGTTTCAATCTAAATCGCGTTTCTCCTGAAACAAACACCATCCTTGATGTGCGATCTTAAGACAAGCCTTCCGTCCTAGAAGGTAAGCTATCCTTGCCCCTTGTCTTGAAACCACTATATCGAGAGATGGTTAATAATGCACCGATGTCGTGTCATTTTACTGTCATGTATCAATAAATAAGGATGAAATGGCTTGCTTGGTATGAGCGCATAAAATTTCCGAATATGTTGGGTCATTTGATTCGACATAAATACGTAGCTCGTTGGCATTACCGGATGCCCTAATATGTATAATGTCATTATTTGACAACCGTACCCTTGCTCCATCTTGAATATCTAACGTTGAAATAGAAACTGTTTGATGGGTATATATTTTTGTTAAAAGTGGGGGCCAGTGTTGGGCATCGGACAAATAGCTAATGGCAGATTGGCTTTCTGATACGGTTATATCCTGCAGTCGCTCGCTGCTGGTGTATCGTTTTGGGAGCGCGCGAATGACCGAGCTGAGTGGCTGATGTGAGAGGTTTGCTAGGATTATGAGTATAGGTAATACGGCATCGCGAGTCGGTAAGGCTGTTAACCCCTCAGCATGACTACCAAGTAACACACCTCCGTTTGCTTCATACCCGACACTGATTTCCGAAGGTTTCATCGTCTTCATTGCTGCCAGTACATAGGGGGAGCCAATCTTCGTTCTTATGACAGTTGTCTTGGGTAATAGTGCTTCCACCCCTGTATTACTATTGATCGGGGTGGCGATGCGAGTTGCCTTTAGGTATTGACAGCAAATCATTCCTACTTGGTCACCACGTAACCATTGTCCTTTTTCATCAGCTATCAGAGGACGGTCTCCATCACCATCCGTGCTGACGATGGCATCTAAGTTGTATTCTCTAGACCATTGATTTGCTTGTATTTGATCCTCTTTTGAAACTGCTTCGGTATCCAAAGCGACAAATGCATCGGTTCTCCCTAGGTGAATGGTCTCGGCTCCGAAAGCATTGAGGATCTTGGTTAACTGATCACGAATAACGCTACTGTGCTGGTACACACCAACCCGTTTTCCTGATAGATCAAGTGCTTTAAAAGCATTTTGATAGCGCTGTCTGTAAAAGGCCAGTGCAAGATCATGATGATCCTCAATGGTTGTATCAGAACTAACTTTAGAGAACGTGTTTAATTGGGTGTTTAGAATACTAAGTTCATCCTCTTTACTGATTTCTCCGCTAGGTAAATAAAATTTGATCCCATTTCTGTCATATGGAATATGGCTGCCAGTAACCATAATGGCTGGTACTTGATGTGCCATTGAATAGTGGGCGAGGCTAGGGGTGGCCAGTGATCCACAATCCCACACGGTATAGCCTAGTTGTCGGGCGCATTCGCTAATCCACTGCTTGATCATCGGGCTGCTCGGGCGTAGGTCCTGACCAATACACACTATGTTTGACGCTTGGCAAAGCTTTCTTAAAAAGGCTTCGACAAAAGCACAGCAGCGTTCTTGAGTGAGTTCGCTAACGGGGCCTCGAACCCCACTGGTGCCGAACTTTACTTGACTGTTTTGGCACAGAGATAACGGTGTTTTATCCTGGTACATCAGCGATAAAGCTCCCATTCTTCAGTAGTTTAAAGCTTTTGTTGCATGGGATGATTTCTAGGTTGAGAGCGTTGTTTATCGCGTTGCCATTACTTTTTTTCGGCCATAAATGATAAAGACTTTTCCATGTACCAAGATCGCTCCAGATACCTTGATAGCGACAAATGGTTAGATTTTTACTGCGTTCCAGTAGTGCATGATCAATCGAAATGTTAGCCGCGTCTTGAAATGAGTGTGCAAGCATTTGAATGTGCATGGAAATTTGCCGGCGAGCGGTGTAAGAGGACATGCAAACTTTCATTAGCTCTGGTGCGTAGTGTTGTAATTCATACAGCAACGTCGAAATGGGAAACAAAAAGAAGCCGCTGTTCCATAGATAATCACCTGAATCCAGATAGCTTTGTGCTGTGCGAGGATCTGGCTTTTCATGAAAGGCAACAACATGATTACTTTCATCTGTTTGAATGTAGCCATACCCTGTTTCAGGGTATGTTGGCTGAACGCCAAAGAGGGTCAGCTTTTTGTTTTGCTCTTGTGAATGAGCTTCACAGATTTTACGGGCAAAGTAATCAATCTCACCTATATGATGATCCGCCGCTAACGGCAACAATGCAGGGGCTTCACCATAAAGCTCTCGTGCCAACAAAGCTGCGCAGGTAATAGCTGGTGCGGTATTACGTCCGCAGGGCTCGAGCAAAATATGCGCTGTAATAGACAGTTTCTCAAGGGCGGCTTTCACCCAGTTTAAATGGTGTTTGGATACCACCACAATTGGCGTGACTGGTGATACCTGTTGCGCACGAATCACGGTTGCTTCAAAGAGTGTCCTGCCGTCGCCGAGAAAGTCGTGAAATGGTTTGGGCCGTTCAGATGTAGAGATAGGCTTTAGGCGTGAACCTATTCCACCAGCTAGGATAAGGGGAACGATCATAAGGGTATTTCTTGGAAAACGTCGAGTATAGCATAAACAAAAACACCCTCATTGAGAGGGCGTTTTAAGCAATGAAATGCTACTAGGTCATTACTCTGCGGCTTCGATATCCAACAATTCAACTTTGAATTGTAGTGCTGCATGAGGTGGGATAGGGCCTGTTCCGCCCGGGCCGTAAGCAAGGTCAGAAGGAATGTAGAATTCGTAAGTAGAGCCAACTGGCATGAGTTGTACGCCTTCCGTCCAACCAGGAATCACTTGGTTAAGTGGGAAAGAGATTGGCTCGCCACGCTCGTATGAGCTGTCGAATACAGTACCGTCAACCAGTTTACCTTCGTAGTTCACTTTTACTGTGTCAGTTTCAGCTGGCATTTTGCCATCGCCTTTAGTGATGACTTTGTACATTAGACCTGAGTCAGTCGTGATTACACCGTCTTCTTTCGCTTTTTCATCTAACCAAGCTTGTGATTTTGCTTGTGCTTCTTCTGCTAGCTTAGCTTGTTCACGTTGTGCTTTTTCCATTTGCTCTTGCTGGAAAGCTTGTACGGTCGCTTGAACATCTTCCATCGACATTTGAGGGTCTTCTCCGTTAAAGGCATCTTCAAAACCTGCTTTGAATGCCTCTAGGTCCATACCCTCGAAGTCATTGGCCATACGGCTACCGAACATTGTACCGATAGAGTAGCCAAGCTTTTGCTCTTTACTCTCAAGCTCTACTTCTGCAGCCTGTGCCATAGAAATGGAAGACATAACCAGTGCTGCGACTAATGTTTTTTTCATGTGAACATGTTCCGTTATTAGTTGTGGTTCTCTATATGAACTGGGGGGCGATTGGCAAAATTCAAGCTTATGGCCTAAAAGAGATGAGATACGCCTTGTGCCTCGCAAATCGATCCAAGGTATCGTTCTACCATAAGATAGCTATCCAGTGCTAATCCCATGTTTGACACTTTACCAAAGTGACCCCTTCACCTGCACACCTTGTTAAGTCTTGGAGTGATATGCCAAGCACAAGGCGAGCACTGAATGTATGACTGCGAATAGGTGTCGACAAGTGGCTTTACGATTACTTGACGGTTTTTGTGAAGTATGGATAAAACAAAAGCCCATGAAGGGCTTTTGTGGGACGTTTGTCTAGAGAGTTAGTGCGTTTGAGCTTGATCGCCTAAGTCGCTGTCTAGGTCTTCTTTAAAGAACTCATATTGCTCGGCGCAGAACTGGCATTCTGCTTTGACGCTGCCTTGTTCGCTGATGATTTCACGAATTTCTTCTGCGCCCATTGATACAATGGCGTCGTAGAAGCGTTGGCGATTACAAGAACAGCCGAACTGCATACCTTTCACATCGTACAATCGTAGCTCTTCTTCATGGTATAGACGGTGCAGTAGCACTTCAGTTTCAAGGCCAAGTAGCTCTTCGTCTTTTACCGTTGCAGCTAAGTGTACAAAACGTTCCCAAGCGTCTTCATCACCTTCTTTCGCTTGTTCTGCAGGTAGACGCTGTAGGAACAGACCTGCTGCTTGGGAGCCGTCAGCGGCCAGCCACACTCGGCTTGGTAGCTGCTCAGACTGTAAGAAGTACTGTTCTAGGCAAGCGGCTAAAGAATCGCCAGCGATTTCTACGATACCTTGGTAACGATTGCCTTGGCGCGGCGAAATAGTGATGACTAGGTAGCCGCCAGCAAGCAATTCTTTGAGCGATACTTCTTCTGGGAACGATTGTTCCTCGTTCCATTGAGCAATGGCACGCAAGTTTTGGCGCTCGTCACACTCTGCCATCAGAGTTTTAAGCGGGCCTTCACCTTTACACTGAAGGGATAGCACGCCATCGACCTTAACGATGTCACGCAATAGCGCAATGGCTGCCACGAACTCGCCCAGTAACTTCTCTAGAGATTCAGGGTAGTTCTTACGTGAAATGATGTTTTGGTAAGCGTCACTAAGTAGGACACGTTCACCTCGGACATTGGTGTTGTCGAAGGAGAAACGTTGGATTTCATTGATGTTGTTCACAAGGATCACCGTTAAATTAAATATGTGCTTATTTTAAAACCTGAACGCTCGTTTTGCATCTAGGTTTTGCAAAACGTGATAGCAAAAGCTTTAAGGGCTACGTTTTTGTAGGACCTCGCTGCGCGAGGGAGCAACCTCTCATGTCCATATGTCGTTCCCGCGGGGACCGCGGTCCTACAATTTCGGGAGCAACCTCGCATGCCCATATGTCGTTCCCGCGGGGACCGCGGTCCTACAATTTCGGGAGCAACCTCGCATGCCCATATGTCGTTCCCGCGGGGACCGCGGTCCTACAATTGTCTGAAACAACTTTGCATGCCCATATTTCGTTCCCGCGGGGACCGCGGTCCTACAATTGTCTGAAACAACTTTGCATGCCCATATGTCGTTCCCGCGGGGACTGCGGTCCTACAATTGTCTGAAACAACCTCGCATACCCATATGCTGTTCCCGCGGGAACCGCGGTCCTACAATTGCTTGGAATTCCCCTCTGTTAGCTGCCTGCAATATCCTCTAAAATGCGCCTTTCGCTTTATCTATCTTCACAATCAGAGACGTTTTCATGATCCAGTTTTCCGAAGTCAGTTTGCAACGTGGCACGCAGTTTTTGCTTGAACAGGCCGATATGACCATTTTCGAAGGTCAAAAGGTGGGTTTGATCGGTGCGAACGGCGCGGGTAAGTCGTCTCTGTTTGCTTTGGTGCGCGGTCAATTACACGCGGACACGGGTGAAGTGATCTTACCGGGTCAGCGTCGTATTTCGTTTATGGCGCAGGAAGTAGAAGATGTGGATCGTACCGCTTTGGAATACTGTCTAGACGGCGATGATCGCTTACGTATGATCGAGGCAAAGATCGAAGAGTCTCAAGCCAAAGGTGATGATCACGGACACGCCCATTGGTTAAGCGAATACGAAAATGCTCATGGCTACACGGCGCAAGCCCGTGGTGAAACCTTGCTACAAGGCTTAGGTTTTAAAATGGCCGATATGCAGAAAAAGGTAGCCGACTTCTCTGGTGGTTGGCGTATCCGATTAAACCTTGCTCGTGCTTTGATGTGCCCATCCGACATTCTGCTATTGGACGAGCCGACCAACCACTTGGATTTGGATGCGGTGATGTGGCTTGAGAACTGGCTGCGTAATTACCCTGGTACATTGCTACTGATTTCCCACGACCGTGATTTCCTTGATGGCATTTGTAGCCACATCGTTCATCTGTATCAGAAAAAACTGAACCTCTACAAAGGTAACTACAGCGATTACGAACGCCAGCGTGCTGAACATTTAGCACAACAGCAATCGATGTTTGAGCAACAGCAACGCAAGCGCGCCCATTTGCAAGAATACGTAGATCGTTTCCGTTACAAAGCGACGAAAGCCAAGCAAGCGCAAAGCCGTTTGAAAATGCTGGAAAAAATGGAGCAGATTGGGCCTGCGCACATCGATTCTCAGTTTGAATTCTCAATCCCAATGGCTGAGAAAACATCTGCGCAGCTGGTTAGCCTGATTCAAGCGGATCTAGGTTATGTGCTGGAAGATGGCTCGCATAAGGTACAATTGCCGCAATCAAATTTTTCGATCCGTGATGGCCAACGTATTGGCTTACTTGGGCCAAACGGTGCCGGTAAATCAACGCTGATTAAGTCATTAGTGCAAGAGTTAAACTTGCTCAATGGCGAGCGTGTCTTCGGTGAAAATACTAAGATCGGCTACTTCTCTCAGCATCAGTTGAGTGCGTTGGATTTAGAAGCCTCGCCGGTATTGCATATTCAACGTATCACACCAACGGCATTGGAAGCGGATGTGCGTAAATACTTGGGTGGCTTTGGTTTTATCGGCGACGATGCACTTCGTGCGGTAAAAGGCTTTTCCGGTGGCGAAAAGGCGCGTCTGGCGTTGTCTTTGATTGCGTGGCGTAAGCCAAACCTGTTGGTTCTCGATGAGCCAACTAACCACTTGGACATCGAAATGCGTCAAGCCCTGACGGAAGCGCTACAAGAGTTTAATGGTGCCATCTTAGTGGTATCCCACGATCGTCACTTATTAAATAGTACTGTGGATGAGTTCTTTTTAGTGGCGGATCATAAAATCGAAGCCTTTGATGGGGATTTGCATTCTTACCATCAATGGCTCCAAGCTCGTCAGCAACAAGCGAACCAAGCAGAACGTGCGGTAGCGAATGAAGCAAAAGCGGATAAAGTGGATCGTAAAGAAGAGCGCCGTAAAGCCGCAGAGCTGCGTGAAAAGCTTCGTCCACTGCGTAAGGCTATCGAGAAGCACGAGAAAACCATGCAAACCGCACAATCCCATTTAGACACCATCAGTGAAGCGATGTCTGATAACAGCCTGTACGAAGCGGCGAATAAAGACAAACTTCAAGCTCTGCTGTCAGACGAAGCCAAATGGAAAAAGTCCCTTGAAGAAGCGGAAGAAGCTTGGTTTGAAGCGCAAGATGAATTAGAACAGGCCGAAGCCGCGCTTTAAACCAAAAATGTAGGACCGCGGTTCCCGCGGGAGCGGTGTTTGGGAATGCGAGCTTGTTCCCTCGCGCAGCGAGGTCCTACCGGGTTTTATCACCACAGAAACGATAAGTTGTAGGACCGCGGTTCTCGCGGGAATGGCTTTTGGGAATCCAAGCTTGTTCTCGGCAATTGTAGGACCGCGGTTCCCGCGGGAGCGGTGTTTGGGAATGCGAGGTTATTCCCTCGCGCAGCGAGGTCGTACAAAGCAACGATTTAAATCACTTTCTATAAATTTCCTGAATAACATCAAGATATTCTTCTTTCTTTTGCTCTAGAATGATTCGATCGACAGTTGAGGAAAGCCGTTGCTAACGTGCTTTCCCTTGTTTTATTGGATAATTTCTCTGGCTGTAATCTAATTGTCATAATTTGTTTATAGTTTACGACCCGTAATGTAAGGAGCTGGTCATGACCTTTCCATTTGTTCGTATGCGCCGTATGCGTAAAGATGATTTCTCTCGCCGTTTAATGCGTGAGCATCGCTTGAGTGCAGACGATCTGATTTACCCAATGTTTGTCATTGAAGGGCAGAATACCCGTGAAGCGGTGCCATCAATGCCTGGGGTTGAGCGTGTCACGATTGATGTGCTGTTAAAAGAAGCAGAAGAACTGGTGGCATTGGGCATTCCGATGGTGGCGCTTTTCCCTGTTGTTGGGGAAGGTAAAAAGTCACTGCAGGCCGAGGAAGCTTACAATCCAGATGGTTTAGCGCAACGTGCTATTCGCGCACTTCGCCAGCATTTTCCTGAGTTGGGTGTGATGACGGATGTGGCATTGGACCCATTCACAACACACGGTCAAGACGGCATTATTGACGATGACGGTTATGTGCTAAACGACATCACTACTGAGGTGTTGGTTAAGCAAGCCTTGTCTCATGCCGCAGCCGGGGCACAGGTCGTTGCTCCATCGGATATGATGGACGGACGCATCGGTGCGATCCGCGAAGCTTTGGAGCTAGAAGGGTTTATTAACACTCGCATCATGGCCTACTCAGCCAAATATGCTTCGGCTTATTACGGTCCTTTCCGTGATGCCGTGGGCTCTTCTGGTAATTTGGGCAAAGGCAATAAGTTCACTTACCAAATGGACCCTGCGAATACCGATGAAGCGATCCGGGAAGTCTTGCTCGATATTGAAGAGGGTGCGGATATGGTGATGGTGAAGCCGGGTATGCCGTATTTGGATGTGGTGCGTCGCGTGAAGTCTGAACTGGGGGTGCCAACTTATGCCTACCAAGTCAGTGGTGAATACGCGATGCAAATGGCTGCGTTTGAAAATGGCTGGCTAGACAAAGATCAAGTGATGATGGAATCTTTGTTAGCGTTCAAACGAGCTGGCGCCGACGGTATTTTGACCTATTTCGCTAAAGATGCGGCCTTACTTTTGCAAAATACATCACGATCTGTCTAATTTTATGTTCAGATAACGAAAATTCAGCTCAGAAGTCGTGACCCAGCGGTAACGTTGGTATAAATTTTAAAGTTGCTTCTTACTGTTTGTGAGAAGCAACATGGAACTCATGATGGCACGCTATTGGAGCTGACTCGAAATGTCTGAACAGCCTGTAAACGAAAAAAAAGGGTCTCAAAACACAGCATCTGCTGGTGATGCAAAATCGTCTCAAGATCTGCAAAAGCAAATTGCAGAAGCGACCGAAGAACTGGTTCTGGAGCCTATTCCTGAACAACCAATTGAGCCTACACGTTTGGCGATTGAGGAGCGCTTACCAGAAGACATTGATCTGTCGGATCCTGAACTCTATTTTAACCGTGAACTCAGTCATCTTCAGTTCAATGCACGTGTGCTTGAGCAAGCCATGGATGAAAATCATCCGGTTCTAAATCGATTGATGTTTCTGTGTATTTTTAGTTCTAACATGGATGAGTTCTTCGAGATTCGTGTGGCAGGTCTTAAGAGCCAAATCGAGTACAGCCGTGAGAAGAATGGTCCTGATGGGATGCACCCTGCGAAGGTGTTGGATTTAATCAGTGAACATGCCCATCAATTGGTACGTCGTCAGTACCGCATTTTAAATGACATCATTTTCCCAAAGTTAGCGGAAGAGAATATTCACTTTATTCGCCGAACGCTATGGACTGAAAAACAAGCGGCTTGGGTTAAACGTTATTTCCGTGACAACGTGTTGCCGATCATTAGTCCTGTGGGTCTAGACCCTGCACACCCATTCCCACGCTTGGCAAACAAGACGTTTAACTTTGTCGTGGAGCTCGAAGGTCGTGATGCCTTTGGCCGTGAAAATGGCCTTGCCATCGTGCCTGCTCCGAGTTCCTTGCCGCGTTTGGTAAAATTGCCTGATGATGTGTGTGAAGGCGGGGATAACATGGTGTTCTTGTCTTCTATTATTCACGCCCACGCTGATCAGCTGTTCCCTGGCATGACCGTAAAAGGTTGTTTCCAGTTCCGCTTAACCCGTAACGCAGACTTAGAAGTCGACTCTGATGACATCGGCTTGGACTTGGCGGGTGCGCTTCGAACCGAGCTACAGAGCCGTCATTACGGTAGTTCTGTACGTCTGGAGATTGCCGATAACTGTCCACCGCATATCGTCGATTCGCTGTTGGCGCAGTTTGAGTTGAGCGATAAAGATTTATACCGCATTGATGGCCCAGTGAACTTAAGCCGTTTATTGGCAGTGTTGGAGCTGGTCAAGCGCCCAGACTTGATGTACGCGCCGTTTTCACCGGGTTTGCCGAATAAACTAGCGAAATCGAGTAATATCTTTGAAGCAATTCGTCAGCGTGATTACCTGCTGATGCACCCCTTTGAGACCTTTTCTCCGGTCATTGATATGTTAAGCGAAGCCGCAAAAGATCCTAACGTGATTGCGATTCGTCAGACCCTGTATCGTACTGGAGCGCGTTCGCCGATTGCCAACGCTCTGGTGGAAGCTGCGCGAAATGGTAAAGAAGTCACCGTTGTTATCGAGCTACGTGCACGTTTTGATGAAGCGGAAAACTTGGCCTTGGCAAGCCGCTTACAAGATGCTGGGGCGATTGTGGTATACGGCGTGGTGCGTCATAAAACGCACGCGAAAATGATCCTAATCGTTCGTCGTGAAGGGGCGGAATTAACCCGCTACGTCCACCTAGGTACGGGTAACTATCATGCTGGTAATGCACGTTTATACACCGATTACAGCTTCCTAACCTGTGATAAAGAAATCGGTGATGATGTTCACCGCGTGTTCCAGCAGCTAACCGGCATGAGTAAAGAGCTGAAAGTGAAGAAGCTTTTGCATGCGCCGTTTACATTGCGTGATCGTTTATTAGATATGATTGCCAATGAAGCTGAAAATGCCAAAAACGGCGAGCCTGCGCGTATCATTATTAAAGTGAACTCGTTAACTGAGCAGCGCTTAGTGCAGGCGCTATACAAAGCCTCTCAAGCGGGTGTGAAGATTGACCTGATCGTGCGTGGTATTTGTACGTTACGCCCAGGGATCAAAGGGGTGTCGTCGAACATCCGAGTACGCAGTATCATTGGTCGTTTCCTAGAGCATACGCGCGTTTACTACTTCTACAACAACCGAACGCCTCTGGTATATTTATCCAGTGCTGACGGTATGGATCGTAACTTGAATAACCGTATTGAAGTGGCGTTCCCGATCCAAGATTACAAGCTAGCTCGTCGAGTGAAGAAAGAGCTGGAATATTACCTAAAAGACAATACTCAAAGTTGGTTGCTGCAAAGCGACGGCTCGTATCAGTTGTCTAAGCCTCGTAAAGGCGAGTACCGCAGCGCACAACGCGCTTTACTCAATGACTTGGCGGACAATGCTCGTTAATATGAAATTTGATTAAAGCTGTTATCAATGGCTAGGCGTGTTGAAGACACGTCTAGCCATTTTTTTGTGATTGCAGTTGCTAATATAGCTTCCTCGCTTATGATTTAAAGAGTGAATCAGCGTTTGAAGTTCTATCTGGGGAGAGTTTATGAGTGACGTATATGAACAACTGGCCTTATATGGTATTTCTTTCGATGATGCCAAAAGCTTTGTGTACGATAATATTGGCTTTCCTAAAGTCATTTATGATGCTGCTGCAACTTATGACATTACCTTCGGAATGCTTGCCGAACTGTATGGTCAAGATGTCACCGAGACTCAAGTTAAAGCGTTTTTCTCAAGCCATGACTTGGATATTTCAACGCCTCAGCCTCTAGTTAATCTTTCTTTACCGACTAAATTAGCTGCATTTAGTGTAGAGGACGTATCAGTTTCGAGTATTACAACTGAGGAAACACCTTATGTCGATGCGTTAATCAGTGGTGAAAGTTGGACTGGTAATCGTATTCTATACAGTTTTCCGA
This sequence comes from Marinomonas sp. AWM4_232, assembly GCF_056158325.1. Lineage (NCBI taxonomy): Bacteria > Pseudomonadati > Pseudomonadota > Gammaproteobacteria > Oceanospirillales > Oceanospirillaceae > Marinomonas > Marinomonas sp. AWM4_232. Next base: position 830,908 of record NZ_JBSWTA010000001.1, on the reverse strand, counting down.
CTTCCATTCCTTCAAGTCATTTTCTAGAGGGGCGTGAGACGTCAGTAGGATGGCGTTCTTTAACCAGTGAGGAACAAGAAGCATTTAATAACGTCATCGCTCGTCAAAATGAATTTATTGCAGTGGATTTAGTTGAAACTCAGTCTAACTATCAGGCAGATATTCAGATTGCAGCGGTAGCACAAACGGATGCGGAAGCATTTGCCTATTTTCCAGCCGATGGTATCGGCGGTGATATTTTCTTGAATGCCTATGGCTCAGACGATGACTCGAATTATTACTTGGTCGGTGGTTATGGGCTTTACACAATGGTACATGAGCTTGGGCATGCTATGGGATTGGATCATACGTTTGAAGGTACAGTATTAGAAAACGATCTGGATAATCTTTTTTACAGTGCTATGAGCTATACCTTATACGGTGGCTATGAGGTTGAGGTCGAAGCCTCAGGGCGTGGTTACAGTGCTTACACCTTAGGGTCATATCGTAGTGATTTGGGGATTTTCGATGTGGCCGCTCTGCAAGCAATTTATGGTGCAGATTTAGAGACGAATACAGAAGATAATGTCTATATCTACGATGAAAACACACGTATGTTCGAAGATGCTGCGGGCTATTACATGACCATTTGGGACGCAGGTGGTACTGATACAATTGATGTAAGTGATGCAACGTATGGCAGTATGATTAATCTAGATGATTACTCGGTGTCTTCAGTTTCGCAAAGAACGGCTTATGAAGAGGCGCTTGAAGTAGGGAGGGCGGCTGGTTTATCTGGATCTGGGGTCGTCAGTTACATAGAAGAATTTATCGAATCGTTAGGTGAAGAAGCTTTTTTGAACCAGAATAATCTAGGTATTGCATATGGCGTAGTGATCGAAAACGTTGTTACTGGGCAAGGAGACGATTTTGTTAACGACAACTCTGTGAACAACCTAATTTTCACAGGTCTTGGAGATGATACGATTTACCTTGGCGCGGGAGGGTACGATCAACTTGATGGTGGTGAAGGTTTGGATACCGTTGTTTTAGACGTCGAATACGACAGCGTATCGCGTTATCTTGATGATGACGGTTATCATATTATTGCCGACAATTTTGCGGCAACACTCGTTGGGATAGAGACAATTCAATACTCTGATACCAGTGAGTTTATAGCTTAAAAATAAGCCAAGCGCCATATAGCACTTGGCGCTTCTGTTACTTTTTCGGACGTGGTGCGTAGGCAAACACATCTGAATGGCAGTTTGCTTCCTGAATGCCTTTGGCTTCTAGTTGATCAAGCGTGCCATAAACCATACCGACTGAACCACTGATGAAAGCATGGCTGTCAGTGAGCTCAAGGTGATCTTCTAGGATGGCTTCGTAAAGCCAGCCAGTGCGACCATCCCAGTCATCACTCTTTTCATTAACAACCACGTGGATATGAAAGTTTTCTGGCGACTGATGATCTTTAATCCAGTCCATCACAAAGGTGTCTGCAGCGGTGCGTAGCCCCCAGTAAAAGTGAACTGGACCTTGGTAACCTTTATGTACAAGGTCATCAAAGATGCTTTTCATTTGTGCGAAGCCTGTGCCGCCGGCAATGAGAAGCAGTGGGGAGCTCAGCTCTGCAGGTGCTTTTTCAATGTGCGCATCCCCACCAGGTAGTACTAGATCTACGCTTGGGCTGTGCTTCAAGTGTTCAACCACTTTAAAAGCTAGGGATTCTTGGTCAGATACTAAGATGTACAAACTCAAGTTAGGCAGTTCATGTGGCGCGCTGCCAATGGAATAAGGGACTTTCTCGCCAGTCGGCAAAGCTATCATCAAGTATTGCCCAGCGATAAACGGGCTGTCTTTGATTTCTAAATCTACTTTGTACACTGTCTCATTGAGTGATTCGACTCGAATGACCTTAGCGTTAACGTCTTTCACCTAGATAACTCCGTTGTGTTCTCTGGAAACTGCTTGGGCAGCTCTCAATGATTTTATAAGAATGATTTCTATTTGCGATATTATATCGTTGTGACTTGCAAAAAAAAGCCACTTTCACCAATGAAGTGTGGAAGTGGCTTCTGTATCACTTGGACGCGAAACGATTACTTATTTTTGCCCTTCATAGATTCGAAGAAGTCATCGTTAGTCTTCGTCACTTTTAGACGGTCAATTAAGAACTCAGTCGCAGCGATGTCTTCCATCGGGTTCAGAAGTTTACGCAGGATCCACATACGCTGTAGTTCGTCTTCTGTTGTAAGAAGGTCTTCACGACGAGTACCAGAACGACGAATGTTGATCGCAGGGAATGTGCGCTTTTCAGCAATCTTACGGTCAAGGTGTAACTCAGAGTTACCGGTACCTTTAAATTCTTCGAAAATAACTTCGTCCATTTTAGAGCCTGTGTCTACAAGCGCTGTAGCGATGATGGTCAAGCTACCGCCTTCTTCAACGTTACGTGCCGCACCGAAGAAACGCTTAGGACGCTCAAGCGCGTTCGCATCCACACCACCGGTAAGAACTTTACCAGAGGATGGGATAACGGTGTTGTAAGCACGAGCTAGACGTGTGATCGAGTCAAGTAAGATAACCACGTCTTTTTTGTGCTCAACAAGACGTTTTGCCTTTTCGATCACCATTTCTGCTACTTGTACGTGTCGCGCTGGTGGTTCATCGAAGGTAGACGCTACCACTTCACCGCGAACGGTACGTGACATCTCAGTTACTTCCTCAGGACGTTCGTCGATTAGAAGTACGATCATGTGACATTCTGGGTTGTTGCGAGTGATCGCGTTAGCGATGTTCTGCAACATAAATGTTTTACCAGCTTTTGGTGGCGATACCACAAGAGCACGCTGACCTTTACCCATCGGTGCAACCAGGTCGATGATGCGCGATGTAACGTCTTCAGTTGAACCGTTACCCGCTTCCATCACTAGACGCTCGTCGGCAAACAGAGGCGTAAGGTTTTCAAATAGGATTTTGTTACGAACGCTGTCAGGTTTGTCGAAGTTTATTTCGTTGACTTTTAATAGTGCGAAGTAACGTTCGCCATCTTTCGGTGGACGGATCTTGCCGGCAATGGTGTCGCCTGTGCGCAAGTTAAAACGGCGAATTTGGCTAGGCGAGACATAAATGTCGTCAGGACCAGCTAAGTATGAGCTATCAGGAGAGCGTAAGAAGCCAAAGCCGTCTTGTAGAATCTCAAGGATGCCATCGCCGTAGATATCTTCACCACTTTTAGCATGGCGTTTTAGAATTGCGAAGATAACATCTTGTTTTCGGGAGCGGGCAAGGTTATCTAACCCCATTTCCGCTGCGATATCTAATAGTTCTGGGACTGATTTCTTTTTTAGTTCGGTAAGGTTCATAAACGAATGTTTGTAGTTAGCTCATATTGAGAAAAGACGGGACCATCTGAATGTAATAACACAGCAGTAATGATCAATGTCGGAAGTATTAAATGTAAATGCTTTTCGACACCGAATACCGACGATGGAAATAACCATGACTGGAGTTCTCATTTTTCGCAATGGGCGAAGTCGAACAGCGTGTATTACCTGATTGGAGTCATTGATACAAAGACCTAATGTCTCTGACATCCATAAGACTGGTTAACTATAGTGCGACAATTTCCTTAGGTCTATAGTCTGAAAGGCCTAAAAACGCCTTTTTTGTTAATTTTTTGATCGTTTTTCGTAAAAGTTTTGCTTCAGATGGGGCTAAAACTCAAAAAAGGTCTCAGAATTTACTCATGACAGATGCGGCTAAACCAGTTAATCTTCCGCTCATTAACAGAAATCTCAAAAAGGCGATAATGGATGCAATCACTGTTAGTGCAACAATCCCATGACTTCCCGTTTGACAAAATTGCAGCAATAGACCTTGGTTCAAACAGTTTCCATATGGTAGTTGCGCAGGTAACGCATGGCCAACTGCGTATAACAGGTCAATATGGTGACAAAGTACAGCTGGCGGCTGGTTTACAGGAAGATGACACGCTTGACGAAGCCGCGCAACAACGTGGCATTGATTGCATTGCTCAGTTTGCGCAAGTGATTGATGATTTTCCGTTAGGTTCTGTGCGAATTGTCGGAACCAACGCATTGCGTGCCGCCAAAAATCGCTATGATTTTATATCCAAAGCCATGGATGTGATCAGTCACCCCGTTGAAATCATCGCAGGCCGTGAAGAGGCCCGTTTAATATATGTTGGTGTGGCGCGTACCATGGATCATGGTGAGCAAAAACGTATCGTAGTCGATATCGGTGGTGGCTCCACGGAATTTATCATTGGTCACCAGCTCGAACCGATTTTAACGGAAAGCCTGCACATGGGTTGTGTCAGCTATCGACAACGCTTTTTTGCTGATGGCACCATCACCAAATCTAATTTTCAAAAAGCGGTGACTGCAGCACGCCTAGAGCTATTGAGTATTCAAGACGACTACTTAGATGAGGGCTGGGATGTCGCCATAGGCTCATCAGGTACCATTAAGGCAGCTTATAATATAGCCCTAGAGATGGGCTGGAGCAAAAAGGGCATCACGCCAAAAGTCCTCAAGCAGATCCAAAAAGCGTTATTTGATGCGGGCCACGCGGACAATATCAATCTACTGGGCTTGAAGCCTGAGCGAAAAACCACCATCGCAGCAGGTATTGCCATTTTAACCGCTGTGTTTGAGTGTTTTGGCATTAAGCAAATGGATTTCTCTAGCGGCGCACTACGTGAAGGTGTGTTGTACGATATCATGGGGCGTTACGCTGACAGTGACATTCGTGAGCGCACCGTCAATTACATGCTGAATCAATATCATATTGATACCGAGCAAGCTAAGTTAGTGACGCATACTTCTTTGTCAATGCTTGAGCAAGTGCGATCGGATTGGGGGGTGGCATCACTCTCCAGTGAAGATATTTTGCGTTGGGCAAGTTTGCTACATGAGTGTGGTTTGGGGATTTCCCATAGCCGTTATCATAAGCATGGCGCCTACATCATTAGTGAATCGGATATGCCTGGCTTCTCCCAACAAGAGCAGCAAGCTCTGGCGAACTTGGTGTTGCGCCACCGTCGTAAATTTACTCAGTCGCTAGAATATCGCTTTACTAAAAGTGACCAACAAGACCTAGATCGCTTAGCGATTCTATTGCGTTTGGCAATCTTATTGCACATTGATCGTAAAGAGGGCGATATGCCAATCTTTACGTTGAAAGCCAGTGACAAGTCCTTGCATGCAGAGTTTTTGCCGGGCTGGCTATACGCTAGGCCGTTAACCACGGCTAACTTGCAAAGTGAAGCGGATTACCTAAGTGCAGCAGGATATACCTTCACCTTTAGTTAAACCGCTTATTCAAGTCTAAATGTCGCGATCGGTCTATTAATAGCGGGTATTTCGTAAGTTTATAAAGCCAAGGGGCAAAAACTGTGTTTTTGTCCCTTTTTCTATGCTGGCTACGAAAAAAATATATTTTAAACAATGGTTTATGGTTAGAGGAGAATTCCTTAGAAAATCCTCCTTGTGCTGTCAAAGATTGCTAATCTAATACCAAGGTATCAAGACATTAGCGTCAAAATCCGTATAATCTGCGACACACCTGCTCAAAACCCTTGCAAGGTTGATCGCTTTCGTTCAAAGCGGCGTATTTCTGTTTTGAACCGCGTTCGTTAGGGGAGTAATGAGGAAATGCAATGATCTTTACCCAGATTGCAGAGGGACAGTCCGAATGCGTCTGTATTGGTTCGTATTCGCACCTTCCCTTATAGATGGTTAACAGCCCTTTTCCTGATTACTCTCAAACTACAACTGGCTATGACACGGCGAACTCATATGACCTCAAATATTGTAGATGTACTACTCGTTGGCGGCGGTGCCATGAGCACCACCCTTGGCATGTTACTGAAACAGCTTGACCCTTCACTATCCATTACTATGGTTGAGCGTCTAGACAAAATTGCACAAGAAAGTACGGACGGTTGGAACAATGCTGGTACTGGACATGCAGCCTACTGTGAACTGAATTACACTTCCCCTAATGCAGACGGTTCGACTAACATCGATAAGGCCGTTAACATTAATGCCGCGTTCGAAGTTAGCTTGCAATTCTGGTCTTACCTAGTCGAAAAAGGTCTGTTACCAGCCCCAGAAGAATTCATTAATCGCGTACCACACCAAAGCTTTGTTTGGGGTGAGGATAACGTGAAAAAACTGAAGTCTCGTTTTGAAGCAATGAGTGCACACCCTGCTTTTCGCGAGATGCAGTACACCGAAGACAAAGCAACGATGGCTGAGTGGATGCCATTGATTATGCAAAACCGCACTGGCGATGAGCCGTTGGCGGCGACACGCATTGAGCACGGTTCAGATGTTAACTTTGGTGCGATTGCACGTAATATGGCGTCATTCCTTGAATCACAAGATGCGGTGAACATCGAGCTAAATGCCGAGGTTGAAGAGCTAAAGCAGCAGGCAGATGGCTCTTGGAAAGTAGTTGTTGACCAAAAAGGCCAGCGACGTGAGTTCCAAGCCAAGTTTGTTTTCTTGGGTGCGGGTGGCGGTGCTTTGCCATTGCTACAGAAATCCGGTATCAAAGAAGGAAAAGGCTATGGCGGCTTCCCTGTGAGTGGCCAGTGGCTGGTGTGTGAAAAGCCAGAGTTGGTTGAGCAGCATCACGCTAAAGTTTATGGTGCCGCACCCATTGGTGCACCACCGATGTCGGTACCGCATTTGGACACACGTATCATCGATGGTAAAAAAGCGATTCTGTTTGGCCCATTTGCTGGCTTCACGACTAAGTTTTTGAAAAAGGGTTCAGTATTTGACCTAGTGAAAAGTGTTCGTTCTGACAACCTTGGTAACATGCTGAGTGTTGGCAAAAACAATATGGATCTAACCAAGTACTTGATTAGTGAAGTGCGCCAGTCACACAAAGATCGTTGTGATTCATTGCGTAACTTCTTCCCAGATGCTCAAGATAAAGATTGGTCGTTGGCGTACGCGGGGCAGCGTGTGCAGATCATTAAAAAAGGCCCAGATGGTGCTGGTAAACTTGAGTTTGGTACAGAAGCGATCGTGTCGGAAGACGGCTCTATTGCTGCTTTACTGGGGGCATCGCCAGGTGCATCAACGACAGTGAACACCATGATCAACATCCTAGAGCGCAGCTTTGCTGACCGAATGGAGTCAGACGAGTGGCAAGCGAGGATGAAAGAAATGGTGCCTTCCTACGGTCAGTCTCTCGTAGACAACACGGACCTATTACTTGAGGTTCGTGCACGTACACTTGAGACATTGAAGCTTAAACCTTAAGCTTACGCGCATTATCTTACTAAAGCCGAGTTCACTGACGTGAACTCGGCTTTTCTTCTATTGCCAGAGAGGAAATTATGATCACATTCGCAGAACGTTCCGATGCCTTGTCAGAACAACTAAGAGAACTAGAGCATCAAGCCGATGACGGCGATCAACTGTTTTATTGCGCCTACTTACTGGGGCTACTTGGCTTGCATAGCGCTGCTGAAGGTGAGGGAGCACAGGAGTTCGATGCCTACTTTGAAACAGAACTTAAAGCGACGTTAGCGGCAGAGGGTGTGACTGACAAAGACCAAGACGCGATCTTAGGGCTTTGGAAGCAAGTGGCACAATAGCTTTGAATCGCGGGTACAATCCGCTCGTACGACCCGATTCCATCGGGGATGGTAAGAGTATTTATCGCGGGTACAACCCGCTCGTACGACCGCGGTCCCCGCGGGAAAGGCATACGGGCATGCGATGCTGTCCCCACGCGAAGCGAAACCCTATTAAATGTAGCTCGAATGGCAGCACATTATTCGCTAAGCTCAATTTAACTTCTAAATAAGAGTTTTGTTATGTCCGAGGATATTCGTTGGTTACAGCGCTTTGATCACTTCAAAAAAGCGTATGCACAGCTTCAAGAAGCATTGCAGCTCATGTCTGAGCGCGAACTGAGCAATATCGAGAAGCAAGGCTCCATTCAGGCGTTTGAATTCACCTATGAGTTAGCTTGGAATGTGCTACGTGATTATTTGATCTGGCAGGGCATTGAGTCCGTCGCAGGCTCTCGTGATGCAATTCGTGAAGGCTTTAAACGAGAGCTCATTTCAGATGGTCATGCTTGGTTGGCGATGTTGCAAGATCGCAACCGTACAGTGCATACCTATAATGAAGCGACAGCGAATCAAATTATCGAGCACCTTCGTACTCAGTATGCACAGTTGTTCGCCGAGTTTGTTGTGACATTTCAACAGAAAGCAGATGATGAACAGGTAGGCTTTTAATGTCAGATCAATTTGGTTTGACTGCCTCGGAAATTGAGAAAATCTGCTCTGTATTTGAGCGGTTTCCTGACGTTACGCAAGTTCTGGTGTATGGCTCGCGAGTGAAAGGTAACTATCGCCTATCATCCGATATTGATATGACAATAATGGACGATATTGACTGGTCGTTATTTAATCGTATAGAGGCTGAGTTAGATGATCTAATGTTGCCGTATCAAATTGATCTATCAATATTTTCTCAAATAGAAAATGATACTTTAATTGATCATATTCAACGTGTTGGGCAGCCGATTTATTAGCTTCACAGCTTTCAATCGCGGGTACAACCCGCTCGTACGACCCGATTCTATCGGGGATGATAAGGTTATTTATCGCGGGTACAACCCGCTCGTACGACCACAGTCCGGCATACGGGCATGCAAGGCTTTTCCCTCGCGAAGCGAGGTCCTACAAAGGGTTTACATCCCCATAAACAGCGGAATTAATACGGGTACTAAGAAGCTCATAATAAAGCCGCTGGCGATACAAACTGGGACGATTTCAGCGCCATGGACTTTGCCTAATAAGGGCAAAGTGAAGTCCATGGCGGTGGCACCGGAATAGCCAACGGATAGGTGGCTGTTAATTCTGGCGAACGCGGGTATTAACATTAAAGCGATGATCTCGCGGCCTAGGTCCAGTAGAAAGGCAGTGGTGCCGAGCACTGGATCACCCAACCCTGTGATAAGGATGCCTGATAAGCTGTACCAACCAAAGCCTGAGACCACGGCCAGACTTTTATTCCAATCCAGCCCCAAAAATGACCCTGCAATCAGGCCAGCGAGTAAGGTCGCTAAAACTGTGGTGATGGCGATTGCCATACCTTGGGTGTTTAGGAACAGTTTACGCAAGCGGAAGTTACCTTGGCGAAGTTGGCAGCCCACTAAGAACAGCAGTAAGTAAAGTAGCCATGTAACGAGTTCATCAACACTCGGAATCCAGCTTTTTAAGAGCCATCCTAATACTACGCCCGCTAAAACCCAGCCTAGCGTTTTTGCTGCATCGATTAAAGCGTGGCGAGTGGACTGTTGGTTATCCACATGCTGCACTTTGCTCGCCCCAGCGTGGAAAACTTTGCCGCTTATCCACAAAGCACACAGTGGAATTATTGTGATAGCGATAAATAAAATGACAGCTTGATAGCCTGCGATGACGATCTTTGAAGACAAATTATCCAACGCGCCAATGCTGTAACCAATCAAGCCTAATATGACATAAGTGAGCTGACTCAAGCCGCGAGCAACGCGCTCAGGTGTCAACGTTTTAACGGGAACCCAATAACCGACAAGCAGTGCAGCAAGGAGAGGGCCTAATGTCGATAAAATGGTCATAATCCATTGATCCTGTTTTGTTTTTCGGCTTTTAAGTGAGGAGTTACGATGTGCTCGGGCAAGATAATATCACTTATTTTGACCTTGAAAAGCACACAATTGGTGCAAGTTCACTGGGGAGCCGTGCAAAGTTGACCGGTTGGTGATAAATTCGCCGCATCTGAACGTTACCCCTAAATAAGTCTACTCGCTACCATGCTTTCACAGTTTGCAAAACGTTACCCTTCCTTGAGTGAAATCCTGCATTTGCTCTTTCCGATGATTCTTACGATGACGTTAGAATTGTCCATTAGCATTGTGGATACAATGATGCTCGGACATTACGATTCGTTGCATCTGGCGGCAGTTGGTTTGGCTTCAAGCCTCTGGAGCCCAGTTGCCTGTTTTATGATCGGTGTAACCTTTGGGCTCACACCTTTAATCACTCGTCATCTTCATGGGCGTCAACGTAAGCTTGTAAATCTATACATGTCCCAAGCATTTGGTTTGTCACTTATATTGGGCGCAATTGGCGCTATTTTAAGCGTCACGTTGCTCCCTATGGCAGCTCAGATGATGGCCAGCGAAGCGGAAACGCAGCGTGTGACAGCGCAGTATTTATACCTTTTTTCGCCAACGTTTATGGCGTTGGCCTTGATGACATCTTATAAAAACTTGTTTGAGGCGGCGGGTAAGCCACGTATTCCATTGCTAGTAGCCACGTTAAGTTTGATCCTCAATATCATTTTTAACTACCTGCTGATTTACGGAAACTTTGGCTTTCCAGAAATGGGAGCAAGTGGGGCAGCGATTGCCTCAGCAGCATCTGTATGGTTATCGTTGTTGGTGTTTGTTTTCTATGACCTGCGGATAAACGGGGATACCTTGTTCAGCCGTATTGACTGGTACTATGTGCGCAACCCTGGCATCCTTTTTGGTGTTGGCTTGCCTGCAGGTTTTGCATTCTCCTTTGAAATTGGTTTGTTCTCATCGTTAACGTGGTTGATCTCAGCGTTTGGCGATCTTGCATTAGGCGCAGGGCAAATTGTCATGTCCTACTCAACTATCTTGTTCACTCCCTTAATGGCCATGAGCGCAGTGACCGCGATTGTGGTGGCAAAAGCCATGGCGACCGATGGCATAGAAGCAGTGCAACAAAAGGTACGCATTATCCTTGCGCTAGGGCTTGGCTACGTGTCGATGTGCTTTATCGTCACACAAGGTTTACATGATCGTATTCCATTCTTATTCAGCTCGAATGAAGTCGTCGCGGCCATGGCTGCGGGAATACTACTGATCTCCTCAATCTACCAATTCCCTGACATGGTACAAACCGTCTTTACTGGGGCGTTGCGTGGCTTTAGAGATACTCGCTCCAGCATGATTGCCATGGCAGTCTCGTTATTTGGTTTAAGCATTCCTTTAGGCTATTGGTTGGCTCACTTAAGCCCATGGTCAGATACGTTAAATGTGCGCGGCTTATATGTTGGTTTAGGGGTTGGCTTAACCATTTTGGCAATGATCTTGTTGGCGCGTTATCGAATGACGCTAAAAAAATTCCGTAATAAGAAACTGCCTCATCCAGAGGAAGTTGCGTAGGACTGCAGGAACGGCATGCGGGAATACGATGCTGTTTCAGTAATTGTAGGACCGCGGTTCCCGCGGGAACGGCATGCGGGAATGCGAGTCTGTTCCCTCGCAAAGCGAGGTCCTACAAAGCTTGGTATCGCGAAACGATATACGGGTATGCGATGATGTTTCGGTAATTGTAGGACCGCGGTTCCCGCGGGAACGGAATATGGGAATGCAAGGTTGTTCCCTCGCGCAGCGAGGTCGTACAGGGCTCTGTTCCCGCGGGAACGGAATATGGGAATGCAAGGTTGTTCCCTCGCGAACGGAATATGGGAATGCAAGGTTTTTCCCTCGCGAAGTGAGGTCGTACAAAAACGGTTCTACAACCGCTTTTCCTGAAAGACTCGACATTGTTCTATCAGCCCATCGATATCCATATGCTTGTCGCAGCTTTGCGCGAGGCGGGCGACTTCTTGTTCGCGGTAGGCTTCGTAGTCGAAGTCCTTACTGTCTACGGCTCCGGCCCAGTTAAGTAGGGCTTTTAAAGCCTGTTTATCATCGAATAAACCGTGCAGATAAGTACCTATAATTTGTTTATCTTCGGATAGGTAGCCTTCTAACTCGCCGTTTTCAAGGGTGGCAAAGTGTTGCACACTCTGGTGAAACTCTGAGACGCCGCTGTGGATTTCATAGCCTTTGATATCAGCATCTCCAAGGGATGAAATGACGCCAGTGCGTTGTTTCAGTTGCTTGCCGTCCTTTAGCTCGGTGCGCATTGGAATATAACCAAGGCCTTTGGCGCTGGATGGTTCGGCGTTTTCCATGCCAAGCGGGTCGTCTAGGTATTCGCCGAGCATTTGGAAGCCACCACAAATACCCAACACTTTGCCACCGTAACGAAGGTGGCGGGCAATGTAGTCTTCCCAGCCCAGTTCACGTAGGAAAGCCAAATCGCTTTGCACGCTTTTGCTTCCAGGCAGGATCACTAAATCAGCAGGAGGAATGACCTCATTTTTACGCACCAAGGTAACTTGTACGTTAGGGTGTAAGCGTAAAGCGTCCCAATCTGTATGGTTGCTGGTGCGTGGCAACACCGGAATCACTACGTGCAATTTAGTCTCTGAGTCTTGTTTGGTTGGGCTGGCGGCGACGGCATCTTCGGATTCCAAATGGAAGCCCATCAAGTAAGGTAACACCCCAAGAACCGGTTTACCGGTTCGTTCCTCAAGCCAATCAAGACCTGATTGCAACAAAGCAATATCACCACGGAAGCGGTTAATCACAAAACCAATGACGCGATCTTGCTCGCTCTGTGAAAGCAGTTCTAAAGTGCCGACTAAGTGCGCAAAGACGCCGCCCTTGTCGATATCGGCGATAATGATCACCGGGCAATCGATGCTTTCGGCAAAGCCCATATTGGCGATATCACGGGCACGAAGATTAATTTCGGCGGGGCTGCCTGCGCCTTCAATCAGTACACAGTCATATTGGTCGGCAAGGTGCTGATAGGAGTCCAGCGCAGCGTTTTTCGCAATGGTTTTGTATTCGTGATAACCCACCGCATTCATATTGCCCGCTGAGTGGCCTTGAATAATCACTTGAGCGCCGATGTCTGTATTGGGCTTAAGCAAAATAGGGTTCATATGCACATCTGGCTCAAGGCCTGCGGCATAGGCCTGCACCGCTTGAGCACGGCCGATTTCTTTGCCATCGGCAGTGACAGCGCTGTTTAACGCCATATTTTGCGGTTTAAACGGTGCCACATTCAGTCCGCGTTCTTTTATCAAGCGGCATAAAGCCGTTACCAAGGTGCTCTTTCCCGCATCTGAAGTAGTACCTTGCACCATAAGATTAAAAAAACGCATGTGGGTTTGTCCGTTCGATTGTTTACAATAAGGCGAAATTCTAGCGCATTAGCGTACGGATTAATAAAACGAATGTTAATTGAATGATACTGCGGACAAGCTGATGGATTTTCTTTTTGAGTTTAGCTCAAGCACTGCGTTGGCCTTGCTTGGGGCGTTGATTTTAGATCGCTGGCTTGGGGAACCGCAGTCATGGCACCCTTTGATTTGGTTTGGCAATTGGGCGAATTATTGTCGTCGAACTTGGCAAGTGTCCCTATCGGCCAGTCCAGCGTTACAACGCTTGAATGGCGTCATGGCATGGAGTTTGGCGGTATTACCTTGTGCCATGGTGCTGACTCTGATCTTGTGGATGCTACCGAGTTGGCTCGAATGGTTGCTGGGCACAGTGGTGTTGTATTTCACCATCGGTTGGCAAAGCTTGCGCGAACATGCCATTGCCATTGCGAAGCCCCTACATGATCAAGATTTAACGACTGCACGTGAAGCGGTAGGGCGTATTGTTAGTCGTGATACATCAGAGCTTGACGAAACGCAGATTGCTAAGGCGAGCATGGAATCCGTGCTGGAAAACGGCAGTGATGCGGTATTTGCGCCAATTTTTTGGTTCTTGGTGTTGGGGCCTTTTGGTGCCATTTTGTATCGTTTGTCCAACACACTGGATGCAATGTGGGGTTATAAAAAGCCTGATCTGTTGCACTTTGGTTGGTGTGCGGCGCGAATGGACGATGTGCTGAACTTTATCCCCGCTCGTTTGGTGGTGCTGACCTATGCTTTGTTTGGGCGCGGCAAACGTGCTTTGCATTGTGCTTGGTACCAAGGTCGTGGTTGGAAAAGTCCCAATGCTGGGCCGGTGATGGCCGCGGGCGCTGGTGCCTTGCAAGTCTCTCTTGGCGGCACAGCGATCTATTTTGGCGAAGCCCAGCAGCGCCCTACCTTAGGGGAAGGGCCAGCCCCTAAAGCAGGGGACTTGGATCGGGCGGTAGAGCTGGTGGATAAAGGTGTCTACCTTTGGGCGTTGTTAATTTTGGTATTAATATAATTTATGAATTTTGAATTAGAGCCACCTAAGCATGGTGGTGATTTAGAAGCTTTCCTACGCAGTGAAAACCTTGATCCGAATAGTGCTGACCGTTGGTTAGATTTATCTTCGGCCTGTAATCGTGAACCTTGGCCGATTCCTGAGTCTTTCTTAGAAAACAGTGCCAAGCTTTGGTATGAATTACCGGATGCATTTGCTTTACAGCAGGCGGCGAACGACTACTTCTGCTTAGCCCCACTTGCCATTGGCGCGGGCACGCAGCAGTTTATTGAAATATTGCCCGCGCTGCTGATTGAACACGCCAAAAGCAAAAAGGTGTGGGTGCCAGCCGTTGGCTATCAAGAGCATGGCTTTAGCTGGCGCAAATGGGGTTATGACGTACGTGAATACCAAGACGTTAGTGAGCTTTTGATTAACGAGTGGGATATTGCGGTGGTTATTTCACCGAATAACCCCTCGGGGCAATATTTAACATCAGCACAATCTGAGCAGTTAAAAGTGCTACTAGAAAGCTCTGAGCGTTATTTGGTGTTGGATGAGGCCTTTTTGGATGCGACACCTGATGCGAGCTGGCTGAATTGGCCTCTGCCGCGAGGTTGCTTTGTGCTGCGCTCAGTGGGTAAGTTTTTCGGATTGGCCGGTGCTCGTGTTGGTTTTATGTTTGGCGATCAAGCGTTTGAAGCGTCAACAAAGTCCTTAGTTGGCCCTTGGCCAGTGGCGACGCCCGCGCTGCACTTAGTCACCCAAGCGCTCAAAGATAAAGATTGGCAAGCAGAAGCGCTTGCATCGCTAGCTGAACGTCATGCCTATTTTGAGGCAAATATGGTTCCTAAGTTGAACACCTTATTTGACTCTCAGGCCATGATGCACACGCCTTTATTTTACACTTGGCAACTAGAACAGGATCAGGCGTTAAAGGCCGTTCAAGCGCTGCATAGTGTGGGTATTCATATTCGCCTTGGGCAAGGCTGGGTGAGGTTATCGCTGCCTGCAGGTCATGAGATGCAACGCTTAAATCATGGTTTAGTAAGACTATTACAAGGTCATCAACTCAAGGAGTTGGGATGAAGCATTTAGTATTGGGCGGTGTTCGAAGCGGCAAAAGTCAGTTTGCTGAACGTTGGATCGCGGCACAACGTGATCAGGTGGTTTACATTGCAACCTCACAGGTCTGGGACGAAGGCATGGCTGAGCGAGTGGCAAAGCATCAGTCCTATCGACCTACTCATTGGTGCACCATTGAGGAGCCAATTCTGTTAGCGCAGACGATTAACTCGGCCGTTAATGAGCATCCTGAGGCCGGTATTATTGTTGAGTGCTGCTCCCTTTGGATGACTAATTTGTTGTGTGCTGAAAACGAAGCGCAATTTAAGGCGGAGCGCGAAGCATTATTTGAAACGCTTCAGTCGGTAGAGTCGCCTATCGTGTTGGTCAGTGCAGAAGTCGGATTAGGCATCATGCCGATGAATGCTCTAGCACGGCGCTTTGGTGATGAAATAGGGGTTCTCAATCAACGATTAGCGGCTTGTTGCGATCAAGTAACCTTGGTGACAGCTGGGTTGCCGATGGTGCTGAAGTCGTAAATATCAAGATTTCTATCATTTACACAGATTTCAGTAGTTTTTATATGGAAAAACTTTAACCGATTGGTCTAAAATACGCCGCTTAACCGATCTTGACTGCTTTTTGGGCATTATTTTTGCTCATAAAGTGAGCTGACTAGATAGCTGAGGAGCACACCATGACCCCCTACTCAAAAGATTTCCCTGTCTCGTGGCATGAATTACATCGCGACGCTCGCGCTTTGTCTTGGCGCTTACTTGAGCAAGGGCCTTGGAAAGGCATTATTGCGATTACTCGAGGCGGTCTTGTTCCTGCTGCTATTTTATGTCGTGAGATGGATATTCGCTTGATCGATACGATCTGTGTGGTGAGCTATGACTCTTCAGAAGAGGGCGGTGCCGCTAATGTACAGGGCGACCTACGTATCCTTAAAGGAGTGGAAGGTGACGGCGAAGGTTACATCCTGATCGATGACCTAGTGGATACGGGTAAAACGGCTCGTGAAATCCGTAAGATGCTGCCAAAAGCGCATTTCGCAACGATTTACGCGAAACCTGCAGGTAAGCCATTGGTGGACACCTTTATTACTGAAGTGAGCCAAGATACTTGGATCCGCTTCCCATGGGATATGGAATACACTTTCTCAACTCCCCTTGCTGATCGCCAGAAAGGCTAAGATGTGTAAAAGTCTTTGAGTTATAGGGGCGCACTTCGATAAACTTGCGCCCTCGCTCGGACATTGCATATTGCTACATAAAAAACGCGTGGTCCTGCGGAATTTAGGCTAACTTAATAGAGCTTGAAGCGATACTCTCACAGAGTTAGGGTATTTTATCTAATAGACTGAGTAGGAATTCCTATGTACCACATGTTTATCCGCTCCATTCTGCTGTGTATTGCAACCTTATCTGTGCCATTTGCTATGGCGGAAGGAACGGTTGCGCGTGCTCTATTTGCCTCGGAAGTGTTAGATCGTGAACCCATCGATGAGCTGGGGGATGTGATCAAAGTGGAATACGGTGAAATTCAACGGGTTTACTTTTTTACCGATCTGCGTGATATGGAAGGTGGCCAAGTAACACATGTCTGGAAATTAGACGGTGTCATCGAAGCTGAAATTCCCTTTGATATTGGTGGTGATCGGTGGCGTGTTTGGTCGAGTAAACGCCTAATGCCAGGCTTCGATGGCAAATGGTCGGTCGATATTGTTAAAGATGGCGAAGTGCTCGAAACTCGCTCGTTTGACTATGTTGATGAATGGTAAACTGCAGCAACGTTTACTAATAAAAGGTCTACTCTGATGCCTCATATTCGCGTTCGTGGTTTGCCATTTGAAGATTTAGAATCTGTGTCTGATACGTTAGTGGAAACGTTAGCAGAACTTACCGATACCCCTAACTCGCATTTCACCTTAGAGTATCAGTCTTCTATTTTCCTCGCGGTGGGCGGTGCTTCTCCCGCTTACCCATTTATCGAAATTTTATGGTTTGATCGTGGTGCTGAAGTGAAAACTAAAGTGGCGCAAGCTATTGATGATCTGCTGCGTCCTATGATTGAAGCCGGACAAGATATCACTACCCTGTTTCATGATATCCAAGGGCGTGATTATTACGAAAATGGCGAACATTTTTAAGTGATTTGCTTTTGTTGGACCTCGCTGCGCGAGGGAACGATCTTATAATCCCAAATGTCGTTCCCGCGGAAACCGCGGTCCTACAATTGCTGAACCAGCATCGTAATCCCATATGCCGTTCCCGCGGAAACCGCGGTCCTACAATTGCTGAAACGTCATCGTAATCCCATATGTCGTTCCCGCGGAGACCGCGGTCCTACAATTGCTGAAACGTCATCGTAACCCCATATGCCGTTCCCGCGGAGACCGCGGTCCTACAATTGCTGAACCAGCATCGTAATCCCATATGCTGTTCCCGCGGAAACCGCGGTCCTACAATTGCTGAACCATCATCGTAATCCCATATGCCGTTCCCGCGGAAACCGCGGTCCTACAATTGCTGAAACGTCATCGTAATCCCAAATGTCGTTCCCGCGGAGACCGTGGTCGTACAAAAGCAGGAGCAGCATCGCAATCAAAAACGTTGCTCCTGCGGTTACAACATTACGCTTGTTGGAACTCGTAAACGCTGCCTAACTGTAGGATTTGCGTGAGTTCGTCCAGTGCTTGGCGTGATTCCATTAGTAGGCTTGGATCTGCCAAGTCTGCTTCCACCAAACGATCTCGGTAATGTTTCTCTACCCAAGACGTTAGTGTGTTGTATAGAGCATCATTCATCAAGGTCGCTGGGTTTACGGCTGCAACTTCTTCCGCTGTCATGGCCACTCGAAGACGCAAACATGCAGGACCACCACCATTACTCATACTCTGTTTCAAGTCGAACACTTGGACTTCTTTGATTGGCGTATCTTGCTGGATAAGCTTCTGTAAGTAGCTCCACACGCGCTCATTTTGCTGCACTTCACCTGGTACGATCAGTGTCATGGTGCCATCTGCTTTGCTCAATAGTTGGCTATTGAAAAGGTAAGATTGCACACAGTCTTCTACCGAAACTTCATCATTAGGTACTTCTACAAAGTAAAGCGTCTTCTCTTGATCGCCCCAAGCTTGACGTAAGTCAGCTTGCATTTGCGCCGTATCGAGGAAGGCTTTCTCATGATAAAAGTGCACGTTGCCATTACCAACAGCGATCACATCGTTGTGGAAGACACCCGCATCAATCACATCTGGATGTTGCTGAACGAATACCGCTCCATGATCTGATAGGCCATGATTCCTTGCTACCGCCTGAGAAGCTTCTAGAGTGTGGCGCGCAGGGAAACGTTGTGGGCGCGCCATGACGGTATTAAACGCAGACATGCCATAGACAAATAATTCGACACCAGGTTTGCCATAGTCTGAACAGAAACGAGTATGGTTAGCCGCCCCTTCATCACCAAAGTGATCGACGCTTGGCAAAGCTGGGTGGTGCGCAAAATGCGCTCGATCCGGGAAGGTGGCTTGTAAAATACGCCCTGTCACAGTGTGCTCAATGGAACGGTGAAATTTGTTCACAAGGTTGGCTGGCGTAAAGTGCACACGGCCATCTTTTGTGTCGGCACTTGGCGATACAGTAGCCGCATTGGCCGTCCACATACAGGAAGCCGAGCTTACCGCCGCCAAAAGCTTTGGCGCTTTGCTAACCGCTTCAGCGAGGACTTGCTGATCTGTCCCAGTAAAGCCTAATGCTCGTAAGGTTGGAATGTGTGGGCGTTCATGAGGAGCCAAGACCCCTTGTACAAATCCCATGTCTGCCAGAGCTTTCATTTTGGTCAACCCTTGCAGCGCAGCGGCTTTAGGGTTGGATGGTTTGGCAGAGTTCAGGGATGATGCCACGTTACCGTAGGATAAGCCGCTGTAGTTGTGGGTGGGTCCCACTAAACCATCAAAGTTGGCTTCGATTGCTGGTTTCATAATTACCTCTAAGATTGATGATACGACTACAGAGTTAAGCCATTGGGTAAAGTATCGGGAACGTTCAATGCCTCTACTTCGATGCTTGCTACTGGGTATGCACAGTAGTCAGCCGCGTAGTAAGCACTTGCTCTATGGTTACCGCTGGCACCAGTACCTCCGAAAGGAGCAGCGCTCGACGCACCTGTCGTCTGACGGTTCCAGTTAATGATGCCTGCTCGTGAATGTTGCAAGAACCATTCGTATTCACTGCGTTCATCGGACAAAATGCCCGCCGATAAACCAAAGCGAGTACGGTTCGCAATGTCCATTGCCTGTTCCATGGAGTCATAGCGAATCACAGTGAGCAGTGGGCCAAAGTATTCTAAATCTGGCAGCTCGGACAGGATGCTGGTGGCATCCACAATGCCTGGTGTGACAAAGCCAGTATTCGCATCACCACGGTTCATAGGCACGACAGGTTCGGCGCCTAGCGTCACAAGTTTGAGGTAGTTTTCTAGTAACGCATCGGCTGCTTTAGCAGAGACTACTGGCCCCATAAATGGCTGTGGTTCAGCGTCGAATCTGTCAACGTTCAGAGCTTTAGTGGCAGTGGCTAATTGAGCAAGAATCGCATCACCATGAGCCCCCTTTGGTAGCAGCAGACGACGGGCGCAGGTGCAGCGTTGACCAGCAGATAAAAAGGCTGACTGAATGATTTCATAGACCACAGCACGGATATCTTGTGTCTTTTCAGAAACAAGCAGAGGGTTGTTGCCGCCCATTTCAAGGGCGAGGATTTTGCCCGGATGACCTGAGAACTGTTTATGCAACACATGACCGACTTCAGGGCTACCTGTGAAGAAAAGGCCGTCAATGTCATCATGATTGGCTAGTGCAATCCCTGTTTCACGCTCCCCTTGAACCATGTTCAAAACGCCCGCAGGAATCCCTGCTTGGTGCCACAACTGTAAGACTAGGTCTGACACGGCTGGCGTTAACTCACTTGGTTTAAAAACAATGGTATTACCAGCGATTAACGCCGGCACAATGTGTCCATTGGGTAAGTGCGCAGGGAAGTTATAAGGTCCAAAAACAGCGACAACACCATGTGGACGGTGACGTAATACAGCGGTGGCTCCCGGCATGTCGCTGGATTTTGTTCCAGTACGCTCGTTGTAGGCCTGCTTTGAAATCCCAACTTTGCCAATCATGGCTGCCACTTCGGTACGGGTTTCCCAGATTGGTTTGCCGGTTTCACGACTGATCAGTGTCGCGATGGCTTCTGTGTGCTCTTTCACCAGTTCGGCAAAGCGATCAATGATGCTAAGACGCTCTTCCATTGGGCGGTTAGCCCACGCTGGGAAAGCTTGGCGAGCACTAGTAATCGCATGGTCGACTTGTTCTGCCGATGCGCCATTGCCTTGCCATACTTGGCTGCCATCCGCTGGATCAGTAGAGATAAACGCTGGGCCGTTACCTTGAACCCATTGTTGGTTGATATAATGTTGTTGTTTCATGCTAACTCCTTATCTTGGCGCTCGTTTAATGGCGAGTGTGGGACAGTAGTTCAACGATTCGGATTGGCTCTTTGTGCTGAACCATGAGGGCGTCGGCTTCTTCTTTTGCCAGCACGAGGCCGCTGCCAGGTGCTGTTGTTCGCTGGATCAAAATACAACGGAAGTCATTCA
This sequence comes from Marinomonas sp. AWM4_232, assembly GCF_056158325.1. Lineage (NCBI taxonomy): Bacteria > Pseudomonadati > Pseudomonadota > Gammaproteobacteria > Oceanospirillales > Oceanospirillaceae > Marinomonas > Marinomonas sp. AWM4_232. The sequence goes on along the minus strand of NZ_JBSWTA010000001.1, from coordinate 810,109 downwards.
GCTTGGCGTTGGACACTAGATAGTAGAGGCCTTCACCTGTATTTTTAGGCTGGCCAATCGTCGCTAAGACCAGACGGCTATCGCGTACGGCACGAATATCTTCAATACGTGCTTCAAGGGTAGGGCCGCCATCGAAAATGTCGACGTAGTTTTCAAAACGGAAGCCTTCTTGCTCCAATAAACGACGAGCGGGCTCAGTGTTTTTATGAACTTTGCCGAGCACATCGCGCGCTTCTTGAGGTAGTAAGTTCACGTAAACTGGGTTGTTTGGCATCAGTTCGGCGATGAATTGCTTGTTGCCTTGTGCAGTCAGTTCATCCGCTCTTTCAAAGTCAATGGAAAAGAACTGGCGACCTAGGCTTTCCCATAGCGGGGATACCCCTTGCTCGTCGCACACGCCACGCATTTCTGCGAAGATTTTTTCCGTGAATCGCTCTGGGAACTGCGCAAGGAACATAAAGCGACATTTCGACAGCAATTGTCCGTTACGAGAGTGGCGGTAGTCCTCTTGTAAGAACAGGGTGCAGACTTCACTGACGCCAGTAAAGTCATTGTTCAGAATCAATGTTGGGTGAATGTTATGAATGCCCAGCTCACGAGAAGAGTGAGTGATAGTACCCAGGTGGTAGCTGTAAAACGGCTCATCTAGACCAACCGTTGCTAGTAAGCCAGATGTACCAACAATGGTGCCTGTTTCCGTATCTTCTAACACGAATAGGTACGACTCATCAGTTGGTTCGGCAATGGTTTCTTTGTTGAATGAGTTTTGTGACAACGCAATTTTACGTTTTAGAATCTCTTCATCGGCGACCAGTGATGTAAAACCGACGCCTGTGAGTGCGGCCAAACGATAAAGTTCGTCTAAATCGTCTTCACGGATTGAACGTATGACCATCATAGTGGTGTTCCTCTTGATACAACTTAAAGGGCGCTACAGCACCTTCTAACATTAAAGTTTAGACCATTGGATAAGGCTGCCTGAGTGGATACTCAAACGCTCTTGTATGTCTTCATTCATTACCAAACCTGCCACTTGAGGCTCTGCTTGGGCGCAAGTAACGCGAAAATCGGATAAATGTCCCGCCGCAACCAGGTAGGACTCTTCGCTGCTAAAATTCGGGTCAACAAATGCCTTACCTTGGCGTTGCTCGGAGACGGTTTTCAAGTCATCGATTTTGGCTTCAATAGTAGGGCCTGCATCGAATGGGTCGATGTAGTCTCGGAACACAAAGCCTTCCTCGAGCAGAATATTTGCCACTTGCTCTGAGTCTTGGTGAATCACACCGATGCATTCTTGGGCGTCTTCAGGCAACGTTGGCACATAAATGGGGTAGCGTGGCATGAGCTCAGCAATGAAATGCTTATTGCTAATGCCAGACAGGTAATCGGCTTTCTTGAAATCCATGCTAAAGAAGTGTCGGCCTAAGGCTTCCCAGAACGCTGAATACCCCTTGTGATCGCTTTCGCCACGGATCTCAGCAAAGATTTTGGGGGTGAAACGATCTGGGTGGCGTGCAATAAACAGTAAGCGTGCGCGGGACAGTAGAGATAAGGCTTCGTGTGTTTGATGCGCCTTATCCAAGACCATGGCATTTAAACGGCTCGTGCCACTGTAATCTTGGCATAGAAACAGCGCTGGAATGCGGTTATGAATCTGTAGCTGAGGAGAAGCGTGCACCACATCATCAATACGATAACTGTAGAACGGCGTATCGATTCCCACCATGGCATCGATGGAACAGGTACCCACGATCTCTTGGGTTTTCTGTTCCACCATGACAAACACATAAGACTCTTGGCCAGGCTGAACCACATCGCTCAAGAGCGATTGGCGCGAGGTAGCGATCTTGTCATTTAAGCGCTCACGGTTGGCAGGGAAGTTAGTAATACCGATCCCTGCATGACGAGCTAAGCGCTCTAATGCGGGTAAATCAGGGAAATCAGCGGGTCGAACTAAATACACCTAGACGCTCCTTTTGTATAAGCGGACAATAGAACTATTATCGTTAATGGTCTGTGATTGGGATAGGTATGAAGTTTCGTAATTGCGACCTAGCGTTCAAAAACCGAGACATTTCACGTCGAATTTAGGTAAATTATGAAAAAAACAACGTTAAAGCCAGGTGTGTACCGTCATTACAAAGGGGCGGAATATTGGGTCGAACGTGTGGCAAAACACAGTGAAACAGAAGAAGAGCTAGTGGTATATCAAGCACTGTACGGGGATTACAGCTGGTGGGTACGACCTAAGGGCATGTTTTTGGAAAGTGTGGAGATTGAGGGGGAAACAATCCCTCGATTTGACTGGATTCGAGCCGAGCTTGACACGTCATCCAAATAAATAGTTTAGACAAGCAAGGGCTCCATAGGGAGCCCTTGCTTATTTTAGTGGTTTAGAACACCAGATGTGCGACACCGGCGATCACAGGCAGTGTGATCAAGGTGCGTAAGATAAAGATGATAAACATTTCCAGTAAGTTGATTGGGATTCGGCTACCCAGAATCAAAGCACCGACTTCAGACAAATAAATCAACTGGGTGATGGACACCGCCGCGATGACAAAGCGTGTCATCTCGCTTTCGATAGAGGCTGCCATGATCGAAGGAATAAACATGTCAGCAAAACCAACTACTAGCGTCTCAGAGGCTTTGACAGCTTCAGGGATCGATAGCAGTTCCAGTAGTGGCACAAATGGCTGTCCAAGAATGCTGAATACGCTCGTGTTTTCGGCAACGATTAACGCCAATGTGCCAATGGCCATGACCACAGGCAGTACACAAAAGACCATTTCTGCTGCGTTCTTAGCACCATCGACTAACACTGCTTTGGCGCCACGACTTTGTTCTGCCCGTGCAATGGCTCCTTGAATACCCAAGCTCCACAACTCTTTTATGGACTTGCTTGCTAATTCACAGGTTTCGGCTTGCTCACCATTTAAGTAGGCATTGGCTTTCCAGCGCAAAGGAGGAAGTCTTGGAATGATCAAGGCAGCAATAAAGCCTGCTAATGAAACGGCAAAGTAGAAGGGCAGAAATAAATGCTCTAGCTCAACTTGCGACACGACAACTAGGGCAAAGCTGATGGATACGGCTGAAAAGGTGGTGGCGATTACCGCGGCTTCTCGCTTGGTATACATGTTTTGTTCGTATTGCTGGTTGGTGAGCATGATGCCGACCGTACCATCGCCAAGCCATGAGGTAATGCAGTCAATGGATGAGCGACCAGGCAAGTTAAACAGCGGGCGCATAACTTTACTCATGAGACTGCCAGTTAGTTCTAACAGGCCGAAGTCGAGTAGTAACGGCAGTAGTAAGCCTGCAAATAAGAATACGGATAATAGCGTTGGCATGAGCTCTTTTAATACCAGCCCGCCGGTGTATTCATGCCAAATCAATTCTGGACCGACACCATTCACGGTCATCACTGCAAAAACAGCCCCTAGCACTCTTAAGATCAGCCATGGGTAACTGGTGAGAAATAAAGTGCTCAATAACGCTTTATCGTGCAATGGCTTAAAAACAGTAGTGATGACAGACAGGACGGCAGCGATACAGATTAGGCCTGTTACCACACTTGGCGCAAACGTACCTAATAATGCTTTAAATTCGCTTGCTAGGATAGCAATGGGAATGGTGACACCGTCTTGGTAGGCGATGGGGGTCATAAACAAGAGTAGACCTAGCAGGGAGGGGATGATAAACATCCAAATGCTGGTGCGATTTGTACTGGCGTCCTCGTAAGAGGCGCTGACTTTATTCGGCATCTTGTGGTCCTTTTCCTAAAGATTTCTTTTTATTTATTTTCGGTGAGCAATACTAACTTTCGAAGTTTGGATGGCAATTTATTTCAAGTAATACGGACAGAAAACGTTATTTTTGGTCGCATTATCAAAGGTTTTTCAGAGAAGTCGAGAAAAGTTATAAAAAACTGACTTTTTGGTTGAATACTAATCCAAACCATAAAAAAAGAGCTTCCGAAGAAGCCCTTTAGGAGAGTGAAACGCATCAATCTGGTGTCACTCGTTGTTAAAAATCCATGCTGAAGAATGCATAAAAGACACAATTTGTTCCCTGAACCAACGGTGGGCAGGATCTTTGTCAAAGCGTTCATGCCAGCACAACTGAATCGGATGACGACCATTGTAAGGATCTGCTTCAATCGCGTCTGCCGGCAACGGCAAGATTTTGACATTAGAGAAGCCTTCTCTGCAGGCTGAGATATTTGAGAATAAGGTGCCTAGCTGCGCAGAGCCGATTAAGGCCATGCCGCGTTTGACTGCTTCAATGGCCACGGCAATGCTGTCAGTCTCGATTTTTGGTTCAATGGTATAGCCAATCTTTTCTAGTTTCTCAATGGTGACACTGGTGGTGGCACTGTGGAAGTTTCGAATATTAAAAACCACCATTTTATGTTCAAGTAAATCTTTTAACAGAACAGCATCCTCTTGATAATAAAGCGGATGAGCTTCACTCAAAACGACACAGGCATCCATCACTCCAACCAGTTTGCTGCGAATATTATTTGGCGTAGATTCGGCATTAATGATACCGACATCGGCCCCGTTGAGCAGGTCATCGAAGCCATCGTCGCTCCAGTTACTGGTCATTAGGCGAATATTAGGTGCTTGGTAGTGAAGCATGGCCAAAAGCGGTTCAATAAACGTCAGCAGTAGCTCTTCATCCGCTTTGATGCTAAAGCGGCGCTTTAAAGTCGCCTGATCAAAATGAGCTGGCTGTAACAGGCTAGACATTGAGCCTAAAATGGGGGTGATTTGCTCATGCAATTCATAAGCTCGAGACGTCGGGCTTAGGCCGTAGGCTTGTCGAGTAAAGAGTGGGTCTTTGAACAATTCTCGTAGTCGTTGTAAAGACTTACTGAGAGCAGGTTGAGTCACCCCTAATCGTTCTGCAGCACGTGACACACTGCATTCTTCCAATATCACTTCGAATGACACCAAGAGTTTGATGTCGAGTTTTAGTAAATCATCTATTTGCATCGTTCTATCCAAATTACCTCGGCCTAATAGGCCGAGGTAGGCGGGCGATTAACCGTTAAAATCGCTCATTTTTCGATACTTCACTCGATGCAAGATTACGTAGAAAACTGGTACTGCAATCAGCGTTAGGATGGTCGCAAAGCCCAAACCAAACGCAATGACCACGGCCATGCCTTCGAAAAATGCATCGTATAACAACGGTACCATGCCAAGAATGGTGGTAATCGCTGCCATGCAGACAGGTCGTACACGACTGACTGCGGATTTGAAGATCGCTTCGTAGGTTTCCGTGCCTTGTGCGAGCTCATAGTTAATTTGATCTGCCAAAACGATGCCGTTTTTCACAATCATCCCAGACAAACTTAAGAAGCCAAGCAGCGCCATAAAGCTAAACGCAGCATTCATAATAAGTAATCCGGACGACACACCGATTAAGGCTAGCGGAACACAGAACCAAATGACGAGTGGAACGCGCACAGAGTTAAACAACAATATCGTTATGATAAACATGAACAAGTAGCCCATGGGAAGCGACGTGAAGATGTTTGCTTGCGCATCCGTACTACTTTCATATTCTCCCCCCCATTCCATGCTATATCCTGGAGATAAAGGAATATTTTCGACTTCTGCACGAATACGACCAAACACGGCCATTGCTGTTTCATCCCCTAAAATCAGCGGGTCAGCTTTGACGGTAATGGTACGTTTACGGTCACGACGCTCGATAATCGGATCTTCCCAAACGGTTTCAAAACCGTCGACTAGGTTAGAGACCGATACATAAGCACCTGTGGTTGGGCTATAGATTTGCAAGTCTCGAACGAGATCAATCGACACACGCTCGTTTTCAGGCACGGTTTGAATGATCGGCAATAAATCTGTGCCATCACGGTAGGTGCCGATCTGGGAGCCAGTAAAGTTGGTCAGCAGAACTTCATCAAGATCGCTCTTATTAATTCCCAAGCGTCGCGCTTGCGCATCATTAAAGATAGGACGAAGTACTTTCACTGGCTGACGCCAATCATCTTTGATGTTCTCAAGACCACCATCAGCACGGTAAATATCCTGCACTTGAGCACTGAGCTGACGCAACACGTCTGGATCAGGGCCACTGAATCGAGCTTCAATCTTAGCGCCTGTTGAGGGGCCTAATTGCAAACGCTGAAGCTTAAATTCAATATCAGGATAGTTCGCGGACATACGCTGATAGATGTCTTCCATCAATGGCGGGATGTCATCACCGGTTTTAGCTCGGACAATAAATTGGGCATAACTGGTATCCGTTTGTTCCGCTTCATAGGTCAGCATGAAACGCAGAGCGCCTTGCCCCGTCGTGCTGGTAATGAACTCGATGCGCTCATCCCCAAGTAAATCCGCCTCAATTTCATTGACCTTATCGTAGGTCGCATTGATGTGCGTTCCTTCAGGCATATTGATATCAAGGTAGAACATTGGCGTTGTGGATGGCGGGAAGAAAGCCTGCTTAACAAACTGGAATGCCCAGCCTGAAACCAATAGCGCACCGACTAAGCTAAGCACGGTTAACCAACGGAAATGCATAGCTTTGTCGAGTAGCCATTTATAGCCGACGAATAAAAAGCCTTTGTAAGGATCTTGCTCTTCCTCTGCCGCCATGGCTTCTTTGTTCTCTTTAAAAAATAGATCACAAAAGAAAGGTGTCAGTGTGATGGCGGTTATCCAGCTCAATAGCAGTGAAATCAACAGTACATAAAAGAGCGAACCAACAAACTCACCGACAGAGTCAGGTGATAGACCAATAGGCGCGAATGCAGTCACAGCAATGACAGTGGCACCGAGTAGAGGCCACTTAGTCTGTTTGACCACACTCGAGGCGGCTTCAAACTTCGATTGACCTCGATGCAGTCCGATCAAAATCCCTTCCGTAACGACAATGGCGTTATCCACCAACATCCCCAAGGCAATGATGAGTCCCCCTAAGGAGATACGTTGCAGGTTAATGCTGAAGTATTCCATGACAATAAAGGTGCCAAGGATGGTGAGCAGCAGGATTAAACCAATCAAGATGCCTGAGCGTACGCCCATAAATACCAGCAAGACCAAGATAACAATGCCAACCGCTGCAGCAAGGTTCGACAAAAAGTTGGTCACAGATTTTTCAACTTCCTTCGATTGGAAGTATACCGTGTCCATACTGATGCCAACTGGTTGTTGGTATTCTAATTCATTAAGACGTGCTTCAATGTGCTTGCCGACATCCACTACGTTAACGTTGTTACTAAAAGAAATCCCGAGCAGTAACGAGCTGGCACCATTGAAGTTGACCATGTGCGTTTGTGGATCTTTGTATTCTCGTTTAACCGAGGCAACGTCACTTAAGCGTATCAGGTTGCCCTGTCCAGGTGAGCCAACAATCAAGTTTTCCAGCTCTGAAATATCGTTGAATTCACCGGTCGGGCTGATGCGGATGTAGTCCGTACCTACCTGTACTTTACCGGCGTTAGATACCACGTTCTGGTTTGCTAGTAATGATTGCAACTGACTTGGCGATACGCCCATGGTCGCTAGTTTGGAGCGCGAAATTTCAATGGTCACTTGCTCGGCTTGTTCCGCCGCCACCTCGACTTTGGCGACACCGTCGACCAGCACTAATTCACGTTTTACGTAATCAACGTAGTTCTCTAGGTCTTTATAAGGGTATCCTTCACCATGCACGGCGAGCATAATGCCATACACATCACCGAAGTCATCAACGACCATGGGTGTGGATACGCCACTAGGAAAACTGCCTTGCATATCACGGATTTTCTTACGAACTTCATCCCAAATCTGCTTAAGCTGTTGCGCTCGATAAGTGTCTTTTATAGTAATTTGAACTTTCGAATAACCGGCTTTAGATGTGGACTTTATTTCATCTACATAAGGCAGGTTTTGTAATGCTAGTTCAATCGGATAGGTAACTTCCTCTTCCACCTGCTCTGGGCTTGCACCTGGGTATTGCGTAATAACCAAAGCATCTTTAATGGTAAATTCTGGGTCTTCTAATTGCCCCAAGTTGGTAAAGGCAATGGCTCCACCGATTAATAAAATCAATGTGACGAGCCAACTAGTGACTTTTCGTTCAATAAAATAGCCGGCAATGTTCAACTTAGATTCCTCGCTCGCGCTTCCATGGACGTACTTTCTGATCTTCAGTTAAGCCATATACACCTGCTGCGACAACTTGCTCGCCAGGTTGGATACCGGAAAGGATTTCAATACTGTTTTCGGTCATGTTGCCAAGAGTAACTGGACGTGGGGTAACGATGCCTTGTTGCTCGTTATAAACCCAGACAACACTTTCATTGTCTCCATTGCTATTTTGTTGTCGCATCACAGCCTCAATTGGCACAGTCATGTGGCTGGGCTTACCACTGATTTTGCTAATATCTAAATCAACTGTTGCTGTCATGCCGGGTAATAGGTTGATGTTAGCTTTATCGGTATTCAGTAGTGAGATCGTGGCGTCATAAGATTTCGTTGTGCTATCTGGTGTGGTGCGATGCTCTTTGTAGACGCCTTCAAAAGTTTGCGATGGAACAGCATCGATAGAAACCGTTGGGTGGTATTGCAAAGCAACCTTTTGGATATTTGCCACTAAACGCTCAGGAATTTGGAACTCAACATCCATTTGTTCAATGTTTTGAATGTGCAAAATAGTTTGTGTAGCGCCGACATACTCATAGTTTTCAATGCTTAACGATGCAATGACACCATCATAAGGAGCGCGTAATACACTGTAATTTAATTGGTTTTTCGCGCTTTCAAGGGCATTTGCCGTTTGGTCTAAAGTGGCTTTCGCTTCATCGAATTGTGCTTGGGTGGTCGCTTTGCGAGAGAGCATTGTCTTGATGCGATCGAACTGCGCTTTGGCCAGTTTATAATTGGCTTCGGATAGTTCCACTTGCAACTGGTAATCGGTTGGATCCAGAGAAGCGAGTACTTGCCCGCGTTTGACACGCTGACCTTCTTTTACATCTAATTTGGTGACTTGCCCGCCAACACGGAAGGCTAGGTCCGCTTCATCGCTGGCTTTTAATTCAGCAGGGAAGTGTCGAATGCTGACTAAGTCAGTTGCATCCACCGTGAATAGCTTTACAGGGCGAATGACCGCTTCTGTCTGTTGCGGTGCGTCTTCTGAACCGCAAGCAGTCAACAGAAATGCACTTGTCAAAGCAAGCACGATTGGCTTTAGGCCTAGGAATGGGCGAACCATGAATCCTCCATGGAAAAGTGAGGTAATTGAATAAGAATAACTTCATTTTATATCTATTCTTTACAGCTATGAATTTTATTAACGCTATGCAAGATATTCTATTTAGTTATATCTTGAAATAAAATACCTATATTTTTAGTTATAAATGCGTTTCAGCATTGAGTTTTGACTTTTAACTTTTAATCTTAAGCTGTCACTGCTTTTGGCTTGATATAACAAAGCTTCTGCTTTTGTTATCTTATAAAGAGCGGTGGGCTAACCATTGCAAATGTTATAATACTGCTACTAGCGATAGCTAAACCTCTTTTTGGTATGTCTATGGGGTCTACTCAATTGGTCAAGTGGATGGTTAGCTTGATGATTGCAGTAACCTTACACATATCTATTCAAACTTGGCACACTGCTGACAGTGCTAAGTTGAAAAGCGAATAAAATAGCGTTTGTTGTTCTCTACTTTAGAACGTCATATTCAAATAGCTGTGGTGAGTAGACTACGAGACACTTACCACTTCTGGATTAAGGAGTTAAGCCATTGATATCAGCAAGCCCTATGCGTTGTATTCTTGGATTGGGAGTATGCATGGCGATATTGGTGGGATGCAGTGCAAACCCTTCCCAAGGAAAGCTTCCGCCAGCAAATATGGATAAAGATACATTGTCTCTGTTTGTTGAGGAGGACACCTTGTACCTCTCGGGTGTACTGACCTCCCAACTACCCTCACAGCTTAAATCTGTTTTGACTGAACATCCTAATGTGACGGCTGTTGTTTTAGTGGATGTGCCTGGTTCAACAGATCAATTAGCCGTTATGGAAGCAGCACGTATGCTACGCTATCTAGAGATGAAGACTCATATTGCGCAAACGGGTTACGTGCTATCAGGCGGGGTAGACTTATTTCTCGGAGGGGTGGAACGCACGATTGGTGCAGGAGCTGGAGTAGGGGTTCACTCTTGGCGTGATATCCAAGACTGGGGAGATGACATCAAGCTCAATGACCCAGTTCATGCCAGTTATGTGAATTTCTATCTTGAAATGGGCGTACCTGAACGCTTCTATTGGTTCACATTAGATGCGGCGCCAGCGGAGCGAGTATACTTCTTATCACCCGAAGAAATATACGATTATCAATTGGTTACCGATTAAACTAAGCGGAGGGCAGACATGGAACAGATCGAACTATTTAGCATCGAAAGTCCATGTCGCGGTGTATGTGAAAACAGCCATAAAGGCTATTGCAAAGGCTGTTTGCGTAGCCGAGAAGAACGATTTCATTGGCATGAGATGAACGAGGTTCAAAAACGCCACGTCATCCAACTTTGCCGAAGTCGCTGGCAGCGCATTCTGAAAGCTCGGCAAGATCGCTTGTCTGAGCAAGAGCAAGTCGCAGACAAAGACCTCCCTTATGGCATGCAAAAGGAGGATTTGCCTGACTTGTTCAGTACTCCTGTTACTAACTAGCCAAAGATCGCCTCTAAAGCCTCCGATAAGCGTTCGACCCCTACCACTTCCATGCCTTCAATTGGCTTTTTAGGGCAGTTTGATTTGGGTACCACTGCTCGTTTGAAACCATGTTTAGCCGCTTCACTGATACGTTCTTGCCCAGATGGGACCGGGCGAATTTCTCCAGATAAACCAACTTCTCCCAAGACCACTAAATCGTGGGGTAAAACTTGATCCCTAAAGCTTGAAACAACCGCAGCAATGGCAGCAAGATCGGCTGATGTTTCTAAGACTTTGACGCCACCGACGACGTTCAGATAAACGTCTTGATCAGAGGTGAGCAAGCCACCATGCTTGTGAAGTACCGCTAATAGCATCGCTAAGCGGTTATGGTCAAAGCCTACGGTGACACGACGTGGGTTACCAAACGCTGAGTCATCCACCAGTGCTTGCAGCTCGACCAATAGCGGGCGAGTACCTTCCCAGACCACCATGACAAGGCTGCCTGCGGCAGGATGTTTTGAACGATTTAAGAAGATCGAGCTTGGGTTTTTAACTTCTCTTAAACCATTTTCTAACATGGCAAAGACGCCTAGCTCATTGACTGCGCCGAAGCGGTTTTTCATACCGCGAAGAGTACGAAAACGTGAATCTTCTGAGCCTTCTAATAGCACAGAACAGTCGACCATATGTTCTAGCACTTTTGGTCCAGCTAAGGTGCCATCTTTGGTTACGTGGCCAACAAGTAGTACAGTGGTTTGGGTTTGCTTGGCAAAACGTGTCAGTACTGCAGCACTTTCACGCACCTGAGACACGCTGCCTGGTGCGGATTCAATGCCATCCAAATGCATGACTTGGATCGAGTCGATGACCATGACTTTCGGTTTGACCTGATCCGCCACCGCCATGATGCTTTCTACATTGGTTTCAGAAAGCATTTTTAGGTTTTTTGTAGGTAAGCCTAAGCGTTGTGCTCGCATCGCCACTTGCTGTAGGGATTCCTCACCAGTGACATACATGGCGCTTTGCTGTTGTGCTAACCAACACATGGTTTGTAGGAGCAGAGTACTTTTCCCGGCACCAGGGTGGCCGCCGATCAACACCACGCCACCAGGTACAAGGCCACCGCCTAATACTCGGTCAAACTCACTGGCCCCTGAACTAAAGCGCGGTACATCCCCTAAATCGACTTCCGATAAATCTTGGATACCAGTCGTCGCACCTGCATAGCCTTGGCGACGGGTGTCGCTGGTCGCGGCGACTCGAGCAGAGGTTTTAGATGAACTGACTTTGAATTCTTGGAGGCTGTTCCAAGCACCACAAGCTTGGCATTGTCCCTGCCATTTCGCGTAGTCGGCACCACACTCGTTACAAACAAAAGCGGATTTTGCTTTAGCCATGAGTTGTTATCCTATTCAGACAAAACGGCCGAGATGAATATCTCGGCCGTTGAAGTGAACGATCTTATGACAAAGATAGTAACACACTAAGCGGAAGGCGTGGTTTTCCAATCGATGCTGTAAAGGTCCAAACGACGGTCTTTCAAGTTGTTCACCGAACCTTCGCTACGAACAAATTTAAGCTTGTCCAAATCAAGGTCTGAGAACATCAGCATTTCTGTATTCGGTGTGGTTTCTGCCATCACTGCATCGTGAGGGAATGAAAAGTCAGAAGGTGAGAATACCGCCCCTTGAGAGTATTGAACATCCAAATTTTCCACCTGTGGCAAGTTGCCACAACTACCACAAATCACCACGTAACATTCGTTTTCAATGGCACGGGCTTGGGCACAGCTGCGCACACGTAGGTAACCATTCTTTGTGTCAGTCCAGAACGGTACAAATAGAATGTCCATATCTTGCGATGCGAGGTGGCGAGCCAGTTCTGGGAATTCCACATCGTAACAGATCAAAATACCAATACGTCCCGCGTCGGTGTCCCACACTCGGACTTCGTGGCCACCTTCAATGACCCAATCACGACGTTCATGTGGCGTAATATGAATCTTACGTTGCTCCTCGATGGTGCCGTCACGGCGACATAAGTAGCTGACGTTGTACATGATGTCGTCTTCAACCACTGGCATCGAGCCAGTAATAACGTTGATGTTGTAACTTACGGCAAGTTGCGACATCTCGCTGACAAAACGCTCAGTGAACGAAGCTAAGAAGCGAATGGCTTCCGTTTGGTTGGTTTGATCCGGTGCAAGTCCCATCAATGGTGCATTAAAGAACTCGGGGAAGAGTGCAAAGTCACTCTTATAACTTGAGAGTGCATCAATAAAGTACTCAACTTGCTTAAGTAGCTCCTCAACGCTGTCGACTTCACGCATCTGCCATTGCACGGCACCGATTCGAACTTGTGTTTTACGATACTCTAAAACAGTCGTTTCAGGCTCGTAGAAGATGTTTTTCCACTCAAGCAATGTCGCGTAGCCGCGAGACTTCTCATCTTCAGGAAGGTACTTAGAAAGCAGTCGGGTTACCTGGAAGTCGTTAGACAGCTGGAACGTCAAAATAGGATCGTAAATTTTGCGTTTATCGACTGCTTCCAAGTATTCTGCTGGGCTCATGCTGTCCGCATGCTGGTAATAGTTTGGAATGCGCCCACCTGCCAGAATCGCAATTAAGTTCTCTTGGCGACAAAGCTCTTTACGGGCTTCGTAAAGGCGACGGCCTAGGCGGTAACCGCGATAATCGGGATCGATCAGTACATCCAGTCCGTATAAAGCATCCCCATTTTCATCGTGGAAAATGCGCTCACGCTGATCAACAAGATCATCGTATGTATGAGGGTTGCTAAAACGCTGGTAGTTCACTTTAACAGACAGGGCGATACCAACGATTTGGTCGTGGTCAACCAAACAAATTTGCCCATCAGGAAGGTCTTTGATCAGCTTGCGGATGGTGTGTTTCGGCCAAGAGCCACCAATGTCGTGGTAAACACGATCCATCAAGGCTTTTACTTGTGGGTAGTCATCCAGTGTAAGGTTGCGGATCTTTAAATGTAGATCTTCCAACATACCGTCTCCATAAAGGTGAAAAAAGTTAGTGCCACTATAGCGTATTTACGGACAGGTTTTGCACAATTGTTGTGGCGCAAATATGAAAAAACCCTCGCCATGGCGAGGGTTCTTCAGAAAGGTTAAATAATCAGGTTAAGATTATTTTTTGAACTCTGGGTATGCTTCCATACCACATTCAGAGATATCAACACCTTCGTATTCTTCTTCTTCAGAGACACGCACACCCATGATTGCTTTGATTGCTAACCAAACAACAAGGCTTGCTGCGAATACCCATACGAAGATGGTTAGAGCACCAGCGATTTGACCGCCGAATGATGCACCGTCGTTAGTTAGAGGTACTGCTAGAAGACCCCAAAGACCTACAACACCGTGTACCGAGATGGCACCCACTGGATCGTCGATTTTTAGCTTGTCTAGAGTAAGGATAGACAGAACAACGATCAGACCACCGACAACACCGATTAGCGTAGCGCCAAGGGCAGAAGGCGTAGAAGGCTCAGCAGTGATGGCAACAAGACCTGCTAGCGCACCGTTTAGAAGCATTGTTAGATCAGCTTTACCGAATAGGATACGAGCAAGTACTAGTGCACCTACCGCACCGCCTGCTGCTGCAGCGTTAGTGTTTAGGAACACCATAGCAACAGAGTTAGCGTTTGCGATATCGCCTAGTTTAAGAACAGAGCCACCGTTGAAGCCGAACCAACCCATCCATAGGATGAATGTACCTAGCGTTGCTAGAGGAAGGTTAGCACCAGGGATCGCACGTACTTCACCGTTAGGACCGTATTTGCCTTTACGAGCGCCAAGTACTAGAACACCTGCCAGTGCAGCTGCAGCACCTGCCATGTGTACGATGCCTGAACCCGCGAAATCAGAGAAGCCCATGTCGCCTAGGTTGTACATACCAAATACGTCTGCACCGCCCCAAGTCCAAGAACCTTCAAGTGGGTAGATAACACCTGTCATTACCACTGCGAATGTTAGGAAAGCCCATAGTTTCATACGCTCAGCGACTGCACCCGATACGATAGACATTGCTGTTGCAACGAATACCACTTGGAAGAAGAAGTCAGAAGCGCCAGAGTAGATAGAACCGCCTTCGAAGCCACCTTCACGGCCAGCGAAGTCAGTAAGAGTTGAAGCAACGTCTACGTCTTGGATACCAGATAGGAACCAAGTGCCGCCGTACATGATTGCGTAACCGCAGACTAAGTACATGATACAAGAGATCGCGAACAGCGCGACGTTCTTAGTTAGAATTTCAGTTGTGTTCTTAGCGCGTACAAGGCCTGCTTCTAGCATTGCAAAGCCCGCCGCCATCCACATTACTAATGCACCGCACACCAAGAAGTAGAAGGTGTCCATCGCATACTGTAGGTGAAAAATTTGATCTTGCATGTTTCGCCCCCCTAAAGGCTAATTAATACGAGCAACAATTAAACTGCGTCTTCGCCAGTCTCGCCGGTACGAATACGAACCGCTTGCTCAAGATTAACAATGAAGATTTTACCGTCACCGATTTTGCCTGTGTTGGCAGCGTTCGAGATGGCCTCTACTACTTGGTCAGCCATGTCGTCAGAAATAGCTAGCTCAATTTTTACTTTTGGCAGGAAGTCCACAACATACTCTGCACCGCGGTACAGTTCAGTGTGTCCTTTTTGACGTCCGAAACCTTTAACTTCTGTTACGGTAATACCTTGTACACCGATTTCAGAAAGTGCTTCGCGAACATCATCCAGTTTGAATGGCTTGATGATGGCAGTGATCAGCTTCATACCCACAGTCTCCTTAATGTTAAGTCTGTCTTATGTCGTATCGCAGGTATCAAGCTATATTCAATATGTGTGCCAGCTTCATGTTGAGACCGTTGAAAAACTGTCTAGCCCTTGTCTGGTAAGGGTTGTAAAGAATAAGTGACATTTTTTACGCATTTTCTTCATTAAGTAGTGCACACATTATGCTGGTGCGTTCGCTTTAAAATGGTGCGATTTAGTGTCATGTATCGAATATTTAAGGGCGAGCGAAACTATTTTATTGTTTTAGCTGGTTTTACAGGATAATTAACTGCCCTAATGGTGTGCGATTTTATAGATTGGGCGAGCTTTTTAAGTTCAGGGTAGTGCGCTAGTGCACAAAAACGACGCAGTGATCAGCCAATGTTCAATGTGGAAATGTGTAAAGACGCGGGGCTAAAGAGTCATTATACTTAGCGTTATACCAACATTAACGATGAGGAAACTATGATCGATCAATTTATTAAGCAATTGGGGACAGGCCTAGAGCAGGCTGCCAATACATTAGGTAAACTGCCTGCTGAAGAGATTCAAACTCAGCTTCAGCAAGTTGCAAAAGACACGCTAACTAAGATGGACCTGGTCACGCGAGAAGAGTTCGAAGTGCAAGCTGCTATGTTGCAAAAGTACCGTGAAAAACTGGCTCAACTTGAAGCGAGACTGGCTGAACTTGAAGACACTGATTCGAAGTAACTGATTCTGATTCGATGGGCTACTTCCAGCCTTGTTGCCAGAGATCATCAAGCAGTGTCTGCCACGACAGTTGGTAAGCATTCTTCGTGTAAACTGCTTCAAGAATAATATCGGTTACTTGCTCATCCTCGTCACGAATCAATTCGGTGACGATAAAATGCTTCTCTTTGTTCTTTGGGCGAGTCGCTGTCCACTTAGAGAGCAATAATTTATTTGGATTCAACTTTTTGGTCATGATTACTTCTGTTTTTTGGTAGTAGTGAATAGCTGCTCGTCGTACGACCCGATTGCATCGGGGATGCTTGCGTAAGGATACGTGCAGGATTAAAAGTTGGATGCGTTGGCGAATCATCAAGGAGAGATTATGAGCCTAGCAACGATCTACAGTCGTGCCCGAGTCGGGGTGTCTGCCCCATTGGTCACGGTGGAAACACATATTTCTAATGGTTTACCTTCTTTAAACATAGTGGGTTTGCCTGAAGCAGCTGTACGTGAATCGAAAGATCGCGTTCGCAGTGCCATCATCAATAGTCACTTCGAATTTCCTTTACGACGCATAACGATCAACCTCGCTCCGGCGGATTTACCCAAAGAAGGGGGGCGCTATGATTTGGCCATTGCGATCAGTATTTTATTGGCCTCGGGTCAGTTAGGGGAGATCCAACTGCGCGACACGGAATTCATTGGTGAGCTTGCTTTGTCTGGTGATCTAAGGGGCGTAACAGGGGTATTGCCATCGGTGATGGCAGCAAAAGAAGCACAAAGAAAAGCCATTGTGCCAGCTGATAATTGTAATGAAGCGGGACTCGTGGATCACGAAGTCTATTTTGCGAATCACCTAACCCAGGTGACAGCTGCATTGATCAAAAGTGCTACGCTACAGCGCTGCTCCGTTGATGTATCACAAACAAGAACGGTCAATACCTTAAAAGACATGGCAGATGTTAAGGGGCAATATCAAGCAAGACGGGCATTAGAAGTAGCCGCGGCGGGGTCACATAATTTATTGTTTATCGGCCCGCCGGGAACAGGGAAAACCATGTTAGCTTCTCGATTACCAGGCATTATGCCAAGGATGACCGAGTCGGAAGCCCTTGAAGTAGCGGCGGTTCAATCTGTATCTGGGCGTAAAATGGGGGTGGACTGGCATTGGTCTGAACGCCCCTTTCGTAGCCCGCACCATTCTAGCTCCGCAGTGGCTTTAGTAGGGGGCGGCTCTATGCCCAAACCAGGGGAAGCCTCCCTTAGTCATTGTGGCGTACTTTTTTTAGATGAGTTACCTGAGTTTGACCGTAAGGTCTTAGAAGTACTGAGAGAGCCCCTTGAAAATGGCGAGGTGCACCTTTCTAGAGCCAGAGGGCAGATGTCTTATCCTGCGAGGTTTCAGCTTGTCGCTGCCATGAATGCAAGCAATGAGGCTTACAGTGGCGGTGCGGATTACTATCAGTCCAGTGCTAGCCAAAAATACCTACGTAAACTCTCGGCACCGTTTTTGGATCGTATCGACCTGCATGTAGAGGTGCCGCCTTTGCCTACGGATGTATTGGTGAATCAAACTGAAGTGGGTGAACCCAGTGCCGCCGTGCGTGAGCGAGTCGAGGCTGCAGTGACCCGTCAGCGCACGCGACAGGGCGTACAAAATGCCCATTTAAATGGTCGTGATTTAGAGCGAATTTGTGCTTTGAGTGATGACGATAAGAAATTTATGCAGCAAGCATTAGAGCGCTTAAAACTCTCAGCAAGGGCCTATCATCGAGTACTGCGGGTGGCATTAACGTTAGCTGATTTAGAAGGTAAAACCGTTGAGCGTAAGCATTTAATGGAGTCACTAAGCTATCGCAAAATGGAGAAAACCCTCGCAACTGTGGTAGGCGGTGGATAAGCGTTAAAACAAGCAAAGTGTGTGGCATAGACCACACACTTTTTTGTGGATCGATTTAGAGATCGTACAAGGTTCCATAATCTTTTAACGGACTGCAGTACATTGCAATGTGGAATCAGACTTCCACCACACACATCGGCGTGTTAAAGACAGGGGCTCGGTGAATTTGTGCTTGCAAAGAAAATACGTCTTGGAGCTAAGCACTAGCCATTAGCTGGGTGAACTAAGGATAAAACAGGGAAGACATAGCCCGAAGAATGTTGATGCAATGTAACAATATGTAAACTAGCGGGCCTTAGTAGCACTGCTGTGGGCATTTTGCCAAGGTGCTGCTTGGATTCTAATAATAACGATTGGGAGACCCCTTCATGATTATCCAACTGTTTCCAGTTTGGGCGGTTTTGTTGTCCGCTTTAGCTATGATTCAACCAAGTTTTTTTATTGATTTTAAAGGGTATATTTTACCTTTACTGATGATCATTATGCTGGCGATGGGCTTGACCCTAAGTGCCAGTGACTTTAAGCGTGTCGGTAAAAATGGCAAAGCCGTTGCCGTCGGTGTTCTACTGCAGTTTTTAGTCATGCCAATTACCGCATTGTTGATTGCCACCATGTTTGGTTTTGATAGTGAATTGACCGTAGGGATGTTGTTGGTCGGCAGTGTGGCCGGCGGCACATCTTCAAACGTGATGTGCTACCTCGCAAAGGGGGACACCGCTTTGTCTATCTCTATGACAGCTATCTCGACCTTGCTAGGAGTAGTGCTAACACCTCTATTGGTTTCACTGATGATTGGTACGAGTGTCGACGTCCCCGTTCAATCTATGTTGATCAGCTTGGTGAAAATTGTATTGATCCCAGTGGCGTTAGGGGTGTTGATTAATACGTTCGCTCACCAATTAGTGCGCAAAGCTGAGTTTGTTTTACCCTACGTCTCCATGTTTGCTATTGTGTTTATTATCGCTATTGTGGTGGCGCTAAGTTCGGAGAAAATTGCCGCTGTGGGCGCTTTGGTGGCTGTAGCTGTGATCTTGCATAACGGTATCGGCCTGACATTAGGTTACTGGGTAACTTATGCACTTGGTTTTGATAAGAAAGTGTGTCGCACCATTGCGTTTGAAGTTGGCCTACAGAACTCTGGCTTGGCTTCCGCCTTGGCGGTTAAATTCTTTACACCGGCTGCGGCGCTACCTGGATCAATTTTCAGTGTTTGGCACAATATTTCAGGCTCTCTGATTGCAAGTTACTGGAGTAAAAAGCCAACTCAAGAGCAACCGGAGCAACCACAAACCGCTGCCGAAAGCCTGTAATACTTAGTTTTCAGTTAACGCTTATTCAAGTGCTATGACCGGTAAGCGGAGGGTGGCTTCACAGCCACCCTCCGTGCGGTTTCTAATAGAAAATCCCCAGCCGTATCGTTGACATAAGTCCTGAACAATCAGTAGACCTAAGCCATGGCCTGTACTGTTTTCGGACGGGGCATATCCTTCACCTTCATCCGTTACAGTGATACTGGTATCCGTCATGCTGACGGTGATGTCGCCTGAGCTTGAAGCGGCGATGCTATTGCGTAATAAATTACCGAGTACCATTTCCAATACCGCTGGTGTCGCTTGCGTCATAGGTGAGCCATGAATGTCGGATCTTAGTTGCAATTTTTTAGCGTCGGCTTGGGCTTGATTCTTTTGCACTATGTTGAGTATTTCGTTTGCCTCGATCGTGCGCAGAGGGGCATTTGTTTGACTTTTCTCATAGCGTACCAGGCCAAGTAAAGCATCCACCATGGTCAGCATTTGCTCGGTGGCATGCTGGATCCTACCTAGTTGGCGCTTGGCGAATGGGCTGCTGGTTTCTTTTGCCAACAAACTACTAGAGCCTTTCATGACCGTAAGAGGGGTCCTTAACTCATGACTGGCGTAACGGGCGAAGGCTTGTTCCCGTTTAATAAGTTGATCCATCTCTGTGCGGTATTGGTTTAGCGTTTGAGTCAGCGTTTGGAACTCTTGGGCAGCGCCACTTGGGACTTGGAAGGCATGGTGAATATTACCTTGGTGTTGTTCAAGCTGTTCACACAAATCGTTTACGGGACGGATCAAGCTTTTAGAAATGCGCGTTAAAATAGCGGTAAACGCGCCAATCAAAAGTACGACTAAGCCAAGGACAATGGCGATAACATTAATGAATTCTTGTTGTGCGATTTCTATTTCTTCAATGCGAGATACTAAGATCAGTTGCTGTTCAGCACCACGTAAAGTGAATGAGGTACTTAGAATCATCCTAGAATCTTCACCTTCCCCTGTTTCTCCTAAAAACTCGCCCTGATCCTTTAGCTCAGTTTGCAATGCTACGGGTACATCCTGCCAACCATGAAAAGCGGAGGTTAGGGTGTCGAGTTGGACGGAGGTTTCCTTTGGGTGGGCCAAGAAGTACTGAATGGCCTGCTGTTTATCAATCATAATACGTCGTTCACCGACGCGATCTTCTGACCAGGTCAGAACTAAGCTGATCAGTGCGACACAAAAAATACCCACTACAATGGCGACTAGGGTAAAAAACACCGCCAGCCTACCAGTCATACTTTTGGTGTTTTGAAAGAAGGATGGCATTACTGGTCGCCCTCTAGGTAAAAACCAATTTTAGGTCGAGTTTTTAAAATTTGGCTCTCAAAGGGTTTGTCCAATTGACTACGAAGCTGATAAATATGGCTGCGTAAAACGTCTTGGCTGGGCTTGTCTTCTCCCCAAAGCTGATAAGCCATTTCTTCCTTAGTGACTAAATTTGGTGCGGCTGATACCAGCATTTTTAGCAGGGTAAAAGTAGTTGGCGTTAAAACGAGCAGCTTTCCTTGACGGTAGGCCTTACCTGTTTTGAGGTGCAAGGTGATATCTTGATAGCGTAATTCGCTGGCCGCCACAGCACCTGAATGGCGGCGGATCAGGGCTTGCATGCGAGCTTGTAAAATTTCTAGGTCGAAAGGCTTGGTCAGATAATCGTCTGCACCGACGTTCAATCCTTGGATTTCGTCCTTTTGGCTGTCCATGGCGGTCAACATCAATATCGGGGTGCTATCTCCTGTCTCACGTAAGCGCTGGCATAGGGTAATACCGTCGATACGGGGCAGCATCAAATCCAGCAAGATAAGATCAAATGTGTTCTCTAATGCGAGTTTCAGGCCTAGTTCACCATTGTCTGCGTAATCCAGCTCCAAGCCATTGTATTCAAAAAAATCAAATAGCATACCGGCTATTTCTCGGTTGTCTTCGATGAGTAAAACCCGCGGCACAATCATTCTCCAAATACTGGCGTGGCTGAGTTAATTATGGCCAGAAAAGCGTGAAAAAAACGTCAATAACAAGTTATTCACAGCACCTTTTTTAGACTGAGTGAACTTTGATTCCATCAGGAGCCGACTCAGCCATGTCATCTCATTACAGTGCACAAATTAAGAGGGGCAAAATAGCCCCTGTGTCCAGCCGTCCGTTAGCCATTACCTTATCCGTGATTGTACCGTTTTTTAATGAACAAGAGGTGTTGCCAGAATTTCATCGCCGATTAACAGCGGTGCTGAACACAATGCCTGACAGCAGCGAGATCATTTATGTGGATGATGGAAGTTCGGATCAATCCCTCAGTTTAGTGAAACAGTTTAGTTCACCGAATAGTCATGTGAGTTGTATCGCATTGAGCCGAAATTTTGGCAAAGAGTGTGCGATGAGTGCTGGCCTTGAGTATGCAAGGGGCGCAGCGGTGATCTTGATCGATGCTGACCTACAAGATCCTCCTGAGTGTATCCCTGAGATGATTGCTGCATGGCGTGCGGGAGCGGACGTTGTCAATATGAAACGCTCCTCACGTATAGGGGAAAGCTGGTTTAAGCGCACTTCCGCCGCTCTGTTTTATAAATTATTAAACCGATTGGCGGCACTGGATATTCCAGAGAACGTTGGTGACTTCAGGTTGCTAAGCGCCCGAGTGGTGGAAAAGCTTAATCAGTTGCCAGAACGAAACCGTTATATGAAAGGGCTCTTTAGTTGGCCTGGTTATCACCAAGTGACGCTAACATTTGAAAGAGATGCACGCTTTTGCGGTGAAACAAAGTGGAATTTCTTCAAACTGTTAGGCCTAGCAATGGATGGCTTAACCTCCTTCTCCATTCGTCCACTGCGCTTGGCTACCTGTGCTGGTGCACTCACGGCAACCATGGCATTTATTTATGGCGCTTGGATTGTGTTTAAGACACTGGCTTATGGCGATCCCGTTTCAGGGTATCCATCAATGATGGTGGCAATGTTGGCGTTGGCAGGAGTTCAGTTGTTGGCTGTCGGGCTACTAGGAGAATACATCGGTCGTATCTTTATAGAAGTGAAGCAGCGCCCCGTGTATTTGGTTGAGTCTATGACGGAGCAAGCACCATCACTTAAGCAAACAAAAGGAAGCTCATCTTGGGCAGTGGAGAGTGCATCATGAAAATGACTTTCCGTGAAAGCCATCTTTGGATGATTTTGATGTTTGCCTTGCTACTGCGCTTAGTGTCGTTGACGACCTACCCACTCATGGACACCACCGAAGCTCGCTATGGTGAAATGGCTCGTCTGATGGTCGAGACAGGTAACTGGCTAACGCCACAGTTTGATTACGGCATACCTTTTTGGGGTAAACCGCCGCTGTTTACTTGGATGAGTGCCTTAGGCATAGAAACGTTTGGTTTAAGTGAATTCGCAGTGCGTGCTCCCCACTGGCTGGCGGGCGTCTTAACCATTTTGCTGATGGCATGGATGACGAAGCGTGTAGGGTTTAACCCTCTGATTACCGCGGTTGTGTTGGCTACGTGCGGTATTTTCTCGATTTCAGCCGGTGCAGTGATGACCGACATGGCTCTGACATTATCTTTGACAATGGCCATGATGGGCTTTTATTTCGCTTGGTTGGGAGGTGAAAAACAGCGTTTATGGGGTTATCTAGGCTTCTTTGGTTTGGCTTGCGGTTTACTGGCTAAGGGGCCATTAGTGTTAGTGCTAATGGGGCTCGCGGTAGGGCCATGGCTATGGTTACAGCATGGCTTTATTGGTGCATTCAAAGTGTTGTGGCAGCGCTTTCCTTTGATTAGTGGTATTGGGCTAATGCTGGCCGTTGCGTTGCCATGGTACTTACTGGCAGAACAAGCAACACCAGGCTTTTTGGACTATTTCCTCGTTGGTGAGCATTTTAAGCGCTTTGTTGTGAGTGGTTGGCAAGGTGACTTGTATGGCTCAGCACACGATGAACCTCGCGGTATGATCTGGTGGTTTTGGTTACAGGCGGCATTTCCATGGTCGTTTGTTTTGCCCATCTTAGTGTTGTTGCGCCGCTTAAAGCTGGCTCAATGGATCAAGCATGAGAATGGTCTATTTAGCTTTTTACTCTTGTGGCTGGTGTCGCCTATGCTGTTGTTCACCATGGCAGGCAATATATTACCGGCCTACGTTTTGCCTGGTATTCCTGCGTTAGGTGTGCTGATTGCTATGCTATTTGAGAAGCGTGATATCAATTGGCTGTCTGGCGTATCAATGGTGTTGCCACTACTTCTGATGATTATGATGCTGGTGTTGAATATGGGCAAAGCGGACAGCCGTAGTGATCGAGTGATCTTTTCGAAAATAAAAGACGATGCGCCTGCTTTTTACATTAATAGTCGTCCTTTCTCTGGTCAGTTTTACAGCCACGGCCAAGCTAAGGTGATAGAAAGCCCTGATACGATCAATGGTTTGCCGCACTTTCATTTGATTGGTCAAACCGATGAAGTAAAAACATTTATTCAGCAGCAGAAGCTTAATTGTAGTGCAGACTTTAAAGCGTCATCAGGTAGGCAGCTTTTTGATTGCCAAGAAAGCAATCAAGAAAAGACGCCGAATCTTGCTTTGATATTTCCCTAAAGGCATAAACCAATTGCACTGACTGGTGTAGAATGAGCCCACCATTTAGAAATTTCGGTGTCGTGTCTATGAGCCAGTCAGTACCCTCCATTGCCCAACGTATGCGTAGCCTAAACGAGCGACAGCTCGAAGCGGTGAAGCAAATTGATGGGCCATTACTTGTATTAGCAGGTGCTGGATCCGGTAAAACCAGTGTAATCACGACCAAGATCGCGTACTTGATCCAGACCTGTGGCTTTAAGGCCAACAACATTGTTGCGGTAACCTTTACCAATAAAGCGGCACGTGAGATGAAAGAGCGTGTGGTTGGCATGTTGAGTAAAGAGGAAAGTCGCGGTCTGAGCATCTCAACTTTCCATACTTTAGGGTTGAATATTCTTCGCAAGGAATACCGCAAAGCTGGGCTCAAAGAAGGCTTCACGTTATTCGATTCGCAAGATGGTTTAGCACTGGTAAAAGAGATCTTAGACAAAGAGTTCAATGGGCAAATGGACGCTGCGGGGTTTTGTCAGCACACTATTTCTAACTGGAAAAATGACCTGATTCCACCGCAGGAAGCCATCACTCAAGCTGATACCGAAGAACTGCAGCTGGCGGCACAGGTTTATGGGCAGTATCAACGTTACATTCGTGCGTACAATGCAGTGGATTTTGACGACCTGATTCTATTGCCGGTGAGCTTACTGATCTCCGATCAACTGTTACGAGAAAAGTGGCAACGTAAAGTGCGTTATTTGTTGGTAGACGAGTGTCAGGATACCAATGCCAGTCAGTATGAACTGATCCGTATTTTAGCGGGGGATCGTCGCTGCTTTACCTTAGTAGGGGACGATGACCAGTCGATCTATGCTTGGCGTGGTGCACGCCCTGAAAACCTCGAACGCTTGTCGGTTGATTACCCTAATCTTAAGTTGGTGAAGCTTGAGCAGAATTACCGTTCTACCAGGACTATTCTGAAAGCAGCGAACACGCTGATTGCTAATAACCCCCACGTTTACGATAAAGCCTTGTGGTCTGATCTGGGAATTGGTGACCCCATTCGTGTCATGGTCACCCGTAATGAGGATGCCGAAGCAGAGCGTGTTGCCGCGGAGATTCAAAGCCGTCATTTGCGCCACAACATTCCATATCAAGATTTTGCCATCTTATATCGTGGTAATCATCAGGCGCGATTGTTGGAGATTAAGCTACAAGCTTACCGTATCCCTTATAAAATGAACGGTGGTTCGTCGTTCTTCTCGCGTGCTGAAATCAAAGATCTGATGGGGTATCTTCGACTGTTGGTGAACCCAGATGACGACAATGCCTTCCTACGAGTGATTAACTTGCCGCGCCGAGAAATTGGCCCGGCAACCCTCGAAAAAGTGGGCAACCTTGCCGCCCAATTACATGTCAGCTTGTTTGAAGCTTCCGGTGATAAAGCGCTAGATGAAACCGTCACAGGTAAGCCATTAGTACGTTTACGAGAGTTCGAGTCATGGATTCAAAACTTACGTCAGCGCTTGCAAAAAGGCTCGCCAATTCCTGTTATTGAGCAAATGATTCATGACATGGATTACTTTGGTTGGCTTCAAGAGCAGGCTAGCTCGCCAAAAGCAGCTGAGCGTCGCATAGAAAACGTTCGTTTCTTGATTGAGTCGATTCAACGCATGATGGAAAGTGCTTGGGAAGACGACGCTGATGCTGGCCTCGACCATGCGATTTCTAAGCTATTATTAATCGACATGTTAGAACGGCAAGAGGAAGAAGAGGACGAGGATAAGGTTCAGTTACTGACACTGCATGCCTCCAAAGGTCTGGAGTATCCCCATGTCTTTCTGATTGGCTGTGAAGAAGAGTTGTTGCCACATCGAAACAGCATTGAAAACGATGACATTGAAGAAGAGCGACGACTCGCCTATGTGGGGATTACCCGTGCGAAACGCACACTTTGTATCACTATGGCGGCGAAACGACGTCAGTTTGGCGAAGAAATTGATTGCTTGCCGAGTCGCTTTTTAGATGAGTTACCAGAGGAAGACTTGGTCTGGGAAGGGCGTGGCGATGAAAGTGAAGCGCAAAAGAAAGAGCAAGGTAAAGCCTCTTTGTCCGCCCTTAAAGCCATGCTGAATTCCTAATGACTTGAAGGCGTTGTGAATAACATTCGCTTAAACCAAAGAAGGAGGCAAGTGCCTCCTTCTTTGGTTTTGATCTGCGCTAGACGCTAGAGTGGGTGGATATTACTGACTGTTTTCTGTCATGTATTCAATCGCACCTTGGATCTCTTCGTCGCTACACGTAGTACATGTACCGCGTGGAGGCATCGCATTGAGACCGTTGATGGCATTACTCATCAATGAGTCGAAGCCTTTTGCTACACGTGGTGCCCATGCACCCGCGTCGCCAAGCTTCGGAGCGCCGGCCACGCCGATAGAGTGACAAGCAGTACAGAATTGGTTGTAAACCGCTTCGCCTGATCGAGGGCCATCACTGGAAGCAACGGCTGCAGCAGACGCGACTTCACATTCTTCACCTACGATACAAACCTTGCCTACAGGGGCAATGCGTGCAGTGATTTCTTCAGGGCTTTGGCCAATAGCGCTGACGGTTGAACTCATCATGGCTGTAAAGCCAACCACTCCAATAAGAGCAATAAGCTTGCGACGGAAAAGGTTGATCAGCGAACTCACTATGTTTTTCCTCGATCCAAATTAGGCTGTTTAACAATTAAGTGGTCGGAGTATAACGAGACGCTTATAGGGTCGAAACCAACTTTGCACGAAATTTGGACAAACACCGCTCTAGGTCAAAGAAACACGACATTGCTTTTGGCTAAATGATCCTGGAACTACGTATTTATACGTAGTTCTGTGTGGGTAAAACTACGGGGTGTTTTCGGTAATCTTACGAATAGAGTCATTGTCTGTTTTTCCGCCATTATGAGGGCAGTGCTTCGGCATGTGCCATAAAAATAACCATAGGCAGGATAAAAATAATGACATTGCAAAAACTCTCTAAGCTCGTTGCCGTCGCAACGTTAACTGTTTCTACATTCGCTGCTTCCTATTCTGTAGCCGCAGATGGCAAAGTGTACCGTCTTAAAATGGCGGAGACTTGGAATGCGAATTTCCCTATCTTTGGCGATGCGCCACGTGAAATGGCAAGACTGGCAGAAGAAATGTCAGACGGTCGCCTAAAAATCACCATCGACTCTGCAAACAAGCACAAAGCGCCTTTCGGTGTGTTTGATATGGTGCGCTCAGGTCAATACGACCTAGGACACTCTGCGTCTTACTACTGGAAAGGTAAAGTGCCGAATACGTTGTACTTCACAACGATGCCATTTGGTATGACAACACCGGAGCAATACGGTTGGTTCTACTACGGCGGTGGTCAAGCGCTATCAGACAAAGTGTACAGCCAATTTGGTCTACGTTCTTTCCCTGGTGGTAACACAGGTAACCAAATGGGCGGTTGGTTCCAGAAAGAAATCAACTCAGTAGAGGACCTACAAGGTCTGAAGATGCGTATCCCTGGCTTTGCCGGTGAGGTCATGGCAAAACTGGGTGCTAGCCCAACCAATATTCCTTCTGGTGAATTATTCACGGCTCTTGAGCGTCGTACGATTGATGCCTTGGAGTGGGTGGGACCATCACTAGACCTACGTATGGGCTTCCACAAAATTGCACCTTACTACTACACAGGCTGGCATGAGCCTGCAACAGAGTTGCAATTCCTAGTTAATGAGCGTTCTTTCAAGCGTTTACCAGCGGATCTACAAACGATCTTGAAGAGTGCTATGAAGCTATCGGCTTACGATATGTACATTCAGTCTTACCACGAAAGTGCTGAAAACTGGGCAACGATGAAGAAAGAGTTCCCAAATATCGAAGTTAAGTCGTTCCCTGAAGACGTGATGAAAGCAATGTACAAAGCCAACGAAGAATTGCTAGCGGAAAAAGCAGCGGCTGATCCATTGGCGAAAGAGATCCTGGATTCTCAAGCTGAGTACATGGCCAAAGCACGTGTTTGGACCAATATCTCGGATCGTGCTTACCTAGACAGCTTAGATAATTTAGCTGACTAACCCCTAAAAGGCAGGACGACTTCATGTCCTGCCTTTTTTGATGAATTTGTTTTCCCTGGGACTCTTCTTATGTTTCTGGTTTCTCTTGAAAAGGCGCTTGGACGTTACTCCCTTTGGCTGGGTAAATTGTCTGCCTTGCTGCTGATTTTGTTGCTCTGCAACGTGTTCTATAACGTCTTGATGCGTTACGCCTTCAATACTGTCTCAATTGGTATGCAAGAGCTTGAGTGGCACTTGTATTCGGCCATTTTCCTACTGGGTATTCCGTTCGGTCTACAAACCGGTGGTCATGTTCGTGTGGATTTGATCTATGAGCGCTTGAGTGTGCGCGGTAAAGCATGGATTGATTTGGCCGGTTGTATTCTTTTTCTGATTCCTTTCACGTTACTTGTGGGCTGGTTCGGTGTGGACTTCGCAAAGGAAGCGTATGCGTTAGGTGAAACCAGTGGTGACCCAGGCGGTTTACCAGCTCGTTGGATCATTAAGTCGGCGATTCCGGTCGCGTTCTTCTCTATGGCGATTGGTGGTTTAGGCATGATTTTACGCTCGATCAATGCCATCCGAGGCGTTTCTAACGAGGGGTTCGATCACGAACCTATTCAACACTAGCCGCTCAATAGGTGTTTATATGATTGGTATTATTATGTTTTTCGTGGCGCTGGTGATGCTGTTATTTGGCTTCCCAGTGGCATTTACCTTTGGCGGGGTGGCGCTGATTTTCGGTGTGTTTGCTGAAGGTTGGGATATGTTCGCTTTCATGCCGTTCCGTATCCAAAGCTATATGGAAAATACGGTGATGATGGCTGTGCCTTTGTTTATCTTCATGGGCATTGTGTTACAGAAAACTCGATTGGCAGAACAGCTACTTGAGGCCATGGGTAAGCTATTTGGCAGTGTCCGTGGTGGCCTGGCTATCTCCACCATTTTGGTGGGTTCATTGCTTGCGGCTTCTACTGGTGTCGTTGGTGCAAGTGTGGTGGCAATGGGATTGATCTCTTTGCCGGTTATGATGAAATATCATTACAGTAAGTCTTTGGCCTGCGGCACCATCTGTGCGTCCGGTACCTTGGGGCAAATCATTCCGCCATCCATTATCTTGATCATCTTGGGGGATGTACTAGGGATTCCAGTAGGAGACCTATTCCAAGCAGCGCTTGGTCCCGGAGTGGTCTTGATCGGGTGTTATATCTTATACATTGTGGTGATTACATGGCTTAAGCCTGAATTGGCGCCTGCGATCCCATACGATGAGTCTCTTGGCACTCGCTCAGAGCAGATTCGTGATGCGCTAAAAGCAATCATTCCTCCTTTGGCGCTTGTCTTGATTGTGCTGGGCTCGATCTTTTCCGGCATTGCTACCCCAACAGAGTCGTCAGCGTTAGGCGGTGTGGGGGCTGTGATTCTGTCTCTGATTTACCGACAGTTTAGTTGGAAAATGCTGTTTGATAGTGCGCTAGAGACCGTTAAAGTCACGGCCATGGTGTTTGCTATCCTAATGGGTGCGACGGCATTCTCTATGGCGTTCAGCTATACCGGTGGTGACTACATTGTTGAAGAAGCGTTGTTGAACCTGCCTGGTGAAAAATGGGGCTTCATTATCTTGGCAATGGTCGCTATTTTGATCTTGGGCTTCTTTATCGATTTCGTTGAGATTGCTTTCATTATCGTACCGATCTTAGCGCCTGTTGCAGAAGCATTAGGGATCAATATGGTGTGGTTTGCTATTTTGATCGCGATGAACTTACAGACGTCATTCTTAACGCCGCCATTTGGGTTCAGTCTCTTCTATTTAAAAGGGGTCGCACCTAGGTCGGTGAAAACGTTCGATATCTATCGTGGTGTGATACCGTTCATCCTAATTCAGATAGCCGTGCTAGTGAGTATATTAGTATTGCCAGGCTTATATGGCATGGACTAATGGCTAATAGCTTTCTATCAAAGAAGGCGATACATTTACAAAAAAGGGAGGCTTGGCCTCCCTTCAATCTTTCTAGCCAAGGTGCATGTTAGTGTGCCTGAAAGACATATAACGATCAGGAAACAACAATAACTAGGTCCTGCTATGACACTTAAAAGCAAAATCATTTTGCTGACAGTGATCCCTTTGCTTTTGGCAACGGCAATCATTACTTATCTCGGGGTGACTCATGCTAAGTCATTGACGCAGCAAGAGCTGGCGCTCTATGAGCAGCGCATGATCGAAACCCGCAAGCAAGCTCTAAAAGACAATGTGGCCATTGCCATGTCGGCCATTCGTCCTATCCTAAATGATCCTACCCTGACCACTGAACAGGCGAAGCTGAAAGTGCGTCGTTTACTTACCGGATTAACTTACAACGAAGATGGCTATTTCTTTGCGTACACCTTAGATGGTGTGAATTTAGTGCACCCAACGCAGCCTGATTTTGTCGGACAAAACTTATTAGAGTTTCAGGATAAGGAGGGGGACTTTCTTATTAAGAACTTAATTCAGGCTGCTAAATTGGGAGGTGGGTTTCATCGCTATATTTGGGAAAAACCACCGCAACTGATCCAAGAAGATAAGCTTAGTTATGTTGTATTAATCGAGCCTTGGGGATGGATGATGGGGACGGGTATGTATCTTGATGATATATATCGGGATCTTGAGGCTGCACAAAATGCGATGAACAAAAACATCTCCAACAGCTTATTTACCGTGCTGTTTGTATTAGGTCTAACGGTTGTCGTGGTTTTGTTGTTGGGATTATTTATTAACTTACGAGAACATCGTTTAGCTGATGTTCGGTTAAAGAAGTTAATTAAGCGCTTCATTCGCTTACAGATCAGTGAGCGTCGAAAGTTCTCCCGTGAGCTTCACGATGGTATCAATCAATTGCTGGTCTCAAGTAAGTTTCGCATTGAGCTGGTGGGAAATAAGCTTCGTAAAGGCGTGCAACATGACACGATTGAAGCGGATTTGCAGCAGGCTGAGCATGTGATTGAGCAAACGATTCAAGAAGTACGGCAAATCTCCCATAACTTGCGACCGACTTTATTGGATGATTTAGGTCTTGAAGCGGCGTTGATTGGCTTGTTAGAGCAGTTCGCAGAGAGAACACAGGCTCGCGTCCAATATCAGCTCATCCCAAATCTCGATGAGTTAGCTGAGGAGGTAGAAATTACCCTGTATCGCTTATCACAAGAGTGCTTAACCAACATTGAAAAGCACGCCAATGCTCAGAACGTTTCGTTAAAAATTTGGTTGCAAAAAGATGCGTTACACTTTGAATGTAGAGACGATGGCTGCGGCTTTAACCCTCGTGATCATGCCAGTGGCATAGGAGTATTCAACATGCGCGAACGTTTGGCGTTAATTGAAGGGGAATTTTCTATCCATAGTGAAGCGGAATTAGGCACTACCGTTAGGGCTCTTGTGCCCAGTGAAATAGCCATATCTGGAGGTCAAAATGAGCCGACCTAATATCAAGGTTTTATTAGTGGATGACCATGTGTTAGTGCTCGATGGTTTGGTCGCACGTTTACAGCTGGAGTCACATATTGAAATTATGGGCACCGCTAAGAATGGTGAAGAAGCGTTGCAAAAAGCGCAGCAATTGGCACCAGATGTGGTGTTGATGGATGTCTCTATGCCGGTTCTTGGGGGGATTGAAGCGGCTAAACGCTTTCGCGAGGAACTACCGCGAATAAAAGTGCTGATGCTGAGTATGCACCATGATCGAGAATACATCTTACCTCTCGTGCAATCGGGAGCAAGTGGTTACGTGCTCAAAGATGTGTCAGTTAATGAACTGATCATGGCCATAGACACCGTGTTTCAGGGAGGCACGTATTTCAGTGCAGGCGCTTCTCAGTCGCTTTTTACGATGCCGGATAAGTCTCTTGATCCTGCACCGGCAGCCAATGAATCTCTCACCCGTCGGGAACTCGATGTATTGATTGCGTTAACTTCTGGCCATGCAAATAAAGAGGTGGCTAGACGGTTGAATATCAGTGTGCGAACAGTGGAAACTCACCGTCAAAACCTAAAGAATAAGCTGGATATCCATACGCTTGCAGGACTCACAAAATATGCGATTGAACAGGGTTTGATTTAGCTATGAAAGCTAGCTGATTAAAAAATAACACGTCTTTCTAAAAATTAACTTGCTGATTTTTAAATAAAATTTTTTCTATTCAAGATCTCTATACGCATTGCGTATAGAGCATATCGTTATTTCGATTGGTTATTCCAAATCGCTTCAGTACTCTTCAAATACGCTATTTTTGCGAACTTTTTACAGGATTCGCGAAAACGTGTAGGGGGCCTCAAGGAAGAGGAATAGCCGCCTCACTCAACGACTCGTTAGAGTGAGGCCGCTTTTAACACATCTCAGTTCGTTCTCCGAATTCAACGACATCACAAAAGAACACTTTCATTGGCTTGGCTAAATGCCTGAGCCGATGTCGCGAGTTTTAACAGAACTTGAAAATAATTATGCGAAATGGAGAGTTAAGATGAAAAAACGGTTAGCCGCTTTACCACTTGCGTTGATGGCTGCAGGTGCCATGTCAATGTCTGCTCAGGCTGCTTCAACGTTGGTCTACTGTTCAGAAGGTAGCCCAGAAGGCTTTAACCCAGCGTTCTACACATCGGGTACAACATTCGATGCCAGCTCAAAAAACATGTTCAACCGCCTAGTTGAGTTCAAACTAGGAACAACCGAAACAGAAGCAGGTCTAGCAGAAAGCTACGATGTGTCGGCTGACGGTCTTGAATACACTTTCCATTTACGCAAAGGCGTCAAGTTCCATAGCACCAAGGACTTTAAACCAAGCCGTGATTTCAACGCAGACGATGTCATCTTTACCTTCGCTCGTCAGTGGGATA
The DNA here is from genome assembly GCF_056158325.1 of Marinomonas sp. AWM4_232. NCBI lineage: Bacteria > Pseudomonadati > Pseudomonadota > Gammaproteobacteria > Oceanospirillales > Oceanospirillaceae > Marinomonas > Marinomonas sp. AWM4_232. The sequence continues at coordinate 777,214 of NZ_JBSWTA010000001.1, read as the reverse complement.
AAAATCACCCTTACCACACCGTTTCAGGTGGCTCATACGAATACTTCAACGGTATGGGCATGCAAGACTTAATCAAAGACATCGTTAAAGTAGATGATTACACGGTTAAGTTTGTTCTGAACCAGCCTGAAGCACCGTTCGTGGCAAACTTAGCCATGGACTTCGCATCGATTTTTTCCGCAGAACAAGCGGATTACCTAATGAAGAAAGGCACACCAGAACAGCTGGATATCAACCCAGTTGGCACAGGTCCATTCCAAAAGGTTCAGTACCAAAAAGACTCTTTGATTCGCTACACAGCGTTTAAAGAATACTGGAAAGGTAAAGCGGACATCGATCGCCTAGTCTTCTCTATCACGCCAGATGCTTCGGTTCGTTACGCTAAGCTAAAAGCGGGTGAGTGTCATGTGATGCCTTATCCAAACCCTGCTGACCTTGAGCAAATGCAAGCAGATAGCGATATCAACTTGATGAGCCAAGAAGGTCTAAACGTGGGTTACTTAGCATTCAATACGCAGAAAGCACCGTTTACTGATACCAAAGTTCGCCAAGCGCTAAACTACGCGACCAATAAAAACGCCATCATTGATGCGGTGTTCCAAGGTGCGGGTAAAGTGGCGAAAAACCCGATTCCACCGACTATGTGGTCTTACAACAATGACGTGAAAGACTACTCGTACGATCCTGTGAAAGCGAAAGAGCTACTCAAAGAAGCTGGCTACGAGAACGGTTTCAAAACCAACATCTGGGCGATGCCAGTTCAGCGTCCTTACAACCCGAATGCTCGCCGTATGGCTGAGATCATCCAAGAAGATTGGAAAAAAGTGGGTGTCGATGCTGAGATCGTTTCTTACGAATGGGGTGAATACCTAAACCGTTCTAAGAAAGGTGAACACGATACTGTATTGCTAGGTTGGACGGGTGATAACGGTGACCCAGATAACTTCATGTATGTTCTTCTTGGCTGTGACGGCGTAGGTGGTTCTAACCGCGCGCAATGGTGTAACGAAGAGTTCAACAACTTGCTGCTGGATGCGAAGAAAACGTCTGTAAAAGCGGAGCGTACTAAGTTCTACGAAGAAGCTCAGCAAGTCTTCAAGCGTGAAGCTCCTTGGATTACCGTTGCCCACTCAGTGGTATACGAGCCAATCCGTAAGGAAGTGAAAGGCTACAAAATTGACCCACTAGGTGGTCACTACTTCTACAACGTAAGTCTAGAGAAGTAATCAAAAGCGCGGCGTCGATGAGCATCATTGAAGCCGCGAGCACTACAGAGTTAGGCGGCCGTGGAAGCCGCTTATCTCTGCTAAATCAAGCGGGCTAAGCGCCTGTTTGGTTCTCCCCATTAAGAGAGCTAGTCATCTATGTTCCAATTTATTTTTCGTCGATTAAGTTTAGTCATTCCGACGTTTATCGGAATTACCTTGCTGACGTTCACGCTTATCCGTTTGATCCCAGGTGACCCGATTGAGGTAATGGCTGGTGAACGCGGTGTCAGTGCAGAGCGTCACGCCGAACTCAGCGCGCAACTTGGCTTTGATCAGCCCTTATATGTGCAATATTTTCACTACGTCACCGGTGTATTACAGGGTGACTTAGGTAATTCATTAGTAACGAAAGAGCCTGTATTAAGCGAGTTCTTAACCTTGTTTCCAGCCACAATCGAGTTGGCATTTTGTGCGGCGATTTTTGCCATTCTGATTGGCTTACCGGCAGGTATGATTGCCGCGGTGAAGCGCGGCACCTTGTTTGATCACTCGGTGATGACCTTTTCTTTAACGGGCTATTCCATGCCGATCTTCTGGTGGGCGTTATTGCTCATGTTGATCTTCTCTGTGAATCTCGGTTGGACGCCAGTTTCGGGACGCATCGATGTAGTGTATTGGATCGATGATGTCACGGGCTTTATGTTGATTGATTCGATTCTGTCCGGTGAAGAAGGGGCATTTTCTTCTGCAATAGCGCACCTTATCTTGCCAAGTATTGTTCTAGGCACCATTCCTATGGCGGTGATTGCACGTATGACGCGCTCGTCCATGTTGGAAGTGCTAAGCGAGGATTACATTCGTACCGCTCGTGCTAAAGGCATTGCGCCATGGCGAGTGATCATTATCCATGCGTTACGCAATGCTTTGATTCCTGTGATCACGGTCATTGGTCTGCAGGTGGGTATTTTGCTCTCCGGTGCGATCCTGACGGAAACCGTATTTGCTTGGCCGGGAATTGGTAAATGGTTGATTGAATCCATTGGTCGACGTGATTACCCAGTCGTGCAAGGGGGGATCTTGATCGTGGCCACGATCATCATTGTGGTCAACCTATTGGTGGACATTGCCTACGGCATTGTTAACCCACGTATTCGACACAGCCGTTAAGGAGGCGCTATGACGACTGAAACATTACAAGCGCCAGCACAACGTACACCGTTACAAGAATTCTGGCACTACTTTAAGGGCAACAAAGGCGCGGTCAGCGGTTTGGTGTTCATCATTATCATCTGTTTGATGGCTTTGTTCGCGGATGTGGTTGCTCCTCATTCGCCATCCGATCAAGCTCGTGATGCATTACTACTTCCTCCTGCATGGATGGAAGGGGGCAACTGGGCCTATGTCTTAGGTACTGACGATGTGGGTCGAGACATTCTGTCGCGTATTATTCACGGCGCTCGTTTGTCTCTGTCCGTTGGTTTGGTCGCGGTAACCGCTTCTTTATTAATGGGCATTTTGCTTGGCCTTGTGGCGGGCTACTGCAAAGGTGTGGTGGATACCATCATCATGCGTGTGGTGGACATTATGCTCGCGATGCCAAGTTTGTTGTTGGCGATTGCGATCGTAGCGATCTTGGGCCCCAGTATCGTTAACGCCGCGTTAGCGATCTCGATTGTCTCACTGCCACATTATGTGCGTTTAACCCGTGCGGCGACTATGGCGGAAATGTCTCGAGATTACGTAACTTCTTCCCGAGTGATTGGCGCAAGTCCGCTACGCTTGATGTTTATTTGTATTCTGCCTAACTGTGTCGCACCACTGATCGTACAAGCGACCTTAGGCTTTTCAACTGCCATCTTAGACATGGCCGCGCTGGGCTTCCTTGGCTTAGGTGCACAACCTCCAACCCCTGAATGGGGCAGCATGTTGGCGGACGCATTGCAGTTCGTTCAGCGCGCGTGGTGGGTGGTAACCTTCCCAGGTCTGATGATCTTGTTGACCGTATTGGCGTTTAACCTAATGGGTGACGGCTTACGTGATGCACTGGATCCGAAGTTGAAGCAGTAGGAGCGCAATATGTCATTACTTAAGCTAGAAAATCTATCCGTTACCTTTGGTAATTTCCGCGCTGTGGATCAAATCAGCTACAGCGTCAACGAAGGGGAAGTGTTAGGCATCGTGGGCGAGTCAGGCTCAGGTAAAAGTGTCAGCTCATTGTCGTTAATGGGCTTAATTGATTACCCTGGAAAAGTCAGTGCCGATGAACTGACCTTTATGGATCAGGATCTGTTGTCCATGCCTGAAGTGCAACGCCGCAAAATCACAGGTTCTGATATTGCGATGATCTTCCAAGATCCAATGACCAGTCTAAATCCGTGTTTTACAGTGGGTTATCAGATCATTGAAGCGCTCAAAACCCACCAAGGTGGTACTAAAAAAGAGCTGAAAAACCGCGCTATTGAGTTGTTAACTCTGGTTGGTATTCCTGCGCCTGAAACGCGTTTAAGCGCTTATCCGCATCAACTGTCAGGTGGTATGAGTCAGCGGGTGATGATCGCGATCGCGATCGCTTGTAATCCTAAACTCTTGATTGCCGATGAGCCGACAACGGCTTTGGATGTGACCATTCAAGCTCAGATTATTGATCTGCTGATTGACCTACAAGAACAAAAGCAAATGGGCTTGGTATTGATTACCCACGATTTAGCGCTGGTGGCCGAAGTGGCCCATCGGGTGATCGTGATGTACGCCGGTCAAATCGTTGAAAGTGGTCCAGCGAATGAAGTGTTTAGCGCACCGCAACACCCTTACACACAAGCTTTGCTGGCGTCATTGCCTGAATCCGCAGCTGGTAAAGCACGTTTAGAAGCGCTGCCTGGTGTGGTGCCTGGTCAATACGATCGACCAAAGGGATGCCTGCTAAGTCCCCGTTGTCCTTATGCAACGGATCATTGTCGTAATGTGGAGCCTGCTAGCCAAGGGCCGTTAGAACGCCAAGTGAAATGTCATACACCACTGAACGCACAGGGGAGGCCAGCCGCATGAGCCAAGAACTTGTTTTAAACGCCCATAACCTGAAGCAGCATTATGAAGTGAAGCAAGGCTTTTTAAAGCCTGATGCGATAGTGAAAGCGGTGGACGGAGTAAGCTTCGCCCTTGAGAAAGGCAAAACCTTAGCGGTAGTGGGGGAATCAGGTTGTGGTAAATCGACACTAGGTCGAATGCTGACCATGATCGAAACACCGACCGATGGTCAGTTGAATTTCCTTGGTGAGGATTTATTGGCTTTATCGAAAGAGCAGCAAAAAGAGTTGCGCCAGAAAATCCAAATCATTTTCCAAAACCCTTATGGCTCTTTAAACCCTCGTAAGAAAATCGGCTCGATCTTAGAAGAGCCGTTGGTAATTAATACCAATCTGAGCAAAGCGGAGCGCAAGGCCAAAGCCATGGAAATGATGTCCAAGGTAGGCTTGAAGCCAGAGCACTATGATCGTTATCCGCATATGTTCTCAGGTGGTCAGCGTCAGCGTATCGCCATTGCCCGTGGTTTGATGTTAGATCCTGAAGTGATAGTGGCTGATGAGCCGGTGTCAGCTCTGGATGTGTCAGTGCAAGCGCAGGTTCTCAACCTGATGATGGATCTACAACAAGAGTTTGGCTTGAGCTATGTGTTTATTTCTCATGATTTATCTGTGGTAGAGCACATCGCCGATGAAGTGATGGTGATGTACCTCGGTAAAGTGGTTGAGCACGGTACTTGTGAGGAAGTCTTCACTAACCCGAAACATCCTTATACTCAAGCGTTGCTCTCCAGTACTCCACAGCTATCGAGTGATAAACGCCGTCAGCGCATTAAGCTAAAAGGGGAGTTGCCATCACCACTGAATCCACCAAGTGGTTGTGCTTTCCATGGACGTTGTCAGTATGCGAACGATCGTTGTCGTACTGAAGGGCCTGTACTTCGTACTACCGATGAGGCCCACTTGATTGCCTGTCATGCCGTTGAAGAAAACCGTTTAACGGAGGTTTCTGGCGCGGCATAGTGAAAGAAAATGAAGCGAAGTCAGTGCTTCGCTTCATTCTTTACTAGGCGAACAACTGTTGATTTTCTATACTGTAGGGTATAACCAAATGGTCAAGTTATTGGCCAGTACAACAAGAGGCTAGATCTGCAACCCCCAGTCATAAAGCGGAATCAGCCCGTATAAGGAACCCAAATGTTAAGATGTCTTCTCATTCTACTTGGAATGGGTTTTAGTGCGTTCTCGTGCTTGGCGGCGGATATCCGTATAGCGGTTGATGCTGATCCAATCTCTCTTGACCCTCATGAACAGCTGTCCGAAGCAGGCATTCAGTATTCTCACGCGGTCTTTGACCCTTTAGTTCGATGGCGCCAAAACGGTACGCTTGAACCGCGTTTAGCCCAATCTTGGCAAATGCTCGACGCCAACACTATGCGTGTTCAGTTACGCAATGACGTGCAATTTCATTCAGGCAACCGCATGACTGCAGACGATGTCTTATTCACAGTGGAACGATTAAAAGGCTCTGTGGATTTCAAAGCACTGTTCAATGTTGTGCAAAATGTGGACAAAATCGACGATTATACCGTCGATATCCACACCACTCATACTTCCCCCTTGCTATTAAACATACTGGCGTATGTGTTTGTGATGGACAAAGGTTTCTATGAAGGTCAGGCTGAGATCGTAAAATTTGGGCAAACGTTTGCTTCGAGCAACGTATCAGGTTCAGGACCGTTTCAAGTCAAAGAGCGTATTGCTGGGCAGCGTTTAGTACTTGAGCGTAATCCAAACTACTGGGATCAAACTTCCTCCGGGAATGTACAGCGTATGGAATGGTTGCCGATTCGCTCCGATTCGACTCGTTTAGCGGCGCTATTAACAGGCGACGTTGACGCCATCTCACCGGTTGCGCCAATCGACATTGCCCGTGTGCAACGCACCCCTGATATTCAGCTGCTGTCAATGACGGGAACGCGCATCGTGATGTTACAGCTCAACCAATCCCGCAGAAAAGAATTGCAACATCCTAAAGTTCGTCAAGCGATGAGTCTTGCCATCAATCAAAGCCTAATCGTAGAGAAAATCCTTAGAGGCTATGGTGAAGCGGCGGGGCAACTCAGTGCAACGGCGTTTGCCGGTCATATCAGTGATTTGATGCCCCAATACGATATTGAACAAGCCAAACAATTGATGGCTGAAGCTGGCTATAAAGAGGGCTTTCGTATCACCATGATGGCGCCGAATAACCGCTACATGAGTGATGAAAAAGTGGCTCAGGCCGCTGCGGCGATGTTAGAAAAAATCAACATTAAAGTAGACCTTAAAACCTTTCCTAAAGCCCAATACTTCCAGTTGTTTGATCAACGGGCGGCGGATGTCATGATGCTGGGTTGGCAGTCGGACACCTTTGATTCCAATAATATTTTTGAGTTCACGTTGGCGTGTCGAGACCTTAAAACAGGTTTGGGCACTTATAACGCCGGAGAGTTTTGTGACCCTTTGATTGAGCAAGGTGTTCGCTTAGCTAATCGTGAAATGCAACCTAAACAGCGCGAACGTATCTTGCAGGGGATTGAACATCACACTGCACAGGAAGCACTGGTGATTCCGTTGTACTGGCAACCGATTATTTGGGCGACGAAGCGCTCGGTTCGATTAGAAGGCGTGTTAAACTTTTTGAATTTCCCATACTGGGGCGATTTAGAAGTAAGCGAAGGAATCCATGGTTAGCTTTATTGGGCGCAGGCTTTGTCAGGCGCTGTTTGTGCTGCTGATTATCAGTGTGGTCAGCTTTGTTATTCAAGATAACCTGGGTGACCCCGTTCGGCAGATGGTCGGCCAATCTGTGTCCTTGCAGGAGCGGGCGGCCTTACAACAAGAGCTGGGCTTAAATGACCCTTTATTGCAGCAGTATGGTCGTTTTTTGATGGGAGCACTGCAAGGTGACTTAGGCATGTCATATTACTATAAGCAGCCTACCTTGGATGTGATTGTAAATCGCTTGCCTGCAACGCTCGAGTTATCGTTTTGCGCTTTGCTGTTGGTGATCATTTTAGCGACGCCACTTGGTGTTATTGCCGCCATTCACCCCAAAAGCCTATTATCCAGAGCGGTTCTATTTATTAGTACATTGGGGCTATCGATCCCGATCTTCATTGTCGCTGTTTTCCTGATGTACTTCTTCGCCATTGAGTGGCGCGTGTTACCAAGCTTTGGTCGCGGGGAAACCACTTCTTTTCTAGGGCTTTGGCAAACAGGGTTGTTTAATCAAGATGGACTGCGACACCTTTTACTGCCAAGTTTTTCTTTAGCATTTGTTTTAACCCCTATTTTTATTCGCTTAATCCGAGCGGAAATGCAAGATGTGCTGCAAAGTGATTTCATCCGCTATGCATGGTCAAAAGGCATTTCAGCATCGCGTATTTACTTTCTACATGCGTTAAAAAACACCATGCTACCTGTCATCACGGTAGGTGGGATTCAGGCGGGAACACTCGTCGCTTATACCATCCTAACCGAGAGTATTTTCCAGTGGCCGGGTATGGGGCTATTGTTCATGGAAGCCGTAACACGAGTGGATGTGCCATTAATATCCGCTTATTTAATGGTGGTTGGGGTGATTTTTGTAGTGACCAATACCTTAGTCGATGTGGTGTACAGTATGGTCAACCCTAGAGTTAGAATTCCGGGCTACAGCGCATGAGTTTGTTGCATCGTCCCCACGTTTCCCCTGAGCACGTTACCCGTGTACGTCACCTGTTGATGGCCATTCGTGGCGATAAACTAGCACTGTTTGCTCTGCTGATTTTTGTCTTTTACTGCTTGGTCGCTTTACTAGCACCTTTGTTGTCACCTTATGACGTGAACAGCACCGATTTTATGGATCTCGAAAATGCTGAGCTAGCGCCCTATTGGCAGACGGGGGACAGTCGCTTTTTGCTCGGGACCGATACCCAAGGACGTGATCTATTGTCGGTGATTCTGTATGGCACGCGTTTGTCTCTGACGATTGGCGTGTGTGCGGTGCTGATTCAAGTGCTACTTGGGGTCAGTATAGGCCTTTTATCTGGCTATATTGGCGGACGTTTGGATGCGTTCTTGATGCGTGTTGCGGACATACAACTGTCCTTTTCGACCATGATGGTTGCCATTGTAGTGTTAGCGATTTTTCAAACGATGTTTGGTAATGCGGCGTATCAGCAGTTGGCGATGTTAATGCTGATTTTAGTGTTAGGCATAGCAGAGTGGCCGATTTTTGCTCGGACGGTACGAGCCTGCGTATTTGCCGAGAAAGAGAAAGAATACGTTGATGCGGCGCGCATTTTGGGGGTAAGCAAGCTCCATATTATGCTGCGCCATATTTTACCTAATACTGTGTCGCCCATTTTGGTCATCCTAACCATTCAAATTGCCAATGCCATTGTTGCTGAAGCGGCATTGTCATTCCTTGGGCTAGGGATGCCGCCGTCACAGCCATCACTTGGGGCTTTGATTTCATCGGGCTTTAACTACCTTTTTTCTGGTGCCTGGTGGATCAGTGTGTTCCCAAGTGTCACCTTGATTTTGCTGATCTTTGTGATGAATTTATTAGGCGACTGGCTACGTGATCACTTAAATCCGCAAGAGATCAGGGGCTGACTATGAGCTTGTTATCGGTCAATGGTTTGAGCGTAAAGTTCCGACAGCGCCATCAGGATTTGGTGGCTTTGCACGATGTCAGTTTTAGTTTGGACCGCGGTGAGAGAATTGCCATTGTCGGGGAGTCGGGAGCGGGTAAGTCTGTTTTGGGCTATGCCTTGGTCAATCTATTGATGAAGCCTGGTTACATTGATGCTGGGTCCGTGCAGTTTGATGGTCGCGAGTTAACCAAGCTAAGCCCTAAGCAATGGCAAGGAATCCGGGGCAAGAAAATCGCGATGATCTTCCAAGATCCTATGGTGACGCTTAACCCAGTGTTGACCATTGGCGCGCAGATGATTGAAGCGATCCGTAGTCATACTCGCATTGCTTATAAAGACGCTCGAAAGCTTGCGATTGAAAAGCTCGCACACGTGCGTATCTCAGCGCCTAGTCAGCGTTTCGATCAATACCCTCATGAGCTGTCGGGCGGTATGCGACAGCGGGTAATCATTGCCATCGCTTTGTTGTTAAATCCTGAAATCATCATTGCCGATGAACCTACTACGGCGCTGGATGTGACCATTCAGGCTGAGATATTGCAGTTGCTAAAACAAATCTGTGCTGACAATGGTGTGGCGCTGATTTTGATTACCCATGATTTTGGGGTGGTATCGCGGATTGCTGAACGAACCTTTGTGATGTACGCGGGGCGTATTGTGGAGCAGGGGCCGACGTTAGAGATTATTAATGATCCGCAGCATCCTTACACCCAAGGTTTGTTAAATGCATTGCCGCAAATGGCGTTACCAGGTCAACGCCTCAACCAAATTAAAGGCAATATGCCGCCTTTGAACGATCAACCAAGCGGATGTGCCTTTCATCCACGTTGCCCTTATGCGGAAGAGCGTTGTCGACAGAATCCACCGGGCTTTGTGTACAGTGGCGTGTCTACCGTAGCGTGTTACGTGGTGGAAGATATGTTGTCTGAATTTTCCCAGTACGATGGAGACGACTCTTATGAGTAAGCCGTTGGTGACGTTCCATCGTTTGGAAAAAGTGTTTCGTACTCGTTCTGAATGGCGTTGGCCGTTGCGCTGGCCGCGTAAGCAAAGTCGTCATCCGAAAGTGTTTGCTTTAAATGGTATTGATCTCAGCATTCATCGTGGTGAAACCTTATGTGTGGTAGGGGAAACGGGTTGTGGTAAGTCTACTTTAGCGAGGCTACTCGTTGGGCTTGAGCGTCCTGATGAGGGTGCGGTGTACTTTGATGATCAACGCATTGATCAGTTAAGTGATAGCCAAAGAATGCCATTTCGTAAGAAAATACAGATGGTGTTTCAAAACCCCTATGCCTCGCTCAACCCTCGAATGACAGTGTATCAAATCCTGCGCGAAGCCATTCGACTGCATCATGCAGGCTGGTCGCGTACGCAAGTGGATCAGTTTATTGAAGAGCTGTTGCTATCTGTGGGATTAACCAAAGACGCAGAAGACCGTTATCCCCATGAGTTTTCTGGAGGTCAGCGTCAGCGCATCTCTCTAGCCCGTGCATTGTCAGTAGAGCCCGAGTTAATCATTGCGGATGAGCCATTGGCCGCGCTTGATGTATCAGTGCAGGCGCAAGTACTGAACTTGATGATGGATAAGCAAAAGGAGCTTGGCTTAACCTATTTGTTTATTACCCATGATTTGGCTGTGGTGGAGCATTTTGCAACGCGAGTCGCTGTGATGTATTTGGGTCGTGTGTGTGAAGTGGCTGATCGTGCGACATTGTTTGATGCGCCAAAACATCCTTATACCCAAGCATTACTGTCATCTATCCCGCGTTTGGATAACTTAGATCTGGAACCGATTCATCTTACCGGTGAAGTACCGACGCCTTTAGAAAAGCCGATGGGGTGCAGCTTCTGTAACCGCTGTCCACTCGCTAATCAGCGTTGTTATGAACAGACTCCAATGCTGGTCACTCAATCTGATGGTAGCCAAGTGGCATGCCATGCAGTGGAGGAGGGGCGCACATGGAAATAAGGTGGCTAGAAGACTTTATTGCTTTGGCGAAGACGCGACACTTTTCTCGTGCTGCGGATGAGCAGAATGTGACGCAGCCGACTTTCAGTCGTCGTATTAAACTACTGGAAGAAGAAATGAAGGTCACGTTGATCGACCGTAATACGTTGCCCCTGTCATTAACGCCAGCGGGCGAGATCTTTCTGCAAAGTGCTGAGCTGATTACACGACAGCTGCGAGACACTAAGGCTCGGTGTCTAGAGATCAAAGAGCAGGAGCAGTCGCAGATTCGCTTCGTTACAACGCAGTCGTTATTTTTGGGCTATTACCGAGAATTAGTGGCGCCGCTTTGTGATCAATTGGACATTAAGATCGATGTAAATATGAAGTCGAGTTCGTGGGCGGGGGCTGACTTTATTAATGCCATGACGGCTAATGAGGCGGACTTGATGTTGTGCTTCTGGCACCCCGCTATCGGCTTCTTGAAAGAGTTGGATGAAGAGAATTTTGAGAGCATCACTATTGGCCGTGAAATACTCGTTCCTTGTGTGGCGGTGGATGAACAACAAAAGCCTATCTATGAATTACCTGGTAGCCGGAAGCAGCCGATTCCTTACATTGCTTACGATGATGTGACCTTTTTAGCGCCAGCCGTGCAACATCACCTACAACGTCAGCATGAAGTGCCGCAGTTGCAAATCTTAGCCAGTAACATTCATGCGGCAAGCATTAAAGCCATGGTCAAAGAGGGCTTCGGCGTGGGTTGGTTGCCAAAGCGTTTAGTGCAGGATTCGTTAAGCTACGGGTCGTTAGCTTTGGCGGGTGCTGTGAACTGGAACGTGCCGTTGGAAATCCGTGTTTATCGAGCACGAACCAATGCTAACCCTAAGTTAAACGATGTTTGGCAAGCGCTTAAAGACTCTGCTTTTTAAGCCAATTTACAACTCCGTGCCCTACACGATGGCCTGTGGCAAAACAGGCTGTGAGCAAGTAGCCACCTGTTGGCGCTTCCCAATCTAACATTTCACCCGCACAGAACACCCCTGGAAGGCGGTTCAACATAAAGAAGTCATCAACACTGTTTTCTAAGACGCCGCCAGCGCTAGAAATGACCTCTTCGATGGGCTTCGCTTTATAGAAACACACAGGGGTATTTTGTAAGCAATGAGCTAACTTCTCAGGCGTGTCAAACTCATGCTTTGAGTAATGTTCATAAAGTAATGCGATCTTGGCGGCATCAAGCTTTAGTGTACGCTTAAGGTATTTGGAGAAAGACTCTTTCGCCTTGGTTTTGGTGAGTTTTTGAATCAGCTGATCACGGCTTAGATCTGGGGTTAAGTTGATACGTAAAGTGGCTTTCTCGCTGCTATTAATCTCATCTCTTAGATATTTTGAGTAGGCATAAATCAAACTGCCTTCCATGCCATCTGCTGTGACAATGCATTCGCCTTTTCGAGAGACGGCTTCTCCAGCAGGAAGAGTGAAACTAAACTCAACGCCTTTTAACGGTGCTCCAGCGCATTGCTGTTTAAGATGGTCACTCCAATTACTGTAGAAGCCACAGTTAGTACTCTCGAGGGGCGCGACGTCTACTTTGTTTTGCTCCAGTAATGGAACCCACTTTCCATCAGAGCCTAACTTAGGCCAGCTTGCTCCGCCAAGAGCGAGCACGATTGCGTCCGCTTGGACCATGGAGGTTTCACCAAGGTGCTCAAAAGTTGCCGTCCGTTCCTCTAACCCCACTAGTCGGTGACGCATATGAAAAGTCACTCCAGATTCTCTGAGGCGTTTTAACCAATTACGTAGCAACGGAGCGGCTTTCATCTGTTCGGGAAAGACCCGCCCAGAGGTACCGACGAAGGTTTCAATACCAAGCTCGTGAATCCACTGACGAAGGTCGGTCGGTGTGAATGCTTTTATCGAAGGCTCAAGCCAAGCGGATTTGTCGTAATAGCGTGTGAGAAAGTCATCATAAGGTTCAGCATGGGTGATGTTCATGCCTCCAACGCCCGCTAACAAAAACTTGCGGCACGCACTTGGCTTGGCATCAAACACTTCAACCGAAAAGCCAGCTGATCGTATGACTTCTGCCGCCATCAAACCTGCTGGGCCAGCACCTATTACCATTACTTTCTTCACTTGCTCACCTTCACTTTTTAATTAGGCGGAATGATAGCGAATTGTGCTTAAACTGCTAGTTTTAAAATCAAGTTCGCCTTGTCAAAACTTAAAGAACAGCTACTTTAAAATTACCAAGTTTGTACTAAAAATAACAATTTCTGGGCGGCTTCTAATTAATATTAATGACTACTAGTGCAAACAAATTTATTGATGACAAAAGGGACTTATTTGAGCGGGGGTAGTTATGTTCTCGATTGGAAATAAAAAGAACCAACAAGCATCTAAATCGGCAGATCTAGAGGAATTAACGATACTAAAAAGTGAGTTGGATGCAATACGGTCTCATACTGCCTTCATACGATTTGATCCAAATGGAAACATACTCAACGCGAATGGAATTTTCTTAGCCGCAGTAGGTTATACCTTAGAAGAAATCGTTGGTAAGCACCATCGAATGTTTTGTAAGCCGGAATATGTTGAGTCAAATGAGTATCGGAACTTCTGGTCCGACCTTGCTAGTGGCCATGCCTTTGGCGGGACCTATGAGAGACTCAACAAAAACGGCGATATCTTATTCCTTGAAGCGAATTATTTTCCTGTCAAAAATGAACAAGGAACGGTGACAGAAGTTATTAAGATTTGTAACGACGTCACTAAAACCAAGCAGGATTTGAGTAATAAAAATGCCATACTTGAAGCTCTAGACCGATCGCAAGCGGTCATCAGCTTTGAACCCGATGGAACCATTCTAGACGCTAATCAGAACTTCCTTAATGTAGTTGGATACAGCCATGAGGAAGTAGTTGGTCAACACCATAGAATGTTTTGTGATGATGAGTTTTATCGTCAGAATCCTGACTTTTGGTCAAAGTTAGCTAATGGCGAGCTATCTCATGGGCGTTTTAAACGTATCGATAAAAGTGGCAACGTGCTGTGGCTCCAAGCAACTTATAACCCGATCTATGATGACAAAGGTCGAGTTCATAAGGTGATTAAATTTGCATCGGATATCACCGAGCGAGTGAGTCTAGCAATGAGCGCTGTAGACATGGCCGCTGCAACATCGGAACAGACGAGCCAAATCACCTCAAATGCTGTGCAAGTTCTTAGTGAAGCAGTTGATACGTCACATAATATTGCAGAGCAGGTTTCTGAGGCGACACGTGTTGGTGAGCAGCTTATGGAGCAGTTTAAAAGTATCGCCGACATTGTTGTGACTATCCGCTCAATTGCGGATCAAACCAATTTGTTAGCGCTAAATGCAGCCATCGAAGCGGCTAGGGCAGGGGATGCTGGACGAGGCTTTTCCGTGGTGGCTGATGAGGTACGACAGCTTGCGAGTAATACGTCTGACGCGACCGCAGAAATTACAAAAGTTGTGGACTTTAACCATGAGCTGATTAAGCAGATTGATACGGCATTGACTGCAGTATCAGGTATTGCCATGCATGGGGAAGAAAGTATTAGCAATGTTTCCAAAGGTTTGGAAGAGGTCAGCCAAGGGGTTGAGCAATTTGTGCAAATGGTGGAAGCGATGCGCCCATAGCTGTGTAAATTTAAAGAGTGGCGTCTCCACCAGGACTCGAACCTGGAATAGCCGCTTAGGAGGCGGCAGGTATATCCCGTTTACCTATGGAGACACGCCACAAGGATTATATCAGCGATATGTTATCAGGCAAGCCAAAGTTCTATAGCTGGCTGTTCTATAAAGGAATTTATGGAAAAGAGAGACCTAGGCACGGCCAATGGTATGTTTGCTACTGACTGGTCTGGTGTTACCGCTAGAGGTATAGACTTTATTTTTACGGTTATGGCCCTGAAGCATTTCGAACAACGTTTTGTTGCGTTTTTGTAATGTAGACAAAACCCGAGCGTTGGTTTGGTTAGCTTGTTTGCACACCTTCAATAACTCGTCGCATTCTGCGATGAGTAATTTAACGTCTTCCATGTTGTTTTGCTGATCAAGCCAATCAAAGAACTGTTTATCACTAGGTTGCTTGGGGTGTAAAACTCCAAACTTTATTAGCATGCTTTGACGTTTAGCGTTGGCACTATCGATTGCATCAAGCAACGATTTTTTTTCTGAAGCTAGTTGAAGTATATCGTCAGGTGTGGCAGTGGCTAGAGCGCTGCGCTCACGCAGGAGAACCTCGGACAAATGTTCGAGGTTCTCTTTGATTTGAATAAACAGCGGGGCAAGCGGAATCATGAGAAGATCCTAATTGAGTTAGGCAAACAACTCATCGATCGAAAGCATGCTGCTTGCTAACTTTTCGGTGTCAATCTTGTATTCACCTGCAGCAATGGCTTGTTTGATTTGTTCAACTTTATCCATATCAACCTCAGATTCATTATCTGAACCTTTTACTTGCAGCGATTGCGCAACGCTGCTCAACTGAACAGTATCTTCTGCTAAGGATTCTTTGCTGTTTACTGAGTTCGACTGTGAAGCGTTATTTGCTTCATCTTTTTGAACTCTATCGTTTTTGTTTGTTGATAGGGTAGGCTGAGTACCTACACCAGAAATATTAATAGCCATGTTACTTGCCTCCAGAATTAGTCCGCTAATTCAGTTATCGGTCTTACAAGCCTAAACTTTAATAAAAAGTTAAGCTATTTTTAACTGAAGATAGCAAGTCTTGATTTGTTAGTAGTTTACTAAAACCTCTGAGTCGCTGACAACTTTTCCGTACACAATTCGACCAGAACTTGTGTTTTTGACACGTATTTGCTGCCCTTCTACGCCATCCTCTAGGGCTGTGCCGTTCATTCTTACTGAAATGTTGTCGCTTTGAGCAACGATCAGGACACGACTTCCCTTTTTAACTAGATTTGGCAGCTCGGTTAATTGATCTGTTAAGAATGTATTAATCCGTATGTTGCGTGCGGCTATCAATCCATAAGGAGGATTGGCAATAGTATAAAGGTGCCCTCTGATGTTATTGAGGTTTGTTTCACCAATGACGGTGTTTTTTTGGTTGATGGTGCTACCTCTTGGAATAGGGGTAATGGCTTTGATTCCTTTCACGAAGATTTCTTGAGTAACAGGAACATACGATTTCCATGTTGGTGAAGAGCAACTGATGCCATATGATGTTCTTGATGTTGCTTCGGGACGTTGATTTTCTATGCTAATAGGTTGTTGGCAGTCTGGTAGGTAATTCAATGCCACTTTGTTCTGAATATAAATATTGATTCGAGCATTCGGGTAGATTGATTGTAATCTTTTGTATTCAACCTGTTTAATAAATTGTTCGATTTGGGTTTCTATTTGTGACGCACTACTCCAACTGGATAAAAAAAAGAGTAATATGGCTATAGGCTTATTGTGACCCATCGGTAATCTCCAAGGATATCGACTTGGGTTAGTAAAAATAACAAAATCACTCTATCATTTGATGAGAGATTTTCATAACAATAGGGTTTCTCCCTGTATAACAGAGCGCAAATTTTAGGAGGCTTTTATGGCCGGAGTTCTCGAGAGCGTAAACCAGCGTACCCAACTCGTCGGAGAAAACCGTCTTGAATTATTGCTTTTCCGCTTAAACGGCAAGCAGATTTATGGCATCAACGTTTTTAAAGTTAAAGAAGTGTTGCAGTGCCCCAAATTGACTAGCATGCCCCATAGCAGTCCTGTTGTACGAGGCGTTGCGCATATTCGTGGTGGCACCATCCCCATTCTGGATTTGGGGCTGGCCACTGGCGCCAGTCCAATTGAAAACATTGAACACTGCTTTGTGATCATTACCGAATACAACCGCCGTATTCAAGGTTTTTTGGTTCGCGGTGTTGAGCGCATTGTGAACATGAATTGGAGTGATATTCAGCCGCCACCAAAAGGTTTATCTAACGATAACTATTTGACTGCTGTCTGTCAGGTTGAAAAAGAAATGGTTGAAATTATTGATGTAGAGCAAATCCTTTCTGAGGTTGCTCCAACGCGTCAAAATATTTCTACGGGTATCGTGACAGATGATATTCAGGAAAATGCGAAACAGCATCATATTCTGATTGTTGATGACTCTTCTGTAGCACGTAAGCAGATTAAGCGTTGTATGGAAGATGTAGGCTTTGCTACAACTGTTTTGTGTGATGGCAAAGAAGCGTTAACTTATCTACAAAATTTGGTCGCAGATGGAGTTGATGTAACCGAGCATTTTTCTATGGTTATTTCAGATATTGAGATGCCAGAGATGGATGGTTACACATTGACGACAGCTATTCGCAATGATAGCCGTCTTCAAGACCTATTTATCTTGTTGCATACCTCTTTAAGTGGTGTGTTTAACGAAGCGATGGTGAAAAAAGTAGGAGCGGACGGCTTCCTAGCTAAATTCCAACCTGACGAACTTGCTAGGATCGCTATTGAAACGGTTGCGGCAACCGAAGAAGCGTAAGGTTTCTTATGTCAGTGATCCGCAGTAAGGAGTGTGCATGCTAAGTAGTTCAGGTTCGATCTCTCCTCAAGGTTATGACCGCTTTCGAAAGTATCTTGAGAAAGAGAGTGGTATTTCCTTAAGCGATAATAAGCAATATCTTGTCGCAAGTCGCTTAGGCAAACTGTTAGAGCGAGAGAAGTTCACGAAAATTGAAGAGTTGGTTGCCGCACTCGAACGAAGCGGACGAGTCTCCAAGCTTCGTGAAGAAGTGATTAATGCCATGACGACAAATGAAACGTTGTGGTTCAGGGATAGTCATCCTTTTAAAATTTTGAAAGATGTGATTCTTCCGCAAATGGATAAGCGTCCAGTTAGAATTTGGTCTGCAGCGTCCTCTACAGGACAAGAGCCTTATTCGATTAGTATGATTCTTGAAGAGTTTAAGCAATCCAAACCAGGGATGTTAAAAGCAGGTGAACGGATCGTTGCAACGGACATTTGTACAAATATTCTTCAACATGCCAAACAAGCCGAGTATGACAGCTTAGCTATTGCCAGAGGATTGAGTCCAGAGAATCAAAATCGCTATTTCGATAAGATTAATGATGCTGTATGGAAAGTGAAGCCTCATATCTCTTCAAGGGTGGAGTTTAAACATCTAAATTTGATTGATTCGTTCACAACGCTTGGAAAGTTTGATGTTATTTTCTGTCGTAACGTACTGATCTACTTCACTGCTGAAACTAAGCTAGATATTCTTAAACGAATGCATGCATCTTTAAATCCTGGTGGTTATTTATTCTTAGGCGGATCTGAAGCGCTAAGTGGGTTGTCTTCTATGTTTGACATCGTTCAATGTCACCCCGGTATTGTTTATAAAGCGAAATAGCTTACACGATATTTTTTGCTATCTTTAAAAACGGCAACTTACTTTTAAGTTGCCGTTTTTTGTTTGCCGCCTATTGCCAGTTTTGAGTCTGTTGTTTTCTAAGGTGTTGATATTTAATGTTTTTTATTTCTGGCACTTATTTTGCTTTATTAAGCTCAAATAAGTTGTTGCTGTCGAAATGAGGTGTTTATGTCGATTTCTTTCCAAGATGCATTTGCGGGACACGATCAGATGTTGCTGTTTCGTACTGCACGTGCCTCTGTGCTAGCAAACAACATTGCCAACGCAGATACGCCTAACTATAAGGCACGTGATATCTCGTTCGAATCAATGTTGTCAGCGGAACGAGATCGTATTCAGCTAGCTGGTGATGATGATCAGCATATTGCTGGAGAGAGCTCATTTGCTAAAGATGATGACTTGCTTTATCGAAATGGTAGTCAGCCTTCTTTGGATGGAAACACAGTTGACATGCAGCGAGAGCAAGCAGAGTTTGCGCAAAACTCATTGCAATTTGACACCAGCTTTATGTTTTTGGATAGAAAAATCAGCGGCATGAAGAAAGCGCTGACTGGAGGACAATAATGTCGTTAAGTAATATTTTTGCCATTTCCGGTTCAGCGATGAGTGCTCAAACTGTCCGCTTAAATACGGTTGCCAGTAACATTGCCAACGCTGATAGTGTGGCCAGCTCTGCCGATCAAACCTATCGTGCTCGCAAACCTGTGTTTCAGCAGATGATGACTGATGCTTTGCGTGAACGTGGTTGGAATGCATCGGATGATATTACTTCTGGAGCGTCTGGCATGGGTGTTCAGGTGGCCGGAATTGTTGAATCGGATGAGCCGTTAGAGCCCCGTTATGAGCCAAATAGCCCGATGGCAAACGAAGAAGGTTATGTTTTTTATCCGAATGTGAATCCGGTCGAAGAGATGGCCGACATGATGTCTGCTTCGCGTTCGTTTCAAACAAACGTTGAAATAATGAACTCTGCTAAAAGTATGATGCAGAGAATGTTGACCTTAGGTCAGTCCTAAGGGGGTGAATGATGTCTGATATCAACACAAACTCTGCATTATCTAGCTTGATATCCCAATACGGGACCGATGAAGCAAAGGCAAAATCTGGAATAACAGCGACAACCAGTACTGAGAGTGCTGATGGTTTAGCCAATCAGGATGTGTTTTTGCAGCTCTATATTGAGCAGCTTAAAAATCAAGATCCAACTGAACCGCAAGATACAGGTGACATGGTTTCGCAAATGGCTGAATTTAGTTCATTGGAGCGTCTCACAAATATGGCCTCAGAGATGTCTAATATGACGGAAGCTCTGATGTCTAACCAAGCATTAACTGCTTCAACATTGGTAGGAAAATCAGTATACGTTGATAGCGACACGGCGACGGTAACAGATGGTAGCTCAGTATCCATTAAAACGTCATTTCCAGATGATGCCCAAACAACGACTCTAAACATCTTAGATGCCAGTGGTGAAGTTGTTAAATCGGCCACACTTACTGATGAGAATTATACATGGGATGGTACGGATAATGACGGTAATGTTGTAGAGAACGGTGAATATACGTTTAGTGTGACGTCACGCAACGCTGATGGTGAGGTGACAGAGTTAAGCACTCAAGTTCCGGCTAGAATAAATAGTGTCACTATTAATGGTTCAGACGGAACAACTTTGAATGTTCAAAATTACGGCAGTTTAGCACTTAGTGACGAGATTGAAATCGTCAGTTAGCGGAGGAAATAATTATGGGTTTTAATACAGCACTGTCAGGTATCAAAGCGTCCGCTGACTATTTAAGCGTGACTGGTAATAATATTGCTAACTCTGATACAACTGGCTTCAAGAAGTCTCGGATAGAATTTGGTGATTTATATAATACAAGTGTAGTCGGGGCTGGCAGTAGTAATACGATTGGTAGTGGCGTCAGTGTCAACAACATTGCTCAGGAATTCTCAGCAGGTAATATTTCAAATACGGATAATAATTTGGACTTAGCCATAGATGGTTCAGGCTTCTTTGTTGTTGATCAGGGCGGGACTCAAACATATACACGGGCTGGCGACTTTAAGCTTGATTCTGAAGGCTATCTAGTGACAAATGATGGTGGTGTGGTTCAAGGCTACAATGCTGTCGATGGGATTATTGCTGGGGCTTTAAGTGACCTTCAGGTTCCAACAGAACGTATTGCGCCAGAAGCCTCAACAGAAGTTGGGGTCGAGCTAAACCTAAACTCTGAATCTGAAGACGTGCCTGCATACATTGGGTCGACATTTGATCCGGGCGATCCGGATACTTATACCTATACGCAAACGGCCAATACAGGGGGGGCTACACCTCAGGCTGTCACACTGTATTATGCTAAATCTGAATTGCCTAATACTTATCAGGTATACGCTACGGTAGACGGTGAGCAAGTAGACCCAGCAACCGGAACAGCTTACTTGGCAGATACCTATGTCACATTTGATGATGCCGAAGGTACTTACTCCGAAGCCATCACGGGCACTGCTACTCCTTATGCTCCGTTATATGTCGGAGGAACTGAACCGACTGCAACGTCTGACCTAGTCGATCCAACAACGGTCAATGCTATTACTGTGGCTGGTGTAACGTTTGATTATACTGGCGGAAATGAAAACTATCTTGAACCTGAAAATGTTGCTCGAGAAGCATTTGATCCGGCGGACCCTGAGACGTACACCTACGGAAATACCAACACTATTTATGATGCGTTGGGAGAGAAGCATACGATCGGCTACTACTTTATTAAACAGGGCGAAGACAATACTTGGGAAGTGAAAGTAACCGTAGATGGTGAAGTGAATAACCCTGTTGAGCAGCCCGTTATTGATCCTGCAACTGGTAATCAGGCAACGGATGCAGCCGGGAATTTACTGTTTGAAACGGTGCCTTATTTAGCTGACGATACCGTTGTGAAATTCGATAACGAAGGCAATCTAGTGGGCGCATACAATGGTTTTTTCCCATTTGCAACCGCGAGCCCGACTCAATTAAGTATTGTCGGCTGGGACCCAACAAACGCTCAGGCGGAGTTGGCCATCGATTTTTCTAACAGTACCCAATATGCACTGACCAGCTCGGATCGTTTTTCTCAAGACGGCTTCGCTGCGGGAGAATTGCAAGGTGTTAGTTTTGATGAGGATGGAATGTTAGTGGCTAGCTATACAAACCAGCAAACGGCTGTGCTAGGGCAAATTGCATTGGCTGTGTTCGATAATCAAGATGGCCTTACTCCTGCCGGAAAAACTGCATGGGTGGCAAGCTCTGACTCAGGGGCGGCAAATGTCGGCAAGCCGAATACTGGTACATTTGGTAGCATTCAAGGCGGCGCTCTTGAGGAATCCAATGTGGATATTACTGAAGAACTAGTGGCATTGATTGAAGCTCAGCGTAACTATCAGGCTAACTCTAAGACCTTAGAGACTGAAAATACTGTCACTCAGACGATTATAAACCTACGTTAATCATTATTAGCGATTAAAAAGCCCAGCATATGCTGGGTTTTTTTATGCCTGAAAAACGCAATTTTCAGACTTGGCACACTATTTGTTACACACTATTTATTATTTGTTTTAAATCCGTTTTTAATCGTGGGTATGAAATATGGATAGAGCGCTGTATTTAGCAATGAGTGGTGGTACGCAAGTCATGAATGCCCAAACTATTCATGCAAATAACCTTGCCAATGTTTCGACCACAGGTTTTCGATCTGATTTTGAACAAGCTCGATCTATGCAGGTCAACGGTGATTTTTATCCTTCACGTGTCTATGCCATGACGGAGAATCCTGGTACTAACTTTGAAATGGGGCCTCTACAAAATACCGGACGCTCAATGGATGTTGCTATTCAAAACAATGGTTTTATTGCCGTGCTGGATGGTAGTGGGCAAGAAACCTATACCCGTGCTGGAGATCTTCAGTTGACACTTTCTGGTCAGTTGGTGACAGGTACGGGCTTGCCTGTCATGGGGGCTGCGGGACCCATTTTTCTCCCTCCTTTAGATGATCTTGATATCAGTGAAGATGGGACCATTTCCATAATTCCCCAAGGTGGCGACGGCACTCAGATAACCGCTTTGAACAGAATTAAACTTGTGTCCGCTGAACCTGAAGCTTTAGTAAAAGGTGATGATGGCTTGATTCGAACAAAAAGTGGTGAGCAATTACAACAGGATAATTCAGTTCAAGTGGTTTCAGGGTATCTAGAAGGCAGTAATGTTAATGCGGTTGAAGAAATGACCAGCATTATGGAGTTGTCTCGACGATTTGAAATGAACATTAAAGTTATGAATACGGTGCGTGAAAATGAAAACGCATCGGCGCGAATTCTTGAACGTAGTTAATACAGCTACGTGATTCAGAGATAAGGAGTACGATATGCATTCAGCTCTATGGGTTGCTAAAACAGGTTTGTCTGCGATGGACAAACAATTGGCCGTTATTTCGAATAACTTGGCTAACGTATCGACCACAGCATTTAAAAAAGACCGGGCGGTATTTGAAAACCTGCTGTATAAAACACTGCGTGCGCCAGGTGGTTTGTCTTCACAGAATACCGAATTGCCGTCAGGGCTGCAGTTAGGGGCTGGTGTCCGAGTAACAGGAACTCAAAAGAATTTTGAAGAAGGCGACTACAATATTACGGATCGACAATTGGATGTAGCGATTCAAGGCGGTGGTTTTTTTCAAGTACAGCAACCTGACGGTACTATTGCTTACACGCGTGATGGTCAATTTCAGCTCAATAGCGAAGGTACTATAGTGGATTCCACTGGCTTGGTCTTAGATCCTGGCATTACGGTAGATCAAGATGTCGTTGAAATTACCATTGGCGAGGATGGCGTTGTCTCTGTTCTTAGGGGAGGTGCGACAGATACTGAACAGATAGGGGTGATAAATATTGCCACTTTCATTAATGCTTCTGGTTTGAATTATTTAGGTAGCAACCTGTATCAAGAAACAACCGCAAGCGGAGCCCCTGTAGTTGGTGAGCCAGGGACTGATGGTCGAGGTTATCTGAGCCAAGGTATGTTGGAGTCTTCAAATGTGAACTCTATAGAAGAGTTAGTGAATATGATTACCACACAGCGTGCCTATGAGATGAACTCTAAGGTGATTTCGGCTGCTGATGGTATGTTGAGCTTCGTTAACCAGCAATTATAAAGAGCCATTTATGCGTTTATTATTTGCTTTTATCCCAGTTGTTTTAGTTGGTTGTGCTGCGGTCGAACCCGCTCCGGTTTCTGACGATCCATACTACGCGCCAGTAATTCAACCATCTGTTCAATATAGTCAAAACAGTGATGGTGGAATTTATCAAACGGGAATGGGAGATGTGTTTTTTGGTGACAAGAAAGCGCGTCAGATCGGTGATATTCTGACCGTTACCCTGTCCGAAAGTACAAGTTCTACCAAGTCGAACGCTGCTTCAGTGTCCAAGTCTTCCTCGGCCACAATTCAAAACCCTACCATTTTAGGTATTCCTGTAGGGTTGGATACTAGCTTACCGGGCATGAATAGTGACTTTTCAGGTAATGCGAACGCTAATCAAAGTAACAGCTTATCTGGTAGTATTACCGTAACCGTTTATGATGTTTACCCAAATGGGCTGCTGGCCGTTCGGGGTGAAAAGTGGATAACATTGAATCGTGGTCAAGAGTACATCCGTTTGTCAGGCTTGGTTCGTGAAGCGGATATCAGCTCTGATAATACAGTTGAATCAACGCGTCTTGCAGATGCAAGAATTGCCTACTCTGGAACTGGTGAACTAGCGTCAGGAAGCGAACAAGGCTGGTTAACAAGAGCGTTGAATACTAGTTGGTGGCCATTTTAATTACTACGTGGATTCTAGTGTATGAAAACCCTGATCTTAACACTCTCTTTGCTTTTATGGGGAGGGCTTGCTTCGGCGGAGCGCCTTAAAGATATTGCAAGCGTAGAAGGTGTGCGTGATAACCAACTTTTTGGCTACGGTCTAGTTATAGGTTTGAATGGAACGGGGGATGATACGGATTTCACCAATCAAAGTTTCATCAGTATGCTGAACCAGTTCGGCATTAATTTACCAGATGGGGCGGATACGGATTCAGATAATGTGGCGGCGGTATCATTAACGGCTACGCTTCCGCCATTTTCGAAACCAGGCCAGACTATTGATGTAACCGTTTCCTCTTTGGGGAATGCGAGTAGTCTTCAAGGTGGTACACTGCTGCTGTCAGCTTTAAAAGGGGCGGACGGGCAAGTGTATGCCATTGCTCAAGGTAATCTTGTTATAGGTGGTTTGGGGACTGCTGGTGTTGATGGTTCCCGCCAATCAATTGCTACGCCAACTGTGGCAAGAATTCCAAATGGTGCGAGTGTGGAAAAGGCGGTAGCGAACAGCTTCAACCGTGGTGATACTCTTACCTTCAACCTTAATCGACCAGACTTTACGACTGCAAAACAAGTAGCGGATAAGATTAATAGTTTGCTGGGTCCAGGTGTCGCTCAGTCTCTTGATGCTACATCAATTCGTGTAACGGCGCCGCGAGATCCCTCGCAACGGGTGACCTTTCTGTCGATTCTTGAAAACTTAGATGTTGAATTAGGTCGTGAAAGGGCGAAGATTGTTGTCAATTCACGTACAGGCACCATTATTATTGGTCAGGATGTCACCGTATCGCCTGCGGCAGTGACGCATGGCAGCCTTACTGTGACGATTAATGCTAACCCGGAAGGTGATTTTCCTGGCGCGGGCCAAGCGTTGGCACCTCGTCAGGGACTTGAAACAGACGAAGGTAGTGGCCATATGTTTGTTTTTAATCAGGGGGCATCTTTAAATGATATCGTTCGAGCTGTTAACCAAGTTGGGGCGGCACCGGGTGATGTGATGGCTATCCTCGAGGGATTGAAGCAAGCGGGTGCGTTAAATGCCGATTTAGTCGTTATTTAGACTATGAGCGCGGAGGAATCATGAGCCGAATCGATAACAATGCTTTTTTTGCAGACTTTAACTCTCTGGTAAGTCTTAAAGCGCAAGCCCAGCAAGACCCTGATGCAGCATTAAAAAAAGTGGCTCAAGAGTTTGAGTCGATCTTCATCAATATGATGTTTAAGAATATGCGATCTGCCAATGAAAATATTGGTGGAGGATTGTTTGATAGCGCTCAAACAAAACAATACACCGAAATGATGGATTCGCAATTGGCCCAGTCATTGGCTAACGCTGGTGGTATAGGTCTGGCTGAATCACTGATTAGACAACTTCAGGGTAATGGGAAAAGTTTGTCTTCGAATGAGGGTAATGAGCTGGGTTCAGAGGCAAACTTTCTACGTAATTTGTCGACTCTCGATGCGGAAAGAGTCCGTGCCGTGGCGAAGCGGGCTGCACAAGACTATACCGAGTCTGCGCAACAAGTAGTGGATGCAGCCAAGTTAAAAGCAACAGATGTTGCGTTTGATTCTCCAGATAGCTTTGTGCAAACGCTATGGCCTCATGCGCAAAAAGCAGGGGAGCAGCTAGGAGTTGATCCCAAAGCTATCTTGGCCCAAGCCGCTTTGGAAACGGGCTGGGGAAAATACCCGATTGCAAAAACCGATGGCAGTCCCAGTTATAATTTGTTTGGTATCAAAGCCGATCATCGCTGGTCTGGAGATAAGGCTCTGGTGAGCACATTGGAGTTCAAGGATGGGGTAGCTCAAAGGGAGAAGGCAGCATTTCGTGCATATGACTCTTTTTCGCAAAGCTTTGACGACTATGCTGATTTCTTGAAAAACAGTGAACGATATCAAGAAGCATTAGAGGCTGGCGATAATGCGGCAATGTTTGCCGCTTACCTGCAAAAAGGTGGCTATGCCACAGACCCTAACTACGCTGATAAGATTACTAATATTCTGTCGAGTAAGTGGTTTAAAACCCTTCTATAACAACATCTTGTGTGAGTTTTCAGCTCTCTCCTCTAGTTTTGGTAAAGTTATTGCATCTCAAGTCGATATAGAAATATGCGCGCTAGCGTTTCGTGTCTGAGAGGTTAATAACATGGCGAGTCTTTATTCCATAGGTTTATCTGGGTTGCAGTCGAGTACGGCTCGAATTACCACGACTGGTCAAAACACAGCCAACGTAGATACGGAAGGCTACAGCCGTCAAACCACTGCAACAGTGAGTCAATCAGGCGGTGGCGTTTTAATCCAAGATACTGATCGTATTGTGAATCAGTACATCAATCAGCAAGTTTGGTCTGACACCTCTAATTACAATTTTTATGAAAGCTATCATTCTATGATGACGTCTTTTGATTCGGTTATCGGTGAAGACAGTGTGTCTATTAGTGATTACTTAGATAATGCTTTCAGTGCATTGCAAACAGCGAATGCGGATCCAACGGATACTGCCGCCCGTTCCAATGCTTACTCAAACTTTAAGCAATTAGCCTCACAATATAACGATCTAGCAAATTACATCTCAGACCAAAGAACGCTCGCTAATGAGGAGCTTGAGAGTAATGTGTTGTCTATTAACAACTTGACTGATCAGATAGGTAACTTAAATGCGCAGATATTTAAACTTGAATCTACGACAGGAAGCGCTGCCAACGAATTGCGAGATCAGCAAGAGCAATTAGTCAAAGAGTTATCAGAATATTTAGATATAAAAGTTAGTTATGATGATAGTGAACTGATGACAGTTAATCTCGCCTCGGGTCAGCCTTTAGTTCTTCAAAGTAGCAATAATGAGCTGCGCTTGACATCCGATACCAGCAACCCTGATGGTGAATTGGGCATTGAGCTCGATTTTGGTAAGTATGAATTAAATATTCCGACAGATGAATTGGGCGGGGCAATTGGTGGCCTGGTTGAATTTCGTAATGAATTTATCACGACTGCAGAACGTATGCTTGGTCAGCAAGCATTGGTATTTGCCGATGTGATGAATCAGCAAAATCAACTTGGTTTGGATGCTAATGGTGACTACGGTATCAACCTTTTTTCAACTTCAGAGATAGAGGTTACTGCAAATACTGAAAACAGTGACGAAAACTTCGGTATTGATGTGCGTGTAACGGATGGAGCATCTAGTGAGATAACTACAGATACGTATGAAGTCGAGATGATGTCTCCAACTACATTTAAACTAGTTACTTATGATTTGGACGGAAGAATTAAGCGCGAATCGAGTATAGTGGACACTTCCACTGCAACTCCTACTTCTAGCGGCTATTTCCAAGTCGATGGTTTTGGGGTAGAGATTTCATTTGACTCATTGCCAAACTACACGGAAGGAGATCGTTACCAGTTTGCTCCAACTAAAAATGCTGCGGAGTCTATTAAAATGACGGCTCGCTCAGGTGATTATTTAGCTCTTTCGGCACCAATTGCTGTATCAAGTGCTAGTACTAACCTTTCGGATGTGACTATTTCAATCTCGTCTATTACTAATACAGACTTTACGGATTCGGCATTTACTGCTTCTGGTGGGCTATATAGTGCGGCGCCTCAGACCTTGTACTTTACTGCTAGTGATGCGGTCGAGATAAGAGACGGTAGCGGTACAGCATTGGCAACTTTGACAGGCATTACGGATTACTCAAACTTATTAGAGCAAGCTGGGCTTGCTGAAGATGCAGGTTATGATATTAGCTTAGATGGTCCACCAGATGCTGGTGATACTTTTACTATTGCTTTTAACTCTGATGGTGAGTCTGATAACTACAATGGCTTAAAGTTAGCGAACTTGCAGAGTGAGAATACTGTAGAAGGAAGTCGGTCTTTTACAGAAGCGTTTTCATCATTGGTGACAGAGGTCGGTAGTTTAACGGCAACGTTATCCACCAATATGGACGCGAGTGAGACAATAATGAATAAATCGATTGCTGCTCGAGATCAAGTCTCTGCTGTTAGCTTGGATGAAGAGGCAGTTAACTTGTTGCGATACCAGCAGTCGTATACAGCGTCAGCTCAGGTCTTGTCTGCTGCTCAAAGTACATTTGCAACGCTGATTGGTGCGTTAGGGTAGGTGATATATGCGTGTTACAACGAACTTAATTTTCAATCAGTCTTCACTATCGATGCAAAAGGCGAATGAGCGCTATTTAAAAGTTCAGGAAAAGATTGCTGAGCAGTCTGATATTGTAAGGCCAAGTGATGACCCTAATGGTGCTGGTCAGTTATTGCGCTATGACGCCGATACTAAGCTGCTAGAGCAGTATGATCAGAATATGACCCTAGCAAGAAACTCCATTGAATACGAGTCAGTTGCGTTAGAGAGCCTGAATAGTACATTAGATGAAATTAATGTGCGCTTGATCCAAACAGTGAATGGAGCAAACTCTCAAGACGACTTAGATACATTAGCGGGTGAAATGGAGTCTTTGTTGGCTTCAGTTGCCGACTTAATGAATTCTAAAAATTCAAATGGGCAATATATTTTCTCAGGCACAAATTCGAGCTCACCTGCTTTTATCAAAGACACAAGTGGGAAGTACGTCTATGCTGGCAACGAAGCTCAGCAGATGTCTCAGATAGGCGATACCATTTCTATAGCGACAAATGACTCTGGAAAAACAGTGTTTCAAGATGCTTGGACTCGTAATACGGTAACGGCTACCTCTTCAGTGGGGACAGCTACTTTATCCTACTCAATATCAGACCAAGATGCTTATGACACTTTTGTTGACAATAATTACAGCGCAGTCAATGCTGCGTTAAATGATTTCACATTGACGACTACTGCGGGATCTCCAGACCAGTTTTCTATTACAGATAGTACCGGTGCTGTTTTAGCTTCTGGAGATTATGTGTCAGGTGAAGCGATTACTTTCAACGGTATGGAGTTTACTTTAGATGGCGCAGCAGGCAGCACGGTCGATATTACGTTAGATCAGCCGATCCGAGATAACGTTTTAAATCAAGTGATGGATGCGATTAATGCTTTACGAGACCCTACTTTGACGAACAAAGAAAGGGAGTATTACCGTCTTAACGCAACTACCAGCATTGAGAATACTCAGGTTAATATTGCTACGGCATCCTCCTCTGTCGGTGCGCGAATCAATACGATAGACAATCGAACTGAATATGGCTCTGCGAAGCAGATCTATAACAAACAAGCCCAAGAGAATATTGGGGGGCTGGATATTTATAAGGCAACGACAGAGCTTGAGTTAAGTGAGTCGGCTTTATCTGCTACACAGCTGTTATTTCAACGAATAAGTTCTCTCTCTTTGTTTAACTCGATTTAGTTTAAAGGCATGGTATGGCAAAGTTTGATGTAATAAGCTTATTTGGCGTAAATATTGACTTTGCCTATTTCGATTTATTTGAGTTGCTCGAAGTGTTGGGAATCAGCCGGCACATTCTTGAAACAGAGCGTGTAGCCAACCTAATAAAAAAACATGGCGAAAAGCATCATATTGTGAGCATTGCCATTCGACAAGTGCTCTTGTCTGAGTTAAAAGCTACTCTTAATAAAGAGCTGCTACCATTTCATTCCCCCTTTCGAGATGTTCATATCACCAGTACAGACTATGAGCGGCGTTATGAAGCTGAAGAGAAGCTTATAATGTTATGTTATTCTATTTCTCTAAGTAAGTCTGTAACGAGCGTTAGGCGTTTGAAAGGGGAGGGACTATCAAAAACTCTTAGGGAGTTCCATTCAAAAGGGAAGAGTTTGTATGACTATTTTCGCTCCATCTTAAATGATAATACTCGTGACTATGTGTTGGCTTACAAAGAAGGGAGAATAGAATCAAATGGCTTACTGGCGAGCGCGATTGAATCTGAAGAAAATGGAAAGGAGACTGAAGGTAGGCCTCCTCAAGCTGAATCAGATCAACAGCTTATGATTGCTCGCAGGCATAATACTGCGACAGTGCCATTTCATAAGGAAATTGAACGCGCGACTTCTCTAATGATGCGGGGTGTTCAGCTATTGCAGGAAGAAGCAAAGCTGACAATTTCTGGAGAACCGCTGAGTGTAGCTAAGCTTTCTGGTTTATGTAAAAAGCTGATGGAGTCTTATGACCGTAATCCATACTCACTTCTTGTCGCGCGGCACATACAAAACTCAGAAGATTATATTGCACAGCATTCAATTGCCTGTGCAATTTTGGCTTGTCACTTATCCAAATCTCTTCAGCTAACTCCCCGCTTTATAGAAGTCATTGTGCTTGGAGCGCTGTTATTTGATATAGGGCGCTTTAAATTGCCGGATGCTATTGCCAAAAAAACAGGAAAACTGACAGAGGCGGAGTTTCAGCTTACTAGAAAGCATTTAAGCTTTGGGGAGGTACTTTTGTCTGGCTCGTCGGAGATACCTAAAGTCGTCTACCAAATGCTTTGGGAGCATCACGAGCGACTTGATGGTTCTGGCTATCCTCAAGGAAAGTTTGACGATGAGATCAGTGCTTATGGGAAAATAGGTTCTATAGTTGATGCATACGACTCCCTTACATCAGAGCAGGCTCATCGGGCAGCTTTAACTCCAGCAGAGGCGCTCAGAAAGATGAAAAAAGAAGCTGGGGTAGCCTTCGATAAAAACATCTTAACTCTTTTTATAAAGAGCTTAGGCCCAATCCCTGTAGGGTCTTGTGTCGCCTTGTCAAATGGCAGACTCGGTTTTGTTCTTACGCTTAGTGATGCACTTTCTCCGTCTTTAGTGAGGCAGGTGTATAGCATTACTACTAAAGCGTTTATTTCTCCATCAGATATCTCTCTTGATAAAAACGATGATGTGAAGGTGTCGAAGGTTGTATTACCTGGCGACTTTGATCTTCGCTTTATTGATCATATTTCTTAAAAAAGTATTAAAGATCTCCAACCACTGACCGTAAATGTAAGTACAGCGACGCATAATTATTGTTTACGAAGCGAAAGAAAAAAATTTAAAAAAATATTAAAGATTTTTCTGGATGTGACGATAACTTAAATATGCAAGATGCAGCCAAATAATCAATTAAATCAAAAGGTTGCGATAAAGAATTTACATTTCTAGGAGAACTTAATCATGGCTTTGTACGTAAATACCAATACATCATCGCTTAATGCACAACGTCAATTGATGAGCTCAGGTAACACGCTTGATACAGCTTACCAGCGCTTGTCTTCAGGTTTGCGTATTAACAGTGCTGCTGACGATGCAGCGGGTCTGCAAATCTCAAACCGTCTGACTTCTCAGGTTAACGGTCTAAACCAAGCCGTTCGAAATGCCAACGATGGTATCTCCCTAGCGCAAACAGCAGAAGGCGCGATGGACGAAACAACTAACATGTTGCAGCGTATGCGTACATTGGCAATTCAATCTGCTAACGGCTCAAACACTGATAAAGATCGTGTAGCCCTACAGCAAGAAATGGGACAGCTAGCTGAAGAGATTAACCGTGTAGCTGAAACGACGACTTTTGGTGGGCAAAACTTGCTTGATGGTACATACAGTGGTGTTTTCCAGGTTGGTGCTGACGCTAACCAAACCATAAGTTTCTCTATGCAGTATATCGGAGCTAACAATAGTGTTGATTTGACTACAACCACACCGCAAGGTTTTAGTGTTGAGGGACTTATTCAAACAGCCTCTTCTACAGGTGTTCAGTCTTTGACGGCAAGTACGATTTCAATTTCTTCAGCAGCTAACGCTCAAAGTATGATTGCTGCAATTGATAGCATGATTGCTGCCGTGGACTCAAAGCGTGCTGAATTGGGTGCTGTTCAAAACCGATTTTCATCGACTATCAGTAACTTGAGTAATATTTCTGAAAACGTATCGGCAGCACGTTCACGTATTCGTGATGCTGACTTTGCCGAAGAGACTGCGACTCTAACAAGTGCGCAAATTTTACAGCAAGCAAGTTCAACTATTCTTGCGCAGGCGAACCAACGTCCTCAGACAGCACTTTCATTGCTAGGGGGCTAATACATAAAAAAAGAGCGGCTGATCAGGCCGCTCATATCTTGAAGCTTATTTCGAATGCCGGAGGCAAGAGGTTTGGCGAAGACATTCGAAACCTTTCTCGCTTCTTACTCCTAGAAGTGATTTTTGAGCCAAGTGTTAGCGCACTTGGCTTTTTTTATGGGGGCATTGGCGTGCTCCCATGACTTTAATACAGCAAGCAGCATGCCAAGACATAGAAATAGTTCTAATAACTGATTTTAAATATTTTTTTAGCGATTTAAGAAAAAACTTATTGAGGAAAAAACCATAAAAAACAAAGTATTGCCGACTTTGGCGGTGTTTTTTTGCCATGAGCGGAAAAAAATATCAAAAAAACGTTAAAGTTCCTTTTAGCTTCGCCGTTAACGTAAACAAGAGGTTTTAGGTGAATTTAGATTTGGCGATCTTTTCACCAATTAAAGGTTTGCTTGGCAGCAAGCCGCATGGCGAAACTAGGAGGCTATTATGGCTTTATATGTAAATACTAATACTTCATCTCTGAATGCTCAGAACCAGTTGATGAAATCTGGCAATACGCTTGATACAGCTTATCAACGTTTGTCTTCTGGCTTGCGAATCAATAGTGCTTCTGATGACGCGGCAGGCCTACAGATTTCTAACCGTCTGACTTCTCAAATCAATGGTCTGAACCAAGCAGTTCGTAACGCGAACGATGGTATCTCTCTAGCGCAAACTGCAGAGGGTGCAATGGATGAGACTACTAACATGCTTCAGCGTATGCGTACGCTTGCGGTTCAGTCTGCCAACGGTTCAAACACTGACAAAGACCGCCTTGCGCTTCAACAAGAGATGGCGGCACTTGGTGAGGAGATCGACCGTGTAGCAAGTACTACTACTTTTGGTGGTCAGAATCTTTTGGACGGTACTTATGACGGTACTTTCCAAGTGGGCGCAGACGCAAACCAAACCATTAGTTTCTCTATGGGCTATGTTGGAGCTAGCAACTCTGTTGATATGACCAGTGGTGGTTTCACTGTTGAGAATTTGATGCAGACAGCCTCTTCTACAGCAATGCAGTCTTTAACAGCTTCAACTATCTCTATTTCATCTGCAGCCAATGCTCAAAGTATGATTGCTGCGATTGATAGTATGATTGCTGCGGTTGACTCAAAACGAGCTGAGCTGGGTGCGGTGCAAAACCGTTTCTCATCTACTATCAGTAACTTGAGTAACATCTCTGAAAACGTTTCCGCTGCGCGTTCTCGTATCCGTGATACAGACTTCGCAACAGAGACTGCTTCATTGACAAGTGCGCAAATCCTACAGCAAGCAAGTTCATCTATTCTTGCTCAGGCTAACCAGCGTCCTCAAACTGCGCTATCCTTATTAGGTTAATAGAGTAATATCTAAAAGCTGGAGTATTACTCCAGCTTTTTTGTTTTTGGGAGAGAGCCCATGTCTATTAGTTCTGATTTTTCAAGAAACTCTTTGTCGCCTTTGCAAACAGGTCAGCAAACTCAAGTTAGTGAGCAAGAATTTGTCGACGCAAAGCAAAAAGAGTCTCAAGTGATTAAACAATCTGCCGATATAAGTAATACGTCAGAAGATTCCAAAAGTGGCAATGATCTTGCTTCTTCTAATGGCTCATCCAACCAAGAAGTTGTTGATGAAGTGAAAATGGAAGAAGTCAATATCAAGATGCGCCAGCTCAGTGTGGGGCTGTCGTTTGAAATGACTGAAGACGGATCTGACAATATTGTAAAAGTTGTTGATCAAGAAACGGGTGATTTGGTGAGACAAATCCCATCTGAAGAGTTTCTTGAAATGTCAAAACGCCTCGATAGTATTTTTGGCGAGCTGACAGATTTAAAAGGAAACTTGATCAATAGCGAAGTGTAATATCAGCCTAACAGCTGAAAGAGAGGAATTATGTCGGTTACATCGTTAGGTGTAGGTTCAGGTTTGGACCTAGAAACGCTCGTTACTAACATGGTTAGTGTTCAGCGGGACACTAGGGTGGCTGCTTACGAAGATAAGATCAGTGATTTTGAATCGGAAGTATCCGCTTACGGTGCGATTAAATCCGCTCTTGAAGCGTTTGAAGACGCAGTTGAAGATCTAAGTGATGAAAGTCTTTTTACTGGTCGTACGGCGACGACAACACAACCTTCCTCAGGTGATATTGTTTCTGTGACTGCAGACAGTGACGCCTCAAACGGCTCCTACAACATTTCTGTTTCCCAGTTAGCTCAAGGTTCACGTAGTGTTTCTGCGGCCGGTTTATTTTCATCCGGCGATGATGTTGTTTCTGCGACAGGTGGTGACCTAACGTTCACTGCAGGTGATGATACCTTCACTATCTCAGTTGCTGCGAATACGACATTGTCCGAATTGCGTGAGCAAATTAATGATGCGTCAGACAATTTTGGTGTGTCTGCTAACCTAGTTGACGATGGCAATGGGAATGTTTACTTAACATTGAATTCTGATGTATCAGGCGACGGTAATGATTTGGTAGTGACGAATACTGATGAGTCATTGGACAATGTATCTTCTGTTGCGACAGGTACTGGTACGGCTGGTCTGAGTATTGCCGCTGGTGATGGCGCTCAAGATGCAATCATTTCCGTTGATGGCATTACTATCAATAGTGATACCAATACATTTGAGGGTGCAGTGTCAGGACTGACCATCAAAGCGCTGGCAGAGTCAGAATATGATGGTAGTGGTAACTTAGAGGCTGCAACCGCAGCTGTTAATTACGACACTGATACAGTTAAAGAAACACTAGAGTCGTTTGTGAAAGCTTACAATTCACTGTTGACCAAATTTGATACCTATACTGCTACCGGTGCAGTGTTAAATGGAAGTAGCTTGATACGAGGACTTGAATCTTCTTTGAATTCAGACCTTATGACAGTGTTTGATGACGCTGGTGCTTTGAGTTCTATCTTCGACCTTGGTATCGAAATGGACGACAATAATTACTTGTCTCTCGACTCTGCTAAGTTCAGCGAAGCTATGGATGAGAGTTACGATGATGTTGTGACTCTGTTTTCATCTGAAAACGGCTTAGCGAATATTATGTCTGACTATCTAGATAACTTTACTGGCTCTGGCGGTCTTCTTAAAGACATGATTGATGCATCCCAAGAGTCAGTAGATAAAACAGAGACGCAGCTTGAAAATTACGAGTACCGAATGGAGCTGTATGAAGAGCAGCTAAGAGAGCGTTTCACAACGCTTGATACGTTACTTGCGAGCATGTCTTCAAATGGGGACTACTTATTAACTCAGTTAAGTAGCTTGAGTAGTAGCAGCTAATCGCTAAAGAGGTTTATATGTACGGTAATAAAGGCATTAACGAATATAAAAAAGGTTCGTTAAAATCGGATTTAGCATCTGCAGACCCACATCGTGTGATACAGCTTCTAATGCAAGGGGCGTTAGAGCGACTTGCTTTAAGCAAAGGGTTTATCGAACGACGTGACATGGAAGCTAAATCAAGTACGTTGACGCGAGTGGTAGAGATTATTAATGCTTTGCGCGACTCATTGGAGAGAGATGCAAATCCTGAGTTAGTTGATAACCTTGATTCTTTATACGAATTTATGATTGCCCAGATCCACGAAGCAAGTCTAAATATGGATATTGAGAAAATAGATAGTGTAATGGCTCTTTTGTTACAGATTAAAGGTGCCTGGGATCAAATAGGGGAAGCAGATAAGCAAGAGGCTTATGCTATGCAGTCGCAGCAGAGACTGGGTACAGCTTAGTATGACGTTGGAACAGCTTGAGCAGTTAACCAACGATATGAAAGAGGCTTTTGAAGCCCATGATTATGGCTTATTGAATAAGTTGGTTGTTGGTAACCAGAACGCCATTTCCCATTTATCTGCGTCATCCGATAATGATTTCAATACAGCATTGAAATCTTTTATTGAGCTTTATTTGTCCATTCAAACTCACTGCCAACAAGAGCGTGAGTTTGCCACGCAAAATCTTAAGAAATTTAACAAGGCTAAGAAAGGCCTAAAGCAATATAACAAGGCTTCCAATCGTGCTAGATAGTAATCTTCAGCAGTCTATTTCCAAAATTCAGTCATTGGTTCAGAAAGTAGAAGAAGGCCAAAAGCGATTAAAAGAGAAAGACAAAGAATTCTCTGAAAGATATCGTGACAATATGAACTTGTTTGCTGCCGTTATGCCTCATATTTATGAGGAGTTTAAAGATTATAAACCTAAAAATCGTGCTATCTATCTAGAAGAATGTGGCGATTTGAATCTATACGTCAAAGAGCTAAATGCTTCTCTTTTCTCTGAGCGTCCTCGTGAAAGCGCGTTGGTAAAAGTTAATGAATTTGTTGCCCAACCACTGAAGACACATTTAGGTCTAGTGAGGCAGCTTGCCCATCCTAGTAGACATGTTCAGTACGGCAATAGAATGATTAAGTACTTGCGAGAGGTAGAGGCTGTCTACACTCGACCTGTTACGTTACCTGAATTTGTACCAGCATTAGTTATCTTCGGCTTAGAACTTGGTTATCAGCTTGAAAAAATTGTCGAGCTTAGAGAAATTAAGCATCTTTATATTTATGAGAAAGAATTAGATTATTTCTATTATTCACTTTTTTCTATTGATTGGAATCCAATATTAGAGCACTTCAACCGAGATGGACACACTATAAACTTTTTGTTAGGTGTTCAGGCTAAGGATATTACAGATAAATACCTGACTCAATTAGAAGAAAATGGTTTTTTCTGGGCCCCTGAAACGTATCTATATAAAGGATATAAAAGCCCAGATCTCGAGAACTCTTTAAATGAGTTTCGTGAAAATTATCCGAGACAAGCAATGGGGTGGGGCTTTTTTGATGATGCCTTGATTGGTGTGGCCCATGGCTTAAAAGCGTTACCTAAAATGAATTTGTGCCTTTATGATGCCGATACAAAGCTTCCCCGCTGGCAGCAAGATATTCCAGTCTTTATTGTCGGTAATGGCCCGTCTTTAGATGATGGCATTGAGCTGCTAAAAGAAATAAAAGACCGAGTGCTCATTATTTCTTGTGGTTCTACCATTAATACTTTGCGCAAAGTTGGTATCAAACCAGATTTCCATGTTGATGTTGAGCGAATGAAGCAAACCGTCGATAAATTCACTTTCTTTGAGAAAAGTGAATTGGAAGGGGTTGTTGGCTTGACGGTCGATGTGATGCATCCTGACTTTTATGA
This sequence comes from Marinomonas sp. AWM4_232, assembly GCF_056158325.1. Taxonomy (NCBI): domain Bacteria; kingdom Pseudomonadati; phylum Pseudomonadota; class Gammaproteobacteria; order Oceanospirillales; family Oceanospirillaceae; genus Marinomonas; species Marinomonas sp. AWM4_232. Next base: position 739,827 of record NZ_JBSWTA010000001.1, on the reverse strand, counting down.
CTACTTTGATCGTACTATCACCGGTGGTAAGCCCGGTGAAGCGATTGTGACCTTGATTGGCGCTGCGATTGCTGCTGAAGGGCAGTCTTATATGCCGATGAATCATTCCGCCCCTTTCGTGGCGAATCTGGCCCTTTCTTATTGTGATTACTTTGGTTTTAAGAATATCTATTTTTTAGGTGTTGATAATGGCTATGTAAGTCACGAAAACCATCATTCTAAGCACAGTGGTTATTATAAAGATGGTAAAGAATCTGGATTTCAGAGTTTTGCCACAGTTCGAACGGTTCCTGTGCCGGGTAATTTTGGTGGAGAAGTTCGCTCTACCAATTTTATGAATATGTCCCGTATTCAGTTGGGGGCTCTGCTAAACCGTATGCGCGAGGTGAAAGGTATTAATTGCTATAACCTATCCAATGGCGCCAAAATTAATGGTGCTGAGCCGCTACATATTGAAGATGTCATGATTTTTGATCAGCCTTTTGACAAAGAAGTATTGATTGGAAGTCTATATCAGCTGTTTACGCGTAAAGCCCCCCAAAGCTTGATTGGCTTAGCTCCTGAAAAGGTGTTGCGCATTAATGAGTTTAAAGAGGTGGTGAATATGCTGAAGTCAGGTTGGAGGGACTTTGATTCTAAAGCGCAAGTGATTCATTTGCTATGGCAGTATCACCGCACACTGTATTTGATGAAGGCGACAGGTGGTCGTTATATTTATGATCTGCTTAAAGGGTCTTTTACCTCGGCAGCATTCTTAATAATTTCTGTTATGTATCAAATAGAAGAAGATCAAGTCGCTGTTGCCAAGGCGAAAGATGTTTATGATATTTGGTGTGAGTTCCTTGATGAAATGCCCGTAATGCTTGAGCAGGCTTCGGACTTTATCGATAAAGGTGATGATCACTTAATTCGTAACTATAACGGCTAGAGGTGTTTTTGTGTTGACGTCTCCTTTTATCATTGCTGAGCTCTCCGGCAACCACGATCAAGACTTTGACACGGCTAAAGCGATGATCAAGGCGGCGGCGGATGCCGGTGTGGATGCGATCAAACTGCAAACCTACACCGCTGATACCATGACGCTGAACGTGCGCAACGAAGAGTTTATGATCGGTGAAGCGGACAGTCTGTGGCAAGGGCAGAATCTGTACGATTTATACGGCAAGGCCTGTACCCCTTGGGAATGGCATCAGCCGTTGTTTGAGTATGCAAACTCGCTTGGTCTAGTGGCCTTTAGCTCGCCATTCGATGCCTCTGCCGTAGAGTTTCTCGAAAGCCTCAATGTGCCACTGTATAAAGTGGCGTCATTTGAATTGACGGATATCCCTCTGATTCAAAAGATTGCTGCCACGGGTAAGCCGACCATTATGTCTACTGGGATGGCGTCCATTGAGGAGATTGAGGAGGCCGTTGCGGCTTTTCGTCATATCAGTGGGGCGGAGCTGGTATTGCTCAAATGCACCAGTACGTACCCTGCAAAGATGGAAGACTCTAACCTTGCCACCATTCCAGATTTAGCGCAACGATTCGGCTGCCGAGTAGGGTTATCCGACCATACTCGTGGTATTGGGGCGGCTGTGGCATCGATTGCCTTGGGGGCAAGTGTAATTGAAAAGCACTTTGTGATGGATCGCTCTGCTGGAGGGGTGGATGCTGAGTTTTCGATGGAGCCGGCGGAAATGGCGGCGCTTGTTGAAAATTGCCAGCAGGCTTATGCGGCGATTGGTACAGTCAAATATGGTGGTTCTGAGGCTGAGCAAAAGGCAAAGAAATATCGACGTTCGATATATATTGCCCAAGATTTGCCAGCAGGCACGCTTGTTCAACCGGAGCATATTAAGATCATTCGCCCTTCTTTAGGTTTAGCGCCCAAGCACTGGAATGAAGTCATTGGTCGTACCTTGAATACTGATGTCCAGTTAGGTCAGCCACTATCATGGGATCTTCTCAACTAAAAGTTGTTATTCGTGCCGATGCTTCCGTGTCAATCGGTATGGGGCATCGAGTGCGCAGTGAAGTGCTTGCTGAAGCTTTTATTAAGCATGGAGCTAATGTTCGATTTGTCGTTCATGGTTCCTGTTCTGATTTCACTAAAACAGAAGATTTCCTGTTTCAAGATGAATTTGAGTGGCATGAGCTAGCCCGCCAAGCTGATATTCTAGTATTGGATCATTATGGATACGATGCTGATGCAATAAACGAGCTGTTTAAGCTCAACCCTAACCTTCTCGTGTTAGACGATAATAACAATCGTGGTGCTTTTTACTGTCGTTGGCTGCTCAACCCTCTCTCCCTTTCTTATACGCAAAGTGTGCAATTCCCTTTAACGGGAGGTTGGTTCGCTCTACTGCGTCCTCAATTTCATTTTCAGCAGGTCTTGCAACACTCAGACCGACAGAAACTCCTGCTTACATTTGGTGGGACCGATCCTTTAAAGTTAACCTTACCCTTTATTAAGTCGTTGTTTGGGAAAGGCTTTCCTTCGAGTTCTATGCTGGTTATGGTAGGCTCTGGTGTGCAAAACGCTAAAGAAATAGAAGCCTACTGCCGACAACATTGTATCGAATGCCAAATAGGTGTGACTCAGGTATCTGGGTTGATGGCTCGAAGTCGTTTTGCCATTTCTGCGGCAGGCGGCACTTTATTTGAGCTAGCGTGTATGGGTGTACCGACGCACTTTATTCAGGTGGCAGACAATCAGAAAGATGCCCTTGAAGAACACACTGCGCTCGGTTGGTGTTCGGCGACGGACTTTATCAGCTGCGTGCCGAATGAGCGCTTGGGCTTAGTGGATCAAGTGGTTAATCATGTTCTAAGCGTTTGGCAAACAGACTTGGCTGAACGCTCACACTTGGCACGTGAATGTGTTGATGGATTAGGGGCTGAACGTGTGGTCAAAACAGTGTTGACTACTCGCTTGGTAACATAATTTAGCCCTTGTGGGGGAGTATGGCAGTCATATTTAAGCGTTACCAAATTGAGTTTAGAGCCATTGAGCAAGGCGATATCGAGCAATTACGCCAATGGCGCAATCGTGACGATATTCGCTTGATGATGGTAGACCAGAGTGAGATATCTCCACTTCAACAACAGGCTTGGTTTGAGCGTTTAGGTGAACACAAAAATCGCCACCATTTTGCCCTGTGGTTCCGTGATCAATTAATTGGTTACGCTAATGCCTCTTTCGATGAGTCGGAGTGCGCAAGCACTGGGCTGTACATAGGCCATGAAAAATACCGTGGCAGTATGCTCGCTATCTGCGTTGGGGTCGGCTTAAGTGAATGGTGTTTTGAGCAACTGCCGATCACATGCATTAGCGCCCAAGTAGCGCCCCATAACCAAGCGGCGTTACGTTTTAATGAAAGCTTGGGTTATCGAGTGGGCGAGCAAAATGACAACTGGGTCTTTCTCAGTAAAACACAACCAGAATTTGAGCAAGCGAGAGAGCGCTTACTACCGCTTTTATCGCGTTTCTCCTAAACATACAGTCTTCTTAAACGAAACGTTTGAAGAGTAGGTACCGATTACTATGACAAATAACGAGCGTTTGGTTACAGCCTTTGCCAGCAGTTTAAACATTGAAGCGAGCCAAGTGGTGGATGAGCTAGAGTACAACACCATTCCTCAGTGGGACTCTGTCGCGCATATGGTGTTGGTAGCGGCGTTAGAAAAAGAATTTGATGTCATGCTGGATATGGACGACATTATCGAAATGAGTTCGGTGAAAATCGCCAAAGAGATTCTCGCAAAGCACGACGTTGTATTCTAAAAACGGATAAAAGGCTCTCGCAATGCGCCCACTCGATCAAAGCTTATCACAGCCAACTAGACGAACCGTACTGATCACTGGTGCTACCAGTGGCATAGGTTTAGCCTTGGCGAAAACGCTTGCCGAACAAGGCTATGGGGTGGTGGTTAACAGTCGCAGTGAAGCGGATTGTGTAGCCCTTGCAGAGTCCATTGGTGGTTTTGCATTGCCCTTTGATGTGACCAATGAAGCGGCGTTAAAAGCGGCCTTTAAAACATTAAATGGCTATTTGCGTGACAATGAGTTGACCCTATACGGATTGGCTCATTGTGCCGGTTCTATGATTACTCAACCGTTTCACTTTACCAACGCGGCGGCGTTGCAGCAGATGTTGAACGAGCATGTGGCTGGGGCATTTTTACTCAGTCAGTGGTCGTCCAAATTAATGATGCGTGAGCAGCAGGGGGCGATTACTTTACTGTCCTCTGTGGTGGTCCAGCAGGGCAGTATTGGCCAAGTAGCTTATGCTTCCGCCAAAGCCGCCATTGAGGGCATGACCAAGTCCCTTGCCAAGGAGTTAGGTCGGTACGGCATTCGTGTTAATGCGGTGGCCCCTGGTGTGATTGATACACCTTTAATCGCTGAATTAAGTGATGAGCAACGCAGCGCTATACAGAAGTCGACGGTACTTAAACGCTTAGGCCAGCCTCAAGACATTGCGCAGGTATTGGCTTTTTTACTGAGCGATCAATCTGCTTTTATGACAGGCCAAGTGCTTTCTGTTGATGGCGGCTTACAGTTGCCCTAAGGACTCATCATGCAGCTTATTGAACGAATCAAACAACACACTGGTATTGTCCTGATCGATACTCAGCAAACCGTGTCTTATGGGCAATTGGTGCAGCAAGTCGAGCGGGTGGCGAGCCAGTTAGCCGCTAATCAAGTGGTCGCTTTAGTGATGGAGAATAATATTGCCTCCATTGTCGATTACCTCGCTTGTTTGGTGGCGCGTGCGCCGATGATCTTGTTAAGCGATGCCGCTGAGCTTGAGCAGTACACTAAGTACCAGCCTAATTTCCTGCTACACAGTAATCGGATCTCAGTGCTCGCGCCATTGACTGTGGGGCAGAAAGCACACGACGATTTGCGTCTGTTACTGTCTACCTCTGGCAGTACTGGCTCACCGAAAATGGTGCGCCTTTCAGCTCAGAATCTAGATGCTAATACTGCTGCCATTGTCGAGTATTTGGAGCTTGATAGCACAGCACGTTCTATTACCTTGCTACCATTAACCTATTCGTTTGGTTTGTCTATTCTGAATTCCTATCTATGGTCAGGGGCCAGCCTAGTCGTTACCGATACAAGCATTACGGATAAAACATTTTGGGGGTTGATGAAAGAGCATGCGGTGACCTCTCTCTCCGGGGTGCCGTTTCATTTTGAAACCTTACAGCGCTTGCGCTTCTTTAATATGTCCTTGCCAGCGCTTAAGGTTTTCACTCAAGCAGGTGGCAAGCTTAGTAATGAAATATTGCAAGCATTTGCTGAGCACTGCCAAGCCAACCAGCAACGTTTTTATGTGATGTACGGACAGACCGAAGCGGCGCCGCGTATTTCCTATTTACCCTCTGAGCATTTATTAGAAAAGCTCGGCTCCATCGGTATCTCCGTTCCAGGTGGGAAGCTATCTTTGGTGGATGAAAATGGTTCTGAAATCACTGAACCTGATCAAGAAGGGGAGCTGGTCTATCAAGGCGAAAATGTCATGATGGGTTATGCCGCAAACCGAGATGACCTTACATTAGGGCAGGGCGCGGCGATTCTCTACACAGGTGATCTTGCCAAGCGTGACGTAGATGGTTACCTCTTCATCACTGGCCGTAAAAGCCGCTTTATCAAGATGCAAGGCAAGCGTTTAAGCCTTGCCCATCTTGAAGAAACATTAAAGCAGCGTGGCGTGACAGAGAATGCCTGCTTAGGGCAAGAAGATAAACTGGTTATCGCCTATACGGATGCGCAGCAACAAACTACGATTGAGCACTATCTGAAAGAGCTCAATATTCATCCAATGTTTTATCAGCTACTACTGCTCGAACAGATTCCACATACCAACAATGGCAAGGTGGATTACCCGACTTTAAAACAGCAGGTGGGCTTATGAGTGATAGAAGTATGAGCGATTGGAGGTCCCTTGAGATATTTGGTCTTGCCAAAGCAGAAAAGCAGGTTTGGTTACTGGGCGAGCTAAACCGCCTGACACAGCTTCATCAAGTTAACTGTCAGCCGTACGCGAATTTGCTTGCTGGCCAAAATCAGCAAGCGGGCGTTGCTGAGTCGTTAGACGCTGTGCCATTTGTGGCTGCACGGTTATTTAAAATGCTGCGCCTAAGCAGCACCTTACCAGACAATGTGTTTAAGACACTGACATCCTCTGGCACAACCTCACAAGTAAAGTCACAAATCGTCTTGGATCGCGATACGGCGGCATTGCAATCTAAGGTGTTGGTTTCCCTGTTATCCTCTTTTACGGGTAAAGCTCGTCGCCCAATGTTGATTATCGATCACGATGGCTTAACTGGCGATAAAGCTGGCTTTTCCGCCCGTGGTGCGGGGGTGCAGGGGCTTTCTTTTTTAGGTCGAGATCATACTTATGCGCTAAACGCGGATATGACACCGAACTGGCCAGCCATTGATGAATTCATTGAAAAATACGCCGATGAGCCTGTTTTGGTTTTTGGTTTTACCTTTATGGTATGGCAGCATTTCATTCAGCCCTTAATCGTGTCAGGTCGATCGAATCAGCTGCCTCAAGCCTTGCTGTTTCACTCTGGTGGCTGGAAAAAACTGCAAGATCAAGCGGTGTCCAACGACACCTTCAAAGTCACGGTGCGCCAAGCCCTTGGTGAACAGGTGGCAATCCATAATTTCTACGGTATGGTCGAACAAATTGGCAGTGTGTTTGTAGAATGTGAGCATGGGCATTTGCACGCGCCAAGTTACGCCGATGTGATTATTCGTGATCAGGAAACGCTAGCCGAGCAGGACGTCGGTGAGATTGGCTTAATTCAGGTATTGTCCTTTATCCCAACGAGTTACCCAGGACACTCGATCTTGACCGAAGACCTTGGCCGCCTTTTAGGGGAAGATAACTGCCCCTGTGGTCGTAAGGGCCGTTATTTTGAAGTGCTAGGGCGTTTACCGAAAACCGAAGTGCGAGGCTGCAGTGATGTCTTCTAATATTCGACTATGGGCTGGCAATTCTGATTTTCTAAGCTGGACACGCACTCAGGTTGCGGCGTTTTCCAATGAGCGCATCGCGTTTCTCTCTGCTCTGTCACAGAAGCTACTCTCTGAGGATTTCAGTGCTGCATTAAAAGCATTGGGTTTTTGGTTACGAGAGTCGCAACTGCGTCAATGGCAACAAGAATACGTCAACGATGACAAAGTGATATTAGCCCCAGTGGGGCGTGTATTTATTGTGTCGCCGTCCAATGTGGAAGGTCTATTTGCCTACAGTTGGGCATTATCCTACATAATGGGCAACCAAACTGTAGTGCGTGTGAGCGAGCAGCTGACCGACGATCAGCAAGCATTGTTTGCGCTCCTAGACTCATTGGACAAACAAACCCATGGGTTATCTGAACAGGCTTTTATCAGCTACGATAAGCGTTCTGATTTGACGCAACAATTTACTCAATGGTGTCAGCTGCGGATGCTGTGGGGCAGTGATCAAAGCATTGAAACCATTCGTCAAATTGTACTGCCCGCTCAAGCACAAGAATGGGTCTTTCCAGATCGCTATTCAGTTAGTGTGCTCCATTTAACGGAAGCAGATATCCCGAAACTGCCCAAATTGGCAGAGGGGTTTGCACGCGATGTGAGTACTTACCAACAGCAAGCCTGTGCGTCACCTAAATGGGTGTTTTGGTACCAAACCGATGCAGCCTTACAGCAGCAGTTCTGGCAGGTCGTGGATACATATTTAGCGAATGCCTTCCCAAATAATGAGCGACTGGCGGCCAGCCAGTATTTGTGTGCTTTGGGTGGGGCAGAAGTACATCGCGGCCATATTCATGTTATTGACGCAGCGAGTCTATTAGGTAGTGAGCAGCGCTTAGTCGGTGTGGTAGGGCAGACCTGTCTCGATGCTTTGAATAAATGTTCAAATCTCTTACCTGAAAATATTCAATCTGTAGCGTGTTATGGTTTAGCAAGAGAGCAGAGAGCTCTGATTGCCGGTTGTTGCCAAGTTCGACAATTTAGTCCACTGGGCCAAGCATTGAACTTTGACTCAATTTGGGACGGCGCTAACTTATTTCTTATTTTAGCTCGTCAAGTTCGCTTCTAACTATTTATAAAAAGGAATCGTCTGTGCGTCTTAGTGTGGTAATCCCAGCGTATAACCTAGAGCGCTATATTGCAGAATGTCTTGAAGGCGTGCTGCAGCAGCAGGTTGATTTCAAGTATGAAGTCATTTGTATTGATGATGCGTCGAGCGATGGGACCTGGCAGGTAATGTGTGAGTTTGCACGACAGTATCCAAGTTTAGCGATCTATCAGAATTCGCAAAACTTAGGATTAGCAGGCACACAACGTCGTTTATTTGAACTTGCCACAGGCGATATTATTGCTTATATGGATGGCGATGATGTGGCCTTACCTGGGAAACTACAGGCCTTAGTCAATTACCTAGACGCTCATCCAGAGTGTTCAATTGCCTTTCATGAAGCCGAAAAATTTGATGATGAGACTGGCGCGTCGTTGGGTATGTACACCCGAGATTTCTATAATGCTAAATACTTGACGCCAATTACTGATGTCTCCGATTTGATTCGTTACGGTAATTATATCAATGCCAGTTCGGTTGCATTTCGCGCCCATGAAAACCTTGCCAATGTTGTGAACAAAAACTGCCAAATTATCTTGGATTATCCGTTACACATAATGAATGCTCTGTATACGAAAGGCTCGATTGGTTTCATTGACCAGGTATTAGGGCGTTATCGGATTCATTCAGCGAGCTTTATTGGTCGTACCAAAAACTCCCCTGAGCGACGTATTCGCTGTTTAGAAGATCAAATCGCAGCCGTTAAAGAGGCAAGTACCTTCGGCATCTCGCAACTCATCGTAGACCAAGGTATTGCGCATCATCGCTTTTGTGCAGCGTTAAACCTTTTAAATATGGGATATAGAGAACTGTTTGAGTCTTATATTGCTCCTTATGAAGGCTGTTATTTCGATGATCGCCATAAGCGCCTGTATGAGCAGCGTGATAAGAGTGTTGACGTATTACAAGAAATTGTTAGGAGCTAATTGTGTACGATGTCGTGATCGTTGGCGCAGGATTATCTGGTGCGGTAATAGCTGAACGTTTTGCCAACCAGCTAAACAAAACCGTCCTCGTCCTTGAAAAGCGTGCCCACATCGCAGGGAATTGCTTTGACTATGTGGATGCAGCGACTGGCATCTTAGTGCATCAGTATGGTCCGCATTTATTCCACACCGATAATGAATCGGTTTATCAGTATTTATCACACTTCACTGACTGGGTGGATTACCGTCATAGGGTGACGGCAAATTTAACGCTCGCGGGTCAGGAAGTGCAGGTTCCTTTACCCTTTAATTTCACGAGCATTCGCGCCTGTTTCCCTAATGAGTACGCAGAACTGCTAATCAGCAAGTTACGCACTCGCTTTGGCGAAGGTGCTCGAGTCTCGATATTGGCACTACGCCAAGAGCAAGATGAAGAGCTGATTAAGTTAGCCGACTTGGTTTACCAGCAGGTATTCATCAACTACACCACCAAACAGTGGGGCAAAACGCCAGAACAGATTGATCCTGCGGTGACGGCGCGAGTGCCAATTGTCTGTTCTGAAGAGGATGGTTATTTTTCCGATCCTTATCAATGCGTGCCCAGAAATGGCTACTCAGCTATGGTGAGCAATATGCTTGCCAGCCCTTTGATTGATGTGCAATTGGAAACCGATTTTCGAGAGCGCTTAAACATCGATTTGATGGCGAAAAGCATTGAGTTAGATGGGCTGCCATTCAATGGGGAGGTGATCTACAGCGCTAATCTAGACCTGCTTCAGTTGGATCATGAGGCATTGCCGTATCGGTCTCTGCGTTTTGAGTTTGAAACACTCGAATTGAAGACCTTCCAACAGGGGACCACCGTGAACTATCCTCAGCATCCAAGCATGACACGCATTACTGAGTTTAAGCACATCCCTAATAGTAGTCAGAACTCGGAGCAGACGGTTATCGTCAAAGAGTTTCCGATTGATTACGATCCTAATGATCCCGCTGCCAGCGTGCCTTACTACCCCGTGTTTGATGAGTACTCACAAACCATATTTAAACAGTTGAAAGCGCAGGCTGAACAAGTGCCAAACTTAACATTGGTTGGACGCCTCGCTCAGTATCAGTACTTTGATATGGATGATGCTGTAGCTAATGCACTCACTTTATTTAAGAGATGGGAGTTTTCATGATGCCTATGATTACCGTTGCCATGCCTGTAAAAAATGGTGAGGCTTTTTTGTCCCAAGCCTTAGAAAGTATCCTGAATCAGACTTATCGAGATTTCGAGCTACTAGTACTTGATGATCATTCACAAGATCAGACCAGAGAGATTATTCAGCATTATGAAAACTTAGATTCAAGAGTCCGCTTAATTCGAGCTGATAGCCATGGTTTTGTAGCAGGACTGAATCAACTGATTAGTGTGGCCAAGGGCAAGTATTTCGCTCGAATGGATGGCGATGATATTTCAGAGTCTTCCCGTTTTGAAAAGCAGATTGAACACCTTGAACAACATCCTGAATGTGCAATTCTAGGTTCTTGGGTAAACGTCTTTGGTGAAAGAGAAGATGTTTGGCACTATCGCCGTACTTTTGAGGATACCGCAACATTATTGCTCATGGGTAAAACCCCTCTTTGTCATTGTTCAATCATGGCTAGAACAGAGCTGATGCGGGAGCTAGGTTATCGTGATACTTACTTGCACATGGAAGATATGGATTTGTTCGCTAGAGCGTTGCTAGCGGGTAAGAAAATTTACGCTATACCTGAAATTCTGCTTCACGTACGTGTTCATTTCACCAGTGTGTCTGCTCAGAATGATGCCCTGCAAATGAAGCATAGAGCTTACATTGTGCAGGAAATCTTGGCGCCTTTGATTGGTCAGGTAGATGAATCTGAAATAGATCAGTTTATCCGAGGAGTTGCTTATGGGCAGCCATTTGAAACTCAAAAACTTGGTTTATTCAAGCAGTATATGCTTCAGATCCAGACTGCCTTACAAAAGCTTGGTATCGACGAAGCTGAAGAGTGGCATAAGAAGTTCAACTGGTTGAACGAGAAAGCCGCTAATGGATAATGCAGCAGATAAAGTCCAAGTATGCCTTCCTGTCTACAATGCTTCTCGATTTGTGAAAGAAACAATATTAAGCCTGTTAAATCAAACGCATAAAAATCTCGAGGTGTTAGTGCTAGACGATGCCTCCAGTGATGATACGTACGACATACTCGTCGAGATGGCTAAACGCGATCCTCGTCTGTCTCTTTATAGAAATGAAAGCAATCAAGGGATTCTTTTTTCTAGAAATAGGCTATTTGAGTTAGCTAATGCTCGCTTTATTGCGCTAGCCGATGCGGATGATTTATTTGAGCCTGAGCGTATTGAAGCGCAATTAGCTTACCTGAAAAATCATGACTTAGGGATGGTGAGTTGCGCCTATCATGCGTTCGGCGATCGTGAATTTGACTTTTTTCCACCGGAAAAACATGAAGATATTCATGCGCTTATGCTTCTTTATAATGTCATATTGAACCCTGGTGTCGTAGTGGATACAGAGAAGGCTGCTTTAAGTGAGCTTAAGGTGGATACTAACTTCCGAGGGGCGGCGGACTACGATTGCTGGCTACGATTGCTTGGCAAAACCAGAGTGGGATGTATTCAGAGGAAGTTGGTTCAATATCGCATCCATTCCCAGCAAGAAAGCAGCGATAACTTTGCGCGTCAGCAAGATGCGCATTTACGGATATTGGCTAGAGAGTATCAAATTCTTGGTTTTTCCTATGACAGAGAAGCCTTAAAAGTATTGATTTGGCCGCACCTGTATGCGGATACATTGGATCCTAGGATGCTCAAGAGCGTGGGGATGTTTGCTCATTTGCTATTGAAAGATATTGAGCAAAGTCAGCTACGAGCGAAAAAATCATTAAGTTTTGCTATAGATATCCGATACAAAGGGATATCCAGACGATACGCTGTAAAAGGTTTATTCCTTTATCTGCGCTTTGCAGGCTTTAAAAGACTCATATCTGGGCGCAACATGGGAATGAGCTTTGTGCATGATTGTCTATTTAGGAAGTAAGAAATGCCCTTGAAATTCAACGCAGTAGGTTAGGTATGAGTAAGAAAATAATAATATTAGGTGGTGATGGGTTTTGTGGATGGCCTACGGCGCTTCATTTATCTAATTGCGGACATGACATTCTCATCGTGGACAATTTTTCACGTCGACGCATTGATGAAGAATTGACGGCTGCTTCTTTAACCCCTATTGCGAGTTTGTCTGAGCGAATTGAGGCTTGGAAAAGAGTATCGGGTAAACACATCGACTTTTGCGAGTTAGATGTTGCTGTGGATTACGATCGCTTATTGGCGACACTGGAAGACTATAAGCCAGATGTCATTGTGCATTTTGCTGAGCAGCGTGCTGCACCCTATTCGATGAAGTCGTCTAAGCATAAACGCTACACCGTCAGTAACAACCTAAATGCTACTCACAATATTTGCTGTGCGATTGTAGAAAGTGGTCTGGATACCCATTTAGTGCATCTTGGTACCATGGGTGTATACGGCTACGGTACGGCGGGTATGAAAATTCCAGAAGGCTATTTAGATGTCAATGTCGAGACCGATGCTGGAACACAGCAAAAGCTGAAGATTCTCTACCCTGCGAATCCTGGTAGCGTTTATCACATGACCAAAACTCAGGATCAGCTGTTTTTCTTCTATTACAACAAAAACGATGCCATTCGAATTACGGATCTACATCAAGGCATTGTCTGGGGGACCCAAACCAAAGAAACCAAGCTGGCCCCAGAGTTAATCAATCGTTTTGATTACGATGGTGACTATGGCACGGTTTTGAACCGTTTTTTGATGCAAGCCGCGATTGGTTACCCTTTAACGGTTCATGGCACTGGTGGTCAAACACGTGCTTTTATCCATATTCAGGACACCGTCCGTTGTATTGAAATTGCGATTAATAATCCACCTGAGAAAGGTGAACCAGTCAAAATCTACAATCAGATGACGGAAACCCACCGTGTACGCGATCTGGCGAAAATGATCGCTGAGATGACGGATTCAGAAATAGACTTTGTGAAGAATCCAAGATTTGAGGCCGATGAAAACGATCTGCATGTTATGAACGATTGCTTCCTCAACGATGGTCTGAGCCCAACAACGCTTCAGGCAGGTCTAATGGAAGAGGTAATGGATATCGCCGGTAAATTTGCTGAGCGATGCGATACCTCTAAGATCCCCTGTGTTTCGAATTGGCACCAGTCCAAATGAGAGCCATGCAAAGCCCTCCTGATGTGGTAATCCTATGTGGTGGGCTCGGTACTCGTCTGCGTTCGGTGGTGAGTGATCGACCGAAGCCAATGGCTGATATTAAAGGAAAGCCATTTCTAGAAAACTTAATAACTCATCTTGTCAGTCAAGGTGTTCGACGTATCGTACTTTGTGCCGGCTACATGGGCGAATACATTCAAGCTTACTTTGCAAGCCAACCTTTTGAAGCAGAAATTCAGGTGGTGGTTGAACCATTTCCTCTGGGGACGGCAGGAGCAATCAAGCATGCTTTGCCTTTGATAAAAGGGGAATCGTTTATTGCCATTAATGGTGACTCATTTTGTCGCTATCAGCTGAATGAGTTAAGAGAAACACATAGACAAAATAATGCAACTGCGACCATTTATGCGACGTATGTAGACGAAGCGTCTAGGTTCGGTACGTTAAATTTAGCTGATCAAAAATGTGTTATTGAAGCTTTTAAAGAAAAGGGCTGTTCTACTGCGGGTTGGGTTAATGCTGGTGCTTACATGCTGAACAAAGAGCTTTTTGATGAGCTGCCACCTTTAAAAGCGTGTTCGTTGGAGCAGGATGTATTCCCCAACATTACCGGCGATCAGTTGGTGGCTTATCTAGGAAAAGAGCCCTTTATTGATATTGGTACCCCTGATGATTATCATCGTTTTAAACAACATTAATTTATAAGTGGTTGATTCGTGAATAAAAAACGAGTGCTTATTACAGGTATCACCGGAATGGTTGGCTCACACTTGGCCGATTACCTGCTTGAGAATACAGATTGGGATATTTATGGCATGTGCCGTTGGCGCAGCCCGCTCGACAATGTGTCGCATTTGCTTGAACGGGTAAATCGTAAAGATCGACTTTTCTTTCTGGATGGTGACCTAACTGATTACATTTCGTTAGTGCATGTCGTCAATCAGGCAAAACCCGATTATGTATTCCATTTGGCGGCGCAAAGTTACCCTAGCACAAGTTTTACGTCACCAATTCAAACCATGGATGTCAATATTTTGGGTACGGAGAGACTGCTTGAAGCGCTACGTTTAAGTGATTACGATCCTGTCATTCATATTTGCTCCTCATCTGAAGTGTTTGGTCGCGTGCCAAAAGAAAAGCTGCCGATTGATGAAGAATGCTCTTTCCACCCTGCGTCCCCTTATTCCATCTCAAAGATCGGCACAGATTTGATTGCTCGCTTTCATGCGGAAGCATACGGTCAAAAATGTATGTCGACACGCATGTTTACCCACACCGGGCCAAGACGTGGCGATGTGTTTGCTGAGTCTAGTTTTGCAAAGCAGATTGCCATGATCGAGGCCGGTTTAATGGCTCCGGTCGTTAAAACAGGTAATTTGCAATCTCTCAGAACATGGTCTGATGTGCGCGATGCGGTACGCGCCTACTTTATGTTGGTGACGGAAAACCCCATCCCCGGTGAGTATTACAACATCGGCGGTAGCTTCTCATGTTCTGTTGAGGACATGCTGCATCACCTTATTTCCTTATCAACTTGCAAGGACATTCAGGTAGAGCAGGAAGCCGCAAGATTACGACCATTAGATGCAGATTTACAACTGCCAAATACGGCTAAATTCCAAGCCCATACAGGTTGGCGTCCAGAAATACCGTTTGAGAAAACCATGGAAGACCTATTGAATTATTGGCGCGCTCGAATTGCTTCTGGCGCAGGCGTACTACAACGTTAAACGAAGAGACGATTATGACTAACTCCAACAACTACGAAGCGCTGTATCGCCAAGCTCTGTTAATTCGTCGAGTCGAAGAAGAAATTATTCGCCTGTATCCGAGTGATAAAGTGCAAAGCCCAGTGCATCTTTCCATTGGTCAGGAGGCGGTTGCCGTCGGCCTGTGCTCCCTACTGAAGCCAGAAGATCGAATGTTTGCCACCTATCGATCCCATGCATTCTACTTAGCGAAAGGTGGTGATCTGAATGCCATGATGGCCGAGTTGTTTGGCAAGATTGATGGCAGCTGTGGTGGTAAAGGGGGCTCAATGCACCTTGCTTATCCTCAAGTTGGCTTTATGGGGACATCTGCGGTGGTGGCCAGTGGTATTCCTAATGCGGTTGGCAACGCTTATGCGAATAAAATACTGGGCAAATCAGATCTGACGCTGAGTGTGTTTGGGGATGGTGCAACAGAAGAGGGGGTTTATCATGAGTCGTTGAACTTTGCCTCCCTACATCAGCTGCCGATCATCTTTATCTGTGAAAACAATCAGTTTGCCGTGCATACGCGCCTGCAAGCACGTCAAAGCTATGCCATCCGCGAACATGTGCAGAGTTATGGCATTGATACTTTCCACATCAAGGAAGGTTATGATTTCTGTGCAGTGCAAACGCAGTTTGCCCAGATACTGGAAAGCTACCGAGAAAACCCACGCCCGCTCTTTATTGAAATTGACACCTGTCGTTACATGGAGCACGTGGGGCCCGGTGAAGACTTTTATGGAGGTTACCGCGACGAAAGCGAGCAAGCAGAGTGGCGTGCTAACGACCCATTGCTAACGGACCTACAAACCTATGAGACGTTATTGCCGGCTGTCAATCAGTTGATTGAAGACAGCGTTGCGTTTGCTGAAGCCAGCCCATTTCCAACCATCACCGACCTATACCAAGACGTATACTAAAGGAGTGCGAACATGACTGAAGTAGTAACCTATCGTGAAGCGCTTGCTGAAAGTATGCACAACGCACTGGAACGTAACGATAACAGTGTGATTTTTGGCCAAGGTGTGGATGATTTTAAAGGCAC
This sequence comes from Marinomonas sp. AWM4_232, assembly GCF_056158325.1. Classification (NCBI taxonomy): domain Bacteria; kingdom Pseudomonadati; phylum Pseudomonadota; class Gammaproteobacteria; order Oceanospirillales; family Oceanospirillaceae; genus Marinomonas; species Marinomonas sp. AWM4_232. The sequence continues at coordinate 723,688 of NZ_JBSWTA010000001.1, read as the reverse complement.
TTTTGGCACAACCTTAGGCTTAGCAGAAAAGTTTGGTGCCCAGCGTGTGCAAGATGTGCCGATTATTGAAGAAGGCATTACCGGTATTTGTATGGGCGCAGCGATGAATGGCTTACGTCCTATTCATGTGCATATCCGTGCTGATTTTCTGTTTCTTGCTTTAAACCAAGTGCTGAACATGGCTGCCAAATACAAATATATGTTTGGTGGGCATCATGAAGTGCCAATTTTTATTCGTGCAGTCGTTGGCCGCAGTTGGGGGCAGGGGGCACAGCATTCACAAAGCCCGCAGTCGCTGCTCAGTCACTTTCCTGGGCTTAAGGTGATCATGCCATCCAGCTCACAGTCGATTTTAGAAAGTTATGATTACTTGCTAAACGACTATCACTCACCTGTGGTGTCCCTAGAGCATCGTTTGATGTATGACCTGAATTTTGATGTTGATCGAGCAGCATTGCGTAAAGGTGAGCAGAGCCTCCAGAGTTATGTTGCTCGTCAAGGTTCGGATATTACCATTGTTGCTACTTCAATCATGGTGCTAGAAGCCTTACGCGCTGCGAAACATTTAGAAGCCTTTGGTATACAGTGTGAAGTTATTGACCTGCATTGCACCTCTGATATTACGGAAGAAGTGGTATTAGCCAGTGTTGAGAAAACAGGTCGATTATTGGTCGCAGACACCAGCTGGTTAAAATTTGGTACCTGTGCTGAAGTGGCGCGACTGGTGTGTGAAAACATTCCACACCGTTTGAAAGCGCCAATGAAGTCTGTCGGTATGGTGTCAACACCTTGTCCAACGGCCAAAGCCCTTGAAGACCTCTATTACCCGAACCTGCAGACTCTGGTTAGCGATATCCTCGAAGTATTGGGAGAGTCTTCGTCCTCTATTCAGCTGCCCGATGAAAAGTCGATGGCAGATGTGTATAAGAAATTTAGAGGGCCATTCTGATGTTAGAACAGGCTGAAAAGGTCCTTACCGTTGATATGCTGGCGGATATGCTCGATGCTAACGATCAAGAGCGTGAGCAGCTAAAGATGCATATTGAGATGCCTTACTTATCCTACAAGGAATGCTCACCTGAACGACAACAAGCCATTATTTCTGAGATTGAGTCAGAGCTCAAAGAGAATAAATTTCGAGTATCTGGCAGTAATTGTAATGAGGTTTGGGAGAAAGGCTGGGGGGAAATACTCAATCGACTAGATGGGGAAGTTTATGATGTTGAGGATATTGTTTCGCCACAATACTTTGGAAAGTATAAGGAAATCAGGTTTCAAGGTAACTATATTGAACCCGTTCAGACAAACTTTGAATTTTTGCTAGATAAAGTTATTCGTAAATCTGTCTTTCTTCTTTATTTAAATAAGAATGAAAGCATTTTTGAGCTAGGTTGTGGTACTGCGAATAGTCTATTGATGCTTAGAAAAATGTACCCTAAATCTTCTCTTACAGGGCTGGATTGGGCAGAAGCTTCAGGAAAGATTGTTGAACGATTAAATAGATTTGGATATGAGCTTGCCTTTCAAAAGTTCAATATGCTTGATCTAAACGGGGCTGATAGCGTTAAGCTCAGTGATGGTCTGGTGTTTTCATTTCATGCACTTGAACAGCTTGGGTCGAATATTGAAAGTATATTAACTTATCTTGTTCGATCTGGTGCAAAGAGATTTGTTCATATGGAGCCTTTTATAGAGCTATATGATGATAGTCAATTTGATATCGTGGCAGAAAAATACCATATTAAACGTAACTATTTAAATTCCTATTTGAAATCTCTAGAAAAGTTAGAAAAAGAAGGCGCTTTAAAAATTCATAGAATAAGGCGGTTAGGATTTGGTAATCGATATCACGAAGCCTATAGCTTAGTGGTATGGGAAATTTTATAAAGCGTTGATGTTGTTTTTTGGTGTTTATATTTGGTTTTAAAGTGAAGCTATAGCTTATTTATTTTCTACTTTTCACTTCTGGCTGATGGGTTTTGGAGGATTATGTCTTATTTTATCGTTGAGTCTTTGGGGCGTACTGCAACTCAATGGATAGCATCTGCTTTTAGTGCGCATGGAGACTGTTGTGTTGCCCATGGTCCAACTGCATATGCCTATAAAGGAAATAAACTATCAGCAGAGGAATTGAAGAAGGAAAATATTTCTATTCATGAAGGAATGAATAGCTTCTACGATGATTTTGATATAGATAGATATTTTCAAGAGTTGAAGATGTCGAGCCCAGAAAGTAAGGTGTTTGGTAATATACACGGGTTTAAAGCTATAAAGTCAGCTGATTCTAAGGTTGGGTGTATAAAAGTAGCCAGTATAACAAGACATCCTGTAAATCGGATAGAATCTTTAGTGGCAAGAAATCTCTATGAAATGGGTTTTAATAAGAAATCTGCTGGTGCGCTTTATGAAAGTTTTAATGTAGAGTCTAAAGGAGAGATTTTTAATTCAATTCTATCAAAATATAATGTTGACTTCTCACTTCCAGAAAATTATCTGTTCTTCTTGAATGCTATCAAGCTTATTCAACATGATAAGTCCGATTATGTGATTGATAATGGAGTTGTGTTTCAGTTTGAACGTTTAACCTCTGATATCGAATATTTTATTTATTTCTTTAATTATGTTTGTAATGGTGATGCTTCATTTAATAATTATTTGATGAGTTTTTTTTATGACTCTGAGGTCGTTGATAAAAGGACAATAGGTTCTAGCTATGAGAAAGTTTCGAGATGGGAACCTTGGAAAAAGCACTTATTAAAAGAAGTTGTGAAAAGGAAAAATCTTGATAAATTTTATTCTGAAATGGGATACGACCTTTCTTTTTTAGGGTAGCTGTATGAAAAAAGTAGCTCTAGTTACTGGTGGTTCTGGCTTGATAGGAAGTGCTATTTGTTTGAAACTTGCACAAGATGGATTTTTTATCGCCCTGCATTATTCATCTAATGAGGAAATTGCTCAATCGGTTAAGTTCGATATAGAATCTATAGGCGGGAAATGTTCACTTTTTAAGTGTGATTTTTCTTCTCCAGAAAGCGTTGGTGATATGTTTAAAGATATCTTAACTTCTTTTAAGAGAGTCGATGTTTTAGTTAATAATGCGGGAGTCGATGGTGGGAGATATGATCTATTTAATACTTCGCTAGAGACTCAGCGTAAAGTAATGTCGATAAACTATTTCTCACCGGTAGAGTGTATCAAGTTTGCCTCTGAAATAATGAGAAAAAAATCTATATCTGGAGCGATTGTAAATATAACCTCTCAGGTTGCGACTTTTGGCGGATATCACCTGTCTCATTATGCTGCCTCCAAAGCTGCGTTAGTTGGACACTCTATCGGAACCGCAAAGCAGTTAATGAAAGACAACATTAGACTTAATAACGTTTCTCCAGGGGTGATCGAAAGCAATAAATTGACGGCTGACAAAGTTCAGTCATTGCTAAATGAGATCCCTGCAAACAGGCTTGCAACGACTGAAGATATAGCTAATGTGGTGTCATGGCTGGTATCTGAGAAAGCAGCTTATGTCTCAGGTACAACCATTCCGGTTACGGCCGCACGGTAAATAATTAGATTTTTATTTAAGGAGCTTGTGGATGGTGTCTTGCACGTCTTTCTTTGAAGATCAAGAAAAGGTGATGTTATATTACTTTGAAAATGGTTATCACATAGAGCCAGATGTATATAGTTCTGAAGAGTGTCAAGTTATACAATCCTATGCAGAGGAGCTATCTGCTATTAAAGCTGGTATTTACAGCCCTGTAATGATGCCCCATCGTGAAGATCCTCGGTTTTTAACTGTGATGGCGAACCCTAAGATAAAAACCATTATGGCTGCTTTTTTAAAGGGTGAAATATCTGGACTTCAAAGTCAGTACTTTACATCTGGGTATGGTACTAGAGGCTTTACCGCTCATCAGGACAACTATTTTGTGCAGTCTAAAAACGATGCGTTTGCTTCTGCTTGGTTAGCGTTAGAAGATACCAGCCCTGAAAACGGGGGATTGATCGCATACCCTAAGTCTCATGAGAAAGGGTTGCTTGAGGTGCGTGAAACCAATATTTTAAATGATAGCGCGCAGGATCCCAATGCCTATCGTATGGAGGTAGTTATTCCTGATAACTATGAGCCAATTTCTCTATCCATTCCTCAAGGCGCTGTATTATTTATTCATGGTTGTGTGGTACATGCTTCACACGACAATACCCTAGAAGGCTCAACAAGAAAGGTATTACTCAACACCTATCTTAGAAAGGGTGAGCCTTTTAGAGCTGGCCGGGATGCAAAACGAGTTGAAATCGAAATTTAGGCGGTGTACGTGAACCAAATTGCTAATCATGAGCTGTTTAAAAGCTCTTCACTTTATGAGGTATTTCATAAGAAGCCGCTATCCTTTGTGGATATTGGCGCTAGAGGGGGGGCTCATGAAGTCGTTGAGGCATTTGCGGAGTTAACGTCGGTAGTCGCTTTTGAGCCGGATAAGCAAGAATGTCAAAGACTATCCGAGCTGTCTACCGTTACGGACCCTTGGGCAAATTTTACGTTGCTCCCAGTTGCGTTATCAGACCAAATTGGTGAGCAGGATTTGCATCTCTTATCCGCTCCGACTAATCATTCGTTGAGAGCACCAAATACCCATTTAACTGCGCGATATAATATGGTTAAGTGGGTTGAACTTGGTAAGACGAAAGTACCATGCTCTACTCTGGATGCAGAGCAAGACGCTGGACGTTTGCCGGAGCCAGAGTTTATAAAAATTGACACACAGGGGACCGAGTTTGAGATTCTATCCTCCGCAGCGAAATCGCTATCATCCTCTGTCGTAGCGGTAGTGGCAGAAGTCTCTTTTGCTGAACTTTATAAAGGGCAAAAGCTCTTTTCAGAAATAGAAGCACTGTTAAGGCTGTTTGGTTTCCAGTTTTATGGCTTCAGTGGCATGTTTAACCGTTCGCAGCATCTTCTTGATAAAACAAAACACCCATCAAAAGAGCGGGCCTTTTATGCTGATGCGATCTTTTTCAAAGATCCTCTTGAAAATCCTACCGTTCTAAGCAGTTTCTCTGAACGTAATGCGCATGCTCTCTATATATGTGCAGTCTTGTTAGGCTATTACGATTTTGCACTGGAATTGGCGGAACAAACCTTTCTAACAGGTGAAATGTGTACCGAGGAAAGAGAGCGGCTTTACGAGTTGATCAGAAGCTTGTCTGTTAAAGACCCAGAGACTGAAATACAGAAACTTGAACAGCTACTGAGCGAAGTAAAAGCGAATCCTGATTTTGCCAATGCATTGATTGGACGTTTTATTGATCAAAGGCGTGAAGCCTGTGATTACCATGATGTGTTTAACACCTTGGCAACTCCTCCTTCAAAGTGAGTGATTTTATGGTTATTCCTGATTTTTCAAAATTTTCAAATAAAAACGTACTAGTCACCGGTGGAACCGGTTTGATTGGCCGCCAAGTTGTGAGCTTGTTGTGCGATGCCGGTGCTAAGGTCACCATCGCTTCTCTTGATCGTGTCATTGTTGATGAGCGCGCGGAACATGTTTACTGTGATTTGACTGATTTCCAGCAGTGTCTGCAGCAAACACAAGAGCGTGATTACGTCCTGCACTTAGCAGGTATTAAAGGCTCCATCGAAGTGACCAAGAAGTACCCTTCTAACTTCTTAGTGCCGTTTTTGATGTTCAATACCAATGTGCTTGAAGCATCCCGTCGTAACGGGGTTCAAAACCTTGTTTACACCAGCTCTATTGGTGCCTACTCCAGTGCTGAAGTCTTCAAAGAGTCAGAGGGTAATTTGGGGGAGCCAATGGATATGTATCCTGGCCACGCAAAGCGTATGGCTGAGTTACAAATCCAAGCCTACAAAGAGCAATACGGCTTAATGAATTACTCTGTGGTACGTCCATGTAATGTGTATGGCCCCGGAGATAACTTTGACCCTGAAAATGCCATGGTGATCCCCACGTTGATGCATCGTATTGCCAATGGTGAAGACCCTGTCGTTGTGTGGGGGGATGGCTCAGCAGTGCGAGATTTTGCTTACAGTCGTGATGTAGCGATTGGCATTTTGCAAACAGCTCTGAAAGGTACTGGCGATCATCCATTTATTAACTTAGGTAGCGGTATTGGTTACACCATTAAAGAACTAGTCGAAACGCTGGCATCCTTTATTGAGTTCAATTACCAGTTTGACACCTCTAAACCAAGTGGTTTCCCTAAGCGTGTGATGGACGTGTCGTTGGCAAAAGAATTGGTGGGTTATGAACACACGACAACACTCAAGCAAGGTCTACAGGAAACTTGGCAATGGTTCCAACAGAATCGTGACGAGTACAAGAACAAGAAGAACTACTTTGTCGATGGAGTCAACTAATGCAAGTTAAAGAAACCAGTTTACCGGGTGTAAAGTTGATCGAAGTAGATCGATTTGAAGACTTTCGTGGCACTTACATCGAATCTTTCAACAAAGAAGATTATGTTAAGCAGGGCATCGATATTGACTTTGTACAAGATGACTTCTCGATGTCTCGAAAACACGTACTTCGAGGTATCCACGGAGATCAAGAAACTTGGAAGCTAGTTAGCTGCATTTACGGTTCGTTTCGTTTAGTCGTGGTGAATTGTGATCCAGATAGCGAGTGGTTTGGAAAGTGGGAAGCGTTTGACTTATCTGAGACCAATTACCGCCAAGTGTTGATTCCACCAAAGTATGGTAATGCTCATCTTGTTCTGTCTGACCAAGCCATCTTTCATTATAAGCAAAGTACTTACTACAACCCGCATGGCCAGTTCACTTATCGATTTGATGACCCTCGTTTCAATATCTGGTGGCCAGTCAAAAATCCGATCCTTTCGCAACGTGATGATTTAGGGAAGCGAGTATAATGAATTTGCAAAATAGCAAAGTGCTAGTAGCTGGTGGTGCAGGTTTTTTAGGCACAAACTTAATCAAACGTTTACTTGCTGATGGCGCCCAAGTACGCGCAACCTTGCATAAAACGCCAGCTCAAATTGACGCTGAACAAGTGGATTGGGTGCAAGCGGATCTGACTCAGAAGGCCGATTGTTTAAAAGCCTGCGAAGGTATGGATGCCCTAGTCATCACGGCAGCTTACACTGCTGGTGCCATGGTGATTGAGAAGACACCATTGGCATTACTGACGCCTAACTTAATCCTAAATACTGTGCTTATGGAAGCTGCATACGAGTCTGGTATTAAGAAAGTGGTCTTTATCAGTAGTAATACGGTGTACCCAGTCTCGGATCAGGCTATGACAGAAGATGATCATACTGGCGAATATTTCCACAAATATCACATCGTTGCTTCGATGAAACACTTTTCTGAGCAGATTTGTGAAATGTACGCGAAGCATGTGAAGAGCCCAATGGATGTCACTGTTGTTCGACCAGGTAACATGTACGGTCCATACGATGATTTTGAATGGGAGAGTTCTCACGTCCTACCCGCTTTCATTCGCCGTGTGATCGAACGCCATGATCCGATTGCGGTCTGGGGCAATGGCGAAGACATCAAAGATTTCATCTATGTAGAAGATGTCGCTCGAGGGGTGTCAACGGTGCTTGAGCAATGTACTGGTTACAATGTCTATAACATCGCTGGCGGGCAGGGCTACTGCTTAAAAGACATCCTTAAGACGTTAGTTGACATCGATGGTTACAAAGATGCCAAGCTGGAGTTTGATGCAACCAAGCCGACCATGATCCCAATTCGTTTAATTGATGTGACGAAGGCACAGCAGGAGCTGGGCTTCACAGCTGAAACCAGTATGTCAGAAGGTTTGCAGAAAACCCTTGATTGGTACCGGAGTACACATGGTCATCACTAGGACTCCATTTCGTGTGTCCTTTTTTGGTGGAGGGACAGACTTTCCTGTTTTCTTTGATGAGTTTGGTGGAGCTGTCCTGAATACTTCGATTGATAAGTATTGCTACATAACGGCTCGATACTTACCTCCGTTCTTTGATCATAAGTATCGGGTGCGCTACACACAGCGAGAAGAAGCAAACACCATTGATGAGATTGATCACCCTTCGGTTCGCGCTTGTCTTCATCATGTTGATTTACCCTATGGTGTAGAAATCCTCCATACCAGTGACATTCCTGCCATGTCAGGTATCGGTTCGAGTTCGTCTTTTACCGTGGGACTTTTGAATGCTCTTTATACTCTAAAGGGAACGGACATGACTAAGTCTGAGTTGTGTATGGAAGCATTACATATAGAGCAGACTGTACTTAAAGAGAATGTTGGCTGTCAGGATCAGACTGTGGCCGCTCATGGCGGTTTAAACCACATACAGTTTCAGAAGGATCAAGCCCCCTTAGTGTCTCCTGTGTCCTTACCAAGGCATCGCCGGAAAGAGCTTGAATCACACTTGATGTTGTTTTTTACAGGCTTTTCTAGAATTTCATCGGATATTGCTAAAGAGCAGATTAAAGAAACGCCTAATAAACAAGTCGAATTAATCTCAATGCGTAAAATGGTATCTGACTCGTTAGATCTGTTGCTAAGTGATCGACCTATTGCGCAGTTTGGCGAAATGCTACACGAGTCATGGATGATTAAAAAAACGCTCACTTCTAGAATATCCAACCCTGAAATAGATGCTTTTTATGAAAAAGCACGACTGGCGGGAGCGATAGGTGGCAAATTGTGCGGTGCGGGTGCGGGTGGTTTTTTAATGATATTCGCTCATCCTCACTACCAGCCAGCAATTAAAAATGCGTTGTCTGATCTTCTATATGTTCCTTTTGCATTTGAAGATAAAGGCTCCCACATCATTTTCAACCAAAGAAATCAGTTATGAATAAATTAGCGATTTGTCTATTTGGTAGAAATGATGATTACATGCCTGATTTTATTTATCGGATGACCGTCACAATCAACTTCATTGCTGCTTCGTTGAAAAGAGTGGAGAAGCTAGATGATGTTGAGGTTGTGGTACTAGATTGGGGAAGTGAAGTCCCGTTATCAAAAGTCATTGATTTATCATTTGAAGCAAAGCGGATCACTCGATTTATATATGTGGCTGCAGAGCCAGCTGGTAAGATTCCTCTTTGCTCTGCTTTCAATCTAGTGGTGAAGAATGCCAAGGCAGAATATGTTTCCTTCTGTGGCGCCGATGCCTTAATTCCCAGTGCTTCATTTGACGCTATTTTTCGCGTCATTGACGGCAAAACCTCGATACAGGATCCACATCTAAAATACTTTAACTGTGGAAGACATGTTCTTCCGCATCAAGTCGTTGAGAGCCAACCTTCGGTTGCTGGCTGGGAAAGGTTTCTTCGCCTAAATTCTTGGCAGCTTGAAAAGCAACAAGCTTATGGCGGTTTTTTATACGGCAATGCTGGTTTTCTGTTATTCCATAGAAATATGATTGCCGAGGCTAAAGGTCTTAATGAACTCTTCAATAGTGGCTGGGGATGGAATGATATCGACCTGACAGTTAGGTTATTGCATAAATACCAGTGGCATGATTTAGCCCACGAAGGCTTTCTACTGTATGACATGGAGCACAGCCCGATTGATGGGGGGCGAGTGCAAGCCGTAAAACAAAAACCGCCTCACTACATTGCTACCACCATTTGTGAAAATGAAGAATGGGGACAGGTAGCGTATGCTACGGAAGAGCAGGCCAGCCAGTATCAACCAGATCTGGTTTTGTCTCATGAACCCTTCGTTCGACTTAAAATGAATGTGGATCAGGAGAGTGTTTATCGTGTGACGCAGTTTTTGATGGATTATCAAAAGCATATTAATTGGTGCGCTGTTTCAAATAGAGAAAAGAAGGCGCTTACTTATCTGTCAGCCTTTGCTAATCAGTCTAGAAAAAATGCCACATTGTTGGATGTGAATAGCATCCACGGCTTAAGTTCATTTTTCTTTGCTGTGCTTTACCCTTGGGGTGAAATCTATAGTGCAACGAACTGGGAACGCATTGACGACCGTTCTGGACCGCATGAATTTGCTAAAGTATTGGGTTCGCATTATATCGGCCATAAAGGCTACTTGAGTGTGCTAAGTGGCGTGACTCAAGATAGTTTAGACAGCTATTTTAGTGCAATAAGTGATGACTTGAGCTGTTTTGATATGATCGTTGTGCGCGACTTACCGAATGACCTAATAGACGTTAATTGTTTGATTCAGCGCTTATCTCCGGCTGGCATGATGCTTTTGCTACCAGAACAGAACATGGATAGAAGCACTTTTGAAAGTATTTTGGGCAGAAATGGACGACATGGTGTCTCCGTTCAAGAAGATGACTCGGGCTTTTTTGTTGTAACTAAGGAGCTAGATATTGATGACCATACGAGTGCTTCTTGCGATATTGAGGTGCCTTTGGCATTAGATCAAGCTGAATTGAATCAGTATTTCTCTCTTGCGGAATTTTGTGAGCGAGTTAAGAAACTCCCAATAGAGAAACGCATTTTATGGGGGCTAGGAACGGTAGGGAAAATTGTTTATGACCTTATCCCTACTCCTGTAGCTATTGTTGATAATGGTTTGTATGCCAAAGGAGAGGTTAGCTTTAACGGGGTGCCAATTATTCCATCTAGCCAAATTGGAGAGTATGAGGTTGACTCGATTCTAATTTCGGCAGTGAACCATTATGAAGCAATCTATGCAGAGGCAAGGCTCTATTCAACTAAAGTAGAGCGCATATTCTTTTAATGAATAGATTGCTAATCCGGTTTGAAGAGCGCTCCGATTGGAGTGCTTTTTTCGTTTAATACCCAGATGGGTTTTTCTGTTGCCAATTCCAAGCATTTCGACAAATATCTTCTAAAGTATTACAACCCCGCCAGCCTAGTCGCTGTTCTATTTTGGTGGTATTGGCATATGAAATAGCGACGTCGCCACTGCGTCGCTCAACGATAGTATATGGAATGGTTATGTGATTAGTATCTTCAAAGGCTTTAATGATTTCTAGCACGCTGTAACCTCTGCCTGAACCTAGGTTATAGATTTCAAAAAAACTTCCAGCTTGTCGGAGTATTTCATTTAGAGCTAAAAGGTGGCCTTGAGCAAGGTCCATTACGTGAATATAGTCACGAATACCTGTGCCGTCAGGCGTGGGATAATCGTTACCAAATACTTGTAGAGAGGATTGTATCCCCACTGCAACTTGAGTGATAAAAGGCATCAGGTTATTTGGTGTATTCCTTGGGTCCTCACCAATGTTACCACTAGGGTGGGCACCAGCAGGATTAAAGTACCGTAAAATAGAAATATTCCAATTTCCATCAGATTGGGCAAGGTCGGATAACATTTGTTCGATTAATAGTTTGGTTTGCCCATAAGGAGCATTTCCCGTGACTGGATAGTGTTCCTGATAAGGCGCTGGAGTACGGCTATCGTAGACGGTTGCTGAGGAGCTGAAAATCAGGTTGTGGACATTTGCATTGGCCATTTCTTGTAAAAGTACGATGCTGCTCTGCACGTTGTTAGCATAGTATAGAAGCGGTTTTCGGCAGGATTCACCAACTGCTTTTAGCCCAGCAAAATGGATGACCGCATCAATATTATGCTTTTCGAACACCTTTCTGAGGTCGATAGATAAGCAAATATCGACTTCATACCAAGTGACGGATTTGCCTGTGATGACTTGAATCCGATTAAGTGACTCTTTACTTGAATTACTAAAGTTATCGACAACAATGACCTCAAACCCTGCCTCCAGTAAAACGATGCAAGTATGACTGCCGATAAAGCCTGCACCACCTGTCACTAAAATAGTCGTCATAACCTAATATCGCCTTAACGTAGTTAACGAGTGGAGAATAACTGCTGCAAACGCTGCCAATCTTCCTCTGTATCCAAATCCTGAACGCGATGCCTTGGTAGCATGATAGGTGTCGCGAGCTCTGAGAACATGGCTGGATTGGTCAGCCATTGCTCTGTGACTCCCCAATAGAATTGCCCTGCATCATGGATCGCTTCTTCTAAATCTTGTGAGCGTTTGCTGATATGCTCTGGATGCATTGGTTGTAGCTTGCCATCACGAATACACAGCGCTCTCTGAATTGGGAAATCAAACGTGGTCGCGGCAAAGCTTAATGGTGTTTTGGCTAAAGCTTGAAAGCCTCGTTGAAGGTCTTCTGGCGTGAGTAAGGGGCACGTAGCATAAATAAGGCAGGCATTGTCTACTTGCCAGCCTTGGCCTTTCAACTCGTTTAATGCATGTTGCATAACGGGCGTGGTGCCAGTGAAGTGATCCGCTAGCTCATCTGGGCGAGTGAATGGTGTTTCTGCTCCCCAATCTCTTGCGATCTTGGCAATTTCTTGGTCATCTGTCGACACAATGACTTTATCGAAAAGACCTGATGCCAAGGCGGTTTGAATGGAATAGGCGATTAAGGGCTTGCCATTTAGCAGTTTAATATTCTTTCTCGAGATTCGCTGAGAGCCACCCCGTGCAGGAATAACAGCAACATTAATACCTGTCATAAGATAAATGCCTGATCGATTGCATCTCGTAATACTTGTACAACTACTTCTTGCTCTTGATCGGTTAGGTCCGGGAACAAGGGCAGACTTAGGGTTCTGTTGTAGTAGTCTTCTGCAATCGGAAATTGCCCCCAGCTAAACCCTAGTCTTTGGTAATAAGGTTGAGTATGCACCGGAATATAATGTACTTGGGTGCCAACATTATGATCGCGTAAGTACTTGAAGATCGTCGCTCTATGCTCTGATAACGCTTCGTTTAACAGAATAGGGAAAAGGTGCCAACTGGAGTATGCGTAGTCAGCTTCACCTGGTAACTGGATAGGCAAACCGCGTAATAGTTGATAATAACGTTGCACTAACTCTCGACGGCGTTCGATAAAGCTCTGAAGACGTTTGAATTGCGACAAGCCTAATGCCGCTTGTAACTCCGTCATGCGATAATTAAAGCCAAGGGTGTGTTGCTCGTAGTGCCAATCACCCGGCGAGCGTGTCTCAAACTCACGCTTGTCTTTAGTCACCCCTTGGTTGACCAATAAACGCATTTTTTCAGCAAGAGACTCTTGATTGGTGACCGCCATACCTCCCTCTGCGGAGGTCATGACTTTTACTGGGTGGAAACTGAAAATACAAATATCAGAGTAACGACTGCCGACTGGCGTACCTTTGAACTTTGCCCCAATTGCATGTGATGCGTCTTCTATTATGGCAAAACCATATTGCTGGGATAGCTCATAAATCGCACGCATATCACATGGGTGGCCTCCAAAATGTACAGGGATAACCACCTTAGGAAGTGTGTCATTTTGGGCTGCCGAAGCCAGCTTTTCAGCTAGTTTTATGGGGCACAAATTATAGGTTTGCGGATCGATATCGACAAAGTCTATTTTTGCTTCGCAATAAAGTGCGCAATTCGCACTTGCAATAAAAGTATTAGGTGTGGTCCAGACCCAGTCTCCTTCAGATACACCGAGAGCAAGGCAGGCAACATGCAGGGCTGAAGTAGCGCTATTGGCGGCAACACCAAACTTACAGTGGCTCAGTTCGGCAATGGCCTGCTCAAATTGGCCAACAATAGGCCCTTGCGTCAGAAAATCAGAGGTTAATGCGTCGCAGACCGCTTCTACATCAGCTACAGAGATAGACTGGCGGCCATAAGGAATGAAGTTAGCCACGTTCAAACTCGATAATCTGTGAAACAGTCAAAAAGTCTGGATTACTGCCTGATTGATATTCAAAACCTGGCGCAACTAATACTGCTTTTTCACCCAAGCGGTTTTCATCGTATTTAAGGTCATCACGATAAAATTTGATGCTTGGCGCAATCACAAAATGATCATGATATTCGAAGGTATGGTAAGAATCGTCTGCTGGACACATGACTTCATGTAACTTTTCACCCGGACGAATGCCAATATCTTCTGTTGGAATGCCTGGGGCATAGGCTTCAGCTAAATCAGTAATACGCACTGATGGAATTTTTGGGACGAAGATTTCACCGCCGTGCATACGTTCGAAATTCTTGAGAACAAAATCAACACCCATTTGCAAGGTGATCCAAAATCGAGTCATATCCGGGTGAGTAATAGGGATCGTCTTCGCCCCCTCGACAACCTTCTTTTGAAACAGCGGGACAACTGAACCACGGGATCCTACCACATTTCCATATCGAACAACAGAAAAACGTGTAGGGCCTTTACCAACGGTATTGTTCGCTGCAACAAAGAGTTTGTCTGAAGCGAGTTTGGTCGCTCCGTATAAATTAATAGGCGCGGCTGCCTTATCAGTGGAGAGAGCGATGACCTTTTTAACATTGTTTGCAATGGCTGCAGAGATAACGTTTTCAGCACCATGAATATTGGTTTTGATGCATTCCATTGGGTTGTATTCGGCTGCCGGGACCTGTTTAAGTGCGGCCGCATGAATCACATAATCCACATCACGCATGGCTTGCGTTAATCGGTCTTTGTCACGGACATCACCAATAAAGTAACGCATACAAGGCGCATCGAACTCTTGCTGCATTTCGTATTGCTTTAATTCGTCACGGGAATAAATGATCAACCGAGCAGGATTGTAGCGTTTTAGTAAGGTTTCAACATACTTTTTGCCGAAAGAGCCAGTGCCACCTGTGATTAAAATACTTTTGTTGTCAAACATAGCGATTCTTCTCTTTGTTTAGCTGATTGCGGGGCAAAGTGTTATGTCTGCTTAGTGATTCCATTATAAAACCGAAAACGTATTGTTGTGCATCGCTGATAGAGTATTGGTAGGTATTTATCTCAAGCTCAGGCTGCTGCGGTTTTTCATAAGGAGAATCTATACCCGTAAAAGAGCTTATTAAGCCTTCTCTGGCTTTTTTATAAAGGCCTTTAGGATCCCGTTCTTCACACTTATTGAGAGGTGTGCTGATGTAAACTTCATAAAAGGAACCATCGGGGCAATTTTGTCTGACCATATTGCGATCAGATGCAAAGGGTGAAATGAAAGTACACAACACAACGTATCCTTCATTCATAAACAGCTTTGCCACTTCTCCAGCACGGCGAATGTTCTCTTTTCTGTCCTGATCACTATAGTGTAAATCATGGCAAAGGCCTGTGCGGAGAATATCCCCGTCAAGTAAATATGTTTTGATGTCAACGCTCTCTAATTGTTTTGCAACGGCTGTAGCGAGAGTCGTTTTTCCAGAACCACTGAGTCCGGTGAACCAAAAAATTGAGCCTGAATTTTGTCCCATGTGTTGTCCTATTTGGAATCTTCTTTCGCCACACATCCAAGCAAATGATCATCTACCATGCCCGTTGCTTGCATAAAGGCATAGCAAATGGTCGGGCCGAAAAACTTAAAGCCGCGTTTTTTCATATCCTTTGAAATTGTCTCCGCCAGAGGTGTCACGGCAGGTACGTCAGCCAAGGTTTTTGGACGGTTAGTAATCACTTTATTGTCACTGAATGCCCAGTAGTAATTTGCAAACGAACCAAACTCTTCAGCGATGCGTAAAAAACACTGGGCGTTGCTGATGGTGGCGGCGATTTTTCCGCGGTGGCGCACGATACTGGGATCTTGTGACAGCCTATCTATATCATCGGCCGTCATGCTCGCAACTTTAGTGGGGTCGAATTGATGGAAAGCATTGCGATAGCCTTCACGTTTTCGCAATATCGTGATCCAGCTTAATCCCGCCTGTGCGCTTTCCAGTACAATGAACTCAAATAAGGTCTGGTCATCGGTGACCGGTTTGCCCCACTCATTGTCGTGGTAAGCAATGTATTCTGGTGAGCTCAGACACCAGTCGCAACGCAGTTCTGCCATGATTTTATTCACCTTTTTTCGTTAGATGAGACTCTATTACCAAATGAGAGGGAGTGCAAATGAACTTCGCCCAAGGGCTTTTTTACTCAGGGTTTGAGTGGTTTGGCTGGATAACTACTGTACTAAGTCTTGTGATAGGGATGCTGGCAGTTCCTTGGCGTAGCATATTGGGTGATTCACCTCTACAAAATCGCTTTTTAGGTTGTGCGGTAGTGTTGGCCTTCCTATGGCAGATGAGCGTGAACTTAAACATTGGTGTCGTGATTCATTTTATGGGCATGACGACGCTAACGCTGTTTTTTGGTTGGCCTTTAGCGTTGCTAGCAGGTTTTATCGCACAGCTGGTCGATCTCTTTTTGAATTGGCTGCAATGGCCGTCTTTTGGCCTCAACTATCTCTACAATGTGTTAGTCCCCGTTATGGTGTCATGGTGGCTATACGTCAGAATAGAGCAATTAAAGCCTAGTAACCCATTTGTATTTATCTTGGGGACAGGCTTCTTTGGCTGCGTGTTAAGCACCACCGTTACTCTTGTGTTGGCTGTGCTGAGTCTTTCTTTCTTCGGTGAAATGAAGTTGAAGCTTAATATTGATGAATACTTGGGCTATCTGCCCATATTTGTTTTTCCAGAGGCCGTTGTGAATGGTATGTTTATCTCCGCAACGACAATTTTACACCCTCAAGTGGTGGTGGCCTTTAACGAAGAGCGTTATTTCAAGTGCGTAGATCGCGAAATGATTCTTGACGAACACATTGAACCCTCTCTCGATCTAGATCAAACAGAAGCGCCAGAGGAAGACGATGACAGCCGTTATCGCCCGCCAAAAGAGTGGTATGACAAGGATAAAGACTCGTGAAATTTAAGCCGACTTATCAACAATCCGATGTAGAAGTAAAAAAAGATGAAGTGGTCTATGACGGCTTCTTCAAAATGCATAAACGTGAGCTTCGCCATCGTAAGTTTAATGGTGAGTGGTCTGAGTATATGACGCGTGAAATGATGGTCCGTTCGGATGCCATTTGTGTTCTGCTGTTTGACCCTAATCTTGATAAACTATTACTCATCGAGCAGTTTCGTCCCTGCTTGCCCGAACACGAGTCCCCATGGTTGCTTGAAGTTGTCGCAGGTATGGTCGAAGAGGGAGAATCAGATGAGGAAGTGGCCCGCCGTGAAGCTTTAGAAGAGGCGGGGGTTGAGATCAAGCGCTTAGAGTATATGTTCCGCTTTGTACCATCTCCTGGTGGATTGGTGGAGCATTTGCGTATGTATGCCGGCGAAATTGATGCGTCGACAGTCGACTTGAGTGCGACACAAGGATTGGACGAAGAAAATGAAGACATCAAGCTGCATTTGTTTGACGTCGAAGATGTGATGCCATTGCTCGAGCAAGAAATCGTCAATGCCAGTGCCATTATGGCGCTGCAATGGTTCGCACTGAATGCATACAAACTGAAACAGAAATGGTTAAACAGTGACGACTAATGTTGTTGGCTGAATAGTCAGAGAACGGAAACCAGATACGTGTTAACGAAGCTATTACCTTGGGCATTTATGCGGCCGTTGATCGGCATAATGTCTTTTATTTTTATCTGTGTGAACATACTTGTTTGCGGCGTAGCGATACATGGTATCGCTTTCATAGCGCTGGTCTGTAAATGCTCGGATCCGTGGCGTCGAGCACACATGGATCGTTGCTATCAAGCCTGGTGCCAAGGCTGCGGTTACTGGTTTCAATACGTATTAGGCATTCATTGGCGTTTTGATGAGGGTATGAAGGTTCAGCTTGATAAGAACCATCTAGTCGTGGCCAATCATCAATCCTGGGTCGATGCGTTTATTGTGTTATTGCAAGTACAGGGGCGTATCCCCATGCCACGAATCTTTATGAAAGATACACTCGTTTGGCTTCCATTAGTGGGCACAGCAACCAAGCTGATGGGGTTTCCACAAGTAAAGCGTTATAGCAAAGCGAAATTAGCTTCCAATCCGACACTGGCTGAGCGGGATCGAATGATTACCCGAAAAGCTTGTGCAGACCTGATGCAAACACCAAGCAGTGTGATGACGTTTGCGGAAGGAACGCGTTTTAGTCCAATCAAGCATGCACAGCAAGGCTCACCGTATCAATACTTGCTTAAACCCAAAGCCGGTGGGTTGTGGATGGTGCTGCAAGCAATGCCTAAGCGTTTTGATCGAATCACTGACTTAAATATTATTTACTCAGGTGAAGTCCCCACATTTTGGGATTTGCTTTGTGGGAGGGTAAGTGGGGCTTATGTCAAAGTGCGCCATATAGCGTTACCAAAGGCCTACCAGTGTATCGATTCTAAAACCGATAAGGCGGCGTTCTACGATTGGCTTAATGGTTATTGGCAAGACAAAGACAGCAATATAGTGACGGATCAACAGCAGTGTTCTAAGCTTGAATTTCAGCAAAATGGACCAATTAAGAAGGGAAATAGTCTACAAAATTAGAGAACCGTAAAAATGAGAGAAATATCATGGCCCATCCATACATTCCCAATCTAGTAGAGTTACAAATGCTCGGTGAGTTGAACTATCGCCGACTTGGGAAGCTTGTGCGTGGCTATGAAGAAGACGACTCTTGGCACTTTACGATTCATACCATGGGGCAACAAAGTCGCTTATCTTTGGAGTTGATGGAAGAGAGCCGCTTTACCGCTCAGGTAAAGCTAACCTTTGCCCCTGAAATCAGTATTAAATTGCCTTTCAGCAGTGAGTTGACAATGACCGTGCGTCTGTATCATGACGTGGGGATTGCTGAGATTACAGATGGACACCGCCATTACCAAGGCGCTTACCCTTATCCAAACGATGATATGCATCATCGAGATGAAAAGTTTCGCCTCAATCAACAGTTGTCCGATCTGCTTGAACTGTGTTTAAAGCATGGCCACCGTCTGTATGACCTTCCGGATTTTCAATTCGCGTAACCTATTCACCCGCACTAAAGATTGATTTAAATAACTATGACGATGCCACAGCTTATTTACGTTCACGGTTTTAATAGCTCCGAACTGTCGTACAAATCTCAGCAAGTATTAGAGCGTTTACACTCCCTTGGCTTTGCTGAACAGTTTGTTTGCCCTAGGCTTCCATGGCAGCCATCCAAGGCCATTCAGTGCTTAGAATCGATGATTGAAACCTATCGATCCAACGGCCAAGACGTCGTGCTTGTAGGCAGTTCTCTAGGTGGTTTTTACGCGGCTTATTTAAGTGCAAAGTACGATCTGAAAGCGGTACTCGTTAACCCCGCAGTGCAAGCCCCTACATTGCTTCAAGACTATCTTGGCAAGCAAGTAAATCCTTATACACAAGAAGAATATGTACTGACGACAGAGCACATTAACGAGTTAGAAGCGTTAGCCAATCCAAAATGTCAGCCCAACAACCTATGGTTAATGCTGCAAGAAGGAGATGAAGTGCTTGATTACCGCGCAGCATTGCAATGCTATCCCACTGTGGCACGACTGATTTGCGAACCAAATGGCGACCACAGTTTTGTAGGCTTCGAGCGCTATCTTGATGAATTGCTTAGCTTCGCAGGATTTTCGTTGAATAATTAACCTATTGTTTTGATGGCATTTGCCTCTGCCAATAGCCCGTTATAGACTCTCCTCAATATTGCTTTATTTGGCGAACCTTCGCCCCGAACCTTGGAAATACCATGTCTGCAAAAGAATATAATGCTGGATCCATTGAAGTTCTCAGCGGGCTAGAGCCTGTACAGAAACGCCCTGGGATGTATACGGAAACGACACGTCCTAACCACCTTGCCCAAGAAGTGATCGATAACTCAGTCGATGAAGCCTTAGCCGGTCATGCTGATCGCATCATTGTCACATTACACAAAGACAATTCCCTAAGTGTGGAAGATAACGGTCGCGGCATGCCCGTTGATATCCACCCAGAAGAAGGAGTGTCAGGTGTTGAGTTAATCCTGACCAAGCTGCATGCGGGCGGTAAATTTTCTGGAGATAACTATCAGTTCTCAGGCGGTTTGCACGGGGTTGGCGTCAGCGTCGTCAATGCACTGTCTACTTCTTTAGAAGTGTGGGTTAAGCGTGGTGGAGTACAGTATCACATTGGCTTTGCAGACGGTCATAAAGTCTCTGAGCTTGCTGAAGTCGGAACGGTTGGTAAGAAAAATACGGGTACGACGGTTAAATTCAAAGCCGACCCTAAATACTTCGACAGTGGTAAATTTTCGCTAACGCGCTTAAAGCACTTACTAAAAGCCAAAGCGGTATTGTGTTCAGGCTTACATGTGGTGTTTGTTGACCAAAGTGGATCCGCTGAAGAGCGTGAAGAATGGTTCTACGAAGACGGCCTTAAAGACTATCTACTTAAAGCAAACGAAGGCTTTGAACTATTGCCTGATGAGCCGTTTATTGGTGGCGTAACTGAGATTACCCAAGGTGTAGATTGGGCGGTGCAGTGGTTACCAGAAGGTGGCGAGTTGATCACTGAAAGCTACGTCAACCTTATTCCAACTGCGCAAGGCGGTACCCACGTTAATGGTCTTCGTACA
Source organism: Marinomonas sp. AWM4_232 (assembly GCF_056158325.1). Classification (NCBI taxonomy): domain Bacteria; kingdom Pseudomonadati; phylum Pseudomonadota; class Gammaproteobacteria; order Oceanospirillales; family Oceanospirillaceae; genus Marinomonas; species Marinomonas sp. AWM4_232. Next base: position 703,350 of record NZ_JBSWTA010000001.1, on the reverse strand, counting down.
GGCTTGTTAGAGGGGATTCGAGAGTTCTGTGACTTCCATAGCTTGTTGCCACGTGGTGTAAAGCTGACCGCTGAAGACGTTTGGGACCGTTGTAGCTACGTTCTGTCGGCGAAGCTCCAAGAGCCACAGTTTTCTGGACAAACCAAAGAGCGTTTATCGTCTCGTCAAATCGTTGCGTTTATCTCTGCGACGGTAAAAGACGCATTCAGCCTATGGCTTAACAAGCACGTTGAAGACGGTAAGAAAATTGCCGAGCTGATTATTAGCAGCGCCCAAAAACGCCTGCGTGCGAGTAAAAAAGTGGTGCGTAAAAAAGTCACCCAAGGGCCAGCTCTGCCTGGTAAGTTGGCGGATTGTGCAGGACAAGATAGTCGTACCAGTGAACTGTTCTTGGTGGAAGGTGACTCGGCTGGAGGCTCTGCCAAACAAGCTCGGGACAAGGACTTCCAAGCTATCATGCCTCTTCGTGGTAAGATTCTAAACTCTTGGGAAGTAGATTCGACTCAAGTGCTGGGTTCCCAAGAGATTCATGATATCTCTGTCGCACTGGGCGTTGATCCTGCTGACGAGGATTTATCTGGTTTGCGCTATGGCAAAGTGTGTATCTTGGCCGATGCTGACTCTGATGGTCTGCACATCGCGACATTGTTGTGCGCTTTATTTGTACGTCATTTCCCGGCGTTAGTGAGAGATGGTCATGTCTTTGTGGCCATGCCGCCACTTTACCGTATTGATATGGGTAAAGAAGTTCATTACGCCTTAGATGATGAAGAAAAAGACATTATCTTGCATAAGCTTGAGGCGGAAAACAAACGTGGTACACCAAACGTACAACGCTTTAAGGGCTTGGGTGAAATGAACCCTGCTCAACTGCGTGAAACCACCATGGCACCGGACACGCGCCGCCTCATTCAATTGACGATGGAAGATCCCTTGTCAACTGGTGAAGTGTTAGACAAGTTACTGTCTAAAAAGCGTGCAAATGATCGTAAAACATGGCTAGAAACCTATGGAAACCTTGCCGTGGTTGATTGATTCTTGTGAGGAATTTTTATGCCTATTCGTAAAGGTTTTACGAAGTTTTAATAAGAATAGGTGAAGAGTGCTTTACTGACAGTGTGGTGATTTTGTTTTAAACCTATACTGTGACAATCTAAAGCGACTGAAATTGATAATAAGGTGAATTGAAGGATGTTTAGACTCAAAAGTGTTGCTGCAGTCGCAGCCTTGGCCGTATTACTAAGTGGTTGTCAGTCAATGCAACGTCAAAACGCAACGACTGGAGAAACTGAAACGAATTCAACTTCCAAAGGGGCGATAGTTGGTGCAGTTTCTGGGATTCTCATAGGCTTAGGAACTGGTGACAACGCCAAAGAGAGACGCAATCGTGCGCTTGCTGGTGCCATTGCTGGCGGTGCAGTGGGTGCTGGTGTTGGTAACTATTTCGACAGGCAAGAAGCTGAGTTGCGTGAGGAATTGCAAAACTCAGGTGTCCAAGTTCGTCGTGTAGGACAGGATCAACTTGTGTTAGTGATGGAAAACGGCATTGGCTTTGAGTCTGATTCATACATGTTGGATTCCTCTATTTACAGCACATTGAATGGTGTGGCGCGAGTACTTGTCGAATACCCTGATACCGTGTTGATGATTACTGGCCACACTGACAGTACAGGAAGTGAGTCTTACAATCAGACGCTGTCGTTAAAGCGTGCAGAGTCTGTTAGTAGTTATTTAGCTGGACAGCGAGTGGCTACAAATCGGTTATCGACCATGGGTATGGGAGAAACATCACCTATCTGTGATAACTCAAGCAGCCAAGGCCGTAAATGTAATCGTCGTGTAGAAATCAGCATTTATCCAAAAGCTAATTAGTCTCTCTTTGTTCCGCGTTGACTCATTCAGTGAGTAAGCGCGGAACAATCCCCCCTGCGAAATCCCACAAAACCGTTTACACTTAGTGTCTACTTTCAACAAATAATAGAGATGTACCATGCAAGACGATGCTTTGCCGATTGAGGCTATGTACGAACGCCTCGATTACTACCTACATAACTATGGCAGTGAGCGCTCTATAATGAGTGTTTCCGAGCTTGATGGTTTTGTGACGGCTATCGGTTGCAGTAAAGATCTGCTTGCGCCAAATGACTGGTTTCCAGCAATTTGGGGAACGAGCGAGGATCAGCCTACATGGGGTGGTAAAGAGGAAGAAGACGAGTTTTACGGTTTGGTGATGTTACTTCATTTGGAAGCGGTTGATGGTTTAATCAACGGCAACCTTAACCCCATTTATCTTGAGCATGATGATCAAGCAGGTCATGTGACGGTCATTGTTGAGGATTGGTGTGTTGGGTTTATGCGTGGAGCGAGGCTGACGGGTCTAAATCAAGCTGGCGATCGAGAGTTTCGTGATGATGTGCTAGCCAGTGTTCGACTTTTTGGCACCCCTGCCGGATGGAAGAAACTGGAAGCAATGAGCGATGCGGAATTAACGTTCTGGCAAGAAAGTTTGGAGTCCTCAGTTGTGCGTTTAGCTCAGTTTAATCACCCAGAAATTCAGATAGATTCTGGTGCAGAAGGCTCGTCACCGACCTTACATTAGTCAAAAAAGGGGCTTCAAATGAGCCCCTTTGTCTATATGTAGTGCGCTTTATTAGCCAACTACCTTTGCAATGGACTCGCATAGGTAATCAATGTTGCTATCGCTGACACCTGCTACACTCATGCGACCAGTGTCTGCAATGTAGATGGAATAATCAGAACGCAATGTGCGAACTTGCTCTAGTGTTAGGCCAGAGTAAGAGAACATACCGCGCTGTTTCTCGATAAAGCTGAAATCTTTGCTCACACCAGAAGCCGTTAGTTTTTCCACTAACTTGCTACGCAGGCCATTGATGCGATCACGCATTTGCGTCACTTCTTGTTCCCACATAGCGTACAACTCAGGGTTGTTCATAATCGTGTAGACCACGGTTGCGCCGTGTGCTGGTGGCATAGAGTAGTTCGCTCGAATAGCTTGACCGATGATCGAGAAAGCACTTTTCGCTTCTTCTGCCGTTTCAGCAATGACGCTTAAACCACCACAACGGTCACGGTAGATACCGAAGTTTTTCGAGAAGGAATTAGCAATCAACATGCTTGATACGCGTTCGGCCATGTAACGTAGACCTGCCATATCTTCTTCAAGACCGTCACCAAAACCTTGGTAAGCAGCATCCACTAGAGGCAGTACGTTACGCTCGTTAACCAAATCTGTCAGTGCATGCCAATGTTCGATTTTTAGATCGACGCCAGTTGGGTTGTGGCAGCAAGCGTGTAGAAGTAAAACGTCGCCTTCCTTTAGCTCTGCTTGCAGGAAACTCATCATGTCGTCAAAGCGAACATCGTTGGTTGCTGGATCGTAGTAAGGGTATTCAATTACCTCAACGCCTGCAGAGTTGAAGATAGAAGTGTGGTTACCCCAAGTCGGATCGCTCACAAACAAACGTGCGCCTTTTAGGTTAGCACTAATAAAGTCCGCAGCTACCTTAAGAGCACCTGTACCACCCGGTGTTTGCGTTGATTGGATACGGCCTTGTTGGATGACGTCACTGTTGGAGCCAAGCAATAGGTTCTGAATAAGTGGTGCAAATTCTGCCGCACCGTACACTCCCAAATACGCCTTGGTTGCTTCGTTTTCAACCATTATAGCTTCCGCTTTTTTAACGGACTCTAGAATTGGCGTGCGACCTAAATCATCTTTATAAACACCCACACCTAAATCAATTTTCTTTGGATTCGGATCTTGTTGGTGGGCAACGATTAGGGCTAACAAAGGATCGCCAGGAACGGCTTTCAAGTGTTTAAACATAGTGGGAGTTTTCCTTACGGGTTTGGGTTCAGTTCACGTATTAAGTGGCCAAAAGGTTCTCTTATTCTGCCCGTTTGACGCTAAAATACAATTCAATCAAACGTGAATAATTACGAACTTTTAATAAACTGTACAAAAAATTGAACACTACAAAATACTTGCTCTCAGAAGAGGGTTATCAAAACCTATTTAGGCAATTAGATGCATGGTTGTTTGAGCATAAACGCCTGTGGGATGTACAGGCATTTCACTCATTAGAGCTGCCTTGGTTGCAGACAGATCCAGAGCTTTGTCAGTGGTTGTCTTGTCATGAGGGTATTCCTAGTTCTGATCAAGTAGAAGCTGCCTTGTTGCGGTTTCTACCCTCTTTTGCGCCTATGCAATGGAATTGGGGGGATTTTACACAGCCAGATGTCCTTGTCGAACCTTCTAGCCATTTCAAAGCCGGTATAAAAGGGCGCAAATGGTCGCAAATCGAAGCATTTAGCCGATCAATTCAGCCAATATCCGAAGTCGTTGAGTGGTGCGCAGGGAAAGGACACCTGGGTAAGCTGATTGCGTTTCAACATCACTGTTCTGTGCATAGTTTAGAGTGGCAAGCCAGCTTATGTGAAGCGGGGCAAGCGGAAGCAAGCAAGCGACAAATCTCGCAGCGTTTTAGTCATACCGATGTTTTAAAAGGTGAGGGCAAATCAGCGTTGTGTGATGCAAGCAGTGCGGTGGCGTTACATGCCTGTGGTGATTTACATAGCACCTTGATTGAGCAAGCCATTGAAGCGAGTGTGCAGTATTTGGCTATCTCTCCATGCTGTTACCACTTAACCAAGTCTTCAAACTATCGTCCTCTCTCACAAGTTGCTCAAGCTGCCTGTACACATCTTTCTCAAGACAATTTAAAACTGGCTGTTAAAGAGGTCGTGACGGCGGGGGCGCGTGAACAGCGTTTAAAAGATGTAGAGCTAGCGTACCGCTTAGGTTTTGATGCTTTGCAGCGACATGTTTTACAGCAGGATTCATATTTACCGGTGCCATCTTGTGGCAAAGCTTTGTTAAACGATGGATTTGCTGCATTTGTCGATTGGGCCTCTCAACAAAAGCACCTCTCTTTTAAGTTGTCCTCTGAAGCTTTGCAAGAATTTGAAAGCATAGGGTACCAACGAGTGATGCAGGTGCAGAAAGTGGAGAGTGTCATGCAGTATTTTCGTCGTTCACTTGAGCTTTGGTTGGTATTAGACCGAGCATTAAGATTGGAAGAGGCAGGTTATCAAACCTTGATAACTACGTTTTGTAATAAAGCGATCACTCCCAGAAATATACTGATAACTGCTAATCTTAGAGCCTAAAACATTGATGTTGAGTAAGTGTTTTAGCGCTGATTAGTAAATTTTGAGTCAGCTCAAATAAAAGTCATTATCATCCATTGCTTTCGCATCAAAACGGGCGCATTATGTTGCTATAAACAGCACCTGTTTGAGGCAATGTCATCGCCGCCCGAACTGCTTATCAAAATAGCTGTATGCGAAGGAACCTATCATCATGAAATACCTATACATGGCTGGCGTTTTAGCTGTCGCTCTTTTCGTTCTTATCACTCCAGATTCCGATAATGCCTTTGAGGCAAACCTTGAAAACTGCAATTCCGATAATCTTCGACAAATCACCGATGAACGCATGATGTGGCAATTGTCTGGTGAATGCCAAAAGGAAGGCATGTACGAATTAAATAGTTAATAACAACTATTTTTTACATTCCTTAGTAGAGGTTCTCGAAGAAGCTCTCTAATCTTATACACATAATAAATTAGCAGCGGATGCACTTTCAGTGGGCAAAGGAACGACCTTTACCGTATTCTGAGGTGTATGAGTGTTTAAAATAGGGCTTTGGTTGGGCTTGTTGTTGACTTCGTTGGTGACTCAAGCCGCCACAGACACAGTTCGTTTGCAGCTAACGCGACAGCATAGTTTTGAGTTTGCTGGTTATTATGCCGCGCAGCAGCTGGGCTATTATTAAGAGGTTGGTTTACAGGTAGAGTTGCTGCCTTTAAGGCTGGGACTATGCTATGAAACATCCCGAGGTGGTCATACAGTGGTTGATGTCTAACTATGATAGCAATCATGAACGAGACTATTTGGCTTATCAGGCACAAGAAATGTTTGGCCTGATACAGCCAACCTTAATTAGGGCAAGGTTACTTGTTTGCTAAGCCCTTACCCGTTGAAGACGCTGAAGCATTACTAGCGTCACAAATGATGGAAAAATAAATGCAGTGTTTCAGTGTCTAAATCAAGTCGAACAGTAGCGCTTTGACTTGCTCAGACTGCTTGGCAAATTTCAGTAATTCCAATTGTTCGATCTTTGCTCCGTCACCTTGACCAAGCTCGATATCATCGTTCAGTGTCAATTGGCCCTCGACAATGTGAACATAATAGCGACGGTCCTTTTGAATAGACCATTTAGCACTATCTTGTTGCTTTAATATTAGCTGTGTCAGAGACATGTCCTGTTTTATTTGCAAGGTGCCATCGCGACCATCTGGTGTAATGATGGAAGTGAAGCCTTCTGATTCACCAAAGCTTTTCTGCTGATAACCAGGCGAACCACCAACGCTGTTTGGTTGAATCCAAATTTGTAGAAACTTCAACGTATCAGTTCTCGATGCATTGAACTCGCTGTGGAATATGCCTTTACCGGCAGACATTAGTTGATATTCTCCAGCTGGCAGTTCGCGTACATTACCAGCACTGTCCTTGTGAGCAATCGTGCCTTGTGTTACCAAGCTGATGATCTCCATGTCTTTATGTCCATGGGTTTCAAAGCCCATGCTTGGAGATACCGTATCATCGTTAATGACGCGTAACGAAGAAAATCCCATATGTTTGGGATCATAATAATGACCAAATGAAAAAGTGTGGTGGCTGTCTAACCAACCAAAATTTGCATGGCCTCGTTCTTCTGCAGGTCGTATAGTAATCATCATAAACTCCTAATTGAGACTCGTATCGAGTGTATGAGATGAGTTTATATATCGAAAAAGTAAATTAAAAACGCAATATTTAGCAGTTTTTAATCAGTTTATCTGATCTTTATAAAGGGAATTACCATGTCATTGTTCATTGCCATTCTTCCAGTATTTCTACTGTTGATTATGGGGGCTTTGTTACAACGTTGGCGTTTCCCTTTTGAAGGCTTTTGGCAGGGCGTGGATAAACTGGTGTATTGGTGTCTGTTTCCGGCGCTACTGTTCTCCAAAACCAGTGTCATTGATTTCACCAATCCTATGTTAGGGCGCTATGGCATAGTATTAATCAGTGCATTGTTGATCACGGCTATTTTTACCTACATTGCTGCGCGATTAATCCATGTGCCTGCCCCGACCACTACATCTATGCTACAAGGTGCTGTGCGTTTTAATACCTTTATCACTCTGGCCTTGGCAGATCGTTTGTATGGTACCGAAGGACTTGTATTTGCCGCGTTGGGCGCAGCCGTGTTGATACCATCAGTGAATATCTTTCTGGTGGTGACCATGGTTACGATGCATGGGAAAAAACAACAATCCTTGGGGCGTCTGATTGTTAAAGAGTTATTGAGAAACCCTTTAATTTTAGCGATTGCTCTAGGGTTGGGGTTAAACGCAGCCAATTTGACGCCTATACCAATTGTTTCTGATATGACACAAATGCTTGCTCAGGCAACACTGCCGTTGGTGCTTTTAGCGGTTGGCGCGGGAGTAAAGCTCACCGCTATTCGCGCTGTCGGCGCTTCGTTTTGGTGGTCTGCAATGGGGCGGTTTGCTGTGTTCCCATGTTCGGTATTATTGGTTTGCTGGCTGCTGGAAATCCAAGGCTTAGCCGTATACGTCGCGTTGTTGTTTGGTGTGGTACCCACAGCAACGTCTGCTTATGCGTTAGCAAAGCAATTGGGGGGCGATGCGGACAATATGGCAGCATTCATCACTTTACAAACGGCAATGTCACTCGTGACCGTGCCATTTAGTATTGCATTAGCACAGTCCTGGTTAGGATAGGGATATTTAGAGTAGGTGTTAAATTAGCCAATGATTCGTTTTTGAGATTCATTGGCTAATTTAGTGTGTTCAGTCTAATTGGCTGAAAAGTTAGTGCTTGTGATGGCCATGCTCATGATGGTGATGTTCGATATCACAGTCGTGTCCGCAGGGCTCAGGTTCTCCTGGGTAGTAGACACCGATATCTTGGCGAACTTCATCCATCGTTGCTAACAAGTTAAGCGTGTCTTCCCAACTGTGATTTGGGCTTTGCAGTAGACCTTCTTGCAAACAGCGATTCACTTCTTCCACTTCGAATTGATAGCCAAGTCCTGGGAAGTCGAATTCAATGGCATGCTCGGCACCGCCATTTTTAACCAAGGTTAAGGTTTTGGTTTGATACCATTCTTGTCCAAACTCAATGTAACCGTCACTGCCAGACAGAACCGCTCTATTAGGTTGTTGTGAAATAATGGAGGCTTCTAGGCTGGCTAGCTGACCGCTTTCCCAACCTAATAGTAGTTGCTCGAATACATCCACATCAGTATCTCCAACGACGGCCTGATTCTGAATAAAATCCGGTTTGCCGAAGAACAGTTGTGCTAAAAAGATCGGGTAGATCCCCACATCGAGTAATGCACCACCGCCGAGATCTTTATTAAACAAACGGCCTTCTGACTGGCTTGTTGCATTAAAGCAGAAACTTGCTTGAACGCTTTGCAGTAGACCAATCTCACCTTCTTCGACCCATTCGATCGCTTGCTCCAATGCGGGATTAAAGCGTGTCCACATGGCCTCCATAACGAAAACTTCATGCTGTGCAGCAAGCTCGAAGAGCTCCTGAGCTTGTGCTTCGTTAAGTGTAAGCGGTTTTTCACACAGCACGTGCTTACCGGCTTTAATGCAGGCTTTGGTTAGCTCAAAGTGCAGACTATGGGGGACAGCAACGTAGATAACATCCACTTCATGACTGTTAATCAATGAGTAATAGTCAACCATCGACAGCTCAATGTCGTAGCGCTCTGCAAAGGCATCTGCTGCTTCTTTACTGCGTGAAGCCACGGCTCGTAAAGTGCCTGTTTTAGCGTGCGCAAAATCTGCAGCAAAGGCTTGAGCGATGGTACCTGTACCAATGATTCCCCAGCGTACTTCATTCATGGGAGTCTCCTAAGTGGAAGAAGGTGAGTGTTATGTCGCTATTATAGTTCAGCCTGGCCCTCTAGGGCAGCTAGTCGCTGTGTTAAGTCTGCAACGGTTTGCTCTAAATCGGCAATTCTTGATTCGAGGGAGACGGCACTGTCATGGTTTACTTGGGCATTATTAGAGATTTCTTCGCTGTCTAGGTTACTCTCTGTACAAAACAGTTCTTGGTAACGCGCCTCACGTTTACCTGGTTCTCTTGGTAATTGTTCCACAAACGGCCCACCTGTTTTTTGCTTTAGGGACTCTAGGTCTTGTTCTACTTCACCGATGCTTGCAAAAGCGTTTAAGCGACCACTCCGAGATCTTAGCTCACCGGGGGTTTGTGGTCCCCTTAGTAGCAGCATACAAACGATGGCGGTTTCGCCAGAGTTAAACTGCAAATCAGAAAATTCCGTATTACAGAAACGGTGTTGGTATTTTGGTACGCGGCTTCCAGAGTAGAACTCCTCAGTTACTAGGCTACGCGCAACCAATTGATCTAAGGTGTCCTGTACATCGACTTCACTATAATTCACCACCGGGTCGCGACTCGATTTTTGATTGCAAGCATTGGTCAGTGCGTTGACGCTTAATGGATAGTGATCCGGTGTCACGATAGATTTTTCAATCAGGCAACCTATTACTCGTGCTTCCATGGCTGTTAATGTGTAATACGACATTTATTTCTCCTATTTCGAGTGCCTTTTACGTTTGAGGGGGAATCTAAAAGGCATGTTGAGCAGTTCTTGAAAGCGTTCAGGGGCATAGTGCTGTGCTTGCGGCATGCCAATGTTGATCTGGTCATCCCCTAATTGCGCCTGTTTTCGATAGCTTGTGAAAAGACGGTCCCACACGCTTAAGCAAAAGCCGAAGTTACTATTGGCCTCATAATTGAAGCGCGAGTGATGGATACGATGCATTGCTGGCGTAACGATTATGTAGCGCAGTGCGGCGTCGATTCGAGAAGGTAGACGAACATTAGTGTGATTAAACATAGCCATGCCATTTAGCAAAATATCAAAGACTAAAATAGCCGCTGCAGAGATCCCAAATAACCAAACCGCCAGTGCTTTGATCAGCAGTGAAAGTAGTATTTCGAGTGGATGAAAGCGTACTGCTGAGGTGGTATCTAATTCTGGGTCACTGTGATGGACACGATGCAGTCTCCAGAACCATGGGATGGTGTGAAATAATCGATGCTGCCAGTAAACAAGTAGGTCTAATAAAATTAACGACGTGACCAAAGCCAATGTGGGTGGCAACACGGTAAGCGGTGCAAAGGGGGCGGCGGGTAGTAAGGCGACGCAGACCAAGATAATCGGTTGTACAATGCGAACGACTAAGGCATCAATTAAGAGTAAGCCAATATTATGGCGCCATCTTAGACGCCACGAGTGGAGTGGTTGTCGTGGTGACAGGTGTTGCCAACTAAGTAACACGACAACAAAAAATAAGAACAATAGTAGACGCAGTTGGTAGTCGATCATGCCGATCCATTTTTGCGAAGGATGACGCTAGTCTACACTACTTTTATTAGTGGAGTGCTTGATCTAGCTGATGTTTTCTTACCATATCGACTTTTAGTAAGGCTAAAAGTTCCACCAGTACATTTAGGTTTACACGATCGAGGCTGTCGATCAGTATGCAATGATCCCCCAAGTGAACGTTCTTTAGGCGATCATAGAAGCTTGAAATATCCAAGTCGCTTGCATGATATAGACTCAAATTTTGTTTGTGAGGTACCAATGCAAATGCCCAATCTTCTAAGAGATAAAACACGTTCACTCCTTTTTCGGGAATGATTTGAGCGGTGGGGGCGATAGCAAAGATAAGTTCTTTTAAGGTCGCAATATCGGTTGTGACATCTTGCTCAGGACTTGGGCTTAGTCCTTGTAATGCCACTTCTTTTAAGGTCGTCAACATAAACACCTCTGAAAATGTTACATGGCGTATGTTGACGACTTTTTGCAGGGGCTAAGACTCGGATTCCAAAGCAATCAATATACGATTCATGGCTTGTTCTAACTGCGAACGTGAACAACCAAAGTTTAGGCGAATAAATCCAGGTGCGCCAAATCCTGCGCCATCAGAAATACCGACACCCGCTTTGACAAAAAAGTCGTGGGGATTTTCAAGCCGATATGCTCGAACGTCGAGCCACGCGAGATACGTTGCTTCATGCTCAGCCATCTGCATAGATGTGCCTGCAATACGTTCTTGGATGTAGTGGAGGTTGCCTCGTAAATACTCTAACAATGACTCGTGCCAGCTTTGGCCACTCCGATAGGCGGCTTCTGCAGCCACTAGCGCCAATAAGTTAGGGGCGGGTATAAGGGCTTCCCTTGCTTGATTAAAGCGCTGTCGCAACTTGCTATTGGCAATAATGGCGAATGCATAACCTAAGCCAGCGATATTGAAGGTTTTAGAGGGGGCCATCAAGGTGATGGTGCGCTGGGCAGCGTCTTCATTCAGGCTAGCAAATGGAATGTGCCGAGCGACGTTAAGAATTAAGTCGCAGTGGATCTCATCTGACACCACTAAAAGATCATAACGTTTTGCAATGGCTTGGATGGCTGACAGTTCTTGTTGGGTATAAACCGTGGCGCCAGGGTTATGTGGATTACAAAGCAGAATCATCTTTGCATCCGCTTTATTACATGACTCTTCAAATGTTTTGAGATCTACAGACCATCTATTTCCTTTGAGTACAAAAGGAATTCTGTCCAACTTTCGATCAGACATCTCTGGTGCTTTTGTTAGATGGTAATACACAGGACTGGGCACAATGATTCGATCTTGTGCTTCAGTAAGGGCTCTGACAGCCAAATGCAGGGCACATACTAAACCTGGCAAATGGACAAAATGTGCAGCAGATGGCATCCAATCATAACGAGCCTGGCAATGACCTTGAATAGAGCTTACTAGTGACTTCGATGCGTAGGTGTAACCAAACACGCCTTCGTCGATACGTTGGGCCAAAGCGTCTTTAATGCACTGTGGGGAGTCGAAATCCATATCTGCCACCCACATAGGGATGACATCGCTAGGGTATTTTCCCCACTTATCACTGTTTTGATGACTTCTATCGATGATTTTATCGAAATCCCATGCCTGACTCATATACACTCCTAAGGAGGCAGATCAATACGCTAAAGCAGAGCAATATTGATATTGCCATACATTGTGAAATTGATGACACAAAAAATATTCAATATGACGCTTTTGGATAAATTGTGTGTTTTATGTGCAAATTTGATGTTACCCCTGATTGGGATCAAGGAAAAATTTCAAAATTAATTTTTTCACTGTAACGCTTTAGTCATCAAGCCTTCACCGTAATCTAACCGTTAGACGACAACTATTTAGAGCTATTAAGGGTTGACCACTCCCTGACATTCTGTCTACTATAGTTTTTATTAAATGGTTGTTTAATTAAAAAGGAATCCAAATGCCGAAAGTTGGAATGCCGGAAATTAGAAAGCCGCAACTTATTGATGCAACCATTTCAGCAATAGATGAACTCGGTTTTCCGGGGGCAACGGTCAGCGTTATCAGCAAACGAGCAGGTGTCTCACCCGCCATCATTAACCACTATTTTGGTGGCAAGGATGGGCTACTCGAAGAAACGATGCGCAGCCTGATAAAGGAATTTTTTGAAGTGTTACACGTCGAGCTGCAGTTGGCACGCTCCGGTGACACTTTTGATAGAGCAATGGCGATTGTGAAGGCCAGTATTAGCCAATCTCAAACACGTCCCCAAGTGGTTAAGGCGTGGATGGGGTTTTGGGCTTCGGCCATGCACAAGCCAGCGCTATTTAGATTACAGAACGTTTACTCACGCCGATTACAGAGTTGCTTGGTTGTGGTGTTCCGCGAACGCTTTGAAAAAGAGCGTGCGCGCGAGATAGCTTATACCGTCGCTGCTATGATTGATGGTATGTGGCTAAGAGGATCCTTGGCAGGAGGTATTGATAACCATCATGCTGCGGATCGTATTAATGATTATATTTCATTGGTGCTGACTCAATAATCACTTACTGAATGTAACTTATTAAATGTAATTTTAATGTGACAAAAGATTAATTTTTGAGATGAGTTACCATTAATTCTGACCATTGTATCCACAGGAGAAATAGACCATGTTGAAATTGAAACACGCTACACTTGCTATGTGCATCGCTGGCGCCTCATCGATGGCGGCGGCTGACTGTTCGACGGTTCGCTTTTCAGATGTAGGTTGGACGGATATCACCGCAACAACTGCTATTACCTCAACTGTATTAGAAGGTCTGGGTTACAGCACAAAAACTCAATTGCTTTCTGTACCAGTGACATACACTTCACTAGCGAACAACGATATCGATGTATTCTTAGGCAACTGGATGCCAACTATGGAAGCGGATATCGCACCTTACCTACAAGCTGGTACGGTAGAAGATCTTGGTCCAAACCTAACTGGAGCTAAGTATACTTTAGCTGTGAGCCAAGCTGCTTTTGATGGCGGAGTGAAGAGTTTTGCTGATATAGCCAAGTATGCCCGTGAGTTCAATGGTCGTATTTACGGTATCGAGCCTGGCAACGACGGCAACCGACTAATTCAAGACATGATTGACCAAAACGCATTTGGCCTAGGTGATTTCCAGTTAGTTGAGTCAAGTGAAGCGGGCATGTTGTCACAAGTAAGCCGTAATGCTCGTCGTGATAAGTGGATTGTTTTCTTGGGGTGGGAACCACACCCAATGAACGCGAACTTTGATATGGCCTACCTAGAAGGCGGCGATGACTTCTTTGGTCCAAATTACGGTGGCGCTAACGTTCACACTAACGTTCGCAAAGGCTACATCCAAGAATGTCCTAACGTAGGTAAACTGTTGACTAACTTAACGTTCTCTCTACAGATGGAGAACGAAGTAATGGGCGCAATTCTAGATGATGGTGAGAAGCCAGAAGTCGCGGCTCAAAAATGGCTGAAAGCCAACCCAGCCGTGCTAACAAAATGGCTTGACGGCGTGAAAAGTACTTCTGGAGCAGAAGGCTTGAGCGCAGTAAAAGGCTCTTTGGGTCTGTAATCAATTGTCATGATGATGAAACAAAAACACGCTGCTACTAAGCAGCGTGTTTATGACGATATGAGTTATTTGGAGACCCTTATATGAACTGGCTAACAGAGCACAAAATTCCACTTGGCGACACCATGGAAACCTTTGTCAATTGGTTAATTGACGTCGCAGCTTTTTTCTTTGATTTTATTTCTATCACTCTTGAAACCCTAATTTTTGCCATGGTGGATGGCCTAGAATGGATGAACCCATTCGCGGTCGTGGCACTGGTGTTAGCCTTTGTTTGGTGGTTGCATCGAAGTGTCGGTATGATGCTGTTTGTGGCAGCTTCTTTTCTATTGATCATGAACCTTGGTTACTGGCAAGAAACGGTCCAAACGCTAGTTTTGGTTGTGACGGCGACCATGATCAGTGTCTTGATCGGTGTGCCAATCGGTATTGCTGCAGCCCATCGTCCATGGTTGTACACCGTATTGCGCCCGATTTTAGACTTAATGCAAACGATCCCTACGTTTGTGTACCTTATCCCAACATTGATTCTATTTGGTCTAGGTTATGTACCTGGATTGATCTCGACCATTATCTTTGCCATTGCTGCACCGATTCGTCTAACTTATCTAGGTATCAGCAAAGTTCCGAATGAGCTTCGTGAAGCGGGTCTGGCTTTTGGCTGTACGAAATCGAAACTGCTTTACAAAGTTGAGCTGCCTGCCGCCATGCCAAGTATCATGGCGGGTGTGACACAATGTATCATGCTGTCTTTGTCTATGGTGGTAATCGCCGCACTGGTAGGTGCGGACGGTCTTGGTAAACCAGTAGTGCGTGCACTGAATACGGTAAACATTTCCCAAGGCTTCGAAGCGGGTGTTGCCATTGTCTTGGTAGCCATCATGCTAGATCGTATTTGTAAAACGCCAAACTCAAAAGCGGAGGGTTAATCCATGCCAATGGTTCAAATTGAAAATCTAGACATTGTCTTTGGTAACCAAAAGCTGGAGTCATTACGTTTATTGGATAAAGGCATGAGCCGTCCAGAGATTCTGGCCCGTACCGGTGATGTTGTGGGTGTCCAAGATGCCACCATCTCCATTGAAGAAGGCGAAATCTGTGTTCTGATGGGATTGTCAGGCTCAGGTAAGTCAACACTGCTACGTGCTATCAATGGACTCAACAAAGTTGCCCGAGGTCGCTGCTTGGTAAAAGATGGCGATCGCATGGTGGACATGGCGAAGTGTGACGAAGATACGCTACGCCATATGAGAACAAACCGAGTTTCAATGGTATTCCAAAGTTTTGCTTTAATGCCATGGATGACGGTGCTTGAGAACGTTGCCTTTGGTCTTGAAATGCAAGGCGTAGGTAAGAAAGAGCGTGAAGAGCGCGCAATTAAGCAACTTAAAATGGTAGGTCTTTATGATTGGCGTGACAAAAAACCAGACGAGCTGTCTGGTGGTATGCGCCAACGTGTGGGTCTTGCTCGTGCATTCGTGATGGATTCAGATATTCTGCTGATGGATGAGCCGTTCTCCGCACTGGACCCGTTGATTCGTTCTCAGCTACAGGATGAGTTAATTGAGTTGCAAAAATCTTTGAAGAAAACAATTGTGTTCGTAAGTCATGACTTGGATGAAGCACTCAAGATCGGCTCTAAAATTGCCATCATGGAGTCTGCACGCATTATCCAAGAAGACGTGCCAGAGCAAATCGTTTTGAACCCAGCCACAGAATACGTGGAAAAGTTTGTTGCACATACGAATCCGCTTAACGTATTACGTGGTAACGCTTTGATGACCCCTGTGGCTCAATTGGGCAAAATGGATAACCTGTACAAGCTGACAGATCATCTTTGGGCGGACCTACAAGATGGTAAATTAGAAAGTGCCAAGTTACATGGCGAGCCAGTAGCCATTGCCCGTTGGGAGCATGGTATGGACATCGCTGATCTACCGGAAAACTCTGTCGTTGTGGCGCCAGTGGACATTTCCATGCGTGATGCAGTGGAAATCCGCTACCAGACGAAGTTGTCGATTCTGTTAGAAGAAAACGGCAAGTGTGTTGGCGTGTTATCGGACCACGATTTTTATCATGCATTGCTTGGTAAGCACTTCAGTCGCGCTTCATAAGAAAATAGCATTTCTTCTATTAAAGCCTCTAGCATAGATTTGCTAGGGGCTTTTTAATGCTCAATTCCTTTCTTGTATATACAACTATGAGTTTAAAGTGTTTAATCACTTATACACTTAATTAAGTAGGGACCCTATGAATCGATTTACGCAGATTAAGTCATCCGATACTTTCAAACG
This sequence comes from Marinomonas sp. AWM4_232, assembly GCF_056158325.1. NCBI lineage: Bacteria > Pseudomonadati > Pseudomonadota > Gammaproteobacteria > Oceanospirillales > Oceanospirillaceae > Marinomonas > Marinomonas sp. AWM4_232. The sequence continues at coordinate 686,951 of NZ_JBSWTA010000001.1, read as the reverse complement.
CATGCCATGGAAAAATGGCTTAGGAGAAACATTAGAGATTGAGCGCTTTGACGATGCTAAAGGTTTAGCCTTTCGCATCAGCCAAGCGGCCGTTGTCGAGGACGGCGAGTTCTCGGATTTCTCCGGTTTACATCGAACTCTGGTATTGATATCGGGTGCGGGGATGACATTGACGCACTCTGATAGCGAGCAACATGAACTTGTTCGCCTATTAGATATGACCAAGTTTGCTGGTGGTGAGGTGACCCAAGCCAAGCTTCATCACGGTGCCATTGAAGACTTAAATATCATGGTTCGTGAAGATGACTTCCTCGCGGAAGTCAGTGCCCTGTTGCCTTTTAGCGAACATCACTGGCAGACTTCAGAGAACATTACCTATGTTGGCATTTATGCGGTGAGTCAATGTTCGTTCCGCTGCTTGATGACTAATACCGAACAAACTCTTGAGGCGGGCGTCATGCTTAAGTTGGATAGCTCTGAGAATTTCGATCTTAGCTGGCTAACAGGGCAAGCTGTTTTGATTAAAGTCCTCGCCAACGCCCGATAATAGAGCGTCGACGCATCATATTTTACCTGGTTTTGCCCACTTTTAGTGCTTTGCTTGAAGTGGTAGGTGAATTTCAATCATTAGCCCTCCAAGAGAGCTTTTGCCAGCGCGAATAGAGCCGCTGTGTTGGCGAATTGCGCTTTCGGTGATGGATAATCCTAGTCCGGTGCCGCCACTGTGAGAATCACGTGCTGTGGAAACACGATAAAACGGGCGGAAAATGGCTTCCAGTTCGTCTTCCGGTACTCCTTCACCATCATCTTCTACTCGAATACTGATTTGGTTTGCTTCCTCTTTCATAGACACTTCGATGCATGAGTGCCCGTAATAGATGGCATTGCGAACAATATTTTCCAATGCGCTCATTAGCAGTGGCGGGTAGCAAGACAGTGAACGATTAGGAATATCCGAAAAAGACAGTTGTTTGCCTACTTGTTCTGCTTCGTATTGTGTGTCTTGTAATAAGGTTTCCCAGAGGCTTTGCAAAGGCTGTATTTCACGCTTGTTGTGGCTGTCTACCTGCATGCGAGACAAATCTAACAAGTTGCTAATCATTGCTTCTAGGCGCTGAGTTTCGGTTTCTATACGAATGAGCTCCGGACTTTTGCCTTGTTTACGTTGCGCTAGTGAGTTTGCCATACCTAAACGTGTCAATGGTGAGCGCAGTTCGTGAGAGATATCGGACAGTAAACGCTGCTGGCGCAGAATCATTTGGTTTACAGCCTCTACCATCTGGTTAAAGCTTGCACCGGCTTGGCTAAATTCACTGGTTCCTTTTTCCAGTTCCGGATCAATCGAGAACTCACCACGAGCTACCCGTTGTGCTGCTTTTTCAAGACGTCGAGCGGGTTGACTGAGAGCCCAAGCTAGCCATAACAGTAATGGTGTACTGATCAACATAGTGGCCAGCAGTAACTGAAAAGGGTGATCGAATAGTTGTATCAAAAAGCTGGGTGGTCGGTTCCATTTAACACTCAAGTAAAATAGATAGTCATTGCCAGCAAGGCGGATAGGCACTGGCCCAGCAAACATGAACTTGCCGTATAGACGCTGTTTCGGGGTGTCGGTGTTATCGATATTAGTAACGAAGTTCCTCAAAGCCCTAACGTTTGAATAGCGCTTGTCGTGTGCCGTAATCAGGTTGCCATCTTGGTCTGTGATAAAGATCTCAACATCATTGTCTCCACCTCGATGATCGCCCCTACGCTCTTGGCTGCTGGCACTACGATATAAATCGGCAATGATAGATTGAATGTCCTTATGTCCTGCAAAGTGACTTTGAATCTTATTTCGCGCTGATAGTAAGCGATCATAATGAGGTTCAGGGATATCGGTCACTTTGCGCGGATCAAAGTGTTGTAATGACAGAACGGCCATCAAGACCAAAAACATGGTGAACCAGAAGATCGCAAAAATACGACCATAGAGACTGGTGATTTTGGGAAAGCGCACGTTTACTCATCTCCTTGAGTGAGCAGGTATCCACGGCCACGAAGAGTCTTAATTCTTGGTTTACCGTTCTCCCAGTCAGGCAGTTTCTTACGCAAGTTAGAAACATGCATGTCTATGGCTCGGTCGAAAGGTGCTAAGCGTTTACCCAGTACATCTAAGCTTAGAGTCTCTTTTGTGACGACTTGTCCCGGGTGAGATAGGAAATGTTGTAACAGAGCAAACTCGGTGCTGGTCAGCTCCAGTAACGCACTACTGCAGTAGGCTTCTAATTTGCCAGGATAGAGTTTGATATCAAAATACTCAAGACAGTCGCTTTGAGGCTCTTGTTGGTGGGTTTGAGCGCGTCGTAGGATTGCTCGAATGCGGGCCAGCAATTCGCGCTCGCTAAATGGTTTCGCTAAGTAGTCATCAGCTCCCAGTTCTAGGCCAACCACTCTGTCAATTTCTTCCCCTTTGGCGGTGAGCATCAGGACAGGGGTATTAGAGTTTTCACGTAAACGTCTTAGGGTCTCGATGCCATTGAGCTTGGGCATCATGACATCGAGTAGGATCATGTCTACATCAGGGCTCATCATATTGAGTCCAGCCTCTCCATCATGAGCCACTGACACGGTAAAGTTCTCAAACTTTAGTAGTTCGCACAGTAATTCAGTTAATTCAGTATCGTCATCAATAAGAAGAATGTGGGCCATGGACAGACTCTTTCATTAAGTTGTGTTGCTTTATATGTAGGTAGTTTACTGACAAATGATCGTCATCGTCATGTCTTTACGATACTTTACTCACTCCAAACGCCACTTTACCTTGCAGCTTATATTCTATCTCCAAGTGCTGTGACACAGCTTTCGAACATGTTTTTCTATCAACGATGAGGTTGAGATTATGAATCTAAGCAAAAAACTAATGATGGTAACGTTGGCTCTTCCACTAGTATTTGGCACAGCATCGTCATTTGCCGCAGGGGATCAGCATGAGCGTGGCGGAAAAGGCGGTCGTGGACACGGTGAACATCAAGTGTGCTCAGGTACTGCAGGGCTGATTTACAAGCTTGATCTAAGTGGCGCACAAAAAGAACAGTTGAAAGAGTTGCGCTCTGTACGCCATGCACAAGCCAAGGCTAATGCCGAAAAAGATATTGAACAAAAACGAGCAGATCGCGAACAAGCTCACGCGACTATGCAGAAAATTGTAATGGCGGATAAGTTTGATACTGCTGCAGCAAAACAGTTTGCAGGGAACATGGCAAGTAAACGTGCTGAGCGTATTGTTATGAAAATGGAAGCGGAACATGAGATGTTCAGTGTTTTGACTGCCGCTCAAAAAGAGCAGTTCTTAGAGCTTCAGAAAACTGCAGGCGATGATTGCAAAGCGAAAAAGAAAGACAAAGATGGTAAGCGCCGTCATCACGAAAAAGTAGATCAAAAGTAATCCTGTTTAATTATTTAAACTTGATCATTATTTCCACAAAAAATGGCTTCAATGAAGCCATTTTTTTGATGCAATTTAAGCTCTTTTGCTTCATTATTCGCCCTGAAAAACTTCCTGTTTTGATCACTGTGTAATCAAGATTACACGCTCCCATACTACTTTTGATTTTGCTCATCTATTTAAGCATGACTGTGCTGTGTTTATTGCTGACGGCACGCTCAAGCATAGAAAGATGAGCGTCAAGAACCTTTCCTGAATCCGTGGAGTAGTGATTCATGTTTAAGCAGACCTTATTACCCATTTGGAGCCTTTTATTTGGCGTGGCAATTATTACGATGGCCAGCGCTTTGCAAAGTTCTTTGATCGGTATTCGTGCATCGATTGAGTCGTTCAATACGACGGCGACGGGTTTAATCATGTCGTCCTACTACATTGGCTTCATCCTAGGCTCACTTTTAGTGCCAGTATGGGTTAAGAATGTTGGCCATATTCGAGTGTTTGCTGCCGTTGCCTCATTGGCATCAGTTACCATTTTGATGCAGTCGGTGATCGTAGATCAATGGTTCTGGATGTTGATGCGTATGGGTACAGGGTTGTGTTATGCCGGCTTGTTTATTGTTACCGAAAGTTGGTTAAATGCAATTGCTACCAATAATACTCGAGGTCGATTGTTTTCGATTTACATTATCGAGATTTGGGCAAGCCAAACATTGGGGCAGTTCTTGTTGAACGCGGCGTCTCCAAGTGGTTATGACTTGTTCATTTTAACGTCCGTGTTGATTTCGATGGCAGTGGTGCCTTTACTGCTTGTTAGAACACCTTCGCCAACTATCGAGGTCCCTGAAAAGCTTAATATTTTGGGGCTTATTAAGACGGCCCCGCTTGGCGCTACCGGTGCGTTTGTCGCAGGCATCACGTCAGGGGCGATCTTAGGTCTTGGAGCACTGTACGCTAAAGCCATTGGCTTAGACGTTGTTGATATCTCATTATTTATCGGTGCCAGCTACTTAGGTGGCATGGTGTTGCAGTGGCCTATTGGCAAATTATCAGATCGTCAGGATCGACGTTTAACCATTTTATTGGTTGGTTTAGTGGGGGCTGTGACGGCATTAGTGGTGCCATTTGGTCATAGCGTGTCGAATATCTCTATCATGATGTTTGGTATGTTCCTCCTAGGAGCATTTACCTTCCCGATGTACGCTTTGTCTTCTTCACATATGAATGATCAGTTACGACCTGAGCAAGTTTTGTCTGCCAGTAGTGGGCTGATCCTTTTGAACGGTGCTGGTGGCGTCATCGGCCCGCTTGTGGCATCTGTGATTATGGACTTGGTGCATATCAATGCTCTATTTATCTTTATTGCTCTAATGAACCTATCTGTTGCGGTGTTCGCTATTCATCGTATGCGTGTGAAAGCGCCAATGGTGGTGGAAGAGCAAGGGGATCACGTACACGTTGGTTTGACGGTCACCCCAGTTGTTGCTGCTGAGATGTTAGCAGAAGCGGATCCTAATACTCCGAGTGCCAGTGACATCAATGAAGTGGAAATCAAGCTATAAGGCTCTATAGGTCACTTAGGTCAATCTGTTGTAAAGCTCAAGGAAGCTTGTTAGAGAGCACTGTTCTTGAGCGACGGTTTGTATAAGATGATGAATGTCGAAATAGAATATAGTTGTCACGAATGTTTGCTAGAATGGCCACCAGTGGAGTTAATAGCGCTGTAATTGGCATACTCTATGCTTGATACTTAGTGTACAAATATTTTAAAAGAGAAGTTTAGTTCGCCTTAATTTGAGGTGCATAGAATCCATGAAGATGAATACGAGGAACGAAGGTTCCGAAGAGTTAGGATTTGTGCGACTGTTTTTCAAATTAGGTGTGTTGATAGGGGATGCCGGAGATGTATTGGCTGCCTTCGTTTTTAATAAGGAATGATTATGATACGTAAATGTTTATTTCCCGTTGCCGGCTATGGTACACGTTTCTTGCCTGCGACTAAGTCGATGCCAAAAGAAATGTTGCCAGTTGTGAATAAGCCGCTCGTTCAATACGGCGTAGAAGAAGCCGTAGAAGCAGGCCTTAATAACATTACCTTCGTAACAGGGCGTGGTAAGCGTGCGATTGCGGATCATTTTGATATTAGCTATGAGCTGGAACACCAGATTGCTGGCACAGCTAAAGAAGAATATCTTACAGGTATTCGCAGTATTATCGATAAAGTGAACTTTTCGTTTACGCGTCAACATGAGATGAAGGGTCTTGGTCATGCAATTTTGACGGGCGAGCCTTTGATTGGTGATGAAGCGTTCGGCGTGGTATTGGCCGACGACCTTTGTATCGGTGGTGAATACGATGGTGTTATGGCGCAGATGGTTAAGCTGTTTAAGCAATTCCGCTGTACCATTGTTGCCATTCAAGAAGTTCCTGAAGACGAAGTACATAAATATGGTGTGATTGCAGGAGAGTCGATCAGTGATGACATCTTCCGTGTCACGAACATGGTGGAGAAGCCTAAGAAAGAAGATGCGCCGTCGAACTTGGCCATCATCGGTCGTTACATTTTGACGCCGGATATTTTTGAAAAGATTCGTGAGACGCCACCAGGGGCAAACGGTGAAGTTCAGATTACCGATGCCATCTTGCGTCAGGCCCAAGAAGGTTGCGTTATTGCATACAAATTTAAAGGCCGTCGCTTTGACTGTGGTAGTGTGGATGGCTTCGTCGAAGCAACCAATTACTGCTACGAGAACATCTACAAAAGCTAATTGCTTTTTAGATTTTGCTTTCTAGGTTCTAGAAAAAATCCCAGCTCAGTTACCTGTGCTGGGATTTTTTATTACAAGCATTTTAAGATTCGCTTATACACCAAGCTGCTTGTTTAATGTTGGCAGTAGGTATTTGAATAGGCGAGGGTTGGCACATAGAACGTTACCTGTTTGGTAGTTCGGTGCACCGTCAAAACCAGCAAATAGGCAGCCTGCTTCTTTTGCGATAAATAGAGGAGCTTGCACTTCCCATTCACGAAGCTCTAGACCCCATGCAGCGTCTAGACGGCCCGCAGCAACGTTTGCAAGCATTACAGCTGGTGCATCTTGCATGACAACGCGTGCGCCTTTGTTAGCAACTTCTTCTAATACTTTGAATTGGCCAGATGCGTAAGCGATGGTGTCTTCTGTACCAGGAAATTGTGTAGCAAGGGTTGTGTTCTCTAGAGAACGAGCGCCGCCAGTGCGGATGCGAGAGTTGTTTAGGTATGCGCCACGACCTTTGCTTGCGTAAAACTCATCGCGAGTGGATGGGTTTACCAATAGGGCGTGCTCTACTTTACCCGCAACGAGGTAGCTAATTGTGATCGCGAAACCAGATAGACCACGTGTAAACAAATGCTGACCTTGGATGGCATCGATGATCCATTCGCCTTCAGAACCTTCTTGAACAGTACCTTGTAGGCGTGTTGTGATTTTATCTGCAGGGTAAGCTTTTTCTAGGCTGTAAACGATACTGCGTTCAGCGCCAGTGCATACGTTTTGATAAACTTCAGCGGCATTTTGACCTGCTTCTTTATCAAACAGCATTTTCTCTTGCGCGTGGATGATGAAGTCTGCGGCAGCGCGAGCCGCTTTCATAGCGACATTAATTCGTGGTTGCATGGGATACCATTTTTGAATCAATAGGGCAGCTACTGTCTTTTGGACAGTACGTTGCGGTTAAAGTGTTAAAGAGCGTTGTCGACGCGATAAAGCAGTCAGGGCATCGACCTTCTATGTGTCAATATAGTGGGCGCGAATTCTAGCCCAAAACCCTAAACTAATCTAGCTTAAAGTTGGTTAAATTATGTTCAAAAGCTAGGTTATTCTCAATTCTCTGATACCATGGTTCTTGTAATGCTTCACAGACATTTGGTATGAGTTTCTATATGCAACAAAACATTAAAATCGTGCTGGTGAATACCTCTCATCCCGGCAATATTGGTGGCGCAGCACGCGCGATGAAAAACATGGGATTAAGTGAATTAGTATTGGTTGATCCAAAGCTCTTTCCCCATGATGAAGCTGTCAGCCGAGCGTCTGGAGCGACGGATATTCTGGATAATGCGAAAATTGTCGCGACCCTTGAAGAAGCGATAGCGGACTGCCAATTGGCGATCGGCACCAGTGCTCGCGAGCGCCATATTCCATGGCCATTGGTTGACCCTCGCCAAGCGGCGGATTTGGTTTTCAAAGAGCAGTTAAAAACGGCGTTTGTATTTGGTCGTGAAGACCGTGGTTTGACAAATGAAGAACTGCAGCGTTGTCATTACCATGTTCATATCCCGTCAGTGGAAGGTTTTAGTTCTTTGAACCTTGCCGCGGCTGTTCAGGTGATTGCTTACGAGCTGCGCATGCAAGAGCTAAGCTTGCAAGATGGCCCAATTGTGAAAAGTAAGTGGGATGTTCCTGCCGCGACATCTGAGCAATTAGATTACATGCTAGGCCATTTAGAGAAAGTGTTGGGTGATATCGAGTTCCTGGACCCGAAAGCACCGCGCCAAGTCATGACCCGCTTCCGCCGATTGTTCCAGCGCTCGCAGTTGGATCAGCAAGAAGTCGGAATGCTGCGTGGTATGTTAACCGCTATTGAAAAGCAGCAACCGAAAGGCTAATGATCTAACGATTATTTTTCTGCTAACAAAAAGCCCGTTTAGATCGCTCTAAACGGGCTTTTTTGTATAAGCATCACGGTAAAAAAGTTTATTTTACTTTTGTTTCTGGACGGCCAGCTTCTTGCCAATGCGTGTGGAATTTCTCACCAGGTTCTGCATCAACACGCTCGTAAGTGTGTGCACCGAAGTAATCACGTTGAGCTTGCAGTAGGTTTGCTGGCAGAACTTCTGAACGGTAGCCGTCGAAGTACGCAAGAGCAGAGTAGAAAGACGGTGTTGGGATACCTGACTGAGCAGCCAGTACCACGGCATCACGAAGACCTTTCTGTTTTTCTGCCATTGCATTCGCGAAGTACTCATCTAGCAGTAGGTTCTCTAGATCGTGATTGTTTTCAAACGCGTCAGCAATTTTCTGTAGGAACGATGCTCGGATGATACAGCCGCCACGCCAGATCTTTGCGATACCAATGAAGTTTAGTTGCCAGTCGTACTCAGCTTGTGCTGCGCGCATCAATTGGAAGCCCTGTGCGTAAGCACAGATCTTCGCGCAGTAAAGTGCGTTTTCGATAGCTTGCTCAACGGCTTCCGCATCGATTTCAGAAATATCAATATCAGCTGTTAAGAAGCTAGACGCTTTCTCTCGCTCTGCTGTCAGTGTAGACAAAGCACGAGCGTAAACGGATTCACTAATAATGCCAGCAGGAACGCCCATTTGCGTTGCGCTGATGGATGTCCAGCGGCCTGTGCCTTTTTGGCCAGCACTGTCTAAGATCATGTCTACTAGAGGAGCGCCTGTCTTTTCATCGTATTGCTGGAGAATATCGGCGGAGATTTCTACTAAGTAGCTGTTCAGAATGCCTTGGTTCCATTTTTCAAACAGCTTGCCAATTTCAGCTGGCTCGTAGCCAAGTAGTGAGCGTAGTAGGTGGTAGGCTTCACAAATAAGCTGCATGTCTGCGTATTCGATACCATTATGTACCATCTTAACGTAGTGGCCAGCGCCGTTAGGGCCAAGATAAGCGGTACAAGGTTCACCTTCTTTAACTGGTTGACCAGGTGTGCGCGTTTCGATTGGTTTTCCGTCCGCATCTACTTTCGCTGCAACGGCTTCCCACATTGGTTGTAGGTATTTCCAAGAATCTGCGTCGCCGCCTGGCATCAGGGAAGGACCAAAGCGAGCACCTACTTCCCCGCCCGATACAGCGGTTCCAAAGAATTTAAACTTCTCTTTGTATTCGCTTTCTCGGCGAATAGTGTCCGTCCATTGGCTGTTACCACAATCAACAACGATGTCTTGGGAGTCTAACCCTGCTTCAATTAAGCTTTGGCAAACGGCATCTACTGGGTTGCCTGCTGGCACCAACACGACGATAACGCGTGGGCTTACTAACATGTCCAGCATTTGCTTCATGTTATCGCAACCAATGATTCTCGCTTGATCGACTGTATCAGGGCGCTCTTTTGCTTCTGTATCTAAAACATCCTGTACTTTTTCTTTGTCGAGATCAAAACCTGCAACACGATAACCGTGATCGGCTAGGTTAAGGGCAAGGTTTTTACCCATGACTCCTAGTCCTACAAATCCAATGTTGCAGCTCTGATTCAGATTTTGCATAGCGTTAGGTCTACCTTTGTTTCGAACGGGGGGAGGTTAGAAAGAATCCTACCATGAAATTCGCATCTCAAGCCTGAGTTAAGGGGGGGCTAAAAGTTGAATTATTGTGGAAGTTCCTAGAGTCAGCGCGGATTTTAGTCGAGAGTTAGAGCAATTTCGAGTGATTTTCCTGAAATTGTAGCTAGATCCCAAAAAAATATATGGCTCTGCCAAAGTAACGTATTCACATATTTAACTGTAATATAAATACTGATATGTAGTTTTTTTACATAAATTTAAGCGGCTTTCAATGCATGAAGTATCGAGATGGGCTGAGATTTTTATAAAAAAGTTAAATAAGTCAATTGTTTAAGGTTTTTAGACAACTTACCTTAATGAAATAAAATAACACTTTGTTATATCAATATTTTTTTTTAGATTGATTTGTTACTATAGGTTTCCCCCAAATAAAAATATCAAAACATTTTTGTAACCGTTTTGTTCAGAGGACTAAAGCAACATGAGCAACAGAACTGATGACCAAATCATTCTGCGAAACTTGAATACCGCCCAGTTAGTTGAAAATGCGCTGATTGATGGTGAAGGTGTTCTGGCAGATTCCGGCGCTCTAGTCGTAGAGACTGGTGCCCGTACAGGTCGTTCTCCGATGGATCGTTTTATCGTAGAAGAAGATACAACAAAAGACACAATCCACTGGGGACCGGTTAACCGTCCTTTCCCTGAGGAAAAATTTGCGCCATTGTGGGATCGTGTAGAAGCCTACTTGGATGCAAAAAAATCGTATCTATCAGATGTTCATGTTGGTGCTGGCGACGATTATTACATCCCTGTTCAGATGCGTACGGAAACAGCTTGGCAACACTTGTTTGGCCGCAATCTGTTCATTAACCCTGAGCAGTACAACCCATCTTCAAAAGATGAGTGGAAGATCTTGAATGTGCCAACGTTTGAGTGTCAGCCTGAGCGTGATGGCACCAACTCTGACGGTTGCGTTATTCTTAACTTCAAAGAGCGTAAAGTATTGATTGCTGGTATGCGTTACGCTGGCGAAATGAAGAAAGCTATGTTCTCTGTACAAAACTACCTATTGCCAGCATATGACGTGCTGCCAATGCACTGTGCAGCTAATGTAGGCTCTGAAGGTGATGTAACCCTGTTCTTCGGTCTATCTGGTACTGGTAAAACGACACTGTCTGCGGACGAGTCTCGTTTCCTGATCGGCGATGATGAGCACGGTTGGGGAACAGGCACTGTATTCAATATTGAAGGTGGTTGTTACGCGAAAACAATCGATCTTTCTGAGAAAAACGAGCCCGTTATTTGGAAAGCGATCAAATTCGGAACCATTCTTGAGAACGTTGTATTAGATGATGCTCGTACAGCAGACTACACAGATACATCTCTTACTCAGAATGGTCGTGCTGGTTACCCTCGTCTTCATATCGATAAGCGCGCTGAAGAAAACCGTGCCGGTGAACCGAAAGCGGTTATCTTTTTGACTTGTGACTTGACGGGTGTATTGCCTCCAGTATCAATCCTTAGCAAAGAAGCTGCCGCTTACCACTTCCTAAGTGGCTACACTGCATTGGTAGGTTCTACTGAAATGGGTGCAGGTAGCGGTATCAAGTCTACTTTCTCGACTTGTTTCGGTGCTCCGTTCTTCCCTCGTTCTGCGGACGTTTACGCTGACCTGCTTATGAAGCGTATTGAAGAGTTTGGTAGCAAAGTTTACCTTGTTAACACTGGCTGGACTGGCGGAGCACACGGTAAAGGCGGTAAGCGCTTCAGCATCCCAACAACTCGTGCTGTGATTGCAGCGATTCAATCTGGTGCATTGGTTGATGCTGAGACGGTTCATCTTGATCAACTGAACGTTGATGTTCCTACTCAAGTGGAAGGTGTTGACTCAGTATTGCTAAATCCTCGCGATACTTGGGAAGATAAGGCTGCTTACGACGAGCAAGCGAAAGGCCTGATCGCTCAATTTGTTGAAAACTTTAAGAAGTTTGAAACAGTCTCAGAAGACATTATTAAGGCGGGTCCAAAGCTTTAATATCGCTTCGATCAAGCTTTACAAAAAGGCCGCGCTATATGTGCGGCTTTTTTACATTCTTACCTTTTTACCCGCTAGAGACTTATGGCTTCTTAATGTAATCTTTACACATGTTTATCGATAGTCATTGCCACCTTGATTTTCCTCAGTTTGAGCATCTGCCTAACTTGTTAGACTCGTGTCTAGAGGCTGGCGTGACAGGTTTCTTGGTGCCTGGTACGACTGAAGAAAGCTGGTATCGAATTATTCAGTTGGCGAAACTGTACCCACAGATTCGGATTGCGTTAGGGCTGCATCCTTATTTTTTGGATGACAAATTATCGCTCGATTTATGTCTTGAGCAGCTTGAATGTCATCTGATGGAGGTTTCCGTTGTTGCTGTGGGTGAGATTGGGTTGGATAAGTGGCCAGGCATGCCAGACTACTCACTACAGTATGAAGTATTGGTTGAGCAGCTAAAGCTGGCTAAGAAATGGAAGCTTCCTGTTATTTTTCATGCTCGAAAGAGTGAGGATGATTTGCTTAAAGCACTTCGGATAGTGAACTTTGAGTATGGAGGTGTGGTTCATGCGTTTAATGGCAGCTATGAGCAGGCAAAGCGTTTTATAGATCAAGGTTTTGTTTTGGGGATAGGGGGGACGATTACGTATCCTAGAGCACAGAAAGCGAGGCGTGTGCTTAAGTCATTAACGGACCAGGATTTTGTTTTAGAGACGGATGCGCCGGATATGCCTTTATGCGGTCATCAAGGGCAACCAAACTCGCCCTTAAGAGTGCTAGATGTTGCTCAACAGGTTTCAATATTAAGAGAGCAGCCTGTTAGCCTTGTCGCGCAGTATACAGGTGCGAACTTAAAAAGAGTGTTACCAAATTGGCATAAGGTATAAAGAATTGACAGTTCAAATGAATATAAACGCTCCCATGCGTGTTGTTTTACTTGGCAGTGATACGGAACTGGGACGTGCCATTCGACAATATTATGATAACGAGTTTGACTTTGACTGGTTGGAAGTCCCTTGTCAGAACGTGCTAGATAAAGTGTCTTCGTCAGTTCTAGACCAGCAATATTGCGACGCGGTTATCGATGCTTTTTCTTTACGTAGTGCGCTGCAAAATGATTATGAACGCTACCTGGAAGCACTGGGGCAACTATTAAGTAAACCAAATTGCCCACTGTTTTATATGTTAAGTGGTGTTCAAGTATTCCTTGGAGAAAAGGAAGCTTCCTACTTGGAAACCGATGAACCCGATGCGCGTAGTCGCTTTGCTAAACGCTTAATGATGGCTGAGTCCAAAGTATTGGCTTCTGAACGCAACATTGTATTGAGGACGGGCTGGTTGTTCAGTGGCGCTCAAGATGATTTTATTGCCAATACAATTAATCTTGTCAAAGCTGGAGCTTCGCTTGAATTTCATGATACAGCAATAGGTTGCCCAACACCTGTTTCTGATGTAGCGCGAGTTTTGCTCTCAGTTGTGAAGCAAAGACATTATGGCGCAACAAATACGGGTATTTATCATTACTGTTGTTCTGAAGAAATCAGCTGGATGGGGTTGGTGGAAGCTGTCTTAACGACAGCGAGCCAGTTTGATCAAAAAGCTCAGTCGGTCTTGGAGAATATGGGGGATACGGCAAGTGCCCTTGAAATGGCGACGGATATTAAGCGTCAATCCTTGTCTTGCCGAAAGATTTTTGGCCATTACGGTATTAAGCAGCGCTCATGGCGGCCTGTACTAAGAATGCTTATCAAAGATATTTATTTAGTTCCAGCCACTTAATGTGGGAGAGAATAAACAAGGCGGTTAAAAGGTGAATTATAAAGCAATCGCATTAGTGTATGTTTTACAGTTGCTTGCTGGAGTGATTTGGTATTCTGCGGCGCCGGCAAATGTCACGCAGCAGATAGGGAGAGGCTCCTTAGGAGGTGCTTCAACTGCAAGTTTAATTGGTTTTGGTATCGCTTTATTTTTGTACACTTATTTTAGTAGCTGGCTATTGGCGAAAACCAATCTGCGTTCAAGCTTTGAGCGTTTGGTACTGACTCTCAGTATCTGGTTATTCACAGTGCTACCAAACATCTTCTTTATGGCTTTGTTTGTTGATTTCAGCCATATGAGCGTTGGGTACTTGCTGTCATTTGGCTTTATAAGCTGTTTGATTTCGGCGTTAATATTACCGTTTTGGAGAGCGAGCAGATCAATATTCAAAGGCTGAATTCAGCCCTTGAATATCGGTGGTTTGATGGGGCTAGTATAGGCTGCTTTCTGGCCATACGCTCCATAGTGATATGCCTGCGATGAGAGCGCTGATCACCACTTGAGGGGTTAGAGTAATAATTGTGCGCATCACTGTTCCATCTTCTGCGAAAGCTTTTTGACTAAAGCTGGTCGCTTGAACGGCTAGGAAGGCAATAAGCATTGTCCATATAGGCAAATCTGCTAATACGTGAGCTTGCGCAAGCAAGCCTGCCAATATCATGTTGCCGAGTAGTAACCCATTAATGCTACTGGATTTGATGACAAAGCGCTGAATCAGTATGAAACCAACGACGCTGGCTGCAAACCCACCTAACAATTGTCCAATCAAAAGACTGCCGCCGATAGCGACAACTGGAGCTGTGGCGCCTGCCGCAATAGCCAGTGAGGCCATAGGAGCATGAGAGTGCTCCTTTGAAGACGTAAGCAATTGTAGTTGCGTGCTCAATACTACTGCGGCAGCGCTCACTATTGCCCAGATCAGACTGGTAGCCTGGGATTGATGCTGCAGTACAGGATTGAGTAGCCAATAAAAGCCAAGTCCAAATAGGGCTAATTGAACCGCTAGTTGAGCATTTTTGCTGATTTTCAACTGACTGATTAAAGTCGCCAGCCACCCCAAAATTACTGCTGTCACTAAGAAGTCTAGGGCTTTGCTCGGAGGGAAATTTAAGCCTGAGTGGATCAGGCTTAAAGCAACGAGGAAGCCTGCACCTAAACCAAATAGGCTTAGGTTTGGCTTAACTTTTCCTAAAAGAGTAATAATAGCGGCCGCTAGAAAAGGGTAGACAGCAGTATTGAGTAACATAAGAAGGTTTGAGTTACCTGCTTCCTCGTACATGATGGCTCCTAATTACTGGCGAATGCCTTCGATGAATACTTCAAGTTCCGTTTCATCGGTTACGCCAGGGATGAAGTAAGAGACACCGAAGTCACTACGCTGAATGGTTGTGCTTGCTTCAAAGCCTGCACGGTAACCGCCCCATGGATCTTTGCCTTCGCCTACTTTTTCAACGTCAAAGCTGACTGCTTTAGTAACACCGTGGATGGTTAGGTCACCAGTCAGTGTTTCACCATCGAAAGAGGTGCTCTTGAATGTGATGGTTGGGAATTGTTTAACGTCTAAGAAATCCGGGCTGCGTAAGTGCTTGTCGCGCGCTTCGTGGTTGGTATCGACACTTGCAGATTGAATAGTCAGTTCGGCACTACCTGATTTACCACTGTCATCAAGAGTGAAAGAGCCTTCAAGCTCGTTGAATCGACCAACCGTTGTGCTTACACCTAAATGACCTACTTCAAATGTCACGAACGAGTGCGCAGCATCGACTTGGTAGTCTGCTGCAAAAGCTGATGTGGTTAGTAGTGCTGCGGTTGCTGCTAATAGGGTTTTCATGGCTCTCTCCAAGAGTGTTTAATGAATATAGTGCTAGTATAATCATGTTCTAAGAATACATAATTACACGACAATACAATTCACTGTTTCTTTAAATGAAATAATTTTGATGGAACTTTTTCTCTAAGGGAGAATCCAGATGGATAAATTACAGGCTATGAAAGTGTTCTGTCGTGTCTATGAGGCAGAGAGCTTTAAAGTGGCGAGCGAGTCATTGGATATCTCACGACCGATGGTGACACGCTATATTAATGCCCTTGAAGAGTCACTAGGAGCCAAGCTGCTGCACCGTAATACGCGCAATATTAGTGTGACCCATGCAGGACACCAATACTATCAACATTGTGTGACGATTCTAGAGGCCATAGATGAAGCGGAAGGAGAGCTTACGGACTTAACCCACCAGCCTAAAGGCCGTATCCGTGTCAGCGTGCCAATGGATTTTGGTTTATCACATATGGTGCCTATCTTGAGTGAGTTTTCGGCTCTGTATCCAGATATTACTCTTGAAATAGATTTCAGTGATAAGCGTGTCGATTTAACAGAGTCGGGTATTGATCTGGCTGTGCGTGGTGGTGATTTAGGCGGCGATCAATTTATCGCGAGGCCTTTGTGCTCTATGAGAGGGTATGTGTGCGCGTCGCCTGACTATTTGGAGAAGTTTGGTAAGCCAAGTCATCCGAATGAATTAATGAATCACAATTGCTTGGTTTACACTAATGCGCCGTATGCTGGGCGCTGGTCCTTCAAGAAAGAGTCAAAGGACACTTTTTATGTGCAGGTTAATGGCAATTTAATGGGCAATAATGGCGGTGCATTGACTCGTTTAGCGGTTGCTGGAGCTGGTGTCATCATGCAGCCTGATTTCTTGGTCGACGATTACATTGCAAGTGGCAAGCTGGTTTCACTATTTGATGAATATGAGACATTTACAGGGCAGTTTTACGCTGTGTATGCAGAGAGAAAGCTGCAACCTAAAAAGGTTCGGCTTTTGATAGATTTCTTAATGGAAAAGCTGCAGTAATAAAGTGTTGGCTGGATACTGTGCAGGCACTTTAGTACCTGCACAGTATGATCCTATTAAACGAGATCGTCGAACTCATTCTCTACGTTTAGATCGACTGGCATTTGGTAGCCAGGTAATTGGATTTTCTTATCTGTTATATCTAATTCCTCACCACCGAGCACATTAAAACCAAAGCGGTAGATAGGTTCAATTTCACCTCGAATCATGGCTTGGTTGTATGCTTCGGCAGCTTCTTGTATAGCCTTGTTTTTATCTTGGTAAGCAGCCAGCTGCTCATCACTGTAGCGCTTTCGGAGCATGGACATAGCTTTATTTGGTGATAAAAGAACGGCTGTAGCATTGTTGCCACCGAAGCCTTTGGAGTTAAGCAAAGCCGCTTCAAAATGATCTTTGCCGTATTCTTCGTGCTTCAATTGGAATTTAAGGCCGTCGGTATAAACATCATCCGCGACAGCATTTGATGTGATAATACCTGGAAGAATGCCATGTTCCCAAACACCTAATGATAGGTGTAGTTGGTCACCGCCTGCAGTACCTTGAGAGTGACCAAGGTAGGCTTTCATGGCTGTCACGGGCATGTCTGTGGCGCCGAAGCTGGTCGCTGCTTGGCTAAGTACATGGGACTCTGTGACACGGTTTTGCGGAGTACTTGTTCCATGAGCTTGGATAAATGTTCTATCCGTTAGGCCTTCGGAGCCAATGATATTCTTCAAGTAAGCCATGGCTTTACTAAGGGTTAAATAGTTACCAACGCCTGGTGCGGAAATCGACTTCTTGTAACCATCGGCATAAGCGTATACCGCAGGAATTGCAGCATGAATGGTAGCCCCCAATTCAATCGCTAACTCATCATCCATCAACAGAGTCCACTGGCTTGACTCGCCAATGGTAAAGCCACAGTTCTGGGCGAATGGGCGGCAGCTGCGAGTGTGATCTGGCTCTTTCTGATTTTCCAGTTGGTCTAAGGCAAGCAGTGCGGTGTCTTCTGCGAGTGCACCCATGGTTCTGAAGCCTTCGATGATCTCCGGGGTGATGGGAGCATCGCTGCCACCAACCATTGCCACACGAACTTTACCGGCTTTGATTTGCTCAATAGCACGCTCTAGATTAAAGAAGTAGGTAGCACAGGCACCGATTGAGGTGCCAACGTTACCAACAGACCCTAAAATATAGGCGTTAACGAAATCCGCTGGCATTTGCGCGTAGCCAAGAGGTAGGTGCTTAGATGTTGTACGCTTGCCCATTAAGGCTGATTTCAGCATGCCGCCAAAGCCAAGATCGTCCATTTGACCGATCGAGTTGGCTGCATAAACCGCTACTTGATCTGGCGCGACAACATTTCGAACTTTATCCCAATCTAAGCCGCTACTAAGGATCGCATCTGAAGCCCCATAAACGGTCATCTGGAGACCGCGGGGGTGGTTGCGGCTCTGATACAATTTTGAAGGGTCGAATCCTGTAGGAAGCTGGCCAGCTGCTTTTACACTGAGCGACTTAGAGTCTTTAATAAAGGTTTCTAATGTGCCGTCTACGGTGATTTCGCTATGGGTTTTGGACAGCTCTTTCACTTGCCAATTGGCCGGGATGTTATCCGGAAGAGAGCGTGTTTTAACGCTAAAACTAAGTTTCTCACCTTCTGCAACAGGTGTTAGAGCCGAGCTTTTGTGAATAACAACGTTATCAACGTCAAAGAGACTTGGATGAATGCGGCGAATCAGGGTGCGCGCTAAAATCTCTTCACCAAATGTATCGATGAGCGTTTCTGTGTCAAGGGCTTCACCATCATGAGTGAGCCAAGCACCATTTTGGTATTCTGCAATATTTGTGATTGTCGCAAGATCGAGCAGGACTTCCTGCTGAATGGCTTGGGGAAGTAAGTCAAGAATGATTCGACGATACGCTTGATGGAAGGATGTACGTCCAGCCGAATTGATTCCGCCAAAGCCAACAATAACAGGTAAACGGGCCAAAGGAATGTCCTCGATTTATAATTTTCAGTATTAATTAGCGATATTGTAAAGGATGGGGGTGATTCGCCGCCACCCTAGAAGCAGCGAATTTTATTGCAAAAACAGAGGAATACCTACAGGTTATAGGTAAAAGCTCTAAATATGACACTTATTCACTGTTGAAAGTTGCTTCATCCGTGTGCACATTAAAACGCCAGAGTTCGTTGTAGTCGATTAAACTGCCAATCTCGTCAATATAGTCTTGGCCTCGTTCGGAGTAGTGTTCCAGACCATGTACTAGAGCCAAACCTGTAATAGTCTGTTTGTTATCACGAAGCTCAGCGCGAATATTGCGTAACTCTTTGTAAGCCGAGTTACTATTTAAATTATCTATATATGCAAAGACAGACTCTCGCGCATCGGCAAATTTACGCACTTCATGGTCCTGATCTTCACCACGGGCATTGGGGATGAGTCCGCAACCACGGGTAAAGCACCATTGTCCAAAGTAGTTGTTGCCTTCTACTGCAAAACGCGATGTTCCCCATGCGGATTCATTCGCTGCTTGAGCCAATACCAGTGAAGCAGGAATGATGTCGACATATTTTAATAGTACGGCAATGTCTTCATGGGTATATACACCTAGTTTTCGGAGTTTATGAATGTTGCGAAGCGCAGCAATCCATGTTTTATCTTCTCTTGATGGTGGTTCAGGGCTGTCTAAAATCTCTTGTATTCGAGCTCTGTCTTCAAGCAATAAGGCATTTTTTTCTTGTACAAAAGGCAGTAAAAAATCAAAGAATGCAGCTTTGCGTTGCTGTACGTCTTCGATAGCTGAAAAGTCTGGTTTGCTATTATCTATTGGGTGACTTTTAAAATACTCTTGTTCTTCTACTGTTACGGAAGCCTCTCGTGAGTTCTCAAGCTTAGGCGTTACTTGCTCACTTTTTGGCGCAGGTTCATCGAAAACCTTTTCCGCTCCATCTTGGAGAGTACCTTGCGGTTCAATTTTCAACCACAAAATTAAAATCACGATACTCGAGATTACCCAAAGTAACTTACGTTCCATATCTAACCATCATTATTAAGAGCGTTTATATACAAAACGAGCAGCAGGATCGCCTGATGCTCGTTTTGGAAGTTCAATATATGAACAACATTATCCGAAAAAAACAAATAATTTGATAGTTGATAGTTTGAATATTGTCAAAAAGTACTCAACTTTCTCTAAATTTGTCCTTAAAGTGCTGAGATGAAAATCTTTTTAGGTCCCTTGGGGACGACACGGGTTGGATTGATGGTGTCGTGGCTATAGTAATAATGCTGTTTGATGTGCTCAAAGTTCACGGTATCTGCGACGTTTTGAGTACGGTACAAGCCTTCTAAATATCGGTTTAGATTTGGTAAATCGATAATACGTTGGAGGTTGCACTTGAAGTGACCATAGTAAACCGCGTCGAAACGAATCAATGTCGTAAATAAGCGCCAATCCGCTTCAGTGACTTGAGTGCCGCATAAATAAGGCTGATGGCTTAACGTTTCTTCTAGTTGTTGCAAGGTGTCAAACAGTGGGAATAACGCGTCTTCATAGGCTGCCTGAGTGGTTGCGAAGCCTGTCTTATAAACTCCATTGTTGACCGTGTCATAGATTTTTGAGTTGATCTGATCTATGTCGTGCTGAAGTTCATCAGGGTAATAGTCGTCATGATTATTGGTAAGATAATTGAATGCGAAGTTAAACATTCTAATAATGTCAGCAGATTCATTCGAGACAATGGTGTGCGTGTGTTTGTCCCAAAGAATGGGGACGGTGACTCGTCCCGAGTAATCTGGTTGAGCATGAGTGTACAACTGATGGGCAAATTGAAACTCATGGAGAGGGTCCCCTAAAGGAATATGTTGATCGTTAAAGTTTGCATCTTCTGCAAAGGTCCAACCATGCTCAAGCATATGAGGATGAACACAGCTGACACTAATGTGTTCCTCCAATTGTTTTAGATGCCGAAAGATTAGCGTGCGATGAGCCCATGGGCAGGCCAAGGAAACATATAGGTGATACCGACCCGATTCGGCTAAAAAGTGTGTTGCATCGTTAGCATCGAAGTCGTTAGGAGAAACCAGCCAGTTTCGAAACTGTGACTGAGAGCGTACAAACTTGCCTTGAGTCGCTTTTGTGTCATACCACTGGTCGTGCCATTTGCCGTCTATAAGTAATCCCATAATATTCTCTTGCGCATTGTTTTATCTAATTATTAATGAAATCGTTACGTTTTCGGGGCAAGATATTGATTTGTTTTGATCGATAGATTCGATAGGTTGCTTCATGCCGCAAAGAACGGGCTCTCTGTTAGTGCCTCTTTTTATTCTTTTAGCTGGTTTAATAGCTAGTATCTATATTCAAGTCTTGCCTACGCTGGCGCTTGAGTTGCTGCCTTGGTTGCCCTATGTGCTGGCAAGTGTGATGGTTTTTTTAGCTTGGCACTTTAACCGAGGTAAAGTGTTACTGGCGGGTGGGCTGATTCTTTTGCCTGCTTTTTATCCATACATTGCCATGGAGAGTTTTCCAAGCAGCTCAACAACTGTAGCGGCAATTGGTTTAGGGTTGTTGCTAGTATTACGAGAGCGAGGTTTCTTCAATCGTTTCGTTTTTAATCGTATTTTATTTCTTGTCATGTTACTGGCATGGAGTGTGGCCTATGAAAAAGGCACGATTAATTTCGACTTTCTCGCGATTAATGTCCCGCTATTAGGCGTTACGTTTTCTAGTTTGTTGTGCTGGATGGCGATTTCGATTACTAGTTTATTAAGTTTGTTGTACTGGTGGCGAAAAGCTGATGGTTTCTCTACCGCCGTGCTAGTAAGCCTAGCAACTTTATTGTTGATCGAATGTCAGAATTTTTCTGCAAATCAAGATGCGGCGATTCGCAGTGCGCAAATTCTGGTTTGGGTTTGGTTTGTTATTGCGGAAAGCCACCGCATGGCGTACCGAGATGAATTAACTCAACTGCCAAGTCGTAGGGCTTTGAATGAGGCGATGCTGGCGTTACCGAGACATTATGCAATCGCCATGTTGGATGTGGATCATTTTAAAAAGTTTAACGATTCCTATGGACACGATAAAGGGGATGATGTGTTGCGCATCGTAGGGCGGGTCATGCTGCGTTATGGCAGCTCTGCATCCGTTTTTCGCTACGGCGGTGAAGAGTTCACGCTTCTATTTAAGGGGCGAAATGTAGAGCAAGCTGAAGAAGTACTCGAACAGGTCAGGGAAGAGATCCAAGCGCAACGTCTGGATGTCTCTACGGACACAAAAACAAAAGAAATATCGGTGACTGCTAGCTTAGGCTTAGCTTATTCGACCGCTGAAGAGGCGCCAAGTGATGTGATTAAGCGTGCGGATCAGGCCCTTTATCAAGCTAAGCGCAAAGGAAGAAATCGCTTGATGGTTGCCGCGGATTAAAAACTTAAACAAATGGTCAGATTTTTCTTGCACTTCTTTTTTTGTGTCTGTATTCTGACCGGATGTTCAAGTTTTTGCTGCATCTCTTGTAGCAAGTCCAGATTACAAACGCGCCAATATTGGTGAGTTGTAAACTGAGCCAACGTGGTACAACAGCACTAAAGGTGTACGCCTAACACCGAACTGTTGTGAGGGGAACGGGGAGCTTTGCTCCCCATTTTTAATGTTATCTCGCCTGATTCCCTTTATAATTCACACACCTGTCTGTAATTAGCCAAATGACTGAGGCAACTGTGTCTGAATCTCCCAAACGTTCGAAAAACCAGCTGAAAACTCATATCCGTGCCCAGAATCAAGCACTCATTCTCGAAACGGCTGAGCGTATTTTTGCGCGTCAAGGGCTAGCCAAAACCACGACACAGATGATTGCAGACGAAGCTGGCTTACCCAAGGCGAATATTCATTATTACTACCGCTCTAAAAAAGATCTGTTAGAAGCCGTGCTTGAGCGTATTCTGCAGTTATGGCTAGACTCTGTGAGTCAGTTTTCAGAGGAGCTTGGGCCTCGTCATAACTTGACGCGTTATATCAGTGAGAAGCTCGACCAATCACGTCTTAATCCAAGTGCTTCTAAAGTATTCGCCATGGCGCTCATTGGTGAAGAGCCATTTGTATTGGAGTTCTTACGCCGATTCTTTGTGGACGAATTGCAAAAGGAGAAGCAAACATTAGATCGTTGGGTGGAACAAGGGTTAATGAAGCCGGTTCCAGTTGAGCACTTGTTCATCACGATTTGGGCTATGACCCAGACGTATGCGGATTTTGATGGGCAGGTGAAGATTTTGTTGCAGAAAGAGCAGCTTGAAGAGTCGGATTTTGACGACGCTAAACAGTTTATTACGCGAATGATATTACTCAGTTGCGGCATAGAGGAAGTTTAAGATGAGTTTAGAAAGTGCAATGACGTTTTTTGTCGCCATTTTTATTTTTAGTATCACGCCAGGGCCTGGTGTCTTCGCGATTTTAGCAAAAAGCCTAACGCAAGGTGTCATCAAGACATTGCCTCTATCTGCTGGGATGGTGTGCGGTGATATTCTTTACCTGGTCATGGCATGTTTTGGTTTAGCAGCCATTGCTCAGCAGTGGGAAGTGCTATTTCTAGTGATCCGTTACGTGGGAGCGGCATACCTTCTCTATTTAGGTTGGAAAATGTGGACGTCGCCGATTGATTTAGACGTTGATAATTCAAGTATTGGCGCTAGAAAAAATGGCTGGTCTGCGGCATTGCAAGGGTTCCTTATTTCTTCTTCAAACCCTAAAGTTGTGCTGTTTTATATTGCATTTTTACCGACGTTTATGGATGTGACGGTGCTTGATGGTGGAGATATCGTCTTAGCCTCTGTCTTAGCATTTTTCGCGCTCATGTTAGGCCTCACCCTTATCTCGTACTCGGCCGCCCAAGCGCGTCGCCTAATGAAATCCGAACGAGCGATGAAGCGTGTGAATCAAGGTGCGGGCGGTATTATGGCGGGAGCCGGCGCGTTTTTAGCGTTACGAGGCTAAATTTTAAGGCTGCAATATTTATGGATGAATTGCGCAGACACTTATATCGGATTGTATTTTTCACAAACGTCACTACATAAGTTTTATTGTTCCTAAACTGATTTTTAGAATCAGCGTTGATAGAGAAAGAGACTTATGAGTGACGACGAAAAGTATTTAGATCCATCTGAAGGCGATGTTGTTGAAACGGATGAAGTGTCCATTAGTGACCCACGCTCACTCGCTTTACCGGATGATGTGTTACCTGACACGCTGTACATCCTGCCGGTCTCCAGCAGACCTTTTTTCCCAGCTCAAGTGCAGCCCGTTATGGTGGATGCCGAACCTTGGGAAGACACCCTTGAGCACATTGCTGAGCAGCCGCAATCGGTGGTTGGGCTTGTGTATGCAGAAAGGACGGGTGCAGGTGCCCCCAAAGTAGATACCTTTTCTGAAATCGGCTGTGTAGCTCGAACCCACAGAGCAGAAAAAACAGACGACAAGATTACCTTCCTAGCGCAAGGCATTAAGCGTATAGAAGTGGTTGAGTGGCTCAGTACCGAAGCGCCATATCTAGCGCGAGTACGCTACATCAGCGACTCTAAAGTACGTGATGATGAGTCAAAAGCGTACTCCATCGCGATTCTTGACGCGATCAAAGAACTGATTCGATTAAACCCGCTTTTCAGTGAAGATCTACGTCAGTACTTAGGACGATTCTCATTTAATGAACCTGGTTTGCTGGCAGATTTTGCGGCTTCCATTACTTCTGCAGAGCCTCAAGAGTTATACGACATTCTTGCCACGCTGCCGATTACTGCTCGTTTGCATGCGTCTCTGACCTTACTTCGTAAAGAGCTAGAGATTGCGCGATTGCAAAATGAAATCAGCGAAGAAGTAAATCAAAAGATTAGCAAGCATCAGCGCGAGTTCTTCTTAAAAGAGCAGCTAAAAGTCATTCAAAAAGAGCTGGGCATCTCTAAAGATGATCGAACATCTGATGTAGAGATGTTTGAAGAGCGCCTGTTAAATAAAACGGTGCCCGAAGCGGCCATGAAAAAGATTGAAGAAGAGCTGCATAAATTAAGCATTC
This sequence comes from Marinomonas sp. AWM4_232, assembly GCF_056158325.1. Classification (NCBI taxonomy): domain Bacteria; kingdom Pseudomonadati; phylum Pseudomonadota; class Gammaproteobacteria; order Oceanospirillales; family Oceanospirillaceae; genus Marinomonas; species Marinomonas sp. AWM4_232. The sequence goes on along the minus strand of NZ_JBSWTA010000001.1, from coordinate 662,494 downwards.
TTGAATCGGGCTCACCTGAATACGGCGTAACACGTAATTATCTTGATTGGGCAACATCTATTCCATGGGGTGTTCATTCAAAAGATAACCTTGATATTAATAAAGCTCGAGAGGTGCTAGAGCAGCATCACGCTGGCCTTGGGGATGTAAAAGACCGCATTGTTGAGTTTTTGGCGTTAGGTGCTCACCGCCAAGAAATGGGCGGCTCCATTATGCTATTGGTTGGCCCACCTGGGGTAGGTAAAACATCTATTGGTAAATCCATTGCTGAAGCATTGAATCGCCAATTTTACCGTTTTAGTTTGGGCGGGATGCGCGACGAGTCTGAGATTAAAGGTCATCGTCGTACTTACATTGGCGCCTTGCCAGGTAAATTTGTTCAAGCTTTAAAAGATGTAGAAGTTGAAAACCCTGTCATCATGCTGGATGAAATCGACAAGATTGGCTCTTCTTTCCAAGGGGATCCAGCCTCAGCGTTGCTTGAAGCGTTGGACCCTGAGCAAAATGTAGAATTTCTGGACCACTACTTAGACATGCGAGTGGATCTATCAAAAGCCTTATTTGTTTGTACTGCTAATCAGTTGGATACCATTCCAGCGCCATTACTTGACCGTATGGATGTGATTCGATTATCGGGTTACATCGCGGAAGAAAAATTGGCGATTGCAAAACAGCATCTATGGCCTAAGTTGCTGAAGAAAAACAAGCTTTTGAAAAAACAGTTAAACATTACAGATGCGGCGTTGAAGTACATTATCGAATCCTATGCTCGTGAAGCAGGTGTTCGTGGACTGGATAAACTGCTGCAGAAGATTTTACGTAAATGTGTTGTGCAACTGATGACTGGAGAGAAAGACAGCATCAATGTCGGTGTGAAGGACGTGGAAACCTTCCTTGGCATGCCATATTTCCGCAGTGAGAAAACCTTACGTGGTGTCGGCGTTGTGACGGGTCTTGCTTGGACCTCAATGGGCGGTGCGACACTTCCTGTGGAAGCGAATAAGGTTCATGAGCTTAGCCGTGGTTTGAAGCTGACAGGTAAGCTGGGCGAAGTCATGAAAGAGTCGGCTGAGATCGCTTATTCATACGTCTTATCTCATACCAAGAGTTATCAGAAGAATGCGGAATTCTTCGATAAGTGCATGATTCATTTACATGTGCCAGAAGGTGCTACGCCAAAAGATGGACCTAGTGCAGGCATTACCATGGCGACAGCATTGATGTCGTTGGCTAAAGGTGAACCTGTCCAACGTCCACTGGCCATGACAGGGGAGCTAACTCTGACAGGGCAGGTGCTTCCTGTGGGAGGAATTCGAGAAAAGATCATTGCTGCTAAACGCAGCAAAGTGAATGAAGTTATCTTACCAGAAGCCAATCGACGAGACTTTGAAGAGTTGCCTGAGTCGGTCAAAGCGGACATGACCGTGCATTTTGCTGAGCGCTTTGCTGATGTGGAAAAGGTGGTTTTTGCGAAATCGGACCGCGGTATTCACTAAAAACTCCACATTCCTTCGTTCTATCGCCTATTAAAAGGTGAGATAATGACTTTGCCGAATCCTATTTGGGTTCGGCTTTTTCTTATCTGCGCAGAGCGCGATGTACTTTTTCGAGGATAGGCATGCCGAAACAGGCAACATTGACAAAAGGTTCAACCTTTAAACACGTCTCCATTATGTCATTTACCGGTGCATTAGGTTTGATGGCGATGTTTTTGGTGGATTTGGTCGATATGCTTTTCCTATCGATGCTCGATGAACGAGAAGCCGTCGCGGCGGTAGGATTCGCCAGCACCATCATGTTCTTTACCGTATCGATTAGTATTGCTGTCTCTATTTCTGCGACAGCCCTTGTCGCAAGGGCGATCGGTGAAGGCAACTTTGAGCTAGCTAAGCGCCGTGCTACCAATGTATTAGGCATGGGTGTTATTTTTTCGAGTATGGTGGTCTGGTTCTTATGGCCGCGTATTCCCGATATGCTGGTGTTTTTAGGTGCTAATTTCAAAACCTTAGACATGGCGACCAGTTACCTGCAGATTCTTATGCTGGGCATGCCTGCGGTCATGATTGGGATGATTGCATCAGGTATTATGCGTGCGTTGGGGGATGCTCGACGAGCAATGTATGCGACGCTAGCCTGTAGTATCGTCAATGCCGTACTCGACCCGATTCTTATTTTCCTATTTGGTCTAGGGATTGAAGGAGCTGCGATTGCTTCATTGTTGGCACGGCTATCCATGGTGGCCGTGAGCTATTATGGCGTGGTGTCGATTCACCGAATGCTCGGAGAATTTGATTTGGTTGAAAGTTTTAAAGACTTGAAGCCCATCGCTGTCATTGCCATACCAGCCATGCTAACGAATATGTCATCACCGCTTGCAAATGCTATTGTCATGGAGTTCGCGGCTGGGTTTGGTGATCATGCTGTTGCGGGGATTGCCATTGTTGGGCGAGTCATACCGGTTGTATTCGGTGGGCTGTTTGCTTTATCAGGGGCTGTTGGGCCGATTCTGGCTCAGAATTATGGTGCTCGGCATTTCCATAGAATGCATAACGCAATCACCAGCGCCGTGGTATATGCGTTAGGGTACTGCCTAGTGCTATGTTCTGCTCTGTATTTGGCCCAAGACTTTTTAGTGTCTATTTTCAATGCGTCCGACGAAACGGCTCGTTTGATTCAATTCTTCGCAACATACGGTTCCTTTAGTTTCTTTTTTCAGAGTTTACTGTTCATTGCTATAGCGGTGTTTAACAATTTAGGAAAACCACTAAACAGCACTTTGTTAAACTTTGGGCGAGCGACATTAGGTACTTTGCCGCTGATCGCTTTCTTTGGTTGGCTGATGGGGGCCGAGGGTATTATCTTTGGACAAGCAATTGGGTCGGTCATTTTTGGCTGTATTGGTTTTGTGATGGCTCGCCGTTACTTGCATGAGTTAGAACGACGAGAAGTGATGACTTTTCAATCTGATGCGTCGGTACAGCAGGATATCTGCCCTAATAGCTAGTTATGTTCGCTGGGCAAACAAGACGAACTCTTGGTTGCCATCACCGCCTTTGATCACACTTTTTTCATAGCTGATGACGCTAAAGCCTAGCTGCTCAATTAACTGCTTCATGTCCTCTTCAAGCTGCTGGACTTTATGCTGGTCTTTGACAATGCCGCCCTTGCCAATGGCTTCTTTACCTAACTCAAATTGTGGTTTGACGAGAGTGATTAAATAGCCGCCTGAACGAATTAAGCTAGGCAGCTGTGGCAGTATTTTAGTTTGAGAAATAAAGGAAACGTCCATTACGGCCGCATCAAAACCCTTTTCTGGGTAGTGCTCACCTAGATCCTGTTTATTTAGGTGACGAGCATTTAGCCCCTCTAAACACACTACGTCGTCTCGTTCACGCAAACGGCGGTCGAGTTGATCATGCCCAACTTCAACCCCCACTACTTTGGCAGCGCCATGTTGCAGAGCACAGTCGGTGAAGCCGCCTGTAGACTGCCCCACATCAAGTACTGTGTAACCTTGAATGTTTAGGTTAGAGGCTGACAAGGCTCCAGCTAACTTTAGGGCGCCACGTGAGACGTAGCGGTCGTCATCATCCAACTCCAGTTTGATTTCAACGTCCTCACTAACTTTAAGACTTGGCTTTGCAACCGCTACCCAGATCCCTTTATCAAAGATAAATACTTTGCCTTGGCTAATAAAGGTTTGCGCTTGAGAGCGGGATTTACAAAGTTGCTTTTCGGTGAGTAATTGGTCGATACGTTTCATGATCTTGATTTCTTAATTCAGTGCGGGCGCATCATAGCAAAAGCAAATGAATCGCAGTAGGCTATTGTCCATTATTCGTCATTTTGCCGTTTTAGGAGGCGCTTCAATGGCTTTGCCAACGATGGTTTCTACCGCACAATTGCATACTTTATTAGAACAAGATGATCTAGTGGTGCTTGATAGTCGCTTTTATCTGAACGACTTGGAGAAAAGTCGCAATGTCTATCAGCAAGGCCATATTCCTAGAGCGCTTTTTGTCGATCTTCACCATCAATTAGCGGGAACGGAAACGGCACTCACGGGGCGTCATCCATTACCAGAGCCAGATGTGTTAGCGCAGACGTTAGCAAGCTTAGGCATCAATAATAATTCGCAGGTCGTGGTGTACGATGATATGGGTGGCGCGATGGCCGCAAGGGCCTGGTGGATGTTAGTTCAGCAAGGTATTGAAGTGTATGTCTTAAATGGTGGTTTTGGTGCTTGGCAAAAGCAAGGGCTGCCTGTTGAAGCGGGCGCCAACCAGTCAGCGCCTACTGAGTGTTGTATCAAGGTAAGCTATCCATGGTTAGTCACTGAAGAGGATGTAGTGGCTAATTTTGAAGCCGATCGTTTTCAGTTGCTAGATGCACGGGCCGAAGATCGTTTTAATGGTATAAATGAAACCATGGATCCAGTTGCAGGTCATATACCTGGTGCGATAAACCGACCGTTTATGGACAATCTTAATGCTGAAGGATTGATGAAATCGCCAGAGCAGTTGCAGAGCGAGTGGGAGGAGTTGTTGCAGCATATTGAAAAGCCAATTGTTTACTATTGCGGCTCCGGTGTGACGGCATGTCACAATGTTCTAGCGATGAATTATGCTGGATTAGAAGCAAAGCACGTCTTTATTGGCTCCTGGAGTCAATGGGCAAAGCGCATGTTACGTCAAATGAAGGAAGCGCGCGTTTAAGTCATAGGATTGTAGATCAATGCGAGTTAAAATGCCCGCCAAAATTACAGTTGTTATTATTTAAGGATGCTCGATGAAGATTGCGGTTGTTGGTACAGGCTATGTAGGTATCTCAAATGCCTTATTGCTGGCAAAGAATAACGAAGTGATTGCCTTAGATGTGATTCCCGAAAAAGTAGAAATGCTGAATGCAGGACGTTCGCCTATCCTAGATAAGGAAGTGGAAGACTGCCTAGCCAGTGAGAAGCTCAATTTCCGGGCTACACTAGACCCTAAGGAAGCTTATCTTGATGCTGAGTTTGTGATCATTGCAACGCCAACTGACTACGATCCAGATAGTAACTATTTTAATACTCAACATGTTGAGTCTGTAATAAAAGATGTTGTAGCACTGAACCCTAAAGCGACGATGGTTGTTAAGTCGACTGTCCCTGTTGGCTTTACTGAAAGTGCTTCCAAGCGTTTTAGTACGAGCAATCTGATTTTTTCTCCCGAATTCTTAAGGGAAGGTAAAGCCTTATACGACAATTTATATCCTTCTCGTATTATCGTTGGGGAACGTTCAGCGCGTGCACAGGTGTTTGCTGAGTTATTGGCTCAAGGAGCACAAAAGAAAGACATAAATATTCTGTTAACAGATTCGACAGAAGCTGAGGCCATTAAGCTGTTTGCTAATACCTACCTTGCTATGCGAGTTGCCTATTTTAATGAATTGGATACTTACGCAGCGACCCATGGCTTAGATACTAAGCAAATTATTCAAGGGGTGTCTTTGGACCCGCGTATTGGTAGTCACTACAATAATCCATCTTTTGGCTATGGTGGCTACTGCCTGCCCAAAGATACCAAGCAGTTACTGGCAAATTACGATCAAGTCCCTAACAACTTAATTCGTGCCATCGTTGATGCTAATGTGACACGAAAAGACTTTATTGCCGATGAAGTGATCAAGCGTTCGCCTAAAGTGGTTGGTATTTATCGATTAGTGATGAAAGCGGGCTCCGATAATTTCCGCGCTTCTGCTATTCAAGGGGTGATGAAAAGAATTAAGGCGAAAGGCATAGAGGTTATTGTTTACGAGCCTGTCCTGGAAGAGGATACTTTTTTTAACTCAAAAGTATTCTCTGATCTAGGCGCTTTCAAAGAGCAAGCAGATGTCATCATCGCAAATCGTATCACCGACGAAATTCAAGACTGTATTGATAAAGTGTACACACGAGACTTGTTCGGTGGAGACTCGTAAGTGGCGAAAAGAGATCTCGCATATTTTAAGAAAAGGCTGGCGCGGCTGGCTTACTATTTGAAAGAAACGATAGTTTTATCTTTACCTTGCAAACCTGTCGGTACGTTTCTTCCTGAGAGAAACGCATCGAAGCATTTAAAAGATCGAGTAGATTATTATTGTAAGCTTGATCAGCCTTATTCGGTATCCAATGATGCGGTGACTGTTGGCTCTTTTAAGCGTAGCAAGAGCTTCGTCTATTTTGCAGATACCAAAAAAGTGGTGCGCCATTTTTCTAAAGAAAAACGATTTGATTTCGTGTTCGGTGATGTGACAGAAGTCCCCAATACGCCTGCTTTCGTCAAAAGTCGGCCGATTTCTGGTGATAACCGAAACTCTGTTTTGCTAAAGCTAAATGCTATTCGCCACTACCAGTTCTTTGAAGATAATTTATCTTTTAATGAAAAGATTAAATCTGCTGTTTGGCGTGGCGTTGTTCATCAAGCCCATAGAAGAGAGCTGGTTGAGCGCTTTCACAACAGTGACTTTGCTGATATCGGTCATAATGATCTAAAGCGTGCGAACAGCGTCAAAGGCTTTAAAGGCTTTATGCCGGTAGAAGAGCAGCTTAAATATCGCTACATATTAAGCGTAGAAGGCTATGATGTGGCCACGAACTTGAAGTGGGCGATGGCTTCAAATTCTCTGGTTATGATGCGTAAACCTCGCTATGAAACTTGGTTTATGGAGGGGCGTTTGGAGGCTGGGGTTCACTATATTGAGTTAAAAGATGACTTTTCTGACTTAGAGGAAAAAATCACATATTTTAATCAACCTGAACATTTAGAAGAGGCCCAATCAATCATTGCTAATGCGCAGAATTATGTACAAGCATTTTTTGACGCTAAGCAAGAGAAGTTACTTTCTCTAATGGTGGCCAAGAAATATTTTGATCTGCAGATCAGTCGTTAGGCTAGCTGTTATTGAGTTGGTAGCAGATTAGTGATTCTGGCAATTTTTTAAGGCACTTGAGACTGTCTAAAGTGCCTTAAAATCTATTTATGCGTCTTCATCGGTATAAGTGCTGCTCTGTTAATTTGTAATGCTTACAAATTTGTATCCATTGCTGGCGATTGCCGTCCGCATTAACGTTTGTTTTCTTCAAAGAAACCTTTTGTGAGCCAATGATAGGGGTTGGTTTCTTAGGAGGGGAAGACGGTCTAGTGACTTCCGTTCCATTCAATAAAGACATGACTTTAAACCAAAGGTCATCGGCCTTTGGGGCTAGACTTAGGAATAATTCACTGTCTGTGACTTCATGGTAAAGCGCATTGACTGGATAGAGAACGCCGCCGTACCCAATTGGCAATAAATCAAAGCCCGTTCTTCCGTGCTCAGTAAGGGTTTGCCATTGTTTGTAAGGTAATGGTTCACCGTTTTGGTAGGTGATCATTCGACACTCATTGGCGATTACATTATTTGGGTGTTTTTGGTGTTCTGTGAGTAAAGCATTTAGCCAGTCGTTAGCGTATAGCAAGTCATCATCACAAGTAACAATGTTTTTGTTTGGGAATTGCTCAAGACTATAGATAAGCTTTCGGTGGGAGCAGGTTAAATCATTCGTAAAGTGTATCGAGAAAATTACACCTTGTAGTTCATTTAGCTTATCTGGAATCTGTTGTTCGAGGTCTGAGTGCAGCCAAAGCGTGATCTTGCTTGGCTGTACAGACTGGGCCAGAATACTACGAATAGTAAGATCGATACTGTTAATTCGTGAAGGGATTGAGGTCAGGCTGACCACAATATCCGGCGCTACATTTCTCGGCTTTTTAATCTGCTCTGTTGGTATTCTTTTTAAAAGGAAGCTCTGCTTTACCGATTTAAAAAACTCTTTAAGCTTCATGTTCTGATCCATTGCTTTGTAAATGAGTGCTTATGCCTTTACGAGCTTTAATGAGTCTTTCTTGCTTAGTTTGAGTGCGAATTTTTTTACTATGGGCAAGCATTTCCGGCGTAACATAGCCTCGTTTATGGTCAAGGTGTACACACACCGCAGAATAGCGGATGCGTTTTGCTTTAAGGCCGTGATTGACTAGGCGATCGCCAAACTCACAGTCCTGTCCGCCGTATTGCATTTCTTCTTCAAAGCCATCAACTGCCAGAATATGCTTCTTGTAGCATGAAGCGCTGTGACCATTCCACGTGGCGCGTGCTGGGCTGACTTTATTTAGGAATTTTGCCCAGTTCCCTTCGGCCGTAAGCTTCATCATTTTATGAGTCTTCTTCATCCCCATACTGATCAGCCAGTCGATATCAAATGGCTTTTGTTGTTCGATATCTTGTTTTGTAATGGCTTCGCTGATATCCATGGGGAGTTTAAAGTACCCGCCAGACAAGTATGTGTTTGGCTCTGAAAGGCTAAGGTGCTGCTCGATAAAGTCTTTTCTTGGGATGCAATCCCCATCAGTGAAAATAATATATTCACCTTTGGCAGCCAAAACGGCTTTGTTCATGATGCGGCATTTCTGAAAGCCGTCATCCTCTTGCCAAACATGTTGAATAGGAATGTTTGTTTCTTGGCGAATACGCTCTATTAACTGTCGAGTTTCATCTTTTGAACCATCATCGGCGATAACGATTTCAAAATCTTTGACTGTTTGTTGAAAAAAACCCCAAAGCACTTTTTCAAGCCATTTTGGAGAGTTATAGGTAGTGAAAATGACACTGGTTTTCATGGCTGTTGTTCGATCTTGTTGAATGATTGGTTGGGTTCAAGTTTGCTTGTTTCTAGGTGTTTAAAGGCTTCACTTAAACCTAAAAAAATATGATAAGTAGTGGTCGCTGGTAAGTTCGCGTCTTTTACTGCTTGGTTTTGCTCATCAAGATATTCGTTCCACCCCCCGTTACTGTGGAAATAGTATCTATGCATAAACTCAAGGGTATCTTGAAGGTAAAATCGCTTATCTAACTCAGAAATTGGGGCTTTAGTGATAGCCTTCAAGTATTCTGTGATAGGCCAAATACGTTTATTTCTATCAAGTGCTCGACCTGTATTGCCATCTACTTGGTTGAAAATCCCTCCATTTGAGGATAAGCCAATACGCTGGGCGCTTTCCCAGAGCTGATCTGCCAAATGGATTAGGGGCTGTTGCTTAGTTACGTCATAGGTTTCATGTAATAGCCAAACCCACTCAAAGAAATGACCAGGCTCGACAATATGTCCTTTTGTCGTATCAAGTTGCCAATCGTAGTCGAAGAACTCTCTTAAGGTATTGGATTCAGGGTGGTAAAACTTCTGCAGAGCAAGGTCGGCTAATTCTTCGATCATTGCTCTATAGTCGGCACGCTTAAAGACCTCATAAGCTGCCAGATAGCCCTCTAACAGATGCATATGCGGATTTTGGCGACGGATTTCATGCGTTTCAATGGGGTAGCTTTCATGAAAACCACCGCTGTCAGCGCGTAACGTTTCGGATAGTAATCGATGTACTGTTTCAACATGTTGTTCTGCTCTAACGTCATGCGTGACAGTAAAGTAGTGGCTGAACGATAGTATAACGAAAGCTAGGGTATAGGTGTCTGTGCGATGGTCTGAAATGACTAGTTTGTCATTGACTGCGAAGCACCAATGATCATCAACGAAGTAGTGTTCCAAAATGGAGTCAAATAGCGGGGCTAACGGCTCTAAGAAATCTTGACGAGAAGTCTGTTGGTAGGCATGGCTAAATGTATAAAGTTGACGGCACTGTGATAGTAACCTTCTTTGACCAGTACGGAGAGGCTGCCAATCAAGTTGAAGTCTTTCATAGCTTAAATGATTCGTCGATTCAATCCCAAAGTTAAGCCACTTGGGAAGCAGTTGATCATAGAGATACGCTTTGGATTGGCGAATGATTGGATCTTGCATTAGGTCTTGGTCACTTTTGGCGAATAGAACGTTGGTGTATCCAACTTATAGCCTGTCTATGATAAGATGATTGCCCTCAAAAATCGATTGATAAGTGTTTATGACCTCTTCGTATTTAAATCTCGCCAACAAAAAAGTCGTTGTTATTGGTGATTTGATGGTGGATAGATATTGGCAGGGTGGGACCTCTCGAATTTCTCCTGAAGCGCCAGTGCCTGTAGTAAAAGTTTCGGAAATTGAGGATAAACCAGGTGGGGCAGCCAATGTTGCTATTGGGTTGGCTAAACTTGGTGTCGCTGTGACCTTAATTGGTATTGTGGGCGATGACGAAAATGGCCGTATATTGACGCATTTGTTAGAGTCGGCGGGGGTTGAGTGTAAGTTCTGCGTTTCACCCAATTATGCCACCATCACCAAACTTCGTATTCTGAGCCGTCACCAACAGCTTATTCGATTAGATTTTGAAGATGTTCATGTCAATTTAGACGACTTACATGCTTTAGAGAATTTATGTAAGCAGAGTATACCAAATGCCGATGCAGTCATTTTTTCAGACTACGCAAAAGGGGCATTAACTGAGGTATCCAAGTTAATCGACTTGGCCAATGAATCCCAAGTGGCTTCCTTAGTCGATCCCAAAGGCAATGATTTTTCAATTTATAAGAACGCGACCTTGGTGAAACCAAATTTGGCTGAGTTTGAGGTCATAGTTGGCGCCTGTGTTAACGAGGCTGATTTTTTTGCTAAAGGTGAAAAGCTTAGGCATGAACTGAATTGCCAAGCTTTACTTGTGACACGTGGAGAGCATGGTCTGGTGCTGTTTGAAAAGAGCAAGTCTCCTTTGCTTTTGGCAACCGCAGCGAAAGAAGTGTTCGATGTAACAGGAGCTGGCGATACTGTCATTGCTGTTTTGACTGCTGTTTACACCACAAGTAAGCGCTTTGCGGATGCAGTGGATTATGCCAACCTGGCGGCAGGTTATGTGGTAGGGAAACTGGGAACCGCATCCATTTCGGCAGAAACGCTTGAGGCCATCATGTTTGCTCGTTCGCATTCGACTAATTTTGGTGTGTTATCACCTGAAGCGCTCAAGGAACAAATTAAATTAGCACAGTTAAATGGTGAGAAAATTGTGTTTACCAATGGCTGTTTCGATATCCTTCACCCAGGTCATGTAACCTATATTAAGCAAGCCAAGGCGCTAGGCGATCGCCTGGTAGTGGCAGTTAATACCGACGCATCAGTTAGGCGTCTAAAAGGAGAGTCACGTCCTATTAATGATCTAACTCATCGCATGGCTGTCTTAGAGGGGGTCGGTGCGATTGATTGGGTGACGTGGTTTGATGAAGATACCCCTTTGGACATTATTCAACAGTTGACTCCAGATATCCTGGTTAAAGGCGGAGACTACACGATTGAATCAATAGTCGGGGCCGGACATGTTTTGGAGCATGGCGGTGAAGTGAAAGTGCTGACCTTTGTAGACGGTTACTCTACGACCAAAATTATTGAAAAGGCGAACAGTTAATGGCAGCTTCTGACCCACAAACCTCGGCTAAAAAGTCAGGGGTTAAGATTTACCTTCGCCTGCTTGGATATATCAAATCTCAATGGCTGATTTTCCTGATTAGTGTGATGGGCTATATGCTCTATGGTGCCATGGAGCCTGCCCTAGCATATCAGTTGAAGTATATCGTCGACGTTGTCTCAAATGGCGCTATTGAAGAAAATCGCTTGATGATCCCTGTCATCATTTTATCGATTATCTTTTTACGTGGTATTGGTACGTTTTTCGGTAGCTACTTTATGGCAAAGATAGCCAATAAGGTTGTTTACGATTTGCGGACAACTATGTTCGATAAATTAGTACTACTGCCTACCAGTTATTATAGTGAAATGCCTTCAGGCCGCCTGCTATCCAAGCTGACCTATGATACGGAGCAAGTGATCGGTGCCGTGACATCGGCCGTTAAAACCTTGCTTCGCGAGGGTTTAACCGTCGTCGGTTTATTGGGTTATATGTTGTATGTAAACTGGAAGCTTTCGATTCTATTTTTGTTAATCATCCCTATCATTGGTTTTGTTGTATCTTATGCGTCAAAGCGCTTTCGTAAGCTAAGTAAACGGATTCAAAATGCTATGGGGGGCGTCTCTGATGTCGCATCTGAATCTATTAAAGGTCATGAAGTGGTTAAGATCTTTGGTGGCTTTGAATACGAGCGTGATCGCTTTCGCCAAGCGGCTGGTGATAACCGACGCTCTCAGCTAAAAATGGAGCTGACTAAAGCTCTTAATATTCCGGTCGTGCAATTTCTAGTGGCGATTTCATTAGCGATTCTGATTTGGCTGGCTTTAGATCCAAATCTTAGTCAGCACATGTCTGCCGGAGACTTTGTATCGTTTATTTCGGCTGCGGGGATGCTCAGTAAACCTGCTCGCCAGTTGACAGATGTAAACAGTACCTTGCAAAAAGGCATTGCCGCGGCCCAAAGTATCTTTGATTTCATCGATATGGCAGAAGAAGAGGACAATGGTTCCAAGCACCTAGCGAATGCCAAAGGGGATATTGAATGGCGCAATTTGTGTTTTCAATATCCGAGTAGCGATCGTCTTATCTTAAATAAAATTAATCTAAAGCTGCCCGCAGGCAAGACGTTGGCACTAGTTGGTCGCTCGGGTGGTGGTAAGTCTACTTTGGCGAACCTTGTGCCGCGTTTATATGATGTGACCAGTGGTGAGCTGTTAATTGATGGTGCTGACAGTCGTGAATATAGCCTGAAAAGTCTACGTAGCCAGATTGCCTTGGTGAATCAGAATGTGGTGTTATTCAATGGCTCCATTCGCGAAAATATTGCTTACGGCTATTTGCGTGGTGCTTCCGAAGAAGATGTGATTGCTGCTGCCAAAGCAGCGAACGCTTGGGAATTCATCCAAGGCTTGGACCAAGGGCTAGACACCATGGTAGGTGAGAATGGTGTGCTGCTCTCTGGCGGTCAGCGTCAACGTATTGCCATCGCTCGCGCTATTTTAAAGAATGCGCCTATTTTGATTTTGGACGAAGCGACGTCTGCCTTGGATACTGAGTCGGAACGAGCGATTCAACAGGCGTTGGACAGTCTAATGAAAAACCGCACTACGATTGCCATTGCTCATCGACTTTCGACTATTGAAAATGCAGACATCATTGCGGTGGTGGATCATGGCTCGATCATTGAAGTTGGTTCCCATAATGAGTTATTGGCGCAAAATGGCGCCTACGCTCAACTTCACCAAAAACAATTTAACGAAGAGTAACTCAGATTTATGTGGCTCTATCGTGTGCTGCTGGCCTTAGTGTCGCCATTTATTGCGCGACGTATTTGGCGCTTTCATAAACGCTACGCCAATTATCGAGTGCAAGAAACGTTCGGTAATTGGGGGGCTGTGCAAGCCGATCTTTGGTTACACTGCGCGTCTGTTGGCGAAGTGCTAGCTGCCAAACCATTGATTGCTCGATGGTTTGAAGCAAACCCAGGCAAGCAACTGCTGATCACCACAGTGACACCGACTGGTGAAGAACAAGTGCAAAAGTGGTTCGCAGACCGTGTTCAGCATCGTTATTTGCCTTTAGATCATAAGGTTTGTGTGCAGCGTGCTTTAGGTGATCTCAACTGCCCTCAACTCGCTATTATTGAAACCGAGCTTTGGCCCAATTTGCTTCAAACGGCGAAAGCAAAGGGCATGATCATACAGATTATTAATGCCCGTTTGAGTGAGCGCTCAGCCAAGCGATATGAAAAGTTTGGCTGTTTTTCAAAACCTCTGATGGCTCTGCCGGATCGTTTCTTGGCCCACGCTGTAGCCGATGCAAAACGCTTTCAATCTTTGGGCGCAAAAGACGTTTCAGTGGTGGGTAATATCAAATTTGATATTACTGCTCCGGATGACAGTGAAGTGCCTATTTGGCGTGAAGCGCTCGCGCCCAATCATGAGTTTGTTTGGATTGCTGCCAGTACCCATGAGGGCGAAGATGTGCAGTTTTTAGAGGCGCACCAAACTCTTAGAAAACAAATACCACAAGCAAAATTGATCTTAGTCCCTCGCCATCCTGAGCGCTTTGAGGCTGTCTATGAACTCAGCCAACAGCAAGGCTTTCATACTGTACGGCGCTCGGCTGATCAGCTGGATACTTGGGCGCATGCAGAAGTGCTGCTCGGTGATAGCATGGGTGAAATGATGCGCTATTTTGCCATTTCTGATGTGGCCTTTGTTGCCGGCAGTATGATCGAGCGAGGAGGGCACAACCCGATTGAGCCCGCGATCTTATCCAAACCTGTTATTGTGGGTGCGCACACCTTTAATTTTGCTGACATTACAGAATCACTGATACACGATGGTGGTGCTGTCCGCGTATCATCAGCGGGGGAGTTGGCGGAACAGCTTCTCTTATTGCAAAACGCCGATCAGCGACAAGTTATGGGGCAAAAAGCGCTACGCAACGCGCAAGCTAATCAAGGAGCGCTTAAGCGGGTTCTCTGTTACTTAGGGTAGTTGTTGGAGGAGATATTCAGCTTTTCATGCCATATTTTGCCAAACACTCCTGCTAGGATGATCTGAAGGCAGAGCGTCCCCGTCCAATAGTTTTGATAAGCCTCAAAACAAATCATCACGCTCCAAAAACATATAAAGCTAAAATAGAAATAGCCAATATCCGCTGGCAGTTCTTTATTTCGTATATGTTGCAGTACCTTTTTGGTCAAATAAACCCAAGCAGATAGATAAAATATCAACCCTATAATCCCAAAGTTAACCAGTATTTCAATATAGGAATTATGCAAGTGACCAAATTGTTTTCTGACAAAATCAGGCAGCCATTCAGTCTTCTTAATCACTAAGGTCATGCCGTTGCTGCCCCAGCCAAATGTTGGCTTTTCCTCAATAAAATCCTTTGCCGCAACCCAACTGTGTAGTCGTATGCCAAAGCTTGAGTATGGAACATTTTCAAAGTCTGCAGACAGTATCTTGGATATGGCTGTTTTCTCAGTCATTACCCTGTTTAGCACATAGTCACTTGTCGCAACTGTGTACACGAGACCGGCACTTAAGGTAAGAAGTAATACGATTATTCTGGCAGTGTTTGAGCGCTGGGAGGACTTGTATACTTTGATAATGAAGAATACGGCGAATACTGCAAATGTTACCAGCAGTGCTAGCCAGGATTGTCTAGATGCGCTAATTAATACGGCACACAAACTCAACGCAATGGCGCTGGTGCTGAAAAGTACTAGGTATTTTTTTGTACGATATATTCGCGGGGTGAAACAAATCAGTCCTAAAGCGACAATACCAAAAAAGAGCGAAGTGTGTTGCGCATTTTCGAGATTGAAGTCGACCCTTTTGCCTTGTAGCCCATCGATAATTTCCTGTGTGCCATAGCCTGCGAGCCAAGGTGATAACAGAATGGCGGCCGCGGCAGTGAGATAGAGTAACCAGATGCCATGCTTATACTGTGCGACCCACCAAGTGAGTGGAATAAAAATAAGCCAACGAGTGAGATAGTCTACTTCTAAATTCTTTACAGCCCATTCAGGGTGAGTCACATGTGACAAGGCCCAAGGTATCGATTGAACGAAAACCGACAATAGGACAAGAATAAAAAGAGGAGCGCTCTTAACGGCTTTTCCATACTTATAAAGGCATAGTAGTCCTAAACAGCCAGTGATTTCTAATGCTGTTTTGCCAATGTCGTATGAGCTAGAGCGGCTGAATGCAAATACCAGCAGTGTGATAAAGCCTATTACAGAAACGAGCTTAGGTTGATGTTCGATGGTCTGGCGGCGTAACACTTTGGAAAGCGCTGGTAATATAATTGCCATTAGGTGTACTATTTTTGATTGTTTGAGAACGAGGGTAGGTCATTAACTCAACCTGTCTAGGTGAATGATTGTACTAAAGTTTTTGTGATAAGTTGAGTAATTCTAGGTTGAGTGTTGTGCAATGAAAGCGATCGTTTTTTTTAAGTCAATTATGGGAATGATTAAGTTGAGATACATGGACTCAACTGAGCCTAGGGCGGTAAGTGTTGGTAAGCCTCAGGTACTGATCTCCCTGACAACAATCGAGTATCGCTTACCAAGGCTGCATTATGTGATTCGTAGCCTCTTGTGTCAGAGCGTCTCGTTTAAAAAAATAGTGCTTTGGGTACATCATGATCTACAGCCTAAGTTGCCTGCATCCCTTCTAGACTTGGAGTCAGAGCGCTTCGAAATACGTTTTAGTGACAGCACTTCTTCCCATCGTAAATTGATTGAAACGCTAAAAATTCACCCAGATGAATACATAGTGACGTGCGATGACGACTTAATGTATCCACGAGACTGGTTGGAACGTTTGTTGCAGGAACATGCTAAGCACCCTGATGCTGTGGTAGCGCATATGTGCCGAGCGTTTGGGTTTAACGAACAAGGCTTGATGCCTTATAAAAAATGGTCTTCGGAACAGCTGGGGCATAGTTCTGATCGAACCTTAGCTGTGGGGTGGGGAGGCGTTCTATATCCCCCAGGTTGCCTTTATAAAGATGTACTTAATGAAGAATTATATATGAAGCTTGCCCCTAAAGCAGATGATTTTTGGTTTAAGGCGATGGCTCATTTACAAGGGACGAAAGTTTATAAATCCAGTTGTCCTAACCCTGAGCCGCTACCTATCTTGTTGACGCAAAAATACTCGTTGATGAAAAGTAATATTGGGGATAACGATAATTGTAAGCAGTGGCTGGCAATTGCTGGGCATTATGGGATTGATATTAGCTAATGTTTGATGTATCTGTAATTGTACCGGTTTATAACGTTGAGCAATATATTGCCACTTGTATTGACTCCTTACTCAAACAGACTTTTGCTGGTCGTTTGCAAATCATTTTAATAGAAGATCAGTCTCCTGATAATTGCGCCGCAATTTGTCGTCAGTATGCGGCTGAATATACCAATATTGATCTGATCGAACATCAGCAGAATGGTGGTAGTGCAGTTGCTCGAAATTCTGGTTTAGAAAAAGCTCGGGGTAAGTATTTGATGTATGTCGACCCTGATGACATTTTGCCTACTACTGCAATTGAAACCTTGTATCAAGCAATTGAGCGTAGTGGTGCGGACATTGTAAAAGGGTCTAATATTTCTTTTGGAAATAATAAAGTTAAAGAGAACATCTCTCGTGAAGAGACAATTTATGGCGAGGACTGTTTAACGACGCTTTTACAACATGATAAGTTACGTGGGCACCCTTGGGGTAAGATCTTTCGCGCGTCTTCTTTTAAGGATGAGCGTTTTACTCCAGGTTTCAACATGGCTCAAGATCTACTGTATTGCGCAGAAGTGTTTAGCAAAGCCAAGTCTTTGTTAATAATTCCAGATGTTGTCTATCACTATCGTATACACACTGCTGGCGCGACAGGCGGTAAGTATAAAACGGGCGCCTATAAAAGCTGGTTAAAATGCATCATAGAGATTGGTTCCTTTGTTAAGACGAAACAACAACGCTCAGCTTATCTTGAATTGAAAATTCGTACACTTTGCCAGCTAGCCAGAGAGATTCGCTCATTACGTGGTGAATTGCTTCGTTCCACATTGCGTGAAGTAGAGCGCATCTGTAATCCATGGCTACCTTCTTTATGGCATTTGGTTTTTGTTGATCGAATATCGATTGCGTCAATCAATCGTTACATTCGGTATCAGCGTGCGATTAGGGTTGCTAGGAAAATTTAACACTGGTTTTTTTAGATCTAGGTTGCTATGTCTAAACTTACTGTGTATCTGCTAGAATAACCCCGTTTTAAAACACCTGTATCTCATGGGGTGTGGCGTTTGCCGCTGAGAAGCCATTGATGGCTAACCCATTGAACCTGAACCAGATCATGCTGGCGTAGGAATTGAGATAGCAAGCCCTTCACATCTTGCCAATCCAGTTATACGCCGCTCATTTATGGAGC
This sequence comes from Marinomonas sp. AWM4_232, assembly GCF_056158325.1. NCBI lineage: Bacteria > Pseudomonadati > Pseudomonadota > Gammaproteobacteria > Oceanospirillales > Oceanospirillaceae > Marinomonas > Marinomonas sp. AWM4_232. Next base: position 644,684 of record NZ_JBSWTA010000001.1, on the reverse strand, counting down.
GACTATGTCCTTTAAATCTTTTGCGCTTTCTGCGACAGCTTTGTTGTCTTGTAGCTTGGTATCGGCCCAAACGCTGAATGTTTACACCTACGATTCTTTTGCCTCTGAGTGGGGCCCAGGTCCGAGGATCAAAGCCAACTTTGAAGCAGAGTGTGGCTGTGAGCTGAACTTTGTTACGTTGGACTCATCGGTCGGCATTTTGTCCCGTGTACAGCTTGAAGGTGACGCGTCTGAAGCCGATGTTTTACTGGGGCTTGATCTCAATGTAATGGAGGCGGCTAAGAAGTCAGGTTTATTGGCTAAGCACAGCGTTGACACTTCTGCTGTGACCACGCCTGGCGGCTGGGATGATTCATACTTTGTACCATTCGACCAAGGCTATTTTGCTTTTATTTATGACAGTGAAAAACTGGAAACCCCACCAGCGTCCTTAAAAGACGTAGTTGAGAACCAAGACCTAACAGTGATTTACCAAGACCCACGTACGTCAACACCGGGATTAGGTTTGCTGCTTTGGATGAAGTCGGTCTACGGTGATCAAGCGGCGGATGCTTGGGCGAAACTTGCAGATCACACTGTGACGGTTACTAAGGGCTGGTACGACGGTTATAGCTTATTCTTAAAAGGTGAAGCGGATGTGGTGCTAAGTTATACCACTTCTCCTGCTTACCACATTGTTGCTGAAGGGGAGCATAAGTACAAAGCGGCCGAAGCAAGCGAAGGATTTTACCCTCAGATCGAAGTGGCAGCGATGTTAGAAAACGCTCCAAACAAAGGGCTAGCTGAGCAGTTCATGCAGTTTATCCTTGAGCCAGGCTTCCAAAATGTTGTGGCGACTGGTAACTGGATGTATCCAGTGATGGAGAATGTTGACCCTCTGCCAGAAGCATTTACATCACAACCACAGCCAACCAAGGTGCTGACGTTAGACGCTGAGAAAGTGGCGCAAAACCGTCAGGCTTGGGTGAATGAGTGGTTGGAGGCGACGACTCGTTAAACATTGTTTTCTAATGCGCATTTACGCCCAGCTTGGCTGGGCGTTTCATTATATTCTGTGATTGCTCTGGCAGCGCTGGTGGCGCTGCTCAGTTATGCTTCGCCAAGTTCTTGGGGGAGTTTCTTTTCTGATCCTTACACTTGGCGTGTGGTGCGCTTTTCTTTTATGCAGGCCAGCCTCAGTGCCTTACTGAGCATATTGTTGGCCATCCCGATGGCGTCTTGCTTATTTCATCGACGCTTTTGGGGACGACAAACGCTACTTTCTCTGTTTGCTATTTCAATGGTTGTGCCGACGATTGTGGCCATCCTCGGTATTGTGGTTGTTTATGGCCGTAATGGCTGGTTTACCGCTTTGTTTGGTCAGCCTTTTCCTTTGTATGGACTGGGTGGCATTTTAATTGCGCATGTTTTCTTTAATATGCCGTTGGCGGTTCGAGTTATTTTACAGGCCTATGACCTGATTCCTGATGCTCAATGGCGTCTCGCCAGTCAGTTGGGGTTATCGCGCTGGCGAGTGTTTCAGCTAGTGGAATGGCATTACCTGAAGAAAAACCTTCCTGGGGTGTTTTTGCTGATTTTTATGCTGTGCTTTTCTGGCTTTGCCGTCGTGTTGAGTCTTGGCGGAGGGCCTCGCTCAAGCACCTTAGAAGTGGCGATTTATCAGGCGTTGCGTTTTGAGTTTGACTTAAACAAAGCCAGCTATTTGTCTTTGCTTCAGGTGGTGATTTGCTCCGTAGTGGCTGTGGCAGTGTACCGATTTGCACCGCCAGTTCGTCAAGATGTGAGTTTGTATCAAGGGGGACGTTTACCTTTGCGGTCCAGTAAATGGGCGAGTTGCCTAGACTATGGCGTCCTCGCGCTGGTGTTGCTTTGGGTGCTGCCGCCGTTTGTTGCCATTCTGTCACCCATTTTTAGTGAGTTATTTTGGCTGAGTTTATTGGACTCTCAGTTATGGTGGGGGCTTTGGCACTCAGTACGCATTGCTTTGCCTTCTGGCGTGCTGGCGCTGTTAATGGGGTTGAGTATTGCGGCCATTGCACGAGCGTGGCGCTGGCACCCGCGTCGAAATCGTTGGGCGGTACGACTGGAGCAGTCAGGTAATCTTGTTTTGATGGTGCCAAGCCTTGTGTTAGCAACGGGGTTGTTTTTGCTGTTTCGCCATTTAGGGGTGAGTATTAAACATGCTTATTGGATTGTTGTCTGGGTCAATGCGGTGATGGCTCTCCCTTTTGTGTTGAGGTCGATCATGCCGATGATGTACCAGCAGGAGAAGCGCTTTCGTCAGTTGTACTGGCAAATGAATATCGTTGGCTGGTCTCGATTGCGTCTTGAATGGCAGACGATTCGTTCGGCTTTGGCTCAAGGCTTGGCTTATGCGGTGTTACTGAGTTTGGGTGATCTGGGCGTAGTTGCGCTGTTTGGCTCGAAAGGGTTGGAAACTCTGCCTATGTATCTGTATCAGCTGATCGGTTCATATCGAGTTGAACAAGGGGCATGTGTGGCGGTCGTATTGATTGGTTTGTGCTTAGTGCTTTTTTATGGAATTACGCGTCTGCTAGGAGGTCGTCGTGCTGTCGTTTGATGTGCAATATCAGTGGCAAAGCTTTGAGGCGCATTATCAGGGGCAGCTGGCCGTTGGTGCGACCTCTATTTTGGGGGCAAGTGGATGTGGGAAAAGCACACTGTTGTCTCTTTTAGGTGGTTACGTTGTGGGACAAGGAAGTATTGGCTTTGCTGGTCAAGATCTGTCTCTGAAACCTCCGTTTGAGCGTCCTATTACCACTCTTTTTCAGAGTGATAACTTATTTCCGCAACTTTCTGTCTGGGATAATGTTGCGATTGGTATTTGTGCTTCTCGCTCGCTATCCAGCGCACAGAAAGAGACAGTCATCTGGGCTCTAGAGCAAGTCCAGCTCTCTGACTGTCATGCCAAATACCCAGATCAGTTGTCAGGGGGGCAGGCGCAGCGAGTGGCCATTGCTCGTGTGTTGGTGAGAGATAAGCCTATTTTGCTTCTGGATGAGCCCTTTAGTGCGCTGGATCCCAAGTTGCGCTCGGATATGCTGGCGTTAATTGGTCGATTAACGCAAACGTATCAGTGGACCACTGTGATGGTGACACACAGCCCTGCGGATGCTGTGTTGTTAGGTGGGCAAATATTGCTCATCGAGAATGGTCAAATTGTTGCACAAACTGATGCGAAAAAATTGTACGACTCTGCTCCAGAATCACCATTTTGCGACTATTTAAGTATTTCATCAGCGCCTTAATCCGTTCATCATAGATGCTCTCCCTTCATCCAGCTTAAATCCAGTTAAGGACGCTAAATTGAGTGATGTCTACTTAGTTAAGAAAGGCATTTATGCAACGGTTGCTTATGCATTTATTATGTCCATCACTGCTGTGGCCGCGAAGCAAGTGCAAACACAGATCGCGGTTCCGGTGTTGGTGTTTTGGCAGAGCTTGTTTTGTGTGCTGGTACTCTTGCCACAGATGTGGGGGAAGTGGGAGCGCCGTCCGCTGCATGTGGTGAAGGCGCATTTCTTACGAAGTCTCGGTGGCTTATCTGGTTTCCTTTTCTATTATTGGGCGCTAAATCATATCCCACTGGTGGAAGCGTCTTTGTTACGTTCTTGTGCTCCTCTATGTGTGCCATTTGTAGTGTTGGCGATGCATCGAGTTATGATTCCTAAAGCGCGATGGTTGCCTTTGTTTATTGGTTTTATTGGTGTGGCCTTGGTGATTAACCCCACACCTGATCATTTCAATCCATGGCATATTATTGGCTTTTTATCCGCCGTTGGCTTGGCTTTCTCGATGGTGACCACGCGATTGCTCAGTAGTCATGTTTCTGGTCAGGAAAACATGATTGTCTACTTTGGCTTTTCTGCACTCTTGTCATTGCCGTTAGCATTGGTGCAAGGGGAGAGCCTAGCGCTACCTGCTGATACCTGGCTGTGGGTGTTGTTGGTGTCGGTCACTTTGTATGTGGGAATGTTCCTTTATACGAAAGCTTATACTTACGCCCCTGCAAGTGTGGTTTCTCCAGTGAGTTATATTGGTATTGTCTTTGCTGGGTTTTGGGGATGGGCCATCTGGGGGCATGTCCCAGATTGGCTGGCCATTTCTGGGACAATGTTGATCTTCGTGAGTATTTTGCTCAGTGCTCGCTTAAGTAAAAAGAAAGCTTAAGTGTTAATCGCCTGACGCTGAAGGCGTTGACTAACAATGGTAGCGATGGCTATGCCTGAAAAGATCAAACAGATGCCGATGCCGTGGAAGCCTTGAATGGCCTCATTCAAAAACAATACGGATAAGAAAATGCTAAACACTGGGAGTAGGTGGATGAAGTGACCTGCAGTCGCGGCTCCGAGTTTTTGGATGCCGGTATTCCAGCAAATAAATGCACCAATGGAGGCAAAAATCGCCATGTAAACAATGGCCCCCCAATGGGCTGTTGTGAGCGTAGCAATGTTGGTGCTTGAGAAGAATAAATAAATGGGGAACTGTATGGCGGTCCCAATGATGGCCGTCACCGCAAAAAAGCTCAGTAGATGCATTGGAGGGCGTTTAACGAGCAGTACCGAGTAAATGGCCCAGCTCACCGCCGCAGTAACTATCCACAGATCACCTTTTGATATGGTCAGATGGAGAAATGTATCGAGGCTGCCTCGACTGACGATGACAATCGCTCCCAGAGTGGAAATTAAAATCCCCGCATTTTGTAAGAAGTTAGTTTTATTGCCAAGCAATATTCTTGCTGTAATTAAGATCATGACTGGCATGATGGAATTCAGCAGTACAGCGTTGGTGACAGTGGTCGATGTTAAGCCGATATAGAGAAACAGGTTGTAGTTACAGATACCCAGCCATGCAAAGAAAACCAGCATTGCCCAATGCTGTTTTACAAGAGGCCAATCTTGGCGGATTTTTCCGTAAGCGAACGGCAGAATAAGTAAACAAGCAAAGCTCCAACGAAAGAACGAAATGGTGTAAGGGTCAATGCCGCCAGATACAGTTAGTCGCCCTAGAACATAATTTCCAGACCAAAATAGGATTGGCAGTAATAAATAGACAAAAGCAGGCATCATGAATCCTTTCAAACATCAATTTTAAAGGTGCGTGTCTGTGTTACGAAAGACAGTCGATGCTCAACATAACGAGTTACCGTTTCGATGTCGAGATCTCAATGATGAAGTTACTTTGATTGCTTGCGCCGAAAGTATGCTCTGTGGCGGTTAAATAATACTCATAAAGTCTTTTTAAATTTGCTTAGTCGGTATATAATTCGCATCCCCGTAAATCACTACTCCTTGTCTCACAGCTTTTTAACGGGGGAAGCGTGGAGACTAAGAACCCATAAGGAGCAATCATGCGTCATTATGAAATCGTGTTTCTGGTACACCCAGATCAAAGCGAACAAGTTCCAGCAATGATCGAGCGTTACACTAACTTGATCACTGAAGATGGCGGTCAAGTACACCGTCTTGAAGACTGGGGCCGTCGTCAACTAGCTTACCCAATCAACAAAATCCACAAAGCGCACTATGTTCTTATGAACATTGAAGCGTCTGAAGGTGTGATGGCTGAGCTAAATGACACTTTCCGTTACAACGATGCGATCATCCGTAACCTAGTTATCCGTCGTAAAGAAGCGGTGACTGAAGTGTCTCCGATCAAAGCTTCTGAAAGCCGTGAAGAGCGCCGTTCTGCTCCACAGCGTGAAGAGCAAAAACCAACAGAAGCTGCTGCTGATAAAGCTGCAGATGACTCTGCTGAATAATTGATTAATTAGGAGATACATTATGGCTCGTTTTTTCCGTCGTCGTAAATTCTGCCGCTTCACTGCAGAAGGCGTTAAAGAGATCGATTACAAAGATCTAGACACTCTAAAAGGTTACATCACTGAAACTGGTAAAATTGTACCAAGCCGTATCACTGGCACACGTGCACGTTACCAGCGTCAGCTAGCGACTGCTATCAAACGCGCTCGCTACATTGCTTTGCTTCCTTACACTGACGGTCACTTCAACTAATAAGTGACGTAAGAAGTATTACTATGGGCGGTTTAGCTAACTGGGTAATGATTAAACGCAACAATGCCATCCTTGTGGTTGCATTGTCTAGTATCATTCCAATGATGTTTTGGCTGGGCGCAGCAGTCCTCGGACTGGTGGTACTTCGAAAAGGTGTAAAAGACGGAATACCTGTCATCGCTTGGGGCGGACTACCAGCCATTGTGCTGTGGACGATCCAAGGAGATGCAACAGCACTGATGGTGCTGATTGACACATTCATTTTAGCCTATGTGTTAAGAGAGAAAGTGTCGTGGGCTTGGGTGATGTTAGGAGCCAGTATACTGGCTGTTCTATCATCCCTGATTCAGCCGCTACTCATGGCAAGTTTGTTGGATATGGTTGCAGAACTGATCCAGCACATATTAAGCAATGAGGTGGATGGCGACCTTCCTTCCAAGGAAGTGATCATTCAGCAGGCGGTGATCGCTATGTCAGTTGTACAAGCTTACATTGCTGTGGCGGTGCTATTTTTAGCGCGTCGTTGGCAAGCGAAGTTATACAACCCAGGCGGTTTAAAGAAAGAATTTCACCAATTTAGATTGCCGCTTGTCGTGGCATTGATTCTCGGCGCAATGGTGCTGGTTGGTGAAAGCCTAGGTGGTGGTTTTGAGGTGTTGTCTCGAGCTGCTATCCCTGCCCTTGTGATCCCGGGTTTGGCCTTGGTGCATGGTATTCTGGCATTGAAAAAAATTGGGATGGTCGGATTGGTACTTTTTTATCTGATTGGTTTGTTAGTTCTGAGTGTGTATTTTGCGAATATTCTGATCTTCCTTGCGGTGGTCGATAGCTTTGTAGACATTCGAGGGCGCTTGCAATCAACCCCTTCCGACATCAATTAAAAGCTAGTTAATTTATTTTAGAGGTGATCGAGATGAATGTGATTCTACTCGACAAAGTAGGCAAACTAGGCGGTATCGGTGACGTAGTTACTGTTAAACCAGGTTTTGCGCGTAACTTTTTGATTCCAAACAAAAAAGCTGTAATGGCTAACAAAGCGAACTTGGCTTCTTTCGAAGAGCGCCGTGCTGAGCTAGAAGCTCAAGCAGCTGAGCGCGTTGCAGCAGCACAAGCTCGTGCAGCAACTCTAGAAGGCAAAACGTTCACTATCACAGCTAACGCTGGTGATGAAGGTAAGCTATTCGGCTCTATCGGTACTCGTGACATCGCTGATGCGATCGTTGCAGGTGGCGTTGAAGTTGCTAAATCTGAAGTACGTCTTCCAGAAGGTGCTCTACGTAACGTAGGTACTTACGAAGTTGACGTTCAACTACACTCTGAAGTGACTGTTGCAGTTACTCTAGACGTTGTAGCTCAGTAATTTCTAACGAAATTATTGCTTCAAAGAGAGGCATTCCGCTTTTGGCGGAGTGCCTTTTTTTGTGTCTAGATTTTTAGTGAATCAGTCTGGTGTTTTTAAAGCAGAGTGATAAGCTTTAAAGCCTTTTTCAATCCCCATCTACGTGAGAGTGTTACGTGCAAGTAGAAGATTCAGAAGTATCCTCCATTAAATTGCCCCCATATTCCATCGAAGCAGAACGTTCTGTCATCGGTGGTTTGATGCTAGATCCTGAGGCTTGGGAAAAAATTTCTGAGTTGGTGGTCGCTGATGATTTTTATCGCCCTGAACACAGAGCAATCTTTGCTGTAATCGCTCGACTAGCAGATGACACGGAGCCAGCAGATGTTGTCACCATCAGTGAACGTTTAGATAAGCGTGGTGAGTTAGAGGAGATTGGTGGTATTGCTTATCTTATCGAGGTAGTGGAAGCCACACCGAGTGCCTCGAACATTGCTTCGTACGCTGAGATTGTACGTGAGCGTGCCATATTGCGCCGCCTGATTAGCACGGCCAATGATATTAATCATCGTGCTTACCACCCAGAAGGAATGTCAGCTTCAGATATTTTAGAAGAGGCTGAGCGTCGTATCTTTCAGTTAAACGGCGATGGTGAAAAGAAAGGTGGCCCACGAGCGGTTGCAGACATTCTGAGTAAGACCGTGGATAAAATTGATGAGTTGTATCATCAGGAAGGATCCATTACTGGCCTTAGTACCGGTTTTACCGATCTAGATGGCATGACATCAGGTCTTCAGCCGTCAGATTTAATCATTGTGGCGGGTCGTCCATCCATGGGTAAAACGACGTTTGCGATGAACTTGGTGGAGAATGCCACCATGATCAGCGAATTACCCGTCATCGTTTTCAGTTTAGAGATGCCCTCTGAGCAGTTGATGATGCGTATGTTGTCGTCTTTGGGTCGAATTGACCAGACACGCATGCGTTCAGGTCAGCTTATCCAAGAAGATTGGGATAAACTGATGTCTGCGGTCAAAATGCTGAAAGACCGTAAGCTTTTTATTGATGATACGGCGGGGATTAGTCCGACAGAGATGCGCTCCCGTACCCGTAAGATTGCCCGAGAGCACGGTGGTGTTGCCCTCATCATGGTCGACTATTTGCAGTTGATGCAAATCCCAGGCTACAGCGAAGGGCGAACAAACGAAATCTCGGAAATTTCTCGATCCTTGAAAGCCATTGCAAAAGAGATGAATTGTCCTGTTATTGCGCTTTCCCAGCTTAACCGAAGCTTGGAGCAACGTCCCAATAAGCGTCCGGTAAACTCGGATTTGCGTGAATCAGGGGCGATTGAGCAGGATGCTGATGTCATTTCCTTTGTATACCGCGATGAGGTATACCATGAAGATACCCCACATAAAGGTATTGCCGAAATTATCATAGGTAAGCAACGTAATGGCCCCATTGGTACTTGCCGTTTAGCCTTTATTGGTAAGTTCACCCGCTTTGAAGATTTGGCGCCTGATGCCTACCGTGACTTTGACGACGAGTAGTATTTTTTCGGCCTTTTGGTTGCGAAAAGTCTACGTAAATCTTAAGGTTAGGATTAATAATTAATTAGATTTATCGAGAGAACCTATGCGTAAGATGTCTGTTACAAACAGGGAGAATGACTTCCCTGCGCACTATACCCTTGTTTCCAGTACCGACGTAAAGGGACGTATAACGTTTGTAAACGATGACTTTTGTAAGGTGGCAGGCTATGAGCGTGAAGAGCTAATAGGTCAGCCTCATAATCTAATTCGTCATCCAGATGTTCCACCAGCAGTGTTTGCCGATATGTGGGAAAACTTAAAAGCGGGTCGTAGCTGGATGGGGATTGTTAAAAACCGATGTAAAAGTGGTGATCATTACTGGGTCAGCGCTCATGTAAGCCCATTGATTGATAATGGTAAAGTCATTGGTTACGAGTCGGTGCGCCAGAAGGTGACTAATGAGCAAAAAGCTCATGCGCAAATGGTGTATGAGCGTGTTAACAGTGGCAAGCATCCCGTGCCAAATATTCCGCGCCTAAAAGGCTGGATGTGGCGACAGACATGGCTAAATGCCATCTTTTTTGTTGTGTTTGGAATCATGGGGTTATTTTCCCCTTGGTTATGGTGGCAAATCTTATCCCCAATTTTAGCGATTTTAGGGGCGACGTTTAATCTGACGCAGCGTCATGCTTTACGCTCGACCATTGCCAAGCTTCCTCAAGAAGCACACAACGCTATAGGTCAGTATTTATATTTTAAAGCAGTCGGTCCCAATGTCGCTTTAAGTTTTTCTCAACTGCACAAAACGGCGGCGGCATTTACGTTTAGATATCGCTTGATGGTCGGCTCAAAACAATTGCAGCAGCGAGCAGAATTAGCCAAAGAAAGCGTTACTTCGAACTTGGCGAATTTCAATAAGCAGCGAGATAGCTTCAGAACAGTTGTGTCAGCCAGCACCCAACTTCAGGCCAGCGTTAACCAAATAGCGGACAATGTGCGTGTTGCTGCAGAAGATACGGCATCGGTTGAAGAGAAGGCGAAAGCAAGCCGTGACATGGCTAAGCACACTGGTGACACCATGCAGAGGGTGTATGCGGAAGTGAACGCAGCGAAAGATGTGGTGGTTGATCTGGCGAAACAGAGTGATCAAATTAACCATCTCGTTAACTCCATCAGTGATATCGCCGAGCAGACGAACTTGCTTGCCTTGAATGCGGCCATTGAGTCAGCCCGAGCAGGTGAAGCAGGACGTGGTTTTGCGGTCGTAGCAGATGAAGTGCGTGCGCTTGCCATCAGGACTCAAGATGCAACGCAAAGCATCCATGAAACAACAGAAGAGTTGAAGCGAAATACTCAAGCTGTGTTAGAAGCCATTGATAAAGGGGCTTCGGTTGCAAATGAAGGTGTTCAGGGGGTAACGGAAGTTGCCGATAGTATGAATGCGATTGAAGAAGCGATCCGACACATTGTTGATATGACTGCGCAAATCAACCTTGCGACGGCGGAGCAGGCGGATGTTGCGAACTCGTTGAATCAGCAAATGATGGATGTAGATCAGTTGAGTATTGAGAGTATCGAGCGGGCTGAGCATATTGTGACAAACATTGCCCACATCGAAGAAGAAGCGTACGAACAAGGCAACCTTGCTGAGCGGATGAAGCAGTAGGATTGGAAGTAATTTAAAAAAAGACCGAGCTAAGCTCGGTCTTTTTGGTTGGGCCAGTCGACTGGAAAGTTTACTGGAAATGCTGATTGATAACGGTATAGATTGCTTGTCCAAGTTTTTTAACTTCATCCTCTTGGATGATGTACGGCGGCATGAGGTAAATTAATTTGCCAAATGGGCGAATCCAAACCCCTTGCTCAACAAACAGTGGTTGAATCTGATGAAGGTCCACCGCTTGCTTAAGCTCGACTACGCCAATAGCACCTAAGCAGCGAACATTTTGAACCATATCAAGAGATTCACAGGGAGCAAGGGCAGCTTTAAGCCATTGCTCTATATTGGTTACTGTTTCTTCTATATTGCTCTGTTGGATGAGTTCTAAACTGGCATTGGCTGCACTACACGCTAGCGCGTTGCCCATAAATGTTGGGCCATGCATAAAGACGCCATCTTCTTGGCTAATGCCCAGTGCAACCTTGTCGCTGGTAAGCGTGGCGGCAAGTGTTATGTAGCCACCTGTTAGAGCCTTGCCGACACACATAATGTCAGGTTCGATTGTGCAATGTTCTGCGGCAAACAGCTTACCTGTTCGGCCAAACCCCGTGGCAATCTCATCAAAAATCAGTAGTACCTTAAATTCCTCACAAAGAGCTTTGAAAGCATCAAGGTAAGCCGGATTGTAAAAGCGCATGCCACCAGCATTCTGTACAACTGGTTCAATGATAAAGCCTGCGAGTTGTTCGTGGTGTTGCTCAAAGGTAGCGCGAACATCCGCTAGGTAGTCAGCGTCAATGGGTTGCGTAAGTCCTATTGGAGGCGGCGGTACAAAGAACTGTGATGTCAGTGCTTTCTGAAATACCCCGTGCATTCCATTAACCGGATCACATACTGACATGGCTGCGAAAGTGTCGCCATGATAGCCAGAGCGCGGGGTGATAAAGTGCTGCTTTTCGGGGTGCTCTTGAGTATTCCAATATTGGATCGCCATCTTAAGTGCAACTTCAACAGAAACCGAGCCCGAGTCAGAAAAGAAAACTCTAGTCAGCGTTGGCGGACTCATGTCGACCAGTTTCTGCCCCAAGCTAATCGCCGGCTGGTGAGTTAAGCCGCCAAACATCACATGAGAAAATTGATCGATCTGGGTGTGTAGGGCTTGATTGATAGCTGGGTGATTATAGCCATGGATCACACTCCACCAAGAGGACATGCCATCAATAAGGCTGCGTCCATCGGCGAGCTGTATTTGACAGCCTGATGCTTTCTCCACCAAAAAGTGAGGTGTTGGATGGCTCATGGACGTGTATGGATGCCATAAAAGTTGTTTATCGAGTTCGATGAGAACGTCGCGTTCTTCTTGGTTCATGTCGCTATGCCCTGACGGTCAATTGGCTAAAGAGCCGAGATACTAACGAATAAACAAGTAGGATGTCACGTGTCCAAATTGGCCGATGATTATTCTGGTGTTCGAGCCAAAGTGAGTGCCGTCACTCGTTCTGCGCCCGAGCGCAGTAGCGTCTCAGCACAGGCATTAAGAGTGCTGCCTGTGGTTACGATGTCGTCGATTAACACGATGTGTTTTGGTGCAGCAGTGTTATTTGTACTGAAATGGCGGTGTGATAACTTGTGACGCTCCTGTTTTGAGCGCGTATGTTGTGCTGAAATCGAGCTGGTTCGAACCAGTGGGAATAGTTTAATCGGTGAGGTGATATGTTCGGCGAGTTGTCGTTTCAGCTGTCGATAAATGAGAGTGGTTTGACAAAATCCCCGTGTTTTCAAGGATTCATCGCTGGTGGGAATGAGGCACCAATGTGTGGGCAGCTCAATGTCTTGTTGTAAAATGTGTTCGACAAGCAGTTCAATCAATGGATAGAGAAGGTGAGGTTGCTGCTCAAATTTAGCTTTTCGAATAAGGCCACGGCATAAGCCTTCATATCTTAGTGGGGCAATTATACGATCTAGGTGGATTGTAGACGTTTGGCATTCACCACAGAGGGTTAGCATTGTTTGCGCTGGTCTTGCGCAGCGCTGGCAGTGGCATTGATTGTAGGCTAATAGTTGGCGGCAGGTCTCGCACAGAGAGCCTTCGTTTGTGATTTCACAAACACAGCATTGATTCTTTAGTATTCGCTTGTAAACCAGTGTGGTTAATCTAGTTGACAGATTTTTGAGTGTCATTAGTATTGCGTTCCTTGCAACAATAAAATAATGGAGCCTTACGGTGAATATTGCGACTCAACCTCGATACGATTGGACTAGCCAGGAAGTTCAAGCACTGTTCGATATGCCTTTTATGGATTTGCTCTTCCATGCGCAAACCATTCACCGTGCTAATTTCGCACCAAATCAAGTTCAAGTCAGTACACTGCTGTCGATCAAAACAGGTGCCTGTCCAGAAGACTGTAAGTATTGTCCGCAAAGTGGGCACTACAATACAGAGCTGGAAAAAGAAAAACTGATGGAAGTCCAAAAAGTGTTGCAAGAAGCGCAACTGGCGAAGGAAAAAGGTGCGACTCGCTTTTGCATGGGTGCGGCCTGGAAACATCCTTCGCAAAAAGATTTCCCCTATGTGTTGGAAATGATTAAAGGCGTTAAGCAACTTGGCCTTGAATCCTGTGTAACGCTCGGAACGTTGAACGACGATCAAGCGAAGCAGCTTGCTGAAGTCGGTTTGGATTACTACAACCACAACCTAGATACGTCTCCTGAGTTTTACGACAGCATCATTACAACCCGTTCTTACCAAGAGCGCTTGGACACGTTGTCACGTGTGCGCGATAACGGTGTGAAACTTTGCTGTGGCGGCATTATGGGCTTGGGCGAAGAGCAGAAAGATCGTGTTGGTTTATTGCGTCAGCTGTCTCAAATGACTCCACACCCAGAAAGTGTGCCAATTAATATGCTAGTGAAAGTAGAAGGCACACCTCTTGAGAATGTCGACGATTTAGACGAATTCGAATTTATCCGTACCATCGCAGTAGCACGTATCCTCATGCCAACCTCTCATGTGCGTTTGTCTGCTGGTCGTCAAGGTATGAGTGAGCAAACGCAAGCATTGTGCTTTATGGCGGGTGCTAATTCTATTTTCTATGGTGAAAAGCTGCTGACAACCGGTAACCCAGAGGCCGATAAAGATCGTATGCTATTTAATAAGCTGGGCATCATGCCAGAGCAGCGTCACGATGTGTCAGATGAGGCGGTCGAGGAAGCGATTGCCGCGCAAGCGCAGGCCCAAGAAGAAGCTAAGTTCTTCTACGATGCCACGGTTTAAAACGCCTGAGTGGATGCTCACTGCGCTAGCTGAGCGCCGTGAGCAGCATTTGTTTCGCTCTACACATGTGGTTGCCAGCCCGCAAACAACCCGTCTAACGCAAAATAGTCAAGAATATTTGGCATTTTGCTCCAATGATTATTTAGGGCTAGCGAATCACCCTGTGCTTAAGCAAGCCATGTCTGATGCGGCGCTAGAATATGGCGTCGGCAGTGGTGCTTCGCATTTGGTTTGTGGTCACTTGGATATTCACGATGCCCTTGAACATGAGCTGTGTGAGTGGTTAGGTTATGAACGCGTATTGCTATTTAGTGCCGGCTACATGGCCAACTTGGCTGTGATCTCGGCGTTGGCTAGTAAGCAACGGCCTGTCCTGATGGATAAGCTCAATCATGCTTCCCTAATAGATGGTGCGCGCCTTAGCGAGGCTGTTTTTAAGCGCTATCTGCATAACGACACTGATAGTGCGAAAAAGCATATGCAACGTCTTGAGATGCCGGGTGTGTTAGCCACCGATGGCATCTTTAGTATGGATGGCGATAAAGCCCCACTTGTAGAACTGGCAGATTTGGCTCAACAGCAAGATTGGTTACTGGTGGTGGACGATGCCCATGGTCTAGGTTGCTTAGGTCAGCATGGTAAAGGTTGTCTAGAGTTAGATGGCTTAACTGCAGAGCAGGTGCCTTTTCTAATGGGGACCTTTGGTAAGGCATTTGGTGTGGCAGGAGCCTTTGTTGCTTGCTCCAATGATATGGCCGACTACTTAACCCAGTTTGCTCGCCCTTATATTTATACCACTGCGATGCCACCAGCGGTTGCCGCAACCGTGTTGGCAAGCCTTGGTTTGATTCGCTCAGCGGAAGGTCAGCAAAGGCGTCAAATGCTATCCAGTCATGTGCAGTACTTGAGTCAGCGAGCTGAGTCTTGGCCTTGTGAAATAATGGATTCTGACAGTGCTATTCAGCCTTTATTGATTGGCTCAAGTGAAACAGCTCTAGCCATCAGTGATAAGTTGATGCAGCGGGGCATTCTTTGTAAGGCGATTCGACCGCCAACCGTTCCTCCTAATACGGCTCGTTTGCGATTGACCTTGAGTGCCGACCATAGTCATAAGGATGTTGAGTATTTGTGTGATACTCTAGATAGCATCTTTAACGATGACTCTAAGTGATGAATTATGCGTACTCCTATTGAAACAGAAGCCTTCGGTGATCCAACATCTCCTGCGATTTTTATGGTCCCTGGTTGGGCCATGCCGAAAGAAGTCTTTCATGGCGTGGCACGTTTGCTTAGTGAAAACTTTTACGTTGTACTGGCGAATTTGCCGGGTGTCTCGGTTGATCCGAATTGGCATAAACGCAACCGTTTTGGGCCTAATTACGATATTGATGCCTTGGCAGAACAGTTGATTAGAGCGGCGCCTAAACCTTGTTGGTGGCTTGGCTGGTCACTTGGTGGAATGGTGGCAAATTACATCGCAGCCCGCCGCTCAAGTTGCGCTAATGGTGTGATTAGTGTGGCGAGTGCGCCAAAGTTTGTTGCCTCAGACGATTGGCCAATGGGAATGTCCGAAGACGCGTATAGTCAGTTTTTTGGCTTAGTGAAGGCATTTCCAGAGAAAGGTTTTCGTCGTTTTCTATCGTTGCAAGCTCAAGGTGCCAAAGACCCCAAAGGTTTAGCGAAGCATTTGCTTGAATTGCAGCCGAAAGAGCTCATTGACCCTGAGGCATTAGTGCGAGGTTTGGCATTACTAGAAACCTTGGATGTGCGCCGTGAGATTGCCTTACTAGACCGACCAAACTTGCATGTGTTTGGTGCTCAAGATGCGCTTGTCGAAACGCCAAATGTTGTACAAGCATTTCCGAGTAACCCTTTGCAAACCGTGTTGACTCTGCCGGAGCTAGCTCATCAGCCATTTCTAGAAGATCCGTCCCAATTTGTGGCGTTAATGACCCAATACATTCATGACAATACGTTCCACTGAAGCGATTACCAGTTACAAACAGAAAGTCGCTATGCGCTTCTCCCGTGCCGCTGAAAGCTACGATCAATATGCTGTGTTTCAAGAGTTGGTTTTATCTGAGCTAATGACTCGGTTTGCGCCTAATCCTAATGATTTCTGGGTGGACATTGGCACAGGGACGGGGCGAGCTTTAGAGGCGATGCATTCTGTGCAGCCGCAACTTTCCTGTGTTGCTCTGGATCTGTCTTTTGATATGTTGCGTCAAGCACAGCAACGTGCGGCCGGCGTAAGTTTGGTGTGCGCCGATGCAGAATCGCTGCCTTTTAAAGATGTCGCATTTGACGGCATTTTTTCCAGTCTAGCGATTCAATGGTGTCTACACCCTGACCATCTATTTAAGGAGTGGTATAGGGTACTAAATGAACAAGGTCAGGTGCTAGTAGCTACCCTAGTGGAAGGTTCAATGCCGGAACTTGGTGAAGCTTGGCAGCAGGTCGATGGTCGCTTACACCACAACCAATATCCAGAGTTAGAAACCCTTCTCAATCATTGCTGTGACGCTGGCTTTAAAGTGGCTGGTGCGGAGCAAAAAGCGCTCACTGTGTATTTTGACAGTGTAAAGGAGGCGGTGTACTCCTTGAAAAAAGTGGGTGCCTCCTTAGTAACAGAAAGCACAGATGTGGTGTCTCCCTCAAGATGGAAAGCGTTTGAGTCTGCTTACCAGCAGCAGACAACTGATCGTGGTATTCCCCTTTCCTATGAAGTGGCATTTATTCAATTAACAAAGGTTGATCATGGCTAAACAGCAGTTTTTTATTACTGGAACGGATACCGATGCAGGTAAAACCTACGTCAGTGTAGGAATGCTCAAGGCAGCAGCGCGACAAGGGTTGCGCACAATGGGGGTAAAGCCGATCTCAGCAGGTGCTGAGATGGTAAATGACAAACTCTGTAACGATGATGCTCTGCAAATTCAAGCGGCAGGCTCTGTGGCGCTTCGATATGAGCAGGTGAATCCCATTGTGTTTGAGCCAGCAATCGCACCTCATATCGCAGCCGCGAAAGAAAACAAACTGGTTACGGTTTCTCGATTAGAGGGATTTGTGCGCGGCACTTTACTTACTCCCCATGATTTTTCTATCGTAGAGGGAGCGGGGGGCTGGCGTGTTCCTTTGAATGATCGAGAGTTGCTATCAGATTTGGCGAAGCGTCTAGAATTACCGGTTATCGTTGTGGTGAATATGCGCTTAGGGTGTCTGAATCATGCGTTTTTAACGATGGAGGCGATTCGACGTGATGGCTTACCTATTGCGGGATGGATCGCAAATGGTGGGCAGCACGACATGCCGTTTTATGAGGAAAATTTAGCCACACTAAACAATATGATTTCTGCACCGCTGTTAGGCAGTTTGTCTTGGCATCAGGATGACCTCACTGCGGAACAGGAATTTGATCAACTATTTTCTAATCTAAATAGTTAACTTATTGCCCTATAAAGAAATTATTCTCATTTTCTTGCTCTGGTAGCCTGTGTCTTGGTTGACTCTGTGCTAAAGTTTAGAATCAATTAGGTTGGTGATTGAAGATGATGAAAGCCTGTTTAATTGGTGTTAGCCAAGAGGAGTTGCAAGCAGTTGCTCCTGTTTTGCACTTCCTAGATATCGATATCGTACAGGATCTAGAGCAGGGAGAGTTGGTGGACTTTTTTGTGGTGGGCAGTCTGCTCGAAATTACTAAGCTCTCTCTTCCCCTACCTGCTATTTGGTTGCGACGCTCTGAGGAGGACCTTGATCAGGGCGTTATCAGTAGCCCAATACCATGGCGCCAAGAGCACATAACGCCGTTTCTCAGTCGTCTTGCTGACTCAGCAAATATGCCACGTACCCAAGCTGTCAATTTAAATGTTTACGTAAGGCACTTAGAGTCTCTGCTAATACGCCATGCATTAACGTCTACAAATGGCGTGGTATCAAAGGCTGCGAGCTTATTGCAGATTCAACGTACAACATTGATTGAAAAAATGCGCCGTTATCGCATTGATAAGTCGGAGTTTTAAGTGGATAAGGATCAGGAAATCGCCCGCTTAAAAGAAGCGTTCGTGCTTTTTGAAGAAACTTCCCGCTCATTACAGGCTTCTTATGACGATTTGCAAATGCAGGTTCGACAGCTAACTGCCAAGCTTGAGCGGGCTGAGCAGGCGAAGCGGGAAGAGGAATCAAAGAATAAAGTGCTTCTGAAGCAGTTCCAGCAGTTGTTTCAGTCCATGCCAGTTGGCGTGATGTTGCTTAATCCAGAAGGTCGAGTTGTGATGACAAACCCGATCGTCGATCGCCTGTTTGGTGAATCCATTTTAGGTGGTCAATGGGCCGATATTGTTCCTAAAAGCTTTCGACCACAAAAAGATGATGGCCATGAAATTACCATGGTAACGGGGAGGCGGGTTCGGGTCGAAACCTCATCTCTGGGTGATGTTCCGGGGCAACTTATCATTTTGGTAGATTTGACTGAGACTCACTCCCTGCAGCGACAATTGGCGCACCATGAGCGGTTGTCTACCATGGGGAAAATGGTGGCAGCGTTAGCCCATCAGATACGAACCCCGCTATCATCTGCGATGTTATATGCTGGGCACTTGCGGAAGGAATCATTGTCTGAGGATATGAGGCAGCGATTTTCGGGTAAGTTATCGGATCGATTAAATAATATTGAGCGGCAGATTCGTGACATGCTGATTTTTTCAAAGTCTGATATTAAATTGGATGAAAAAGTGTCAGTGAGCGAGCTGCTCAATAAAATAGCAGAGCGTGCCCAAGAGCAGGCAGATCAAAATCATGCGTTGTTAAAAAAAGATCTATGTGTTTCGAATGATGGCTTGATTCAATGTCATCAAGAAGTGCTGATCGGTGCGGTGTTAAATTTAATTAATAATGCTATTGAAGCCTCAGAGCGAGGTGCTTCAGTAGAAATTGTCGCGTTGTCTCAAGATGCTCTTTTGAGTATTACAATCAAAGACAGTGGTCGAGGGATGGATGAAGAACAGCTACGCAAAGTACAAGAAGGCTTTGTGACCACTAAGCAACATGGCACAGGTCTTGGATTGATGGTGGTAAAAGCCATTATGAGAGCCCACCATGGAACGTTTAATATTGAAAGCCAGCCAGGTGTTGGTACAAAGGCGACGATCAAATTGCCAATTTTAGGGAGTTAACATGTCTGATGTGAGTTTGTTAGTCGTTGAAGACGATCGAGGGCTGGCGGAGGCGCTGGAAGATACTTTGCTGTTGGCTGGTTATCAGTGTGCCATGGTTGAGAGTTCTGAAGAGGCAATTTTAGCGTTAAAGCGTCAGAACTTTGATATGGTTGTCTCAGATGTGAACCTACCTGGCATGGATGGCTATGGCTTACTGCAGCATGTTGTTGAGCAGTTTCCTGAACTGCCCATCATGTTGATGACTGCCTATGGTGATATCAGCCATGCTGTTGAAGCGATGCGAAACGGTGCTGTGGATTATTTGTTAAAGCCGTTTAAAGAAGATGAACTATTAGATGTCATTGCAAAACACACCTCACGAGTGGCAAAAGTAAAGAGTAATGCACCGATCGCCAAGGACCCTTCAAGTGTTGCTTTGCTTGAATTGGCAAAACGGGTGGCTGTCACGGATTCAACTGTTTTAATTTGTGGTGAGAGCGGTACTGGTAAGGAAGTATTGGCACAATACATTCACTCAGTATCTAACCGGTCTAGTCAGCCGTTTGTGGCGATTAACTGCGCTGCGATTCCTGAAAACATGCTGGAAGCCATGTTGTTTGGTTATGAGAAAGGGGCCTACACTGGCGCTGTGGCATCGCAGGCAGGTAAGTTTGAGCAGGCGAATGGCGGCACTCTGTTGTTAGATGAAGTCACCGAGATGGATGTGGGCTTGCAGGCTAAGTTGCTGCGTGTTCTGCAAGAGCAAGAAGTGGAGCGCTTAGGTGGTAAAAAGGCCATCAAGCTAGATGTTAGGATCATTGCAACCACGAACCGAGAGTTGTCTGAATATGTGCGAGAAGGTGGTTTCCGAGAGGACTTGTATTATCGCTTAAATGTTTTTCCTCTGCGTTGGACGCCAATCCGTGAGCGTAAAGGCGATATACAACCTTTGGCGGAAGCATTATTGTTAAGGCATGCTCAGAAAATGCGTATCGACTCAGCAAGCTTATCGCCTTCTGCTCTCAGTAAATTGGAAGCCCATGGCTGGCCTGGAAACGTACGGGAATTAGAGAATGTCATACAGCGTGCGTTAATATTGTGTGGACAGGGCAGGATCAGTGAAGATCATATTGTTTTTGATATGATCTCTGCTCCCAAAGTGGATGAACCATCAGAGGATGACGCAGTTGAGGCGGCATCTATATTAGGACGAGGTGTTCAGCAGCATGAATTTAGAATTATTGCGCAAGCTTTGATTGATGCCAAAGGTAAACGTAAAGAAGTTGCTGAAAAACTAGGTATCAGTCCACGAACCTTACGTTACAAAATCGCAAAAATGCGAGAGAGTGGCATAGAAGTTGATTGATTTTTAAGTCTAGTTTTTAATGTCAGTGTGCTAAGCTACTACAAATTAATGATTTTTTTGGGTGCAATTAAGATGGTGACCGATAGACCGGATATTAATCAGGTACTTTCTCAAATGCGAGACTTGCGAAGTCAAGTTCAATCTCCTAGTGCCAATACCTCGGCTGGGCTTGATCGATCTTCTGTGCAATCCACCCAAGAAGTAGAACGACCTGATTTTGCCGATATGCTGAAAACTGCTGTCGATAACGTCAATTCCGTGCAAAAAGAAGCCACTTCTCTTGCTCAAGCCTATGAGCGTGGAGAAGAAGGAGTAGATTTGCCACAAGTGATGATTGGATTACAAAAGTCCAGTGTGTCTTTTGAAGCGATGACCCAAGTGCGTAACAAGCTGGTGGACGCTTACGAGAAAATTATGAATATGCCCATATAATTGGGTTAGACGCGGCAGTACTGAATGGATAATGTCCCAGCAGAACGATCAGAGCAAAAGCTCTATTTAGATTTATTGACTGGCTTCAATAAGTTGACGGTGATTCGTCAGCTTGCTCTGATGGTCGGTCTGGCTGCGTCTATTGCTATTGCTTTGGCTGCTGTCTTATGGAGTTCTGGACCAGACTACAAACCTGTATTAAGTAGCATTACAGATTACAATGCCGATCAGATTGTTGAAATTCTTAATGTTAACAACATTCCTTTCAAGCTCGATGAAAATACTGGTGCGTTGCTGGTCGAAGGAGAGTTTTATCACCAAGCAAGGCTCAAACTAGCAGGTTCTGGTATTGTTTCCGACAATATTGTTGGCCTTGAAATCATGGATCAGGAGCAGTCCCTAGGTACTTCTCAATTTGTCGAAACGACCCGATACCGTCGTGGTTTAGAAGGCGAGTTAAGTCGCACCATCACCAGTTTGCAGAGTGTGAAATCTGCTCGAGTACATTTAGCCATTCCTAAAGAATCCGTATTTGTCAGGGATACTCGAAAGCCGAGTGCATCGGTTTTCTTGGAGCTATATCCTGGCCGTAGGCTAGATCGAAGCCAAGTCGATGCAATCGTGAATCTTGTCGCATCCAGCATTTCCCAGTTAAGTGATAAAGAAGTAACCGTTGTCGACCAGCGTGGTACTCTATTAACAGAGAAAGATACGAACTCTGAGTTATCAATTGCTGGTAAGCAGTTTGAATACACAAGACGTGTAGAAGATGTGCTACTAAGTCGCGTTAATAATATATTGTCTCCTGTGGTTGGTGGTGGGCGATTCAAAGCAGAGGTTTCTGCGGATATTGATTTCACCGCAGTAGAGCAAACTGATGAACAATATAATCCGGATTTGCTTGCTCTAAGAAGTGAACAGACTCTTCGTGAGCGCCGTTCAGCGAACGCAGCCAATAGTGGCGTTCCTGGCTCTTTAACCAATCAACCTCCTGGTGCGGTGACAATTCCCGAAGCGGTTGATGAGAATGGTGCACCCATTGGCAGCAACAATGCCAATGGGAATAATGGCCAATCAAGAGAAGAGACCACTCGAAACTTTGAACTAGATAGAAGTATTAGTTATACCAAACGTCAACAAGGAACGGTTCGCCGCTTATCGGTAGCGGTCGTGGTGGATGATATCGCTTCTATTGATCCTGAGTCTGCAGCCATCGTAAGAACCCCTTGGAGTGATGAAGAGCTCAGCCGTTTAACATTATTGGTTCGTGATGCGGTGGGTTATGATCCATCTCGAGGAGACAGTGTTAGCGTTATAAACTCGCCTTTCGCAGCACCGGAGCCACCGGAAGAAATAGAACCTGTACCGTTCTACCAACAAAGTTGGTTCTTAGATCTTTTGCAGCCAGTGTTGGTGGGTATGTTTATTCTACTGCTGCTATTAATGGTTGTAAGGCCTATTCTTAAAACGTTGGGTGAGCAGAACAAAATTGCTGTGGCCGAGGACACCGAAGCCGCTATTTTTGCCGATGAAACCGATGAGATTTCAGATGACCAAGTTTCTTTGGTGAGTGCTGAGGATGTGTCGGTACCAGGATCTCCAGAGAAAATTGAGCGTCAATTAAACGCGATTCGAGGTCTGATTGCTGAAGAGCCAGAACGTGTGGCTCAGGTTGTTAAACAATGGGTAATGGAAGGTTAAGATGAGTGAAGCAGCAGCTGGGGACATGAGCTCCATACAAAAAGCAGCGGTTTTGCTTATGTCTTTAGGTGAGTCCGATGCCGCTCAAATTCTTAAGCATATGGGGCCTAAAGAGGTGCAGCGCATCGGCCAAGCAATGGCACAACTGGCTAATGTACAGCGTCACCAAGTTGAGAAAGTACTCGATGAATTTTTGATTCTAGTGGGGGACCAGACAGGTCTTGGACTTGGAGCCGATGGCTACATTCGCAATATGCTGAAGGAAGCGTTAGGTGAAGAGAAAGCAGGAAGCCTGATTGACCGCATCTTGTTAGGCGGTAACACGACAGGCTTGGATACGCTAAAGTGGATGGAACCAAGAGCCGTTGCCGATGTTATCCGCTATGAGCACCCTCAGATTCAAGCTATTGTTATTTCTTATCTTGATCCAGACCAGGCTGCAGATATCTTATCTAACTTTGACGAGCGGGTTCGCTTAGACATCGTTTTGCGAGTGGCTTCCCTTGAAACAGTTCAGCCTGCGGCGTTGCAAGAGCTTAACAATATTCTTGAGCGTCAGTTCTCCGGTAATAATTCTACTAAATCCACCTCTATTGGCGGGGTTCGCACAGCTGCGAACATTATGAACTTTATTGATAGTTCCGTGGAAGCGGAACTAATGGAATCTATCCGCGATGTAGACGAAGATTTGGCTGGTAGCATCCAAGATCTAATGTTTGTGTTTGACAATCTTATGGAAGTGGACGACCGTGGTATCCAAGCGATTCTTCGTGAAGTTGAATCAGAGACGCTTATTTTGGCTCTCAAGGGTGCTGATCCTGATATGCAGGAAAAAGTTTATAAAAATATGTCTTCTCGTGCGGCTGATATGCTTAAAGACGACTTAGAAGCAAAAGGCCCTGTTAGGGTGAGTGAAGTGGAAGTCGCACAGAAAGAAATTTTATCTATTGCTCGACGTTTAGCTGACAACGGTGAAATTGTGCTTGGCGGTGGCGGTGAGGCAATGGTTTAGTAAATGTCTGATAATGAGAAAAAGCTTACCGCTTATGAGCGTTGGGAGTTGCCCCATTTAGAATCTGCTACAAATGCAAAGCGAAGTTCTCAGGCGCTTGCGGTTAAAACAGAAGATGCGGTTGAAGTCAGTGAGGAAATCGATGAAGACTCATTGGTCTATGAGCCTTTAACTGCGCAGCAGCTAGAAGAGATACGCTCAGCCGCCTATGAAGAGGGCTTTGCTCAAGGGCATGAAGAAGGCCTAAAAGCCGGGCACGAAGAGGGTTCTCTTAAAGGCCATGAAGAAGGTTTTCAACAAGGACTAGAACAGGGTGTTGTAGAAGGAACAGAGAAGGCCTTACAAGAAGGCATCGCGTTAGCTGAGTCTCGATTGGGTGATATAGAACAACTCCTTACCAGTGCTCTAAATGAATTTGAGCATCCCCTAGAGAGTTCAAGAGATCAACTTGAGCATTTGCTACAGTCCGCCACGAAACGCATTGTTGAACATGTTATTAAGCGAGAGCTTAGCGAATCCAGTGATGCTTTGCTGACAAGTGAGCTTGAGAAAGTATTAAATACCCTTGGTGAACAAGAGGGTAGAGCAGTATTGAAAGTGCATCCCGACAGCGTTGAAGCAGCACAAGCGCTTGCGCTAGATCAGAGATTAACCTTAAAAATAAAGCCCGACCCTTCTCTTATAGAGGGTGGCTTTATCTTAGATTCCCACGCATTTTATGTTGATGGCACCATTGAGTCACGCTTGAGTGATGTGCTTAAATCACTAGATCCTTCCTAATAAAGTGCTGTTATGTCAACTCTTTTAGATCGTCTGAGCCGCCTTCAAAGTCAGCCTTTGCCGCAATACTCTATAAATATTGAGGGTAAGGTGACGCGTATGGTGGGTCTAACGATGGAGGCTGTAGGTTGTGTGGCAGCGCTAGGAGACCGTTGTGCGGTGCAGGTGGGCAAAAACCGTTGGGTAGAGTCCGAAGTAGTTGGTTTTACAGGCGATTTAACTTATCTAATGCCAACCGAAGCCATTGATGGTATTTCACCTGGCGCACGAGTCCGCCCACTCAAAGAAGACAGTCAAATGCCAGTTGGTCCAGGTTTACTAGGTCGTGTTGTAAATGGCTTGGGCAGACCGCTTGATGGTAAAGGGCCAATTAAAGCAGAGGAATCCGTCAGCCTTCAGGGGGATATTATTAACCCTCTGCAGCGCAAACCAATCAGTGAAACATTGGACGTTGGTATTAAGGCTATTAATGCTTTATTAACCGTCGGTAAAGGACAGCGACTAGGCTTGTTTGCTGGTAGTGGTGTCGGTAAGAGTATGCTGCTGGGGATGATGACCCGCTTTACTGAAGCAGACATTACTATTGTCGGCCTGATCGGTGAGCGGGGACGAGAGGTAAAAGAGTTTATTGAGCAAATTTTAGGCGAAGAAGGTCTAGCTCGCTCGGTAGTTATTGCGTCACCGGCTGATGACTCAGCGTTAATGCGTCTGCGTGCCGCGGTATTAACGTCGCGAATTGCGGAATACTATCGCGATCAAGGTAAGAACGTGTTGCTGCTAATGGATTCTCTAACGCGATATGCTCAAGCACAACGTGAGATAGCGTTGTCAGTGGGAGAGCCGCCTGCAACCAAAGGTTATCCGCCTTCAGTGTTTTCTAAGTTACCTTGGCTTGTAGAGCGAGCTGGGAATGGCAAGGAAGGAGGCGGCTCTGTGACAGCGTTTTATACAGTGTTGACGGAAGGCGATGATCAGCAAGACCCTATTGCGGACGCTTCTCGTGCCATCCTTGATGGCCATATTGTTCTCTCGAGACGATTAGCCGAAGAGGGGCATTATCCTGCGATTGATGTGGAAGCCTCTATTTCTAGGGCTATGCCACACATAGTAACGGAGCCGCATTTACAGGGGGCGATGCGTGTTAAGCAGCTTTATTCTCGTTACCAGCAGAATAGAGATTTGATTGCGGTGGGAGCCTATACAAAAGGCACTGATCCAGAATTAGATCAAGCCATTGCGCTGATTCCTGCAATCAATGATTTTTTGCGTCAGTCCTTAACAGAAAGTTTTACCCTTGATCAAAGTCTTGAGGCGCTAGTAAAGGCAATGACTTCAGTGCCGGCAAAGTAGACGGCCTATTGTTAAGCCGCTAATATCAAGTGAACTCTGAGGGATTCGCATGAAAAAATCTGAGCGCATGCAAGTATTGGTTAATCTTTCCCAACGCAAAGAAGATGAAGTTGCCAAGGCATTGGCGAAGGATCAAGCTCGTTTACAGCATGACCAACAAAAGCTTCAGGAACTTAAGGATTATGCAGCCCAATATGATCAAGAGCGTAATTTGCTCGGTCTCTCCCCTTATCTAACGACCAACTACCAGCATTTTGTTAGCCGGTTACAGCAAGCTATTCAGCAACAGGATCAACAAGTCAAGCGTTCCCAGCAGCAAGTCTCTATGTCTATGAAGCGTTGGCATAATGCTCGAGCCAAAACTAAAGGGATGGATTGGCTGAAAGATAAAAGTGTTCGTGAAGAGCTTAATATCGAAAGTAAACAAGAGCAGAAGCAAATTGATGAATTCGCTAATCGAGCTTTTTTTGAACGGATGCGCTCTTGATGTCATCAATTGTTCAAAGTAAAGCATCTTCAGCGAGTAAAATTATCTTTGATTTAGAGATGATTTTAATGGATGTATATCTGCATCCATTAAAGTCTCATCATGAGCTAGAGAAGCTCTTTACATATCTAATCGACTTCTCAATTCCTGCTGATCTTGCTCGATTCTTTGCTGAGATAAAGGCCCTTGTTCACAGCAAATTAGAGCAAGGGCGTTTTTTGAATGATTTGCAATGCCAATTACTCATGGCTTGGTTGACAGAATTGCGTTCTCAGTGGGTAAAACATGATAAGTTTCAAGAAGAAATAGATATTGCTTTACTGACAAGCCTGCACGATAACATATTTGAATTAGAGCAATCGCCAAAGCAGTCGCTGCAAGCGTTCATCGGCTCATATGAGGGGGATCTGGAGGAGGGGATGCATGCTCTTAGTCAACTTTCTGATTTAGGCTATTGGTCAATTGATCAAGCAGGCAATAACCTTCCCCCAAATTTTTATCAAGGTAAGCTATATTTACGTATCACCTTAACGACAGATATGTCCCTAGCAGTATTGCGCTCCAGGGCAGAAAATTGGCTCTGGGATAAGGTAGAGCCTACCAATGGCACATCTCTTGTTTTACCTACCACTGCTGAAAATTACTGGGTCGATTGGTTGCATTTGTTGGCTTCAGAGAGGGAGGTTTGGCGTTCTAGCTCATCTTTCTTGCGTTTCTATCAATCTTTACAAGAGCAAGTAAATTCACAATTCTCTTGTTCACTGGATGGAGTATTAGAGCAGACGTCAAAAACGGGTCTCCGTGTTTTACTTCCTTGTGAAAATGATATGCGAATCTCGAGCTTCGATCTCTACTGTGGACATATTCTATATGCACAAGAGCATCAACATGAAAAAAAGGCGATGCCTTTATCAGAATCGGTTATCGCTATTTATTGTTTTGTTTCTGGTGGAGAGGCATTTGTTCTTCCTGCTTTCAGGGTGATTCATGGTTTGAGTGATTTAGCTTCAAGTGATAATTCAGGTTGGGTCTATGATAAGGGAGAATGGCAGTTTGTTGATGATGGTGGCGACAAACAGTCTGTTCAAGTAAAGCAGGGAGGGGAGTGTTTACGAATACTGTTTGATACGGTTGAGCGTGATTACGGTGTCGCCCAAAGGTGTACTTGTCTACCTACTAAAATTCAGAATGTTTGGCGGATAAGAGAGGGGTTTATTTTAGAGCCCACTTTACCAAATAATGAGGTTGCCCCTAGTATCTTGCAGCGACACTTGTACGAACCGCGTCGACTTTACTCTCAGGTTCGAAAAGCCATTTCTTTCGAATTAAAACCAGAAGGAGGCATTGATCTCTATTCGGATATGGTTATTGGTATTGTGCCTTATCAATCCATCACAAGATTAATGTCTTGTTTGATGTATTACGCTGGAAATGTTGTGCCTTTAATTGAACCTGAAAGCTGTTTTTGTCACCTTGATGATATGGTCATCATTGTCTGCTCAAGAGGAGTGTATTTGGCATTTCGAGGGCGCTACCGTATTGATAAGGTTAAGTCGAATGATTACGCAGATGATACTAGGTTTTCATTGCGGCAAGATGGTCGCGATAAACAGATAAGGATATCCAGCAGTGGATGGTTTTTGCTGGATCAAAAACATACTTATTTGCTTCAAGAGCAGTTATTAAAGGTGATGGAATAGGATGCAAACAAATCACTCAGTTTTTAATGCATTTGATCGGCGAAGAATTCGGTTTTCTGATTGGATTGTTCAGTATGCCATAGTATTTACATTACTATTTTTTAGCCTTTTGTTTGGCTCGTATTATTTTTTTAATCAACAGCATGAAAAGGTGCTAGTTAAGATAAATGAGCTCAATGAAATTGTTCTTTCAAGTTCTCAATTAAGAGTTGATTGGCAAAGGTTAAAAGTAAAGCCAAATGATTCGGTTAGTGAAGTTGTAAACTTACTTAATCAAGAATCTGCCATAGCACAGCAGTTTATTGAGCAATTACCTGATGTTGTTGGTCTACCTTCTGCGCCGATCACTATGTCAAAGTTTTCTTTGGAAGAGCAGATTGATTTGGCTGAAAATCGCTTAAAACAAATAACGCAAATTGCGTTGGCAACAAAGGCTGGTCTTACTCGCGGTGGCTTACTCTCTGACCTGCAGATGATTGGCCTTTTATCGGCATGGTCATTAATTCTTTTCTATTTGATTTGGGGGTGGAGAAGAGTCTATTTAGATCGAAAAACAGCAATTCAGTTTTTTCACGCCCAAGTTGATCGTGCTCAAGCAGGTGGTTTTCTTACCCTCTCAACAGTGCGAAACGATGAATTTGGGGAGTTTTCTCGCTACCTCAATAGTCACCTTCACGTTTATGAAGCACAAGTACAGAATTTAAATGATCTTGTGCGTTTGCATAAAGAGGCTTCTTCTCTATCGCTTACCCCAAAGTTAGTCATAAATTCTGATCGAGAGATTCTAATGGTAAGTGAAGGCTTTCGTAAGTTGTGGGATATAGAGACAGAGTCTATATCAGAACTACTTGGCCTAGACCTTCTCATTTCAAAATTGGATGGGGAGGTATTGTCAAAGGAGGTGCTTAGTAAGTGCTATGATGCGCCACTGATGCTGGCTGGACAAGCATTTCAAGTTCGGACTGTTGAAATTAGTCTTGACCATGATAATGGGCATCTAATTGAGTTCTCTCCTTTTACATCCAATGCTGAGCTTAGAGTACTAGAAGCCTCATTGAACTTAATGCTCCAAGACGTTTGGGATGCTCCTATCCGCATTTTGGATAATCGATCACCCTATTTTAGCTTTTCTAATAAACTAGAGTCTATACGCCAACAAATCTTAGAATTTATTAACCATAGCAATCAGTTCGTAAAAGTTAGTGACAAAGAATATAGCAAGATTACTAAACTGCAACAGTTGTCTGATTGGATGGATGATAAGCTAAAACATGTTGAGTTTGAGGTTACAGCATCATTAAGTTATCGAGATCAACTCCACCAAGAAGTTAAACATAGCAAAGTTGAATTTCTCAAGGTTAGAGAGCAAATCGAGTATCGTTTTGAGCTGTATGAGGCTTATTTGCAGCAGTTACTAGAGTGGCAGGCATCTCAGAGCACATGGGTAGCCACAGTTAATCATGGATTAATGGATGCTAAAGAAGCGATATTAAACTTACTGAGCATTTCGCACACTGAGCCGACTAGTACTAGTGTCATTGAACACAGTGTTATAGATCTAACACATGATATCGATACGGTTTTAGCTTCGATTGTGGACTCAAAGCCTTTACCTAAAGAGCTACGTTTAGAGCATATCAAAAGTAGCGAATCGGATTTAATGCGTCACTTAAATAATGTCCAAACTCGATTAGATGTCCTGTCTAAAACAGTTAACCGGGAGCTACTGGAAAAATCAGACCCGCTTAATGTTGATAAGTAGTTTTAAAGATTAGTGAGGCAATTTATATGATTATAAGTCAGTTTGACGACAACAAGGCCACCGCTACCTTAACTATAAAAGGGCGGTTTGACTACTCTTGCCAACAGGAATTTAGAGACTGCTTTGGGCAGCACCCCAAAGGTATTGCTTTTGTCATTGATCTGAGTGAGGTCAGCTATATTGATAGTTCGGCATTAGGCATGCTTTTGCTTCTGAGGGATCATGCGGGTGGCGATGGCGGTAAAGTTGTAATCAAGGGGGCTTCCGACTTTGTTAGTAGTGCTTTAAAAATGGCTCGTTTTGAAAGGTTATTCACATTCACATGAGACTTGGCTAGAACTATGAAGGATTCGAACCTTAAAATTCTTGTAGCGGACGATAACCCTTCGGATCGAATGCTTCTAGAAACTATGTTGAATCAATTGAATCACGAAGTTGAAACTGCTGTAGATGGTCAAGATGCAGTTGATAAGTTTGATCCTGAAACTATACAGCTAGTATGTTTAGACATTAAGATGCCGCGAAAAGATGGCTGGGAAGCGGCTCTAGAAATTTTATGCATTGCTAAAGAAAAATTTATTCCTATTGTATTTCTTTCAGGAGTTTCGGATCCTGAGGTATTGCAAAAATGCCTTGATGTTGGAGCGACAGATTTTATTTCAAAACCGTACAGCCCAGCCCTCGTATCAGCAAAATTAAATGCCATTGCACGACTCTTAGTTATGCAAAATATGTTGTCAGAGCAACGAGATAAACTCTCTTTTTTAAACCAGCAAATGGTTCATGACCAAGAAGTTGCGAAGCTCGTATATGAGCGAATTACGCACTCAAATTGTCTCTCTGACCCTGCATTATGTACGCTTCATCACGGTAGCCATATTTTTAATGGTGATGTTATTTTGGCTGCTTACAAGCCTAACGGGGGGATGCACCTTTTATTAGGAGATTTTACTGGGCATGGTCTGTCTGCTGCAATTGGAGCATTACCACTTGCGGATATTTTCTTTGAATGGACCCAAAAAGGATTTGTGATGCGGCAAATTCTTCCCGAAATTAACAAAAGACTTCACAACGTCCTTCCTCCGAATATGTTTTGTGCTGCGACTTTTATCGACATTAATTCTCATAATGGCACGATTGCTGTGTGGAATGCGGGTCTTCCCGATCTGCTTTACTTTTCTGGTACTGACGCGTCACCTAGAAGAATACAATCAGATTCACTTCCACTTGGAATTCTGAATGAGCAAGAATTTGACGCTAACATTGAACTGCTGACCTACGAAGCTGGGGATTACCTCTTAGCATTTACGGATGGTGTTTATGAAGCGAGAACACCAGATGGAAAAATCCAATATAACAGCGCTCTAGACCCGTTATATGCTGGGAAGGTTCAAGGTAATCCTTATATATGGCTAGAATCCATGTTGAAGAGCGAAGGGATTATCGATAATCCTCATGATGATATATCTGTTTTAGGGATTGACCTTTCTCTTGCTCAAGAAAGTGTAGTGAAGTCCAAAACTGCTTCTGAGGTTGTGAGTTTAAAGGCCCCTGCTAATTTTGCTCTTAATTATGAATTGAACGCAGACTCTTTAAAAAACACGGATCCATTGCCCTATCTTCTACAGATTCTAACTACGGTCCCTGAGCTAAATAAACGTTCAAGCGAAGTCTTTATGATCCTGTCCGAGATGTACTCGAATGCTTTGGAGCACGGTATTTTAAAGTTAGACTCAAGTTTAAAAAATACGGTTGAAGGATTTGCTGAGTACTATGCCTCCCGAGAGTCTAGATTGCTTCAGTTAACAGAAGGGCGGTTAAAAATTGATATCAATGTTTCAGCATCAGATCAGCATGGTTGCTTAATGCTAACTATGACGGATAGTGGTAATGGTTTTGATGTCTCTAATATGAACCTTGCTGACTTTGATCATTCAAGGCCTTTTAACCGAGGGCTGAGTCTAATCCACCAAATGTGTGATGAAATGACTCTGTCTGAAAATGGCACTCAAATATCCGTAAAATATTCTTGGTAGATTTGGCCTCTTCTTTGCAGTCATTAATTTGATTAGTGGAGGCTATCTATGATTACCAATTCTTCAGTAACAACTTTATCAATGCCAGCAAAGAGTGCTAAGTCGGCCTCTCTTAATAGTCAAACCGACACGCACTTCACCTCAGTAATGGAAAAAGTAAATAGTGTTACTAATGAAAAGGCTTCCTCAACCAATGAGGAGCCTATCTCTTCTGGGGCGAGTACCGATCAGACAAGCATTTCTCCAAAGAATGCTTCGCATAACCTTTCGACTGAAAAAGAAACGCAGGTAACAGCGAGCTCTGATGAGGGGGAATTAACAGTACCTCCTATAGAAGAATCAGGGGAAGAGGTAATTGCAGAGAGTGATCAGCACTTGTTACTAGATGGCAAGGACTATCCCAGTGAGTGGCAAGAGCTTGCAGTTAAGAGCGAAAGCTCTAGTGCTGAGGAGTCAGTTTCTAGCGAAGAGCAAAATGCTCTGTTGGTTGATGATGTTTTATTAAACGAAAACCAAGTCTTAGCTGATTCAAACCAAGCTGTCACAGAGCAAAGTGCTGACAATGAAGTTGAGCCTGGCATAGAAAGTTCTTTGCTCAAAGGAGTAAAGACTGAAGACGCTGGGCAAGATAAATCAGTATTAGGGTCAACAAGTGATGCCTCTTCAGCTGCTGGTGATGTGACCGAACAAGTCATAATGGCTCAAGATGAAGTAATATCGAGTAGCGTTGTTCAAGATGAAGTAATATCGAGTAGCGTTGTTCAAGATGAAGTAATATCGAGTAGCGTTGTTCAAGATGAAGTAATAGCGAGTAACGTTGTTCAAAGTGCAAATGTAGCGAGCAATTCTCCTTCTCAAGACGTTTCCTCGGATGAAATTATATTGACAGCTCAGCCAGAGAAAGAGGGAGCTCTTGAGTTGTCGTCAGGTGATGGACAAGTAGAGGCCGAGCCGTTAGTTGCCAATGTTGCGGTCACACTTTCAAGTCAATCTGGGCAAGCTGCGGTTGATAAAGAATTGTTGACTGAACAATCTGCTGATAGTGTTCAGCTTGCCAAAGCCACTATTTCAGACGGGCAGGAGGGCAGCAAATCCAAAGTAGACAACCTACGCTGGGTCTTGGAGCAAATGTCCGTATCCAGTCAAAACACAGCAAGTAATACTGTTGACCAAAAATCCGTATCATCAGATTTTGTATTAGAAGAGGGAGCGTCGTTACAGTTGGACGGCGAGTTAGTCGAGATAAAAAGCCAAGATCAGTTGTTTTCTAAGAATGGTGAAGAGTTGGTTGCTAATAAGAAGGCTGTCGAACAACTTTTTACTAATCTAGGGGCTTCTCAACAGAGTGTAGCCACATCTGCAGTGGCAAGTGGGCAAGCGTCAAACGGAACTGTTCGTAGTGACTCCATGCCGGCACAGCTTACCATGCAGTCGCTCCCTAATAGCCAGTTTTTCCCTAATGAAATGGCTACTAAGGTTTCTTGGGTTGCAAAAGAGGGTTTTAAAACTGCTCATATTCAATTGGATCCGCCAGAGTTAGGTAGTTTAACGGTCAAAGTAAGTGTAGATCAAGATTCAAATACCCACGTCAGTTTTGTTGCTAGCTCAGCCCAGGCTAAGGATGCTTTAGAAGGGCAGATGCAGAGGCTAAGGGATATGTTACAGCAGCAAGGTCTGGAACTGGACTCAGTTGATGTTGAGGTGTCTCAGGGGAATGATCAGTCCTTAGGTTCTAATAATTCCAATACTCAAGAGGGAGGGGGAGACTCTATGGGTAATATTGGTGAAGCTGATGGAGTGGATGACGAGTTAGAAAATTTGGCTTATGTGACACCAGCAGAGCAAGGTATTGATTATTACGCATAGAAAACCATGGTGATTCCTTATAATCTTTGTAGAATAGTGAAGTAGATATAATGATTGAGTGAGTTTTTACAAGGGTTGTATATGGCAGACGATGAATTAGAAGTTGGCGCAGAAGAAGGGAAAAAAGGCGGCAAGAAAAAACTTATCATCATCATTGTGCTTGCATTGTTGGTGTTGGGCGGTGGTGGTGCAGCGGCTTTCTTCTTTTTAATGGGCGGTGATGACTCTGAAGCTGCAGAGGGTGAAGATGTTGCTGTTGAAGAAATGGTGCAAACGGAAGGTCCTGCCATTTATCTAGATTTAGACCAAGCATTTGTTGTTGATTTTATGGTGTCTGGTAAGCAGCGTTATTTGCAATTAAATATGACACTAAAGTCTCGTGATCAAGGGCAAATTGACGCAGTGAAAATTCATATGCCTTTGATTCGTAATAGTCTAGTTCTTCTGTTCTCAAGCCAATCTTTTGATGAATTGCAGACGATTGAAGGTAAACAGGCCCTGAAGCTTGCAGCAGTTGAGACGGTGAATAATATATTGACTCAAGAAACCGGATTAGGTGGCATTGAAGATGTGTTGTTTACTAACTTTGTGATGCAGTAAAAGGTTGTTCATATGGCTGCACAAGATCTCTTATCTCAGGACGAAATTGATGCACTCTTGCATGGGGCCGATGATAAGCCAGATGCGGACGATAATGCCGACGCAGGTGGCATTTCTTCGTATGATATTACCAGCCAAGAAAGGATTGTGCGTGGGCGAATGCCCACGTTGGAAATGATTAATGAGCGTTTTGCTCGTTATACGCGAATTAGTCTCTTTAATTTGCTGCGACGTACCGCAGATGTTTCCTCCGGCGGACTTCAGATAATGAAATTCGGGGAGTACGTTCATACCCTATATGTTCCAACCAGCCTTAACTTAGTCAAATTTCGTCCTTTGCGAAGCACTGCTTTGTTCATTTTGGATGCGAAATTAGTATTTAAGTTGGTGGATAACTTCTTTGGTGGTGACGGTCGTCACGCCAAGATTGAGGGACGTGAATTTACACCTACAGAAATTCGTATAGTGCAGTTGATGCTTGAGCAAGTTTTCGTCGACTTAACAGAAGCTTGGGCGCCTGTGCTTAAAGTCGATCTGGAGTACATCAGCTCTGAAGTAAACCCCGCAATGGCTAATATCGTAAGCCCTAGCGAAGTTGTAGTAGTGTCGACATTCCACATTGAACTAGATGGTGGTGGTGGAGAGCTTCATATTACCTTGCCATATTCCATGATCGAGCCTGTGCGAGAGTTGCTCGATGCGGGGGTGCAAAGTGATGTGGACGAGAAGGACGAGCGTTGGGGGAAATCTCTAGAGCAAGATGTTCGTGAACTAGACGTAAAGCTGCAAGTCAATGTGTTGAACAAGAAAGTGCGCCTTGGTGATGTTATGAAGTTCAAGGCTGGTGATATTTTACCTATTGAAATGCCTGAGCTGGTAACAGTAAGAGCCAACAATGTGCCAACATTCAAAGGCAAGTTGGGGGTCAGCAATGGCCGGTATGCAGTTGAAATGATAGAAAGTTGTAAAACTACAAAGAGTTAGGTCAGAAGTATGGCAGAAGAAACAAATCCAGATGCAGAAGGCATGGATGAAGATTTAGCGGACGAGTGGGCTGCGGCTATGTCCGAAGCAGGGGAAAGCGAGTCTGGAGAGTCCGGTGAAGGATTGGATGATGAGTGGGCGGCTGCTATGTCTGAGCAGGACGTTAAGCCTGTTGAATTAGACCAGTTGGGCTCCTCTACAGGTGGTGTTTTGAGTTCAGATATGGACTTGATTATGGATATACCTGTGACCTTATCCATGGAGCTTGGTAATACAGAAATCGCTATTCGTAACCTTTTGCAGCTGACACAGGGCTCCGTAGTTGAACTGGACCGTTTTGCTGGTGAACCGCTTGATGTGCTTGTAAATGGCACCTTGATCGCTCATGGTGAGGTGGTTGTCGTAAACGATAAATACGGCATCCGTTTAACCGATGTGGTTAGCCCTAGTGAACGTATAAAGCGCTTGAAATAGAGAGAGCGATGCTTCAATTATTTCTCCTGATCAGCGGCAGTATTATTTCATTGCACAGTGCCGCATCTCCCTATGAGGGCGGCTTGCAAATGGCAGATGCTTCATCAATCTGGCGTTTGTTCTTTGCTTTGGCATTTCTGATTGTGCTGATTCCCTTGGTTATATTTGGTCTTAAAAGGCTGCAAGGGCTACAGCACAAATTTTCTAAGTCCGAAATTCAAGTTATTGCTTCTCAATCCATCGGAACTAAAGAACGATTGTTGTTAATTGAAGTGCAAGGAAAGCGTTTATTGATAGGCGCAACATCGAACTCGATTACTTGTTTAAGGGAGTTTGATAATCGAGGCGATCAATTCGCAGAATTGATGAGTGAACAGTTATCCGATGATAAATAAGCGTCTAGTTTTTTCTTTCTTTTTTCTGATATTCAGTTGCTTGCCAGCCATTGTAAGTGCTGAGCCAGGTTTGCCAGCAGTGACTGTGACAACAAATCCTGATGGCAGTCAGGAATACACGGTGACGTTACAGATCCTTTTCATGATGACGGCGCTGACGCTGCTTCCAGCGGCACTCATCATGATGACATCGTTCACACGTATTATTATCGTGTTGTCGATACTGCGCCAAGCAATTGGTTTGCAGCAATCCCCTTCCAATCAGATTCTGCTTGGTATGGCTTTGTTTCTAACACTTTTTATCATGACGCCAACTCTTGATAAGGTAAATGAACTGGCGTTACAGCCTTATCTTAATAATGAAATGACCTCTCTGCAGGCTGTTGAAGCGGCGGCACAACCGGTTAGAGAGTTTATGTTGGCTCAGACTCGTGAAGACGATGTGGCTTTATATGTAAAGCTGGCTGGAAAAGAAGGTCAAATTGATTCACTGGAAACGTTGCCATTCACAATTTTAATGCCTGCATTTGTTACCAGTGAATTGAAAACCGCATTTCAAATCGGTTTTATGCTGTTTATACCTTTCTTGATTGTGGATATGGTGGTGGCCAGTGTCTTAATGGCAATGGGTATGATGATGCTTTCTCCTATTATCATTTCATTACCTTTCAAAATAATGTTGTTTGTGATGGTGGACGGTTGGTCTATGATCATGGGGACATTAGCTGCTAGTTTCGGGATTTAATAATGGACCCTCAAGTAGTTCTTGGTTTATATGGGCAAGGCTTTTACTTGATCGTTGTGATGGTGTCCGCTGTTATGGTCCCAAGTCTTGTGGTTGGTTTGATTGTCAGTATCTTTCAAGCCGCCACGCAAATTAACGAGCAGACGCTGTCTTTTCTACCGCGTTTAATCGTTACTATCTTTGCCATAATGCACTTAGGTCCTTGGCTTCTTACAACTCTGACGGACTTCTTTAATCAACTGTTCGTCGATATCCCGATGTTGATTGGTTAATGTTGGCTTTTAATACGGACGAGCTGATGGCTCTGACGATAAGCTTCCTACTTCCTTTCTTTAGAATCGGTGCTTTTCTGATGGCCCTACCGCTTTTTGGTAGTCAGTTGGTCAGTACCAGAGTGCGACTGCTGTTTGCATTTGTGCTTGCCATTATCATCACTCCTTTAGTGCCTATGCCACAGTATGATCCGTTTTCGCCGGCTTTTGTGCTACTGATCGCAGAGCAGTTGATCATCGGTATTGTGCTAGGGTTTGTGGTGACAGTGCTGTTTCAAATCTTTTCTCTGGCTGGACAGCTTGCGGCGATGAAAGCGGGTCTTGGTTTTGCGATGTCGAATGACCCTGCTAATGGAGTTTCAGTGGCAACTATCGGTCAATACTATATGACCATGGCTGGGATTGCCTTTCTTGGTACAAATGGGCATTTGGTTATGATTGAGTACCTTGCAGAAAGCTTTGAATATTGGCCAATAGGAAGTGGGTTTGATAGTCAGCGCTATTGGGATATATTGCAGTTAGGTGGTTGGCTATTTGAGAAGGCATTGTTGGTGGTATTGCCGCTGGCGGTTGCGACTTTGATCATGAACCTATCGTTTGGCGTGGTCGCTAAGGCTTCTGCTCAATTAAACGTTTTTGCTCTAGGTTTCCCAATTATAATGATGTTTTCGCTCCTTTTTATCTGGATTATGCTACAAGACTTTCTGGATATTTATCGCTTATTTTTCCAAGAAATGACCACTTGGCTTCAGGATACATGGGGGATTCGGGTGGATGGCTGAGAACGAAGACGGCACAGAAAAAACCGAAGACGCCAGTTCCAAAAAGCTACAAGAGGCGCGTGAGAAAGGTAATGTTCCCAGATCCCGTGACTTGAGTAGCGCAGTTTTACTTGTTGTTGCTGCCGTTGCGATGTACATGGTCGGCATGCTTATCGTTGAAGATTTGATGCGTCTGTATGCATTTAACTTTTCAATCGCACGTGAAGACCTTTTTGATGTTGCCCTAATGATTCATCATTTATATGTCTCGGTGATGGCAATGGTTGACTCGTTGACGGTATTTATGACGATTGTCTCAATTGCTGGCATTGTCGGAAGTGTCGCTTTAGGCGGTTTTAACTTTTCTTGGCAAGCGGTTGCTCCAAAACTTTCAAAAATGAATCCCATTGCAGGGTTGAAGCGAATGTTTTCAGTGCAGTCTTTGGTGGAGTTGGTAAAGTCTATTCTGAAGGTGGCATTAGTCGGAGCTGCTGCAACCGCTGTATTGATGAATTACTTGCCGAGTTTGACAGGGTTAACGTTTGAAACTACTGGCACAGCGCTTAAACACACGTTAGAAATCCTTATATGGGCGTTTATATTGGTTTCCTCTTCTTTGATTATTATTGCTGCGATTGATGTGCCTTTTCAAGCATGGCAGCACAAAGATAAATTAAAGATGACTAAGCAAGAAGTAAAAGATGAATACAAGCAATCTGAAGGTGATCCTCAGGTAAAGGGGCGTATTCGTCAGTTACAACGTCAGGCGGCCATGCGGCGAATGATGTCTGATGTGCCACAAGCGGACGTTATTATCACTAACCCGACTCACTTCTCTGTAGCCTTAAAATACGATCAAGAAAAAGGTAAAGCGCCAATTATGGTAGCGAAAGGCAGTGACTTCATTGCTCTAAAGATACGAGAGATTGGCAATTACTATGATATCCCTGTGATACAATCCCCGTCGCTAACAAGGGCGGTTTACAAACATACGGAGATTGGCGAAGAAGTCCCTGAAGGTTTGTTTAAAGTAATTGCGCAATTGCTCGCTTATGTATATCAGTTGCGCTCAGCTCGAACAGGGCAGAAACCTCCAGAGCAAATGCCTGTTTTTGATGTGCCTGAAGAGTTTCAATGGAACGGAGAATGATTCTCGAATGTGTCGAGGTATAAGTGGAATTTGATCGTCAGAGAATACTAGGTCAAACCAGAGGAATACTAAGTGGCAATTTAGGTGTGCCATTTATCTTATTGGCTCTATTGGCCATGATGGTGTTGCCGCTCCCTGCTTTTTTGCTGGATGTCCTGTTTACGTTCAACATTGCCTTGGCCATCGTGGTTCTTTTGGTGGCGGTTTACTCCATGCGCCCGTTGGATTTCGCCGTATTCCCGACCATTCTATTGATCTCAACCTTAATGCGTTTGGCGCTCAACGTTGCTTCAACCCGTGTTGTATTGCTCAATGGCCATGAAGGTGGTGATGCCGCTGGTAAGGTGATTCAAGCCTTCGGTGAAGTGGTGATCGGTGGTGATTATGTTGTAGGTTTTGTTGTCTTTGCCATCTTAATGATCATCAACTTCGCCGTTGTAACGAAAGGTGCGGGTCGTATCTCTGAAGTGAGTGCTCGATTTACTTTGGATGCTATGCCAGGTAAACAAATGGCCATCGACGCAGACTTGAATGCTGGGATGATTGATGCGGACCAAGCTAAGCAACGACGTGAAGAGATTGCTGCCGAGGCCGAGTTCTACGGCTCTATGGATGGTGCATCCAAATTTGTGAAAGGTGATGCCATTGCCGGGCTTATGATTCTTGGTATTAACATCATTGGTGGTCTTGCCATTGGTATGGCTCAGCATGGTTTGTCATTTGTTGAGGCTGTACAAGTTTACTCATTGTTAACCATTGGTGATGGCTTGGTTGCTCAAATCCCATCACTTATGCTGTCGACCGCCGCTGCTATCATGGTGACTCGAGTAAATGAGTCAGGCGACATGGGGCAGCAGATTTACGGTCAAATGTTTGGCTCTAGTAAGGCTTTGTATATTGCTGCAGCCATTCTTACGGTTATGGGTATCGTCCCTGGTATGCCGCACTTCTCGTTCCTTTCTTTAGCAGCAGCGATTGCAGGTTTGGCATACTTCCTTGAATATCGTAAGAAGAATCAGGCCAAGGCTAAAACTGCCGCAAAAGGGGCTAAAAAGGGTGAGCAGGGTGCTGCTCAACCGCCAGCGGAAAGCAAGGATCTTAGTTGGGATGATGTGGCCCCAGTTGATATGTTGGGGTTAGAAGTTGGTTATCGCTTAATTCCACTGGTGGATAAAAGCCAAGGAGGAGAGTTGCTGGCGCGTATTAAAGGAGTGCGTCGTAAGCTTTCTCAAGAGCTAGGCTTTCTCGTGCCAAGTGTGCACATAAGGGATAACTTGGATCTCATGCCAAATGCGTATCGGATTACGTTGATGGGAGTGAGTCTTGCTGAAGCTGAAGTACACCCAGATAAAGAGCTGGCAATCGATCCTGGACAGGTGTTTGGCAAAATTGATGGCATTCCAGGTAAAGACCCTTCATTTGGTCTTGATGCAGTTTGGATAGACAAGAAAAAGCGAGATCAAGCGCAGACTTATGGCTACACGGTAGTGGATGTTAGTACTGTTGTGGCTACGCATATTAATCAAGTGATGCAAAAGCATGCTTATGAACTCATTGGTCATGATGAGGTGCAGCAATTACTTGGCTTATTAAAACAATACAATCCGAAGTTGGCTGAAGAGCTTGTACCAAATACGGTTCCTCTAAATGTTCTTCTGAAAGTGCTGCAAAACTTATTGCAGGAGAATGTGCCTCTGCGCGACATGCGAACTATTGCTGAAGCGATTATGGGGGTTCAACCTAAAACTCAAGATCCGATGATATTGACGACGGCTGTCAGGACGTCATTAGCGCGTATGATCATGCAGTCTTTAGCTGAAGGAGTGGATGAAGTGCCTGTGATGACCTTGGATCCTCAGTTAGAAAAGATGTTGATGCAGACCGTTCAGCAAAGTCAGCAGTCAGGGATTAAGAATGAAGAAGCTTTAATTCTAGAGCCGCAAATGGCTGAGCAATTGCAAAAATCGTTTCGTGATCATGCAGAGCAACAGGAAGCTATGGGGAATGCGCCGATTCTTATTGTTTCAGCTCCGATTCGCCCAATGTTAGCTCGGTTTATGCGTTATGGTGGTGTGGGTATGTCTGTTCTATCCTACCAAGAAGTGCCTGACAATAAGCGCGTGACAGTGGTAGCTGTGATTGGTCAGTAAAAAAGGAAAGTCGTTGATTTTCGAGCTATATTTATCAAAACCTTTCGGGTAAGCTATGGATTTGTATGCATAAATAGACTTAAAGGACTGGTATTCAATGCAGTATAGGCGGTTTCGAGCTCCTGATATGCAAAAGGCGATACGTAAGATTCGTGACGCTGTAGGGCCTGATGCTGTCATTATGTCTAACAAAAGACTTCCTAGCGGAGAAGTCGAGATAGTTATTGCAATTGACTACGATGGCTCCTTGACTCCGACGCAACCCCAAAAGTCAAAGCATTCTTCAGATTCCGCTAAATATGCCCCCCCCGGAGAACCGAGTGCTTCTTATCAAGAACGAATAGAGCAGGCTCGTAACATGGGAACTTCTCCAAAAAAAGGAGAAGCCTACGAGGTCATTGAGGAGCCTAAAACGCAGGTATCGAAAAACCCATATATAGATATGGAAGATGGATATGCGCGTGAAGACGTAGAACAACCCATTCAAGAAAATTTATCTATAAAAAGCCGCATGGATGATAGGCCCTCTCCAGATGAAGAGAAGCTTCGCTCGATGGAAAAAGAACTCGAGCAAGTAAGACGGCTACTTGAACAATCTCAAGAAATTAAGGCTTCTTCAGAGCCTAATAGAGTGTCACCGGATCATAGGTTGCAACGTCAACTTGCTACCTTGGGGCTGTCTGACAACGTTATTGAAAAAATAATTTCAGACCTGTCGTTGACAGGACGAGAAGAGGATTGGAAGAGAGCATTATCACATCTGGCGGACAGTATTCCGATTCGTTCAAGTGGAGACGCTTTTCAAGGTTGCATTGCTTTTATGGGGCCGACCGGTGTAGGTAAGACGACGACAATAGGCAAAATCGCCGCTCAATATGTTCTTAAATATGGCTCTGATCGTGTCGTTTTAGTTACCACAGACACGTATCGAATTGCGGCCCATGAACAGCTTAGAACATTTGGGAGAATTCTTAACGTCCCTGTCGAAGTTGTAAACGAGTTCACCGACTTGAATGAAGTATTGGACAAATATGCTGATTACTCTTTGGTATTGGTTGATACGGCAGGAATGAATCCTAGAGACCGTAATTTAGACAGACAACTGGCTATGATGAGGCGTGCTCGAGGCTACCTCAAGAAATTACTAGTTTTGCCTTGCACTAGCCAAAGACAAGTACTGAAAACTGTTGTAGATGTCTATTCAAAAATTCAACTAGATGGTTGTGTATTAAGTAAGCTTGATGAGTCTGCTTCATTAGGTGAGGCGATTAGTGTCGTTATTGAAGAAGGCTTGCCAGTTATGTATGTTGCTGATGGACAGAGAATACCGGATGATATTGAACCTGCTCGAGCGCATAACTTAATCAGTCGAGCTGTGTATACAGCGGAGCAGTTTGGCCAGTTGTACGGGGCACTGAAATATGGGAGTTAGTAAAATTATGTTATTTGGCAGAGCGTTGAGATTAACTATATAGTACATTTAGGATCAAGGTGCTTATATACCGCCTACGATAAAACTCTTTTAGCGTATAGCAACGCATAGATGGATGTAGCATGTACACAAAAAAGGCGACGTTATCGATAGATGCGATTGTGCTGAAATATGACTTTTTAGTGAAAAAAATTGCCTATCATTTATTAGCCCGTTTACCAAGCAGCGTTGATATAGATGATTTGATTCAAGCTGGCATGATGGGGCTGATAGAAGCGTACAAAAGATTTGAATCAACTAAGGGAGCATCATTCGAGACTTACGCTGGTATCCGAATTCGTGGTGCTATGATGGATGAAGTCCGAAAGAGCGACTGGGCTCCCCGATCTGTGAGAAGAAACAGTAGAGCTGTTACCACTGCTATCAGAGAAGTGGAAGCAGAAAGTGGCCGTGAAGCAACAGATATAGAAGTTGCGGCTCATATGGGTATAAGTATTGACGAGTATCATGAAATCCTACATTCGTCGATGTCTACCCAGTTGTTTAGCTACGAAGAGATGTTAGAAAGTGAGCATGGCAGCCACGAGCTTGATATTAAAGTAGAAGGAGAGACTGGTCAGCCAGATCAGATGGTTGAAGAAGTTGGTTTCCAAGCTCATTTAGCTCAAGAAATTGATAAGCTTCCAGAGAGAGAAAAGCTGGTGCTTTCTCTTTACTATAATGACGAGCTAAACTTAAAAGAGATAGGCGCTGTACTAGGCGTGAGTGAATCAAGAGTCAGTCAGATACACAGTCAAGCGGCTATTCGGCTTCGTTCTCGATTAAGTGACTGGCAGAATTAATTTTGAATAATAGAAATGACTTTACCTAAGGGTTGTGGAGGTTGCATTGGATAAAAATATGAAAATCCTGATTGTTGATGATTTCTCGACGATGAGACGAATCATCAAAAATCTTCTCAGGGATTTAGGGTTTACCAATACAGTCGAAGCAGATGATGGAACGACTGCGCTACCTATTCTGCAAACTGGCACAATTGACTTTCTTGTGACTGATTGGAATATGCCTGGTATGACTGGTATTGAGTTACTTCGTGCTGTTCGGGCAGATGAAAAGCTTAAAACGATTCCTGTGTTGATGGTAACAGCTGAGGCGAAACGCGATCAGATTATTGCCGCAGCGCAAGCAGGTGTAAATGGTTATGTGGTTAAACCATTTACTGCGGTTGCTCTAAAGGAAAAAATCGAGAAGATATTCGAACGAATTGATTCTGCAAAGTAGAGGTTGTAAATGTCTATTGAAAACGAGTCAAAAATGGGTG
Organism: Marinomonas sp. AWM4_232; assembly: GCF_056158325.1. Lineage (NCBI taxonomy): Bacteria > Pseudomonadati > Pseudomonadota > Gammaproteobacteria > Oceanospirillales > Oceanospirillaceae > Marinomonas > Marinomonas sp. AWM4_232. The sequence goes on along the minus strand of NZ_JBSWTA010000001.1, from coordinate 600,912 downwards.
AGTTCGAGACGGTTGTGAAAGACGGCGCTGTTGATCTGCTAAATAAGCTCGAAGTTGGAGACTTTAGTGGTGCAATAAAGATCATCCAAGAATTAAGTGAGGCTCGCCACAAAAGCTTTTATAACGAGGTGGGTTATTTGACCCGCAGTTTGCATGATGCGATTCGAGATTTTCAGATCGACTCAATGGATATGATGATCCAGGGTGGAGTCTCCGAGGAAGATGCTAGTTCGCGAATAACTGATGCTTCTGATAGATTGAACTATGTTATCGAAATGACCAGTTCGGCCGCTAACAAAACTATGGATATGGTCGATAGTAGTGTTCCTGTAGCCAGCGAGCTGCAAATGCAAGCAAGAGAATTACATAAAGATTGGAATCGTTTAATAAAACGAGATTTAACACCTCAAGAGTTCCGTGATTTATATAAGCGGATTGATGTGTTTTTGAAGTATACGGATGAAAGTGCAACAACCTTACATACTAATCTAAACACAATTTTACTTGAACAGGGTTATCAAGACCTAACTGGACAAGTTATTACACGAGTTAACGAACTGATACGTGACGTAGAGGAGCGATTAGTTCATCTTGTATCGGTAGCGGGTCGCGTAGACAGTATTTCTGGTATGGAACACGAGTCAGAAACTAAAGAGCGTGATGACGACCGTGGTCACGGGCCAGCAATCAATAAAAATGATAACCCTGAAGTACTGAATAACCAAGATGAAGTTGATGACCTTCTATCGAGTCTTGGTTTTTAAGAGGAGCTGCGGCGGATGAGTTTCGAAGTCGATGAAGAAATTCTACAGGATTTTTTAGTAGAAGCTGGAGAAATCCTGGAACAGCTCTCAGAGCAATTGGTAGATTTGGAGCAGAACCCAGAAGATACGGCATTACTTAACGCTATCTTTCGTGGCTTCCACACAGTTAAAGGTGGAGCGGGCTTCCTTCAACTGACAGCCCTAGTTGATTGCTGTCACTATGCAGAAAACGTATTCGATATTCTGCGCAATCACCAGCGAAAAGTTGACTCTGAGTTAATGGATGTAGTGCTGCAAGCGCTAGATGCTGTGAATGAAATGTTCGAAACCGTCAGAGCTGGTGGTGAACCAGAGCCTGCAGATCCTCAAATTATTGAATCTCTTAGTTATTATGCTAAGCCACCTTCCGATGATGAAGAAGGTGAAGAAGAGTATGATGAAGAAGATGAGACTGAGCAAGAGTCTATCGAAGAGGAAACTGTTGCAGCAAGCGGCCCTGAGATAGAATCTCAGGCATCTCCAGAAAATGCTTCAGAATCACATGATGACATTTCAGATGATGAGTTTGAATCTCTCCTAAGCGCATTAGGTTCCTCTGATGGAGCAGACAAAGAAGCTGAAGCTAATAGTTCAGAGCCTGATTCGGATGATATTACCGAAGATGAGTTTGACGCCCTGTTAGATCAGTTGCATGGCAGTAGCGCTCCAGGAATGGAAAAGGGCTCATCTGCCGATAAAGAGCCTGCTCCTGTGTCTTCAAGTGAACCTGAATCAGATGATATCACAGAAGATGAATTCGAGGCATTGCTTGATCAGCTTCATGGTAGTGCTGCACCTGGTGTTAGCGATGAAGAACCTTCAAAAGATGAATCAGTCAAAGCTGATGACAAAGCTGAAACGCCTCAAGAGCCTAGTTCAGCAGAGTCTGACTTAATTACGGAAGATGAGTTTGAGCAACTGCTTGATAGTTTGCATGGTAAAGGCCAAGGGCCTAACAACGCAAATGAGGAGCAAGAGCCTGTAAAAGAGCAAGCTAAGCCAGAACCTGCTGCGAAAGCTGAGCAGCCGGAGAAGAAAGCTTCTAAGCCGAAGCCGAAAGCTAAGCCAGCGCCCAAAAAACCAGCTGCGCCTAAACCTAAACCGGATTCAGAACCGGAAAGCAAAGAAAAGTCTCAGAATGCCCCCGTAGTACAAGAAACTACAGTTCGTGTAGACACTAAACGACTTGATGACATCATGAACATGGTGGGTGAGTTGGTTCTAGTGAGAAACCGTTTAGTTCGACTTGGCTTACAAAGTGATGATGAGTCAATGGGGAAAGCTGTTGCAAACTTGGATGTTGTGACGGGGGATTTGCAAAATGCTGTAATGAAGACACGCATGCAACCGATCAAAAAAGTATTTGGTCGTTTCCCTCGTGTTGTACGAGACCTTGCTCGTAACTTGAAAAAAGAAGTGAACCTTGAGCTCCGCGGTGAAGATACCGACTTGGATAAAAACTTGGTTGAAGCCCTTGCCGATCCATTGGTTCACTTAGTGCGAAACTCAGTTGACCATGGTATCGAAGCACCCGATGTGCGTGAAGCAAAAGGCAAACCTCGTGTAGGTCACGTCATCCTATCAGCCGAGCAAGAAGGCGATCATATTCTATTGTCTATTGATGACGATGGTGCCGGTATGGATGCTGATGTCTTGCGTCGTAAGGCCGTTGAAAAAGGCTTGATGGATACGGATACTGCCGAGCGTTTATCTGATGAAGAAGCGTTTAATTTAATCTTTGCACCGGGTTTCTCTACAAAAGTAGAGATTACTGATGTGTCAGGACGTGGTGTAGGTATGGATGTTGTGAAAACTAAAATTTCACAACTCAATGGTACCCTCGATATTAAGTCAGTGTTAGGGCAAGGCTCGCGTTTTAGTATCAAAGTTCCGCTAACCCTAGCTATTATGCCGACGCTTATGGTCATGCTTAACGACCAAGCATTTGCTTTCCCCTTAGTGAGTGTGAATGAAATTTTCCACTTAAACCTTAAGAAAACAAATGTCGTTGATGGGCAGCAAGTGGTCGTAATACGCGGTAAGACTTTACCGATATTCCATCTTAAGAACTGGTTGATCAAAGGTGCAGCATTTGATGAGAAGCCAGCTGAAGCCCATGTTGTTGTCGTACAGGTTGGCATGAATGAGGTTGGTTTTGTCGTTGATCAGCTTGTGGGTCAAGAAGAGGTGGTGATCAAGCCGCTTGGTCGGATGCTGCAAGGTACCCCGGGTATGGCGGGCGCCACAATTACCGGCGATGGACGAATTGCCATCATCCTTGATGTACCAAGCATGCTTAAATCGTATGCTTCGCGCTAGTCTGGTTACAGGAGTTTTATTATGCCAGTGAAGGTGCTGGTCGTTGATGATTCGGGGTTCTTCCGCCGTCGATTGGTTGAGATTTTCAGTGCCGACCCAAGACTACAAGTGGTTGGTACGGCTAACAATGGTAAAGAAGCAGTTGATAAAGTGGCTGCATTATCTCCTGATGTGGTGACGATGGACTATGAAATGCCTGTTCTAGATGGCATTTCTGCTGTATCAGAGATCATGAAGCGCAAACCCACGCCTGTTTTGATGTTCTCTTCTCTGACCCATGAAGGGGCGAGGGTAACGTTAGATGCGCTAGAGGCGGGTGCTGTCGACTTTATGCCGAAGAACTTTGAGGACATCTCTCGAGATTCTGCGGTGGTAAAGCATGCATTAGTTGATCGAGTGCTTACGGTTGCACGTACTCGATTAGGGGGGAATGCTAAACCTGTCGCTCGGGCTGCAACAAAGGTCGCTCCGCGCCCTATAGTAGTGGACAATGATCGTGGTGTCATTATTCCTAGAGCTCGTAAGAAAGTGAGCCTCGTTGCAATAGGTACCTCAACTGGAGGTCCAATGGCATTGCAAGCAGTGTTATCAAAACTGCCTAAAAATTTCCCTGTCCCCCTCGTGCTGGTGCAGCATATGCCTGCTGCTTTTACTCATGCTTTTGCTGATCGACTGAATAATATTTGTCATATAAAGGTTAAAGAAGCTGAGGATGGCGATAAGCTTATTCCTGGTGTGGCTTTACTGGCTCCTGGTGGAAAGCAAATGATGGTTGATCCTCGTAATGGGGGTTGCGTTCGAATCCTGGAAGGTGATGAGCGTTTAAACTATAAACCATCTGTTGATGTCACCTTTGGTTCTGCGTCTAAGTGCTACCCTGGAAAAGTATTATCGATTGTTATGACAGGAATGGGAGCTGACGGTCGAGAAGGTGCTCGCATGTTAAAAAATTCTGGTTCAAGAGTATGGATTCAGAGTGAAGATTCCTGTGTTATTTATGGTATGCCGCAAGCAGTAGAAAAAGCAGACTTGGCTGATGATGTGATTCATCTTGATCATATTGGTGAGCGTATCGTTAAAGAGGTGGGTTAGTGGATTTGCTGACGCTGGCAGGTTTGGTGGTTGCTTTTGCTTCAGTTTTTCTTGCTAATTGGCTTGGCGGAGGGGAGATAGTCCTGCTCATTAACCTTCCTTCGGCAATTATTGTCATTGTTGGAAGTCTCGGAGCTACACTGGCTCAGAGTACTCTAACTGAGTCGATAGCTGCGCTAAGGCTATTAAAATGGTCTATTCTTCCTCCCATATTTGATTTATCCGGTAATCGTCAAACCATCAATCTTCTTGCTCATAAAGCCAGGAGATTTTCAGTCATTGCTCTCGAAAATGATGTTAAAGCGTTAAATAATGACTTCGCTATACGTGCTTTGCAAATGGCTGTGGACGGTGCTGATCCTGAGCTTCTTTATGAACGACTTCATGATGAAGCTGAAAGGATTCGTGAGAAGCGTGGTCATTGTATTGCCTTCCTAGAATCGATTGGAGGCTATGCCCCTACTCTTGGTATTATGGGGTCCGTTCTAGGGTTGATACAAGCAATGGCGAATCTAGACAGCCCAGAGGCATTAGGTCATGGTATTGCTGTAGCGTTTGTTTCGACATTGTACGGACAAGGTTTTGCGAACTTAGTTGTGTTCCCGATTTCTAGGAAGTTATACCGCTATGCAGACCAAGAACTTTTAAATAACCAGATGTTTATTGATGGTATTCACGGAATAGCTACAGGAAAGCACCCACAACGTTTAGATTTGGAGCTAAGCGGCTATGAGTGAAAGGTCTCGTAGACGTCGTTCGAAGCGAAGAGGTAGAGACCAGGAAGCACCTCATCATGACCGTTGGGTTCTATCTTATGCGGATTTCATTACTCTCTTATTTGCTTTCTTTGTAGCGTTATACTCTATCACTTTAAAGGATGCGGGGGATGAGAAAGTGCTTAGTGAAACGCTGAACGGTGTTTTTGATGCAGTACAAAAATCCATTAAACCGATAAATGTAGGGGAGCCTGTGCTTGGGCAACCTGAAAGTGAGCGTTTACTAGAAGTGGTTCCTCAAGACGAGTCGGAAGCAGATAATCAGCCTGGGGAAGTAGAGGGCAGGAGCCCACTATATGATGCGTTGAGTCAGTCTATCAATACGCAGTTTCCTACCTTGCAATCTGATGGGCAGGTGTCTATTACTGAAGATGTCAATTGGATTACCTTAGATATGAAAGCAGCCTTAGTGTTTGGCAAAGGTGATTTTGAGCTAACCAATGAAGCGGTTGCTTTATTAATCGTAGTGTCTAATATTTTACGTTCTTATCCTGCTCCAATTATGGTACTGGGTAATACTGATGACATGCCAATTAACTCATCTCGAATCCCCTCTAACTGGCATTTGTCTAGTTTGCGAGCCGCTTCGGTAGTGGATGAATTGGTTTATCGAGGCATTGATCCTAAGTTGTTAGCACCCGTAGGGTTTTCCAGTGAAAATCCTCAAGTCAGAAATACGAATGATTTTGCACGAGAACAAAACCGTCGCGTAACGTTAAAAATCAGTAAACGCAGAGGTGATAACCTTTACGATTACTTGTTTAACTAGTCCGTAAATGTATATGATTAAAGCGTAGATAAATAAGTAAATTTCTTGCATGGCAACTAAGGGGTCGGTGTGCACATTTGGGCGGTGGCGAATCAAAAAGGGGGCGTGGGTAAAACCACAACCGTGGTGAGTTTATCTGGGTTATTAGCAGATGCTGGCCATCGTGTACTGATGATAGATTTGGATCCACATGGCTCCTTAACTAGCTATTTTCGCTTTGATCCTGACTCGATTGAACACAGTGCTTACGATCTATTCCAAGTTGCGGGAAAAATCCCCGAAGAGTTGCCGCGCTCTTTAATCCTAGAGACCGGCCATCCAAACCTTTCACTTATGCCTGCATCGACAGCACTCGCTACGCTTGAGAGGCATGCACAGGCCCAAGGTGGTATGGGATTAGTCATCTCGAAAACCTTGGCTATTCTTTGGGATGACTACGATTATGTTCTGATCGATAGCCCGCCAGTATTAGGGGTGTTAATGATTAATGCGCTGGCAGCTTGTCAGCAGCTTGTTATACCCGTGCAAACGGAGTTTCTTGCTATCAAAGGTTTGGAGCGAATGATTAGAACTCTGACTATGATTAACAGAGCTCGTAAGCGACCTGTTCCTTACACGATTGTACCGACGTTATATGATCGTCGAACTCAAGCGTCTAACAAAAGTTTGCGGAATTTGAAGGAACTGTATGAAGAAGCTGTGTGGCACTCAGTGATTCCTGTGGACACCAAACTTCGCGATGCAAGTACTGCCGGAGTGGCTCCTTCTGCTCTCGATGCTAATGCACGTGGTGTTAAGGCGTACTCCAGTTTGATGGATACATTGCTAAATCCATCCGGTTAATCATGATGAAAGATACGAAAACCAAAGACCAGACATTGAATGGACCTCAGCAGGCTCTTCAAAGTTATCTGAATGAGCTCCTTCAGGAGACTACATTTCCCACAGAGTCTTCCTCGGCTGTAGGTGCTGAACAGGAGAGTGCTGAGCTTGAAGCTGCAAGTTTAGAAAAGACTGAAGTAGCAGATGTTGAGCTGGAAATTGAGGCTGAAATTCTCAATATTGATGCTGTTGATGAAAGTGACCAAGAAGAGTTGGTAGAACAACCATTAACTTCTAGTGAGGCTTTTGATGAGACGTCCTACAACATCGAGGCAACGACTAATGATGAGTTGGACTATTCTGCGTTGGATGCTTCCTTCGCTGATTTTGAAACAGCCATTCAAACACTTCAGGCTGAGTATGAGCCAACTGTAGCGTCTTCACCGACTTTAAATACCTGGGACATTGAAGCAAATCTTGCGTCGATAGAAGAACAGCCAGAATCCTCTGAGACTGAGACTGAGACTGAGACTGAGACTGAGACTGAGACTGAGACTGAGACTGAGACTGAGACTGAGACTGAGACTGAGACTGAGACTGAGACTGAGACTGAGACTGAGACTGAGACTGAGACTGAGGAAGAGTTTGACCTTGAAAAGGCCTTTGCTGAAGTAGCAGAACATGAAGCTCAGGCAGAACAGGATATTAAGGTGAATGAGGCTTCTTTAATTGATTTAGAGGAGGCAGCCTTAGCAGAACCAGAACCAGAACCAGAACCAGAACCAGAACTAACAGATAGTGCTCTTGTGACGGCTGCAGAGGAGCCTCAGCCCTCGAAATATGTTTCTAAGACAGAGCCATTGCCATGGGCCAAAAGTCGTTTTGAATGTCTTCTATTTTATGTGGGGGGCTTAAAAATGGCGGTTCCGTTAGTTGAGTTAGGTGGGATCTATCAATCACACGAAGATAAGTTGACTGAAATATTTGGCCAACCAAAATGGTTTATGGGGATGGCTAACGTCGGAGAGGGTAATCTTCGTACTGTGGATACAGCTAGATGGGTTATGCCAGACCACTATGAAGGTGAGCTTAAAGACCATTTCAAATTTGTTATCCAGTTAGATCGCTCTGACTGGGGTCTTGCCTGTGAAAAAGTGGCGGAAGCGATTTCTTTAGAACCTTCTCAAGTAAAGTGGCGCTCAGATAGAAGTCGACGTCCATGGTTGGCAGGTACAGTAATTGATCATATGTGCGCTATATTAGATGTACAGGGATTTATTGAATTACTCGAAGATCCTGAGAATGGTTTTCGTAAACATTTAAAAGATTAGACTTGCGGAGGTTGCGATGTCGACAAGTGTTGCTTTGAAAAAAGAAGTAAAAGAAAACGATGATCCAATGCTGCAGTGGGTAACATTCCGCCTTGAGAATGAAATTTACGGCATCAATGTTATGCAAGTGAAAGAGGTTCTACGTTATTCTGAAATTGCGCCGGTACCAGGAGCTCCTACCTTTGTATTAGGCATTATCCATTTGCGTGGGACCGTTGTAACCGTAATCGATACCTGTCAGCGCTTTGGTCTGATGTCAGGTGAGATAACTGATTCAACACGCATTATGATTGTTGAAGTTGAAGGACATGTGATAGGTATTTTGGTGGATGCCGTATCAGAAGTCGTGTACTTAAGACAGTCTGAAATTGAAGTGTCACCAAGTGTTGGTAACGATGAGTCTTCTAAGTTTATTCAAGGTGTTTGTCATAAGAATGATACTTTGTTGATTTTAGTGGATTTAGATAAAATGTTATCAGAAGACGAGTGGAGCGAAATTGGTTCCTTATAAATTTGATAATGTGTCAGAAGGCGATTGATGGAATCTCAATGGATTTTTAATTTATTGTTAGTGCTACAGTTTATATTGCTTTTAGCATTAGCGTTTTGGGCATTTCGTCTATCAAGAAAATTGAAAAAGTTTGAACGCTCAGTTCATGAAGCAGAGCAAGCTCAAAAAAAACAGGTTCAAGTCTTGGCTTCAGGCTCGATTGGCATGGGGCGTCGTCTTGTTGCGATCGAGAAGCGATTGAATATTGCCGTTGAACGACAGTCTGAGCTGATCTCTAAAGATGGGAGTAGTGTTTCCTATAATCGAGCAATGGAGTTGCTTGAGATGGGTGCGACCGTCGATGACTTGGTGTCAAAGTGTGGTCTGATTCGTGCCGAGGCAGAATTAATCAGCTTGCTGAAAAAAGAGTCCCGTCGAAACCCTAATTCCAGTCAGCCTTATTAAGGTTGTGTCAGGTCATTATTGCCTTTTAGCGAATGTGAAAAGGCAATAATCTCAGCAACCGCCAAATACAAGGTTTCTGGAATTTCATCTCCGAGTTCTAAGGTAGAGAGTACTTCAACCAATTCTGGGCTCTTGTGTAATAAAACATCGTTTTCTTCGGCAACACGCATGATTTGTTCGGCCAAATACCCAGTACCTTTGGCCGTTACTTTTGGCGCGCTCTGAAAGTCGTATTTCAAGGCAACAGCCTTTTGTGTTGAAGGTTTGGTCATTTAAGTTCTCACATCAATTAAGCGCTGAGGCTTGTCTTCTTTATACTGGTTTGGTTTATCCTGTAATGTTGCGCGGAAGCAGTCGAGGGTTTCGATTTCGACATGTTTATTTCTAAGGTTAGTGCGCAATTCGTCAAGCCGCTCACGAATGATTTTTTCAGTACTTGGGTCTTCTACTGCGAAAATAACACCTACTTTTTTATCTTGCACACTGGCTCTTGCCTCGAAGCGCCCTGTTTCTTCAAAATCAAACTTTAATTGCACAAGCCAGCGTCTTTTGTGTGGCTCAATATTGTTGTCTTTATCTGATTTATCTTGATCGATTTTTAAATTCACAATAGAGGTAGTGCGCCCGTCTTTAATTGGTATTTCAACACTTAATGGAAGTACTGAGCCATCTTGTTGGGCGTTCTCAATTAGATGGCGGACCTGACTTGTCGTGATTCTCTCAATAGCTCCTGTTACCAGTTGCATGGCTTGTTGTGAACTGGTTGTTGTTCCGACTGAGGGAGCAGCTTGCTTGGAGGCCTCTACCGACGCACCTTCTAAGCGAGATAAATTTAACTTGAAGTCCGTTGTGAGATTCGTGCTTTTCGCTAGGTTGCTCTCACTAAATAGACCAGAGCTTAGAATAGCTTGCTTAACGCCTTCACTTGTCTGCGTCAGTGTTTGTAAATTCGGCAGCTGCTTTACGAGTTGATCAAGGGCTGTCGCCACTTTCTCAGGTAGCGCGGCACCGCTCTGGGAAAGTGTGTGCAGTTGTCGCACCATCGAAACCAACTCCTGTGCCGTAATTTGTTTCGGCATGCTTTGCCTCAAACCATCGCTAAGCGTAACAGGGGGAGCGTTTGTTTTCTCAGGAGGAAGAAATTGCATTTGCCCTTGCTTATCAACCACAACCGTCAGCTTTTCCCCCGGCGTTAAGGGGTGTTGAGTTGTTAACTTAAATTGTTCATTTCCATCAGAAACAATGGCACTAAAGTTTGCCGCTGCGGGTTGTGCCGTTGGCGCTGTGATAGCGTTATTAGTCGTATTTGACGGTGTGGCTGGTATGACTGATGCGTTGGGTAAATTGTTTGGTGTATTTGGTTTTGTAGCGGCGACGGAAGGCGTTGGCTGTACATTGCTTTGTTGAGTGTTACTAGCCCCATCTTGTCGAGATGGTGTCACAGTAGTGTTTGCGGTAGCGACTGGTTGACTAATTGAAGATGGAGCATTAATCGTTTTAGCCGAAGCCGTATTGTTATTGGAAGTTCCCTGTTGTGGCAGAGTGATGGCGTCACTACTAATCACCGTTAGTGTAATCGGACGACTTGCTATAGCCACTTGTGCAATGGTTTGAGCTTGCTGTACTGATGTATTTTGACTCACAGCTCCTTGGCTGGCTGAAGAAGCGTTGTTGGTTGTTGCTTGAGTGCTACTGGAACTTATCAGTGTTGTGTTACTCGAATGAACGTTAGCAGAGGAGGTCTGTGCAGTTTGGGCTGAGCTTTGATTCAAGCTTAGTGTCGCTTGTTGACCAGTGTTATAGCCGACACGGTTATTGCTAACTGTTTGTGCTGACGTTGAAGTAGATGATTGCGGTGTTGGTACGGTGAGAGTGGCTTGGTTGGCTGATACCGACAATGTGCCTTTGTCACCCGCTTGAAACGCAGGGCTTGGTTGGTTGTTAACAAGGGTGAACTGTTGTTGGCTGTTTGGACTAGAAACCCCAATAAGTTGCTGTGTACCATTTGGCGTTTGTGCATTACGTACGGATGTGATCTGAATGGAGTTTAAACCATTAATCAACTTTAATTCGCTACTCAGTTTTGCCAAGTTGCCAAGGCTTGCCGTCGAGGAAGATTGTTCCGTTGAGGCTTTTCCTTGACCAGAAACAAGCGAATTTATGTCCGTGATCATGCTTTCACCACCCTTTCTTTCTGAAAAGCTAGAAATATATTTTATAATAGGCGCCAATTTAGAGCCTTGCTCTAACTCTTTTAACGGCCAATGCGAGTATTTCTTTTGCAGAAATCAGTGAATTTGCAAGTGACTAATCTCTGGATCGAGCGTGGTGAGCGAGACCTATGTCGTGATTTGTCTTTTTCAGTCCGAAGCGGCGAGTTAGTGCGTATTGCTGGAGAGAATGGCGCTGGCAAAAGTTCTTTGATTAAAGCGATTCTTGGTTGGGTTAGGCTCGAAGAGGGGGAGTTAGAGTTTAATGGTGAAGATGTAACTTTGCATAGAGATGTATTGTTACAGAACCAGCTTTACCTAGGTCATACTCCGGGCATTAAGTCAGTGTTTACAGCATTAGAGAATTTAAAGCTGTACTGCCCTGAGGCGAGTGAGGTGGCATTAGAGCAAGCACTTGCTCATGTTCAGTTGCAGGCGTTTGCAGATACGCCCGCCGCGCAGCTCTCTGCTGGGCAGAAACGACGGATTGCCTTAGCCAGACTTTGGCTAACCGATAAAGCGTTGTGGTTTCTCGATGAACCTTTTACCGCCTTAGATGTGAAAGGGGTGGAAGCATTAGAGCTGTGTATGGGAACACATTTAAAAAATGGTGGTGCAATTGTCATTACCACTCATCAGCCATTGTTGCATCTATCACCGAAGACGGTTGAGTTAACACTATGAATTACCGATCGTTTTTTAAAGCCGAGTGGCTGTCATTATTACGACGGAAGCAGGATACGCTAAATGCCTTACTGTTTTTTGTCATGGTGATTATTTTGTTTCCTTTGGGCGTTGATCCAAGCTCCGAGTTTTTAGCGCCAGCCGCTGGCGGCATTATTTGGTGCGCAACGGCATTATCTGTGTTGATGGCAGTAGAAGGTATGTACAAAGAGGACTTTAACGATGGCTCACTAGAGCAATGGTTAACCAGTGGTCTTTCTATTACCTATTTAGTGTTCTTAAAAGTGTTAGTGCAATGGTTAATGGTCATTGTGCCTTTATTGATTGTTTTACCCTTGCTGGCGCAAATGCTGTTCTTGCCTTTCAGCGCGTTGTGGGTGGTGATGGCGTCAATACTATTAGGTACGCCAGCGTTATTTTTTATTGGTTCTATTGGCGCAGCCTTAACCGTTTCTTTACGCCGCGGTGCTGTGTTGATGTTGTTGCTGATATTGCCGCTTTATATTCCGGTCATTATTTTTGCAACAGGAGCGGTGCGTGCTGCTCAATTAGATATGAATTACAGCGGTCAATTAGCCATTCTTGCGGCCATATCACTGGTTGCGTTGGCACTGTCACCCATAATGGCAGCGATTTCAATTAGAGCGAGTGTTAATTAATGAATTGGACATGGTTTCATAAGCTTGGCTCACCTAAATGGTTTTACCAATGGGCATCGAACTGGGGAGGGCGCTGTGTATACCTTGGGCTTGCCCTTATGGCCATAGGTATCATTTGGGGGCTAATGTTTGCTCCGGCTGATTACCAGCAAGGCAACAGTTTTAGAATTATTTACATTCATGTCCCGGTCGCAGTTTTGGCGCAAAGTTGCTACCTGGGAATGGGTATAGCGGGATTTGTGGCATTGGTGTGGCAAATGAAGCTGGCTCCAGTGTTCATTAAGGCTGTCGCACCCGTTGGGGCAGTGATGGCGTTTATCGCTTTATTATCTGGTGCTATTTGGGGCAAACCTACGTGGGGGACTTGGTGGGTGTGGGACGCGCGCTTGACCTCTGTTCTGGTTTTGTTCTTGTTGTATATGGGCGTCATCGCCATTCAGAACGCATTAGATGACCCAGCTTTTGCAGATAAAGCGGTTGCCGTAGTGAGCTTAGTGGGGGTCATCAACCTCCCGATCATCAAGTATTCAGTAGAGTGGTGGAATACATTGCATCAGCCAGCCACCTTTAAGTTGACGGAAAAACCTTCTATGCCAATGGAAATGTGGCTACCACTCTTGTTCTCGGCATTAGGCCTCTATTTTTTTGCTGCGGGCGTGGCTATGTGGCGCATGCAAAACGAAGTGTTGCTTCGAGAGCGAAAAGCGAACTGGGTGAAGAAAGAGGTGTTGAATCATGGCGTTTGAGTCTTGGTCTGACTTTTGGGAAATGGGCAAGCATGGACTTTATGTCTGGTCTACGTATGGCATCAGTATGCTTTTGTTAGTCGGGTTGCTGGTGACAACTCGCCTCCATAGGAAGCAGCTACGTAAGCAATTAAAGAAACGAATTCAAAGGGAGCAGAGCCGTTAAATGCATCCAGTTCGAAAAAAGCGCGTGATTACTATATCTGTCATCTTAGTTGTATTGTCTGCTGCAATTGGCTTAGTCATGTACGCTTTGTCTCAGAATATCAATTTATTTTATTCCCCTTCGCAGATTGCAGCAGGGGAAGCACCTCTCAATGTCACGATCCGAGCTGGCGGTATGGTGGTCGACGGCAGTGTGAAGCGCGATAGCTCAAGCTTAGACGTTGCCTTTATGGTGACGGATTACAAGCACAGTGTGCTGATTGAATACACGGGCATTCTGCCTGACTTATTCCGTGAAGGGCAGGGAATCGTTGCGCAAGGTAAATTAGATGAGCGTGGCGTTTTAATTGCAAGTGAAGTCTTGGCAAAACACGATGAGGAATACATGCCTCCCGAAGTGACCGATGCCCTAGAAAAAGCCAAAGCAGAGTAAGGATTCATTATGATCATGCTTCCTGAAATTGGGCATTACTTTTTGATTCTTGCCATGATGTTTGCGTTGGGCTTAGCTGTTTTACCAATGTCGGGCTACGCTATGCGCAATGCGATTTTACTTGCGAGCGCCAAGCCTCTGACATATGTGATGACCGCTCTGACCTGTGCCAGCTTTGTGATCTTGGCGATCGCCTTTGCCCAAGATGATTTTTCAGTTTTATACGTCAGCCAGCACTCAAACAGTCTATTACCAGTTTGGTACAAAATTAGCGCAGTATGGGGGGGGCACGAAGGCTCTCTATTACTTTGGATAACCATTCTGACTTTGTGGGCGTCGTGGCTAGCCGTAAAAAGTGACTCCCTGCCAAATAGCACAGGGCCTGTGGTGCTGAGTGTCCTGGGGGTTGTAGCAACAGGGTTCTTGGCCTTTATTTTGTTTACCTCCTCACCTTTCATCCGATTGTTGCCTGATCAGCCAATGGATGGTGTCGATCTAAATCCTTTACTGCAAGATATCGGTCTGATTATCCATCCACCGATGCTTTACATGGGCTACGTTGGTTTTTCTGTTGCGTTTGCGTTTGCAATTGCCGCGCTGATTACAGGCAATTTGAATGCTTCTTGGGCTCGTTGGGCACGTCCTTGGACGAATGTATCATGGGCTTTCTTAACCCTCGGGATTGCTCTGGGCAGTTGGTGGGCGTATTACGAGCTTGGTTGGGGAGGTTGGTGGTTCTGGGATCCAGTAGAAAACGCTTCGTTGATGCCATGGCTGGCTGGCACCGCATTGATCCACTCTTTAGCGGTGACTGAAAAGCGCGGCGTGTTCAAAAGCTGGACCGTGCTTTTGGCTATTTTCACCTTTAGTCTATCGCTGCTGGGTACATTCCTTGTTCGTTCTGGTGTTCTAACATCGGTGCATGCGTTTGCCTCAGATCCAACTCGCGGTGTTTTTATCCTTGCTCTGTTGGTGGTCATTATCGGGAGTAGTTTACTCCTGTACGCCTTAAGAGCCTCTCAGGTGAAGTCAAAAGTGAGCTTTGGCGTGACTGGCCGTGAATCATGGCTTTTGATCAATAACATATTGCTCACTATTTTAACGCTAACGGTTCTATTAGGAACGCTATACCCACTTATCTTCGATGCTTTTAATCTTGGGAAAATTTCTGTCGGCGCACCTTATTTCAATGCCGTGTTTAGTCCGATTGCGTTGTTGTTGATTGTGTTTATGGGGATTGCACCACTATCGAAATGGCATAACACAAAGGGTGCTTTGTTATGGCGTATGGCTTGGCTGCCTGCATTATTAGCGATTGCTTTATCCGCTTTGGTGTTTACGTTCCATGAGTTTGATGCCTTTTTGTGGCTCAGCTTTGCCATTGCATTGTGGCTAGTTTTGATGTGTGTAAGAGATTGGTTAGACAAAGTGATCACTGCTCGCCAATCATTATGGCAACGGGCATGTAAATTGCCGCGACACTATTATGGTATGCAGCTTGCCCATATTGGTGTGGCTGTCAGTCTTATTGGTGTCATCTTTGTTAGCATGAATAGCACTGAAACGATTGTCCGTATGGTGCCTGGTGATCGGGTGACCGTCGCTGACTACGATTTTGAATTTTTAGGGACTCGCCATGTCGAAGGTCCCAACTATACGGCTGATACGGGAGTGATCAACGTCTTTAAGGATGGAAAAAACATAGCACAAATGCTGCCGCAGAAACGCTTATACCAAGCTCGTCAGCAGATGATGACAGAAGCAGCACTGAACCCAGGCTTTACTCGTGATCTCTATATTTCTCTCGGTGAGCGATTAGAAGACGGTGCTTGGGGAGTTCGAATTTACGTCAAATCCTTTGTTCGCTGGATTTGGCTAGGTGGTCTACTGATGATGGCCGGCGGCTTGTTAGCCGCTTGGGACAAACGTTACCGCCGCAAGACAGGAGATTAACGTGAAGAAACTACTTTTTTTTATTCCATTTATTGCCTTTGTCGCCTTAGGTGTCGTGTTTTATCAACAGTTGGGAAAAGACACGCAGTACATGCCTTCTGCTTTGATTGGTAAGCCAATGCCGGAATTTAAGCTGATCAATATGGACACGGACGCTGTTGTGGATAATACAGCAATGCCAAGTGAACCTTATTTATTGAATTTCTGGGCAACATGGTGTCCTTCATGCAGTGCTGAGCACGCTTATCTAGGGGAACTTGCCCAGCAAGGAGTCAATATTGTTGGGGTGGATTACAAAGACGAGACTCCTGCGGCCAAGAAATGGTTGGCTGAAAAAGGAAACCCATACTCCTTAGTATTGCTGGATGAAATGGGGCATTTTGGTGTGGATATGGGGATCACTGGTGCTCCTGAAACATTTGTCGTCAGTGCAGAAGGCACTGTTTTATATCGACACCAAGGTGTTGTTGATCCTGAAGTTTGGCAGACCTTAAAAGAGTATATGCAATGACACGATGTTTTTGGCTGGGACTCATAACCTTGATAGGGCTGTGTGTCAGCACATCCTATGCGACGGAAGTATTGGAATTTAAATCCACAGAAGATCAGCAGCGGTTTCGTCTGTTAACCGAAGAGCTTCGTTGTCCTAAGTGTCAAAACCAAAACTTGGAAGACTCTAATGCTGGTATTGCTATTGACCTGAGAAATCAGATTTACACCATGATCAATGAGGGTCAAACCAGCGAAGAGATCGTTGAGTACATGGTGGCCCGGTACGGTGAATTTGTTCTCTATCGCCCAGTACATGATCAAAGTACTGCGATTTTATGGTATGGCCCATTTGCGTTGCTGTTGATAGGAGCGGTTATTTTTGTGTTAGTGATGGTGAAAAACCAACGTCGAATTAATAAGGATTCTTAATTATGACGCCTGCTTGGATCATAATGATCGCAGTCACTGTACTGTGCTTGCTCTATGTTTTTCGTACAATTTTGCGTCAGCGTCAAGATGATCCAAAAGACGATGCAGGGCAGAGTTTCTTAAAAATTCGTCAACAAGAGGTCGACGAAGAGCTAGCTTCTGGACGCTTGACCGCCCATGAAGCAGCTCAGCTTCAGCAAGATGTAATAAGTGAGGCGGAATACATCCAAGAACATGGCGCGCTAGCTTTGAATAGAAAAGTGCGTTGGGCGCGTGTACTGCTGGCTGCCATGGTTGCGATTATTATCGTGGGTGCTTTTACCCTGTACGAGCGTTTGGGATTTGCTCCTGATGTACGCTTTACTCAAAAAATGCTGAATCAAAGTGCTAACGATGAGGATATCTCTACATTTCTAAACTATCGAGTAGCGCGTTATGACCGAGCTGAGGATTGGTATTATCTAGCCAGTGAGCAAGTGTTGGCTCAAGATTATCCCGCCGCGATAGCTTCTTACCGAATGGTACTGCAAAAGTTGGATGAGGCTTCAGCCGATCGTATTAATGTTCAGGTGGAACTGGCTCAGGCTATGTTCTATGCCAATCATAATACGGTCTCTCAACCGATGCGAGAAGTGGTGGCGGAGGTGTTAGTCAGCGCTCCTAATAATGTGAAAGCCTTGGGTTTACAGGGCATTATTGATTTCGATGGAGGGCATTATCGTGATGCTATCCTGACTTGGCAAAAAGCGATACGGCTTGGCACGGATCGACAGGAACGTTTCGACTTATTGTCAGGAATAGCGGCAGCCCGTAAACAAGGTGGAATTACTGAGGAGCAGGTTCCTGTTCTGATCACTCATCGGTTACAGTTGAAATTAGATGTTGTCCAAGGTGTAGTAAGCCCTGAAGATGTCTATCTGGTTTACGCTAGAGCTCAAGATCAAGCGATGCCTGTTGCTATTCAACGCATCTCAGCCCAAGAGTTTGATGCACCGCTAGTGTTAACCAATATTGATAATTTAATGCCAGGTAAAACGCTTGCGGATGTTTCTAGCGTGGATATCGTTGTTAAGCGTGCTTCTAAGTCAGTTCAAGACTTAAGCCAAGGTGAAATAGTTGGTCAATTGCTGTCCGTTCCTAGCCGTAGCGATAAGATTTTTAAGGTCAAAGTGTCCTTATAATTGAAACCAATCTCGCTTCGACTGATAATACGGGTAATTTATTGATCTAAAGCGGACTTTTTATAATGGATTTTAGCTTGCGTGAGTGGCTAATTTTAATTGGTATTATCATTATTATTGGCATATTAATTGATGGCTATCGCCGTTATCGAAAATCTCAATCAGTGGCGATACCTGATGATGAAAATTATGATGACCCTGAACAGCGCCGTCGAGAAGCATTGCTC
This sequence comes from Marinomonas sp. AWM4_232, assembly GCF_056158325.1. Taxonomy (NCBI): domain Bacteria; kingdom Pseudomonadati; phylum Pseudomonadota; class Gammaproteobacteria; order Oceanospirillales; family Oceanospirillaceae; genus Marinomonas; species Marinomonas sp. AWM4_232. The sequence continues at coordinate 582,866 of NZ_JBSWTA010000001.1, read as the reverse complement.
AAAAGAGAGTTGCCAAATGGTGGTGCTAGACCAGTTGAGTCAGTAGATCCAGTTAAGAATGCCTTTGAAAATGCTAGAAAAACTGCGCGTGCGCCACTAACAGATTTACCTCATAAAGTTGATTCGGGTCCAGAGTTAGACCGTAATGATCAGTTTGAGTTAGATGAATTAGTGTCTCTTGTACCTGAGCGTTTTGATAGCCCTGAAGAAGCTTCATCTATCAAGGCAGATAAAGATTACGATGATGTGCTTTACAGCGGTTACGATGAGCTAGACGTTGGCTACGATGCTCAAGGAAATTCTTCTGAGCAAGAATTAGAAGAAGTTGATTTAGAGCGTAGTTATTCAAGTGTCGACTTAGACCAGGCCTCTCAGATGTCCCCTGTTTCAGATGAACCTATTGCTGAAGATGAAGAGGCAGAAATTGAAGAGGTGATAGTTATCAATGTGTTTTCACCCCAAGATCACTCATTTGCTGGCATGGAGTTACTGCAGTTAGTGCTTAACTGTGGTATGCGCTACGGTGAGATGGATATCTTCCATCGTCATGAAGAAGGTTTTGATAAAGGAAAAATACAATTCTCCATGGCGAATGCGATCGAACCAGGCACTTTTGATCTGGATACTATGGGTGAAACAGATTGTCCTGGAGTCAGCTTCTTCATGGGTTTACCGGGACCTAAGAACAGCATGAAGGCGTTTGATTTCATGTTGGAAACAGCCCAAGCGTTGGTTCGTAACTTAGGTGGCGAGCTTCGTGATGAACGCCGAGCTCCGATGACTGAGCAAACCATTGCTCATTGTCGTCAGCGTATCAAAGATTTCGAGCGTAGGCAGCTCACTAAAAAAGCACGTCAATCCTAACCTATCTGCTAGACAAGGCTCCTTTCGGAGCCTTGATTCTTTTATCTGTATTTGTTCGAGAGCACTATGAGCGACAAGCAAGCCTTCTCCTTGGAAGACATTCAAGCGTTAACCAAAACACTAAACGACTACAGTTACGCCTACCATGTTCAAGATGCACCCATGGTGCCTGATGCTGAGTACGATCGTTGTTATCAGGAATTGCAAAAAATGGAAGCGCTTCATCCTGAATGGGTACAACAGGATTCGCCAACCCAACGTGTCGGTGAAAAGCCTGACAATGGCTTTGCCTCCGTGGAGCACACTGTACCAATGTTGTCACTTGATAATGCCTTTGATGACGACAGTATGGTGGACTTCGATGAGCGAGTGCGTAAGTTGGCTAACGCTGCTCAGATCACTTACTGTTGCGAACCTAAATTGGACGGTCTAGCGATTAGTATTCGATACGAAGATGGACAACTGGTCAGAGGTGTGACGCGAGGCGATGGTTTGACCGGAGAAGACATTACTTCAAACATAAAAACCATTTACTCTGTGCCGCTTAAGCTGCGTACCGATAATCCCCCGCCAGTACTTGAAGTGCGTGGCGAAATCTACATGCCCAAAGCAGGTTTTGAAAAGCTTAACCAGAATGCCGCGGAAAAAGGCGAGAAGACCTTTGTAAACCCACGTAATGCGGCGGCAGGCAGCTTGCGTCAGCTAGACCCTAAAGTTACCGCTTCTCGACCATTGGTGTTATGTGCCTACAGTATTGGTTATGCGGAAGGTTGGCAGCAACCTGAAAGCCATTATGAAGGTTTGTTGCAACTGGCCGAATGGGGCTTTAAGACTAACAGTCTGATGGCTCGAGTGGAGGGCGTGCAAGGTTGCCTTGATTACTACACTAAGTTGGCCTCGCAGAGAGACGAGCTAAGTTACGATATTGATGGCATTGTGTATAAAGTCGACAGTATTGCACAGCAGAAACAGCTTGGTTTCGTGGCGCGAGCGCCTCGCTGGGCCATTGCTCGTAAATTTCCAGCACAAGAAGAAGTAACGCAAATCTTGGGAGTAGATTTTCAAGTTGGTCGAACGGGGGCTATAACACCGGTCGCACGTTTGCAGCCTACCTTCGTAGGCGGTGTTACCGTCTCTAATGCAACGCTCCATAATCAGGATGAAATCGAGCGTCTAGGAGTCAAAATTAATGACTGGGTCGTGATTCGTCGTGCCGGAGATGTTATCCCACAGGTAGTACAAGTCCTTGAAGAGCGTCGTCCAGACGATGCTCAGGAAGTATCCTTCCCAACCCAATGTCCTGTTTGTGACTCTGATGTTGAGCGTGTTGAGGGGGAAGCTGTGCAGCGCTGTACGGGAGGCTTGGTCTGTGGTGCTCAATTAAAAGAACGTCTGAAGCACTTCGTGTCGCGTAAAGCGATGGATATCGATGGTCTTGGGGATAAGTTGATTGAACAATTGGTGGATGCCAAGCTGGTCACGACGCCAGTCGATATCTACCTATTGAAAGACAAACCAGCGCGTTTGCTTGCGATGGAACGAATGGGCGACAAGTCTGTTGAGAAATTGCTGAATGCCATTGAGCAGTCTAAGCAAACCTTGTTTAACCGTTTCGTATACGCGCTGGGTATTCGTGAAGTCGGGGAAGCGACGGCACGTACTTTGACACAATACTTCGGTGAATTAGACAAATTGATGGTCGCTACGGAAGCGGATTTGATTGAAGTGGAGGATGTTGGGCCGATTGTAGCCCAGCATATTCGTATGTTCTTCGATCAAGAAGATAACGTTGCCACCGTCAAAGGTTTACTGGCACAGGGTATTACTTGGCAAGTGGCGCAAAAAGCCGATGCCGATGCAGACGAGCAACCGCTTGCAGGAAAAACCTATGTTGTAACCGGCACTCTCAGCCGATATTCACGGGATGAGGTGAAAGATACACTGATCAAACTGGGTGCTAAAGTGAGCGGCTCTGTTTCAGGGAAAACGGATTGCCTTGTCGCCGGTGAGAAAGCTGGATCTAAGCTGGCAAAAGCACGGTCTCTTGATGTGCCTGTTATGGATGAAGAAGCGCTGCATCAAATGTTGCTAGATTTGGGAGCAGTTTAAGTTGGACACTCTTATTCCTTTTGAGTCGTTAGCACCAGAAACCCTAGACAATGTGTTAAGTGACATTGTTTCACGGGATGGTACTGATTATGGCGATTACGATCTGTCCCTTGATCAGAAACGAGAGCAGGCGCTACGAGCCTTAAAGTCTGGCGATGCCGTGCTATTGTTTGATACGGAAAGTGAAACCATACAGTTGGTGTCTAAAAGTGCGCTGCAGCAACGTTACGATTAAGAGTCATGTTAGACAGCTAATAAAAATGGGCTTCTAGGAAGCCCATTTCTGTTTTAATAACCAGCGTAGTAAGTAATCACTCTCGAATGCAGCTTCGGATAGTGTGATCCATTTCTCGTGATGGCTCCATTTCTTTGTTGCGACCAACCACTTTGGCTGGCACACCAGCGACAGTGGTATGCGGCGCGACAGGCTCTAGTACAACACTGTTTGCGCCGACTTTAGCTCCTTCGCCAACTTCAATATTGCCAAGAATTTTGGCCCCAGCACCGATTAGCACACCTGAGCGAATTTTTGGATGGCGATCGCCGGTTTCTTTACCGGTACCCCCTAAGGTCACGGATTGAAGGATAGAAACATTGTCTTCAATCACGCAGGTCTCACCGACAACGAGCCCTGACGCATGGTCCAGCATCACGCCGCAGCCAATCTTTGCCGCTGGATGAATATCGACACCAAAGGTCATCGACATTTGGCCCTGCAAATAAAGGGCTAAACTTTCACGTCCTTCTTTCCACAACCAGTTCGCCACACGGTAGGTTTGTAAGGCATGGAATCCTTTGAAGAATAGTAACGGTGTTGTCAGGCAATCGCAGGCTGCGTCACGCTCTTTGATGGATAAAATGTCCTGCGCCATGCATTCGACAATCTTTGATTTAGGATCCGCCATAGCTTCTTGAAAGACTTCTCGTAGTACCATAGCTGGAATGGAAATGCTGTCCAGTTTACTGGCTAATAGGAAGCTTAGGGCAGAGCTTAGTGAGTCATGTCGAAGAATGGTTGTGTTGAAATAACTTGCCAAAATGGGTTCATCTTGTGCTAGTTTTTCAGCTTCAGCTTGCAACGATGGCCACAAGTTGTCAAAGGTCACGTCAGATTGGATTGTGTTACTCAAAATCAATTTACCTACATGTTTTCGTGGCTAGAGTGTGGTTATGGGGGTAGCATCTACCAATACAAGGTTGAATGTAAACAGAATGCTCGCTTTATGGAGACACTATGAGTCAAAAAACCGTATCTGATGCGTTACATATATTTTACGAACTTAATAGCGCTTTGTCTGATGCATATTGGGAAACAAATGACATTAACAACAAAGATTTATTTTTCTCAATGAAGTCGATGTTACAGGATGAATTAGATGAATTGCATAAACTTAGCATGCAAGATCATATATATCCTTACGAGCCGATAAATCTGGGAGTCGCTCAATTAAGTGATAAGCTCCGAGCTATGCACCCGCAGATGGCCAGTATTGTATATCGACCTAAAACATTCAAACGGCTTGATGATTTGATTCCGAGCGCTTGCGACTTATTTGAAATCTAAGTTGCAGGCTAGAGAGGTGAGGTTAAACCTCCCCTCTCTTTAGTTGTCGAATAGTAAAGCGGTTAGGGTGCAAGGCCTCGATAACGCTTTGTTCAAATGGTGCTAGCTCATCTAGAATCAAGCTGCTCAAATAGAACCCACTTAATGGGGCGCTGACTAGTCCGCGAGAACCATGACCTAGATTGACATACAGTCCAGGGATCAGCTCGCAGTCATCCAAAGTTTGCCATTTTGCATTTTGTCTAAGCGGCGCGTATCGATTAATGAGCGTGTCCTGATCACTTAGAGGACCGACAATGGGAGCGTAATCTGCAACGGTACAGCGCATAGCGACTCGCCCTTTGCAGTCAGCTAAAGAAATGGCCTCTTTATCAATCGTTAATAAGCCTTGTAGCTTTTCTAAGTTATCGATATGACTTTGCTCTGAAACGGCTAGGCTATTATTGCCTAAGTCGTAAGTGGCGCCGAAGTTAATATGCCCCTCCAGTTCAGGGGACAGATAGCCTTCGGCACACAAGACACTTTTCACCTCGCTAATTTGTTGCTGGTCAGCCGCTGTTAGGTGTCTAGTAGCGATCTGTGTCACCTGACCTCGTATGGGCTTGGTTGGCCAATCTTGCCACTCTTTAAGGAATGATTGTTCATTAGCGGTACAAAGTACAATATGTGAGTACGAGTGGCTTTCGTTCTGATTGAACGCCAACCAATCGTCGCCTTGTTGTTCTAGGCGAGTAAGCGAAGTGTTTAGTGAAACCTGTATGTTTTGGTGTTGCAGTAAGTGCTCACACACCGCTTGCGGTTTGATCCAGCCCGAGAGTGGTAATTCCAGCCCTTTGGGGTGGGCTTTAACAATGCTATCTGGGTAGAGCTGGCTGGCGAGAGTTTTCGCAAACTTTGCTTGCTCATTATTATCTTTAGGGAATTGCAACAAACCACATTGTTGCCACAGCTTTTGATCTAAAGGTAGGGACTGGTAAAAGCGGTTTGCGAATAGATAAGCACTCAAATAGAAGCGGTTTATCGGTGTATCTGACGCGCCAAGTTTGGGATAGAGCATACCTTGTGCGTTACCCGAGGCGCCGCCTGCAATTTGCTTTCCTTGTTCCCATACTTCAACCTCAACACCTTTATTAGCCAGCGCTTGGGCGGTTGTTGCGCCGGCAATGCCACTGCCAATAACCAGTACTTTGGTGACTGCTTTGGGCTGTTTCGCTTGGAACCATGGCAGCCTAGATGTTGGGATTGAGGCAGGGTGCTGTTCGCTTTCTTGGTGACTTGAGAATGTGCCAACCATCATTTCACGCTTGTGGCCAAACCCTTTGACCTTCTGCACATCAAATCCATGGGCCTGCAAGCCCCTACGAACGATGCCTGCTGCGGTGAACGTTGCAAAGGTTGTGGTGTGATCGCTCAAGCGTTGAATGTTCTGAAACAGTTCTTCACTCCACATTTCAGGGTTTTTGCTTGGGGCAAAGCCATCTAAAAACCATGCATTTACGCTTCCATCGAGTGCCTTAAAGCCGTCGCTGGCTTCGCCAAACCACAGGGTTAATGTGGTTCTATGCTGAGGGAAGAAAAGCGTGTGCAAGCCATGACATAAAGTAGGGTAGCTCTCAATAAGAGGCTTAGCGAGCCCCTCAAGAGAAGGCCACATCGCGAGTGACTGGGTGAGCTTTTCCTTATTAAGGGGAAACTTTTCCACTGAGATAAAATGCAGCCAACTGTTAGAAGGGGCCTTGTCTAAGAACAGTTGCCAGGCGCACAAGAAATTCAATCCTGTACCAAAGCCTGTTTCCGCAATGGTGAAGCGCTCGTTCGGGCGTAGACTTGAAAAGCGATCAGCGAGCTGGTTATGTTCTAAAAACACATAGCGTGTTTCATCTAAACCAGCATCTTTATCAAAATAGACATCATCGAATGCACTGGACCTTGGCACACCATCGTCACCAAAATCCAGAGCGGGTAACTCAAGTTGATAACTAGTTAACACGGGTGATTTTCTCGATGGTAATCGGTGTGCTTGGAACATTTTGATAAGGGCCCATTGTGCGTGTTGGGACATTAGCAATTTGGTCGACTACATTCATGCCTGATACTACGCGTCCGAAAACGGTGTAACCCGCACCACCACGTGCACCATGGTTCAAAAATCCGTTATCCACTTGGTTGATAAAGAACTGCGAGGTGGCACTGTTAGGGTCACTAGTGCGAGCCATAGCTAGAGTGCCGCGTAGATTGTAGAGGCCATTGTTGCCCTCGTACGCAATCGCTTTGTGGGTCTGTTTGCGACCTAGATCTTTTGTAAAACCACCGCCTTGCACCATGAAGCCTTTGATAACACGATGGAAAATAACCCCTTCATAGAACCCCTCGTCAACATATTGAAGGAAGTTCTTAACTGTGTTTGGAGCTGCTTGCTCATTTAGGTTGACACGAATGTTACCTAAACTTGTTTGAATATCGACCTCTGTTGCGAAGCTTGGCAAGCTCAGCGCTGACAGTACTAGACAAGTGAGTAAACTTTTTTTCATTAAGATTTTCCTTATAAGCTATGCGCACATAATATTAGGGGGTTCATTAAAGAACGCCAAGATGAAATTGATTTAAGAGGTCTAAACATGAGAACCGCAGTGGTTGAAATTGAATATTGCACATTATGTCGTTGGATGCTGCGAGCGGCTTGGTTGTCTCAAGAACTGCTGATGACATTTGATGATGATATTAAAAGTGTGACCTTGATCCCAACCCAAGGTGGGATCTTTAAAGTCCGAGTCAATGGCGAAGAGATTTGGTGCCGTAAGTCGGAAGGAGGCTTCCCTGAAGCGAAAGTTCTAAAACAACGCATGCGTGATGTCATCGATCCTGAACGAGATTTAGGCCACTCAGATGTTAAGACTTCTGAATAGTATTTGCTTCTGCTAAACAAATAAGCGGCTTAAGGTAGCCGCTTATTTGTATGTGTCGAATTTTTCGTGCTCAGTAGGACGATTTAAAAGACTTGTTTGAATGGTTTGACGTCAACTTTGGCATATACACCCGCTGCCACATACGGATCGGCCTCTGCCCAAGCTTTAGCATCTTCAAGGGAGTTGAACTCTGCAATGACTACGCTGCCAGTAAATCCAGCTTCGCCAGGATCATTGGAGTCGATAGCTGGGTTAGGGCCGGCTAAGACAAGGCGTCCCTGATCACGTAAGGCTTGCAGGCGTTCAAGATGAGCAGGTCGAGCAGCTAATCGATTTGCCAAGCTATTTTCTACGTCTTGTCCAACAATTGAATAAAGCATCGTTTAGTCCTTGTTTTGCATTTGCGAAGACAAGTAAATGCCTTGCAGAATAATAAATACAATGGTCATGCCCAATAGGCCGAACAGTTTGAAGTCTACCCATACATCTTCACTGAAGTTAAACGCTACGTATAAGTTGACCGCCCCCGATAAAATAAAAAAGCCAACCCATGCAAGGTTAAGGGTACGCCATGTATTATGGGGCAGCTCAATCTTATCCCCCATCATGCGCTCGATGATGTTTTTATGGCCAATGAACTGACTGCCAAAGAACGCCACGGCAAATAACCAGTTAACAATGGTTGGCTTCCATTTGATAAAGTCGCCGTCGCCCATTAGAACCGTGGCACCACCCAGTAATACAACCAGTACGAGCGATACAATATGCATCTTTTCAATAGCTCGGAATTTAAGCCATGTGTAGCCTACTTGTAGAAGGGTGGCAGGTATCAGAACTGCCGTCGCGATAATGATGTCGCCAGTTGTTTTGTAGACCAAGAAAAATACAAGAATGGGTAAAAAGTCGAATAGTAATTTCATAGTTAAGCCAGTTTATGTATGCTCGAAAGATCATACCTAGCAATAGCCGGAAAAAATACCCCTTTGATGTCTGATACCCGATACCAGCGAATCGATTTACACACCCATTCAACTGCCTCTGATGGTAAGTTATCTCCCACAGAACTTGTCCAGTTGGCACATCAACAAGAAGTACAAATGCTTGCTCTAACTGATCATGATACGACAGCAGGTCTAAATGAGGCTAAAGGTGTCGCGACGTCTTTAGGTATGGCACTGGTGAATGGATGTGAGTTATCGGTCGCATGGAAGAAAATTCCCTTACACATGGTGGCGTTAGGTTTTGATGACGACTGCTCGGTTATGGCGAAATGGACCCAGCATAATCAAACCGTTAGGCTTGAAAGAGGCCGTCAGATAGCAGACTTGCTAAAAAAGAAAGGGTTGCCTGATTTGTTTGATAAAGCCGTGGAAGAGGCTGGTGCAAGTCAGCTAGGTAGGCCTCACTTTGCAAAAGTCATGATAGGTGAAGGGATCGTAAAAGATATGAACAAAGCTTTCGATCATTACCTTGGCAATAAAAAACTTGGGCAAATTCGTGATGTTTGGCCCCAGCTAGAAGAGATTATGCCAGAGCTGGCGGCCGCGAATTGTGAGCTTGTTTTAGCGCATCCGAAGCGATATCCGCTAACAGTGACTAAACTTAAAGCGATTATGCAAGATTTCAAAGCGCTAGGCGGCGATGCTATAGAGGTGGCTTCAGGAAACGAAAGGCCTGATTATGTTCGCTTTTTAGAGCGATTATCTCGGGACTTCGAATTCAAAGCCTCTGCTGGCAGTGATTTTCATGGGCCCTTTGGTCCGTGGACGCAAGTTGGACGTTTTACTCAAGTGCATGAACAAGAGATTTCCCCTATTTGGTATCAATGGCAGGTTTAGCCAGAGCCGCCGTAAGTTTGATGAATTTACCTCTTTTTGAGGCGCTATGGAGAAAAAAATTGAGCCAGTTTTTTCAGATACATCCAGAAAACCCCCAAGTACGCTTAATTAAGCAGGCAGCACAAATGATCCGCGAAGGGGCGGTGATTGCTTACCCTACGGATTGTGGTTATTCGCTAGGGTGTCATATCGGTGATAAAGCGGCATTGGAAAAAATACGTGCTATTCGCCGCTTAGATGATAAGCATAATTTTACGTTGGTATGTCGAGATCTGTCTGAGATTTCAACTTACGCGCGTTATGATAATGCGATTTATCGTTTGCTGAAACATCATACACCTGGGCCTTATACCTTCATTTTTAATGGTACATCAGAGGTGCCGCGTCGATTGATGCACCCAAAACGTAAAACTATTGGAATTCGTATTCCAGATAATAAAATCGTGCAGGCCTTACTCGAAGAGTTGGGTGAACCAATCATGAGTTCTTCATTGATCTTGCCAGGTGAAACCGACCCCATGATGGACCCTTACGATATTCGTGATACGTTGCAGCATCAATTAGATTTAGTCATTGATGGTGGTTTTTGTGGTATGCAGCCAACGACCGTCATTGCGATGGATTCAGACTCCATTGAAGTACTTCGCGTTGGAGCAGGTGACCCAAGCCCCTTCGAGTAAAAACTGCGTAAGGTATGCTATCAACTGGTTTATGATCCGACTATAATGCGGCACAGTTAACCAGGTTAGTGTATCTGGTTTTAATTTAGATATTTAACATAACTGGGTTGCTGCGAAGCATTCCCGAAAGAGGTCGTAATGGACGAAAAATTACAGAAAGTGTTGGCGAGAGCAGGTGTGGGATCTCGTCGTGAGATGGAAAACCGTATTCGTGAAGGTCGTGTTGTAGTCAATGGTAACGTTGCTACGCTTGGCGATCGAGTGCGCCCTGATGATCTGATCGAACTTGATGGCATTGAAGTAAAAACCACAGCTTCTAGTGAAGTTGAGCGTCGAGTGATTATCTACAACAAGCCTGAGGGTGAAGTTTGTACTCGTAAAGACCCAGAGGGTCGACCAACAGTTTTTGATCGTTTACCAAAACTTAGAGGCAGTCGTTGGATTGCCGTAGGCCGTTTGGATATTAATACTTCCGGTCTGTTGTTGTTTACCACTGATGGTGAGCTAGCAAACCGTTTAATGCACCCATCTACAGAGATAGATCGAGAGTATCTGGTGCGTGTAATGGGTAATGTAACGGAAGAGCATGTTGAGAACTTAAAAAAAGGCGTGCTGTTAGAAGATGGCATGGCTCAGTTCACCGACATCGTTGATGGTGGTGGTGAGGGTATCAACCATTGGTTCTACGTGTGCCTGATGGAAGGCCGTAACCGTGAGGTGCGTCGACTGTGGGAATCTCAAGGGGTTAAAGTAAACCGCTTGAAACGTGTTCGTTTTGGACCGGTGTTCTTACCTTCGAAAGCAAAGGTTGGCCGTTGGGTAGAAATGGACGATACGGATGTGCAGTCCTTGTGTGAAGTTGTCGGATTGGAACATAAAGTATCGGGTCCAAAGAGTCAGCAAGAGAAACACGATCGACGTCGCCAAAGTGGTGCCCGAGTATCTGGCAGTGTGGCAAAAACAAAACGACGCGACAAAGGGTTTGATTGGCAGGCTTCTGAAAAGCAGCAAGAATTCAAACCACGCCGTCCAGGACGTCGTTCATTTAGATAGAAGAGGATTTTAGGCTATGAGCATGGTGCGATGGATATTAGTAGTTGTCATTGCAATGCTAATTGGATTTTTTGTCTATGTAGACATGAACAATGGGGTACCAGAACACCTAGGTGTGAATGATGGACTGTTGGCGCCATGCCCTGATATGCCTAATTGTGTATCTTCTCAGGCTTCACTCGAAGATGAACAGCATTACGTAGAACCGATCATTTACCGAAGAAGTGTCAAGCAAGCGCAGTTAAATGTTGAACAGGCACTGCTTAATGCTGGAAATGCTCGGATTATAAGTAGTCGCTTAGGCTACACACACTTCGAGATTTCTAGTGATTTCTTTGGCTTTAAAGATGATTTAGAGATTTACTTCCCTGAAGCAGACAGTGTGATGCATGTGCGATCTGCTTCTAGAGTTGGTTATGATGATCTCAATGTGAATCGGGAGCGCGTTAGACAAATTCGAGATCTTCTAGTAGATTGATCCTGAAGGCTTTCTTAATTATCAAATGGACGAGGATACAATATGAGCGCGAATGAAAACCAATCAATCCTGATTGTCGAAGACGATGAGCGCCTCGCCACGTTGACCCAAGAATACTTACAAAAAAATGGTTTCAATGTTGATATTGAGCCAGACGGGCGTAATGCGATTTCTCGAATAGTAGATGAGCAGCCGTCATTGGTTATTCTTGATTTGATGCTGCCAGGTGCAGATGGCTTTACGGTATGTCGTAGTGTGCGAAATGACTATCGTGGACCAATTCTAATGCTAACTGCTCGCAGTGATGATGTAGATCAGATCCTTGGTTTAGAAATTGGTGCAGATGATTATGTATCCAAACCCGCTAAGCCGCGCGTCTTACTAGCGAGGGTCCAGTCATTGTTGCGCCGCAGTACGCAAGATGTTGATTTGGCGGCTGCGCCAGCAGAAGCAGATCAAACCCTTGAGTTTGGTAGTTTAGTGATCGACAACTCTCGCCGTGAAGCATGGCGTGAAGGAGAAGAAATCGAGCTAACCAGTGCTGAGTTTGATCTATTGTGGTTACTTGCTAGCAACTCTGGCCGTATCCTTAGCCGAGAAGAGATTTTCAGTGAACTGCGTGGTATTGAATACGATGGTCAAGACCGCTCGGTTGACGTACGTATTTCTAGAATTCGTTCAAAAATTGGCGATGATCCGATTCATCCTCGCCGAATCAAGACGATTCGTAGTAAAGGCTACCTGTTTGTAAAAGAGGTATAGTCTCCATGCGAAGTGATATGTGGCGCCTCTATCGGCATGTTTTGATTGGGGGCGTGCTCATATCGCTTGTGTGCTTTGCCGTCATAGAATGGCTGCAGAAAAACTACCATCAACGTCATCTTTCTCAGCAACTACTTGCTGATGTCGAACTTACGACCCAGTTGTATCGGATGAACAACTCGATTTTGCCTGCCCTAAGCACTGCATCATTTTACACTTGGAAGCCACTCGGTTCTGTCTCTGATAGCCCTAACCTTAGATTTGAGCAAACATTAGAGGAAGGGGTTGGTTATGCTTCGGTTTATGATGGCGACTCTTTAATTTTAGCTGGTGAGCTTCAATGGCAGAGGCTGCAAAGTGTCCAGCCGTTACTACAGCGGCTTTTGTTATCTGACTTATCATTTGATGAAAAGTTAGAGCTATTGAATGGGCTCTCAAATATCGTTGTTACACAAATTCAAGCGTCTGAGTGGCGGGCAGGAGAAGTTAGTTATTCTCAAGCACCAGATCAAGATGCCGCGTTTATCTGGCAGCCTGATGCTTCGGACAAAGCTTGGCGAATAGAAGTGCTGCAAAAGCCTTCCCTCTCTATCGGGGTGACGGTCTTATTATTCATCGTGTTATCCATTTCAGCGTTACTAGTTCTAGTTTGGATTGAGTTTATGAGACTCGACCGCAAACGGCTTCATTTTGAAACGGTCACACGTCAGATTGCTCGTGGTAGAGGGACTTTGCCGCAAGGTGTGGTAGACAGTTCTGATACGTTGAAAGAACTGGCTTATTCTTTTGATTCTATGTCCACTCATATCCAGCGTTTGCTGAAAGTGCAGCGTGAAATGATTAACGCCATCTCTCACGAACTAAGAACTCCCATTGCACGTTTGCGATTTGGACTAGAAGTATTAAAGGATGATGTCACAGAAGAGCTTGAGCCTTCTATTACTGCGCTTGAATATGATGTGGAAGAGCTGAATACACTGGTCGACGAAGTTCTCACATATGGCAAGCTAGAAGAAGGCTCCTTAGCGTTGAACTTCGAGCGAGCGAGTATTCGGCAAATCCTAGAAGGGATTGTCGAGCACAATCACGCCTTACTGCAGAAATACGATGTACAAGTCACCGTAAATGGCGATGAGTGGGTGAACGCTGATGCCCATCATCTGCATAGAGCGCTGCAGAATCTTATTTTGAATGCTTCGAAGTATGCAAATTCAACTATAGCGATTACTTTCACCGAAGATGAAGAGCGTTGGCAGGTTGACATAGAAGACGATGGTCGTGGTATCCCTGAAGAAGATCGAGATAAGGTGTTTATACCGTTTCAGAGATTGGATAATTCCCGCACTCGAGCCTCAGGTGGTTACGGTTTAGGCTTGGCCATTGTTCAACGTATCGCTTTTTGGCACGGTGGTGCGGTATTGATCGAGGGGAGTGAGCTTGGGGGAGCTAAGTTTAGCTTCATTTGGTCTCGAAGCCAGCACCAAAACAGCCTAAGTTAGGTGTGTGGGAGCAAGAAATTAAACTGTTAACAATTTAATTGTCCGTTAACTTTTGATTGTTCTGGTTTTAATAGTACCGTTAACTTTCAACCAAAATTCTCCTTAAATAGCCTTAATGCAAGATGCACTGGGGCTTTCAGTGTTTTCGAGCAAAATTCCGCCAAAAATGGATTTGGAGTGTTAGTTTTTGAGATTTGCACTAATGCGGTGCGCTGGTCGAATTATGAAAACGGATGAAATAATGAATTTAGTATAAGTAGGATTTATTCGTTTTCATACTGTAGCTACGTATATGCAACTCACTTCGAAGGTGATTCATAAAAGGGCTGGGATATATCACACATTCCTTTTGGGTATATTTCTGTTATCTGTGCAAATATTTAGCCTATTTTTATGTTCGCAAACTGGATGCCTGTTTTTATGATCTGAATGTTATTCAGTTTCTCGCATTGTCATAGAAGCGACTACAAAAGTGTTCTAAGATCAATAACTAAAAAACGCCACAGCTAGAATAACGTGTAGTGGACAAAAGATATAACGCGCATGCGCACTATTAAAATGTTAAGCAGATAAGCAAGGAAATAACATACATTTATGGCCAGTCTTACCGATTTTGAAGAACTAATTGCTCTTATACATAATCCTTTAATGAAAGATTATATGAAAGAAGCAATGAGCTGCTATCACACTGGGGCATACCGTGGTTGCATTGTGATGAGCTATATCGCTCTTTTCGATGACCTAGTGGATAAACTTAAAGCGATAAAAGAAGTAAATTCCGACGCGAGATCAATATATTTAGAGGTAGAAAAAAGGAGAAATAGTCAGGATGTCTTCGAGAGCTACTTGCTAACACAGATAGCATCTAAACAGCTGATTTCTGACTTAGATAGTTCTACCGTTGATCTTATAAGAGATCGACGAAATAAAGCCGCGCATCCATCAGGTCATCACCCTTCAGCAGAAGAAGCAAGATACATATTTTCTGAAGTGATTGACAAGTTTTTGTCAAAGGAAACACTAGGAACTAAGCATGTCGTTGATGAGATAATCTCAAAATTTCATAACACAAAATTCTTCATCTCTACTTCGCTATCGGATATAGAAGATACGGTAAGGTATGAAATAGAAAAAATTCATCCAGAAGCACACCCTTACCTTGTAGTTCAATTATTTAAAGCCTACAAAGAAAACTCAGATATAATTAAACACAATGCTTCATTTTTCTTGGATGGGCTCGCATGTCTTGATGATAGCCTTATCAATTCAGAATTGGCTAAGCGAGTGCTAAACCCAACATTGGGAGATGTTGAGTTATCTCAAAAATGTCTTTCTATCATCTCTGCTAACCCAAAATTGATTGACCTTATTGATGATGTTCCAAAGACACGATTTAAATCCCTTTTATCCGATAAGATAGAAGAGATGGATACTAACTCGGTATCTACCAAACTTGTCTTTCCAAGCGTAATAATGAAACGAATTCTGGATAAGCTTGGCTTCGAATATGTAGATCACGAGTTTCGTGACCATATTAAGAGCTTGATTGAGAAGATACCATTTCGTGAGGGGCTTGTTAACTTAGTTACCTCTCAGTCAGAAGATCTGAAAACACACTATTTCAGTATTTTGTGCAATCAAGCCGGTTCATACACTTTTGACGTGGCAAATAATTTCGTAGATAGATTTTACGACGTTGAAGTTGCTGCGGTAGATATCTTATCAGGAAGGCAGTGTTTGGCTCTTATTGTTGAAATTATCAGTGCAGCTAGGCATGGCGCCTGGAGATCAAGTGAAGTAGTCGAAGCGAAATTTACACCATATACTTCGCTTAAGGAAAAAGTTATGGATTATCTTGCAGATTGCGAAGAAGAGTCTGCTTTGGAAGTAATTCAAAATCACATTGACGGGATAACACTTAACGAGTTTAAGAATCGTTATCTAATCAAAATGGAACAATAGCGGGCATCATAAGTGCTTGATAAGCGAATGTTGTCTGACTGGTTTTCCGTTGCGCTACAAACCAGCCGCAAATGCGGGCGTTAGAACTCTCGTTTAACATATGTGCTAAAATAAGGGTAATTTGATTAATGGGAAATAAACGACATCAGTATTCACCAGCACAGAATATTGCTCTTGTTACTCAGGTAGGCAGTGTTTGCCCATTATGTGATGAGCCACTTTTCTATCAGAAAAGTGGTAAGAGCTATAAAAACTATGAAATTGCCCATATCTATCCGCTAAACCCCACTAGTGATGAAGTTGAATTACTAAAAGGTGAAGTACGTTTAAGCGAAGATATTAATCATGAAGATAATGTAATCCCTTTATGTGAAGTTTGTCATGGTAAGTTTGATAAGCCTAGGACTGTAGAAGAATATCGAAAGATTGTAGATATCAAGAAAAAGCTAATCCAAAGGTCTGGGCAAGAGTCTTTGTGGAAGACTTACGCCATAGAAGATGAAATAAGTGAAATCATTGATTCCTTGTATGATGAAGATAATTTTGATGACAATTGTGAGATTTCATATTCCCCTAAAAAGATTGATGATAAATTAAACGACACAATAACAAAGCCTACAAAAAGAAAGATCAAAAATAATGTAAGAGATTACTATGTTTTTATTAAATCTAAACTAACCTTGCTTGATAAAAATAATCCTGACTTATCTGACATGATATCCAATCAGATTAAGGTATTCTACTTAAAGCAAAAAAGATTTGGCTATGATCAACAGGTTATATTCGAGAATATAGTGGCTTGGATAAACTCTAAGACAAAACCAAACTCCAATGATGCATCAGAAATATTGGCTTCATTTTTTATCCAAAATTGTGAGATATTCGAATGATCACACCGAATAAGTTTACGTCATTTGATCAGTCATCTTTAAGAAAACTACCTAAGATTCTGGAAGCCTTAGCCGTTGTTAACGGGCTATCTGAACTATATAAAGAAGTAGAAAAACACTTTGAAGATGTAAGTGAGTTTATTGCATGTATTGATGTTCTCTATGTTCTTGGTCGAATTGAGGTAAATAAAGACAATGGGGAAATAATCAATGTTAGTTGAAATTCGATCAGATGTATTTAGAGAAAAAGCTATAAAATTCCATGAAGGCTTAAATGTCGTATTGGGTGACTCTGTAGCAACCAATTCAATTGGTAAATCTACACTTTTGATGTTAGTGGATTTTTCATTTGGCGGTGAGTCATTTATATCAAATGATGGCGGAGCTGTTGAGAAATTGGGGCATCACTCATATTTTATAACACATGAATTTTGTGGCGAAAAATTCATATTTAGAAGAGGGACTTTTAAGCCTGATTTGGTATATGTCTGCTCGAGTGATTATAAAGATCAAGAACCTATCCCAATAGAAAATTATAAATCATTTCTTAAATCTCAATATAATTTGGACTCCTTTGATTTATCTTTTAGGGCAATTATTTCTTTATTTTCAAGAATATGGGGAAGAGAGAATTTAGAGGTTAAGAAGCCTTTACACGACCATCCATCTAATAATGGAGGTGAATGTATAGAAAAGTTAATTAAGCTTTTTGAAAGGTATTCAACTATTAAAGATCTATCAGAAAAGCTAAAAGAAAAGAATGCTGAGAAACAAGCTCTTTTTGTTGCTTTTAATAAAAAAATCATACCCAAAATATCAAAGACTCAATATAAGAAGAATCTAAAAGAAATTGATGGGATTAAAGCTGAAATTGAGGATATAAAATCAAATCTTGCAAAGTATGCAATTAACCTAAGTGAAATTGCAAGCAAAGAGGTATTAGAGCTTAAAGAACAGAAAGACCTTTTAGTAAATGGGAAGGCCTCTATTACTAGCAGGTTGTCGAGAGTTAGAAGCAACTTAAGCCAAAGTAAATATATAAAAAGCAAGCACTTTTCTAGTCTTAAAGATTTTTTTCCTGATGTAAATGAAAGGAAAATTTCTGAGATTGAAGAATTTCACTGCGATATTACTAGGATACTTAAGTTAGAATTAAGAGCAAGTGAACGCGACCTTCAAAAAGAGCTTGATTCAATTACAAACGAAATATCAAAGATCGATGAAAGAATTGGCAAAAACATATTAAAATTTGATGATCCAGAAATAATAGTTGATCGAGTTTATAACCTTTCTAATCAACATAAAGAAAAAAAATCTCAAAATGGTTATTTTGAAACTGAAGAGGTTTTAAAAGAGTCTGTAAAAGGGTTTAAATCCGACCTGAAAAATGAAAAAGAAAATATATTAAAATTTATTGAGGATTTAATTAACGAAAAGATTAAAAGTTTAGTTAATTTGACATATAGTGAAAATCATAAAAGCCCAGAACTAGTTTTAAATGAAAAGAGCTATCAATACAAGATAATTGATAACACAGGAACAGGCACTGCTTACTCAAACTTATTGCTTCTAGATATTGCGATATTTGAAACAACAAAATTACCTATATTAATCCACGATTCGTTGCTATATAAAAATATAGAGAATGATGCTGTCTCTAATTTTATTGATTTATACTTGAAGCACGATAAGCAATCTTTTATAGCAATTGATGAAATAGGAAAATACGGAGAAGAAACTAAAGAAAAGCTTGAAAATAAAAAAGTAGTTAAACTGTCTAATCAAAGTGTTTTATACATCAAAGATTGGAGAGAGGAAAAGAGTTCTAATAAGCAAATTAACAAGGACACGTAACAGTTGGCTACGTTTCGCTTCGCTACACACATTACTTAGCCTGTTTTTGGGCGTTAAAAGTCACAAGGAGCTGTTGTGCAAGAAATCCATGAAAGGGTAATCGTAACAAATGATCTATCGTGCACTAGAGGTAATGAAGAAATGGCTGTTGTTCACGCCTGTAAGAGTCCCTGCCACCAAAGTGCACTAGGTTACCGAGGAAAGCTACCAAGTACACACCCCAACTACTTGGTGTTAGAGCAGGATAATGACTTATTTCTCAATATCATTGATCCACCTGTTCCGTTGTTTATGCCTCCACTATTTACAGAATTTTTAGCATTTGCTAATAAACACTGGGCTGAAGGCAGAAAACTGCTAATTCACTGCAACCAAGGAGAGTCGAGAGCACCTTCGCTAGCAATGCTATTTTTGGCAAAAAGTATTTCCGCTATTCCTGATACATCATATGAAGTGGCTAGGTCAGAGTTTGAAAAACTCTACCCAAGATATAACCCAGGTAAAGGCATTGAAACATACTTTTCAAAAAACTGGTCGCAACTTGGTAGCAACTTTTAACAAGGCTAGCTAGAGGGAACAAAAAACGCCTCTTCGCTATGTTTTTTGTCACTAGCAGGCAGCATTATGTGCTTGTGGAAAATGCAATATATCGAAGTCAAAAGTAGCCAGATTCCGCTAGATTTGCTGCTTGAAGCCGATCGCTTCTGAAGCGAGTATTTCTTCATATTTCTCTGATTCATGGTGTTTTGCTACACTAGATAATGGGCGTGTTTTAGTATCTTGTATAGTGAAGCCACAAACCAATAGCCTTGCTGAGATATTCAACGTCTCTGTATATCCAAAGTTACAAGGTCAAGGTGTTGGCTCTAAATTGCTTAAGTAGGTTCTGTCTCAGTTATCAAGTAAGGGAATCTTACGTGTTGAACTGGGTACAGGCACCTTTGGCTATAAACTGACTTATTATCAACGTCTTGGCTTTAGGGTTGACTCAATCGTCAAAGATTACTTTTTGCTGAATTATCCAGAGCCAATCTATGAAAGTGCTATCCAGCACAAAGACATGCTGAGATTGTAAGCACAACTTTAGTACGCACATAACAAACGTTTTAAGACGGATTTGCAACGTGTGACAGTTTTGGTTTGAATCGGCTTACGTGTTTACTGTGTAATAACTAAGTGTTGTGGTAGCGTTGCTCACCACTTAAACGGGCGTTAGCTGTCTATATAAGATAATGGTATCTCTGTTGCCACTCTTAATAGGGCATTTTATGAAGAAAGGAAAGCAGTGCCCAAGTTGTGGAATGATCAATGTCTAAGGGGCGTACCAATGTGGTTCATGCGGTACAAACCTAGAAGGGTAATCCTCCCTTTTTTAACTTAGCTCAAAAGTAGAGGTTAAGCAGCCATTAGAGGTGGCTTGCCTCCGTTAGCTGTATGTGGTCTTTCGTGATTGTAAAACCACAACCATTTCGTTGCATAGTCTTGCACTTCCTCAAGTGTTTCAAAAAGATGCTTGCTTACCCATCCATATCTAGCTGTTCGATTATATCGTTCAATATAAGCATTTTGTTGTGGATTGCCAGGTTGGATGTATTCAACTCTAATGCCTTTCTTTTTAGCCCAACGAGTAAACTCATGACTCACAAATTCCGGCCCGTTATCACAACGCAGTATCTGTGGTTTATCTCGCCATTCAAGCAATTGCTCAAGCGTGCGTATCACCCTCAAGGTCGGTAAGGAAAAGCCTGCTTCCATCGCTAGTCCTTCGCGCTTGAAGTCATCGATTACGTTAAATAGACGATAGTGGCGACCATCGATAAGTTGGTCATGCATAAAGTCCATAGACCAAACCTGATCTCGTTTGGTTGGCTCCTTCAAGGGTTCAGGTACGTTCCGCTTTAAGCGTCTTCTTGGGCGGATTCGTAGATTCAACGCCAACTCGCAATAGATTCGATAGACACGTTTATGATTCCAAGTGTGGCCTTTTACGTTTCTTAGATAAAAGAAGCATTGCCCAAACCCCCAATCCGTTTGAGTCTCTGCTAGGTCAACTAAAAGTTTAGCGATCAAAGCATTGTCATCATTCAAAAGGCTCTTGTAACGATAACAGGTTTCACTGATCATAAAAGCAGAGCAGGCCAAACGAATGCTCACCGCCTTATTCGCTACAGCATGAAGTGCCATCTCTCGTCGAAGGGATGGCTTCACCACTTCTTTGCCATGGCTTCCTGTATGATCTCCGCCTTTAACCGTTCTTCTGCATACATCTTTTTAAGACGACGGTTTTCTTCCTCAAGTTCTTTCATACGAGCCATTAAAGAGGCATCCATATCACCATATTTGGACCGCCATTTGTAAAATGTTGCCGAGCTCATACCATGCTCTCGACATAGCTCAGGAATGGGTGTGCCTGCCTCTGCTTGCTTTAGTATGGCCATGATTTGGCTATCGGTATAACGTGATTTTTTCATGCAGAACCTCCTGCGTTTAGAGTACGAGAAAATTCTACTTTTGGCTGCTGTTATTTTTCGGGGGGATTACCGAAGAAACTAAAGCTGCGCTATAAAACATAGTCAATTCAATAAGCTTGTTGAATCGCTTGTATCTATAGGTAGTGCCTCAAAGCAATCAGTGCATCCAAATAGTTTATACTTCGAAACGAGTCGAACTCGATATGGTACAGCACGCCTTGTAGCAAACGGCATAGAGTTTATTGGATGGCTTGTTGTGGTTGCTGGAATCATTGCCATCATTATGTTGCTGTCAAACATGGGAAGTCGCTACTTCAATTTGGCTGGGATTCTTCCAGGAGTAGGCACTTTGATTTCAGGTCTATTCACTATCATGTGGGTCAGGTATCGAATGTCGCTGCCGGTTGTGCTGATAACATAACTTGCAATGTCGCATTAATACGTCGTTAGACCTCCAAATGCGATGACCCAAACTGCATCTTAGACTCTTGTTTTAGGCTTTATTTACAAGAGCTATGCCCTTCCTCTCTTTTCAGTCATTCAGCCACCACTTCACCCCTTAAAACTGCCGGTTTTGGATGCTATGCATGCCCTCAGACAGCTTTTGATCGAACAAAATTTGGTTGGATTTCTTCTATTAAAAGATGAGGGAAGTGCTATTTTATGACTTTAAATGTGCATTAAATGTGTAATTTTATGTTTTCAATAAAGCTAATTTTGAAGTGTGAATTTCTATTTTTCGAATCGAAATCTTTATTTCATATAATGTATATTTTTTTAGATTTCTTGAGTTTTTTATTTAAATGAATTTTTAATATGTTGATTCTAAAGGATTTTATCTTTCCTGAAAAAATATACTTATTATATAATAAATAGGTTTTTAATCAATAATTACAGGTTCTATATATTGGCATTTGATAATATTGTTTCTTCTTGAATAAAAAAGATTTTCGGATATGTTTCACTTTATTGAAATCCTAAAAGTGAATCCCATGAAAAACAAAAAAACACTGATCATTGATGAAGAACAAAAAAGACGATTCGATAAGCATCGAGAGTCATTTGAAGATGCTAATGTCCCTTATGTACCTTTTCTTAAAACAATGAATTTCACACGTTCTTCTGGAACACGATCAAAATTAGTACATTTTCGTGATCTCAATCGCTTACTACATTTCATGTCTCATAATGAGCTGTGTGCTTACTTATTTGTTCTTCATAACCACTCCGTGGAAGAAGTTTATGAGCAATTTGCGCTTCCGATTGAAGATACATTACCTATTTGTGAAGAGCTTGGTATAAATCATCCGCGAGGAAAAAATCGAAGTCGTCTTGGCTATGAATCGTTTGATTTCCTTATCAAGCTTAGCCCTTCAGAGGACCGCGACAAAGAGTGGATGGCGATTGCTGTAAAGCCTACAGATCAGCTATTTGATCGCCGTGTACAAGAGCGATTAAAGCTACAAGAGAGCTATGCAATGTTGAATGATATTGAGTTTCTTGTGATGGATAGTGATCAATTACGAGGAGTCAAAAGTGAAACACTTGGACTGATATATCACAACCGAGCACTCACTCCATTTACAGAGACTTTCTATAAGGACTGGCTGAATATTCTGAGTGGAGAGCTGTTGTTCAGCTCAGATGAACGCATGCATAAGGTCATAAAAAATGTTGCAAATTCAGTAGGTATCACTCCAGAGCTCTCCCAGTATTTTTTTCGACACGCACTTTGGGTGAAAGATATTGCAATGGATTGGGAGGTGCGCTTACGCATGGAACTAACACCTAAGCGTTTGGGGGTGATTGTTCTATGAACGGTATATCTTCAAATCCAGCAACACAAGCCTCTGTTCAATCAACAACATTGGCCTCAAGTCAGATATCTCTATTTGATGGCATAAAAGTGCCTGATGGAAGGTGTGTTGCTATCGGTGATCTTGACTTGAAAGAAGACTCGGTTGTTGTTTATCTCAACACTGAAAGAAATCACGTATTCTTAATGAATATAAGAGGTACAATCAAACGGCCTAAGCGGTACGAGCTCGATCAATTACAAGCTGCAATACAAGAATATCGAGTGAAGTTGACAGACAGGTTCATACCACATCAGGCGGCTTTCCCTTATTCACTGCTAACTGAGAAGCAAAAGAGTACTGCATCTAAACGGTTTGCAATGATCGAAGAAATTGCTAACGACTTAGAAGCTCTGTTTTACGGTTGTTATGGACAAAATCTTGTAAAAAGTACTGCCGAAAAGCATGGGGTTACTTCTGTCACGATATACAAATATCTCTGGTCTTACTTATATGCTAACAGAAAAGTATCGGCGTTAGCATTTGGCGTCGGACAGTATGTGAACCACACACCTAAGGAAAGAGTTGTCACAAAGCCCCTCGGAAGACCAAGTCAACATACTCTTGATACAGGTGAAGAGACTCGCAAGATTCTGAATGAAATTGATTATTTGAATTTTGAATGGTCTGCAAACCTATATGGTTCGAGCGGTGATATTTCAGCTAAAAATATTAAGGAGTGCTACCGCATAATGCTTTACGAGCGCTATGCAGAAAGCGTAATACTTCATGATAATAAAACAGCAAATGATAAAAAAAGCTCTGATGAAGTGATAATAAAAGGTGATGTAGAGTGCCCTTCATTTGGTCAATTTTATAGATGGTTAAGAAAGAGAAATGGCTTCAAGCATGTAGCATTTAGAAACGCTGTATTACCTTCTGCCGAAATTCTTAAAGATTTCGCGGGGCGTAGAGGCGATGCTTATGCAAACATCATTGGCCTCGGTCAGCGCTATGAGCTAGATGAAACGCCTTATGATGAAGAGTTAGTATCGAAGCTCTTCCCTGGTCAAAAGCTAGGCAAAGCGACTTTGTATATGTTGGTAGATACATATACAGACTATATCGTAGGCTTCTATTTCACCTTTGGGGCCCCATCAGTTGTGGAGGTCAGTAATGCTTTATATCAGTGCCTTAGGAATCGGCATGATTGGTTAGAGTCTATCGGATGTTTAGATTACTTAAACGAGTGGGAAGTGCTCGGCCCTCCGCAGACTTTAGTTGTTGATAATGCAGAATTTAACAACACTCTTTCTGAGTCTGTAGTCAAAGGGCTCAATATGAAAATTGAGTTCGGAAAACCTGGCTGTGGTAATGACAAACCTTTCATTGAAAGTCTTTTTAGTCGAACTAAAGGAGATCTTCCTAGTTTATCAAAAGCGCATATGCCGATTAGTCATAATGGTCAAAGAACCAACTCAGCAAGGAAACACGCTAGTTTAACTGTTAATGATCTTAATCGAATTCTTATGGAGATTTGTGTATACCATAACAACTATAAAGTCAGAGCTAAAAAAGAGTTACCCAAAGAAGCAATTGAAGACGGTATAGCACCTAGAGCACGAGATCTAGTTCGTTGGTCCATTGAAAATGGTAATTCATTCATGCAGCCAACACTTGATGATAAGGAGTTGCGCTGTGCGTTACTTTCTCAAGGAACTGTCTCTGTACAGCAGAATTCAATTCAGCTTTTGGGGCAGTCTGGGAAGCTTTTCTACACTTGTTCGAAAATTCTTCAACTTGGACTACAAGATCTACCTTTTAAAGGGGAAAAGCAGTCTCATCGCTTTGAGTGTCGTTATAACTCACATGATGTCAGCAAGATTTGGATATATATCGATGGTCAAGAATACGAAGCTATATTGGATCAGAAATTAAGTCGCTACGAAGGGCTCGTTGCGCAAGAGCGCGAAGCTCTAGATAAGCTAGAACGATTAAATAAAGCTAATGTCCGTCAACAAGAGCTGAATGCAAGAGCAACGCAGTACCATAAAACGAAGCGCATTGTAAAAGAAGCCAAAGAAAATGCGAAAAATATAGATAGCCCTAATGCTGGTGCTCAGAAAATACGTGAAAACAGAAAGTTAGAACAAGAAAAGACAGTGGCTCCTTTAGCGCAGGCTCCGCAACCAGATCTTCCTCAATCCGTTTTGGATAGTGGACATAACAATAATAAAAAACCTACTGCTAAAACATCCTTTAGGGATGAGGAGTAAGCGTAATGAAATATGCAATCATCGATGCTGAATATCAGCACACACATGCTGACAACAAAAACTATTTGTACAATGCAATGCCTCTCAAAATGAAAGGTAAGGCCTTTTATCAACGAACCTCGAATTTGATGGAATATCCATGTGCAGAAAGTTTTGATGAGCGTTATGAATTACTAGATGAACTTCTTGACCGAGTTGATCAGTTTCGTTTTATCAGAAGTGAGCACTATGAATTGTATGAGAAAGTTTATCAAATGATCCGACGAGGCTACAAAGGGATTAACCCAGCCTCTCCTCAATATATAAGCTATCAATATGCCATTGCTTCAGGTGAGAAAATAGAAGTCCCTATTGGTAAAACAACAGCTGATACTGCCGCACTGATTAGCACTACAGGCAACGGCAAAACACTTTCTATCGATTGGATCATGAGTACATGTTTTCCGCAGGTGGTAAGACATAAGACCGATGATTTTGACGACTATCAGATTACTTATATCAAAGTTGATATGCCTCATAACGCAGCACGACCTGAGCTGATTTATCGTTTACTTCAGCAAGTTGACATTGTTCTGAAGAAAGCAGGGTATCCAGATACCGGTTATGCGCAGTCAGTACTAACGCAAAAAGGCAAGCGCATTCCGATTGCTGAAATGGTTGAGGCTTTGAGAACTGTTCTCACAAGACATCATGTTGGTTTGTTTATCATCGATGAAGTCCAGAACCTCGATTCGGTTAGAGATTCGGATCGTAAACTTATGATTCAGTTATTTGATGATTTAAGCAACAGCTTGAAAATCCCCCATATTAAAATCGGCACGCCTAACGCAGTTTTGTTATTCGCTGATCGCATGCGTCATCAACGAAGGCTTGGAGAAATAATTGAGCTGACCCGCATAACTGATCAAGAAGAAATTAGGGCATTTAACGAAGAGTTCTTTACGGGTCTTGAGAAAGCTGTATCAGTTTCTTCTCTTGATGCAGTAATCAACGAGTTTTGGGTTCAGAGTGCAGGAATACCTGCAATTTTCATGGATTTATTTCGCTCTTGTATGAGAGCCGTTATTCCTCGCAACAAAATGCTTACTCCAGAGTTGATTTGCGAAACTATGAAGAAAGGCTTTGCAAATCAGATACCTGCTCTGAAGGAGCTTCGAGAAAAAAATATTGCTCGCTCAGTAGATTTTATGACTGTTGATGAAATTTATCAGTCTGAAAAGCATGAAGAATTGGTTCAGCTTGAGACCTTTATGCGTAAGCAGGTGCCGCATGGGCAAGCTGCTAAAAGGACGCTGGATCGAGTTCTTGATTTGGAAACTAGATTTGTATTCAGCGAAGAAGAAAAGCATGTTCTAAATGAGATTAAGAGCCAACTACTTGTTGCGCAAGGCAAGCAAATCGGCTCTCAGACATTAGATGGGGAGTTTGAGAATGAATCTTGAAACCCTTAATCAAGATGAACATATTTTCAGTGGCTGGACTCGGTCTCGACTCATGAATGCAAAACGAGTTATGAGTGAGAGGCGCTGGCAAGAATATACGGGATTATCAAAGCAAAAACTCTTCTCTCAAACGCCTCTTAGCGAGCAGAGCTTTGAGATTATCAGCCGCTATAAAAACTACGATGGTGATAAAACGGAAACAGAGTTGTTTCTTGATCATACAACTGTACCTTCTTGGCTGTTAGTTAATGACTCTCTTGAGGACCTTTTGAAGATTCAATCAAAAGGGAGAAAAACGAGTGAGTTAAAGTCCTTTGCCGGACATCGAGGCTGGCGATTCTGCCCTAAATGTTTGAAAGAAGAACGTGAAGTTTACGGTTATTCGTATTGGCATGCCTCGCACCACTTCTTCGGCGCAATGACTTGCTCTATCCATAAAGTGCCTCTATGTACTCATGACGGCTTGAAAATACATGATTACAGTTTGCCTCATCAGTGGTTGAGATCATCAAAGTCCATGGTTCTAGAGTATGACTGGCAGTGTCAATGGCAGCCATTCATATATCAGTTTTCTGATGCTCTCAAATCTGACTCAACCCTAGCCAACAAAGTTAAGAATGATGTTTTAAATCTCTTACAAGTAGAGCGTCAACTGACTTATAGCTTTGATAAGAAACGTTTTAATGAGCTTTTTAAGCAGATGTATCAGGATTTAGGTGAAAGCTTTTTTGTCAGTATGATAGGCCGTTGTGCGCAAAAACATAAATATGGTGCAAATGCTTTATGGCTCGCGATCTCAGACTTCGCCTCTCCTTTCGGGGTCAAATCCCCCATCTATTGGCTTGTGACTATCTTTTGGCTTCGTCATGAGATTCCTAGCCTTAAAAAGGTAATCAATTATGATTGGGAACTCCAAGTACATTAATCGATTACCTCTTCGCCCAACTGAAACCATTTTTAGTTGGGCGACTCGTTACCATCTTCGTTTCGGTAACTACAGGGTCCGAGAGACTAAAGAGCTTTTGTTTGGCTCACCTAGAATTAGAATCCACCCATTTCTACCCAGTTATTTGGAGCATATCGCATCAGATGAACTTCTTAATGATTTGGTCCAACACCACACGTTATATCCACTCTTTCGTTACTTCGGAGCAGATCAAAATGCTCGGTATCTTGATCGACTGAAGCACGGAAAAACAGTTTCTATTCAGAACTTGATTACGACATTTGGGCTACCTTGCGCCTCCGGTCACTTTTATTGCATAAGGTGTGTACAGGAAGAGGAGTTACAGACAGGGCTAAGAATTTACAATATTCAAAGCCAATTGCCAGGCATTGATAGTTGCCCAAAACATGGCATTAAGTTGCTTTACACTGATAACACCGATTTTGGAGTAGATCGGCACTTGGTTATGCCTGCCCGCAACCTATCTGACATTGTGAAAGCCGCACCAAAAAACATTGTGGTTGCTTCAACTGCACTAAGGTTAATAGAACATACTTCAACGATCTCATTTTCTATCACACATGATTGTGCACCTGACTATCGCTCAGCTTTAGAAGCATTAGGGTTTATTACTTCAAATGGCCGCATAAGAAGTAAAAGCTTGAAGGAATCCATCGAAAGCTTTTATCAAGACTACCAGCCCATTTCAGGCTTGGAATACCTGCTACAGTTTCGATTCCTAGGGCCAATGCTTCGGCTAAAATCTCGTGTAAATCAGCATCCTTTACATCACGTTCTCTTTCAAACATGGCTCGATCATATGGCATCTAACACAGATGCTCGTTTGATCAACCATGCCTCTGAGTCTCTATCTAAACGAAATATAGATGATCAGATTCTCTTAAAAATCAAAGAAGGGTGTTCGATTCGAGAAATTAGACAGGAGCTTAATTGCGCTACCTCTGTGATAGAACGTGTTGCGAGTATTAATGACCTGAAAATTGGGTGTTTAACAGAACCTAGACCGAGTTGGTATCAGTATTTTTTAGTGTTGGCTCTGCTTGGCAGACACCGTCAAGAAATCGCGAATAAGCTAAACCTAAGACTTCACAAAGTCGAAGCTGAAATCAGTAATGTGTCGGGGTTAGTACTATGGCGCAAAAACTTGGAAAGGATGCGTAGGGTTGAGCTTGCCACTGCTAGGATCAAATTTGCTGTTGCAGAGCACCCAGATTGGTCTAGAAAGCTTATTCAAGAATCCAACAGTAAAGAGTACTACTATCTATATGTGCATGATCGTGAGCGCTTAGAAGAGCTACTTCCAGAGAAGCAGAAAAGAGTCGGTGGTTACGTCAATAAAAAATGGGAGGAAGATGATGTCAGACTGCATGATGCAATCATGGGTATAGATGGCGCTGAGAAGATGGCAATTTCAAGAATCGGATATTTGATCAATGACAATGGAGTATTGAAGCGCTCTATGGATAAACTGCCAAAAACAAAGCTGCTACTTTTAAAGCTAGGGGTTTTAAAAGAGGGTGAGTGACGATGTGGCTAGATCATTCTGTAGTGACAGCACTGATAGCAACACGAGATGATTTTAAGTTTTATCCGTGCATTGATATCCCAGATCAGTTCTCTTTTACCTACCTTGCTATGCTACACAAGCTTTGCGAACAGCCTCATATACTCGAAATACTTCACATTGAGCTTGATCCCGCGACATCAGTTCCACAAACACAGCTCATCTCAGGTTGTCCTAAAGAGCGGATAGATCCAATTCTTGACGAATTTGGTGCAAAACTAAGAGCCTGTCTACAGTGTCAACTGAGTTGAATGCTCTAAATGAATCTATAGTTGGAGGAGTAAATATGTTTTACGTAGGTGTCTGCCGCTATTTTGCTACGGGAGAAGGTGTCACTATTTACGTGGCTTCTGGTAGTGAAGAATCGATTCGAGAAGCTATCCCAGCATTCTTTCTTCAAGACCTGAGTCTTTTAAGTCCATCAGATTGGGTCAAAGCAGCGGATGGTGACTGTGTCGATGAAAATCATCAATCTGATGCAGAAGCTATCAAGGTCTATTTGCCGACTTTGTGGAAGCAGATCGAAGAAATAGCGGCTGGGCGAGCTTGTCATTTAGATTTTTTCATGAAGTATCATTACAATTATGCGTAACTTTAAAGAACAGTAAGAGTTTAAGTGCTACCTAAGTATTGATATGCCAGATCAATACGTCTTCACACTTTTTGGTAATGCTTCGGCAGCTCATATCATCTATTCAAATCAAGTCGTGATGCGAATAATGATGCTATTCACATCATTTACGGATGCAAGCAGCGTATTCTAGCTAGCCACATTGTCTGGCGAAGTCTGGTCGATTCACTTCACTCTCCAAGAGGGAGTGCTATGCAAGTTAGCTATTGAGTGAGTTAGTCACTAAGAAGTGTCGATCTTTTTAGATTGCATTATCGATGTAGAGTTAATCTATTGACTATTTGGAATTAAAAAATTAATATCACCAAATAAGGGCTGAGGCTTACCTGCGGTTTGTAATGTACTTCTTACAAAACAAAGCACTCAAATCGTAAAAGTATTTTTCTATTTCCGATCCAAACATCATTCTTTGACCTTATTTAGTCAGAAGTACGCTATCTATAAAAGGGTAGGACTATAAATTAATAGGTTTTAGGATGAATCAAAATACATCACCAATAACATACCTTCCTTTAAAGAACTTCCATATTGTACCTATGGTTGATCTTTCTCCAGAAAATTTAAAGAAAGCTGCCAAAAAAACTAGTCACGATCGTGAGAAAATCTCTCATAACACCAAACTTAATGCTATAGCTAAAAAGCTTGGCATATATGGTGGATTTGCTAGCTATGAAGAAGAGTATAATGAAAAAATTCTTCCTTTCATGGCAACTCATGGTCTTGTAAAACGAAAAAATCTTTTATCTCACTCTAAAGATGGCGAATACAACTTATTTTTTCCATTTGATCGACAAGAAGTGTCAGAAAGACTGTTTTATTCTGAGGGTGAAACACCAACTAAAATTTTTACGGGTTATGATTTCGATTTTTCTGGACCAATAAGTTGGCATAGCCAAGATCTTTATGATTTGCTCAAACAAAATAAAGATTTAGAGAAAGTAATATTTGATTCTCTTCATTTGAAGAAAGAGACAGAACTTTTAACTGATACATCTGATTTGAATGAAAAGCAAAAGCATCTTCTAGAATTAGATGTTCTATCGGAAATAGTTTTTTCTATACAAGATAAGTCAAATCTTCCAAGCTTTTTTGATTATTTGAAGAATCCAAATCAAAAAGTCGAAAAAAAATATAAAGATATCTCAATTAAGATTATAGACTTGCTTATTCTTAACTATAGATATCATATGCGACCTCTTTATAATTTATTGGGTGGGCTTCTTACAGACACTAATGAAGAACCAGTAATGAAGATTTACTTTCCTAAAGATATGGATAGTGATGAAGCTATAGATGAGCTAAATCTTTATACATTCTTGCAGAAATTAATTAGTATGAGAGTAAGGGTAAGTAATGAAGGGTGGGTTAATGTGCTCCCCTATAATGAAAATATCATTTTCCTTAAAGATGGGTTTGGTAATTATGATTTTCTGATACGAAATCAGCGTAATAAAATTTTCGATCATCAGATTTATGGCGAGAATCTAAAAAGATCTGATATTCCTAAATTTAATCACGATTACCAGTATAAACGTTGGTTTTACTTCGAGTATGAGGGTAATAGAGAGTTAGAAAGGCACAAGGCTGAAAAGTATTACTACGAAGGGGAGGGAAGTCTTTCTAACTATCCAATTACTAATGATATATTGCAAGATTACTTTCAAGCCACTGGTCAGTATAAGTTAGATAAAAGGTCTTCAAGTACAAAGATAGAAGGGTTTTATCCTAGACTCATTGATGGGAAACAACTAATGGTTTCTCAGTTAGTATCAATTGATGAGTTGATCGAATTTATAAATGAGAATCCTGACTACTATAGTTACCGTAAGGGAGAGTCTCTTTTGCCGGTTAATAGTGAAAGAGATTCTAGTCTTCCTGCATCATGTACATACTATGATGTTCTAGCTTATATAAAATGGTTTGAAGAGAAAAAAGGTATTCCAATTCGTCCCTTATCGGTTTCAGAATACCATTCTTTGAGAAAAAGTGGTTACTCTACTCGTAATAAAGTTACTGGTAGTGATATGAACTTCTTCGATAGTAAGGGAGGTATGTTTGAAGGTCACCCACCTTACATGGAAGAGGCTGAATTTGATAAACTTCACTTAAGGTTTAAGAATTCAATCCAGTATTTTAATGTGGAAGGTTTTAATTTTATTGATTCTGACTGTTTCTGTGAATGGCTAATGGAAGGTGTTCAGATTAGATCAGTAAGTCTTTCTTCTTTCTATAAGGATAAAAATATCATGCGTTCCTGTGGGCCCAAAGACTCAACAGGAAAATACAAGGGAGTTAAAACAGGTTTTAGGCTTTGTTATGAATTAGCTTAATGCACAATATTATTGTGGTGGCTTTAGTCACTGCACTTTATATTTAAAGGAATAAGAAAATGAGAAAGAAGAATTTTAATATAGCTGTTTATGTAGATATGGAAAATATTGCTTCGGCAGAATTTAACCTTGAAGAAGTAATGAACTCATTTTTAAGCGCAGATGATGAGTATAATTGTGTTTTTACAATAAAGGCCGCATACGGAAATCAAGCGACAGCTAAGAAAACTTTAAAAAGTCAAATATTGGAACACAATTTCAATATTATTGATACTCCAAAAATAGGAAAGGAGAAAAATAGAGCTGATTTGCTCTTGAGCTTAGATGCTTTTGAAAGTCTATATTTAGATAATCCAAGAGTTGATAGATATTGCTTTATGACAACAGATTCTGATTTTACTGTTATAGCTGACAAGTTAAGGAAGTTCGGAAGAGAGGTGTGGCTAGTATGCAAAAAAGAGGATAAAGGAAGAGCAATAATAGCTAAGTCATTTGATAATTTATTATTCTTTGAAGATTTTCAATCTAAACAAGATGTGCAAGAAGTTTCAGATTTAGATAGATTGTTCATTCGTGCAGTTAGAAATATGAATCAAGCCAAGTTGCCAACTAACGTTTCAGTAGCTAATGATAAGATGACTGCATTAGATCCAAGCTTTAAAGTGAATAAAACTGAATTTAAAACTTTCATGAAATTTATAAATTCAATGTCTGAAAAAGGCTATGTTAAGCTAGAAACGTTAACTACTGGAGAGAATCGAATAGTTGAGATATGTGTGTAGAATTGATTGATTTAAATTCTCACTATTTAACTTTAAATAGTTAACGGTTTAATTTAAATTCAGTGCAAGTAAAAATTATCTACGGTGCAATGAGCTTGCTAGAGAAAATTAACAGTCGAATTGATTTTTGATCAAAAAATGACCGCCTAATGATGCGGTCTGTAGGGGGACAAAGTTAACGTTTTAATTCTTTGCCCCCATGTGTGGTGCTGGCATAAAACGGTGCTAGAGGTCTGGAGACAGTATGCCACGTAGGTTCTTAAAGCATGTTTTTGAAGCTGTGCTGATCAGATCATCCATGTAGGCGTTTTCACGCTGATCCTTGCGAATTGCCAAATACAATTTACACCATACGCCTTCTTCGCCCAGTGATTTTGTGATCGCGTATTGGCGATTGGTGTACTCTGTTAAAGCCCAATTCGGCAGACAACAAATTCCTCGACCACTGGCAACTAGTTGCATCATCATTAGCGTCAGCTCGCTGTGGCGAATTTTTGCAGGAGCGATACCAGCAGGACTTAAGAAGTGTTTAAAAATGTCTAAGCGCTCTGATTCAACCGGATAGGTGATAAGGGTCTCATTCTTGAAGTCTTCAGGAACGAGATAGTCTTTTTTAGCGAGCGGATGGTGTCGCGATAAGGCCACCTGAGATTCGTATTGAAATAGCGGTATGTACTCGATATTTGGTAAATCTTGAGGGTCAGAAGTGACCACTAGATCCAAATCTCCGCGCGCCAATGCGGGTAGTGGCATAAAGCTAAATGCGGTAGATAGATCGAGTTCGACATCAGGCCAATGCTCTCGGAAATGATCAATAGTTGGCATGAGCCACTCAAAGCAACTGTGGCACTCTATCGCAATGTGTAGGCGGCCACTTTCACCTTCTGCATAGCGCTGAATATCTCGCTGTGCTGAACGAAACGCCATTAAAACATCATCAGCGAGCTGCAGTAAGCGCAGACCTGCGCTGGTGAAGCGAACGGGTTTCGTTTTTCGAATAAAAAGAGGGCAACCTAGCTTTTCTTCTAGGTCTTTAAGTTGGTGTGACAGTGCAGACTGGGTTAGATGTACTCGCTCAGCCGCCTCAACTAGGCTTCCTGTGTCTCTCAGTGCGGTAAGGGTCTTAAGATGCCTAACTTCAATAATGCTCATAATAATCTCGAGTTTTTGAGTTTTATTCAGCTCATAACGTATAAAAAAGGCTCGTGCCAGATACCTCTAACTACGAGCCTTACGAGATTGTCTTAGTTACAGATCAAAAATTCAAGTAAAGCTTTCTGAGCGTGCAAGCGGTTTTCTGCTTCGTCCCAGACAACAGAGTCAGGATGGTCGATGACTTCACTGGTCACTTCTTCGCCGCGGTGTGCTGGTAAGCAGTGCATAAATAATGCGTCAGCTGCCGCAAGCGCCATCAACTCTTGGTTTACTTGGAAACCGTCGAAGTCACGTAGACGCTGCTCTTGCTCGTCTTCTTGCCCCATAGAGGCGAATACATCCGTTACTACAAGGTTTGCCCCTGTGACGGCTTCCTGGACGTTGTGCGTTACTGTCACGCAGTGTTGGTTCTCTGAAAGAATTTGCCCATTTGGCTCATAGCCTTTCGGGCAAGCAACCACAAGGTTGAAGCCAAGCATATCTGCTGCATTCATGTATGAGTGGCACATGTTGTTACCATCACCCACCCAAACGACTTTTTGGCCTTCAATCGATCCGCGGTGCTCAAGGTAAGTTTGCATATCCGCAAGCAATTGGCATGGATGATAATCATCCGTTAATGCGTTAATGACCGGAACACTAGAGTTGGCTGCAAACGTTTCTACCATGCCATGATCAAAGGTACGAATCATGACAGCATCCACCATACTTGAAATGACACGAGCGCTGTCTTCAACAGGTTCACCGCGGCCTAGTTGTGTGTCACGAGGTGATAGGAATAGAGCGTGTCCACCAAATTGCGCCATACCTGCTTCAAAAGATACTCGGGTTCGTGTGGATGACTTCTCGAAAATCATCGCAAGAACTTTGTTCTTCATTGGTTCGTATAGCGTGCCTTCACGGTGCATTTTTTTAAGTTCAGTGGCACGTGAAAGTAGTTGCTTTAGCTCGTCAGACGATAGGTCTTTCAGAGTCAAAAAATGTCTCGGCGACACGATATTGCTCCTGTCAAAATTCAACCAATAATATAAAGAATCAGCCAATTTAATACACAGGTCGCCTGTAGTAAAGAGGAGGTCGTCTGTATTAAAGAAGCTTTAGGTGAAATACGGGCATTCATCACGTGTTTTGATAAGGGGAGGGTTGTAAAAAAAATTAACATCCCCATACTTCTCTAAAAATACACCCTTCACGTCGTTCGTTGACGAGCGACCGAATTATGAGGTTTACCGATCGTGAGCAACACTATTGATACAATCAAAGAGCAGATTAATAACAACCCTATTTTGCTTTACATGAAAGGCACACCGCGCATGCCTCAGTGTGGATTTTCTGCACAAACTGTTCAAGCACTGATGGCTTGTGGCGAACGCTTTGCTTTCGTAAATATTTTAGAAAACCCAGATATTCGTGCTGAATTGCCTAAATACGCTAACTGGCCAACCTTCCCACAACTTTGGGTGAAAGGCGAGTTGATTGGCGGATGTGATATTGTTGTTGAGATGGCTCAAAATGGCGAGTTACAAACACTGATTACTGAAGCTGCTGAAGAGCAAGAAGGCGAGTAAGTATTCTTGCTTGGTTTATACCGAGCGCTCTAAGTGTTTAAAAAATACCTCATGAAGTCTTCTTTATGAGGTGTTTTTGTTTTCATTCTTCATAAAGTTCTAAGGGCAGACCGTCGGGGTCTTGGAAAAATGTGAAGCGCTTGCCCGTTATTTCATCTAGGCGGATGTCTTCTACAGGGATGTTCTGTTCCATTAAATAATCGACAGTCTCATCTAGTTTCGTTGTTTTAAAAGCAAGGTGCCTTAGCCCTTGGGCTTCAGGGAAAGAAGGTCTTTCAGGAGCGCCTGGAAACGAAAACAGCTCAATTTGTGTATGGTCATCGACCCCCAAGTCTAATTTGTACGAATCACGCTCCTTTCGATATGTCTCGCGAAGCACTTTAAAACCCAGCAGCTGATGGTAGAAGGTTTTCGAACGCTGATAATCTGAGCAAATAATTGCAATATGGTGCACACCACTAACCGAAAAGCTCATCATTTCTATTGCCCATAACTTTGGGTTTTTAGTTCATTGGCAAGTTCAATGACTTGCTTTCTGAACCAGATGTGACTGGCATCATGATGCAATAAAGGGCTCCAAATCATTTTCAGCTCAATAGGTGGAATGGCAAATGGAGGGTCCAAGATAACGAAATCTGGGTTGTTACGGTTGATCAAGGCAACCTTTCTCGGCAACGTTGCAATCAGATCTTGTTCAAGAGCTAAGTGCATGGCCGTGTGGTAACTACGGGTAAACACACGAATGCTTCGCTTGCGTCCTTGCCTTTGCAGAGCCTCGTCAACCCATCCAAGTTTCTGGACATCTGTTGGGTCCATGCCAACCCCTACACCAAAACCTGTTTTACTTACCCAAATATGTTGCGCTTCAAGGTATGTTTCTAAAGTAAAGTTTTGAGCAATGGGGTTATCGGCGGCCATCATGCAGACAAATGTGTCTAGCCAAACACTTTTCTCGTGAAAGGATTGTGGTAACTCTTCGAAGCGGTTAATCGCCATATCAATCTTTCCTGCTTCCACGTCATGGAAAGTGACATCACTTGGCGTCATGATATCGATGGTAATACCGGGAGCGTTCTCACGTAATCGGTTAAGTAGCCTTGGTATGACCGTGGAGGCGGCATAGTCACTCGCCATGATTCGGAAAACTCTGGTAGATGTTTTCTCATTGAAGTCGGCTTCAGGCTGGAGTGCTTCTTCGAGCTCCAATAGTACCTTTCTGACAATTGGTTGTAAGCGTATAGCCTTTTCTGTTGGCTTCATGCCTTCGCTCGTGCGCACTAGCAATGGATCATTCAGAAGATCTCTTAGTCTTTTTAAGCCATTACTCATGGCGGGTTGAGTAATATTTAATTTGTTTGCAGAACGCGTGACATTGCACTCTCGAAGTAAAACATCCAAGTAAATGAGCAAATTGAGGTCGATCTTATTTATATTCATGCTTCTTATGTGCGCTATAAGTGTAATAACTAGATGAGAATAATTGTATTGCTCACAAAAGAAAGTACAAGTTTTTTGCGTGTGTAAACTAAGAATGCAAAATCAGCCCCGCTTATTAGGAGAAGAAAGAAAGCGAGGCTTGTGAATTACTGTTTAATTGTTAGTTCTCGTTGGAACGTATGGTTAGGGGATTGTAATTGCTTCAAGTTTTCCAGTGTGGTGTCTGCGATGTGCCTTAGTGCAATATCAGTAAAATAGCCTTGATGACCAGTTACAACGACATTTGGGAAAGTAAGAAGGAGTTGGAAGACGCTGTCATAAATAATGTGATCGGACATGTCTTCGAAGAAGAATTTACCTTCTTGTTCATACACATCAAGCCCTAAATATCCTATTTTTCCACTGTAGAGCCCATCAATGGCTTCTTGTGCATTTACTAAAGCACCACGACTGGTATTGATGATCATCACGCCATCTTTCATTTTCTCAAGGCTGTTTTTGCTAATTAAGTGGTGTGTTGAGGCGTTTAAAGGGCAATGAAGGCTGATGACA
This sequence comes from Marinomonas sp. AWM4_232, assembly GCF_056158325.1. NCBI lineage: Bacteria > Pseudomonadati > Pseudomonadota > Gammaproteobacteria > Oceanospirillales > Oceanospirillaceae > Marinomonas > Marinomonas sp. AWM4_232. The sequence goes on along the minus strand of NZ_JBSWTA010000001.1, from coordinate 545,436 downwards.
TCGCTTTGCGCATAGAGAGATTCAAGATCTAAGTATTCGGCGCCAAGCTCTATGAGTCGTTGGTTTTGTGCTAAATCGTAGCAAATTACGCGACAGCCAAATCCCATCATAATTCGGCAGAAGGCCTCGCCAATGCGGCCAGTTCCAATGCAGCCGACGGTTTTCCCTTCTAGGTTGAAGCCCATTAGCCCCTCAAGAGCAAAATTGCCTTCTTTTACTCTATGGTAAGCGCGATGTATTTTACGGTTTAGCGTCAAAATTAGTGCGACGGCATGTTCCGCAACAGAGGTTGGGCTATAGTCTGGGACGTGGAATACTGGAATCGATAACGCTTTAGCACAATACAAATCAACGTTATTGTAGCCTGCGCAGCGTAAAGCGATGGCCTTGATACCTCTAGCCGATAACTGCTCTAAAACTTCTCGACTTAAGTCATCATTTACAAAGCAGGATACGGCATCATAGCTCTGTACGAGGGACACTGTTTCGATACTGAGGCGGCTTTCAAAAAACACAAGCTCTAGATTTGTCGCATCTTTCGATGCGGCCTCTAGGGTGCGTCTGTCATAAGGTTTACAAGAGAAAACAGCAACTTTCATGGGGTCCTCCAAAGAGCAAGTATTATGTGTAATATAGAGTGCAAAGCGGCGCATAGTGAGCTGCAATGACCAGCTCTTTGATCTATCTCAAATTCAAGCTCATGCCTATGAAAATTCTAGTTTTATAAAGTTACAAAAAAAACGATTAAGCCATTGACCTAGTCCTCTAAACAACCTTACAATCGAGATGTTTAAATAATTGGCGCTATTTATGTACAGTGTCCCTTGCGGCCAAATACGGATTGTCCTGTTTTGTCATAAGTAATACCGAGTTCTTTAAGCAATGCCCGTTGTAGCAATACAACATTAATAAAACTTATTTCAAACAGGAATATCATTATGTCAGACGTAGTTACTGGTACAGTTAAATTTTTCAACGAAACTAAAGGTTTTGGTTTCATCACTCAAGAGTCTGGTCCAGACGTATTCGTTCACTTCTCTGCGATCGACGTAGCTGGCTTCAAAACTCTTGCAGAAGGTCAAAAAGTTGAGTTTCAAGTAGCTCAAGGTAAAAAAGGCCCAGAAGCTCAAAACGTTAAACCTCTATAATTTTAGACGGTATCGTTTCTCGAAAGGCAGCTGATTCAGCTGCCTTTTTTGTTTCCTCGCTCTCCTTTACTTCCTCTTTTTGTGTTTTCTGCCTTGCTTAGGGCTACGAAAATATCGCTGCGGCACTGCCGACAAGCGTCATAACGAATAAAAACCATTTTAAGTGGGCTGGATTGGCATTAATGGCAAAGCGAACAGCAACCATTGAACCTGTCATCGTGCCTATCGCAAGAATAAGCCCTTGCTGCCACCACACCTGGTCGTTCCAGATAAATACGATCAGTGCTAGAAGCGTGAAAGATAGGGTGCATACCATTTTTAAAGCATTCGTTGTGACAAGGTCATATCGCAATGTTCCAGCAAGCGCCGCAATTAGCACGAAGCCGACACCAGCTTGTACGAAGCCACCATAAACTCCAGCCAGAAATAATGCATACCAAGCACTTGGTTTCTCTGAGACGGTATAAGGTTGAGTACCCTCTGGAACAATCACTACGCTTGGCTTAATTAGCATAACGAGAGTCATACTGATCATGGCAATTAACAACAATGGCTTAAGATAGGCTTCAGGAGAATAAGAAGCCATAATGCCACCGATCAGCCCTCCAAGAAGGGTGGGAGCAAGTACTGGAATAATGTCTGAGCGTTTTACTTTCCCTGCTTTATGAAAGCCTTTTACTCCTACGAGTCCTTGCATGAATACAGCTACTCGATTGGTTGCGTTAGCAATGTCTGCTGGCATGCCCATAACCATTAAAGCTGGAAGCGTTAGGTTTGAACCACCCCCAGCTAGGGTATTAATAATTCCGGCAAAAAAGCCGGTAATTATCAAAAGTACAATATACGTTGAGTCTAGCTCCAAAACCCTTTCTCCATATTTTTATTAAGTTTCTTGGTTTTAAGAGTGTATCGCAATTGGCTCACAAGGCATGCAAAAGTAAAACGAGCCAAATACAGAAAAATAATGATATTGAAAATAAGTGTGTAATGAATTCGCATATTTTTGTTTTCGTTTATGTGTATATGATTTTTATGGTAGGTCTTGCGTTTTTTTACCAACTTATTTGCGTTAAGCGTGCTAATTGTAATGTTAAAAAATCGATGCCTCCTTAGTTTTTATATAACTATCTGATTTATAAGTATTTTCTTTTGTTTGTAAAAAGTGTGATATGAGAATTGATTAAATAAGTATAAAAAATGTAGATAGGGTGAATTCAGAGTGCAAATAAGATGCGTAGTATTGATTAAATGTGAACGAATATTACATTGTCTGTAAGTGGCTTGCACAGTTCGAGCGCTGTACATAATAAGTGAATCAACAGAAAGGAAACCGTTTTATGAAAAAGACTCTTGTTGCTATCGCAGTTTCAAGTGCCGCATTGACTTCAATGTCTACATTCGCAGCTGACGACACAGTTAACTTCGATGTATATGGTAACATTCAGCTTGCTTACATCGATTCAGATAAGTCTGATACTGGTGAAATTAAAGATAACGGCTCTACATTTGGCTTCCAAGGTAGCACAGCGATCAGTGATGACATGACAGGTTTCTTCAAGTATGAACTTGAAGCGGATGCAGATGAAAAAACTAGTGATATTGATGTAAACCTAGACCAAGCATACGTTGGTTTGCAGGGCTCTTTCGGTAAAGTCCAAGTCGGTTCTTTTGACACTATTTACAACAATGCAATTCAAGATGTTTATGATCAGTTTGAGGCCCTAGGAGTTCACACTGCTCAAACAGTTAAAGAAGGAGATACAATTGCATACTACTCTCCATCTTTTGGTGGCTTTGAGGTTCAAGCATCTGCAGCGCTTAAAGATTCTGCTGAAGACAATGCTGCTGAGTCTGAAGACGGTACTGCTATGAACTTAGTTCTTAAGTACTCTTTAGATGCTCTAACGGTTGCTGTTGGTTATGATGATGGTGAAAACACAGGTGACGGCGAGTCAAGCACAACAGGTCTAAATTTAACTTACCAAGTAACTCCAGCGTTTTCTCTAGGTGCTCAGTACGAAGAAGTAGAAGACTACTCTAAAGCATTTGGTCTAGCGGCTCGCTTTAACTACGGTTCTGGTGATGTATACGCAACACTTCAGAAAGTTGATCTTGATGATGTAAACAGCTTCGGAGTTGATGATTACGATGTTTACGGTGTAGGTGTAACTTACGACTTAGCTTCTAACATGTATGTATACGCTGAATACGGTCAGAATGCATCTTTTAACGATGATGACGTAATGACAGCAGATGACGACAAAACAACTGCAATTGGTGCTACATACCTATTCTAATCCCTTACCTCTAAGTGGATTATGTTTACTCTAAGGCTCCCAATTGGGAGCCTTATGTTAAATGTGATCATTCAAGGTTCCATACGTCCTTTTTCGTTCGGAGATAGACTGACTGGAACATTTAGGCATTAGGTCGTTGACCTAGTGCCTTTTTTTATATGAATTGTTGCCTATTGCTTTCAAATATTAATAGACTTAGTCGTCTATTATTTGATCAGGTTGTCGTTCATGTTAAATATGAATTTCTCAGTACCTGTACTCTTGAATGCAGAGCAGTTGGAATGGGTGCCTAGCCCAATGCCTGGAGTGGACAGAAAACCTCTAGCTAGAGAAGACATGGAGCGTGGTCATGCAACCAGTATTGTTCGCTATGCACCCGGTTCTATCTTTCGTCCTCACCCTCATCCTCTTGGAGAAGAGATTTTGGTGCTGTCGGGGGAATTTTGTGATGAGACGGGGTGCTTTCCACAGGGAACCTATTTTCGAAACCCTCCAGGATCAAGTCATGCTCCTTTCAGCTCAAAGGGGTGTATATTATTCGTCAAGCTACATCAATTTCAGCCTTTAGATACTCAACAAGTGGTTTCTAAGGCTCAGGCGTTTCATGAACTGCCGCTCCGTCACTATGTTGCTCTACATGAATATGAAACGGAAAGGGTCGGTTTTATTCGGCTGGATGTAGGGGATGAGCGGGCACTTAAATCCTTGCTGCCGATTGATGATGGTGCTGTTGAATTGCTGGTGGTAAGTGGCTCTATCCGTTATGGCGAACATTCATATCCGTCGCTAAGTTGGTTGCGTTTACCCGTGCTAGACTGGCATATATTCTCTATCTCAGAACAAAGCATCTTGTGGGTAAAGCAAGGTCATTTTTAACCAAGGAACATTATGAGCCAGTATATTATCTCCCCTGAAGCAGAAGTCTCTTTACCTATCGAAGGGATGCCAGAAAGGTTCCCTGTGCGTCGCGTTTATTGTGTGGGGCGAAACTACGCTGCTCATGCTCGTGAGATGGGCGATGACCCTTCTAGAGATTTGCCATTTTTCTTTTGTAAAGATAAGACCTGTGTACAGTGGGTAGCTCCTGGTGAGGATAATTTTATACCCTATCCTCAGGCAACAAAGCAGCTTGAATATGAAGTTGAACTAGTTGTTGCGTTGACAAAAGGGGGGAAGAATCTAACGTTAGCTGAGGCTGATGGGGCGATTTGGGGCTATAGTGTTGGTCTTGATATGACTCGTCGAGACTTACAGTCTCAAGCTAAGCAGAAAGGGCGACCTTGGGAGTCTGGTAAAGCTTTCGATCACAGTGCTCCTATGTCATCGATTGTTCCTAGAAATGGCGAAGCAATACTTAATCAAGGTGATATTGCGCTAAGTGTGAACGGAAAGCTTATGCAGCACAGCAATCTCTCTCATTTAACCTGGGATTTGGCTGAGGTGGTTGTGAAGCTATCTGAGCAATTTGAATTACGCCCGGGAGATCTGATTATGACAGGTACCCCTGAGAACGTAGGGGCAGTTCAAGCGGGAGATATAATGGAAGCCTCCGTGGAAGGTGTTGGCAAGATTGTGGTTCAAGTACGCTAAAATTAGCTTTGTAAGTTGTTGAAGGCTAGAAATGCAGTATTAAGTGACTCTGCCTGTTTAGTGAGTCCTTTTTCATGGAGTAGATAAGCTGCAGTTTCAGCAGTACACAAGCCACCATCGAGTTGGTTGCGACGTCTTTGAAAGCTCGATTGTTGGTTAGGGATTGCGTAGTGCTGGAACCTTTTTAGATACTCTGTCCTGTTATATATTTTACGCGCTTGCTGCCAAGTACCATCTAGAAGGATGACATGCTCGGCTTGGCTAACCGTTAAAGGTTCTGAGAGTGAATCAAAATGCTTAGGCTCTGCTGTTGGGTAAATGAGTAATGTTTTGTCTAACGGTAAGCTTGCGAGTTGCTCATCGGGCTCTGTTCTTTTCCATACAACGACAGTGCATGCTTGAGGGAATTGAGCCTTAACGATTTGGCCTGTGCCGTTAGGTTTTTTAAGCTCTTCGGAGTGAGTCAGTAGCCAGATATGCATGAGGAAGTTCTATAACGCAGTGCGGTGATGAGTATCAGTTCATCATAGCAAAAAGTGGAGGGGAGGGTTTAGTGTCCTCTCCACTTTTCTAAAAGGCTATTCTTTACCGATAGAACCGATTTTGTGGATGCTTAAATCCGCACCGTTAAACTCTTCTTCTTCTGTTAGGCGTAGTCCAGAAATTGCTTTGACAGCTCCATAAACGACAAAGCCACCTAATAATGCAACGCCAACCCCTGCAAGTGTGCCAATTAGCTGGGCGGTGAAGCTTACGCCACCAAGTCCACCTAGAGTTGAGCTGCCAAAAATGCCTGCAGCAATGCCACCCCAAGCACCACAAATGCCGTGAAGTGGCCAAACGCCTAGCACGTCATCAACAGAGTGCAATTTTTGTTGGATCCATGTGAATAGTACGGTGAATAAGATGCCTGCAATGCCACCAGTGATTAATGCGCCGATTGGATGCATGACATCAGACCCTGCACAGACCGCGACTAAACCTGCTAAGGGACCATTATGAATAAAGCCTGGGTCGTTTTTACCAATCAGCATGGCGGTCAATACGCCGCCCACCATGGCCATCAAAGAGTTGACAGCAACAAGGCCGCTGACACCATCAAGTGTTTGCGCTGACATAACGTTAAAGCCAAACCAGCCAATACAAAGGATCCACGCTCCCAGTGCTAGGAATGGAATGTTAGAGGGAGCAAAAGCAACCAGTTTGCCTTGACGAAAGCGGCCGTTACGAGTGCCAAGCAAAAGAATGGCTGCTAAGGCAACCCAGCCGCCAACACCATGTACTACAACTGATCCAGCAAAGTCGTGGAAGCTTGCGCCGTAGTTCGCTTCTAGCCAGTCTTGGAAACCATAATTACCATTCCAAATAATACCTTCAAAAAATGGGTAAACTAAGCCAACGATAACAGCAGCTGAGATGAGCATAGGATAAAATTTCGCACGTTCTGCAACACCACCAGAAATAATGGCAGGGATCGCTGCGGCAAAAGTCATCAGGAAGAAAAACTTCACCAGCTCATAGCCGTTATTCGCAGATAGCACCTCAGCGCTATCAAAGAAAGTAACGCCGTAGGCGATTTGATAACCGACGAAAAAGTATACGAGCGCCGAGACTGCGAAGTCTGTCATGATTTTTACTAGAGCGTTGACTTGATTCTTGTGTCGAACGGTGCCGACTTCCAAGAATGCAAAGCCTGCATGCATAGCGAAGACCATTATCGCGCCGAGTAGAATAAATAAGGTATTTGAACTTGAGACTAATGTCTCAACTGCACTATTAATGTGATCCACGTCTTCTCCTGTTAATGTATTTTTGCACCGTTTTGGTGTTTTTGTTGTCTTTATGCTTTTTTTTGATTCATAAATTGCGTAATTGAGGTGTCCATTCCTCGGCGTGAGTCTGAATAAGCAATAAATGCGCCTTTATTGTTCTTTTTTGGTGCCAATGTTTGTTTTTAGTGCTATCGAGTGATTTGTCTTGGTGCTTTTGGTTTAGGTTGTCAATAAAGTGTCACTTTGGAGGCTTATACTTGAAGAGGATATGGTGTCTGACAATAAATAGAATGTACTGTGCACCCTTTGTGTAATTTTGGGGTTTCTATTTTTTTGTAGTCGACATATTATCGATTGGTAGCTGTTTAAAAATAACTCAAATGTAAAAGGGATTTAGGCAGCACAAAGGAACACTATCTCGCTGGATTGGCGGGATGAACAGTTTAACAAGCTACCGATGAGGGTAGTAAGCGTAAAAGAGGTTGTTATGTCAGATCAATTGGTATCCGGTATCGTTAAATGGTTTAACGACGAGAAAGGATTTGGTTTTATTGAACGTGATGGCGGTTCGGATGTTTTTGTTCATTTCCGCGCTATTAATGGTACTGGTCGCCGTACCTTGCAGGAAGGTCAAAAAGTCACGTTTGAGGTAACTCAAGGTCAAAAAGGTCCTCAAGCTGAGAATGTCACGATTGTTTGATCTGACATAGAAAGTAAAAAGCCAAGCAATTTGCTTGGCTTTTTTGTGCCTGTTTATCTCATTACTCGATCATTCCTAGGCTTACCCAGTAAAGCAGATCTGGATCCGCTTCACGTGGTAATTCGAATGGAATGAACTTCTGGTCTTCATTTAAGTATCGGCTTTTCGGGAAGCTGTCTACTAAGATGCTCAAGTTCTGTTTCGCTTCTTCGTATAACCCTAAGTCCATATATGCTTGAATTGTGACAGCTAGTGCTTCTTCAACAGAAGGGGTTGAAGGGTAGTGTTGGATGACTTCTTGACCTCTACGCAGAGCAGACAGTGGTGCTTTACGCTTGAAGTAATAATGGGCAATGGCCAGCTCTTGTTCTGCAATCAAGTTACGCAAGTACACCATTCTCGATTTTGCATCCGGCGCATACTCACTGCTTGGGAAGCGACGTAGGAAGTCAGCAAATTCACTAAATGCTTTATCAAATTCACTGGTGTCTCTTTCCGCTGGATTAAGATCTAAATAACGTCCCAAAAAGGTTTCCGCACCTTTGTAAGTAGACAGGCCGCGCATGTAGTATGCGTAATCCAGAGCGTTGTTATCTGGATAATTTTTAATGAAGCGTTCAGCTGTTGCATGTGCTGCAGCATAGTTGCCTGCTTCAAATTGAGCGTAGATTAGATCTAAGCGAGCTGGAATGGAGTATTCGCCAAATGGATAGCGTGTTTCAAGTTCTTTAAGATGTTCCGCTGCGGTCGTGGGAAGGTTATTGTCCAGCGCTTCTTGAGCAAGACGAAAATACTCTTTTTCGGGCAAGTCAGGTTTTACGTTCGGTTGGTTGCTTGAACAGGCTGTTAAAACAGCGTAAAAGCTCGCAATTGTCAGAAATCGTGACAATGTCTTATTAAATCCCATGTATAATACAACCCTAGTAAACGAGGCATAGCCTGCAATCATGGCTATGCGGTTAGCATATTTCGCGTCGAGAGGACGCAGCATCGAGCATAGAAAGTTTATTGTATGGCAGAGCGCATAGTAAAAGAAGCCCAAGTTACGTTGGATTTCTCCGGTCAGCGATTTGATCAAATTGCTACCGAATTATTTTCAGATTATTCACGTTCAAGAATCCAAAGCTGGATCAAAGAAGGTGTCTTGCTTGTTGATGGTAAGCAAACCAAACCTAAAGAAAAGTTGTTTGGTGGTGAGACGATCACCTTAGATGTTGAGTTAGAAGAGCAGGCCGTTCATGACGCTCAAGAGATACCGCTTGAGATTGTCTACGAAGATGAAGACATTTTAGTTATCAACAAGCCTGCGGGCCTAGTCGTTCATCCAGCAGCTGGACACAGCGATGGGACTTTGCTTAATGCTATTTTGCATCATGCCCCTGAAACAGCCATGGTGCCACGAGCTGGCATTGTGCATCGTTTGGATAAAGAAACGACAGGCTTAATGGTGGTGGCTAAGACGCTGCAAGCGCAGACGGATCTGGTTGCTCAACTTCAAGATCGCAGTATGGGGCGTGAATATGAGGCTATTGCCATCGGTGCAATGACCGGTGGCGGCGTAGTGGATGAGCCCATTGGTCGTCACCCACACAGCCGTCAGAAAATGGCTGTTGAGCCTATACACGGAAAAGAAGCGATCACTCATTACCGATTGATTAAGCGTTACAATAACCATACCCATATTCGCCTAAAGCTGGAAACGGGTCGTACGCACCAGATTCGTGTGCACATGGCGCATATCCAGTACCCACTGGTTGGTGATCCGCAATACGCAGGTCGTTTAAAAATGCCGAAGGGATGCTCTCCGGAGCTTCAAGAAGGTTTGCGTGGCTTCCGTCGCCAAGCGTTGCATGCGAAGAAGTTAGAGCTTTCTCACCCTGCTACAGGTGAGTGGATGGAGTGGGAAGTGGATTTACCAGAAGATATGTTGGGGTTGATTCAAATTCTTGAGACAGATTTGGATAACGGCGGACAAAACCAATATATGTAATGTGATATGTTTCAAAAAGGCAGCTGCGGCTGCCTTTTTATTTGCCTGTGAATTTGATGGTGATTGAAATGGATAAAATGAAAGAGCTAGTTGTGCCTGAGTGGCCTGCTCCTCGTATGGTAAAGGCCTGTGTTTCAACTCGATTAGGTGGAATGAGTAAGGGCGTCTATCAGGGGATGAACTTAGGGGGTCATGTTGGTGATGCTCCAGACCAAGTTGAAGCAAACCGAGCTGAGTTGAAGCGCCTTACGAATTACCCTAATACGATTCAATGGCTCAACCAAGTGCACTCAAATATCGCCATCGAGTTGCCAACAGAGGCTGATGAGCGAACTGCCGATGCGTCTTTTACTAAGCAGGATAATACGGTTTGCGCAGTCTTAACGGCAGATTGTTTGCCGGCAATCTTCACCAATAAAGAAGGTACCCAAGTGGCAGCAGCGCACGCTGGGTGGCGTGGGTTGTGTGATGGAGTGTTGGAATCGACTCTGAAGCAATTTGATGAGCCTAGTGACGTGTTGGTTTGGCTCGGGCCAGCTATCGGTCCAGATTGCTTTGAAGTGGGAGCAGAAGTGCGTCAAGCATTTATGGATGTGGACCCTGAGGCTGAAAGCGCTTTTAAGTCTTCACCGAATCAAGGTAAGTGGCTTGGTGATTTGTATCTAATCGCTAAACAGCGCTTGGCCAAATTAGGTTGTCAGCAAGTGTTTGGTGGTGACTTGTGTACTGTGACAGACAAAGAACGCTTTTACTCCTACCGTCGTGATGGAGTAACCGGTCGAATGGCGACACTTATTTGGATAGAAAAATGATGACTGTCAAAAAAATGACACTCATCCATTGAAAAGCAAAATAGTGATCTTATAAAGCTAGTAGAAGACAGTTTTGTTATCGATTTCGGAGGTCATTATGCGAATTGATCGATTAACCAGTAAGTTGCAAATTGCTCTATCAGATGCTCAGTCTGTGGCGCTAGGGCAGGATCACAATTACATTGAAGCCGTGCATTTGTTGATAGCGTTGCTTGATCAGCAGGGTGGTGGCGTACGACCTATTCTGCAACAGTCTGGCGTGCAGATAACGAAGTTTCGTGAAGAGTTAAATAAGATTCTAGAGCGTATGCCGAAAGTCTCTAACCATGATGGCAACGTACAAATGTCACCAGAGTTGGGGCGGTTGCTTAACTTAGCCGATAAAGAAGCGCAAAAGCGTAAGGACCAATATATTTCATCAGAGCTGATCCTGCTGGCAATGTTTGATGGTAAAGATGATGTGGCTAAGGCGCTCAAAGCAACGGGCGTTACCAAAGCCGATATCGCTTCGGTCATCGATTCCATTCGTGGCGGTGATGCAGTCAACGACCCTAATGCTGAGGAGAACCGTCAGTCGTTAGACAAGTTTACTGTGGACTTAACTGCTCGCGCTTCAGAAGGTCGTTTAGATCCTGTGATTGGTCGTGACGATGAGATCCGTCGTACGATCCAAGTATTGCAGCGTCGTCGCAAAAACAACCCTGTACTGATTGGTGAGCCCGGGGTGGGTAAAACTGCCATTGTTGAAGGTTTGGCGCAGCGCATCATTAATGGAGAGGTGCCCGAAGGTCTCAAGAATAAGCGTGTCTTGTCCCTAGACATGGGGGCCTTGATCGCGGGGGCAAAATACCGTGGTGAATTTGAAGAGCGTTTGAAAGGCGTTTTGAATGAATTGGCGAAGCAAGAGGGCCAGATCATTCTGTTTATTGATGAAATCCATACCATGGTAGGAGCTGGTAAATCAGAAGGCTCTATGGATGCAGGCAACATGTTAAAGCCTGCTCTAGCTCGTGGTGAGCTTCATTGTGTGGGTGCAACCACATTGGATGAGTATCGCCAGTTTATTGAGAAAGATGCAGCGCTTGAGCGTCGTTTCCAGAAGGTGTTGGTTGAAGAGCCAAATGTGTTGGATTCCATCGCTATTTTGCGTGGCTTAAAAGAGCGCTATGAAGTGCACCACGGTGTTGATATTACCGACTCGGCAATCATTGCTGCTGCGAAGCTGTCTCAGCGTTATATCACGGATCGCCAACTGCCAGATAAGGCGATTGACCTGATTGATGAAGCGGCCAGCCGCATTCGCATGGAGATGGACTCTAAACCAGAGGAAATGGATCGTCTAGAGCGTCGTTTGATTCAGCTTAAGATTGAACAAGAAGCTCTTAAGAAAGAAAAAGATAAAGCCTCAAAACAGCGTTTAGCTGAGCTTGAAGATGATATCGATGGTTTGGAAAAGCAATTCTCAGATCTGGAAGAAATTTGGAATGCTGAGAAGGCAGCCGTTCAAGGTGCACAAAAGCTTAAAGAAGAGTTGGAAGGTGTGCGCCAAGAAATGGAAGAGGCACGTCGACAAGGTAACTTGGCAAAAATGTCTGAGTTGCAATACGGTGTCATTCCGATGTTAGAGGCAGAAATCGAAAAGGCAACGCAAGACGAAGAGCATGAGGCAGAAACTCAGCTGCTGAAAAACCGCGTGACAGAAGAAGAGATCGCCACAGTAGTCTCTCGCTGGACAGGTATTCCAGTGGATAAAATGCTTGAAGGTGAGCGCGATAAACTGCTACGTATGGAAGACGCGTTACATGAATCGGTGATTGGGCAGGATGAAGCGGTGAATGCGGTTTCCAATGCGGTGCGTCGCTCGCGCTCAGGTTTGGCAGATCCAAATCGTCCCAATGGTTCTTTCTTATTCTTAGGCCCGACTGGTGTGGGTAAGACTGAGTTGTGTAAATCGTTGGCGAAGTTCTTGTTTGATACCGAGCAGGCAATGGTGCGTGTCGATATGTCTGAGTTTATGGAGAAGCACTCTGTTGCACGTTTGATTGGTGCGCCTCCAGGTTATGTTGGTTACGAAGAAGGTGGTTACTTAACAGAAGCGGTGCGTCGTCGTCCATATTCAGTGTTACTACTGGATGAAGTGGAGAAAGCGCATCCGGATGTGTTTAACATTCTTTTGCAGGTGTTGGATGATGGTCGTTTAACGGATGGTCAGGGGCGTACGGTCGACTTCCGCAACACGGTTGTGGTGATGACCTCTAACCTAGGCTCTGACATGATTCAAGAATATCGTAGTAACGACGAATACGAAGCCATTAAGAGCAAGGTGATGGAAGTGGTAGGCACGCATTTCCGTCCAGAGTTTATTAACCGTATCGACGAAACGGTGGTGTTCCACCCATTGATGCAATCGCAGATCAAAGGCATTGCTAAGATTCAGTTGGCGCATCTTAATGATCGTTTGGCTGAAATGGGAATGACGATGAATTTAAGTGATGCGGCTATGGAGCGCTTGGCTGAAGTGGGCTATGACCCAATCTATGGTGCGCGTCCTTTGAAGCGTGCTATCCAGCAATGGATTGAAAACCCATTGGCGAACGAGCTTTTAGGTGGTAGGTTTGTTGCAGGCGACTTGATTAAAGTGGATGTTAACGAGGAAGGAATGACCTTCGAAGCGTTACAGGAAACTTTGCAAGCATCGTAAGCGATTGACCTGAAAGTACAACTGCAAAAAAGCCTGCTTAAGTAAGCAGGCTTTTTTGTATCTAATAGCTGTCTAGTTTAGAAGTCAGCAAAAACACCTACGAAGAAACCGTCAAACTCGATCTCAGAGTCGATACTGCCTTCATCAATGTCGAAGTTAGCTGTGCGGTAACCGCCTTCTACACCCACGATAAATGGAGACTGATATTTAATCTTGAACGTGGTGTCGTTAATGCTTGAGTCTCCCACTGCTAAGGTTTTGATTTCACCGCCAATTTGGAGAGGCAGAGTAGGAATCGTAAAGTAAGCGGATAGGTATCCAGTCGGTAGTACAGCACTTTCAGATGCTGCAGAGTTGCCTACACGAGCATCAATATCTAGGTCGCGTAGAGAGATACCTACATCAAGATCAAGCCATGCAAGGCCATCAAGGATCTCGTAGTAAAGGGTGTAGTCAGTACTGTCGATTTTGATATCAGCGTCAGCGCTATAACCTTCCAGTGTCGAGCCTTGAAGGCGAACGTTAGGGATCACTGGTACAGGGTGTTCGAAAGCAATACCGTAGTAAGTGTTGTCTTCGCCGTCGAAATCAACATTACGCGTGGTGTTGTCGATGCGGCCATCAAACGAGGCATCAGGAGAAAATTGTCCTACCTCTGCAGTAAGACCGAGAATATCTGCTTGGGCAGCGCCTGCAAAAAGTAGAGTAGAGGCAATCAAAGCTTTCTTCATGAAAGTAGTCCCTATAGTGAGTTTGATTTTCACGGATTATAACTAAGTGTGAATTAAAAACTAAGGGAAGAGGGAAGAAAGTCAGAATATTTTTGATGGCTGGGGTAGCTGGATTCGAACCAACGCATGACGGGATCAAAACCCGTTGCCTTACCGCTTGGCTATACCCCAACTTATCAAAAAGCTGGTGGCTATGACTAGATTCGAACTAGTGACCCCATCATTATGAGTGATGTGCTCTAACCAACTGAGCTACATAGCCTTGTGCTGAAATGTATTTTGATGGCTGGGGTAGCTGGATTCGAACCAACGCATGACGGGATCAAAACCCGTTGCCTTACCGCTTGGCTATACCCCAATTCATCAAAATTGGTGGCTATGACTAGATTCGAACTAGTGACCCCATCATTATGAGTGATGTGCTCTAACCAACTGAGCTACATAGCCTTTGCAAGAGAGTGGCTGGGGTAGCTGGATTCGAACCAACGCATGACGGGATCAAAACCCGTTGCCTTACCGCTTGGCTATACCCCAACAATCTCGCAACACAGACAGTTTTGAAACAATGCTTCGCTGTGTCTGTGGCGCGATATTATTCATATAACCCATTCATGGGTCAAGGTTTTTTTTGAAAAAAGTTAAACATTAAAACGGAAGTGCATAACATCGCCATCTTTCACGATGTAGTCCTTACCTTCTAGACGCCATTTGCCTGCTTCTTTCGCACCGTTCTCGCCTTTGTATTGAATAAAATCGTTGTAGGCAACGACTTCGGCACGGATAAAACCTTTCTCAAAGTCTGTATGGATCACGCCAGCGGCCTGAGGGCCTGTAGCGCCTTGTTTAACTGTCCATGCGCGGACTTCTTTAACGCCTGCTGTGAAGTAAGTCTGAAGGCCTAGTAGCTCGTAGCCTGCACGGATGACGCGATCAAGGCCTGGTTCTTCCATGCCCATTTCGTCTAGGAACTCTTGCATTTCTTCGGCATCAAGCTCAGAAATTTCAGCTTCAAGCTGGTTACAGATCGGTACCACCATAGCGCCTTCTGCTTCGGCGATCTCGCGCACAACGTCTAGGTGAGGGTTGTTTTCAAAGCCGTCTTCGGAAACGTTGGCAATGTACATGGTTGGCTTAGTGGTTAGCAGGTGAAGTTGCTTAACCGCTTTCTTTTGATCGTCTGTGAGATCCATCGAGCGAACTGGTAGGCCATCTTCTAGATGTGCTTTGATGCTTTCTAGAAACTCTTTATGCGCAATGGCTTCTTTATTGCCGCTCTTAGCGTTCTTGGCAGTACGCAGAATCTGCTTATCAATGGATTCGATGTCTGCAAAGATCAGCTCAAGGTTGATGACCTCGATGTCCGCTTTTGGGTTTACTTGATTGGCAACGTGGATAACGTTGTCATCTTCGAAACAACGTACAACGTGTGCAATCGCATCTGTTTCGCGGATATTGGCAAGGAATTTGTTTCCTAGCCCTTCACCTTTCGACGCGCCTTCAACAAGACCTGCGATATCAACGAATTCCATTGTCGTCGCTAATACGCGTTCTGGTTTTACGATTTCTGCTAGAGCGTCTAGACGTGGGTCAGGCATGGCCACTACACCAGCGTTTGGCTCAATAGTACAGAAAGGGAAGTTTTCAGCGCCGATACCGGCTTTGGTTAGCGCATTGAACAGAGTTGATTTGCCGACGTTTGGTAAGCCGACGATACCGCAATTAAAGCCCATAAAGATTTCCTAAAGCTGGTAGTTTTATGCTTTGAAACTATGAAGATGGTTCATGACACTATTCCAATTGTCCGTGACAATGTCTTCGTGATAGCGCAATGACTCATCAATGGTTTGTTCGATTTTTTGGTATTCATCGCTTGGAGCTTTTTTTAGTACATAGCTTGCTACTTGGCTTGCATGCCCTGGGTGACCAATACCAATGCGTACACGACCGAAATCTCGGTTATTACCGAGTTTGCTGATGATATCTTTTAGGCCATTATGGCCGCCGTGGCCACCGCTTTTCTTAAGTTTTACTGTGCCAGGTACGATATCCAGCTCATCGTGGACGACTAGAACTTCTTGGGGAGAGATCTTATAGAATTGGCAAACAGCCTGAACGGCTTTGCCACTTAAATTCATATAGGTCGTAGGAATCAGGAGGTAACATTCCTGCCCACCTATAAAAACTTTACCGAATTCACCGAAAAATTTCTTTTCGGTGCGAAGAGAACACTGGCTCATGCGAGCCAGTGCTTCTATCCATTGTGCGCCAGCATTGTGGCGGGTGTTTTCATATTCAGAACCTGGGTTACCCAAGCCAACGAGTAATCTAAAACCTGCCACAGACTTGCCTCAATGATTAACGCTTAGCTTTACCGATACGAGCGATAGGTTGGTTGTGGTCTTCGCCTTTAAGAAGAGCAACCAATTCAACGCCTTCTGGTAGTTGAGCGTCAGAAAGGTGGAAGATGTCACCTAGTTGACCTTTGATAACGTCAACTTCTAGTGCTGCTGGTAGGTCTTTTGGAAGACAACGAACTTCAGCAAGTTTCGCTTCAACTTGTAGACGACCACCTTGAGACTTAACACCCTCAGACTTCGCAGCGTTTACGAAGTTTAGAGGAACGCGAGTAACTAGTTTAGTTTCAGAGTCAACGCGCAATAGGTCGATGTGCATTACATCGCCAGACGCTGGGTGACGTTGTAGAGACTTAACAATTACTTCTTGCTCTGCGCCATCGATTGAAACTTTAACTACGCTAGTTAGAAAAGCAGTGTCTTGAACTGCTTTCGCTACTTCGTTGCCTTTGAACGTTACAGAAGCCGCGTCAGTGTTGCCACCGTATACTACAGCTGGAACAAGACCTGCGTGACGAAGGCGGCGGCTCGCACCTTTACCTTCTTCGTTACGTACAGAAGCGTTTAGTACTAAAGACATTTTGAATATCCTAAAATAAATTAAATTTTGCCCAGAACTGCGACCCGTTCCGAGCGTTAATGTTTGGCTTAGGCCCCAAACATGGCACTAATTGACTCTTCGTTGCATACGCGACGAACAGCCTCAGCCATAATGTCAGACATTGACAGTTGGCGGATTTGTGGGCAATTCTGTGCGGCTTGTGATAACGGAATCGTATCCGTCACAACCAATTCATCCAGTACAGAATTGCTAATATTCTCAATCGCTTTGCCAGACAGTACCGGGTGAGTACAGTAAGCCAAAACTTTCGATGCACCGTGTTCTTTTAGTGCTTTCGCGGCAGCACATAAGGTACCGCCTGTGTCACACATATCATCTACCAGCACACAAGTTTTACCTTCAACATCACCGATTAGGTGCATGATTTGTGCTTCGTTAGCGCGTGGACGACGCTTATCGATGATCGCGAGGTCAGCGTCATCTAATAACTTTGCAAAGGCACGAGCACGAACCACACCACCTACATCAGGTGATACAACGGTAATGTTCTCATGACCCTGGCGTTGTAGATCGTCTAGCAACAATGGTGTCGCGTAAACGTTGTCTACTGGAATATCAAAGAAACCTTGGATCTGGTCAGCATGCAGGTCAACGGTGAGTACACGGTTGATGCCTACAGCAGAAATCATATCCGCCACTACTTTTGCAGTAATCGGTACACGAGCCGAACGTACGCGACGGTCTTGGCGTGCATAACCAAAGTACGGAATCACCGCTGTAACTCGGGTGGCCGACGCACGACGCAGCGCATCAGCCATTACAATCAGTTCCATTAGGTTGTCGTTGCTTGGAGCACAGGTTGATTGGATGATGAAAACGTCTTTACCACGAACGTTTTCGTTGATTTCAACTGTGATCTCACCGTCACTGAATTTCCCAACCGTTGCGTTACCGATAGGAAGCCCTAGGCGACGAACAACTCGACGAGCAAGTTCCGGGTTGGCATTACCGGTAAAAACCATCAACTTGGACACTGTGTATACCCTTTGTATTTATAGCGATGAAAAAGAGACTGGCGTTTTAATCAGCACGCTGTATGCTGAGATGCAATCCACTGGTTCAGTGCGTTGTGAGTGGGCGAGGTGTTACAACCTCGACAAACCCAAGCCTGCCATTTATCTGGTACAGCGGCTTTCACTCGGTTCGCTTCATCAATTGAGTCGAACGCTAAAAACAAACAGGCACCTGTGCCAGTTAGCTTTGCGTCACCAAATTGTTGTAGCCAAAGAAACGCTTCATCCACTTCAGAATAAAGTCTTCTAACGACTTCGAGGCAATCGTTATGCCCCTCCAGTTTCAAGGCGTGCGATATTCTGATGGCAGGGGTGTCTCTTGTCAAATATTTATCGGTAAAAATTTGACCAGTTGGTACTTCGCAATTTGGCTTTAAAAGCAGGTAAAACGGGGTCTCAGGCTCAACTTTAGAGAGTTTCTCACCAATTCCTTCTGCGAATGCTGAATGCCCAAAAACAAAGATAGGAACGTCCGCGCCAAGTTGCTTACCCAATGCGGCGAGTGTCTCTAAAGATAAGTGGCATTGCCACAGCTGGTTCAAGGCGAGTAGTGTTGTGGCAGCGTTGCTACTACCACCGCCAATACCACCTCCCATAGGAAGGCATTTGTCGATTTCGATGTTAATGCCGGTGTTACTCGAGCGATAAGGTTCGAGTAGACGAGCTGCCTTAACAATTAGATTGTTTTCAAAAGGTACGCCAGGAATTTCAGGGTATAAACTGATCAAGTTATCGCTGTCTGTCGCAGAAAAGTGCATGTGATCAGCAACGTCAATGAACTGAAACACCGTCTGCAATTCGTGGTAACCATCCTCTCTTTGCCCTGTGATGTGCAAAAATAAGTTCAGTTTTGCAGGGGAGGGTAAGGCTAGCGACGTCATTGTACTGTCCAATCTGTGATAATTAGGTTAACACGGTATGGCGTATGCGTGACTTGCATCCGTTGTGGCAGTTTTAACGTATCCACACTGGTGAACTCTTTATAGCTGATCGTCCAACCATCTTGAATGATTTGCTCTGGCGTACCGTCTTCTCGATATTCGATTTCAGCTGCAGTGTTTGGGGCAGCTAGGCCGCGTATCCAATATTGAACGTTAGTGACTGGAAAGTGCCAACCAAGTTCATGGTATAGAAGTGCTTCGGCACTGGGGCCAACTTGAACTTTATCCTCGTAGCTAAGTGTTGCCTCGCTGCCAGGTGTACCCTCCAAGCGTGTGGCACCTTGTCCAAAAGGACCATAAATATTGAGCTCATAAAATTCTTTAGTATGCGACCAATTAAAATTGCCTGAGATTGCATCTGAGTCTGTGCGAATGCCAACACGACCTTCGGTTTGCCATGCTTGAATGTCTTCAACGGAGTCTGGAGTTGGGGCTGTAGGCATTTTGGGGCTCATGCTACAACCAGCCAAGATTGCTGATGTGACGACACCAGCAATGATGTGTTTAATGTTCATGTATTTTCCTTATGCTCAGTAAGTAGCTCTGGAGCATATTGCTTAATAGTCTTGCGTAATATGGGCAAATTGGGGTTGTCTTGCAGGGCTTCTTGCCAGATTTCTATTGCTTTGTCTGAGTTGGCTAATTGCCAAAGTACTTCACCATAATGAGCACCAATTTCGGCGTCCTGCATTTGTGTCCACGCCTGCTGTAAAAAATCGACAGCTTCATCTAGGTCCCCTTTTTTAAAATAGGCCCACCCCATGCTGTCAAGGATAGCGGGGTCATCGCTGTCTAACTGGTAAGCTTGCTTAATTAATGTGAAGGCTTGATTAAAATCTTTTGGTGATCGAACCAACATAGTATAACCCAAGGCGTTCATGTAAGCAGAGTCATCTGGGTGTTTGTCTAGCAACCATTGTAAGTCCGCTAAGGCTTGAGGCCACTGTTCAAGAGTGTCGTAGGTGATGGCGCGTTTGTAGCGTAAGCCATCAATCTCAGGAAATACTTTTATGGAGCGAGAGAGTAAATCAATAGCAAGTTCTGGTTGGTTGCGCTCAAGGTGGAGGTCCGCCACGCCTGATACATACCCTGCTTCTTGATCTTGCTGTGCGCGTTGTAAAATCAGTGGGTTGATTAGCTGCTCTTGCTTTTCATCGTATAGCCAAGTGACTAACAGTTCTGATGCATTCCAGCTAAGCTGACCATAAACATGTAATAGGTTGCTGATGGCGCTGTCTGTCTGACCTGCTTGATATTGCGCATTGGCCAGAATGAAGAGTAGCTGGTCTTTCAATGCTCCTTGCTTAGGTAGCGAGCTTAACAGCTCGATGGCTGAAAGAGTCTGCCCTTTTTGCAGCAGCAGTTGCCCCATGGCAAGGCCCACTTGTTGAGCAGTAAAGGGCGAAAAATCGGCTGTGTAGAAGGCTTCTAAAGCGCGTTTGTATTGATCGGTCTTTATCAACGTTTCCAACAGGTTCGCGGTGATGCGCTGACTGTCTGGAAATTGTACTAACCCCTTTTCTAGGGTTCGCAGTGCTTTTTTCGAAAAGCCTAGCTGCTCCTCACTAAAGGCCTTGATGATGATTAAGCCTTCTAGTTCTGTCTTGGGGGATCGAGACATTAGGTCATCAATGTTTTCGACAATGAATGGATAACCACCTTTGATAAACAGCAAATGGTATTGAGCGATTTCAACGTAGATGCTCTGGCGCAAGGCTTCTTGACTAAGAACAGCTTCCAGCTGTTCGGTAATGTCAGTCTGTCTAATATTTTGATCTACGAAGTTGGGTAGAAAAGCGAGTGATACTTGGCTGTCGAGTGCTTGCTGAAGTAGCTCTGCGGCACTCTTGGTATCTCCTTCAACTAAAAGTGCTTGCAATCGTATCGGGTAAATATTGGCATCATTAGGATCAAGCTCTAGCCATCGAGCACTCGCTTTGAGTACTGCATCGTTGTCATCACTCATAATGGCTGAGGACGTGGCACGCTTTGCAACAGCTGCTTGGTCGCTTTGTTGTGCAGCCTCTAGATACAAGGGGCTGGCAAACTCGCTGCCCTGACGTTGCAAAGTGAACTCTGCTGTTAACAGTTGCGTGAGTTGGGCACTGTGGGAAGAGTTCGCAATGGGAGCCCATGTTGGATCAATATTCAACGGCTTAGAAGGTTGTCGGGTCGAACAAGCACTGGTAATGGATGCAAGAGCCAAAATGATTAATGTATTTTTTAGCGAAACTCGGTAGTGCATAGATTGCATAAAGACCTGCCTAGGGTGACCAAATGTATGTCCCACCTATTATGTTAGCCTTGAGTTTACTGTCTTGTCAGCCTTATAAACCGTGGGTGACTGTAAGGAAACAGTACATTTATTGATTTAGTGGGGTGCGAAGAGCTAAAAATTCCACTTATAATAGGGGTATTTAATGCTGTATCTGCCAAGCAGATGTGTTTCTAAAACCAACTGTTCGATCTCAAGTCGTGAGAAGAGTTCCTGAATGCCGCTAATTGCTGTGGGCGTAAACCACAAAACTGCACCAGTATCTATTCGAGAAAAAATTTCGTTCGCTCCTGAGAAAATGGTTGAGGCGCTTAATTCCCTTGTGTCTGGCGCTCAGGCGTCAGAAGCCGTTATCGTCTCGACTTGTAACCGCACCGAGTTGTACTGTGCTGTCGCTGAGGAAGTTGGCGAAAAGCATATTATTCAATGGCTTGGTGAATACCATCAGGTATCAGCAGAAGAGCTTGAGCGCTTTTGCTACGCCCATAAAGGCGACGACAGCGTACGACATGTGATGCGTGTTGCGGCAGGATTAGACTCTCTCATCCTTGGCGAGCCACAGATTTTGGGGCAAGTTAAGTCGGCTTATGCTGTGTCTCAAGAAGGAAAGTGCATTGGCTCTGAGCTACAAAGCTTGTTTCAACAGACTTTCTCGGTTGCCAAAAAAGTTCGCACAGACACGGCTATTGGTGAGAACCCTGTTTCGATTGCTTTTGCAGCCGTTAGCTTGGCACAGCGAATCTTTGCTGACGTCAAACGTAGTACGGCATTGTTGATCGGTGCCGGCCAAACTATTGAACTGGTGGCAAGACATCTAAAAGAAGCAGGCATTAAGCGCATTATTGTCGCGAACCGAACGTTAGAGCGCGCCCAGATACTGGCAAACGAGCTGGGCGCAGAGGCAATCTTATTGGGTGATATAACGGATTATTTGCACGAGGCAGATATCGTTATTTCATCTACCGCCAGTCAATTACCGATTATCGGTAAAGGAATGGTTGAGCGCGCAACGAACAAACGACGTCACAAGCCAATGCTATTGGTAGACATTGCTGTTCCACGAGATATTGAGCCAGAAGTGCAAGAAGTGGAGGATGCTTACCTCTACACAGTGGATGATCTTCACTCTGTTATTGAGGAGAATGTGCGAGCTCGCCAAGAAGCGGCTGAAGCGGCTGAAAAGATCATCGAACTGGGCATTGAAGAGTTCAAACGTAAACAAGAGTCTCGCAAAGTTGCTGATCTAATTGTAAGCTACCGCGCCCAAGCTGAAGAAGTTAAGCAGTCCGAGCTAGAGCGAGCGCTCAAAAGTCTCGAATCCGGTCAATCGCCCGAGCAGGTGGTGGCAAAATTAGCACATGGGTTAATGAATAAGTTAATCCATTCCCCAACACAGTATTTGCGCCAAGCGGGTTCAGAAGCAGACCAAGCAGCGCTACAGCAGGCGGCTGAAGTGTTGGGAATAACCGATACGAAAGAACAGTAGAATGAAAGAATCGATTAAATTTAAGTTAGAAAGCTTAGCTGAACGCTATGAAGAGCTTGCGGCACTATTAAGTGATGCGGATGTCATTATGGATCAAGATTTGTTCCGTAATTACAGCAAAGAATACGCTGAGCTAGAGCCAGTCGTGAAGTGTTTCGAAGAATACCAGCAAGTACTTGAGAACATTGAAGAAGCAGAGTTGATGCTAAGTGACTCAGACCCAGATATTAAAGAAATGGGTCAAGAAGAACTGAAAGCAGGTAACGAACAGAAAGAAGAGCTGCTGCTTGATCTGCAAAAGCTATTGCTACCAAAAGACCCAAATGACTCTAAGAACGTATTCTTAGAAGTGCGTGCAGGTACAGGTGGCGATGAAGCTTCTATTTTCTCTGGTGATTTATTCCGTATGTACTCTCGTTACGCTGAAACCCAGCGTTGGAAAGTTGAAATCGTCAGCGCCAGTGAAGGTGAACATGGGGGCTACAAAGAGGTTATCGCTCGTATCGTCGGCGATGGTGCTTACTCTAAATTGAAATTCGAATCTGGTGCGCATCGTGTTCAGCGTGTGCCAGCGACAGAATCTCAAGGCCGTATCCACACGTCTGCTTGTACCGTAGCGATTCTTCCAGAAATGGACGAAGTTGAGGCGGTGAATATCAATAAAGCGGATCTTCGTATCGATACGTTCCGTGCATCGGGTGCAGGTGGTCAGCACGTCAACAAAACCGACTCAGCAATACGTATTCTGCACATTCCAACTGGTGTAGTTGTTGAGTGTCAGGACGAGCGTTCGCAACATAAGAACCGTGCTAAAGCGATGGCGCTATTGGCCTCTCGACTGCAAGCAGCAGAAGAAGAAAAAGCAGCTTCTGAGCAATCTGAAGCACGCCGCTCTTTGGTGGGTAGTGGTGACCGCTCTGAGCGTATTCGTACTTATAACTACCCGCAAGGGCGTGTGACAGATCACCGTATCAACCTAACTTTGTACAAGCTAGATGAGATTGTACAGGGCGATCTTGATGTATTGATCAACCCACTTGTTAACGAGTACCAAGCTGAGCAGCTTGCAGCACTAAGTGGCGATAACTAAGCTTTTCTTGTTTTCTGCATAATAGACACCGTTCATGACCATCGAAACGCTATTAACACAGGCTTATGGACGGTTGTCTGGCCTATCTGAAACCGCACAGCTAGATGCCCAGCTGCTGTTGGCGCATACATTGGATGTGTCTCCCACTTACTTTTTTACTTGGCCTGAAAAAGAGGTCAGTGAAGCGTCTCGTCAGGCGTTTGAAGGCCTGTTAAAGCGTCGTGAAAAAGGTGAACCAATTGCCTACATTCTGGGTGAACAAGATTTCTGGAGTTTGTCACTTGAAACCTCGCCGAGTACTTTGATTCCGCGTGCTGATACAGAGCGCTTGGTTGAGGTGGCACTGGAGCTGTTGCCCTCTGGCGCAAGTAGAGTCGTCGACTTAGGAACCGGGACCGGCGCGATTGCTTTAGCGCTTGCGAAAGAGTGGCCTGCGTCTCAAGTCATTGGTGTGGATTATCAAGTGGAAGCCGTACAATTGGCTGAACGCAATGCTCAGCGAAATTCGATTAGCAATGCGGAGTTTCGACAAAGTGATTGGTTCTCTGCATTAATTGATGAAGCGCCATTTGATCTGATTGTTTCAAACCCTCCATACATCGATCCTGAGGATGAGCATCTTTCCCAAGGGGATGTGCGGTTTGAGCCATTAACCGCTTTGATTGCAGAGGATCATGGTTTAGCCGATATCCGACATATCATTAAGCAGGCTGTTGCCCGTCTTTCCGCCTTAGGTTGGCTGATGTTTGAGCATGGCTACGACCAGGGTGAGTCGGTCAGAAAGTTGTTTAATGAGCATGGTTTCGTAGAGATTGCCACCTATCAAGACTTAGGTGGCAACGATCGCGTGACAATAGGTCGCTTGGCTGAGTAGAGCGTTACTGAGCACTCTCGGGGCGGATGAAAACAGGCTCTAGAGGCTTAGAGCGATCCGCGTCGTAGCGGTAGCCAGCCAAGTTAAATCCTTTGATATCATCAATGGATTCAGCACCGCTTTCAATTAAGTAGCGTACCATCAAGCCACGCGCTTTCTTCGCGTAGAAACTGATCACTTTATACTGACCGTTTTTCTCATCTAAGAAGTTCGGAGTGACAATCGTATTCTTGATCGCTTTTTTATCCACCGCTTTGAAATATTCTGTGGAAGCTAAGTTCACCAGTAGCTCACCTTCTTCAAGTTCCGCATTGAGGGCTGGTGCGATCGTGTCTTTCCAAAAGTGGTACAAGTTATCGCCTTCAGGGTTTGATAATTTGGTGCCCATTTCTAAACGATAAGGTTGCATTAAGTCGAGTGGTTTAAGTAGTCCATACAGCCCACTCAGAATACGCAAGTGGGATTGTGCATAGTCAATTTGCTCAGAGCTCAAAGAGTATGCGTCTAGCCCCGTATAAACATCTCCCATAAAGGTAAACATGGCCGGTCTGCTATTTTCTGAATTATGGCTCTTCTGCCAAGCTTGGTAGCGTTCAACGTTGAGTGTGGCAAGCTTGTCGCTAAGTTTCATCAAAGAAGCAATGTCCGCTGGTGAATATGGGCGAATGGTTTCAATAAGCGTTTGTGCTTGATCTAAAAATGTTGGTTCTGATTTATTAGTCGTAGGTAGAGCGCTATCTAGGTCCAGTGTTTTGGCTGGTGATATTAAATATTTCATAATCTTACCTTGGCATGTCATTGCGTTTTCATAAGATTATCCATAGAGTGTAGGGACATATCCACTAATCGACTTGATAGAGACAGTGTATGAAGAACAATATTATTCCGTTTCCTAAGTTAGTGAATTCTGAAGAATGCACTAAGGAGACAGATGTTCGAAACACGTCAGAACAGCAATTAGATGCTCTGCGAAATGCATTTGATGAAGCAAGGAAACAGTGGCCTCTTGAGCTTTCCGAGTTACCTGAACAAAATCGTAAGTGCGCGCTCGCTCGTAAGTAAAAATAATAATAGATCAAGGACGAAGCTGTGTTGGCTTTTCTGGTAAGGCATTCTTTAGTGGGCATGTTTGCCTGCGCACTGTTGGGTTTTCTTCTTCCCGATTTATCTAATGGCTTGTTTCCATTCCTTCCCTATGTATTGTTCACTTTGATGTTGTTGACGCTGGCGGGTATGCCAATGTCTCGACTGATTCAACGTTTATGCCAAACAGGGATATGGCTGTATGCGCTGCTCCACAGTGCTTTTTATATGGCGGTATTTTTCGCTCTATGTTGGTTGCTTGGTGCTTCAAAGGAGCTGACGCTGGCAGTACTTGGTGTGGGGGCGACAGGCTCTTTGTTTGCCACCCCAGCTATTGTTCGCGCGTTGGGCTTTGATGCCCTTGAAGCCATGGCGATGACAATTGCTACAACATTGCTGCTGCCACTGGCTCTGTTTATTCCGATACATTTCTTTCCATACGCTTCAGGAAGTTTGGACTTTGTGACCTACGGAATTAGGTTGTTGGTATTTATCGCAGGGCCTATCCTGATTTCTTATCTGTTACATCGTTGCCTGCCGCAAGAGAAATTACAGCGGCTGTTACTTAAAATATCACCGTATACCATTCTATTGGTCTTCGCCTTTCCGTTTGGTCTGGTCGGAAGTTACCGCCTGCTATGGGACCAGAACATTAGTGAAGCATTGATGTTTTTGGGGGTAGCGGTAGGGCTTGTCTCCTTCTTCTTTGTTGTTACTTTTTTCTGCTATCGACATCTAGGGGTCGATATATCTCTAACCGCGGCCATTACATCGGGCAATCGAAATGTATTGTTGACCTACTCCATTGCTGGAATGTTATTGGGGCCCGCTTTTCTACCTCTAGCAGGGGCAATG
Organism: Marinomonas sp. AWM4_232; assembly: GCF_056158325.1. Taxonomy (NCBI): domain Bacteria; kingdom Pseudomonadati; phylum Pseudomonadota; class Gammaproteobacteria; order Oceanospirillales; family Oceanospirillaceae; genus Marinomonas; species Marinomonas sp. AWM4_232. The sequence goes on along the minus strand of NZ_JBSWTA010000001.1, from coordinate 519,102 downwards.
CAAGTGCCAACCTATCTCTTGCCTGTTATCACTAGGCACTTAGCGAAGTATCTAAATTCCCGTTAATTTCAGTGTCTATATGCAAAACATCTTACCTTTGGCTACGCTTTTATTAGAAAATGTGCAGTAAAAGAGCCATGAAAGTTAGTTTCATAAACTAAGATAATTAAACCTTTGGATGTGCATGAGGGAATTATGAGAAAAAATTTACCTGTTACCGATGTAGAAAGACTGGTGCCTGATGGCGCTCGCCTTATATCGACGACAGATTTAAAGGGGAAAATTACTTACTGTAATGATGCCTTTGTGGAAATCAGTGGTTTTGAATATTCAGAGTTACTTGGTTCACCGCATAATCTAGTCCGTCATCCGGATATGCCCCCTCAAGCCTTTGAGGTGATGTGGTCACATTTGAAGGCTGGTAAGCCATGGATGGGATTGGTTAAAAACCGAAGTAAGAACGGTGACTACTATTGGGTGGATGCTTACGTGACACCGATCACTGAAAATGGTCAGGTTATTGGCTACGAATCTGTTCGTTCAACGCCTGATAGAAAAGCGGTTGCTAGGACTGAAAAGCTTTATGCGAACATACGCGCTGGCCGTAAATCGATATCAGTACCAACTGGGGGCGTTGTTGCTGCTACAGTTATCATGGCGTGGGTTGTCTCCATTGCCATGTTTTTTATGAGTAATCCATACGCAGAATTTCCGGCTTTGCTTTCATCAGTCGTTATGGTGGTCTACAGTATCGGTCAACAACGCCATATGCGCAGAAGTCTTGAGAAATCTCTCAGTAATGCATTTTCCCATCCACTTGCGGCGCAAACTTACTCTGATCACAATGCTGACCTTGCTAAGCTAGAGGTCGCGGTGAAGAGTCAGAGGATGCACTTGGATACCGTTTTAACGCGTATCGAAACAGAGTCTAAGTCTGTCTTTAATAAGTCAGAATATGGTTTGAAGCAAACGCAAAGTGCGACCGAGAAGATAGAGCGTCAACAGCATGAAACTCAAGAGGTCGCTGCGGCCATGCAGGAAATGACGACCACGGTGTCTGATGTGTCACAGCATGTCCAAGAAACCGCTAACAGCGCCGAATCGACGAAAGAGTTGGCAGCGCAAGGAAATCAAACCCTTGGAGAAACGACGCAAGCTATTCAATCATTGGCGGATTTGGTTGAGCAAATTAGTTCGTCGGTGAGCCATTTATCTAAGCAATCTGAGAGCATTGCAGATGTCGCGGTAATGATTGATCAGATTGCTGAGCAAACGAACTTATTGGCTCTAAATGCTGCAATTGAGGCGGCCCGAGCTGGTGAACATGGTCGAGGCTTTGCGGTTGTGGCTGATGAGGTTCGTCAACTGGCGCAGCGGACGCAGGGTTCTACAAAAGAAATACATGCCATCATTGAGCGCTTACGAAGCGGGGCTCAAGATGCTGTGAGTGTAGCAAGTGATGGTCGTGAAAGTGCTAACCAAGGGCTTCTGAAAATGTCTGAGGCGCAGCAATCGTTAACAACGATTGTGTCATCGGTGGCGAATATATCAGATATGGCTACGCAAATGGCGGCAGCGGTGGAAGAGCAGGCTCATGTCTCAGAAGATATAAATCAACAGCTTGTCCGAATCTCTAATTTAGCTTCGTCGAGTAAGGATGAAGCTGAAGAAGCAATGCAAAGTATGGTAACACTTCGAGGCGTCGCTTCGGACATGCACGAGCTGGTTGTGCGGTTTAAGTAAGAATTGATACAAATGAAAAGAGGGCATGGATTAAGCCCTCTTTTCATTTTTAAAGCAATCGCTCCTTACTTTGGTAAAGGCAAAGCTTTCACCGATAAACTATCATTTTGAATGCGTTTTATAATGAGTGACTGAGCAATGTCCACGTCTCCCATGGCCTCTAGTAGCGCGCTTAGCTCAATGAGAGCTTCTGAGGAAGCATCATATTGTAAGGCTTTTTCGTAGTAATCGCGGGCTTTTCCCCATAGTTGCAGGCGCTGACAAATACGACCACTAGCCAGGTAGAGTGGCGCGCTTTCTGGATGACGTCGTATCCAAGTTTCAGCATTAGCGAGAGACTTCTGCATTGATACATTAGTCAGCTGGCCATAAACGGCAGCTAATGCATCAGACCAGTGATTGTTTAGGGAAGTTCTGATAAAACTCTCGGCTTTCGTTTCATCGCCAAACTCAATTAAGGTTGTGGCGTATAAAACTTGCATAGGGTCATCCTTGGCAACACTATCGAGCTTTTTCCAAATTTTTTGCAACTCATCCAGCAGAGAGTGAGGGTCTTGCCCCATTTTTTGGCGAAAGCGCAGTTTCTCAAGTTGCGCTAAAAAGGCGTTCACCTCAAGTTCTCTTAAATTGGATTCATCAAAAATGCCTTGTTTCTTAAGAATAGGCGTTAGCTCCTGCAGGGCCTCCCAATCTTTAAGCTTGGTGTACACGGATACCAGCATCTTAAGCGTTTGGCGATGTTTTGGTTTCATGTTGTGTAGGCGTTTAAGTGAGGCTAATGCGCCCTCGTAGTGACCTTGTTTCAGCAGTAATTGGCTCTGTACAAAACTAATAGCGAATTCTGCATCGGGAGATGTTAGATGCGCTTTACGCAAGAGCTCTTTTGAGCGTTCATGTTCCTCTTGTTCACTGGCTGCATAGGCTGCACCAATGTAGTTTAAAAGTGGGTATGACACTTTGTTGGCGGAAGTCGTTAGTAGTTTTTCGGCTTTTCCCCAGTTACCACCGGCAAGCTCTAGCATCCCTTTTATCGTCGATTTTAGTGCCCTTTTATGAGACAAAGAGCCTGTTAATTTCGACATGGAGGAATTAGGATGCAGCAAAATCCAGACAAATTTTACTGTCATGATTATGACTAAATAACCAAGCACTATTAGCAATAACATGACCCATAGGCTCATTTCGATGGTGACGCTTTTAAAGGAAATCATGACGTAGCCAGGATCTTGTTTCATAATCAGTCCTAGCGTGCCACCAATGAGTAGAACAATGATGATTGAAATCAGTGCTTTTCTCATAATGAAGCATCCTCTGTTGCACTAGTTGCTGCCGCATCTGATGTTTTATCTTCTTGATCTTGCTTGGCAGGTACTGTGGGCTCATTATCTGAGCGCTGCCAGTTTTGCATTAAGGATTTCATGGCTTGTAGCGACGCGCGCGGCATTGGTATATCTGGATTAGGGTTCACTTGTTGCAGCGACGTTAATGTGGTCATGAAAGCAATGGTAGACTGAGCCGAGGTGTCAAAGTGTTGGTTAACGGCTTTAGCGATGCGCTCCAAAGACTTTTCATAGATCACGGGTTCACCTTTTAGCAGCGCAACTTGAGCAACGTCTAGTTGCAACTGAATGCCAGTCACCAGTTCTTGATACTCTGCTGGTGGAAGTAATGGCTTAATTGGCTTTTGATCGTAGTTGATGACCACAAGGGATTTGATACCCTGCCATACTTCTTGTAGCAGCTGTTTTAAAGCAGCGTCATTTTCTTGGGTTAATTCTACTTCAGCGCTTTGTTGTGCTAACCAGTCTTTTGATGGTTCACGCTGTGGTAGTTTAGCGACTTGATCATATAGTGCAGACAGTTGCAGGTAGCGGCCTTCTAAATCAAATGAAGTCACTGATTTTAAGGCTTGAATATCTTGCGCGACCGCTTTACGAGTAGCGAACATAAGAGGGTCTTCAAGGCTAGCTAAGATAGTGTCGGCGTTACTGAGTAAAGAAATTGCGCTGCGGGTGTCTTTATCAAGTAAAAGACGCTGATTGGCTAGACGAATTAAGTATTCGGCTTCTGCGAGTAACCAGTCGTTTTTATCTGCATTGCCAAGTTTGTTGATCTTACTAGAGATGTCAGTCAAAGCTTGTTCTGTGTAGGATTGAAGTGCTTTAGCTTCTTCTTGAGTCTCTGTGACGCTGTGGTTAATGTCTGAGATTCGACGGGTAAGTTGAGTGTTGCTTTCCACATTACGATCAATGCGGCTTAGTTGCTGTTCTAGGGCAGCAACTTTGTTTTCTGTTGCTGTAATGGTGTTTTGATGATTATTTACAATGTGACTTTGATAATACTGCCAGCCACTTAGACCAATCGCGACGATGCCGACGAACAATGCAGCAGCCGGCAGGGTGTTAGAGGCTTTGTTCTCATCTTGAGGTGCGGATTGGATAGCGTTTGACGTGTCCTCTTTGTGTGAGTTCAAAGAAGATTTATCTGCACTGTTCTCCGTATTTTCCGTTAACGCCTTCTCGTTTTTATCAGTCATATTATCGTCCTAAATGCCGTATCGTGGCGGCCATTAAACTATGATCGTCCGCACCTGTTGCATAAATCGCTTGTTGCCAACCTAACGCTCTTGCTTGTTCTAAAACGCGTTCACTTGGCACAAATAACGCTATCTCTTTGAATTCTGGTGCAAACCTTTCAGCATAACTGTTCAGGTTTGCCAAGCTTTCACCGCTTGTTGTCCATATTACGTCAGGATGATCTAAGAATAAAAAAGTTTGTGCGGTATATTCTGGTGTATGTCGCTTATAGAGCTCTAGATGGTCGACTATGGCGCCACGTTCCACTAACCCTTTTGCCAAATCTGGCCTCCCGCCAGCGCCTCTTACTATTAAAACCCGTTGATCACGCATTTTGGCAGGTTTAAGCCATTCGAGCATTGCCTCGGTATTATTACCGGGGTTACTCAAAGCTGGAATGTTCAGCTCTTTGAGTGTCTGTGTGGTGCCTTGACCAATACCTAACCAGTGCATACCAACCGGTAGCATTGGCCAGCATTCATCAATCAACTCTGCTGCCAATCTTGCTGCATTTTTGCTAACGAATATAACGAACTGATATAGATCGAGGTTATAAAGCTGAGAGCGCAATGCGGACAGTTCTGCATCGCTAGAAAGAGGTCGAATCTCTAGCATAGGCAAAGAGATTGGTATGGCGCCAAGCGCTGTGAGCGCTTGGCAGGTCAAAGCATTTTCAGGTTCTGGTCGTGTGACCAATACTTTTACGCCTTGCATGATGGAGTCACCCAATTAGCTTAAGAGTTAGGTTGGTATACTTCGTCCAATAAAACTTGAGCACCATCCGCGAGCAGTTGCTCAGCTAATTGAATGCCTAATGCTTCCGCGTTGGCTTTATTGCCACGAATCTCGCCACGTACCATACGTTTACCATCCGTACTACCAACTAAGCCTCGAATAAAGAGCTCATCGCCTTCCAGTAGGGCGAAACAAGCGATCGGTGCTTGGCAGCCGCCGTTTAGGCGCTTGTTTACCGCACGCTCCGCGATCACTCTGTAAGCCGTTTCTTGGTGTTGTAATGGTGCAAGTAGTTTAATTAACTCTGCATCATCGCTACGGCATTCGATGCCCATGGCACCTTGACCACCTGCTGGTAGTGAGAAGGTATCGCTGATACGGGCTTTGATTCGGTCTTCCATTTCTAATCGAACCAATCCAGCTGTTGCAAGAATGATGGCATCGTATTCGCCATCATCTAACTTACGTAGTCTAGTGTTGACGTTGCCGCGCAGGTTCTTAATAACGATGTCTGGACGATGCATTTGCAGCTGACAAGAACGGCGTAGGCTTGATGTGCCAACTACCGCGCCCTGTGGCAGTTCTTCGATGCTGTTGTAGGTGTTGCACACAAAAGCATCAGTTGGGTCTTCTCGTTCACAGATAACGCTTAATCCTAGACCCTCAGGGAACTCCATTGGCACGTCTTTCATTGAGTGAACTGCAATGTCTGCGTCACCGTCTAGCAGTGCTTTTTCAAGCTCTTTAACGAACAGGCCTTTGCCGCCAATTTTAGAAAGGGGGGAGTCGAGAATTTGATCGCCTTTTGTGGTCATTCCAAGCAGCTCAACGTTGATCTCAGGGTAGAGCGATTCCAGTGAGGCTTTTACATTGTTGGCTTGCCAAAGGGCCAGTTGGCTTTCACGGGTTGCAATGACGATTTTGTTTCTCACATTCTCTCCTAGAGTGACATCAAGCACAAAAATAACGATAAAATTTCGCTATATCATACTCCCTTGCTTGTTAAGCGTCATCCCAGAGCCCTTTATAAAGGACGCGTCATCAGGTAATCTTGCCGCAACATTGATCTCACACTGGGAAATGAAGAAATGACTGATACCAACAAAACCACTAACCAGCAATGGGGTGGCCGTTTTTCTGAGCCTGTTGATGCGTTTGTCGCACGTTTTACCGCATCGGTTGAATTTGACCAGCGTATGGCGAAACAGGACATTCAAGGTTCGATCGCACACGCAACGATGCTTGCGAAAGTGGGCGTATTGACAGACGAAGAACGCGACCAGATCATCCAAGGCTTAACGGAAATCGAGCAAGAGATCGCTCGTGGTGAGTTTGAATGGTCAGTTGAGCTAGAAGATGTGCACATGAACATCGAAGCTCGTCTAACACAGAAAATCGGTATCACAGGTAAGAAACTGCACACCGGCCGTTCACGTAACGACCAAGTAGCAACTGATATCCGTCTTTACATGCGTGACGAAATCGACTTCCTGTTAGAAGAAGTGACACGCCTACAACAAGGCATCTTGTCTCTAGCGGAACGTAACACAGACACTATCATGCCGGGCTTCACGCACTTGCAAACAGCGCAGCCAGTGACCTTTGGTCATCATCTGATGGCGTGGTACGAAATGGCGCAACGTGATTACGAGCGCCTTGCTGACTGTCGTAAGCGTGTCAACATCTTACCGCTAGGTGCTGCGGCGCTAGCCGGTACGACTTACCCAATTGATCGTAACATGACCGCGGATCTACTAGGTTTTGAGCGTCCAACTTACAACTCTTTAGACTCTGTTAGTGACCGTGACTTCGCGATTGAATTCACATCAGCGGCATCGATCACCATGATGCACCTGTCACGTTGGGCAGAAGAGCTAGTAATGTGGGCTTCGGCGCAATTTAACTTCATTTTCCTACCTGATCGCTTCTGTACTGGCTCTTCGATTATGCCGCAGAAGAAAAACCCAGACGTACCAGAACTAGTGCGTGGTAAAACAGGTCGTGTATACGGTCACCTAATAGGCCTTCTGACCCTGATGAAGTCTCAATGTTTGGCTTACAACAAAGACAACCAAGAAGACAAAGAACCACTGTTTGACACGGTAGATACGCTACGTGGTTCTCTGCGCTCTTTTGCAGACATGATTCCTGCGATTGAAGCTCGAGGCGAATACATGTACGAAGCGGCGCGTCGTGGTTTCAGTACTGCGACTGACTTAGCGGATTACCTTGTGCGTAAAGGTGTTGCCTTCCGTGATGCTCATGAAATCGTGGGTAAAGCCGTTGGTTTTGGTGTGAAGGAAGGCCGTGACTTGTCTGAAATGACTTTAGAAGAGTTACAGGGCTTCGGTGATATGATCGAACAAGATGTGTTTGAAGTGCTAACACTGGAAGGTTCGGTAGCAGCCCGTGATCACATTGGCGGTACAGCGCCAGCACAAGTAAAAGCAGCGATTGAACGTGCTAAAGCAGAACTGGCTGAGAGATTGAAATAATAATCAGCCGTTTGTAATGCTTCGAAAGCCCCTAGCATTCTCAGGGGCTTTTTTATTAGCTCTTAATATAAGTGAGAGTTTATTCAGCAGGGCCAAAGGGTAGGCCTTGAAACACATCACTGCGCAGAATGTCTGTCGTGATGTTGAGCTCAAATCGAAAGACCTCTTTCTGTCCCGAACACCCCGATAGCACAATCTGCCATGCGTCCATGCTGCCAGGTTCAGGCATTTTCCAGCATAGCCCCTTTATATTGACGTATTTAGTACCGTCTGCATCTTCTGTGATCGGATATTCTGTTTCTTCGACGATACCTTTTGAGTATTCCTCTTGTACGCGTTTAGCTTGGCGAACGGCTTGTCGAAACTTTGGCGAAAAAGCGTCTTTACTTGGGTCGACTTTGGGGCGACTGGCTTCTAAAGGGCCGATATCAAGAAGACTTTTGTTTTTCCAGTTTTGTTCAGAGTAACGTTCCGATTCAGTGACATCATAGATATCTTTAAGCGTAATCGGCTGTGCTGCGATTGGGCTTTCTTGCTCTGCACTAGAGATTTCCTGAGTGTTATCGATGCCCACCTCGGTAGGTGATATTGCCGTGTTTGGTTGCTCTATCTTATCGGTTGCAGCTTGTGTCTCTTCAGCGAGGGTAATGGGAGCGTTAGTTTGGGTTTGTGTTGCTTCTTGAGACGTAGCCACTTGCTCGTCTGAGTCTGTCTCAGAAGGCGGAGGGGCGGATTCATCCGATGGCAACAAAGAAACTTCTAGGTAATGAGCTGGTGTTAGCTTCGGTAGAGCTTGATGCCAAGGTTCATCTTCTAACCATACAAACACAACTGCATGCAAGCCTAATGCTGCAAGCAATGCAAGTACCCATGGTTTGAGCAGGCGTTTCATTATTAGGTCCAAAGCTTTGATCAACATTAACCTTTGAAAACAATGTGTTTTCAAAGGCGTAACTATAGCAAATCGCTTGGTTTTGAACACATCTGAAAAGTAAAGATTTTCCAGCAAAATAGTCAGTGGGGGTGTGAATAAAATAGGGGATCAGTATACTGTCAACAAATTGTATTAATGGATGGTTGTAACTGTGTCTAAGCCTATTTTGTTGTTGATTACCACACTGATTTTAACTGGGTGTGGCAACAAAGGTGCCTTGTACTTGCCTCAACAAGCTTTGCCGAACGATATGGTCACCGCAACTGTCAAAGATTGAGGAATACCCCTTGGACTTTTTTAATTACTCAAATCATCAGCTGCACGCTGAAAATGTGGCGCTAGCAGATATTGCTGCACAGCATGGCACGCCAACGTATGTCTACTCGCGTGCGACATTTGAGCGTCATTACAAAGCGTATGCAGATGCGTTTGCTTCTCACCCTACCTTGATTTGTTATGCCGTTAAGGCGTGTTCAAACATTGCTATTCTGAACGTGCTTGCACGTCTTGGCTCTGGTTTTGATATCGTTTCGATTGGTGAACTAGAGCGTGTTCTTCGCGCAGGTGGCGATCCAAGTAAAGTCATGTTCTCTGGTGTGGCGAAACAAGAGCATGAGATGCGCCGTGCACTTGAAGTTGGTATTCATTGCTTCAACGTGGAATCAGAGTCGGAACTTCACCGTTTAAACAAAGTAGCTGGCGAGATGGGTAAAGTCGCTCCTGTTTCTCTACGTGTTAATCCAGACGTGGACGCTAAAACACACCCATACATTTCCACGGGTCTAAAAGACAACAAGTTTGGTATTGATATCAAGGATGCGGTACGTATCTATGGTGTTGCGCACTCTCTTGAGAACCTGAATGTAATGGGAGTTGATTGCCATATCGGTTCGCAATTAACCGAGCTGCAACCTTTCTTGGACACATTTGACCGCCTAACAGACCTCATTGATAAGCTGGCTGAACAAGGCATTGAGATTAAACACCTTGATTTAGGTGGTGGTCTAGGGGTTCGTTACCGTGATGAAGTACCGCCTGAGCCAAAAGATTACGCTGCACTTGTTTTAGAGAAAGTCAAAGGCCGTAACTTGTCTTTAGCATTTGAGCCAGGTCGTTCAATTGCCGCTAACGCCGGTGTATTAATGACCAAAGTTGAGTTCCTAAAATGCACTGCGCATAAGAACTTTGCCATCATTGACGGTGCCATGAACGATATGATTCGTCCATCTCTATACGGTGCTTGGATGGATATCGTGCCTGTTAATTTAGAGCCGACGCCAGAAGGCAAGCGTGTATATGACCTAGTTGGACCAATCTGTGAAACAGGTGATTTCCTAGGTAAAGAGCGTGAGCTGGATATTCAGCCCGGCGATTTGTTGGCACTTCGTTCAGCTGGCGCTTATGGCTTTACTATGGCGTCGAACTACAACAGCCGTGGTCGTGCCGCAGAAGTGATGGTGGATGGCGATAAAGCCTATTTGATCCGTGAGCGTGAAGACATTGATCATCAGCTAGCTGGTGAGCAATTACTACCCGCTTAAGGAGAAAGTCATGCTGTTAAAATTTACTAAGATGCATGGCCTTGGCAACGACTTTGTCGTTGTCGATGCGGTGTCACGTAAAGTGTACTTTAACAAGGCTCAGATTGAGCGCCTTGGTGATCGTAACCGTGGTATTGGCTTCGACCAGTTATTAGTGGTTGAACCACCATCCAACCCTGATATGGATTTTCGCTACCGCATCTATAACTGTGATGGTTCAGAAGTGGAGCATTGTGGCAATGGTGCGCGCTGTTTTGCGAAGTTTGTTCTCGACCGTGAATTGACCCATAAACGTGTGATTGACGTAGAAACCAAGCGTGGCCAAATCCAGCTAAGAGTGCAAGACGATGGCCAAGTGTGTGTGGATATGGGGGAGCCAAGTTTTGTGCCAGCGGATCTGCCGTTTGTCGCGGACGGACTTGCGGATCTTTACCCCATTGACGTTGCGGGCGACATTTTTGAGTTGACCCCAGTATCAGTTGGTAACCCTCATGCTGTGATTCGTGTAGAAGAATTAAGCGACGCCATGGTTGAGCATGTTGGACCATTGGTTGAGGATCACGAACGTTTCCCCAACAACGTCAATGTCGGCTTTATGCAAGTGCTGTCATCAGATGAAGTGAATTTGCGAGTGTATGAACGTGGTGTGGGCGAAACACAAGCTTGCGGTACGGGAGCTTGCGCGGCGGTGGTAGCTGGCATCAAGCAAGGCTGGTTAGCGCCAGAAGTATTAGTGCACTTGCCTGGTGGCGATTTACGTATTGCTTGGCAAGGTCCAGGGCATTCTATTCAAATGACTGGTCCTGCGGAAAAGGTCTTTGAAGGTCAAATTTATCTATAGGTGAAGTATCCATGACGGAAGAGGACGTTGTTCAGTATCTGCAAGAGACGCCGGGTTTTTTTGAACGCCACCCAGCGTTATTAGAAACATTAACAATCCCTCATCCGGTTCATGGAGGGGCAATTTCTCTATTAGAGCGACAAGTCGCTTTATTACGCAAATCGACGTCGGATTATCGTGGCGAGTTTGAGCGTTTGGTTGCAATCGCTCGTGAAAACGAAGCCATCATGAAAAAGAGCCGACGTTTAATATTGAAATGTCTAAGCTGTGAATCCCTCGATGACTTTGCTGGCATTGTAGAAGAGGTCATGCGTGAAGACTTTTCTATTCAGTATCAATCGATGGTGTTGTTTGCTGATCAAGCACTCGATACCTCGATACGCACTGCTTCTTGGGAAGCTGCTGAACCGATCTTAAAAGAAATGCTGGTTCAATCTGGCTGCTATTGCGGTGTGTTGTCGGTCGCAGAGTCTGAGTTTCTATTTGAAGGTCAAAGTGACGCTGTGATGTCGTCTGCGATTTTGCCGCTGGTGTCCTTAGAGGGTGGGAAGGTGGTGTACCACGGTGTGCTCGCTCTTGGGTCAAGCAGGCTAAATCATTTTGACAAAGAGAAAGGGGCTCTGTTTTTAGATTACCTTTCTGACTTGTTGAGTGCACTGCTATTGAGGCTGTTGCCATGAGTATTCTCGTTTCTTTCGATCTAGATAACACCTTATGGGATGTGGATCCGACTTTGGTGCGGGCGGAACATGCCATGGAAAAATGGTTTGAAGACAACTTTCCTGGCTTTGCAGATCAGTTTTTTGTGCCGAATATGGATCCGCTTAAGCATGAAATCTATGAGCTGTATCCAGAAATTAAGCACGATGTTACCAAAGTTCGTTTAGCGCAATATCGCACTGCTTTACAGCGTTATGGGTTACCCCGAGAAGAAGCCGAACAGCGAGCAACTCAGGCGTTTAATGTCTTTTATGACTGGCGTCAGCGGGTAGATTTATACCCTGATGCGTTAAATGCTTTAACGTCTCTATCCAATCGTTTTTCATTAGCTGCTCTGACCAATGGTAATGCTGATGTCTTTCATCCACACATCGATTTAGCTCAATACTTTGGCACTGTGATTCGCGCGGACAAAGAGGGGATCGCAAAGCCTGACGTTGAGATTTTTGAGCGATTGGCGGAGCGTTCAAACACGCCTATGGAACGAATTATCCATGTTGGTGATCACCCGATTGACGATGTGCAAGGCGCCATTAATGCTGGCGTTCGAGCGGTCTGGTTTAATCGTCACGGAGCAAGGCGTTGGCGAGATGAGTGGCGTGTAACGCCTGAGTTTGAGGTTCACTCGTTGTCTGAACTGGTGACCTTAATTGAGAATATGAACTTATAGCGATTTGCTATCATCTCAGTTAAGTAATCTGATTTTGCCTGAGCTTTAATAGTGGTACACTAGCCTCATTAATCACTAACCGATTTAAGGAATTTGCAATGAGCGAAAATATTTTTAACGTAACGGATGCTCAATTCGAAGAAGAAGTTTTAAAAGCGGATCTTCCTGTTATTGTTGACTTCTGGGCGCCATGGTGTGGTCCTTGTAAAATGATTGCGCCAGTTTTAGAAGATGTTGCTAACGAATACGCAGGTCGCGTTAAAGTTGTCAAAATCAACGTTGATGACAACACAGAAACTGCACCTAAGTACAACGTTCGTGGTATCCCAACACTGCTAGTTATCAAAGGTGGTGAAGTGGCGGCAACGAAAGTGGGCGCTGTTTCAAAATCTCAACTAATTGAGTTCGTTGAAGGCGCGCTATAATCGCTCGCTAACACGTTTTCTAAAAGGCTGCTTGCGCAGCCTTTTTTCGTTTTATCTTCTAGAAAGTTGGCTGAGATATTGTGAATAATCACTGGACTGTGATTGTTGTAAGCGTGTAATGACCTGCTGAGCATAAGGTAAGAAATTCACTAATTCATCTTTACTCATTGGACTGTCATAAGGAATGTCGACGGTTTCAGGGTTTTTGTGCTGCCCTTGAATGCGAAATTCGTAATGAAGGTGTGGCCCTGTCGCCCATCCTGTCTGACCAACCTTGGCAATTTCGTTACCTTGCTGTATCTCTTGCCCTGTATAAAGGCCCTCTTGAAACTCGCTTAAGTGCGCATAAAGCGTGCTGTAGCCCTTGCCGTGGTCAATGATGACGGTGTTGCCATACCCTTTCATTTCTCCTACAAATGAAATCGTGCCATGTCCTGAGCTATAGACTGGTGTGCCTTCCGGTGCCGCATAATCAACCCCTTGATGAGGTCGCGTCGTCTTAAAAATGGGATGTAAACGATTGGGGTTAAATTGTGATGAGACATGGGTAAAGTTCACTGGAGATCGGATGAAGGCTTTTCTTAGTGATAAGCCGTCGCGAGTAAAGTAGTTCGCGCCATTGTTTATTTGATAGCGAATTGCCTCATAAATTCGCCCATTGTTAATAAATTGCGCGGCAATGATATTGCCTGAGTCTAGTCGGTCTCCATTGATGAAGCGCTCCTCAAATAACACCGCAAAGCGATCACCTGGACGGATGTCCAAAGCAAAATCTATATCCCAACGAAAGATGTCTGTTAGTGACAGCAATAGTTTGTCATTCAGCCCAGCACGGGATCCATCTAGAAAAAGAGAGTTATCAATCATGACTTCTTGGTAGCGCAAGCGCGTTTCTATAGGTGCTACTTGTTCCGTAAACGAAAAAAGGTTTTGCTCTGGGTTATGCTGGAATACATAGGCTTTCTCTGGGGTGGAGGAAAGCGTTAAGCTTTCTAACTGTTGTTTGGGAAGCCATCGTTGGATTGTTAACTTTTGCCCAGGCTGTAGAGAAGTGAGTACCTTCGATGAATCGGCTTGAAGTAGCTGTGCGATTTGCCTATCTGTAATACCAAGTCGATTGAGGGTACGAGAAAGGGAGTCGCCTGCTTTTAAAATCACCTTTGTTGTCTCAAGAGTTTGCTCTGTTTTCACCTGATCGAGAGGGGAGGCGATCATTGCTTTTTCAGGCACTGGGCCTGCTGAGTGTCGTGATTGCGACTCATTACTTTGTGTCGCTTGGTGGGTGGAGCTGTTGAGAGCCCAATAAAGCGTCGCTGCGCCCGCAATCAAAAGAATTGAAGAAACGCCGATAAGGCTTTTGGTAAGCAATGATTTGTCCAAGTTTGTGTTCCATTTTTCCGTAGAAAGCCATGTCATCCTACCAACTAAGTGGCTATAATTGAACGCCAATTAAATATCACTCAATTAGGATTTGGATCGTAAAATGACACAGCAACACACCGACCTATTAGCGGACTTACAAGCTCGTGGGCTTATCGCTCAAATGACAGCAGAAGAGGAGCTTCGTGCTCACTTGTCATCTGGTCGCCGTACTTTGTATTGTGGCTTCGATCCAACCGCGGACAGCCTACACCTAGGTCACCTTGTACCTCTGCTCGTGCTTAAGCGTTGCCAAGATGCGGGTCACAATCCAATTGCCCTAGTGGGTGGCGCTACAGGTATGATCGGCGATCCAAGCTTCAAAGCAGCAGAACGCTCGTTGAACACATCTGATGTGGTCGCAAGCTGGGCAGACAAGATCAAAGGCCAAGTGAGCCAATTTATTTCTTTCGAAGGTGTTGATAACCCTGCACGCGTGGTAAACAACCTAGATTGGACAGGCAACATGAATGTGATCGATTTCTTGCGTGAAATCGGTAAGCACTTCTCTGTTAATGCTATGATCAATAAAGAGTCTGTGCAGCAGCGTCTAAACCGTGAAGGCTCTGGTATCTCATTCACTGAGTTCTCATACGCTTTACTACAAGGTATGGACTTCGCGGAACTTAACCGCCTGTACGACTGTACGCTTCAAGTAGGTGGTAGTGACCAATGGGGTAACATCGTTGGTGGTATTGATCTTTCTCGTCGCCAGAACCAAGCGCAAGTATTTGGTCTAACCGTTCCTCTAGTTACGAAATCTGACGGTACTAAATTCGGTAAAACAGAATCCGGTGCGGTATGGTTGGATCCTAAGAAAACCAGCCAGTACTCTTTCTACCAATTCTGGTTGGGTACTGCAGACGCGGACGTGTACAAGTTCCTTAAGTACTTCACGTTCTTGTCTATCGAAGAAATTGAAGCGATTGAGAAAGCGGACCAAGAAAACGGTGGCAAGCCACAAGCGCAAGCCATTCTTGCTCGTGAAGCAACGCGCCTAGTGCACGGTGAAGAAGGTCTAGCGGCTGCAGAACGTATCACGCAAGCGTTGTTCAGCGGTGAAACAGACAAACTAAGTGAGCAAGACCTTGAGCAAATTCAATTAGATGGATTACCAAGCAGCTCTCTAGAAGGTATCAACCTTGCTGAAACACCACTGACTTCACTGTTAGCAGACGCGGGTCTTGCTGCAAGTGGTAAGCAAGTAAAAGATGCACTTCAGCGTAACTCTGTCTTTGTGAACGGTGTTGCAAAAGGCATGGAAGATAACATGGCGGCAGCGGATATCTTTAAAGCAGAGAATGGTTACTACGATAAGTATTTCCTAGTGAAGCTAGGTAAGAAAAAACACCACTTGTTTGCTCTGTAAACCATTCGGTTTATTCTTCTAAAGGCGCTTCGGCGCCTTTTCTGTTTTTGTCATGGCATGATTTAAGAGATGGAAAGAATGATCACTATTGACTGGCTGAGACTCCAATTATTGCTGGGTGAGCAAGGCAAGATTTGGCTTGCTCTGAGTGGCGGTGTGGACTCTGTTGTTTTATTGCATCTCTTGGTCAGGGATGCTCCATCCGAGCTTCGCGACCGTGTGGCGGCGATTCATGTCCATCATGGTTTGAGCGAAAACGCTGACACTTGGCTGGGGTTCTGTCAGACGCTGTGTTCTAACCTCAAAGTGGATTTTTGTTTTGAAAGAGTCGCTTTAGATGGTAGGGGTTCTATTGAAGAGCAAGCGCGTAAAGAAAGATATCGTGCGTTTGATAAGGTTTTACGAGAAGGCGATATCTTACTTCAGGGTCATCATGCAAATGATCAAGCTGAGACGATTTTATTTCGTCTAGAGCGTGGTTGTGGTTGGCGTGGCATACAAGGAATTCCCGAGGCGCGTTCCCTTGGAGTGGCTAACATATACCGACCATTACTAAAAACACCTCGCGTTGAAATTGAAGCGTATGCTTGTCAGCATCAACTAACCTGGGTAGAAGATGAGTCTAATAAAGATACGCGTTATCGCCGCAACTTTTTACGTCACAAAGTGCTAGCACCTTGGCAAGAGGGGCAACCAAATATTGCCAAACATATCGCCCAAAGTGTGGATCGAATTCAAGCAGAAGGGCGTGTGATTAAGCGGCTTTTAGGGGAAGCGCTAGAGCGTTTTGTTGATCAAAATGACGGTTTGCAATTAAACATGCTACCAGAGCAGGAAAGAGGCTTTTGGTTGTCGTCGTATTTGAGTGATCGAGGCATCGCGATTACTCAGCAACAACAAGATGCTCTGGTGGAAATGTTTTATAGTCATCATCAGAGCCAGCCTGAATTTCTGCACCGCAGGCATCGTATTGTTCGTTATAAAAATGTACTGCATGTGCTGCCAAAAGCTTTGCCTGTTGTTGAGCAAAACATAGCTGCAGGGCAGTGGCTAATTCGAGCATTTGATCGAGTCTACTGCGATCAAGAGGTTGTGATCAAACCTCGCCCTGATAATGTGTTGCTGCATTTAAAAAATGGTAAGACACGACCACTAAAGAAATGGTTACAAGATAAAAATATACCAAATTGGTGGCGCGAGCAGATCCCCTATATTTATGTTGATGATGAACTCGTCGCGATCGCAGACTTATGGCAAGCGCCTTACT
Source organism: Marinomonas sp. AWM4_232 (assembly GCF_056158325.1). Classification (NCBI taxonomy): domain Bacteria; kingdom Pseudomonadati; phylum Pseudomonadota; class Gammaproteobacteria; order Oceanospirillales; family Oceanospirillaceae; genus Marinomonas; species Marinomonas sp. AWM4_232. Next base: position 502,367 of record NZ_JBSWTA010000001.1, on the reverse strand, counting down.
GGCAAGGGAATGTGAAATGGGAGCCTAATGGGCAGTTGTTGTGGCCTAGCCAATCATAAAAAATGCCCAGCAATTTGCTGGGCATTTGGTTATCTAACGTTCTTAAAGTGATATTAGAACGAGCGGCTGTACTGCAAACCTAGCAAGATAGCATTAGCATGGGTTGTGCCTGTAATGCTTGAAAGAGCATTATTTTCTGCAACATCAACATCTTCGCCTAAAAGGTAGGTAGCGCCAAAATCAATGCTGCTCACGTCATCAGGCTTGTAGGTAACCCCTGCAGAGAACCATTGGCGATCTGAATCAGGTACGGATATTGAGCGTATTTGATCCTGAGCGCTGGTATCATACATGTAGCCCGCGCGGAACTCCCAAGCATCATTCATGTAGTAGGTGCCACCAATTGAGTAATGCATAGCGTCTTGCCAGTTATAGGTGTTAACTGTTCCAGCATTTTTAGCTTCCAATGTTTTAAACTCAGACCAGCGGATAAATTGAATGCTGTAATGAACGGCGTACTCTGGAGCAATACGGTGGTAACCAGAAAATTCTGCCATATCAGGCAGTGGCATAGTAACAGTGTCCGATTGTTTAGCAGCTGTTGCTCCAAAACGATAAACATCGCCGTCAGCTTCGATATCTGGGCTGAAATGATAGTCAAAACCAAAACGGTTGTTTTCATCAACCTCAAACATTAGGCCTAAGTTGTACCCAAATCCCCAACCATCGGCTTCTATCTCAAGTAGATTCTCTGTGCTGAAATTTGCAGCGACAACGGGGTTCGCTGGGCGAACGAACGTACCTTTGCCGTATACAGCGTCAATTCCTGCACCCAAAGTAAGTTGTTCAGTGGCTTTGTAAGAGCCAACGAGACCGAAATTGGCACTTACAACGTCGGTTTTACCACCGTATTCGTAACCTGCGTAGCCATCTTCGAATTCAGTTTTAGTGCCAAAGTTAGAGTAAGCATTCACACCCCAAGCAAATTTCTCATTAACTGGGCGGATGTAATAAAAGTTTGGGGCAATGGATGTGTCCCCGATACTGTCAGAGTTAGCATCAGCACTGCTTGCAGTTAAATTATTGGTATAAGATCCATTTTTTACTTTGATATCCGTTGATATAGTTTCGAAACCAACAGAAAGAGCTGGGCGGTCAAAAAGAGACATTGCCGCAGGGTTACGGGCAATGACAGATGCGTTATCGCCAATGACTGCGTCACCGGCGAAAGCTCGACCAAGGCCTGTTGCAGACTGGGCATTTAACTGAAATCCTGCAGCGTGGATGTGCACAGCAGAAAGAGCAAGAGCTGATGCGATCAGCGTTCGTTTGTACGGGAAAGACACGTTCATAAAATAGGTTTCCTTTTTTTATTATTGGACAGACTATGAACTTTGGCGCCCCACGCCACAGTTTATATTGCTAAATAGAACATAGTCCCATCTAGTAAGAGTTTCCATGTAATTTTGTTGCGTTATTTGTGTCATTTTCGTTCATTTTACTGACAAAAAGTAGTCTGCACAGTGTTTTGTTTGTTCCACTATTTGTGCATTTAAGGCATCGTTTGATGCAATTCTTTGCTGTGCTTCGTCTGAGCTAATACCCCAAGCCTGTTGGTGCCTCTTTGCAAGCTGCTTCATAGCAGCCTCGATAGGCAGGTCTATAAACCATTTTTCATCGAGAAGTGTCTGAACATGCTCAAACCCATGCTGGTTATGAAGTACGTATAGGCCTTCGACAATCAGAATTCGAGCTTCACTGGCTATGCTGATGCTGTCTTCGACCGGGTCCCCTTGTATGTGATCAAAGCTTGGCCATGTTAAAGGCTTTGGATCAGGTTGTTTGTAAGCGACTAAATGTTGATAAAAACGCTGGCTGTCAAATGTCCAAGGCGCCCCTCGTCGAGCATAGGCTGCTTCAACATCGGGGAAAGTATTAAGTTGTGCTTTGCTCAGATGAAAGCCGTCCATACTCACGCTGACCACTTGATTTGGGTGAGTTTGATCGAATTTAAAGGCGATGTAGTCCCCGAGAGTTGATTTTCCCGAGCCTGGGAGGCCTGCAATACCAATAATGTAACGAGAATGACCTGTGTCTAGGCAATGTTGCACTCTCAATAAGGCGTCCTGATAAATCTGTGATTGGTCAAGCTTGCGGTACAGGTCAGAGTTCATTGAGTTCATCCAAGTTAATGATTACGTCGTATATAGAGAATTGAGCAAAAAAAGAGGGTATCGAAATGACCGTGACAGAGCTAGCTAAAATCGCTTTGATTGACAAAGTATGTATACACTCCCTAGAGTCAAACTTATATCAATTGTCAGTAGTGATTTCCGGTGAAGAGTACTACATACATGATTCAAAGGGGGGCTTTCTAAAGAGCAATAATAAATTGGATCTACAGTCTCTATTTAGCGATAAACACGTTGGTGCGATGGTACTGTGTCATCAAAGTGCTTACGATGAGATGGTCGGCCAGCCTATAGGTCAAGGGAATATGTTAGAAGTACCAATTGGTGACCCACTTAAATAATTACATCTACATTTGGCTACATATTTACGAACTGTTGTCTATATTCAGTTATGACGAACAAGCAGTAGGGTAGGATTGTGAAAGCAGTACTGGATCTAGAAATTAGTCGTATCGTAAAAGAAACCAGTCGTGTTATTCGAATTGAGTTGGTTTCACAAGATGGCAGCGCCTTGCCGCTGTACCAAGCCGGTGCTCATATTGAGTTAAAACTACCGAATGGGTTAATGCGGCAATATTCGTTATGTCGCTTGCCTACAACAGGAATGTCTTATGAAATAGCGGTGTTAAAAGACCCTAATTCCCGAGGTGGGTCTGTATTTTTGCATCAAATGAAGGTTGGAGATCGTCTTCAGGTCAGCTATCCTCAAAATCACTTTTTGCTAAAAAATCCGCGCAAGGCGGCTATTTTACTGGGTGCTGGTATTGGCATTACACCGCTGATTCCCATGGCGCAGATGCTCTCTAAAACAGGCGTTGATTTTGCTCTACATTATTCAGCTAAGTCGCCATCTTCTGCGGCATTTTATGATCAACTTAGTACGTCTGTTTTTGCCGATAAAGTGCACTGGCATTTTAGTAATTCAAATTCACGGTTAGATATTGAATCGCTTTTAAGGGGTTTTACTAGCCATCCGGACTTGTATATATGTGGACCTAGTCAGTATATAGAAGAAGTAATGAACTGCGCGAAAGTGTTTGGCTGGCCAGAAGAGAGATTACATAAAGAGTTCTTTACAGGGGCAAAATCCCCTTTGATGGATCAGGCTCCGCGCGAGATGTTTCAGGTCAAAATTGCCAGCTCAGGGCAAATGATTGATGTGCCTCCTGGTGTGAGTATTACGGAAGCACTAGAGATGAATGGTATTGATATTCCAATCTCCTGTGAAGAAGGTTGGTGCGGCACATGTATGACTCGAGTGATTGATGGGGTACCTGACCACAGAGATACGTTTTTATCCCCACAGGAGCACACTCAAAATAGCTTGATAATGCCGTGTTGTTCTCGTTCTCGCAGTGATGTCCTCGTTCTCGATATCTAGGAACTGTTTCGATCTAAGCACTTCCTAGTGTTGTTTGTTCATAAAAGACGCAAAACTTCTAAGCTTTTACGTTGAGTGAATCCCGCTCTGATGCTATTATTTGCTCCCGTCCTAAAGGTGCTTTTTTAAGTGCCTTTTCTCATTTCGATCATACAAATTTAAGGCGGGCTTAACACTCATGGCGACACGATATATTTTCGTCACAGGCGGCGTGGTTTCATCACTTGGTAAAGGATTGGCTTCAGCATCTCTTGCGGCGATCCTAGAATCCCGTGGTCTAAAAGTCACCATGCTTAAACTGGATCCATACATTAACGTTGATCCAGGCACAATGAGCCCATTTCAGCACGGCGAAGTGTATGTCACCGAAGACGGTGCTGAGACTGACCTAGACTTAGGTCACTATGAGCGTTTCATCGATACTAAGATGACAAAGCTTAACAACTTCACTTCTGGTCGCGTTTACCAGCACGTTCTACAAAAAGAGCGTCGTGGTGACTACCTAGGTGGCACAGTTCAGGTAATCCCACACATCACTGATGAAATTAAACGCCGTGTTCTTAAAGGTGCTGAAGGCGCAGACGTTGCCTTAGTTGAGATCGGTGGCACGGTTGGTGATATCGAATCGCAGCCATTCCTAGAGGCGGTGCGTCAGTTAAAAGTTGAGCTTGGCTCACACCGTGCATTGTTCATGCATTTGACACTGGTTCCTTACATCCGTACGGCAGGTGAAACGAAAACAAAACCGACACAACACTCTGTGAAAGAGCTTCGTTCTATCGGTATTCAACCTGATATCCTTGTATGTCGTTCTGAAGTATCCATCGAAGCACCAGAGCGTAAGAAAATTGCCTTGTTCACAAACGTTGATGAACGTGCGGTTATCTCTCTACCAGACGCTGACACGATCTACAAAATTCCACAGATGCTAGCGGATCAAGGTCTTGATAGCTTGATCGTGCAACGCTTTAACTTAGACTGCAACATTGCTGACTTGGAAATCTGGAACAAAGTAGCGCAAGCGAAACTAAACCCAGAGAAACAAGTGAACATCGCTATGGTTGGTAAATACATGGAGTTGTTGGACGCCTACAAGTCTTTGATCGAAGCGATGGATCACGCTGGTATTCACGCCCGTACCAAAGTCAAACTGCATTACATTGACTCTGAAAAAGTGGAAGAAGAAGGCACGTCAGTTCTGGAAGGTATGGATGCAATCCTAGTACCTGGCGGCTTCGGCGAGCGTGGTGTAGAAGGCAAGATCCGTACAGCGCAATACGCTCGTGAAAACAAAATCCCTTACTTGGGTATCTGTCTAGGTATGCAAGTAGCGGTCATCGAATTTGCTCGTAACGTAGCAAATCTAACCGGTGCGCACAGCACTGAGTTTAACTTAAAAACAGAGAACCCTGTGGTTGGCCTCATCACTGAATGGGTCAACTCTGAAGGTTCCAAAGAAATCCGGTCAGAGGAATCCGATCTTGGTGGAACGATGCGCCTTGGCGCTCAGAACTGTAACCTGATTGAAGGTACGAAAGCCCATGCTGCGTACGGTCAAGATGTGATCAGTGAACGTCATCGTCACCGTTACGAAGTAAACAACTACTATGTACCAGCGCTTAAAGAAGCAGGCCTAACGATCTCTGGTTTGTCAGCTGATAACTCTTTAGTAGAAATGGTGGAAATCGCTGACCATCCTTGGTTTGTTGCGTGTCAATTCCACCCTGAATTTACTTCAACACCTCGATATGGTCACGGCCTGTTCAGTGCATTCGTTCATGCGGCACTGAAAAATGCAGGAAAAGAAAAATAATTTTAGCAGACAGATGTTTGTGAATTTTTCATCTACTAAAAGGGGTTTGTTATGAGTCAAATCGTTGATATCAAAGCCAGAGAAGTTCTGGATTCACGTGGTAACCCAACTGTGGAAGCTGACGTAATCCTAACGGATGGCTCGTTTGGTACAGCGTGTGCACCTTCTGGTGCCTCTACCGGTTCTCGTGAAGCTTTGGAACTACGTGATGGTGACAAGAGCCGTTACCTAGGTAAAGGCGTATTGAAAGCTGTCGCAGCGGTAAACGGTCCAATCCGTGAAGCGCTACTAGGTAAAGACGCAACAGCGCAAGCTGAGCTAGATAAGATCATGATCGATCTTGATGGTACAGAGAACAAATCTCAATTTGGTGCGAACGCTATCCTAGCGGTTTCTTTGGCTGCAGCGAAAGCTGCGGCTGTTTCTAAGAAGGTGCCTCTGTACGCACACATCGCTGACATCAACGGCACGCCAGGCGTTTACTCAATGCCAGTTCCGATGATGAACATTATCAACGGTGGTGAGCACGCGGATAACAATGTGGATATCCAAGAGTTCATGATTCAGCCAGTTGGCGCGCCTAACTTCCGTGAAGCGCTACGTTACGGTGCCGAAATTTTCCACGCATTGAAGAAAGTTCTTAGTGCGCGTGGTTTGAATACTGCGGTAGGTGATGAGGGTGGTTTCGCACCTGACCTTGCTTCTAATGCTGAAGCACTTGCGGTAATCAAAGAAGCGGTTGCCGCGGCGGGTTACGAGCTAGGCAAAGACATCACACTCGCGATGGACTGTGCTTCTTCAGAATTCTACGAAGATGGCAAGTACAACATGAAAGGTGAAGGTAAAGTCTTCACGTCAGAAGAGTTCTCTGATTACCTAGCTGAGCTATGTGAAGAGTATCCAATCGTTTCGATCGAAGATGGCCAAGACGAATCTGACTGGGAAGGTTTTGCTTACCAAACTAAGATCCTTGGCGACAAGATCCAGCTTGTTGGTGATGACTTGTTCGTAACCAATACTAAGATCCTGAAGCGTGGTATCGATGAAGGTATCGCTAACTCTATCTTGATCAAGTTCAACCAAATCGGTTCTCTAACTGAAACACTTGAAGCAATCAAGATGGCGAAAGACGCTGGCTATACTGCTGTGATCTCTCACCGTTCAGGTGAAACAGAAGATGCGACGATCGCTGACCTTGCAGTGGGTACAGCCGCTGGCCAAATCAAAACTGGCTCTCTATGTCGTTCTGACCGTGTGTCTAAGTACAACCAATTGCTACGTATTGAAGAGCAATTGGGCGGTAAAGCACCTTACAAGGGTCGCTCTGAGATCAAAGGCCAAGCATAATTTACGGTCTTTTTATCAAAGGGAGAACATTCGTTCTCCCTTTTTTATTTTTTTTTCACTCAATTCGCGAAATAATGGGCATTCATTTGTCCAGGGCCTGAATCATTCAACATGATGTTGCGCATTTTTTTAGCCATCTTTCTATCAGCTTCTTCATACTTTGCTTTTCAAATTTATTGGGGAGAGCAAGGGGTTAAACGCGATGAAGAACTTGCTAAGCAGATCGAATACCAAGAACAGATTAATAAACGTTTAAAAGTCAGGAACGATGCTCTGCGGGCTCAGATTGGCGATCTCAAACGCGGAGAAGATGCGATCGAAGAGCATGTTCGTACCGAACTTCAATACATTAAAGACGGTGAAGTCTTTTATCGAATAGTAGAAAAGTAATGACACAGTTTTGGGTGATTATTCCAGCGGCTGGTGTTGGTAAACGTATGGCCAGCGAACAGCCTAAGCAATATTTAATGCTGAATGGCAAAACCATTCTGGATACCACAATAGAAAAGTTTTTAGAGCATCCACAGATCACAGGTATTGCTGTCGGTGTCAGTCCCGATGACGAATATTGGCAACAATCAGAGTGGGCCGGTAATCCGCAAGTGGTTCGCTTCGATGGTGGTCAAGAACGGTCTGAAACCGTACTGAATGGTTTACAAGTATTAATGGCAATCGGTGTGTCGGATGACGAATCCGTCTTAGTGCATGATGCCGCGCGCCCGTTAGTAACCGAAGCGGCCTTAACTCGCATCATGGCACATACAGGTGATCAAGGTGCGCTGTTAGCGATACCGTGCAAAGACACGTTGAAATTAGCTGAAGAACAGCGTTCTACTGCGACGGTAGACCGTAGTGTGATCTGGCAAGCACAAACCCCACAAAAATTCCCGCTAATGGCTTTGTATCAGGGCCTTGTATCTGCGCTGGAAGAGGGCATTGCGATTACTGACGAAAGCTCGGCCATGGAGTTGATCGGCTGGCAGCCTGATTTGGTAGAAGGTGAATCCAGTAATCTTAAAATTACTGTGCCGGAAGATCTTGTGATTGCCCAAGCTTTGCTTAGCATCCAGCAAACCGCTAAATAATAGGAGAACAACATGTTTCCATTTCGTATTGGTCACGGCTTTGATGTCCATAAATTTGGAGAAGGTGACCATATTATTATCGGTGGTGTCTCCATTCCCTATGATAAGGGGTTGATAGCGCACTCCGACGGTGATGTTGCGCTGCATGCTTTGACGGATGCTTTGCTTGGCGCGGCAGCATTAGGGGATATAGGTAAACACTTTCCTGATACGGAAGCTGAATTTGAAGGTGCTGATAGCAGAGTGTTGTTGCGTCAGGCTTATTCAGAGATTCAAAAGCTCGGCTGGTCTGTTGCTAACGTTGATGTAACCATTATCGCGCAAGCACCTAAAATGCGTCCGCATATTGATGATATGCGCGCCAACATAGCCGCGGATCTTCAAATCGATATGTCAGCTTCGAACGTCAAAGCAACGACAACGGAGAAGTTGGGATTCACTGGGCGTAAAGAAGGCATTGCTGTCGAAGCCGTGGCTCTATTGTACCGAGAGAATGCATGAACACAGATTGGCATTACGCGTGGACAGCGCCCCATGCGCGCGCAGATTTAAAAACCTTTGCCAGCGATTTTCTTGTTGAAGAAATCCTAGGGTTTGAACCAGAAGGCAAAGGCGAGTTCGTTTATTTATGGGTTGAGAAGCAGGGTGTTAACACTGATTACTTAGCCAAACGTTTAGCCCAAGCTGCCGATATTTCTCCTAATAGAGTGACGTATGCGGGGGTTAAAGATCGACACGCTTGTACGCGCCAGTGGTTTTGTTTGCACATGACTGGGCAAGCGCCGGATCTTAGCGTAATCGAGCAAGTGTTTCGTGAGCCCGAAATGGTTCGTGTACTATTGCAGACACGTCACTCGAAGAAGCTAAAAACAGGTGGTCTTCAAGGGAATCGCTTTGTATTACGCCTACGCAATATACAGGGAGAGCGTTCAGAGATTGAGCAGCGTTTAAGTCTAATTGAGCGTTTTGGTGTCCCGAACTATTACGGTGAACAGCGTTTTGGTATTCAAGGTAATAACCTAGTCAATGGTTACAAGTTCGTTCTGCCAGGACGAAAAGGTACTCACAAGCTGAACAAAACGCAGTCGTTTTGGTTATCAGCAATCCGCTCATGGTTCTTCAATGAAGCGTTATCGCAATTTGTAGAGCAGGGCAGTTGGGATACGTTAAGTGTTGGTGATATTGCCCAACCGAGAGATGGTTCACAATCCTTTCGTATAAAAGAGCATTCGTTAGAAAACCTAGTGCGCCATCGTAATGGCGACATTTCGCCAGTTCTGCCTTTGATCAGTGATGGTTGGCCGATGGGCACTAACCCAGAGCGAGCTAAGGCGATGACTGAACTATATGCTGAGCAGAGTGATTTGTTAGAGGGGTTGATCAGCTTCGACTTTTCTAGAGATAGCCGCGCGACACGAATCGTCCCAACGAATATGGCCTGGGAATTGCTATCTAATGCAAAGGAAGCAGACCAACTGGTGTTGCAATTTGAGCTTCCGAAAGGCGCTTTTGCAACGAGTGTTCTAAGAGAGCTTTTTACTATTAACGACCGATCTCAAGACAAGCATAATGAGACTACTTCTTTCGAATGATGATGGGTTGGATGCTCTGGGTATTCAAACCTTAGCAAAACAGCTAAAAAGTCGATATGACATCACTTTAGTCGCACCTGATCGAGACCGAAGTGGTGCTAGCAATTCATTAACGTTAACTCGTCCATTGCGTCCGACTAACGTTCGTGAGAACCAATACAAAGTCGATGGCACACCAACGGATTGTGTTAATTTAGCGATCTCTGAAGTGATTGATGGCCGTTTTGATGCTGTGATTTCAGGCATAAACCACGGACCAAACCTAGGGGATGATGTGCTTTATTCCGGAACCGTCGCCGCTGCGATGGAAGCCCGTCACCTCGGGCGGCCAGCGATTGCCGTTTCGTTGGTAGGGAAACATCATTTTGATACCGCTGCCAAAGTCATTGATATGCTTTTGCAGGACACACACGCATTGGCATTACCTCCAAAGGTTCTGCTCAATGTAAACGTGCCAGACGTTCCTTATGAAGAATTGAAAGGGATTAGAGTGACACGCTTAGGTTATCGTCATCAAGCGCACCCAGCTATTCCAGCGAATCACCCTAAGGGGATTGAGTGCTATTGGATTGGTATGTTGGCAGAACCCAATGATGCAGCGGATGACACGGATTTCTATGCTGTTTCGAATGGCTATGTCTCGATTACTCCTATTCATACAGACATGACTTGTCATTCTTCGATCAATCAATTGCACCAATGGGTGAACGATTTAGCACCATGAGCATAGCATTGGATGAGTTGTTAAAACGGTCTCAACCTCGATCTAGTCAGATGCTAGAGCACTTAATGTGTGAAGGGGTTGAGCACACAGAATTGCTGGAACTTATGGGACGCTTACCGCGTCATGAATTTGTTGAGCCGGCTTTTTCTCATTTAGCATACAGCCCAACTCCGCTTCCAATTGGTCGTAGTCAGACGATTAGCCAGCCATTGACTGTTGCTAAAATGACCTTGTGGCTGTTGACTTACGCACGTTTAGGTCGTGTTTTAGAAGTGGGAACGGGCTCTGGTTATCAAACATGTTTATTAGCGCACTTTTTTAACAAAGTGCACACCATTGAAAGACAAAAAAGTCTTTACCTCCAAGCTCAAGCTCGTATCCGCAGCATGGGCTTCAATAACGTTGAATTTTTACATGGGGATGGTCACTTAGGGTGGCCTCAGAAAGTTCAGATGGATGCCATCATTGTTACAGCTATGGCAAGTAAGGTGCCGGTAGCCTTGACTGATATGTTAAAAGAAGATGGCATTTTAATTATGCCCATCGCAGATGAAGTACCCAGCATTGGTTGCTGGCAGCGTATGGGGAATAAGTGGAAACGTTTAGAATCTACCCCAGCACAATTTGTTCCATTACTCGAAGGGAAAGTGGATGCCTAAGTGGCTTAAAACGTATTTAAGTGGTGTGTTAATGGGGGCCGCTGATGTGGTTCCTGGTGTATCAGGTGGCACCATAGCTTTTATTGTAGGGATCTATGATCGCTTAATTCATGCCTTAAGTGGTGTAAATAAGGCCAGTATTGCGCTGTTATTCAAAGGTGACTTTAAAGGGTTATGGCGTCATTTTGATGGTAGTTTTCTAGTGGTGCTTTTGTTCGGAGTAGCAACCAGTATTTTTGGCATTGCCAGTGTGATTACTTCGTTGTTGGCCTCTTATCCAGTATGGCTGTGGAGCTTTTTCTTTGGTTTGATTCTTGCCTCTGCGTATGTGCTATTGCATGAGATACCTAGCTTTTCAAAACGACATTTTTTGGTCATGGTGGTTGGCATTGCTGTAGGAGCTTCTCTTTCATTGTTGGCCCCAACTCAAGTAGACATTGGCCCTCTAATGATTTTCTTGTCTGGCATGATTGCAATATGTGCGATGATTCTACCAGGCATTTCAGGTAGTTTTATTCTATTAATGCTGGGTATGTATGGTTTTGTGATGACTGCCATTAAGCAATTGGATCTGATGGTAATTGGCATTTTTGCGGTCGGTGCTTTATTAGGGCTGTTGAGTTTTTCAAAAGTGCTAAATTGGTTGTTAGAGAATGCAAAATCTATGACTTTAGCTCTGCTTACAGGCATCATGTTAGGGGCCTTGGTGAAGGTTTGGCCGTGGAAGCAAGTAACAGCATTCATTGAGGTAGGTAGTAAGCGTTTACCAAGTGAAGAACAGTTACTATTACCTTGGCACATGTCAGCATTCAATGTAGTGGATACTATGATAATTCCAATCGCTCTAATGATTCTGGGCGCCGCGTTGGTTTACGGGGTACATTACATCTCCTTACAAAAAATTAACACTTACGCAAAATCGTCGTAGTTGTGTAAAAAGTGATACGTTTTATGCAGGAAACCAAAGTGCTGAGAATTTTTATCAACACGTTTTTTACGGTGACGCAGCAATTCAGTGGTGTCATTTTGGTTTGCCTGCTTGTCACTGGCTGTGCGTCTGACAGTTTCCATTATGGCAGCACAGGAAATACCCGAAGCACATCACCTTCTCCTAAAACGAAATCCATTCCAAGCTCAGGAATTCATCGAGTACGATCAGGAGACACATTGTTTTCTATAGCGTTTTCTTATGGTTTAGATTATCGAAATGTAGCAAATATTAATGGTATTGATTCCCCATACGTTATTTACCCAAATCAGAAAATACGTCTAAGGGGGACTCCTAAGAGTACTAAAATTGTCTCCTCTACCAGGGCCAGCGCATCTGCATCAACTCCTGTTAAGCCTGTAACAAAAAACTCCACAGAAAAAGTGAACTCTTCTTCAAGATCTGTGTCGACTGTAAATATACCTGATCAAAAAGTATCTGCTTGGCGCTGGCCAATTGCTGGATCTGTCACAAAAAGCTTTTCAAATGCAGGCGTAAGTAGTAAAGGTATAGACATAAGAGGGAAGGATTCTGAACATGTTAAAGCAGCGGCAGATGGTGTTGTAGTGTACGCAGGCAATGGCTTAATTGGTTATGGCAATTTGGTTATTGTGAAACACAACGATGTCTATCTAAGTGCATATGCATACAATGATCGTATCCTAGTCAAGGAAAAACAAAGTGTTCGAGCGGGTGACTCCCTTGCCATCATTGGTGGTAAAGGTTCTGAAAGACCTTTACTGCATTTTGAAGTAAGGCGGGATGGCCAGCCAATTGATCCACTAAAAGTTTTACCCAAACAATAATAATTATAATTTGGGAATTGAGGAGGGCTATATGAAACCAGTAGAGATGGATAAAACAGCTGAAGAACTAATTCAAAATACGGAAGATTTGGATTTCGAGGCAATGGTTGAGTTGCAAGAGGAATCAAATGATGAGTTTGAGTCAGCTGTCAATGCGCGTTATGCCGATAGTGACACAAAATCCCTCGATGTCACTCAGCTTTATTTGAGTGAGATTGGTTATTCTCCTTTGCTAACGGCTGAGGAAGAGGTTTATTTCTCTCGTCTTGCACTGAAAGGAGATGAAGCAGCTCGAAAGCGTATGATTGAGAGTAATTTACGCTTAGTGGTGAAGATATCACGCAGATATTTAAACCGAGGACTGACATTACTAGATTTGATTGAAGAAGGTAATTTGGGGCTCATTCGTGCAGTGGAAAAGTTTGATCCAGAGCGAGGCTTTCGTTTTTCCACCTACGCAACGTGGTGGATACGTCAGACGATTGAGCGTGCCATTATGAACCAAACCCGAACTATTCGCCTGCCTATACATGTAGTTAAAGAACTTAATATCTATCTTCGGGCGGCGCGCGAGCTGACCCAGAAGTTAGATCATGAGCCGACCCCTGAAGAAATTGCACAAATGTTAGATCGACCAGTAGAAGATGTGCAGAAGATGCTCAGTTTAAATGAGCGTGTTAGCTCTATTGATTCTCCTTTGGGTGGCTCAGATAGCGATAAAAGCTTGGTTGAAGTGTTGGCCGATACTCAGCATTCTGGCCCTGAGGGTGATCGTCAAGAAGGGGATGTTCAGCACAATATTGAACAGCTTTTAGATGAGTTAAATGATAAGCAGCGAGAAGTAATTGCGCGGCGCTTTGGACTTCGTGGTTATGAACCGAGCACGTTAGAGGATGTGGGAGCTGAAATTGGACTCACTCGAGAACGAGTTCGCCAAATACAAGTAGAGGCTTTAAGGAAGCTTCGGATTATGTTGCAAAATAGGGGATTATCTTTAACCGATGTAATCGACCTAGATAATTAAAATAAATTGAGTTTGAATAAATGAAGCTCTAGTTGATACTAGAGCTTTTTTGTTTAGGCGTAAGCGTCCGGCCATTCACACCTTGAGGATGTTTTTTGATCTATAACACTTTTGAGACATTTAAAAGGTGCAAACAGGCTGTGATCTCTTTAATGTACGTTTGAGGCAGAGAGCTATGGATAGTTTAAGCTCCTAGGATGGGAGCTCTGCCTTTCTTCAGGATGACCATGAAGCTGCACGGATGCAGCAGAGAACAGTTTCTTCTAAGACGTTAACGTCACATTCCAAGGCAGCAAGTCATCGATGTCTGCACCTGTTTTGCGTTTTGGTAGTTCTTCAAACACTTTCACAAGGTAGTCGTAAGTGATCAAGCCATTGGCTTTAGCAGTTTCGATCATGCTGTAGAGCATCGCACTGGCCTCGGCACCATTTTCCGTATTTGAGAAGAGCCAGTTCTTTCGCCCAATCACGAACGGCTTGATGGCTCGCTCGGCACGGTTGTTGTCGATGTTGAGGTGTGGATCGTCAACATAGCGAATAAGCTTATCCCATTGGTTGAGACAGTAATTTAAAGCACTGGTGAGCTTGTCTTTTGGCGGCTTGTTTTTCACTGTTTTTTCTAGCCACTTCTTAAAGTCGTTTAGCACCGGTATCGCCTGTTCACGGCGATAAGCGAAGGCCTTTTCCGTTGTCTCGCACTGTGCAGCTCTACTTTCAATGGCATAGAGCTTTTGTATCCAGTTCAGTGCCACGGTATGTGTGCCCGTCTTGTTCTTTCCTAAACTTTTGGCAATGTCCATAAATTTACGGCGTGCGTGGGCCCAGCATCCAACGAGCTGTGTGTCGGTTTGTTCGTATCCAGCATACCCATCGGCGTGTAGATACCCTGAGTAATCATTCAAAAAGGTCTTGGGGTGGGTCGCTTGGCGCGTTTTTTGGAACTCGTATAAAACAATGGGGATTAATGGCGTTTTATACATAGGATGAGGCGTGTCTGGACCATCTGTACCACTGCAATAGACCCACATGTAGCATTTATCTCGATCTTCTTTCACCACATTGAGCGGTGTTTCGTCCGCATGAAGCGCAGGCTGCTGGACTAAAATGTCTTTCAGTCTCTGGTAAAGCGGTCTTAATGCATCGGCACTTTTGAGCACCCAGTCCGACATGGTTCTGCGGCTCAGCTCAATGCCTAATTGCTTGAACAGCGCCTCTTGTCGATACAGAGGTAAAGCAAATTGGTATTTACTGGTGATGATCTGGCTTAGCAAACTTGGTGTTGCGATGCCTTTTGGGATAAGACTGGGTGCTGGTGGTGCTTGTTTGATCGTGACATGCGTTTCATTCTGCTCACAATGGCGACAGCCATACTTAGGACGAACCGTTTCAATCACCGTGATTTTAGCAGGAATAAACTCTAAGCGCTCCGAACGATCTTCGCCAATACGATGTAATGCACCTTGGCAACACGCACAGACTTTTTCTACATTGGCGACATCCAGCTCAATGACAGTGCGAGGAAGGTCTTTGGGCAAGACTTTACGCTTAGGGCGATGACGCATTGATGCATCGTTCTTTTCTGACGACGAATCGGCTTCGTTTGAAGTCTCTTCTTCTGCGACCACTGCTTCAGCCTCATCAAACAGTTCACCTTGACCTGGACTCTTCTCAGAGCTTTTGCCAAACTGGCGATGTTGGGCCAAACGCCATTGCTGTAGCAGGCGTTCATAGCCCGCCTTCCAATGATCAATTTGTTCATCTTTTTCTGACAACTGCTCCGCCTGCTCAAGCAAGAGTTTCTTAAGCAAATCAATATCGTCAGGTAGGTCATTCAGAGTCTTTTTCATGGCATGGATTATACCAGCCATCTACAGATTAGAGCGCTAATTTTCATGATAACGGTAGGTAATTTTTGGGTGGGCCTGATCAAGACTAAGCGGTAAACCATCCAGTAGCCAATTGAGCTGCCTTGGTGATACTTGCAAAGACAATTGCTCATCTTCGATGCCCGGCCATTGAAACACACCTTTTTCCAAGCGTTTGTAATGCAGCCAAAAACCATTCCTAGACCATTGCAGGATTTTGAGACGATTACGGGTTCGACCGCAAAAGACGAATAAACGATCAGAGCATGGCTCTTGTTCTAAGTCGTACGCAACGATAGCGGTTAAGCCATCAATGGACTTACGCATATCGGTTGGACCACAAATCAGAATAACAGGGAGGGAATCGCTTGTATTGAACACAGTCATTACTCCAAAAGTCATGACTATGTCGGATCTAAGGTGCTAGATTAAGGTGTGAATGGCCGGACGCTTACGTTTAGGCTCCTGACAGCCACTATGGTTAAGCATTTATAGAGGGGAGTTCTATGGATTCAAGTTGTTCTTGAACCCTATTTCGATATTTGTCAGACAACCCTTTTACGGTGTAAGCAAGCACCTCCTCATTACCTCGTTCAATGATTTCGGGTAAGCTTAGAATAATTCGATTTTGAATTTCAGGAACAGTGATAACCTCTTCACTTAAGATAAGCGTATTCTGTGACTCAGATAGAGAAAGAGAATCAGCGGCTTTTATTAGTTCCTCTAACTGTTCTGTTTCAATATGATTCGCTTCAAACATACTAGATAGGGCTTCAGTGCCTTTATGTAAACCCATATGGTACTGAACATTTGGGACATCTGTATAAAGGCTGGTTTCCATAAGTTGCTGTAAGAGCTGTTGAATGAGTTCCGCACAGCATGCAGCATTCATGTATAGGTTCTCATCGCATTTCTTTGCCTGAAACAACATCAACACACAGTCTTTATCATATTGATGAACTTGCCCGTTGTAGTACTCGCTAGCTAGGAAGATGGTGCGGTAAAGAGGGGTCAGTAAGTTAGCGACTTGTAATGGGGGAAGCTCATCTCGCCACTCGGCGAGGTGTTTAAACTGAATGACTAGCGCACAGGACTCACGTTCGCTTTCCTTGATAATTTGCTCGAAGTTAATTTCAAACTGCCCTTCCTCGTCGATAGGTTCTGCTTTACTGTCTTGCGTTTCAATTTCGGGCTTAACAGGTTCAACTAATTCAAGCTGTTGCAATTGACGAACATGATCGATCAGCTCAAGGGCTTCTTTATATGAGTGCTCAGGCATTGGGGCATTATTGGTTCCATTAGTAAATGCTTCAATGGCATCTGTCACCCTTGCGATGGGCATAAACATGCGTCTGACAATCAGGAGCAAAAACACACTAGTGACCGCTGCAAGAAAAATTCCTAAGCCAATCATTAAGTTGCTGATATGGGTAAGAGTACTCTGCGCTGAGCTTTTATCTAAAGCAATCATGACATGGCCAACAACGTCATCACGAAAACGGATAGGGGAGCTAAACACTAGGTGTGTATCCGTTGGGCGTATTTCTCGCTCACTATTACCTTGGCTGCCATTGCGGTTGGCTTCTGCGAGTAGCTCGTCCTTTTTGTTGTAGACTCTAGCGCCTAAGATGCTATCGCTTGCGACGAGACGATTGAGTAGTACGTTTAAGCTTAGTAAGTCATTGGTCAAAATAGACTGCGTTGCGTTAAAAGCGGCTTGTGTTGCTAGGCTGCTGCCTAAAATGTCCGTCTGCTGGTCGAGGTGCCTATCGACGGCAGAGGTTACGGAAAACCAAATCACAAAGAGTGTGACTAGGATAAGTCCTAGGTATGTTGTGAGTAAAAGGCTCGCTGATGAACACTTTTTTAATAAACTATGGTACCCAGATGAGAGTTTTTTCACGATGTCCATCGACGTCCTAGTATATTTGAGAAACGGGTATCTTATTGATTTAACCGAAAATTCGATATGGCCTACCAGTGTTTTCGGTTCAAATAACGTATTCTTTAGTTCTGCTTGACAGTTAGCGTCAGGTCAGGGATTTGATATAGTTAGCGTCCCCATTATCAGGAGTTAACATGACTGCTTCGATCACACTTATTGGCGACAATCTTGCTCAATATCAACCGAATTTCCAAGCTTGGCTAACAACACAAGCATTGGATGCTACACATACTGTTCTTTCAAACCAGCAAGATACCTTCGATGTGTGGCGCTATGACCTTAGCACTCCCATAGAAGATGGTAAATATGACAGCTTGCGTTTGGCGCTTTTGGCATTGGCTGATGACACTAAGATTGATCATATTCTGCAAACCTCTCAACCGCTTTTGTCTCAGCCTGGTTTGGCAGTATTTGATATGGACTCGACTCTTATCAAGGCTGAAGTAATGGATGAGTTGGCTGTTGAAATGGGGATAGGCGAACAAATATCTGCCGTTACAGCCAGCGCCATGCGTGGCGAAATTGATTTTACACAGAGCTTTGTTCAGCGACTATCTTTGCTTAATGGTTTGAGTAGCGATGTGATGGATTCCGTATATCAGCGAATTCAGCCGATGGATGGTATCGCTGTACTCATGAAGGTGCTGAATCATTTTGGTTGGAAAACAGCCATTCTGTCAGGTGGTTTTACGTATTTTGCGGAACGTGTGCAGCAGGATTATGACTTCACTGAAGTCCATGCGAATGTCCTAGAAATCGAAAGTGGCACGTTAACTGGTAAACATCTTGGTCCTATTGTTGACGCTAAACGTAAGCAGCTCTTGCTGAAAGAGTTGAGTGAGAAGTACGAGGTTCCGTTTGCGCAAACCATTGCTTGTGGTGATGGCGCAAACGATCTTCTTATGTTGAATGATGCGGCACTAGGTGTAGCATTGCACGCGAAACCCATTGTTCGTCAACAAGCACCCTGTCCGCTGAGCCATACTGGGCTAAATGGCATTTTGTACTTGCTTGGCCTAAGTTCGGATGAAATAACCACGATTGTAGGTTAATGAAATATATGGCATCGAGGTTAGCGAATTCCGATGCCATAATTTTTATGAATTTTACGTAGTACTGTCCAGTCGAGCGGTCCATTCTTTGGTAAGAATTTCTACCAGCCCATATCGTCTAAGTGATAGAGCAGATGACAGCTCTTCAAAGTTTTCATCTAGATAATCAAATAAAATCTTTTGCCTTAGCTCAATCAATACTCGTATTTGCTCCCCCTGTTCGTAAGTAACATCCTTGTGTTCTAGAAGGGCATCCAATACTTGATCACGGCTATCGACGTCCACTTCATAGTGATGGCGCAAAAGATAGATAGCTAAGTCGAGCATTGAGGCAACCAGCAATTGGAAGGTATGCTCGACAGCCATTACTTCGTCAGTGGTTAATGGAGCACTGCGCTCTTTCTTTCGGTGAACATCTAAGCGCTTGATCATGGCATGCTGATGTTCGTACAACGATTGTTCCCAAGCTTTATCTCTCACTGCCTAACTCCTAGTTACAACAAGAATTTTTCTTTAGTGTAGTTTAGAAGCAGGCAAATGGGTAAAAGTTGAACTCACTATCCGGTGTTACGTCATGTTTTGCTGGCACATGCAGATAGCCATCCGTTTGGCTGGCTGCCAACAAGGCCCCCGAGCTTTGTTGTACATGAGGAGTGGCAATACCATTTTGTACGTGCACTCTTAAAAACTCATCTCGTGATTGATTACCTTTGCGAGAAAAATGACACTTCACTGGATAGGGGGGAGGAAGAGTCAACTGTTCTCCTGCCGCTTTAGCAAGCGCTAGACGAGCGAATAGATGAAACGTGACAAGAGTAGAGCTTGGGTTGCCAGGAAGGCCAATAAACGGTGTATTAAACACGTTTGCAAACACAAGTGGTTTACCGGGTTTAATGGCGATTTTCCAAAGGTGCAGGGTGCCATTGCGCTCAATGGTATGTTTGACGTGATCTTCTTCGCCAACCGACACACCACCGGAGGATAAAATAATGTCACATTGTTCGCTTAGTGTTTGCAAAGCTTGTTCTGTATCGGCTACTGAATCATTGGCATGCATAACTTTGACAGCTTGGTGGCCAGCGCTTTGCACAAGAGATGTCATGAGCGGGCCATTGGAGTTATAAATCTGCCCCGGTTGCAGTGCTGCACCAGGCGATTGAAGTTCGTCACCGGTGGTTAAAATACCTACCTTCAAGGGACAATAAACCCTAACATCAGCTACACCAATACTGGCTAAAACGCCAATATCAATGGCATTCAGACGTTTGCCTTGGCTCAGAACTTTCATGCCTTTGGCGATATCTTGTCCTGCGGGACGAATGTTTTGGTGCGTCTCGACCGTCTCAAGAAAGTGGATTCTATCTCCCTGAATCTCTGTATTTTCTTGCATCACAACGGCATCCGCACCGGCTGGTATTTCAGCTCCAGTAAAAATGCGTGCACAGGAGTTTTCTGCTAAAGGGGAAGGGGGTTGTCCAGCAGCAATGCGCTGAGAAACGATTAGATCTGCTTGGGATGCTAGATCGCTACAGCGAACGGCATAACCGTCCATGGCGCTGTTGGCCGCTGGAGGAACATTTATTGGTGATTCTATGTCGCAAGCAAGAACACGTCCTAGTGCTTCCAGTAATGGAATGCTTTCAGTAGACGTGATCACATCTAACGTATGTGTGATGTGTTCGAGTGCTTCTTGCAGAGGCATAAGAGATGACATTGTTATACCTCATGCACTGGTGGCTGGTAAGGGCCTAGCAGCATAGTGACAAAGTTACATGGCTTGTGGCGAGCATCAAGCTGCTCTTTGATAATGCCATGCCAAGCCGTTTTACAGGCCCCTGTTGAACCAGGTAAACAAAAGATAAGGGTGTTATTGGCAAGCCCCGCTAGAGCACGAGATTGAATCGTAGATGTGCCGATTTCATCGTAGGAGATTTGTCTAAACAGTTCGCCAAAACCATCTACCTGCTTATCGAGAAGCGGTGTGATGGCCTCAGGGGTGCTGTCGCGAGAGTAAAACCCTGTACCGCCTGTAATTAATACAACGTTCACTGAGTTATCTGCGATCCACTGTGATACGACGGCACGCATCGCATAAATATCATCTTTGACAATGGACCGCTCGCCAAGGGTGTGGCCTGCTTCGGTTAATGCATGGATTAACGCATTGCCTGAAGTATCTTCTGCTAAAGAGCGTGTATCGGATACGGTTAGTACATTTATATTTAAGGGACGAAATGGAGAAGGCACTTTAGCCATGGTGACATCCTTATATTTAGCCGCCAGTTGCACTCATAAAGCGAAGGATCTGCGGCTCTTCATCTAAGTTAAAATGGTGTTTTTCAGGTTTTAGAGCCAACGCTTTCACGATTTGATCCTGCAATGGCTTTAGGTCATTGGGGTGTGTTCTGAGAACACTTTTTAAATCTTTGGAATGCTCATTACCAAGACATAACAGTAAACGACCTTCAACCGTCATACGTACACGGTTGCAGGTGCTGCAAAAGTTATGACTATGTGGAGAAATAAAGCCAACTTTAGAACGCTCTCCTGCGATTTGAAAATAACGCGATGGACCGCCAGTTTTATGCGGGCTAGGAGTGAGCTGCCAGCGAGTCTGTAGTCGCTTGAGTATGGTGTCACTAGAGACATAAACTTCAGCACGATCATGATCTGATATAGCGCCAAGAGGCATCTCTTCGATAAAGCTGATGTCCATATTGCGTTGCAGGGCGTAATCAACCAATGTCTCTACTTCGTCATCGTTATGACCACCAAGAATCACTGCGTTGAGTTTTAGCTGCTTAAAGGGAAAGGCTGTTACAGTATCTATGCCGCGTAAGACTTGCTCTAATTTGTCTCTTCGCGTGAGTTTTTCAAAGCGATCACGCTTAAGCGTATCTAAACTGATATTAATGCGCGATACGCCTAAGTCGAATAACTGCTGGCCCATTTTTTTAAGTTGAGAGCCATTGGTGGTGATTGTCAGCTCCTCTAAACCTGGTAGCACGGCAATCTGCTCTAAGGCCCATAAGATATCTTTTCTCACCAAAGGCTCGCCGCCTGTAATGCGAATTTTTCGTGCGCCTAATGCAACAAAAGCTTTAGCGACTTGAACAATTTCCTCAAGCGATAATATGTCCTTGCGAGGTAGGAATGTTGCATTCTCATCCATGCAATAGGTGCAACGAAAGTCACATCGATCGGTAACCGATATGCGCAAATAGTCGATATTTCGACCGAATGGATCTATGAGCATGGAATCTGACACTTGAATTAGCCTCGCTACAACTTTCTAATAGAAGCAAAATTTGTTCACAGAGGCAAAGTTCTCTGTTCTAACTGCGGCTGACGTGATGCGCATAGCGTGCCATGCATCGCTCATTAACGCCAATTACTGAAATAGGGGAATCGCAGTGCATAGTGTTATACATAATTTAATTGAGTTACTCACTTTGAATCGTGTGTCTGACACACAATTTGTCGGTAAGAGTCAAGATTTAGGCTTTCCCAAGGTGTTTGGAGGTCAGGTTGTGGGGCAGTCGCTAAGTGCCGCAGCACAAACTGTTCCTGAAGATCGCTTCCCTCACTCATTACATAGTTACTTTATTCGTCCAGGCGACGCAAAGCAAACAATTGATTATGACGTAGAAACCGTTCGTGATGGGGGCAGTTTCAGTGTTCGACGTGTGATTGCACGTCAGAATGGTGACACGATCCTAGTTATGACTGCATCCTTTCAAAAGTTTGAAGATGGTCTATCACATCAAGAAGCTATGCCGAATGTGCCGGGGCCTGAAAACTTCAAATCAGAGTTGAGCCTTTTCCAAAGGCATGCTGAGGAAATCCCTGAACGTATTCGAAGTCTATTAACGGCGGAAAGACCAATCGAATACCGTATTGTCGAAAATCAAAACCCATTTCGCCCGCGCCCAGGCTTACCTGCGCGACATATGTGGATTCGAAGTGTGTCGCCATTACCTGATAACGAGCTAGTGCATCAGTCAATGCTGGCCTATACCACGGATTATGGCTTTTTGGAGACCGCACTTCAGCCCCATGGTATTTCCATCGGCAACCCAGGTCTTCAAATTGCAAGTTTGGACCACTCCATTTGGTTCCATCGACCATTTCGACTAGATGACTGGTTGTTGTATGTGGCCGACAGTCCATCTGCATCCGGAGCTCGGGGCTTTGTACGTGGGAAAATCTTTGACAGAGAAGGTAACCTCGTTGCTTCAACGGCACAAGAAGGCTTAATTCGATTGATGCAAAAATAAATTGTAACAAAGTGTAACAATTCTATTTGGAGTGTTGTGGTTGTGTTAACTTTGATCGATTGTTTATTTAACTAAAATAAATATTTCGACAAGTCTATAAATCGGTAAGGCTTCTCGCTCTCATAAGGATATAAAAGGGTTTAGCGTGGTACCTCGGAGAAATGTCTCGCATTTTGTTCTAAGCAAGCTATTTGCCTGTTACCTTTTTGTGGCAGGCATAGCCTTGGCTGGTTTTTTTTTATGGTCACACCAACAGCTAGAGCAGCGACATCAAACGGTTATTGAGCAACTTCAGAGCGGTTTTATAGACATCATCGAGCAATCCAATAAGGATTTCAGTGAGGTCACGAAAAGTCTTGCGTTGGGCTTGCGGTTTTCGAAGGAAAATGGTGTTCCGATTGAATCTGTTTCGTTATTTGATGCAGGGGGCAAGGAGCTGATTCATTGGCCTAGTCACGTCACCTTAGAAGAGTCGAATCAGCCTTCCTATACTTTCCAATCTGCTTCAGGCGAAATTTACCAGCTATTCGTAAGGTTCTCTGATGCCTCTTTTTCTGGATTTGTTATCCATCACTTCTTCCCTATCATTGGGCTTCTATTCTTTCAGCTAGCGCTTTTGTTACTGACCTTAAAGATCCTTATAAACCGAAGTTTAGACGGCGTCTTTAGTGGCTTTATGAGGGAGTTAAGTCTGATTAATTTACGCCATCCAGAACCACTACAAGCGGATGCATTTTTAGGCCAGTTTGCTGAATACCGTCAGATGCTTGCTGGAGTAAATCGCGTGATTCTATCGTTGGCAAAGTCTCGTGAAGAACTGTCGGATATTAACCAAGTGTTGGAGTCTCGTATTCATTCCAAAACGGCTGCACTTGAAGAGAGAAACCTAGAGCTGGTTGAACTCAATAAGCAGTTGTCTGTTATTGCTAACACGGATGCACTCACTCAGGTCTACAATCGAACTCGCTTTGATACATTATTCAGTGAGCATGTTGCAGTTGCCAGTAGGCGCAACACACCTTTGGCACTTCTATTAGTCGATTTAGATGATTTTAAGAAAGTGAATGATCACTATGGCCACCAAGTGGGGGATCATGTGCTAAAGCATGCCGCTCGGATCATTCAAGAGGTTGTTTCTGAAGAAGGTGTCGTGGCTCGCTGGGGAGGGGAGGAGTTCGCGGTGTTGCTACCTTACTTCGATATCATGATGGCTGAAAAGAAAGCTGAACAACTCCGTTCAGTGATGGCTGCCACCCACTTTGAGGCGCAATCTATTCAAGTCACAGCGAGCATTGGGGTTGCACAATTGAGCCAACAAGAAACCGCCGCACAGTTGCTTAAACGTGCTGATGATGCGTTATATGATGCGAAAGGCAGTGGTCGTAATCGAGTTATCATTGCTTATTTAGAAAACAGTCACACCCAACTTGAAATCATTGCGCTCAAAGAGGGGGAGTTTGTTGAGGTGTTTGATGTTGAGACAGAGCCCAATCCAGATGAATTCGAAGCTTCTCAGAAGCTGTCAACTTAGCATCTTCTAATGCTTCAATAATATCGATCCGTGTGGGAGCGTTTCCTAGCGCGACTGCAATATTCCTACGCCAGTTTTCATAACCAGTTCGTCTGATGGGCGAGCCTTCCGTGTTTTTAAGAAAGGTATCCTCATCCCATTTGAACAATGTGAGTAGATCTTCGTTATCTAAGTTGTGTCGAGGTTGGAAATCTTGCTCTTGACTGTGTTTAGCAAACTTTGTCCACGGACACACCAGCTGACAGTCATCGCAGCCAAAAATGCGGTTGCCCATCTTTGAACGCAATTCTTCGGGAATGATCCCATCGTATTCAATGGTTAGGTATGAAATGCATTTGCTTGCATCCAGAACCCAAGGTTCAACAAATGCGTTGGTAGGGCATTTATCAAGGCAAGCGCTACAACTACCGCAGTGACGTTTTGCAGTCGGTTTATCAACTGGAAGTGGGAGGTTGGTGAACACCTCTCCCAGTAAGAACCAGCTACCAGCTTTGGGTGACAGTAATAAGGTGTTTTTACCGATCCAGCCCATGCCTGCCTGCTCTGCTATTTGGCGCTCTAAAATAGGCGCACTGTCAACAAATGCTCTGTATCCATGTTCCCCTACTGCTAGCTCAATTTTCTTAGCCAATTGGGTTAGGCGTTTACGAATTAATTTATGATAATCGCGGCCTAGTGCGTAGCGTGCAACATAACCTTTGTCTTTGGTTTGTAGGCGTTTTACCGTTTCAACAGACTCAGGCAAGTAAGCCATGTTTAAGCTGATGACACGTTGTGTGCCACTATGCAAGCTGGCTGGTGAGAAGCGTAAATCAGTGTGGTTGGCGAGATATTCCATCTCTCCGTGATAACCTTCATCGAGCCAAGCTTGAAAACCTTCTCGATATTGCTCAAGTTCGGGGTCGACGATACGGCATTCGCTAAAGCCGAATTCCAAAGCCCATGATTTAATGTCTTGAGCGAGTTGCTGTAATTCAAGTTCTGAGAGAGAAGGCACGATTTATTGAATGTCGATTTTGCACAAAAATAGTGCGGTGGTGTGAAGCTGGGCAGGGGCGCGCCCCTGCAAGCTGGAGTACTTAGTAAAGGTTGCTATCGCTCTTAACCGTATCCATCAGTAATTTAATGAATAAACGATCAGCGTCTGAATGCTCTTCAGGGATTTTCAGTGTCGTCTGACTTGAAACTGCTTCTGCGATGACTTGGTAAGCATTAGGTTCATTGATATGCTCTTTGGCAATACGAACCAATTCTCCTGCCAATTCCGGTTCCATAAGAATTTTACGGAAGCAACGTAGAAACTCATCAATAATACGTTGTTGATTCAGTTGTGAAGCCATAGTGGTAACTCCTTAATTTACAATGTAAGTATGACACCATGAAAGCCGCTGTAGAGCAAGAAGAATGGCGTTTTGTGGTGCTTTTTCATTGACACATTATGGTACGCCTGACAAAATGGAGTAATACGTCAGCAATACCCCGCTGACATCTCTTCTGATGGTGGCCAACAGCCCCTTTCTATACGACTAGAGTATAGTCGTTACACAAAGTGTTGTGAGTAGAATTTTTACAAGCAGCGCTTCCCTCGCGAAAAGACGCGGGCAGTGTCAAAACTGCGATTTCTTGCGTTTGAGTGTTCCTTGATTTCAGGCATCTCATTTGTTTTGCAAACTTCGTTTTATCAACTTTTATCTGAGCTTGGTATGCGGTTACAATAGCTGCACCAAAATAGCAGATTGATGAACACTATAGAGGTTAACAAGGTGGAGTTATTATCCGGTGGTGAAATGATCGCCCGCTTTCTCAAAGATGAGGGAGTAGAATACATATATGGTTATCCAGGTGGTGCAGCCCTGCACATTTATGATGCATTGCATCGCCAATCTGATGTCAAGCATGTCCTCGTTCGTCACGAGCAAGCTGCGACACACATGGCTGACGGTTACGCACGTGCGACTGGTAAACCTGGGGTCGTCCTCGTCACCTCTGGTCCTGGCGCGACCAATACTGTGACAGGTATTGCGACAGCATTCATGGACTCCATCCCTATGGTGGTCATCTGTGGTCAGGTAATGAGCTACTTGATTGGTGAAGATGCGTTCCAAGAAACAGACATGATTGGTGTTTCTCGTCCAATCGTAAAGCATAGCTTCAGTGTTAAGCACCCGTCTGAAATTCCAGGTGTATTGAAGAAAGCTTTCTACATTGCGAGTTCCGGTCGTCCTGGCCCAGTGGTTGTTGATATTCCAAAAGATATGACCATGCCGAATGAGAAGTTTGAATACAACTACCCAGAGTCTGTATCGCTTCGCTCTTACACTCCGCCAGCAAAAGGTCATAGTGGGCAAATTAAAAAAGCCGTTGACTTGTTACTAGCCGCAAAGCGACCAATGATTTATGCCGGTGGTGGTGTGATCATGGGTGGAGGCTCTGAATTATTGACCAAATTGGCGCAACAGCTTGAGTACCCAGTTACCAATACCCTGATGGGGTTAGGTGGTTACCCTGCAACGGACGATCAATTTGTCGGTATGCTTGGAATGCACGGCTCCTATGAAGCCAACCAAGCAATGCATCACAGTGATTTGATTCTTGCGATCGGTGCACGTTTTGATGACCGTGTAACCAACGATCCTGACAAGTTCTGTCCAAGTGCGAAAATCATTCATATTGATATTGATCCAGCATCTATTTCAAAAACGATCCGTGCGGATGTACCGATTGTTGGTCCTGTTATTCAGGTACTTGAAGAGATGTTGTCGTTAATTGATGACGCGCCAGCACGTTCCAATAAAGAAGCGATCAATAACTGGTGGAAGCAGATCAATGAATGGCGCCAAGTTCATGGCGGTCGCTACGATACGTCCAGTGATAAGATTAAGCCTCAAGCAGCCGTTGAAGCTTGCTGGAGAGCAACCAATGGTGATGCGTTTGTTGCGTCTGACGTTGGTCAGCATCAGATGTTCACAGCACAGTATTATAAGTTCGCTAAGCCGTACCGTTGGATTAATTCTGGAGGTCTAGGCACGATGGGCTTCGGTCTGCCAGCAGCAATGGGTGTCAAGATGAACTTCCCTGAAGAGACTGTAGTGTGTGTAACAGGTGAAGGTAGTATCCAGATGAACATCCAGGAGCTATCAACGTGTCTGCAATACGGTTTACCAGTGAAAATTCTTTGTTTGAACAACGGTTACCTAGGAATGGTTCGCCAATGGCAAGACATGAACTACGAAGGCCGTCACTCAAACTCGTACCTAGATTCATTGCCTGAATTTAAGACACTGATGGACGCTTATCGTCACAAGTACGTAGAAATTCGTACGAAAGACGAGCTTGATGCGAAGATGGAAGAAGCGTTCGCGATGAAAGATCAGCTTGTATTCATCAACTGTTATGTAGACCCTGAGGAACACGTATACCCAATGCAAGTACCACGCGGTTCTATGCGTGATATGTTCCTAAGCAAAACGGAGCGAACTTAATATGCGACACATTATCTCAGTTTTAATGGAAAACGAACCGGGTGCTTTGTCGCGTGTTGTTGGCCTGTTCTCTCAGCGTAACTTCAACATCGAATCATTGAACGTAGCGCCGACAGATGATCCAACATTGTCTCGACTAACGCTAACAACATTTGGTTCTGATCAAGTGGTTGAGCAAATTACTAAACAGCTTAATAAGCTGATTGACGTAGTTAAGTTGGTGGACTTGACCGAAGGTCAACACATCGAGCGTGAAATGATGCTAGTAAAAATTCGTGCATCTGGTGCTCAGCGTGCGGAAGTGAAGCGTACAGTGGATATTTTCCGCGGCAACATCATCGATATGACACCTTCGATCTACACAGTACAGATTGTGGGTGAATCAGATAAGCTTGATGGCTTTTTGCAGGCTCTTGGTGGTATGCACATTCTTGAAGTGGTTCGTACGGGGGTTTCTGGTATCGCTCGTGGTGAGAAAACCTTGTCTCTATAAGGTTTACCTGTAATTACCTTTTTAAAAACGCGCCCATGGCGCGTTTCAGAGTATCGATAAACCCCAGTTTTTTGCTGGGGTTTTGTTTTTATGGCATTGAATTTTAAAAGCGAGCACTTGATCGCTGGATTTAGTCTGTGTCTCTTCTAATCCATCTCTGAGAGGTGTCGGAGCACTTAAAGTCCATTTCAAACGGCTTTTTAAGCAAGATAGACCCTTAACTAAGCATTAGGGCGATCTTTTTCATATTCTGAGCAGCCGCTGTCAGTAGACACTGCGAAGAGACCTTGTCTATTCCTCTAAATCTCGCATAGCGATACCCGTGTAGTTCTTTCGCGTCCGCAAAACTTCGTTCTACTGTTTCCTTTCGCCTTGCATAAATAATCTTTCCTGCAGGTGTTAAACGGTGTGCATTCACTCGCTCTTTGCTGTCTTCCCAGACATGCCGGGTGACGGTTTTCACGGAGTCTTTATTGGTTGTGCAGCGCTTCTTCTCTGGGCAGCCCTGACAGATTTTGCTGTCTGAGCCGTAATGACGATAGCCTTCTCGCGATGTGGTTTTGTAAATCAGTGACTGGCTTTGTGGACAGATATATACATCATTCGTAGCATCGTATTGATACTCTCGCTTATAGAAGAAGCCCTTTTTATGAGTGGGCCGTCGATAGCCCATCACCGCATAAATGTGTCTCTCTTCGAGCCCATGGCAAACTGCCGCAGTAAAGTAGCCTGCATCTAGACCAACCGATGTGATGAAGAACTTAAAGCGATCTTTCATTCGATCCAGCCGTTCTAAATATGGTACGGCATCATGCACATTGCCTGCTGTGACATGGACATCGGTAATGATGTTGCAACGCGCATCAACGGTTCGATGATCAAGATAGAAGAACCCTTTCGGCTTAGTATCACGTACCATGTAGCCACTTTCAGGATCGGTCGTACTCTGCTTTATCTCTCGTGTTTTATCTTTTGCCTTTTCTGGGGGTAAAGGCTTTTTTCCATGAGCAATTCGGTCCTCCTCAACCGCTTGATCCAATTCATCCATATACGCCTGACGAGATTGCTCAACCAACACTTTTTGAAAATGTTTTTTGTTGGCATTAGCTTTTAGGTGTGTGGAGTCGGTGTAGAAGGTATGACCACTGACGAGTTTTTCTTTCATGGCTTGAAGAACGATCTCATCAAAGATCTTTTGGTAGATATCAGACTCTTTAAAACGCCGAGTTCGATTGGCACTCAGGGTTGAAGCATCGGGTACTTTGTCCGTTAGACCTAAACCAAGGAACCAACGATAAGCTACATTGACTTGAACGTCACGAATGAGCTGACGCTCACTACGTATTCCAAAGAGGTAGCCGATGAACAACAACTTGAACATAAGTGTGGGATCAAGGGCAGGACGACCGTTGTCTGCACAGTAAAATTCCTTCACTAAGTCATGTAGGAAGGTAAAGTCGATAGTTCGATCAATCTTACGAAGAAGATGATCACTTGGAACGAGTTCATCAATGGAGACAAACTCTAGAGTCGATTGGGTTTGGGGGCGTTCTTTTAGCATGAGGTTATTATAAAAAGTCCCCGCACGAAGGCGAGGACTTTATCAGCAGTCTGAAACGCGCCCATGGCGCGTTTTTTATGCGTCCAATTTTGCCCAGAGTTTCAACATATTACTGATATCTCTTGGCATAGCGCTGACAATTGTTCAATGAATTGTCAGGCCTGACAATATTCAGTGCTTACTAGGAGTAAAAGCGTAACCGTCTGTTCCTTGGTTTATTTTTTTCGATAAGTAGCCACAATGAAATACACATTCATTGAAACAGGACGATACTATGAACACTTCAACAGCATTTAAAAACACAGCATCAATGGTTAAAAAAGGCGCTCTTGCAACGGCGATTGCGGCAACCACTTTAGTTGGGAATTCTGCCTATGCAGATGATCTTGCCTGTGCTCGGGTTGCGGGGAACGAAGCCGCTGTTGAGATCGCGAAAGCGCAAGAGGATTGGAGCGAAATTTTTACGACTGAAGCCGAGCTAGCTGCTGCCAAAACCGAGTGCTTTATTGATAAACACATAACCTCTAACGACACAGATGAAAACTGGGAAGAAATTAAGGATGACTTCCAAGAAGGTATGGCAGACCTTCATGATGAGTTCGAGGAACAAGTAGACAATGCTAAAGATGTCTATGAAGATGCTAAAGATAAGGCTGAAACAGATAAAGCACTAGCTGAGGCTGAAGAAACGTACGACGAGACGATGGAAGAAATTACCGACACTTACCAAGACTCAGTCGCGGCATTGAAAGATAAGTTAGGACTAAACGAGTCATAACCTAGAAAGTGTTTGTGTTTTGAATGGCCACCTTTTAGGTGGCCATTTTGCATTGAATAGTAGTGCTTTTATAAAAAGACTTTTCCATGCTATCGTGCTGTGAGTTTCAAAATGTAAGGTTCACAAGTGGATAAGATTAATTGGAAGTTGTTGAAGGCTTTAGAAGAGAATGCTCGCTTGAGTTATTCAGAGCTTGCTAAGTTAGTTCATTTATCTGCTCCCGCTGTTGCTGAGCGCATTAAAAAACTGGAAGAGCATGGAGTTATTACAGGCTATCGAGCAACCATTAACCTTGAAAAAGCGGGTATTCCCATCACTGCATTGGTTGAGTGCGAGGTTTACCGTACGCGAGAACGAGCCTTTAAGGAGCTAGTTCTCAGCCTTGATGAAGTGGTGGATTGCTATAACATCACTGGACCATCGGCCTTTATCCTACGTGTTGCGGTATCTTCCATGTCTCGTTTGGATGTTTTGCTAGAGCGGTTGATTGATTTGAGCGACACCAAGACCATGATGATTATGTCACAGCCTGTTGATCGTGAGATGCCGTTCAATATTGAAAGTGTTACAAGCTCACTTCCTTAGTGGGTTCCAGTTTAACGGTCCTGCGTGGCCACTGACTCGCAATCATTCCAGCGAATATTAAGGCACAGCCGAACAGCGCTCGATCACTTAATACCTCTCCCATTAGTAGCCAACCGCCCAGTACGGCAAAGACTGCTTCCATAGATAGAATCAAAGCAGTACTGCTGGGGCTGACGTTACGTTGTCCAAGTGTCTGCAGTGTGAATGCGATACCTGATGACGCCACTCCTGCATAAACCAGTGGCCACCAAGCCAGTTCGATAGAGCTAAGAGTTGGGTTTTCTAAGGTAAAAGCCGTTAGCGTTGCCCAGACTGTGGCGACAGCGAATTGCATAATTGACAATGGTAATGCCGGAAGAAAACGAGATAAGTAACTTATTAAGAGTACGTGTCCGGTCCAAAATAATGTACCAGCAAACTCAAGTGCATCGCCTTTGTTGATACTAAGGTTTGGTCCGATAGTGAGAATGTAAAAACCAACCAGTGCCACAGCGAGACCAGCCCAGGTCAAACGGTCTACCGTATACTTAAACAGCAGTCCCACCAATGGCACCATCACAATATACATACTAGTAATGAAACCAGCGTTACCCGCAGTGGTGTAGAGCAGTCCGGTTTGTTGAAATGTAAAGCCAAAGAACAACAAGGTTCCTGCTGCCGCGCCTCCTTTAAATAGAGCTGATTTGGAGTAAGGTGTTTTTACCTTAAAAACAAATAGGAGTGGGATTAAAGAGAGGGTGGCGAGTAGGAACCGAACGGCATTAAATGTATGCGGACCAATGACATCCATAGCGGTACTTTGTGCAACAAATGCAAATCCCCAAATGCAGGCGGTAAGCCATAAAAATAAGTGCGAAATAGACATGACAACCTCGTCTTTTATGAGTAGAGTTGCCGTCCATTTTAAGGTGGTGGGAGGCATTCGAAACAGTGTGAAACCTTCGAAAACAAAGCTCATTCCCTGCCTTTTCAAGTTTTTTAACAGTGTTTGCTTTGAAAACGAAAGCGTCAATTTAAGAGGTAAAAGAAACAATAGATGGCACTTGAACTTTGGCTAGCGGTAGCGCCTATTTTATTACTACTTTCTTTTGGGCCTGGTCCCAATAACTTTACAGCAATGTATAACGGTATTCGTGTTGGTGCGGGTTCTGCTGTGGTAGCTGTTGTAGGCAGAAATATTGCCTTTGGTCTGTTGATGCTGGTTTCAGCATTAGGGCTAGGCGCGGTCATTGTTTCGTCGGCATTTTGGTTTAATGTCGTGAAATGGCTAGGTGTGATCTATTTGTTTTATATTGGTGTTAAAGCTTGGGTAAATGCTTCCAATAGCTTGTCAGACATGGAAGAGGGGGGCGTAGTCGTACCTAGCTCTCACATGAGCCGTATACGCCAAGAGTTTATGATTGCGATCAGTAACCCAAAAGCCATCTTGATTTTTACTGCCATTTTCCCTCAGATGCTGGATCTTTCGGAGCCTGTTACACAGCAGTTTTTGGTGATGGGCGTAACGTTTATGGCGACAGAGTTTATTGCGGCGTTTTTCTATGCGTTAGGTGGACGTCAGTTGCGTCGACTGATTCGTAGCCCTAAAGGCATGACCAATCTAAATCGAGGGATGGGAGGGATATTTGTTCTGGCCAGCGCCTTTTTAGCAACGGCTTCCAGAGTGTAGAAGCAAAGTTAAAGCAGTTAAAATGAAAAGAGGGAGCCAATGGCTCCCTCTTTGCTATCAAGGCCGATTCATTAAGAGTGTTCTGCAAGAAACTCTTCAGACAAGTACAGCTCTTGATTGCTGTTTACTTTTACGTCACGACTTAGAATGTTTTTCGCGATTTGCTTAGCTTCTTCTAAAGAATGCATAGTGTAAGTGCCACACTGGTATTCGTTTAGCTCAGGGATATCTTCTTTCGCAGCAACGTTCAGCACGTCTTCCATGGCATCTTTCCAGCTTTGAGCAACGGTTTCTTCACTTGGCGTGCCGATAAGGCTCATGTAGAAGCCAGTTCGGCAACCCATTGGCGAGATGTCAATAATTTCAACGCTGTCACCGTTTAAGTGGTCACGCATAAAGCCTGCAAACAGATGCTCTAGAGTATGAATGCCTTTCTCAGAAAGGATTTCTTCATTCGGGATGCAAAAGCGCAAATCAAATACCGTGATGGTGTCGCCCTTTGGGGTTTCCATAGTTTTTGCAACGCGCACGGCAGGCGCATACATACGAGTGTGATCTACCCGAAAGCTGTCTAATAGTGGCATTTGAATTCTCTCCTATGCTCTCGCCAAGCAGCGGGCGAGGTGATTGTTTATGTCCGCTATTGTACATGAATTTTGTCTTCCATCATGGGGGGATTGCGAGTTTTTACATGTTCCCATGCCAGTGCAAGAGCGAAGACAAAACCAGCAAACCACATATTTTGACCTACAAATAATGCCATGATCAGGCAACTAATCGTCGCCAGGGCAGAGAGCCATCGGCGCTTTTGACCAAGTGATTTCAACGCAGTTGCGCAGGTTAGTAAGTAGATCAGTAAAAATGCGCCGTTGGTCATTTCTATGAGCCATTCCATTTGAGCACTGAAAAACTCAATGTATAGCAAGGATAGTAAACACATCACTCCAACAAAGGTAACGGCTCGTATTGGTGTACCTTGCTTTGATAGGGAAGCAAAGTAGCTTGGCAGTGCTTGTTGACTGGCCATAGATTGAACCATCCTTGCAAAACCCAAGATGTAAGCACCAACATTAGAAAACGCAATAACATAGGCGCCTAAGGCAAACCATCTGCGAGCCTCTTCACCCAGTAAAGCACCGACTAACAGAGCAAGGGATTGGCTGTTGGTCAGTTCATCACCGTAGACTTGATAGTGAGCAATCATTAACACGGTGGCTAAGTAGAGCAGTACAACTAATGCAATTCCGCCCAGTAGCGCAATTGGAAAGTCTCGGCTCGGGTTTTTAAACTCTGAACCCATGTGGGCCATGACCTCGATACCGAGGAAGCACCAAAAGATCGTCCCAGTTGCGAGCAAGGTGCTTTCCCATTCTCCCCAATTCGTAGGTTGCTGGACTGTCAGGTGACTGATGGATACATCGCTTAGAATAAAAAGTCCTAACACTGTACCAATGAGACAGACGACCACGCCCGTTTGAAAGTTAGCCGAGTTTTTCATGCCAGCTATGGAGAACAACAACATTCCTACCAAAGTGATACTACTTAATAGGAAAAGGCTACTTTCGGAAACATCTAGTACGATTGCAAGGTATGCGGCAGCCACTTTAATCGCAACAGCTGGGCCAACTAGCAAGATGCTTAAGAATAGCCAACCAACGGCTCTTTCTGCTTTTTGCCCAAGTACCTTGCCAATATAGTGAGAAGCACCGCCAGCGGAAGGAAAACGGCTCCCTAATAAGGAAAAAACAAATGCCACGGGGACAATGACTAACGCCGTTACAAGCCAAGCATAAAATGCAAAGCTTCCTGCTTGTGCAACAGACATAGCAGGTAAAATCATCAACCCGGTACCGACGAATGTGGTCACGGTCATTGCGATGCCTTGTATTGGGCCTAGAGTACGTTGGTATTGCATGCTTCATTCCTAATGAAAGTGCTTTGAATTTATCTTGTACAGGATAAAATGAGTGCGATAAGAATGCTTGAGTCACTTTGCGCCCATTTGATGACAATGTGTCGGTTTTGCCAGCAAAGTGACGGTGATAACAATAAGGTTGTTAGATGACTCTAGATCGCTATGACGAAAAGGTGCTTGCATTACTGGTGCAAGATGCTCGTTTGTCTGTATCCGATATTAGCCGCCAGGTGAATCTTTCTCGCTCTGCTGTTTCTGAACGTATAAAGCGGTTAGAGGAAGGGGGGGTGATTACAGGCTATCATGCCCATGTGTCAAAAATGGACCAAGATCTTATTTCGGCTTATTTGGCGTTAACCTTTAGGCCCTTATCTTGCGAACAAGTGCAGCCATATATCGACAAAATTCCAGAAGTAAAGCTGGCACATTCTATTAGCGGTGATATTGATCTGATGATTCTCGTGCAAGTACCGTCTATGAAGCGTTTGCATGAAATACGATTGGAAATGGACAGTTGGCCAAATATCGATAAGGTCATGACGCATATGTGTTTGGCTACACGACTGGATCGTTTGTAGTACACTGGTTGCGCTTAGCTTAATTGGCTTGTGTCTACTTGTTTTAGTATTTATGTAAACACAATCATCTATATGTCAGGGAGAGTGCTGTTCTGAAAGGCTTAGACTTCATCACACGTTGGCGTAATCGAGATATCGCAGCGGACGATTTACTGTTGTTATCTTTGCTGGCTATTGGATGTGGAGTCTTAAGTAGCTTAACAATGACCGGTATGATCGAGCTCCTGTATTGGTTGTCATCTGCTGTATTGCCATCCCATAGTGAAAACTATGAAGACTTATCGCCCAATTTTCGTTTCATCCTACCGGTTGCCGCATGTCTTATTTTGACGGTGTTTTGGTATTTGGTGCCAGAAAGAGGTTTGAAGGTTGGGATTCCTTACGTCGTAGAACGATTGAATTATCATCAAGGAAATTTGCGCTGGTTAAATGCTATTGTGCAATTCTTCGGCGCATTTATTGGTCTCTTTGGTGGTCTCTCAATTGGCAAGGAGGGGCCAGCTGTCCACATTGGTGCGACTTTTGGTAGTCGTCTTGCTCAGCGCTTTCGACTGTCTTACATTGGTGTGGATACGTTAGTTGCTTGTGGTGTGGCAGGTGCTATTGCAGCCGCTTTTCAGACTCCTCTAGCAGGTGTCTTGTTTGCTTACGAAGTAATCTTTCACGAATACCGGTTGCGACTTGTATTGCCTGTTTTATTGTCAGCCATCGTGGCAACGGCTATTAGTCAATGGATATTGGGACGTATTGAAATCTTTGAATTGCAGGCAGTTTTCATGCCTCTGTACGATTTAGAGATGCTCGCGGCTTATGCTGTGCTGTCTATTGGTGTCATTTTAGCCGCTGGGCTCTTCTATCAAGTTCAGCGTATTTTATGGAGTGTTGCCTACATTCCAGTATGGGCACGTTTTCTTGCAGTAGGTGTGTTAACTGGGGTGGTTGGTCTGTTCTACCCTCAAGTCCTAGGCAGTGGTTATGACACGCTAGACCTTCTTCTCACGGGTGAAGTGCTCGCAGTCTCTTTATTTGGTCTGATCTTGGCTAAAGTATTATTAACATCTATGTCGATTGGCTTAGGTATTCCTGGCGGTATGATTGGGCCAACGTTTGTTATTGGCGGGTTGTTGGGAGCTCAAATTGCCTTTTGGTTTGATACGCCTATTCCAATATCAGAGGAACTGGGGTTATTTGTGTTACTCGGAATGGCGGCTATGATGGGCACAGTGTTCCAAGCACCACTGACGGCCATTGTTGCCATGGTTGAAATGACTCATACTTCTGTTGCCATCCCTCCCGCTATCTTTGTTATTGTCTTATCTTGTATCACCGTCCGTTTGGTGTTTAAGCAGGATTCTATTTTCGTTGAGAGGATGCATTCACTGGGTATGGTTTCTGAATGGAGTCCTGTGCAACGTTTACTTAGACAACATGATGTGCGTAGTGTCGCGACCAAAGTTGATATCTTTCCTGAATTGCTGCATTTTGAACGAGTCCGAGACTTAGCGTCAGGTATGATAGACTATGTGGCCATCGAAAAAGGTGGGCATTACTTTGTTGTGTCAGTGACTTCGTTAGTAGAAGCTGTACAGACGTTAGATTTTGGCCCTCAGCCTTGGTTAATTGAAGATCAAAATCGTATTGCTATGTCTGTACTGCAGGCTGTTAACAGCACACAACTTCACGCATTGGACTCATCACTCTCTTTGGCTGAGTTGTTAAGTTGGCTGCATCAGAATGAGCAGCATCAAGTGTTGGTCAATTTCTCGCAGCAAGAAGAGCTTTGGTTGGTAACATCACAACAACTCGATCAAATGTTATTAAAGGGGTAAGCATGCTTTGGGTTAAAGCATTTCATATTATTTCAGTAGTTTGTTGGTTTGCAGCACTGTTTTATTTGCCACGATTGTTTGTTTACCATGCTGATGCAAAAGATCATGAGAGCATAGAGCGTTTTAAAATTATGGAGCGTAAGCTCTATCGTGGCATCATGACACCATCGGCGATCGCGACCGTTGTATTAGGCTTTTGGGTGGTTTCTTACAATACTGAGTACTATTTTAGTTCCGGTTGGTTTCATGCAAAAATGCTGCTCGTTGCTTTGCTGCTAGGCTATCACCATGCCTGCGGTCGTATGCTGAAAAAGTTTGCGAATGATCAAAATACACGCAGTCACAAGTTTTACCGTTGGTTTAACGAATTTCCCGTTCTAATTCTCATCGGCGTTTGTATTCTCGTCGTAGTTAGACCATTTTAATTTACCGAATTTATGGATCACATTATGAGTCGTTCAGAAGAATTATATTCTCGTGCCCAAAAACACATTCCTGGTGGCGTTAACTCACCAGTTCGAGCATTTAATGGTGTGGGGGGATCGCCTGTTTTCTTTCAAAAAGGAGAGGGTGCTTATGTATACGATGAAGATGGCAAGCGCTACATCGATTATGTTGGTTCATGGGGACCAATGATTTTGGGGCACTCGCACCCAGATGTTATGAGTGCTGTGCGTAAACAATTGGATTATGGTTTGAGTTTTGGTGCCCCTACGGAAGTAGAAATCACTATGGCTGATAAAGTATGCGAGCTTGTGCCATCAATGGACATGGTGCGCATGGTGAATTCTGGCACCGAAGCAACGATGAGCGCGATTCGTCTAGCTCGGGGCTATACTGGCCGAGATAAGATCGTTAAATTTGAAGGCTGTTACCACGGTCACTCAGATTCTTTATTAGTGAAAGCAGGCTCTGGTGCTTTGACTCTTGGCGTACCGAACTCTCCAGGCGTACCAGCGGATCTTGCGCAGCATACAATCACGTTGCAGTTTAACGACATTGAAGAAGTAAAAGCCTGCTTTGCAGACATTGGTGATCAGATTGCTTGTATCATCGTTGAACCTGTTGCCGGCAATATGAACTGTATTCCTCCCGTTGCAGGCTTCTTAGAAACGTTGCGAGAAGTTTGTGATCAATCTGGCGCAGTGCTTATTTTTGATGAGGTGATGACAGGTTTTCGCGTTGCCTTGGGTGGTGCACAAGAGAAGTTCAACATCAAGCCTGACCTAACGACATTGGGTAAAGTCATTGGTGCTGGTATGCCAGTAGGTGCCTTTGGCGGTAAGCGTGAGATTATGGAATACATTGCGCCGCTTGGCCCTGTTTATCAAGCCGGTACGTTGTCAGGTAACCCTGTTGCGATGGTGGCAGGCCTTGCTGTTTTGAATAAGATCAGTGAGCCAGAGTTTCATAAGACATTGGAAGCGAAAACCGTAGCGCTGATGGAAGGTATTCAAGCCGCTGCAGATGAGTTAAACGTGCCGCTTGTTACGGTTTGTGCAGGGGGCGGTATGTTTGGTCTATTCTTCACAGAGCAAGAGCGCGTAACTACATTTGCAGATGTGCAAAAGTGTGACACGGAGAAATTTAAGGTATTCTTCCATCACCTTCTAGAAGAGGGGGTGTATCTTGCTCCGTCTGCATTTGAGGCTGGTTTTACATCACAGGCTCACAACGATGAAGACATTGCCTACACTGTTGCTGCGGCAAAGCGCGCGCTAGCGAAATTAGTTTAATCATTGGAGAACCTTAATGAAGGTGGATGATATGCCTGTCGAAGAAACTGAAAAAGACCTTCCTAAGGATGGAGTGGACGAAGGCAGCGCAACCGCAACAGAGAAACGACCGCGTAGAGGCGTTTACTTGTTGCCAAATTTATTTACCACCGCGGCTTTATTTTCTGGCTTCTATGCCATTATTGCAGCCATGAATGGTAATTTTATTCAAGCATCTGTCGCGATCTTTATTTCTATGGTGCTTGATGGTTTGGATGGTCGAATTGCTCGTTTAACTCGTACTCAAAGTGCTTTTGGTGCC
Source organism: Marinomonas sp. AWM4_232 (assembly GCF_056158325.1). Lineage (NCBI taxonomy): Bacteria > Pseudomonadati > Pseudomonadota > Gammaproteobacteria > Oceanospirillales > Oceanospirillaceae > Marinomonas > Marinomonas sp. AWM4_232. Next base: position 463,159 of record NZ_JBSWTA010000001.1, on the reverse strand, counting down.
GAATATGATTCGCTAGCCGATATGGTTTCGTTTGGTATTGCTCCTGCATTAATTGCGTTTACTTGGGCGCTTGCGCCTTTGGGTAAAGTGGGTTGGATTGCAGCATTTATATATGCGGTAGGTGCTGCATTACGTTTGGCTCGTTTTAATACCATGATTGGTAGTCAAGACAAACGTTATTTCACTGGAATGCCTAGCCCTTCTGCTGCGGCGATAGTTGCTGGTGTTATTTGGGCCTCTGAAAGTGCAGGCATCTCAGGCGCTGATATGGCGACACTGATGACGTTGCTAGTACCTGTAACAGGTCTATTAATGGTGAGCAATGTGAAATACCGAAGCTTCAAGGATTTGAACATTAAAGGGCGTGTTCCTTTTGTTGTTCTACTAATAGCTGTGCTTGTATTAGTTCTTATTGCACTTGAGCCTGCGCTTGTTCTCGCTGGCGTATTCTGTGCTTATGGTTTATGGGGGTTGCTAGGGATTTTCATTAAGCAGCTTCGATAACAAACGGTTTGAGATTCAAAAGCCCTCTACTTAACTAAGTAGCGGGCTTTTTGCTTTCAGGGCCTTGGTTTTATGGGGAGAAGGCTTATTTTACAAAGGTTTTGGTTGATTATTGATCGATTGGTGTGTGTTTCTGGTTGATAAGTAAACAGATT
>NZ_JBSWTA010000001.1:0-460000 GCF_056158325.1 Marinomonas sp. AWM4_232 | reverse complement strand
GAAATCGAGTAAGACGGGACACGTGATATCCTGTTTGAATATGGGGGGACCATCCTCCAAGGCTAAATACTCCTGACTGACCGATAGTGAACCAGTACCGTGAGGGAAAGGCGAAAAGAACCCCAGTGAGGGGAGTGAAATAGAACCTGAAACCGTGTACGTACAAGCAGTGGGAGCCGACTTAGTTCGGTGACTGCGTACCTTTTGTATAATGGGTCAACGACTTAATTTTAGTAGCAAGCTTAACCATTTAGGGGAGGCGTAGGAAAACCGAGTCTTAATAGGGCGTTCAGTTGCTAGGATTAGACCCGAAACCGGGCGATCTATCCATGAGCAGGTTGAAGGTTGGGTAACACTAACTGGAGGACCGAACCCACGTACGTTGAAAAGTCCGGGGATGACTTGTGGATAGGAGTGAAAGGCTAATCAAGCTCGGAGATAGCTGGTTCTCCTCGAAAGCTATTTAGGTAGCGCCTCGCGTATTGCCATTGGGGGTAGAGCACTGTTTGGGCTAGGGGGTCATCCCGACTTACCAACCCCATGCAAACTCCGAATACCAATGAGTATGAGCGCGGGAGACACACGGCGGGTGCTAACGTCCGTCGTGAAAAGGGAAACAACCCAGACCGTCAGCTAAGGTCCCAAAGTTACAGTTAAGTGGGAAACGATGTGGGAAGGCTTAGACAGCTAGGAGGTTGGCTTAGAAGCAGCCATCCTTTAAAGAAAGCGTAATAGCTCACTAGTCGAGTCGGCCTGCGCGGAAGATATAACGGGGCTCAAACTGTACACCGAAGCTACGGGTTTACACGTATGTGTAAGCGGTAGAGGAGCGTTCTGTAAGCCGTTGAAGGTCAAGCTGTAAGGCAGGCTGGAGGTATCAGAAGTGCGAATGTTGACATGAGTAACGATAAAGGGAGTGAAAACCTCCCTCGCCGGAAGACCAAGGGTTCCTGTCCCATGCTAATCAGGGCAGGGTGAGTCGGCCCCTAAGGCGAGGCTGAAAAGCGTAGTCGATGGGAAACGGGTTAATATTCCCGTACCGATGTATATTGCGATGGAGAGACGGAGAAGGCTAGGCCAGCACGGCGATGGTTGTCCGTGTTTAAGGCGGTAGGCTGAGTACTTAGGCAAATCCGGGTACTTAAGGCCGAGAACTGATGACGAGTCCTCTTTTGGACGAAGTGGTTGATGCCATGCTTCCAGGAAAAACTTCTAAGCTTCAGATATACATTGACCGTACCCCAAACCGACACAGGTGGTCAGGTAGAGAATACCAAGGCGCTTGAGAGAACTCGGGTGAAGGAACTAGGCAAAATGGCACCGTAACTTCGGGAGAAGGTGCGCCGGTTAGGGTGAAGGACTTGCTCCGTAAGCTCTGACCGGTCGAAGATACCAGGTGGCTGCGACTGTTTATTAAAAACACAGCACTCTGCAAACACGAAAGTGGACGTATAGGGTGTGACGCCTGCCCGGTGCTTGAAGGTTAATTGATGGGGTTAGCGTAAGCGAAGCTCTTGATCGAAGCCCAAGTAAACGGCGGCCGTAACTATAACGGTCCTAAGGTAGCGAAATTCCTTGTCGGGTAAGTTCCGACCTGCACGAATGGCGTAACGATGGCCACACTGTCTCCACCCGAGACTCAGTGAAATTGAAATCGCAGTGAAGATGCTGTGTATCCGCGGCTAGACGGAAAGACCCCGTGAACCTTTACTATAGCTTCACAGTGAACTTTGAACCTACTTGTGTAGGATAGGTGGGAGGCTTTGAAGTGCAGACGCCAGTTTGCATGGAGCCAATCTTGAAATACCACCCTGGTATGTTTGAGGTTCTAACTCAGGTCCCTAATCGGGATCGAGGACACTGTGTGGTGGGTAGTTTGACTGGGGCGGTCTCCTCCCAAAGAGTAACGGAGGAGCACGAAGGTGCGCTCAGCATGGTCGGAAATCATGCAAAGAGTGTAAAGGCAAAAGCGCGCTTAACTGCGAGACAGACACGTCGAGCAGGTACGAAAGTAGGTCTTAGTGATCCGGTGGTTCTGTATGGAAGGGCCATCGCTCAACGGATAAAAGGTACTCCGGGGATAACAGGCTGATACCGCCCAAGAGTTCACATCGACGGCGGTGTTTGGCACCTCGATGTCGGCTCATCACATCCTGGGGCTGAAGCCGGTCCCAAGGGTATGGCTGTTCGCCATTTAAAGTGGTACGCGAGCTGGGTTTAGAACGTCGTGAGACAGTTCGGTCCCTATCTGCCGTGGACGTTTGAGATTTGAGAAGAGTTGCTCCTAGTACGAGAGGACCGGAGTGAACGAACCTCTGGTGTTCCGGTTGTCACGCCAGTGGCATTGCCGGGTAGCTACGTTCGGACGGGATAACCGCTGAAAGCATCTAAGCGGGAAGCCTCCTTCAAGATAAGATCTCACTGGAACTTAGAGTTCCCTAAAGAGCCGTTCGAGACTAGGACGTTGATAGGTTGGGTGTGTAAGCGTTGTGAGGCGTTGAGCTAACCAATACTAATTGCTCGTGAGGCTTGACCATATAACACCAAAGTGGTTTTAAGCTACAAAGATTTACGATACAAACCAACGGTTTGACCTTGGTTATCGACTACTTCAAAGTCTAATTGTTAAAGATATCAAGTTTACGAACTTGCGTGTTTTGGACAAGGCAACAAGCCAGCCAGAACGAACGCAAACCCGTTTGCTTGACGATCATAGAGGCGTTGAACCACCTGATCCCATCCCGAACTCAGAAGTGAAAAGCGCCATCGCCGATGGTAGTGTGGGAGATCCCATGTGAGAGTAGGTCGTCGTCAAGCTTTTAATTTAAAGAAGCCCTGATAGCTCAGCTGTCAGGGTTTTTTTACGTCTGAAGAAAATACCTTGCCTTGATCACCCCTGGGGTTCTATCCCCGATAGAATCCATACCGTCCCCAGAAGTGTGTCTAGTAAAGGACGTTGTATTAGGCGCCCCTCTCTCATTAAATGTTTTTGTTTCGACCAAAAAACAAACCATTTAACAAAAGAGAGACTATGGACACTTTAAAACTAAACACTCAACAGATACAAGCCGCCGTTGATCAGCTAACTTTGCAGCCTGACGGTATCAATAAATTACTCGAGATGGCGATCAACAGCCTGATGAAGGCCGAGCGAGCAGCTTATCTTGAGGCTGCTGTACAAGGCAATAAAGCAAATGGCTATCGCAACGTGAATGGCTTTGGTATCGGAGAGGCTTTATCACTGCAAATCCCAAGGGATCGATTAGGGCACTTCAAGCCGACACTACTCAATATTATGAGGAATCAATCGGACACGCTGAATGAGTTGTGTTTTGAGCTGTATGCTAAGGGCTTAACAACGCGTGATATCGAATCCATTACACATACTATCTACGGTCAGCATCTGTCAAAAAGCCAGATCTCTCGTATTACTGTTAGCTTGTCCGATGCAATGCGAGAGTTTAGAGAACGGCCACTAAACAGCTATTATCCCATCGTATATCTTGATGCCACGTTTGTGAAAACCAAACGAGAAAGAGTCTCCAGTGAGGCGTATTACATAGCGTTAGCGGTTTTACCTGATATGACTCGAGAAGTGATTGGTATCTATAATGCACCAACAGAGTCATCAAGTTTTTGGGATGAGATTTGCCAAGATCTTAAAGACAGGGGAATGCAGCAAACAGACTTATTCGTCATCGATAACCTTACCGAACTCGATAGCACATTAGAAAAGCACTTTGATGCTTCAATTCAAAAGTGTGTGCTACATCTCAAGCGATCCATACTGAACAAGGTCAAAAAGCAGCATCGCCTAGCCGTCGTCAGTGACTTGAATGAGATTTTTCAAATTGAAAATCGGGAGGATACAAAAGAACAGTTGCTAGACAGAGCACAACAAGTGGCCCAACGGTGGCAGCGCTACTACCCTCATATGAAAAGGCTAGCTGATCCATATTGGCTCTCATATTACTCAACTTATCTAAGCTTCGAGTATGATATCCGAAATATGATTTACACCACCAACTGGATTGAGCGACTGAACAAAGCCTTCAAAAGAACATTGAAAATTAGAAACTCGATGCCTAATGTTGAATCAGTGTTAACTCTTTTAAGCAAGGTTGCGATTGATATGAATAGCAGTACTTATCGTCACCCAGTGAGTCGATTCCAAAAGAGCAATTTATTTAAATAAGAGATAAATAAAGATGTTTGATGAGAGCAGAGACACACTCAATGGGACGATACCGTAAAGGTCGTTGTATTAGGCGCCCCTCTCTCATTAAATGTTTTTGTTTCGACCAAAAAACAAACCATTTAACAAAAGAGAGGGGAGCAGGGCGTACCTTGGCTTTTAAAAAAGTGCAGGGCATTACTTTTGAAAAACGATATAATACGCGAAGTATATGATGTGCGTTTATTAGAGGTTTTACATGGCTAAGTCCTTACAAGAGCAGCTGTTAGGTGCTGGTATTGTCGATAAGAAAAAAGCGAATAAGATTAAAGCTGAGAAGCTTCAGACCAAGCAAAAGATGAAGAAAGGTCAGCTAGACAATTCGGCTGAAAAAGCACGTCAAGCTGAGTTGAAGCGTCAGAAGGAAGAGAAAGCGGCACGTGATAAAGAGCTGAATCTAAAGCGTCAAGCTGAAATTGAACACAAAGCTATTCTAGGTCAAATCCGTCAGATCATTATTCAAAACCGTGTTCCAAAAGAAGACGGTGAGATTGCCTATAACTTTACAGATGATAAAAAAGTGAAGAAGCTATATGTCTCTGAGAAGATGCATAAGGATCTATCTGAGGGGCGTCTAGCGATTGCTAAACTGGAAGGCCAATACGAGATCGTACCAAAAGGTATCGCCGAGAAGGTTCAGGAAAAAGAACCTGAAATGATTCTAGTATTGAATAGCTCTTCTAAAGCGGAAGAGATCGATGAAGACGATCCTTATGCTGAATTCCAAATCCCTGATGATTTGATGTGGTAAGAATATAAGAAGGGCCGATTTAGTCGCAATGCTGTTCACTTAAGAAAATAACAGCATAATTAGTTAAAATCCAGTAACCATCAGGCTACTGGATTTTTTATGCCTCTTCACCAAACCTTGCTTGAAATCGACGAACTACACCAATTCTCAGACCAAAGTACTTTTACTCAAAACATCCCTGTTGAGTGGGTCGAATCCGCCCTTACGCTCACTCAGAGTGCAACCATTCGTAGGCGGCGATTACCATCAGATCAGGTGCTTTGGTTAGTGTTAGGCATGTCGCTCTTCAGAGATGAACCTATTGCTGATGTGGCACGACGTTTAAACATCTGCTCCCAAGGCTTGGCTAATGACTGTTTACTAGCAAAAAGTGGCATTTCTTCCGCTCGCCAGCGGTTAGGTCCCCAGCCTCTTGAGTGGTTATTTCGCAAAACAGGTTATCATTGGGGAAGTGAGCGTTACCCAGCAGATGACTGGAATGGACTGCAAGTTTTCGCTGTTGATGGTGCGTTGTTCCGAACGCCTGACACGCCCGAGTTACGAGAGCACTTTGGGTCTGGTAACACCTCGACTAACCGTCAAACACCTTATCCTATGCTAAGGCTAGTCAGTCTTATGAATACAAGGTCTCACATCATGCTTGATGCCCAAATCAGTCCCTATCGCAAAGGTGAAATTCGAATGGCTGAGAACTTTGTATCTCGTATCCCTGACCACTCTGTAACACTGCTAGATAAAGGTTTTTGGGGAGCCGACCTTTTGCTTAGCATCAATCGTGACAATGACAATCGCCATTGGTTAATCCCTGCCCGTAAGGGGTTGGTTTATGAGGAGGTTGAGCAGTACAACTCACGGGATAGATTACTGCGCATGAAGGTCTCAGATCAGGCTAAAAAACGCAATTCAAGCCTACCTGAATACTGGGATGTCCGCGCGGTGACTTATGAAATCAATAAGGTTGAGAAGACGGTTTATACTTCCTTGCCCTATGCGAAATTCAATACAGAAATGGTGAGCAAGTTATACCATGAGCGCTGGGAAATCGAACTAGGCTTTAGAGATATCAAAAGCTCAATGAACAATAATGCTCTCACTCTTAGAAGCAAGAAAGTGGAACTGATTTATCAGGAGGTTTGGAGTTTATTACTAGCCTACAATGTTGTAAGGCGTGAAGCAGGGCAAACAGCCATTGCTTGTCAGAAATCCCCAAGTGAAATAAGCTTTAAGGCGGCATACTGCTATATTGCGAGTCAGCTCATTGTGCTGTCTCAAGCACAGCCAGTATCAAAGACAGGAACTCGCTTGGTTCACCTAAGATCAGGTATTGGAGAGTTGTGTATAAACTACCGTTCTAGGCCTTCTAGACCTAGGACGGTAAAAATAGACAAGACCCGTTATCCGGTGGATCGCAACGCTGCTCCCCTTAAGTGAACAGCATTGCCGCATATGCGAGGCTTTCTGGATTAAACTGTCTTTCAAGCACATTGCTGGCTATCGTATGAGTTTCTCCTGATCGAGTTCTAGGCTTACGGTAACCCACCTGGGTCTTGAGTCCCGCTCTTCGCATCAGATAATGCACTCGATTAATACCACAAGATTCATTCAAGGATTTCAGGTCTTGATAGATCTTTCGATAACCGTAGACACAACCCGATTCCAACCAGAGTTGTTTGATTAGACCTGTTAATCGTTCATTTTCCTTAGCAAGTTTTGATTTTGGCTCTTTCAACCAAGCGTAATAGTCACTAGGGTGAACATCGAAGAGATTACACAGTCGACATACTGAAAAGTCAGCACAGTGATCCCTGATAAAGGTGTATCTTAGTCTGGGTGGCTTGCGAAGTACGCCGCGGCTTTTTTTAACAAATCGCACTCTTCCGTCACTCGCTTGAGTTCTTTACGAAGACGAAGAATCTCGCTCGACTCAGCAGAGGCCTCTACAAACGATTCTGCCTCAGGGCCATATCGTTTAATCCAAGCGCATAAGCTGTGAGTGGTGGTGTCTTAAAGCCTGCTTCAGTCACTTGCTTAACCGCTTCAGTTTTGAATTGTTCTGGGTAACGTGTTTTGCTCATAAATACCTCTCATTTAGATCATTTTATCTAACTAAAAGGTCTCTAGCTAACTAGTGGCGATTCAGAGAGTTATTCAGGGACGGCTTAACATAATCTAAAAAAACATTACATTTCAGCCTTATCAGTAATGTTATGGTGGAAACATGTCCACTATTAATGGAGACATATATTATGTCCATTAAGCTAAAGTCCATCCTTATTTTAGTTATTACAACTATAATATCTCTTGCTTTACTAACGACGGTGTTAGTAATGCAAATGAAAAAAGATTCGACAGTCGCACTAGAGCAAGCAGCGGCAGAACGACTAATTGCTATTCGCGAAGCCAAAAAATCGAGCCTTGAAAACTATCTAAATACTATTAATGATCAGCTGCTCTCTGAATCGAGCAGCCCTTTAATCATTGAAGCTACACGGGCGTTCACTCAAGCTTATAAAAACTATTCTTCGCAGACCAATGTATCAAGAGACTCGCAATTTAAAGCGGTTAAAAATTATTATCAACAATCTTTTTTAACAACTTTCAAATACAATAATCCTGGTGAAAGTCTATCCTTGGACCCTTTGTATACTTCGCTAAGTGATTCGGCTCTCGCCCTTCAACAACAGTACATCAGTGCTAATAAGCACCCTCTTGGATCAAAGCATTTACTAGACGCTACAGATCAAAAAACAGACTACGATCAAGCACATAGTGCTTATCATCCCTACTTCCGTAATTTCTTAGAACACTTTGGCTTCTATGACATTTTTGTCGTATCCGCAGAAACAAGTGATGTTGTTTACAGTGTCTATAAAGAAGTCGATTTTGCAACGTCATTGAAAGATGGGCCTTACAAAAGCTCTGGATTAGCGCAAGCTTATCAAGCAGCGATGTCTCTTGATCAAGGTGAGTCTGCAATCACACAATTTCAGGCTTACCTCCCATCTTATAACAGCTATGCTTCATTTATTGCTAGCCCTATCTTCGACAGAGGGCAACGTGTGGGTATATTAATCTTCCAAATGCCAATTGACGGCATTAACAACATTATGACTGGTAATCATAACTGGCAAGAGTCTGGTTTAGGGGATTCCGGCGAAACGTATTTGGTCAATCAAAAATCCAAAGCGATCACTGTAAGTCGATTTCTAATTGAAGACGCGGACGGTTTTAGCCAAGCGCTACGCAACGGAGGCGCAAGCAATGATGTAGTGAACGCTATCGTAAAACGTAACAGTAATATCGGTTTACAAGCGATTGACACTGAAAGTGTTCGTTTAGGTTTGTCAGGGCAAACTGGATATAACATTATCAACGACTATCGCAATGTGTCTGTAATTTCTGCTTTTACACCGGTTCAGTTCAAAGGTTTAAAATGGGTATTATTAAGTGAAATTGACACCGAAGAAGCCTTTGCCACAATAAATGATCTAACTCACAGTATTATTATAAGCGCCCTGATCACACTGACTCTTTTCAGCTTACTCGCGGTCTTAATCGGGATTGTTTTTTCAAGAAAACTGGTACAACCTATACTAAGCCTAAACCGCATCTTACGGGATGTAGCAGACACAAAAGACCTTAGTATCCGGGTGCCCGTTCGAGGTAAAGACGAAGTTGCTCAAATCAGCCATAATTTCAATGGCCTTATGGAGGCGTTTGATAGCGTTATAAAGAAAATCAAAGGGGCGACAAATGATGTGGATGAATCAGCCAAACATCTAGGCGTTATTAGCGATCAAACTCAACAGAATATGCATCAGCAGCTAGTAGAAAGTGAGCAGCTGGCGACAGCAATGAATCAAATGACAGCTACCGTCAACGATATTGCCAGTAATGCGGCGCAAGCAGCCGAATCAGCTAAAAAAGCAGATGAAGCCACAATGATAGGTCGTGATAAGTTAGAGCATACAGAGCAACATCTTCAAGGCTTGAACAATGAGATTAAGCAATCCGCCAATATCATTAATCAGCTAAGCAACGACAGTCAGCGCATTGCTAACATTCTTAATGTAATCAGTGACATCTCAGAGCAAACCAACTTATTGGCACTAAATGCGGCGATCGAAGCAGCGCGTGCTGGCGAACAAGGTAGAGGTTTTGCTGTCGTCGCAGATGAAGTCAGAACACTTGCAGCAAGAACTCAAGAATCAACATTACAAATTGATGATATTATTAAAGTACTACAAAGTAGCAGCGAAAAAGCGGTTAATGCGATGAGAACCAATGCCCAACATGCTGAAGAAACAATGAACCAAGCTCGAACAGTATGTGAAGCGCTGGATCTTGTCGCAAGTAATGTAAGCAACATGACCGATGTTAATATACAAATAGCCAGTGCGGCGGAAGAGCAGACACTCGTTGCCAATGAGATAAACAGCAGCGTTGATCAGATTGTTCATATTGGTAAAACATCAAATGAAGGTGCAGCCCAAGTTGCTCAAACCAGCCAGCAACTTGCGCAACTAAGCCATTCATTAAAGAGCCAATGCATTACTTTTAAATCTTAAATAGTCGTCCCTGAATAATGGCGCTTTTAGACTAAAGCGCCATCTCATTTTCTAGTCTTCGCGGCAATAAGACTGGCTTCCATTTCATTCCGCTATAAAAGCAACCCCAGATCAAGGCAAAATTTAGCCACTTCAGCAGCTTACGAAGGTTTTGACCACAGGCACTTAAGATCGCGTTAATCGCATCGCCTAGTATGCCTTTGAGGAAGCATCGTCTGAGTTTTCCATCTGATTTGAGGTGCCCGATGATGGGTTGCTCCCTATGCAGATAACCTCGCTTATCACGCATTCCTTGAAATGCAACGTGTTGAAAGCTTGGGGAATAGTTGGTGTGCGTCCAGTTAGTAAAGGTCTGTCGCCCGTAAGTGATAACTTTGATAAATACGAGGATGCTAAACCTGATTTAGTCAGCCGATTGGGGCTATGTTGTAGTTACTGTGAACGACCTATTAAGACTTTGCTTGCGGTAGAACATATTGAGCCGAAGGATACAAATGAGGCTCTAGAGAAGGTGTGGAGTAATTTCCTTTTAGCTTGGGTAATCCCCCCGAAAAATAACAGCAGCCAAAAGTAGAATTTTCTCGTACTCTAAACGCAGGAGGTTCTGCATGAAAAAATCACGTTATACCGATAGCCAAATCATGGCCATACTAAAGCAAGCAGAGGCAGGCACACCCATTCCTGAGCTATGTCGAGAGCATGGTATGAGCTCGGCAACATTTTACAAATGGCGGTCCAAATATGGTGATATGGATGCCTCTTTAATGGCTCGTATGAAAGAACTTGAGGAAGAAAACCGTCGTCTTAAAAAGATGTATGCAGAAGAACGGTTAAAGGCGGAGATCATACAGGAAGCCATGGCAAAGAAGTGGTGAAGCCATCCCTTCGACGAGAGATGTCACTTCATGCTGTAGCGAATAAGGCGGTGAGCATTCGTTTGGCCTGCTCTGCTTTTATGATCAGTGAAACCTGTTATCGTTACAAGAGCCTTTTGAATGATGACAATGCTTTGATCGCTAAACTTTTAGTTGACCTAGCAGAGACTCAAACGGATTGGGGGTTTGGGCAATGCTTCTTTTATCTAAGAAACGTAAAAGGCCACACTTGGAATCATAAACGTGTCTATCGAATCTATTGCGAGTTGGCGTTGAATCTACGAATCCGCCCAAGAAGACGCTTAAAGCGGAACGTACCTGAACCCTTGAAGGAGCCAACCAAACGAGATCAGGTTTGGTCTATGGACTTTATGCATGACCAACTTATCGATGGTCGCCACTATCGTCTATTTAACGTAATCGATGACTTCAAGCGCGAAGGACTAGCGATGGAAGCAGGCTTTTCCTTACCGACCTTGAGGGTGATACGCACGCTTGAGCAATTGCTTGAATGGCGAGATAAACCACAGATACTGCGTTGTGATAACGGGCCGGAATTTGTGAGTCATGAGTTTACTCGTTGGGCTAAAAAGAAAGGCATTAGAGTTGAATACATCCAACCTGGCAATCCACAACAAAATGCTTATATTGAACGATATAATCGAACAGCTAGATATGGATGGGTAAGCAAGCATCTTTTTGAAACACTTGAGGAAGTGCAAGACTATGCAACGAAATGGTTGTGGTTTTACAATCACGAAAGACCACATACAGCTAACGGAGGCAAGCCACCTCTAATGGCTGCTTAACCTCTACTTTTGAGCTAAGTTAAAAAAGGGAGGATTACCCTTGTGTTAATTGTAACTCATGCAAAGGCTCTACTCCTGTTAATGTACAGAATATATTGCTTCCTGATAGGGACAATACTTTCTTAGCGTATGAGTACAGTTATGATGGAAAGGTTTCTCCATCGAAAGTATTAAATGATCAGCAGGTCTACTTCAGCACAGAACACTTTAGAGTTAATTATCCTTGATAAACCGATCCAAGCTTACATAGACTCAAACGATCAGTTAGTTGCTCTTATAAAAAGCTTTAAAGGAACAGGCGGTAGTGGTGGTTTCGATCTCAATAATGGGACAACTATTGCACCTGCTCCAAACCCGGATGGCTGGACCGCGGGTAGTAAAGTCTAAGCATGAATAGAAAAGTAAGAGCTTTAACTGAAATAGAAAAACAGGCTCACCGCCGCGACATGGCCGAGTCTTCTGCTTGGGGGCGTGCCGAGCAGAAGCGTCGTCGTGAAGAAAAGACGAAACAAAGTGCTGAACATGGTATTAATATGCTCTACTACAGAGCTAAGCCCCGAGCAGCCCTAGTTAAATGGCGGCATACTGCTATATTGCGAGTCAGCTCATTGTGATGGCACAAGCACAACCAGTATCAAAGACTGGAACTCGCTCAGCTCACCTAAGATCAGGTATTGGAGAGTTGTGTATAAACTACCGCTCTAGGCCTTCTAGACCTAGGACGGTAAAGATAAACAAGACCCGTTATCCGGTGTATCGCAATGCTGCTCCCCTTAAGTGAACAGCATTGCGATTTAATCGGCCCTTTTGCTTTTAGTAAGTGATATCTAATCGTTTATTTGTATGCCCAACTGTTTACGGGCAGCTTTGACAACGGCTGGATCTATAGGTGGTGGGCTTAAGTCTACTTCTTTTGAGAGCGCTTCGATTACAGTATTGAGTACCTCTATACGAGCAAACCATTTCTTATTACCTGGAATGATAGTCCATGGAGCTGAAAGAGTTGAAGTACGCTGGAACATCTCATCCGTAGCAGTTTCGTATTCGTCCCATTTTGCACGGTTACGAATGTCTTCTTCCGTCAGTTTCCATTGCTTCATCGGGTTGTTGAGGCGTTCTTCAAAGCGCTTTAATTGCTCATCTTTAGAGATATGCATAAAAATTTTAATGATACGGACACCATCATCAGTCAGCATGCGTTCAAATTCATTGATTTCTTGGTAAGCCCGTTGCCACTCGTGAGGCGAAGCAAACTCTTCAATGCGTTCAACTAATACACGCTCGTACCAAGAGCGGTCAAAAATAGCGATGGAGCCAGGCTTAGGTAGACGGGCCTGAAATCGATATAGGTAATGTCGGCCTTGCTCGTCTTTTGTTGGTGAAGCGATTGGATGTACTCGATAGCCACGCGGATCGAGCTTTTCAGTGATTCTGCGAATTGCACCACCTTTCCCCGCAGCATCCCAGCCTTGGAAAACAATAATTGCTCGTTTACCTTGATGGAAATATGCTTGCTGCACCTGAAGCATCAGCTCTTGAGCTTTTTTCAGTTTCTTTTGGTACTGCTCCTTATTCTTTAACTCATAATTCTTATCAGTTGTATCAATGTCATTGAGACGAGGAGGGGATGGTATTAGAGTGATCGCACTTGGGGAGAACATTCCTTGCTCCATTTCCAGTAGATGAATTTATTCAACAATATACAAACTTTTGGATAGACGCTATCCATATGGTGTTATCGCTTTAGCAGTCTCTTTGCTTTCCTTATAATGGTTATGTTTCAAATGATTGAATAGTGGAGAGTTTTTTGCCAGCAATACTTTATAGCTTTCGACGCTGTCCTTATGCGATGCGAGCACGCTACACACTTGCTTTGCTTTCTCAATCAGTAGAGTTGAGGGAAGTTGTGTTAAAGAATAAGCCTGAGGCATTGTTAAAGCTTGGTGGACGCTCGACAGTGCCTCAATTAATTGTTGATGGCAAACGTTACCCTGAAAGTTTTGACATTATGATGTGGGCGATTAACCAAGCTCCGGCGTCTAGCATGAGCTTACAGCTTTGGCCTCAACACAAAGTGATGCAAACGAAGATTCAGACTTGGGTGTCTTATAATGACCGCTGCTTTAAGTATTGGTTGGATCGATATAAGTACGCAGATCGGCACCCTGAATTCACGGAAGAGTTTTATCGGCAAAAAGGTGAGCGTTTTCTAAAGCGATTAGATGTTCGCCTCAGCCGTTATCCTTACTTAATGGGAGAGTCGATGACGTTAGCTGATGTCGCAATATTTCCATTTATTCGTCAGTTTGCTGGGGTAAAACCAACTTGGTTTGCGGATTCAAATTATCCAAATTTAAAGCGTTGGTTGAGTGGTTTCATAGACACAGAGCAATTTGCAGCGATCATGTCAAAGTATGAACCTTGGCAGGAAGGCCAGCCCACTATTATATTTCCAACACACCTCAATTCTTGAGGTGTGTTGGCTGAGTTGAAGCTGATCTAGGCTGCTTCAGTTTGATGAGGAAGCTGCAGCATTTTTGCTAATGCTTTGTGGCTTAGATAACCACACAACTGCTGGTTCTTGTCGATAACAGGGAGTGGTTGTTTGCTTTCTAGCATGGTGGGCAAGATATCTTGTAGTAGCTGATTACGCTTTAAGCTTGCAACAGCTAGCCAGACAGCGTTGTCATTAGAGTCTATCTCTGTACAGGCTTCGAACACGCCATCACCTATTTTCCTGAAGGCAACGCCATGCTCGTTAAGCTGCAATTTGAGGTCCTCTAAATTATCCGATGAGCACATCGGCAGCGCGGGCGACATCACATTCTTAACAAATAATGCCCTAGCTCGATTGACGTCTTTTGCGAATGCTCTGACGTAGTCGTCAGCAGGGTTCAATATGATATCAACGGGTTTACCAACCTGAACTAGCTTGCCATCTTTAAGAACCGCAATACGATCACCTAGACGAAGCGCTTCGTCTAGGTCATGGGTGATGAAGATAATTGTCTTGTGAAGATTTTCCTGCAATTCAATCAACTGACTCTGCATGTCGTATCTGATAAGCGGGTCAAGAGCGGAAAAAGCTTCGTCCATCAACAAAATTTCTGCGTCAGTACACAGAGCGCGCGCGAGACCTACACGCTGTTGTTGGCCACCAGAGAGCTGCGAAGGGTATTGCTCTTCATAGCCAGCTAAACCAACGGTATCCAGCCATTCTTTTGCTTTGTCTTCCCATTCGCTACGTTTTAATCCTTTAATGGATAGCCCATAGCCAACATTCTCAATAACCGTTCTGTGCGGAAGTAGACCAAAATGTTGGAATACCATTGACATCTTGTGACGCCTAAATTGAGTTAACTCTTTCATAGGCAATGTCATGATGTCATCGCCGTTCACTTTTATTTTCCCAGCTGTGGGATCAATTAGGCGATTGAAGTGGCGTATTAATGTGGACTTGCCTGATCCTGATAGTCCCATGATGACAAAGATTTCGCCCTTATCAATGGCGAGATTTATATCTTGCAAACCTACCGTATGGCCTGTTTCTGCCAAAACTTCGTCTTTGCTTGCACCGGCTTTTACCTTTGGCAGGACTTTCTCTGCACTAGGGCCGAAGATTTGGTATAGGCCTTCGATTTCAATTAAAGCGTTTTCATTGCTAGCCATGATCCTGTCCCTCTAAATGTTTCTGGGTGCGTTTAGCGTAGCTTTGAGAAACGCGGTCAAAAATGATAGCAAGCGCTACAATCGCGAGGCCATTTAACAAGCCTAAAGTGAAATATTGGTTGGTAATAGACTTCAATACAGGTTGGCCTAGACCCTTCACACCAATCATGGATGCGATTACTACCATTGCTAATGCCATCATAATGGTTTGGTTAATACCGGCCATGATGGTTGGCATTGCCAAAGGAAGTTGAACTCCAAATAGTCGTTGTGTAGGCGTAGCGCCATAAGCAGTGGCCGCTTCAAGTATCTCTTTACTGACTAGGCGAATGCCTAGATTGGTTAAGCGAATCACGGGTGGTATAGCGTATATGACAACGGCAATCACACCAGGGATCTTACCGATGCCTAACAGCATCACCACAGGGATCAAATAGACGAAAGCTGGCATGGTTTGCATTACATCCAGCAACGGAGTAACGATTGATTGGGCCCGATCTGACCGAGACATCAATATACCGATTGGTATTCCTAATACAATGGAGAGTAGCGTACAGACTGTGATGATACTCAGTGTACGCATCGTATCCTCCCACATGCCAAAATAACCTATTAAAAGCAGTGAGATAACGACACCGGTACTGAGCTTCCATGAGCGAGTGGCAAAGTGCACGATGGCTGTCATGATGAACAGAATAATCCACCATGGTGTTTGGATGAGTAGATGCTCAAACCAAACTAGAAAACTTAACAAAGGATCAAAAAGGGATTCAATTGAGTCGCCGTATTCACGGGAAAAGTCGCGGTATGCGCTATCTAAAGTTTTGCGGATCGTCAGTAGCTCGCGACGACTCATATCTGGAAATTCAGTTAACCAGGATGCGTCAGCCATAAATCATGTCTCTTATATAAAGCGGGAGAAGGCGTCGTGTAGACGCCTTCTAAAAACCTTTAAAGGTTATCTAAAGCAGTGATGAGCTTTTCTTTAACAGCAGGGCTTACCCAAGCAGACCAGATGTCTTCATGTTCAAACATAAAGTTCTCTGCGGCATAAGCACCATCAGCTTGGTTTTCTTCCATCCAAGCAAGCAAACTGTTCATTTCAGCATTCGTAAAAGAACGGTTTTCCATGTAGGCGAATGCTTCAGGTGCTCTTTCTGCAAACTCTGTCGTTGTGACAGTGTAAACTGGGGAAGGCGGATACATAGTCACTTCAGGCTCTAGACATGTTTCACTAGAGATACACTCCAAGTAGTGTTGTTCATTGACACCGCTGCCAAAATCAACCTTAACCATTTTGTATTTCCCAAGCACTGCGGTTGGTGCCCAGTAGTAACCGAACCATGGTTCTTGTCGTTCGTAGGCGCGTGCAATGGCACCTGATAAGCCTGCACCAGAGCCAGGGTCCACTAACTCAAAGCCAGACTCTTCTAGATTAAGCGCGGTAAATAGGTTACGTGCTGTGATTTGACAGTTCCAACCAGCTGGACAGCCGTAGAAACCTGATACGGAATCATCCTCTGGATGTGGGAATTCTTTGGCGTGTTTTTTAACCCCCTCAATAGTGGCTAACTCTGGGTATTCATCGACCATGTATTGCGGTACCCAGAAGCCTTCTTCACCACCATCAGATAGCGACTTACTTGCAACTTGTAAGCGACCCTCTTCAACCCCGCGATCCAAAGCCGCTTTCATGGAGTTGGTCCACAATTCAGGAGCAATATCAGGTTCACCCTTTTCAATCATAGAGGTACCAGTTGGCATGGTGTCGCCAGGAACCAGCTCGGCGTCACAGTCAAAGCCATGCTTTAGGATGAATTGGTCAACATTCGCCATCAAGCTGGCTGAGTTCCAGTTCATTTCTGCGATAGTGACCTTGCCGCAGTCAGCAGCGAATGAGGAGCAAGCAAACAGTGCTCCGGCGGAAGTGATGAGTGCTTTTTTTATCATGCCGAGTTCCTTTGGGATAATTGATTGTATGCGAATTATTTGATTATTTTGCCTATTAATTTACACATCAAACTATTAGTAATCAAATAAGTTATTAGCATAGAAACATTATTTATCAGTGTCGAAGTGAATAATGTTGTCGTTTGTTATGAAAAGAGGGAGTTGTGTAAGGGTAAGCGCCGCACTAGGAGAGAGTGCGGCGGTTGTTGATAAAATAGACAATTATGGGTTGTTCTGAGTCCATTTATAGCGGTTGAGCCAGTTATCTAGTAGGTAAGCCACGACAAGTACGCAAAACATTGCTACTAAAACAGAACTAAACCTGTATAAAGCGCTGAAGAAAATATCTCCCTGTGGCGTTAAATACTGGCCGTAAAGTATCCCAATGGTTGTTAAGGCACCAAAGCCAATACCTGATCCAGAGCGTTCTACCAAATGAAAGTAAGCTGTAATCATTACAGTCATAAACAAAGATAAAGCGACTAAAAGTAAATGAGAAATCAGGTCATACAGTAAAACTTGCGCACACAGTGCTAAAACACATCCGTAGGCCACACCTTTAGCTCGTTTTTTAGCGCTAATGACAGAGCCTTGATACGTCATAGGGAAGAGAATAAGCATCGTCGCAACTTGCGCTGAGAGTGAGTCCTTTAAGTCTGCAATTTGAAATACAGCAAAAGAAATCGTAGCCAGTAAAGCTCCTAGAATCGTCCTATGGTTAATTTGAGAAGCGGAAGGTTTCGCTGGCGGTGCGCCTTTAAAGGGCTCAGTGTCGGGAATGAGCCAATACAGAAGGTAGGCACTCACTACGGAAATTAAGGCTGCTAACACCGTTGCGACGACCATATCCGTCGCTTGTCCTGCGTCGTAGCTGCCAAAATTCAATAAAGTGGAAAGCGTGATCAATCCCGAGGCCCACATTAAGAAGTAGCGGCTGGTGAGCATAAAGCGAAAATGGTAGCTAAAAATAAAGAATACCGCGAGTAGCATGGCGAGTGGGAAGGGTTTGAAAAACGTTTGTAGAACCCACATCTCAAGGGCACTAATTGCTGCACCTACGATGAACTCCAGTGCTAAAGTGCGGTTAAACGTCGGCACCATGCCCAATAGCAACATAGGAAAAACAGTAAAGAAAACGCCATAAGGCCAATCCATGATTTTACATACAGAAAAGCCAATGGTGGTGCCAAACGCAATACGAAGTAAGCGCTTTTTCTCCGTAGGTTTCATCTCAGTAAACATAGTGTAGCCAGCTTACGATGCGCATTTGTATATGGCCAATTAGGCGTAGCAAGCTAGAGTCGCTTGATTCCACCATGACGGTTGCTTTAGAACCACTCACTAATGATGATGGGATTTGACCTGTTTGGTTAACATAAACGCGAATGCGTTGTGCATCTCTGACCCAGCGGTCACTATCATCAGGTGTCGCAAGAATACCATTTGCAATGTTTTGTCCTTGAGAAATACCAGAGTCTCGACTGGTCAAAACGCCCTCAAATAATTTTCCTGGGAAGGCATCGTAGACGATCAGAGCAGGGGTTCCAGGTGTCACACTGGCAATACTTTTTTCTCGAAAATCTGCCGTAATACGATCTTGCCCACTGATGACTAAGGATAAAAGAGACTGTCCGCTTTGGGTGACCATCCCTGGAACCAGCTGCATATTAGAAATGACGCCATCTTGTGGCGCCAGAATCGTTGTGCGCGATAGGTTGAGTTGTGCATCAGCAACGGCGCTTCGGGCATTGTTCACAGCGATGTTATTACTCTCGTCGTCACCTAGGGCGATGGCAATGGCGTTTTTACGAGCATCGATAGCGTGAAGGTTTGCTTTGTTAGAAGCGACTTGAGCCGTGGCTTGATCTACTTGCTGTTCACTGACAAGGTGTTGCGTTTGCAGTGATTTTAAACGTTTGAGCTCTCTTTCACTTTCTTGCAATGCAACGTTAGCAACAGCCCATTCGGCCTCAGCTTCAGCGATGTTTGCTTTTAACGTAGCGTTGGTCTGATAGGCCTGCTGCAAGCTCAACTGAGCTTGTTTTAAGGCGATTTTATAGTCAGCGTCTTCGAGTCGAAACAACACATCACCACGTTTAACTTCTTGGTTGTTGTGGACGGCAACTTCAGTCACTTTTCCCGATACTTGTGGCGCAATACTGAGGACGGGGCGCTGAACGGTTGAGTAACTAGTCATTGGAATCGTGGTGTCGGCAATAACTAGATAAGCGAAGATGACTAAGAAAAGTACAACGGAGCGCTTCATCCATCGATTAAAATGTATATCAGGTGTCATGTTAGTGTTTACTACTCATTTTCTGTGCGTTTGTGATAATGCTAAGTAAGGCGTTATTTAATAGTCCGCGTTGCTCATCACTCAGTCCATCTAGTAATGCATGGCGCCCTTGATCTGCTATCGTTTGCATTTCCTGTAAGACTTCTTTGCCTTTACTGGTGAACCAAAGTGTTTTACAGCGCGCATCGTGTTCAGACTCTTTTCGTTGCAGGTAGCCTGCCTCGCAAAGCTGATTTAACGTGCGGATTAAAGAGGGTTGCTCGATGCCAATGTTGCTGGCTAACTCGCTTTGAGTGCAGCCTTCTCCTATTCGTTTCAAGTGCAGCATTGCGATCCAGCGAGATTGCGTGAAGCCGAGGTCTGACATATAGAGATCAACCACATGTCGCCAGCTAAGTGCTGCTCGACTTAAATTCCAACCTATATTTTGCTCCATTTGAACTCCCTAATTTAGTTAGCATGCTAGGTATTATGATTTTACCTAGCTTGCTAGGCAATTGAATATAATTGACTTACTCAATCTTTATCAACTGCGCCGAATTAAGCAGCGATTTAGGTTGTTGGTTTGGAAAGGTATATACAAGAACATTTAAAGATATTAACACAATCTGACTAGGGGCCTGACAGAGGAGGGAATGCTGCTAATCTACTTTTAAAAAAGCCTCTTCATAGGCAAAAGAGTATTTTGTCAGAAAAACCGCAGATTAATTTGCGGTTGTATATGGGCTTGGTCACGATGTAGATTTGTTTGCAGCAAGCTTAAATCTGGGAGGTTGGAATAACGCTTAGTCGGCGTGGTCTTAGTGACCTTCATCTATTAATTTGCCAAGCTCTGCCGCTGCGGTTCGCAGCAACGGAACATTTTTTAGTAAGGCGCCTAGGTCTTTGCGAATGACCGGTGCGTGACAGAATAAGCAGGCTATTAAACGACCTTGTTCGTCTTTGATAGGCACAGAAACCGCCACCATTCCATCGACAAATTCTTCATTGTCGGTGCCTACTTCCTCTTGGCGAATGCGCTGTAATGCCAATTCCAGTTCTGCCGGATCGATCTGAGTGTTACGTGCATACTGTGTCATGGGTAAATGATTCAAAAGACGTTTACGGCGCTCCTTAGTCATGGCGCTTAAATACAGCTTTCCACTTGCGGTACAGCAAATAGGTGTGTGGATGCCGATGGGCAAGTGAATCTGCAACGGCCAATTCGTTTGCGCGCGATCGTAGTAAATCATTTCCGTACCATTGGGGATGGAAATACCGCATGTTTCTCCAACTTTATCGGCAAGTGCTTTCAAGATGGCTTGGCGCTGCGCTTTGAACTGTCCAGAATACAACAAGCCTAAGGCAATGCTTTGCAAGCGATCAGCAGGTACAATCAAACCGCGCATATTGGTTTGTAAAAAGCCTTCGGCTTCCATTTGTTGTAACAAGCGGTGCACGCTAGGTTTGGGAATATCCAGTAGAATGGATAAATCTGCCGCACTTAGAGGATGCTCAGATTTAGACACCGCTTCGATGATTTCTAAGACGCGGGTGATGTTCGACCCTTTTTCTCGTTTTAGTGTATTCATGTTGCGATGCTACCTGTCTTTATGATGAAAATGCATGATGTGGGCCTTGATAATAAAAGTGACGGCGGGTTACCACAAGAGTGCCGCCACTTTATTTTGGTTGGGGTTGGGGTAAGAGTTGAGGAAATGCTCCCCCCGACGTTTTACACCATCATTTAGTCTTTGTTCAACAACTTGTTTAGCGTCGGCACATCGACTATTTCATCGTAGGCATGGCAAAAGAAACCCCTTCACGGACACCGGCAGAGGGCCAGCGTTGGGTTATGGTTTTGCGTTTTGTGTAGAAGCGTACAGAATCTGGCCCATAGGCATGCAAGTCACCAAATAGAGAACGCTTCCAACCACCGAAGCTGTGGTAGGCGACTGGTACTGGCAGTGGAATGTTGATCCCTACCATGCCCACTTCGATATGGTCAGAGAAGTAACGAGCGGCTTCACCATCACGGGTAAAGATACAAGTACCGTTACCGTATTCGTGATCGTTAATAAGCTGCATTGCTTCTTCCATGTTTGGAACACGCATAACCTGCAGCACAGGACCAAAGATTTCTTCTTGGTAGCTCTGCATTGATGGGGTAACACCATCGATCAGGGTTGCTCCGACAAAGAAGCCATCTGGGTATCCATCTACATTTGGCTGACGACCATCGACCACCACGGTCGCGCCATCTTGTTCTGCGCTGGTAATGTAGCTGGTGACTTTTTCCTTATGTGCCTTGGTAATGACTGGGCCAAAGTCGTTTTCGTTGTCGATTGCAGCCCCCACTTTTAGGTCTTGCATAGCATCTTTCATTGTCGCAACCAAGGCGTCGGCAGCATCGTCACCAACGGCGACGGCAACAGAAAGTGCCATGCAGCGCTCGCCGGATGAGCCGAATGCGGCACCAAGAAGCTGGTTAACCACGTTGTCCATATCCGCGTCGGGCATTACGATGGCGTGATTTTTTGCTCCTCCAAGGGCTTGGCAGCGTTTGCCGTTGGCGCTTGCTGTGCTGTAAATATATTCCGCAATCGGCGTAGAGCCTACGAAACTCACAGCTTTAACACGTTTGTCTGTCAACAGGGTATCTACAGCGACTTTATCACCATTGACCACGTTCATAACTCCATCTGGTAGGCCTGCTTCTTGTAGCAGCTGCGCTATGAAAAGCGTCGCGGAAGGATCACGTTCTGATGGCTTTAAAACGAATGTGTTGCCTGTCGCAATCGCCATTGGGAACATCCATAATGGCACCATAGCTGGGAAGTTAAAAGGTGTGATACCAGCGACTACACCTAGCGGCTGGAGTTCACTCCAAGAATCAATGTTAGGGCCAACGTTTCGGCTGTGCTCACCTTTCAATAGCTCCGGCACACCACATGCGTATTCCACATTTTCGATACCCCGTTGAAGCTCGCCCATAGCATCGTGAAGGATTTTTCCATGCTCTTCGCCGATGAGTTGACAGATTTTTTCTGCTTGCGCCTCTAGGAGATTCTTGAAGTTATACATGATGCGCGCACGCTTGATAGGCGGCGTATTTCGCCACGCTGGGTAGGCAGCTTGAGCCGAGCTGATGGCTTCTTCAACCGTGGCTTTACTGGCAAGCAAAACGGCTTTATCGGATTGGCCGGTGGCCGGGTTAAAAACTGGCTGTTGGCGCTCGCCTTCCATGTTGATGGCGCCGTTAATCAGATGTCCGATGGTTGTCATGTTAATATTCCTCTTCTAAACGTAATGTGTTGTGTTTGTTGTAATCCGTTAGGTTTATACCTATTTCAGGGCGCGATAAGCATTACCAAAGTTGCGCATACAGTTTAGCTACTTCGGCTTCTGTCGGAACGCGTGGGTTATTGCTTGGTGAACCCGATGCCAGCGCTTGTGACGCCATGGTTGGAATTTTTTCGAAAAAGAGGTCTTTGCTAATGCCGAATTGCTCCGGCGTCGGCACGTCCAGTTCCAAGTTCAGTGAGCGTAGCTCTTCTAGAAGCTTACTATTGGCTCGTTCCGTACTGTCACTTTCGCTTGCTACACCGATTGCTCGAGCACAATCCGCATAGCGTATAGGGGCTTCTGGTATGGAGAATTCCGTTACACTTGGTAACAGCATGGCGTTGGATAAGCCGTGCGGTACATGGAAAAACGCTCCTATGGGACGACTCATGCCATGAACTAAGGCCACGGAAGCGTTGGAGAAGGCGATTCCTGCAAGAGTGGAGCCGAGCATCATCGCTTCTCGAGCATGTTTATTCCCACCATCGTGGAATGCAGTACGCAAGTTAGGGCCGATGAGCTTCATAGCTGCTATGGCTTGAGAGTCACTGTAATGGCTTGCTTTCTTGCTAACATAGGCTTCAATGGCATGGGTAAGCGCATCAATGCCAGTATCGGCAGTTGTTCTTGGAGGGAGACTCAAAGTTAAGCTGTAATCGATTATGGCCGCAACCGGCATAAATCCGGCGCCCACGCACAGCATTTTCTCATCGCAAGTTTCATCGGTAATGATGGTGAAACGTGTGACTTCTGACCCGGTTCCCGCCGTTGTCGGAATGGCTATGATTGGTAAGCCCAGCTCATTCACAATGCGCGGAAATTTGTAGTCCCGCATTTCACCACCGTGTTTACCAAGAATGGCAATGGCTTTCGCGCTGTCGATTGGGCTACCTCCGCCCACTGCCACGATGGAGTCATAGTCGCCGGCTGCGACCATTTCAACACCAGCTTTGATTGATGCTATGGTTGGCTCAGGTACGGTGTCATCAAATACATTGTGAGAGATGTTATGTGTTATCAAGTGGTCAGTAATGTTCTGGATGTAGCCCAGTTTTACCATCATTTTGTCGGTCACAATTAGTGGCTTTTTGCAGCCTAAGTCGTCGAGCATAGACGGTAACTCTCGGGACACAGAGGCCCCTACCTGCATGATACGAGGTAAAATAATTTGGCTAGACATGATGTGCTCCTATCTATTTATATTGGTTTTCTTATTGATGTGTTTAGGGAGCGCTTGAGGCGCAAAAAATGGTATTTAATAGGCGATGCTCGGAAGCCAAGTGACTATCCCCTGCCAGTAAAAGACAATTATCAACCCCAATAACTGGATTGAAATGAATGGCACAACACCTCGGTAAATATTGCCTAGGGAAATACCCGCCGGGGCCACACCTTTCAAATAGAAGAGTGCAAAGCCGACCGGTGGAGTCAGGAAAGATGTTTGTAAACATACTGCGAATAAGATAGTGAACCACACTAGATCAAAGCCTAAGTTCGCCACTACTGGCGCCACCAATGGTAGGATGATCAAAGTGAGTTCGATCCAATCTAGGAAGAAGCCAAGTAAGAAGGTTGCAAATAGAATGGTGATCACCACGCCGGTTGGGCCAAATGGCAATCCGTGTAATGCGCCTTCAATTATTTCGTCACCACCTAGACCGCGGAATACTAGCGAGAAAGCCGTTGCACCAAGTAATAACGCAAAAATAAAAGCACTGGTTTTAGTGGTCTCCCGGCCAACTTCTTGCAGTACTTTAGGTGTCAAACGACCTTTGCTAGCTGCCAACATTGTGGCACCTAATGCACCTACTCCGGAGGCTTCAGTTGGTGTTGCGATTCCAAAAAAGATGGAACCGAGCACTGCCAAAATCAACCCGGTTGTTGGTAATACGGCTTTAAGTACATTCCACAAAATACTCAGTGTGACGCGGGTACTATCTTCAGGTACTGGCGCAGCGGAAGGTTTCAACCACGCGTAAATCATGATGTAACCAACATATAATGCTGCCAATAGAAGGCCGGGGAACAGTGCGCCTAGGAAGAGGTCTCCCACAGATAAACCGACGCGATCCCCCATCATTACCAACATAATGCTGGGAGGAATCAATATTCCTAACGTGCCGGTGGAACAAACGGTGCCACAAGCCAATTCTTTGCTGTAACCATCGCGCATCATCATCGGGATACCGAGAACAGCAAGCAGAACTACCGATGCCCCGATAATACCGGTAGATGCCGCCAGCATCAGACCTACGAACGTTATTGTCACGGCCAAACCACCGCGAACACGGCCAAATAATCGCGCAAGATTAGTCATCAGGTCTTCCGCTACGCCGGAGCGATCGAGCATTAAACCCATAAAGACAAACATGGGTAACGCCACAAGAACCCAATTGGTCATTACAGCCCAAATACGCGGCACAACAATCGAAACATAATTCCAATCTATGCCGATAAATGCATCGAACCAGTAGTCTGCCACCATCGCCAATACCGCGAAAAGCACCGCTACACCGCCCATGACCCAAGCGACGGGAAAGCCACTAAACAGACAGCCAATAAAGGTGGCGAACATGGTGAGTGCTAATATTTCATTGATTTCCATATCAGTCTCCTAGGCACGACTAAGTTGGTATTGAGTTGACGGCGCACATCTACCAAAGAGCAACGCCAATACACGAGAAAAACGCGAAACCACAGCCAGCGCCAACAATACAAATCCAATCAACAGCATGGCTTTGATGGCCCAGCGGTATGGCAAACCACCTGGATTCGTAGAGATTTCGCTCATCGTCCAGGAGTAGCTAATAAACGGAATAGCGTACCATGCGACTACGACAACAAAGGGGGCCAGCAAAAATAGGATGCCGAAGAATTCCACCCACGCTTGCGCGCGAAGGGACATGCGGTCGTGAATCAAGTCGACACGAACGTGTTCGTCGTAACTAAAGCAATAAGATAGGCCAAATAGCCAGCCAATGGCGTACAGATGCCACTGCATTTCTTCAAATTCGATGCGCCCTTCACCAATGGCATAGCGCATAAAGACGTTTATGATGATGGTAGTCATCAAAATTATCCAAATCCAAGAAGAGGCATCGCCAACGGCATGAAGAAATCCATCTATACGATGAGAAATGGTTGTGGTTGGCAGTACCGCCTGTTGGGTGAGCGACGGTTTATCAACGCCCAGTTCTAAATGGTTAGGTTGTTCCGGTTTCATAGAATCCTCCACAGCAAAGTTGCGCACTTCAGGGCGCAGAAACTCCAACCCGCGTCAAATGACGCGGGAGAGGGGCGCCGCAATTGGCGTCAGAGCAGTTATGAGATTGGCGGTGGGTTACAAATCAGTTGGCAGGTAAGCTAGCTCGCGCCATGATTTGTATTCTTCTGAGAAGGCTTGCTGTGACTTGTAGATCTTCATGAAGTCAGCGTCTTTTGCAGAGATATCCGCCATGACTTCGTCGGTCAGGTCTTTAAGGCCGCTGAGCATTTCAGGACTTAACTTACGGGTGTAAATACCGTCGGCTTTGAATTTCTCCAACACTTTACCTTGTAATGCTTCACCATGGGTCAAAGCGCGCATGGTACCAGCGGTACATGCCATATCGATGGTGGCTTTGGTGTCTGCGGATAAGTCATCCCAAACTTCTTTGTTTACCACTAAGTGTGATGCGGTGAAGGTTTGATGCCAGCCGGGGAAGTAGTTATTTTTCGCTACCTTATCGAACCCCAGAATCTGGTCGATGGCTGGCATCGAGAATTCCGTCGCATCGATGGCACCTTTTTCTAAAGCAGGGAAAATCTCTCCACTAGGCATTGAAGTCACAGACGCGCCAGCTTTTTGGAGTACCTTGCCACCGATTCCAGCGAAACGGATTTTCAGCCCTCCTAAGTCTTCCATGGTGTTGATTTCTTTTTTGAACCAGCCTGCGGTTTCTGGACCGATCACGCTGCATAGCACTGGGTGGATGTTGTGCTTAGCGTAAAGCTCTTCGCCCAAGGCTTGGCCGCCACCTTCGTACCACCATGCAGCGTATTCCCATGGTTCCATACCAAATGGTACGGCAGCCAATAGAGCTGCAGCAGGAATACGCCCCTGGTCGTATGCTAGCCATGCGTAACCTGCATTGAGCTGTTTATTTTTCACCGCTTCGGTAATGCCGAATGGCGGTACGATTTTACCTGGCTCGTAAACTTTGAACTGGATATCGCCACCAGTAGCTTCCTTGATTTGTTCGGCAACTAACTTGATTGGGTCTCCTAGTCCGGGCAAATGAGTACCAAAGACAGCTTGAACTTTCCAGCGAATTTTTTCGTCAGAGGCGAGTGCGCCAGTAGAGGAGATAGTCAAGACAGTAGCAACTGCGGTAGTGGTAACGGTGTGCTTGAGCAAGCGTTTGATGCGTAGCATGAATGAATCCTTTGGTTGTGTATCGGGGTTCCCCGAGAGTTATTTTTATATTTTTACACTGATCGTTCATAACGATACAAAAGTTATCATTATATAAGTTTTGTAGGTCGTCAATATTTTTTTCAACCAAAAACGATACTAAAATTATCATTTTTAACAAAAAGTGTTGTTTTCCAATGCGTTAGTTGCTTGAAAAATGTTCAAAATAATTGAGTTACGATAAAAGTCGTAGAGGATGAAGTGGAATAGGCTATTTTGAATAGAAGTCTATAAAATGACGATAAAATCTGATTAAAGTAACGGAAAGTATAGGTAAAGTGCTGGGTTATATTCTAATCCGCTACTTCATCAGCCCTTTGCTAAAGGTGGAGTCTTTCTCATACCCATTCACAAAGTGTGGGCTTATATGGTGACGTTTGAAGACCGTTGCCAACATCAAGAAATTAGCGAATTCTTTCAAAATATAGCCAAGTGCCTACAAAATTATTGAGCATAACAAAAAGTAGGTCGATTCAATCGTCCCATACTACTTAGAGTATTTTTAGGCTCTCAGCTATTAAACGGATTGGATTTTGTCAAAGTGCTCCACGAATGATGCTGACGGTCTAGGGTTTTTATTTCACAAGTTTACGGTTGATACCAAGCAAAATCAGAGCCGACAGGGACAACACTGCTGCGGTAGCTGGAATCCAAGCATAGCCCAAACCTACGGTAATCACTGCACCACCTAGTGCTGCCCCTAAAGCATTACCTAGATTAAACGCACCGATATTGATAGATGAAGCTAGGCCAGGGGCTTTGTCTGCAATGGTCATTACTTTCATTTGTAATGGTGGACCAATCATGAAGTTCACAACCCCCCAAATGAATACGGAGACAATGGCTGTGATCATATTGACGGTTATAAAACTAAAAGAAAGCAAAATAATGACTTGTCCAATCAGTGAAACGGTAAGTGATAGATCAGGCGAGCGATCGGCCAACTTACCGCTTACGAAGTTACCGATGGTGAAGCCAATGCCAGCAATCATCAACAAGTAGGCGATATTAGCCTCTGGAATTTTCGCAAGCGTTTGAAGGATAGGAGTCACATAGGTGTACAGGGTAAACATGGACCCAGCACACAAAATGGTGGTGAAGAATGTTCTCAACGCGGCGGGCTGCATAATCGCTTGCAGTTCTTGCTTAACGTTTGGACGGTTTGGCTTTTCCATATGAGGTAATGTGCGTAATAAGCCGATCATGGCGACCAGTCCAAGTGCAGAAGTGGCAGCAAAGGCGATGCGCCAATGAATACTTTGGCCTAACCATGTGGCAATCGGAACACCGATGATATTGGCGATTGTAAGCCCTAGAAACATGGATGCCACGGCAGATCCTTGCTTGCCAACTGGTGCAAGCTTCATGGCAACGAGAGCGCCAATGCCAAAGAAAGCACCATGGGACATGCTAGTGACGATGCGAGAAATCAGTAATGTGGTGTAGTCAACAGAAACCGCTGACAGTAAATTGCCGACGAAGAATACTGCCATCAGTGCAATCAATGACGCTTTATGGCTAAAACGAGTCATATACAACGTGACAAGAGGCGCACCAAACATGACACCGACGGCATAAGCACTGATTAACAAACCTGCTGTCGGTATGGAAACATCGACCCCTTCAGCAATCGTTGGTAGCAGGCCCATAGGGAAAAATTCGGTGGTGCCGATGCCGAAGGCACCCAAAGCGAGAGCAAAAACGCCCCATTGATAAGCTTGCATGGCAAATCCTTAAAAAAATTCTTAAGCAAATAAGGTTGAATAACGATCTAGAGCGTCAAAAGAAGGTGGAAACTACGCGTAAACACCCCCTTTAACAATGAAGGCAGGTATATTTACTTATTATTACAAAACTTTTGCCAAAAGAAGGAAGGCAAATTGATAATTCGTATTGCTTACTTAATGTTGAGTGCCATCGTGCTTGCGAGTACTTGGTTTTCTTTGGGACAACCGAATGGGTTCGATCAAACGGTTTTGTTGCTATTTAGAGACGACTCTTTAAATCTCATTGGCCCACACTGGTTGTCCGTTATTGTAAGGGACATCACGGCGCTGGGGAGTAACTGGGTATTACTGTACATCATGATAAGTCTATCAGCTATCTTGTGGTGCTCTCAGCGACGGTTGGATGCGACGAAAATACTAATAATGACCGTTGGTGGCGTTGTCATTAGTCTGGGATTGAAATATGTTTTCGATCGAGCAAGGCCAGATCTTGTCCCGCACTTGATTGAAGTCTACTCCCCCAGTTTTCCTTCTGGACACGCCAGTATGTCAATGGTGTGCTTTTTGGGGATGGCGGTCGTATTATCACGCAATTGGGCTCACGCTCAGGCAAGGCATCTATTTATCATAATGGCAATTTTCAGCGCGGTATTGGTAGGTGTTAGCAGAATCATGCTTGGGGTTCATTGGCCCACGGATGTTATTGCTGGTTGGGGGATTGGTATTCTATGGGTTCTCTTTGTTAACCAATTTGGCTCACGCTTTGAAGCGTGAGCCAAACCAAAACTAGGATTTAAACTGGTTAATAGTCTTGTCTAATGATTGAGAGATACTGGCAATGTCTTCGCTTTGGCGCAGTATTTTATGGGAGCCTGCACCGGTTTGCTCAGAGATGGCGCTGATGGCGTGAATGTTGTTATTTATTTCATTGACCACAGCGCTTTGCTCAGAAGCTGCAGCAGCAATCATTGTGTTCATTTCACGTATTTGATCGACACTTGAAGCGATGTCTTCTAAGGCATGAGCTGCTTTGTTTGCGTCCTCTACACTGTCGTCGGCTTGGGCTTTGCTGATTTCCATTGCTTGAACCGCTTCGCTTGAAATTTGTGATAGGTTCTCAATGATGGTACGAATTTCTTCCGTAGATAATTGTGTGCGGCTGGCTAAGCTTCGCACCTCATCTGCAACCACAGCAAAGCCTCTTCCTTGCTCGCCAGCTCGAGCTGCTTCTATCGCTGCGTTCAGGGCTAATAAATTAGTCTGCTCAGCAATATCACTGATTTCTTGGGAAACGCGCCCGATTCCTTGAGCGTCTTCAGCTAACTTTTTGACAACGCCTGTGGCAGCATCAACCTTCTGAGCTAATTCTGCATTGGTTTGTGCTACATGAAGGACCATATTTTTCCCGTCATCGGCTAACTCTTTCGTTCCACTTGCGCTGACTTCAGCATTGGCTGCATTGCGGGCAACTTCCTCAGCCGCATTGGATAGCTCTTGAATGGACTGCGCCAATAACACACTTTCATTTTTCTGCTTATCAACGCCTTCGCTAGTCTCTCGGGTGACCTCAGCAAGCTGGTCTGCAGATTGACTTAAGTTATCCATGGTTTGAGTTAAGTTATGAATCGTTGGCTGAAACCGGTTTAGCATATTGTTGGTGGCTTCTCCCACCATACGAAATTCATCTTTTGAACCGAGCTGAATACGGGGGCGGAGGTCTGCATTCTCACCGATGACAGCCATGGTGTCCTTCAAGCGGTTGAGTGGCTGTATTAGTACCTTAAGCATAATGAGGTAAATGATGAGTAAGCCCGCTAAGATTGCAACAAAGTTGATGGTTGAATTTTTGATGATGGCGCTCTCAATGTCTTGATCTCGCTGCGCCATTGAATAAGTAATGCGAGCCGCGCCAAGTACGGTACCTTCGGCAACGGGGTGACAGGTAAGACAGTTTGTTCCATGACGATTTTGGGATGCCTCGAATGGCAGGATCAAGGTGATGTGCCGTTCACCGTCTACTTTACTGACATCAATAATGGTTTCACCAGACAGCGCTCTTCGGTCCAAGTCATCTTGCGCTTTTTCATGATCAAAACCCGGTCCGTAGATATTGCTGACGGCCTCCCCACGTAGCATGCGGACACTTGCGATGCCTTCGCGTTGGGAGATTTTCTCTCGGAGAATTTCTCGGCTTGCCATGGCACCGGTAAACATCAGGGCGTTCATGCTGTCCATGTAGCCGTTGGCAATATCCAGTAACTGATGCTCGGTTAGGTCTAAAAGCCGCTCTTTTTGCTGGTAGGAAGAGTAGAGATTTAACGCCGTGATAATCAAAAAAAGGATAGCTGCCATGGGCAATAGAATCTTCCAACGTACTGATATGTATTGGCGCATAGACCATTGGCCTCTTGTATAGTCATGGGAGTGCATAAAAAGTACACGTATTTGGAGTTTAAGATGGATTGCTTGGGGGGAGTATTGATCTAGCTCTATGTTTGTTGACTTTATCTAATGTGTCAGAAGCTGTCGCAAAGCCTCTTTTGTTATGCAATCTCATTGGGGGGGAGTGATACCATCAAATTTTTTCTAATGCCAAAATCCAATGTCTCGTTCAAACGCGTTTCCATCACAAGCTAGCCAATCAAAGCCCTCGACCAACAAAAATAAATGGTGGTATTGGGTGGCGTTATTTCTTTGTTCTGGTGTGTTGGTAGCAACTATGGAGTATGTTCATGCTCCGGCAGCATTCCTGCTAGGCCCCATGATTGCAGCCATTACCTTGGTTGTTTCAAATCATCCTATGTCTTTGCCCGTGATTCCATTTAGGTTAGCCCAAGTGATGGTGGGATTAATGATGGCATCACATTTACCCATTTCGACATTTGCTGATATCTCTGCCCAGTGGCCAGCATTTATCTTTGGCACACTTATGACTATGGTTGCTTCAGGCCTTGTTGGTGTTGTGCTAACGAAATCGAAATTATTGCCTGGAACGACGGCTATCTGGGGGACTTCTCCTGGGGCGGCAGGGGTAATGACGATAATGAGTGAACATTACAAAGCCGACATGCGTTTGGTGGCGGTAATGCAATACACTCGGGTTGCATTTTGTGCGCTAGCTGCGATGCTGACGGCAGGGCTTTTGGTAGATTCAGAGGTTTTGCAAATTATCCCTCATCAGTGGTCAGTTATCAGTTGGTCATCGTTTTGGATGACTCTCATAACGGGGTTAGTATGCCTGGCACTTGCGAGTCGTTTCAGTGTGCCTGGAGGTTTTCTATTAATCCCAATGTTTACAGGCTTCTGCCTGCAATCGTTAGGTTGGTTAACACTTGATTTACCTGAGTCGTTGCTTGTGGTGGCTTTTGCAATAATGGGCTGGGGAATTGGTTTTCGTTTCAGTCCTGACGTATTAAGGCATGCGCTACGCGTATTTCCATATATTGTATTGTCTATCGGCTTTTTGCTGCTTATGAATGCGTTGGTTGCTTGGGTTTTAACGTTATGGATCGATATTGATTTTCTTTCTGCGTTTTTAGGGACGAGCCCTGGTGGCGCGGATTCAGTTGCGATTATTGCGGCCAGTATTCCCGTCGATACCAGTTTTGTGATGACTATGCAGGTATCACGCTTTCTGTTGGTTATGATTGCAGGTCCGCTTCTGGCGCAATGGTTGTCTAGATCTTTTATGGAGAAAGCAGATTGATTCGTGCGATACAGCCAAGTGATTGGCCTACTATTATGATGATTCAAAAGGAAGCGTACGATGATATTACGCCAGAACCTTTGTCTGTTCTGCAAGGCAAGTGGCGTCGCTCTCCTGAGCTTTGTTTTGTTTACGAGAATGAGGGTGTGATTCAGGCTTATTTGCTAGCGCATACTTGGGCAGGAACAGTATTACCCAGTTTGGGTGTTGAACTAGAGAACGGAGTGGGTGATGAGTATGTGTTTCTTCACGACCTTGCCGTGTCGAGTAAGGTTCAAGGCAGTGGAATTGGACCTAAGCTGGTAGAACAGCTTTTTCTGAACTCTGCTAAGGCTGGTCTTCACGCTTTCTTTTTAGTATTGGTGCAAGCGAGTGTGGGCTACTGGCAACGTTTTGGTTTCTGTTCTATACCACAAATCGTCTCATCGAGTTATGGTGAAGATGCCGTGGTAATGCAGATGCTGGAGGAGGAAGCGAATGTCATGTTATGAGGCACTAATTCAGTACGTGGAATCAAAGCCGGAAGCGGTTTCTGAGTATCCGTTTGGCCCTGAAGCTCTGGTCTACAAAGTGTGCGGAAAAATGTTTGCGCTGTTTACTGAGGTGGAAGGCTGTGTACGGGTGAATCTAAAATGTGAACCAGATCATGCCATTGAGCTACGCAGCATCTTTGATGCGGTGAAACCTGGATACCATATGAATAAAAAGCATTGGAACAGCGTTTATTTAGATGGTTCATTACCACTAGGTGAAGTGTGTCGTATGGTTGATCACTCTTATGAGCTTGTGTTTTCTAAATTGCCAAAGCAGCAACGTGACTGGTTAATGTTACGTTATTCTAATGCTGTTTTATTTGGTGGCGTCAAAGACGTAACCTAGAACAAGGACAGCCTTGCTCTAGGTTTGCTAACCGATCACTAGCCATTGGCAAGTGCGACACGAATTGTGTTCACAAGGTTGGTATCATCCAATGGTGTATTTGGAGCAAATCGACCTAATACTTGTCCTGAACGGCTCACAACGAACTTTTCAAAGTTCCAAACCACTTCAGGTTCTGCTGTGGGAGTTATGTCATAGCCTTTTAGCTTTTCTTCCATCTCTTGTCGGTTGACAGCGATCGGCGCTTGTTCAGTTAGATAGTCGTATAGTGAATGTTTACTATCGCCAGTCACCTTTATTTTACTAAACATTGGGAATGAGACATTGTAGTTTGTTTGACAAAAGCTTTTGATGTCATGCTCTGTCCCTGGCTCTTGTCCCGCGAAATCATTGGCTGGGAAGCCAAGTACCTCAAAACCAAGGTCCTTCGTGTGTTCATACAGTGACTGAAGTCCTTCGTACTGTGGTGTCAGTCCACATTTAGATGCCACATTAACGATAAGTAGAACCTTATCGCAGTAGGGCGCAAGCGTGGTTTCATTTCCGTCGATATCCGTTACGTTGATGTCGTAAATATCAGTCATTGCAATACCCCTTTGTCATCATGAATAAACTTGGTGGTTTATTTTTTTAATAAGTTCCCTTGATCATTCTGTCGTATAGATAATGACCAATACGTGACAGCGAAGTTTCAGTGTAACTGGGAATGAGAATAGGTCAAATGACAAAGACTAAAAAATGGGCCGCAACAGCGGCCCAACGCGGGGGGAATTGATCACTCTTGTGGAGTATTGATCATCCGCAGAAAGCGGGTTAAGCGAATTGGTTCATGGTGTTATCTTTACCAGACGCTTTTAGGGCTGCATCACCAGAGAAGTATTCTTTGTGATCGTCGCCCATATCGGAGCCGGCCATGTTTTGGTGACGAACACAGGCGATCTTCTGGCGAATCTCTTCACGTTGTACATTCTTAACGTAGCCAAGCATGCCTTCCTCACCGAAGTACTCTTTTGCAAGGTTGTCTGTAGACAACGCTGCGGTATGGTAAGTAGGCAATGTAATCAAGTGATGGAAGATACCTGCCTCACGAGCAGCGTCTGCCTGGAAGTTGCGAATACGAGCGTCTGCTTCTTTTGCAAGTTCACTGTTATCGTATTCCACGCTCATTAGTTGAGTGCGATCGTATGCTGAAATATCACGACCTTCCTCTTGCCATGCATCAAATACCTGTTGACGGAAGTTTAGTGTCCAGTTAAAAGAAGGCGAGTTGTTGTACACAAGTTTCGCATTTGGCACCGCCTCACGAATGCGATCTACCATGCCTTTGATTTGGCCAACGTGTGGCTTTTCAGTTTCGATCCAAAGTAGATCGGCGCCGTTTTGCAAAGAGGTGATACAGTCTAGTACCACACGGTCCTCACCAGACCCTTTACGGAATTGGAATAAGTTGCTTGCCAGACGCTTTGGTCGAACCAGTTTGCCATCACGAATCATTAGGACGTCGCTCTCGTTGGCGCTATTCATATCTACTTCTTCAACGTCTAAGAAGGCGTTGTACTGAGCTCCTAGATCGCCAGCACTTGAGGACACTGCAATTTGCTTGGTTAAGCCTGCACCCAAAGAGTCTGTGCGGGCAACGATGACACCGTCATCTACACCAAGTTCTATGAATGCGTAGCGCACTGCACGGATCTTCGCTAGGAAGTCTTCATGTGGCACGGTTACTTTACCGTCCTGGTGACCACATTGTTTTTCGTCGGATACTTGGTTTTCAATCTGAATACAGCAAGCACCGGCTTCGATCATTTTTTTAGCCAGTAGGTAAGTGGCTTCTTCGTTACCAAAGCCTGCATCAATGTCGGCAATGATTGGCACAATGTGTGTTTGGTATTCATCAATTTGTTTTTGAATTGCGGCTGCTTTAACTTCATCACCGGCTTCGCGAGCGGTATCCATATCGCGGAACAAGCCGCCCATTTCACGGGCATCGGCTTGGCGTAAGAAGGTGTATAGCTCTTCGATCAGTGAAGCTACTGACGTTTTTTCGTGCATTGATTGGTCTGGCAGAGGGCCAAACTCCGAGCGCAGAGCAGCAACCATCCAGCCTGATAGGTATAAGTAGCGGCGGTCAGTAGAGTTAAAGTGCTTTTTAATGGAGATCATTTTTTGCTGACCGATGAAACCATGCCAGCAACCAAGAGATTGAGTGTATTGGCTAGGATCACGATCGTAGCGCTCCATGTCGGCACGCATGATTTTTGCTGTATAGCGAGCAATATCTAGACCTGTTTTGAAGCGGTTCTGAGCACGCATGCGGGCCGCATATTCAGGGTTAATAGCTGCCCAAGGCGTGCCATGTTGAGCGATTAGGGTAGCAGTTGCGTCGATATCGTTTTTGTAATGTGACATTGCAGATTCCTCTTTATGGTTTGGTCGCTTCACCGCTTACTACGGTCGTGCATTTCTTGATCACCATTTCAGTCTGCGATGTTTTTTGTGATTTATCTAATCTATGTTTGTTATGGTGATAATATTTTTTATGAATGTGTTTTTTGGTGCTAATGAGTTCATAGTGAGTCTTAAATCACTTGAAAAGCATATTTTGTAAGAAAATTACCAAAGGGTAATCAAATTTCTAAAGATAAGTTTATTCATGATTTTTATATATGTATTTACTTTGTGAATGTGATTTTCTGTATTTGACGTGATCTAGTACAGTCTTAACAATAAATAAACTGGCACGAGTAAGCTGGTATAAGAAAGGAAAGCGCTATGACAGAACGAGTTCAACAAGGCGGTCTACAGATCGCATCAAGCCTATTTACACTAGTGAATGAACGCATTGCACCAGGAACGGGTATTGATCCAAAGGTCTTTTGGCAACGCTTTGAGGAAATTGTCACTGACTTGGCGCCTAAAAATAAAGCGTTATTGGCAAAGCGCGATGAAATTCAACAACAGATTGATGATTTTCATCGCGCACGTCATGGGCAACAGCATGATGCCGCAGCATATAAACACTTTTTATCAGAAATAGGGTATTTATTACCTGAAGGTGAAGACTTCAAAGTATCGACGAAGAATGTAGATGCTGAGATTGCCTTACAAGCTGGTCCTCAGTTGGTGGTGCCTGTGAAAAATGCACGTTTTGCTCTAAATGCCGCCAATGCGCGTTGGGGGAGCTTGTACGATGCGCTTTACGGTACTGATGCAATTCCTGAAGAAGAGGGTGCAGAGCGCTCTGGTGGCTACAATCCAGTTCGCGGAACTCGAGTGATTGCATTTGGTCGACAACTGTTAGATCAAGCTGCGCCATTAGTGAGTGGCTCCCATGCTCAAGCATTGCAATACCAGATTGTTGACGGTGAGTTAGCCGTGACCATGAAAAATGGCGACGTAGTACAGTTAAAAGAGACGGAAAAATGCGTTGGTTATCAAGGTAAGCCGGATGCCCCTACAGCAGTGCTGTTAAAAAATAATGAGCTGCATCTCGAAATCCAGATCGATCCAAATGGCTTTATTGGCCAGCACGATCAAGCTGGCGTACAAGATATTTTAGTTGAAGCAGCAGTATCAACCATTATGGATTGTGAAGACTCGATTGCGGCAGTGGATGCCGAAGATAAAGTAGAAGTGTACAGCAATTGGCTTGGTTTGATGCAAGGTACCCTTGAGGAGTCTTTTGATAAAGGCGGGAAAACGGTGACTCGTTCCATGAATCCAGACCGCAAATACCTAGATAAGTCTGGAGAGTCATTTAGCCTTCATGGCCGCAGTCTTTTGTTTATTCGTAATGTCGGTCATTTGATGACGAATCCAGCCATCTTAGATGCAGATGGAAACGAAGTGCCTGAAGGTATCATGGATGGCATGATTACAGTGTTAGCTGCAATGCATGACTTACAAGGTAATACGAAGCGCAAAAATAGCCGTGCTGGAAGCGTGAATATTGTGAAGCCAAAAATGCATGGTCCTGAGGAAGTTGCGTTCACAGTTGAATTGTTTGGTCGTATAGAGCAAGCCTTGGGATTGGATCGCAACACCTTGAAAGTCGGTATCATGGATGAAGAGCGTCGTACGACGGTAAACCTAAAAGAATGTATACGCCAAGCGAAAGAGCGAGTGGTATTTATTAATACTGGTTTCCTTGATCGCACCGGAGATGAGATCCATACCTCTATGCTAGCAGGGCCTTTTGTACCGAAGACCGCTATGAAGCAGCAAGCCTGGATCAAGGCCTATGAAGATTGGAATGTCGATGTGGGTATTGAATGTGGTTTGCCAGGTAAAGCGCAGATCGGTAAAGGGATGTGGGCGATGCCGGATGAAATGGCAGCGATGCTTGAACAAAAAATCGGCCACCCTATGTCGGGTGCTAGTACCGCATGGGTCCCTTCACCAAATGGTGCAACCTTACATGCTAGCCACTACCACACGGTGAATGTGCGTGAACGTCAGGCAGAACTTGCGATGCGTGAGCGCGCTAGCCTAGATGATATTTTAGCCATCCCCTTGCTGGATGACCCAACCACATTAACGGATGAGCAGATTCAATTTGAACTGGATAACAATGCTCAAGGGATCTTAGGCTACGTTGTTCGTTGGATCGATCAAGGAGTGGGTTGCTCTAAGGTACCAGACATCAATAATGTTGGTCTTATGGAAGACCGAGCCACGCTGCGGATTTCCTCGCAGCATATTGCCAATTGGTTAGAACATGGTATTTGCAGTGCAGAGCAGGTGATGGCATCAATGAAGCGTATGGCGGCAGTGGTAGACGAACAAAATGCGCAAGACTCAGCTTACATAGCGATGGCGCCTAATTTTGACGGAGTAGCGTTTAAAGCAGCTTGTGATTTGGTGTTCAAAGGAAAAGAGCAGCCAAATGGTTACACAGAGCCACTGTTGCATGCTCGACGTTTAGAGTTTAAAGCACTGAACGCCTAACACAAATTGTCTAGTGATCGCTCGGTTTGCCCTGTATCAGGTAAATCGAGCTTTTTTATTTGTTTCATGTGACGATTCTCCCTACTCTATAGCACTAAATTGCTTAGGAAGAGTGATTTGATAAATGGATGATGTTTAAGAGAGACGATATGAAACAGCTATTAGGTGTGTTGGGACTGACACTGGCAACCTCCATGGCTTCAGCAGCCACGAAAACCGTTGAAAACAATGTCGGTACTTTGATGCTTGAAGGAAGTGTGGGCAGTGAATACTCTCAGTTTGGTGTAGGACTTGGGATTAAGCCAGAAAATAACCGGCCAGGTTTTGGTGGGTTGTACTATGAGCAGGTGGATTTGGACCATGGAGTAGGGACTCGAATCCAGTTGTTAGGATTTCGCGGGTTTAGTGTCGAGGGGAATGGAGAAGATCCTCGTGGTGCGGACATTACCCTCGGATTAAGCCGAACCGAGCATGGTGATTATAAGCGTACAGGGCTGAGTGGTAAGGCTGCTCTTTTTGTACCTTTGATGCAAAAGCTGACTTGGACTGTCGGCGGTGACATACGACCAACCTTTCTTTCCTTTGATTGGAACAACGATGTGCTAACGGAGTTCGCTGTGAAAGCGGGTTTAGATTGGCGATTGATGGATAATTTAGGGGTGTTTGGCCATTACTATCATGAAGGTATTTTATCCGATAGCTTCGATGAAGAGCGTTTGGGTAATGGTGTCGTAGCTGGATTTAATTTGGTTTGGTAGTACATAAAACGAAAGGCAGCTCGAAGCTGCCTTTGTTATGTATTTAGAGCGTTAGCTTTTAGCTAATTCTGTCAGCAGCATCGTGCGGTTTGCTGCTTCTGCTAGCTCTTGCCCTTTCTTCACGAAGTGGCGCTTGAAGTAGCTTGAGTGCTCATCATGTTCATGGAAGTTATGCGGCGTTAGAACTGCAGTCAGAACCGGTACTTCCGTTTCAAGTTGAACCTGCATTAAGCCGTTACAGACTGCTTGCGCAACGAAATCATGACGGTAGATACCACCGTCTACAACAAGGCCGCTTGCTGCAATAGCGTGGTAGTTACCTGTTTTCGCTAGTAGCTTAGCCTGAAGAGGGATTTCATAAGCGCCAGGAACGGCAATCAATTCTAAATTATCTTCTGAGTAGCCATGGCTTAACATGACTTCTTTGAAGCCTTCCCAACATTGTAGAACAATGTCGCTATGCCAAGAAGCATGTAAAAAAGCCACTCGCTTTGTAGCTGGATTAAATGTAAGAGAATTCGTTGAGCTCTGATTCATAAATATGTATTCCACAAAAAAATGCTGAATCAGGGCGAACGGGAGGCAAGGCCTAACCGCTTTGAAAACGATCAAAGTCTAAATTGGTAAATCTTGTCTACGCCGTCCTCTATCATCCGGACTATAACCGTCGGCTCTGGATTCACACCAGATCTGCTGACCCTTCTCAAATAAAGAAGGCGCTCGCGGGCTTTGAGATTGTGCTCATTACCGCCGGTGGGGAGTTTCACCCCGCCCCGAGAACGAAGTCGCTTGAGCGACGTTTGATACTTTAGAACTATTGCCTGTTAAGTGTCAAAGTGAAAACAGGAAATTCATTGCACAAAAACGAACAATTTATGTCAGATAACACTAACTTATAGGTCCTAATTGATTTAGGACAGCTAATCATTCATTAACGAGAGTAAAATTAATCGCATTATCGCTTAAGTATCTAACAATGGATGATTGAGGAATCCTGTTATGAAAGTTGGTCAATCAAAGAATTTAGACCATGAGGTTAAACTCAAGGATGATGATTTAATTGTTAGTAAGACGGACAAAAAAGGAAAGATTCTCTACGCGAATCGAAGCTTTATGAATATATCGGGTTTCTCTGAGCAAATGTTACTGGGGGAAGCACACAATATAATTCGGCATTCAGATATGCCAAGAGGAGTTTTCCGCTTAATGTGGAAAATGCTGCAAGATGGGGATGAGTTTTTTGGCTTTGTCAAAAACCGGTGTTTAGACGGTGGGTTTTATTGGGTATTTGCGAATGTTACGGCTGATTTGGATGAGCATGGGGCGCTGCAAGGTTATTTTTCAGTAAGACGTCAACCCTCTTCTGCAGCAGTGTCTTTATGTGAGGGTTTATACAAACAAATGAGAGATATTGAAAGCCAATATCCTGGTAATGATGGTATCAACCGTTCTGTGGAATGGTTGTTAGACCAAGTCTACGCAATGGCTCCAACGTTTAACGAAGCTATGTTTACCTTGTATCAAAAAGGGAAGTGAAGCCATGCAAAAAAATCACACTAGTCGCAGTATCCCGTTTTTGCGTACACAGTTTATTGGGCTTGGGGCATTGGTGTTAACACTATTGGTCGCCATGTTGATTAACCATTTTTCCATAAAAAGCACGACATTTTATTTTATTGCTTCTACTTTAATGGCTTGTTCCTTTGCCTTAGTGATCTTCCAAGGGTTACGTTTAGTTGAAACCCTAAATCGACTTTCATTTACGATTTCTGCCTGTCGAAAAGGGGAGTTACATCACCGCATTACTAGTACTAAAGGGCTTGGCGAACTAGGGATTGTTGCGTGGGAGTTGAATGATTTACTCGATCGTATTGAAACGTATTTCAAAGAGCTTGATACGACGTTTACTTTTGTGGCCAAAGGCGATTTCCACCGCAGGCCGATCGCGGTTGGTTTGCCAGGAAATATGAAGCATTCAATCAATGCCGTTCAAGAGTCCGTTGCTGCGATGCATTCGAATGTTTCTTTAATCAACCGTAATGAATTGTCTTCTAAGCTTCATGAGCTCAATACTGAAAATTTAATCGGAAACTTGCGTGAAGCACAATCGGATTTGATGCGAGTAGATCAAGAGGTTAGAAATATAGGGGAGCAAGCTTCAGGGAACGCCAGTTCCGCTGAGCACAGCCTTGGCGCAGTCGAGCAGATTCGACATTCGATTCATACCGTAAGCGAAACCATCATTAAGGTCTCCGATGTAGTTGAAGCCTTAAGTCGAGATTCAGAAAAGGTATCTTCATCGCTGGTAACTATTAAAGACATCGCAGAGCAGACCAATCTATTGGCGTTAAATGCTTCGATTGAAGCCGCGCGGGCAGGAGAGGCAGGGCGAGGGTTTGCGGTCGTTGCGGATGAAGTCAAGCAGTTAGCGAACAGAACGAAAGAAACGGCAGAGTCTGTGGATCAGGTATTATCTACTTTGAGTCAGCAGGTAAGTGAAGTCAGTCGTATCACCGAAGAGTCCAAGGAGCTGAGCGCAAATATGCAGGAATTAGTTGGAGGATTTGAGCAGCAGTTTAATCAACTTGCCCGATCCTCTCGTATTTCAGCGCTTAATGTTGATGGCGTGGCGACGGTCATTTATCACTCATTGATTAAGCTCGATCATGTCATTTATAAGCAAAATGGCTATGTAGCTCTAAATGCTGTGACAGAGTCAAATGAGTATAAGGCAGCGAAGGTCGATCATCACTCATGCCGAATGGGTAAATGGTATTACGGTGAGGCAAGAGACTTGCAAATTTCTAAGTCTTCGTCCTTTAAGCAACTTGAGCAGCCACATAAGCAAGTGCATGACTCAGTTCATGCAGCGATTGCGAAAATGTCGACTGATTGGAGCAGCAAAGTTGAATTACGCAATGCGATTGTTGACTCAATGCGCTCCGCTGAAGAGGGAAGCAGCCAAGTTATTCACTGGGT
Organism: Marinomonas sp. AWM4_232; assembly: GCF_056158325.1. Classification (NCBI taxonomy): domain Bacteria; kingdom Pseudomonadati; phylum Pseudomonadota; class Gammaproteobacteria; order Oceanospirillales; family Oceanospirillaceae; genus Marinomonas; species Marinomonas sp. AWM4_232. The sequence continues at coordinate 418,075 of NZ_JBSWTA010000001.1, read as the reverse complement.
CAATAAGTTAACTGATGAGCATATGGAAGAATTAGAGATTCAAATTAGTCGTGTTTAACGGCTAATTTGTATCTAAGGGAAAATAGCGTTAAGTTATATTCTTACTACTCTTATTGATTGAATGGATTCAACATGAAACAGCATTGGGTTTGCGTCATATTGTTAAATTTACTCACCACATATTCTTTTGCTGAAGATCCTAAGGGGCTACTCAACTACCACTGCCAAGGGTTAAATGTTGCAGTGGGATTTGAACAAGATAAAGCCAGAGTCGTAATTAATCACTACGCTTATATCCTTGAGCGCTCATATTCCGCATCGGGCTCTCTATATTTGGGTGATGTATTAAGCTTTTGGGATAAAGGTCAAAAGGCCACCTTGATTTATAATGGTGACCGCTCCATCACCTGCAAACTCCTTGCAAATAAATAACTAACCTCTTGAACATTCCTCATTTTTTTACAGGTCGATTTCATGCGTCTTACTTTGGTGGCAGTGTATAATCGCTTCAAAATCAAATGAGAGTGAGAGTATGAGCAAGCTATTTGTAATGGGAATGGGGCCTGGTGATTTAGGGTTAGTTGCACCGAATGCTACCAAGGCTTTAGCGGCTTGCTCTGATTGGGTTGCCTACGGTTATTACTTAGAGCTGTTAGGTGAGCTAAGTGAAGGCAAAACCTTTCATGATTTACCTCTCGGAGAAGAAATTGGCCGTGCGCGTTTAGCGCTTGATCTTGCCGCACAAGGTAAATCTACCGCACTCATATCCAGTGGGGATATTGGTATTTACGCCATGGCCACTCTGGTATTTGAGCTCTTGGATCAGCAACTTCAAGGTAAAGAAAACCATCCTGAATGGCTGGATGTCGAGATCGAGGTCATCCCTGGTATTTCTGCGATGCAAGCGGGAGCGAGTCGAGTTGGAGCCTTGCTCGGCCATGATTTTTGCACCGTGTCTTTAAGCGATTTACTGACCCCATGGGAAACCATTGATAAGCGTATTCATGCCGCTGGGGCCGGTGATTTTGTCATTTCCTTTTATAACCCTGTTTCACGTAAGCGTGATTGGCAGTTGAATCACGCACGCGATGTATTGCTGCAATACCGTCCTGCTTCCACCCCAGTTATGATAGGCCGTCAATTAACTCGTCCAGAAGAAGAGATTACTTTTACTACTTTAGGTGAGTTAGATGCCAAAGATGTGGATATGTTCACCATGGTCAGCGTAGGTAACAGTGAGTCGCGCCATATTGTAAACGGTGAAAAACACTGGATTTATACGCCTCGTGGTTATTCAAAGAAGCTTTAACGACTAATTAAGGGTTTATTCATGACAGTATTCTTTATTGGAGCTGGGCCTGGTGATCCAGACTTGATGACGGTTAAAGCATTGAAGACCATTGAGTGCTGTTCAGTGATCTTATATGCGGGCTCGCTGATCCCGACAGAAGTGATTGATAATGTACGGGATCGTGCTGAAGCGATTTACGACACCGCTTCTTTGAATCTTGATGAAACCACTGAAATCATTCGCCAAGCTGCCGCTGAAGGAAAACATGTGGCACGCTTGCAAAGTGGCGACCCTGCTCTTTATGGTGCGATCGGAGAACAAATGCGCCGTCTCGAGGCCTTAAACATCGATTATGAAGTGATCCCTGGTGTCAGTGCGGTGGCGGCTTCTGCTGCTATGCTACAAAAGGAACTGACGTTATCCGGTGTTTCTCAAACGGTGATCATGACTCGCTATGAAGGTAAAACACCTTTTCCTGAACGTGAGCGTTTGCCAACGCTTGCGAAAAGCGGTGCCACATTAGCGATTCACCTTGGCATCACTCGTATACATAAGATTGTCGAAGAACTCCTCCCGCATTATGGCGAGGATTGCCCAGTCGCGGTGTGTTATCGCACCAGTTGGCCTGATCAGGACTACGTGACAGGGACATTAAAGGACATCGTAGAAAAAGTGCGTGCGAAGAAATTTACCCGAACCAGTTTAATCTTGGTTGGACATGTATTAGATACAGAAGACTTTGCCGACTCGTACTTATACGACAAGTCACAAGCTCATATTTACCGCAAAATTCACCGTAAAAACGATGGTGAGGTGTAAGGATTGACTATGCAACTAAATAAGATTCCAACAACGGTCGTCACTGGCTTTTTAGGCAGCGGCAAGACCACACTGTTATCAAATGTTCTTAAGCAAGCAGCAGGTAAGCGCATTGCTGTGATTGTGAATGAGTTTGGTGAATTAGACATTGATACGGACCTGCTTCGTTCCTGCCCGCTAGATTGTGAAGATGAGAGCGCAGCACAACGTGGCGAAGATGGCTTTTACGAACTGGCAAACGGTTGTATCTGCTGTACGGTAGAAGAAGAATTCCTACCAGTAATGGAGCAGTTGGTTGCTCGTCGTGATGACATCGACCATATTCTGATTGAAACCAGCGGCTTAGCCTTACCAAAGCCATTAGTGCAGGCCTTTAACTGGCCAGGCATCAAAGAGCATTGTACGGTGGATGCGGTGATCACTGTGGTGGACGGGCCAGCAGTGGCTGCGGGCCGCTTTGCTCACGATGAGGAAAAAGTACAAGCGCAACGTCTGGAGGATGAGTCGTTGGATCATGACCCATCTTTACAGGAATTGTTGGATGATCAGTTAAGCGCAGCGGATTTAGTGGTTGTCAGTAAGAATGACCTTCTAGATGCTTCACAACGTGAGTGTGTGAAACAAGTGATCGAAAGTGAGGTGGAATCCAGCGTTAAGATTGCTTACATCGAAAACGGTGAAGCGGCTCTAGACGTATTGTTGGGTCTGGAAGCAGCTACCGAAGCTCGCATCGAAGACGTGCACAATCACCACGATCATCATCATGCACACGGACACGATCATGATCATGCCCACGATCATTTTGATTCGTTTGTGGTTAAGTTAGGTGAAGTAGATGCTGACTCTCTGCAAGACACGCTAGAAGAGCTTGTGGAAAACAATAATATCTACCGTATCAAAGGCTTTGCTGCCGTGAATGGTAAGCCTATGCGTCAAGTGTTTCAGGTTGTTGGTACGCGTCTTGACCGTTACTTTGATCGCTTATGGCAACCGGATGAGCTACGCCAAACACAGCTGGTGTTTATCGGCAAAGGCATCAGCAAAGACCAGATTGAAGACAAACTCAACGCGGCGCTGACCGCTTAAGCGAGAAACACTGTGCATTTATTGGCAGCCAAACCGGGTGGCTTTGTAGACGATGAAGGTATCATCGATTTAGGTCAAAGCCCTGCTGACATTATTGTCTTAGCGGCTGCCGACTCGCTGTTGAGTGCTCTCGGTCAAGCGCTAGATGCTTGGCAAACGGATCACTCCCCCTCTGTACGTTTGGCCAACTGGATGCAGTTGGTCAAACCTGCCGCTTACGATCTCTACGAAGACGCTGTTTTAGATAAGCCAACGCAAAAAGGCCGAGCGCAAGTTGTCATACTGTCCCTACTGGGAGGCCAGCATTATTGGCCTTACGGTTTTGAGCGTTTACAAGCTTGGGTCAAAGCTAAGCGTAACCGTCATCTGATTATTGTGCCGGGCGATGACAGTGCTGACCCCGAGATTATGCAGGCGTCTTCTGCTGATCAAATTAGCGTACAGCGTGTATGGCGCTATCTGCGTGAAGGCGGGCATGCCAATGCTGAGCATTTGTTACGTTTTCTCGATCATCATTATTTCTCAGGTGTTGACGATTGGGTTGAGCCCACTGCCATTCCCAATGCATTGATGGTGCTAAACGGTAAAGCCACCGATTTGCATTCTTGGCAGAATCATTATCGTGATGCGTTGACCCAAGGCTACCCTGTGGGGTTAGTGTTGTATTACCGTTCCCACTTTCAAAGTGGCAACACACAAGTGTTTTCTGATCTGTCGAACATTTTGCTTGAGCAGGGCGTAGTGCCTTTAGAAATTGCCCTGTCATCGTTGAAAGACTCGATTAGCCTCGAGTTAGTGAATACGCTGATTGAGCGCAGCCAAGCTAAGGTGATTTTGAATTGTACTGGCTTTTCCGCTAACCGTGCTGGAAGTCCTGATCTGGCCTCCGAGCCGACCGACTTTCAATCGGCTTTTGAGCATCCGTTACCCGTTTTGCAGCTGATTTTATCTGGCAGTACCGAAGAAGATTGGCAAGGGCAAACTCAGGGGCTTCGTAGTCGCGATGTCGCGATGCAAATCGTGTTACCGGAAATGGATGGCCGTGTGATCACTCGCGCGGTGAGCTTCAAAGCCTTGTCTCATTTTCATGAGCAAGCACAGATCGATTTACTGCGTTATGAATTACACACTGAGCGGGCGACCTTTGTCGCACAGCTTGCCAAGCGCTATGCGCGTTTGCATGCCTTGCCGAATGCAGAAAAGCGCATAGCCTTTATCCTCGCCAATTACCCTACCAAAGATGGGCGTATTGGTAATGGTGTGGGCTTAGATACGCCGGCTTCCAGTGTGAATCTATTGCGCGCCTTAGAGCAAGCGGGTTATCCCATTGAAGACGTACCTGAAGATGGCAACGCGCTGATCGAGGCACTATTGGGCGCAGTGACTAATAACCCTAATACCTTGCACCAGCGCGGATGTTGGCAAAGCTTAAGTCTTAATGATTATTTAACACATTTTTATCAGCTGCCCATCGAAGCGCAAAATGCGGTGTGGGATCGTTGGGGGCCTCCGGAAGAGGACCATAAATGCCGCGCCGTCGATGGTGAATGGCGCATGATGCTGGCGGGGATTCGGTTAGGGAAAACCTTTGTTGGTATTCAACCTGCCCGCGGTTTTAACTTGGATTTGGCTGCTAACTACCATGATCCAGATTTGATTCCGCCACACAGCTATTTGGCTTATTACTTTTGGTTGCGACATGTCTATCAAATAGATGCTATTGTTCATGTGGGCAAGCATGGCAACTTAGAGTGGTTGCCGGGTAAAGGTACGGCCTTGTCAGAACATTGCTGGCCAGACATCGCTATGGGGCCAACACCGCACTTTTATCCGTTTATCGTGAATGATCCGGGGGAGGGCGCACAAGCCAAACGCCGTACTCAAGCCGTTATCATTGACCATCTAATGCCGCCCATGACTCGCGCTGAAAGCTATGGCGATATGGCGGAGCTGGAAACCTTGGTGGACGAGTATTACCAAGCACTAGGTATGGATACTCGCCGTGAAGCATGGCTGCGTGACTCAATTTTAGAAAAGGTCAAAAGCAGTCATCTGCTAGAAGAGCTCACCGGTGTGCAAGCTGACGATGATGAGTCGGTATTGGAAGAGCTAGATGCTTACCTCTGTGAAATCAAAGAATCCCAGATTCGCCACGGTTTACATCGCTTAGGAGAATTACCCGAGAAGGATAAATTGGCGGATACGCTGGTTGCGTTACTTCGTCTGCCACGTGGTTCAAGTGTGACCAGCATGGGTATCTTGCATGCGTTGGTAAAAGACCTAGGACTTCAAGAGGCAGACTTTGATCCGATGGAAGCCACTCGTGATGTTTGGCAAAGTGAAAAGCCAGAGTTGTTGGTACAAGTTTCTGACCAAGTTTGGCGTACCCATGCGGATGCCAAAGAGCGTTTGGAACTGTTAGCGCAAGAGTTAGTGCTTACTTCGTTGATTGAGCAGCAACCTATCGATCGCCAGCAATTGCCTAATACTGCGGCGCTATTAGCCCATGCTAGGCAGACATTAGCGAAGGCTCTGGAGCAAAGTGCTCACGATGAAATTAATGCCTTGTTAAAAGGTTTATCTGGGCAGTTTATTCCACCTGGGCCAAGTGGAGCACCGACCCGTGGCCGACTGGATACCTTGCCAACGGGGCGTAATTTCTTTTCCGTGGACAATCGCGCGATCCCATCTCCTGCTGCTTGGGCCATTGGCCAAAAGTCGGCTGAGGCATTGGTACTACGCCATTTACAAGAGCATGGAGATTACCCTACAAACTTAGGCTTATCCGTATGGGGCACGGCCACCATGCGTACCGGTGGCGATGACATTGCCCAAGCCTTTGCTTTAATGGGCGTACGTCCCATTTGGGCACCGGGTTCTAATCGTGTGACCGACTTTGAAGTCTTATCTTGTCTGCAACTGGGTCGTCCACGAGTGGATGTGACCCTGCGCGTATCGGGCTTTTTCCGCGATGCCTTTGCCAATGTAATGCGTTTATACGATGCGGCGGTGCAAGCGATCGCTAACTTCGAAGAGCCCGGCAACGGCAATACCATCCGTGCCAATGTTGAGTCGCGCAAGCAAGTGTTAGTCAGCCAAGGCTTTAGTGTAGAAGAGGCTGAACGCCAAGCCTCTTACCGTGTTTTTGGTAGCAAACCAGGTGCTTATGGCGCAGGTTTACAGGGCTTAATCGATGAGCGCTGTTGGGACACTCAAGCAGACTTGGCCGAGGCCTACTTAAATTGGGGCGGCTACGCGTACGATGGCGATTTACGTGATGGCTTTGAAGCAAAGCAAGCGTTTGCTAACCGTCTTGGCCAATTAGAAGCGGTAGTGCAAAACCAAGACAACCGTGAGCATGACCTGTTAGATTCGGACGACTATTACCAATTCCAAGGGGGAATGACCAATGCTGTGACCCAGTTAAGTGGTCAAGCACCTAGCGTCTATCATAATGACCATTCCAATCCGAGTCAGCCTAAGGTACGCACGTTAAAAGAAGAGTTGAACCGTGTCATACGCGGCCGCGTATTAAATCCGAAGTGGATTTCGGCTATGCAAGAGCATGGCTATAAAGGGGCATTTGAAATGACCGCGACAGTGGATTATTTGTTTGCCTACGATGCCACGACGGATTTAATAGCAGATTATCAGTATCAACAGGTGACAGAGGCTTTACTGCTTGATCCTGTGAACCGAGATTTTATGGAGCGTAATAATCCGGATGCACAATTAGAAATGGGCGAACGGCTTCTCGAAGCAATCCAGCGTGGGATGTGGTCCGAGCCAGAGGGCTATGCAGAAAAAATCCAATCGCTATTGCTTGAGATAGACCAGCGTCAGGAAACACAAGGTCGTTAACCTTGTCTATACAATTAAACCCTATAGAATATGCGCCTATTGCGTAAAGTTAACCCAGAGAGAGATATGAGTATTTCAACCCAAGAGACAAAGAAAGGCATTATGATTTGTGGTCATGGAAGCCGCGATAAAGATGCAGAACGTGAGTTTGGCTTAGTTGCCGAAGGGCTAAAAGCCCGTTTTCCTGATCTTCCGGTTGAATACGGCTTTTTGGAGTTCTCTGCACCAAACATCCACATGGGGTTAAATAACCTGATCAAGCAGGGTGTTAATGATATTTATGCTATTCCAGGTATGCTGTTCGCAGCAACACATGCTAAGAACGATATCCCATCGGTACTGACTACGTATCAAGAAAAAAATGATGGGCTGGATATGCATTACGGCCGCGAACTGGGGCTGCAGGAGGACATGATCGAAGCATTCCAAGCTCGAATCTACGAGTCTCTTGGTCTAGATCCAAACAACCCGCCTGCTGAATTGTACGATACCATGTTAGTCGTGGTGGGTCGCGGTACATCGGATACCTCTGCTAACGCTGAAGCGGCTAAGCTAACGCGTATAGTGAATGAAAACATGGGCTTTGGTTGGGCCGATACGGTCTATTCAGGGGTGACTTACCCATCTGTGGGAGTTGGACTTGAGAAGTTAGTGAAACTTGGCTTTAAGCGTATTGTCGTTGCACCTTACTTCTTATTTACAGGTCGTCTGATTAAGCGTATCCAAGGCTATGTGGACAAAGTAGCGCAGGAAAATCCTGGCATCGAGTTTATCCAAGCTCATTATCTGAGTGATCACGAGCGCGTCATTGATGCGTTTGAAAACCGTGTGAATGAAATTATGGACGGTTCGCTATTCAATAGCGCAGAAGAGACCTTGATGAGTTCTTTCAAACGACGTTTAGCGGCGGGTGAAGTGGATGTGCATCATCATCATGCTGAGTTCGTGGACCCTGAAGACGATACCCAAGGCCTGTCAGAGTCGGATCAAAAGCATGAGATGACCTTTAGCGCGATTAAAGCTATTGATCATTCCCATGACCACTCTCATAGCCATGCACACGAACATTCCCACAGTCATGATCATAGTCATGGCCACCATCATCACGGGCACGCACATGGCCATTCTCATGATCATGGGCACCATCACCATGGAGTTTACCAACATATCGGCCATCCAATGGGACCGCGTACTATGATTGGTGAAGGCATTTGTTGTTGCTTTATGGGGCAATTTACCGAAGAGATTTTAGAACAGGAAAAAGATCGTCTAGATGGCGATTGCAATAAAACAGCGCAAGCACATCAGCGCTAACCTTCAAAACCCGCACCTAAACAGGTTTTAGAGCGGGTCCTAGAACCATCATTAGAGCCGCCATTTGAAATATGCTATGGTCTGCCGCAAACCTCTGAACTCCTCAGAGATATGTTGATCAGTTTGGGAGATACACGTGTCTGAAATACAACAAGAGCAAGTTCTAAAACTAAACAAAATCCGTGACGCTTGGTTGCCTGCCGTTGAGTTTTTGTTTGGACCTGCCTACGAGAAGGCACAGTTTTTGGGATTTGAAGTAAGCTCGGACATTGCGACGCCTGAATTGAGTATGCCTTTATCAGAACAACCTTTTGCCTATAAAGTTAAAGTACCAGCGCGCAGTTTCACCAACGAAGTCATGTTGTTGGCGGATGTCATACAGGTGTTAGTGAAAGGATTATTTCCTAGTGATGGCAAAGAAAATCAAGCTACTGCTCTAAGTGAAGGTGCGGCCGTGTATGGTGCTGTTACTGCTATCAAGCAAGTATTTGGCGAAGAGACTTTAGATTCTTATTTGAATGCGCTCAAAGATAATGGTTTTGCCTTTTATGATGCGTTTTCATATGTAGCGGTTTTACTAACTGAAGATCCTAAAGGTATCGTCAAATTGAGAGAAATGAAGCCTTTATTATATCAAGTTGAAAAGGCAGATATTGCTGCGGTAGGGATAGACTTAGACCCTAAAATAGCAGACATATTAACCTATACATTTCGATCTTAGAGTTAGGCAGTTTACAGCCCCTCTAAAGACAGTAGATTAACCCTCAGTAACAAGGCTTTAGCAAAGTGTTACTTTTCATATTATGCTTTGAAAAGTATTATTGAATGATTATTCACCATAATCTGAGGTGATATCATGCATGATATCAGTATTTCGATCAGTAAACGCTTACAGGATAAGGTATGGCAGGGCATGTGCTTTATTGTCGGAAGCCTGAGCGGAATACTTTCATTTTGGAATTTCTTGTTAAATGAAAACGGGCGCACACTCGCCTTTGTCGAGATGCTACTTGCAGCGTATTCTGTTTATGTTTATTTGCATGTAAAGCAATGGTCACGCATTTCTTGGCCTCAGTACGGTTATGTTTTGTTTTTGAGCTTCATTGTTCTGTATGCGGTATGGGTGCGACCATTAACAAATGGTTTAATTGTTTGGCCAATGCTACTGCCAATATTAAGTTATTTAGCATTAGGCTTGAGAAAAGGGTCTATTGTTTCTATCGGCGTGATGTTGACCATGCTATTGATGCTTTCAATTAAAGGTCAACAGGAAACTCACACAGGGCTTGCATCTGTTCTTATTAACTTCTTTTTTTGCTATTTATGTGTAATGGGCGTTTCGCACGTATACGAGAGGAACCGCCTTAGAGTAGAAGAAGACTTAGTAGATCTTGCTAGAACAGACGCTTTAACTGGAATCAAGAACCGCCTAGCATTCAAGCAAGACTTCGAACAGTACCTCCAGGCTCGCAGTGGCTTGGGGTTAATGATGCTGGATCTTGATTACTTCAAAAGTGTCAACGATACTTATGGACATGAAGCGGGAGATGAACTGCTAAGTCAGCTTACTCAGCGAATCCAACATACCTTCTCTAATATACGACTTTATCGGCAGGGAGGAGAGGAGTTCTGTTTGCTTGCTGAGTCTGACAAAGCTGAATTGATAGATCAGGCTGAAGGCATTCGTATTGTTGTATCCAATACCCCATTCGTTGTTGGTGGCGAAGAAATTAATGTTACTGTGAGCTTGGGGGTGGCGTGTATCGATGAGGTGAACAAGGCGACTGACTTAATTGTTCTGGCTGACCAAAGAATGTACTCTGCTAAACGTCAGGGTCGGAACTGTGTGGTATCAGATTAATGTTATGGCTAAAAAAGAGCTTTGTAACTCTGATTATGAGTATGCTGACTTGCTATGCGGCGTATATTCAAGCCATTGAGTTTTATGTTGTAGATTATCCCCCGCACATATTAGTTAATGAGAATGACCAAACCATCAGTGGTATGGACGTTGATATTGTCACCTCTGCTTTCGCGGCGCAAGGTGAGCAAGTTATATTCAAAGTGATGCCTTGGAAACGTATTCTTAAATCAATGGAACTAGGGCTTATCCCAGGCACTGTCTCATGCACAGCTCGCCCAGGCAGAAGTAACTACATATATTTCAGTGACCCTTTGTCTTATGTGATTCGCGCAGTAGTGAGCCCATCTAATTTGCGTACAGTTGATATTAAGAGTGTACCAGATTTAAAACATTTTTCAGTAGCAACTGTTGATGGGTGGGGAATGCAAAAAAAACTAAAAGAATTTGATATTAGTCATCAAGCAGCACCAGATCTGGACAGTGCGATTAAAGCGGTTCGATATCGTAATGTAGACTTACTTTATATGGCTGAGTATCCCGCGCGGTATGTTGTAAATGAAATGGGTATGAGCAACGAACTAAAGGTAACTCCGCTGATTCGTGAACCAAGGTTGCCTCTTCATCTTTGTGTTAGTAAAGGTTTTCCTGGGGCGCAAAAAATATTAGCTACGGCCAATGCTGGCTTAGAGAAAATTAAAGCTAATGGTGTATTAGAGGCTATACGAGCATCATATTTAAATACAACTAGATAAGCTTTAAGGTAAAGGTATTAACATTTAAGCTTTAAGGTAAAGGTATTAACATTTAAGCTTTAAGGTAAAGGTATTAACATTGAAATTGGGGCAAAGGATAGCATTTCAACAAGCGAAAATTATTCTAGTTACATCTTTTCTTATCGGTGGATTATCCGCTGCATTGCAGCTCTATAACGACCTTGACCATGTTCGTGAAAACTTACGTGCAAATATTGAACGCCTTGTTACGCTTTATACTCCTACTTTAGAGCGTTCTATCTATAATTTAGATGATGTACAAGTACAGAATTTGGCGGAAATCATATTAGCTGACCCGCTGTTTTCATCGGTTGAAATTTTTGATGATTTTGGTGAGCTAAAAGGTGTAGCTTTTCCAAGCGAATCAAGCTCTTCTGATTGGCTAACAGACCTTAGTTTCACCTTAATTGGCTTATCAGAAAAGTATACGCGAGATATCGAAATCCCTTCGATAAATGAAAGTAATGCTAAGTTGATACTTGTGCTTGATCGACATTATATAGCAAGTGGTCTGACTAGGCGGGCAGTTACTTTGGCTATATCTGGTTTCGTAGCAACTGTATTATTAAGTAGCGTGCTTTTTGTGGTTTTCTACTACGTCCTCTCTAAGCCAATCCAAGAAATTTCTCGATGGGTTGTACAACTTGATCAGGATGAGAATAAAAATACAACTTTGTTACCTTACGCGAAATCTGATGAATTAGGTGAGCTTGTTCAAAGCGTTGAGCAAATTTGGCATAAAAATGACCAAGCCAACCGTCAAATAAAACGGCTTGCTTATTATGATACGTTAACAGACTTGGCCAACAGAAGGTTGTTTATCGAAACCTTAGAGCAGAAGCTTGATCTGTTGAAGCTCCAGCCTGGTTTCGGTTCAGTGATGTATCTAGATATAGACCGCTTTAAAACAATTAACGATTCTTTGGGTCACCAAGTAGGTGATCAGTTGCTGGTTACGTTTGCTCACCGTTTGAAAAGCGCTCTTCCCAATGAAGCAGTGACGGCTCGTTTTGGTGGCGATGAATTTGTCATTATGTTACCGCCAGAATATGGATTTGAAACGGATGCCGAGAATGCCGCTAAAGATATGGCGGCATCATTGAACGAGCTAGTATCCGTTCCGGTACAAATTGGTCGTCATATTATTCATTGTACAACAAGCATTGGTGTTACCATATTCCCGCAAAAAAAGGATAGCAGTGCTTCTATTTTGAGACGAGCAGACACTGCCTTATATCAGACAAAAGCAAGTGGACGTCATGGCTATAGGTTTTTTGATGTCAGCATGCAGCAGCTAGCGCAGAGTCGCTGGCATTTAGAGGAAGGCCTTCACCACGCGGTTGAACTCAATCAACTTGAGATATGGCTCCAGCCACAGGTAACCAACCAGAATGTGATTTCTGGTGCTGAAGTTTTGCTCCGCTGGCATCACCCGGATAAAGGTGTGATTTCACCACTCGAGTTCATTTCCATTGCAGAAGAATCCGGTCAAATTAGTGCAATAGAAGAGTGGGTTCTCGAAGAGGTGCTCCAAAAAATAGAAGCATGGCAGGGCTTAGGGTTACCAGAAACATTTAAGCATATATCGATTAATGTTAGCCCCTCTCATTTTATGCAAGCTGATTTTATTTCTCGAATTGAGCCAATTCTGCAACGATATCATTTAAAAAACATAGCAATCGAGTTCGAAATTACAGAGAATTTGTTGATAGATAATTTCTCACACGCCATTGAGACTATGAAAACCTTGCAGGCGAAAGGTATCGCTTTTTCAATCGATGACTTTGGTACAGGCTACTCTTCATTACGGTATCTAAGTCAGCTACCACTGAATGTGTTAAAAATTGACCGTTCTTTTGTGGCACCTATCGATCACGAGAGTGATGAAACGCCAATTATTGATGTGATTATGCTAATGGCTGAAAAGCTTGGGCTTGAGGTAATTGCCGAAGGAGTGGAAACGCAAGCCCAACGAACCTTGCTGACCGAGCGAGGCTGCCGTTTATATCAAGGGTATTTCTTCTCTAAACCGTTACATCATGAAGAGTTTTATACCTTGTTAAAGCAAGAGCGAACCTTGCTGCCAACTTAAAGCATTCATGATGAAAATTTCATCAATGCCATAGACTTTTCAAACACAGGCTTTATAGTACGCTCATCAATCACTAAGCCCCTTCATTGGGGCTTTATCAATTTCTGGATTCCCCATGATCGTAGCTTCTAACGTTACCATGCAGTTTGGTAGCAAACCTCTTTTTGAAAACATCTCCGTTAAATTCAGTGATGGCAACCGTTATGGCCTAATTGGCGCGAACGGCTGTGGTAAATCCACTCTTATGAAAATCTTAGACGGCAGCTTGATTCCAACATCTGGTAACGTTTCTGTAAGCCCTAATTTACGTGTGGGTAAGCTAAACCAGGATCAATTTGCGTTTGAAGAATACTCTGTCGTCGATACGGTTATCATGGGCTACAAAGAGCTTTGGGAAGTAAAGAAAGAACGAGACCGTATCTACAGCTTGCCAGAAATGAGCGAAGAAGACGGCATTAAGGTTGCTGAGTTAGAAGGCGAATTCGCTGAAATGGACGGCTACAGCGCGGAAAGTAAAGCAGGTGAGATTTTGCTTGGCGCTGGTATTGATGAATCGTTACATTTTGGCCCGATGAGTGAAGTCGCACCGGGCTGGAAGCTGCGTGTGCTATTGGCGCAAGCATTATTCTCTGAGCCAGATATTCTGCTTCTAGACGAGCCGACTAACAACTTGGACATCGACTCGATCCGTTGGCTGGAAGAGATGCTTAACCAGTACAAGTCGACCATGGTAATCATTTCCCACGACCGTCACTTCTTAAACTCCGTGTGTACTCACATGGCAGACATCGACTATGGTGAACTACGTGTTTACCCAGGTAACTACGATGACTTTATGTTGGCGTCGGCGCAAGCTCGTGAATCTATGATGGCCGCTAACGCGAAAAAGTCAGCACAAATTGCTGACCTAAAACAGTTCGTAGCTCGTTTCTCAGCTAACGCATCGAAAGCAAAACAAGCCACATCTCGTGCGCGTCAGCTTGAAAAAATCAAACTAGAAGACATCAAGCCTTCTAGCCGTCAGAATCCATTTATCCGCTTCAATCAACAGAAGAAGCTTCATCGCCAAGCGTTGATCCTTGAAAATCTAGGTCACGGCTTTGAAGGTGAGAAGTTATTCAAAGGTGGTAACTTGATCCTTGAGGCGGGTGCGCGCTTAGCAGTTCTGGGGGAAAATGGTGTGGGTAAAACCACCATGCTGCGTTGTTTAATGAATGAAATTGAAGCACAAGAAGGTACGGTGAAGTGGGCGGAAAACGCTACCCTTGGCTACTGCCCTCAGGACAGTAACGATTTGTTTGATAATGACATGACACTGTTTGACTGGATGACGCAATGGCGTAAACCATCGGATGATGATCAAGTGGTACGCGCGACCCTAGGTCGTATGTTGTTCTCTGCGGATGACTTTAAGAAGAAAGCCAAGGTGTGTTCTGGTGGTGAAAAGAACCGTCTAATTTTCGGTAAACTGATCCTTGAAGAAACGAACGTTCTGCTGATGGATGAGCCAACCAACCACTTGGACATGGAATCGATTGAATCTCTCAACATGGCGTTAGAAATGTACCCAGGTACATTGATTTTCGTAAGTCACGACCGAGAGTTTGTATCGTCTCTTGCGACAGAGATTTTGCATATTAAAGATCACAAGATCGAGCACTTCCAAGGCAATTACGACGAGTTCCTTGCGTCAAGAGAGTTATAAAATCAGATAGGCAAAAATGGCTATGATTCCCATAGCCATTTTTACTGAGATCTCTCTGAGCTGGTTACATCAACCATGAGTAGGTTAACGTGCCATAACGAGTATCATTACGATATTGCTCTGATTCGCTTTGGAATAAATCCGAATGGTTTACAGCGAGTGTGAGAGCACTTCTTCCCCAGGAGTATGTAAGACCATAGTTCAAACCAATAAAAGTATGGTCATAATCTACACTGGCACTGTCGCGATAAGTATTGCCATCTGTGTATATTTGGTTAAACACGTACTGTGCTTGAACGCCTAGATACAGATACCATTCACCATTTGCAGCGATTGGATTGCTGGTTCTAGTATCCATCAGCAGGACGCTACCAAACGAGTGGCGTAAGTCACGCCCGTAGCGAACAATCATATTAGAGCTTACAGAGCTCTGTAGTGTTCCGATATTAGCTTTAGCTGTTGTAAGAACATCATAGTTATCAAGATCGGAAGACCAAGTGCGCCAGACCCGCCCACGTCCAAATTGAAACACAATTTCATTATGCAATTGTGCATCCCACCCTTGTGGAGTTTGGGAACCAAGGACACTGTGTATCGCATTCTGAGATTGCTTGCCTAATGCAGCAGGGCCGACAATACCCAACGTCGTACTAACAACATCTGCATAGTATTGCCCCTGAAGAACGTAGTTGTTTGTAAGAGTAATCAGGGCTGAATAAGGTGTATCGTTCTCGTCGGGAATGACTCGAGTGATGTCTGAAGGTGTAAACATCGATTGACCGACGTTATAGGCATTAATAACTTCTTGGTACTTTTCGTTGGGTAAACTCCATAAGAGAGGAGCAACAAGGAAACTTGGGCTTAGGTTAGCCCGACCGCTATCAAAACTTTCTTTGTCTATGTGAGCAAAGTATAAGCCGTTAGTGTAACCATCATCATGATTGACGAAGTAGTCGTTGTCTAGGGTTAGACTGATCAAAGAGTTTGCACTGATTTGACCGCTTAAAGCAGTTATAATTATGCTGATTAAAAATCTTCGGGCTAGCATAAGCATCTCACCATCATGATGGAAACAATCATGAATACTAAAGGTCAAAAGCTAAGAGAGGTTTTAGCTAACAAGAAAGTTTGTCCTGAATGTTTGCAATTACGTCTATGTACATAGGATCTTGACGAAAACTAGTATTAAATAAGTGGACATATGCATGATTTTTAGAAATTTATGTGATTGAGAACGAACGATGAAGTGTCCAAGTTGCGCTCAAAACTTGCCAAGTAAGAGAGCCCTGTCGAGCTTTTTTAAGCCAACTCACTGCGAATCTTGTGAGCAAAATTTCGTTGTGACATTAAGTGTTAAACGAGGTGCTCTGTTGCTTTTGCCTGTCGCTGCCACGCTGTTTTTTGTCAAACCTCTAGCATATCAGTGGCAGATTGATGTCACGTTTCTACATGCCATTATTTTATGTTTATACGGACTGTCATGCTTAACGGTACGTTCAGCATGAATAGATAAACTTATAAATTATTCTAATGAATTGATTTTTTCTGTAACAAAAAAGTCACATAAACTTAATAAAGTCTACCGATTCAACCAGTGTGCTCTAATTTACGTCTGTTACACTGAATTAGTTAAGGAAGCTGTCTTATATATCATTCATGGATAGACACTTTTCAATCAGTAGGTAATCCTGTGCAGATCAAGCAGAAGCTTATCCTAAATACCAGCGTTGTCGTGGTATCTCTCGTTTTCTTAATTGTTGCCTTCCTATTTGCAGAAATTCGTTTGAAAGAGTTGATTCAAGGAAAAGAAATGGCTCAACGTCAAGAGTCTGAAATGCTGCTCTTAAGGCGTCATGAAAAAGACTTTTTGGCACGTGGCGATGAAAAGTATGCATCGCGCTTTGAAGACGTAGCGCAACGAATCATCGAACAACAATCCGCTCTTGATGCTATGTTTACCGAGAGTGGTGTTGAAGTTAAAGCGTTTAGCAATTTAACGACATTATTTGGCGATTACCGGAATAAATTTGTAGAGCTGGTCGATGCGAAGAAGGCAATGGGCTTGAGTCACGACCAAGGGCTTGAAGGGCAACTTCGTTCGGCGGTACATGATATAGAAACTGCGCTTAAGACATTAGATCAGCCTGCCATCATGGTGACTATGTTGCAACTAAGGCGTCATGAAAAAGACTTTATGTTGCGACTGGATGCCAAATATATTGAACGCTTTGATACAACAATATCGACACTAATAAATCAGCTTCAGAGTGCTCAGATCAGCAATCGTGAAAAGCAGTCTTTGACGAATCTTGCTGAGGTATATCGCAGTAAGTTTTCAGACTACGTGGCACAGCAACAGCGAATAGGACTTTCTAGTGAAGAAGGTATCTTAGGCGAAATGCGTCGTACGATTCATCAAACTGAAACCAAGCTTGAGGCGATGGTTTCAAGTATGTCACAGCAAACGGAGTCCTTATTAATCAAAGTTGAGTGGTTGATTACTAGTTTATTTGTCGTCATCGCAGTGATCGCAAGTTTGGTCGCTTGGCGGGTGGGGGCTTCGATTAACCGTCCTTTGGCCGTTATTCGTGAGGCCATGCTTGAAATTGATCGGTCGAGAGACTTAAGTCTTAGAGTGACCTATCAGGGTAAAGACGAAATTGGTGATGTTGCACGAAGCATTAATCAGATGCTAGAGGGCTTTCAAAAAGTCGTTGGCTCTGTAAATGAGACAGTGTTGAACATGAAGCAACAAACTCAGCAACTTTCTCAAACCGCTGAACGCACGGCAAAAGATGCGGAGCGTCAACGTGATGAAACAGATATGGTTGCAGCTTCAGTAGCGCAGATGGTCGGCACTATTGAAGATATTTCACGTAACATGGAAGTGGCAGCCGACAAATCGCAAAATGCTCAGCAAAGTGTTTCTGATGGTCAGGCCAGAGTCACTTCAGCTGTAAGTCTTGTTAATAATTTATCAGGACAATTACAGTCTTCCGTTCTTTCTGCACAAGAACTTGCTAAAGAAAGTGAAAGTATTGGTACTGTGCTAAATGTCATTCAAGATATAGCTGAACAAACCAACCTACTTGCACTAAATGCAGCAATAGAAGCTGCTAGGGCTGGAGAGCAAGGGCGTGGTTTTGCTGTTGTTGCCGATGAAGTTCGTGCTTTGGCGAGCCGTACTCATGATGCCACAGTTGAAATTTCTGACATCATTAACTCGTTGCAGCAACGTACCCAAAGTATTGTCACCATCATGCAATCTAGTGGCGAGGAAGGTCAGCGTAGCCGTGATGAAGCTTCTGTTGTCGGTGAAGTATTAGAGCGAATTACTCGTGAAGTGAATGAAATCTCTGAAATGGCACAATCTGTGGCGACGGCTATTGGCCAGCAATCGGTTGCAGCGAATGAAATCAATCGTAATGTGGTCATTATCAATGAGATTTCCATGGATACTTCTGAGGCCGTCAGACTGAATTCTCGCTCAAGTCACGAGATTTCGGAATTGGCACATCAATTAGAGGATGTTGTCTCACGATTTAAACTTTAATGAGTCATTCGGTTTGTCTAACAGCCACCTTCGGGTGGCTTTTTGTTTTCAGAGCCATAAGACTCCACATTGTTTTGTCTTTTCTTGCGCACGTCCCAGATCAGGGGCTGCTTTAATAAAGCTAATGTTTTTAGTGATTTGGAGGCGATATGTCTAATGTATTTGTAATCGGTGCAACGGGAAAAATCGGTAAACGCTTGAGTCCAATGCTGGTTTCAGCGGGACATAATGTAACCGGGCTGAGTCGCAGTAGCGCCAATGATAGTTGGTACCAGCAAAACCAAGTAACCAGTGTCAACGGAGACATTATTGATATCAGTGTGGAAGAACTGTCTGATTTGATGGCGGGTCATGATGTCGTTGTTTTTTCGGCAGGCGCTGCGGGCAGTGGTTTAGATCGCACCCAAGCGATTGATGGTGACGGTCCTGTAAAAGTCATTGAGGCAATGAAACGAAACAATATAAGTCGTTTGTATTTAGTTTCTGTTTTCCCTGAAGCGGGGAGAAAAAAAGACTTGGGAGAAGGCTTTGAATTTTACATGGAAGTGAAAAAGCAAGCAGATGCTGAAGTTGCTGCGACAAGTCTTGATTGGGTTATTGTTCGACCCGGTACATTACTCGATGAAGAAGGAGATGGGGCAGTCAGTCTTGGAAAAGCCATCCCTTACGGTACAGTGAAGCGTGGTAATGTGGCCAAGGTCTTAGCAAGTTTAATTGATTTACCGCTTATACGACGTGAGATTATTGAGTTGACGGATGGCGAGGAAGCTGTTGACGTAGCGCTTTCAAACTTTGCGAAAGCATAGCAAATGTTCCTCTTTCATCTCGTAGCGCTATAGTTTTAATTAAGCTAGGCTTTAAATAACTGATCAAATAATCAACTCCTTTTTGGAGGTCAATATGGAGACTCACTTATTTTCCTTGGTCCACCTGGTCGAACAATTAGGGCTAGAGGGCTCGGAACGAAGCATTGAAATGCTTGTTGTGAGCATAGCCCCGATTCCTAGTAATTTAGAGCTTTGGGAAGCGCCTGAATGGGATGCGGTAGAAGCTGATAAAATTAAGCAATGGAAAGAGCCTTCTTCGCCTTGGAATGAGGCCATTGAACAGCTTGACTCATTACTTAGAGCATAGAAAAATGGCGCTCATTTGAGCGCCATTTGTAGGTTAGGTTAAGTATTTAAAGACCTGTTACGAAGGTGCCTGTAGGCATAACAGGTAGGTATTTTTTATAGAAGTCTAGATAAGCTTGCTCAGGGTTCAGGTCTGTAAACAGATCAGGGTAAAGCACTTGAGCATAAAACTGGATCATTGGGCCGTCTAAAATAGATCGCACTGCACCGTGGTAGGCTCCATACATACGATCATTTTCTACCGCTGATAAGCTAGACCAACCAGTACGATCTTTGAAACCTGCTAGTCGAGACTTGGCTAGATCCGCATCAACGCCTTGACCCATAACCATTGCATCATCACCAGAGCCAGTTTCATATCCTGTCATTACGATTACGTCAGGGTTGGCAGCAAGGATTTGCTCAGGGTTGAGTTTGCCCCACCATTCGACGTAAGGTGCTGAAATGTTGTCGCCGCCGGCCATAGTGGAAATAGCGCCCCACATGTTTTTACCAAATGTGTAGCCAATCTCATTAACGCCTGCTGCACCGTACTCAGTGTAAACTGTCGGTTTAGGAAGGTTCGCTTGCTCAATACGCGTTTGAATCATGCTAAGGTTTTGCGTGTATTCATCCGCAATTTTTTTAGCACGCTCTTCTTGACCTGTAATGACACCAATAATTTCAGTGCTTTTCACATGGCGCTCAAGGGTTTGTGCATTGTAGTCCACTACGATGACCGGAATACCAGCATTTTCTAGTCGTTCGATGTCGCTTCCTAGTCCCTTGTATTGCCAATCCGCTAGCATGATTAAATCTGGGTTTAGGCTGATGACTTTTTCCACAGAAAACGTTTTTGTATCGACTCGGCCGATTCCTGGGATCTCATCTAGAGAAGGGCGGTGTTCTAGGTACATTTCCCAGTTCGCTGGGCGTGCTTGCCAAATGTATTTAGACATACCAACCACATGGTCATAAGCCGCTTCAGTACCAATCGCCATGTAGTCTTCTGGGTAAAAGCCGACTACAACACGTTTAGCTGGTGCATCAAATGTGACTTGTCGGTCTAGAATGTCTGTCACGGTGACATCTTGTGCCAAACAGATTGAAGACGTAAGTAGTAAAGTAGAAAAAGCCGTGATTTTCGACAGCATAGTGTTTTCCTTTGTTTCAAAACCCTAAATCAGCAATTCCATTGACGAGAAATACCATTTATTCCTTGTGGCGCATTCTACAGTTATTTAAAATGTTTCTGCAAATCATTATCATTTGATTATATGTGCAGCAACATAGCATGAGATGGTTTGTGTTCTCCCAAGAGGTATATGATTACCTATGGCAAACGGATCTCTTAATAGACTAAAGACTCATGCAACATTCCATTATGATTGCCGAAGCACTGGACTCGCAGAGGCGTTCTGAAAAGCGTCGTTGGTTCGTGCTATCTGCACTGCTTATATTACTGCTCTGTTCATTTATTTTTGATATCGCAACTGGACCGTCTTTGCTTGACCTTGGCGATGTGACCGATGCCTTGTTAAACAAACTGGGTGCCCCGGTTGAGGTAGCACGTACTACAGAAGTGATTGTCACAAATCTTCGTTTACCGATTGCTTTAATGGCCATTATTGTCGGCGGCTCCCTAGGTGTTGGGGGCGCTGAAATGCAGACCTTATTAAATAACCCTATGGCGAGCCCTTATACGCTTGGCATGGCTGCGGCGGCGGGGTTCGGGGCCGCATTGATGCTGTACATCGGCTCATTAGGCCTGAGTTCTCAAATTGCGGTACCAATCGGCGCCTTCGTATGTTGTATGTTGTCTGCAAGCTTATTATTTGGCTTGGCGATGATGCGCCATATCACCTCAGGGCAGCTTATCTTAGCCGGTATCGCATTGCTGTTTTTGTTCCAGTCATTACTGTCTTTGGTTCAGTTTGTCTCTTCCCCTGAATTAAGCCAACAGATCTTGTTCTGGTTATTCGGCAGTTTAACGAAAGCTAACTGGACCAATGTAACCATTACTGCAGTAGTGACCTTTGCTTGCATGGCTGTTTTGCTAAAAGACTCTTGGAAACTGACTGCACTTCGCTTAGGTGAAGAGCGAGCAAAAAGCTTGGGGGTTAATGTCACTAGGCTGCGATTAAAAACCCTTATCTTGGTTGCTATTATGACGGCGACGGCGACCAGTTTTGTAGGGATTATCGGCTTTATCGGGATTGTTGCTCCCAACATTGCAAGAATGCTAGTGGGTGAAGATCAACGCTACTTCCTACCATTGTCATTTGTGGTGGGGGCGTTTTTGCTCTCAAGCGCTTCTGTACTTTCCAAGGTTATTGTTCCAGGGGCTCTATTTCCGATAGGCATTGTCACTGCAATCATAGGTGTGCCATTTTTCTTTTGGCTGATCATCGGTAAGAGGCGATAACGATGTTAAAAGTTGAGAACCTGGATTTATCGTTCGATGACCTAGTGTTAGCTGACAATATGAGCTTCGAATTAGAAGCCAGCAAAACTCATGTCATTATTGGCCCTAATGGCACCGGTAAAAGCACTTTGTTAAAGACACTATTTGGCGATATTCAACCTCAAAAGGGACAAGTGTCTTTTGATGGGGCTCCTTTAACTAAAGCAACGTTATCTACTTGGCGTACCCAATTTGGTTATATGCCACAAGACATTCGCTTAGATGTAGGTTTAACGGTTTTAGAAGTCGTTCTGCTTGGCCAGTTAAATGCTTTGTCGCTTAAACTTGGTGATCAGCTGTTAGAAGAGGCGTTGCAAGCATTAGATCAAATTGGTCTGTTGCATTTGGCAAACCGTGATGTGCGAACTTTGAGCGGTGGTCAATGTCAGATGATCCTATTCGCCCAGGCCTTAATGCGTAAGCCCAAGATTTTAATGCTGGATGAGCCGGTGAGTGCTTTGGATCTACATTTTCAGCAAGTTCTGTTAGATCACTTAGATCAACAGACAAAGCAAAAGGGCTGGGTATCCCTAATGATTCTTCACGACCTGAACCTAGCAGCACAATATGCGGACAATTTATTGGTGCTAAAAGGTGGAAAAGTGGTTGCGCAGGGGGCACCGAAAGACGTTATAACACCTGCTATGGTGGAGGATGTGTACGGGGTTAAAGCGGATGTGCAATTAGATAGTCTAGGCGTGCCTTTCATACGTACACAAAGACGTGGTGCACACGCCTATGTCAGTATGAAGGAGTCTTTAAATGAAGCAAAACCGGAATCATCTTATGTTAACTAGATCGCTACTTTTTGCGGCTATGACCTCAATAGCTTGCTCATCCGTCTTTGCTAAAGACTGGCAAGTGCAGATGTTAAGCTATGGTGAAAAAGGGCCAATGGTGTTTGAGCCGGATTTCGTCCAAGCAGAAGTTGGTGATACGGTTACTTTCCTCCCCACTCAACCAGGTCATCATGCGGCTTCTGCTTTGACGCCAGACCAGCAAAAGGCATGGTCATCAAAACTAAATGAGACGTATACCGTAGAGCTCACTGAAGAAGGCGTGAATTTATACTATTGCCCACCACACTTGATGATGGGGATGGTCGGTGTGATTCAAGTGGGGCAGGCGGTAAATAAAGAATCTCTTGATCAATTTTACCCTTCGTTTCGCAATAAGATCGCTCTCAACCCTGAGCGTGTTGACGCTATCCTAGAGCAGGTTAAATAACCCACAGCATGAACGCTAATCACTTCTTAGCAGACTGGCGCGCATTATCTGCGGCCAGTCGTGTCCTTGTTATCAATGGCTTCACCTTCAATCTCGGCTTTTACATGTTACTGCCATATCTGGCAGATCATCTGCAACGGAATCTCGGCCTGAGCCCATGGCACGTGGGGATTGTGATTGGCTTACGAGTACTAAGTCAGCAAGGTTTATTTCTGGTGGGGGGAACTCTAGGCGATTACTTAGGTTATAAAAAGCTTATTTTGCTTGGTTGCCTTGTTCGAGTAGCAGGTTTTGGGTTGCTGGGCTTCGCTGCGAACTTCCCATTACTGTTACTTGGAGCGTTTTTAACTGGCTTTGCTGGTGCGTTATTTACCCCCTCTAGTAATGCGTATTTGGCACATGAGGCACCCGATCAAATACGTCGCGATCGTATTTTTGCCATGCAAAATTGGACTAGTGAATCAGGTATGTTTCTTGGACCTCTATTAGGGATTATGTTAGTGACCATAGACTTTATGTGGGTGGGTTTTGGAGCCGCACTGTTATTTTTCAGCCTGTTCTTAATCCAGTGGCGCTTTTTACCTGAATTGGCTGATCAAGAAAAACGAAGTCGCAATGAAGGTGCGTTTTGGCAGCACTGGTTAGACATGCTTCAAAACACAGCGTTTATAAAGTTCATCGCTTATGCCTGTGCGTTCCACTTATTTTTCCATCAATTGTATTTAGCCTTGCCAAACGAAGTCGAAACGCGAGCATTGGACTCAAGGGTGATTACTTGGGTGTTTATGACCTCATCTATTTTGGGAATATGTTTTCAATTACCTATTAGTCGCTTGGTGAGCCAGACCATAGGAAGTGCCAAAGCGATGGGCTTGGGGCTTGTACTGATGGGGAGCTCTTATTTGCTGTTTTTACCAAACACGACATTCCTCCCTGGTGCGAACTTTGTTCTGTACGCTGCTGTGTTCAGTGTTGGCTCAATGCTTGTCCTACCATTACTAGGCTCCTACGTACCAAAATTTTGCTCTAGATCTGAGCTGGGTAGCTATTACGGGATGTATTCGTGTGTCGGTGGTTTGGCCGCATTTATAGGTAATGTACTGGTAGGGATGTTGCTGTCTTGGTCTTCTTTGCCGAGAGAGTTGATTTGGATTGGGTTCGCTATGGTAGGACTCATTGCAGGCTTCCGTTTATACAGTCATGTGAAAAACATTGCGTAAACGAAAGAGAGCCCAGTAAAGGGCCCTCTTTATTGCTTGATGGGTTGCTTAGAAGCGGTACTCAACACCAACACTCGCTTGGTTAAAGTTGGTGTCAAAGTCACTGTCTTCGTCTAAGTCATCAGCGCTTAGCTCGGCATCGTACCAAGTGTATTGAGCATTAAGCAGTAACTGCTCAGACAGTTTAAAGTTCAAGCCCGCGCCTGCGAACAGTGCTTCATCATCTGTACTTCCTGTTACGCCACCAACGGAATAGTCTGTGTCATACCAAATTTGACCAGCTTTAGCGAAAAACTCAATAGAATCGGTTAAAGGTAGTATTCCTTTAAGGGCCGCACTGTAACCATCCGTTTCAGCATTTGCCAAGCTGCCACCGTAAGAACCGAAGTCAGTGTAGCCACCTTCCAGAGCAAAGAACTCACTAAAACGATAACCAATAAGGCCTTGCCATACATCATTGTTGTCATCAAAGTCATCGTCGCTATCAACTTTTAAATAGCCGTAGTTACCACCAATGTATAGGCCGCTTTCGTTCGTACTCCAATCTTCTGCGTGAGCTACTCCCGCAAACGATGAAAGGGCAATGGTACTCGCGATGATTGGCATAACTTTTTTCATTGTATTACTCCTTGTGACCAATTTGTAAGAACGAATTCAGTGTTGATCAGATTGATTAGGGAGTAAATGCGAGTAGTGCTAACTTCAATATTTTTGTGCGTTTTATTCTGTTTACGTGCTACAAGCTATCACAAAGCGTTACTTTTTGAGTTTTCTTGACAGACAGAAACGATAAAGCCTCAACCAAAGGTTGAGGCTTTTAAAAGGGGAGAGTTGATTGTTTTGCTGTTTAGAAAGTGTAACCAATGCTCGCCATTACAGAAACTGGGTCGATGTCTAGATCACCAACATCATTACCATTAATAGTAACGTCAGTATTGATATCCATGTACCAAATTGATGCGTTTACGAATAAGTTTTCGGAAATGTTGTAATCCAGACCTGCTTGGAAAGCGAGGCCAAAAGAGTCAGCTAATTCTAGTTTAGCACCGGAATCTAGCTTTTCTTCAAAGAACACTGTGTAGTTAAAACCAGCACCTAGATATGGACGTACATCACTGCTTGCAGTGCCAAAGTAGTATTGTCCCATCAGAGATGGTGGCAAATGAGACGTCTCACCAATGTCTGAGCCACCAGCTTCAATATCATGAGTAAAAGGTGTCGCAACTAGGAGTTCAACACCAATATTGTCGCTATACATATAAGTGCCAGTTAGACCTACTTGAAGGTTACTGTCAACATCAAGACCAATTCCAGTATGATCATCAGCATTTGGCATAACGTTTACCAAACCGCCACGAATAAACATATCGCCCGCTTCATGTGCCATGACTGGTGCACTGATTAAAGCAGCAGAAAGTAAGGCGAATTTAGTTACAGATTTCATATCCATGTCTCCTAGTGGGTGCAAATCAAATAAGATGTGCTCACCATACGCCTACACAAAAAAAAGAAATTGATCTAGGTTAGTTTTTGACGGATACGTGCGATGGTTTCATGGATTCTATTAATCTATGTCATGAAAAGGATATCGCTGTAGAGGTTTGCGCGTAAAAATGAGAAATTATGCGCGAATGGGGACCGCCAGCCACCATTCAGTGGCTGGCAGGTATTTATGCAAGTGCAGAACCACTATGGGCTTTGTCAGATGTTGCCGGTAAAAACTTTTGTAAGCGCAAAAATAAAGATCGATGCTTGAGAATAGATAGTAGCTCTTTTTCATTGATATGTTCATAAAGTGCATCAATAGAGTCACTGTGTTCGATTTGCCATGCAGCGCATACCTTATGTCTATCAAACTGTTTGTTTTCAAGCTCAGGGAGTTGAGCAAGGTGCCAATAGTAAAACTCTCTGTTATCGACATAGTCTTTTAGAGTATTAGAGCTGCTTGCGTGATGCTCGAGTCTCGAAATATGTTGCTCTAACAAGCTTACGATTTTGCTTGGCCTACGTTCCTCTGGACCTTTCAACAGCCCCAATCTAGCGAGCAAGTTACCTCGTTTAGAGCCACCACTTAACCAAGAAAGGGGAATTGAGAAAATCAATCCAAATGAAATAGGTAGCGACCAATAAAATAGTTGTGGGCTCAAAAAGTAGGCGCTGGCCGCAAGTAACATACCAAACAATGTATGGTAAATGTGCGCACGTGCTGCCTCAGGCCAGCGGTTCGCACCGTCATCTCGGGACTGCGGCTTCCAGCCACTGTCTCGACCTTTCAATACGTCTACTACAACTAAAAATTGTGAGAACATCAAAATAGGTGCGTAAAGGGCCGAAATGAGCACTTCCAGCAGTGTATCTATGGTCAGCATAATCGGCCCGCCAAACTGACGGCAAACACGCCAATGTAGCATCGCATTAACCCAGCCATAAAACTTAGGGGCTAATACTAACGCCATGGAGACAATGAATAACGAGCGTGCCTTTTCAAAGTCAAATACCGGCCAGGTTGGGAAAAGCGATAAATTGTTAAAATACTCAGGTCTGACAAAGTAGGCTTGCACCGCAAGAGCAAAACCGACGGCAATCAGTGCAAACCAAAAAACAGCACTGAAGTAGGAGAATATGCCCGTCATCAAGTGCATTCGAGAGACGAAGTGTAGGCCTTTAGCTGGAACAAATGCTTTGTGCTGCAAGTTACCCTGACACCAACGACGGTCGCGAACCATGACGTCAATAAGTGATGGCGGCGCCTCTTCATATGAGGCCTGTAAATCGGTATCAAAGCGAACGCCCCATCCAGCCCGGCGCAAGAGTGCGGCTTCTATAAAGTCGTGACTCATGACATGTCCGCCAAATGGTGCTTTACCAGGAAGGATGGGTAAACCACAAGCTTCAGCGAAGGCGCGAGTTCGGATAATGGCGTTATGGCCCCAGAAATTCGAAGCGTTACCGTGCCAAGTTGTTAATCCTGCGGCATAAATTGGTCCAAAACATTGATTGGCGAATTGCTGAATTCGGCTGTAGAGCGTATCGGCACGTATAATCGTTGGAAGTGTTTGGATTAAGCCTAAGGTAGGTTCTGCCGCCATACGACGAGCCATAGACATTAAGCACTCTGCACTCATCAAGCTATCCGCATCAAGTACAATCATGCACTCATATTCAGCGCCAAAACGGGTTACCCAGTCTGAAACATTCCCCGCTTTTCGCTCGGCATTATTAAAGCGGCGACGATAGTAAATAGGGCAACCAGTCTGATCATTATTGAGAATCGGATGAAAGGCTTGTTTTTCGCGAATACTATTTTCGGCTCTATTGGTATCGCTCAGAATGAAAAAGGCAAACTTACCTGGCGCATTCTCCAATAGGTCTTCCTGCATGGCTTCAATGCTAGCTCGAATCCGCATAGGATCTTCATTGTAAACTGGCAACAATATTGCGGTAACGCCGTCGGGTTCAGCTTCCAAGCGCTTTTTGCGAAAGGGTGACAACTTGAATAGCAAGCCGAGAGTCGCTTGACTAAAAGCGAACGATATCCAAGTGAAGTTGATACAGAAAAGCCCAAGAAACAACCACTGCAACCAAGTAATGTGGTTGGTGCTCAGTACCTCATACATCTCCTTCGCGCCGTAAGCAGAGAGTCCCACGGTAGAAAATAGTACTAATAATCTAGATAGTATGGTTGTGAAAAAAAAGCGCTGTTGCTGCTTTTTTGAGTCCTTTCTCTGCTCGTTGACCCCATGCCTTGGCATTTCGAGTACCGCGTCTTTGGGTAAAGCATAACCTGTTGAGTGTTTCATTTTATGATCCATCATTCTCCCGTCCATCGATATAACCATGTTTCCGCGAGTGGTTTATTGTCTTGTTTTAGCTGTAGTCTAATCTCAGCCGTGTCGGCTTCTGCTGGGTCAAAGGTGACAAAAGCTCGAACACCTTGCTGATAAGGGTTTGCAACCAATTTAGTGTCAACAATTTTGCCTTGACTGATGCTGGCATCTACTTGAAGGCTCTCAAGCGTTGATACGCTCAAATCTTCATAATCAATTACCAATTGGGGCTCAGATGAAGACTTGTTTACCGCACTGCGAACAATGTGCGGTTGTCCCGATAATACTGGCGTGTCATTAGTGAGTGTCAGGCGGTATGAATATTCAAAAGGTTGACCTTTTTTAAGGGGCGCTTCTGGTTGCCAGTAAGCAACGATATTGTCGTTACTTTCAGACTGAGAAGGAATTTCAACCAGCTCAATATGGCCTTTGCCCCAGTCATTCATTGGTTTCACCCAGATAGAGGGACGGCGCTGATAAAGGGCTTCTAAATCTTGATAGGCACTAAATTGGCGCTGGCGCTGAATCAAGCCAAACCCTTGTGGTGATTCATCCATAAACGCACTAATCTGTAGGTTGTCTGGGTTAGTCAATGGGCGCCATAGCATTTCCCCTTGTCCTGTTTGAATCTGTAGACCTTCTGAATTGTGTACTGCTGCACGGTGGTCAGCTGATGGGGAATCGTCCATCGTATTATTAAACAGGTACATAGATGTTAAAGGTGCTAAACCAACATGTGCTAAATCCTTTCTCGGGAACAGTGTGGATTCCACTTCGATTCGTGTTGGTGATCCGGGGAAGATACCAAATCGATAAGCGCCGGTAACACTTTCACTGTCAAGCAAAGCGTGCACAACAATCGCCTGCTGTGAGCTTGAAGGTCGCTCTATCCAAAAGTGGCGGAACATAGGGAATTCTTCCCCTTTGGGCTGTGCGACATCAACCGCGAGCCCTCTGGCTGAAACGCCATACTTTTGGCCTTTGGAAATGGCGCGAAAGTAACTGGCACCTTGAAAGACAATAAATTCATCCTTCTTATCATCGGTGTTGATGGGGTAGTGCAAACGTAATCCTGCGAATTTGCCCAGTTCCGCAATCAGCTTACCTATGTTTTCATTTGGAGTGACAAAGGAGTCGCTCGTGGCTTTGATGGGATAAGCACGTCCGCTTTCAACCGCATCAATTTCGACTAGATCTTGATATAGAAACCCCGGCGCGAATAGTTGAATAGAGAACTGTGTTGGAGCTTCTCCCCAGACGGCTTGGTTTTGCTGAAAATTAATTTGGCGATAGGTATCGGCGTCCAAGTTAATTAATTCCGGCGCTGCTTTCTGAGGCGCTTTCATCGGCTCTGCGGCAAGCGCTTTCGCTAAATCGATAACGGTTTGACGAGAGAAGCTGTAGCCAGCTTGCTCTGATGACGCTAAGTTTGAGGTCTGTTCCTTGTTTTCATTAGTGCTTGGCAAGCTTTCTTCTGCCCAAGATGCATTCGATAATGCTAAGCTCGCGATCACAGGTAATGTTAACGTTGAAAATTTCAGCATATAAGTTCGTTATTCGCTTATTAAAATAAATTTCTAGGGATTTTGGTAAGAGCCACTCATCTGACCATAGTCATTAATCATAATGATAAATTGGCTGGATAATGTGATTTTGGTGTCGGGAAATTGCAAAGAAAACGAAATGTGAGATAGTCGCATCCATAAAATGTAAAGACTGTATAATCGCTTGAATAATATAGGAAATATGACATCAAACATGGCGGATTATGCACTCAATGTTGCTGTTCTGCACCCTGTTTGTTGGATGTATTAGAGGTTCTTTTAGCTTGATTTGGAGAGAAAGATGGCGTTGTTGCTCGTAGGGTTAGTTCTGTTCATTGGCATTCATTCAATACGCTTGTTTGCACCTGAGTGGCGTCAATTTATGATTGAGCAACTGGGCAGTAAAAATTGGAAGCTTATGCATGCGGCAGTGGCGTTAATAGGCTTACTGACCACGATTATGGGGTACGGCTACGCACGATACAGTGCTGAGTGGCTTTGGTTTCCTCCTGTATGGACTCGCCATGTTGCAGCGTTACTGGTGTTGGTTGCATTTTTCTACATGATTGTAGCAGCCATGCCATACAGTAAAACGAAGTCTCGAATCGGCGTACCAATGGTCGTGGGCGTTAAGCTATGGGCTTTTGCGCACTTGATTAGCAATGGTACTACCGCTGATGTGGTCTTATTTGGTAGCTTCCTGGCGTGGGCGGTCACAAATTTCGTGATTTCTAAGCGCCGTATCAGAAGTGAGGAGGTGGTTTATCAAGCGCCTGATTTTAAGTTTGACCTGCTTGCCGTGGTGCTTAGCCTAATCGCTTACTATATTGTTGCTTTCCACTTACATGCATGGCTGATTGGTGTGGCACCGTTTGCCTAAAGGATGAAAGCAGGGTTGTTTTCAACAACCCTGCTTCGACCTGCGCAGCATATTAGCTTTTAAAGTAATGGATATTTTCGTTTAACTCTTTCGTTAAGTTAGCTAACTGGTTGGCCGTTTCAGCATTTTGTTGCGCGAACGTCACCATCTCGCGAGCCCCCTCATCAACTTCCGTTGTGTTCTGGCTAATTCCTTTTGTTACGCTGGTTTGTTCTTCTGTCGCGCTTGCAATTTGAGTGGCTCTATCACTGATGCTGGTAATGAGAAGTTTGATTTCATCAAAACTCATTCGAGCTGCATGAATGTCCGTCACACTTTTCTCGGCTTGCTCATGGCTTTTATGGATCTGGGTTACAGCATGCCCGCTGCTGCTCTGTAGGTTCTCAATCATTTTTTGAATTTCTTCAATCGAGCTATAGGTTCTCTGGCTCAACACTCGAACTTCATCTGCAACGACGGCAAAGCCTCGGCCTTGTTCGCCAGCGCGAGCCGCTTCAATTGCTGCATTCAGGGCCAATAGATTGGTTTGCTCCGCAATATCAGAAATCGTATTGAGAATGGAGTTAATATTTTCAGCGTCTTGGCTAACACGCTGAATAACTTCTGAAACCGCACCAACTTCCTGAGCTAGCTTTTGAATACTTTTCTGGCTAGTGTCAATTTGCGCCTGCCCTGATTCACTGGATGACACTGCATTGTCAGCATTGTGGGCAGTTTCGAGTGCATTGTCTGCGATCTCTTGAGTCGCTTGAGCCATTTCATGAACCGCTGTTGCCACCATAGTGATGCTGTCTTGTTGTGCTACAAGTCGACTGTGACTGTGATCAGAAGTTCTATTAATAGAGTCTGTTTGTTGGGCAATTTTATTTTCAATGGACTTAATATTGTTGATGGTCTTTTGCAGGCGTTCAACAAACTGGTTAAAAGCTGTTACTAGGGCTGCTACTTCGTCTTGGCTGTTGACCGAGATGCGTGCGGTTAAATCGCCTTCGCCATGTGCGATATCGTGTAGGCGAGAAGTGACTGTTCTTAAGTCTTTCAAAAGCCATTGTGACAGTTTGAAAATAAATAGCGATAAGACGAAAAGTAGTATCACAGTAAAAATCACAGCGGACGTTGTAAATTTGTGAATGGGGGCCATTAAGATGTTTCTATCCATGACCAAAACAAGGGTCCAATTTGCTTCACTAAGCTCTTGCAGATACGCAAATTTCGACATGCTGTTGACCTTTATTTCTTTAAACAACGGTCTATTTTTCGATTGATTTATATCATTTTGAGTCAGCTGATAGTCTTGTTCGGTCAGCTTTTTCTGAATCAGATTTTTGTTCTGGTGAGCAATAATATCACCCGAACTGCTAAGTAAAATCAGTTCTCCTTCACCTAATACTTTAAGTTCCAGGATTCGGTCCAGTAAATCATCTAAGAAGACTAAACCTCCAATGGCTCCGATGAATTCACCTTTGACATAAATAGGCTCAACAAATGTCATAGAAAGCTTTTTTGTAGATGCTGATACATAAGGTGCAGTTACATAAGCTTGCTTATGTTGTTTGGCATCTTTGTACCAAGACCGTACCCTTGGGTCGTAGCCAGCACTGTTTAAGCTTGGGTCGTGACGATACATATTACCGTTTTCCAAACCTAGAAAAGTCATCCCAAAGCCTAGACTTGCTTGCGCCTGCTGAAGGATAGATAGTATCTCTGCTTCGTTTTCATTGTTGTTTGATAGAGACTTTTCTAAATGTTTCTTCACAGCAGCCATGGTGGACTCTCGATCGGAATACCAGTTAGTTAAATAAATATTGATAGCAGATGCTTGAGAAGCTGATTCTGACTGAATGCTGTCTTGGTTTGTTGCGCTAAATTCACTGTATGCCAACCAGCCAACAGAAATTGAGACGATCAGAATAGCAAGAATACTTTGCAGTGTAATTTTGCTTTGGAGGGAGAAGCTCATTATTTCATCCTTAAAGTGCGATTGGATCTACCTTACGTTCCGGTAAACATAGGTGCCGAGGTCGATTGTAGTAAAAGGTACATAAGTTTACATTAGAGATTGTGTCTTTTTTATAGATGCATCGATATGTTGTTGTCAGTTATCAATTCAATCCCTGCGCTAAACAGCAGCACTGACTTATTCTTGGTTATGCTGGTTCTCCTTTAGCAAGAATTCAAGAAATGTTCGATTAGCTTTAGATAAATAGCCGTCTTTACGCCAAGCAATATTGATGTCTAACCAAATTTCATCTGAAAACGGTCGCGTTACAAGTCCATCGTTATCTTCGATCACCATGCCTAGTAGCGTTGTGATACCGAAGCCTTGTTTCACAATTGATTTGATAAGAGGTATCAAATTGGTTTCAAAGCCAATGTTTGGTTTGATGCCTTGTTGGCTTGCCAGTCGGTCAATGACACGTCGGTGAAAATAACCCTCTTTAAACATCACCAGTTCTTCTTGAAAAAAGAGCTCGGGTGAAATGCTTTGCTGCTCTACGAAAGGGTGGTCATGGTTCAAGGTGACTAACATTTGCTCTTTGAGAAGTGCCCGAGTTTCCAGCGACTCATTTGGAGCCTCCGCAACAATGACGCTAAGGTCGATCTCGCCATTCTCTAACATTTGTTGAAGCTTCCATGTGCCTCCCTCAATCACTTGAAGGGTCAAGTTAGGGTAGCGATGTCGAAAGGCCATCAGGATAGGGGGAAAATAGTAAGAGCCAAGCATGCTTGGGATACCCACCCGAACCTCTCCTGTTTTGAGGCCGCTCAGTTCTTCCATGGCCAGTTGGGTCTGGTCTGCCTGCTGAATCAGCTTCTTTGCATGCTCGAAAAGCACCCGTCCTTCATCAGTTAAACTTATCTTCCTGTCTCGCCTATGAAAAAGGGTCACGCCGAAGTCACGCTCAAGTTTTTTAATGGCCATACTGATAGCCGGCTGAGCCACGAATAATTGCTCAGAGGCTCTGGTAAAGCTGAGTGTATCAGCAACCTTTAAAAAGTAGCGTAGCGGCTTTATTTCAATCAAAATTTTTGATCCAAATGATAATTTATATATATTTTATTGATGAATGGCGTCAGCGTATAGTGCTTTTAAAGTAATTTCACACAGGGTAAAGGCATTGATTGAATCGAATGGTTGGGCATTTTGGCGAGGTACGTTGGCGCTGATAATTGGCTCTTTTATGGTGTTTGCCAACGTCTATGTCACTCAGCCACTGTTGCCAATGATTGCTCAGACCTATGAGATCAGCGAGCTTCAAGCTGCAAGCAGTTTTACGATTACCACCCTAACACTTGGTCTTTCATTGCTTTTTTATGGTCCTTTATCCGATGCGCTTGGCCGTAAGAAAATTATGGTATTGACACTTTTCGGCGTGACCTTGACGACATTTGCTCTTAGCCTTGTTAGCGATTACAGCACTCTGTTATTGCTGCGTGCCATACAAGGCTTTTTCTTAGCAGGTTTGCCTGCTATTGCCGTAGCATATCTTGGAGACGAATATACACCTCATGCCATGGCGCTTGCTGTAGGTTTTTACATTAGTGGCAATAGCCTTGGTGGAATAGGCGGTCGTTTGATTGGCGGTTTTGTTGGGGAGTGGCAAGGACCTTCTGCGGCGTTTACAACGATGGCGGTCGTAAGCCTTGTTTGTTTTCTATTGTTCTGGTTATTGCTACCTAAATCTCAATATTTTCAGGCTAAGCCTTTTTTGGTTCGCACATTAGTGACCCATGTTGCTCTACATATGCGTAACCCTGTATTAGTAATGTGCTATTTAATTGGCGGTTTTAACTTCTTCATTTTTATCAACCAATTTAGTTACATAACATTTGTGCTCGAAGATGCCCCATATAGCTTATCTGCTAAATACGTAAGCTTATTGTTTTTGACCTATTTGAGTGGCACGGTAGGATCCGCTTTTTCAGGTAAACTAGCCGGTTATTTGTCCCAACCTAAAATCATGATGATTGGGACAGGAACCATCATGCTGGGTTCTTTAGTGACGCTTTACCCTTCTCTGATAGCTATTATTATTGGCTTGTTTGTAAACTGCTTTGGCTTCTTTTTGTGCCACTCTACGACAAGCAGTTATGTCAGCAAAAATGCCAAGCAAGCGAAGGCAAGTGCGTCTTCTTTGTATCTTGTCTTTTATTATTTGGGGGCAAGCTTAGGGGGCTTTTACCTGGATCCTTATTGGAACTACGGAAAATGGCAAGCGGTTGTTATGGGATCACTACTTATTTTAGCGGGGGTGTTGGTGGTTACATGGTTTCTTAACCGGTATCACCAAGGCGAGCATCTAGTAGTTGCTAAGGGTAAAAAAGAAGCTTATCAAAGATAACTCTAATTAAGGGTTATCTTATTGATTTGGATAATGAATTATTATTTTATATCATTCTTTCGATCGCTTTCTCATACATGCTCTAATGATGAGGTAAATCACTAGAGTGGCAGTTTGCATATGAGAATGAACCCTGTATAGTCATTCACTAGTGAGGGGTTAGTTTGTATCGTTGGGACGCTTTCATTGTCTATCAGGCTGAAGTTGTAGGGTAAGAATGATATCCGCATTAAATCGATCGCTTTACATAAAACAGTCGCTGGCGACATTAGCATTTGCGGTTGTTCTTAGTCTCGTCCTAAGTTTCTTTCAAGCCTATCGCACTATTCAGCAAGAGCCTTTGCGCATTCAAAAAGAGTTCAATGATACCCTGACCATAGTAGAGAGACCTTTGTCTCAAGCATTATTTCGTTTGGATGTAACATTTGCTCAGCAACAAGTTGAAAGTTTGCTTTATAACCCTGCAATACAAAAAGCTACCGTTTATGATGAGAATGATCAGGTTTTTGCGGAAGCCAGTGCTCTAAGTCATATCTCTTCTTTTTCGAATGAAGTGGCTAATTTTTTGCTTAAAGAGCAATTATCAGTAGACCGACAATTAAACTTTAGTAGCATCGAAGTGCCTCTAGGAAGAATTCATCTAGAACTGGACCGAAGGTATCTTATTGAGCAAATTATCTCTTTTAACAGTCAGTTGTTTGTACAAAACCTAATCAAAGATGTGTTGCTTGCCTTAATTTTGTCGTGGCTGTTCTATGTACTGGTGACAAGGCCTGTGAAGCAGTTAACTTGGTCTATAGCTAGGGTTGATGAGAGCAATGGAGTTTCAGTCCCTAATAGCTTTGATACTATGCACAGCAATGATGAATTAGGGCGCCTGAAAACAACATTCAATACCCTTTGGTTGCGTTTAACAAATGCGCTTGATGCCCTAGAGCGAAGTCATCAACATTCGAAGGCGATGATCAGTCATGCTGCGGACGGTATTGTAGTATTAGATCAAGCTCTCCGAGTTCAAATGGTGAATGAGGCTGCTGAGCACCTGTTCAATATGCAGTCAAATCAAATCGTATCTTTAGCGCTGACAGAGATTAAGTCTGGCAACTTCTGGTATTCTTTAGATGCGTCATTACGTGATTTACCAATAGATCAAACGATGACGGCAGAAACTACTCTTTCAAACAATAACAACCTTATTCCAATCGAAATTAGAATCAGTAAGTATGAAGTTCAAGGTGAAGTTGAAATCGTGCTTTTGATGCGTGATTTATCTGAAAGAAAGGAAGCGCAGAAGCGTATAAATCGCTTATCTTTCTATGACTCTTTAACACGCCTCCCGAATCGAGCTTTGATGATTGATCATCTTCAGAAAGCCATGGACGATATGAAACCAGATGGCTACGGTGCTTTGATTATTCTCGACCTGGATCGTTTTAAAACTATTAATGACGCTTTGGGTCATAATATAGGAGATCAACTGCTGGTTGAAGTTGTTGAAAGCCTGATGCCTTTAGTCCCGCCTAATACAACTTTCGCTCGAGTAGGAGGGGATGAGTTTGTTTTCTTATGGGGTAATGTTCGTGGCGAAATGGATGAAAATAATGCCTCGTTAAACAGTTTTATTGAAATAGTATTGCAAGAGTGTGCGCAACCTAAGCATGTAGATGGTCATGATCTCCATGTGACAGCCAGTATGGGCATTTCATTTTTTGATGGGGCTGAAGAGTCTACGGCTACTATTTTGCGCCAGGCTGACACCGCCCTATACAAGGCAAAAGAGCAAGGCCGAAACACTTATGCTTTTTTTAAAGCAGATATGCAGTCTATATCTGATGCTCGTTTACACATGGAAAAATCACTGCACCGCGCACTCAAAAAAGACGAATTTCAACTCTATTACCAGCCCCAAACTAATGACAAAGGAAATATTATCGGTGCTGAAGTCTTATTACGCTGGCAAGATCAGGAGAACGGCTTTATTTCACCGATGGAATTCATTCCAGTCGCCGAAGAAATTGGTTTAATCCATGAAATAGGAAAGCTTGTATTCCTTAAATCCACGTTGCAAGTGGCTGAATGGCGAAAGCAGGGTATTTGGCGTGATGATTGGAGAATATCAATTAACGTCAGCCCGATGCAGTTCGCCCATGCTAATTTAGTAAATGATGTGATTTCTGCTCTCGAATATAGTGGCTTACCTGCTGAGCTTGTTGATATTGAAATTACTGAAACCACTCTTATGTCAGATTTGGGTAGCGCACTTGCTAAAATGGAAAGGTTGCGTGATTTAGGGATTAGCTTATCAGTCGATGATTTTGGTACAGGCTACTCTTCGCTCAAGTACTTAAAAGATTTGCCTATAGATAGGCTGAAAATTGATCAGTCCTTTGTAAGAGACTTAATCAGTGATAAAGATGATTATGCGATCGTTTTAGCAATCATAGCCATGGCAAATGCATTGTCTCTGAATGTTTTGGCTGAAGGTGTTGAAACGCTGGAACACTTCCAACAATTACAATTAATGGGGTGTTTCAACTACCAAGGTTATTACTTTGGTCGCCCAGTCTGTGCTACTGACTTTCAAATTTATTGCCAAACGCACATGGAATCTGAGACGATTTAGCTCGTCAAATTCATTTAATGTGCAAAAGTTTCTTTTGGAGTAGTCGTGCCTCTGTCCCCGATCCCCTTTGTAAGCAGCTTAAATAAGGATGAAGAAAGCGAATGGCTCCATGCTTTTTCAATGACGCTCTTCGACGAAAAGGTTCTTCCACTTGGTCAATTAACAGAACAAGAGAAAAGTAATGCTGATATAGCGATCATTGCGAATCCTAACCCAGAAGATTTAAACGAGTTACCGAATTTGGTATGGGTTCATAGCGTTTGGGCAGGAGTGGAAAAATTACTCCAAGGAAATATGACAGCCCCCAATTATAGTATTGTGCGTTTGATCGATCCTGAGCTCAGTCGAACCATGAGTGAAGCAGTTTTAGCTTGGTCTCTTTATTTACATCGCAATATGCCAGACTATCGCATGCAACAAGCAAAAGCTGTTTGGGATCCTTTACCTTATGTGTCGGCTTCTGAAAGAAAAGTCGGTGTGTTAGGGCTTGGAGAGTTAGGGCAGGCATCGGCCAAGATACTGAAAAACTTTGGCTTTTCTGTCATAGGTTGGAGTCGAAGTGCAAAAGATATTGCTGGTGTCGAGTGTTTAAATGGGCAAGATGGGCTTGACGATTTACTGTCGCAGAGCGATATCTTGGTCTGTCTCTTACCGCAAACATCTGAAACAGAAGGGCTTCTAGGGTATGAGAACCTTGCTAAGCTTAAGCCCGGTGCCCAGCTAATTAACTTCGCTCGCGGCAAGATAATCGACGAAGATGCGCTATTGTACGAGCTAAACGTAGGACGTATTCATCATGCTGTATTGGATGTATTTCAATATGAGCCTTTACCGCGTTCTCATGCTTTTTGGACTCATCCAAATATTACTGTTTTGCCACACATATCGGCACCGACAACCGTTGAAAGCGCGGTTTCCATCGTGGCGCAGAATGTCCGCAATTATCGACATCTGAATATGTTACCTGCAACGGTTGATTTACAGTTAGGATATTGACACTTCATAACAAAGTTAAAAACGGGAAGTCTCCATGCCACATTGTATTATTGAATACAGTCAGAATTTAGAACAAGAAGTACCACCATTGGACTGGATGGAGTCAGTTCAAAAAGCCTGTATTGAGTCTGATTTATTTCATCCGGCTGATATAAAACTGAGAGCCTTTGCCTGCAAACACTTCATTACTGGGGGAGTTCAAGATGCCTTCGTACATGTATCTATAAGAATGCTACCCGGAAGAAGCCAGCATCAAAAATCGGAACTTTCACAGTCTGTCCTAGATGCTTTAAGCCGTTTTTCAGTGAAACAGGTTAGTCTTTCTGTTGAGATCATAGAAATGGATGGCGAGAGCTATCTGAAGAAAGTCATTCCTGCTTAGCATATAGAGTGCAAGCGTTCTAATCTAGGAGTAAGTAATGGTGTGGCGACAAATGAATTGGTTGCTTTTAGGAGTAGGTGTTGCTTCTGGAGCTTGGGCTCAAGAGGTTGTGTCACAACTAGTGCCAACAGACAGTACTGCTGAGACGACGATGGAGCCAGAGACGCCTGAACCGATTGCGGAACGTGCTCGCAAAGCGAATGGTATGGTCGAGCAGCGAGTGCAGCGAGAAGAAAGAACAGCTAATGACCCATTTGTATTGACGCCCCATCGACCTAATTACTTTCTGCCTGTTTATTATGCTCAAAAGTCTGGTAATCGAGATTTGTACAACAGTGCCAATCCCAATGACACCCTTCAGGATACAGAGTTTAAATTCCAAGTCAGTATGAAGTTCCCTGTTGCCAAAGGGGTATTAGGGGATGATTCCAAGTTATGGTTTGCCTACACACAAGAATCCTATTGGCAGGCATATAACAGCAAAATCTCGGCGCCTTTTCGTGATACGAGTTACGAGCCTGAAGCTTTCATCACCAAGGAAACAGATTTTACGTTTTTTGGCACAAAACTGACCCATATAAACTTTGGTGTTAATCATCAGTCTAATGGTCGTGGAGAGCCGCTTTCACGTTCTTGGAATCGTGTTTTCGCGGATTTTGTATTTGAGCATGACAACACAGTTGTATCGTTCAAGCCTTGGTATCGTATACCTGAGTCTAAGGCTGATGATGATAACCCGGATATCGAAAAGTATTTAGGTCATGGTGAATTGACGTTTGTTCACGTTGTTAATGATGTGACCTACGATTTACAACTCAGAAATAACCTAGACTTCTCCACTAACCGAGGTGCGGTGCGCTTAGGTGTGAGTTTCCCTATGTGGGGGAAAGTACGAGGGTATGCCCAATACTTTGAGGGGTATGGTCAATCGTTACTAGACTACGATAACTACACCCGCTCATTCGGGATTGGCTTTATGCTGACCAACTGGCTTTAGGAGTGCAATATTTTTGCAATATTGAATTGTTAAGTTATGGGTAATTACATTAAGGAGAATATCTCATGGCTAAACGCTCACTACCTTTTGTTGGTTTAATTGCTTCCTCTTTGCTGCTTACTGCTTGTGCTGGCACAAATACACAGTCTGGTTCAGATATGGCTGCAACAGAAGTGTCTTTAAATAACCAAGACTTGTACGAAGTTCATGATGAAGGTCGAATTTACTTATTCGATGATCGTGCAACGTATGAAGACTTTCTTGCAATTGGTGAAACATCTTACCGTAAAGTGCGCATTGGCGAAGGCCCAAAAGGTGAGACGTTGGTATTTGGTTTGACCAACGAAGACAAGAAAAAGACAAGCGGCATTGCGAGCATCGATATGTTCGACGGCGACCTTAGCGGTGCGGAAGATTTCTATGGTGAAATGCGCATGGAAGGGCGTATTTACGTATTCCAGTCACTTGAAGAGATGAACAACGCACGTCTCGTTGGAGAGGTGCCACTTCGTTACACCGATATCGCTGCTGGCCCAAATGGTGAAACGGTTGTTTACGCATTGAACGGCGAAAACAAGAAGAAAAAGCCTGTTGAGCTGATGGCTAAATTCAAAGAAGCGAACAAAATGTAATCCATTCTTGGCCTGCCAAGATCCAGAGAAAGCGCCTTTTTAGGCGCTTTTTTGTTGTCATAAAAGCATCATGACCCTGCCATGAAAGTGACACCTAAACGGTCTAATTTGAAACTATAGAAGACATGTATAGGTGGAAAAGGTATGAACATACTGAATAGCATTCATAACATGGACGTAACGACTTTTTACTGGTTGATGGCCCGCAAACGACGTCAGCTACTCACTAGGGTAAGCCGAATTGTTTCGATTTCAGCCGATGGTCCTTTATACGTGTTGTTAGGGTTGTCATTTTGGGCTCTTGGCTATCCGACTTGGACGCTTATCATAGCGGTAGGCTTTGCTTTTGAACGGCTCCTGTATCTTGTTTTGAAACGTAGCTTCAAGCGTAACCGCCCAGCAGACATACTGGATGATTTTACCAGCTTCATTCGTCCATCCGATCAGTTTTCTTTTCCTTCAGGTCATACATCGGGGGCCTTTTTCATGGCCTACTGTCTAAGTGAGTGGTTCCCTGAGTTTTACGTCAGTTTTTACAGTTGGTCGGTAATGGTTGGCATGTCTCGTATCTTTTTAGGGGTGCATTTTCCAACTGACACTGCGATGGGGGCGTTACTGGGAACGTCTTGTGCCATGTTAGCGTTTGAGGTGTTTGCATGAAGGTTCTTTACGGTGTTCAGGGAACGGGAAATGGCCATATTACGAGAGCCAGAGCAATGAGTGAGGAGCTTACTCGTTTGGGGATTGAGGTTGATTTTATCTTCTCTGGGCGAGATCAAAAAGATTACTTCGATATGGCATGCTTTGGAAATTATCGAACCTTCCCGGGACTATCGTTTGTCGCGAAAAATGGCAAAGTCAGTTTTCTTGCTACGTATCGTAATGCGCAGTTAATGCGTTTATTGAAAGACATATATTCGCTTGATTTGTCTTCGTATGATTTAGTGTTAACGGACTTTGAGCCAATTACGGCTTGGGCCGCAAAGCGACAAGGAAAGCCGTGCATTGGAGTAGGGCATCAGTACGCTTTTCACTACGACATACCGAAGTACACAGGTGATGCGATTGGCACTTGGATTATGAGTTGGTTTGCGCCTGTTTCTCGTGGACTGGGGGTACACTGGCACCATTTCGATCAGCCAATCTTACCGCCAATTATTCAGCACGCAGACAGCCAATCTGGTGCTATGGATGATCAAGTGTTGGTGTATTTGCCGTTTGAGAATTCTGAAGATGTGATGGAGTGGCTCGAAGGGGTCCCTAATTATACTTTTCGAATGCACTGTAAAGATATCGAGCCGGGAAAATACGGTAATGTTGAAGTATTCCCTTTTAGTAGGGAGGGTTTTCAAAAGAATTTGCATGAGTGCCAATCTGTGCTCTGTAATGCTGGCTTCGAATTGAATTCTGAAGCGCTGCACATGGGGCGTCGAATCATGGTGAAACCTTTGCATGGTCAGGTAGAGCAGCTCTCTAATGTGGTGGCTCTTGAGCATTTAGGCTTTGCCAAAGCAACCTATGAATTGTCGTCTCAAGTTATCAGCGGTTGGCTGGATGACGCCAAAGTGGTTCGCGTAACATTTCCGAATGTTGCAAAGGGAATCGCGGAGTGGGTAGCGAATGGAGCAACGACCCCAATCGAGGAACTGAGCCAATCTCTATGGCAATCCGTGACGCC
This sequence comes from Marinomonas sp. AWM4_232, assembly GCF_056158325.1. Lineage (NCBI taxonomy): Bacteria > Pseudomonadati > Pseudomonadota > Gammaproteobacteria > Oceanospirillales > Oceanospirillaceae > Marinomonas > Marinomonas sp. AWM4_232. Next base: position 375,792 of record NZ_JBSWTA010000001.1, on the reverse strand, counting down.
TGCAAACGGTGTGTCGTTTGATAAATCGAAACCGTTTATGAAAGCTTCTTGAGAATCATGTAACCCTGAGCAAGTAGCCCAGGGTCACATGAATTGCATTTTAGCTCAAATGAAGATTGAAAAAGTCTAGCGTTCGTTGCCAAGCTAACTCAGCGCTTTTTTCATCATAACGAGCGGTAGAGTCATTGTGGAAGCCATGATTAACTCGTTCGTACATGTGGGCTTCATACTGAGCACCTAAGGTCTTTAGGGCATTTTCGTAATCCGGCCAAGTCGCATTCACACGTTGGTCCAACTCCGCGAAATGTAATAGTAGCGGACCCTTGATGCTTTGCAGGTTTGCCGTAGGCGGTGTGCCGTAAAACGGAGCTGCAGCGTTAATCATTTCTGGCCAAGAGGCTGCTAATTGATTAGACACGTACCCACCAAAACAGAAACCGACAACCCCCAATTTATCAGTAGTTATAGGTTGAGATTTTAAGTACGTGGCAGCATCAGTGAAGTCCCCTAGGATTTTCTCTCTGTCTAAGGTTTTCTGCATTGCTCGCCCTTCATCATCATTCCCAGGATAGCCGCCGAGAGGGAAGAGAGCATCCGGCGCAAAGGCAACGAATCCAGCTTTCGCTAGTCGACGAGCGACATCCTCTATATATGGGTTTAACCCTCGGTTCTCATGCACAACCAACACTGCAGGAGCTGGATTGTCTTTGGTTACTTTATTCGGTGTGACCAAATATCCACCTGCTTTTCCATGGCCACTAGGGGCGTCTATCTCAATGTACCTAGCAGTTATATCTGGGTCATTGAAAGAGACTTGTTCCGCCATGGCGTAGTTCGGCAACAATGCCGATGACACGGCCGAAACGGTTAGCCCTGCAACCCCTAAAGTCGATAGTCGACGAATAAAGGTTCTACGGTCAATATCGCCGTGGGCGTATTCGTCATACCAGTCAAATGCGGCTTGGGGAATAGAAGGTAAATCTGAACGATTTTTCATGTGTGCTCCATCAGCTTCTGTGCAGAAAAGGTAGTATGAAATTTAGACTATTGTATTAAACCGGACTAAGTTTCTTTACGTATGTTTACTCATAATGGATGAGAGAGCTTAGTAAATGATCAGTAGAGCGGATTGTGATGCTTCAAATATTCGACTTCCTCACTTGGTAACGGGTGGAGGGAGGCGCTTGGGTCTTGCGATTATTCAGCACCTTGTTGCTCAAGGTGAACAAGTTGTAATGAGCTATCGCACCCATTCAAATGAGGTGGAAGAGCTAAATTCCCTTGGAGTGCATTGCATCCAGGCAGATTTTACCTCGAAGCGACAGCTTGATGATCTCATTACACAAATCCAATCGGAATACACAGGCCTTAGAAGTATCATTCACAATGCTTCTGATTGGGCATCTGAAGCGGAAGAATCAGATCTGTACGCATTAATGGAGAGAATGTGGCAGGTTCATGTTGCAGCGCCTTACCATATAAATATGTCGCTACAAACTTTGCTTCTTCATGCCGCTGAGAGCTTAGGTGAAGCAACTGACATCATTCACTTAACAGATTTTGTTGCGGAAAAAGGCAGTGATAAGCATATTGCGTACGCATCGAGTAAAGCAGGCCTCGCCAATTTAAGTTTATCCTTCTCTCGCCAGCTGGCGCCAAAGGTAAAGGTGAATGCTATCGCGCCTTCTTTATTGATGTTTCAAGCAGATGACAATAAGGAATATCAGCAGAAAGCATTAAAAAAATCGCTATTATGCCTAGAACCAGGTGAACAGGAGGGGGTTGCAGCGGTACAATACCTCTTAAATAGTCGTTACATGACTGGGCGTACTTTGGCTTTAGACGGCGGTCGTCATTTGGCTTAATCTAAGCTTGGCGCACTGAGCACATGTTAGACGAATTAGAGAGACAGGTATCAATATGACTACTGCAATGGCAGAAACCAGCAACATTAGCCCTTTTGCACTTTCAGCAGAGGCTTCTAAAGTTCGTGATGCTTTGATCAAGCATGGCCTAGAAACGCCTATGATTGATAATGGCTTAACTACTGAAGAAAAGTACCAGAGAATTAAGTCAGCATTTGAAGATGTTGTTTATACACTGGGTTTGGACTTAACCGACGACAGTTTATGTGAAACACCTCATCGTATCGCTAAGATGTATGTGAAAGAGATTTTTTCAGGCTTGGATTACAGCCAGTTTCCTAAGATCACAGTCATAGAGAATAAAATGAAGGTCGATGAGATGGTGAAGGTGAGCGATATCTCTTTCACTAGCACCTGTGAACATCATTTTGTGACGATTGATGGGTTGGCAAAAGTTGCGTATCTACCAAAAAACAAAATTATTGGCCTTTCTAAAATAAATCGTATCGTGCGCTTTTTCGGCCAACGACCTCAGGTGCAAGAGCGACTAACTCAGCAGGTACTTGTTACGCTGCAAACGTTGTTAGAAACCGATAACGTTGCGGTGAGTATCGATGCGACACATTATTGTGTTAAAGCTCGTGGTGTTATGGATGCGAGTTCATCGACCCAAACTACTGCACTAGGCGGTCTGTTTAAGCGAAGTGATAAAACACGTAGTGAGTTTTTAGCCAAATAAAATGGCTTGAACATGTTTGAGTCAGTATTTCAAAGGGGATCTAGTGTCCCCTTTGTATTTTATGCATAGGAGAAGGGGGCTAGCTAACTGCTAATTGAGCGCGATCTTTTTGCTTAACAAACCACTCATTGAGATACAGGGCAAAAACAATAATTCCGCCACCAAATGCCAAGCGAATGATGTCAGCATCACGGTTCCAGAATAGTACGTTCACTAATATCCCAGCTGGGATCAAGAGGTTGTTAGCGACGGCTAATGCACCCACATTTACCAATGTAGCGCCTTTGTTCCAAGCAAAGTAACCGATACCCGATGCGATAACCCCTAGGTATATAAGAATACCCCATTGTAAAGTGGTGGTAGGTAGCTTCTCTACATTGCCCAATAATGCAAAGCAAGGCAGTACTACTAAAAAAGCGCCAATAAAAAACCAGCCAAATAACGTTAGTTGAGGCAGTTCGGAGGCTTGGTTTACCATTAATCGCTTATAGCAGACTTGGCCTAAACCAAAGCTAAGGTTAGCACCTTGAACGAGCAGAAATCCTTGAATAAAGCCTTCATCTATTCCTTGATAGCGAATGCCAACAGCGCCTAAAACAGCAATGATGGCGCTGACGATGTAGCCAAGATGAAAGCGCTTTTCCAAAATATCATTGATCAACGCTATGTATATTGGAGTCATGACAGTGAATAGTAATACTTCTGGCACTGACAGATGAAGAAAAGACTGATAATAAAATCCGTACATGATGCCGAGCTGGCAGGCACCAATCAGCATTAACTTTATTGCCAGTGGTCGTGGCGTTTGGCGAAACTTTATAAAAGGAAGGAAGATCAGCATTGCTAACGTCACTCGCATTAAGACAGAGAACCAAGGATCAACTTGACCTGCCAAATACACTCCTATCAGGCTAAAAGAAAAGGCCCAAAGCCCTGTCATTACCAGTAAAATCCACATCTTTGTAAGCTCCTTAAATAGCTTGCGCGAGTATAGATAGCGTGGAGTATTTAGTAAACTATCTTTGTTGGTTGAGGTTTACTAGAGTTTACATGTTGTTCTCTTTCTTACTTTGTTTGAAAACTTTTAATAATTCTCTTGACCTTGTTGGGCCTTTCCATATAATACGCACCACTGCTTGCGGGAGTGGTGGAATTGGTAGACACGCTGGATTTAGGTTCCAGTGCTTCACGGCGTGAGAGTTCGAGTCTCTCCTTCCGCACCAAATTTAAAAAGGCCGATCGTTCTGATCGGCCTTTTTAGTTTTAGCTGTATATGTTTGATTTTAAAGTGATTTCTCTTGTGAAAAATTAGAGAGTATTCGCTTGACCTTATGGCGCACTTATCTATAATACGCGTCATTCCTTGCGGGAGTGGTGGAATTGGTAGACACGCTGGATTTAGGTTCCAGTGCTTCACGGCGTGAGAGTTCGAGTCTCTCCTTCCGCACCAAATTTAAAAAAGCTGATCTAGAAATAGGTCAGCTTTTTTTTATGCCTAAAACTTATTGTTGCTGAGCTTTTATTATTTAGCCGATCACACAAATTTTTTTAGCTATTTCTCTTCGTTTTCCAGTGTATTTCGATGCAATAAGCTGGGGAAGAGATACATCCAGATACCTACCACTGCGATTGTGCCAAAGCCTCCAAAAACGATCGCAGGAACAACACCAAACAGCGCTGCTGTTGCCCCTGATTCAAATTCGCCTAGTTGGTTAGAGCTGCCGATGAAAATTGAATTCGCTGCGCTAACACGACCACGCATATCATCAGGTGTCTCTAGTTGTACTAGGGTTGATCGGACCACTACACTGATCATGTCTGATGCCCCTAAGATAAACAAAGCAATCATTGATAGAATCAAGTGCTCTGATAAGCCAAATAAAATAGTGGCCGCACCAAAGGTCGCAACAGCGATATACATGATTTTACCCACACTATGAGTTAATGGATATCTTGCTAAGTAAACTGACATGAGTAAAGCGCCAACAGCGGGCGCACAGCGTAATAGGCCTAGTCCCCATGGGCCAGTATGTAGAATGTCCTTTGCTACGATAGGCAGCAAGGCTGTTGCGCCACCGAGCAGTACGGCAAACATATCTAAGGAAACGGAGCCTAGGATGAGCTTGTTGTTCTTAATAAAACGAAGGCCGCCCAATAAATGATGCAAATCAACCGGTTGCTTAGCTTTTGCCACATAGTTGTAGTGTAAGAAAAATAAGATGCAGCAGGAGACGAGAAAGCAAACCATGCTGGTCAAATAAAGTGTGGGAGCTCCAAGCAAGTAAATGACACCCCCAAGAGCGGGGCCAGCGATGACTGAAATTTCGCGAGCAGAGGCGATAGCGCTAACGGCTCTTGATAGCAGTGCAGAGGGAATTAAGTTTGGTAAAATAGCTTGGCCGGCCGGCATTTCAAAAGCCCGCGCTGTTCCCATCATAACAGCGCAGCTATAAATCATTTGTGCTGAAATAGTCTCGGTTAAATTCCCATACGCGAGCACACCGACGGTTGATGCCATGGTTAAACGTGTGCAAATACAAATAATGCGTCGGTTATAGCGATCAGCCACATGCCCAACTACTAGTGTTAAGAGTAATTGCGGCAGAAACTGAAAAAGACCAACGAGTCCAAGCGCCATAGCACTATCGGTTAGATCGTATATTTGCCAGCCAATACCCACACTTAACATTTGGAATGCAAAAGAAGATGCAATTTGACCTATCCAAAAATGGACAAAGTTCTTTTGTTTCAGTAGTGAAGAGGGGATAGACGACATGGCAACCTTTGGCAAGAAGATGAGAGATAGTGAATCATATCAACTACTTTGGGCAATGCCAGAGAACATTCTGGGAATGAATGCTCTCGTTATGCTTTTTTCATTTCTTGTGAAGTGTAGAGGTTCAGTTAAGTTGATTTTGGACTTGTCTTGGCGAAAGACCAAAATGCTGATGGAAGCGACGACTAAAGTGACTTAGGCTTTGGTAGCCAAGCTCTATGCTAACTTCGGTAACAGAACGTCGCTGTTTCAAGTAGCTTAGCGCCATATTCATGCGGCGTTGATGTTGGTATTCATTTGGCGTGCAGCCGAGGTGGCGTTTAAAAGCTTGATAAAAGCGACTACGGCTCATGCAAGCTAATTTACTTAAATAATCAATGTCCAGCGGGTGTGTAAGGTTTGCTTCGATAAAGCTCAATGCATTAGTTAGTCCATTTGCGTCTGGCATAGTCTTAGTAAATTGTAGGAAAGCTTCTCTGCCATGGTGGCGCAAAATTCGTGTGACTAATTCACTTACCCCAAAATCTACCAATAAATCTCGATCGGGATCATTTTGGACAAAGTCACTGACTAATCGGTCCAGAACTTGCTGTGTTCCTTGGGTGTGTAAGGTGTGTAATGGCTTATTTGGATCAATAGGCGACAAACCGTCAACATTGTTTATATCGTTCATGCGATCACAAATCTGAGCAATGCGCTCTTGGGAGATTTCGACGGTTAAGCAGGTCGTAGGACGGTCTATTTGCGCCTCAGGAAAGTCAATAAAGACTTCTTCTTTTGGGGCAAGGATAAAAGATTCGTGAGGCAGAAATGCAATATTCTGCTCATGGCGAGTGTGCATGACCTTTGCGCCTGTCACCATGCCACAATAGAGTAGTGCGTCTGATTTTAAGCTGACTTTATTGGCTTGCTCATAGGTATCATAAATACTTAGCTCAGAATGAGGTCCTGCAAAACAAACTCTATTCTCGACAAGCTCAGTCGGTTGTCGATCTATCGTTAAGCTTGTAATCGGATGAGACATACACACCTCTTTAATTGTTGTTAGGTAGCGGTGTTTTCAAAACGCTGGAATATGATTAACCCAAATTATAGTGGACGGTCAACTTATATGGACTGATAGTCAAGTTTTTTAGACTCTCAGGCAAGTAAGTTGTCATTCATAGGTCTACATTGAAAAGCATTGTTAATTATAAAACAAAACAACAATAACGGAGTAAACAGTATGATCTATGCAAAACCAGGTTCTGAAGGCAGTGTTGTAACCTTTAACGAACAGTACGAAAACTTTATTGGTGGCGAATGGGTAGCACCAGTTAAAGGTCAGTACTTCGATAATGTTAGTCCAGTTGATGGTAAACCATTCTGCCGCATCCCTCGATCTACTGAAGAAGATATTAATCTTGCTCTTGACGCAGCTCACACAGCCAAAGTGGCTTGGGCAAAAACGTCTGTTCAAGCACGTTCACATATCCTATTAAAAATTGCGGATCGCATTGAAGCGAACCTAGAAGCTCTAGCGGTCGCTGAAACATGGGATAACGGTAAAGCAGTACGCGAAACATTAGCCGCTGACGTACCATTAGCAGCGGACCATTTCCGTTACTTCGCAGGTTGTATTCGTGCGCAAGAAGGCTCAATCGGTGAAATTGATGAAAACACCGTTGCGTATCACTTCCATGAGCCACTAGGTGTGGTTGGCCAAATTATTCCTTGGAACTTCCCTCTACTAATGGCGGCTTGGAAGTTGGCTCCTGCGCTTGCTGCGGGTAACTGTGTTATTCTCAAGCCTGCAGAGCAAACGCCAGCTTCTATTTTAGTGTTAGCAGACCTAATTAAAGATCTTCTGCCTGCGGGTGTTTTGAATATTGTAAACGGTTACGGTGCTGAAGCGGGACAGGCATTAGCAACAAGTACTCGTATTGCCAAGATAGCTTTCACCGGCTCAACTCCAGTCGGCTCGCATATCTTGAAGTGTGCGGCGGAAAATATCATTCCATCGACAGTAGAGCTTGGTGGTAAGTCGCCGAACATTTACTTCAACGACATTATGAATGCGGAAGATGAATTCATCAGTAAATGTGTTGAAGGTACAGTGCTAGCATTCTTTAACCAAGGTGAAGTATGTACTTGTCCATCGCGTTTGTTGGTCCAAGAGGATATTTACGATGATTTCATCAAGCTAGTCATTGAGCGTATTGGTCAAATCAAGCGCGGCAACCCACTTGATACAGAGACAATGGTCGGTGCTCAAGCTTCACAAGAACAGTTTGATAAGATCCTAAGCTACCTACAGATTGGTCGCGATGAAGGTGCTGAAGTTCTAGTTGGTGGTGATTCTGAAGTGATTGATGGCTTTAACGATGGTTACTACATCAAGCCAACGCTTCTGAAAGGCTCAAACGATATGCGCGTCTTCCAAGAAGAGATCTTCGGTCCTGTTGTCGCTGTGACAACGTTTAAAGATGAAGCAGAAGCGCTTGCGATTGCGAACGATACTGAGTTTGGTCTTGGTGCAGGTGTTTGGACACGTGATACAAACCTTGCGTACCGTATGGGACGTGGTATTGAAGCGGGTCGTGTTTGGATGAACTGCTACCACCAATACCCAGCACATGCTGCATTCGGTGGTTACAAGAAATCGGGTGTAGGTCGCGAAACACATAAGATGATGTTGGATCACTACCAACAAACGAAGAACATGCTTGTGAGCTACGATATTAACCCTCTAGGCTTCTTCTAAATTGTCCTTTAGTTACCCTGAGAATTGGCCCCCCAATTCCATTCTTTAAGCCCCCTCTGGGGGCTTTTTTTATGTCGTTCACATTTAATTTCGTAACATGACACTGCTTGTAATATTTCTGTCACACAAAAGACATATAAATGTCACCAAATTGAAATATGTGACAGTTATTTGATTGGAATTTCTTAATTAACCTTGCTTTGGGTTTTTATGAAAAACTTCTAAGTGTAGAATGGCGCACGTTTCACTTTTATGAAATATGACGGATTAGTTTTTGCATCGCTGGAGTAGTTACTTGGGAAAGGGTAACTCGGCATTTTTGCCTGCCAGTGTCGTTTAATAACCTAAGATGACTCTTTTATGGATCTTGCAAATTACGGCTCAGAATCAAAGACCAGTCGCGGCAGTGAAGTTGTCCGCATTCTTATCGCGTTAGCGTTCGTTTTGGTCGCAGGCTTTTATGCTTACAGCCACGGCGAAGGTATTTCTAACGTTTCAATTCTTGCTATTGCAGCCGCATTTGGAGCCTACATGGCCTTGAATATCGGCGCCAATGACGTTGCGAATAACGTTGGCCCTGCGGTAGGATCGAAAGCACTGTCTATGACAGGTGCGATCTTAATTGCTGCTATTTTTGAGGCGGGTGGTGCAATCATTGCGGGTGGCAGTGTTGTCGGAACTATTAAGAAAGGTATCATTAACCCTAATGCGATCGCAGATGTGACGACCTTTATTTGGGTGATGATGGCAGCATTGCTAGCGGGCGCAATTTGGCTGAACTTAGCGACTTACCTAGGTGCTCCAGTATCAACGACACACTCTATTGTTGGTGGTGTAATGGGCGCTGGTATTGCCGCTGGTGGCTGGGGCATTGCTAACTGGAGTCAAGTCGGTGCCATTGTTGCTAGCTGGGTCATTTCTCCTGCGCTAGGCGGTATTATTGCGGCGACGTTCTTGATTTACATTAAGCGCTCTATCACCTATCAAAGTGACATGATTGCAGCAGCTAAGAAAGTGGTTCCACTATTGGTATCACTAATGGTCTGGGCATTTGCTACTTACTTGGCAATGAAAGGTCTTAAGAAGATCTGGAAGCTGGACATTATTACCGCTTTGATCATCGGTTTTGGTCTTGCTCTGACGGCCTACTTCGTGGTTCGTCCATTAGTAGATCGTGCGGCCGAATCGTTGAAAAATGACAAGGATGCCGTGAATAGCTTGTTCACGATCCCATTGATTGTATCTGCAGCTTTATTAAGCTTTGCTCATGGAGCAAACGATGTTGCGAATGCTATCGGGCCGTTGGCTGCGATCAACGATGCTTTGCTTAACGGTGGCGTATCGTCTAAAGCTTCCATCCCATTATGGGTAATGTTAGTAGGTGGTATTGGTATCGCGATTGGCTTGGCATTGTTTGGGCCTAAGTTGATCAAAACAGTAGGCTCTGAAATCACTGAGCTTGATAAGACTCGTGCTTTTTGTGTGGCAATGGCGGCGGCAATCACTGTAATCATTGCATCTCAGTTAGGTTTGCCAGTAAGTTCTACACATATTGCGGTAGGTGGTATCTTCGGCGTTGGTTTTCTTCGCGAGTACCTTAAGTTGTCATACGAGAAGAAACTTGCTCAGATTGAGAAACATTCTGAGCGCTCTGGCCTAGGTGTGGATGAGACAAATGCATTCCTAGAACGCTTCAAAATGGCCGACGTAGAAGAAAAGCGTGCGATTCTTCGTGAAGTAAAAGCGCTGCAATCTTCTGCCCCGATTTCTAAAGAAGAGCGTAAGAGTCTTAAGAAGGCGACCAAGAAAGAGTTGGTTAAACGTTCGGCTCTACTTCGCATTGCCGCAGCATGGATCATTACCGTTCCAGCATCGGCGCTATTGTCTGCGATTATTTTCTACGCCTTACTTGGTTTCTCTGTCGCGTAATGTACTAGCTAACAAAAGCACTCTTTTAAAAACCGATCATGCATAATGGTCGGTTTTTTTATATGCTTAACGAACAATCAAACGAAGACGTGAGGCGGTATTTTTTGTGTCAACGAGTTTTCTTATAACCATTGTTGTTTGTGCCGCGCTAGCATTAGGTGCTGTGTTAGTTTGTGTAGGGCTGCTGCGTTATTACCAACAACGTCAAGCTCAGCATAAGCTAGAGTTAGAGCAACTTGAGAAGCGCTGTGGCCGCATCGCTGATTTGCTGAACATCATCACGGATCGCTACCTACCCCTGACGACCAAATTACTGTTGGTTGAGTATCTTATTGCCAGTATATCGACATTAATTCGCTATAAAATGGGGAGAACCTTAGAGTCGGAATTGCCTGGTTTTATACAGTTACTTGAAGAGTTAAAAAGCAATCAACAAGCGACGCTAAAAGACTGTGTTCAAACCCATGTGCAACTTTCTCAAGTTCAACAAGGTCTACAAGCACTGCCACCTCTCTTAAGAGGGCTGGTGTCCAATGATTTATTGGATAAAGCTACGGTAAAGGATCAAGTAACTCAGATTCGGTTCTTTTTTCACCTAGCTCATCATGATTTGTTAGTAAAAGAAGCGGAAGCTTGTGTAGAGTTGGATAAGAAAGCTGCAGCACTGGATAAGCTTCGACAGGCACTTGCTGAAATGGAAAAAGTTGCAACGTTCGAGCAAGCTGGACAAGTAATAGAGTCCTTGAATGGCACCATTCAGCGCATTGAAAATGAATTATTTGGAAAAAGCTCTAGAGTAAGTTAAACCCTTTTGATATAAGAAAATACTAAATAAAAATGCGTTCATATTTAGGACGCTTTGGAAAACGGGACTTATGACGGCAATCATTGTTACGCTACTGCTGTTGATTATTGGTGGCTTTATTGCGTTTGCTATTTATTTACAGCTAAAAGAACAAGCGCGCATAGAACGTCTGCGTAAGGCTGCATTGCTTAATAACCAGTTGCGCCAAGTTCGTCGTTATCTTGATGAAATGCCTGCGCAATACCAGCCTAAAGAGATGCGCCTATGGCTATACAGCCGTATGATTGGTTTGTGTGATGAGCTATTGGCTATACAAGCCGATGAGTCTCTTTCAAGGCGTAGGCGTTTCTTACAAGAAGAAATGTCCCAGTTTCAAGCCAGTAAGGAAAAGCGCCGCGCAAAGCCTGTCGTGGATGAGATTCAGATTATGGAGCTTAAGCGGTTATTTGAATCTTTTCATGGCTATTTGTTATCAGCTAAGTCCAATAAACAAATCAATGAAGAATCTTTTACTCGATTCGATGAAATGCTGCATTGGTTTCGTTATAAGGTAAACGCTGACCATCATTCTTATCTCGCCCGTCAGTTCTTCTTGACCCAAAAAATGGACGATGCCATAAGTGAATATCAAGAAGCGATTAACCAACTTAAGCCCATTGAAGAAAAGCCCGAAGCCGCAGAGTTGATTAACAAATTTGTTGAAACGATCCAAGAAATTCAAGACGACATAGCCTTGCAACAAAGAGAGGCTGCATTAGAAGCTGAAGAACAAGGTGACAACGAAGCGGAAGAAGAGTTGGATAACGAATGGCAGCGATTCATGGATGATGGTGATTTCCAGCGTAAGAAACATTTTTAACCTGTCTAGGATGACGATTTTTTCATTATTTCCTCATTGTCGCCAGTCATAAGATCTGGCAATTTACTTCGATCTTTTCTTTAACTTTATGGAATAAAGTATGAGTTTGGCGCTCTTGTCGGTATTTGTTCCGACGTTCTTCTTTGTCTCGATTACACCAGGTATGTGCATGACGTTAGCCATGACGCTTGGTATGACTATCGGCGTAAAACGCTCGTTGTGGATGATGTTGGGCGAGCTGACTGGTGTCGGCTTGGTCGCACTATTGTCGTCTATTGGTGTGGCAGCCCTGTTGTTAAACTACCCAACTTTCTTTGTGCTATTTAAATATGTGGGTGGTGCTTACCTTGCGTATTTGGGTGTCCAGATGTGGTTGTCACGAGGGAAAATGGCGATCAAAACCGAAGAGAATACGCGCCCGACTAGTGTATTTGAGCTGATCTCCCAAGGCTTTGTTACTGCCATCGCTAACCCAAAAGGATGGGCTTTCTTTGTTGCATTATTACCGCCTTTTTTACAGGCAGATGAGCCTCTAGGACAGCAATTATTCAGTCTAATCACCGTGATTCTTGCCCTAGAGTTTTGTTGCTTGCTCATTTACGCATCGGGTGGGCGAACGCTGCGTTCCTTGCTACTGAAAAGTGGCAACGTTCGCATTATGAACCGAATCGCGGGTTCCTTAATGTTAGGTGTGGGTATCTGGCTCGCATTTGGTTAACGCTTTGTCTCTTTGGTTGACTTCTTTCGAGTGTAGTTGCGCTTTTTTGATGTGCTCTTCTTCTTTGTAAAAGGTTTCGCTGCTTGCTTTGGAAGAGACGCGAAAGCTGTCATGTTGCCAGTTTTCGCAGTTTGAATCAGGGTGTTGAGAGCGTCTTCAAGCTCATGCATAAAGTGCTGATATGACTGCTGGTTTAAGCTAATGCCATTAAGCATCGCTTCCCATTTTGCCGTCATATCAGGAACGGTAGTGCTTTCAGGAAGGGCATCGATCAGTGCTCTTCCTGCCGCTGTTGCATGAATCTGCTTACCTTCTCGTTGTAGAAAGCCGCGTTTAAACAGTAATTCAATAATGCCAGCTCTAGTTGCTTCGGTACCTAAACCATCGGTTTCTTTCAATATCGCCTTAATTGCTTTATCGCTTACAAACCGATTTATCCCCGTCATGGCAGCCAATAAGGTTGCATCGGTAAATGCATCAGGTGGTGTTGTTTGTTTTTCAAGTACTTCACCAACGCGACAATGTAGCGTTTGATTGACGGTTAACTGTGGTAACTCGGGTTCTTCTTTTTTGCTCCTTGGCATCAGTGATTTCCAGCCTTCGTTAATCACAGTGACGCCTTGCGCGATAAACTGACCACCTTCAATTTCTACCACAATCTTGGTCGCTAAGTACTCATAAGCAGGCATGAACTGAATCAGGTATTGACGTGCGATCAGTTCAAAAATTTTTCTTTCATCTGCGCTTAATTTTGAAAAAGCACTTAATTGTTGAGTGGGAATGATAGCGTGGTGTGCCCCAACCTGCTTTTCATTCCACGCTTTACTTTTCTGTGCGGGGTTTGCTTGTTGCGCAGCCGTTTGATATGGCAAAGGCATCTCTTTAAGTTTTGATACGATGCTACTCGCTTGGGAAAACTGTTCTGTTGGTAAGTAGCGGCAATCTGAGCGCGGGTAAGTGATCATTTGGTGACGCTCGTAGAGCGCCTGACAGGTGTCGAGTACCTTCTGAGCATTCATAGAGAAGGCTTTTGCCGCATCTATTTGCAACGCTGAAAGATTGTAAGGCAAAGGCGCATTTTGTTTTTTGGGTGTCTTATCAAACTGCTTTACAAAACCTGGTTTATCGGTAATCCGTCGAGCCACGTTTTCAGCAAGGGGGCGACTGAGCACTCGTCCTTCTTCGTCTTGATAGGGGGCGCAAGCTTCACTAGGTTGCCACTTGGCTTGGAAGGGCAAAGTACCTGTCTCAAGGTGTGCGATCACCTGATAGAAATCTTTCGCGACAAATGTTTCACGTTCTTTGTCGCGTTTCACTACGAGCCCAAGAACTGGTGTTTGCACACGTCCAACCGATAGCACACCGTTGTAGCCCGCTTGCCGTCCTTTTACGGTATAGGCTCTTGTTAGATTGATACCATATAGCCAATCCGCCCTAGAGCGGGCCAGTGCGGAGCGTGACAGGGCGGCGAATTCAGTATTTAAACGCAGTTTATTGAGTGACTTTTTTACAGCTGCGGGCGTTAGGTCGCTAATCAAAAGGCGCTGGGTTTGATCCAGCTTATATTTTGGGACCTTAGCGAAATGTAATACTTCATCGACAAGGAGTTGACCTTCGCGGTCAGGGTCACCTGCATGGACTATTTTCTGAGTATTTTTGAGCAGTTTTCGAACCACGCCGAGCTGCTTTTTTGTATTGCTTTTGGCCTTCCACTGCCATTCTTGTGGAACAATAGGTAAGTGGTCTAGCTGCCATTGTTTGTATTGGGGAGCGTAATCTTGAGGCTCTGCTAGTTCTAGCAAATGGCCAATACACCAAGTGACGCAATCACCACTAGGTAATTCAATGTAACCATCATGTTTTTTCTGGGGCTTGGGAAGGGCGCTAGCAATCGCGCGTGCAAGGCTTGGTTTTTCAGCGATATATAAGATCATGGATGCACAAAGATTATTACGTGTATGGTTATTTAAACAGTATTTTGTGCATCCAAGTCTATGGTCGTCGTTTTACTTAATAATCGGTACGACGAGTACAGGGATACGGCTGTGATGGACAATCTTATTGGCTGTTGACCCAATCACCATCTGACCGATTTTGCTGTGTGTACGACTGTTCATAACAATGAGATCGGCACCAACATTTTCAGCTGTTTTCTCAATAGCCTCAGCTGGGATGCCGTTTACCACCTCGATTCGCGGTGTTTCACTTAAGTTGTTCATGTCGTCAGCGTGAGTTTTAGTAAACTCTGCAAGGTATGTCGTCATACGGTCTGTGACAGATTTTATCGCTTCTTCACGCATGGTTTTGACAGTTTGTTCTGACATGTAGTTATGAATCATATTAGCAGCTTGTGCGCTAATAGGCTCCATTGCATGCATCAGAACGACCTTCGCCTGATTTGAAATCGCTAGATTCATAACCAGTTCCATGGCTTGAGTTGTTTTTGGCTCTAAATCACAGGCGTATAAGATTGTATTGATTTTCGGTAGCATCACTTTTCTCCTCACTCGGATAAAATGTAGTCTAATCCTTATTGACTAAATTGAAGTGACTTACATCAATAGGGCTTCCGACTTATAAAATATTCTTCTGATTTATGCTGTCGTAGTAACCATCAGCAATGAAGCCGAATGCAGCAATTGTCAGGATCGCTCCTACGAAAGCGATCGTGCTCCACTTCTGTTGAGCTTGTGTCGGGGTGAATAGGGAAGAAACGATTTTTTTCATGATTTGCTTCCTGTTAATGATATTTAAAGCAAATGATAATTAATATCATTAATGAAGTCTATAGTTTGTTTCTAACCTGGTTGTCGGCATTGTTAAGTGGTTATGGTATCCTTGCCGCCGAATTTATAACGACACAAAAGAGATTACATTATGTCTGAACTGTCTTTTGACACAAACGAAGCGAAAATCGCGTACGGTATCGGTCGTCAGATCGGTGATCAGCTACGTGGTAGCGATCTTGGTGAACTATCTTTGGATCACCTATTTGCTGCGATTAAAGATGCGCTAAACGAGCAGCCAATGGCAGTTCCAGCGGCAGAACTTGAAGCGGCTTTTGCTGAGCTTCAAGAAAAAATGGAAGCAAAGTCTAAGGCAGCGGCTGCAGAAACTGTTGCAGAAGGCGAAGCTTTCCTTGCTGAGAACAAAGCACGCGAAGGTGTCCAAGTTACTGAATCTGGTCTTCAGTTTGAAGTGATCGAAGAAGGTACAGGAAATCAACCTGTTGCGTCTTCTACTGTTCGTGTTCACTACGAAGGTCGCCTAGTTGACGGTCAGGTATTCGACAGCTCTATCGCTCGTGGTGAGCCGATTGAGTTCCCGCTAGCTGGCGTTATTGCTGGTTGGACTGAAGGTCTTCAACTAATGAAGGAAGGCGCTAAGTACCGCTTTGCAATTCCTTCTGATCTTGCTTACGGTGCTCAAGGTGCTGGTGCGATGATCAAACCACATTCTGTATTGGTATTTGACGTTGAGCTAATCGCTATCGTTTAATCAACCATACATATAAAAATAGGAGCCTCGGCTCCTATTTTTTTGTCTTTCAAAACATCCAACACGCGCTAGATGTCCCGCACCATTTTGACGTGTGGTTTGCCGGCTTCCATAAAAATCTTGCCATCGGTTTTAAAGCCGTGAGTTTGATAGAAGATCTGCACATCCACCATCGCGCGCAAAAATACCTGCTTGAGCTGCATTTCTCGCGCTACTTGAATCGCTTTGCGCAGTAATAGGTTACCATTTCCTTGGTGACGATAGTTAGGGAGTACCGCCAATCGGCCTATTTGTCCATCTGAAGTCAGGCGACAGACACCAACCGGAACCGCAGTTGTGCCAAAAGCAACGAAATGAACGGCGTCTTCATCTTTACCATCCCATTCATCCTGTTCATCAATACCGTGTTCGATGATGAATACTTGTCGGCGAACAAAGGTTAATTGTGCTTTACTACTGTTCCAGTCAGATGTCAGTACTTTCATGCCGTTACTCGTCCTCGTAGGGCAATGCGACAATGGCTTGATGCTGGAGCAAAAAGCGCAATGTGTCAGGTAGTTGAGGGTGTTTTGTTAGGTCCAACCCACTGAAATCGAATTCTTCTTGGTCACAAATAGCTTGGATAAAATCAACCAATTCAGCATCCAGTTCTAGGGCGTTGCCATTACAGTATAGTGTGCAAG
Organism: Marinomonas sp. AWM4_232; assembly: GCF_056158325.1. Taxonomy (NCBI): domain Bacteria; kingdom Pseudomonadati; phylum Pseudomonadota; class Gammaproteobacteria; order Oceanospirillales; family Oceanospirillaceae; genus Marinomonas; species Marinomonas sp. AWM4_232. Next base: position 359,177 of record NZ_JBSWTA010000001.1, on the reverse strand, counting down.
TGGACTCTGCATCATTTAGATAATAACAGAGACGTGCATCACCCGGTCGGATAAAGGTATCGCCGTTTTGTGCTTGGGCGAAGGTTTCCGCGAGTTCTTCATCATTAAGTTGTGCACTGTACTCTGGGTACTTGCTTTCACTCATGGTTTCACCAAGCCAATTCGCTAACTCGTTCGGAGAGTCGATTAACGTCAGAAGTTTCTGTCTTAGGTGTTCAATATCACTGTTTTGGATTTGTGCATGATGGTCACGTTCCAGTGGCTCAGGTGCTGCGAAACGGTTCTTCTCGTTAATGTCTTCGCAGAGCTTATCCGTAATACCTTGAAGAGCTGCTTGTACCGATGGCGCTCGGAAGCCAACAGAAAAAGTCATGCATTCGCTATCTAACGCTCGGCCGTTATGCGCAAAGTTAGGGGGCAAATATAAGATATCGCCTGCTTTCAGCTCATAATCTTGTTCTGGATCGACATCAAAGTTATCTAAAATATGAAGCTTGATCCCTTCAATATTTGAATCTTGATATTGCTCAGGTGCGAGCACTTGCCAGCGGCGTTTGCCTGCCATTTGGACTAAAAAAACGTCGTATTGGTCGTAATGAGGGCCGACGCTACCGCCTTCGGTGGCGTAGCTGACCATCACATCATCGACGCGCCAACTGGGTAGAAAGTGAAAGCGTTCTTTCAACGTCTGTACTTCAGGCACCCAATGGTCCACCGCTTGGACTAAAAGCGTCCATTCTCGCTCCGGCAGGGTGGCAAAGGTATCCTCGTTAAAAGGGCCTTGTAGTAATTGCCAAGGTGTCTCGCCTTGTTCAATAACGATACGAGATTCCACTTCGTCTTCCATGGCTAGGCCAGCCAACTCATCTGCAGCAATAGGCAGATCAATGTCTTTTGCACCCCCTCGGATCAGCAAAGGTTTCTTTTGCCAGTACTCTTGGTAGAAAGTTTTTGCGCTCATGCCAGCGAGAATAGTCAGTGGCGTATCGATATTCATAGTCAGTTCTCATCAAAAAAAGAGCCGTTAAAACGGCTCTTTGTATATAAGAAATAGCATTGGCAGCCGTATTAGCCGCGAATAGCTTTCGCTTGTGCTACTGCATTACCAATGTAGTTTGATGGCGTCAGAGCTTTCAGCTCTTCTTTCGCTTGCTCTGGAAGTTCCAGCTTATCAACAAACTCTTGCATGATTTCTTGGTTGATTGTGCGGCCACGAGTTAGCTCTTTTAGCTTCTCGTAAGGCGCTTCGATACCGTAACGACGCATCACGGTTTGGATTGGCTCAGCCAATACTTCCCAAGAGTTGTCTAGGTCTTCGTTTAGGCGCACAGAGTTGATTTCTAGTTTGCTGATGCCTTTTAGCGACGCTTGGTAAGCGATCAAGCTGTGACCAAGGCCCACACCTAGATTACGAAGAACGGTAGAGTCTGTTAGGTCGCGCTGCCAGCGAGAAATAGGTAGTTTCGCGCTTAGGTGGCCCATGATTGCATTAGCGATGCCCAAGTTACCTTCAGAGTTTTCAAAGTCGATCGGGTTAACTTTATGCGGCATAGTTGAAGAGCCGATTTCACCAGCGATCGTTTTCTGTTTGAAGTAGCCTAGAGAAATGTAGCCCCAAACGTCACGGTCGAAGTCGATCAAGATAGTGTTGAAACGACAGATCGCATCGTATAGCTCAGCGATGTAATCGTGTGGCTCGATCTGAGTGGTGTATGGGTTCCAAGTAAGGCCAAGAGAGGTTACAAACTTCTCTGCATGTGCTTGCCAGTCAACTTGAGGATAAGCAGAAAGGTGAGCGTTGTAGTTACCTACTGCACCGTTAATCTTACCTAGGAACTCAACGGCTTCAACTTGCTTGATTTGACGCGCAAGACGAGCCGCTACGTTCGCCATTTCTTTACCTACCGTACTTGGAGACGCTGTCTGACCGTGTGTACGAGATAGGATAGATTGTCCCGCATGTTCGATAGCCAATTCTTCGATAGCAGCTAGAACCGCTTTCATCTCAGGAATGATGGCTTCAGCTAGTGCTTCGTTTAGCATTAATGCGTGAGAAAGGTTGTTGATGTCTTCAGACGTACAAGCGAAATGCACGAACTCAGAAACAGCTGCTAGCTCGGCGTTGTCTGCAATTTTGCCTTTGATGAAGTACTCAACCGCTTTCACATCGTGGTTAGTCGTTTTTTCGATGTCTTTGATGGATTGCGCATCCGCTTCAGAGAAGTTTGCAGCCAAATCATCTAGGATCGCATTTGCTTCAGCACTCAGTGCTGGTACTTCAGAAATTTCAGGGTGCGCAGCGAGCGCTTGAAGCCAACGTACTTCCACGATAACACGCATACGTAATAGGCCGTACTCGCTAACAGAGCGGCGTAGCGCGTTAGTTTTAGAGCCGTATCGACCGTCGATCGGGGAAATCGCATTTAAGCTGGTTAATTGCATTGAGTAAACGCCTCGAACATGGTTTTTCAGGGAGCGGGTATTATAGGGGAATAGGCCGTTAATCGCTACGTAAAGGGGCAGCTAACATTCTAAGGAGTATTTTGACGAATTCTTATACTAAAATTGCGCGTCGGTTTTAGTCTTTCTAAAGTCGTTTCCAGCCTCTAAACGTTTTTTTCTTAGTCATAAACTGAGTTCATCAGAAGGTCTTCCTTCCCCTAATCCTATCTTTGTATTAAAGGAAAAAACGATGAACGCAGCAGAATTACATGATCAAGCCATTGTGATCGATGGCTTAATTTGTGCGAAATGGAATCGCGAACTGTTTGAAGACATGGCGAAAGGAAAGTTAACTGCCGCAAACTGCACTGTGTCGTTTTGGGAAAATTTTGAAGGCACGGTTCGCAACATCGTAGAAATGAACCAGTTAATCGAAGCCAACAGCGATCTACTCACAAAAGTTTACACAACCAAAGACATTCTTCGAGCGAAAGAAGAAGGGAAGACTGGGGTCATGATGGGCTTCCAAAATGCCCACGCGTTCGAAGATCAGATCGGCTACGTACAGGTGTTTAAAGACCTTGGTGTTGGCATTGTTCAAATGTGCTACAACACGCAAAACCTCGTGGGTACCGGATGTTACGAGCGTGATGGCGGTTTATCAGGTTTTGGGCGTGAAATTGTCGCTGAAATGAACCGAGTGGGTATGTTGTGTGATCTGTCTCATGTGGGGCCGAATACTGCTAAAGAAGTCATCATCGAATCGAAAAAGCCTGTTGCTTACTCGCATTGCCTTCCTTCAGGTCTAAAAGAGCACCCACGAAATCGTTCTGACGAAGAGTTGAAGTTCATCGCCGATAACGGTGGCTTCGTTGGGGTAACCATGTTTACGCCGTTCCTACGTGCTGGGGTTAACGCAACTGTCGATGATTACGTTGAAGCCATTCAATACGTCTACAACATTGTGGGTGAAGATGCGATCGGCATTGGCACTGACTTTACCCAAGGCCACGGGGAAGACTTCTTCGAATACCTTACCCATGACAAAGGCTATGCCCGTCGTTTAACACGTTTCGGTGAAATCATTAATCCAAAAGGCATTCGTACAGTTGGCGAGTTCCCAAATCTAACGGAAGCACTTTTGCGTCATGGTTTTACTGAACGCCAAGTCTGCAAAATCATGGGTGAAAACTGGGTCAACTTGTTACGTGAAATCTGGGGTGAGTAACAATTAACCAAAGTGTCGAAAAACGTCTTTTCGATAGGGCAGAGAGTCGATTTCGGAAAAGTGACCAGCCTGTCGATTTGATTAAATGATGTCTTAACACGCGATATGCGATCCAGAACAGCAGAATTTGAGGTTTAAAAAATGGGTGTACACGCTCCTGAAATGCCAATTGAAGTAGACGATGAAACTGGGGTTTGGACAACGGATGCGTTGCCTATGCTGTATGTGCCACGTCATTTCTTTGTAAACAATCACATGGGAATCGAAGACGAAATTGGCGCAGAACGATACGCGGAGATTCTTTATAAAGCAGGTTACAAGTCTGCTTACTTCTGGTGTGAACAAGAAGCAGAGTGCCATGGGATTTCTGGCGCTGATGTTTGGCATCACTATCTAAAACGTCTTTCACAGCGCGGTTGGGGCTTCTTTATCACCGAGGAACTAGACATCGAGAAAGGCACTGCAAAAGTGAGACTAGAGAACTCAGCTTTTGTTTACCACTATGAAAAAATCCATGGGAAAAAAGTCAATCGCAAGATTGATTACATGTTTACTGGTTGGTTTGCAGGTGCCTTAGACCAGATTGCAGAAGCCCAAGGATTAGCTGTTCGTACCAAAGCAGAGCAAACACAGTGCGCAGCAGAGGAAGGTTGCGATGTGGGTTACTTCGAAGTAACGCCGCTTTAATTATTACTAAAAATTGTCAGTCTATTGTTTGAGAAAGGCGGGGTTCTACTATGTCCCAGTTTGATGTGCTGTTTCAGCCACTAAATATTAATAAATTAACCATTCGTAACCGTATTGTCAGTACGGCTCACGCAGAAGTGTACGCAACGGATGGAGGCATGACGACGGATCGTTATGTGAAATACTATGAAGAAAAAGCCAAAGGTGGATGTGGCTTGTGTATCTGTGGTGGTTCCAGTGTTGTCTCGATTGACAGTCCTCAGAGCTGGTGGAGCTCTGTTAACCTGTCAACAGACCGTATTATCCCGCATTTTCAGAACTTAGCTGATGCTGTGCATAAGCATGGCGGCAAAATCATGATTCAGATTTCCCATATGGGACGTCGCTCCCGCTGGGATGGTGAGAACTGGCCTAACCTCATGTCTCCGTCTGGTATTCGTGAGCCGGTACACCGTGCGACTTGTAAAACCATCGAAGTGGAAGAAATCTGGCGTGTCATCGGCGACTTTGCCCAAGCTGCGCGTCGTGCGAAAGAAGGTGGCCTAGACGGTGTAGAACTGTCGGCAGTACACCAACACATGATTGACCAATTCTGGTCGCCACGTGTCAACAAACGTACTGACGAATGGGGTGGTACTTTCGAAGGCCGTATGAAGTTCGGTCTAGAGGTTGCCAAAGCCGTTCGTGCCGAAGTGGGTCCAGACTTCGTTGTGGGCATGCGTATCACGGGTGACGAGTTCCACCCAGACGGTCTAAACCACGACGACATGAAACAAATTGCTAAGTACTACGATGACACTGGCCTAATCGACTACTTCGGTGTAGTGGGTTCTGGTTGTGACACGCACAACACATTAGCAAACGTGATTCCAAACATGAGCTACCCACCAGAGCCATTCCTACACTTGGCAGCGGGTATCAAAGAAGTCGTTAGTGTTCCTGTTATTCACGCACAGAACATCAAAGACCCTAACCAAGCGAAACGTATCATCGAAGCGGGTTATGTAGACTTTGTTGGTATGACTCGTGCACACATTGCTGACCCGCACTTCATTGCCAAGATTAAAATGGATCAAGTGGATCAGATTCGTCAGTGTGTGGGTGCAAACTACTGTATCGACCGTCAGTACCAAGGTCTTGATGTGCTTTGTATTCAAAACGCGGCGACGTCTCGTGAATACATGGGCATGCCTCATATTATCGAAAAAACCGAAGGACCAGTACGCAACGTCGTCATAGTGGGCGGTGGCCCTGGTGGTATGGAAGCAGCGCGTGTTGCAGCTGAGCGTGGTCATAAGGTGACTCTGCTAGAGCGTAACGACGAATTGGGTGGTCAGATCACGATCGCATCAAAAGCACCACAACGTGACCAAATCGCTGGTATCACTCGTTGGTTGGTAATGGAACTTGACCGTCTAGGCGTAGAAGTGAAAACCGGTGTAGCAGCCGATGCCTCCGTGATCCGTGACCTACAACCAGATGTTTGTATCTTAGCAACGGGTGGTCGTCCATTCGTTGAGCAGAACCCAGAATGGGGCGCAGAGGAAGGCCTGAGTGTGTCGAGCTGGGATGTGTTAACTGGCAAAGTTGAGCCAGGTAAGAATGTCCTGATTTACGACACCATTTGTGAATTCTCTGGTATGTCAGCAGCAGACTTCTTGGCCTCCAAAGGCTCTTTAGTTGAGCTTGTAACCGATGATATTAAGCCGGGTGTTGGCATCGGTGGTACGACCTTCCCAACTTACTACCGTTCTTTATATGAGAAAGAAGTCATCATGACCTCTGACTTCCTGTTGGAAAAAGTATATCGCGAGGGTGACAGCTTAGTGGCGGTGCTTGAGAACGAGTACACAGGTCAGCGTGAAGAGCGTGTGGTAGACCAAGTTGTCATCGAAAACGGCACACGTCCAAACGAAGAGTTGTACTACGAGCTTAAAGGTGAATCTCGCAACAAGGGACAGATTGATGTGGAGGCTTTGTTCGACATCAAACCACAGCCAATTCTTTCTGAAAGTGGCGATGGCATGATCCTGTGGCGCCTAGGTGACTGTGTGTCTCAGCGTAACACTCACGCGGCGATGTACGATGCTTTACGTCTGTGTAAAGACCTTTAACCGTTTAGCCATTCAAAACTAAACCAAAATACTGAACCCAAGAGGCGGCACTACGCCGCCTCTTTAATGTTACATGGGGTGAAAGATGGTTATCGACTGGTTACCTTCTATTCTAATTGTTGTGCTGTTGCTATTAGGCGTAATTGGCATGCTTCGCCGAGCGAGTCTATGGCGCGCGGGACAACCAGAAAAAGTCAATATTATCGCTGGTCTTATGGCGATGCCGGGGCGCTACCTGAAAGATTTGCACCACGTGGTAGAGCGCGACAAATACATGTCGAAAACCCACGTTGCAACCGGTGGTGGCTTTGTCCTATCGATGGTGCTGGTGTTAGTAGTACACGTCTTTAAAGTTCAGCAGCAAATCGTTGCTTGGGCTTTGCTTGGCGCGCTACTTCTTATGCTTGTGGGTGCCTTTTTTGTCTTCAAGCGTCGATTGAATCCACCTGAGCGCCTTTCAAAAGGCCCTTGGATGCGTTTGCCAAAAAGCTTAATTACATTTGCTTTAACGTTCATTGTTCTAACACTTCCTGCGGCAGGTATCCTTCCTGATGGAACCGGTGGTGTATTGCTTATCGCAGTGCTAAGTGTTGGTATCGTGATTGGTCTTGGCGAATTGTTATTTGGCATGGGCTGGGGTGGCCCAATGAAGCATGCCTTTGCAGGGGCGCTTCACCTAGCTTTTCACCGTCGTCCAGAGCGCTTCGGTGGTGGGCGTTCAACGGGCCTTAAGCCTGCGAATCTTGATGCGTCGGTGATTGGTGTTGCTAAGCCAAGTGACTTTAAATGGAATCAGCTGTTAGGGTTTGATGCCTGTGTACAGTGTGGTAAGTGTCAGGCAATGTGTCCTGCGTTTGCTGCAGGCCAGCCGCTTAACCCGAAAAAACTGATTCAAGATATGGTGGTGGGGCTTGCTGGTGGTAGCGATGCGAATTACGCAGGTTCTCCTTATCCAGGTAAAGAAGTGGGGCAGGCGAAAGGCAGTCCCAACGAGATCATCACAGCGGGTCTTGTGAGCCAAGAAACCCTTTGGTCATGTACCACTTGTCGTGCTTGTGTGGAAGAATGTCCAATGATGATCGAGCATGTCGATGCCATCGTTGATATGCGTCGCTTCCTAACCATGGAAAAAGGCGAAACGCCAAACAAAGGCTCTGAAGTTTTAGAAAACATCATCGCAACCGACAACCCTGGTGGTTACGCGCCTGGTAGCCGTACTAACTGGGCGGCTGACCAAAACCTTGCGGTCATGAAAGACAAGAAAGAAGTCGACGTTCTATTCTGGGTGTCTGACGGTGCTTTTGATATGCGTAGCCAGCGTATTCTACGTGCCTTCGTGAAACTGATGAAAGCGGCTAACGTTGATGTAGCGATCCTTGGTGACGAAGAGCGTGACAGCGGTGACGTAGCTCGTCGTCTAGGTGATGATGCGACATTCCAAAGTCTTGCGAGACGCAACTTGGCAACGCTAGGTCAATACAAGTTCAACAAGATCGTAACGACCGATCCGCACGCTTACCATTGTCTGCGTAATGAATACGCTGACTTCGATAAAGGCGGTGCTTTGGCTGGTGTTGAAGTGTTGCACCACACGACCTTCTTGAACCAACTCGTTCAGTCTGGCGCGCTTAAACTTGACGCTTTCAAAGGCGGCAAAGTGACTTACCATGACCCTTGCTACCTAGGTCGATACAACGGTGAGTACGAAGCGCCACGTGATCTATTACGTTCTTTGGGTATTGAAATTGCTGAAATGGAACGCTCTGGTTTCCGCTCACGTTGTTGTGGCGGTGGTGGTGGCGCACCGATCACGGATATTCCAGGTGAACGCCGTATAGCAGACATGCGTATGGAAGATGCGAGCGCTACGGGGACTGAGCTTGTGGCAGTAGGTTGTCAGCAATGTACCGCTATGCTTGAGGGGGTTGTTGAACCTCGTCCACAAGTGAAAGACATCTCTGAAATCCTAGTGGATCAATTGATTGAGGAGGTTCACTAATGAGTGACATCATTCGTCGTGACCCACGTGCAGAATGGATTATGCGTAACCGTCTGCACCCACTGCATGAGCAATACGCAAGTCAAGAAGAGGGTGGCGAAGTTCGCGGCCCATCTGGCTTGATTCGTAAGTTCCCGCATAAAGTTGGCTTTATCGGTCCAAACGGTATTAAACGTATCGACCGTCTTAAAGGTAACTCTTCTGCACCGAAAGGTAAGCGTTCAGCTGCGGCACAAGAGGTTCAATTACCGCTACACAAGGTGGACAACCCTGATTACTACATCATGGTGGTGGCGGATATGGTCGGTGGCCGTTTAACAGGCCACGATAAAGATATCCTAGGTCTTGCGCACAAGCTGATCGCAGAGCAAGGTGGCAACGGTGCCGTTGTTGCAGTGTGCTTCGGTGAAGTGAAAGAAGAACACTTCGATACAGCGGGTGTTGACCGTGTGTTGCATATCCAAGGTGAAGCCTTTGAAGGCTACGCTCCTGAAGCACGAGTGCAAGCACTGACTAAATTGGAAGCACAATACACGGTTAAACACTGGCTGTTCCCAGACAGCATCCATGGTGGTTGTGACCTAGCGTCTCGTTTGGCTGCTCGTCTAGGTGAACGTCCAGCGACACAAGCATGGCAAGTTAATGCTGAACAAACCGTAAGCCGTGGCGCTTCTGCGAGCTTAGACATTACGCGTCAAACACCTAAAATTCTGATGCTGCTTGAAGAATGTGCTGACGCCATTGACGAAACGCGTCATGAAGCGACGCCAATTTCTTTGGATGATGTATCTGTTGCTGCAGCAACGATCAAAGATAAAGGCCTGATGGCCGTGGATCCAAACGCGATCCCAATGGCAGAAGCTGAATTTATCTTGTCTGCGGGTAACGGTATCCATAACTGGGATCAGTTCCACGAAGCCGCAAAAGTGCTGGGTGCAACAGAAGGTGCCAGTCGTGTGGCGGTCGACGATGGCTTTATGCCGCGTTCACGTCAGGTGGGGGCAACCGGTACGTGGGTAACTGCGCGTGTGTATGTGGCAGTAGGTATCTCTGGTGCGATTCAGCACATGCAGGGTATCGGTCAAGTAGACAAAGTGGTTGCGATCAACACGGACGCTGGCTGTGACATGGTGAAACGTGCTGCGCTGAGTGTGATCGGTGACAGTGAAGAAATTCTTGCTGAATTGATGAAACTCGTTGCTGAACACAAGCAAACAAGCCTAAGCGATCAAGCGGAGGAGAATAGCAATGCCGCATAAAGTCATTTCTTTAATCTCTGTCGGCCGTCATCCTCAATCAGGTCGTTCTCGTCGTGCTGATCAAGATAGCCGTGCTGTGGAGCTAGGGCTTAAGCTTGCTGGAACAGACTTAGATGTGGTTCATGCTGGTAATGCAGAAGAGCCAGTACTGCGCCAATACGCAGGTATGGGTCTATCAAAAGTGACGGTTTTGGAACAAGCGGAAAGCGCAGACGCATTACCTGCACTGTCTAGCTACTTGAAAGCTGAAAAAGCGGATATCGTTTTAACGGGTGTTCGCTCTGAAAGCGGTGAGTCATCGGGTATGACGCCTTACCTTCTTGCAGAGCAATTAGGTTGGCCAATTGTTGCTCGTGTGGCGGATATCGTTGAAATCAAAGATGGTGAAGCGCAGGTTCTACTGGCACTTCCGCGAGGTCAGCGTCGTCAAGTTACGGTTAAGCTGCCTTTTATTGCGTCAATTGATAACGCTGCGCAAGCAGCACGTCAAAGTGCATTCGGTCCTGGCCTTCGTGCCAAAATGGCTACCCAAACTGGCTCAGCAGAAGAGGATGCGGTGCGTGTGAACTGGAGCGAAGTACCAGCGAAAGCTCGTCCTAAGCGTCTGAAAGTTGTTAAGGCGAAAACCGCTGCGGACCGATTTAAGGCAGCGACCGCTAAACCACAAGGTGGATCGGGTAAAGTCATGAAAAACGAATCTGCACAAGAAAAAGCGCAAGCGATCTTTGACTTATTAATCGAAGAGAAAGTGATTCGATAATATGCTTTTGATTAAAAGGGAATGGCTTCTATCCATTCCCTTTTTTTTGCGTTAGATTTCTTACAGTAGCCTTGTAGAAAGATGTAGAGAGTTCTAGAAAATGATGATAGTTGACCTGATTGATGAAGTGGATTTTAAAGAAAAAATGTTGGGTATTGATGTTCCGGTTAGGGATTGTCAGACCTTAGAGGAGGTTGAGCAAGTTACGAAAAATTGGTTACTTGCAGATGCGGCACATGAAGCCATTTTAAGGTCCGCTTTCGATGAGCTCTTCGCTACTCAGGCCACTTTATTACCTGAGGTGCATCAAGTGATGGAACGTTTACTCAGTTGAAGGAGAATGTTTAACGCTTGGCTATTTTATACCAAATTGAATAGAATAGATAAAAATAAAATTCTCCTCTTAATATCCTGTTTGTTAATAAATAATTTTTAAATATAAAACATTATTCAAGCAGTAGCGTTAGTGTTTTAAAATTCGCCGCATGCGGTCATTATATGTTCAGTGTTGTCGCAATTGGTCACTAATTGAGCACTTGGTCATCGTACTATCTTTTTTACCGTGTAAAAGTGGCTTTATAAAGTGGGCTTATATGCACGGAAAATAAAAAATAATGAAATATTTAACCGTGACTTATCACCTAGGTTCACAGTTGTTGGGTCTAAGTGAGTGGTTGCCAATTCAACAAGGTGGAGTAATCGGATGGATCAAAAAATGAAAAGACGCCCAAAGTCGACAGATTATACGTCTGACTATAAGGCGGGGCAGGATAATGTTCAGATATTAGGGATGGACGTTAACAACCCCGTATTTACAACCAGCGCATTGGTGATTATTGGATTTATTGCATTTGCACTACTTTTCCCTGCAGCAGCGAAAGAGTGGTTAAATGGCGCGAAAGGTGGAGCTATCGCATCGTTTGATTGGCTATTTATGATAGGCGGGAACATTTTTGTACTGTTCTGTTTAGCTTTGATTATGCTGCCTGTTGGTAAGGTACGCCTTGGTGGTAATGAAGCTCGACCTGAGTTTACAACATTGTCTTGGTTCTCAATGCTGTTTGCAGCGGGTATGGGTATCGGTTTGATGTTCTGGTCAGTAGCTGAGCCTGTGGCTTACTTTACAGACTGGTGGGGAACACCACTTAATGTTGAGGCTCGCACAGATGAGGCTGCTTCTGCAGCCATGGGCGCAACCATGTTCCACTGGGGCTTACACCCATGGGCGATCTATGGTGTTGTGGCGCTAGCACTGGCATTCTTCTCATTTAACAAAGGCTTGCCATTAACGATCCGTTCAGCATTCTATCCACTTCTTGGTGAACGTTGCTGGGGACCAATCGGTCATGTCATCGATATTATTGCGGTCATTGCAACAATCTTTGGTCTGGCAACATCTCTTGGTCTAGGTGCGACGCAAGCAGCAGGTGGTTTGAACTTCCTGTTTGGTGTTGAAAATACTATCTCGACTCAGATCGGCATTATTATCGTAGTAACGAGTATTGCAGTGCTATCTGTAATGCGCGGTCTTGATGGCGGTGTAAAAGTGTTGAGTAATATCAATATGACACTTGCAGCTATTTTGGTGTTGTTTGTGGCAATCTTTGGTTCACTGATTGGTTTCTTCGGTCACCTATTTAACACCACAGTTTCTTACGTTGAATACATTATTCCGCTTAGTAACTGGATTGGTCGCGACGACAACAAATTCTATGAAGGCTGGACGGTATTCTACTGGGCATGGTGGGTGAGCTGGTCTCCATTCGTAGGTATGTTCATCGCGCGTGTTTCTAAAGGCCGTACGGTTCGCGAATTCATGATCGCAGTATTGTTGGTGCCAACGTTGGTATCTATTATTTGGATGTCTGCTTTTGGTGGCCAAGCGATCGATCAAGTACAAGGCGGCGTAGGTGCTCTAGCAGGCGGCTTAGGTGATGTATCCAGTGCGATGTTCCAGATGCTTGAAAATCTACCTCTTAGCACCCTGACGTCAATTGTTGCGATCATCTTGGTATTGGTATTCTTTATTACATCATCAGATTCTGGTTCGCTGGTAATCGACTCGATTACTGCTGGTGGTAAAGTGGAAACACCTGTGCCACAGCGTATCTTCTGGGCGTCAATGGTGGGGCTAATTGCTGGCGTGCTATTGTTTGGCGGCGGCTCTGAAGCACTAAGTTCTCTACAAGCAGGTGCTGTGACAACAGGTTTACCATTCACTGTTATCCTGCTGTTGATGTGTGTAAGCATTTACAAAGGCTTGCGTTCAGAGCTTTATTAATAAAAGCTTAAACTGAGCTGTATACAGAAGGCTGTTGGTAACGGCCTTCTTAATTTTTTTAGAGTTTTACAATTTAATTACGGTTGGTTTTGCTTCTTATAGGCAATTTAACAATATAATACGCATAACTAATAAGTTTCCGGTTTTAAAAATGGAATTTTATTAGTGATTAAATTAAACGGAATTCAAGGAAATTACTTGTGAAAAAATTATTGCTTTCTGCTTTATTGGCAACGACTTCAGTATCATCTTTTGCAGCGTACGGCCCTGCTGGTTGTGGTCTGGGTTCGGAAGTTATCTTTAAAGATGCTAATGAATGGCATGAACATGTTCTTGCTGCAACGACAAACGGAACATCAGGTAATCAGACCTTCGGCATGACTTCAGGTACTTTGGGCTGTGATATCCCTGATGCGCCACTTGCGGGTGGTGTTGCGTTATTTATCAATGACAATTTAGAGCCTCTAGCTGTTGATTCAGCGAAAGGTGAAGGTGAATCTTTGAATGCGCTTGCAGAGCTAATCGGTGTAGAAGCAGCAGACAAGGCTGATTTCAACCAAGAAATGCAAGCTAACTTTGATATGATTTTTGCGACGGCTGATGTGACTTCTGAGTCAGCTTACCAAGATATCGTTAAGGTTATGGAGCGCTCTCCAGTACTTTCTAAGTACCTAGGTTAATACTCTGATCTAAGTTATAAAAAGAGCGGCTTCGCCGCTCTTTTTTTATTGCAATGGATTTTTATGCGATCTCTAGCCCTATCTTCCGTACTTTCAACACTAATTCTTACCTCTTCTGCTTACGCAGACTTTTTATCGAACAGCCAAGTCGAGTTGTTAGCGAGCGACTCGCAATGGCTTAGCATGCTCCATTACGACCGAATTGGAGTGATTAAGCAGCAAGGTAGTCAGATTGAGGATAGTGAGTTCTTCTTGTCTCCTCGTGGACAGACATCTGCCTTGGATGAATTGACTGCGACCATTCATGCGTTTCAGAAAATAGACCAGACAGCTGAGCCAAATCAATTAGCTCAGTGTCGTTTTCCTGGCCGCTTTGCTTGGCTTAAATCGAAATTGCCACATAGCCAATTTAAAGAGGTTGACTGCCCTGAGTTTGAGGAATGGAAAAGCAAAATTAACGCAGAAAAAATTTACTTAGTATTTCCTTCCGCTTATTTAAATAGCCCATCCTCAATGTATGGGCACACTTTATTCAGGGTAAAGAAGAAAGGGAATGATACGCCATTGCTTGATTTTGCCGTGAACTATGCTGCAAATACAGATCCGAATGATAATCAACTGGTCTTTAGCTATAAAGGATTGACTGGAGGGTACCCTGGAGTTGCTTCGGTCATGCCTTATTACCAAAAGGTAAAAGAGTACAATTTCTTAGAGAACCGTGATATTTGGGAATACGAGTTGCTTTTAACTGATCAAGAAGTGGATCAGTTTATCCGGCATATTTGGGAGATTAAAGGTACATCTATTCCGTATTACTTTTTTTCACAAAACTGCTCTTACCAACTGTTAACAATGCTTGATGCGGCAAGCCCTAGATTAAACTTGGCGAGCCAATTTTCTTTGTGGGCCATCCCTGCTGATACCGTGAGGGAAGTTAAGGCTCAAGGGATACTGGGGAAGGCAGAATATCGTCCCTCTTCTTTAAATATAATTGAGAGTATGCTTGAGCAAGTTGAGCATAGCCAAATAGATATCGCTAAGCGTTTAGTAATACCCGAGCAATTGGATTTAACGGAACTTAACCAGCTGAGTGAAGTAGATCAGGCTCAAACTCTAGATATTGCTTATGAATACAGTCGTTATTTATCGGCTCGTAAGAAGTCGACATTAGCTCACCTGAGCTCGCGCTCAATCAAACTACTTTCTCTACGCAGTAAACTAGACGTGAGCAAAGTGTTTCTTCCAGTAAATCAACCCGCTGTTAGGGATGATCAAGGGCATAGCACTTCACGAATTGGTGTGGCCTTAAGACATCAAAATAGTAAGCAGTTCGGCATTATTGATTACAGGCCGTCTTACCACGATGTTTTGGATCCCCAAGGTGGCTATCTAAAAGGGGCTGAATTATCCATGTTTAGTGGCTCTCTTCGATTAAAAGACAGTGTTGAGTTGAACCACTTTAACTTTGTGAATATCCATTCTATGGCGCCTACCAATGCATTGATGATGCCAAAGTCTTGGCACATTAATGCCAGCTTAATACGAGATGTAGCATACGATGATGATTTGCTGTTCCGTCTTCACGGCGGGGCAGGGGGAACTACTCGATTATCTCCAAACGTATTAGTAGGGGGCTTTTTGAATGGCAGGGCTTCTATTGATTCCGAGCTTGATAAGGGATACCTGCTTCAATCAGGTCCACAATTAAAGTGGCTGTGGAATGGTAATAAAAGCAATGCCTTAGCAAGTTATCAATACCTCCTTGATCTAAGCTCGTTTGACACCGAACGGCATGAGGCAATTCTAGCTTACAGCTATGATTGGGCTAAGGATTGGCAGTGGCGTATTGAAAATCACTACACGCGTACAAACGCTGATTCATGGAATAGTATACAGTTTACTTTATTTCATTATTTTTAAAGTGTCTTTCTTTTGCTGGTGTTACAAAGCCTTTAAGGTAGCATCTTGATGTAACGGCAGACTGTAAAGGCAAAAGCCAGCATTTAGCTGGCTTTTTCGTGGGTAGGCTATTTCTTAAGGTTTTTCTGAATGGTCTCCGAGTACCATTCTAGGAAGTTCATCACACCGAACTCGTAGGTTTCAGAGTATGGACCAGGCTGGTAACCAATAGAGTTAATGCCTAACTGGTTTTGCTCACCAAGAATTCGGTCTTGATCATTGGTAGCGTCCCAAACTTGTCGCAGGCGAACAGGGTCGTAATCTTGGCCTTCCACTGCGTCTTTATGGACGAACCATTTAGTTGTCACCATTGACTCTTGAGCTGAAATTGGCAGTACGCGGAACACGATAAAGTGATCAGATTGCATGTGGTTCCAAGAGTTTGGTAGATGCAAGATACGCATTGAGCCAAGCTCAGGGTTTTGAATGCGGCCTAGCATTTTCTTACAGCCCGCTTCGCCATCAATCGTCATAACCTTTGTGCCTTTTTTCAGTGGCATACGTACAATACGGTTGCGCTTACCTGGTCCAAAGCTTTTATGCTCGTGAGGAATGCCCTCTGCGTCCCATTTAGCCGCTTGATCAGCATAATGATCTAGGAAATCTTGTGGCGCACGTGGGTCGTTCGTGTCGTCCCATTCCAGAATGGTGTTTAACAACTCTGGATGACTGCCAGCACAGTGGTAACACTCACGGTTGTTTTCCAATACAAGCTTCCAGTTAGCTTTTTCGTACATATTGGATTCAGCGGCCAGTTTCGTGTTTTCGACATCGTAAGGAGCCATGTACTCTTCAAGCGTTGCTAAGAACTCATCAAAGTCACCTTCCGGTGCTTCTTTGCCTAGTGCAACGAAGATAAAGCCGCCAGCGGTTTTACAATGTGCTTTTTTCAGTCCGTGCTGAGATTTATCGAAGCCATCGCCCATTTCGGTTCCCGCAAACAGCAGGTTGCCTTTCAAGTCATATGTCCACTGGTGGTAAGGGCAGACTAGGTTTGCCACTTTACCACGGTGCTCAAGGCAGATACGTGAACCACGGTGGCGACAAGTGTTATGGAATGCGTTAACAGAGCCATCTGCATCGCGAATCACCATGACAGGGTTTTGTGCAATTTCTACCGTGAAATAATCGCCACGCTTAGGGATTTCGCTGGTCATGCCAACAAATAGCCATTCCTTTTGAAATACCTCTTCTACGTCCACGCGAAACATGTGAGGGTCGTTGTATAGCGGAGCGTCCAAAGAGTGGTTCGCAGGACGAGCTTCCAACAGTTTTGACATTTCTGCGCGCGCATCTTCAATCGTAGAGTAACGCATGTTTAGCAGATCATTTTGATTCATGTTGAGTGATCCTCAATAACAAAAGCCGAGTTAATGTTGTTTCCCTCGTCGGAGCAACATGTCTTGGGCAGTTTAGACTGGCCCGTTGTCGTTATAATAATGACGCTATCGTCACCTAAGTTTGGCTTTGCAAGATGACCAAACACGACATCCTCTCATACATAAATCGACGCATGCCCTAGGCATAGCCATGGTGTCATAGTGGATTGACTGCTATGAGCAAGTCGATGTCGTTAAAGGTCAACTCAATTCTGATGCCTCGAACGACAATGCTCCCAATAGGTGAAACGTCAACGCCAATAAAGAGAGAGCCACTATGACAAACCCTACTACAGCTTCTTCGGCTGAATATCTTGCTCCCGTTAATACCCAGACTTGGGTTAATGGTCGTCACAACGTTCGCTGTGTAAGAGTTATTCAAGAATCTTGGGACGTAAATACGTTCTGTTTTATGGCGCAGCAGCCGGTCATGTTCTTCTTTAAGCCAGGGCAATTTGTCACGTTAGAGCTAGAAATAGAAGGCAAGCAAGTGATGCGTTCTTACACTATATCTAGCTCGCCTTCCGTGCCTTATAGCTTCTCTATTACGGTTAAGCGCGTTCCAGGCGGGTTGGTGTCGAACTGGTTACATGACAACATGGATGTCGGCGTTGAGTTGGCGGTGCATGGTCCTGTAGGGAACTTTAACTGTATTGATTTTCCTGCAGACAAAGTTTTACTGCTGTCCGGCGGTGTGGGGATTACCCCTGTCATGTCTATGGCTCGTTGGTGGTTTGATACCAGTGCGGATGTTGATATTTCATTTGTTCACAGCGCACGTTCTCCTCGTGATCTGATCTATCCTCGTGAGCTGGACCACATGGTTTCACGAGTGAATAATATTAGTGTTCATACCATTGTTGAACGAATGCACAATGGCTTAGCGTGGCACGGCTATCGCGGATACCTTGATGAGACAAAGCTGCTGCTGACAACGCCTGATTTCATGGAGCGCGAAGTATTCTGTTGTGGCCCTGCACCATACATGAAAGCGGTGCGTGAGTTGCTTAAGGCAAAAGGCTTCGATATGAGTCGTTATCATGAAGAGTCATTTGGTGAAACACCAGAAGCGATTGTCGAAGACGCCATTGAATTGGCTGAGGTTGCACAGGCAGAAGCTGACGCTCTGGACTCTGCAGATATGCATCGCGTTGAAGTCATCAGTAGTGGCATGACGATGAGTGTTCAAGTTGCGCCAAGTGAAACACTGCACAATGCTGCGGCTAAGTTGAATCTTCACATTCCTAAAGCGTGTGGTATGGGGATCTGCGGTACTTGTAAAGTGCTGGTGAAAGAAGGTGAAACGCATATGGAGGCCAATGGTGGTATTACAGACGAAGATGTGGCCGAAGGCTATGTGTTGTCTTGCTGTACCGTGGCTAAATCTGATGTTGTGATTGAATACTAACATTGTCTGAGGGCGCCCTATGGAAGCGGAACATATTGAAATTGCCGAGTTCATAGGGCGTTACCCACCTTTTTCATTTCTCCCCCAAGACGCGCTGTATTCAGTCGCTTCTGCCATCGAAATTAGTTATTACCGCCAAGGCGCTGACGTGTATTGTTTCGGCGATGAAATACACGACTTCTGCTTTATTCGTAGCGGTTCAGTTGAGATTTACCGCCGTAACGGACACCTCTACAACCGTCTTAGTGTTGGTGACGTATTTGGCCAGCTTGGCTTGCTGATGAAGAACAGAGTGCGTCTGCCCTCACGTGCTTTAGAAGACTCTCTAATCTACTTTGTCCCGGAAACGCTATTTAATGAGCTTTGCGATACTTTGATGAGTTCGCTTACTTTGTGGAGGTGGATGACAAACTACGGATCAAGATAATGCATTAATATTGTCTGATGATTACGAGACAGCGAAGCACGGTGACTATTTTGAGTCTTTGGCCGAGTTTGTCTCCGTTGCGGTTACCCATATTGTAGTGGGCGTATTATGGCCACTAATCCTAGATGGCGAAAAACACTATCAGAGTGGCGTACATGTTTTGCTGACTGGATTGATGTTCCTAATCCTGATGCCTTGCTTAATTGCTCTGTCTTCTTTGATCTAGAGGGAGTTTGGGGAAATGTCGCATGGGCGTACCAATTTATCGTAAACCGAGCCCAGAAAACGCCTAAATTCCTTGCTAGTTTGGCGCGAAATGCTTTGCTACGAACCCCGCCACTTGGTTTTTTCAAAGAGTTTGTCATGGAGCAGGATGGCGCCCATCGCCGCACAATCAACTTGAAACGACGTGGTACGGCGCCATTAGTGGATGTTATCCGCGTGCATGCTATGGCCGTTGGCTCTAGAGCCAGAAACTCCAGTGAGCGACTCGAAGATGTAATTGAATCTGGTATTTTACCGGACAAGCGAGGCCAGGAACTGAAATACGCCTTGGAGTATTTGGCAATGGTGCGGATACGTCATCAAGCGGAAGACGTTGAGTCTGGAGAAGAGGTAGACAATACCATTGAGCCTGACAAGCTATCTGATATTGAAAGGCGCAATCTAAAAGAAGCGTTTAATGTCCTCAGCAGTAGCCAGCGCTTTCTAAAATATCGCTACCCTTTTTCCTAAGTAGAGTTGCGCACATGTTTAAACACAAGCGACGTTTTTCATGGCTTGATTATCTACAAGAGCAAAGCAAAACGATTCAAGAGCCTTTGCTTAAGTGCTTTTATCAATCGCAGTTGGACTTCATACAAGATAAGACATTACGGGCAGCAGAGTTTGTCGCTTTGGACTTTGAGACGACGGGTCTGTGTCCAGAGCAAGATGAAATCGTGAGTGTTGGTCTGGTTCCATTTACTCTTCAGCGCATTAAAGTTGCCCAAGCCAAGCACTGGTTAGTGCGTCCCCAAGGACAACTCTCGGATGAATCAGTGGTGATTCATGGCATTACCCATTCAGATTTATCCCAAGCCCCCAGTTTGGATAAGGTGCTGCAGTCCTTGCTACCCGAATTACAAGGCAAAGTTGTTGTCGTGCATTATCAATTCATCGAACGCGAATTTCTGGCTCAGGCATCGGCTCGGCTAATGGGACAAGAATTGATTTTCCCTATGATTGATACCATGGCGATTGAGGCTCGATGGCACCGAATGGGTTGGCGCTCTGAATTGAAGCGCTGGTTTGGTGCTAAACAAGTTTCGATTCGACTTGCTGACAGCCGTGTTCGTTATGGTTTACCTCGCTACCAAATGCACAGCGCTTTGACTGATGCGATCGCGACGGCTGAGTTATTTCAAGCACAAGTCAGGCACCGTTTCTCAGATAGTGATTATGTTTCAGATGTCTGGCAATAAGTGTGCGTTATGCCCTAAAAAGGTGCTTAACGTGTCCGTGAAAATTATTTATTTAAGCTAAGCAAATGAAACCAATTTACCCTATGTTTAGAAAAGTGGTCTTGGTGATATCTGGTGACGACATTTTGTCGTTATGAGTTAAATTTTGCTTGGTCGTTTTTGGTTAAAAATGGTTTGATTGGTGTCGCTCATGTGATATTTCATCAGGGGGGCTCAATTATTATACGGTGTCTGTTTTGGCGTATTTATTTACTAAACAGACAGCATAAGTGGAGAGACGTATACCCAACAGCTAACTGTCGGTCCGTCATAATAAAAAATAAGTGAATATAGCCTATTTGGCCTGCTAATTGCTTACGCTATATATCACGTATAAGAGGGCACACTCATGGTCTCAACTTCCCAAACAAATGGTGCATCCAGCAATAAAAAAGTGACGCGCGTTGGTTTTTTATTGCTGGATAATTTTACAATGATTGCATTGGCTTCTGCTCTTGAGCCGTTGCGAATGGCCAATCAGCTCTACGGAGAAGAGCTTTATCAATGGTGCATGATTTCTGAGTCAGGCGATCCTGTCAGTGCAAGTGATGGCTTAAGTTTATCTGCTGATACCTCTATGTACGATATTCCTGAACTGGATATGATTATCGTAGCAGGTGGACTAGATATCACTAGGGCTTTTACTTCTAAGCAGGTTAGCTGGTTGCAACAAAAGGCTCGTAAAGGCATTACGCTCGGTAGCATTTGTACAGGTGCTTATGTATTAGCGCATGCGGGTCTATTAGATGGCTACAACTGCAGTGTGCATTGGGAATGTATGACGGCTCTTCAGGAAAGTTTCCCTAAAGTCCGTTGTAATAACCGTTTGTTCTCGATGGACGAGGGACGTTTCACGGCGACAGGCGGTAGTGCTCCTCTTGATATGTTCTTAACGATTATTGCTCGTGAGCATGGTGCAAAGCTTTCCAGCGCGGTGTCTGATATGTTTATCTGCGACCGTATCCGTAGCGAGTTTGATCAGCAGCGCGTACCTTTGCGTCAGCTTAACAAAGGCGGTTGTAAGCCAAAGCTCGTTGATGTGATTGAGTTGATGGAAAACAATCTGGAAGAGCCGATTGATCTAGATGAACTAGCGACATTTGTGGATGTGTCTAGACGTCAATTGGAACGTATGTTTCATAAATACCTTGATTGCTCACCTTCACGCTATTACCTAAGGCTTCGACTAGATCGTGCCCGTCAGTTGTTGAAACAATCAAGTATGTCTATCGTTGAAATTTCAGCGGCTTGCGGTTTTATCTCAACGCCTCACTTTAGTCGCTGTTACCGAAAACATTTGGGGATCTCGCCAAGAGATGAGCGTAAGGTGGCTTGGATGGGGAATATTACTCCGGTTGATCCTGATGCCATGGCAAATTTGGTATATATGCCGCATTCGACTCGCGCTTTGAACAGTGCCCACTCGGAACCAAGTTTTGGCTCCCTAGCAGCTATAAGCTAGCCCTTTGGCATTGTAATCTTACCGCTAAAATATTGATGAAAAGAGCCATATGTTGGCTCTTTTTTTATGGCACATAATAATTATTCCTATAAACAAAAAAACCACTCGAGTCATCGAGTGGTTTTTTGATCATTAAAGCTGCTAGTTAAAGTCTAAATTATAGAGACTCAAGCGCCGCGTTGAATGTCGCACTTGGGCGCATTACTTTCGCAACTTCTTCTAGGTTCATGTGGTAGTAACCTTCTAGGTTAGCTGCAGAACCTTGAACAGTGTTTAGCTCTTCAACGATTTTCGCTTCGTTCTCAGTCAGAGTCTTCGCAAGTGGTGCGAATTTCGCAGCCAATGCAGCGTCTTCTGTTTGAGCTGCCAATTCTTGTGCCCAGTACATCGCTAGATAGAAGTGGCTACCACGGTTATCGATGTCGCCGATCTTACGAGAAGGTGACTTGTTGTTATCTAGAAGCTGGCCAGTCGCTTTATCTAGGCAAGTTGCTAGTACTTTCGCTTTCTCGTTACCTTGCTTGATACCAAGCTCTTCGAACGATACTGCTGTCGCTAGGAATTCACCTAGAGAGTCCCAGCGTAGGTAGTTTTCTTCTTGAAGCTGCTGTACGTGCTTAGGCGCAGAACCACCAGCACCCGTTTCGTACATACCACCGCCATTTAGCATTGGTACGATAGATAGCATTTTCGCAGAAGTGCCTAGTTCCATGATTGGGAATAAGTCAGTTAGGTAGTCACGTAGTACGTTACCCGTTACTGAAATAGTGTCTAGGCCACGGATGATGCGCTCCATAGAGAAACGGATCGCTTCGTTGTAAGACATGATACGAATATCCAGACCTTCAAGATCGTGGTCCTGTAGGTATAGAGCAACTTTCTTACGTAGCTCGTTATCGTGCGCACGCTCTTCGTCCAACCAGAATACTGCTGGCGTGTTAGAGTTACGAGCACGAGTAACACCTAGTTTCACCCAGTCTTTGATCGCAGCGTCTTTAGTTTGACATGCACGCCAGATATCACCTGCTTCTACTTCGTGCTGCATTAGCACGTTGCCAGCGGCATCTACGACACGCATTACACCGTTAGCTTTTGCTTCGAATGTTTTGTCGTGTGAACCGTATTCTTCCGCTTTTTGAGCCATTAGACCAACGTTTGGTACGGTGCCCATTGTAGTCGGGTCGAATGCGCCGTTTGTTTTACAGAAGTTGATCACTTCTTGGTAAATACGTGCGTAAGTTGACTCAGGCATCACTGCTTTAGTGTCTTTAGTCTTGCCGTCACGGCCCCACATCTTACCAGAGCTACGAATCATCGCTGGCATAGATGCGTCTACGATGACGTCAGAAGGTACGTGTAGGTTAGTGATACCACGCACAGAATCTACCATTGCGATTTCAGGGCGGTGCTCGTAGCAATCATGGATCGCTTGAAGGATTTCGTCTTGTTGTGATTGTGGTAGTGTTTGAATTTTATCGTAAACGCTACCTAGGCCGTTGTTAGGATTAACACCGATTTGTTCGAACAGGTCACCGAACTTATCCCACACTTCTTTGTAGAATACAGTTACTGCGTGACCGAAAACGATTGGGTGAGACACTTTCATCATGGTTGCTTTCACGTGCAGTGACCACATGATGCCCGCATCTTTAGCTTCTTGTAGAGACGTTTCGAAGAAGTCACGTAGTTTGCTTGCGCTCATACGCATGCTGTCTAGCACTTCGCCTTCCAGTAAAGGAAGTGTTTTCTTAAGCTCAACGTTACCAGCTTGGTCTACAAACTCGATGCGAACGTCTTGTGCTTTGTCCATTGTCACGGACTGCTCAGATGAGAAGAAATCGCCGTCACGCATGTAGTCTGCGTGAGTTTGAGAAGTTTTCTTCCATTCACCCATGGAATGTGGGTGTTTACGAGCGTAAGCCTTAACCGCTGCTGGCGCACGACGGTCAGAGTTACCTTGACGAAGAACTGGGTTAACCGCACTACCTAGCAATTTAGCGTAACGTGCTTGAACTTCTTTGTCTTCTTCAGATTCAGCTGTTTCTGGGTAGCTTGGGATAGCGTAGCCTTGGCCCTGAAGCTCTTTGATCGCAGCGTTTAACTGTGGGATAGAAGCTGAGATGTTTGGTAGCTTGATGAAGTTTGCACTTGGATCAGCCGTTAACTCACCTAGGAAAGAAAGACCATCTTCAACGCGTTGATCTTCTGGAAGACGATCAGAGAACGCTGCAAGGATTCGGCCAGCTAATGAAATATCCGTAAGTTTTAGCTCGATGTCTGCTTCTTTCGCAAATGAACTAAAGATTGGCAGTAGTGAAGCTGTTGCAAGTGCTGGTGCTTCGTCTGTCAACGTGTAGTAAATCGTTTGTTTTGACATGTAATTCCCCTAACATTCTGGCTAGTTAGCCGCTTGGATAGAAGGTGACTTTTGGCCGCCATTCCCAGTAATCAATTTAATTATGATTAAAATTTTGGTCAATATACTACCTTAAATGAAGGTTTGAGAAATATTGACCGCGAATATAGTCAAGATTGATCTAAATGATTGTGGCGTATAATGGTCGATCAGCAAGAAGCTCACTGCATTATGAGCTTCTTGTATGATGTGTTGAGAAGTGACTTAGAAACGGGCTTCCAACTGCTTAATTAGGGCCTTGCGCTTAAAGATTAAGTGCCAACGTCGACCACCAACTTGACGCCAAAGCATGGCGGCACGTACACCAGCCATCAACAATGCTCTCACTTGGTTCGCTGTATGAGGCTGTTGCAGATGTCGAGCGTCGCCATGTACTTGTATACGAAACGACATCTTACTAAGTGTTTCTTGGTACATGCCTGAGATACCGGCAATCATGTTTTCATGTAGCACAGAATCAAAGTGCTCTTTCTGGCGTTCCACTTGTGATAAGTGTCTGCCAATTGCACTTAGGGTGTTGTTGTCTTTTTGCAGTTTGGATTCGAGATGAATCATGCTTAGCGCATAGCGAATGGTGTCAGGGTTAATCGCATCGCGACCTTTTCCCATCACTTCTTTGGCAATGCGACGACCTAAAGCCAAGTTACCCTGACAGTCGAATGAGCCACCGTAAATATCCTCCGTAGAGGAGGAATTTACGACCAAAATGCTTTCAAGTAATGGCTTGCTGTATGCTTCGTCTGCGGTGCCTTTGCGTGCCAAATTCGCAACCAGCTCTGCCGCTTGAAAAATAGCGGAGAGGGCAATGGCTTGCTCTTTTAAATCGTGTTGCATTGCTTACTCCAGTTAGACATGCCTTTACTTGTTAAAAGCAACGTTAATGATGCCACCACCAAGGCAGTGCTCACCAATGTAAAAGACAACGGATTGCCCTGGTGTAATCGCACGTTGAGGTTCTTTAAAACTGACTTCAACACGACCATCGGCTAATTCTGAAATCGTACATTCTTGGTCCGGCTGACGGTATCGGCATTTCGCCATACAAGTTAGCGGCATGTTTGGCTTTTCACGCGCGACCCAATCGAAGTTATCTGCGATAAGATGCGTTTTAAACAGAGATTCGTGTTGGCCACCTTGTGTGACAACCAGTACGTTACGCTGAAGGTCTTTTTCTACTACATACCATGGCTCATCAGGGTATTTTGATAGCCCACCTATGCCTAAGCCTTGGCGTTGGCCAATGGTGTGATACATCAAACCGTGGTGCTTGCCAATGATGTCGCCCTCCAGCGTTTCAATATTACCTGGCTGGGCAGGTAAATATTGCTCAAGGAAATCTTTAAAGCGACGTTCGCCAATAAAACAGATGCCTGTGCTGTCTTTTTTATTGTGAGTAATTAAGTCGTACTCTTCGGCAAGGCGGCGTACCTCTGGCTTTTCAAGTTCACCAACAGGAAAGAAGGTGCGACCAATTTCATCTTTACCAACCGCGTAAAGGAAGTAGCTTTGATCTTTGTTGTTATCAAGGCCTTTCAAAAGTACTGGCTCGCCATCTTTTTCACCACGACGAACATAGTGACCAGTGGCGATGTAATCTGCGCCAAGCTCAAGGGCATACTCTAGGAAAGCTTTGAATTTGATTTCTTTGTTACACAAGATATCAGGGTTTGGTGTGCGACCAGCCTTGTACTCTTCAAGGAAGTGCTCAAATACGTTATCCCAGTATTCTGCAGCGAAGTTTGCCGTATGCAAATGAATGCCTAGTTTGTCACAGACAGCTTGCGCATCTGCCAAATCTTCCTTAGCTGTACAGTACTCAGTGCCATCGTCTTCATCCCAGTTTTTCATAAACAAGCCTTCTACTTGGTAGCCTTGTTGTTGAAGCAATAGGGCAGAAACAGATGAATCGACACCACCGGACATGCCGACGATAACTTTAATGGATGCGTTTGGGTTTTCTTTACTCATGATTGCTCTCTAATAGTTGAAACGGGGTAAAGGCCCGTCATTAGAATAAGTGTCGTATTGTATCTGAACGCTTGATCAAGATCTTTATTTTGCTTCCAAGTGATGATTATTAATCATATTGATAGGGAAGTTTTGACCATTTTCAAAGTCGTTGATGCATTCCAAGATCAGTGGGCTACGCTGCGGGTGTTGCTCAATTTCCGCTCTTGTAAACCAGTCTGCACACAGGATGTCTGGATCTAGACTATCGGTCATATGACCGACTGGGCGGCAAATAATGCAAATCCGATGGTACGTATCGGCTCCTGCATAAGGGGTGAAGGCGTACATGCCTAAAATCGCTGTCGGTTCAACTTGCCAGCCTGCTTCTTCCAGCGTTTCTCTGATCACTGCTTGTTGGAGTGACTCACCGTTTTCCACGTGCCCGGCTGGTTGGTTGAGAACGATCTGACCGTCTTGTGTTTCTTTGACCATTAGATAACGGCCGTTGTCCGCTATGAGGGCGGCGACGGTGAGATGAGGCAGGCTTTCGCGCTTTTTCTCGTTCAAATTCTTTTACCTGTGCTGCTAATGTTTCAGTGGGTTCTACTGTTTCATAGGTGCCCACAGGGATATTTTCAACCGAGTAGGGGCCAATCGCAGCACGAATCAGACGAAGTGTTGGAAAGCCAACATGGGCCGTCATGCGACGTACTTGTCGGTTTTTTCCTTCCGTAATCTGTAACTCAATCCAACTAGTCGGGATGTTGGCACGCTCACGAATGGGAGGCGTTCGTTGCCAGATATTGGGCGCCTCGATGCGTTGGCACTTAGCAGGTTTGGTTAGCCCGTCTTTTAGTTCAACGCCTTTTGAGAGTTGGTCAATCGCCTCTGCGGTGATGTCACCTTCCACTTGAACCCAATAGGTTTTTGGCATTTTGAACTTTGGCGAAGCAATTAAATGTTGTAGTGGGCCATGATCTGTCAGTAACAGCAATCCTTCTGAGTCATAATCTAAGCGCCCTGCTGGATAGACGTCAGCAATGTCGACATAGCTTGCAAGAGTGTCTTTATCGCCGTCATGAGTAAATTGACTAAGGACTTGGAAGGGCTTATTTAGTAGCAGTAGCATCTTAATACTTGAGTGGTTTATTTATAAAAAGAGTGTAGACGCCAAAAAGCACCTAAGGCGCCCATCATACCAAAGGTGCTTGCGTGTTCACGACTTTTAAAATTCTTTAAGCCGTCAGTTAAGAGCGAGCTATCCTATGTTTAAGCAGTTTCCGCTTCGCGCTCTGTCACAGCGGAAGTCGCTTCTGATGTAATAGGAGTGATTTCAGTTGCGTGCAAACCTCTTTTGCCCGGCGTCACGTCAAACGTGACGGCTTGGCCGGCCTTTAGCGTCTTGTAACCTTCAACGTTGATCGCTGAATAGTGAATGAACAAATCTTCTTCAAAACTGTCGGATACTATAAAGCCGTATCCTTTTGCGTTATTAAACCATTTAACGGATCCACGATGCATGAGTCACTCCTTCAATACTCTTTAGGCCCGATTAGCCGAACCGCAAATAAGCGTTGTAAACACATTCGTTGCAATCTATGAGGCCAAAGATCTGTTAAACTCCGTATAAATTTACAGGGTTTAATTGTTTGACTTTTAACCACACTCTAGTTGAGCGTAGAACCCTATCGTGGATTTGTAAAATTCTTATTGTTTTCCAATTTCTGAGTAATCGGGCATTGTGAAAATGCAAATTAACGTGAATATTTGTAGTGTTTGAGGTCCCAGATGTTTGCATCGGAGCAAATTAAGCTAAATTTAGAGGACGATGATATCGGGCATTCATCTGTTGCCATTGCGCCAGATGAAACCGAACTTAAGCCACCATCCATGTATCAGGTGGTACTGTTTAATGATGATTACACGCCAATGGATTTTGTCGTGTTTGTTCTTCAGCGCTTTTTTAATATGGATGCAGAGAAAGCCCAGCATGTAATGATGGAAGTGCATACCAAAGGTAAAGGTATTTGTGGCGTTTACCCATTTGGTATTGCAGAAACCAAAGTAGCTATGGTGCAGCAGTTTTCAGAACAAAATGAGCACCCCCTAATGTGCGACTTGCAACAAGTCGAATGATTTCAAGAGAGGGATAAGCGATGCTAGATAAAGAACTAGAACAAACCTTGAATAATGCCTTCAAAGCCGCTCGTGATAAGCGTCACGAGTTCATGACAGTTGAGCATTTACTGCTGGCTTTGATTGACAATACTGCAGCGTCAAAAGTGCTTGAGGCTTGTGGTGTCACCTTAGAAACTTTGAGCAAGGAGTTAGAAGAGTTCGTCGACAGCACCACCCCTCTTATCCCGGAAGGTGATCAAGAGAGGGAAGTACAACCAACTCTTGGTTTTCAACGCGTGCTTCAGCGTGCCGTCTTCCACGTTCAATCCTCAGGGAAACGTGAAGTGACTGGTGCGAATGTTCTTGTAGCGATGTTCAGCGAACAAGAAAGCCAGGCCGTTTATCTTTTGCGTCGTCACAATGTGGCTCGAATTGATGTGGTTAACTTTGTTGCCCATGGTATTTCAAAGTTAGGGAATGCTTCTTCTCAAGAAGATTCCGTTGAGCATGATGATGAGGATGGTGAAGACACAGCTAAGGCACCACTTCAAAAATACGCTACGAACTTAAACGAAGAAGCCAAGGCTGGCCGTATTGATCGATTGATTGGTCGTCAATACGAAGTTGAGCGTGTAGTACAAACCTTATCTCGCCGTCGTAAAAACAACCCTTTGTTGGTTGGCGAGTCTGGTGTGGGTAAAACCGCTATTGCTGAAGGCCTCGCTAAACGTATTGTTGACGGTGAAGTGCCTGATGTTATCGCTGATGGTGTGGTGTACTCACTGGATCTAGGTGCACTGTTGGCGGGCACTAAGTACCGTGGTGATTTCGAAAAGAGACTTAAGCACTTACTTGGTGAGTTGAAAAAACTACCAAACGCGATTTTGTTTATTGATGAAATTCATACCATTATTGGCGCAGGTGCTGCTTCTGGCGGCGTGATGGACGCATCGAACCTATTGAAGCCAGCATTGAGCTCTGGTCAATTACGTTGCATCGGCTCTACAACTTTCCAAGAGTTCCGTGGCATTTTTGAAAAAGACCACGCCTTGGCTCGTCGTTTCCAGAAAGTGGATGTGAACGAACCAAGTGTTGATGATACCTACGAAATTCTTAAAGGCATTATTGGCTCATTCGAGGAGCACCATAAGGTCAAATATGAAGATGCTGCATTGAAGGCTGCTTCTGAGCTAGCACAGCGTTATGTTCCTGACCGTCATATGCCAGATAAAGCAATTGATGTAGTGGATGAAGCGGGAGCGTTTCAACGCCTTCAGCCAGAAGATTCTCGCAAAGAAACCATTACCGTCGAAGACATTGAAGAAATCGTTTCAAAAATTGCTCGTGTGCCAGTGAAAGCGGCTAATTCGGATGACCGTAAGGTACTGGGCAATCTTGAGCGCAACCTGAAAATGGTGGTGTTTGGGCAAGATGGAGCGATTGAATCCTTATCTGATGCAATCAAATTATCTCGTGCTGGTTTGAAAGCAGAGCAAAAGCCAATTGGCTCATTCCTAATGGCGGGCCCAACTGGTGTTGGTAAAACCGAGGTGACACGTCAATTAGCTAAAGCATTAGGCCTTGAGCTTATTCGCTTCGATATGTCCGAGTACATGGAGCGTCATGCTGTGTCGCGTTTGATTGGTGCGCCACCAGGCTACGTAGGATTCGACCAGGGTGGACTTCTAACGGAAGCGGTGACTAAGAACCCTCACAGTGTCGTGTTGCTTGATGAGATCGAGAAAGCTCACCCTGAGGTGTTTAACCTTCTGCTACAAGTAATGGACCACGGTACGCTTACAGACAACAATGGTCGTAAAGCCGATTTTCGCAATGTTATTCTGATCATGACGTCTAACGCGGGGGCAGAAGTGCTGGCTAAACGTTCAATCGGCTTCTCATTGCAGGACAATTCAACTGACGGAATGGAAGTTATTAATAAAACATTCACTCCTGAGTTCCGTAACCGTTTAGATGCAGTGATTCAGTTCAAACAGTTGGACGAACAGGTGATCTTCAATGTGGTTGATAAGTTCCTTGTGGAGCTTCAAGCGCAACTTGACTCGAAAGGTGTCATGATTGAGGTCAGCGATACAGCGCGCGGCTGGTTGGCGAACAAAGGTTATGATCGTCAAATGGGTGCTCGCCCGATGGCGCGCGTGATTCAAGAATACTTGAAAAAACCATTGGCGAATATGATCTTGTTCGGTGATTTAACCGAAGGAGGTGTTGTATCGGTTTCTCTAAATGAAGAGAAAGACGAACTGGATTTCTCTGTACGTAAAGAAGCGGTGAGCTGTTAATAGCAGCTCACCGGTTACTTTGCTTTCGTCTGCTTTAGAGACGCAAACGCCGCTTAACCAGAGGTTAAGCGGCGTTTTGTTTTGCGTTATCGTTTTAAATTAACGAGAACGGTAAACGATGCGACCTTTGGACAAGTCGTAAGGTGTTAACTCGACCTTTACTTTGTCACCAGTCAAAATACGGATATAGTTTTTGCGCATCTTACCTGAGATGTGCGCTGTCACAACGTGACCGTTTTCAAGTTCTACGCGGAACATGGTATTTGGAAGGGTATCGACAATCGTACCTTCCATTTCAATGCTGTCTTCTTTTGCCACAATCAGTGTCCTGTTCTTAATTAAGGTTAAGCATGGTCTCGCTATTTAGGCTAAAAATAGGCTTGTGATTGGCGAGTTTGCTAAAATTTCGGCGGTATTTTGCCCAAAATACCCTAAAAAAGCAAATTTAGTCTAAAGCTGCTCCAACTTTACGTGCGTATTTTTCCGCTGCAAGATGTTTCAATCTCTTGTTTTGGCAGGGGGGATTGACATATTGCTTAAGCATCGTAATAAATTCCTCCTTTGGTAACATCTTAGCCCCTAAAGAAACTAAATGATCTGAATGCACTTGGCAGTCAATGAGTTCAATTCCAAGTTCAGGGGCTAAATGGCAAAGTTGCCATAGGGCAACCTTCGAGCCATTGGGCTGCAATGAGAACATTGATTCTCCAAAAAACATATTGCCCATTGCAATACCATAAAAGCCCCCAGCTAGCGCGCCATTGAGAAATACCTCAATGGAAAATGCGTAATCTTTGTGATGTAGCCTTGTATAAGCCTCAATGATGTCATCAGAGATCCATGTGCCCTCTTTTTCCGCTCTTAGGTTGCTGCAGAGTTTGATGGTGTTATGGAAGTCGTGGTTTACACGACAGGTCCAGTGTTTATTACGAATGGATTTTAGCAAAGAGCGGCTTGCGTGAAAGTCCTTTGGTTTCAATGTGCATCGATCTAAGGGATGCCACCATAAAATGGGATCAGGATCGCTGTACCATGGAAAAAATCCATGTTGATACAAGTGAATTAAACGCTCGGGCTTCAGGTCTCCTCCGACAGCCGATAACCCCTCAGGCTCTAACAGAGCCTTGTACGGGTTTGGTGTGTCGAAGGGGGATTCTGTCAATATGACCAGTTCCTGCGCATCATTTTTTCTATTGTAAGAGTTATCCTGCATGAAAATTCTTCTAAATGCCTTTCGAGTGTGCGTATTATCCATATTTTTTGTCGTATTTTACTAGGCTTAGTCTTGTGATTGCCTTGATAAAGCGTTTTTTTCTGATTGTGCATACTTGTAGTATAAAAGCTGCGTTTTTTGAGGGCCTGATATGCTGTTTCTGTCATTTAGACATAAATTAAATTCAAAATTTGCAAAAAAAACTCAAAAAAAGTGCTTATAGAGCTTGACCAGCAAAGGAAAACTTGGTTTTAATCAAGTTAGTTCAAAACGGTGAGAAAAAAAACCAATCGCACTGTGAGTCATGAACTAAAATTTTTTTAGTGTTGTGCTTATGTCACAAAACTGAAATTGATAGGTTTTAATATACCTGAGTCGTTGATTTGTCAGCGTTTCTTTGAATAGGTAGTAAAGCCTTTCAAGAAGGTCTTGAGACCGAACATATATAATTAAAGGGGAATCTTGAATGAAAGCGATTAAACTTGCTTCTGTTTTCGCGGTATCTGCTGTTGCGGCTGCTGTTTCTACATCTACTTTTGCTGCTGAGCCGGTTTTCTCTGGTGAAGCGGGTATCGAATACACTAGCTACTATGGTGAATCGAAAGATACTGGTGATCTTGCTGATGGTACAGATCTTGGTGAAATCGAACTTTCTGTTGATACTGGCGTTGTTTACGCTGAAGTAGAAGTGAAAACTACTGGTGATGACGAAGGAACAGACATCAACTTTGAGAAACTATACGTAAAACAAGGCGCAGTATCTTTTGGTCGTTTTGATGGGTCCGTAGCAACAGGTTCATTCATGGGTATGGATGAGTTATACGGTGGCGTTGACCTTAAGACAGCTCAAGGTGATACTGATAATACAGGTCTTCGTTACAAAGCTGCACCTGGTCTAACTATCGCTCTAGAGGCAACTACTAACTCTTCAGATGATTCTGATGTAGGTGCAGCAATCTCTTATGTTGCTGATCTAGGCGCTGCAAAAGTTGGTATCTCTGGTGGTGTACTAGGTGATGCAAATGCAGTGAACGTTGGTGCACAATTTAATGCTGGCCCAGCAACTTTCTCTGCTAACTACGGTGTTGGTGAGAAAGGCACTGACACTACTACTGATGTTGAGCAAATCACTGTTTCTGCTCAGCTTGCAGCAACAGATGCGTTGACTTTGACTCTTGAATATTCAAGCGATGAAGAAAACGATATGGACGGCACTTACTTCGTAGCCGAATACGCATACGGCGATTTAACTTACTACTACAAAAACTACAACGGTGACCTAGCTGCTGACTCAAGCACTAATGGTGCAGAGCAACACACTGTTGGCGTGAAAGCTTTCTTCTAAGATTTCCCTATCTTAGCAAAAGCGAAAGCCAGCCCTTCGGGCTGGCTTTTTTTATGGTAAGCTTGCATCCTAACATTGGCTTAATACATTGGAAGGTGGCTTTTGACACAAGCAGAGCGTGAGTCTGTACGATCACTGATCTGGGGGACATTTGCAAAGCAAGCAGCATTCATTGCCGCATTATTGTTTTTTATATTTTTTGCTTTGGCGACATATAGTTACAATCCAGATGATGCAGGGTGGTTTTATTCAGGTAGTGGTGGCTTGACAGCCAACTCCATGGGGCCAATTGGTGCTATTTTATCTGATCTTTTGTCTGCTTTTTTTGGTAGTTTATTTTACTCATTACCTATTCTATTTCTTGCTGTGGCTTTCATCTTATGGTGCAACCCTCATAAAATGATTCCTGCGAATAATGCGATTCTCTGTTGTACAGGCAGTATTCTCTACCTAACATCAGGCTCCGCCTTATGCTTTTTGCATACGGTTGGGAATATTTCTCTTCAATTTGGTGCGGGAGGCATATTAGGGCAGGCCCTTGGGCAGCTTCTTTACCATTGGATTGGATACGATGGAGCGACGCTTGTTAGCTTGGCTATATTTCTTTTAGCAATCACCTTGCTTGCCCAGATTCACTGGTCCCTACTATTGGAATATATCGGTGAGCGTGCAGAGTTTATTTTCCTAAAAGTTGCTAATGCTCTAAAACGTGGTGGAGACGAAAGAGACAATGAGCAGGCTGAAACCAAAACGACCACAAAGAAAGTTAAGGCAAGAAAGTCAAATACTTCTAAGACTTCTGATCAGGCTCTTGATGAAGACGAGTTAGATAAGCCTGCTATTTTCCGCAAAAAACAACAGTTAGATACGCCTTCAATTGAAAATGAACAAACCGATGAAGAGTCATCGCTGAGTTTCTGGCATAGGGTTAAGAGCAAGTTTCAGCGACAGCGAGACGATGAGGCAGCAGCTAGTTCTGATAACCAGAAAAGAGAGCATCAAGAGCCAAGCTTTGCGGGTTTAGATGATGTGTCTTTTGATGAAGATAAGTTTGATTTCAAAGATACCCTCTATATCGAAGAAGACGATAAAGAGGTCCGTTTTGATGAGGTCTGGGAATCAACACCCAAAGCATCCCCTAAGAAAGCTGGGATAGCGAAAACTCAAGAGATGCCGATTGCTGAACAAAAATCCGATGACGATCAGTTTAATGTTCCATTGAGTCAAGACAGGGAAGATTATCAGCTAAGAGCTGCTGAGCGTGTTGAATCTAAATCAACGAATTCAGAGGAAAAATCTGCTCGTCAGCCACAGCCCGATTTAAGTATTCATAGACCGGCAGTAAAAACTCTTTCGGAAGCGAAACAATTAGACGGTTTAGGTGGTCCATACACCGAGGTTGAGCGAAGTGAAGCGGCTTATACTTTACCCGATAGAAGCGTGCTAACACCACCTAAGCCTAAAAAGGGTGGCTATACCGAGGAAGAGTTGCTTGATCTTTCTGCCTTGTTAGAGCAGCGTCTATTGGATTTCGGTGTTAAAGCGGAAGTGGTTGAAGTCAATCCTGGACCAGTGATTACGCGTTTCGAAATTCAACCTGCGCCGGGTGTGAAGGTTTCACGTATTACTAACCTCGCCAAAGACCTTGCACGCTCATTAAGTGTGATGAGTGTACGTGTTGTTGAAGTCATTGCTGGCAAGTCAACGATCGGTATTGAAATCCCTAACCAGCACCGAGATACGGTTTACTTCTCAGAAGTGATTAACACCCCTTTGTACGACAATGCTTCATCTCCGCTAACTTTGTCATTAGGTCACGATATATCAGGTGAACCGGTTGTGGTGGACTTGGCTAAGATGCCTCACGTACTTGTGGCGGGTACAACAGGCTCAGGTAAGTCTGTTGGTGTGAACGCCATGATCTTAAGTATGCTACTTAAATCAACGCCAGACGAAGTGCGTATGATCATGGTGGATCCGAAGATGTTGGAGCTTTCTATTTATGAAGGCATCCCACATTTGCTAACACCTGTTATCACGGACATGAAAGACGCGGCAAATGGTCTGCGTTGGTCGGTAGATGAAATGGAGCGCCGTTATAAATTGATGTCGAAGCTTGGTGTTCGAAATATTGCAGGCTTTAACAAAAAGGTACGAGAAGCGGCTGCAGCGGGCCAGCCAATAGAAGACCCACTTTGGACGCCGGAAATGGCGATGTTCTCAGAGGATGGGGTGGCACGAACCGTACCATATCTTGAGCCTCTGCCTTATATCGTGATTGTTGTCGATGAATTTGCCGATATGATGATGATTGTGGGTAAGAAAGTCGAAGAGTTGATTGCTCGTATTGCGCAAAAAGCTCGAGCTGCGGGGATCCATTTGGTGTTGGCCACTCAGCGACCATCGGTTGATGTTATTACGGGCTTGATTAAAGCCAATATCCCAACACGAATGGCGTTCCAAGTGTCATCGAAAATAGACTCACGAACGATCTTAGACCAGGGTGGTGCGGATCAATTGCTCGGGATGGGGGATATGCTTTACTTGCCAGCAGGTTTGCCAACTCCTATTCGTGTCCACGGTGCCTTTGTGTCCGATGAGGAGGTGCATGCCGTGGTAGAAGAGTGGAAAGCTCGTGGTGAGCCTGAGTACATCAGTGATGTGACAGTTAGTGCCGAAGAACTGAGCTCTGGTGGTGGCGGTGAAGATCAGGATCCACTTTATGACGAAGCCGTGAAAATTGTGATTGAAACGCGTAAAGCTTCTATTTCATCCATTCAGCGTCGATTGAAAATTGGCTATAACCGAGCAGCAAACTTGGTGGAAGCGATGGAGTCCGCTGGATTGGTTGGGCCGATGGGGACGAACGGTCAGCGTGAAATTTTAATACCTGAATAAGGTGAAAGGTTGGGCTAGGAGAAATTATGAAGCATTTGTTCGCAGTATTAGGATTTATGTTGAGTGCTACAGCTGCTGCGCAAACTGCAGCAGAGTCTTTGACAGGACTATTAGACCAGAATCGCAATATTGAAGGTGAATTTCGTCAGGTGACGAGTAATGAGCAAGGGGAAGCCGTACAAAAGAGTGAGGGTGTTTTCCTGCTTGCGGCTCCGAATCGTTTTGTTTGGGACACGATTACCCCTTTTCCACAGCGCATTCTTTCTGATGGTGAATGGGTTACGATTTGGGATGTGGATTTAGAGCAGGCAACGCGCAAGCCTTTTGCCGGTTCTGTCGGCAACTCTCCTGCTGCGTTATTGGGCGAATCAGCGGACGATGTGCTCAGCCACTATGAGGTAAAGGCGCTAGCTGGAAATACATACCAACTGTCGCCTAAAGAGCAAGAAGACTTATTTGATACGTTGACGCTATCATTCGACAATAAAAAGATCAGTGCTATGAGCATTAAAGATGTTTTAGGCCAGACAACGCTGATCGAGTTTGCCAATATTGAAGCGCATGATGGCGTATCAGAAAGCAACTTTGTAGTGAAGCTACCGGAATCGGTAGATGTTATGTTTGAGCAGTAAGCAATGGATGATTTATTTGCCGCGGACAATGTGAATCCCATGGCGCCTCTGGCTGCGCGTATGCGTCCACAGACATTGGATGAATACGTTGGTCAGCAGCATTTAGTTGGGGAGGGCAAGCCTCTGCGCAAAATGATCGAACGTCGTCAGGGGCATTCGTTTATTTTATGGGGGACTCCCGGCATTGGTAAAACTACCTTTGCGAAGCTTTTTGCAAATTCTCTGGATGCAAAATTCATTGAGTTGTCCGCGGTGATGTCCGGCGTGAAAGAAATTCGCGCGGCGGTAGACGATGCTAAACAATGGCGGCTCATGACACAAAAGGCCACCTTGTTGTTTGTGGACGAGGTGCACCGCTTTAATAAATCCCAGCAAGATGCTTTCTTACCGTTTATTGAAGATGGCACCTTTCTTTTCGTCGGCGCAACCACCGAGAATCCTGCTTTTGAGCTGAACTCTGCACTACTTTCTCGTGCCCGTGTTTATCGTTTGCAGACGCCAAGTGTTGAGGACCTGCAAGATGTGATGGGGCGAGCACTCGCTGATCCTAAGAGAGGTTTAGGCAAACGAGATATCCAGATTAGCGATCATCATTTAAACATATTAGCGCAAGCCGCAGATGGTGACGTGCGCCGTAGTCTGAACTTTCTCGAAATATTGGCTGACTTTGTCGAAGACGGTGAAACCATTACCGATGAGCAATTAGAAGATGTCCTCGGGGGAAGCATTCGCCGCTACGACAAAGGTGGAGATGTCTTTTATGACCAGATTTCCGCTTTTCATAAGTCCATTCGAGGTTCGTCGCCTGATGGTGCATTGTACTGGATGGCGCGTATGCTAGATGGCGGTTGTGACCCACTATATATTGCTAGACGTTTGCTAGCGATTGCTTCAGAAGACATTGGCAATGCTGACCCAAGAGCGCTACAGGTGGGTTTAAATGCCTGGGATATATTTGAGCGAGTAGGGCCTTATGAAGGTAATAGAGCCATTGCTCAGGCAGCTGTTTATATGGCTTGTGCACCCAAGAGTAATGCGGTCTATCGTGGCTTTAGCCAAGCACTAGAAAGTGTCAGAAATCATCCGAGTCTTGAAGTGCCAAATCACCTAAGAAACGCTCCAACCAGTCTTGCTAAGGACATGGGACACGGGGAAGATTATCGCTATGCCCATAATGAGCCTAATGCTTACGCCGCTGGCGAGTCTTATCTACCCGAGGAAATTGCCAATGAGCGCTATTATCAGCCTACTGATCGTGGCCTCGAGAAGAAGATTGGCGAGAAGCTTGCCTGGCTTGAACAACAGGACCAAGAGAGTCCAATACGGCGTTATGTGAAAGGAGAAAAGTAGCCATGATGTACCTTATGATTGCATTGGGGGGGGCGTTGGGGGCTGTATCTCGCTTTGCCATGGGAAAGTGGATAAATAGCTTCTGGCAAGCACAATACCCGATGGCAACCATGTCTATTAATATATTGGGTAGCTTTCTCATGGGGATTGCGTTTGTACTGATTAGCGAACGGTTGCCTAGTTTGGAGTCACTCAGACCCCTTATCATGGTGGGGTTTTTAGGTGCATTCACCACCTTCTCGACTTTTTCCTTAGAAATTGTGTCTCTATTGAACCAGCAGGCTTGGCTAAGTGCCTTAAGCTATTTATCATTAAGCTGTTTGCTGGGAATATTGGCATTGGCCGCAGGCATTAGCCTTGCACGAGTCTTCTAAGACCTGTCCTACGCAGTTTTCATTTTTTTAATTACATAAGGTTTTGTTGCAGCGATGTTAGACATTAAAGCTCTACGTGCGGATCCAGAAGCGATTGCCGCTTTATTGAAGAAAAAAGGCTTTGATTTAGATGTGGCGACTTTCTCAAATTTAGAAGAGCGTCGCAAAACAGTTCAAATTGAAACAGAAACGCTGCAGCAGTCCCGTAACTCCGTATCGAAAGAAATCGGTGCGGCGATGAAGGCTGGTGACAAAACACTAGCAGAACAGTTGAAGGCAAAAACAGCGACACTAGGTGATGATCTTGCGGCTGCGAAAGTGCAACTTGATGACATCCAAGCGCAAATGGATGCACTGCTAGAGAGCATTCCAAATATTCCACATGAGTCTGTGCCAGCTGGTACAAGTGAAGACGATAATGTTGAGATTCGCCGTTGGGGTGAGCCACGTACATTTGATTTTGAAGTCAAAGACCACGTAGATGTGGGGACAGCGCTAGGCATGCTTGATTTTGAAATGGCGGCGAAAATCACTGGTTCACGCTTTGCAGTGATGCGATCTGATCTTGCTCGTTTGCACCGTGCGTTGATTCAATTCATGTTGAATACGCACATTGAAGAGCATGGTTACTCTGAAATCTATGTGCCTTACCTAGTGAATGCTGCGTCTCTACGTGGTACAGGCCAGTTGCCTAAGTTTGAGCAAGATCTATTCAAGGTGCCAGTAGACAAAGACAGCGGAAACAGTGACCTTTACTTGATTCCAACAGCTGAAGTGCCAGTAACAAATATTGCACGTGATGAAATCTTAAACGACGCAGATTTGCACCAGAAATATGTTGCACACACACCATGTTTCCGTAGTGAAGCGGGCAGCTATGGTCGCGATACTCGCGGCATGATCCGTCAGCACCAATTTGAAAAAGTGGAGCTAGTGCATATCTGTCGTCCAGATCGTTCTACTGAAGTATTGGAAGAGTTGATTGGCCATGCTGAAGCCATTCTTCAGAAGCTTGGT
This sequence comes from Marinomonas sp. AWM4_232, assembly GCF_056158325.1. Classification (NCBI taxonomy): domain Bacteria; kingdom Pseudomonadati; phylum Pseudomonadota; class Gammaproteobacteria; order Oceanospirillales; family Oceanospirillaceae; genus Marinomonas; species Marinomonas sp. AWM4_232. Next base: position 319,974 of record NZ_JBSWTA010000001.1, on the reverse strand, counting down.
TTGCCTTACCGCACAGTAGTGCTATGTGGTGGTGATCTTGGTTTCTCAGCTCACAAAACCTATGATATTGAAGTATGGCTTCCAGGTCAGCAGAAATACCGTGAGATCTCATCTTGTTCAAATATGTGGGACTTCCAAGCACGCCGTATGCAAGCCCGTTGGCGTAACCCTGAGACCGGTAAGCCAGAGTTGGCACATACGTTGAATGGTTCTGGTTTAGCGGTAGGTCGTACTTTGGTCGCGATCCTCGAAAACTACCAGAATGCCGATGGTACCGTGACAGTGCCAGAAGCACTGGTGCCATATATGGGCGGTAAAACACAAATCGGTTAAGACGATTTGGTTTTGTATTGTCAAAGGCCCCGTATGCGGGGCCTTTCTATTTGAGATAAGAAATATATGACTGGTAAAGTATATTTAATCGGTGCGGGGCCGGGTGACCCGGACTTGTTAACGATGAAGGCTCATCGTTTATTAACTGCAGCGGATGTGGTGCTTTATGATCGTCTAGTGGGGGAGCAAATCATTGCGATGATCCCAGAAACAGCTGAGAAGCTGTACGTTGGCAAAGCCAAATCGCTACACAGCTTGCCTCAAGAAGAAATTAACGCGTTGTTAGCGGTGAAAGCCAAAGAAGGAAAGGTGGTTGTTCGCCTAAAGGGCGGCGATCCATTTATTTTTGGACGAGGTGGCGAAGAGCTTGAAGAGCTAGTCAGTGAAGGAGTGCGATTTGAAGTGGTGCCCGGTGTCACAGCGGCTGCAGGTTGTGCTGCCTATGCTGGCATTCCTCTGACTCATCGTGATTACGCGCAATCGGTTCGTTTTCTAACTGGCCATTTAAAAGATGGGACGACAGAACTGCCTTGGGATGAATTAGTTCATCCAGCGCAAACACTGGTTATCTACATGGGGCTTACTGGTCTTGAATCGATTAGCCAGTCATTGATTCGCTTTGGGATGCGTCCTTCTATGCCGGTGGCGATTGTTGAAAAAGGCACGTCTAACGATCAGCGAGTATTTACCTCGACAATAAAAGACGTTCATCAGGTGGCAATCGATAATGAAGTGAAGTCGCCAGCCCTGCTTATTATTGGTGAAGTGGTCACACTGCAAGAAAAGCTTTCTTGGTTTGGTCAGTAATATTAAGGTATTACTAAAAATAAAGGCAGCTTATCGCTGCCTTTGGCTTATTCGCTATAAGCAATTAGCGGGCTTGGGTAAGCCTGCAATCTTAGCCGCTAACTTTGGCGGGCTGCCAGGAAATAGCTTCATTAGATAAATGCTCTTGCCTTTATCTGCTCCCAGTTCTTTTGTAACAGCTTTTACCAGTGGTCGCATGGCTGGGGAGACTTCAAACTGCTCGTAAAAATTTCTTAAAACGCGCAAGACTTCCCAATGGGCCTCGGTTAATTCAAGCCCTTCTTTTGTGGCAATGGATTCGGCTAACGCTTCGCCCCATTGGCTTAGGTCTAATAGGTAGCCTTCTTCGTCAAATTCTATATTTGTCATGCTGTATTACCAAGAGACTATTTTTGAGTGCTGTTGTGTGAGCCCAACCCAATCAAGATCTGAGATGCTATTACCGATAGATGGTTTTAAACCGTAGGCCTCTAGATCTTGTTGGCGAAAATAGATGGATACTTTTTTCTGAGAAAGGGTTTCTAGTGTTGGCGCTTGAGTGGCTAGGCGAAGAACACCTGCTTCAAATAGAAAAACAGCATCGCCCTCGTTTAAAGACTCGATCCAGTCTAGCTCCACACTCTGAGGATATTGGCTCTGATTAATCTGATAAAGTTTCATGAGAATCCTTAAAAGCGATGGATGTGTTGATGCTGCTCGAGCATGTCGATCCAAGCTTCCTGAGAAATAGCCTGTACGCCAGTCCAGAGTGATGTGCCGAATGCTTTAATTTCAGCCTCTTTGACGTAGATGTTTTCAATGTCGTAGAACTCAAGTCCATCTAATAGTTTATATAGATGTTTGCCTTGGCGCTTACTTGGCGTTTGCTCTTCGACTAAAAGAGCTAGTGCATCGCCTGTGATCGCAATCGAAACAGACTGTTCAAATGTGCCGAAAACTAAGGCTAAGTCTAGTGCTTCTTTGAGGCTTGAGCTTGTATACGGTGAACTAGACAGATAAATCAGAGTGCTCATGCTATTTGAACCTCACAATGCGATCAGATTCAAGCGTTAGGCTAACTAAGCTGCCTAGGCCTTCGAGTTGGTAGCCGTCTGCCAGGTTGAAATGTTCTACTTCATGGCGCTTAGCTTCGGCTTCATTTAGCAGACCTCTGCGAAGTGCTGCGGCGATACACACATAAAGAGGGATGTTGCGCTGTTTAGCAAAGACAGACCATTCGTCGCGAATATTGCATTCATCCCGCGGGGGCATGGCCAAGCTCGAGGCAATGGCTACGGCTTCTTCGTAAAAGAAAATGCCTTGAATAGTATTATCGCCATTGGCAACAGCCGCTTCAGCAAAGTCCAAAGCGCTATGGCATGCTCTACTTGCGGTAGGGCTTCCTGTAATTAAGAGAGAGTAATTCATAGGTTGCTTGTAAAATAAAAAGAATTTTACACACAAAAAAGGCCGCAGTCTGCGCAATGCTGTTCACTTAAGAAAAAAACAGCATAATTAGTTAAAATCCAGTAACCATCAGGCTACTGGATTTTTTTATGCCTCTTCACCAAACCTTGCTTGAAATCGACGAACTACACCAATTCTCAGACCAAAGTACTTTTACTCAAAACATCCCTGTTGAATGGGTCGAATCCGCCCTTACGCTCACTCAGAGTGCAACCATTCGTAGGCGGCGATTACCATCAGATCAGGTGCTTTGGTTAGTGTTAGGCATGTCGCTCTTCAGAGATGAACCTATTGCTGATGTGGCACGACGTTTAAACATCTGCTCCCAAGGCTTGGCTAATGACTGTTTACTAGCAAAAAGTGGCATTTCTTCCGCTCGCCAGCGGTTAGGTCCCCAGCCTCTTGAGTGGTTATTTCGCAAAACAGGTTATCACTGGGGAAGTGAGCGTTACCCAGCAGATGACTGGAATGGATTGCAAGTTTTCGCTGTTGATGGTGCGTTGTTCCGAACGCCTGACACGCCCGAGTTACGAGAGCACTTTGGGTCTGGTAACACCTCGACTAACCGTCAAACACCTTATCCTATGCTAAGGCTAGTCAGTCTTATGAATACAAGGTCTCACATCATGCTTGATGCCCAAATCAGTCCCTATCGCAAAGGTGAAATTCGAATGGCTGAGAACTTTGTATCTCGTATCCCTGACCACTCTGTAACACTGCTAGATAAAGGTTTTTGGGGAGCCGACCTTTTGCTCAGCATCAATCGTGACAATGACAATCGCCATTGGTTAATCCCTGCTCGTAAGGGATTGGTTTATGAGGAGGTTGAGCAGTACAACTCACGGGATAGATTACTGCGCATGAAGGTCTCAGATCAGGCTAGAAAACGCAATTCAAGCCTACCTGAATACTGGGATGTCCGCGCTGTGACTTATGAAATCAATAAGGTTGAGAAGACGGTTTATACTTCCTTGCCCTATGCGAAATTCAATACAGAAATGGTGAGCAAGTTATACCATGAGCGCTGGGAAATCGAACTAGGCTTTAGAGATATCAAAAGCTCAATGAACAATAATGCTCTCACTCTTAGAAGCAAGAAGGTGGAACTGATTTATCAGGAGGTTTGGAGTTTATTACTAGCCTACAATGTTGTAAGGCGTGAAGCAGGGCAAGTAGCCATTGCTTATCAGAAATCCCCAAGTGAAATAAGCTTTAAGGCGGCATACTGCTATATTGCGAGTCAGCTCATTGTGATGGCACAAGCACAACCAGTATCAAAGACAGGAACTCGCTTAGCTCACCTAAGATCAGGTATTGGAGAGTTGTGTATAAACTACCGTTCTAGGCCTTCTAGACCTAGGACGGTAAAGATAAACAAGACCCGTTATCCGGTGAATCGCAATGCTGCTCCCCTTAAGTGAACAGCATTGCGCAGTCTGCGGCCTTTCGAAATCTCTTAGGTTGATTAGTCGTCGCTAGCCATACCGAAAAGAGAAAGAAGGCTTAGGAACATGTTGTATAGAGATACATACAAGTTTACCGTTGCCATAATGTAGTTGGTTTCACCTCCACGAATGATCTCGCTAGTTTGTAGCAAAATCACTGCAGCAGAGAACAGAGTGAAGCCTACAGAAATAAAGATTTGTAGGGCTGGAAGCTGAATGAAGAAGCCAGCAATCATAGCGAACAGCAGGGCAAAGAAACCAACTGTTAAGAAGCCATTCAGGAAGCTGAAATCTTTCTTAGAAACAATCGCGTAAGCAGACAGACCTAGGAAAGATAGACCTGTAGTGCCTAATGCGCTCATGATCATTGAAGCGCCATTAGACATGCTTAGGTAGGCGTTCAGTATCGGACCGAGTGTCAATCCCATAAAACCTGTTAGAGCGAAGACACAAAGTAGACCTAGTGCACTGTTTTGACATTTGTGTGTCAAGAAAAGTAGGCCGTAAAAACCAACCAATGTGATGATTAAGCCTGGGTGCGGCAAATTCAAAGCCATACTTAGTCCAGCGGTAAATGCACTGAAGAGCAAAGTCAATGATAGTAGGCCATACGTATTACGCAGCGTCTTGTTGGCCGCTTGGGACGTATGTGTCGAAAGGGCATCAGTGTAACGCATGATAAGGTTCTCCTAGTTAGATTATCCTGTTACATAAGACTAACTATGCGGGCGGAAGTTCCAAACTTCAATAAATAATTTGTGTGTTTGATGTACAAATAAAAACGCCCACATATAAGTGGGCGTTATTGAGAAAAAGAAATTAACTAAACTAAGACGCTACAGCGGATTTATGTGTGCCGGACGCTTGTTTAGTTTTATGTTTATCTACTTGACGTGCGAGCTTGTCAATCATGCCATCAATAGCGTGGAACAGGCGATCCTCAGAAGAGGCGGTGGCAAACAACTCTTTGCCAGGTAAATGTATTCGAGCCTCAGCTTTTTGTTCTTTACTGTCTTGAACAAGCGTCACGTTGACAGATGTGATTTGGTCACTAAGTTTAGCAATTTTGCCCATTTTCTCGTTGATGTGTTCTTTAATTGCTGGGGTGATGTCGACGTGGTGTCCAGTAATATTTATTGTGTACATACAACTTTCTCCTCAGTAAAGTTGGCCGATTTTCGAGCCAGAAAGAACTCTAGCTTCGCGGCACAATTCCAGCATAGGAGTCATATTTTTTTCTGTCAACAGCATTTCATTGTAAAGAAATGTGCTTGTCATGATTCTATGAATGAGTTTTCTTGGGTGCTTGATTATGAGGAGAAAAGAGAGTTATCGTGCTAAAAGCTTTGCTGTTTGGTAAACTAATTCACCGCGAACGATTTGGTCGAGTATATGGCTGCCCCTGATTTTTTGTTACCTGTCTCGTTTAACCTTGCATGTGAGCTTGGATTAGAAGAAAGTGTTTTGCTGTCCTATTTGCAGCAAAAGGCCCATCATCTTGGTAATCGCCAGATGAAAATTTCTCATCGCGAAATTGTTGATATGTTGCCTTTTTGGACAGCGCCATATGTTGTACGCTTGTTATCAAGCTTGCAAATGGCGCAACGCTTACAATTCCAGAGAACTGAGCTAGGATTGGATATCATACTGGATTCTGTAGTAGATCGGTCAACAAGCAGCCAACGAGGGCCTACCTCTGAAAAAACTGAACGCTCTGTTCCGGGTTCTGACGATGCGCTTAGCAAGTTGTCTCGTTTACAGAATGAAGCGGTTGCAAAGTCTCCTGCTACTCCTCAATTTACACAGCGCAATAGAGTGGCACCAGATTCAACCGCTCCACCTGCAGCTTCCCCTAGAGATCGCAGAGGGTTATCAGATTTTGATTTGTACTTAGAGGCAAAAGAAAGAAATCGTCAGCCTGATCAATGGCTACCAGAAGAAGCGACATTTGAGCAAATTCAGCAAGCAGGTATCGAAAGGAACTTTGCGGAGTCTCTTATGGCTGAGTTCTTATTGAGAATCAAAGAGCAGCGCAAAAATGTTCGTACCTGGAACAGCGAGTTTTTTAAGTACGTGAAACGTCAATGGCAATATAAGCAATCGGATCGACAGTCCTATGAAGGAACCGCAACCTATACAACAAATGCTAAATCCAATCGCGAGCAAGTTAGCAGCGCCCTCACCAACATCCACGACACAGACTGGTGATGGTGCAGAGCAAGCAGCGACCGAAGCTGAGCAGCGCACGCGAGTTCTGGTCAATATGTTGTTTGCTCGTTTCAAAGCAATCTATACGCACAAGTTTGCTTCTGCTTATGCTACAACTGAAGAGGTTAAGCTGGCGAAGCGAGAGTGGGCCATTGCATTAAAAGGCTTTCAAGAGCCGTTGTTGGCTTATGCAGTAGAGCGAACCAAAGAGCGTTACGCTTGGCCACCGACCATTTCTGAGTTTCTTGCAGTTATCCAAACAGCATATAAAGCTTATGGTTTGCCAGAGCCGAGGCAAGCATATTTAGAAGCGTGTAGTTGCCGACATAATCCAAGGGAAAAGCATTGGAGTCATCCTGCAGTGTATTTTGCTGGGTCAGAAACAGGTTGGCATGCGTTGAGTACAGAAGAGGAGCGAACAACTTGGCCGTTGTTTGAAAAGCATTACACTCGTCTGGTAGATAAAGTAATTAATGGTGAAAAGCTTATCATTCCTAAGCCTATAATGATTGAAGATAAGTCAGCGCCCGATGTTGAGTCTTTGCTAAAAGCAATATCTGACAAAGTCAACTTAGACGAAAGTGATATTGCGCCACATCTTTATTATCTGTACAAAACGAATGGGACTAAAATTCGTACCACTTATCGTGAAAAAGCGCAAAAAGCGCTTAAACTGTTAGGTTATGAAGGCGAGTTGCCTGCGTAGAGAGATGTGAGTTTTATTGTTCTTATGCTGCAAAATTACAAATAGCTACGAATAGCTACGAATAGCTTCGTTAAAGCCCAAAGCTTTACTGGTCGGAGTTAATTGGGCTTACAAAACACTACGCTAAGCTGCACTGTGAATGCTTTTCGCAAAGATTCGTAAACGGTAATATAGCCGCGAGTGTTTGATGTTTTAAATGAGGTATAGATGCGTAAAGTTCTGATCGTCGATGATCACACGGTTGTGTGTGAAGGGATAAAGCGTGTCATTGAGGACATCAATGGAGTTCATGTTTGGGAGACAGTTCACAGTGGTGAAGAAGCTCTTCAGGCTCTCCGTAAAGATAAAGTAGATGTCGTTTTGATGGATGTTCATATGCCTGGTATAGGCGGTCTTGGTGCTACGCGAGAAATTAACCGTCTTTATCCCGACACAAAAATTATTGCCCTTTCTGCAATAGATGATGCTCCATACCCTTCAAAAATGTTAGAAGCTGGCGCCAGTGGTTACGTGGCTAAGGGCTCAGATATGTCTGAGCTAATTGAGGCTCTTGAAGCGGTATTGAAAGGTGAACAGTATCTTTCTCGAGTTGTAGCGCAAAAAGTTGCTTTGGCAAAAACCTCTAAGGAGGGGCATGAATCACCATTTGGTGGCTTATCTGATAGGGAGTTGCAAGTTGCTCAAATGATAGTTGATTGCGTCAAGACAAAAGAAATTGCGAGCCGTCTAAATGTCTCTGACAAAACAGTCAGCACCTTTAGGAAAAGAATATTTACTAAGCTTGGTATAGAGAGTGACGTTGAGCTGGCACGATTGGCTATGCGTTACAACGTTCTCGGGCTCGTTTAAGGTCTGTTTGTGTCACAAGAGTTTGATCCAAAGCATTTTGTACAAAATCTAACGACACGCCCTGGCGTGTATCGAATGTATGGCAAAGGTGCATTGCTGTACGTTGGTAAGGCAAAGAATCTAAAAAATCGTGTTTCGAGTTATTTTCGAGCATCAGGCTTAACGACTAAAACCATGGCATTGGTAAGTCGTATTGATGACATAGAAATCACGGTTACCAAAAGTGAAACAGAAGCATTGCTGCTTGAGCAAACTCTGATCAAGCAACACCGTCCGCCTTATAATATTCTGCTTAGAGACGATAAGTCGTATCCTTATATACTCATTTCTGATCATCAACACCCTGCGATTTTATTCCGCCGTGGAGGTAAAACCAAAGAAGGTAAGCTCTACGGTCCTTACCCAAGTGGTGTTGCAGTCAAAGAAAGCCTAATAGCCATGCAGAAGGTGTTCCGTGTCCGACAATGCGAGGACTCTGTATACGCCAATCGAACGCGACCTTGTCTTCAGTATCAAATTAAACGTTGTTCTGCTCCTTGTGTTGCTCTTATCAGTAATGAAAATTATGCAGAAGATGTTCGCCATGCCAGAATGTTTTTACAGGGTAAGAATCACGAGTTAACCACTGAGTTGACTGAGCAGATGACGGATGCGGCGAAACAGATGGAGTTCGAGCGTGCTGCAGCGTTGCGTGACCAGATGATTCAATTAAAGCATGTTCAAGAGGAGCAACATGTATATGGTCAGTCTGGGGATGCGGATATCATCGCAGCACTTATTCAGCCTGGTGGCTTTTGTATCCATGTCATGATGGTGCGCCAAGGTAAAGTAATTGGCAGTAAGAGCCACTATCCTAAAATGCCAATCGAAATCAGTGAGTCTGAACTCCTGTCCTCCTTTATTGCGCAGCTTTACATCGGTGGTATCCAAGAGTTGCCCAAGTCTCTGATACTTAGTCACCCCGTTGATGATCAAGAGGCCATTGAGAATGCATTGTTTGAAACCTCGGGCAAAAAAATTGAGCTAACAGCGAATGTGAGAGGACAGCGCGCGCGCTGGTTGGAATTAGCTAAGCTTAACGCTGAACAAGGGCTACAAGCGCGTTTAACGGATAAGCGAAATCATTACAGTCGAATCACTGCTTTGCAAAAGGTGTTAGGCTTTAAAGAGCCACCTTTGCATATGGAATGTTTTGATATTTCTCATTCTTCTGGGGAAGCTACCGTTGCCTCTTGTGTTGTGTTTGGCGCAGAAGGGCCTGATAAAAAACGTTATCGCTCTTTTAATATTGAAGGTATTGAGCCAGGCGATGATTATGCCGCCATGCATCAGGCTTTGACACGCCGTTATAAACGAGTAAAAGAGGGCGAGATTTCAGCTCCTGATGTACTACTGATTGACGGTGGTAAAGGCCAGTTAGCACAGGCTCAAAAAGTGTTGGCTGAGTTAGGGTTGCCAGATATTTTCTTACTGGGTGTCGCTAAGGGTGATACACGAAAGCCTGGCTTGGAAACCTTGTACATTGGTTCAAAAGAGGATGAGGTTGTTTTGCCGCCGGACTCTTCTGCTTTGCATTTGATCCAGCACATACGTGATGAGGCGCACCGCTTTGCGGTCAAAAGTCATCGCCGCCGCCGTGACAAGAAAAGACGACACTCTGTTTTGGAAAATATTCCTGGAATAGGTCCGAAGCGACGCAAAGATTTATTAACGGCATTTGGTGGTTATCAAGAGTTACTTGCGGCATCGCAGGAAGATATCGCAAAAGTGAAAGGTATCGGAGGAAATAAAGCACAAGAGATATACCTCTACCTCCATAAAAGTTAAGCTTACCCAGTCCCTTAAGTATTGGTGATTCTTTTAAAAGGCTTTTATGAACATTCCAAACTTACTTACGTCTTTACGTATTTTTCTCATTCCTATTTTAGTAATTGTCTATTTTTTGCCGTGGGAAGGTCGCTTCTATGCGAGCGCCGCTATTTTTGGTATCGCAGCGATCACAGATTGGTTGGATGGTTTTCTCGCAAGAGCTTTGAATCAATCAACTCCGTTTGGTGCTTTTTTTGATCCTGTAGCAGATAAGGTAATGGTTTCAGTGGCTCTCGTCGTTTTAGTCGCTGAATATAATAGTATTTGGATGACCTTAGCCAGTGCTGTAATTGTTGGTAGAGAAATTGTTATTTCTGCGTTGAGAGAGTGGATGGCTGAAATGGGCAAGCGTGCCAGTGTGGCAGTATCCTTTGTAGGTAAAGTGAAAACCACCATGCAAATGATGGCTATTTTTGTGTTGCTGTATAATCCTCCTGGAACTGAGTGGGCAATATTGGGTCTTGGTATTCTTGTGGTGGCTGCTCTGCTGACCTTGTGGTCGATGTTCGTTTACTTAAAAGCGGCTTGGCCTGAGCTGACCTCTAAATAGTTGATTAAAGCTTAGTCATTGTTGTATAAGGATTAATCTTTATTGAGCAGAGGGTATTGGTTTTTGAAAAAAAGTCGTTAAGTTAAAAATTTATTTGGCATTTTTGCTTGACGTCCTACTCAATTCCTATAGAATACGCTCCATCTTTTGAGACGCGGGAATAGCTCAGTGGTAGAGCACAACCTTGCCAAGGTTGGGGTCGCGAGTTCGAGCCTCGTTTCCCGCTCCATCTCTTAAGAAGTACTGATTGAGGCCGGATGGCAGAGTGGTCATGCAGCGGACTGCAACTCCGTGTACGCCGGTTCGATTCCGACTCCGGCCTCCAATTCAGAACTAAGCCCGGGTGGCGAAATTGGTAGACGCACAAGACTTAAAATCTTGCGATAGAAATATCGTACCGGTTCGATTCCGGTCCCGGGCACCATTTGGTGCCTTTTTTTGTTTTTGTACCTCCTGTTAATTCCTCTCAAAGTCTGCCATATCAAGGCTTTCAGCTAATCTCTCTCATTGTTCTCATATACAAACTCTGATTGCTTTATGCTATCTTTTTTGAAGTTTTGCACCGAAACTGCTCTACAGACTCTGTCAGCTGCATTAGTTAAGCTACTCATCTGGCTGAAGGCCTGATCTTATTGTTTAAAGGCTTGCTTTACACGAAGGTGAATGAGGCTTTTTAGTCGATGCGATTCCTGAATAATTGATTTTTTTCTACTCACACATTCTGCAGTGTCAAACAGCATTCCTTCTATTGTCTTACAGCGCAGGGAGATATTGGTGGCCTCATTCCCGCCGTTCAAATCAACCCCCAAATTATTCAATGTTTCAACAGTATTTGTAATGGTTTGTAGGCTTGAAATGATACGTGTCCTAACCTCTTCAGGTATCGGGTTATGGGCGCTATGGTTGTAAATTCCTGATGGCTTTTCTGCTTCCGATAATACACGTGCAGACTCTTCTAATAGAGTTTTTATGAGCTCAGCGGTTATGGCTTTATAGGTATGATGTCTATCTCTCCATTGCCAAGTCCTAGCATATTTATTGACCATAATTAGCAAAGCAAGAACGGATACACTAGTTAAGAAATTACCTGCAGTGCTCCATAACTCAATTGATAGGCCAAGAGAGGTAGCTAGGGCGATAAATGCTCCAAACATTATGCCAGTAAGGAGTGTTACTAACTGTGAGCTAAGAAAATGATTGAGCATTATCGTATTCAGTCCTTGCAAGTATGCTCAAATGTAGAACAACGGATTGTAAAGCACGTTAACATTATTAGTTCCTTCTAATGTCAGTAAATTGTACAGATTTTGGATGATACTATAGCTCTTACGGATCTCACACATGTTTTGGGTAAAAAATGGGCTAAGATTTAAAGTTGACTGAATCTAATAGTTAAATGCTCTTAAAAATGATTGTTTAGAGGTTCAAGTCATAGCCTTGCAACATTTCTACGATCTGCAAGTGTTGAGTTAATTAATATGGGCGTTGCTCAAGATTCTCAAAATATTGGTGCGGTTTTAGTGGTGATCAGTGACATTGCCGCGCAAGCCAATCTATTGGCTTTGAATGCAGCTATTGAGGCGGATCGGGCAGGAGTACAGAGGCGAGATTTTGCATTAGTTGCAGATGAGCTCTGTAATTAAGCTAGATAAAATCAAACGGCTCATTCGCCGAATGCGGTGGCTACATTTGTCGATGCTATCATCACTGCAGTGATGTGTTGTATTAATCAGTGTATTACATTCATAAGGAGCGGTATATGGCAAGTGGTTGGGCGCATGACGACGCAGTTCAAGATCAAATTGATGCAACCGTTAACTCAGCAGTAGAGCGCGCTCGTAGCCGTCTAACGGTCGGGGATAGTCTTGAATTTTGTGAAGAGTGCGATGCTGAGATTCCTGAAAGACGCCGCCAAGTGATCCCTGGAGTGCGTCTGTGTATTACTTGTCAATCTGAGTTTGAAGACCACGATAGGGCAAGCAGCCTATACAATCGAAGTGGCAGTAAAGACAGCCAGCTACGTTAGTATTTTTGCATTCGCAAAAAAAAGCCCCGCATAAAGCGGGGCGAATGACTTAGAGAGAATGCTGCGATTAAACAGCGTCCTGACTTAATGAAGTGGCTTCGGTAAGTACTTCATTAAGGTGCAGCCATGTTTCAACCACTGTATCAGGGTTGAGTGATACACTTTCGATGCCTTGTGCTACTAGCCAATCTGCAAAATCGGCGTGGTCTGATGGGCCTTGACCACAAATTCCTACGTACTTGCCTTTTGCTTTACAGGCCTCAATGGCCATTTTAAGTAGCTTTTTAACGGCTGGATTGCGCTCATCAAACTTGTCGGCAATAAGTCCTGAGTCACGATCTAGACCCAGTGTTAGCTGTGTCAGGTCGTTTGATCCGATTGAGAAGCCATCAAAGAATTCTAGGAACTCATCAGCTAGCAAAGCATTAGATGGTAATTCGCACATCATAATGATTTTAAGATCGTTCTCACCGCGAACTAAGCCATGCTCAGCAAGTAGAGCAATCACTTGTTCAGCTTCTTCTAGAGTACGAACGAAAGGAATCATGATCTGTACATTGGTGAAGCCCATTTCATTTCGTACACGGCGGATCGCTTCACATTCCAATGCGAAACAATCGCGGAATGATTCGTCTAGGTAGCGTGCCGCACCTCGGAAACCAAGCATTGGGTTTTCTTCATCTGGTTCGAACTGCGGTCCACCGACCATGTTGTGGTATTCGTTTGACTTAAAGTCAGATAGGCGCACAATCACGGGTTTGTCTGCAAACGAGCAGGCGAGCGTTGATACACCTTCTACAAGCTTTTCAACGTAAAACTCAACTGGGTCCGCGTAACCTGCGATTCGGTGAGTGATCTCTTCTTTTAAGCCCGCGTCCATACGATCAAAGTTAAGCAGTGCTTTCGGGTGAATGCCGATCATACGGTTGATGATGAATTCTAGGCGAGCCAAACCAACGCCAGCGTTCGGTAGCATGGCGAAGTCAAACGCTCGGTTTGGGTTACCTACGTTCATCATGACTTTTACAGGTAGATCGGGCATGTTGCCCACTTCAGAGGTCACCACATCAAATTTCAATGCACCTTGGTAAACCATGCCCATATCACCTTGAGCACAAGAAACAGTTACTTCTTGGCCATCTTTCAAGGTTTCTGTTGCATCACCTGTCCCCACAACAGCAGGAATGCCAAGCTCACGTGCAATGATGGCAGCGTGACAGGTACGACCGCCGCGATTAGTGACTATCGCAGAGGCTTTTTTCATGATTGGCTCCCAATCTGGATCGGTGATATCCGTAACTAAAATATCACCTTCTTGGATGCGATCCATTTCGTTAATAGATCGCAGGACTTTTACTGCTCCTGAGCCGATTTTGTGACCAATAGCACGGCCTGTCACTAACACAGGTGCATTTTCACGAAGGTTGTAACGTTCCATACTTTGCGTGCTGGATTGCGAACGAACCGTTTCTGGGCGAGCCTGTACGATGTAGAGCTTGCCATCGATGCCATCTTTTGCCCACTCAACATCCATAGGGCGTTGGTAATGTTTTTCAATGATCATGGCTTGACGGGCAAGGTCTTCAACTTCTTCGTTGGTTAATGCAAATTGATTTTGTTGATCCAGTGTTACCGGTACGATTTGCACAAACTCATCACTGTCAGCCGCTGCGTATTCCATTTTTTGAGCTTTGCTGCCCAGTGTTTTTCGAACTACTGCTGGGCGACCAGCTTGTAACGTGCCCTTGTGAACATGGTACTCGTCTGGGTTTACGGTACCTTGAACGACCATTTCACCTAGTCCGTAAGCAGCAGTGATGAACACCACGTCGTTAAAGCCCGATTCGGTATCAAGGGTGAATAGTACGCCGGAAGCACCAATGTCACTGCGCACCATTTTTTGGATGCCGGCTGATAGAGCAACGCCCTTGTGTTCGAAGCCTTGGTGAACACGGTATGAAATGGCACGGTCGTTAAACAGTGAAGCAAAAACTTGCTTGATGGTTAACTTAACAGCATCCAAACCTTGTACGTTTAGGAAAGTCTCTTGCTGTCCAGCAAAGGATGCGTCAGGAAGGTCTTCCGCTGTTGCTGATGAGCGTACTGCAAAGGAAGCACCAGCATTATCATTAGACAGTTGTGAGTAGGCTTGCTCGATTTCATTGTTGAATTCGTCTGAAAATGGTGCTTCTTCAATCCATGTACGAATTTGTTTACCTGCTTGAGCAAGTGCTTGAACATCATCAACATTCAAAGCATCAAGCAGATCATGGATTTGTTGGTTAAGGCCACTTTCTTCTAAAAACGTTTGATAAGCGTAAGCGGTTGTTGCAAAGCCGTTTGGAACTTGAATCCCCAAATCGGAAAGGTTGGAAATCATCTCACCAAGAGATGCGTTCTTTCCGCCCACTTCGCCTACATCATCAAGACGTAGATCACTAAACCACTTAATAAATTTGCTCACACTGCACTCCAGCTTGTCACATAAGAATTATTATTTTGTTCCTGATCAATGGCTTGCCATAACGGAACAATAGGAGTCATTGTAAAAAGAGGATGTGAAATGAATAAAATCGATTATTCGATGTTGTTTTATTTCAATCAGTTTTTTCAATGTCGTTGCTTAACAACAAAATAGGGGTATTTAGTGAAGGTTTATTTCGTTTCAGACGGTACGGCCATTACAGCTGAGGTGTTTGGTCAAGCCATGCTTTCGTTCTTTGATGTGACCATTAAACAGGTCAGCGTGCCCTTTTTATCAACCGCAGATCAAGCTCATGGTTTCTGTAAACAGTTGCAAGAAGAGCGATCGAAAGGGGAAAGCACCCTAGTGTTTTTCACTATTTCAGATCCTAATATTCGTTCAATAATCGAGTCTTGTGATGGTCATTGTTACAACATTTTTGGGGATTTATTGTCACCTATTGAGCAAGCGTTAGGCGTTCCAGCTCAGCCTAACGCGCAAAAAGCGCATGGCATAAAGGAAGGGATTTACGATGGGCGTATTGATGCGATCAACTATGCGTTAGCCAATGACGACGGGGTTTCAGTCAAGAATTATGAAGAAGCAGAAATCATTCTATTGGGTGTGTCTCGCTCTGGTAAAACCCCAACTAGCTTATATCTGGCAATGCAGTACGGTATCAAAGCCGCCAACTACCCTTTGACGGAAGATGACTTTAATGATTTCGGGCTTCCGAAAGTGCTAAAACCACATAAGCATAAGTTGTTTGGTTTGACCATTGATCCTGAACGTCTGCATGAGATTCGCACAGGGCGTATGGCGGAAAGTAAATACGCTTCATCGCGCCAGTGTCGTTATGAATTAAACGAAGTAGAAGCGATTTATCGCCAAGAACGTATTCCATTTTTGAATACAACACGCCTGTCTGTGGAAGAAATTTCCACCAGAATCATGGCAGAAATGCATTTAACCCGTAATCGGGGGTGAGCTGTAAAGTAACGGAACTATCTAAAAAGTTGATCTGTGTAGGGAAATAACAGATTTATTACATGATTTAGACGATATTTGTGGCGAAAAAGTTATGAAGGCAAACTTGCGTGTCATTTTTTCGCCATAGATATGACATAAAAAGCCCCGTTTTGTTGTGTTATTACAGGGCTTAAGAAGCTAAAGATGCAGCCATAGTGAATAATGTGGCACCATTTAGAGAGTATTCTCTAATAATAACTTATACTTAGATTATTAATTCATTCAAAAATAGAAGCTAAGAAGTGCTTCTAATTAATAGGACGGTACCATTTGAGTAAAAAAGACATTCTAGACCCATTTCGAGATCGGGAAGCATCAAAATATGACAACCCCATTCCTAGTCGCGAATACATACTAGAGCACATCGCCTCGGTGGGTCGTCCTGTTACTCACCCTGAATTATGTGAAGCCTTCGGTTTAAAAGATGATGACTCCATTGAAGCCGCACGCCGACGCTTAATTGCGATGTGTCGTGATCATCAATTGGTTAGTAACTATGACGATGCTTATTCTCCTATCGTAGAGAGCGACTTAATAGAAGGCTACGTACAAGGTCAAAAAGACGGCCATGGCTTTTTACTACGTAAAGACGAAGACGATGTATTCTTATCTCCTCGACAAATGCAATCTGTTATGGATGGCGATTTAGTTGTTGCGCGTCTGTCTGGCAAAACTATTAAAGGGCGACTTGATGGTGTCGTGGTCGAGATCAAAGAACGCAAACACAGTACTTTGGTTGGCCGTTACTACGAAGAAAGCGGTTCAGCGTTCGTCACGCCAGAGAACCCTCGTATTTCCCAAGACATCATGATCGAGCAATCTTCCGGACTATCTCCGAAGCACGGTCAATATGTATTAGTGGAGATCGTTACCTACGCGGAACGTCATGTTGCAGCAAAAGGCATTGTGAAAAAGATCTTAGGTGACTTTATGGCACCTGGTCTTGAGATTGATGTCGCAATTCACCAGTACGACATTCCAAATGAATGGCCGAAAGACGTTGTACAGCAAATCAGTCACTTCACGACAGAGGTCGCAGAAGAAGATAAAGTGAATCGCGTTGATCATAGGAAAACGCCTTTTGTCACCATTGATGGCGAAGACGCTCGTGACTTTGATGATGCAGTGTACTGTGAAAAAACACCAGGCGGTTGGAAGTTGTATGTTGCCATTGCTGATGTTTCACACTACGTGAAGAAAGGCTCCGCGTTGGATGAAGAAGCGATCTTGCGTGGTAACTCGGTTTACTTCCCCGGTCGTGTTGTACCTATGTTGCCAGAAGTGCTTTCTAACGGTTTGTGTTCCCTAAACCCGAATGTTGATCGCTTAGCGATGGTGGCTGAAATCTCGTTAACCACTCGCGGTAAAATGCGCGGTTACAAATTTTACGAAGGTATTATCAATTCTCATGCTCGTTTGACCTATTCAAAAGTCGCGAAGATGATTGCTGCTGAGCCGGATGAGCAAGGTCTTGAGCTGCGTGAGCGATACAAAGACATCGTGTCACACATTGATGACTTATATGGCTTATACCAAGTTTTACGTGCAGCACGTGAAGAGCGCGGTGCGATGGACTTCGACACGGTTGAAACACGTATGGTGTTTGATCAAAACGCTAAGATTGAGCAAATTGTGCCGATCGAGCGTAACGATGCCCATAAGCTGATCGAAGAGTGTATGTTGTGTGCCAATGTCGCTTCTGCTGAGTTGCTATTAAAAGCGAATCTGCCAGCGTTGTTCCGCATCCACGAAGGCCCGCGTGAAGAGAAATTGATTGCTTTGCGTACTTACCTATCCGTACTGGGTTTAGAACTGGGTGGTGGATTAAAGCCGACACCGAAAGATTACGCCGATTTGGCTGAGAAAATCCGTGATCGAGCTGACGCGCGAAGCATTCAAACCATGTTACTTCGTTCTATGTCGCAAGCGGTTTATCAACCAGATAATGTGGGGCACTTTGGCCTTGCATACGATGCGTACACCCACTTTACATCCCCGATTCGCCGCTACCCAGACCTATTAGTTCACCGTGCGATTCGTTACTTGATTCGTGGTGAGGGTGCGCCAAAGGTCACTCAAGCCTATAAAGTACCGGGCTCAGTGCCCCTAAAAGCGAACAAGATTTATGGCTACGATGATGCTGCCATGGATCAACTCGGTGAAAACTGCTCTGTGACAGAGCGTCGAGCGGACGAGGCCACTCGTGATGTGGAATCATGGCTTAAGTGTCAGTACGTTGAACAACACTTGGGTGAAGAGTTCGATGGTATTGTCACTGCTGTCACGCCATTTGGATTGTTTGTTGAATTAGGCGGTTTATACGTCGACGGTTTGGTACACGTGTCTGGACTTGGGGACGATTACTTTGTTCACGATCCTGAGCACCAAGCCATGA
Organism: Marinomonas sp. AWM4_232; assembly: GCF_056158325.1. NCBI lineage: Bacteria > Pseudomonadati > Pseudomonadota > Gammaproteobacteria > Oceanospirillales > Oceanospirillaceae > Marinomonas > Marinomonas sp. AWM4_232. Next base: position 301,847 of record NZ_JBSWTA010000001.1, on the reverse strand, counting down.
TTGGTGAGCGCACTGGTAAGGTTTTCCGTTTAGGTGAGCAAGTACGTGTGATCGTATCTGGTGTTAACCTTGAGCAGCGTAAGATTGACCTGCAAATGTTGCAAGGCCGTCCAAAGCCTAAAAAACGCATGGATTTGGATGAATTGACTGAGCTTGAAATGCAGTTGGCTCAGTTGCCACCGATGGAGCTTGGTGGACGTGTTAAACCAAAGGCAAGACCTGATCGTGAAGGCCAAAAAGCGCCCGCGGACGAAGAGTGGGATAACAAGCCTAAGAAAAAATCAGGCAAGAAAAAGGACGCTCAGAAAGTAAAAGCCAAAGCTAAAAAGTCACGCCCTAAAAAAGCGGGCAAGAAAGCCGATGGTGTAAGCAACAGCGCAACGTCAAAAAAATCGTCAGCTGTGAAAAAGGCAACGGGGACGAAAGCTAAAAATACCAAGCCGAAAACCAAAAAGAAAAAGAGCAACGCCAAAGCTCGTGTACGCGATTAATCAAAGAATAGAAAGAGTGTGTTAGCCACATGGCAGATTTAGATTGGGTATACGGTATTCATGCCGTAGAAAATGCGCTGGGCCAAGATGGTAAAGTGAAAGAAGTGCGTCTACAGGAAGGACGTGATGATAAAAAGATGCAGCGCATACTTAAGCTGTGTCAGCTACAGAAAATTCGGGTCAGCCAAGTGCCGCGCCGTGACTTGGACCAGCTATTTAGTAAAAGCAAAGAGCGTGTGGTTCACCAAGGTGTGGTGGCGTTGGCTGAGGTCACCAAAACAGGTGATGAGAAGGATTTAGAGCGTTTAGTGAAAAACCTAGATGCTGTGCCATTGATCGTAATTTTGGACGGTGTAACGGACCCTCATAACCTTGGCGCTTGTTTGCGTAGTGCTGATGCGGCAGGTGCTCATGCGGTAGTGATCCCGAAAGACAAATCGGCAACGATTAATGCGACGGTAAGCAAGGTTGCTTGTGGTGCTGCGGAAAGTATGCCTGTATTCTCTGTCACCAACCTTGCCCGCACCATGAAGAAGCTTCAAGACCTCGGTGTTTGGATTTTTGGTACTGCGGGTGAAGCAACGCAAACTGTCTACGAGCAAGATCTCACGATCCCAACAGCGATTGTAATGGGCGCAGAGGGCGACGGTATGCGTCGTCTGACCCGTGAACAATGCGATTACTTGATTAAACTGCCGATGGCGGGTGTGGTGACCAGCTTGAATGTCTCGGTTGCCACAGGTGTGTGTTTGTACGAAGTGGTACGTCAGCGTGCGGTAAAAGCAGGTTCTTAACCTGCTTTTTTAATTGGTTGAATGTTCGTGAGGTACCCGTGTTAAAAGCCTTCCAAGTAGCCCCTCTAGGCCATGAATTAGACAGCGATATCCAACATAAGATTGACTTTAAAACCAAACCGCCAGGTGCTTTGGGAGGCCTAGAGCGCATCGCTTTTCAAGTGGCACGTATTCAAAGAACGTTAGTCCCAAAACTTGAGAAAGCGCAAATGCTAGTGTTTGCAGCAGATCATGGCGCGGTTGATAAAGGCATCAGTGCGTTTCCTCAAGAAGTCACACCACAAATGGTGGCGAACTTTTTAGCTGGTGGTGCCGCGGTAAGCGTTTTTTGTAAACAACACAACGTACCACTAAAGGTGGTTGATGTTGGCGTCAAAGTTGACATGCCAGACCACCCACTACTGTCAAAACGAAAAGTGGCCTACGCGAGTCAAGACTTCTCTGAGCAAGCCGCTTTGAGCCTTGAGCAAGTCAATCAAGCCTTGCAGGCTGGGGCTGATGAAGTGGATGCATGTGGTGAGATGGACTTGTTGCTATTTGGTGAGATGGGTATTGGTAATACAGGTGTCTCATCTTGCATGATGAGCGCGATAACAGGAACGAAGCCAGAAGACACAGCAGGGCGCGGGACTGGGCTAGATGACGCTGGCGTTTCGAAAAAAGCACAGATTCTTGCGACGTCGCTCAAACGAGCTGAGCAAGAGCTTAACAAGCCTGTGGGTGAATGGGCACCTTGGGAAGTGGCAACGCAAGTAGGTGGTTTAGAAATTCTAGCCATGTCAGGCGCCATGCTACGCTCGGCTGAGTTAGGTAAACCGTTTGTTGTGGATGGCTTTATCTGCACGGTTGCTTTGTTATTTGCTAGCAAATTGCGGCAAGCCGTGGTGGATTATGCCATCTTTGCTCACCAATCCGATGAACAGGCCCATAAATCACTGTTACAACACTTTGACGCCACACCTATCTTAAAGCTGGACTTACGTTTAGGCGAAGGATCTGGTGCCATTCTTAGTTATCCAATCATTAAAAGTGCCGTCACCTTCTTTAATGAAATGGCGAGTTTTGAGTCCGCTGGAGTCAGCAATGCTTCTTGATCAGGATTGGCAGGGCTTTAAGCGATCTCTGGCGACCTATACAAGAATCCCGCTGAATATCGATTGGGACTCCCCTAAAAAGCACACGCCTAGCGTGTGCTTTTTGCCATGGGTCGGTGTGATCGTAGCAATGCTGAGTGCTTGGCCGCTGCTCTTTAGTGGATGGTCTCCTGAGTTTCAAGCATTGCTAATGATCATCAGTGCAGTGTTATTGACTGGGGCCTTTCATGAAGATGGTTTGATGGATGCTGCCGATGGCTTGGTCGGCGGTTGGACGGCAGAACAGCGCCTCACCATTATGAAAGACTCGCGGGTTGGCAGTTATGGTGTGCTGGCAGGGATATTTTGCTTTGCAATAAAGTGGTGGCTCTTGAGCCAGTGGATCACTAAATCTCTGTGGCAAGATGGCATGTTGTTTGTGCTATTGGGCTGGATCACGGTTCATGTTTGCGCCCGTTGGTTGCCACTTGGGATCATGACTTTCTTGGATTACGTCAGCCTTGGTCATAGTAAAGCTAAAAGCATGATTTCTGATTTCACTTTGCGTGGCTATGCTTGGATCGCCTTGTCTATGCTGTTTGTCATTGTGTTGATTGGCGTAAATGCTTGGTTCTCAGTTGCGCTAATGTTAGTGGTCACAGGTGCCTGTGCCGCCCTATATTTAGTTCGTCGAATTAATGGTTATAACGGTGACACGCTGGGAGCCAGTGAACAGATCGCGGAGCTGTTGGTGTTATTTACCTTACTTGGGTGGCAAGCCTAATGAAGTTAATGTTGATTCGTCACCCCAAGCCAGACGTTGCAAAAGGGCTTTGCTATGGTCAAACGGATGTTCCGATTGTGGAGAGCTGGCCGCACGATGCACAAGCCATCCACACTTGGCTCAGCAAACACTACCCAGATAAAACTTGGCAATTCTTTCACAGCCCATTAGTGCGAACACGCTTGCTCGCACAAGCATTACATCCTCAATCCGTGCCTGTGGAAGCTATTAAAGAAGTAGATTTTGGCAATTGGGAAAATCGTTTATGGAATGACATTCCCAAGTCTGAAATTGATGAATGGATGGCATGTCTGACCAATAACGCTCCATATCATGGTGAGAGTTTAACCGCTTTGTTGGAGCGTGTCATAAACTGGTTTGAAGGCATTCGTCAGGCGGATAAAGACACGGTATTGGTTACGCATGCTGGCGTGATTAAAGTACTGGTGGCGCATTTATGTCAATGGCCATTGGACCAGTGCCATCGTTTAAACCCTTCTTATTCCAGTATCACTGAATTAGATCTAGGCGAGCATTATGCCATGTTGAATCGCTTAGGCGCGGGTGACTGGGTACGTTAAAGAGGTATCTATGCTGTTGTACATTTTAGGCATGATTGGTATTGCCGCGTTCGCGATCTCGGGAGTGATTTCTGCTGGTCGACGCAACATGGATATTTTTAGCATTGTGTTGCTGGGTATGGTGGCTTCGTTGGGCGGTGGCACCATTCGCGATGTTGTGCTGAGGCTGGATGCCGTGTATTGGGTGCAAGATACATCTTATTTATGGGTTGCATTTTTGTCCTCAGTATTCGCTTTTTTTGGCGTGAGGGTGATCGAAAACCGTCAGCAGGTGTTTCACTACGCCGACTCATTTGGGTTGGCTTTATTTACTGTCGTCGCTACGGAGCGCGTGCTGGCTCAAGGTTTTTCTCCGATGATTGCCATTACCATGGGGGTGATTACTGGAGTTGCAGGTGGGATCATCCGAGATTTGTTGAGTGATCGTGCGCCATTGGTTCTAGGCAAAGAGTTTTATGCCACACCAGCATTTCTCGGAGCTTTGTTAGTCGTGCTACTAGAGCAGAATATGCCTTGGCATGAATATAACTCGATTTACGCCAGCTTTTTGATCTTTATACTGAGAATACTGGCAATTCATAAAGGCTTGTATTACCCAAGCTGGTTATTATTCAAAAAAAGAGATTCATAACGATGGAGAGAACCCCAGAACAGCAAGCGCAAATCGACATGGCCAAGCGTTTGAAAAAGAAAGAGGTGGTGGATAAGAAAATTGCTGCGGCGACCGAAGAGCGCGGTGTTTCGATTTTGTTAACTGGAAATGGTAAAGGTAAAAGTTCCAGTGCGTTTGGTACGATGGCCCGAGCATTGGGGCATGGCCAAAATGCGACCGTTGTTCAGTTTATCAAAGGTCGTAAAGAAACAGGGGAGCAATTATTTTTTGGTCAACATCCCCAAGTGTCTTTTCATGTGATGGGGCATGGTTTTACTTGGGAAACGCGCGACCCTGAGTTAGAGCAAAAAGCCGCCAATCAAGCTTGGGAAGTGGCAAAACAAGCGCTTGCGGATGAGCGTGTGAACTTTGTCCTGCTGGATGAAATTACTTATATGTATAAGTACGGTTATCTTGATGCGGATGATCTGGTCGAAGCGTTAGCGAATAGGCCTGTTCACCAAAATGTGGTGATGACCGGCAGAACGGCACCGAGAGCCTTATTAGATAGTGTTGATACGCACAGTAAAATCGCTAATGAGCGTCATGCCTTCGAAGGGGGAGTGAAGGCGCAAGCTGGCATTGAATGGTAAAATGAGAACCTTTCTTATTTAATTGGACTTTTTCTGTTTTCTAGATGATAATCATTCTTATCATTAGAAGAGGAGGTCCTATGATTTACTGGCAGCATTTAACTCGGCAAGCAAATGAAGCACATACTCGCGAGGCCTATGTAGATGCTCAAGAGTTGGGGCGTAAAGCCTTAGCATGTGCGGAAGCAACTTTTAAAGATGACTTTGAGGTCGATGCAGAAACAGCCGTTTCGGCGGTGATTGTGAGCTATATGAATCTCGCAGAAGTGTCTGTTTCTATGAAGGAGTGGCTTCAGGCTAATGATTACTTTGAGCGTGGTGTGCAATTTCTGCAGAGTATTATTGTTAAGCCTGAGCTACCGACAGAGCATCGTGAGCTCATTGAGCTGACGGCTTCCCACTTACGATTTGAGTGGGAGCTTTTCACGCAAACTTACGGCAGCAAACTGGCCGTCGCGAAACGCACTAATCGTCTTCGTTGGTTAAAACAACGTAATGACGACAGCTCGTCGTGGCAAAGTAGCTATGGTTACTAACATTTTAATGGTCGCTTTAAGTGTATTGTTGTTAGTGCTCGTGATTAATCTCTTGAGGCGATAGGTTGGCACGATGTCTTGTGGTGTACAAAAAAGTATACACTTAAGACTTGCTGTGCATTTTTAGGGTTTGCTCAGCCATAGAGTACCGCTTAGACAGAGACTAAAATACAGGCTCTTTAGGATTCAACAAGGGTTAGTTTTTATGTCTGTAGCGGTGTCTGATATCAAACGGCATTCTCTTCTAGAAGATGCCCAAGCCATCATCGCGGGTACCATGATGATCGCCTTGGGCATTAACTTTTATACGCAAGTTGGCTTGTTGACTGGCGGTACCGCAGGGATTGCCTTCTTGCTTAATTACATAACGTCTTTTAGCTTCGGGCAAATTTTCTTTGTGATTAATTTGCCATTTTATTGGTTATCGATTCGTCGTATTGGCCTAGAGTTTACTCTCAAGACTTTCGCTTCTGTTTTTCTAGTGTCTGTATTTTCAGATATTACGCCGATGTTCTTACAGCTTGAGAACATTAACCCATTCTATGCCACCATTGCTGGCGGGTTTTTAATTGGTGTGGGCTTCGTGATGCTGTTTCGCCATAACGCAAGCTTGGGGGGCCTGAATATTCTGGCGCGTTACTTATTCCAAACTCGTGGCGTGCCAATTGGTAAGTTTATGATGACAGTGGATTGTATGGTGGTGTTCATGTCAGTGTTTATCGTGGACTTCTCATTGATTGCGATTTCAATCTTGGGCGCTGTGGTGCTTAACTTTATGCTGGTCATGAATCATAAGCCAGGTCGATACAGCGTCTCATTTTAATTAGATGCTAACTGCGTTTCTTAAAGCTAGCGGGTCAGGTATGATATAGACATCATGCTTGACCCGTTTTGTTTTGTGCTCATACAACACAGTTAAACAGGGCTCGCTGTATTTAATCCTCAATTTCATGCGACGAGACACTTCCAGCCTCTATGTCAAAACCCTTTTCCGATACTTCCGTTAGACTCGATTTCTTTGTTTCCCATACATTAGGTTTGTCACGAAAAGATGCCAAAATCCTAATCACCAAAGGACAGATCAGCGTCAATGATACGGTCACTAAAAAAGCCAATCATACAGTCACGCACCAAGATCTAGTTAAGCATCGCGATGATTTATTAGCTTGGCCTCGAGATAAGTATTTCGTACTGAATAAACCTGCTGGCTATGTATGTGCTACGGAAGACGGCCAACACCCAGTCGTGTTGGATTTGATTGCAACGCACGAGCAGAAAGATTTGCGTGTTGTTGGGCGTCTGGACATGGACACAACAGGATTGCTGCTTTTAACGACAGATGGGCAATGGTTGCATCGTATTACATCGCCTAAGAGTGACTGTTTTAAGCAATATCGAGTCTGGTGTGCTGACGACATCACTGATGAAGCGATTAAGCAACTTGAGCTGGGCGTCCAACTTAAGAGCGAAGAGCACCCAACTAAGCCTGCTAAAGTTGTACGAGTGACTTCTCACGAAATATTGTTAAGTATTTCTGAAGGAAAATATCACCAAGTTAAACGCATGTTGGCAGCATTAGGTAATAAAGTTGTTCGTCTACATCGAGAATCTATCGCTGAGGTGGCTTTGGGTGACTTAGAAGAAGGTCAGTACCGAGAGCTAACCGATGCCGAAGTGGCGCTATTTTAACGTTTTAAAGAGAGATCCAGAATGAGTGAAGAGCTAAGCTTAGATCAACGCATCCAGTTACTCGCATCCCCTGATGATGTTCGATTAGAGTACTTTGTAAAAACAGTCAAAGAACATAAAACAATTTGGAGTCTAAGCAACGAAGAAGGTTTCGTGATGGTTGAAACCGATGATGGCGACTGCGTTATGGTATGGCCTGATGCAGACTTCGCTGCTCAGTGGGCGATAGATGAATGGGATGACTGTGAGCCTGTTGAGGTCTCTCTGGAGACTTTCCAAAGCATGTGGCTTCCAAGTCTTGAGCAGGACAACATTACCTTAGCTGTTTTTCCAAACATAGATGATGAAGGTAAGCTAACAAGTGCTGAACAATTGAAGGCACTACTCGGCTAAGTTTTAAGGACGACAAGGAGGCACCGTGAAAAACCAACGTTTAGCCAGTGAGCTGGCGACTGAAATTCAAGCCTTCCTTGATCAGCAGGGCAGCTTAATGCTCGCTGTTGTGGATGCACAGGGTGTTCCTATTGCGTCATATGCTCCTTATGTCGTGCTAGACGACGAGTTTTACATATTAGTCAGTCGTTTAGCGCAGCATACTGAAGCGTTAGAGCAGGCTCTAAATGCCTCAGTATTGATCATAGAAGACGAAGCGAGCAGCGATACTGTCTATGCTCGGAAACGGTTACAATACGAAGTCTCAGTTAGCATGATTCAGAGAGAATCGGCTTCATGGTCGTCTGTGGGAGACTTGTTAGTCAAACGACACGGTGAAGTTGCGTCTCAGTTGCTGTCGCTGGGGGATTTTCTGATGTTTCAGCTGAGTCCAGTAAAAGGGCGTTTCGTCAAAGGTTTTGGTCGAGCATACGAGTTAGCTCCCAACACATTAGTATCAGATCAATTAGATCATTTACGTGGATAAATCGAAGGAATAAAACGACTCATGAGTAAGCGTCAAGCCAACCGAGAAGAAGTCTTCTCGCGTATTTTAGAAGCGGCTGAAATTGAATTTGGATTGAAAGGCTTTGGTGGTGCGAGCCTCCAGCATATAGCTGAACGAGCGGGTTTGCCAAAGCCAAATATCGTTTACTATTTTCATTCCAAAGCGAATCTTTACAAGCAAGTTTTGAACAACATTGCTGACAGTTGGAATGATCTATTTGATAAGGCCACGGCCATGGATGACCCAGCCATTGTGCTTGATCGCTTTATTCGAATCAAATTACGTCAAAGTTTTGAAAGTGGTCGATCGTCACGCATCTTTGCTCAAGAAGTGATTCAAGGTGCTCACTACATTGGTGATTACTTAAAAGAGGACTTACGTCCATGGTTGCGCTCTCGTGTTGGTGTGATTGAGCAATGGATTGAGACTGGCAAGATGCGCAAGGTCGATCCAGTTGCCCTTATCTTTATGATCTGGTCGACGACCCAGCATTACGCGGATTTTGAAGCGCAGATTCTTGCTTTAACAGGAAAAGAACAGCTCGACGAAGCAGATTTAGTTCGCGTTGGTGATACCTTAAGCGAGATCATCCTTCGTGGTTGTGGATTAACTCCACCTGTTTCTACTCATCCTTTATAACATCCCGTTGTGTGATGATGTGTTGAACCAAAGCCCGTAATTTTGCGGGCTTTGCTGGTTTTGGCATATAGGATATGTGCTGCTGTTTGCATTGTTCAGCCAATTCATCTGTGCGCACCGCTGTAATCAATACGGCAGGGATATTCTGATTGAAGCGCGCCCTTAGGCGTGTGATTAAATCTATTCCATCATGCTGGTCATTAAGTTGGTAGTCCATGAGCAATAATTCAGGGAGTGTTTCCTCTGCAGCATTGAGAGCATCTTCATAACGATTAAAAGTACGGTAAGTACAATGCCATTTATCCAATAAGGTGCTCATGGCTTCCAGATTATTAGGATCATCGTCGACGCACCATATATGGCACATTGCCAGTGCTTTGTTGATCTTAGTAATGGGGGCTACTTCAGGGGCTTGCTGAGGTAGTGCTGGTTGCTTCGCATTGGGTACCAATATCGTAAAGCAGCTGCCCCTATGGGGAACTGAGCGTACTTGGGTGGTAACACCAAGCAATTTCTGCATACGTCTTACTAATCCCAAACCTAAGCCCATTCCTGGCTCACGGTTGTTTTCCCAGCGATAAAAATCATCAAATACTTTTTTCTGTTCGCTTTTGGGGATGCCGACTCCTGTATCCCATACTTGAATAGAGACATGTTGATGTCTTGGTCTAACAGAAATTAAGACCCGCCCCGTCTCAGTATATTTGACTGCATTCGAGACAAAGTTCTGAATGATACGTCTTAGGTAAATTGGGTCACTGTGAACCCGGCAAGGTCGTATGTGAGTCGACAGGCGCAGGTTTTTACTTTCTGCTATCACGGCAAATTCGGTGATAATTGGGTCAATAATCGGCTGGATGTCGGTGTCAACAAGAGTCGGTTTGATAGCACCTTGATCCAGTCTTGCAATTTCTAATAACGTTGAGATCAAGGTTTCGGTGGACTCAAGCGAGTCACTTAACTTGCTCAAGGTGGTTATGGAATCATCAGGAATTGCGCTGTCTTGAAGTGCGCCAAGGTAAAGTTTTGCAGCGTTCAACGGCTGCAAAATATCGTGGCTTGCCAGCGCAAGAAATTCTGTTTTGGAGGCATTCGCATGCTCAGCTTCGGCCTTAGCGCTCATTAACTCTTGTTCTGCCTGAGCGCGTCGGTCAATTTCTTGTCTCAATTCTTGGTTAATGCCCTGTACTTCTTGTGTTCTAGCAACCACACGTTTTTCCAGATCAATGTTGGCATCTTTCAGGGCTTGCTGACTTTCAATGTGCTCAGTGACATCGGTAAAACTGGTAACAAAGCCGCCATTGGGGAGCGGGTTGCCCACCATTTCAATAACACGGCCATTGGCTCTTCTGCGAAGGAAGCGATGTCCTGTGCCTTTACGTAGATGTTCTAGTCGCTTATTTACTAGCTCTTCAACATCACCAACACCACATTCGCCATTGACGGCATTGAAACGGATTAATTCTTCGACTGGTAGACCTATTTTTAACATGCCTTCTGGATACGGGTAGAGGGACATATAAGTTTTGTTCCAAGCCACCATTCGTAGTTCTTTGTCGACGACACTGATGCCATGGTCTAGATTATCTAGCGAGATGAACAATAGGTTTTGGTTGAACTGAATAGCTTGAGTAGCTTCATCTAAGTAGGTCACCATCTCTTCTACTTTGATTTGCTTATCAACCAATAATGAGTTGATGATAGTACGAGCAGAAGAACCACCTAGAACCCCGCCAAGTACGCGTTCACAATATTCAATAAATAGTCGAGATGGGCGCTGGTTTGAGGGTAAGTTCTCGTTGTAATTTTGTTCGAAATGATGAATCACTTCAGCGCATTTTTGTTCTCCTAAAAAAGTTTCCAAGAGTACGAATAAGTCGCCATTAATAGCTTTACTTTTTGGCTTAAAAAAGCGGCTTTCAACTTCCGAAGTGGGGGTGACAAAGGCTGTGGCTTGGATACGGTCGACTAAACGTTCGCTTGCCAACAAAGAGCCAAAAACATAACCAATAATATTAGCAATCAGGCTAATTAGGGCTCCATAGCTAATTAGCTCACTGCGGGACGAATAGGTGCCTAACGACATTTCGCCGCCAGCAGTAAAGGGTAGCAACATCCATAAGAACCAGCAGATAAAGCCAAGCGTCAGCCCCGCGTAGACACCGTAGGCATGACCACGTTTCCAATACAAACCACCAATGACAGCCGGAACAAGCTGGAATACCAATGAGAAGGCAAGCAAGCCAGTGCTAGCAAGTGATTCACTGTTTGCCATTTCTTGGTAATAAACAAAGGACAAAGACAAAATGCCTAGCATGGCGATTCGTCGTACCAGCAAAATCCGACGATTATAAATAGGCAAGGCTCTATTTTGGTTTTTGCTCCGGGCCAACATCAGCGGCAGAATCACATCGTTACTGATCATGATACTGAGCGCAAAGGTCGCGACAATGACCATGGCTGTTGTGGCAGACATACCGCCAAGAAACATAAGGATTTGTAACGGAAGATTTTGTGATTCTAGAGCCAATTGAATGACATAGGTATCACCGTTTACGTCACTGCTAAAGAGGCTCTGTCCGACAATGGCAATAGGGGGAATAAGCGCAGCAAAAATGAGCAAGTATAAAGGGAATACCCATCGTGCTGTGCGTGACTGCTTGTCATTCTGATGATCGACCACCGTGACATGAAATTGGCGAGGTAAACAAATGACCGCAGCGGCGGCCATCAGTGTTTGCATAATAAATGGAAATGAGAGAAAGGTGTCGCTGCGCCATTCGCTCAAGTCGGCGCTTTTGATAAAGCTTTCAATAGAATCATGGGGAATCGCAAAAATAGCGACCAAGCCTACCGCTATAATGGCCACTAATTTAAACAGCGACTCACTGCCAATCGCTAGCATCATACCTGAGCGGTACTCTGTTACTTCGACCTTGCGTGTACCAAACAACATCGCAAAGACCCCGATCAATACGGTTGCAACAAAGACCACTAGGCTGGCGGAGCTTTCATCTTGGTTTACAAATAATGCAAAATTTGAGCCTATGGCTTTAAGTTGAAGTGCAATATAAGGGATTACTGCGAGCATGCAGATCAGGATGACAACTGGGGCAGTGAGTGGTCTTTTGCCATAGCGCGAAGAGATAAAGTCTGCGACCGAGGTGATGTTTTGCCTGCGGCTTACAAAGATCATCTTTCGTAGAATGCCAAATCCAAACAGATACAACAGAACAGGTCCTAGCAGAATGGGCAAATAGCTCCAGCCTGACCGAGTGGCTTCACCAATGGCTCCGTAAAAAGTCCAAGCGGTACAATAAATAGCTAGGGATAAGCTATAGACAAGAGGGTGTCGGGTGAGTCGTTTAGCAATTGGACTGTCCTTATCGCCCCAATTAGCAATCCAGAAAAGTCCTAAGATGTAGAGTATTGCAAGAATTACCCAAAATGCTGTCATCGCGTGACATGTTCCATTACTAGCTACGAGATGTGCTTAATGTAGCACAGCTTATGCTGAATGCCTTTAGACCATAGTCTTGAGTGCTTTGTTTCACTATATGAAACAGACAGTTAAAGGTCGATCACTCTATTACAGTGGTTAGAGATGCTATGATTGATCGAAACCATTCAATATGAGATCGCTTATGCCATCGCAAGAGTTTAAAGCCTACCACGCACATTTGTACTATTCAGATCATGATGGCTTATCAGAAGCGCAGCAGGTTGCCCATGAAGCCGCTAAGCTGTTTGACGTACGTGTGGGGCGTTTCCACGAAAAGAAAGTTGGTCCTCATCCTATGTGGAGTGTGCAAATTTCATTTTCATCCGCTATTTTGGGAGACATCATGCCTTGGCTGATTCAAAATCGTGGCGGCTTAGATGTTCTCCTACATCCATTGAGCGGAGATGAACTTTGGGATCACACGCAGGGGGCGTGCTGGTTAGGAAAAAGCCATACATTAGATATTCGTCAGTTCTTGCCTAAAATCTAATAAAATCCGCTGTATTTTTGAAGAAAATGCCTGATACGGTAGTAAAGCAAAGATTGCTTCGTTACCATTATTGTTGAATTCACATTAGGGTTCGTGATGTGGCAGTGTTTGGCAATAAGTTATTGCAGTTCTTCGGCACTCGTTCCCAGCCAATATATAATTAGGAGATTACAATGCAAATCGCACCGAACACAGTGGTGAGCATGCACTACACACTAACCGACGAAGGTGGCCAAGTTCTTGACTCTTCAGCAGGTCAAGAGCCTTTAGTTTTCCTAAGTGGTGCTCAAAACATCATCGAAGGTTTAGATAACGCGATTCAAGGTAAAGCTGCGGGCGATGCATTGAAAGTAGAAGTAACACCAGAAGAAGGTTACGGACCAATTCATCAAGAATTGATTCAAAAAGTGCCACGTGAAAACTTCCAAGGCGTTGATAGCATTGAAGTAGGTATGCAATTCATGGCGCAAACACCAAACGGTCAACAACCAGTCGTTGTTGTAGGCGTTGAAGAAGACGGCGTAGTTTTAGATGGTAACCACCCTTTAGCAGGAAAGCCTCTAAGCTTTGATGTTGAAATCGTTGAAGTTCGTGCGGCAACTGAAGAAGAAGTTGAGCATGGACATGTTCATGGCGAAGGTGGTCATCACCACTAATCGAGCGATTGATTGAGAAAGGGCTGCCGCAAGGTGGCCTTTTTTTGTTACTGTCTTTTTGAATATAAGAAGAGAAAAGAAAGGGTATGGAGGAGGCTTAGGAAAGCGCATTTTTATATTAATTTTTGCGCCCTATAACCTAAAACAGCGTGATTAAGCGTGAGAGTGCTTAGCTGAGTTGAAAGAAATACGTTTGCTTACCAATGTTTTTTTAACCCAAGCAAATGCTGAGGAAATCAGTGCAATGGTGTATTCAGATGCTTCAGCACGGGCAATCACAGCTGCTTTCTCGTGTTCAGTTAAGTATGTAGTGTCTACAGTTTCAAGCATTTCTACAAGAGATTTAGTTTTCATATCGTTCTCCTAAAAGTGAGTTATTACACTAAAGTATGATAGAAGAACGCTTGCATTGTCTCAAACGATAAAAACTCTCCTAATAGATTAGAAAAACTCAACTATCGGTGTTCCACTTCTCATAGTGAATAGCTTCATTTAGGGGGCGTCGGTCTTGCCATCCATAACGCTCAAGGTCAGGCGTTGTTTGAAACGCTTCTACATAGCCGATGCAGAAGTAGCCAATGATGTCTAAGCTTTCAGGTATCCCCAGCGTGTCATATAGCACTTGGTCTTCTAAAATGCTTACCCATCCCATACCAAGGTTTTCAGCCCTTGCTGCTAGCCACAGGTTTTGTACCGCGCAAACCGCGCTGAATAGATCCATCTCCGGTTTGATGGTGCGACCTAAGACAACGTTTCCCGTGCGTGATCGGTCACAAGTGATGCAAATACCTAATGGAGCTTCTTCAATGCCTTCTAGTTTAAGTGAGCGATAAAGCGCCTGACGCTCGCCGTCAAATAACTTGGCAGAGGCTTCGTTAGCGGCAAGAAAACCGTCTTTAATTGTTGCACGAGTTTCAGGATTTTTAATGATGATGAAATCCCAAGGCTGCATAAAACCAACGCTTGGGGCATGGTGAGCGGCTGTTAAAAGTCGCTGAATGACTTCATCATCAATCGGAGTGGGTAGGAAGTCTCGGCGCACATCGCGGCGGTTGAAAATGATGTTGTAAAGATGATCGCGATGGGTTGCGTCGAAATGCATACAGGACTCCAATGTAAGAGCCCTGTATTGTCGGGAAAAAGTGTTAAAGGTGCAAATGAGTGATTAGTGCTTATTGCTGAGCGCTTTTCAAGAAGCACGTCCATCACAAACAGCGGCCAGTAATGGGTCGTTATTTGAAAGAGATACCCATTCACTATTATTTACCTGGTTTCCAGTTGGCACTTCTAATTTATTGGTGAAATTTGTACGTGCGCCTGCGCCACAATGGATAACTTGAGTAACGCGCTTAGCCGAGAGGCGACGTTCAAAGAAATAGAGATCTACCAAATACACATCGTGGTTTAGTTCATTTTGTGCGGCATTGTTGATGTCTGCCGCAATAAAGCGAGTGGTTTGTGGGTAAACCATGCTCCATGGACGCCATGGGGCTTCTTCTTCAACGGTTTTTACCACCACTACGCCTTCTGGTAATAGGCTTGCTTGGTGCTCGTACCAAGTGTATTCGCTTTGAATTTGAAAACTTAGCATGCCGATGCCTGCAAGAGTAGGGACCAGCCATTTAGGTGCTTTCTTTAACGACAGCTTGCGGATGAATAGGGCGATACCCGCACCTGCAAGGCCTGCACAGATTGTCGCGATTAATTCCCAAAGCATAAAGTCACCTTTTTATTATTCTGTTGTTTGAAATCAGTGGTGCAAATTAAGTGGCTAGCTCCAGTGGAGCTAGCCTTGTTAGTTAAACTAACGATTAATGGTCGACTGCGCCGCCCGCACCTTTAGGGTAACGTACGCTTTCAACAAGGTCTTGTACATCTTGTGGTACTTCTTCTGTCATGTTTGACACGATGAAGGCTACTGCGAAGTTAATCACTGCACCGATCGCTCCAAATGATAGAGGTGATATACCGAACAACCAGTTGTCAGGTGTGTTCGCTAGTGTGTTTGTACCAGGGATAAAGAACCAACCTAGGTAAGTGAAGATGTAAACTAGAGTACAACCTAGACCTGCTAGCATACCTAGTACAGCACCTTTACTGTTCACACGTTTAGAGAATATACCCATCATTAGCGCTGGGAAGATAGATGCTGCAGCGATACCGAAGGCTAATGCAACTACCTGAGCCGCGAAGCCAGGTGGGTTCATACCCAAATAAGTGGCGATAATGATCGCGAAGAACATGGATACACGAGCCGCTAACAGCTCACCTTTCTCAGTAATGTCTGGGTTAATCGAACCTTTGATCAAGTCATGACTTACCGCAGATGAAATCGCCAATAGTAGACCGGCTGCAGTGGAAAGTGCTGCGGCTAGACCACCTGCTGCGATCAGACCGATTACCCAACCAGGTAGGTTAGCGATCTCTGGGTTTGCCAAGACTAGGATGTCACGGTTAACAGTCAGCTCGTTACCCGCCCAACCACGTGCTGTTGCTTCTTCAGCAAACGCAGGCGTGTCGTTGTAGAACTGGATACGTCCGTCACCGTTTTTGTCTTCGTATTTGATTAGACCTGTTTGTTCCCAAGTTTGAATCCAATCAGGACGTTCATCGTATGCGATAGAGTTTTCTGTTGGACCTTCAGGGTAGATAGTGGTCATTAGGTTCAAGCGAGCCATAGACGCTACTGCTGGAGCCGTTAGGTAAAGCAAGGCGATGAACACTAGTGCCCAACCAGCAGACCAACGTGCGTCAGCTACTTTAGGTACAGTGAAGAAACGGATGATTACGTGTGGTAGACCTGCAGTACCGATCATCAGAGACAATGTAAACAGAACCATGTTTAGTTTGTTGTCTACGTCAGCGGTGTAATCACGGAAACCAAGTTCACGTACGACTTCATCCAGTTTTTGTAGCAAAGGCATACCAGATTGAGTGTGTTCCGAGAACAAACCAATCGCTGGAATGAAAGTATCAGTGAGTTGAAGAGAGATAAATACAGCAGGAATCGTGTATGCCACGATTAGTACACAGTACTGAGCCACCTGAGTGTATGTGATACCTTTCATACCGCCCAATACAGCGTAGAAGAATACCACAACCGCCGCGATGATTAGACCAGTGTCTTTGTCTACTTCAAGGAAGCGAGAGAAGGCCACACCAGCACCGGTCATCTGACCGATTACGTAGGTTACCGAGGCAATGATCAAACACGCTACCGCTACCAATCGAGCTGTGCGTGAGTAGAAACGATCACCAATGAAGTCTGGCACGGTAAATTTACCGAACTTACGTAGGTAAGGGGCAAGCAACATCGCTAGAAGTACGTAACCACCAGTCCAGCCCATAAGGAAGGTTGAGTTAGCGTAACCGCCAGCAGCGATTAGACCCGCCATCGAAATGAAAGAAGCCGCGGACATCCAATCGGCGGCCGTTGCCATACCGTTCATTACAGGGTGTACGCCACCACCTGCAACATAGAACTCTTTTGTCGAACCCGCACGGGCCCAAATCGCGATACCAAAGTAGAGGGCAAAGGATGCCCCTACAAACAACAAGTTAATCGTGAATTGACTCATGGTGATTACTCCTCAAGTCCAAATTCTTTATCCAGTGCATTCATACGCCATGCGTAGAAAAACACCAGGCCAATAAAGCTGATGATTGAGCCTTGTTGTGCAAACCAGAAGCCTAAATCAGTCCCCCCGACTTCGATTCCTGCAAGCATTGGACGAAGTAAAATGCCGAAACCGTAAGACACTAAGGCCCATACGATTAAGCAGCCGAAAATCAATCTAACATTCGCCTTCCAATAGTTTTCTTGGTTTTCCGTGTGATCAGACATTGTCGATCTCCTTTGTTATTTTTATTTGCACATTGAATGTAGCAGTGCGCTTATAAAGAAGAATTGAGACTTTAGTCGAAGAGTGCAAAAAACATCAAATTAGGCTTGTTAGAGGCCTAAAAAAGCGCCGGTCCCTTTCGAGGCGGCGCTGTTTCGTTGAGGTCAGTTAAAATACTCAAAAACTAATCGAACGTTTTGCTAACCAGCTCAGTATTGTCGTCGTTTACATACGCCTTCACGCGTTTAATAAGGTACTTAATGTCTTCTTGTGCCATTAGCAGAACGGGAATCAATATTAGGGTGATCAGCGTGGCAAACAGAATACCGTAAGCTAATGAGACCGCAGCTGGAATCATGACCTGAGCTTGTCTAGAGGTTTCCCAAAGAATAGGGATAAGCCCAGCAAACGTGGTAATAGACGTCAATAAGACGGCTCTTAAGCGGCTTTGACATGCCTCACTGATGGCTTTGTGTAAATGCTTGGTTTCCTGTCTTAACTCGTTAAAGCGGGAGGTCAGCAAGAGACTGTCATTCACTACAACTCCGGATAAAGCGATGATGCCGTTCAGGGAGAAAATACCTAAGGCGATACCGTTAAACCAGTGGCCTAAGAGTGCTCCGACAATACCAAATGGGATGGCCATCATGATGATGACTGGTTGGCTGTACGACTTTAATGGAATCGCTAATAAGCCATATATCACCAGCATGGCGATGGCAAACATCTTGATCATCGACGATTCGGTTTCTTCTCGCTCTTCTGCTTCACCAGAGTAATATAAATCCACTGAAGGGAAGCGTTTATTCATTTCGGGTTCAATAGCGCTCTTCAGATACTCAACGACTTCAGTGGAAGACATCTGATCTTTATCCACTTCCGCTGATAAGTAGACCGAGCGTTTGCCATCAATTCGAGTGATGCGTGTTTGAGCATCTTCTTGAGTGAGTAAGGCCACTGATGATAGCGGAACCCTGGTGCCATCGGTTAATGTAATCAGCGTATTCAGAATGTTAGCAGGGCTTTCTTGTTGACTGTCCGGATAGCCAATTCTGACCTCAATTTCCGCACTGTCGCGTTGATACTTTTGTACCACTTCTCCGTCAAAGTTGCCTTTGATTTGTGAAGCAAGTTCATTGGTTGAAAGTCCTAGAGCGCGGCCTTGATCATTCAGTTTCAAGACGAGTCGAGACTCTGTCGAAGAGTTACTCAACTCAATGCCTCGAACAGCCGAGACGGCCCCTAACTTGCCGATAAAAGTATCCATAGCACCATCAAGAACAGTGTTATCAGAGCCTCGTAGCTCAACTCTTAGAGCGTCAATAGACTCTCTTGCACTTCGAATGCGAAGACTGCTAACGCCTTCTGGCGTTCCTGCAAGACGTTGCCAAGTTTGAGCAAAATCATTGGCGCTGTATGGTGCTGAGGACGCTAATTCAATACGTAGACTGCCTGATTGATCACCGCTTGCGGTCACTTGAAGATGTTCTATACCTTGAGCATCGCTACCATTTAACAGCTTTTTATCGGTTGCCCGAGCAGTCTCTTCAAGCAGTGTCAATGCTTTGTGGGTTTGTCCATAACTCACATCGCTGTGCATACTCAAGCTCGCACGAATGGTATCGCCTGGAATATTAGGGAAGAAACTGATACGGATCGCTCCCGTTAGTGGCATCGAGACCACTAATAAAAACAGCACGATAAAGGCAACAATCACGGCATAACGATGCTGAATGGCGTATCTAATGGTGCCTGCGTAGATACGGTTATTGAACCACTGCAAAGCAAAATCAGCACAGTGCTGAATAGCGCCCCAGCCTCGTGCTAACCAATTTTTTCGAGCTTTTCGCTGGGTGTTTAGGTGAGCTAAATGTGCTGGCAGGATCAGCTTGGATTCAATCACCGATAACACTAGGCAAATGGTTACAACCGCAGCAAATTGGGCATATTGATGGCCTAATCGACCATCAATATTGGATAAGGCCCAAAAGGCTGCCACAGTCGTGAATACACCAAACAGGGTAGGGATGGCCACTCGCAATGTACCTTTTATGGTATTCGCAAGAGTATCGCCTTCTTTTGAGCGAACACTGTAAACACTTTCACCGATCACAACGGCATCATCGACGACAATGCCTAATGCCATGATAAAGCCAAAGGTGGTGAACATGTTTAGAGTTAACCCGACGCTGTCGAGCCCCATCACAAACATGGTACCAAAGAAAATAAACGGCAACCCCAGAGCGACCCAAAAGGCCACCGTCAGGTTTAGAAAAATCGCTAACATGATAAACACGAGCACAATCCCCGTGATGGCATTTTTCACCATTAGCGACAGTCGATCGTTGATGGACTCGCTACGGTCATACCAGGTTTCGATTTCAACCCCTTGTGGTAGACGGCCGCTTTCTTGCCATTCCCTTACAACCTCTTTGGCGGCTTCGGCCGATTTACTGATGTCATCTTGGCCCGTTGTAATGACCTGTACCGCCAAACTGCTGCGACCATTGAAGCGAGATAAGGTAAAGTCATCATCGTCAAAACCGTCAATGATATTTGCTAGGTCGCCAAGCGTTAAGACAGCACCAGTACTGGTAGTGCGTATCGGTATTTGGGCAAAATCCTGTTTCACATAGGCTTGCTCAGACGCTCTGACATGCAGGTAAATATCTTCGTTTCTTAATGTAGCGACTTGAGACGGACTCGACTCACTATTAATGGCGCTGGTGATGTCATCTAGAGTTAACCCGTAGGCTTCTAGCTTATCCTTATCCACTTCGATCATGATCGTTGGATCCAGCCAGCCTGAAATGGAAACCGAATTGATATTGCTCTTATCAAGTAGATCAGACTCTAAGTCTTTGCTAAGCGCTTGCAGTGAGCGGCGGTCGGTATCGCCAAACAGCTGAATCATGATGGCGTGCTCTTGGCGAGTCTCTTTTGCCACCACTGGAGGATCCGCTTCATCCGGAAAAGACGTTACTTGATCGAGGCTGTCTTTGACATCTTGTAGCAACTCATCAATGTCATAACCTGCTTGCATTTCAATTTCAGCGGAAGCCTTACTTGAAGTCGAAGAGATAGTGAGCGTATCAATCCCTAAAACATCTTCAAGGGCCTGTTCCATAGGAATGGCGACCCCTTCTTCGGTGGCTTGAGCAGAACCGCTGTCGTAACTAATGGAGACGGTGACTTCGTCCGGCTCTTGGCTCGGAAAGGCCTCGCGATTAATGTCATTCATATTAATGACACCTAGTGCGATGATCAGAACGAGTAAAAGGTTTGCTGCAACCGGGTTGTTAGCGAACCAAGGAATGATGCCGCGTGCTTGCTCTGGGTTCATTGGCTAACAGTCTCTTGTGGGTTAGCGAGTGTACCGGTCAAATAGCTATTGTAAGGGTGTGTCAAAACTCGCTGCGGTGCTTGTCGAAGGTTTTCTGGGGCCTTGATGTACACATACTCGCGATCAACAAAAACCGGTGTTGCATCAAAATTAGCCAGCCTTTGCTCATCTGTTAGATACCAGATTTGGCTTTTCTGGCTGAGTGCTGAGTTTGGTAATTGCCATAAGTCTGCCAGTAAGTCACCAGCTAAGGTAACGGTTACGTAGCTCCCTGGAAGAAGAGGGGGAGATTGCTGCAATGGTTGGTCTACCGCAACGAATAGGCTGCGTAGCCCTGATTCACTGTCGATATGCATACCGGCTTGATCCACATAGCCTTGCCACTTTTTCTGAGGCTCGTTAACGCCAGTAATGTTTGCTGGCCATTGGTTCTTTATCATGCTGTCTGATGATGGCAGCTTCTGCCAGTCGCTGCTACTGAGCTCAAGCTCAATCTTTACTTTGTCCGTACTATAGAGGGTTGCCACTTGGGTGTTGCTGCTAAGGTAAGATCCTAATGAAATATCTTTACTGACCACGATTGCATCGAAAGGAGCACGAATCGTCAGTTTCTGGACATTGTCTTTGGCTTCAGCCAAAGCGGCTTTTGCCGCAGCGACTTCTGCTTCAGCGGCAGCCAACTGAGGCTCACGCAACACCAAATCTGAGGCTGGCTCTCCAGTGAGCCCCGCGGCTTGCCATTCGGTATTGGACTGCTCTGCTTGACGTTGCTCCTCTTTCAGAGTCAGCTGTGCAGCGGCCAAAGTATTTTCTGCACTGGCCAGCTCTGATACAAGGTTTGTGTTTGCAAGTGAAACAAGTACTTGTCCCTTACGAACTCGATTGCCTTCTTCAAATTCACGATTTAGTGAAACGACTTCGCCACTTACCTGTGAGGATAAGGTGAGGTTCTGCTTGGGCTCTGCAACACCCACAGCGCGAATCTCTGCTGCATGGTCAGAAGCTTGAACTGTAACCACGGTGACGTCGAGCGCTGTTTCTTGAGCGGTAGGGCGCTGACGACTAAACGTTTCATTTTTGGCGCTCATGGCGGAACTGACATAAAGATAGGCAGCCAAGAGGCACAGTAGTGCTAGGCCAAAGGTTATCCAAGGTAAAAATCGTTTCATGTGTTGCTGCTTCCTAATCCTAGGGCGAGGCCCAAATCAACACGATTGCTGAGTTGTTGATACTGTAAGGTATCCAGTTCTGCTTCGAGGTCGAAGACGGCTTGCTGAGCTGAGATCAAATCACTGAGTTCGACGAGCCCAGAGCGATACTTTTGTTCATATTGCTGACGGTTACTGCGGGCACTGGTCAACGCTTTTTGGATGTGTTGCTGTTGAGTATTGAGAACCTTTTCTTGGCCTATGGCGTCTTGGACTTCATTGACGGCGTTAAGTAGTGTCTCACGGTAACTTTGGTAAGACTGTGCGACTTCTAATTTGGCTATCTCATGATTGGCTTTTAATGTACCTGCTTGAAATATAGGGGCGCTAAGTTGTCCTAATAATGACCAAACTGGAGAAACGAACAATGCATCCCGTAAAGATGTGCTACTGTCGCTTAGTGAGGCGCTTAGGTTGAGCGATGGCAACATTTCTTTATAGGCAACGCTGGCGCTGTAATCGGCTGCTTCGATGGCGAGATAGGCGGCTTGTAAATCAGGGCGTAACGCGAGGTCTTGCTGGGGTAGAGCGCTTAAATCAAGCCAAACATCCGGGTATTCCGTGGGGTAATTTTTAATAGAGCTTTGTTGTTCGCCGAGCAGTAATTGCAATGCTCGTTTATTGCTGGCAAGGGTTTCCTTATATTCTGCTAAATCGGAGCGTGATTTAGATGTAGACGTTTGTGCCTCGTCTAGACTTTCGAGTGTGCCTAAACCGTTACGAAAACGTTGAATGATTAATGCTTCATTTGTTTCCAGTAGAGCCAATCTTTTTTCTTCAATGACGATGGCTCGATAGCTAGACACTAGCTCTAACCAGCTTTTCATGACACTGGCAACCAAAGAGGCTTGTGCGGCCCGAAAGAGCGCTACATCGCTTTGATAACTCTTAGTTGCAGCCTGTTCTGCATCCGCCAATTGTGACCAAATATCCAGCTGCCAGCTAACACTGCTGCTCAAGGAAAACTCTGTATTGCTGCCCTCAGAGCGGCTGGTTGATAGACTGGCGCTAGCACTGGGTAAGCGATCAGCATGAGTGTTAACCAATCCTAACTCACTGGCCTTCAGAGAAAGTAACGTTTGCTGAAGGCTAGGGTTGCCTGCTAAGGCATTGTTAATAAGCGTTTTTAAATTCTCATCAGGGATTAAATCAGCTAAGTCTATGGCATCGGATTGTTGCGCCGTTGATTCACCGAATACACGTTGGTTTTCTTGCTGCAGTGACGTCTCAGCGGTCTGGTAATAACTTGCTTGATTATCCGCCGTTGAGCTGCACCCCGTGATTATGATTGCAACCGCTGTAAAGACAGTGATGGAGAGGACTCTCGAAGGAATCATCGTAGATCATCCATAAATAAGTCGTTAAAATTACTGGAAATTTTAAAGGAAACAAACACAATAACTATGCTCTTTGCATAGATTTACATAGTCTCATGGGGCGTGTTTTTAACCTACTATTATATTGGCTTTTTGTTGCAAGTTAGGCGTGTGAAATAAATCATTTGAGGGTATTTACCACGATGTCATCATGGGCGGTTTACATGATCGAAACGCAAAGTGAAACCTTGTATACCGGTGTCAGCACCGATGTGGCGAGGCGTTTCGCTGAGCACGCTAGTGGTGGGAAGAAGTGTGCCCGCTACTTACGAGGTAAACACCCTTTAACCTTAGTATGGCAACACACAGGCTTGAGTAAAGAGCTAGCGCTCAAGGTGGAATACAGAATAAAGCGCTTGCCTCGCGCGATGAAAGATCGCATTGTATCGGGGCAGATTACGTTATTTGAGGCGTTTCCCGATTTAGTCCTGACTCAATCTTAAGTTAGGTGATAGAGGAAATCCTGATTAAGCGAAAGTAAAGGGATTGGCAATGATTAAACGATTTGATGGCATGGTGTTAACTGTCGCGGATGTGGTTCGATCACAGGCATTTTACAAGACTGTATTTAACATGGAGCCGATCACAGAGGGCAGCTGCAAAGGTGTGCGTTTCGAAGAGCAAACAATATGGCTGCAAAACATTGGGGAAGAACTTCGACATCATGCTTTAGAGGGGGCGTCGCATATTGTTTTGTTAACTATGCTGCCACCAGAGACCCTGTCCGAGCATTTCCAGTCGTTACAAGTCGAGCTGCTGGAGCCACCAAAAGATCAAGGTACGTTTGTGATGTTTTTAATGCATGACCTTGATCGTAATTTGATTGCGGTAAAAAGCTTTAAACAAGATGATTAGCGCCAGTTTCCCCAGTTATCTAAGATCCTAATTAAGTCTGCAAGATGCTGATCCCAGTAAGCTTTTCCAGTAAAGTGTGGAAACAGTTTTGGGAATGCTGGGTCGCTCCAACGTTCAGCGATCCAAGCGGTGTATACAATCGTTCTTTCGGCAATGAGAACATCGATCAGTTCCAGTTCCCGTGTATCAAATGCGCAAAAACTCTCATAACCTTCAATGAGTTCACTGAGTTGTGCTTGGCGTTCATTTTCGTCGCTAAGATGCATCCAGATATCTTGAACTGCATACCCCATACGACAGTCATCAAAATCCAGGGCTGTCATCAAGCCTTCGCTTAAAATCAGGTTGCTACGATGGCAATCCCCATGAATGAAGCGAACATTGTTTTGATTGGATTTTTCTAGGGTTCGCTTTGATACAAGCAGCAATTGCTCAATTGTTTTCACATACTCTGTTTGCAATGATGTTGGGAAGCAAGAGTCTTTTAGGAGTTGCTGGCTTGCTCGCTCAATGCGTGACAGGTTTGATGCATAAGGTCTTTCTGGCAATGACCAGCTTGTTGATGCCTTGTGTATGGCCCCGATCAATTCACCTATTTGGTAGAGATGATCAAGGTTCCCCGCTTCAGGCACATCCCCGATCAATTTGTTGGTGAGGGAGTAATCAAAGCCATTGTGGTGAAAGAGTGTCTGATCATTGACGACAATGGGCGCCGCCACGGAAACTCCAGCCTCTTTTAGCTGCAACAATGCATCGTGCTCAGCTTGGATTTGATCTTGTTGCCAACGACCAGGTCGATAAAACTTTGCAATTAATGGCGTATGGTCTTCAACGCCTACTTGGTAAACGCGGTTTTCATAGCTATTAAGAGGGTATAGGCGATGGTCGCAGTAGAAGCCTTGCGCTTCCACTGCATCCATAACAGTGTCTGGTAATAAGTCGTTATACGGATGATCTGAGTGATTCAATGTGGTGTTCATTCTGATTGAGTTTAAACGAGGCCGAGTCGTTTTTTAAGTGTGTATTCTTGGGCTTCACTTAGAGGAGAGGCTTTCCCCTGTGTAATAAGGCGATGCCAGTTTTGCCAAGTTTTTATTGCTTCACCAAGGTGATTACGAGTGACATATTGCTGAACTTCTATTCGGAAAGAGTTTGTGACTGCCACAGGGCTGGCTTTGCCAATGATTCGCAACCGTGTTAGGGAACGCTTAAATTTGTCGTTCAACGTTTTGCTGCCTTCGTGACCAGATGCTATTAAGTTGGTGATAGCCTGTAAGTGATCGTAATACATATCAACGTTTTCATTAATCGTATCACGGCTTAGACGAATAACTCGTGCGTAGGCTTGCTCAGCTGCCGACCAATCCTTCAGCTTTGCACTGATATCACCGAGCCGTTTACTTCGCTCCGCTGATCTAGGTGAGACCTCTAATACTGAGCGTAAAGCACTCTGCGCTTCTTCAAGCTTATCCATTTCTTCGCACGCGTCTGCTAGTAAATCATAGGCAGACAAAAAGTGCCGACTTAAATTGATGGTCGTCTCTAAGTTTTTTGCGGCAGCGGCCGTCGCACCTAACTTCATCTCGCATTGAGCTATACCAAAATATGCCCAAGCAAGGTTTTTATGCTTTTGGGTGATGAGCATGTAATGTGTTTTAGCTTGCTTGTATTCTCCCTTCGCAAACAAAGCTTCCCCAATAGACTTTAAGCATAGGCCAGCGTAAGGAGCATGTTGCGACATAATATATTTTGCTTCCTCAATAACTTGATCCCAATCCTTATTGAGTCGAGCTTGGTTCAAATTATGGAATGCTTTTTTCTGTTGTATTACGCGACCTAAACGTCGAACAAATGCCTCAGGTGGAAACGGTTTCACTAAATAGCTATCAGGTTGATACTCTAAAACACTAACGACCGCTTCATAAGCTGTATCCGCGGTGATCATCATGAAAATGGTTGAGTGATCTAGGGCATAAGTCTTACGAGTAACTTCTAGTAGTTGCTGACCATCAATACTGCCACCTAAGTTGAAGTCTGATAATACAATATCGTATCTCCCTTCAAGGATGCGTTTAAGTCCAGCTTGACCTGATGGCTCTATATCAATTTTAGAGTACCCTAAGCTACTCATTAGTGACTTCAGCATCAGTCTCATTTCGCCAATATCTTCAATAATCAGAACTTTTTTGTGTGCAACGGATTCACCGGCATTAGACTTCTTTTCGTTAAGGTTTTTAAAATTTGGTAGAGTTACATCGGCCACTAAATTGTCTCCATCGTGCACTTTAAAATCCTAATAATTGAGCTCATTGAATAACCTAGTGACTCATTTCGGCTAAAAGGACTGTGCGCTTTGATAATTCAACAGTGCTTTTAAAAAGTTGAATTGTTTCATCGGTCGAAAATAGCACGCTTTTAATGTGAGAGCTATTAGGTGGTACCACAGTGAGGGCAAGATCCTCTCGATAAAAAGCGAGCCAAAGTCTGGTTTGGCTTTGTGACTCTATTAATTGTAATGCAATAAAGTCACGTTCAGGGTCATCCCAGTCACTGCTTGACATAGGATGGCCAAACTCATTAAACCAAGATACTTCATCACTTTGCTTATGTTGGTAAAGAGGGTCGTCGGGTAGAAATGCCTCGGCTAAAATTGGAAACCGCTGTCGTAGCGCGATCAATTCAGAAATGACGCGACTAAAATCAGATTCACAGTTCTCTTTTGGCCATTTTAGCCATGTGGTCTCGTTGTCTTGGCAATAAGCATTGTTGTTACCGAGCTGTGAATGAGAGAGTTCATCACCGCCTAATAGGTGTGGCGTACCTTGGCTAAAAAATAGGGTGGCAAGAAAGCACTTCTGTTGATTGATACGAGCTTGCTGGATGCGTAAGTCGTCCGTTTCGCCTTCTAAACCAAAGTTTTGACTGATGTTATCAGTATGGCCATCGCGGTTGTCCTCAAGATTGGCCAAGTTATGACGGCGATGATAAGACACTAAGTCTTTCATCGTGTAGCCATCGTGATAGGTAATGTAGTTCACTGAGTGTAGAGCACATTTGTGACCTTTGTGGAACACATCTCGAGACCCCATTAAGCGTGTTGCGAATTCCGGAACAGTGTATGTATCTCCGCGCCAAAAACGCCTCACGGTATCGCGATACTTGTCATTACATTCTAGAAATCCTCTTGGGAAGTGGCCTACTTGGTAGCCATTTGGGCCAATATCCCAGGGTTCCATAACCAAAGTTGTTTGACTCAGTATAGGATCTTGTAAGATTGCTTGAAGTAGAGGGGCAGTGGGTGAGAAGTCGTGTTGCTCTCGGCCTAAATCAACGCCTAAATCAAAACGAAAACCATCTACACCAAGTATTTCCACCCAATGTCGCATGCTGTCGCAGATCAGTCTGACGCTAGCTGGGTGATAAGTGTTTACACAGTTGCCGCACCCTGTGTAGTTCAAATACATACCGTCCTTGTGACGATAATAGACAGCGTTATCTAAGCCTCTGTAACACGTTGTGCCATGTTGCAGCTCACTTTCAGCGGTGTGGTTGTAGACCACGTCAAGAATCACTTCAAACCCTGCTGCGTGGAATGTAGCGATCATGGTTTGAAACTCGGTCACGGGGTCATCTATGGCGTAGCGATGATCCGGAGTGAAGAAGTTAATGGGATTGTAACCCCAGTAATTAGACAATCCCTTTTGTTGCAGGTGCACCTCATCAGCAAAGGCAAAACAAGGCATTAACTGAATGGTGGTGATACCAAGTTGCTGCAGATGCTCTATAGCTGGGGTGCTGCAGGCTCCCAAATAGGTGCCTTGAAGAGCCGGATCAATGTCCAATTGTTGCGAGAAGCCTTTAATATGCAATTCGTATAAAGATCTCTGATAGGTTTCTGGGCTCTTAGGGCGTTTATGCTCTAAAGGAGTGATATGAGAAACAATAGATTTTGGTACTACATTACCTGAATCACGGTTATCTAGGGTGCCATCTTCTTGTTGAGTAACTTGTTCTTCATGGAAGACTAAGCGCTCACTCAAACGTTTCGCGTACGGGTCAATTAACAGTTTATGAGGATTAAAGAAATGCATTTGCTCAGGAGAAAATGGGCCGTCGGCTCTGAGTGCATAATGCTGACCTACTTTTAAATCAGCCACTTCCATATGCCAGATTCCTCGATGTTTATTGGGGAAAGCCAGTCTGGTTAGCTCTTCTCCTGCATCGGAATAAAGGTACAGGTAAAGCTTGGTTGCGTGCTCTGAAAAGACAGCAAAGTTGACACCATAGTCAGTTGGGGTCGCGCCCAGAGGTAGGGGCGTACCACTGCGTGTCTGCCAACTAGTTGCCATGCTTCAATCCTCTCTTTGGTGTTTATTTGTCAAACCATTTGAGCGCAATCACACTCAATGGTGGTAGTTGAACCTTGATACTTTGCTCCCGACCATGGCTAGCTTCTGAGTTCGTTTTATAGCTGCCATGGATAGGGTAACCGCTCCCGGTATATTGATTCTCATCGGAGTTAAACACTAATTCATAACGGCCCGTTTGAGGGGTACCAATTTTGTAATCAGCATGTGGTGTTGGGGTGAAATTAACAAGTACGATGAGATGCTCAGCGGATTCTTTAGCGCGTCGAACAAACGCTAAAGTTGAGTTGGTGCTGTCATCATGACTAATCCATTCAAAACCTGAAGGGGAGTGGTCCAAATGTAGCGCAGGCTCGTTACGATAGAGGTGATTGAGTGATTTTGTGACCCGTTGTTGGCCCAAATGAAAATCAACATCTAGCAAATGCCAGTCAAGAGAACGTTCATGACTCCATTCTTGGCCTTGTGCCAGCTCATTGCCCATAAAGTTAAGCTTCTTGCCAGGATGGAAATACATGTAGCTGGTAAAAGCTCTTAAATTGGCGAACTTTTGCCAAGCGTCCCCAGGCATTTTTGCAATCATGGATCCTTTGCCGTGCACCACCTCATCATGTGATATTGGCAAGATAAACTGCTCGTCAAAAGCGTAAACCATCGAGAACGTTAGGTCGCCTTGGTGATGCTGACGGTAGATGGGATCTTTACTGATGTAATCTAAGCTGTCATTCATCCACCCCATATTCCATTTGAAGCCGAAGCCCAGCCCATTCATATAGGTTGGTTTGGAAACGCCTGGGAAAGCCGTTGATTCTTCCGCAACGGTAAAGCATCGAGGGTGGTTGAGGTAAATGGTTTCATTTAATTTTCGCAGAAACTCGATGGCTTCATAATTGTGATTACCACCATCAACATTTGGCACCCATTCACCTTCTTCGCGAGAGTAATCGAGGTATAACATGGAGGCGACAGCATCTACTCGCAATCCATCGATATGAAACTCTTCTAACCAATAATTAGCATTGCTAATTAGGTAATCCACGACATGTTCTTTACCAAAGTCGTAAATCAGTGAATTCCATTCAGTGTGCCAGCCCTTTTTCGGATCTGGGTACTCGTATTGTTTAGAACCGTCAAAGTTTGCCAAGCCGTGGCTGTCAGTCGGGAAATGGGCCGGTACCCAATCCATAATGACGCCGATGTTTGCTTCGTGGAAGGCGTCGACAAGGCGCTTAAACTCTTCTGCAGTGCCGTAACGGGAAGTGGGGGCAAATAGGCCAATGGGCTGATAGCCCCAAGAACCATCGAATGGGAATTCCATGACAGGTAATAGCTCGACATGGGTATATCCCATATCGGTGACGTAAGGCACAAGTTGTTCAATTAGCTCAAGGTAGGAAAGTGGCTTGCCATCCTGATGTTTGCGCCAAGACCCTAAATGCACTTCATAAATCGACATTGGGCGCTCGTAAACGTCTTCTACATTGCGGCTTGTCCAAGCACTGTCTTGCCAACGGTAGTCGTGCTCACAAACAACGCTTGCAAAGGATGGGAATTGCTCGATTGTCTGAGCAAAAGGGTCGGTACGGTGAGGTAATACATCACCATTGGGTGCGCGAATCTCGTACTTATAGCGAGCGCCGGCCACCACATCAGGGATGAATAGACGCCATACACCGTCCCCATTGCTCGACATAGGGTGTAAGCGACCATCCCAACTATTAAAATCCCCGACCACTGAGACAGAGCGTGCGGCTGGAGCATAAACTGCAAATCGCGTCCCTGAAATGGAAAGTGATTCGCTGACTTGCGCAGAGCGAAGCAAAGCCCCTTCTTTTTTATACAAAGCAGCACGATGGTGCTCAGGATCAGAAAACGTTGCAAACGAAAATTGATAAGGGTCTACGATGGTATAGCTTTCGTTCGCGTAATGAATGGTTAACCGATAGTGATGCTTGGTGGCGTTTTTGGGCCATAATAGGGTGAATACCCCAGCCGTATCCGATTGAGTCATAGTACCAATCAGATCATCGCTGTCGATGGCTATGACATCCACTTTTGACGCGTCTGGACGCCAAACGGTTAACGTTAATTCGCCTTTATCATTGGGTTTTAGGCCTAGGCATTTAAAAGGGTCGGAACATCGAGCGTTGATGACGTCGTTCAGAAGATCCATTTACATCTCCAACCAAGCTAATTATTTGAGCGCATGGCGCTGCTGACTGTGTAATTTTGTGACGGCCCAACTGAAGTAATGATTCACTTTGTTAGGCGTTAATTGCGCAAACTCATCCAGAGCCATGTCATAGTTTTCCACCTCTGGGTGATTATTCTTATACTGTTTTACATGATCTAGTGCCGCTTTGGAAACCAAAACCGGTAAATTAATTTCTTCTATAAAGTGGCCTTCAGGGTGTTTCTGACAAAATTGAATAAAGGCATAGAGGCCTTCAAAGATCAGACACTTATACCAACTAGGGGAAATGTCTGATGTCAGAGACTCAATTAACAAGGCAAAAGTGTCTTCCCCAGGTGTCATG
Source organism: Marinomonas sp. AWM4_232 (assembly GCF_056158325.1). Taxonomy (NCBI): domain Bacteria; kingdom Pseudomonadati; phylum Pseudomonadota; class Gammaproteobacteria; order Oceanospirillales; family Oceanospirillaceae; genus Marinomonas; species Marinomonas sp. AWM4_232. Next base: position 270,899 of record NZ_JBSWTA010000001.1, on the reverse strand, counting down.
GAGCTTAATGTGCTCTTGCTTTCTAGCACGGTATTACTTTGTAGGTCGCCAAAAACAATGCGATTGGTTTGATTCAGGCTATCCCATAGCTGTAGCAGCATGGCTTCAGGCAATTTCGTAATCAGTCCTTGGCCTGTCCGCCAGTCAAACCAATCGATGTCTTTAGATCGACCATCTTTAGTGTCCAGTCGGTGGTTGTATCGCACACTGGCTACTACATGAGTGAATTCTTTATGTTTTTCAACCAGTACACTGCGTAATGTTTCATAAAGAGACATAGGTGATTTTGACGCTAAGGTTTGAATGACGTCGATCTTGCTGTCATCGTCTTCTTCTGTGAATTTATGTGCACACAGTAGCCCGAGGTTATGCAAGCGAATCGTACGCACCCCAGCGAAGTACTCTGGATGAATTTTCATCAGTGTGCCTGTGATGGCTAGGAGCTCATGGTAAACCACTTGAGCGAGCAGAGACTCAGAGCTCTGTGCTATGACTTTAAAGACTTCATCATGATGCAGTGGAGTCGTGATGTGGCTTTGTTTGTCTGACTGTTTGCCAAGTATTAGCACCCGTTGACGAACTGTAATTTCAGCAGTATGCGTCGCCATGTCTGTGGTGGGCTTAAGCATGAGTGAGTATAGCTGACGAGCACAGTACCAATTCCGGTGAATGAGTGCATTGGTGTATACCGAGTCCAATACGGTTTTGATGCTGATATCATCACCGCTAGTTTTCTGTATGTGCTCGTGCAGTGCATTGCGACGACCAAGCTGCAGAAGGATCTCAGTTGCGTCACTTAGACTAGGCTGTTCCTGCAAATGTTGAATAAGCTGACTGATGCTCCAGCTACTGTAATCGTAAACTTGATTGTCTTGAGCTTCTGAAATTGGCCAAGGTGACTCATATACTGGCAGTTGAGCACCCAATTCATGCCCGTTTGGCATGGTGAAATTCATAACTCGACGACTGCCTGACTTGAAGGCATTTTTAGCCGATTGTGGAATAACTCGGTATTCACTGAGTTCTTTGTTTTGCAGGCTGCGTATGAATTCAAAAAGATCAGACGCCCCTTTCATTTCGGCTAATGCTTCGTCAATCAGAATGGCAAAGACGGCATTAGCCGGGTAATACCAACTGCCCGACAGAACGGAAAGTTCGTTGCGGATATGTTGTTCAAATAGGGCGGGATCGGTTTTGCGATAGTCACGATCTTCGTTTTGGAACCATGATAGACACAGGCACTTTTGATCGTTTACAACAAAAGGCTGTGCGCTAGCTAAGCTGCTGAGGGCTCGGCTAGGACGTCCACTTAGCCCCAGCGCAGAAGACGCTCCGACGTTTCGGTAGAGTTCAATTAACTGCTCTGAACTGATCGCTTGTATCGGCGCAATTTCGTCAACCGTTTGGCATAGGCAGCCTGCGTCAATAAGTTGCTGTTTGATTTTGCTGTTCTTAGCTAGCACCACCATGGAGATATTCACTTTGCGGTGGATATGCTGTTTTTTATGTAAACCTAATGGGTCTAGATCATCGGTTGTGATCAACTCATCGTCCAACATACGGCCGACTAAATACAAACTTTGTGCCCAAACTAGTGGTAGGTTGTCATTTGGTTTTCTAGGCTGGCTTCCTGGGACGGCTTTTTCTTCCAAAATGTGTTCTTCGGGCACATAGTAAAGCTCGGGCAAGAGCTGCTCACCGTCTTTTTCAACCATTAAGCTTTCTAGGCGATAGCGATAATAATTGGCGCCTTCCCAGTCTCTTGCGAAAAGGCGATCAATATACAAATACGTGAAGAACAGTGGCCATTCAGATTCAATGTGCTCAAAGTTAATCAACTCATCGTATTCGTAGTAAATCCGACTATGATCTTCCAAGACGGTTTGGTGTCCATCTAATAAGAAGCGCTTACAGCCGTAGGTGCCACCCAGTTTGTCCAAGATTTCTTGACGTGTTCGGCGTTTAAGCTTTTCATCATTTACGGCAAAGGCTGGGTAGCTAATGATGCTGAGTAGGGCACCATCTACTTCTTTGGAGCGTGATTCCTTTGGTAGCAGTGATTCGAGTACTGAGCCAGCTCTAGCGACCGCGTCAGCAAATGAGTGTACAACGGCCCATTCAGGACCTTGTTCTCCAAACAAGTTGAGCCCATCTAAGGCTTCTAGTGCGGCCTTTGCCATGCCAACAGAGCTGGCGTTTATCTCCGCTTTACCGTTGTTAACTTTATTTCCTCGCTCCCAAATCCCAAAGTCTGGTGTGCGGTAGGTTCTGGAAATGTAGTAAATCAGGTTTTGGATAAAGTTGAATTCATCTCGAGAATAAATCAGCGAGCTACCTGACTTCGTCATTTGTGCAAGGGTCAGTAAAAACAGGCTTGTGGCGTCAATCTGTAGATGCCCCCAAGCATCATCTGCGACGACTTCTAGGCCTGTTTTCGTATCGTATTTTGCGTGCAAAGCATCTTTGGGGTCCAAGGTGTCTTTAAATACCTCGACTTTATGAGACTGGCGCATCATGGCAAACAAGAGGCCACGCATCATTTTGATGCATGCATACTCCAATTCATGAGCGCGATTGTTTGGGTTTGAAGCACGTTTATAAGCTAGATAAAGAGCCCAAACCGCTTGAATGGAGTAGACGTTATCGCGCACCCAGGCATCAGTGTAGTCACCATGATTATTGATACTAGTACTTGCAGGAAATAGCCCTGTTACTGGGTGCTGTCGCGACAAGATGACTTTATCAATGTGTTCGTATAGGGAGTTGAGCTCGGATGTAATATCAAACGGCATAAAAAAGATCCCTTTTTAGTGTGATAGTATGCGCATGCAATTTTGAGGCCTTGTTGATGCCCGAATTTGCCTGAGTCGTCGACTCATCTTATTTATATATTATGAATATAAAATGTGAGAACAATTAATTATTATCACGTTTCACACTAGGTTGACGAGAGTCTCCACTGGTCAACAATGACAATTTTCAAGAAAGTAGAAGGTAACGGCTATCTATAATTTGCTGATAGAGCTTGGGCCAGAGTTGGCCAGTTTATTGGTGGTATCCTTCCTAGCTGCGACATTATTGCCACTTGGCTCAGAAGTGCTGTTGCTCGGTCTTGTGGGGCAAATGCCTGAGCAATCCGTTTGGTTTTGGTTATCCGCTAGTGTTGGAAATACCTTAGGCGGTTTAACCAATTGGTGGCTTGGTAAATACTTATTACGCTATCAACATAAACGTTGGTTTCCTGTCCCAGAAAAAAGGCTGCAGCAAGTGCAGTCGTGGGTTAGGCGTTTTGGCTTTCCTGCTTTGTTGTTGAGTTGGCTACCTGTGGTTGGGGATGCTATATGCTTGGCAGCAGGTGTGGCTAGACTAAACGGATGGGGGACTTGTTTATGGATCTTTATTGGTAAATCGTTACGTTATGCTGTATTGGTTTTAGGGACAAGTGCCTTGGTGTTATCGTAATATGTCTCAATGGACATAGGGGGATGTATGAGACTGAAGTTAACGTGTGTTGCTGTCGGAATGGTCGTTTTATCCGGTTGTACTATTACCAAAGAGAAAAGTGGCACCATGTCTAATGCTGAATTACAAGCTGCATTGCAGACACAGCAACAAGAATGGGAAGACATGAAGCCACAACTTCAGCGTATTCTTGCCCTTGAATCTGATTTAAAGCTGCTGGTAGAAACACTAGACAGTGTCCCAGAATCGAGTGCAAGTTTAACGGCAGAAATGACGCCCGAAGCAGAAGCTAAACAGCAAGCAACTCAAGCTCCGGTTTTACCTTCAGCCGCATTGGCGGAAATTAGTACCATGCCTAAGGTAGAGACTCCCCCCGTCTCCGCCGCAGTTGAGCGACCAGAAAAACCGTTTCGTCAAACGCCGCCTAGTAATGCGGTAACGGCAGAGTTTCAGGGTGGAGCGAATACGAAATCTGATGCTCAGTACTATGGTGTCCAGTTAGCTGCTTATGGTTCAGAAAAGCAGGCAATCGAAGGTTGGCAGACCATTACACAGAATTTTGCTGAGGAGTTTGCTGATACCGCCCCTTTAATAAATCGACATAAGGTGAATGGCAAAACGTATTACCAGCTGATTGTAGGGCCTTTTCTAAAGAAACCTTACAGTGTTGATTTTTGTAATATGCTTAAACAAATGCAGCAGGATTGTTTAGTTACTCGCTATAAAGGCGAGCCTTTTCTATCCTTATAATATGCGTATACGCCGCTAATATATGTATAAAAATTAGCGGCGAGTGATTTGTTTAACTGTGCACTCTATATCCAGACGAGCTAATGTCGTACAAATCTTATTGGCTTCTTCGTTGCTTTCTGAAAAGCCAACGAAGAGCCGATAGCCTGCCTCAGTATGGTTGTAAAAGTAACGATATTGAGCCAGTTTGGGTATTCGTTTGGTGAGGATGCGCCAATAGCTACGTAAAGACTCAAGTTGAGTAAATAGTGCCAGTTGGGCGCTGAAACCCTGTACATCAAACGTTTTACGCAAGATTAGATTTTGCTCTGCCAAAATACCAGACTCGTTTCCCGTAAGCTGTATCTTTGTTCCCTGTTGGAAATTGAAGTTACGCAGATAGGTTGGATCAATTTCTAATGTGTAGGGCTTTGGGATGATTTCAGTTATCAAGAAATAACCATCAAACTCACTGGTCACTTCTTTGATGATAGCGCCAGATGAGCCTTTCAATAATAGTGGAACACGCGCTTTGTTCGCTAAGTTACCGTTTTGTTGTAGTTCTTTCACGTAGCCTTCAATTTCCAAAGAAGGCACGACTGGAATGTCTAGTGTTTGAACTGAGCCAGGGCGTGGCGCAATGGAAACGCCTTGATCAGCCCTAATCAAATACACGTCTTCCTGTTGACTTAAGTCGACCTCGATATCGGTTTGCTGATAGCTTGGTAGGGAAGTGAGTACGGCGATCCCTTGTGAATTAGTGGTGGCTTTGCGGTAACTTTGTAAGGTTTCCACTTCTACGTTAGGCAGTGGTCGATCGCCTAAGTCAAAGCGGCCATTTTTATTGTTGTCTAAAAAGACACGAGCCGACAATGTACCTTGAGACGAGACAGGCATGCGCGTGAAAAAAGGGCTGTCGTTTTGCGTGAGGCCAATACCAACGCGCCCCAAGAGTGAGGCTCGCCATCCAGTTCGATCGTTGTAAGAGACGTTTGAAGTCAGACTGAATTCATTTGGTTGCCAGCTAGCCACCAGAGACGTTTCACTGGAGTCGTTCTCCAGATCATAAATAAACCTGACGCGACCACTGGTGTTGTCACTCATATCACCGCTGATCTCAGTGAAAAAAGACTCAATATCAAATTCTGGTGAAATGTTGTAATCGTTGCCAAATCGCCAAAAGAAATTGTTTACGTAGCGTTGAATTTGCCAGTTACCCGCTGTTTCGCCTTCATCACGATCAGTCCATGACAAACGGTTTGACAAGTAACTGTTACCGATGCTCGTACCAATCTGATTAGTCAGGCGTAAGTATTCGTCATCATTATTTGGCGTGATTTGCTCGATGGATTGTTGATAGGACAAGTTCAGGTTTGGAATAGCGCCAGATAGTCTTAGCTCTTGTGACTCAAATATATTTATTTCATCGTCGTCTTCATCGGTGCGCTGATTTTCTCTATGGACAAAGCTTAGTGATTGATCCCATACGCTGGTATCAATTTGATAACGGCGCTCATATTCACCATTATCTTGCTCAAGAGAGTCGATGGATAATAATGCTTCGCCAAACAGAGAAATTTCGCTGCCAAATGACTGTTCGTCATATTGTTCAAAGCCTTGTTCGTGATGTATCTGTGAGCCAATGCTTAAGGACCACCAGTCCGTAACACCATAGTCAGCTCGAATCAGAGTGCTGAGGCCATTTTTGTCATTATCATTCAAGGTATTTTGATCAAATAAGCGTTCACCTTCATCCACAAACGAAATGTCGTACACAAATTCTCCGGCTGATTGGCCGGTTGAACTGACATAATAGCTGCGATTCTCGCGATTGACTTGGCCCTGAGGTCCGTAAAACACTAACTCTATTTCATTGTAGCCAAATACCAAGGGAAGATCTTGAAACTCATATTGGCCGTCTGTGACATTAAATTGGCTGGTTAACAACAGTTGGTTTCGATAGACCTCCACATCCCAGCCAGCTTGAATATTGCCGACCAAGTTAATGCTGTTGCCACCATTATAGGAAAGAGGGGTATTACTAAAACGAGCACCTAAATAAGTGTTATTTCGCTGAAGTGGGTTTATTTGAGTCGTTCGAATATCACCGAACTCAATTGTTGTAGCCTTTAGAAACCCCAATAGATCGGCATCGTTAGAGTAGCGACTGCCGGAAATACGCGCGGAGTTAATCTCGTTTTCATTGTTGATAGCAAAGTAATACTGGGTATTAAAGTAAGCCACATCATTAGAGCCTAATACCGAAATATTATGACTGGTATCGCTGTTTTCGCTGGCATTCACTGATGCTTGGATATCCAGTAGTGGCTTTGAAATTGGCTGGTAATCATGCTTTTGAAGCGGGGCACGGGCTTCATTACGTGTGCGGTATGCATTTTTAGCGCGCTGTTCACGAGCTAGTTTCTCTTCGATAGGTAGAGGGCGATTGCTTTGAGTGTTAAGCGTTAACGTGCCGTAATCAGGCTTGAGCGCTACATCAAACCATTGCTCGTACAGATCGAGTTCAATATAAAAATCGTCTTCTAGATCGATCTTCTCTGAACTAATAATGGACGACTGTCCATTTGCGGTGACGGACCAAGTGCCTTCTTCAAGATGGGTAAGCGTAAAGGTATTATTGGGGTTACGAATCCAACCAGAAGCCGACTCGTTATCAAAGTCTGTTTCAATGGCGAAATCAAAGGCCTGTGTCATATCGAATAGGCTCAGCTTAGCACCATCTTCGGTTTTAAAACCAAATACTTGTCCTAAAACTAACTTATCGAGTTGTACACCTAGAATCAGTTCCTCACCTGCGGGGATAGTGCCGGATAAGTCTTCAGAACGTCTGACTTGGGTAATGCTATCAGCTGGTTGGGGCTCAGTAGTAACTGCTTCAGTCAAACTCGGTAACGCTGTCTTCCCGTCTTGTAAGGCTTTATATTTGGCTTTTAAGCGTTCAAAGGCGTCATTCGCGTATAAAGGCTGCGCAGCTAACGATGCAAGTAATACGAAGCAAAGACTGCGCATAAAAACTACCTAACGGAATCGACCATTTGCTGCGTAATCGTCAGCGTCTTTTGAGCAAGCAATAAACCACTGAACTCTGCTTGACCTTCATAACGTACCTCTAAAGTCCCAGGCTCAAGTTTAAAGTCTTTCCATGGGAACTGCGTAGTAGCGTTTTTGATCTCAGGGTAAAAATTATAGCCGTTTAAAAGGCCAACTTGCCTAGGTTGACCATTTGCTGGTGTCCAATAAGCGATAAGTCTGCCATGTGTACTGAATAAATCATCGTGGAACAGGTCGACTTTGATATTGGTAATACCTGTTTCTTTTTTATGAACTAGAGAAATATCAGTGATTTGTGGGTTCACAACAACCGAGCCAACGCGGTAGATGACAGGCATGGTGTAGCTCATCAAAACATTCAATTTAATTGAGCTGCCAGCGTTTTGTTTTGAGTCACTTTTATCGGATGGAAGTGCAACAAAAGATAAATGGGAACGATATTCTCCAGATGGTAGCCCTCCTGGCTTCCTTACAAGAAGCTTAACTGTTTGTCGTCCACCCGGCGCAAGCGAAACTTGTTTTGGACTGATTCTCACAAATCGCTCAAGGCTTGAATATTGGCTTTTTTCTTTCTCTGTTAGGTCTCGGTAGCCGCCCTGTTGTAGAGCGGCCATTTGCTTCCATTCTACACGATAGCTTCTAGTTTGTTTGCCTGTATTTATCAAGTTGACTACAAAGGTTCTAGCTTTGTCATCTAAAAAAACTCGAGTGGGAGAAATCAATAAATCAGCATAAGAATTCGTGCATAGAAAAAAAGCAATGATGAGTGTTGTAGCTTTTATGGAAGGAATAGCTCTTTTAGATTGAAGCATAAAGACCTTAATAATTGACTGATATTTGATAGCTAATTCTATATTGTGTGTTTAGATAAGAATTTACACCAGACCCTGATGTTTCTAGTGTACCGCCTACAAAAAGCGTTGCCGCACCTGAGTTATCAGTTGTGAGTACAGAAGGCACATCTACATCTGTTAATGAAAACTGATCTGCGGAATAAATATCGCTATTGCTTCTGGCTTGAATGCTTCTGCCAGAAATAAAAACTTGTTGATTACTAGGGTAGTTGGTTAATAGAAACTGACCGACGGTTGGGGGAGTAACAATATAAATGCCATTGCTTCGAATAACATTTCCTGAGTAGGTTAAGGTGATGTGTTCTTGGGTGTTGTTTTCTGCAATAACCACTGAACCGAAAGTTAAGGGCGAGAGCTCAATGATTTCACCCTTAACTTCAGCAATAGATAATAGCAGTGTCGTACAGAATATACTTTTTAAGTATGGCATATTCATTTTGAGAGGCGAGTTAGTAATCAACCTGCACCTGATAACTACCCGAATAGCTACCATCTAAATAATCAGAGGATGCAGAGTTCGCGTCAGTATGTAATGTTGCACCTACATCGAAATTCACAGCACCCGAGGCATCTGTTCTTAGATTAGGAGTACCAGTGGTATAAGCGTCACCATCATTTTGCCCCCCTCTTATAATGGCGTTGAAAGTATCAACCGTAAACTCAGCATCTCCGCCTGCTGTGGCTAGGGTTATAGCGGTGGTAGGAAGTGTCAGTGTAAGCGTTGTAAACGGAGCTGCATTAGTTATTGAGAATGATGCAGGCGTACCTTGGTTAATAACAACTATGTTTGCATCAGCTGGAGTCGCTGCTGTAACAGCTCCAGCGGTACCGTCTGCGGGCAATGTTAATGAAGCAGTATTAGTACCACCTACATGAGCTGTTGCTCGAATTGTGCCGAATGTCATTGCAGAACTTTCCGCTAAAGTGAAAGCATTATTTACAGTCACTGTAGCATTAGAGTTTAACGTCTCTAAAGCCAGCGCATGGCTAGCCAATAATGCAGATATACCAGTGATCAAATATTTTTTCTTAAGTGACATCATAGTAACCTCTTATATAAATATAAATATAAATATTCATATCCTCTTAACGTCATTAAATGATAAATCTTTAGTAAATACAAAGCTCAAAATGTAAAACTTGTTTGCTAAGTGTAGAAGTCGACAAAGAGGAAGGTGATAGAAGTATGTCAAAAATAGAGGTGGTTCTGTTTGACCTAGGCAATGTGTTGGTGGACTTAGGTACACAAGAAGACTTCGCTAAGGTCTTTCAAGTTGAGGCGGGCAGTGAGTCAGAGTTTTGGGAGATGTGGCTTAAGTCGCCATCGGTGAAAGCCTTCGACAGCGGCCAAATTCCGTTGCCGGTGTTTGTTGAGCGATTATTAAAAGAAACCGGCCATGATATGGACCCTAATAGCTTCACTAAGAACTTTATCAATTGGCCAAAAGGGTTATTTCAGGGAGCGATTGAATTAGTGCAAAGCATACCGGCTCATTACCATCGCGCAGTGTTGTCCAATACCAATGATGCGCACTGGGGAAGATTGATGGATGAGATGGGCTTATCGGGTTTATTTCACAGTTATTTTGCCTCACACCAAATGGGGCTCGTGAAACCTGATAGTGAAGTTTTTAATCATGTGATCAACGAATTAGGTGTTGAACCTCATAAAATCTTATTTTTAGATGATAACCAAGTAAATGTTGAAGGGGCGCTGACAAAAGGAATACAAGCCGAACGGGTCAAGGGGATCGCAAGTGCACAAGAAATCCTTTATACATATGGAGTAATTAGGTAGATACTATTCTTTTTGTGCAAATCAGTTTGGAAGAGATATGCGTACGTTTGACCCATCCTCGGCGGCTAATTATTCACGTGTTAGGCCGACTTACCCACCAGAGCTGTATTACTGGCTGAGTCACCAAGTCAAACAAACTGAGCGAGTTTGGGATTGTGCTTGCGGAACAGGCCAAGCATCGATTGATTTAGCGGCTTATTTTCAGCATGTTGAAGCAACGGATATTTCTGAAGCTCAAATTGCTAAGGCGACGCCACACCGCAAAGTTAATTATTCTGTTCAACCTTCTGAGAGAACCAATTTTCCTGATAATCATTTTGATGCTGTGTGTGTGGCGCACGCTCTGCATTGGTTCGATTTAGAGCATTTTTGGGCGGAAGTAAAACGTGTGTTGAAACCTGATGGGAAGCTATTTATTTGGGGATACAATTGGATACAGTTTGACAATGCTCTCGATCAAGCCATCAAACAGCATTTACTGCCAATTCTGCAACCCTTTTGGCCTGAAAAGACAGCCTTGCTGCGTGGTCAATATACCGCTGTTGAGTTTCCTTTCACGGCGATTGAGACACCCTCATTTGAGCTAGAATGTCATTGGACCATGTCACAAGCATTTGCCTTTATGCGTTCTTGGTCCGCCTCACAAATCATGATGGAACAACATGGTGACTTTATGATCAAGCAGGCAGAAAAAGAAATTGAGTATATTTGGAAGAATCCTTTAGAAAAGGTGCCCGCGCGCTTGCCATTCTTCTTGTATGCAGGAACCTTTGATAACTGAGCGTTTTCAGAGGGTTAGACTAAAGTGGGATACCCTGCCACGGATCAAGCGATATAGTGTTTTTCAGCATCCTTATAAAAAATAACAACGGAGCGAGTCATGTCACAGTCAAATTACACGGAGCAGATGGATTACACCTACTCCAATGCCAATGTTAGCCAAGCAGAATTTGAAGAGCGTTACCAGTTATCAGTATCAGACCCAGAGGCATTCTGGGGAGAAGAGGGTAAACGTCTAGTATGGTCAAAACCTTACACGAAAGTAAAAAATACAAGCTTTGAGCGTGGCAATGTCAGCATTAAGTGGTTCGAAGACGGCGAGCTGAATGCAGCCTACAACTGTATTGACCGCCACTTACCTGAAAAAGCAGATAAAGTCGCTTTTTATGTTGAAGGTGATGTTGAGGGCAACGATTCAGTTGTTACTTACCAAGAGTTGCATGATGAAGTAGGGCGTTTAGCAAATGTGTTGCGTAAACAGGGTGTGCAAAAAGGCGATCGTGTCGCTATCTACATGCCTATGATCCCGCAAGCAGCTTATGCGATGCTTGCTTGTGCCCGTATCGGTGCGATTCACAGTGTTATCTTTGGGGGCTTCTCTGCTTCTGCCATCGCAGATCGTCTAAACGACTGTAAAGTAAAATTGGTTCTTACAGCAGATCAAGGTAAGCGTGCCGGCAACCTTGTACCTCTGAAAAATAACGTGGACAAGGCACTTGAAAATAATGCCTGCCCATCGGTCGAGAGCGTGGTGGTTTATCGCTATACCAACGCCGATGTGAATTGGGTAGAAGGTCGTGATCTGGATTGGGCTGAGCTTGCTTCTCAAGAAAGTACAGACGCCGCACCTGAGCCAATGAATGCAGAAGATCCGTTGTTTATTCTCTACACGTCAGGTTCAACAGGCAAACCTAAAGGTGTGGTTCACACCACGGGTGGTTACCTAGTCTACGCATCATTAACTCACGAAGTGGTGTTTGATATTAAACCGGATGATGTGTACTGGTGTGCGGCTGACGTGGGTTGGATCACAGGCCACAGCTACATGGTCTACGGTCCTCTTGCGAATGGTGTGACCAGTGTTTTATTTGAAGGTGTACCGACTTATCCAGATTCAGGCCGAATTGGCCGTGTGGTAGACAAATTTAATGTGACCCAACTGTACACCGCGCCTACCGCTATCCGTGCCTTAATGGCGAAAGGCGATGAGCCAATTGCGACGAGCAAACGTGACTCACTTCGTGTGCTAGGCAGTGTCGGGGAGCCAATTAACCCAGAAGCGTGGGTTTGGTACCACAAGAACATTGGTAACGGTAAGTGCCCGATCGTTGATACTTGGTGGCAGACAGAAACAGGTGGCTTAATGATGACGCCGCGTGTCACAGAAACAAACCCTAAGCCAGGCTCTTGTACTGCTCCATTGTTTGGTGTTCAGCCAGCTCTAGTTGATGCAGAAGGTAACTTGATTACTGAAATGGGGGTTGAAGTAGAAGGCGGCCTAGTGATTCTAGATTCTTGGCCTGGTCAATCTCGAACGGTTTATGGTGATCATGAACGTTTCGAGCAAACTTACTTCAGTACCTTTGAAGGCAAATACTTTACAGGTGATGGCGCTCGTCGCGACGCTGATGGCGCATACTGGATCACTGGCCGTATGGATGATGTACTGAACGTCTCTGGTCACCGTCTAGGTACGGCAGAGATCGAAAGTGCTTTAGTTGCTCACCCATCGGTAGCGGAAGCAGCGGTTGTGGGTTACCCACACGACCTGAAAGGTCAGGGGATCTATGTTTACATCATCCCAGTTTCCGGAGTTGAGGTAGACGAAGAGCTGACTAAGTCAGTGAAAATGATGGTACGTCAAGAAGTAGGTCCAATCGCAACGCCTGACCTTGTGCATTGGGCAACGACAGGTTTACCAAAAACTCGTTCAGGTAAGATCATGCGCCGTATTTTGCGTAAGATTGCAGCCAATGAACATGACTCATTAGGTGACACAAGTACCCTAGCAGACCCTAGTGTGGTTGATGATTTGATCGATAACAGGTTAAATAAGTAAATCATACGTACATGCTAAGGAAAACGAGTGATTTCACTTCTTATCGCTGATGATCATCCTTTATTTCGTAGTGCTCTTACGGGGGCACTGCGAGATCAACTCGGTGAAGTAGAGATCCAAGAATCACATGATCTGGAATCCACATTAGGTAGCTTAAAGGCAAATCCTGATGTGGATTTGCTGCTTCTGGATTTAAATATGCCAGGAAGCGGTGATTTATATGGATTAATACGTATCCGTTCGGACTTTCCTGATATTCCCCTTGCAGTGATTTCTGGTAGTGATGATTTAACAGTTGTTGCTAATGTCATTGAGGCTGGTGCTTTAGGGTTTATCCCAAAAACTAGCGAGCCTGCTCTCTACGTAGAAGCCATCTCAACCATTTTGGAGGGAGATAGCTGGTTGCCGCAGGGTATGGCGGAGCAGTTACAGCAGTTGCCTGCACCAAATTTAGACATGCAACGTCGGGTTGCAGAGTTGACACCGCAGCAATATAAGGTGCTTTGCTATTTGCATGAAGGCTTGTTGAACAAGCAAATTGCGTATGAGCTGAGTATCTCAGAAGCGACTGTTAAAGCACACATAACAGCCATTTTCAGAAAACTGAATATCAACAATCGTACACAAGCCGTTTTGGTTGTGAGTGACCTTAATCTCCAGCTTAATTAGCGTTTCTTCGAAGAATGTTTGTCTGAGCATGACTGACAGGTTTTGCTGTTCTTTTCGGGCACTGGGTCAATGCCACCTTCACAAAATGGGTGGCAGCGGCCCAATCTCTTTAGTCCTAACCATGTTCCTTTTACCACACCAAATCGTTCAATTGCTTCGATCATATACGCCGAGCAGCTTGGGTAATAGCGACAGTTATTACCCAAAAGAGGGCTTATCAGGTACTGATAAAGTTTCACTAAGAGAATAAAGGCGCGTTTCATATTAGCTCATATGTCATTAAATATATGGTTTTATTGCCATTTCTAGTGTTGAAAAACGTAAAAAATTGGTAAGGTTCAAAGTCTAATTATTTTCATATATGGGTAAACGTTCATGTCTCACGTAGATGTGGCTATCGATGCTGACCAAATTGTCGCTTACCAGGGAGAACCCGGCGCTTATTCTCATTTAGCATGTAAGCACTGTTTCCCTGACTGGCAAATGATTAATTGTGCCAGTTTTAGCCAAGCATTAGCGAAAGTCGAGAATGGCGAAGCACATTATGCCATGATTCCGGTTGAAAACTCGACAGCGGGTCGGGTCGAAGAGATTTATCGAGAGTTAAAAGGCACGCAACTCTATGTCGTGAAAGAACACTTCGAGCCGGTTAATCACTGTTTAATGGCCCTGCCTGATACTCCGGTTGAGGCGATACAGCTCATCGGCAGTCATCCCCAAGCACTCGCTCAATGTGATCGAAACATTAAAGGGATCAATGCGAAAGCTGTTGCGATGTACGATACTGCAGGGGCGGCAAAACATTTGGCTGAATCCAAGCAGCAGGATTTAGCGGTTATCTCTTCATCTCTTGCCGCGGAACTTTATGGCTTAACGATTTTACAGTCTCACTTTAATGACGTTTCTGGAAACACTACTCGCTTTCTTGTTTTTTCTAGACAACAAAAAATGCCTATCTACGAGCCAGGTCAACGCTACATCACTTCGTTTTTATTTAAAGTGCGAAACATCCCTGCTGCGTTATATAAGGCCATGGGGGGCTTTGCTACCCATGGCATCAATATGCTTAAGCTAGAAAGCTATATGTTGGATGGCCATTTTACCGCAACTCAATTCTATGTTGATGTGGAGGCACACTTTCAATCTCCAAGTATGCAGGCAGCATTAGAGGAGCTCCGTTTCTTTTCAGAAGATATACGCATATTAGGGACTTACTATGCCGACTCTTTTCGTAAGTGAGGATATATGTTTCGATTCGCGACAGGGGTGATTCTGTTTGCTTATGCAGGATTAATCTCAGCTGAAGAGTACGAGTTTTCGTTAGCGGTGCTGGATAATATGTTACAAGATGACATCCCAGCGGTGGTGACCCCCGCTAGGGTTGCTCAACCTAGAGTAGAAGTGTCTTCCACTTTGTCGGTGCTTTCCGGAGAGTTTATTCGTCGGTCAAATGTGCAATATGTTGAAGACCTTCTTGCTTATGTGCCGGGTTTTTTTGTCGGGCCATATTGGAATTCATACCGCAAAGTTGTGGCTTACCATGGTACTGAGTTAGATCGATTTCGTCGTATACAAGTGCTTGTTAATGGTCGTTCTGTTTACAGCTCTGCTTACGCTCGTGTGGACTGGTCAAGTTTGGCTTTAAATGTTGAGGATATTGAACGCATTGAAGTGAATCGCGGACCAAATGCATCAAGCTACGGTAGTAACTCTTTCTTAGCAGTTGTGAATATTATTACTCGCAGCCCGATGGATACATTGGGGAGTAGTATTTTTTACACCAATGACGATCAAGGTAATCGCAGAGTATACGGACAGCACAGCGGTCTGAAGGACAACTGGAGCTATCGAGTTTCTGCTTCTCAAGGCACTATTGATGGTTACGATCGCAAAGGTGATGGGGATCCAAGGAATGATGGACATACTCAGCGCTCTGGTAATATGTTGTTTATTTACCAAGATGAGTCTCAGAAGTTAGACATTGATATAGGGGCCTCACATCTTGATGCAGATGTTGAGTTCTACGAAATAACAGGAGTTAGTTACGACGAATCAACTCCATATTTGGATCAAGATAGAGAGCACATTAAAGTAGGGTGGGAATTAGACCAATCGCCATCGCATACAGTAAAGCTTCAATATTATTATGACCGATCGCAACAAACCGAAGTACATAATATCGATGTATACGGCCAAGTCTTAAACCTGCTGTTTGCTCAAAATCTGCCGAATGTCCAAATATACTCAGGCGAGCTTGTATCGGATCTTGATGAAAATCGACATGATATTGAAGTGCAGAGTATTTGGACCCCTAATCAGGATTTACGCTTAGTAAATTCGGCGTCCTATAGACAAGATAACGTATATTCTAAGACTTATTTCAATGGCGATTACACCGAAGAGCTGGTTCGTGCGTCTAGTAATCTGAACTATCGAGCATGGGATCCTATTATATTGAATGCCGGGCTTATGCTTGAACACAGTAAGCTTACGGGGAGCTATACATCGCCACAGCTTGGTGTGGTGTATAAACTATCTGAACAGGCCTCAATTAGAGCAAATGTCTCACAGGCCTATCGTACCCCAGACTTACTGGACGAAAAGGCTGAATGGTCATATGTTTTTAATGGCCTTCATTCTATTCCCGCTTACGCAAAAGGGATTCCAGCTGAGAAGATTACTTCATACGAACTCGGCCTTTATCATAATATACCCGAATTTGGACTGTCTTATGACCTGTCAGTGTATAGTGAGCATTTATCGAACCTTTCTGCGTCGGGAAAAAAATATGAGGATGCGCTAGAGGATGGGGGCATATTAACGTCTAATGAAAGTTATCAAGCTACCATCGAAGGTTTTGAAGCGGAATTGGATTGGCGCTCACGGAATGGGGTGCTGGTGCGAGGTACATTTGCTTACCAAGATACCGATACGGAGTCTCGCAAGCTGAAAGAAACGGTAACACCTTTGATTACAACGTTATTTGTAAGTTTACCTGTAAACGATAGAATTTCCCTCAATTCCCGCTATATTTATGGAAAGGAAATGGCGACATACGACCACGAATTTTTAAGTCTCTGGTTGACCCATCGGGCAACAACAGATGACTTTACCTTCAGTGCGGGTTTAGGAGGAACGGTACGATTGGACAGTAATCCTTATATTCGAGTGAATAATGTGACGGATGATAAAACTAGCCTATTCATGTTTGCAAACTTGTCGTTTTGACGACGAAATCGTTCGCTATGAAATGGTTTATCTCGGTGATCATTGGGTGTTTGTTTAGTGCTTATGCTAGCGCTGTTACTTACGTGTACCACGATGGCCGTGAAAACGTTTCTAGGGTTCTTTCTATGTCCCTTAGTGCCTCTTCGCATTACCAAGTTTCTGCTTTAAATAATCCCCAGCAGCAGTTGAAAGATGGCGATCTTGTCATTACGGTAGGTCAACATAGTTTCAAGAAAGTATGCGCAAGTTCTAAACAAGTCTCTATCGTAGCTTTGTTTCTGGGGGAGCAAGAGTTTGTACAGGCTCAAGCGGGGTGCAGCAAACCCACCACAGCCGTGTTCTCTGGTGCCCCCCTAGCACTTCGTTTATCTGTGTTAAAAACTTTCTGGGAAGATCAAGCACCTATTACGATTGTGCATAGCCCGAACATTGCTTTAGGTGCAGACCTGACTGAATTATCTGAAAAGTTTGGCGTAGCTCTGCAAAGTCAGATGATTGAAGTCGGTAATCGTGAGCAAACACTCAAAGACCTGACGACGGTTTTGGAAAGTTCTAATCTGGTACTGTCTCTGTATGATTCAGTCTTGTTTGACGCTCAATTTTCGAAAGATGCCATTCGTCTAATGTTTCATAAAAAGAAGGCGCTTGGCGCGCATTCTTTGCAATTGGTTAGAGCTGGGGCGCTCTATGGAATCTACAGCACATCTCAAGAAAAATTGTCTTTGGTCAGCTCATACATCCATGTTTATGAATCAAGTCAAACGTTGATGCCCCCAAGCTACCCTACGCCTCTGCGTGTGACGTTTAACCCATACCTCATTAGGATGTATGGGCTAGTTTTACCAACCGATCGCTTTTTGATTGACGAACTCGGTGTCTGCCCAGAACTAGGGTGCCAAGAATCTACGAACTAGGCTGGCGAACGTTGTCGGCTTTTCTGCATGGAGCCAGTGTCCAGTATCGGGAATCATTTTCACAGTGGCGTTTGGAAAGAACTTCAAGGTTGCTGCTTGATGCTCAGGTAAGATATAAGGCGACTTTTCGCCTTTTATAAACAGTGTTTCAACTGAAATACCGTCACTCAATAGCGGAGCACTCAATATTGTATTGTAACCTGCCATCAAATTATCCAAGCCAAGTGCTAAGGTGTGTCCGCCATTGTCTTGGCGTTGAAGGTTTTTCAACAGAAACTGTCGAACACCGATATTTGGTTCAAATTGGGCAAGGATTTGATCGGCTTCTTTACGAGTAGCAGGGAGTTGGCGATCAATTTCTTTCAGCCCTTTGAATATTTCGGTATGGCTAGGTGTGTAATTCACCGGAGCGATGTCTGCTACAACGAGCTTTAGAACTTTCTCTGGATAATCACTTGCTAGCTGCATCGCAACTTTACCACCAAGAGAGTGCCCTAAGAGATAGAACTGGCTGAGCTGGTTTTCCTCTAACCATTCGTTGATGACTTTGGCCATCGCTGGAAAAGTAATAGGAGCTAAGCCGGAAGAGCGCCCGTGGTTTGGTAAATCAAGACAGTAGACGGTAAAGTGCTCTGCCCATTTTTGAGCGATAGAGTGCCAATTGTCAGCGTTTCCAAAGAGGCCGTGAATGACAACAAGTGGAGGCAGGTCTTCACCATACTGCTTTGCGTAAATCATGAAATTATTTCCTATAGCCAGGCATTAAATCTGATCGCTATAGTAACAAACAACATGGATCGAACGTATAAGTAAAATAATGCTTATAGATTTAGTGATGAGAGAGAAGTTGTGTTTGATAAATATGTTTTGCCGGTCATAAAAGCGCCTCTAGTACGTTTGGCGACACCTCTGATTGATCGCGGTATATCAGCCAATCAAGTTACCGTCGCAGCGTTTGTTGTGGGGATGATGGGGGCTTTGTTTATTTCAATGGAGATGTATGGATTGGGGCTTGTTGCTATTTGTCTTAATCGCTTAGGAGATGGGCTGGATGGTACGATTGCTCGAATCACTGATACCAGCTCTGATGCAGGAGGATATTTAGATATTGTTCTCGATTTTATCTTTTACTCTGGGGTTGTGGTGGGCTTTGCCGTCGCTTTACCTGAGGAAAACGCTTTGGCAGCAGCGTTTTTAATTTGGTCTTTTATGGGAACAGGTAGCAGCTTTTTAGCGTTTGCCATTATGGCAGCTAAACAAAACATTGAGCAGTTAGAGTATGGGAAAAAGTCTCTTTACTTTCTAGGAGGGATCACCGAAGGCTCAGAAACCATCGCTTGTTTTGTATTAATGTGCTTGTTGCCAAGTCACTTTGTGTTATTAGCCGTGGTGTTCGGTTGTCTTTGTTGGGTGACAACCGCAACAAGAGTGTTTGTGTCTTATAAGATGTTAAAAGCTTAAAGGAGCGCAATCTCGATATCGCTTTTCACGATTGCACAGCAGGCCAGAATATAACCACTGTTGACCCATGCTAATGGCTCAACAGGGTAGTCTACCTTTCCCCAAAGCAGTTTAATGGTACAGGCTGAACAATATCCTTCCCGACACTGGTATTCGACGAGAATACCAGATCGTTCTAGCTGGGGAAGGAGTGGTTCATCTTCTGTTACCAGAACTTGCTTCTTCCCCAATAACACACGATGTACGGTTCGATCTTGATGCTCAGTATCAGAGATCAAAGTCGTCAAAATCTGCTCCGTCTAAATCGTTGTCAATCTGACCCACTAGGTAAGAACTGATTTCAGCTTCTTGTGGGGCCACTTGAACGTTATCGCTGACAAGCCATGCATTGATCCATGGGATAGGGTTGTTCTTTGTAGGGAACTGAGGCTCAAGACCAATTGCTTGCATGCGAACATTGGTAATGTATTCAACATATTGACCAAGAATCTGAGCGTTTAAGCCAATCATAGAGCCGTCTTTGAATAGGTATTGAGCCCAATCTCGTTCTTGTTGCGCTGCTTCAACAAAGATATTAATGACGTCTTGCTGGCACTCTTGTGCAATGACCGCCATTTCTGGGTCATCGCGTCCAGACATCATCAGGTTCATCATATGCTGAGTACCATTCAAATGTAGCGCTTCATCGCGAGCGATCAACTTTATGATTTTGGCGTTACCTTCCATCAACGTGCGCTCAGCAAAAGCGAAGCTGCAGGCAAAGCTAACGTAGAAGCGTATGGCCTCAAGGACGTTTACCGATGCAACAGTCAGATACAGTGCTTTTTTCAAAGTTTTCATTGAAACAACCACTTCGCCACGACCTGGGACATGATGTGTGCCTAGGCCCAGAGTGTTGTAAAGGCTTACCAGCTCAATGAGATCATCGTAGTACTTTGACACACTGATCGCACGTTTCGCGATTTCTTCATTTACAATAATGTCGTCAAATACTTTGGTAGGATCATTAACAATGTTACGAATGATATGTGTGTACGAACGGCTGTGAATGGTTTCTGAGAACGACCATGTCTCAATCCATGTTTCAAGTTCTGGTAGCGATACAATAGGTAGCAGAGCAACGTTTGGCGAGCGACCTTGAACACTATCTAACAGCGTTTGGTATTTCAGGTTGCTCAGAAATATATGTTGCTCATGCTCTTCTAGCTTCAAGAAATCTTTACGGTCATTGGAAAGATCTACCTCCTCTGGGCGCCAGAAGAAGGACAGCTGCTTCTCGATAAGCTTTTCAAAGATTGGGTGCTTTTGTTGGTCGTAGCGCGCTACGTTAACGTTTTCCCCGAAAAACATCGGTTCTTGCAAGCTATCAAATTTCTTGCGGTTGAAGGTAGAGTAACTCATTGCCGAAAAAGATCCTTAATGATCGCGAAAATTAATAAGTAAATTAGGAGCGAGGCCCTACACAATATTACGCAGGGCCAAGGGAATTAGATCTTACAAGCGCCGCCTGCACAATCATCCGCCATGTCATCTTGCTTGTCTTCTGCACCGTCACGAGTATTGTGGTAATACAGGGTTTTAACACCTAGTTTATAAGCGGTAAGCAAGTCTTTTAGGATGACTTTCATGGGTACTTTACCACCCTCAAACTTTGATGGATCGTAGTTTGTATTCGCTGAAATCGCTTGGTCAACAAACTTCTGCATGATACCAACAAGCTGCAAGTAGCCATCATTTGAAGGTAGTGTCCAAAGTAGTTCGTAGTCGTGCTTAAGACGTTCAAATTCAGGAACAACCTGTTTCAGGATACCGTCTTTGCTGGCTTTAACTGATACAAAACCACGTGGTGGCTCGATGCCGTTGGTCGCATTGCTGATTTGTGAAGACGTTTCAGATGGCATCAACGCAGTTAGCGTTGAGTTACGTAGGCCGTGTTGCTTAATTTCTTCACGTAGTGCTTCCCAGTCGTATTGAAGCTCTGTTGTGACAATGCTATCCAGATCCTTCTTGTATGAATCAATTGGCAGGATGCCTTTAGCGTACGTAGTTTCATTAAACGCAGTACATGGGCCAAACTCTTTAGCCAGTTGATTAGACGCTTTCAGCAAGTAGTACTGAATGGCTTCAAAGGTCTTATGGGTAAGATCATTTGCACTGCCATCTGAGTAGCGCACGCCGTTCTTAGCTAGGTAGTAAGCATAGTTAATCACACCTACACCTAAAGTACGACGCAATTCTGTTGCACGTTGTGCCGCTGGGATTGGGTAGTTTTGGTAATCCAAAAGGCTGTCTAGTGCACGAATAATCAGATCAGACAGTTCTTCCAACTCATCTAGGTTTTCTAGCGCACCTAGGTTAAATGCAGACAAAGTACATAAAGCAATTTCACCTTCTTCATCATCGATGCGGTTTAACGGCTTAGTCGGCAATGCAATTTCAAGGCAAAGGTTGCTTTGTTTGACCGGCGCAACTTTCGGATCGAATGGGCTATGGGTATTACAGTGGTCAACGTTTTGTAGATAGATTCGACCTGTACTCGCACGTTCAGAAGCGAATAAAGTAAATAGCTCAGATGCTTTGATGGTGCGCTTACGGATGTTCTCATCCGCTTCGTACATAGTGTATAGGCGATCAAACTCTTCTTGATCAGCGAAGAAGGCATCGTACAAACCAGGCACATCAGAAGGGCTGAACAAAGTAATGTTGCCACCTTTGATCAAGCGTTGGTACATCAAGCGGTTAAACTGAACACCGTAATCAAGGTGGCGTACACGGTTTTCTTCCACACCACGGTTATTCTTAAGAACCAGCAAGCTCTCAACTTCTAAGTGCCAGATTGGGTAGAACACGGTTGCTGCCCCACCACGCACACCGCCCTGAGAACAGCTTTTCACTGCTGTTTGGAAATGTTTATAGAATGGGATACAGCCAGTGTGGAATGCTTCGCCGCCACGAATCGGGCTACCTAGCGCTCGAATGGCGCCAGCATTGATACCGATGCCTGCACGTTGGCTGACGTATTTAACCACAGCGCTGGATGTCGCATTAATGGAATCAAGTGAATCTCCACACTCAATCAATACACAGCTACTGAACTGGCGAGTAGGTGTTCGAATACCAGACATGATTGGAGTTGGTAGAGATAGTTTGAATTGAGAAACAGCATCATAGAAGCGTTTGATCAAATCAAGGCGAGTTTCGCCTTCATATTTCGCAAACAAGCATGCCGCTACGAGAATGTAAATAAACTGTGGGCTCTCGTAAATTTCGCCCGTTACGCGGTTCTGGACTAGGTATTTACCCTCTAGCTGCTTAACGGCTGCGTAAGAGAAGTTCATATCGCGGGAATGATCAATGAAGCCGTTGATTGTATCTAGCTCTTCTGAGCTGTAATGCTCAAGGATTTCTTTGTCGTAGCGGCCTTGCTCGATCAGGTTGCGTACATGCTGATGCAAATGTGGTGGCTCAAATTCACCAAATGCTTTTTTGCGAAGATGGAAAATAGCAAGACGAGCCGCTAGGTACTGATAGTCCGGAGTGTCTTCGGAAATTAAGTCTGCTGCTGACTTGATTAAGGTCTCGTGAATGTCTGTTGTGCGAATGCCTTCAAAGAATTGAATTTGAGCTTTTAGCTCAACTTGTGAAACGGAAACATTCTCTAAACCCTCTGCTGCCCAGGTAATCACTTTGTGAATTTTTTCTAGGTCAATTTTCTCAATGCTGCCGTTCCGCTTGGTAACTGTCAGAGTGCTCATGCTTAAATTCCCGTTTTTGCAGTAAAACCTGTGGATATACTGTATATAGTATTTACAAGTACTGCTTGATACTAGATGTAGTGTGGTATTGTCTTTTATGGCACGAACAATAGTGCGCATATCGATGAAAATCAAGGCTTGAAAAATGCAAAATTTTGCATCTCACATGCCACTGAAGTGGTCACTCACGTTTCTGTGCCCAACACTTCAAGAACCTACAATTGCAACATCAAAAAAAGAAATTTTGTGTGCTAATTTATTACGACTAAAGGGTGACAACTGTCACCTTAAAGCAAAACTCATTAAGGCAACGAAAGGAAACAGAATAAGTTGGTGTAATAAGTAAATCGCCAGAGCGTTTTTCCCCATCCAACTTAATCCAGAAGTCAGTGCATTGATTGGTAACATAAGTTTATGAAGCTTTACGTATCCAAAAAATGGGCCAATCATAGCAACTCCAATCCATGGGAGTGGGTTAATAAAATCGATGGTATTTGCCGGTGCATTAAAAGTCGTTATGAACCAGCGGTGTGCCGTTATGGCATCAACGTTGTTGTAAAGGCTTAGCGCTACTATAGCTAAGCCCGCGCTTGCAGTGATTACTGGATAAGAAGCGATAGACCTCAGTAGCCAGCCAGTTATGAACAAGAACTGTAAAATACCAAAGAATACCCACTGTGATGGCAATAAAAGATAAGTACCACAAGAGATACAGAGTGCAGCAATACCAAGTTTGAGCTGATTCTTAAGAAAGCGTTGTCTGGCATGGTTCTGACTCACGGCAAGGTAGCTTGAACACCCTAATGCGCTGACAAACATAAAAACAATGATACTTCGAAAGCCGAGCCAAATAGGGTTTTCTATATCGAAAGATAAGAGTCCGAACTCCCTAAGATTCCATAGAAAATGAAAGAGGATCATCAAACCAACGGCGATACCACGGTAAGTATCTAAGCTGTTTGATCGATATGAGCGTTCAGTTAAAGACATTATGGTAAAGGTGCTAGATATCGGCTGCACAGAATATAGCATGGCAGCCGATCGGAAAAGCAACTAAGGAGCTTTTCGCACGACACTCCATTTACCCTCTGAATGAGCGGTAAAAATAATACGATCGTGTAGACGACTAGGGCGCCCTTGCCAGAACTCTATTATGGTTGCTTTAACACTATATCCTCCCCAGTTTTCAGGGCAGGGGACTGGTGTGTCTTTATATTGCTCTTCCATGGCAGCAAACTCTGTAGATAACACTTCTCTCGAGTCAATGATTTGGCTCTGCCGAGAAATACTGGCTGCTAGCTGGCTACCCTTCGGGCGTGTGGCAAAATAGTTTTCTGAGATTGAACGATCGACTTTGCTTGCTACCCCTTCAATTCGAACTTGGCGAGATAAGGAAGGCCAGAAAAACGTCAAGCAGACATTAGGGTTCTGGGCAATATCTTGGCCTTTATCGCTGTCGTAGTTAGTAAAAAAACTAAATGTGTCGCCTTCGCGTTGCTTTAACAAAACAGTCCGGCAATGGGGTTTGTTATCCGCATCGACTGTACTAAGAAGCATGCCAGTCGGGTCTTCCGGGCAAGATTCAATGGCTAGATTAAGCCATTCGTCAAAGAGTGCTAAAGGGTCTTGTCCTGCTTTTTCTTCTGTCAGGTCATCAAACTGATAATCTCTGCGCAAAGATTGTAAATCACGATTCATAGTTTAAATCCGGTAAGTTGACTGTGTCATAACTTTTGAGACCAAAGTCATGACTTGCATAACAGGTTTTGGGAACTCATAGCCGCCAGAATCAAGAGCCATTTGTTTGTGCTTCGCTTCATCAATACGCATTTGAGAAAGCACTGCTCGCGAGCGTTGATCTTGAGCGGGCAAAGCCGCCATGTGCTTATCTAAATGAAGGCATACTTGGTCTTCCGTGGCGGCAACAAAGCCTAGACTGAGCTTATCGCTAATCAGTCCCGCTCCAGCACCAATACAAAATGATGCACCGTAGAAAAGTGGGGTGAGTATACTTGGGCGGCTACCTAACTCGTAAAGCCTTTCTTCGCACCAAACAAGGTGGTCGATTTCCTCATCTGCAGCATGTTCCATTTCTGCTCTAACTGTAGCCAGTTTGGCGGTCGTTGCTTGACCTGCGTAAAGGGCTTGCGCGCACACTTCGCCAGTGTGGTTTATACGCATCAACCCAACAGCATGCTTGCGCTCTGATGCAGAGAATTCTGCTTCGGGTAGAGGGTGAGCTGGCGACGGTCGATCAGCTTTAGCCGCTTTAGGTACCAGTGTTTGTAGTGCGCGATCAAATTGTAAGACCGCTTTGTCCAATTTATTTAGCAGCATGAGAGTACCTTTTGGTTAACCTGGAGGCCAAGTCATCGCACGGCCACCCAGAACATGCATGTGAATATGGTAGACTGTCTGTCCCCCCATCTCATTACAGTTCATAACGACTCGGTAACCATCATCAGCAAGCCCTTTCTCTTTTGCAATTTTTGCTGCGGTAATAGGGAGTTTGCCGACCAGTGCTGCGTCGTCATTAGTCAGGTCATTTAACGTACTGATATGACGCTTAGGAATGACCAGAAAATGAGTGGGTGCTTGTGGCGCAATATCTTCAAAAGCGATCACATCATCATCTTGGTATAAGATTTTTGCAGGTATGTCGCCGTTTACAAGTTTGCAGAACAAACAATCCATAATAAGCTCCTTAAGCTAAGCAGATCCATTATTTGAGAATGTCTATCAAATACAAGGTGGTTAGTGCCTTCTTTTGACGCGTGACAGCATAATATTCGAAGTTTCTCGTTGAATACGTTCCATATCAAAGAGTAGTTTAGTTTCAATTTGAGAACTGTATATAAAGCCATTAAAGCCAAGTGCACTTGCGTATTCTTGTGACATATTAACATTGTTAGAGATCAGTAGGCAGGCATCATCGTCTTGCAGATTGTGAATGAAGCTTACCAGATCAGAAGCACCAAAATTTTTAGTGTCTTCAAAAAGAATAATTAAAAAGCGAGAATTGATGGAGCGGTTACCGATCAACAAATGCAAGTCTTCTAGTTTATCTATATGTGTTAATGATAGAAGGCGACTGTGCAAAAAGTTATTGGTCCGTTCGATTAGCTCGGAATCTTGATGGCCGATGATGACAGGTATGAACGACCCTGTTTGCGTAGCTTTCGCAAGAGCGCTTAGCTCAACTTGTCGTGCATGAATGGGAATGGAGCAAATAAGCGCACGTTTTCTTCCCTCACCAGATATTTGAGCATGTCCGTTTAATGTCTCAACGATGTCAGCTAGGTATCGAGCACCAAGGTATTGATTACTATCCATCGCTAACGAATTTGGTAGCGGGTAAGTTCTAATGTGAAGAGTGTGTTGGCCATCGCGCTCATTAGCTTCGACGTCGCTGTGAATGTTTAATGCTTGATCAGTCTGGTGATGCATTTCTTCCA
The DNA here is from genome assembly GCF_056158325.1 of Marinomonas sp. AWM4_232. Classification (NCBI taxonomy): domain Bacteria; kingdom Pseudomonadati; phylum Pseudomonadota; class Gammaproteobacteria; order Oceanospirillales; family Oceanospirillaceae; genus Marinomonas; species Marinomonas sp. AWM4_232. The sequence continues at coordinate 244,663 of NZ_JBSWTA010000001.1, read as the reverse complement.
TGATGACTTGATAGATATGTTTAATGGTTTGGCTATTGCTCAGGAGCTCCCAGTGAACCGTAGTATCGTATTGCATTTCGATTTCTGAGCTATGTTGGTCGACTGCGTAAAAATCGGTTGTTGCTTGGTCAATAAGTAATTGTAGATTGCCTGAGCTTTGATCAGTTACCTCCTGCACTGTTTTAAAGGCTTGTATATAATTGATACGTTCAGCCAAGTTAGAAAGGTTTTTATAAGCACGTTTGAGTATTTCTTGGTGCGGCTCAATTGCTTTTAGCTCTTGATCAATGATTTTCGTCTGTCTTGTGATTCGAGCTGATACGTCATTAAGCAGATAGGTATTTTGAAACCCATCCTGTTTTGACGTGTTGAAATTAGTGGGAGTGTGCCTGGTAATAATGCCTGTGAAATGAATGAGTGCCTCAATAACAATTGAAATAGTCAGTCCCCATTTGTACCAGAATGGTAATGATAAAATACCGTATGCCGTTAGAATCCAAAAAGTGTGTCCGGCCGTAAGTAAAACACGGGCAACTAAGTAATAATTAGAGTATTGGATTCTTTGGTAAGCACTGTAAAGACCTACAAATAGCAACATAATGAGTGTTGAGACAGTGCTAACACTTAAAAAGGCAATATTTAGTTCTTGAGGGGCGATCGCAAAGATAATTGCCAGAGTAGTGTTTGTTATGATCAGCAGCTGCAGTAGTCGATCGATCCTAGGTAGGTTTTCTTTAGTTTCAATATAAAATCTCGTGAAATAAGTAATTAATGCAATGCAGGTAAGTGCGAAAAAATTGTAGACCCGTTCTTGAAGGCCAATGAAATTCGGCAATAGTTGATATATCAAGCCATGAAGAGCTAAGTGAAAGCATGCCACGCCGATGAGTAAGACGGAGTATATAAAGTACATGGGGTGCTTTGTTCGAAGTGAAAAAAAGACATTGCATGTGAACAGGAGCAAGAGAACTCCAATCAGAAATCCAGTTAGATAATTATCTTTTTGCAAGTCTTTCGTAAGTTCAGAAAGTGTTTTCACCTCTAAAACGAGATTGATGGGTAAATGAGAGCTCACCTTGATAAAGACAGTATACACAGGCGGTACGTTGGCAGGTAACGGGATGATATAATCAGAGTGTTTGATAGGTCTGTTGAAATATGGTCGCTTTTCTCCCATTTCCGCAAACACTTGGTTGTTAAGTAGGCTGGGGGTGTAAATATCGACTACTTGAACTCTAGGGGCTTTAATATGCAATACTGCCGATTGGCCTGCTGGTAGCCTCTGAGCGATGTCCGCTTTGATCCAAATATTTCCTTCCACAAGACCGAATTGTTGGAAGTCTCTTTTCAAAGGAGTAAAACGCTTTCTTAGCAGTTCAGAATTTATGTCTCCTAGTGTTAGCCTACTTGTATCATCAATGTAATAGCTGCCAACTTGGCCTAGGTTTACACTACTTTGCTCCTCGTCAAGAAGAGCCATCATGGGAGCTCCATAACTGAAGTTGGTTAGCAGAAATGTAGTAAGAAGAATTGGAATGAGTTTTAGGTACTTTATCAAAATGGCCTCCATGAGGCGTACATTATTAACTAGTTAGGGTGTGAAATGCTATATCCAATCTTGGTGGAATATTATGTTTGGTGGTGTATTGCACTGCTCGTCGTTACTTGGTTTACGCGTGTGCATCAAGGCCAAAAGAGAAGTAATTTCTTATATGGCTATGCCATGCTGGGAGCGCTGGGTTTTTTGTTGGATTTAGATTGGATGGCGGGTGTGGTTTTTGGCTTACTAGTGCTGGAAGTCGGCAAGAAGTTTAAAGCGTGGTTAGATAAAAAACAGGCTGGCTTAGGTAAGTAGTGACTGTTCGAAAAAAAACGTAAAAAAGGCCACTTTGAAAAGTGGCCTTTTTAGTCTCACGATCTAGTAGAGGGCTAGCTTATTTGGCTTGCTCACGAGAAACGGCGCGATGGCCGATGTCCGTGCGGAAGTATACTTTGTCCCATGTGACTTTCTTAACGACGTCATACGCGCCAGCTTGAGCTTCTGCAACGGTTTCACCTAGCGATACAGCGCACAAAACTCGACCGCCGTTGGTAACAACGTTGCCGTCTTTTGAAGAAGTACCAGCATGGAATACCTTCTGGTGTGCAGGCAATGCTACATCATGGCCAGAGATCACATCGCCTTTGTTGTAAGACGCTGGGTAACCACCAGCAGCTAGTACAACACCTAGGCTTGCACGTGGATCCCAGTCTGCTTCTACAGACTCAAGCTCACCATTAATAGCTGCTAGACACATAGATACCAGATCAGAGCGTAGACGCATCATGATTGGTTGTGTTTCTGGATCACCGAAGCGACAGTTGTACTCAAGTACTTTTGGTGTGCCGTCTTGAGCAACCATGACGCCTGCGTATAGGAAACCACGGTAACGGTTGCCTTCAGCGTTCATTCCTTTAACCGTAGGCATGATCACTTCGTTCATGATGCGATCATGAATTTCAGGTGTTACCACTGGAGCAGGAGAGTAGGCACCCATGCCGCCTGTGTTCGGGCCTGTATCACCATTGTCGCGAGCTTTGTGGTCTTGGCTAGACGCCATAGGAAGAACCGTTTCACCGTCAACCATGACGATGAAGCTAGCTTCTTCACCCACAAGGAACTCTTCGATGACAACGCGAGAGCCGGCTTCACCAAAAGCATTGCCTGCTAGCATATCTTCAACCGCTGCAATCGCTTCGGCTTCAGTCTCTGCCAAGATAACGCCTTTGCCTGCAGCAAGACCGTCGGCTTTAACAACGATTGGAGCGCCTTTTTCTTTGATGTAGGCGATTGCTGGCGGGATTTCTGTGAAGTTGCCGTATTCCGCCGTAGGGATCTTGTGGCGCGCTAAGAAATCTTTAGTGAAGGCTTTAGAGCCTTCTAGTTGAGCTGCACCTTTGGTCGGGCCAAAGATTGGCAAACCCGCCGCATCAAATGCATCGACTACACCAATTACTAGCGGAGCTTCAGGGCCAACGATGGTTAGACCAATGTTGTTATCTTTAGCGAATGCAACCAAAGCATCGATGTCTTCTACACCGATGTTTACATTTTCAACTTTTGCCTCTAGGGCCGTACCAGCGTTACCAGGTGCAACATAAACGGTCTCTACGTCAGCCGATTGTGCTGCTTTCCAAGCAAGCGCGTGTTCGCGCCCGCCGTTACCAATTACAAGAACTTTCATGCTTGTTTCCTATGCCTTTATTAGTGACGGAAGTGGCGCATGCCGGTGAATACCATCGCCATGCCTGCTTCGTCAGCGGCTGCGATGACTTCCTCATCACGCATTGAACCGCCAGGTTGGATAACCGCTGTAATACCAGCTGCTGCCGCTGCATCGATGCCGTCACGGAATGGGAAGAATGCGTCAGAGGCCATAACAGAACCTTCTACTTGTAGGTTCTCGTCCGCCGCTTTAATGCCTGCAATCTTAGCAGAGTAGACGCGGCTCATTTGGCCTGCACCCACACCGATTGTTTGACCGTTCTTAGTGTAAACAATGGCGTTAGATTTCACGAATTTCGCTACTTTCCAAGCGAACAGAAGGTCTTTAAGCTCGTCTTCAGAAGGCTGACGCTTAGACACAACTTTTAGGTCGCCAAGTTCGATTGCGCCGTCATCACGGTCTTGAACCAATAGGCCACCGTTAACGCGTTTGTAGTCAAGTGCAGCAGGCTTGTCAGTTGACCATTCACCACATTCTAGAAGGCGAACGTTTTGTTTCGCGGCAACCACTTCAAGTGCTGCTGTGCTAACTTTTGGTGCGATGATCACTTCAACAAATTGACGATCAACAATGGCTTGCGCGGTTTCAGCGGTTAGCTCTTGGTTGAAAGCGATGATGCCGCCGAAAGCAGACGTTGGGTCCGTTTTAAATGCTAGATCGTATGCTTCAAGCTGGCTTGTAGCCGTCGCTACACCACATGGGTTAGCGTGCTTAACGATGACACAAGCTGGCTCTTGGAAGCTCTTAACGCACTCAAGGGCAGCATCCGTGTCAGCGATGTTGTTGTAAGAAAGGGCTTTGCCTTGAAGCTGTTTAGCAGTGCTGATTGACGCTTCCTGAGGGTTAGCTTCAACGTAGAATGCTGCTTTTTGGTGTGGGTTCTCACCGTAACGCATTTCTTCTTGCTTGTTGAATTGCAAGTTGAAAGTGCGTGGGAAGTCTTCGCTACCGCCTTCTACTTTCTTGCCTAGGTAGTTAGCAATGTTACCGTCATAGTTAGACGTGTGCTCGAATGCTTTAACAGCTAGGTCGAAACGCTGATCGTAAGTAAGACCACCACTCTCTTGCAAAGACGCTAGGATGCCTTCATAGCTTGCTGGATCAACAACAATAGCAACGTCTTTATGGTTTTTCGCAGCAGAACGAACCATTGTTGGACCACCGATGTCGATGTTTTCGATCGCAAGAGGAAGATCACAGTCAGGGCGAGCAATGGTTGCTTCGAACGGGTATAGGTTAACGACAACCATATCAATTTCTTGGATGCCATGTTCTTGCATGATCGCACCGTCGATATCACGACGACCCAAGATACCACCGTGCACTTTCGGGTGAAGTGTTTTTACGCGGCCATCCATCATTTCAGGGAAACCAGTGTAGTCTGATACTTCTACAGCAGCGACTTGGTTTTCAAGAAGAAGTTTGTAAGTACCGCCTGTAGAAAGGATTTCAACACCTTGGTTTGCTAATTCGCGTGCGAATTCAACAATACCAGTTTTGTCTGAAACGCTGATTAGAGCGCGTTTAATTGGAGTCGTATTTGCCATTATGCTTCTCGCAATGTGATGAACATTTAATAATTAAGGGGAACGGGTAAAACGAAAAAAGGGCATTTAAGCCCTTTTTTACTTACAGCATACCGTACTGCTTCAGCTTTTTACGTAGCGTACCACGGTTTAAGCCTAGGATAGCCGACGCTTTTGTTTGATTGTCTTTAGTGTAGTTCATGACGGACTCTAGCAAAGGGGCCTCAACCTCTGCTAACACTAGTTGGTACAAATCAGTGACTGGCTGGCCATCTAAGTGAGCAAAGTAGTTCTGCAATGCTTTTTCAACATTGTCGCGCAGAGTTTGAGATTGCTCAGCTGAAGCGGTTTGAAATGTTTGAGTATGTGTTTGATCTACCACAGAATAACCTTCTATTTTAAAGCTAACCATTATGGAGTTGTGCAAAGGGGTTCCCTCAACGCAACTCAGGTACCAGATATGTTTCTTATGTTTTAAGAAACAAAGAATTCATTCAACAGATCGAGCTGTTCTTGTGCATCTTCGATGCGATTAAACTGGCTACGAAATGGCGTTGTATCAGCCAATGTTTGCAGATACCAGCCAACGTGCTTGCGCGCAATTCTTGTGCCCATAAAGTCGCCATAAAATGCATGTAACGCTTTAACATGATTAATGACGATATCTTTAACCTCTTCCGTGGAAGGTGGCGCTAAAAGCTCGTTGTGTTCTAAGTAGTGATTGATTTCCCTAAAGATCCATGGGCGTCCTTGAGCAGCACGGCCAATCATAACTGCATCAGCTTTGGTGTAATCTAATACTTGCTTGGCTTGCTCGGCCGATTGAATATCACCATTAGCAAAAACAGGAATCGATATCGCCTGTTTAATTTGCGCGATGGTATCGTACTCAACTTCGCCTTTGAACTTGCAAGCACGAGTACGACCATGTACTGCTAGGGCTTGTATGCCTGACTGCTCAGCAATTTTAGCAATTGTTAAGCCGTTACGCTGATCGGTTGACCAGCCTGTCCTTATTTTAAGCGTTACCGGAACGTCAACACTACTTACGACAGATTCGAGTATTCTTTGAACAAGAGGTTCGTCTTGTAATAAGGCAGACCCAGCTGCTCTGTTGAGTACTTTCTTCGCGGGGCAACCCATATTTATATCGATGATCTGAGCGCCTAACTTTACGTTTTCATGTGCGGCTTCAGCCATCATTTCAGGGGATGCACCAGCAATTTGTACTGAGCGGGGTGCTACTTCATCATCATGGACTAAACGCATACGACTTTTGTTGGTGTCCCACAAGCGAACGTCTGAAGTGACCATTTCAGAGACCACCAAGCCAGCGCCGTTCTGGTGACAAAGTCGTCGGAAAGGTAAGTCTGTAACACCGGCCATAGGGGCCAAGATAACAGGCTTATCGATGCTGTATTGGCCAATATTGAAAGCCATGATGATTTTAAATACCGAATCTGTTGTTAAAGATCTGCTACACCGTCGAGCGGGCGTGAATAATACCTAGGGGATTTGGATTTTTGAAGTCTTGACAACTCATAAATTGGCTAAAATTTGTGCTTATTTTAAATGTGTTTAATAAATGCACATTTAGTAAGACTGCGTCTCGCTAGGGAATACTTTTATTTGATGTGTTACAGCGCGAGCGCCAGGATCTTGAATGGGGATAACGATATGGATAGGAGTGCTTGGTGGCATGAAAGTAATATCGAGAAAGTCTTTGTGTAAGTAATCTTGCGGGGCGAAGAGTCTTGCTGCAACAGGTCGACCATTTAAATCATAAAATTCAAGCGCAAGTTTTGGCATTGGTTGAGCAAAACTGCTTGTATTGGTCATGATGGCATTCACCTGTAGTGTGTTTGCAGCGGTTGGGTGACTTTGAATGCGAACGTGTTCGGTGGTAATGGCATCAACATCTTCAAAAGCAGGCAAGGTGCAACCTAAATAAGCGCAGGCAGTTTTGTATAGTCCTCTAAATTCTGGTGATCGACTGCCAGCATCGAAGTAACCTATGGCAACTTGGGTTGCTAATAAAAGTAGCGCTGCAAAGCAGCCAAGCGACCAAAGAGCGGTGTGTTTGTTTTTAGTTTTGCTTTTGGTTTTTGTATCACTGTGGTCGGTTAGGGTAGCAAGGCTGTACTCCGCTGCCAGTTGCTTCATGGACTCTTGGGAGGAGTATTCTTCTTCATCGAATGCGTCTTTGTTTGAAACATCTTGAGCAAGAGAGTGCAGGGCCTGCATATAATCAGGTTCTTCGGTTGCAAGAGAAGTCTGCTTTTCCTCTGTACTTGCTTTCGGCTGGACAGTGTTTCGGCTTGGTTCAGGCTTTATTTGTTCGCTAAAAATAGGCTCACTTGCTGGTGACTGCGCACTCATTTGTGCATCAAGTTCGGCTAGCTCTAGCTCCCATGGTGCGAGTTCTTCATTTGCCTTTTCTTGTCTTGGCGGCTCCGCTTCCGATTGAGGGGGGGAGCTTTTAAAATGGGGCTATCAAGTAACGAGGATTCTTGTTCATCGTGCAGGTCCATTTGTTCCGTAAAGCGTGCGTTTGTGTTTTTAGGTGGCGTATACGGAGCAAGGTCTTCTTCGTGGAAGAGTGTGTTTAACCATTCTGGATTAACGGAACCATCATCGCTAACCGGAGTGGCAGAGCCCAATTGGGCTGAACTTGCAGCCTTCTTGCTTGGCACATCTTGCTGTTTTAATTGGGCTTTAGGTTTTGCCTGTTGCTGCGATTTAGTAGGTTTCACAGGGTTGGGTTGCGTCGATTTATTCTGGTTCGACGATGCTGGTGATGCTGTGAAGATATGAAAGCATTGACCACAGCGGACTTTCCCTTTGGCCATATTAAGAACTTCTTGCGTAACGCGAAAAGTCGTTGAACATTTAGGGCAGCGAGTGATCATGCTTTCTGACATAAAGCGAGTACTTCCTTAAAGGGCTACAGTTTTTTAGCCACAATACGAACCCATTCTTCCTTTTCGACAACGGATTCAATTTTAAACCATGGTTTGTAAGCCTCAACAACAGTGTGCGCTTGGCTTTCTAGAATACCGGAAAGGGCAAGCATACCACCTTGTTTCACTAACTTGGAAATAGTGCCCGAAAGTTCTGCTAGAGGTCCAGCCAAGATGTTCGCAACAACAACATCTGCTTGTAGGTCGCCCTCATAAGGTGGCAGTTTTACTTCATAACGATCTGGCGTAATGTTGTTGCGTTCAGCGTTGGCCTGCGTCGCTTCAACTGCCTGAGGGTCGATATCAATCCCCACCATGTTGTTGGCGCCTAATAACAAACCGGCAATGCCTAAGATGCCAGAGCCACAGCCGTAGTCGATGATGCTTTTGTCTTGGCAGTCAATAGAGTCTAGCCACTCTAAACATAGTGCTGTTGTTGGGTGGGTGCCTGTGCCAAAGGCCAAGCCTGGATCGAGAATAAGGTTAACACCATTTTCATCGGGTACTTCACGCCAGCTCGGGCAAACCCACAAGCGTTTACCAAATTGAATCGGGTGGTAGCTGTCCATCCATTCTCGAATCCAGTCTTTGTCTTCGAGGATTTCAATCTTTAGGTCGATGTCGGTCTGGTTTAGTTGCTTTGCTTTATGCTCAACCACTGGGCGGATGTGCTCAAGATCCGCATCGGCTTCAAAAAGCCCTGTTACACGAGTGTGCTTCCAAAGCGGTGTTGTGTTGAGATCTGGTTCGTAAACTGGGTCGTCATGAACGTCTTCGAAGGTGACAACTAAAGCGCCACAGTCTAGCAAGGTATCTTCAAAAGCAGGGACGTGATCAGGTGTTGTATGAACGCGGATTTGCAACCAAGGCATGGGAGTAGGGTCCAATTGAGACTTTTGTAAGTCTGGTTAATTCTTTATATAAGGGAGGGTACTACACCTCCGGCTGGAGGTGTAGTAATTGAGCGCAATTATAGGCCCAGTTTCTTTTCCAGATAGTGGATGTTAACGCCACCAGCAATGAAGTTAGTATCTGTTACCAAGTCTTTTTGTAGTTCAACGTTTGTCTTGATACCGTCGATGAAGGTTTCATCTAGGGCTACTTCTAAACGTTTTAGCGCACCTTCACGAGTGTCCGCAAAACAAATAACTTTAGCGATCATTGAGTCATAAGTTGGTGGAACCGAGTAGCCACTGTATAGGTGAGAATCAACACGAACGCCCATGCCGCCTGGAGCGTGGAAGTAGTTTACTTTACCTGGGCTTGGCATGAAGGTTTTAGGGTCTTCTGCGTTGATACGTGCTTCAACGGCGTGACCTTTTAGCTGAACATCTTCCTGCTTGATAGAAAGAGGCAAGCCACTTGCGATACGTAGTTGCTCTTTAACGATGTCTACGCCAGTTACCATTTCGGTTACAGGGTGCTCTACCTGAACACGAGTGTTCATTTCGATGAAGTAGAAACGACCGTCTTCGTATAGGAATTCAAATGTACCTGCGCCGCGGTAGCCGATCTTAATACAGGCATCCACACATGCCTGTAAACATTGTGCTCGTGACTCAGGGTCAAGTAGTGGCGCTGGTGCTTCTTCCAGCACTTTTTGGTGTCGACGTTGCAGAGAGCAATCGCGATCGTAAAGGTGAATAGCGTTGCCTTGACCGTCAGCAAGAACCTGAACTTCAACGTGACGTGGGTTGGTTAGGAATTTTTCCATGTAAACCGTGCTGTCACCAAAGTAAGAGCCTGCTTCAGATTGCGTTACGCTGATCGATTTTAGAAGGCTACCTTCATTATGAACAACTCGCATACCACGACCACCACCACCAGCTGCCGCTTTTACGATCACTGGGTAACCGATTTCACGAGCAATGCGCATACATTCCTCTGGATCAGATGGTACTGGACCATTTGAGCCTGGAACCGTTGGTACGTTTGCTTCACGCATCGCTTTGATCGCAGAAACTTTGTCACCCATTAGGCGAATCGTTTCAGCTTTAGGGCCAATGAAAGCAAAACCAGAGCGTTCAACTTGCTCGGCAAAGTCGGCGTTTTCTGCAAGGAAACCGTAGCCTGGGTGGATCGCAGATGTATCTGTCAATTCTGCCGCACTGATCAGTGCAGGGATGTTTAGATAGCTGTCTTTAGATGGGTTTGGGCCGATACAGATCGATTCGTCTGCAAGGCGTACGTGTAGTAAGTCACGGTCAATCTTAGAGTGAACCGCAACTGTCTTAATACCGAGTTCTTTACAAGCGCGAAGAATACGCAGTGCAATTTCGCCTCGGTTAGCAATCAATACTTTATCTAGCATGATGAACCTTTGGCTGTAAATTAAACGATTGTAACAAGTGGCTGATCGAACTCTACTGGCTCACCATCAGATACTAAGATAGCGCCAATGGTACCAGCTTTGTCTGCTTCGATTTGGTTCATCATTTTCATCGCTTCAACGATACAGATGGTATCGCCAGCGTTTACCTTTTGGCCGACCTCTACAAAAGACTTCGCGCCAGGAGCTGGAGACTGGTAGAAAGTTCCAACCATTGGAGAGTTAACAGTGTGGCCTGCGATCGCTGCCTCTGCTGGTGCAGCGTCTGCTGCTGGAGCCGCCGCTGGCGCTGGAGTCGCGACTGGCGCTGGTGCTGCAAATACTTGAGGTGCTGCTACAGGAGCGCCACCACGGCTGATACGAACTGCTTCTTCACCTTCCTTGATTTCGATCTCGTAAACGTTAGATTCTTCTAATAGTTCGATAAGCTTTTTGATTTTACGAATGTCCATGTTGACTCTCTTTCTTTGTCTATGTATTCAGTCTATTTCTATTGGTTCGTCGTGCAAGCCAATAGGCGAATATGTCAGTAGAACAGAAAAGGATCTACTGACATTTGAAATTCCAATTAGCCGGAAATTATCAGTAAAAACCGCGAAATTGTCCAGTTTTGCTATGAAAAAACATAAAAAATGAATTTCAGGTTAAATTGTGATCAATTGTTAACTTTGTTGGTCCTGCTTGTTAGTAATAAGAGCTTGCAAACGTATTTCAACTTCTTCTTTTGTGGGTTCTCCGATCAAAGAAAACTTATCGATTAACTGGTTTTTAGAGTCGAAATACAGCATGGCTGGTGGGCCAAACAGATTAAAGTGTTTGAGCAATGCTTGGTTCTTATCGCTGTTGTCAGTAATGTCGACTTTCACAAAAGTAACCTGTCGCAACATCGGTAGAATATCAGGGTGCTTAAAGACCTCTTCTTCTGTTACTTTGCAGCTAATACACCAATCAGCATATAAATCGATAACCACGGGAAGAGTACTTTGCTGTTGAATCCGCTCTAACTCCGCTAATGAGCCAATTGTTTTATAATAAGGTACAGTCTTGGATGTATTGTTAGACGGATTTCCCAACACTAAGTGCTTTAAAGGAGATAAAGGCGATTGGCCGCCTGAGGCCCCGCCCAAAATCTCCATGAAACCTACCATAATGGTAATGAGTGCAATAAACCATCTGACTGGATGGGAGTGCTGTGTAAATATTCGATGTAGAAAGTAAGCTGCGACGCTAACGCTTAGGCCACCCCAAATAAAGAGATGCGTACTTTCTGGCAACCACCTGTTTGCTAACCATACAGCGAGCCCAAGAAGTGCAAACCCCATTACTTTTCGAATATCATCTAACCAAGGACCATTCTTTGGTAGCACTTTACCACCAAACGCACCCACTAATAGTAGAGGGATGCCCATGCCGATACCCATGCTAAACAAAGCTGTTGCCCCATATACAGGGTCAGAAGTGGAGCTGATATACAAGATCACTCCCGCAAGAGGTGCCGAGACGCAAGGTGATACAATTAATGTTGCTAGCACACCCGCGACAAATATACCGAGCAGTTTAGATTTTGACGCTTGCGAGCGATTTGTTAATTGGTCAACTCGGGTCTGTATTACGGTCGGTAGTCGTAATTCAAATGCTCCAAACATCGCTAAAGCTAAAGCAATAAATATCGTTGCGCTAATCAGCAAAACAACTGGGTTTTGCAAGGCTGCTTGTAAATTCATTTGCGCGCCAAACCAGCCCGCTAATGCCCCCAATGCGGCATATGTGATGGCCATGCCCAACACATATACGCTGGATAGAGCAAGACCTGTGCGTCCATTTGCTTTACCCCCAATAACAATAGCGCTAACAATCGGGACCATCGGTAGCACGCAAGGTGTTAGAGATAACATTAACCCGAGACCAAACATAACCACTAGCATTTGGGTAAATGATGAGTGGCTGATCAAAGAGGAAACTTTTTCTGCCTCGGAAGGCGCTATGTTTTGCGTAGTAGGTGTTTGCTTTTCCTGTGCTGGTACGGATAGTTCTGGAAACTCAGTAGACATTGGCACGGATTGAGGTGGGTAACAAAGTCCCCGTTCGGCACAACCTTGGTATTTAAGTATAAAAGATGCTTGATAGGGCCGAGGGTCATCGATCTCTAATGGCAGTTTTAATTGTTGATGATAGACTTCCACTTCGCCAAAGTAGGGGTCTTGCTTTATTTCCCCTTTAGGAATGCTTTTGAAGCGAATATTGGATGCGCTGTCGCTGTTTACAGACAGTTGGTGGCGGTACAGGTAATAGCCGTCAGCGATCTGCCATGTAGCCCAGACTTGTCCTGTGTCATCACTGTTTACTGATAAACTAAATGCTTGATCGACAGGTAGGAACTCAGGTTCAGATTGAAAAGGTGACCCAAAATTAAAGGCTGCGGCATAGCTGGAAAAGATGAATACTATAAATGTAGCGATTATTCGCATAATAGTGCTGGGTCCGAATTGTTGCGACAGAAGTGTTATCGTAGTTGAAGGCGATATAGACTACCAATGGATGTAAAAGTTTCCAAATAGCTAGGAGTTCTCTTGATAAAAAAAGCGCTTTTCTTACTTACTTCGTCAATGTTTTTAACTGCTTGTAGCTCAATGGGTGGGCAAAGCTGGTGGCATACCGATACGCAAGTTACATCGAATAGTCTTCAAAAAAGTGACGTAATTGAGCAAGCTGAAGAGCCGAAAGTGAGTCATAGTGCTAACACGTCTAAAACGTATAAAATGTCACAAGCACAACGTATAACACAAAGGGTTATCCAGCAAGGTAAACTGGCTCTATCTGAGCAGCGATTACTAACACCTGAGGGTGATAATGCTTATTTGTACTTTCAAATTGCTTTAGGTCGTGATCCTGGGAACTATGAAGCGACACAAGGATTGGCTGACATTGTAGACACATATATCGAGTGGGCAGAAACGGCGGCTCGGCAGGGGAAAAGATCTAGCGCAAATGGTTTTATTGCAAAAGCATTGCGAGTTAACGCTGACGATCCAGCTATTGCAGAAGCAAAACAGCGCATCGCTCAAATCAACACTAATAAGGTAGAGACCGTGCAAACGCCGGTAAGTGAAGATGTGTATACTCTACCTAAAAATTTATTTACATTAGACGAACCTGTTATTCTAGCGCATTTACAACCCATTATTGATCGTGTTGAGCAAACACAAGGGGCACTTGAAATACACTGGCCTAGTGATAAAGAAGGTCGGCTGCTATATCAAATAATCAATAGTAGAACGCCTAATTTTCGTGTTCGAGCAATGACTTATAGAAACTCGAAGCACCTGATTGAGATTAAAGTAAACTAACTATGGGAACGCATTTATGGCGAAATTCATTAGTAAAATAGCATTTTGGCGCTCATTGTCAGAGTTGCCAAAGGTTGGTCGCACGATTTCAGTGATCGTTCTGCTACTGATCGTATTGCTGACTGGGCTGGGAATGTATTGGAGTTCAGAGCCTGAGCCATTTGATGTGGTGGCGGCGGCAAAAGAGCGTGCTGAATCTCGCGGCTATTTAAATAATAGTAAGCAACTTGTGACGGGGTACACGACCACAAACACTTTGTATAGTTTGGTTGATACTTTGTTAGAGAAGCCAGGAGGCTTTTTATCAAATGACGTGATGCCACCTGGTGTATTACTAGACAATATGCCTGCATGGGAAATGGGAGTAATGGTTCAGGTTCGAGACTTGGCACGTGCTTTGCGTAAAGAATTTAGCCGTAGTCAATCCCAATCTACCGAAGATGAGAACTTGAAAATTGCGGAGCCACAGTACAACTTTGATACACGCAGTTGGGCTTTGCCATCCAGTGAAAGTGAGTATCGTCGCGGTAATTCAGAGCTTATTAAATACCTCGATCGTTTAGCTGTAAAAGAAGACAATGCGCAGTTTTACTCTCGTGCGGACAATTTAGCGGATTACTTGTCTGATATGTCTACTCGTTTAGGCAGCTTGTCCCAGCGTTTATCAGCAAGTGTGGCTAAGGTTCGAGAAAACACTGATTTGGCGGGTGACACAAGTGCGCGTCAATCAACTGAAACATCTGGCTATAAATATGTTCAGACACCATGGACCCAAATAGACGATGTATTCTATGAAGCTCGTGGTGCAAGCTGGGCTATGATTCACATTCTAAAATCTGTGGAAGTGGATTTCGTGTTCACATTGCAGGATAAGAATGCTTTAGTCAGCCTTCGTCAAATTATTCGAGAGCTAGAGTCAACCCAGCAAGCTGTATGGTCGCCAGTCATTTTGAATGGTAGCGGTTTCGGTTTCCTTGCCAATCATTCCCTTGTGATGGCGTCATATATGTCCCGTGCGAATGCACAGATCATCGACTTGATTCGACTGCTTGAGCAAGGCTAGCGTGGACCTTAATTCATTATTGGTGCGTCATGCGGATATAGATGATGCACCAATAATTCTTGCTATTTTCCTTGAGTCAGAGGCTCAGGCCGATTTCAAAGGCGGGATTACTCTTGCCAGCGTGCTGGACTGGATCGATTGCTCAACGGATAAATTCCCGTTGCTGGTTGTATGTCATGAAGGTGAGCTCATTGGGTGGTGTGCCTCAGAATCATTTTATGGTGTTCCGGCCTTGGAAGGTGTTGCTGAAATCGCCATCTATATAAAAACAGCATGGCATAGACTGGGCATCGGGGCTTGGCTACTTCGCTATTTAAATCAGTACGCTTTGGAACATCAGCTGCATACATTTGTAGCGCATGTGTTAGAGGCCAATGTCACCAGTCAACATTTCTTTTTGCAGCAGGGTTATGAGCAGTGGGGATGTTTACCCAGTGTTGCACGTAGCGGTGGTGTAAAAGGCGACCTGATTTTGTTGGGTCGCCATATTGGGTTGTGATACTGACTAAATCGGCTCGAATACTGACCCAGAACTTGGAACAAACAACGTTTTATACATGCGGCTGGCGTAATCGTCACTCATTGACGCCATATAGTCGCAAATGATTCTATGGCCATCGGCTCCTTGTTCATGGCACTGTCGCCATTCCTTTGCAAGCTCTTTAGGTAGTAATCTGGCGGGGTCCGCTGCCAACGCTTCAAACATTTCTAAGAGCATTTGCTGACCTTTATAAACCAGAATTTGCACCTCGGGGCGCATGATGATGTGCTGCATTTCAAAGTCTTTTAAAATGTTAAGTGCAGTGCGCTCAGCTTCCGGAAGTGTGGCTTGGAAGCGGAGCAAAGGATGCTCAAATGATTGTATTTCTTGGACGTAACAGGTGGTAATAAACCAGCTTACCAAGTCGCCAATCGCTTTCTTGCGTAAGTGACTTTGCTTGCTAAACAGTTGCTCCTCAAGGCGGGACAAGTTGTCCTTTAGAAAAGCACTGTTGATTTCATCCAATTTAGGGCGCAGGTGTTGTTGCCACATGTCTCTGGTCACCATACCCAACACAATGGCATCTTCTAAATCATGCACGCCATAAGCAATGTCATCAGCTAGATCCATGATCGAAGTATCAAAGCTGCAGTGAGCGGTTCGTCCATGTTGACTGCTTTCGTGCCAAGTAACTTGGCTGAGTTGTTCTCGATCCCACTGGCTGAAAGGAGAGAGAATCCATTCAAGTAATTCTTTTTCTTCAGCATAAATACATTTTGGCGGATGCCAGTTTTTCGCTTTGAACTCTCTTAAACTATCCGGTTTTGGTGGGTACTTTCCCACCACTGTATCGTGTAGTGCTGGATATTTAAGTACGCCTAGCATAGTTCTTCGAGAAACATCCATGCCGAAATGTTCTGAGTATGATCCTCTTTTACCTAATATACGTAGCGACTGTCCGTTTCCCTCAAAACCGCCGTGATCAATCATCATGTAGTTCAGAGCGACTTCACCTCCATGTCCGAATGGTGGGTGACCGATATCGTGGCTTAAGCAGATTGTTTCGATCAGGGAATCACTGGCAAGCCATGGCTGAAAAGCGGCTTCTTGATCATTGGAAGCATGTAGATGGTAGACAATACCGCCCCCAATCTGAGCAACCTCTAATGAATGGGTCAGTCGTGTCCGACTGTAATCGTTCTGGCGTATGGCCAGAATTTGAGTTTTTGATTGTAGGCGTCGAAAAGCCGCGCTGTGAATGATTCGAGCACGGTCACGCTGATAGACATTGCGATGATCATTGCTTTTATCAAGTCGTGGACCAGAGCGTCTCTCCATCCACTCGGTGAGATCGTATTTGTCGTTCATCATGCTTTACTGCTGTCAAAAGGCGGTAATCTCAGTCTTTCATTAAAATACGATGTAGGTCAATGCCTGACAGCTGAGTAGGGGGCATAATGAGCGTAATCATAAGGAAACATTATGCTTAATACTCAACATCTTATTACATTTAGAACGCTGGTCGAAACAGGAAGTTTCACGCAGACGGCTCGTAAGCTGGGGTTGACTCAGCCTGCGGTCAGTCAGCATATTCAAAAACTTGAGAAAGGATTGGGTGAGCCTTTGTTGATTCGCCACGGTCGTTCGACGGAGTTAACAGAGGCTGGGGAAGTGCTGTTCCAACATGTTCAAGACTTAGGTAGTTGCTATGAACGTTTTGTTGAGCAGTGGCAGAGTTATGTCACTCACAAGGATGATCGTGCAGGGGCAAGGCAAAGCGCCTAAAGTGATTTAGGCGCTCAAAAAGAGTTAGGCTTGCTTAGTTGGTATTAGGTTACCGATATGTAAGCCACATTCTTTATGTTCTGACTCTTCCCACCACCAGCGCCCTTCGCGCTCATGCTGATTAGGCAGAACTGGGCGTGTGCAAGGTTCGCAGCCAATGCTGGTGAAGCCCTTTTGGTGTAGCTCATTAAATGGAACTTCGAACACTTTGATGTAGTTCCACACATCTTCTGAAGACCAGTTTGCAAGTGGATTGAATTTATACAATGGTTGGTCTTCGCTGCTGAAAGCGCTGTCTAATTCGGCGAAATCAAGCTGATTACGTGTGCCATGGCTTTGGTCTTTGCGTTGGCCGGTAATCCAAGCATCTAACGTAGCCAGCTTTTTACGTAGAGGCGCTACTTTACGAACGCCACAACATTCCTTGTGACCATCTTCATAAAAGCTGAAGAGACCTTTTTCTTTGGTAAAGGCTTCAAGCTTTTCAGAGTCCGGTGACATGATATCAATCGTAATGTTGTAATGCTTACGAACCGTTTCAATAAACTTGTAAGTTTCTGGATGAAGGCGGCCAGTATCCAAAGAAAAAACACTGACGTCTTTTTTGGCTTTTACAGCCATATCAATCAGAACAACATCTTCTGCACCGCTGAATGAGATCGCAATGTTATCGAACTCTTTAAGCGCGCTGTGAATAATTTTTTGTGCTTCATCTGCTTTATGGCGAGCAACAAAGGCGTCTAGGTCAAAGTTGGACATTGTTTCCTACCCTAGTTGAAATCAAATTTGGCTGTACCATAGCAATTAACTAGCGGGATATAAAATACAAATGACGCCTAACCTTATATGTATCAGCACTATCTGTGAGAATGATTTTCAATCGCTTGGTAGAGCCCATAAATGATGCCAGCAGTGACTCCCCAGATCCTTAGATCACCGTAAAGAATCTCGAAATAGCCTCGTTTTACATTACCAATTTCGCGCTCTACGTAGCGAAAGTTCCTCGGGTCAAGTAAGTGATGCAAGGGGACCCAATGAGCCTGTTCCACTTCCTCTTCACACAGGCTAAGTTCACTCATTCTTGTCATCTCTGCGACAACGGGTTTGATGCAAAAGCCTGAGACCGAGCAGTACTCGCCCAATTCTCCTAATAGGTCGAAACAGTCGGGGGAAAGCCCGACTTCTTCTAATGTCTCGCGCAAGGCGGTGTACTGGATGCTGGCATCTTCTGGGTCGTGCTTTCCTCCTGGAAAGGCGATCTGACCTGGATGATTTCGCATATTTAATGAGCGCTGTGTCAGTAAAACCTTCAGCTCGTTGCTTTCGGGGCAATTATAAATAGGAATTAAGACTGCAGCCGCTCGATATTCATGGCGGTAGGCCTGTGGCGCTATGTGTTGATCAGGATTGTAGATGTGGTTGGATGTCTCGATATCTAACGCGGCACGAATGTCATCAATCGTGGGCGTTAATGGGTGGGATTCTAAAAAGTGAGATACATCCAACATAGCGATTACCTTAAGAACTCCTTCTCTAAAGTATGGGTTAAACGACCTATTTTGGTAAAGGTTTCTTGGTATTCTTCTTCACAGATTGAGTCTGCGACCAAGCCTCCTCCTGCCCAGCAATGGATCTTTTGACCATCCGCCACGAGTGTGCGAATGGTGATACTTGAGTCCATTTGACCATTACAACCAAAGTAAATCATTGATCCACAGTAAACACTGCGTTCATGAGGCTCAAGCTCATCGATGATTTCCATCGCTCGCACTTTGGGAGCTCCGGTAATAGAGCCGCCAGGGAAGCCTTCTTGAAATACGGTTAACGCATCGGCTTTTTTAGCGACTCTGCCTTCAACGGTTGAAACCATGTGGTGCACATTGGCATAGCTCTCAAGGCCAAACAAAATAGGAACCTTTACACTGCCAGTGACGCAGTTTTTACCTAGATCATTACGTAGCAAATCGACAATCATTAAGTTCTCAGCGCGGTCTTTTTCAGAAGCAAGCAATTCTTCTGCCAATGCCGCATCTTGTTTGGCATTTTCTCCACGAGCGCGAGTACCTTTTATCGGTTTGGATTCTACTCTGCCTTGATCACACAAAATGAACCGTTCTGGAGAGTGAGATAAAACGGCGCGTCCATCTGGTAATTTGAAATAAGCAGAAAAAGGAGTGGGGCAGACAGCTTTCAACGCTAGGTACGCAGACCAAGTATCCCCCTCATAAGAGGCTGAGAAGCGTTGCGTTAAGTTGACTTGGTAGCAGTCACCAGCTTTTATGTAGTTTTTTACTTTTTCAAACCGCTCTGCATAGCCCTGTGCACTCATATTCGCTTCAAATGCACTGTGCAACGAAAATGGTACCGTCTTATCTGATGTTAGCTTTGTCAGTCGGTCGAGCAATGTCTGCTTGTCGAATTGACACCAAGGTGTCATGACTAAAGACGTGGTTTTGGCTTGATGGTCTGAGATGAGAGCCCAACCATATAATCCCACTAGAAGCGTAGGGAGGTTAACGTCTTCGATGACGCTTTCAGGTAATTGTTCAACATATCTTCCAGCTTCATAACCATAGTAGCCTAGCAAACCGCCATTAAATGGCAGAGTGACATCGTCGCTCCAAGGTTGATTGGTAATCTCTTCAACCATTAAGCGCAGAGTATCCATCGGATTCTCTTGGTTGCTTAGTTCAAATGGTGCTGGAGTATGCCACATTAGCTCAGACGATGTTCCTTGGGCGGTGAGCGTCGCAATGGGTGCGGCGCTCAGGATATCCCAACGCGTGTCTGAGAATGAGTCATGGTTGCTATCTAGTAGAATCGGGTAATCGAGGTCTTGCACAGCTGGGTACAGTCGTGCAAGAGAGCTTTCATAAGGCAAACGAATAAGTTTGACTTCTGACATAATATAAAACCACGTAAATTAAAGCGTTAGAAACGTATGATACCCAAAAAGTGGGAGCAAATAGGAAGAATTAAAGTGGTGGAGACAAAATTTTTACACTGTGGTGAGAGTATTCTTGCATACAGACTAATCGAAAATCCCAATAGTCACAGTGATGGGTGTTGTTTGCTACTCCACGGAGCAGGGGTGGCAGGAGAGCTAACTTATGGACCTATGTTAGAGCATTTATCTTATTGGCGTTGGTTATTGATCCCAGACTTAACCGGAATGGGGCAAAGCTACCATTACACGAAACAAGAAACACCGGTCACAATTGACTCTCTAACGAGAGAGATACAATGTTTGATCGAGAATGTATCTTGGCAGCAGTTTGACATCATTGGCTATTCTCTAGGGGGCTTGATAGCACTGAATCTAAATGCATGGTTGGTGCAAGAAAATGGCGTAGCGCATCGTATGATGTTAATGGAGCCAGCTTCTTTGGATAGAGCTTGTGTTAAGACACTTGCAGACGTGCGTCAGCGTTACAGATTGGCTTCTCAAACCATTCGAGAAACAGGAGA
Source organism: Marinomonas sp. AWM4_232 (assembly GCF_056158325.1). Taxonomy (NCBI): domain Bacteria; kingdom Pseudomonadati; phylum Pseudomonadota; class Gammaproteobacteria; order Oceanospirillales; family Oceanospirillaceae; genus Marinomonas; species Marinomonas sp. AWM4_232. Next base: position 224,438 of record NZ_JBSWTA010000001.1, on the reverse strand, counting down.
CGTGGAACTCGGTGTGGCGCATTTTATGGATGGTGTTTCGCCGAATCGCCGCAAGCATCCGGTTGCCGAAGCAACGACGCAAAGCCGCTTGGCCCACCGTCCGATTGGCTTTAGTTATGCCTTAGATGCCGTGACGGATTGGGTAGAAGCGATGACGAAAGCCCCAAATAAGCGTGATGTATTGATTGATCATACGGATCAAGTTTTACTGTTCTCTGGGGCTTTAAGTCATACCCTATTGATTGAGCACTATGATGAGGTAGCTCAAGCGCGCGACGACTGGCAACACATTACGCTAACTGGTTGTGATCACTCTCTTCCATTCCAAAAACCAAGACAAATCGCAAAATACATTAATCAATGGCTAATAAAATAGTGTCTTTTTGCTTAAGTTTTAAACAGCTTGGCCGTTAACTTCCCTATAGTTTAATTAAATTATGGGGAAGGAGTATGTCTGATCCACTAAAAGGCTTGGGGAATTTAGTGTCCAATTATGCGACACAGCAGCGCAATCAAAGTACGTCTGCCGATTCTTCTGTCTCTCAAAAAAGTTGGGGCGCTGATGGATATAGCCCATCTTCTTCCTCGTATCGGGCCATGGGTCTAATTCAGCAGTCGGTGACGGCACGATTTAGCGCATCGATTGAAGGTAATACTAGCTCAACTGCAGAGCAAGCTAATACGCAAGAGTCCAAAAACGATTTCTCTCCTGAACGTGTGGCTCAGCGAATTCTCTCTCATGTCGGAAATTACATGGAGAAACTGCAACAAGATGGCGCAAGTGATGATCGTCTGAGTACAGTGTTTGCCAGTGCTAAAGAGGCTGTACAACAGGGCATGGATGATGCCAAAGAAAAATTGGAAGCATTAGGCTGGTTAGCCAATGGCGGTGTGCAACAAGGGATTGATCAAACACAGTCTTTGCTCGACGAAGGGTTTGATTCTTTAGAGTCCGTTTTGTTTGATACGAATGAGCAGGTGACTTCTGCTCTTGAAGCGAGCTCAAGTCAGAGCTACCGTCGCGAAGACTTCTCGACAATGGAGGTCACGACTCAAGAGGGAGATGTCGTTAGCATCAATTTGTATGCCTTAAACCGCTCTGAAGCGAGTGACTCATTAAGTGTTTCAGATGATGGCATGGCGTATTCTCGCTATCAAAGTACTTCCCAAACTTTTGCCTTTGATTTCAGTGTAGAAGGTGATTTGAATGATGATGAGTTGGCTGCCATTCAAGGAATGATGCAATCAGCAGGGGAAGTGTCTGATTTATTCTTTAGTGGCGATGTGTCCGGTGCACTGCAAAAAGGCTTCGATATGGGGTTTGATGCGTCGCAGTTAGCGAATTTCTCAATGACATTGCAAACGACACAAACGATGAAGACAAGTCAGGCTGTTTCAGCGTACTCCCAGAATAATGGCATGCGTTCGATTCAAGAGCCGTTGACAGAATATCGACAAGCTTTGGAAGACACTATGCTAAAAGCTTCTGAATTGTTTGACGACTTTAGAAGCGTTGTAGAAAGTACTATGTCAGATATTTTAGCCATGCGAGAACAGCAAGAGCAAACAATGACTGATATGAAACAAATATTTGATTACCAGCAGGAAATGATTGACCGAATTGCGCAGTGGATTCAGCCAGAAGACGCTATAATTCAGAACGATTTTTTAACTGGTGATCTAGAAGCTTCAGAGTAAGTCAAATTGCGCCACATAAACTAAGCCTTTAGCATGGATGCTAGAGGTTATTGGCAAAAGGAGAGTGCCATGCTGTCTCGTAAGTACGGATTCACGATCGTCGAGCTGTTAGTAGTGATTGCTATCTTGTCAGTTTGCTCGGCGGCTTTGTATTCCTCAAGCTTAATTTCATTTTTTCAGCGCTGGAAAGCATTGAACTCATTTAACCGAGATGTTCATTCGGTTCTATCCCTAATTACCAAAGCAAGAGTTGCTGCAGTTGAGTTTCAACGCCCTGTTTATTTGTGTGGTGGAGAGCTTTGTAATGGCGACTGGAACCATTCCATTATATTACGTTTAAGTGATTCTTCTAAACCACTTGCCAGTCTAATTTTATCCGCTGATAGCTCCATGGAATGGCGCGGATTCCCTGTTTCTAGGCAATACATTGAATTCCTTTCCAATGGGTTATCTAGTTATCAAAATGGCTCGTTTTATTTGTGCTACGAGGGATTAATTGCGCGCAGGATATTAATGAATCAAAGCGGGCGAGCTTATTTGGATCCTCAGGAGTATTCATTCGAGGTATGCCAATGAAAATCAATCTTTGCCGAGGCTGGTTAATGATTGAAGTGATTTTTGCGCTGGCCTGCGTAGCATTTATTTTAACCATATCGCAGGAAAACCAAATTTCACTTGATCAACAGTTGCTCGAAATTAGACGTGATACTTTTCAGCAAAAGCAAATAGCATTTAAAAGTGCTATTCAAAATACATTTGCTGTGGATATAGCGATCAACAGTGAGGTTATTACGCCACCTTCATGTTCTTCTTGTACAGGCATTGCTTTGAAGCAGGTTCTCAACTATGAGCTGAATCAATGGTGAAACGTCGTTTTGGGGGTTATCTCTTATTAGAAGTTCTAATCGTTACGATAATTTTGGCAGGGCTGTTTACGTTATTAGTGCCTGGCATAAGGCAAGTTGAGAAGCTGTCTGAAACGCGGCGCCATGTAATAGAGCTACTGCTACTAGAGCAAAATATTTCAGATCAGCTAAAGGCCCAGCTTAATAGAGTAGGCAACTATGGCTGCTACGCTCCATTATTAAAAGTTCAGGTAGGGAAGGCGATTTCTGCTCCGCAACGAATTAAAAATTACACTTTAGATGAAGGTTCTGATTGGTTATATGCGAACGACGTCGGAGAGTGTTCTACTTACGGCGCAATTCAAAGTGGCATATTGGATATACCGGCAGTATGCAATGGAGTCAAAGTAGGTGATCGCCTATTGGCTGGAACATGCCAGAGTGTGAAGGAAGTTACTGTATTGTCGGTATCGGAGCATAAAATCACTGCACAATGGCCTGAAGCGTCGCTGGAGGGGGAAGTGCATGTATACACTCAAGAGCCTTTTTACTGGTTTATACAACCAGGCAAAGTTGGAGGGAACTCTTTTTGGAGAAGGTCTGCCATTAAAGGTAATGCACTGGAGCTGACACCGGGAGTGGAGCATGTGCGTATTTCACTGCTTTTAGATAACGATGAAGATGGCGTAGCGGATGAGGTTGCGAACCAAACTTATAACGCCCTGCATTCAAGAGTCTCTGGTTTTTTAGTGGAGTATCATTTCCGTTTATTCGAATGTACCAGTCACCTTCCAATGTTGACTTATATAAGCTTACGCGGCGATGAATGGAAATATGACAATGTATGTTCCGGAATTGGGAAGTTGATAGTAGCCAATGATGAATAGGAAAAAGATACATAATTACGGCTGGATTAGTGTTCCAGTACTTATGCTTGTTTCTATTTTGAGTTTATTGTTGTTGCAGCAACAAGATTCGCTGAATGACTTCAAACATTGGCAATTAGTCTATCGCATACAAGAAAGAGAAACTGCCTGGAAAGAGGTACACCATTTACTAAGATCGATACCAGCTACTGAAGCCGATAACGAGAGCTGCTTAGGTTTTTGTAGCCCTTCAAGCTTTGTCTGGCTCCATAAAAATTTTGACGGGGAAGCAATATGGCTACAGCGCAAGCGCATATCGTCATTATCAGTAGAGCGCTGGTGCGCATCCTTTGATAAAACACACATCAAATGTTGGTGGCATAACGATTCTGGCGCAAAAAGAGAGATGTGGCTCACACTACCTTAGTCAAAATAAAGTGTTTTCTGTTAACCTGCGAAGGTTACTTCTGCTGGTCTGAGTGCTCAATTTTGTGTTCCATACTGCAAAATGCAACTTGGTTGTGATCGTACACCGCATGACTTAATGGAACAAATGTGCCACATGTTGCGCATTTGACCATACTTTCTTCGTGATTTGCTTTGTCGGCTTTCTTGACGGACTTGGACTTCGCAACGATGGCTTTTGCAAATTGTCGATAAATCACCCAAACAATGGCAAAAACTAGAATAAAAAATAACAAACGTACAATCATGCTCTTTACCTTAACCTTGTAATTCCACGACAATAACACGAATACCATTAAATAGAGTGTCAGAGATCACAACGTAATGACCATTCGAATCGCTATGGCCCAACTAGATATGCTGGTTGGCGATATAAAAAATAACACGGAATCCGTGATTGCTCAGTCTTTGATCGCTAGAGATCAGCATAACGCAGACGTTATCGTTTTTCCTGAATTAACGCTTACCGGTTATCCGCCTGAGGACCTTTTGTTACGTCCAAGCTTAACACCGAGAATTGAAGCGGCTCTGACTCAGATTTTAGAACAAGTTCATGACATATTTGTTGTAGTAGGCTACCCACGCGAGATTGATGGAGAGCTCTTCAACTGCGGTGGTGTCTTCCATCAAGGTAAGATCCTAGGTGAGTACTGCAAACAAGAGCTGCCTAACTTCCAAGTTTTCGATGATAAGCGCTACTTCCAAGCAGGGCATACGCCTTGCATCGTTGAGATCAAAGGCGCGAAAGTTGGCCTAAGTATTTGTGAGGATATTTGGCATCCGGAGCCTATTGCACAAGCCAAAGAAGCGGGTGCTGAAATGATCTTGAACCTTAATGCATCTCCTTTCCATATTGAAAAAATGGGCGTGCGTGAGCGATTACTACACCAGCGTTCAACAGAAAACCAGTTACCTATCGTCTATGTAAACTATATGGGCGCGCAGGATGAGTTGGTCTATGAAGGCGGTTCTTTTGTGGTGAATGCACAAGGTCAAAAAGTCCGCCAAGCCCCTTGGTACGAATCAGGGCTTTATTGTGTAGATTTTACCATCGCAGAAGATCGTGTGCCTCGCGTGGAAGTGATGGCGGGAGAAATCGCACCGACCATGGATGTTGAAGCCAGTGTTTATCAAGCTATGGTAACAGGGCTTCGAGATTACATTGAGAAAAATCGCTTCAAAGGCATTGTACTTGGTTTAAGTGGTGGTATTGACTCAGCGTTGTCATTAGCCGTCGCGGTTGATGCCATTGGTGCTGATCGGGTGCAGGCGGTTATGATGCCTTATACTTACACGTCGTCGATGAGCCTGGAAGACGCAGAAGAAGAAGCCAAGCTTCTAGGTGTTGAATACAGTGTTTTGCCGATTGAACCGATGGTGACAGCTTTTATGGAGACCTTGGCTCCAGAATTTGAAGGCTATGGCCGTGATACCACAGAAGAAAACCTGCAAGCTCGAACCCGCGGTGTGACACTGATGGCAATTTCTAACAAGAAAGGTTACATGGTGCTGACAACGGGCAACAAGAGTGAAATGGCTGTTGGTTATGCGACGTTATACGGTGACATGGTTGGCGGCTATTCGGTTCTGAAAGATGTATTTAAGACCTTGGTATTCCGTCTATGCCGATACCGAAATACTTTAGGTTATGTGATTCCTGAGCGTGTGATTACACGTCCACCAAGTGCTGAATTAGCGCCTGACCAAGTCGATGAAGATTCATTGCCAAGCTATGATGTCTTAGATCAAATCCTGCATATGTACATTGAAAAAGACATGAGTGCAGAAGCAATCTTGGCGCTGGGCACCTTTGATCGTGAGACGGTTTATCGTGTATTACGTCTTGTCGACCTGAATGAATACAAACGCCGTCAATCGCCAACAGGAGTGCGAATCACTGAGCGCGGTTTCGGAAGAGATCGACGTTACCCCATCACAAATGGCTGGCACATTGGTGAATAGATATTGTTAGTCTGATACTAAAATCATGTCAAAAGGCAGCGAATTTTCGCTGCCTTTTTTATGGAGGGGGATCAAATAAGTTCGAGAGCCTTCATTGCATTGCGAATAGTTTCTTTGGTGCTTTCTTGTAACGGCATCATTGGCAGTCGTGCTTCTTCAGAACATAGGCCAAGCAGAGACATGGCGTATTTCGGGCCAGCTGGGTTTGGCTCAATAAAGAGAGAGGAATGAAGTGCAAATAATTTGTCTTGAAGTGCTGCAGCGGCAACAAAATCACCTTCGCGACAAAGTTTATGCAGTTCAACCACTAGCTTTGGAGCAATGTTAGAAGTGACGGAAATACAACCATTACCACCACCGACATTATAGGCTACAGCGGTTACGTCATCACCACTTAGGAAGCTGAAAGGCTTTTGAATCAGCGCACGTTCTCGGATAGGGCGCGTTAAATCGCCTGTAGCATCTTTTACGCCAACAACACGTTCAAGTTTTGCCAGTTCTGCCATGGTAGAGACATCGACACCAACCACTGCACGCGGTGGAATGTTGTAAATGACAATAGGTAAATCTGTATGGTTATGAACGTATTCATAATGAGCATACAGGCCGCGTTGGTTTGGTCGGTTATAGTAGCCTGCAACATGAAGTGCTGCATCCGCGCCTGCTTGAGCCGCAAAGTTTGAGTATTCTACTGCTTCGATTGGGTTATTAGAGCCTGCACCAGCAATGATTGAAACAGACTTATTGCTTTCTTCCACTGTGATTTCAACAACGCGTTTATGTTCAGCCTCACTCAACGTTGGACTTTCGCCAGTTGTACCAACAGGAACCAGCCCGTTAATGCCTGAGTCAATTTGCCAACGGACAATTCGACGTAGTGCATCTTCGTCTAGACGATTGTTGGAAAAAGGAGTGATTAGTGCAGTGATAGCGCCTTGAAACATGCTGTTACCTCATTGTTTATCGGTAGCATGCTGGCTTAGGTATTCCATCGGCAAACATGCTGCCGGGGGAATTTGTTAAATTACATTCACACGCCAGCATCGCAAGGTTTCTTTACCTTACGTTTATCGCCGTTGCGTTTAGAAGTGAATGCCATGAGTCGTGAAATCTTTTGCTAGTTAAAACAGGATCCATGTCATGCTGATGTTTTTTTACGTGAGAGTCAAGTCCGTTGCTGAAGAAATTAAGGGTAATTTCATTAGAAATTAAGGGTCAAATTCATTAGCATCATATCTCGTTATCCATGCATGTCTGATAGTACTGAATTCATTTTAGAGAGTTGTAATGCACCAGAAGATCAAGTACTTGCTTGAAAAGCATTTTCCAAATCAGTTGGAAGACCGCAAACTTCAGAATTTGGCATCTGAATTGGATCTTCTATTTAGAGATCAAGAACAAGAGATAAACTTACTGGAAAGGTCAGTTGATCTTGCCTCTGAGGCATTACAAGAGCATAACCATGTTGCGACAGAGAATTTGGAACTGTTCGAGGACACGTTTGGCTCGTCTGTCGAAGCGATGCTATTGGTCGACTTTGAAAAAGCATTGTTAAAATACAACGAGGCTCTGGCGACATTGCTAGAAATCCCCCTGCATTTTAGCGGGGCGATTAGTATGGATAACTTTCTACAGGTCTTATCGATTCAGCTAGAAAATCCAGACAACTTTCTTTCCTTCCTACGCAACAGCCATGAAAACCACGCTGCATTTGATGGGGAACTTTTACTAAAAGATGGGCGTTGGTTGCAATATCATGTGAAACCCCGTATGCGAGGGGAGACAATGATAGGTCGACTCTGGACACTATCGGATATTACTGAGCAAAAACAAGCAGAGCGCCTACTTCAAGAGTTCGAAGAAGAATTACAGAACGCTCATGAGCTCGCCAAAATGGGAGAGTGGTCATTCGATCTGGACAACCAAGAAATCCTATTCTCTGATAACTTGCTCACGCTGTTAAAACTTCCTAAAAGCTATCGAAGGTTCACGTTTGCGGACTTTTTAGAGCTGGTAAACGACGATGAGCAGCAAGTCCTAAAAAAGCAATTTAAGCACTGTCAAAAATACGGAACATCCATACAGTCTGAGCTGCATTTCGTCATAGAGGGTCAGGAGTTTTACGTCATTCTAAGGGGGCGATTTAAAGTAGGTGGTGTTCATTCTAAAGATGCTATTCAAGGCGTTTTACAGGATATCTCCGACCTAAGAACTTCGGAACACTTGGTGAAAATTTCATCACATTTTTTTCAGTCCTCTATGCAGGGTAATGTCTTAATGGGTCGTCATAAAGAAATACTGGACTTTAATGACGTTGCTTGCGGAATTTTTAAATTACGAGCCTGGGAGTTCGCTGATAGGATCAATGAGCGTCTAGCGACAGCATGGACGCATGATATGTCTATTAATGATATATGGCGCCATGTAATTGAAAGTAGCCATTGGGCTGGGGAAGTTTACTTTACTAGCCCTGAATTAGTGGATAAGACGATCTGGTTATCACTTGAAGCATTGAGAGACAGTCAGGGGAAGGTGGTTAACTTTATTGCTATTTTCAATGACATTACTGAGTCTAAGAAAGTGCAAGAGCAGTTGCATCACATGGCTTATTTTGACGCACAAACTTCTTTGCCTAACCGTTTTCAGTTTGAGCAATTTCTAACGCAAAAGCTTTCTTCTCCTTTGCTGACAACCCAGCCCATGACTCTTTTTTATTTGGATCTTGATCGGTTCAAATTTGTAAATGATTCACTCGGGCACCATGCCGGTGATCGACTGCTGTATCTTGTTGGACAGAGATTAGTGGCATCGGTTGAGAATGCTACTTTGGTTGCCAGACAGGGTGGTGACGAATTTGTGGTGTTGCTGACGGGGGCATTATCACGTCGGCAACAAGAGCAGATTGCTGAGCATCTTATTGAACAGTTATCTGCGGTATTCAATGTCTTTGAGTCCCAAGTGTATATCGGCGCAAGTGTCGGCATTGTTAACCTACCGGATGATGCTCAAGATATGGTGACCGCCATGCGTTATGCCGACATATCGTTATATGAAGCCAAAAAAGCCGGTAAAGGTTGTTTTGTGTTCTGGCAACGCTCGTTTTTGAAAGGCTCCACACCAGAGCGTGTGCAAATGGAATCAGAGTTACGCGAAGCAATCATTCAAGATCAGCTGATGCTTCATTTTCAACCGAAAGTGGAGGCGGACTCGGGTAGAGTTTATGGTCTAGAAGCCTTGGTACGCTGGAATCACCCTCGACTTGGCTTGGTGTATCCTGATCGTTTTATCGGTATTGCGGAAGAGTCCAATTTGATCTTGGAGTTAGATCGTTGGGTCGTCAATGCGGTCGCTGATCAGCTTTCGAAATGGCGTAAACGAGGGCTTCCGCTGTTAGAGGTTTCGGTGAATGTTTCCGCTGCGCATATCACCAGAAATGGTCTAGTTGATCTTTTTCAGGGGCTATTACAAAAGCACCCTTATTTAGGAGATTGCTTAGAAATAGAATTAACTGAAACGGCCATTATGGCGGATCCTGACCAAGCGACAGTGGTTTTAAATACGTTGAGACGATGCGGTGTAAAATCGTCGGTAGACGACTTTGGCTCCGGTTATACCTCCCTAGGCTATTTGAAAAAATTGAATGCCAATACATTGAAAATCGATAGAAGTTTTATCGATGGCATCACGAGTGATCATTACGATCGTGATGTGGCAAAAGCTATTATTGCGCTTGCAGCCAGTATGTCCATGGATGTTGTTGCAGAGGGGGTCGAAACGCAAGCACAATGGGAGTTGCTGCAGTCCTTTGGGTGTAAGTACTTGCAAGGGTACTATTTTGCAAAACCTCAAGCCGCTAGTGTAATTGAAAGGGCGTATTTACTACCACTTATGGCAGAGTACACGTAACACTTTGCAGTATCACCAATGCTAGAACTGGGTAGACCATATGGCATGGACTACCCAGATATTTAAAGCTCTATTGGTCGAATATGTGAGCTTTTTTAGATTGTAATTGAGAGTTGAGTTTCAGATAGCCTTTTTGATTTAAGTGTAATTTATCCTCTTCAAACAAGCTTTCGTCAGCATTCCCATGCTTATCTAGAATCGATTCGTTGGTATCGACAAAGAGAGTGTTGGGTCTTGTTCGTGCAAGCTGCTCAAGCATCTGGTTTGTTGCATTCACTGTTGCTTCTAAACCGTGTCGAGTTGGGCTAATTTTGACACCAAGAATGGTGACTGGAATCCCAGGTAAATAGCGATCTACTTTTTCTAAAAGGCTGACATAACGATCAATCACTTTATTGCTGTTATGCTTATTACCAATGTCATTGTCCCCTGCATAGAGCACCAAAGAGCGAGGGTTATAAGGCAAGATGATGCGTTCAAAGTAATAAACGCAGGCATCTAGTGTCGCACCATTAAAGCCTAGGTTAATGGTTTCCTTAGTATCAAAAGGGGCTTCAAACTCTGACCAAGATTTGATGGTGGAGCTGCCATAAAATGCTACCGGGCGCTTATCAAAACGACGGTGAGCTGAGCGAAATTCCAGTTCACGAACATCCGACTCAAATTCAACATCGATCTGATTAACACTTCTAACGTTTGATAGGCAGCCTTCTCGCTGGCTAAGAATCGGGTATTTCTTAATTTCTTGCGCTAGCTCTTCAGCTTCTTTTACCGCTAAGCGGAACTCTTGCTGGTAGTCTTTCAAGAAGGTAGAAAGCGCTTCTTTATCCGAGATATCGACGCGCTCTGAGAGTTTGAAAGCAGGTTTAATGACTACCGTATAAATATTGTGATCGGAGCGCTTATCGAAGTTGGCGACCGCAATAGGCACTAACCAAGGTTCCTCTTCACCCTTCAAAGATCCAGCCAATTCGAACACATAGGGAAGTAATTCACCAGGTGATTGATCGGTTGCGAAGCTCTTTCCTTCAGGTGAAATTAATAAAGGTGTTTTAGCTTTTAGGGTTGTTTGACCATCGGCGATGAATAGGTCGTGTGCTTCCGTTCCAGATGTGAGAGCACTCCAGCTGTCGACAAATACATTACCAAAACGTTCATAGTATGCGTCACGCCAGAATTCAAACTCCTTACTGCGTCGTACCACTCGCTGCGCAGCCACGCCGTATTGTTTGTAAATTACCATTGAGCTTATAAATTGCGCATCAAGGGAGTAGCGGAAGCCATTCGCAAGTTGCGTACTGCTAGAGCCTAAAAGGTGGTTGTAAAAGAACAAGCTGCCAGGCTTCTTCGGTAGATTTTCCATACCTTTAATAATGTAAGGTACTTGCTTGAAAGCTTGACGGAACTGCTCCGTACCAAAACGTCTAACATCGATTGAACTTTGCTCGTCGGGTAGTGCATTGACGGAGTCATAAATGTTAGCCAGCTTACGGTAGAAAGCATTTTCTCGTTGCAGGTCTTTAAGAATGTCTAAACTCATCCCCGCAACCGTGCGCTCAATCCTCGTACCATAGTGTAGGCAACGGTACAGGACGCCAAATGCCTCATCGGTCGTCACCGCATTTTTTAAAAGTGATCCCACTTTGTAAAGCGGCGAGCTTACCGGCAGAACGGCGGCGTTTTGTTCAATCATGCTGTTCACTGCCAGCACTTCATCACCTGCGATTTGCGATAGGTAGCGCATTCGAGCTGACACTAAATGTGTGCCTACCAACCAGATTAAACGATACCAATATTTCAGTGCTAGCTTAGGCATTTCGGCAAAAATGTTTACCAAAGAAAGTCTCGGTATAAATAAGACTGTCGAGTCACGAGAACTAATAATGGTCGCACGATTGCGTTGTTGCTCATCTGTAGTGCACCAAGCTAACACGGTACCCGGGCGTGAAATCGTACGAGTGGTAATGATGTCCCCAGATTCTGTTTGATAGCTGACAACCGCTTTACCTTGAACTAAGAAATAAAGTCCATCTTCGGCTTGATCTTGTTGGGAGAGGATATCGCCTTGATGTGCCAGGATAACCCCCGACTGTTTGGCGATGGCCTGCAACTCCACTTGAGTGAATGATTCGCAAAACGCTGTATCGCTTAAAAATGCTGTGGTTTGTTTGATCGACTGTTTTTGGATAACAGGGTTTATTAATGGGCGAGTTTCTTCAAATGCGAGCGACTCATTTGCGAAGAATGGACGAGTGTGGTTCTGGATACTGGTCAGTACCGGCAGGGATTCACGATAAACGAACGACAAAAATTGGTTAGCAAAGTCTGTTTCTTGCTCAAGTAGTTTCTGTAATGACGTAATAGGCCAACTGATCAGTTGGCTTACTTTAGTGGCTTGAAAGCTTGTTGCGTAGCGAGAAGGCTGACGAAACGCAGACCAGCCAATCGGTGCAAATGTTTGGTTAATTAGGCCTACATGATAGCTTTTTCCAGACTCTTGCAAAGGAATAGAGATTGAGATCTCTCCAGAAACTAGAAAGTAAAGAGAGTGTCCCACCTCAAACTGCTGAGCCAACATGTCTCCAGCGTTGAGTTCTTTAAGTTGGGCCAGCTCATTAAGGGTTTGAATGACGTGTTGTGGAGCGTTCTGAGTAAATGGGAGGTCGCTCACATAGTTTGATAAATCCATTAAACCACCTTATGACATTGCCTTAGCAAAATGTTTGAAGTCATCCATTGTGATACAGAAAGTATGACAATGGATCGGGTGCATGTTGTTATCTAGATTAGATTGTTCTAAATGTAATGCAAAAAATATTCCGGCATCGGTTGTGTAAAATAAAAACAGTATGATGAAAATACGTGATTTATTTCGTTAAATTACTACATTTTGACCTTGTAAGGAAAGCTTCAATACAGGAAAACGGCAATTTTACTGGCCCGAACAATACTCAGAGATAACTTTTCCAAGCAAGCAAGAAAATAAAATTCTTATTTTCTTAAAACACTTTTGAAACGCTTAATTATCAGACAGTTAAAGTTTTATCACTTTGTTTTACCAAAGATTTATTTTTGTAAATCCGGTCTTTTCTTCCTTGAGTAGTCGCCAGACTATGCTAAACCTTAATTATCTTCTCAGATTTATTACTGCATTTGAAACCAGTTCGTCTGGTTGACATCCTGGGTAGCCGTTGCGACCTGTGCGTACCCATAGACTGTATAGAAGGGGACACCGCGATGAGTATTTTTGATCATGTTCAATCTCGTTTTGATGCTCAAAAAGAAGAAGAAATGTCACTCGACGAGTACCTAACTTTGTGTAAAGACAGCCCTGCTGCCTATGCTTCTGCACCTGAACGCTTACTGATGGCAATTGGTGAGCCAGAAATTATTGATACGTCGAAAGATTCCCGTAGCAGCCGGATTTTTTCGAACAAACTAATCAAGCGTTATCCAACCTTTGAGCATTTCTATGGAATGGAAGATTCGATTGAAAAGATCGTCGCCTTCCTAACTCATGCTGCTCAAGGGCTTGAAGAGTCGAAACAAGTGCTCTATTTACTCGGGCCTGTCGGCGGCGGTAAATCCTCATTAGCAGAGAAGCTTAAAGAGCTAATGCAGTCGGTACCATTTTATGCAATCAAAGGCTCACCAGTCTTTGAGTCACCTTTGTCTTTATTTGACGTCAATGAAGATGGCGACATCCTTGCTGAGGAATATGGCATTCCCAAACGTTACTTGAAGGGAGTGATGTCGCCTTGGGCTGCTAAACGGTTAAAAGAATACAATGGTGATATACAACAATTTCGTGTGGTGAAAGTGTACCCATCTGCCATTAAGCAAATTGGTATATCTAAAACTGAGCCAGGCGATGAGAACAACCAAGATATCTCCGCTTTGGTTGGTAAAGTGGATATTCGTAAGCTGGAATTCTTTGAGCAGAACGATGCGGATGCCTACAGCTATTCGGGTGGTTTGTGTCGAGGTAACCGTGGCATTATGGAATTCGTGGAAATGTTTAAGGCGCCGATTAAAGTCTTGCACCCACTTTTGACCGCCACTCAAGAAGGTAATTACAACGGTACAGAAGGTCTCGGTGGTATTCCATTTGATGGAATAATCCTTGCCCACTCAAACGAATCTGAGTGGCAATCGTTCAAAAACAACAAAACTAATGAAGCATTCATTGACCGGGTTTACACAGTAAAAGTGCCTTACTGTTTGCGTGTGACAGAGGAAATGAGCATCTATAAAAAGCTGCTTGAACATTCCTCTTTGAATCACGCGCCATGTGCACCTGATACATTAAAAATGTTGGCTCAATTCTCTGTTCTGTCTCGAGTCAAAGAGCCTGAGAACTCTAGTATCTTTTCTAAGATGCGGATTTACGATGGTGAGTCCTTAAAAGACATTGATCCAAAAGCGAAGTCACTGCAAGAGTATAAAGATGCCGCTGGTGTAAACGAAGGCATGGATGGTTTATCAACTCGATTTGCCTTCAAAATTTTGTCTCGAGTGTTTAACTTCGACCCAACCGAAGTCGCAGCAAACCCTGTGCATTTGATGTACGTACTTGAGCAGCAAATCGAGCAAGAGCAATTTGACCAAGATCGTCATGATCGCTATTTGCGGGCTTTGAAAGAGTTTCTTGCGCCACGTTATGTCGAGTTTATTGGTAAAGAAATTCAAACTGCTTATTTAGAGTCTTATTCTGAATACGGTCAGAACATCTTTGATCGATATGTGACTTACGCCGATTTCTGGATTCAGGACCAAGAATATCGCGACCCAGAAACAGGGGACATTCTAGATCGCTCAGCCATCAACGACGAACTGGAGAAAATTGAGAAGCCAGCAGGCATTAGTAATCCAAAAGACTTCCGAAATGAAGTGGTGAACTTTGTCTTGCGAGCTCGTGCGAACAACAACGGTCATAACCCTAGTTGGTTAAGTTATGAAAAATTGCGTGTGGTGATTGAGCGTAAAATGTTCTCTAACACAGAAGATCTGTTGCCTGTCATTTCATTCAGTGCCAAATCTTCGAAAGAAGATCAACGCAAACACAATGAGTTTGTGAAACGAATGGTTGAGCGTGGCTACACCGAGAAACAAGTGCGCTTATTGTCTGAGTGGTATCTACGTGTGCGTAAATCCCAGTAGGTAGTAATTAAGCAGTTGCCTAAATAGGTTGAAAGAGGAGGTGCGAGCATGTCTTACATAATTGACCGCCGCCTAAATGGAAAGCACAAGAGTAGCGTCAACCGTCAGCGTTTCCTGCGCCGTTATCGCGAGCATATTCGTAAAGCGGTGGAGGAAGCGGTTAATCAACGTAGCATTCAAGATTTGGATCGTGGAGAGCAAATCACGATCCCTAAGCGTGATATCCATGAGCCGAATTTTGGTCATGGATCCGGTGGCAAAGGTTCGATCGTGCACCCTGGTAACAAAGAGTTTGCCACGGGTGACCGTATCCCTAAGCCAGAGGGGGGCGGTGGCCAGGGAGCAGGTCAGGGTAATGCGTCCAACCAAGGCGAAGGGGAGGATGATTTTGTTTTTCAGATCTCTCAGGAAGAGTTTCTGGACTTTGTCTTCGAAGATTTAGCCTTACCTAATTTGGTTAGGAAAGATCTAAAAGAAATTAAAGAGTTTAGTATCAAGCATGCAGGGATTGTATCTGAAGGTACCCCTTCAAAGTTAAATATCGTGCGTTCGATGCGTAATGCCTACGCTCGCCGTATGGTTATGAGTAGCGGTTCTCGAAAGAAGCTTGCCGAAGCGGAAGCGGAACGTGAGGCATTACTGAAACTGGCTGACAGTCCTGAAGAAAAAGCCAAAATAGCTTGGCTAGATGAACAAATAGAGCTATTTAGGCAAAAAATAGAACGCACACCGTTCTTAGACACTTATGACCTTCGTTATAACCATCATGTAAAAGAACCGCGCCCAAGCAGCAAGGCAGTGATGTTTTGCATCATGGACGTCTCTGGCTCTATGACACAGGAAACAAAGAATGTAGCGAAACGCTTCTTTATCTTGTTGTACCTGTTCTTAAACCGAAACTACGAGAAAATTGACGTGGTGTTTATTCGCCACCATACCAGCGCTAAAGAGGTAACAGAGGAAGAGTTTTTCTATTCCCGAGAGACTGGCGGAACCATTGTTTCAAGTGCTCTCAAGCTCATGGAAAAAATCGTTAAAGATCGTTATTCACCGGAGCAGTGGAACATCTACGCAGCGCAAGCTTCTGATGGTGATAACTGGGATGATGACTCTCGAATTTGTCGACAACTGATGGAAGAGGAAATTGTCGATTTGGTGCAATACTTCACTTACATCGAGATCACTCCTCGTGAACATCAGAGCCTCTGGCATGCTTATGAACAAGTACAGACCAATCACCCTAAAAACTTTGCAATGCGTCACATTGTTGAAGTAGGCGATATTTATCCTGTGTTTAGAGATTTGTTCCAAAGGAGGCAGCATGAGTCGAGCCGCTAAAAAGTCAGACCGTTTGTCTCAAGGACCGGATTGGTCGTTTGAGTTGATTCAGCAGTACGATGAGGAAATTGGCAAAATTGCCAAAGAGTTTGGGTTGGATACCTATCCGAATCAAATTGAGATCATCAGCTCAGAACAGATGATGGATGCTTATGCGTCGGTGGGGATGCCACTTGGTTATCACCACTGGTCATATGGCAAGCAATTTCTCGAAGTGGAGCAGAACTATAAACGCGGCCGGATGGGGCTGGCGTATGAGATAGTGATCAACTCGTCTCCATGTATTGCTTATTTAATGGAAGAAAACAATATGATGATGCAGGCGTTAGTCATTGCCCACGCTTGTTATGGTCATAACTCCTTTTTTAAAGGTAATTATTTGTTCCGTACTTGGACCGATGCCACAGCCATTATTGATTACTTAGTTTTTGCCAAGAAGTACATCCTAGAATGTGAAGAGAAGTATGGCATTGAAGAAGTTGAACTGACGCTAGATTCTTGTCATGCCTTAATGAATTTTGGGGTGGATCGCTATAAGCGCCCCGTTCCATTATCGATGACTGAAGAGAAAGCTAGGCAGGATGAGCGTGAGCAAATTTTGCAACAGCAAGTGAATGACCTATGGCGCACGATTCCAGTATTTGATCGAGCAGAAGAGGAGCAGCAAAAAGAGCGAGTTTTTCCTAGCGAACCACAGGAAAACCTACTGTATTTCTTGGAAAAGAATGCACCTCTCTTGAAGCCGTGGCAGCGTGAAATCATTCGTATTGTGCGAAAAATGGCGCAGTACTTTTATCCTCAACGTCAAACTCAGGTAATGAATGAAGGCTGGGCATCATTCTGGCACTATACCTTGATGAATGAGCTGTACAACCGAGGCAAGGTTGAAGAGGGGTTTATACTCGAGTTCCTTCAGTCGCATACTAACGTTGTTTCACAGCCAAGTTTTGATTCGCCTTACTACTCAGGGATCAACCCGTACGCCTTGGGTTTTGCGATTTATTCAGACATTAAGCGCATGTGTGAGAACCCAACGCAAGAGGATCGTGAGTGGTTTCCAGATATCGTGGGTAAGCCTTGGATAGAGGTATTGGATTTTGCCATGCGAAACTTCAAAGATGAGAGTTTTATCCTGCAGTTCTTATCGCCCAAAGTAATGCGTGACTTCCGCTTCTTTGGTATCGAAAACGATGTACTGGACCCTTACGTAGAAGTGAAAGAAATCCATGATGACAGCGGTTTTAAAGGACTTCGTCAAAGACTGGCTCAGCAATATAACTTAAGCCATAGAGAGCCTAACATTCAGGTTCAAAGAGTTAATTTATACGGTGATCGCAGCCTAGTGTTGAAGCACACCATGGACAGCTCTCGCCCATTAAATGACGATACTGTAGAAGTCGTAAAACACTTCAAGCGTTTATGGGGCTTTGATGTTCGTTTGGAATCTTGGGATGGAGATCGATTAGCGCAAGTGTACAGCAGTGAGGTCAGTTCTGAGGGTTAATAACTTAGAGACCTAAAGGGGCATCCCTTTAGGTCTCTACCAGGTTATCTAAATAGATAAGTTGTTATTGGTTTTTAACCGTTCAATCATGTCCACTTCGTTGTTTATTTCTTCAACTCGATGACTCATTCTTTCGATGGAGGCAATACTGTTTTGAACATCTTGGCTGGCCAACTCAGAGGTTTCACTTAAACTACCTATTTGAGAAGACAGTGTGGATGTACTTTCAAGTAATCGACTCATAAATGCGTCGATTTTTTGTATGCTGTCTTCAATGGAACCAACGGAGGCATCCACAGCGTGTATGGTCTCACCTGTCTGATCTAAGCTTTGTTGAGTGTTCTGTGATAGCTGACGTACTTCGTCAGCAACTACTGCAAAGCCACGTCCTGCCTCACCAGCACGAGCTGCTTCGATCGCAGCGTTTAATGCTAGCAAATTAGTCTGGTCTGCTATGCCTGAAATGACCTTTAAAATACTAAGTACTCGCTCAGCATTCTCTTTCAGCTCTTTGACATTCGACACCATCTCAGCACGGTCTTTCTCTTGGCTTTGAATAGCTTGGCTAAAGTCTGAAAACTCTGAGGTAACCCCTGAAACAACCGTTTGGGTTGAGCTTGAGTAACTCGTAACGCGCTCAAAGCTACTAGTTATCTCTTCTAATAATGGGCGATACTCGGATAGGTGATGGATCAAGTGATCCTGAAGCTTGTTGAGCTGTTGGCTGCTGTTGAGCTGCGTGAGCAGGAAGTACTCTCGGAAGTTGGCATAATGCACAGGGAATTTATCAACAAAGTAGTCCTTGAAGGTTTCTCCCTGTTTAGTTTGAAAGAAAAAGATCCCTGTGAGAGTTTGGTTCATATGGATGCCAAGTATCTCTCCGAACGTAGAAAAGCCAGCTGCTTTGATGTCTTTGAAACTAGTGACTTTATTTAGCTCATTGGGATTGTTTAAGCGTCGTAAAATACAATCGTTTGCGATCATAGCGACTGGTTTAGAGGGCTTGTCACGCATGAACTCTTGGAAAGCTTTTTCAGTTGATCCAGCGAAATCTTTTGCTTTGACAAGTAGCAGCTCGTCCCCGAAATCTAAGTCACAGAAAAAGTGAATGAGACCTTCATTGGTGTCGACGGCAGCAACGGAGCGAATGAAAAGCTCGTCGCGAATATTTACCGCAAAGGTGTGGCCTGTAAGTTTGCCTTCTAATTCATTTGGTTGGCAGTGAAAGTGTTGGCAAAGATGGTCAATGATATTAACCATCTGTCCTGTTTTCTTAGAGATAACAGTTCGAACATTTCGTCGCAGAGCATCAGCTTCAGCAATAATAAAGGACTCGTTAGTGGCTTCGAAGTTGTGAGTTTTTAAAATACCGAATCGGGTATCTGGTTTCATCTTAACAAATGCAACCACGGCACAATTGTGAGCAACTTGATTGCCGTTATGAACTAAAGCCTTTTGAAAATCCAGTTTCCCCCCAGCAGAACCACCTATAAAGTGACATGGAAACTCTCCGGTAGCGTACATAGCTTGCATAAAAAAGTTTTCAGATGATGACAGGCCATCGATAAATGTTAATGCAATGGTGTCATTAAAATGAACAGGAAAGGGCAGCGTGATTCGCTCGAATTCATTTTGAATGGACTTGATTCGTTGTTCTTTCGATAGTTTTATCGTCTCGGTATGAAGGTCTTCACAATGCAATGGAATACTTTGGATACTGACATGTTCAAACAAATCACTGCTAAAGCTCTGTAGAACAATATTATCCCAGGCATTTTCAGCCGATTGATAAAGGTTGCTTTGGCTGCTGTTTAACTCTCCCGCTGTCATGATACCAATGATGTTTGAACAAAATGGTATCGCTGATTTGATTTTGTTGACCGTCGACTCGAAATCTACATGTGGAGATATAAAAGCAAGGACCAGTTGGGTTTTGGCTTTTTTGAAGGCTAGCTTCTGTAAGGAATCAGATGAAATTTGGTTAGAACTGATTTGAACAAGATTAGAAAATTCTTGAGGTGAAGTAGTGCTATCGACAAAAGGTGTACGCTTAAACCAAGCCATATTTTGCAGTCCTAATATAAGTATTACTTTTTGTTTTCAGTGTAAGGTTCGCTGAAATGTAAACCTATAGTGTTTATGTAAACTTAGGAGGCTTATTGATCTGAGTCAATGGACATTAAGAATAGAGAGGGCGCTACTTTTAGCAGTCTAATTCAGTCATGACGGGTTTAATGCCACAAAACATAAGGGTTATATTGCGAAATCCTAACTCAATATCTGGACCTTCAAGTCCCTTTATACTTTGGTCTAATAACGCAATATAACGCTGCATATAAGCCAGACTGTTAATAGAAAGGCGCTGGAAAGCGCTTTCGTAGAGTGGTACTCGCTTGTCCCAAATTCTCAATTTTTGACAGGCCGCACGAAAGTTTTGTTGCTTTGCTAGGTGGCTGAGTTCGACTAGTGTGCTCAGTTCACGGTTAAATAGCCAAAGCATAATACTGTCCTCTGTGCCTTCGGCGCGCAGTTGTTGCAGGCAGTGTAGAGCTTCTTTAAGCTTGCCACTTAACAGGCGATCACTTAAATCATAAATCGAATAACGACTTGAATCAGCAACAGTTTCATCAATCGTCTGGACGTCTAACTGAGCTCCTGGGCCGTGACTTAGAAGGAGTTTTTCTAGCTCTTGAGAGAGCGCAAGTAAGTTGCCTTCACCCCGTTCACACAGCACACTCGCGGCATCCCGTGACAGGTTTAGGTTTAACGACTTGGCACGTTGTTGTGCCCAAGCTGGTAGGCGATTAGCGTCGATAGGCCAGATTTGAATAAATGCTCCAGCTTGCTCTAGGGCCGTGAACCATTTGCTCTTTTGAGTTCTCGCATCCACTTTTGGAAGCGACAGCAGCACCACATTGTCGAGACTCAAGTGCTGCACAATCTGCGCTAGAGCTTTGCTATGCTTTTCTGCGAGCTTGTCGATCTGAATATCAAACAAGCGGCGGCTGGAAAACAGAGATAGGGCTTGTAGCTCATTTGTGACATCTTGCCAATCGAATTGAGCATCAGCGACAAATCTCAAACGTTCTTCAATTCCGTGGTGATAAGAAGCTTTGCGAATGCTGTCACAAACTTCTTGGCACAGTAATACCTCATCTCCAGAAACGATATAGATAGGCTGTAAGCCTTTTTCTAATGAGGCATTAAGTTGATCAGGGCGAATTTTCATGCTTAGAACGAGGCAAACCGAAGGTCGTACACCAGCTCATCTGCAAGTTGCTGACCTGCTCGGCTCATTTGCTCCGCATTGTAGGCAGCTTTTAAGCTTTGCTCTGCGTCTTGGTTATTTAGCATCAATGACGTACTGATAGTGCGTGGTCCCCATAGGGCCTTACCTTCTTCATCTCGGATGAAATATGTCAACGAAAGGCGGCGTTCGACTTGAGTAACATCGTTATCACTTGCCCGCGCTAAAACGGTGTCTTCAGCTGTCAAAGGGTTAGTCTTCAACTCATGTAGTGTTTCGGATGGCTCAGCATCGATAATCTTGATGCCTGCTTGTGCTAATGCGATGCGAAGGTCACGGTTAAAATCTTGTGAACCAGGGCCTAATGACAACGTAAGTTGTGACAACTCCGGAGCCAAGTTTGCTTGGTCACGTAGCTGAAAACCACAACCTGTAAGAATCAACGACAAACAAAGTAATGGCGCAAGCCATAAAGTACGAACATGTAATGACATATCTTATCCCTAATATAAAGGGGGTAGGATCACTACCCCCAAGTCACTTAATTAGCAACAATGTTAACCAAACGCCCTGGAACAACGATGACTTTACGAACTGTTTTGCCATCGATAAATTTCTGAACATTAGGGTTAGCAAGTGCTTGAGTTTCTACTTCCTTGTTGTCTGCATTAGCAGACACTGTGATTTCTGCACGCTTTTTGCCAAGAACTTGAACAACGATGGTTAATTCGTCTTTAACAAGTGCGGCTTCATCCACTTGTGGCCATGGAGCATTAACAACATCTGTACCGTGACCTAGTTCGCTCCAAAGTTGGTGCGAAATGTGTGGCACGATTGGAGAAAGCAATAGTACCGCAGCTTCAAGTGCTTCACGTTCTACAGCAAGGCCCAGCTCAGATTTGTCTTCGAACTTGCTGATCTCGTTGCAAAGTTCCATGACCGCAGCGATGGCTGTATTGAATGTCTGGCGACGCTCAATATCATCACTTACTTTACTGATGGTTTCATGGGTCTTACGACGCAGTGCCTTTTGATCGCCATTTAGCGCTTCTGCATCCAGTTTGCCCGGCGTGCCTGCATTATTATGGCGGTATGCCAATGACCATAGGCGGCGTAGGAAACGTGACGCACCGTCTACACCCGCATCGTTCCACTCAAGTGATTGCTCTGGTGGCGCAGTAAACATGATGAATAGACGAACTGTGTCGGCACCGTATTTCTCGATCATCTCTTGAGGGTCAACGGTGTTGCCCTTAGATTTCGACATCTTAGTACCGTCTTTGTTTACCATACCTTGCGTTAGTAGGCGCTTGAATGGCTCGTCAGATTTTACAAGACCCGCATCACGTAGCAATTTGTGGAAGAAGCGCGCGTACAACAAGTGCAGGATTGCGTGCTCAACACCACCGATGTATTGGTCGACTGGAAGCCAGTAGTTTGCTTCTTCAGTCAGCATGGCATCGTCTGACTCTGGGCAGCAGTAACGGGCGAAGTACCAAGACGATTCCATGAAGGTATCGAAGGTATCTGTCTCACGCTCAGCAGGCTGACCATTGTAAGTCGTCGCAGAGAATTCCGGGTTGTTCTTAATTGGCGAGTTAACGCCATCCATCACAACATCAGTTGGCAGTTCCACAGGAAGTTGGTCATGTGGTGTTGCGACCACTGTGCCATCTTCAAGATTGATCGTAGGAATCGGCGCGCCCCAGTAACGTTGACGACTTACCCCCCAATCACGTAGGCGGTAGTTAACTTTACGCTCACCAATGCCTTTTTCTGTCATGAAAGCTGCAATCGCATCAAATGCTGCTGCGAATTCAAGGCCGTCGAATTGACCAGAGTTGCACAGAATGCCTTTCTCAGTGAAAGCTTCTTTCGCTAGATCGATCGCTTCATCACCAGCTGGCTGGATAACTTGCTTAATAGGTAAACCGTATTTTTCTGCGAATTCGTAATCACGCTGGTCGTGTGCAGGCACAGACATTACTGCACCAGAACCGTAATCCATCAATACGAAGTTTGCCGCGTAAACGGGTACAGATTCGCCAGTGACTGGGTGAACGGCTTTAAAGCCAGTGTTCATGCCTTTCTTCTCAACCGTTGCAAGGTCTGCTTCCGTTGTAGAAGTATGTTTACTTTCTTCAACAAACGCCGCAAGCTCGGCATTGCTTTCTGCTGCTTCAAGAGCAAGAGGGTGTGTTGCCGCTACAGCAACATAAGTTACACCCATCACTGTATCAGGGCGCGTGGTGTAAACCGATAAGCGCTCTTCTTTGCCCTCAACAGCGAAGCTGAACTCAAGTCCTTCTGAACGACCGATCCAGTTACGCTGCATGGCTTTAACTTTTTCCGGCCAACCGTCTAGCTGATCAAGATCGTTTAGTAGCTCTTCGGCGTAGTCAGTGATTTTGATAAACCATTGTGGAATGTGTTTGCGCACAACCTGTGTGCCACAGCGCCAGCAGCCACCATCTTCAACTTGCTCGTTGGCCAGAACGGTTTGATCTTCTGGACACCAGTTCACGGCAGAAGTTTTTTTGTACGCTAGGCCTTTTTCTACTAATTGAGTGAAGAACCATTGCTCCCACTTGTAGTATTCAGGTTTACAAGTCGCAATTTCACGATCCCAATCATAACCAAAACCTAGTTTCTTCAACTGGCCTTTCATGTACGCGATGTTTTCATCGGTCCATTTTGCTGGTGCCGTTTTGTTCTTGATTGCAGCGTTTTCGGCAGGCATACCAAATGCATCCCAACCCATTGGTTGCATTACGTTTTTGCCCAGCATACGCTGGTAGCGAGAGATCACATCACCAATGGTGTAGTTACGCACATGGCCCATGTGGAGTCGGCCACTTGGGTAAGGGAACATAGATAGGCAGTAGTATTTTTCTTTACTTGAATCGGCTACCGCTTTAAATACTTTGTTTTCATCCCAATAGCTTTGTGCAGCGGTTTCAATTTGCTGCGGACTATATTGTTCTTGCATGTGCTTTGATCATCCCGTAATAGGCGTTAAGTTTGTTTGGCGACTTAATACTTTACATCGCTTGAATGCGAGTTTCGCCAACAGAAAAATGAAATATCCGCTATTTTATATAGATGAGGCGCACTTTAGAAGGCGCATAACGATGGAGTTGTACAATCTATGAAAAAAGATACTGATCAAGACCTAGATTTAGTGCAAGAAGCCAAAAAAACACTCGAAGGTGCGAAGAATTGGTTTCTTGAAGATGTAGAACTGATGAAAGCTTATTGGCATGACCAAATGGGGTATATGGAAGCCTGGGTTGATGCTAACTGGCATTTGGTGCAAGACCAAGGCGAAGAGCTCGTAGAAGACCTAGATAAGCGGGAGGATGCTGCGTTGCTTTGGCTTATTAACCATGCAAACAACAATCCAGTACCATTGGAGCAATGTGTCGTCGCTGGCAAAGAGGCTGATGCGGGGCGCTATATTTGCATGGACTGCGGCCATGAAAATCGCCATGAGGGTGGCTCATTGGCGACTTGTGAGGTCTGCCATTACGGCGTCATGTACTACCAAGGAGAGTAGGGGGCTTATATCCCTCGATGGAATAAAGTCGTACGAGCCATCTCCTGATGGCGATAAAGCATTGAATCCCCAATGTAATCGGGTCGTACGACTGGTTGTTATTTTCGGCTGGATAATTTGAAACTTGGTAATGCGCCTAGACCTGCCAGCAAGGCGAGTAATAGCCAAAGAGCTAGGTTGCCATGCATTACATATGGAGTGATTCCGCTCACTGTTGAAATCTCTCCGGTCAGAGTGGCGCGGACAAATTGTGGTAGCTCACTCTTGATGTGACCATTGGTGTCGATAATTGCGCTGACGCCAGTATTGGTTGCGCGGATCATGTAGCGTCCCGCTTCTTTCGCGCGAAACTGTGCAATTTGTAAATGTTGTAATGGTCCAATGGAGTGTCCAAACCAGCCGTCGTTGCTGATAGTCAGTAATACATCGCTGTCGCGAACCATCGAGCGTACGAGGTCTGGGTACACGACTTCATAGCAGATAAAGGGGGCAACGCTTAACTCGCCTGCTTGCAAAGTAGGCTGGTTGCTAGGTCCCTTACGGAATTGCGACATGGGCATGCCAAACAAATCAAAGATAGGCCCAACCCAATCCGCTAAAGGTACGTATTCGCCAAAAGGGACAAGCTTCTGCTTTTCGTACATGCCAAAGCCATTTCCTGTGGCCCAAACCCCATTGAAATAACTCTTACGCTCTGCGTCCCAGATTGGCACACCTGTGATGACGGTCGTGCTCTGTTGCGCTAAATCTTCAGAGAACGGTTTCAGATATGGCTGAACTTGGTGCAGTTCATAAGTAATGGCTGTTTCCGGCCAAATCACGATATCACTGCTAATGTTCTCAAGCGTTGCTTGCTGATAATACGTTAGCGTTGGCGCGGCATTTTCAGGGAGCCACTTTTGATCCTGAGAAACGTTGCCCTGCACTAAGGTGACTTGCTTGGTGTCTGTTTCAGTGACATAGCTTGGCCCCATAAAAACTAGCAGACCAGCTGCACTCCATAACAGTCCTGTAACGACCAAATAACAACGCAGTTTAAACATCAATGCGGTCGCAATAGCCGCAGAAGTCAATGCTACTAATGCGCTGACGAACCAAATGCCACCTATAGGTAGGAACTCAAATAGCCAGCTTTTCTCAACAATGTAGCCTGGTAACAGCCACGGAAAGCCTGTAAAAAGTGTGCTGCGTAGCCATTCAAAAAGCAGTATGGCCACTACAAATAAAGGGGCTCTGAAGGCCAAATTTAATCGGGTACGCAGTTTAAAATACACTGCCCCAGCGAAAGCCCAGTAAATAGATGCCGCCGCAATCAAGCCAAAGGTGATTAAAATGGCAATTGGAAAGCCTACTTGGCCGAAGTTGGCAATGCTCACGTATACCCATGAAATTCCACTGCCAAATAGTCCGAGTGCAAAGCTAAAACCAAAGGCTGAAGCATGTTTTGCGGAATTTGCGCCTTGCCAAGCAAGCATGAGGTATGCGGCAGCCAGAATATAAATTGGCCAAATATAAAAAGGCGCAAAACTTAACGTTGATACTGCTCCAAGTAGCAGCAAAGCAATAGATTGCAGGAAAGGGTGGTTGCTAAAAGAATGAAGGAGGCGCAAACGCCACCCCAATACATCCGTTGTTAAGGTGGCGTTGGTGCTCATATTATTCAGTATCGTCTTCGCTTAACTTTCTTACTTGTAAAGTTTTGACACGGCGGCCATCTGACTTTACGACATTGAAATGGAAGTTTTCAAAGGTAATATCTTCACCGCGAGAAGGCACATGACCAAACTGCTGAACAATGATGCCGCCAATAGTGTCGAATTCTTCTTCACTTAGTTTAGCGTTGAAGTGTTCATTGAAGTCTTCAACAGAAACCAGAGCGGGTACGAGGTAAACGCCAGGCTCATCTGTGCTTTGAATGTCTTCGTTCTCTAGGCGGTCGGTTTCATCTTCGATTTCACCAACAATTTGTTCCAACACGTCTTCAATCGTTACTAGACCAGATACGCTGCCATACTCGTCCAAAACAATGGCCATATGGTAGCGTTTGGTGCGAAACTCATTTAGTAGTACGTTTAGACGTTTACTTTCAGGGATAAAGTTCGCTGGACGCAGTCGATCAAGAATGTCTTCGAGCGTAACGTCACCTTCTTTGAAGAGCAAAGGCAGTAAATCTTTGGCTAACAATACCCCGAGAATTTCATCAGAGTCTTCGCCCACCACAGGGAAACGTGAGTGAGAGGAATCAATCACTTTTCGAATGGAGGTTTTAGGGTCGTCTTCAGATTTGATAACAACCATTTGTGATGGTGGAATCATGATGTCTCGCGCTTGCACTTCAGAAACATCCAAAGCACCTTCTGCGATGGTGTAGGCATCACGATCAATCACTTCTGATTTAACTGCGGTTTGAAGTAATTCAATAATGTCCTGACGGCTGCGAGGCTCGTCATGGAAGGCTTGGGCAAGACGCTCAAACCAAGATTTCTGCTGATCGTTAGAACTTCCCGATCGGTCTT
Organism: Marinomonas sp. AWM4_232; assembly: GCF_056158325.1. Taxonomy (NCBI): domain Bacteria; kingdom Pseudomonadati; phylum Pseudomonadota; class Gammaproteobacteria; order Oceanospirillales; family Oceanospirillaceae; genus Marinomonas; species Marinomonas sp. AWM4_232. The sequence continues at coordinate 197,375 of NZ_JBSWTA010000001.1, read as the reverse complement.
CGCTCATGGTGGTGAAACTCACTCGTTAACTAAATAAGGGTCAGGGATGGATAATGTCGCTAGAATTTCAGTTTCGAGCGCTTCCATTTCCTCTGCTTCATCGTCTTTTATATGATCATAACCACGTAAATGCAATATGCCGTGTACAACCATATGTGCCCAATGGTGTGATAAAGGTTTTTGTTGTTCGATGGCTTCTTGCTCAACGACCTGACGACAAATCACTAAATCACCTAGCAAAGGCAACTCAATTCCATCAGGGGCTTCAAAAGGAAACGATAAAACGTTCGTTGGCCTGTCTTTACCACGGTATTCAAGGTTTAGCTCATGACTCTCAGCTTCGTCTACCAAGCGAATGGTGACTTCAAACTCACCATCACAGGGCAGTGCAGCTGATGTCCACTTTTGAAAATCAGCTTCGCTTGGTAGGTTATCTTCGCTTTCAGTTGCGATCTGCAAGTCTAAATACAGTTCTGTCACGTTTATTGACCTTGATCAGTATTTTGCGCGGCTTCGCGCTCAGCACGTCTCAGAGCCTCTTTCTCTTTGCGCTCTGCTTCGGCTTCTTCATCGAACTTATCGTAGGCTTCCACAATGCGCTGCACCAATGGGTGTCGAACCACGTCTGAAGAAGAAAAGTGCGTTATGCTAATGCCATTCACATTGTCGAGCACATGCATGGCGTGCGCTAAGCCTGAGTTTGTGCCACGAGGCAAGTCAACCTGAGTTTTGTCACCTGTGATAACAGCGGTAGAACCAAAGCCAATACGTGTTAAGAACATCTTCATCTGTTCACGAGTCGTGTTTTGACTCTCGTCTAGAATGATGAAGGAGTTATTCAAAGTACGACCACGCATGAAAGCCAATGGCGCAATTTCAATCACGTTTTTCTCAATCAGTTTATCGACAAGTTCAAAGCCAAGCATTTCATACAATGCGTCATAAAGAGGACGCAGGTAAGGGTCGATTTTTTGCGAAAGGTCACCCGGTAAGAATCCCAGTTTTTCACCTGCTTCGACGGCAGGACGAACAAGCATGATGCGTTCAACACGGTCTGCCTCGAGAGCTTCTACGGCACAAGCAACCGCCAGGTAGGTTTTACCAGTACCTGCAGGACCGATACCAAAGTTGATATCGTGCTTACGAATTTGCTGGACGTAGCTCTGCTGGTTTTTACCTTTAGGTTTGATGTAAGCCTTGCGGGTTTTGATCACTACTTGGCCATTATCCGATTTGCCTTTCGAAAGCGATTCAATAGCACTTTCTTGTAGGTAAAGATGAATGGCTTCTTTGGTGATTTCCTTTTGTGCAAGGGCTTCACGGTAAACACTTTCTAGTAGCACTTTTGTCGCGGCAACGCGCTCATTATCATCGCCAGAAATTTCGAATAATTCACCACGATGAGAAATAGAAACGCTTAGACGTTGCTCGATTTGTTTAAGGTGCTCATCAAACTGGCCGCATAATGCAGCCAGTGCTGGAGCCTCAGCAGGCTCCAAACGAATTTGTTGGGTTATAACAGATGTTGTGTCCAAAATAGACCTTATTTGTTTAGTTCGAAGTCGGCGTCAAGCTCAGAGCTGACCAGCTCGCCCAATAATGAATTAGGGTACGCATCAGAAATTACGACGTCTGCAAATTTGCCGATCAGAGCAGGGTTATCCGCAGGGAAGTTCACGATACGGTTATTTTCAGTACGACCTTGTAACTTACCTGGATCACGTGGAGAGTAGCCGCTTACTAGAATACGTTCAATGTTGCCAACCATTCCTAGACTAATGTCGTAAGCCTGTTGGATGATACGTCGTTGAAGTATCGCAAGGCGCTCTTTCTTCACTTCTTCTGGCGTCGTGTCATCAAGCTGCGCAGCAGGTGTACCAGGGCGCTGGCTGTAAACAAAGCTGAATGAGTGATCGAAGCCGATTTCTTGAATCAGATTCATGGTGTCAATGAAGTCCTGCTCAGTTTCACCGGGGAAACCAATAATGAAATCAGAAGACAAGCTAATGCCTGGACGTGCTTCTTTGATTCGATTGATCTTGTCGATGTAAAACTGACGGTCGTGGCCACGTTTCATGTTGGCCAATACCGAGTCAGCGCCACTTTGTACTGGTAAGTGAAGATGACTAACCAGTTTTGGCTCGGTACGGAAAGCTTCAATTAAGCTGTCAGTGAACTCAACAGGGTGCGAGGTTGTAAAGCGAATACGTTCAACACCAGGGATCAGTGCCACAGCATGAATCACATCCGCTAGATCCATTTCGTCGCCATCTTCGTTTTCACCACGATAAGCGTTAACGTTTTGACCCAATAAATGAATTTCACGAACACCTTGCTCAGCCAGTTGAACCACTTCTTTGATGATGTCTTCAAAGTGACGGCTTACTTCTTCACCACGAGTGTAAGGTACAACACAGAAAGTACAGTATTTACTGCAGCCTTCCATTACCGATACAAACGCTTCAGCACCGTCCACTTTTGGCGCAGGAAGGTGATCAAATTTCTCGATCTCTGGGAAGGTAACATCCGTAATAGGGATGGCATTGGCTGCTGCATCGACCATTTCTGGAAGTTTATGCAGTGTTTGAGGTCCAAAAATCATATCGACGTGTTTTGCACGTTTGCGGATGTTGTCGCCTTCTTGAGAGGCAACGCAACCACCTACACCGATTTTCAGGTCAGGATTTTTCTCTTTAAGTTTTTTCCAGCGGCCAAGTTGGTGATATACCTTATCTTGTGCTTTTTCACGGATTGAACAAGTATTTAACAGAAGAACATCTGCCTCTTCTGGGTTGTCCGTTAATTCCATTTCGTGAGAGTCACCAAGAAGGTCAGCCATACGAGATGAATCGTATTCGTTCATCTGGCAGCCGTGCGTTTGGATAAAGAGTTTTTTCGCCATGTAAAAAGTAAACCTAGTAATATGTGAGTCATGTGACTTTGGCGCACATTATATTGAGGTTTTGGTTCGATTCCCATAGGGTGGAGCCAAGCTATACAGGATTTTCAAGATTGCTTCGTCTACAGGGATAGCGGGCTATGGAAAACTGTTTCGATTTTGTCATTTTTATAAGGTCTTAAAAATCGTAATGAAGCACTTATATTTTGCAGCTTTGCTGGGGGGCGCTTTAATGCCATCCGCTCATGCCGCTGGAGAATTACCAAACTTTGAGCTGGCGTTAGGTGGCGGTATCGCGAAAACAGAACCTGCGTTTAATATTGATCTTACCGTTAATATTCCGATTTCAGAGCGGTTATCTTCACAGATAAACTTGGAAAGTGACTATGTGTTTAATGACACGGTTTATAAAGATTATGCTATGACTGAGTTTAATGCGATTGGCTTTTACCGACGTGATGACTGGCGTTTAGGCGCTGGCTTAGGGTTACTGGAAAAGAAGTCTCGTGATGATTCGTTTACGACAGAACGTGTTGGCATTGCGCGATTTTTAGCTTCTTACTATTGGCAAGATGTGACGTTGGATTGGCAATACGCCAATTATAACGATGAGTTTGACCGAGCGGTTTCCATGGAATTGGGAGCTATTTGGTATCCTGATGCGATTCGACGCGTTGCTTTGTATGCCGAAGACCAAGTAAAAGGCACTGGTTGGCGCTTAGAGGCGTTTATTCAGCCTGAGAAGCGCCGTAACCAATTAGCGTATGGCGCTATCTTACGAGCCGGGGAGGGGGACTCATTTCCTTACGTGGGTCTAGAAGTACGTTACTACTTTGATCGCACCATGACCGTCAAGCAAAGGGATCGATCGTTCCATTAGTACAGCTTATGTAGCTCAGATGTCGCCTAGTTTTTCTTTGATAACTTGCCAGTAGTTTTCTTCTACTGGCATAACACTGAGTCGGCTGCCTTTCATGATTAATGGGAAACCTGCTAGCCCAGGTAAGCTTTTTAGTACGGTCAAAGTCAGAGGCTTTTTCAAAATGCTAGCGAAGGTCACTTCAACTTGATCCCATCTAGGTGCTTCGGGAGTGGACTTGTGATCGTAATAGGAGCTTTCAGGGTTCCAACAGCTGGGATCTGGGTGAGCTTCTTTAGAAATGTGTGCTAAGCCCACGATCGCCGGTACTTTACAGCTTGAATGGTAAAACAAAACCGTATCTCCAATGCGCATGTCTCTCATAAAGTTGCGTGCTTGGAAATTACGTACACCATCCCAATTTTCGCGTTGTCGATGTTTTAAATCATTGATAGAAAACTCGTCCGGCTCAGACTTCATTAACCAAACTGCCATACTTGTCCTATTCTTAAATTGTTGATCTTTGCAGAAAGATACATTCATTTTGTTCATTAAGCGAAAGATAGTCACTACAATGAAATGGGTTAAGTGAAATAACCGGATGTTTGGGTTTGATTGGATAAACTATGAATCAATTTGCTTGCAAAGAGTTTTCTGCCTTAGACGCAGAGCTAAAAGATGACTTGCTAGAATGTTACGTGGAAGCTCAGCAAGAAATCGAAGCGATTGTAAACGATATTGAATCAACTGGCTTTTCTCATGAAAAGCTAGACACTTTGTTTCGCTCTCTTCACAGTATGAAGGGTAACTGCTCTGTTTGTTTTCTTGATCCGTTAGTGGATGCTCTACATCGATTAGAAGAGATCGTAGACGGCATGCGTGGCGGATACATCGCATATGACTCATTGCTAGGCGAGCTTATTAACTTGGTGTTAGATCAAGTGTTATATCTACTTCGCCAATTACACCTACATCACGGTGCAGATCGTGAGCCACTTATCTTCCTGCAATCCTACCTTGATAAAATTTATGCTGAAGAAGATCAGCAGACGCGCATTGATTTAGCTGATAGCTTCTTGCGAAAAATGAGTGACAACAACATTGAGGATGAGGAAAACGAAGAAGCTGATAGTCTCGTCGTAAAGGTAGATTACGCCGATGAGCAGCTAGAAGATATCCAACATTTTCGACAGTTGAGTTATCGGCTAAATAAGTTGCTAGGCTATTCATCTGAACGGGGTGAACGTATCCTCAAATTGAGTCTGCTGATTAATCAAGAATGCTCGGATCCTGTCGACAAAGCACAGCTTTGCGCCGCGGCGTACATGCATAATATGGGATTAGCCATGATCCTTAAGTGTGGCGATGATGAGGACGCTAAACAACATGCCGAGCAAAACCACCCAATGGTTGGCGCACAGCTTATGTCCAAACATGAGGGCTGGGAACAGGCGTCAGAAATGGTCATGGCTTACAAAGAGCGCTTTGATGGTTCCGGTTATCCAGAGGGACTGGTAGGTGGCATGATCCCACAAGGTGCGTTTGTTCTTTCAATGGCAGTAAGGTTCATTGATGTGGTGTGGGGAAAATCGGGCGGTGAGTACAAAAAAAGTGCCATGAGAGCCATTCAAAAAGTAAACTCAGAGAGTGGTAAAGGCGTGCCGCCGCATTTAATCGATGCTTTTAACCGTGCGGTGAGAAAACTGCTGGTGGCGAAGAACCGATAGCGTTAAGGTTAAGTTTTTATACGACTTGTTGTTCTGCTTTGAAATTACCTCTCGTTTACCATCCTCATTACAGTATCCCTTTTCCAGATGGACATCGATTCCCGATGGCCAAGTTCCGGCTTCTGTACGAACACTTAATTCAACTCGAAATCCTGACGCCTGATAACTGCCATGAACCGAGTCCCTTGTCATTAGCTACGTTAATGAAAGCTCATCAGCCTGATTATGTGCAACGATTTATTCGTGGGCAGTTATCGACAGAAGAGGTGAAAGCCATTGGTTTGCCTTGGAGCGATTGGCTAGTTGAGCGAACACTGAGAGCAGTATCTGGAACATTGCTAACTACAGAGCTTGCTTTGCAATATGGACTAGCGTGCCATCTTGCAGGGGGAACACATCACGCGTTTCCTGATAGAGGTGTTGGCTTTTGTATCTTTAACGACTTAGCCGTCGCGGCGACGCATCTGATCGAATCCGGTAAGGCGACTAAAGTTATGATTATTGACTGTGATGTTCATCAAGGGGACGGCACGATTGCCTTTTTTCAAAATATGGAAACTGTATTGCCAGTGTCATTCCATTGTGAAGAAAACTTCCCTGCCGACAAGCAAAGCGAGGGCATTAATATTCCTGTGCCAAAAGGTACTAAAGACCAAGCCTATTTGCGTATTCTAGAAGAGAATATCCCTAAACTATTGGATCAGCATTCACCTGATTTTGTTTTGTACGATGCAGGTGCTGATGTTCACAAAGATGATCGATTAGGCTATGTAAATTTATCGGATCAAGGGATTTTGGCGCGTGACAGATACGTGATAGAGCAAGTATTAGACCGAGGCTTGCCAATTGCATGTGTGATCGGTGGGGGATATGATCATAATCATCAAAAAGTAGCTCAGCGGCATAGTCTGTTGCATCAAGCTGCCCATGATATTTGGCAAGAGCGAGATATGGGGCGAGTCAGCTGAACTTGTGCTATAACTAATGTTCGGAATAAAAGCTAAAGGTGTTGTATGCAAATTTCATCTAATGGTGGTCTGTATTATGGCCAATTAGGTCTGCAAAGAGGCCAACAAAGTTTAGATCAAGCCAGCGCAAAAGTAGCAGAAGCGAGCACAGACGGTACTTCAGATGGTGCCAGAGATGGTATTCAAAGTGGTTTGATTGACGCTAAGACAAGTGAAATTAACGCCAAGGCAAACGCACGAGTCATTGATACTTCCAATGAGGTGCTCGGAACCTTAATTGATATCAAAGCGTAACGTCAAAACGTTAAATTAGGTTGTTATACTAAGCTATTGTTATAATTAGTTTATTTATTAAGTAATAGGTCCTGCTCAATAGGGATAAATGTTGTCGCAGCTTGTATTAACGAGTCCGCCGTCAAGCTTGGTACACCATAGACTTCCACCTTCTTCCCGTAAGATTTCGCTTTTTCGACTAGTAACTCGAAATCCCCATCCCCTGACACTAGGACTAAAACATCAATATGTTGGAGACTTTCCATAACATCGATCGTAATGCCAACGTCCCAATCGCCTTTAGCTGAGCCATCTGCACGCTGGATGTAGGGTTTGGTTTTTACGTTGAAACCAATGGCGCGTAAAATGTTTTGAAAAGAGCGCTGCTGAGGATCACCTCGGTCAATGGCGTAAGCGTTAGCTTGGTATAGAGAGCGATCTGAGAGAGCTGCTTGCCAAAAGTAGTTATAATCGAAGCGTTTTTGATACGCTTGCCTTGTGGTGTAGTACACATTTTGTATGTCCACGAAAATTCCAACGGTTTGCATGAAATGACTCCTAAATTCAGGTAGACGTTACCTAGTTATTAAAAGAAAGCAAAGTATGAACGCGTTAAACTGACCCAAAGGAAGCCATTTCATATGATCAAAACCTTAGCCATCCAAAATTACCGATCCATTATTAACTTAACCATCCCTATGGGGCAGCTAAATTTGGTCACGGGTGAAAATGGCAGCGGTAAGTCTAATCTCTACAAAGCACTGCGATTGCTGGCCAAAGTGGGTGAGGGTGGCTTGGTGCGCTCCTTAGCAGAAGATGGCGGTTTGGAGTCGGTGTTTTGGGCTGGGCCAGAACAAATTTCAAAACGAATGCGCAATGGCGAAGTACCGGTACAGGGTGGCCCAAGAAAAACCAAGCGCCAACTGAGGTTGGGGTTTTCTGGTGAAGACTATGGTTATGCCGTGTCACTTGGTTTACCAAAATTTGGTGTGGCAATGCCGACCACATCTGAGACGCTGTTCAAACTTGATCCAGGGATCATGCGTGAAACGATTTGGCATGGTGATTATTACCGACCTGCTAGTGCTTTGATCGATCGACAAGACAATGCCATCAAATGTCGTAATGGCCGAAGCTGGGAAGTCATTAATTTCCATACTTCAAGCTTTGACTCATTATTTGAAGTGGCGGCAAACGCCGTTCAAACCCCAGAAGCATTCTTAATGAAAGATCGCATTAAGAAATGGCGTTTCTACGATCATTTTCGTACCGACCAAGCCGCACCTGCACGGCAGCATCATATGGGAACCTTCACACCAGTCCTGCATCATGATGGCAGGGATTTAGCCGCTGCTCTACAAACCATTTTAGAAATAGGGGATGCAGAAGCATTACACAGCGCAATTGACTTTGCTTTCCCTGGTTCCAGCATTGATATTGAGCGAACCCGAGAAGGTCGCTTTATTCTCTATTTTTACCAGCATGGTTTACTAAGACCGTTAACCGCCTCTGAACTGTCCGATGGAACATTGCGCTATGTGCTTTGGGTAGCGGCCTTGCTCACGCCACGACCACCGGAGCTAATGGTTTTAAACGAGCCAGAAACAAGTCTACATCCAGACTTGCTGCCTGCGCTTGCGCGTTTAATCCGCTACGCTGCTCAGCATTCACAAATGTGGATCGTTTCGCATGCATCGCGCCTTATTGCTGCTTTAGAACAAGATGAGCAATGTCACTCGATACGTTTAGAAAAAAGCTTTGGGGAAACCATGATCCCTGATATTGATGTTCTAGATCTACCTGCTTGGCATTGGCCGAAATAAAGCTGTATCAGTTCGGTCCCTCCATGGAAATGCCTGATTTATTCTGCAGCTCATTTATTAAGGAATCGTAAAACTCTTTAGCTAATCCAGAAAGAGGGTTGAGATTTGAGGTAATTACTTCAAGGGGCTCAATAATGGTTGGAGTAAAGGGTCTCAACACCACATTTGGTAAATTAAAAATGCTAGAAAAATGATGGTAGTTTAATGCGTCAACGAGTGCCACGCCCATTCCAAGGTTAACGAATGACAGAGCATGAATGGTTGTATGAACTTCAATAGTGCGACGTAGCCTTAGTTCTGCATTGTTGTAGGCTTTTTTCAACGCCTTTGTCGTTGCGTTTTCAGAGTCAAGTGTAATCCAGGCGGTATCGATGAGGTCTTGAGGTGAAACTTGCTCCAATTGCGCTGCAGGATGGTGTGCGGGCAATGCACAATAGCACGCCATGTCAAATGCAGCAGAGTCGTGTTTAGAGGAACTTTGCGCTTTATCGACTAATCCAATTTGGTATTGTCCTGAAGCAACCCCTTGGCGAATAGCGGAACAGCCCGATAAGTGAAGGCTGACATGAACACCCGGATTATTCGCTTTAAATTTTGCGATCAACTCAGGTAGAAACTGATAAGAGGGGCCAAAGATACTACACACTCTTAGTCGACCTGAACGATTGTTTTTTGCACTCTTAATGCTGTCTTCTAGATGGTTAACACTTTGCAGCACTCCATAAACTTCCTCATGAAGATACATTGCCTCATCTGTAGGAATCAGCTTGCCATTACTGCGCTCAAAAAGTTTATAGCCAATTTCATCTTCAAAGTTCGCCAACATCTTACTGGCAGCCGGTTGACTAACATATGATCGTTCCGCCGCTCGAGTAATGCTGCCAGTCACAAATACTTCGTGGAAGATGCGTAGCTTATTTATGTTCATAACAAATAACCTTAGGTTATGACTTCATTAAAAATATTCAGTGTGATTATCAAGATGCTTCAAATAAGATCCTAACTGTTAGCGAATTGATCTGCATCATTTAGTGCATGCTCATCTAAATCAAATTGTTGATCATATGCAGCTTAGAACAAAAAACACTACCACTACGGTGGTAAGGACACTACAAAAGGAAACTCAAATGCTAAAGCTTTCTACCTCTATTTTGCTAGCTTCGTCACTGTTGTCTGCTCCAACCTTTGCCGCTGACACGGCCTCTACATTAACTCAAGTTAAAGAACGGGGTTACGTGAACTGTGTCATTGGTAACTCTTTCCCTGGCTTCTACAGTCTTAATAAAGAAGGCGAGTGGCAAGGCATGGATATTGATATGTGCCGTGGCGTTGCTGCCGCTGTATTTGGTGATTCGAAAAACGTTAAATTCCTGCCTGTCCAGTGGGCGCAAAGTTTTACCTCCATTAAGAGTGGTAAAGGTGACATGTTGTCTAAAGGGATGACATGGACACTTTCACGCGACGCTGAGCAAGGTTTGGATTTTTTAGATACGTATTTCTATGACGGCCAAGGCTTCATGGTACGTAAAGATCTAGGTGTTACTTCAGTGAAAGAGCTGGAGGGAGCAACGATCTGTGTGCTGACAGGTACTTCTAGTGAATTAAACATTGCCGATTACAGCCGAGCACACAACCTAGATTTGAAAACTGTTGTCTTTGATGATTCTTCGGTCCGAAATACGGCGTTCTTTAATAACAACTGCGATGCTCTAACCAATGATAAATCTGGACTTGCTGCTCAACGTTCAGCGGCCCCTAATCCTGCAGACTACGTTATTTTGCCTGAGACTATTTCTAAAGAGGCATTGTCTTTTGCTGTGAAGCAGAATGATAGCGAATGGGCCAACGTTGTGAAGTGGACCTTTGCAGCCATGGTTGCAGCAGAAGAGTTTGGTATCACATCTGAAAACGTAGATGAGATGAAAGCAAACAGCCAAAGCCCTGTAGTGCGTCGTTTACTAGGCGTGGAGGGAAGTTTAAATAAAGGACTTGGGCTTCCTGATGATTGGGCATATCGAGTGATAAAAAATGTGGGTAACTACGGTGAAGTATATGAGCGAAACGTAGGACCAAACAGTGTTTTAGGTTTAGAGCGTGAGGGTACTCTGAACGCATTATGGAAAGATGGCGGCATGATGTACGCCAAGTCGTTCCGTTAATGTAACGCTAGCAGGGGAGTCGCTTCCCCTGCTTTATACCTTATTCATATTGGTTTTGCCTATGACTCAATCTTCAATAGCTAAACGAGCTAACACCCCGATGGCCAGCCGAACGATCACACCAGGAGCCAGTTCTACACCGGGGTTGCTAAATAAAGACTCCACTAGAGCGGTATTTATTCAAGCGATTACACTTGGCATTGTGCTATTTACATTGTGGTATGTTTTTGCCAATGCAGCAGGGAATTTGGACCGCTTGGGAATGTCGTTTGGATTTGACTTCCTCAGTGTAACCGCTGGTTTCAATATCAGCTGGAGCTTAATCCCTTACGATCCAAGCATGACCTACTGGCGCGTCTTCTTGGTCGGTGTGCTTAACACCTTGGTTCTATCCTTTGCCGTGATCATTGTTGGCACCCTGATTGGAACCATTGTCGGCATCATGCGACTTTCACACAATCCACTGGTCTCTCAATTGGCTCGTTGGTACGTGGAAGTGGTGCGTAACGTGCCATTGCTTATTCAGATCATCTTCTGGTTCACCGTCATTTTCTCAACACTGCCTGCACCTAGACAAAGCTACCACTTTTTCGATTGGGCTTTCTTGAACAACCGAGGCCTGTATTTACCAACGGCGAGCATGTCGATTTCAGGCTGGTGGGCAGTCCTGTTAATTGCACTATCCGTGTTGAGCCTATGGTTGATACGTCGCTGGTCTGCCAATGTAAAACGAGAAACGGGCAAGCATCCACAAGCGTTTTATTTAGCGCTGGCGGTGTGGGTAATCGCGGTTGTCATTTCTTACGGAGTACTGTCTCAATGGCTAAGCTGGTCTATTCCTGCATTGAAAGGGTTTAACTTTTCTGGCGGAGCCTTCTTACCGGCCTCATTTGGCGCAGCCTTTGTCGCAATGACCGTTTATCGTTCCGCGGCTATTGCTGAGACTGTTCGTGCTGGCATGCAATCCATCGATAAAGGCCAACACGAAGCCGCGTTTACGATCGGCTTCTCAAGATTCCAAACGCTTCGCTTGGTACTTATTCCACAAGCCGTAAGGGCCATTATTCCACCGATGACCAACTCATGGCTGGCGGCGACCAAGGATTCCTCTTTAGCCGTTGCCATTGGTTTCCCAGAATTAGTGTCCGTGTTTATGCAAACTTCAATCAACCAGACCGGACGTGCCATTGAAATTATCTCTATGGTGATGGGCTTCTACATCATTATCAGTTTGCTTATGTCGTATCTGTTAAATCGATACAACGAACGCGTTCAATATAAGGTGAGATAAATGAGTGCTTCTAAATACACAGATAATTCCGCTGTGAAGCGCTTCAAAGCTGCTCCGGCGCGTGCTCCCTTGAAGCAAAATCGTGGATTATTTCATGTTTTGCGTCAGCGATGCTTTAACAATGTTGGTAACTCAGTTTTAACATTGCTGATTCTATTAGGTGGATTTTATTTAATAAAAGGAGTCCTTGATTGGGCTGTTATTAACGCCGTATTTGTCGCAGACAGTCGTCGTCAATGTATGGAAATCAGCCCTGATGGCGCCTGCTGGGCAGGCATTATCAGCTGGTTTAACGGACTTATCTACGGCCGTTATCCATTAGAAGAACAATGGCGTGTGAATGCTGGCTTTTTGATTGGTGTGGCTTGGTTACTGCCGCTGATGTCAAAAGGTTTGCCATTAAGAAACTTTGTTTTACTTTCTTGGATTGGTCTATTTCCATTCCTAGGTGGGTACCTGTTTCTAGGGGGGCAGTTTGGCCAAGAATTAGGACTGTTTCACGGTCTTATGACCAGCTTAGCACTCGCTTACTTTGTGCTGAATTACCTTAACTGGGGGTTGCATAAACTGGGTAAACAGGGACTTCATGAAGTATTTGTTCCGGTGTTATCGCAATGGATTCAGCGACGTGTTCATTTAACCAGCTTGCTACTTGTTTGGGGAGCTTTGGCTATCGTCATTGCTTTTGGCTTAACGCAAGTCTCATTGCCTAGTGTTGCCATCGAACGCTGGGGCGGTTTGTTCTTAACTTTCATCATCGCTGGCTTTGCAATCACCATGGCGATTCCTGTTGGGGTAGTGTTAGCCCTAGGGCGCCGTTCCAAGTTACCAGTGATTCATTGGTTATGTCTGGTAACGATTGAATTGGTGAGATCCGTCCCTCTAATCACTGTTCTGTTTATGGCGGTGACACTGCTCCCGATCTTTCTGCCAGCTGACGTGGAGTTCAATAAGCTCGCCCAAGTACTCGTTGCGGTCTGTATCTTTGCAGGTGCTTACATGGCCGAGAACATTCGCGGTGGTTTACAGGCTATACCAGCGGGGCAATATGAAGCCGCCAAAACGTTAGGGTTTGGCTACTGGCACACTATGTTGCTGGTTATCTTGCCTCAGGCACTGCGCATGATGATTCCAAATATCATGACATCGTTTATCAGCTTGCTCAAAGACACCACGCTAGTCTCCATCATTGGCTTATTCGACATCATGTTGATGGCGCGGAACATTGCCAATGATAAAGATTGGATCGGCTTACACACTGAGCCACTGGTCATGATTTCTATTCTATTTTTTGTCATTTGTTATGGCATGTCGCAATACAGTCTTAATTTGGAAAAACGTTTAAAGGTTGATCGCTAATGGCTACATTGAATACAAACGCTGCGTTGGCAAAGGAAGAAGTAAAAGCCATTGAAATCCAGCAACTGAATAAATGGTACGGAGACCATCACGTTTTAAAAGACGTTACTCTCGATATTTACGAAGGTGAAATCATGGTGGTCTGTGGACCGTCTGGCTCTGGCAAGTCCACATTGATTCGCTCTCTTAATCACTTAGAAGAATACCAAGAAGGTCAGGTGAATGTGTTTGGTCAGACGCTGGCTAGAGACCGCCAAAGCGATCAGCTGATCCACAATACCATGGGCATGGTGTTTCAAAACTTTAACCTATTCCCGCACCTTACCGTATTAGAGAACTGTACGCTTGGGCTGACTTGGTTACGTAAGTTACCAGAGAACGAAGCCAATCGAACCGCTATGAAGCTGCTCGATCGAGTCGGCATTGCCCATTTGGCGCAGCGTTTCCCAGGGCAACTCTCTGGTGGTCAACAACAGCGTGTGGCGATCTCTCGCTCATTAGCGATGGAACCTAAAATCATGCTGTTTGATGAGCCAACTTCCGCATTAGACCCTGAAATGGTGAAAGAGGTATTGGACGTTATGATCGACCTCGCTAAAACCGGCATGACCATGGTTTGTGTCACCCATGAAATGCAGTTTGCCCGACAAGTTGCTGACCGAGTGGTCTTTATGGCCGATGGTGAAGTGGTTGAAGTCGGCCCACCTGAGCAGGTGCTGGTCAACCCAGAATGGGACCGAACCAGAGAGTTCTTACAACACGTGCTTTAGCCCGATGCTCTAGGAGCCCAAGTAGGGGCTCCATTATTCACCCAAGATTTACGGATTTTATCGATATGTTGGCAAAACATTTATCGACGTACACCAACATGCCTTTTTGGCTGGCAGATACGTCTTACAACCGAACTTTTCAAACAACGCCTCGCTATCAAATGCCGACAAAAGTAGATGTCTGCATTGTCGGTGGGGGCTTTACTGGAATGTCTGCGGCGATCACGTTAGCGCGTGCTGGAATGAAAGTCGCGGTACTTGAAGCAGGCAGAATGGGCGAAGGGGCGAGCAGTCGCAATGGCGGTTTGCTTGGCCCCAGCTTCAGTAAATTAGGTGTTGATGGTTTAGAGCGACAGTACGGTCGAGAAAACGTCCATACCTCCATTAGAGAAAGTTTGACGGCGTTCAACTGGTTGGTGGATTTTATACGCGAAGAAAAAATCGATTGTGATTTAAACTTATGTGGCCGTTTCCGTGGTGCCAGCCATCCCAGTCACTATGCTGGTCTAATCGAACAAGCAGAAGAATTGGCAAAAGTCGTCGACTTTCCAGCTATTGAAGTGCCTAAATCACGACAACACGAAGAAGTCGGCTCTACTGCTTACCATGGCGGAGTGGTCTACCCAACAGATGGTGCGCTGCAGCCAGCAAAACTGTTTGCAGGGTTAGCTCAAATCGCTGCACACGAGGGGGCATTCCTGTGTGAGCACACGAAAGTGCGCAATGTTGATAAGCAAGTCTCAGGATTTAATGTGGTATACGATGGCGGTCAGTTACAGGCAGATCAAGTCATCATTGCTACCAACGGCTACACCGATGGGCAGTTCGGCGAATTTAAACGACGTTTAATACCGATCCGCTCGGCGATGATTGCCACCGAAGAATTACCGGAGTCCGTCGTTCAATCTGTCTCTCCAAAACTACGTGCCCACGGCGGAACCGAGCGCTTAGTAGCGTATTATCGACCGTCTCCCGATGGTAAGCGTATTCTATTTGGCGGTCGCGCCTTTGGTCGCGGTGATCAACCCCAACTTTATTCGAAGTACCTTCAGGACTTTATGATAAGAACGTTCCCGCAGCTTAGCGAAACCAAAATCGATTATGCTTGGTCTGGCCTAATTGCCTATACGTTTGACCATGTTCCGCATATTGGCAAGCTAGACGATATGAACTACGCCATGGGGTATTGCGGATCTGGTGTGGGGCGAGCCAACTACTTTGGTCGTAAAGTGGCTCAACAAGTGTTGCAACTTGCCGAAGGGAAAACCTCGTTTGATGCCTTCCCATTCAAAGGAAGGCCGCTTTACAATGGTACACCTTGGTTCCTTCCTGCCATTATGAAATGGCATGATTTTGCAGACCGACAAGGCTGGTAGCCAACTCAGCGGAAATTATCGAACTTTTTGATTAAGAGCGATCAAGTTTATCGATTTCAAATGAGTAAATGGAATAAGCCTATTTCAGCTTGGTTACAGTATTAAGGATGAATATTGCATTCATCCTTAACGTTTTTTTGATCACTTGTTGTTTAAGTAATCGAGGGTATGCTGAAAAATTTGTTGATCATAAACATTTTTTGCGATGTTTAATGAATAGCGGACGTCATGTTCAAAAGTTTCATAATCCATCCATTTATCCCAAATTAAGATTGATTTAACGGTTTGTAGGAAGCATTTTGGAACACGTTTTAGACCTCTTTTTTTATTTTCTAGGCAGTCTAATATTCACCTTATCGAAACGAATTAAGCGACATGCTTAATTCTTAACAAGTTTAAAGGTTGTAGTAATCGACAGCCTAATAACAAATTAAAGGTGAAACTATGAACTTCAAAACTCCTGCATTAATCGCTGCTCTTGCTTTAACTGCTTCTGCTTCATTCGCAGCTGGCGATGAGAATAACCTTCTTGATGATTACCTAGACGCACAAGCACACGCTAAAGCCTTGTCAGCACAGCTTGAGACTATGGGTGTTGAGTCAAATCCAAACGTAGAATTTAACTCTCCAGCAACGTTGTCTCAGAAGCTAGATGCTTATCAAGACAAAATTGATTCGCTTCAAGCTGAATTTGATGCGCACAACACAGCAGTAACTCAAGCTAACTAATATTGAGTTAAAGCCGAAAAACAACAAAGCCCCGACAGGTACTCTGTCGGGGCTTTGTTGTTTTGGGATTAAAAATTGCCCGGTGCGCACTGGAGACAAGTGAGTCCTAGCTTGCGCCACTGTTCTACCACTGCGTCTCGATCATCAAGCACCATCCATGGCTCAAACCCATCCGCATGAATACGCTCAAGCAGCTGTTTTTTTACCTCCTCATCTGGCACATGATCCGCATCCAATGGTCTTAGATAAACGCCATCGAATGGGATGTTGTTTTGTTGCATCCAAGCTTCAGAATGTTGTTGGTGACTTTCTGGTCGACCTGAGCAGATTAGGATCTTTTCGCCACTATTTTTTAGGATTTTGACTAGTTTAAAGACATTTTCAATCACGGGGGCGTCTTTCATGTGATCAAAGAAAGGGTCCCATTGTTTCTCCTTGCCTAACACCCAGTCTTTGACAAAAACGGGATCGAACTCGGCTAATGTGCCATCCAAATCGACGATGACTGCACTGTGTTTCATAATGAATGTCCTCTGTATGGAATAAGTTCCCAACGATGGCTTCGGCCTCGTTTGGGCTGCACGATGATTGGCTCAATATTGCCAATGCGTGGGCCTTCTGGCGTGCCGAATAGGGAATGATGAATCGCTCGATAAATGCCTGAATGAGCGATGATTAACGGATGATCGTATTGCGCCAAAATATGGTTGAGAGTCTCGATGCTACGAGCATAAAAATAATCCCAAGGCTCACCGTTTTCAGGCGTTGCGAAATAGTCGGTTGCGTCAGGAATAGGTTGCCCTTCAAGGCTGCCCCAGTCTCGCTCTCGAATGCCTTTAAAAAGTTGTAGCTCATTCCCCGGAACGGCGAGTTTGGCGGTTTGAATGGTTCGTGTTAAATCGCTAGTACACACGGCTGACCAAGATTTATTAAGCAATTTGGCAGCGTTTTTAGCCTGTTGTTCACCAAGTTCTGATAGGTGACTATCGGTACTGCCACCAATGCGTTTAGCGGCGTTAAAGTTGCTTTGTGCATGGCGAGCAAACACAAACGGTTTCGAGATAAGTTGCATAGTTAAAGTTCGATAATTGATGTTGCTAGAAGATGTTCACCTAGGCGGTAGCGCCATTCGTTGATATCTTCGATGGGGCTAAAGAGAGGCACACAGCGCTGACATTGCAATTGATCCATAACACGCGCGATGTCTTGGCTGGTTGGGTGAACATTCCAACGCACAAAGTGCGCTTTTCCCTCGGAAACTGCTTGTCTCGCGTGAGCGGGAAGATGTCCCGTATAGATCACATTGTACTGGTCAGCGTGTTTCAATAGTCGCCCAGCATCCCCTGAGAAGCCTTCGGGATCGCCGCACAAGATAATCGGTGCATGGTCATCAAATTTTCTGTGGGCAATATTAGATGCTAGCTTTTTGAGCTCTGGGCAAACCAGCTCATCCGAGACTTGAGTGATATTATGGGGCTGCAGACAGTCATTGCCTAACACCCAATCTTTCATGCCTTGTTGCTCAAACCAACAAGCCATTTCCAAAGCACGTCCACTTTGCGGAACAGGCATCAAGTTTGGCTTTTCTGTTGATAGTACTGACAGGATATCTTGCTTCGCCTGATCTTGAGTTCGATCGTACAAACCATAGGATGCGTCTAATAATGCTGTTGCAGCTTTCGGTGGTCGGTCAAACGGAAACAGTTCGGACTCTAGACAGAAATCCCCACTGTAAAAAATGCCGCCTGCGATTTCCAAATGCAACCACACGCCACCAAAAGAATGGCCGGCACAGCCTGTTCGAATCCGAATACCGTTAATATCAATCGTGCCTCGGTTTGGTAATCGCTGAATATTTAAATGCTTCGGCAAATAGGGAATGACTTGCTCCGTTGCATACACTGGAATCGATGCAGGGGCGTCGACTAATCCACCGATATGATCAGGATGATCGTGACTGATAATGATGGCATCGATATCTTCGGGTAGCTGCCAACCTTTATCTAAGTGGCCTTCTAGTGAACCACCAGCATCGAGCAGCAAATGCACAAGTTGGCCATTTTCTAATTGGGTTTTAACGGAAATCGCAGCTGCGGCCTTAGCGCCAAAACCACTTAAAACATTAACGGTCATGGTCATGGGAAGGCTCTAGCGTCCAGGCTTGTTGAATTGATAACTGACGAGTTGAGCCAATCGTTAAAGGTTCTGTGTGGTAGGCGTGCAGCGTGTCGCCATTTTCAAGTTCCAAGAAGATGTCGTAACGCTCACCACGGAAAATACATTCGCGAACCGTACCTTGTAACATGTTGGAGGTAGCGGACAAATCAACATGCTGTGGGCGGACCAGCATTCGGCCATGGTGCCCTGTCTGATCGTACAGTAGCCCAATTACATCGGTGGATGTCAGCAGTTTATTACCTAGAACTGATTGGCAGCGTAGGATCGAGCCCTGACCGATGAAGTTTGCTACCCATTCATTACTTGGTTGAGTGTATAAGTTTTCAGGCGTACTCCATTGCATCAATTGGCCATCTTTTAGTACGGCAATTTGATCCGCCAAAGCCATTGCTTCTGCTTGATCGTGAGTCACATAAACCATGGTGGCGCCGGTACGGCGGTGAAATTCACGAAAAGTGATTTCCATGCTTTCCCGTAAATGACGATCAAGGTTCGCGAGTGGTTCATCAAACAGAATGACATCCGGCTCTGTTACAAGGCTACGAGCGAGCGCTACTCGTTGACGCTGACCACCGCTTAATTGGTTAGGTAAACGGTCTTTGAAATCGTTAAGTTGCACAATGTCCAAGGCGTCTTGTACACGTCGTTGATAGTTTTGACGATCCACTTTCTGGATTTTCAACGGGTAGCCCACGTTTTCCATCACTGTCATGTGCGGCCATAGGGCATAGGATTGAAACACCATGCCAAAGTTACGCTCTTCCGTAGGTAAGTGAAACTTTGTGCTCGAAAGGCACTGATCTCCGTGCTGAATATCGCCAGCTGAGACGGTTTCAAAGCCTGCTAACATACGTAATATTGTGGATTTGCCACAACCACTTGGGCCAAGCAGTGCGACGAATTGCCCAGGTTTAATGGTTAATGAAAGATTATCGACGACTGTTTTATCGCCGAAAGACTTGCTGACTGCGTTTAAACTGAGTCGTGCCATGGGATTACACCTTTAGGTAAGCGTGGCGCGAGTAAGCTCAGACAGGCCATCAGCGCTGCCACAAGTAAAACAACTAATACGGAAATTGCAGACGCTAGAACGGTGTCACCGCTTTCGTCTAAGTTAAAGATCAATACACCTAGGGTTTCATTACCGGCACTCCAAAGTAGAGCCGATACTGTCAGTTCATTGACTGAGATAAGAAACACTAGGATGGCACCCGCAAAGAAGGCGGGTGCAGTAAGCGGTAGAATGATATGAACTAAACGCTGTATTGCATTAGCGCCGGCTAGCTGTGCCGCTTCTTCTAAAGCTTTGTCCATCTGAGACATAGCGCTATAAATCGGTTTTAAGCAGACACTCAAAAAGCATGATAAATAGGCAAGGAAGATAATGCTCATGGAACCGTAAATGCTCACACCGAGAATAGGCAAAGGGCGTGCAAACAGTAAAATGAAAGCAATGGCCAATACAATCCCTGGAATCGCATAAGGCACTTCGATCAAACTGGTGACTAATATTCGCACCTTAAGCGGCAGCTTTAACAAGATGTAGCTAAGTGGTAAACACAAGCACATCAAGACAACGGAAGCTGATCCAGCCAGCAATAAGCTATTGCTAAACGCTCTGGCTGTGACGCCTTGGTTTGCGAGCATTTCAATGTAAGCAGAAACAGTAAACGTTTGACTGTTCAATGGCATGCCTAAAGCTGGCACAAATGAACTGACCACAAGCGCAATGCATGGCACCACTAAAATCATCAGCAGTATCAAGCCAAGAGCGGTTTCAGTGGGTAGGCGCCATTTACCTAAACGGAATGACATATGGCTTGAGCTGTGTCCCACTAATGCGTATTCGCTGCGCTGTTGTAGCCATTGCTGCATAATCATCCCGCCTAGAACAAGAAACGAGATCAACATGGATAAGCCTGCTACTTCGCTCAGCATACCTTGGCCAAAGCCTGCCATTTTTTGGTAGATCAGCGTTGGTAAAACCAAATAATTCACGGGGATGCCCAGCATGGCAGGGATGCCAAAGTTGCCTAATGATGAGACAAACGCCAGTGCGGCACCAGCAATTAAGGCGCCACGGGTGAGCGGCAAAATGATATCGATCCAAATAGCTTCTTGTGAGGCGCGAGCAACTTTAGCTGCCTCAATCAAATCTTGAGGTAAGCAAAGCAGCTGAGTACGCAAAGCAAGAAATACTAGCGGCGCATTCTGGATGCCCAATAGCAGAGCAATGCCTTCTGCAGAGTACATTGGGTTTGGACTACCCAGCGCAGGTGCCACGCCAAAGGTATTCAAAATAGGGCTGGCTGGACCGAACAGCTGAAGCCAGCTCAGTGCCGTGACTTGTGGTGGGATCATCATCGGCAACATAAACAGAAATACCCAAATCGCGCGGGCGCGGATATTGGTTAGGGTGACAATAAAGGCGAATCCTGCACCTAATACCACGGCGATCAGTGTGCCAAGGCCTGAGGTATAAAAGCTGTTTCGAAAAGCCGTCCATGTTTGACTGCTGCTCATCACTTCACTTAAGGGAGACTGCACATCAAACTGCACACCTTTTAAGGCTTCCATGATGAGTCTGACGCTGGGTAATAAGCTCAGCAAAGCAATCAATAGAAAAATCGAAAAGGATAGCCAGCGAAGCTGGCTATCGGTGTTGCGTAGGTACATCGTGTATTAGCCTTCAAAAATATCGCTAAAGTGCTGTTTGTTGGCTTCGTTGTTTTCCAATGTTTTTGCCGCATCGAATGCCATTAGCTTAATGTCTTCACGTGCAGGGAAGCCTTCTGGAACAGGCATGCCAGAGCGTGCTGGCAAGTAGCCTTGGTCAAGCACTAGCTGTTGACCTTGTTTTGATAAAACAAAATCTACGAACTTTTGTGCTGCTGCTTGGTTTTTTGAACCTTTCATAATGGCCACTGGCTCTGTCACCATGCTGACACCTGTTTTCGGAAATACGAATTCAAGTGGTGAGCCTTTTTGCGCTTCACGAATCGCAAGAAAATCGACGATCACACCGTATGGTTTGGTGCCTGAAGAAACGGCTTTTAATACGCTACCGTTGCCACCTTGCGCCATCACCTGATTGTTATGCAGCGCTTCGTAGTATGACCAGCCAAGGCTTGGTTCATCTGTCAGTGTTGCCAGATGGATCAGCGCTGCACCGGAGTACAGTGGGCTTGGCATCGCAATTTGGTTTTTGTACTCAGGCTTTGCGAAGTCAGACCAATCTGTTGGTTTTTCTGGCGCACGTTGGTGACGAACAATCCCTGTTGTGATCAGCTTAGTGCCGTAGTAGTAACCTTCGTTATGGTAAAGAGACGCATCGTAGTTCGAGCGGTTAGGGCTTAGGTAGGGGGCTAAGTAGCCATCTTTTGCCATGGACTCCATAGTCACGCTATCAGCGATTAAAAGTACATCTGGATTCACCACGCCGCTGCTTAGCTCAGCACGAAGTTTAGTCATCAATTTAGTGGTGCCGTCGCGTACCCATTCCACTTCGATTCCCGGGTTCGCTTTTTCAAACGCATCCACGGTCATTTGAGCATCTTTGTTTGGCTGGCTGGTGTACAGCGTCAGTGTCTCAGCGAAGGATAGGGAAGATACTGAAGCCAAAATACTGGTTGCGACGAGCGTTTTTAACATCTTCATTGCAAAAGTTCCTAAGTGGTTAGAAGTTACTGAAACACTAACGCCACACTTTGACACTAAAGTTACTGAATGCTTTCGTTTGGATGTTATTTGCTTTCGTTTGAAGTTTTACGCTTTAGGGGAGGATTATGAATCAGCGGCAACTGGATATTATTCAATGGATCAATGTAAATGGTCGTCAGCCATTACAAGCGGTAGCGGATGCTTTTGGTGTTTCTGTACAAACCATTCGCAGTGATGTGCGTTTATTATCGGAGAAGGGACTGTTATTAAGAAATCATGGGGAAGTGGTTCCATTTCCGAACCGTGAAAACATCAGCTTTAATCAGCGTCAGATTTACAACGCAGAAGGTAAACGACGTATGGCCGAACTCTGCTTACAGCAGATTTCGGATTATCAGTCGGTGTTTTTGGGATCTGGTTCAACAGTTGCTGAGTTAGCGAAATGTCTTAGCGAAAAAGAAGATTTGCATGTCATGACAACGAATCTTCATGCGGCGCGTATTATTAGCGAGCATCCAAAGGGCGAGCTAACCGTAGCTGGCGGCAAAGTTCGCAAACGCGATCAGGATATTGTCGGTGCAGATGCAGTGCGTTTCTTTCAGAAATATCGAGCAGATGTGGGCGTGTTTTCCGTATCCGCTATTGATAAGCATGGCGTGTTGTTTGACTTTACAGATGATGACATTAGCTCTTTAGAAGCCTTGGTTGATAATTGCCATTACCGAGTTTTAATGGTCGATAGCACGAAATTTGACCGTGCGTCACGCTGTGTTTGGACACGTCTGAAAGACATTGATTGCCTGATTACAGACCGTCAGCCGCCAGCTTACTTGCAGAGCAAAATCACGTCTTTGGGGGTTAAACTAATATACAAAACTTAATGACTCTGCAGTTTGAGAAAATGTATCGAACGTACTGATGCTTTCTGATCAATTTCTTCGATTTCAATTATGTAAGTGTACGAGTCCAAATAACTTTTATGCTGGGGTTTTAGGATGGATTGCGAACGGATCGGTGAATGCTGTTTGCAATATTTGGCTGTTGTAACGTATTTAAACGGGGCACGGCATGATTTTTATGAACATTGTTTGCAACTTCTGACGCTTTGATGTCATTTTTTTTAGGGTTTGCGCGATTGGTGCTTTTATCGCTAATTAAGGCTGTTTTAGAGGCTTGAAGGAAGCATTTTGGAACGCTCTGTTGGGCTCTTTTTTTCTATATTTGAAGCGCTAATATTACTTCCATCGAAACGCGAAACACTTCCCTAAACGTTTCGCCTAACAGACAAAACAGAAAATGTTTAATAGATTAAAAGGTGAATAATATGAACTTTAAAACTCCAGCTATCATTGCAACTTTAGCCCTAACTGCAACAGCTTCATTCGCTTCTGGCGATGAAAACAATCTTCTAGATGATTACCTAGATGCTCAAGCACATGCCAAAGCATTGTCTGCTCAACTAGAGACAATGGGTGTTGAATCAAACCCAAATGTAGAGTTTAACTCTCCAGCGACTTTGTCTCAGAAACTAGATGCTTACCAAGACAAAATCAGTGATTTGCAATCTCAGTTCGACACTGTTCGCACTGCAAACTAAGCATTAGATCGCTTAAATATTTGCTTTACCAAGCCCCTGAAAGGTAACTTTCAGGGGCTTTTGCATTTTAGCTAGTTTGCCTATCGTTCAAAAAGTCGTTTAAGGTTAAAATTAACGATCACTTTATATGTAAAAGAAGCAACACATGTCTTTACCACCTTGCCCAAAATGCCAATCAGAATATGTCTATCAGGATCAACTTAATCTTATTTGTCCAGAGTGTGCTTATGAGTGGAACCCTAACGAAGTAGAAGATGATGGCGAGTTTTCGGTTACAGATGCGAACGGTACTTTGTTATCTGAAGGCGACAAAGTCACTTTAGCAAAAGACCTCAAAGTCAAAGGTAGCTCTATGGTGCTAAAAATTGGTACGAAAGCGCTGATCAAACGCATCAAAGAAGGTAAAGACCATCAACTTGATTGTAAGGTGGATGGCGCTGGAGATATGTTTGTCACAGCAAAATTTGTGAAAAAGGCATAACAGCCTAGAGGGGATTGCTTTATCTTAGTATTCTTCCGTTCATCGACTTATATTACTTCTTATCACCTCACCATTTTCGCTTGTCTGTTTTATGGGATCTTTCCTCCTGTGTTCTGAACACATTCCCTTTTGAATATATAAAACAGACTGAGTGAAACAACATGAAAAATGCAACATTATTAGCGGCGCTGAAATACAGCGCCTATTTCTCCTTAATAGGCGCGAGCTGCGCTATTCAAGCTACGGAATGGAATGCCGATTTAGGGCTTTCTTTACTGGGGGCTCAAAGCCATGTTTTTGGAGAAGAAAATAAAGCTGAGGTTCGCCCTTATTTAAACCTAGAATACGGTGTTTTTATTGCCGGTCCCGATGGGCTTGGAGTGTCTGGTCAGCTTGGCGAAAGCGATCAGTTAAGTGCGGTTTTTATTGTTCGTGAATCTGTGATTGATCATGATGAAAACGGTTTGTTAAAACATTTAAAAGAGCGAGATGATGCTACAGAGCTGGCCCTTCACTGGACGCACTTTACGCCTTTAGTGGATATTACAACGGCGATTTCTTCCGATGTGTCTGATACGCATGAAGGTTATGAAGCAAAGCTGATGCTATCCAAAAAGTTGGAAACTGAAGCCGGTATATTTATTCCAGCGGTTGCCATTCAGCATCAATCAGAAGAGCTTGTGGATTATTATTATGGTGTAAGGGCGGCTGAAGCAAATAGTCGTTTTGCTTCTTATAAAGGGAAAGCCGCGACTAATGCAAATGCTTCGATAACACACGTATACCCCATCACACCTGAATGGCATGTAGCGACACAAGTTGCTTATGACTACTTGGGCAGTGGGATCGCTGACAGCCCTATAGTAGAAGAGTCTGGCTACTGGAGTGGTGCTCTGTCTGTATTCTATCGCTTTTAGGTGATACTTATGGAAATTCTTAGAAAGTCTCAATCACACTTGCTGGCTGGGTCAGCAAGTGTGGTGGCTGGCCTAAGTTTTTTGGTCGGACTGGTTGTTTACTTCTCAGTATTTGTCACCGCCGCCTATGGTGATATGACACATGATGTCCTCACGCAGTTAAACCTGATGTCATCACATTCGACACTGATGTACGTATGGTATTTTGTGATTTACATTGTATTTGGTGTCGCGCTGATTGCTTTGCAGGTGGGAATAAAGCCTTACCTTGAAGCTGGGGTACTTTCTTCAATTGCCTTGATCTTCGGCTATCTCTGGTCAGGGCTAACCATCACATGTGGCATGTTGGCTAATGTTGGCACCTACATGATTTTGCAACTTATGCCGCATCAGCAAGACATCGCGATATCACTTTGGTATACCCTTCACATGCTGCTGAATGGTATTGGGGGTGGTAATGAGTTAGTGGGGGGCGTATGGCTTGCTATGCTAGGACTAAGCTTGGCTAATGATGACACTATTAATCGTTGGCTGAAATGGGTTGCGGTGATATTTGGTTGTTTTGGGGTGTTAACATCGGTGCCAATGTTGACTGAATTAGGTGGTGTTTTTGGTTTGGGTAGCATGGTTTGGTTCTTGGTGATGGGCTGGTATCAACTTGATCTCTATAAAAAGGTTAAAACCTATGAATAAACGGCCATTTCATGCTTTTTGGCAGCGTCATGAGCTTCTGAAAGACACTTTAACCGTTCTCATCTATTGTGGTCTGATTGCTGTCGTGATTTGGGTTACTGAAGCGGGTGAATTTTGGATGACTCTGCAGATCTCTTTGGTATTTGGTGCTGCTTGTTTATCCTGTATTCGTCTCAGTATTCATTGTCTTAAAAATAAACTCTCGGTTTTAGGGGCCACAATACTGGGCTATTTCGGTGGTGTTGTGATCGGGATGGGGTATTTGCTTTATCAGGTCTATGATTCGTTTGATGCCGTGTTAAATGCTTCTTGGTCAGATCTATTATTGAAAGTGCTATTTAGCATGCTAGTCACTTACATCTTTTACAATGCTCATAGGTTGAGTCGAAAAGAGCGCGAGTTGCAAGAGCAAAAGATGAAAACACTCATGCAAGAAAAGCAATTAGCGGAATCAAATTACCAAATGTTGCAATCTCAAATTGAGCCGCACTTTTTGTTCAATACGTTAGCGAATATACAAGTACTGATTGATATCAGACCGAACGATGCCAAGCATATGCTCGATGATCTAACGAGTTTACTGCGTGTTTCCATGAGTAAGATAAAACAACCTCGTATTAAGCTAACTGAAGAGTTGGATTTAGTAACGGCCTATTTATCGATTCAGAAAGTAAGAATGGGAGACCGACTAAATTATGATATCCAAGTATTAGACGATGTAGGGGCGATAGAATGCCCTCCATTTTTACTGCAACCATTGGTTGAAAATGCCATTGTCCATGGAATAGAACCCAGCTTAAAAGGTGGTGCTATTAAGGTTTTGGTCAAGGTGAAAGGAGAGCATTGTTATGTGACCATTCTGGACTCTGGCCTAGGCTTAGCGCCAAATTGGCAAAGCTCTGAAGTCTCTGATAAAAAACATGGTATTGCCCTGAAAAACATTCGTCAGCGTTTGTTGTTAATCTATGGTGAGCGGGCAACATTTCAGATAGAGAATGTTTACAGTGAGCAAAAGCAAATATCTGGTTGTCAGGTACAGCTTCGCTGGCCTTTGGATATGCCACCTCTAACGATACACGGACAGGATCATGTCAAACATTAAAACAGAGAAGCCGATCCATATCATGGTGGTTGATGATGAGCCGCTATTACGTTTCCACTTGCAAAAAATACTTCAGGAGCTGTGGCAAGATATTGATCAAATTATGGCGGTGGGTTCAGGTATCGAAGCAATCAATGTCGCCAGTGAAATAGATATTCATACGGTTTTTATGGATATAAAAATGCCTGGACTAAGTGGAATTGAAACAGCAAAACAGTTACGTGACTCTGGATTTCAAGGTAACTTGGTGTTTGTTACAGCTTATGATGAGCACGCTATTGCGGCTTTTGAGCATGAAGCATTGGATTACTTGCTTAAACCAGTCGATGAAAAACGTCTTTTGGAGTGTGTTCAACGACTTCAGAAACGATCACAAACAACGGTTAAATATGAGCTGGATGCTCAGCAGTTAAATCAGCTATTACCACAACACTCGAACCAATCTCTGCAATGGGTTAATGCCTCTCGAGGCGATGCAATTCATGTAATTAACGTCAGCAATATCAGCTGTTTTATAGCAGAAGATAAATACACGACGGTGGTTACAGAGGAGGGTGAGTACCTTATTAAAAAATCCATTAAGCAACTTATGGATGAACTCAATCCACAGGAATTTTGGAGAATTCATCGTTCTGCCTTGGTGCAGGTTAGTCACATTAAATGTGTGAACAAGGATGAGAATGGAAATTTAACGGTCTCACTAAAAGAGATTGGGAAAACGCTGCCGGTTAGTCGAAGTAATATGCATTTGTTTAAGCAAATGTAGCCATCTAATCAAAGCCCTATCGCTAAGCTTAAAGATAGAGCTTTGTTTTTAATAATTTATCAACAGACGTTACAAACGCTTAGCAAGCGCGGCAATATGATCTGGGCCAATGCCACAGCAGCCGCCGATCAGTGTCGCACCCAGCTCGCACCATTTCTCAGCCCAAACTAAGTAAGACTCTGGTGTGAGGTCGGCACGCAATTCATCTAAGCCGTCGTTAGCCGTTGCGTTTTTAGGCTGTGGAGGAAACGCGTTGGCGTAAGCACCGATCTGAAGCTCTGTATTCATTTCTGCTAAGACTTGTTTGGTCAGAGCAATTGCATCGGCGATGATTTCAGGTTGGCAGCAGTTAAACAAGATACCATCGACACCTGCTTCAGCCATGGCTTTCACTGCTTCAACAACCGTTTCCCCAGAGCGTAGGCAAGGCTCAGGGGTTGGTTCTGAATCTTCAAGAGTGAAAGACACCCAGTAAGGTTTTTTCTCGCTGTCTAGTTCGTCAACCAGCTTCTTCATTAACAAGGTTTCTGCTAATAAGCTCTGAGTTTCATTCAGCCAAAGGTCAACATATGGTGCTAACGCTGTGATCAATGGTCGAGCGATTTCTTCCGCACGTTCCGCTTCATATAAATCAGCACGGTATGAACCGAAAAGCGGCGCAAGAGAGCCGGCAATTTTTACATCTTCGCCGCTTTCCGCAACCGCTTGCCTTGCAACTTTGGCAGAATCAATCGCCAATTCTACAGCGCGCTGTTTAAAAACCTCTTCACCAATGTGAAACGGTACGAGAGCGTAACTGTTGGTCGTGATAACACGAGAACCTGCCGCGATAAACGCTTTATGTACGTCTTTTACGATCTCAGGTGCTTCCATCATGGCCAAGGCAGACCATTCAGGTTGTTTGAAAGGCGCACCGCGTCGTTCTAGTTCGCGGCCCATGCCGCCATCAAGTATGGTGATTGTCGTCATGATTGTATTCCTAGCAAGATTTGATTGGCGCTCATTCTAGCGAGGTCAATCCGGAAATAAAATCGCATTAATTACTTTTAAAGGGTCAAAAGTACGTTTTTATGACTATAATGGGCAGAGAATCAATCAAATGCTGTCTAGCCATTAAAATACTTGGGTCTTAGGGCTGGATCCTGTCGATACTACTTCTTTTTAGTTTTGGGTATATTTAGTCCCCCTTACAGGTCTCTCTAATAGGCGCAGTGGTTTACCACTGTGAGAGTGCCTTCAAAACAAAATAGATGATGAGGAATGACATGAAACTAGGTTTCAAGAAAGCACTGGCTGGCTTAGCTCTAGCAGGTTCAATGTTAGGCGGCAGTTTCGCCAACGCGGCGGATTCAGCGATCGATAACATCCTTTCAACCGGTGAGTTAAAAGTGTGCTTTGAAGCTGGCTACATTCCTTTTGAAATGAAAACCAAAGATGGTCGTTTTATTGGTTTTGATATCGACATCTCAAAACATATGGCACGTTCTATGGGCGTGAAATTTGTCCCTGTTAACACTGCTTGGGACGGTATTATCCCTGCCTTACAAACCGGCAAATGTGACATCATCAACGGCGGCATGGCCATTACACCTGAGCGTAATTTAAAAGTGATGTTCGCTGACACTTACCTAGAAATGGGGCAAACGGTATTAGTCACGCCAGAAGTCGCGGCACAAATTGATAGCTTCCGTGATTTGAATGATCCTAAGTTCCGATTGGTTTCTCAAATTGGCACAACCGGTGCGATGGCAGCAAAGAAATATTTCCCTAATGCACAGTTAGACCTGTTTGAAACGTCGGCAGACTCTGTTCTTCAGGTGAAAAATGGTAAGGCGGACGCATTTGTTTATGACCTACCATACAATGCCATGTATGCGGCGCAGAATAAGGAAGGTGTTGTGCATTTAGACGAAGCCTTTACCTACGAGCCGTTAGGTTGGGCTATCCGTCAAAATGATATAAATTTCATCAACTTCTTAAATAACTATCTTGTTCAGATTAAGAAAGACGGTACTTACGACCGTATTTACGATAAGTGGTTTAATTCAGATGCTTGGGTAGATAGCATTCAGTAAACGCTGAATCGATAAGCGAGACATACCAAGAGCCTAACATGTTAGGCTCTTTTTCTATAAAAAGAGACATCATGCAGACATCATCACGCCGCTGGTTTGGCCACGGCTTATACCTTGTCATCATGGCCGCTTTAATAGCTGGCGTGTATTTTTCAGGACAGAAAATCAACTACAGTTGGCATTGGGAGCGCTTATGGCCTTATGTCATTAACACTGAGCCGCAGGACATTATTGCCCAAACCGATGGGACTGCAGTGGTCAGTTCTTCCGGTCAGCTAAGTATCACCCCTGACTTTGGCGGTTCGCCTCAGATCGTTCCTGAATATGATAAGTTGGTGGCCCGTGATGGTGACTTGATCTTTCAAGGGGACACAATTGCCCGTATCGAAGGCTGGCGCTTTGGACCGATTGCCGAGGGTTTATGGGTCACTATTAAGATCTCTTTTTTATCGCTGATTTTTTCCATTCTTCTTGGAATTATTTTTGGCTTGATGCGTGTGGCCCATGGCCAAGTATGGCGCAATTTGGCAGTGACTTACGTAGAAGTCATCCGTGGCACGCCTTTATTGGTGCAGATATTCATCGTCTACTTCTTTATCGGCACCGTGTTTGATCTCGACCGATTTACAGCGGGCGTTGCGGCATTATCGATTTTCACCGGAGCATACGTTGCTGAAATCGTTCGCGGCGGTATTCAATCCGTGCCCCCTGGTCAAATGGAAGCGGCTCGCTCGTTAGGGATGAGCTATGCCAAAGCGATGATCTATGTAGTGATGCCACAAGCCATCAAACGAACGCTACCGTCTCTGGCTGGACAGTTCATCAACTTGATCAAAGACTCGTCCTTGGTATCGGTGATCTCGATTACCGACTTGACTAAGGCTGGCCGAGAAGTAGTCAGTGGCAGCTTTGCGCCATTTGAAGTGTGGTTTACGGTCGCCGCATTATATTTGCTGGTGACAGGTAGCTTATCTTGGGCCATCCAACGACTAGAAAAGAGGTTAGCTGCCAGTGACTAAGTCCATCAAACAAGAAGTGTTAATTCAAGCGCGAGACGTGGATAAAGTCTTTGAAAATGGCTGCCACGCGTTGAAAAACGTATCGCTCGACATTCACCGTGGTGAAGTCGTGGTAATCATCGGTCCGAGTGGCTCAGGTAAGTCTACTTTTCTGCGTACGCTTAATCAGCTCGAGACCATTAGCTCTGGTCGAATTGAAATTGACGGCGTGCATTTGGCGGATAAAAGCACTGACATCAACAAGCTTCGAGAAGAAGTGGGCATGGTGTTTCAATCGTTTAATTTGTTTCCGCACAAAACAGCACTAGGCAATGTCATGCTGGCGCCACTAAAGGTACTGAGGCGTGATAAAGCTGAGGTAGAGCAAGAAGCTAAAGACTTACTTTACCGAGTCGGATTGCATGAGCGCATGGAGCACTATCCATCACGTTTATCCGGTGGTCAGCAACAGCGTGTTGCCATCGCTCGCTCTCTTGCTATGAAGCCTAAAGCACTGCTTTTTGATGAACCAACCAGTGCCCTAGATCCTGAAATGGTCGGAGAAGTGCTGGATGTCATGAAAGGCTTGGCCAAAGAAGGGATGACTATGGTCGTGGTAACTCATGAGATGGGCTTTGCCCGTGAAGTGGCCGATCGAGTGGTCTTTATGGAAGAGGGCGAGCTAGTACTTGAAGAATCCCCAGAGCGTTTCTTTAATTCTGAACACCCGCGCTTGCAACGTTTTCTAGGTCAGGTACTCTAAGCGCCTTTCTAATCGAAACGGTCGGCGCTTGGGTGCTTTGATGAATGAGAAAACACTTCCCCCATTAAACTGGTTACGCACCTTCGAAGTCTCTGCACGCAGTTTGAACTTTACCAAAGCTGCCCAAGAACTACATCTAACGCAAGGTGCGGTCAGCCAGCAAATTCGCTTGTTAGAGCGTCATCTTGGTGTCGCCTTATTTAAGCGCTTGCCACGCGGTTTAACTTTGACCGATGAAGGCATGTCTTATCTGCCTGTGGTCCAAGATTCTATTTCTCGCCTAGCCGCCGCCACCAATGAACTGTTCAACTCGGATCAGCGCACGCCAGTAAAAATTCGTGGCAGTTTATCCTTCTTTGTTCATTGGTTGGCACCGCGCTTGGCGGAGTTTAACCAGTTACACCCAAACATCGACATTCGCTATATCAGCTCCCTATGGGTGAAAGACACCGATGCGGACGATGACTTTGAAATTCGTTGGGGCAATGGCCAGTGGTCCGGTTATGTATCTCAGCGCCTAAGCTGGGATACTTTATTTCCTGTCTGCTCACCAGAGCTTATGGAACGAGAAGCGATTGAAAATCCTAGTGATTTAGCTAAAACCACCTTGCTGCATGTACTTGGTTACGAAGAAGGCTGGGGCTATTGGTTATCGATGATCAATGAGGATCAGGTCGATCCTTCTCGCGGTATGCAACTGGATACGTTATTGGCGTCGTTGCGTCTAGCAGAGCTTGGCGTAGGGGTAGCGTTGGCACGTTCATCCATGGTGGAAGATATGCTCGCCGATGGTCGATTAGTGGAACTGTTTGATCAACGTATCCCTGCTAGTGAGTCTTTCTATTTGGTGCGCAAGTCAGGCACAGACCTGTCTCATGAAGCGATGTTGTTTTTTGATTGGTTAGAGCGTCAAAGTCGAACTTCCGTTTAGCTCAGCGAGATTTTTCATAAGAAAAATCGCCCTAAAAATATCAATTAATAGGGCGATTTCTATTCACCTAGCCGTTACGCTAACGGCTCAAAAACGTTAATGCTAACAGCTTCCACTAAGTCTTCCGTTACTGCTTTATAGCGCAGAAAATGCCCTGTTTCTAAATGGCGCTTTAAATGTTCTTCAGATGCCCACTTTTCAACAAGGGTTAAGCGATGTGGATGGTTTGTTACTTCCATGCCTAATGCATTGGGCCTTAACGCCAGTGGCGTATACTCTAGGCAACCATCTTCTAGCAGCACCTCGGGACGAATAGCCAGAAGCTCCGTTAAGATGGCTTGTTTGCAGTCAGGTTTTGCGTCAATTGCTGCGATTACGTGAATCATATTTAACGACCTCTATTAGTCCCATTTAGGAGAAAAGTCTGGGTTTGCAATGCGCTCGTTGGCTTCAAGTCCAGCGATTCGTTGCATGTCTTCGTTCGTCAGTGCTAAATCGAATGCAGCTAAATTAGCCTCTTGATTTGCGCGTTTGGTGGAAGATGGAATAGTAATAAACCCTTGCTGTAACTGCCAAGCAAGCGCCACATTCGCGACGGAGGTTTGGTGAGCTTTGGCAATGGACTGTAACACTGCATCTTCCATGACTTTACCGACAGCAAGAGGCATGAAGCCAGTTACACGAATATTGTGTTGCTGGCAGTAGTCAATGACCTGACGATTTTGCAAATAGGGGTGCACTTCGATCTGGTTGGTAAATATTGCTCCCTCACCTAATTGTTGAATGGTTTGCTCCAAATGTTGGATGGTGAAGTTAGAAACGCCTATGTGTTTGGTTAAACCCTGTTTTTGAGCCTGAGCTAAGTCATCAAGATAAGAGGTCAAAGGAATCTTGTTAGTCGCATCAGGCCAGTGAATAAGCAGAAGATCTACCTGGTCAATCTGCAATTTGGTTAGGCTCTCTTGAACACTCTTTAAAAAGTGCTCAGTAGCTAAATTGTCGAGCCAAACTTTTGTTGTGATAAACAGCTCTGAGCGATCAATGCCACTGTCAGCAATGGCTTGACCAACTTCAGCTTCATTACCATAAATTTGTGCGGTATCGATATGGCGGTAGCCAACTTCCAATGCAGACTTTACGGATTGATATGCGATGTCGCCTTCTAGACGAAAGGTGCCAAAACCAAGTGATGGGATCGTATTCATAAAATGCTCCTATTAATGTAATGATAAGGGTTAAAGTGCTGCTTGAGCAGAGGTTTGACGCTGATCCAAAGATCCAGAAAAGCGGGTCAGTATGAGTGCAATGACAACAATGATGGCGCCAATCCAAGCGGTGTCCATGAGAGACATGCGCTCAATAATGACGCCGCCAAGAATCGAGCCTAAAGCAATGCCTACGTTAAAGGCGGCGATGTTTAAACCAGATGCCACATCCACGGCGTTAGGTGTGTATTTCTCTGCCAATTGCACAACATAGACCTGAAGGCCTGGTACATTGCC
Organism: Marinomonas sp. AWM4_232; assembly: GCF_056158325.1. NCBI lineage: Bacteria > Pseudomonadati > Pseudomonadota > Gammaproteobacteria > Oceanospirillales > Oceanospirillaceae > Marinomonas > Marinomonas sp. AWM4_232. The sequence continues at coordinate 163,479 of NZ_JBSWTA010000001.1, read as the reverse complement.
AAAGGCAAAGGCTCCCCAAACTAAGATCGTCAGTACCGCTGCCACAGAGTTGCTTGCGGTAAACGTGAACACTAGAAGAACGGCAGCCAGCGCAGTAAAGATGTAGCTCAAAGCTTTGATTGGTCCCAAGCGGTCTGCCAAACGACCACCCCAGATATTGCCGAACGCAACAGAGACGCCATAGACCAGCATGATCAGCCCTACAGCACTGGCATCAAAACCTGACACCTGCTGCAAAATAGGCGCAAGATAAGTGAAGGCAGTAAAAGTGCCGCCGTAACCAACCGCTGTCATGGCATAGACCAGTAATAAACGTGGTTGAGTCAGAACACTAAGCTGCTGTGAGATACGCGCAGGGGCTGATTGCTTTAAGTTTTTAGGGATCAATAAAGCACTACCGATCAGTGCGATAAAGCCAAGAACAGCAACCACCATAAAGGTCGCACGCCAACCAAAGTTTTGGCCGATCCATGTGCCTAGCGGCACACCAGTTACTAGAGCTACGGTAAGACCGGTGAACATGATGGCAATAGCACTGGCTTCTTTATCTTTACTAACCAACCCCGTTGCGATGGTTGAGCCGATAGAAAAGAACACACCGTGAGCAAGACCGGTAAGGATGCGGGCTGTGATCAGTGAGCCGTAGCTAGGGGCCATCCAAGCCAGCACATTACCAATCACAAATAATGTCATGACCGAAAGTAAGACATGTTTTCTGGGCCAGCGACCAGTCAGAGCGGTTAATACCGGGGCGCCAATGGCCACGCCTAAAGCGTACAAGCTAACCAACAAGCCAGCTGAGGGCAAGGACACACTAAGGTCTTGAGCGATAGTAGGTACCAAACCGACAATAACGAACTCGGTCGTACCAATCGCGAATGCACTGAGGGTCAGTGCCAGTAGAGCAATGGGCATTTCAATCTCCAGTTGAGGTTATGTTGAACTTGCGTGTCAGTATGCCCAATGCTATTTTTTGCAAAAACAGCATCAACAACAAATTACTTTTACAAAAATGACAATAATTTCTCGTAACGAAGATCTCGAAATTCTTCTCACGGTAGTGGATAGTGGCAGTTTTTCTTCGGCTGCACGGATTCTAGATATTCAAGTGGCGAAAGTGTCTCGTGCCGTCAGTCGCCTTGAAAAAGAATTGGATAGCACGCTATTAAACCGAACGACTAGAAGGCTTGAGTTAACGGAAGAGGGACGTCAGTTCACCCAGCAAGTACGCCTAGGCTTGCAACAACTCGCTGCTGCAGAAGAGGAATTAAAAGTACTAAAAGGCATTCCTGCGGGACGCTTGAGAGTTGATGCAGCAACACCTTTTATCTTGCATCAACTAGTCCCCCACGTGGCAGGCTTTCGCGAACGCTACCCGCAGGTGGAGCTGGAGTTGGTGGCAAATGAAAATATCATAGATTTGATTGAGCGCCGCACGGATTTGGCTTTTAGGATCGGTTCGCTTAAGGATTCAAATCTGCATGCGCGATACTTTGGCAAAAGCCCTTTGCATGTTGTCGCATCGCCAGAGTATCTTAATCGCTATGGTGCTCCACGAGTGCCAGAAGACTTGCTAAAACATCAGGTGTTGGGGTTTACCGATGCCCCTCATTTGAATCGTTGGCCGCTTTCTTCTGCAGTGACTCTGCGCCCAACTTTGCATTGCAGTAGTGGTGAAACCATGCGCCAACTATGCCTTGCAGGACAAGGTTTTGCGTTGTTATCTGAATTTATGATTATGCAAGATTTAAAAAGTGGCCGTCTCATCAAAGTATTGGAGCAAGACACAGTTAGCCCGAATGAGCGGGAGCCCGTGCATGCGGTGTATTATCGCAATACCACACTTGCCAGCCGAATAACGGCTTTTCTGGATTACATGTCTGATAGGATAAGCCTCAGTATGGAAGATTTATAATGATACCTAATATGAAAGCTGGGCTGCGAAAGGTTGTAATCCTTGTTAACAGTCGAGACAATATTCAACAGATAACGGATCGATAAGGAAAAATATATGAAAGGTATGGTCGTTAAAACCATGGGTGCAGTGTTGTTGATGTCATTAGCTGGCTGTCAAACGGCCTACTATGGTGCCATGGAAAAAATTGGCATTGATAAGCGAGACATCTTGGTGGATCGAGTTGAAGATGTTCGTGATAGTCAAAAAGACAGCCAAGAAGAGTTTCAAACAGCTTACCAGCGTTTGGTGGTGTTGACCGATTTTGATGGTGGCGATTACGAAGACATTTACAACGATCTAAATGACGATTATCAAAACAGTAAAGCCGCGGCGGAGCGTGTATCGAAAAAAATCGATAACGTAGAAGAGGTCGCTAACGACTTGTTTGATGAATGGGAAGACGAGCTCGATCAATACACGAACAGTAAGCTACGCCGTGCAAGTGAAGACAAACTGAACGCGACTAAGCGTCAGTTCAGCCAAATGCTTCGCAGTATGCATCAAGCGGAGTCTAAAATGGCGCCAGTACTGGCAACCCTGAATGATAATGTATTGTATTTGAAGCATAACCTGAATGCCGCTGCGGTTAGTGCGATCAAGGGCGAGTTCGCAAGCCTAAGAACTGACATTTCAGGTCTGATTAACGAGATGAGTGAAGCGATTAAAGAATCGGATGAATTCATTGCAACTTTGCAGCAATAACTCCTTTTAACCTTAGTGCTTCTCATAAAGCCCCTATATGGCAATGCTGTTCACTTAAGGGGAGCAGCATTGCGATTCACCGGATAACGGGTCTTGTTTATCTTTACCGTCCTAGGTCTAGAAGGCCTAGAACGGTAGTTTATACACAACTCTCCAATACCTGATCTTAGGTGAGCTAAGCGAGTTCCTGTCTTTGATACTGGTTGTGCTTGTGCCATCACAATGAGCTGACTCGCAATATAGCAGTATGCCGCCTTAAAGCTTATTTCACTTGGGGATTTCTGATAAGCAATGGCTACTTGCCCTGCTTCACGCCTTACAACATTGTAGGCTAGTAATAAACTCCAAACCTCCTGATAAATCAGTTCCACCTTCTTGCTTCTAAGAGTGAGAGCATTATTGTTCATTGAGCTTTTGATATCTCTAAAGCCTAGTTCGATTTCCCAGCGCTCATGGTATAACTTGCTCACCATTTCTGTATTGAATTTCGCATAGGGCAAGGAAGTATAAACCGTCTTCTCAACCTTATTGATTTCATAAGTCACAGCGCGGACATCCCAGTATTCAGGTAGGCTTGAATTGCGTTTTCTAGCCTGATCTGAGACCTTCATGCGCAGTAATCTATCCCGTGAGTTGTACTGCTCAACCTCCTCATAAACCAATCCCTTACGAGCAGGGATTAACCAATGGCGATTGTCATTGTCACGATTGATGCTGAGCAAAAGGTCGGCTCCCCAAAAACCTTTATCTAGCAGTGTTACAGAGTGGTCAGGGATACGAGATACAAAGTTCTCAGCCATTCGAATTTCACCTTTGCGATAGGGACTGATTTGGGCATCAAGCATGATGTGAGACCTTGTATTCATAAGACTGACTAGCCTTAGCATAGGATAAGGTGTTTGACGGTTAGTCGAGGTGTTACCAGACCCAAAGTGCTCTCGTAACTCGGGCGTGTCAGGCGTTCGGAACAACGCACCATCAACAGCGAAAACTTGCAATCCATTCCAGTCATCTGCTGGGTAACGCTCACTTCCCCAGTGATAACCTGTTTTGCGAAATAACCACTCAAGAGGCTGGGGACCTAACCGCTGGCGAGCGGAAGAAATGCCACTTTTTGCTAGTAAACAGTCATTAGCCAAGCCTTGGGAGCAGATGTTTAAACGTCGTGCCACATCAGCAATAGGTTCATCTCTGAAGAGCGACATGCCTAACACTAACCAAAGCACCTGATCTGATGGTAATCGCCGCCTACGAATGGTTGCACTCTGAGTGAGCGTAAGGGCGGATTCGACCCATTCAACAGGGATGTTTTGAGTAAAAGTACTTTGGTCTGAGAATTGGTGTAGTTCGTCGATTTCAAGCAAGGTTTGGTGAAGAGGCATAAAAAAATCCAGTAGCCTGATGGTTACTGGATTTTAACTAATTATGCTGTTTTTTTCTTAAGTGAACAGCATTGCCCTATATGGGGCTTTATTTGTCTCTACGAACTCAAAATTTTACGCAAGATACGTTAGAATGGCGGCGAATTTTTAATGGGTGTAATAAGACGTGGTAGAACAAGCGCAATTCTCTAAGGCATTGCTCCATCCCAAACATTGGGGACTTTGGTTCGGTATCGGTTTAGGACGTTTAGTGTCCATGTTGCCGTTACCATGGCAGATGGGACTGGGTAAACTTATCGGTCGTCTGATCATGAAGTACGCTAAAAGCCGAGTCAGAACGGCGAAACGTAATTTAGAGCTTTGTTTTCCTGATGCGAGCCCAGAAGAGCGCCACGATTTATTAGTCCGTAATTTCGAAGAAGCTGGTAAAGCTATTTTTGATACGATCTGTGGTTGGTGGTGGTCTGATGAGCGTGTGCAACGCCATATGACCATCAAAGGCCAAGAGCATGTTCAGAGCACGTTGGACAATGGGCAAGGCGTCATCTTGTTTGCGGTGCATTGTTTACCACTGGAAATGGGAGCGCGTATCTTTGGTCAGTTTAATCCTGGTGTTGGGGTGTACCGCCCGCACAACAATCCAGTGATGGAATATCTACAAGTTAAAGGCCGTTTGCGTTCGAACAAAGCTTTGATCCCGAAAAAAGACATGCGACAAATGGTGCGAAGCTTACGCGCGCCAGATGTTATTTGGTACACCGCAGACCAAGACTTCGGTCGTTCAAGTGCTGTGTTTATCCCATTCTTTGCTGTGCCGGATGCGGCGACTATCACTGGCGGCACAACATTGGCGAAACTTGGCAAAGCGAAAGTGCTGCCATTCTTTGTGGAGCGTAACGCTGACGACAAAGGCTACAATATAGAAATTGGCGCGCCATTAGAGAATTTCCCAGGTGAAAACGAAACGGTGGACGCTATCCGCGGCAATCAAATTATTGAAGAGTTAATCAGCCGTAATAAAGCGCAATACATGTGGCTGCATCGCCGCTTTAAAACTCGCCCTAATGAAGGCGATCCTTCAGTTTACTAGTGAATAAAGAGTGCTGAGAGCACTCTTTTTCATTTTAACTATCTGGTTTAAGCGATTTGTTCGCTCATCAGTATTTCGTCGTTTGCCAGCTCACTTTTCAAGTAACTTTCTAAACGAGCACATTGCTCTGTCGTGAATTCCAGTCCGAGTTTAGAACGGCGCCATAAGATGTCTTCGGCTGTTCTTGCCCACTCATGCTCCATTAGATAGTCGACTTCTTTTTTATAGAGGTCTTGGCCAAAGCACTCGCCCAAATCACTCACTGAAGTGGCTTCACCCAATAGAACATAGGCTTGAGTACCGTAGCTTCCTGTAAAGCGCTTTGACTGCGCTTGAGTAAGGAATGGAAACTCTTGTAGCAGCTTCTGTGCGAAGGCCAGATGGTCATTGCTCATATCGCCGCCAGGCAGTGGGTGTGCATGGGTCCATTCTTTGCCCATATTAGGGTAATACTCTTTTAGATCTTTCATGGCTGATAACGCCAGTTGACGATAAGTCGTGATCTTTCCGCCAAAGATGCTTAACAATGGTGCTTTTCCGTGGTCATCTTCCACATGAAGCGTGTAGTCACGGGTGACCGCTGAGGCGTTAGACGACTCATCGTTAAGTAGTGGGCGAACCCCTGAGTAAGTCCAGACGATGTCCTTTTTAGACAGCTGGGTTTTAAAATGCTGATTGGCCACATCAAGAATGTAATCCGTTTCGGCATCACTAATAGACACATCTTTTGGATCGCCATGGTATTCTTCATCTGTAGTGCCGATCAATGTGTATTGATCTCGGTAGGGGATGGCAAACACGATACGCTTGTCAGCGTTTTGCATGATAAAAGAATTACTTTGCTCAAACAGCTTCGGCACAACAATGTGGCTGCCTTTGATCATTCGAATGCTGTAGGGTGCTTTACGCTCTAGCTTCGATTCAATAAAGCTCGAAACCCAAGGACCTGCGGCATTGACCATGCCATCCGCTGTAAAACGTTGGCTTTCGCCCGTTTCGGTATGAACCACGTCGATTACCCAAACACCGTTTTCACGCTTAGCCGACTCACAACGGGTGCGAGTCATGATCAGGGCGCCGTGTTCTCTGGCACTCATGGCGTTGGCAACGACTAAGCGTGCGTCATCAACCCAACAGTCTGAGTATTCAAACCCCTGAGAAATGTCCTGTTTAAGAGGGCTGTCAGCGCCATACTTTACGCCTTTTGAGCCAGGTAACATTTCGCGCTTGCCAATATGGTCATAAAGGAAAAGACCAAGGCGGATTAACCAAGCAGGGCGAAGATGAGGGCGGTGAGGCATTTGAAAGCGCATGGGAGTCACCAGATGAGGCGCATTCTTTAGCAATACTTCACGCTCGCTTAACGCTTCACGTACCAAACGAAATTCGTAATGCTCTAGATATCTTAAGCCACCGTGAATCAGCTTGCTGCTAGACGAAGACGTAGCGTTGGCTAAATCGTTCATTTCACACAGCGCTACCGATAAGCCTCTGCCTGCTGCATCAGCTGCTATGCCTGCACCATTGATGCCGCCACCGACAATGAAAAGATCAACGTGTCTGTGGGTCATGCTCAGTCCCTCTCGAATACATTTATAAGTTTGAATGTGAACTTTTATTTTCGAAAATGAAAATAATTGTTCGAATACTAGAACTAGATGTTCGCTTTGGCAAGCTGATTGATTAAAAAATTATCAAACAAATGTGACAGTTGTTGAACGTGAGGCTTTGAAAAGGAGGAGAGGTGTTCAGAATGGAAAAGGCTTGTGACAGAGTAAGAAAGCGTGAACTGTGTCAGGATTACTCACACAGTTCAAATTTTACCGAGTGTTCTTTTAATAAGGCTTTAATAGATTTTGGGGGTTCTGCATCACTGAATAAGCGATCTACCTGGGTGATATTGCCTAAGCGCACCATGGCACTACGGCCAAATTTCGCATGATCGGCTGCCAGAAAGACTTCCCGTGAGTTGGAGATAATACTCTGTGCGACACGTACCTCTTGGTAATCGTAATCTAATAGAGAGCCATCTTCTTGATCAATGGCACTGATACCAATGATACCGTAATCCACGCGAAACTGATTTATGAAGTCTACCGTGGCCTCACCAATGATACCGCCGTCTCGGCTACGAACCGTTCCCCCTGCAACAATAACGTTGAAGCCTTCTTTGGTACGCAGGATCGACGCAACATTGATGTTATTGGTAATGATCTTTAGGTTATGGTGCTGCAGTAATGCGCGAGCCACTTCTTCAGTTGTGGTGCCGATATTAATAAACAAAGAAGCGCCGTTTGGGATTTCTTTGGCGATGTGCTTAGCGATCTGTTTTTTAGCATCGAGCTGTAACGCTTGGCGTGTGTTGTAATCTACATTCGTAGTAGAAGACTCGCAGCTAGCACCGCCATGATGGCGACGAATGATGTTTTGGTCGGCCAGCGTATTGATATCACGACGAATGGTTTGAGGGGTCACATTAAACTGCGCTGCCAACTCTTCGATAGAGACGTAACCTTTTTCGCGAACGACTTTAATAATCTGATCTTGGCGTGTCATCTGGCCCATGCCGATTCAAACTCCTCAATAGTTGCTTGCTAAAGCAAACGAATATGGTTTTAATACAGAATATTCGAATTTGAACATTTATGTTCGGTTAACAAAAATAACAACGTATTCATCGCCATCCCATTGGATAGTGATGTTTTGAAAAACCAAGAGAGCTAAGTCATGAGCCAATATCTACTTGCTATCGACCAAGGAACGACCAGTAGCCGAGCGATTATATTTGATGCGAAAGGCGTGCGCGTGGGTCAGTCCCAACAAGAATTTCCTCAGCATTTTCCAAACGATGGCTGGGTGGAACACGACCCGAACGACCTATGGCAATCTACCCTTACGGTTTGTCAAAACGTGCTCAAGGATACAGGCATTGATGCGGATGCGATAGCCTCAATTGGTATTACCAACCAACGTGAAACGACCGTGCTGTGGGACACTGAGACGGGTGATACAGTTTACAACGCGATTGTCTGGCAAGATCGCCGAACCAGCCAGTACTGTCAGTCTTTAGTCGACAAAGATTACAGCGAATTGGTGCAATCCAAAACTGGTCTGCTCATCGACCCATATTTTTCTGCGACCAAGATTCGTTGGATTCTAGAGAATGTTGAAGGTGTGAAAGAGCGAGCAAAGCTCGGTCACATTGCCTTTGGTACGGTTGACAGCTACTTACTCTGGAAGCTGACAAACGGTCGTTACCACCGAACAGATGCGACCAATGCCGCCCGCACCATGGCGTTTAATATCCACACGCAAAAATGGGACGAAGAGTTAATTGAGTTATTAGAAATCGGCGATGTTATTTTCCCGCAAGTGATGGACTCAAGTGATGATTTCGGCACCATCGATGCCCAGTGGTTGGGAGCTGAAATCCCTGTAAACGGCATTGCTGGTGATCAGCAGGCAGCATTAGTGGGTCAAGCTTGCTTCTCCCCTGGTATGGTGAAAAGCACCTATGGCACAGGCTGTTTTATGATCCTGAATACCGGTGATCAGCCGCTTAAATCAGAACATAAAATGCTCACCACCGTAGGCTATCGAATTAACGGGCAAGTCACCTATGCCCTAGAAGGCAGTATCTTTGTGGCTGGGGCAGCTATTCAATGGCTCCGCGATGGTTTGAAGTTATTTGATGATGCAGCTGAAACGCAAAGCCTTGCGGAACGAGCTTTAAATGCAGATACCGTCTACTTAGTGCCTGCCTTTACTGGATTAGGTGCGCCGTACTGGGACCCTGATGCCCGTGGTGCCATGATCGGCCTAACTCGTGATACCAGTGTGTCGGATATCGTCAGCGCAGGGCTGCGTTCCGTGTGTTACCAGACCAAAGATCTCGTCGATGCCATGGCACAGGATGGCGCGCAGTTCAGTACACTTCGAGTTGATGGTGGCATGGTGGTGAACAACCTTGTCGTGCAGTTCTTAAGTGATGTATTAGGTGTCACCGTTGAACGTCCACAGGTGACAGAAACCACGGCGTTAGGTGTCGCTTTCCTTGCTGGACTTCGCGTGGGCATGTACGAATCTCTCGAACAAATCAGTGAACTGTGGCAATCAGAGCAACAGTTCAACCCAGAAATGGGGCAAGACAATCGCGAAAAGCTTTACTCTGGTTGGCTTGATGCGGTGAGACGAGTGCGTTCGGTTCAATAACGCTCGTTTAGCATCTCTGTAGGCTTGCTGAACACCTAATCCTGTTCAGCAAGCTCAGAGGTAAGAAAACTAATAAACGCTCGAATGGTCGCCGGCACAAAGCGTGATTGGCTGTATTGAGCGTATATCGTGCCATGATAGCTCCCTTGAAACGTCCAATCCTGCAGCAATGCCACCAACTCGCCTTTTGAAATGGCTTCATTTACCACGAATTCTGGAAAAATCGAGATCCCCAGGCCTTTCTGAACGGCAGCTAGACGAATCTCAGAGTGGTTGCTGGCAAACGCGCCTTTTGTCATGACCTGCTCTACTGTTTCATTGTTGGCAAAGTACCAGCAGTGATCGTCATTATTTTCACCTAAAGCGATGCAGGCATGTTGTTTTAAATCCTGTGGATGTTGTGGTGTTGGATGTTGTTCAAGGTAATCCCAAGTTGTGCACAGTACTTGCTTAACGAATCCCACAGGCCTTGCCACCAGATGTTCACAAGGGGATTCAGTCACCTGAAGCAATAGATCCACTTCCCCTGTCGCTGGGTCGACCATGTTATCCGAAGCCGTGAGCTGCACTTTTAACGCTGGATGCTGCGCCATAAATTTAAAGATCAAAGGCCCGATGATGTGCTTACTTAATGCTTTTGGGGCCGCAATCCTTAGCAGACCATTCAATTCGTGTTTTTGACTTTCAATGCGAGCAATGGCGGCTTTTGCTGCGTCCATCATTGAAAGCGCTTGTTCGTATACATCCCGACCTATCGGTGTCAGAGCCAATGAACGAGTGGTGCGCTCTAATAATTTGCTGCTCAATTGATCTTCAAGCTTGGAGATAGCGCGACTAATAGAAGAGGGCGGCAGCTGTAGGCGTCGGCCCGCTTCAGAAAGACTGCCAGCATCGACCACCGTTACAAATGTGCCGAGTTCAGGCAGTAGCTTGAGTAGTTCATTTGTGTTCATAAGACAAAAGTTATTTGTTAAAGGTCTGTATTATTGTCTTGAACGATACAATTTAGACTGTACCTCGTCAAAAGAAACAACGAGGTAAGATGATGACAACCCTAACCACTCATCCCTATCGGCCATTATTTGGCTGGACAGAATGCATGCTACTACTGGTCGCGATCTTTTGGGGGACCAGCTATGGATTAACAAAAGACGCGTTAATGTATGTTGGGGTGTTTAGTTTTATTGGCATCCGCTTTGGCCTGACGTTCCTGATGCTTTTGCCTGTATTGGTTCGAGACTTTAAACAAGGTAAGAATCAGGATTGGTTACGCGCTCTGCCTACCGGTCTTGTTTTGTCAGGAATCTTTGTCTGTGAAGTGTCTGGCGTGCTGTACACCAGCGCTACGAATGCTGCAGTGCTGATCAGCTTGTCGATGATCCTAACGGCGCTTGCAGAAACGTTAATTAATCGTAGCCGAGTTTCCGGATCTCTATGGCTAATGGGGATGTTAAGTTGTTTGGGGGTGTTGCTGCTGAGCTTGCACTCAGGCTTTAACCTCTCTTTCAACTTGGGAGATGGCTTGATTCTACTGGCAGCAGTAGGGCGTGCAATCATGGTGACGTTGACCAAACGCCTGACTCATAACCGTTCCATTACCATGTTGAGTTTGACTGCGATTCAGTCTCTGGTGGTGACGCTGATGGCCATTATCGTTGGTTGGGGCTCAGGTGAGTCGATTGCTTGGTCGTCACTCAGTCTACCTGCTTTTTGGCTGATTACCTTGTATTTAGTGCTGATGTGTACGCTGTTTGCATTTTTTGCTCAAAACCTTGCGATCAGCCGAACGTCCCCAACGCGTGTCGCGCTACTGATGGGCAGCGAGCCGTTATTTGGTGCTTTATTTGCCATGTTGTGGCTAGGGGAGAGTCTTTCTCTAATCCAATGGCTCGGGGCCTTGTTAATCATTGCCAGTGTTATGCGAGTGTCCACTAGCCGCTGAGAGAGCATGTAGAATGCAAAAAAAAGACCGGCGCGAAGCCGGTCTAACACTTAGAGGGTGATCTTTTGAACGTTATTCCCAAGAGCGTAATAGCGCGTCGTAATCGACGGTTTTACCTTGAGGTTTTTCGTTCGCAAGTTTCGCTTTTGGCGCACCTGGTTGATTCAACCAGTAGGCTTCATCACGAGGCTCGTTTAGTTTTGGACCACAGTTCTCATGAACGCCAGCACGCTCTAGACGCTGAAGCACTTTGTCTTGAGCTTCTGCTAGGCCGTTAAGTGCCACTTGTGGCGTTGCTTCGCCAGATGCTGCTTGAGAAATGTACTGCCACCATAGCTGAGCCAGTTTTGGGTAGTCCGGTACGTTTGTACCTGTTGGTGACCATTGCTCACGAGCAGGTCCTTTGTAGAACTCAACCAAACCACCTAGGAATGGTGCCGCTTCTTGCATCTCTGGAGAGTTGATGTCCGATTCACGGATTGGTGTTAGGCCAACCAGCGTTTTCTTCAATGAAACCGTTTTAGACGTCGTGAACTGAGCGTATAGCCAAGCCGCTAGACGACGGTCTTCAGGCGTTGAGTTCATGAATGTCCATGCGCCCACGTCTTGGTAACCCAGTTTCATGCCTTCTTCCCAGTAAGGTCCACGTGGAGAAGGGGCCATACGCCATTTTGGCGTACCGTCTTCGTTCACAACTGGTAGGCCTTTTTGTGTCATATCAGCCGTGAACGCGGTGTACCAGAAGATCTGCTGAGCCACGTTACCTTGTGCTGGCACTGGACCGGCTTCAGAGAACGTCATGCCTTGTGCTTCTGGTGGTGCGTACTGACGCAACCAATCTACGTATTTCGTTGTCGCGTAAACTGCCGCTGGACCGTTGGTCGCACCACCACGAGCTACGCTGGAACCGACAGGGTTACAGCCTTCAACACGAATACCCCATTCATCGACTGGTAAACCGTTTGGCAGACCTTTGTCACCCGCACCGGCCATAGAGAACCAAGCATCCGTGAAACGCCAGCCTAGAGATGGGTCTTTTTTACCGTAGTCCATGTGACCGTAAACTTTTTGACCATCGATTTCGCCAACGTGCTTAGTAAAGAACTCTGCGATGTCCTCATAAGCGGACCAGTTGACTGGCACACCTAGCTCGTAGCCGTAGATTTCTTTAAATTGTTTCTTAAGCTCTGGACGTTGGTACCAGTCGTAGCGGAACCAGTATAGGTTCGCAAATTGCTGGGTAGGCAGTTGGTAAAGCTTACCGTCTGGACCAGATGTGAAGTTCAAACCGATGAAGTCACCTAGATCAAGAGTAGGAGACTTAAGATCGCTATGCTGCTCCATGATGTCTGAAATAGGTACTACTTTACCGTAACGGAAGTGAGTACCGATCAGATCGGAGTCGTTCACATAAGCATCATAGATGTTACGACCAGACTGCATTTGAGTTTGCAGTTTCTCGACCACATCCCCTTCTTGGATCAAGTCATGGTTCACTTTAATCCCTGTGATCTCAGAGAAGGCTTTAGCAAGAACTTGTGACTCGTATTTGTGAGTAGTTAGTGTTTCCGATGCGACGTTGATTTCCATACCGCGAAAACGTTTAGCTGCTTCAGTGAACCAAGCCATTTCTTTTAATTGCTCAGCTTCTGAAAGAGTCGATACCGTAAACTCACTATCTAGCCATTTTTGGGCAGCATCAGAGTATTGATCTGCCCAAGCAGATCCTGAACCCAGTGCAACAGCCAATGGGATAGCAGCTAAAACGAATTTCTTTTTATTGTTGTACATGTTTTACCTCAATGATTAAAGATAGGTATTTCGCTTCCATGCAGGTTCTTCCTTGTACACTCTCACTTAACCCCAGCGCATCAGGAAGCACATCCAAAGCACGCAAAGGGCGGTTGCTACGTAAAGTGGAACATCACTTAACGCAACGAAACCTAGGTGAACAAAGGCGCTACTCAGTAGGCCAATAAACAAACGATCGCCACGTGTCGTTTCAATCGGCAAAAAGCCTTTACGTTCCACGCTTGGGGAGATCGCTTGCCAAGTCGTCATCGCGACGAGGATCAAAGCGATGCCAGCAAAAAATGCGGCAGTAGGTAAGGTCCAAGACATCCAAACCATTTTGAAGCTCCTTAAACTCGGCCTAGGGCGAAGCCCTTAGCAACATGATTTCGAACGAAGTAGATCACCAAAATACCTGGGACGATGGTCAGCACACCGGCAGCGGCGAGCAGTCCCCAGTCCATACCGGATGCGGACACGGTTCGCGTCATGATGGCACCAATCGGTTTGGCATCAACGGACGTCAGCGTTCTTGCTAGCAATAGCTCTACCCAAGAGAACATAAAGCAGAAGAAAGCCGTCACACCGATGCCAGAGCGAATCAATGGCAAGAAGATCTTGACGAAGAATTTCGGGAACGAATAACCGTCGATGTAGGCAGTTTCATCGATCTCCCGTGGCACGCCACTCATAAAGCCTTCTAGGATCCAAACCGCCAGCGGCACGTTAAATAAACAATGTGCTAACGCCACGGCAATGTGGGTATCAAACAAACCAACCGACGAGTAAAGCTGGAAAAATGGCAACAGGAATACTGCTGGTGGTGCCATACGGTTAGACAGCAACCAGAAGAACATATGCTTATCACCGACAAACTTGTAACGGCTGAACGCGTAAGCGGCTGGCAAAGCAACCAATAAACTGATCACCATGTTCATGGATACATAGATGATCGAGTTCACATACCCCATGTACCAAGTCGGATCGCCAAAAATCTTGGCGTAGTTTTCCAGAGTGAAGTTCTCGGGAAAGAACGATAAACCACTCAAAATTTCCGTATTGGTTTTAAATGACATGTTCAGTAGCCAGTAAATTGGCATTAACAACAAAATCAAATACACCGTCATGCCGATGCGGCCACGCCACATCGCATTTCTTGCTTTGCGCTCAGCCAGACTGACCACAGGTGCTTGCGGCGCTTGGCTTGAGTAAGAACCCTCGGCGATTGTTTCTTCAGACGAGCGTTGTGATGTGATGCTGGATGAAGTCGACATACTCACCTCCTATTTGTCTTTTTGCATATGCATGATGGTGGTGTAGAACACCCAACACACCAGCAGGATGATTAAGAAGTACACCAGAGAGAAGGCAGCGGCAGGACCTAGGTCAAACTGACCGATGGCTTGCTGTACCAACGACTGGCTTAAGAAGGTTGTTGACGTTCCTGGACCACCACCGGTTAACACAAACGGCTCGGTGTAAATCATGAACGAATCCATAAAGCGCAACAGCACACCGATGATCAACACATTGGTTAACTTCGGCAGTTGGATGTAACGGAATACTGCCCAACGCGACGCTTTATCAATACGCGCAGCTTGGTAGTACACTTCTGGAATGGCGCGCAGGCCCGAGTAGCAAAGCAATGCCACCAAAGGTGTCCAGTGCCAAACGTCCATTAGTACCACGGTTAACCAAGCGTGCATGGGTTCTGAGGCGTAGTTATAGTTGATGCCCAGTTCCGCCATCATTGCGCCAAAGAGACCAATGTCAGCACGGCCAAAGATCTGCCAAATTGTGCCGACTACGTTCCATGGAATCAGCAGTGGAATCGCCACCAAAATCAGCGCTAGAGATGCTCCTTTGCCTTTTGTTGGCATCATCAATGCCACCATGATGCCGAGTGGGATCTCGATCGCTAGGATTGTGAAAGAGAAAATAAACTGGCGAATCAAGGCATCGTGCAAACGCTCATCCAGCATGACTTGTTTGAACCATTCTGTGCCCACAAAGTAGCGTGTGTAAGGGTCAAAAATGTCTTGTACTGAGTAGTTCACCACCGTCATTAACGGAATGATGGCGGAGAAGGCAACGATCAAAAATACCGGCAGTACCAACCACCAAGCCTTATTGTTCTCGACCTTAGTCATGGGGTACCTCCACTAAATAATCGTTGAGATAAATCTTGGTCCACTGCTCTGGGAAGCTGACAAAGGCTTTGCCTTCTGGCACTTTCTGGTCTTCGCTTAAGCGTGCTTTCATGGACACACCGGCAAAGGTAAAAGTAAGAATTTTGTAGGTGCCCAAGTCTTCAACAAAGTCCACATCTACTTTGAAAGCGTCTACATTCTGACCATCCCACACATGTACAAATTCAGGTCGAATCCCTACCGTTGCGGAGGTCGCGTTTTGCGCTTTCAGGGCAGCTAACAACTTCGGATCGATATTCAAAGTATGTTCACCAAAGATCAGCGCATCCTCGCCAACTTCAGCTTCTAAAAAGTTCATGCCCGGTGAGCCAATGAAGTATCCAACAAAGGTATGAGCAGGGTGCTCGAACAATTCACGAGGCGTACCAAATTGAACAATTTGACCTTGGTACATCACCGCGATTTTGTCGGCAAAGGTAGAAGCCTCCAACTGATCGTGGGTCACATACACCATGGTGATATTGAACTGTTCGTGGATTTGCTTGAGCTTACGGCGCAGTTTCCATTTTAATTGCGGATCGATAACGGTCAGTGGTTCGTCGAACAGGATTGCCGACACGTCATCACGCACTAAGCCTCGTCCCATGGAGACTTTTTGCTTCTGGTCAGCGGATAGGCCTTTGGCTTTGCGTTTTAACTGGTCGGAAAGCTCTAGGATCTCAGCCACTTCCAGTACCTTAGAGCGGATTTTATGCTCCGGCACACCAATGTTACGTAGTGGAAAGGCTAAGTTGTCGTACACACTCATGGTGTCGTATACCACTGGGAACTGGAAAACTTGAGCAATGTTGCGCTCTTCTGGCTTCAACTCGTTAACGCGTTTGCCATCAAACAGCACTTCACCGTCAGACGGTTCCAGTAAGCCAGAGATGATGTTTAAAAGCGTCGATTTGCCACAGCCTGATGGCCCGAGTAGGGCGTAAGCGCCGCCTTGGTGCCAAACGTGCTGCATTTGGCGAATGGCATAATCTTCTGGTTTACTGGGCGCATCACTGTATGTGTGAGCCAAGGCATTCAAAGTAATTTCTGCCATGTTAGCGTCCTCCTAAACCAGCTGGTGCATGCACAAGGCGACCCGCTTCGTTAAAGGCGTACAGCTTGTGTGTTGGGAAATACACTTTGATTTGTTGATCAACGTGATACTCATGCACACCCGAAAGGTGTAGCACCAAATCAAAATGTGGATTGTGCACGTGCAGGAAGGTTTCGCTGCCACTGATTTCGGCAAGGTCCACTCGTACGGGGAGTTCTAAGTCGTCATCAGAGTGCGGTACTAAACCAATATGCGAAGCGCGCACACCAAAGCGATAGTTGCCTGGTTCTAAAGGGCGCAAGTCGCTGTTTAATTGGAAATGAACACTGTCATCAAAAGTCACCTCGGTATCGCTAACACGGCCAGGTACGACATTGATCGGTGGTTCAGAGAACATCTCTGCGGTGATGATGTCTTTTGGACGATGGTAAACCTCAGCGGTTTCGCCAAATTGTAAAAGTTTGCCTTCGTGTAGTACCGCAGTGTTACCAGCTAAGGCTAATGCTTCGTTAGGTTCTGTGGTAGCGTACACAGCAATACAGTTACGAGCTTTAAACAAGGCGCGTAATTCTTGGCGAAGCTCTTCACGAAGTTTGTAATCTAGGTTCACCAGTGGCTCATCAAACAAAATAATTTGTGAGTCTTTGACCAATGCGCGAGCCATGGCGGTACGTTGCTGCTGACCACCAGATAGTTGCAGTGGTAAGCGGTCTAGATAAGGATCAATGCGCAGCATTTCAGCGGTTTCACGAACTCGACGATCAATTTCTTGGTCCGACATTTTCGCTAGGCGCAAAGGCGAGGCGATGTTTTCATACACCGTCATGTTGGGGTAGTTGATGAACTGTTGGTACACCATAGAGATGTTGCGCTCTCGAACCGGAACACCCGTTACATCAACATTGTTCATCATAATTTTGCCTGATGTCGGGCGGTCCAGCCCTGCCATTAGGCGCATCAGCGTTGTTTTACCGGAGAGTGTTCTTCCCAAAAGCACGTTAAATGACCCCGGCTCTAGGGACAGATTGACGTCGTCAATCCAAGTTTCTCCATCAACAACGCGAGACACATTACTCAGCGTCAGTGACATTGTAATTAACCCTTTTTTGTTGTTATGGCCGCCACAATGATGCGGTGTGTAGTCGGCACTGTGTTCAGCATCGCCTCAAGAGATTGGCTTGTCGCTTTTCGCAAATGCCTAAACATGTCAGTGGTCAGGGTAACAATACAAAGCCTGTGCCAAGATTGTGTAAGAAAAAGGTGTTTATTCTTAAGTTATTGAAATATAAGGATGTAAATTAATTTGGAGTCGATTTTTAGAAAATGTTCGTTTACGAAACAGAAGTGTTCACATCCGTAAAAAGTGTTCACTGAACAGTCTCTTTGAACACTGTTGAACAATCCTTGGTAATTAAATTGACCTTGTGGTCAGAGCCAAGCAGAATAGCAGTTGGCTTGTCGCTCCTTTTTCAAATGGAGCACACAATGACGATAAAAAAAGAACAACAAGAATCGGATGACAGCAAGGCAATGCGAAGTCCCAACGTCAACTTAAATGACGAAGAACACAAACAACAGATCGAAGCCTCGTGGTATCGGTGTGAACAGTTTGGTTTAGAGCATACCTCTGAACCGAATTTTGCTGCCTTGCCAAAAGGGGAGCTTAATGATTTACGCGATCAACACCGTAACTTATTAGAAACCACTGAGAATGAGATCATTCCCTATTACGAGAATATCCTCAGTAACTCAGCTTGTATTATTGTCTTAGCAGACCGGCAGGGGCATGTACTTAGTACATGGGGACAAAATCGCTTTGGGCGCGGTCAGTACCACGGTTTAGTCGAAGGTAACCAGTGGACCGAACAGGGCGTTGGCACCAACGCTATCGGTACGGCGATTATCAGTGGTCGTGCGATTCAAGTTGGTCGAGATGAGCACTACTTACGTGCCAATCGTTATATGGTGGGCTCAGCCTCACCAATTTATGACACTGGTAATGAATTGCTGGGTGTCCTAGACATTTCCTCTGACGCCTATCTTCCTCAAGATCATACCCTTGGCATGGTTAAACTCATGTCTCTCAGTGTCGAAAATCGTTTGATCTTTGCGGCATTCCAACAGAATCATTTTATTGTCAGCTTTAATACCAATCTCACCAGCCTCGACAGCCATTGGTCAGGATTATTGGTATTGGATGATCAAGGCACCATTGTCTCGGCTAACCGCCGTGCTGAAATCGTTTTGGCGCGGGACTTATCGCTACTGAATATTTCGCAGATTTTTGACTGCGACATGCGTGAGATTAAAAACCAGCCGTTGCATATGCCCATGAAGCAACGAGCGTTAGGGCGTTTTCAGTTTTATATGAAGGTTCTGCCACCTGTCACCCAAGTGATGAAGGTGCCTGACTATCGTACATCTGGAGGTTATGAAGCGCCGCCGCAGCAAATTGCGAAGCAAAGCATGCCCAGCAGCATCCCTGATAATGTGATTCCGTTAGATGAGCTCGAGCATGGCGATCCACAGGTGCAGCGCGTCGTAAAGCAAGCTCACAAAATCATGGAGAAAGACATTCCGATCTTAATCCATGGTGAAACAGGGGCGGGCAAAGAAATCTTTGTGCGCAGTTTGCACTATCACAGCTCTCGTCACAAAGAGATGTTGGTGGCCGTCAACTGTGCCGCCATTCCATCCGAGTTGGTGGAGTCTGAACTCTTTGGATATGAAAAAGGAGCCTTCACTGGCGCTCAAAACAAAGGCTCGATTGGTCTTATTAGACGCGCACACAAAGGCACCTTGTTCCTTGATGAAATCGGTGAAATGCCTGCCACAGTGCAATCCAGATTACTGCGAGTGTTGCAAGAGCGTGTGGTTACACCGTTGGGATCAACCGAAGTATACCCTGTCGATGTGAAACTGATTTCAGCCACCAATCGAAACTTAAAAGACGAAGTGGCAGAAGGGCGCTTTAGACAAGACTTGTATTATCGAATTTCAGGTTTGAACATTGAACTGCCCTCGCTGCGCCAGCGCCAAGACAAGCGTAAACTGATTTCCTACGTTCATGAACGCTTACGCTTAGAAGAACCGGGGCCAGCCCTGTCAGAAGAGATGTTGGCACTGTTAGAAGGACATCCGTGGCCAGGCAATATGCGCCAATTAGTACATGTGTTAAAAGTGGGTATGGCTATGGCAGATGGGGATGAGCTGGAAGATTGGCACCTGCCTGATGATTTCTTTGATGACCTGCAAACGTCTGCACAAGTGTCTGAAGAGGAGAGTGAACCTGAGTCATACGATGTCTTAATTCCTAAGTTATTGGCGCAAACCCAAGGGAACGTGTCTCAAACAGCTAAGCTGGCTGGCGTTAGCCGTAATACCGTTTATAAATATGCAAAAGAAAAAAGCCTATAATTCTATAACGTAGTGATTTGTTTCATCTTAAGGAGAGCGCAATGATTCGAGTGGTTTATGAGTGGCACGTCAGCCCAGAGCATCTATCAGAGTTTTGTGATGCTTGGCAGCAAACGACAGGCTTGGTCCGAGAAATGTATGCTGGTGCCCACGGCAGCGTGTTGTTGCAACATGAAAGTAAAATGAATCACCTACTTACCATTGCTCGTTGGAACACAACGGAAGATTGGCGTAGCTTCTGGTCCAGTGATAATCCTCCTGAAATTTTGCGCATGAGCAAATTGGCCACCTTGGTGTCAGTCAATGTCTATGAAGAGCTTGGGAACTTTATCTCTAAGTAAAGACTCATAGGACATGAAATTGTAAAAGGAGGCGAAGGAAATGACTGTCCGAGGGGTGTTGGGAATTTTGTTAATGATTGGTCTAACGGGGTGCGCCGCCACCAACTCGACCAAGCAGGTGTCACTGCCACTACAAAGTGCTTGGTTCAATAATGACCTTGTCTATTATGTGACAACGGATGTGTCTGATCAGGACATGGCAAAAGAGATGGGCGCCAACTATGTGCCACGCTTACGTGATGCTATCCCAAATTATCCAAAGCCACCTCGTCAAAAGACAGTACTGGAGCGCGTTTATGGCTTTCCCAATGGTGAACAGAGAAATATATTCCCCTCGGCTCCTGCGCCAGTGGGCTATCAAAGCACTGATACCGCCTATTCGCCACTTTGGCTAATGTACTGGGTAAAATGGGTGAATCCTGACGAAGCCTACGAACTCAAATCAGAAGAAGCACTGCTGGATGCGGAAGCGAAAGGCTTAGTGAATATCGAACGAACTAACGTCGTGGTGAACTGCCCAATTGTGCCATCGCCTTACGTAAGTCATTGATAGTGTTAAGAGTTTAGAAAGGCGCTTGACTGCACAAGCGCCTTTAATGATTTTACTTGAAAGAAATAGAGGCAAGAATGCGGCGTTCGCCTTCAAATGGTTGACGTGCATGTAAAACAGTATGGTTATTGATCCATAATACATCGCCAACTTGCCATTTAAAGTTTACGCACAGCTCATCCATGGCCTCAACGAGTTGTTCAAGTGCCATGGCATCCATTGGCTCCCCATCTGCTGTTGTGACCGCTTTTTCCCCTTGGTTGCGAGAATCATTCCAGCCTGTGAACACAGCAACAATAGAGTTAAAGAAAGTTTTTTGCTGAGTTTCATCATCAAAACGAATCCCTGGTAGCACGCGAGTTTCTGTGCGTACATCACCGTTTTCTAGCCATTCCCAATTCATGCCCGCTTCGCGCATTTTTTCTTCTGCTTCCTCACGGGTTTTTACATGAAAAGTGTCTTTCCAAGAGCGGCCAATTGCAGATGTGTTGTCCGTCACTTCAGGCATCACTCGTACATAGCGAACCCCTTGCTCTTCAACTTTTTTGGCGAAGTCAGGAGCGATTTCAAAGAATTTTTTGCAGATTTCGCCTGAGTGAAGAATGGAGGTCGCACCACCTTTGGCAGCGGAGGTTTCACAATAAAAGAAGATGTAACCCGGTGGTGTTGGTACTTGCGCCATTTCGTGGTGAAACGGGATCTTTTCTGATGCTGGGGACTCATTAGCGGTCACGATACGTGAAGCCGTTACCTGTGCACGAGGGGCGGCGCCACCTACATAGGGCATGTTTTGGTAGTCTGTTTGGTCGAGCATCTTTTCGAACTCGTCTGAGTTTTCGACCGGGAAGCCCCGAAATAATACGGCACCGTGTTTGATCAACAGATCATGAAGTTCTGCTTTGTTGCCTTCTACCCAATTGAAAAAGTCCATCTTATTGCTTTGAACGTCCGAGTTGTGAGGCGTTACCAGCAATGGAAAATCCAACCCATTTACTTGTTTTTGTTCTTCTAGTTTGGAAATTACCACACTCATATTTACTCCCGATTTAGGTCATCTTGTTGTCAGGGATTCATTTATTGATGTGTATCAATAGTGAATGAATTTAATTAACTCTAATCACGTGAAGTTAAAAAGTAAATCAATAGTGAATGAATTTTTTGTAAGAAACGCCTTACTTGATCATTAGCTATTGATTTACTTAGTTTTATTTTCTGTAATTAATTTACGCGAAAGCGTAGCCAGAGTCCGTTATAGTGACGGCTTGGCCAGTTTGTGCAGAGTGTTGAGCGGCTAAGCCTATCACGACAGCTTTCAAGCCATCTTCCACTGTCACGTCTACAGGAGCGTTTTCTGTGATGGCTTTGAAAAAGCCAAGGTGTTGGTAAAAAGTTGAGCCATTATGATCACCGGCATCCAGTAAAGCTGGATCCACAGGTATGTCAGACTCGATTGGGCCTTTTGGATCACGTGGGCTAAGAACCACTTTCGGAATGGGAGCTGCGCCGAGCGTTTCAGTCGGCCAGAAACGTCCAGGGCCTGGTACGAAGCACTCAAGTTTAGCTTTAGGGCCAATAGCACAGATTTCTTCTTGGTAGCGTGAGCCTTCTGCAAACATATTTAGATCTAGGCAAGCGCGCTGTCCGTCTTCAAAATCTACCACGACAAATGCGTTATCGATGATATCTGGCATTTCACCGTCGTAGCGTTCTTCTAGATGGTTGCAGTCTTGTCCTGTGGAAGCATATACGCGCTTCACTTCGCCCTGCATCAAAAGGCGCATTAGATCGAAAAAGTGGCAGCATTTTTCGACCAGTGTACCGCCTGTTTGACGATTGAAACGGTTCCAATCGTTTACTTTTTCAAGAAATGGGAAGCGGTGTTCGCGAATGTTCAGCATCTTCAGAGCACCAATGTCGCCATCTAAAAGCTGTTTGCGAAATTGAGCTACTGGTGGCATGTAGCGGTATTCCATAGCGACCCAAACCGGAGCGGGGTGCTTCGCTGCGGCATCACGGATTTTGGCTACTTGGGCGATATCGCTGACCACCGGTTTTTCTACTAAGATCGGTAGGGTGGTGCGCTCAAATAGCTCTATCAGTTGCTCCGCGTGTTGATAGTTAGGCGTAGCGATGACCAATGCTTCAAGGCCGAGGTCGGCATTTAGCATATCATCCAGTGTGTCGAAAAATTGTGCGTCAGGCACTAGCTCTCTGCAACGGCTCTGCATAGCTTGATTGGGTTCGGTGATCGCGACGACTTGTGCGCCATCGATCAAAGCCAAGTTTCTGAGGTGTTCTTGCCCCATCATTCCGCAACCTAGGATGCCATATCGAACGGAATTCCCCATTTTTCTAACCTCTTGTTTTTATTGAATGTTAGTGCCACCGGGCAACGTAACGACACTTGGCTGGGTCATACCATGTAAACGAAAACTCTTCGATATTGCCTTCGTTTGACCAACTTCTACGATGCACCTTTGGCATTGTTGTTTCTGGAGCTAACTCCAGGTTGTCCGTCACCCATTGAGGTGCGGGGGCACAATCGACTTCGTCTTCCACTCGACTAATCCAAAAAGAAAAGTTGTCTCGATAATGGAGGTACAGCGATTCGTGTAAATCTTTTGGTTTTAGAGTTGGTGCATGGGCGTGTTTGAACCAAATCTGCTCCATAGCAACAAGTTCGCGATTAAGATAACGAGCACGTTTGATACACCATAGCTTGCCATCTGCATCGATGTTTAACTGTCGTTTCACAAACTCATCGTCATCAATCGTGACAGACAAAATATCAGCCGTCGGTACTCCACCACCTTCCAGAGTTTCCAGATGGAAAAATTGGTAAATAGCACGGCCACCTGGCGCACGCTTCACATAATTTCCAGAGCCTTGGCGGCGTTCTAAAAAACCATCTTCTTCAAGCTTTTTAAGGGCTTTACGAAGAGTACCAATCGCCACGCCCAGCTTGGCAGCAAGCTCTGCTTCTATGGGTAACCGATCTCCGGGTAACCAATGTCCTGCTGCAATTTCGCGATTTAATAATTCGCTAATCTGGATATAGAGCGGTAGCTGTTTTGTCTTGTTTTTCTTTTCCACTTTTTCACCTAAACCTGCGCAATATGTATCCCTATCTTACAAGTCAAATGGGCAATTGTAAGTAGCTAAAGTGCCCTAAGTAACTGACTTGGCAGAGTATTCGCCCACCAAACCAACCATGGCTTAGGAGGGAAAAAGAACTTTTTAGGAAAATTCATTCACTATTGATTTACATCACAAGAATACACTGTTAGGGTAAATATACAACCTCTCGTGATGGTATCGATTTGATCTGACCTAAAGCGAGGAGCATAAAACAAAAACAAAATTCTGAGCGTCCAAAGGAAGCCAGGAACGCTCAAAATTCGGAGAGAGAAAACAATGCGAATGGTTCAAATAGGCAAGTCTGACCTACAATTCAGCCGTCTAGTGTACGGTGTTTGGCGTTTAGCAGACGCTTCTGATGTGTCTCTGACCCACGTCAGACATAAAATTGACCTGTGCCTTGAGCAGGGGATTACTACCTTTGACCACGCTGATATCTACGGCGATTACGAATGCGAGATGCTATTCGGAAAGGCCTTAGCCCAAGATCCTAGTTTGCGTCCTAAGATGCAACTTATCTCAAAATGTGACATCGCTCTGATGTCTGAAAAATTCCCAGATCGTCGTGTGAAGTTCTACGACACCAGTGCTGCATACGTAACCGCTAGTGTTGAGCAGAGCCTTAAAAACTTGCACACGGATTACCTAGATCTGTTATTAATCCACCGCCCTGATCCTTTAATGAACGCCGCTGAAACTGGCGCAGCATTAGATGCCCTAATCGACAGCGGTAAAGTACGTGCTGTCGGTGTTTCTAACTTTGACGTATGGGACTGGCGTTTACTGCAAGCCAACATGCGTCATCCTCTGGTTGCCAACCAAGTGGAAATGAGCTTGCTTCACCGTGATGCCTTTACCAATGGTAGCTTGAGTGCCATGCAGTTGGATCAACTTACGCCGATGGCTTGGTCACCTCTAGGTGGCGGTGCCTTGTTTAGTGATACCCCAGAGACTCGTCGCTTGGCTCCATTATTTGAGCGTTTAGCAAAAGAGCAGGGAGCTTCTTCTGATCATGTTGCGCTTGCTTGGTTGTTAGCGCATCCAGCGAATATTTTGCCTGTAGTGGGAACCAATAACCCAGATCGAATCAAAGACCTTTCTAATATTTTAGATATCCAAATTGATCGTGAAACTTGGTTTGAGCTTTGGACAGCGGCGGCGGGCCAGGAAGTCCCTTAAGCAGGGAAGCTCTTAAACAGTTAGACACGATAACAATAACAATAGGTTTTTGAGGGAGTAACACATGGCCATTCTAGGAATGCTGGTGTCCTGCTTTACCACCATGAATTTGCTGCTGAATCGCATTGGTCGCAACATTGCTTGGGTGCTGGTTGCATTGATGATCAGCGTCATCTTATTACAAGTCTTCTGTCGCTATGTATTAGGTAACGCCTTGCCATGGCCTGAAGAAGCGGCCCGCGCATTAATGATTTGGATGATGGCCATGGTGGCTGGTGAAGCCTATAGACGGGGCTCATTTGTGGCGATTGATATGTTCTTGAGTGCTTTACCAGAACGAGCATCAAGTCTACTTAAGTTAGTCTTGCTGCTGGTTGCAGGCGCTGTATTGGTGAAGTTGACGGTACTTGGTATTGACTTCTTTGACCGAGGTTTCCGTTCAAGAGCCGCATCGATTCATATTTCCCGAGCTTGGATCTACCTTGCGATGCCTGTGTGCTTTTTCACTATGCTTCTGGCGAACATTGAGCTGTGTTTACGGGAATTGGGTTGCCTATTGGGACAAAAACAGTTGGCCCTGAGCACCGAAGTTCGCGCTGATGCCCCTGCTGAATAACACAGTGACCGCTTGACGGTGCTTATAGAGAACAACAATAACAAGAGACGCACATTATGTTAGCTCTGTTTTTACCTTTATTTTTAGTCTTGCTGTTGATTGGTATGCCAGTGTTTTTTGCCATGTTGGCAGCACCAGGGGCCATGCTATATATGACGGGCATGGAGCGAGATATCTCTTTGCTGTTTCGTAATATCTATAACGGCATTGACTCTTTTCCTTTGATGGCGATTCCATTCTTCATGCTAGCCGGCGAGTTAATGAACCGTGGCGGCATTACCATGAACTTAGTGCAGTTTTCACAAGCCTTTATTGGCCATGTACGTGGTGGTTTGGCTCATGTAAACGTTCTCTCCAGTATGCTGTTTGCCGGATTGTCAGGGTCAGCAGTAGCGGATACTTCAGCCATTGGCTCTATGATGATCCCTGCTATGGAGAAGAATGGCTATAGCCGTAAATTTGCCACCGCGATTACTGCAGCATCTTCTGTGATCGGTCCTATTATTCCGCCATCTGGCATTATGATTATCTACGCTTACACCATGGAAGTGTCCGTCGCTGCCTTGTTTGCAGCAGGCATTGTGCCAGGTATTTTGATCGGTGGCGGCTTGATGATCATGATTGCCTTAATGGCGAAGAAATATGATTTCCCTGTCGCTGGACCTAAATCGACTTGGAAGCAGCGTGGTACGGCAACGCGCAATGCCATCTTTCCATTATTTGCTCCGGTAATCATTTTAGGCGGTATCATCGGTGGTATTTTTACGCCAACGGAAGCGTCTGCGATTGCGACAGCCTATGCCTTGATCATTAGTGTTTGGGTAATGAAAACGGTTAAATTGAGCGACCTACCGGACATTTTTATCAAAGGGGCACAAACGTCCGCTGTGGTGCTGTTACTAGTCGGCTCCGCCATAGCGTTTAAAACAGTGGTAAGTCTGTCTCACAGTGCTGAAATCTTGGCTGACTGGGTACTGACCATCAGTGAAAATCCACTGATGTTGCTGTTCTTGATTAACCTACTTCTGTTTATTGTCGGTATGTTCCTAGATGCCGGCCCCGCCATCATTATTTTGGGGCCAATCTTAGGACCGATTTTTATCAACTTAGGCATCGACCCTGTTCACTTCGCCATCATCATGAGTGTCAACTTGACTGTTGGCTTGGCAACTCCGCCCATGGGCTTAGTGTTATTCGTTGCTTCCAGTGTCTCTGGTGAGCGCATCGAAACGATCTCTAAAGCCATTCTGCCATTTTTGGCGGTAGAGGTTTTAGTGATCTTCTTAGTTACCTTTTTCCCATCTCTATCCATGACTTTGCCAAGGTTACTTGGCTTAGTAGCTGGATAGGCGCAAACGCAAAGCAAAACCATTAATGAGGACTGTTACATGTTCACGAAAACAAAAATAAATAGTGTAGTTGCCGCGACGTTAATCGGTGCTGGAGTCATGTTAAGTGGCCTGGCTCAGGCAGCGGATTTTAATCTGCGTGCTGTGGCGAACTCCAACGAGAACGATGAAGACTATGATGGCTTGGTGGTCTTTAAAGACTTCGTTGAATCTCATTCAAACGGCAAAATCGCTGTAGACATCTACATGGGGACTCAGCTTTGTGGTAATGGTGTAGAGTGTCTTGAAGCCGTTGAATACGGTTCTGTGGACATTTACATCTCTACATCTGGTGGGGCTTCGGCAATGTACCCTTACGTTCAAGTATTAGACTTGCCGTATGTATTGCGTGATGACCGCGTTGCAGAGGAAGTCTTTACTGGCGACTTTACCCGCGAACTACGTAACCAAATCCTGGAAGACTCCGGTGATACAGTTCGTCTAATGACGATTGGTAACACTGGCGGTTGGCGCAACTTTGCCAATACCCAGCATACGGTGAAAACTCCAGAAGACCTCGAAGGGCTAAAAATACGTACGGTCGTTTCTGACCTGCCGCAGGAGCTAGTACGTTCACTTGGTGCTAGCCCAACACCGATCCCATGGGGCGATCTGTTTACATCATTCCAAACGGGCGTGGTTGAAGGCTCCAAAAACGGTATCACAGACATCATGGGCATGAAGTTCACCGATGCCGGTTTGAAGTACGTGACTCTAGATGGCCACGCTTACATGTCAGCGCTTTGGTACATGAATAATGATGTATTTATGGATATGCCAGAAGAATTGCGCCGTGTCGTAGTTGATGGCTTCTCTGCGTTGCAGCAAGCCACGTTTGCTTCACCAAAACGTAAATCCATTGCCGCATACAAAGCCTTTGCTGAGGCAGGTGGTGAATTGTATGTGCCATCTCCAGAAGAGAAAGAGCAGTTCGCAGAAGCCGCTAAGCCTGTTTACACTTGGTTCCAAGAAAACATAGAAGACGGTGAAAAATGGTACAACCTGCTAAACGATGCGGCTAAGGAAGCTGAGCAAAAAATTGCCTCTGAATACGATGCAGACCTGAAATAAGCTCGCTTAGCTCTTCAAAATAAGAGGCGGTGTTCGCCGCCTCTTTCCCAAACAACACTCTATATATCTATACAATGGGTACGTCATGTATAACCCAATGAGACTTTTTGCGCCTAAAATTCCTGGCATCATGCTGGCTATCGTTATGGGATTGTCGGCGGCCTTTTTAAGTGAACACTATGGTGCACCAGTAATGTTGATGGCATTGCTATTAGGCATGAGCTTTAACTTTATGGCGGACGAAGAGAAAACCTGCTCCGGTTTAGAGTTTACTGCATCCACATTGCTGCGTACCGGAGTGGCACTACTTGGAGCCAGAATCACCATCAGCTCCCTGACGGATTTTGGTTGGCCTGTCTTATTGTGTACAGGACTATTGGTGTTAGCCGTGATTATGATTGGTGTCGTCGCCGGAAAGCTATTGAAGTTACCGGGAAACATGGGGCTGTTGGCTGGTTGTGCAGTAGCGATTTGTGGGGCATCGGCAACGGCTGCTGTCGCATCAGTGCTGCCTAAGAATGGCAACACTAATCGTTCAGTGGTCTTTACCATTGTAGGGATTACCGCCATGAGCACCACGGCCATGATTGTGTATCCTATGATTGCCAATTGGATTGGCCTAGATGAACGTCAAACAGGATTCTTCTTAGGCGCAACCATTCATGATGTGGTCCAAGTAGTCGGCGCAGGCTACGGTGTTTCTGAATACGCTGGTGATAATGCAACCTTGGTAAAGCTGTTTCGTGTAGCGATGCTGGCGCCCATTGTCTTTGTGTTGGCATTAATGTTTGCCCGCAAAAGCCAGCATCAAAACGTTGCTAAAAAGTTTCCAGTACCACCTTTTTTATTGGTTTTTATTGGCTTAGTGGTTGTAAATACGTAAGCGTCCGGCCATTCACACCTTGAGGATGTTTTTTGATCTATAACACTTTTGAGACATTTAAAAGGTGCAAACAGGCTGTGATCTCTTTAATGTACGTTTGAGGCAGAGAGCTATGGATAGTTTAAGCTCCTAGGATGGGAGCTCTGCCTTTCTTCAGGATGACCATGAAGCTGCACGGATGCAGCAGAGAACAGTTTCTTCTAAGACGTTAACGTCACATTCCAAGGCAGCAAGTCATCGATGTCTGCACCTGTTTTGCGTTTTGGTAGTTCTTCAAACACTTTCACAAGGTAGTCGTAAGTGATCAAGCCATTGGCTTTAGCAGTTTCGATCATGCTGTAGAGCATCGCACTGGCCTCGGCACCATTTTCCGTATTTGAGAAGAGCCAGTTCTTTCGCCCAATCACGAACGGCTTGATGGCTCGCTCGGCACGGTTGTTGTCGATGTTGAGGTGTGGATCGTCAACATAGCGAATAAGCTTATCCCATTGGTTGAGACAGTAATTTAAAGCACTGGTGAGCTTGTCTTTTGGCGGCTTGTTTTTCACTGTTTTTTCTAGCCACTTCTTAAAGTCGTTTAGCACCGGTATCGCCTGTTCACGGCGATAAGCGAAGGCCTTTTCCGTTGTCTCGCACTGTGCAGCTCTACTTTCAATGGCATAGAGCTTTTGTATCCAGTTCAGTGCCACGGTATGTGTGCCCGTCTTGTTCTTTCCTAAACTTTTGGCAATGTCCATAAATTTACGGCGTGCGTGGGCCCAGCATCCAACGAGCTGTGTGTCGGTTTGTTCGTATCCAGCATACCCATCGGCGTGTAGATACCCTGAGTAATCATTCAAAAAGGTCTTGGGGTGGGTCGCTTGGCGCGTTTTTTGGAACTCGTATAAAACAATGGGGATTAATGGCGTTTTATACATAGGATGAGGCGTGTCTGGACCATCTGTACCACTGCAATAGACCCACATGTAGCATTTATCTCGATCTTCTTTCACCACATTGAGCGGTGTTTCGTCCGCATGAAGCGCAGGCTGCTGGACTAAAATGTCTTTCAGTCTCTGGTAAAGCGGTCTTAATGCATCGGCACTTTTGAGCACCCAGTCCGACATGGTTCTGCGGCTCAGCTCAATGCCTAATTGCTTGAACAGCGCCTCTTGTCGATACAGAGGTAAAGCAAATTGGTATTTACTGGTGATGATCTGGCTTAGCAAACTTGGTGTTGCGATGCCTTTTGGGATAAGACTGGGTGCTGGTGGTGCTTGTTTGATCGTGACATGCGTTTCATTCTGCTCACAATGGCGACAGCCATACTTAGGACGAACCGTTTCAATCACCGTGATTTTAGCAGGAATAAACTCTAAGCGCTCCGAACGATCTTCGCCAATACGATGTAATGCACCTTGGCAACACGCACAGACTTTTTCTACATTGGCGACATCCAGCTCAATGACAGTGCGAGGAAGGTCTTTGGGCAAGACTTTACGCTTAGGGCGATGACGCATTGATGCATCGTTCTTTTCTGACGACGAATCGGCTTCGTTTGAAGTCTCTTCTTCTGCGACCACTGCTTCAGCCTCATCAAACAGTTCACCTTGACCTGGACTCTTCTCAGAGCTTTTGCCAAACTGGCGATGTTGGGCCAAACGCCATTGCTGTAGCAGGCGTTCATAGCCCGCCTTCCAATGATCAATTTGTTCATCTTTTTCTGACAACTGCTCCGCCTGCTCAAGCAAGAGTTTCTTAAGCAAATCAATATCGTCAGGTAGGTCATTCAGAGTCTTTTTCATGGCATGGATTATACCAGCCATCTACAGATTAGAGCGCTAATTTTCATGATAACGGTAGGTAATTTTTGGGTGGGCCTGATCAAGACTAAGCGGTAAACCATCCAGTAGCCAATTGAGCTGCCTTGGTGATACTTGCAAAGACAATTGCTCATCTTCGATGCCCGGCCATTGAAACACACCTTTTTCCAAGCGTTTGTAATGCAGCCAAAAACCATTCCTAGACCATTGCAGGATTTTGAGACGATTACGGGTTCGACCGCAAAAGACGAATAAACGATCAGAGCATGGCTCTTGTTCTAAGTCGTACGCAACGATAGCGGTTAAGCCATCAATGGACTTACGCATATCGGTTGGACCACAAATCAGAATAACAGGGAGGGAATCGCTTGTATTGAACACAGTCATTACTCCAAAAGTCATGACTATGTCGGATCTAAGGTGCTAGATTAAGGTGTGAATGGCCGGACGCTTACGTAAATACCATGGGATGGATTCCTGAAATCGTGATCGAATTTTTGGCACATCTGTCTCGTTGGTGTTTAGTGTTCGCCATTGCAGCCATTGGCATGCGCACGCGCTTAAATAAACTTAAAGAAGTTGGCATGGCGCCATTGCTTATTCTTGTTGGGGAAACAGTGTTCATGGCTGTTGCTGGTGCCGTTTTGGCGTATTGTTTTATTTGAACTGAGAGCGTAGTGTACTTCTCTTCAAACGCCCTCTCTTAATAAAAATGCCAATCGTACTTGGCGGAATTTTGATCCTTTGCCTAGACTTTTTTCAAACTTGGCTACAACAAAGTGAACGTTTGCAAACTAATACGGAATTACGCCATCAGCGCACAGCTCAGGAAATGGAGCTGGATCAGCAATTCGCTAGCATTCGGGCTATGTTGGATAAAGCGGGGGAAACCTTAAGGGATAAAACTAGAGCGCTTAATGGCGAAGTCTCCGCAGCGAAACTAGAACGCTACTTAGAAGCCATTAGTGCTGTGTTAAATGCTGACAGGGATCTTTATCAGCCCCGTTTGGCAATATAGCTCCTCTGTAATGGGCTGGAAAGCAAAGAAGCTGTCCTGAAGGCGTTTCAAGACAACACAGCTCAAGTGATTGAGCATTTTAATGAGTATCGTATCCACCTCGACCAAGTCCAGCAGAGAAAATGCGCTAACGACCTCTGAAAGCTTCGGTAAAGTCACCGAAATGTTCCATTCGTTGCATCAATCTTTTGCCAAGGTCGAAGGTATGGCGGCGCAAACTGCCCAAGCAACCAGAGAGCAATCAAAAGTGGCCAAAGAGATCAATGAAAATCTCGTTCACCTCAACTCACAGACCGAAGCCGCTAAACAAGTGGCTCAACTGATCAACGAGCAAGCGCGACAGATCTCTTCCTTGTATCAAGCACTTGAAAGCCATGTCGGGAGTTTTAAAGTAACGTGATATATCTCTTCTAGTGTTAGTCAGTGCTGAGATACCAGCCCGGCTTTGCTGGCTAATAATCCTGCCGCAATCATCTATCAGCGTTAAACCGTTACAGGTCATTAAGGTAACGCCGCTGAGTCTTATATGCCTCTTCCCGATAGAGGGCCTTCCCACAGCGGTTTCCAGTGTTGATATTCCCAATGCGTTATATAGGTGTAAGCAATGCTAACCCGAAAAGATTTCATAACTATTGAAACTGCTCGGATTGTGGTAAATTGCGCCGCTGTGCTTGTCGGCTAATGAGCCAATTAAGTTCCAATTCTGCCGGATGAAGAATTCAGCAGCAGATCGTATGCACAAGGAAAGGAATGATCTAATGGGTAAAATCATAGTCACGACCATTATCGGCCTTTTTACTGGAACGGCCTATTTATCAGACCCGTTTGGCTGGCTGTTTGGTGGTTTGGTAGGACTTTCACTAGGACAGGTCTGGCAGTTATCCGATCGTGTTAAAGGCTTAGAAAGAGAGGTCTCTCGTTTACAAACGAGTGCTCAGATTAAACGATCTGAAGTGGGGGCCTCTAGGGAAACACAGACGGCGCCTGTCGCAAAAGCTCCTCTGTATGATTTACCCAATGCTCAACAGACTACTCCTCAAACCGAAGCTGCCCAAGAAACCGATCGCTGGAGGGATAAGCGTTTTGCCAAGGGGCGCCAAGCCGATAAAGCGGCGAATGGTCTGCAATTTCTTAACAAGCTGACTGAGCTGGTGCGCCGCTTCTTTACTCAAGGTAATCCCGTGGTGCGTGTGGGCATGCTGGTGTTGTTTTTTGGTCTGAGCTTTTTAGCTAAATATGCATCCAGTGCAGGACTGTTCCCAATTGAAATGCGCCTGACAGTCATTGCGCTGATTGCCGCTGCACTGTTAGTGATTGGCTGGTTTACCCGAGATCGGCACAATGGTTATGGCCTGATATTGCAGGGTGGAGGCATCGCCGCCTTGTATCTCACCATTTTCGCGGCGGGTAAGTTTTACGACTTGATGTCGACCACCATGACCTTCGGCCTCATGACGGTGATTGTCGTCTTTGGCGTGGCCTTGGCAGTGTTACAAAATGCCCAAGGGCTGGCGACTATGGCGACCATTGGTGGTTTTCTCGCGCCGATACTGACTTCCGACGGCTCGGGTAACCATGTGGCGCTGTTTAGCTTTTACCTGCTACTAAACCTCGGCATCTTGGCGATTGCTTGGTTTAAAGCTTGGCGCTTGCTGAACTGGATCGGTTTCTTATTTACCTTTGTGATCACGTCTCTTTGGAGTGTACAAAGTTATCAGCCGCAGTTTTACAGCTCGACACAGCCATTTCTGGTGGCCTTCTTTTTACTGTATCTGATGGTCTCAGTGCTGTTCTCTGCCAAGCAATCACCGAAACTGACGGGTTTAGTGGATGGCAGTTTGGTTTTTGGTTTGCCAGTGGTAGCCTTTGGCCTGCAAACATTCTTGCTCAAAGATTCCGAGTATGGCTTGCCGATCAGTGCCGTGATTCTTGCGGCTCTTTATCTTGCGCTGGCAGCGCTTCTAATGAAGAAATATCAGCAGTCCCATCGTTTATTAAGTGAGTGTTTTATTGCTTTGGGGCTTATCTTTGTCACTCTTGCCGTACCTCTGGCACTGGATGCCAGCTGGACCTCGGCCACCTGGTGTATTGAAGCTGCCGGGCTTGTCTGGATTGGCGCACGACAGCAGCGTTGGTTAGCGCGTTTGGCGGGTTACATGCTTTATATTGCTAGTGCGGTAGCGTTACATGCGAACGGGCACTTTTATCTCTCCGGCTTGCAGATCATCGCCGATCAGGTGCTGAGCTTAGTTATCTTGGCGCTGGCGGCGTTTTATATTGGTCTGATTCTGCAACGGCATCGTGCCGTACTGACTCACTATGAAATGCCTCTAGAAAGCCTGTCTATTCTGATAGGGCTAACATGGTGGTATGTGGCGGGAAGCATCAAGATCGTCAATGAGGTGCCCCGAGAATACTTATTTTCTGGGATTATCTTGTTTATCTCCTTGTCTTCAATGGCTTGTCTGCTGCTCAGTCGTCGCTTGCATTGGCCTAATGTATTAAATGCCGCTTACAGTTTGTTGCCGCTCGTGGTGCTCTGGAGCGCTGTAAGCTTTGTTGTCTCAATGTTTGATGGCAGTTCGCTGCATCCTTTCCAAAATTTGGGGGGGCTGGCATTTGCTCTATTCGCCGGTGTGCAATATTACTTCCTGTGGCTGAAAGGCAAGCAACATGCAGAACATCCAGTATCGAAATCGACCGAAATATTGGTGAAAGGCTGGCACGCACTCACCGTATGGGGGCTATGGCTGGCTTTAATCTGGGAGGTAAGCTGGTATCAAAACATACAGCATTGGAGCGACATCACCTCGATACTAGTTTGGTTTGCGGTCTTTGCTGGCCCCTTGTTGTTACTTATGAAGCTGTTAAAGCGCGATAGGTGGCCGATGGTACACCATCGCTCCGTCTACAAAGATTTGGTGCCTGTTCCTTTGGTATTAATGCTCTTGCTTTGGTTTTTCGGAGCGAGCACTAACTCTGGGGCAACTCAGTGGTTCCATCTACCGATCCTTAACCCGGTGGATTTGGCTCAATTAGCGCTGGTGATCTTAATGGCCTATGCCGTCCAACAAAATATCATGGCAACTAAGGCCGTTAGACAGGCATTGATCATGTCGGTGCCGCTGGTGCTAGGGTTTGTTTGGCTCAACCTCGTGTTACTCAGGGGGCTTCATCACTTTATTGAGGTACCTTACAACGCGCAGGCGCTGTGGCAATCCGACACGGTACAGATGTCACTGTCGATATTGTGGAGTCTATGCGCCTTAGTGATTATGAATGTTTCCCGTCGTCAGCAAAGCCGCAATATATGGCTGCTGGGTGTCAGTGTACTGGGGGTGGTGCTATTAAAGCTTTTTACCATCGATCTACAAGATAGCGGAAACCTAACACGTATTGTTTCTTTTATGGTGGTAGGCGGGCTCATGTTACTGATCGGTTATTTATCGCCGATTCCAAGTCGTGCTCCAACAGAGACTGAGTCGGATAGCCGGGAGAAGTTCTCATGAATAAAATCGCCATGCTCGCAGTGCGATGGTCAGCCTTATGTCTAGGTTTACTTGGTAGCTACACGCTTTTAGCCCAAGATGAGGTTACGGCGCTTTATGACATCGAACCTGTCTCTGACTCTGCCGATGTGTATCTGGAAGCATCCTTACCCGCTGAGATCTATCGCTACACGGACAGCGCCCAACTCAAAGACATTGTTGTATTGGATGGCGAAGACGCGGTCTTGCCATCGCGCATTCGCATGGCCGAGTCAAAGACACAATCTAAGCCGGAAATCATAGCGCTGAATTTTTTTCCTGTGCTGGTCGGTACGCCATTAACTGGAGCCATGTTACAAGGCAAAACTCAGTTACAGATTGATAAAGGGTCTATTGCCATCTCCCTAGATCCTAGTAATGTCCAGCCAGCCAAAGATGAATATTTCTATCTGATTGATATACGAGAACACGAACGCGCACTAAAGGGACTCGAACTGAGTTGGGCAGTCGATCCATCAAGCCAGTATTTAGTGGTTGAGGTCAGTGGCAGCCATGACTTGAATCGTTGGCGAAGCCTGTCCCGCACCACCTTAGTTCAGCTTCAACAAGGCGAACAAAGCCTAGTGCGCAACAAGATCGACCTCCCGTTAACATCACAGCCATATGAGTTTCTGCGAATTGCGTTCCCAGATCAGTCTGACGTGCAGCCGTTGGCGATTCATGCCGAGCCTGTACAAGTCGTTACCCAGAGACCACTCTTAAGTTGGCAAGTGATCGGCACATTGGCCCAGCAGCAGGATTCACTCACTACGGATGATGGCCCAGTGAGCGCTTGGGAATACCAGCGTGATGATCAAGCGGCCATTCAACAGCTAAGTTTGGATTTCGGTAAAACAACCTTCGGGGATACTGTTCGTCTCTATTCTCGATCCACTGCGCAGAGTGATTGGCGACAGCGTTACTTAGGCGTTTGGTTTAACGCCAAAGTGGGGGATACGTGGCAACATAGCAAAGCCATTGAAATAGACGCCAATACCGATTCCTATTGGCGCCTAGAGCTCAGTAACGGCTTGCAAGACACAGTAACGCCAAAGATAACCCTGCACCACCCGCAACAAATCCTACAATTTATCGCTAATAACAATGGGCCTTATCGCATCGGGAAAACAGCTGAAGTGTCGCAGCAAAATGCGTCAAGCAGTGTGTTTAGCCAACTATTAGGGGAGAGCGACGTTGAATGGGCAGCGCTGGGGATGAAACCGCTGGAAATTATCCGTTTGCCTAAAGCGCAGCAGACTCAGCAGAATTGGATGGACTTAGTGTTTTGGCTCAGCTTGGCCGTTGCGGTGATAGTGTTAGCGTTGTTTGCAGTCAAGTTGCTGCGTCAATTACAACGTGAAAATTAATAAATACGTGTAATGTGAGCTTAGTGGAGCTTTATTAAACGATAATAAAAAGCTCCGAGTTAAAACGACAACGTTAGCAAATTTTATAAGATCATTTTGGCTCCAAAGCCGATCATCACAACGCCACAACTGCGCTCAATTCGTCGCTTCCAACGTTGTATTTGCTGCTCAAAGCGTGCGCTAGTAAAAACACAAGCGATCAATGCAAACCACACCATATGTGCCAGTGCAATAAAGACGCCATAGCCCATTTCCTGCCACAGGCTGCTCTCACTGGACACGACTTGACTGAACAGCGCGATAATAAACAGCATGGTTTTCGGGTTTAACGCATTACACAGAAAACCTGTAAAAAAAGGGCTTTGGCTAAGTTGCATCCACCTAGGCTTTGGCTTCACAACTTGCTCAATAGTAGGGCTTGGAAAGAAACGGGCCTTAATATCAGGCCAAAAGGCTTGCAGCCCCAGCCAAATTAAATAGCTCGCGCCAATGATTTTTAGCGTAGTCAGCAACCAAACTTGCTGACTGAGCAACAGCCCAAAACCGAGTAAGGTGTAGGTCAAATGCACGGTGACGCCCATGCCAATGCCTACCGCACACCAAACGCCTGCTGGTCGGCCTTTGCTCACGGCGATTTTAGACACCATGGCGAAATCGGGCCCAGGGCTAATAATCGCAAGGCTGCTGATTAACACCACACTGACCCACTCAATTGTGAAATAGTCCATTGAAACTCCTGCAAAGATTGCTTTACTGTGTGAATAAAACAATCATGAAGCATCTTTTAATGCCTTAAAATCGACAATAACTGGGAATATATGTGAGTAATTTTCACAGAAAGAGAGTGGTGACATCGCTCAATGCGTTACCGGTATTCGAAGCCGCCGCCCACTACGAGAGCTTTTCTAAAGCCGCGCAAAGTCTCAACATGACCCATGGGGCGGTGAGTCGTGCGGTTGCGGGTTTGGAAGAGCGCCTTGGCACGCCCCTATTTTATCGCCGTAATCGACGGGTGGTGCTTACCCATGCAGGGGAGTTGCTGTTCAAAGCCACACAAAAGAGCCTAGATACCCTAGACGATGCGGTGGAAAAGATTCATCGTCAATCTACTACGTCTCCT
This sequence comes from Marinomonas sp. AWM4_232, assembly GCF_056158325.1. Lineage (NCBI taxonomy): Bacteria > Pseudomonadati > Pseudomonadota > Gammaproteobacteria > Oceanospirillales > Oceanospirillaceae > Marinomonas > Marinomonas sp. AWM4_232. The sequence goes on along the minus strand of NZ_JBSWTA010000001.1, from coordinate 125,743 downwards.
ATCTTTGTTGTGTCCTGCGAGCCAACTCTAGCCATGCGCTGGTTGTTGCCAAAATTAGGGGCGTTTTATCGCCTGCACCCTGAGATCAGTGTAGATGTGCGCATGGCGGGTGGGCCTATTGATCTCTTGGCCGAAGGCTGTGATGTGGCGATCAGGCGTTCAGATTTTGGTGTGCCGGATGACTATCGCATTACGCCTTTTGTGGAAGAGCTGGCTGGCCCGGTGTGTACCGATGCCTATGCTCAATCCATCGCACAAGATTGGAATAAAGGCGTTCGGTTTCATAGCCGAACACGCCCTGCAGCATGGCGTGACTGGATAGCGCTTCAAGGAAGGGAGGTACCGGAAGAACACGATGATCGATATTTTGATCATTTCTTTTATACATTACAGGCCGCCCAAAGTGGCTTAGGCATGGCCATTGGCTCTTATCCCGTGATCGAGACAGAATTAAAGCAAGGTCTGTTAGTGGCCCCTTGGGGAGTGGAACCGACTGGTTATTGCTATCAAGTGTTAAGCCTTGATAAACCGACGCCAGATCCAAGAGTGATACAGCTGGAAAACTGGTTACTGTCGTTATTTAAAGAAAAAAAATAGTTTTGCTGATTGGTGAGACCATGTTTGAGTCGGTGTGTGAAGCACTGCTACCTCACTATTTCGAGTAATTCTAAAGCGCTCCCAATAAGAATCCTCGCTTGGTTAATCAAGCGGGGATTTTTATTGGGAGCTTTTTATGTGAAGGGATATATTGTCTCAAAAATTATTTATCAACAGTATGTTTGAAAATATTGAAGGCGATAATGATTTGCATTACTATCCATTCTTGTTGTGTCTTTGGCTTGGGAATAAGGAAAGGAAATGTACGAGAAGTATTCAACTGAGAGAGGTCAGCATGCACCAATGAGAGTGGCTTCTGCACTGAGCTCTTCCCCAAATGTAAAGAGTTTAATGATGTTAAATATTGTTATTGGCGCTGTGCTAGTGAATAGCTCTTATGTATATGCTCAAACAGAAGTAGAGCAGCAAGAGGAGAGTTCTGTAACGACAACTTTGCCAGTGTTGATGGTAGAAGGAGAGCAAGATGCAGAAAGCACTTACCAAGGTTCTGCCGATCAAATTTTAGAATCTAATCATGCCGGTTTTCTTGGTAATAAAGATGCATTGGAGACGCCTTTTAGTGCGATTAGCTATACAGATAAATTTGTAGATGATCTGCAAGCAACAGATATCGTAGGAGTGATTTCAGCAACAGATGCATCTGTATACAGCAGTGAAGTTGTTGGTGAAAACCTTGAAAGCTATTCCATTCGAGGCTTTTCTACAAACAGCAATGATGTGACCCTTAATGGTCTATCTGGTATGGCGCCATATTACCGTAGTGCACCGGAAATGTTTGAGCGTGTCGAAGTTCTCAAGGGGCCTTCTGCATTATTAAATGGTATGTCTCCAAATGGCTCTGTTGGTGGTTCTGTCAATCTTCAAACTAAACGCGCGGGAGAGGAACCACTGACACGCCTAACAACTAAATATCGCTCGGACTCGCAAGTGGGTGGGCACTTAGATGTCGGTCGTCGCTTTGGTGAAAATAATGAGTGGGGGATGCGGTTTAATGGTGCTTATTCAAATGGTGATACCAGTATTGACTCGCAGGAAAAAGAATCTAATGTAGGTTCGCTAGGTATAGATTGGCGCGGTGAGCGCTTGCGACTATCAGCAGATATCTATCGTACTAAAGAAGAAGTGGATGGCCCCACACGAGGTATTACTGTTGCCTCAGCTGTTGATATTCCTCGTGCGCCGGATGCTGATAATCCATTAAGCCCTAGTTGGGCGTTCTACGAGTCTCAGACTCAGGGGGTCATTACTCGCGGCGAATACGATGTAAATGATCAATTGTCTATCTATGCTGCAGCAGGCCAAAACGAAATGGATTATGAAGGCCTAAGTGCATCAAAAGCTGAGATATTCAATTCCGCTGGGGATTACAATACAACCCTTGGTTATGTAGACGATGATAACAAACGTATGTCATTGGAATCGGGCCTTAGGTATAGCTTTCATACTGGAGGAATAAGTCATCAATTGGTGACCAACGCCACTCACTACAAGGAAACTTATAATCTAAATGCCGTACGGTTTAGTGATCAATTTACAACAAATATCTATGCGCCGGATTGGAGCAATAAGCCAAACTTGGATTTAAATGCTCCATTGTTACTGACTACAGAAACCACCTTGACCAGTGTTGGATTGGCGGACACTCTATCATTTGATCAAGACCGTTATCAGCTTACTGTCGGTGCTCGACACCAAATGGTGAAAACGGAACAAACAGGTGGCATGTTATCAACCGGTTCTATTTACGACGAAAGTGCTGTAACGCCGTCGGTCGCTTTTGTGACTCGTCTCAATGATCAAACATCTGTGTACGCAAACTATATGGAAGGCCTCAGCGCCGGTGGTACAGCTCCTGCGCTATCTGACAACGCCGGAGAAATTTTCGCACCTTATAAGACTAAGCAAAAGGAAATTGGTCTTAAGTTCGATCATGGTAGCTTTACTCACAACCTAGCGATTTACGAAATAGAAAGACCAAGTAGTTATACGGATAGCGAAACAAATGTCTATGGCTATTACGGAGAGCAGCGTAACAGAGGTATTGAATGGGGCTTCTATGGTACGCCATTTGACCATCTACGTTTAATGGGAGGTATTACTTACCTTGATGCAAAAATCACTTCGGCAAATGATGTTACGCAAATAGGTAATCAAGCTTCCGGCATACCTGAATGGCAAGCAAAGTTAGGGGCGGAATGGGATACACCATTTATGGATAAATTGACGCTAACAGCTAATGCGACTTCTGCTTCTAAGTCTTATCTCGATAATGATAATGATCAGTCAATTTCAGGTCGAACTATATACGGAATAGGTGCTCGTTACTCGACGAAAATAGATCAAATGCCTCTAACGGTTCGTGCAAATATTGATAATTTGATGGACAAATCTTATTGGTCAATGGCTCATTATAATGATTTGGCAGTAGGAGAGGGGCGTACCTTCAAACTATCAGCCAGCGTAGATTTTTAACAACTAATAACCCCCAATAAAGGGCATCTAGATGCATCATATTTAGGTGTCTTTTTCTGTATATATGAAGGTAACCACCTAGGAGTTTAGATGAGCGATTCTTTAGAAGGAACAAAACGTAAACGTGGACGACCAAGCCGAATTACACGTGAAAAAATCGCCCGCGCAGCACTAGAAATTGGAGTTAACCAAGCCACTGTGCCGACTATCGCTACACACTTGGGGGTCGATCATTCTTCCCTATATCATCATGTTAAAAGCCGCGCTGAAATCATCGAATTGGCAGCGGAAATAGCTATCCAAGATATGGAATGGCGTGCGCCGAAAGCGGTGTCTTGGCGAGAAGAGCTTATTGTACTTACGGACTCTATTTGGGCGTTATACGATCAAACCCCAGGTCTTGCTGAAGCGTTAAATTTTGCGGAAATAGCGCCTAAAACGGGGATGTTATCGTTCGCTGAATCAGTGGAGCGCCTTCAAGAGAAGGGGTTTTCTCTTGAGTTGGCTGTGGTGGCCGTAGATATGTTGGTAGATATGGTAAAGGACTGTTTTATCGGTTGGTGGTCAATTGTTAAAACAGAGCAAGATGGTCGTACACGAACTGAGCATATGATTGAAATGTGGGAGATAGAAGCGCTGAATTGCTCGGAAAAATCTCAACAGCTTAATGCAATGGTGGGCATTATGAAGGCTGGTCCTAGGAAGTGGTGGGAAAATAAAAGAGATATTGCTTTAGAGGGAATTGAGATTATGAAGCAGCGTCATGATAAGGCTTTAAACGAGTCTAACTAATGTATGTATCTCGCTCTACCATTAAAGGATTAAGCAACCTAAATTCTATCTCGCTGTTAATATGCATTTTTTTTCTATTATGTTTTGCTTCGCTGACGATTGGAGTGAAATCCCTTCATTTATCTGAATTTACAAAACTTTCCAGTGATACTTGGCTGACGCTATTAGCAAGTCGAATACCACGACTAATGACGCTTATCATAGCGGGTGTTGGTCTGTCCATTTGCGGTGTTATCTTGCAGCAAATTGTGCGTAACAAGTTTGTTGAACCCGCGACGACGGGGGGATTGGATGCAGCAAAGCTCGGCATTCTTTTCGCATTAATTCATTTGTCAGCATGGGGTACAACAGGGAAAATGATAGGAGCTTTAGTATTTTGTCTTGCTTCTAGTCTTTTATTTATCAGCATATTACGACTTATTAGGTTTAAAAATGCCGTACTGGTTCCAGTGATTGGGTTAATGTACAGCGCAGTTTTGAACTCTGTCGCAGAATTTTATGCTTATCAAAATAACTTGTTACAAAATATGCAGGGGTGGTTGTTAGGCGATTTTTCCAAAGTAATACAAGGGAGTTATGAGATTATATATGTTGTACTTCCTATTATAATAGCTACTTATATATTTGCACACCGTTTTACTGTTGTTGGAATGGGTGAGTTGGTGGCGACGAGTTTAGGATTAAACTACTTATCTATGACTATTCTCGGCCTTATTTTAGTAGCTACAACGGTTTCATCCGTCGTTATTACAGTTGGTGCTATCCCATTCATTGGTTTGGTGATCCCAAACTTAGTAAGTGTTTTGTTTGGTGATAATTTAAAGAAAACACTTCCCATCATTGCTTTGACTGGGGCTACAGTTCTATTAGCCTGTGACGTATTTGGGCGAATTATTCTCTATCCATTCGAAGTACCAATTGGTTTAACTGTTTCCTGTCTAGGTGGTTGTGTTTTTTTATTTATTATATGGAAATACAATAGATGACTTTTTTTAAAAAAAGAGAAGTTTGGTTATTTTTCTTTGTGTCAATTTTAAGTATTGCTTATGTGTTTTTTGATTCGTCGTTGGATTTTAATTATATTATTCCGAATAGAGTATCTCGTCTATTGGTAATGTTTATTGGAGGTTCTTGTATTGCCTTGTCCAGCATACTATTTCAAACAATTACTGAGAACAAAATACTAACGCCATCTATTATGGGTTATGAGTCTATTTATATTTTATTTCAGTCGTTGCTTATTTTTTTTCTAGGTATGGGAAGTGCTCTTTATTTTAATGAAGGTGTTAACTTTATACTTTCTTCATTGGTTATTATAGTTTTTTCATGGTTGGTACACCATTTCATGATGAAGAAGGAAGGAGGAAACGTATATTTTCTTCTGCTCTTTGGTCTAGTTTTGACCTTGGTTATTACGTCCTTTAATCAATTGATCCAGTTCTCGATTAGTCCTGGTGAGTTTTCAATGTTGATGAGTTATAGCCAAGCCTCATTTAACCGATCAACAGGATATGAAATTCTTTTATCACTGATAGTGATGGTGGTTATTTCAATTTACATATATCGAGCCACTCCATTATTTGATGTGCTTTTATTGGGGCGGTACCAGTCAAAATCTCTTGGTTTAGATTATGATCCTGTTGTTAAAAAAAGTCTTTTTATGATTTCTATATTAGTAGCTATTTCAACAAGTTTAATTGGTCCAACTGCTTTTATGGGAATATTGGTAGCAAATATGGCTTACTTTTTATCTGTATCACCGAAGCATAAAACGATTTTTTCGATAGGTGTTGCTTTTTCGATAGGGGTTTTTGTTGTCGCACAAATTCTAGTTGAACATGTTTTTAACTATAAGACAACGGTTGGAATATTGGTTAACTTAATGTGCGGTTTTTATTTTATTATACTGGTTATTAGTCAAAGAAGGCTGGCATGATTTTTGTTGACGGCGTAAGTAAATACTATGGGAAAAATACTGTTTTAAATAATGTATCAGCTAGCTTTCCAAAAGGAAAGCTAACTTCTCTTATTGGCCCTAATGGTGCCGGAAAAAGCACACTTTTAATGTCTATCGGAAAATTGATTAAGTCAGACTCTGGTAAAATTCTGATTGAAGAAAATAATATAAATAATATTTCCGTGCAATCTTTTGCAAAACAAGTAGCAACCCTGCGCCAATTTCAAGCGATTAACGTGCGAATAACAGTTGAAGAACTAGTTGAGTTTGGGCGTTTTCCTCATAGTCATGGAGTTTTAACAAGCGAAGATAAAATCATTGTTCAGGACTCAATATCCTTTCTAGAGCTTGAGAATTTGAAAGGTTCATTTATCGACGAGCTTAGTGGTGGCCAGCGTCAAATGGCCTTTCTTGCAATGACAATAGCACAACAGACAGATTACATACTTCTGGATGAACCTCTTAATAATCTAGATATGAAGCATGCTTTAAAAATAATGAAAATGCTAAGAGTATTGTGTGATAAATATAATCGAACGATAGTGTTAGTGATTCATGATATAAATTTTGCAGTGAATTACTCAGATCATATTGTTGCTATGAAGTCTGGGAGTGTTTTTTATTCTGATTCTTCTGAAAAAATAGTGAATGAGAAAAGACTTGACGATTTATATGAAATCGATTTTGAAATATTGCGTTCTAAAAATGGAATTGTCTGTAGTTACTTTAAACCTTAGGAGTTGATTTTAATGAAAATAATTAATGGTTTTTATCGGATTTGTTTTTTTACTTTCTTGACAGTAAGTATTGTTTCATGTGGAACTGATGAAGAAAAAAATGAATCGGAAAATGAAAATCTTGATAGATTTGAAACGATTTCAATTAGCCATAAATTAGGGGATGTATCAATTGATCAACGCCCAGTTCGCGTTGCGGCACTTGATATGAATGAGGTTGACCTACTTGATCAGCTTGATGTTTCAGTTGCAGGCATGCCTAAAGATTTTATTCCTAGCTACCTGTCTAGCTATGCTGACGATCCTAACATTGCAGATCTTGGTGCTATAGTTCAGCCGAATATAGAAAAAATTTATGCGCTTAAACCAGATCTTATTTTAATGTCACCGCTTCAAGCAAATTACTACTCTGAGTTGTCAGAGTTAGCACCTACTTTATTACTTGATGTTGACTATAAAGACAGTGGCAGTGAACACTTTAATACTGTTATTAGTCATTTACTAACGTTAGGAAAAATATTTGATAAAGAAGAGCTCGCCAAGCGAAAGGCAGATTTATTGCATACAAAAGTTGAGCAGGCACGTGACATTATTAAGAACAGGCCTGAGAAAGCTATGATCGTTTTACGAAACAATGGAGCTTATAGTTTTTTAGGGGAAAAATCGCGTTATGGCTTTGTGTTTCAGGCCTTAGGCGTGAAACCAGTTTCCTCCCCAATGAATTCTGGGTTACATGGGCAACCAATTTCAAGTGAATTCATATTCGAGAATAATCCAGACATTATCTATGTAGTAGATCGTACATCAGTGATGGAGCGAACAGCAGCGTTAAACAGAGATACCATGGACAACCCACTGATCCGTCAGACGAATGCATGGCAGAACAATCGTGTGATTTTTGTTAATTCACAAGCGTGGTATATCACTGGTGCGGGCTATAGCGCCTTACAAATTGTTATTGACGATGTTTTAAAGGGATACGCTGATGAATAGTAACGCTCAAGCGAGTCCTGTCGAGCAACTGTTGTATCCAATCAAAGGCAAGCTAATGCTGGTCACGGCGCTTGCAGGCGTCGGTGCGATGTTGTCGCTCGTTCCTTTGGCGGGGATTGCTTATATCGTTGAAATATGGGTTGAAGAGGGACGTTTTGGGCCAGTTGATACTGATGTGAAGAGTCAAAGTTTGTTTGACGCTTCACATGTTTGGTTTGTTGTTGGACTCAGCTTAGGAAGTCTTTTCTTGGGGCTGATGTGTGTTTCGATTAGCGGTGCATTGGCTCATTTAGCTGATAATCAAATAACACGTAAATTACGTATCAGTATTATGCAGCACCTGACCTTAGTACCTTTAGGGTGGTTTACCAGTCGAGCATCAGGCGATGTAAAGCAAGCGGTTCAAGATGATGTCAATGCGCTGCATGAACTGACTGCTCACTACTACACGACCAAAGGACGCTGTATCGGCGTAATTTCTTTGTCTGTTGTCTATCTGGTTGTTATGGACTGGCGCTTAGCCATCGTTTCATTACTGCCTTTTCCTTGCTTTTACTTGATTTTTGGCGCTGCCAAAAAATCCATTAGTGAAGAGCGAATGAATGCTTTTGTTAGTGGTCAAGCCCTTATGAATAACGCGGTGGCGGAGTTTATTGGAGGGTTGCCTGTCATTAAATCCTTTGCCATGAATGATACTTCTTACTCAGGATACCAGAATGCGGTAGATAGTTTTCTAAAGGGTTTTCTAAGCTTTACGAGACCATTTATAACGCCTCTCGCGAATGCTAATGCCATCATCGCACCAGTGGCTGTACTCAGTGTGATATTGCTATTCGGTTGCTTGTTTATCAGTTTAGACTTGGTTCAACCTATTGATTTATTGCCATTTCTTTTGGTGGCTCCAGGTATTTCGTCACCACTGATGCAATGGAACTACAGTAGTCATAATTTAAATCATGCCACTGCAGCAGCTCAACGCTTACAAGCATTACTTGATACGCCAGTTTTAGCACAGCCATCGCCGGAAAATCGTTGCCAGATTGAAAGTGAGACAGTTTATTTTGACAATGTTTCCTACGCTTATGCAGGTGATCATTTTGTTCTTAAAAACATTGAACTAACTCTAAATGCGGGCAGTGTGACGGCGATTGTTGGCGCGTCGGGTTCAGGAAAATCTACGTTAGCTAGGCTGCTATTGCGTTTCTTCGATCCGACGGAGGGGCGTATTACCTTTGCTGGAGTAGATCTTAAAGATATTACGGTCAGCGATTTATATCAGCATGTAGGCTTCGTTTTACAAGAGCCTCATTTAATTCATGGGAGCTTACATGACAACATCGCTTTAGGCCGCGCCAACGCTTCTCGTACGGAAGTTGAGCAAGCAGCAAAAGCAGCCAATATACATGATCGAATCATATCACTACCGCAAGGTTATGACTCTATTATTGGTCAAGACATCGAATTGTCAGGCGGGGAACGACAGCGTATCAATATTGCCAGAGCTATCTTATTAGATCCCCCGATGATTATCTTAGATGAGCCAACGGCTTCGACCGACTCTGAAAATGAGGTAGCCATTCAGACAGCTCTTTCGCACTTATTGCAAGATCGAACCGTACTAGTTATTACTCATAAGCTTGACACGATTGAGAAGGCAGATCAGATCATTGTATTAGATCATGGCGTTGTACGTGAGCAAGGCACTCATCAAGAGCTATTAGCTATGAATGGGTATTACGCTAAATTATTGCGTCTTGGCAACTACCACGTAGACATGAGGGGGAAGTAGGTCGTGTTTAAAACGCTTTGGTTATTACTCGGTAACGAATCGTCTAAATTTCAGCGCTATGTATCTATGGCTTTGCTATATGGTCTTCTTAGTGGCTTAACTATTACCTTAGTCATCCCAATAATACATAATTTATTAATGGCAAGGACTTCCGTCACGTTGTACTGGCTTTGTGCTTTGTTTGTTGGGTTGCTTATATGTTGGTATCTGCGCATTAGAGTTGACAAAGCGGGTATCGATGTTGGTGTTGCCATTTTGAAAGATGGGCGACATAGGCTTGGGTCTCATGTTGCTAAGCTACCAATTGGTTGGTTTAATGCGAAAAACACAGCTCAACTTAGTCATACTATTACCAATGGTGTGATGGAAATAGCACAACTACCTGCGCATGTATTCACTCCTGTATTTAGCGGCTTAGTTGTTCCGCTGGTTATCATTGCCGCTCTATTTAGCATCAACTGGAAAATTGGAGTGATTGCTTTATTGAGCCTTCCTATCATGGGGCTAAGTTGCGTGTTGGCAGCAAAACTAGGTTACCGCGCGGACAAGCATTATCATCACGCTACTGCTCAAACAAGCCATAGAATCATTGAGTTTGCCCAAGCTCAATCAATGTTTCGAGCTTTTAATGGTGAAGGGACAAGCACTCAGTTGTTAGAGCAGGCTGTGGCGGATCAAACGGTCTCGGCAAGAAAAATGATAGGCCTTTCTTTAGTTGCTTCACTCATAAATACATGGGTGGTACAAGGTGTATTTGCTGCCTTGCTAATAGGAACGCTGTTCACCCTAAGTGGTGACGCAACCACACAGAATAGTGTTGATAGTTTGATTAGTACTATCCTGTGTTTATTGCTGATTAATCGTTTTGTTGAGCCGCTACTTGATGTGTCTGGCTACGGGGAAGCGATCAGGGCGGCGGGTAATCAGCTTAAAGAGATTCAAGGCATTCTTGACGTTAAACCACTTGCGCAAGCTGAGTCGCCAAAAATGCCAATAGACTATACGCTTGAATTAATCGATGTTGGTTTTCGTTACTTTGGTCGTACTGAGGATGTATTGCGTCATGTCAATCTACGCATTGAGCCTGGCACTATGACAGCACTTTTGGGACCATCAGGAGCAGGCAAAACGACTTTATTTACACTGATTTCACGCTTTTTCGATGTGACCAGTGGTCAGATAACCATCGGTGGAGTTGATCTACGAGACATGTCTGAAACGCAATTAAGAGATAGTATTAGCCAAGTATTCCAAGCACCTTACCTATTCCAAATGAGCATTGCTCAGAATATTCGTATGGGCAAGCCAAACGCTAGTGATGATGAAGTGTTTGAGGTTGCTCAGTTGGCCGGAGTAAGTGAAATATTAGAGCGTCTGCCTGAAGGTTTAGACACACAAGTCGGTGAAGGTGGTGCCCGACTTTCGGGTGGTGAACGTCAGCGTATTTCTATTGCTAGAGCGCTTATAAAAGACGCCCCCATTCTCCTTATTGACGAAGCAACTGCCGCACTTGATACGGAAAACCAAGACATCATTACGCAAACTCTCAGTCGTTTGCGAGGCAAAAAAACTCTCTTGGTTATTACGCATCAAATATCAACGATAGAAATGGCGGATCAAATCGTCATACTGGAGAATGCTGAAATTAAGGAACAGGGCACACACGCACAATTAGCAGAATCGAACGGCCGCTATCAGCACTATCTTTCTCAGCAGCGTCAATCAAAGAGTTGGCGGGTTGATGACGTCTCATAAGAGACGCTGGAGTGATGATTTAATTTTTTCGCAAAACAAAAAAGACGGCCAATTGAGCCGTCTTATAGATAATATGTTTACTATAAATGCCGTCGAAATAGACAATCAATAAAAGCTTTTAGCTATTAAACAGGCTATTAAACAGCTTTAAGCCTTCTTCTTTACCGCCTTTGTTGTACGCATCTAACAGGGCAGAACCGATAATCGCTACATCGGCTTTACCTTTTAACGCGTCTACATGGGCTTTTTCACGGATACCAAAGCCAACACCAATTGGTGCGTTTGAGTGCTCATTGATTTCCGCTAGGTACTCATCCAATGACTGCTGCGGGCCGCCGTTATGGTTTGAATTACCCGTTACACCTGAGCGTGCCACACAGTACAAGAAACCGCGTGCTTCACTAGCCAAGAACGCCAAACGATCTTTCGGTGTGACTGGTGTAACCAACCACACAGGATCAATGCCATTAGCATCGCAGTAAGCACGCAGATCTGCCGCTTGCTCGTAAGGCAGGTCCGGCAGGATCAAACCAAGAATGTTTTCCTCGGCACAACGCTTCACCAGCTTTTCCAAACCGTAACGATACATAGGGTTTAAGTAGCTCATTAAAGCAATACGTGCTTGGGGGAAATCACGACCTAACTGACCGATGTCTTTCAAGCACTGCTCAACGGATAACTGCTGATTGTGTAGAGCACCGTGACAAGCTGCCACAATCGTCGGGCCATCGGCTACTGGATCTGAAAACGGGAACTGTACTTCGATAAAGTCCGCGCCCGCTTCTAATAGCGTCGCCATCCAATCCAAACTTTCTTTCACCGTAGGGTAGCCGTAAACCACGTGCGTCATGGACAAAATCGGCTTTTGCTGACGCTTTTCAGCGATGTATTGTGCTAACTGACTCATGCTTAGGCTTCCCCTTCGTCGTCTATGTTGTAGTCTGCTAAGTAATCTTCCAAGAACTCTGGGAAGGTTGCATCGTTCATCGCTTTCGCCACGTTAAAGATGTCTTTATCGCCACGGCCTGACAAGTTGATCACGATACGTGACTCTTTTGGTAAGTTGGCTGCATCTTTAAATGCACCCGCCAGGGCGTGAGACGATTCCAGTGCTGGGATAATGCCTTCTTTTTTCAGCAACAATGCACACGCTGCAACCACTTCGTCGTCCATGGCGTAGGTCATCTGAATGCGACCTTCTTGCGCCAAGTGAGCAATGATGGGGGACACGCCCACGTAATCTAGGCCCGCTGCGATCGAATGTGTTTCTTGTAGCTGACCATTTTCATCTTGTAAGAACATAGTCGCAAAGCCTTGTGCGATGCCTTTTTGACCCAAACCGTTTGATAGACGGATCGAGTGTTGGCCTAGCTCCAAGCCTTCACCGCCGGCTTCAACGCCGACCATTTCTACGTTTTTCTCTTCTAGGAATGGCAAGAACAAACCACAGGCATTGGAACCGCCACCCACACACGCGTACAAGCGATCAGGGTATTGGCCAAACTGCGCCATACTTTGTTCTTTCACTTCTTCACCGATCACCGACTGGAAGAACGCCACCATCTCTGGGAACGGCGCACAACCACACGTCGTACCGATCAGGTAGTGGCTGTCTTCATGGCTCGAAGACCAGTCACGTAATGCTTCGTCTAAGGCGTCACGCAGAGTTTGCGCACCTTCAGCTACAGGCACAACCGTCGCGCCCAACTGCTTCATCCAGAACACATTCGGGTACTGACGCTTCACATCTTTTGCGCCCATGTAAATAGTACATTCAAGGCCCAAACGCGCCGCGATCAACGCCGTCGCCACACCGTGCTGACCTGCACCGGTTTCCGCGATCACACGCTTTTTACCCATACGCTTCACCAACAGCGCTTGGCCGATTACGTTGTTCATCTTATGCGCGCCAGACTGGTTCAAATCTTCACGTTTTAGATAAATCTGCGCACCGCCAAAGTGGTCAGTTAGGTTCTTACAAAATGTCAACGGCGTAGGGCGGCCAGAATAGTTCTGCCAAGTATCCTTCAACTCCGCAATAAACGCTGGATCGTTCTTCGCCTCTTCAAAAGCGTGAAGAATTTGCTGCTGGCTAGAGTAGAGAATCTCAGGGATGTAACTCCCGCCAAACTCACCGTAGTAACCATTATTGCTTTGCATGAAAGACTCCTATCGGATGAAACAATGCCCCTTGGCATCAAAATTAATAACTAAACGATGAGGTAAAATTAATAGAGAAAAAGCCAACCGTCAACCCTTTTTATTTACCATATCGTTTAGTTAATAAATTCCTGCAAAATTCCCCCCTAAACTTGTGCTCTCCACCCCAGTACGAGCGGGTTGCACCCGCGACCAAACCAACAACCTCCACGACAAACCGAAGCACCAAAGTCGTACGACCCGACCCTGTCGGGGATGAATCTCACTATCTAACGAAGCCCCAAGCTGTAGGACCTCGGTCCCCGAGGGATCAACCTGCAAACTCGACAACTTCGCTAAACCACTAACCAAACTATCTTTTGTGTGAGCGGGTTGTCCCCGCGACAAAACCAACAACCTCCACGACAAACCGCAGCCCCAACACTGTACGACCCGACTCTATCGGGGATAAATTTCGCAATCTAAGCGATAAATCGAAGTCTCAACGTTGTAGGACCTCGGTCCCCGAGGGAACAGCCTGCAAACTCGACAACCTTGCTAGAATTTTTCATCTGACCCTGAGGTATCCCCACAAAATTTCAATATAGATCAGAATGTTAGAGCAAGAAGGGAACGTTCATAGCTCTTGGCGATCAATAATTTCGCCAAAAACAACTCACCACCAGAGCCATGAACGCGACTACTATATTGAACAAAATCCTCCCGATTGTCAGCCCCAACATGCATAAAACTCGACGCAAAGCGCTATCTGCTTGCGTACTCAGCTTAGCGCAAGGAAGCCTTTGTACCGTGACCAGTATTGGTCGAGGGATCCAATCAAGTGCTTATGAAAAGCACCGTATTAAACGTTCAGACCGCCTGCTCTCCAATCCGAACCTGCGACGTGAATCTATTTCGCTGTATGCCCACATAAGTCGGCTTTTTGTGGTTCGATCTCGTCCAATTATCAGCGTGGATTGGTCAGATTTAGATGCCCGTGGTCAGCATTTCTTGATTCGCGCCAGTACCGCTTTTGAAGGTCGATCCATTACACTTTATGAAGAAGTTCATGACAAACTCACAAAAGAAAAACCTAAAACGCACCGGCAATTTTTGAGAATGTTAAAAGCTCTGCTTCCAAGTAAAGCGAAGCCCATCATTGTAACGGACGCTGGTTTTAAGACACCTTGGTTAGAGGAGGTCGTGAAGCAAGGCTGGGATTATGTCGGTCGAGTCAGAAAGCCACGTAAGTACTATGATAACTCGCTTCAAGCTTGGCGTTGTATATCCACTTTATTCTCAAACGCCAATCAAAAACCTCAGCATCTTGAGCTTAAACATCGCCAGTCAAGTCCGGTCACCAACCAGTTTGTTCTCTACAAAAGCTCTCCCAAAGGACGTCATTCTATAAATCAGAAAGGAAACAGACGAGCTTCCTTGTCTTCACTCACCGCAGCAAGAGGGGCAAAAGAACCTTGGTTATTAGTGTCTTCTCTTCCAGTGAACCGTCTTTTTGCAAATCGATGCGTCAAGGCTTATGAAACAAGAATGCAAATTGAAGAAGGGTTTCGAGATATGAAAAGTAGCCGATTTGGCATGGGTTTTGAGCTAAGTTACACGTTTAAAATAGAGCGTCTGATCAACCTGATACTACTCACGACTCTTACTGCGATCTTGCTGGTTTTAGTAGGAAAAGTCATAGATTTGACGGGTCATGCGAAGTGTTTCCAGGTCAATACGATACGCAAACGAAGAGTCTTGTCTCACTTCTATCTTGGAAAACGAGCCGTAATTACCCGCTTCCAGATATCAAAAAATGACTGGCGAGACGGCATCAAACAACTCACTCAGCAACTGACGAAAAGGAAGCAAAATTATGCTTAAATTTGTGGGGATACCTCAGGGTCAGATGAAAATTAAGATCATCTGCCTTAAAGCCAATCACCAAACAATCAGACTCAGATGAAAACCACCCACCGGAACAAACCATGCTGCATGTAATAAACGCAAAATATCTATCTGACTACCGTATCTGGGTGTCTTTCGACGATGGCTCTGACGGTGTGGTGAATCTATCAAACCTTCTAAAAGGTCCTATCTTTGAGCCCCTTCAAGAACTTGATCAGTTTAAGGCCTTTACTGTCGATCCTGAGTTGGAGACTGTGGTTTGGTCGAACGGTGCAGATTTAGCTCCAGAGTTTTTAAAAGCGCATTTAGAGCCTAATCATTAGGCTCTAAATCATCGAATGCATAAGAGTTAGGGCACCTTTAGCCAAAGCTATATACTTCTAGCTCTCCTGCGTCTTTCTCTGCTTGGGCAATGATTGCTTGTTTTACAAACTCGTAAGGTAAATCAGGGTTGCTTTCCATCATTGCGCCGATTCTGGACCAGTGTTCTATTTGCTTCGATGCTGTGCGGTTTAAGGTTTTTGCTTTAACAGCTGCCTTGTTAACCAATCCCTGATCGAGTCGAATACTCGTAGTTGCCATTGTGAATTCCCCTTAGTGTTGTATAAAGAGTGTAGCGGGATCTGCATAGGTGGTGATGCGTTTATTGGCGGTTTAATAACAACTGGCTTAGTGATCTGAGGGAATTTCGAAAAACCAATAAAAACCCCCGCGTAATCTCCGAGGAGACAAGAGGCAGGGGCCGTATTGGTTTCAATGCTAGTCGTAACTCAGTTAATCTTCAAGCCTTACGTTTGTATTGGCCTAAGCATTTGGTTAAGTTGAATCGTGTTGCGCAATGCGCTACACTTCTTCCATGATTAAGTCATTTAAACACAAGGGTCTGAAGCTGTTTTTCGAAAAAGGAAAAACTTCAGGCATACAGACTAAGCACGCGCAAAAGCTTCGCATGCAGTTAGCTGCTATCCACACCGCACAAGATATTGATGACATTAATTTACCTGGCTTTTCTCTTCATCAGCTCAAGGGAGAAAGATCTAACATTTGGTCGATATCGGTGAACGGCAATTGGAGAGTAACCTTCGAGTTCACGGATGGTAATGCTTACATCTTAAATTACGAGGATTATCACTAATGAATATGCATAACCCACCACATCCCGGTGAATTTATTGAGTCCATTTACATGGAGCCTCACGGTATAAGTTGCAGGACACTTGCTACCCATCTGGGCGTTGCCGCTTCAACACTAAATCGTGTTGTTAAAGGCAAAAGTGCCGTCACACCAGAAATGGCATTAAGGCTATCAAAGGTATTAGGGCGCAGCCCTGAAAGTTGGCTTAGTATGCAAGACAACTATGAACTATGGCAGGCAAAGCAAAAGATCAACTTGGATAACGTGCAGCCATTAGATCTGCATGCTGCCTAACAATCATGCTGCATGTACTAGCCGCAAAATATGTATCTGACTACCGTATTTGGGTGTCCTTCGACGACGGCTCTGACGGTGTCGTGAATCTATCAAACCTTCTAAAAGGGCCTATCTTTGAGCCTCTTCAAGAACTCGATCAGTTTAAGGCCTTCACTGTCGATCCTGAGTTAGAAACGGTGGTGTGGTCAAACGGTGCGGATTTAGCCCCAGAGTTTTTAAAAGCCCATTTAGAGTCTAACCATTAGGCTCTAATCTTTGAGTTGAGAAGAAATAGTACTCAACACTCCCCACCTTCGCCAGTCTTACTTGCTCCTTTGCACAGACCTCTTGAATCCTAACCATCTTTCGTTTGCATTCATCAAACTAACTTACTGATCCATTACCACCACGAGTCTTCATAGTGAAATACTATTGAGGTAATATGTAAATTTTAGTTTAAATTGTTATAAGCTTATTCTATATTTGAATATATCGAAGCAACGCAAAACCAATCTACCAAAGAGGTATTCAATATGGCACTACGTATCAATGACACTGTACCGAACCTAGAGCTAGAAACTGATTTAGGTACTTTCAAGCTTCATGACTGGATCGGTGATAGTTGGGCGATTCTCTTTAGTCACCCTAAAGACTTTACACCGGTTTGCACAACAGAATTCGGCGCTGTAGCGACGTTAGCAGCAGAGTGGGAAAAACGCGGTACGAAAGTGATGGGGTTATCTGTTGATGGTGTTGAAGAACACAAGCAGTGGAAGGCAGACATTGAGACCTTCTCTGGTGCTACGCCTACTTTCCCAATCATAGCGGACGAATCATTGGCGGTATCTAAAGCATTAGACATGTTACCAGCTGACGCTTATTTGCCGGATGGACGTACCGCAGCGGACTCAGCGAGTGTCCGTGTAGTGTTTATTATTAGCCCAGATAAAAAGCTTCAACTTTCCATGTCTTACCCAATGTCAGTTGGTCGTAACTTTGCTGAAGTGCTACGGGCTTTGGACGCGTTGCAAGCGAGCTACGGAGAACCTATCGCTATGCCAGCAAATTGGCAGGTGGGTGATGAGGTGATTGTGGCATTATCTTTAGATGATGAGCAGGCTAAAGCCAAATACGGCGAAGTTGACATCAAGCTACCTTACCTACGTACAACTAAGCTCGATAAGTAGCTTAGTTACGATACTGAAAAACCGATTTCCTATTAGAAGTCGGTTTTTTTGTTTTTAAACAATCAAGATCAGTTGAAAAAAGTAGCTCAGAGACATACCAGCCCTTACTGTATTCCAGCCAGTTAGAGTTGAGCACTAATCACACTACATTTGCTTGAAACGAGACGGTCCCAAGCTCTTTTATGCGCTTCAAGTTAACCATCAGATGACTTAATTCTTTTTCGAACTTATTTTCAAATGAACAGTTTGTGTCTGGCGCAAATATTGCAGAGTTACTATAAATTGCGCTGTTGATGATAGCGCATAAAAAGTTGACACAAGATTTCTTTTAATTGGCCCCATAATTAAACCGCCATTACTAGTAAAGTGGTGTGAGTGTATCTATATGATGTTGCGAAACGTCAAGAATTATCATGGAGTAAAGTATGTCTTTATCGGTTATCCAGAGGCTTCTAGTTGGTTTTGGCGCGCTGCTTGTTTTACTTGTTGTGATTGCTGGCACGAGCTTATTTGGCATAGGAAAAGTGCAAACGCATTTAGGGACGGTAACAGGTAAGGTTGCGGATATTACTGCCGAAAGTGCTCTACTCAACGAACAACTTTCTTTTTCCAACATTGCTCTTTTAAGTTCTCTTGTTAGTCAATCTGACGCGGCCATAGAGAGCACGACGATGCAATATGAGTCAGCCAAGTCCAGTTTTCAAAATAGCCTTTCCAGATTGGACTCGGCCTTAAGCGACTATGCTAGCTTAAATGCATCGCTATCAGATATTCGCTCCAAATCAACTGACCTTTTCTCCATCGCCGAATCCGCAATTTCAAACCACAAAGAGTCGCTCAAGTTGAAGCGAGACATCGCGGAGATGAAGCTTGAGTGGATGGATAATATTAAGTTTGCTATTGAAGACCTTGAAGCATTAAAAGAAGAAGCAAAAACAGGTGAGCAAGAGTTTGCAATCACGTTTGCTGGTACTCAAATGGTAAGTCTTAGTGATACCTTTTCAGATTACTTCAATTTAACTGATCTTGAAGAACTGGATTTCCTGAAGGGCATAATGGAAAAAGGATTTGAGCGAGTCGATGGTGTTATTCCAACTATCCAAGACGAATATGTGGAAGAGCTCTTGAAGGATATTATTGCAAATTATAATCAAGTAGATGGTGTCTTTGCTGCTCACTACAACATAAGTCGACTAGAACGCGAATCGGAATTGGCTGCCTCGCAGCTTATGAACATGATGCAGGAAATGAGGGGCTTAGGCGAAGCACTTCAAATTGGCGTGAGTGGCATTAGAAACTCTGCCAAAAACAATGCATATCAGGCCTCTGATATCGCAATGAACGTAACTTACATTGCCATCGTTGTTTCTATCTTAGCTGCAGCATTCGTCATTGTTTGGGTAAGCCGGAGTATAAAACGTCCGCTGGCGGAAGTGATGAGAGTATTGGGTGTTGTAGCAAAAGGTGATTTCACCCAACAGAGCAATGTAAAAACAAAAGATGAATTCGGTGAACTGTCAAATTGGGTGAACGGTCTGGTCTCCAATCTTAGAAACGTTATTGTTCAGGTTCGTGAGGCGTCAGAAAAAGTTGAAGTGGCAGCGCACCAGACGAACGATATTGCTAAAACATCACAACAGCTGATGTACGTTCAAAATGAAAAAACAACGAGCGTCGCATCCGCTATGACGGAAATGGCTGCCACCGTTAATGAAGTATCGAAGAGCGCAGAGAATAGCCTTAGCAAGATTCAAAGAGTGGATCGCTCAGCGGAAGAAAGCCGCAACAAAATGGCGCACAATATTGAAGAGGTAGAACGTTTGGCGTCACAATTGGAGCATGCCTCGACGCTTGTAAATCGAGTAAGTCAGCACTCTCAGGATATCGGCAAGATTCTTGAAGTTATTCAAGGCATTGCCGAACAAACTAATCTATTGGCGTTAAATGCAGCGATTGAAGCGGCTCGTGCAGGTGAGCAAGGGCGTGGTTTTGCTGTAGTAGCTGATGAAGTACGCACCTTGGCAACAAGGACACATGAATCAACGGAAGAGATTCAAACCGTAATACAACAACTGCAACAAGGCGTTAAGGAAACGGTTGTGAATATGGAGGAATGCCGAACCAATGCGCGCATCAGCATGGATGAAGCTCGCAGCGTAGGGGAAACATTGGAGGAGTTACGCACAATGATGGGGGAAATTCGAGACATCAGTCTGCTTATTTCCACGGCATCAGAAGAGCAATCCTTAGTCGCTCAAGATATCAATATGAGCATACATGAAATTTCTGATAGCAGTGCCACAGCAACCGAAGAATCTCAAAAAGGCCAGCAAAGTAGTCAAGCGATGACGAAGCTTGCCACTGAGCAAATGGCGCTAGTCGGTCAGTTCAAAACAGAATAATAAAATAGCGTTTTGAGCTGACCAAACCTTTTCTAGACACTTTATTGATACACAATTCAGTGTTCTTTATAGGAATAATGAATCCATTATCTACTGAGGAATTTAAGTTTTAGTTGTAACGTAAGTGGCTAAAAAGGTTGCTTTGTTGTTGAAACTTAAATCGAGTCGGGGCTTAGCTGCGCCTTTCCAGTAAGGCTTTATAAGCTTTGCCACTGAGCTTAATGGTACGCTTTTGGGTTTCGTAGTCGACGTAACAAAGCCCGAAACGCTTGCTGTATCCTTCGGCCCATTCGAAGTTGTCCATTAAACTCCAAGCAAAGTAACCACGAATATCCACACCGGCTTCGATCGCGTCGTTCACGGCGTTAATATGGCCGTTTAGGTAGCGAACGCGCTGCTCATCATTCACTTCTCCATCAATCATCACATCTGCGCAGGCGGCACCATTTTCAGTAATAAACATAGGTGGTAGTGAATATTGCTCATTCAGGTTGATCAGCAATTCGCTGAAGGCGTGGGGTGCGATTTCCCAGCCGATGTCGGTGTATTCAACCTGTTGTTTGCTCTTAACATCTTTGAATAAAGTGTTTTCATCGAATTCATTATGATTGCAGGTGTAGAAGTTCATACCCAGGAAGTCGATAGGGCGAGAGATGATGTCCATGTCTCCAGGGAGTACTGTGGGTAGATGGTCTGGTAGTACTTTTTCCAGCAGCTTCGGATACTGTGCTTTCAGCAATGGCTCGATAAAGAATTGATTATCTAAGGTTTCACGAACCAAGGCTGCGAAATAATCTTCGCTTTTGGCTGAAGCTGGGTAGGTACGATTCATATTGAGTACGATGCCAACTTGGCTATTGGGGCTGTTACGACGAATCACAGGCAATGCCAAACCGTGGGCTAATAGGATGTGATGCGCTGCTTGTCGGCCATATTTGGGAGAGGTTAGCCCTGGAGCATGGATGCCATATTCGTAACCCAAAATGGCGGCACAGAAAGGTTCGTTGAAGGTCGCCCAAGAGTCTACCCACTCACCGAGCTCTTTGGTCGCCAGTTCAGCGTACTCGACAAAACGGTAAGCCGTTTCTCGGTTGACCCAGCCGCCACGATCTTCAAGGTATTGGGGTAAATCCCAGTGATAAAGTGTCACAAAGGTTTGTAAACCTTGTGCTTTTAGAGATTTGAGGAGGTTACGATAAAACTCGATGCCTTTTTCATTGGCTTGTCCTTTCTCATCCATCAGCCTTGGCCATGCAATCGAAAGCCGATACGCATCGACGCCCAAGCTTTTGATCAGTTGTACGTCCTCTTGCCAAAGGTTGTAATGGTTACAGGCTTTAGAGCCATCGTCACCATTCAACACTTTGCCAGGTGTTGCACAAAATGTGTCCCAGATACAAGGTAAGCGACCATCAACGTTGTTGGCACCTTCGATCTGAAAGGAGGCCGTTGCGACACCAAAGGTAAACTCTTTCGTCAGCATTTTAGAATTTGTCGGTAAGCTTATAGTCATAAGTTCCTCTAGTGTCTAGCTTGTATTGGGATGTGTTCCTCAAAGGTAATGGAGATAAGTAAATTTGGTCAACATGAAGGGCGGCAGATCGAGGATTTAAGAAGATTTTAAGTAGAGGGTAGGTGTTTCAGATGAATGTTAAGTGTCATGTATTCTCATGACTTACTGTCATCAAGCACTGCTAATTTCAAGCCGGCTGTTTTGATCTGCGCCTAAAGTATCAAAGCGATTTTTTATGTATTATCGTTTGAATAATTCTTGCAAGGAAGTACAGGGATGAGGAAAGGATTGGCCACGCTGATAATGAAAGGTGCAAGGGTGATTGAATCTCTATTAGTGAAATATTTAGGCGTGTCTAAATCAGATGAACAATATCGCCACCTCAGTTTGGTACTGATCTCCATCTTTGCCTGTACGGGTGCTGCGGCATTTTTTGCCTTTTATAATTTAGTCATTGATTACTACCCACCCCTTTTACTCGTGGACGCTGTTGGTACGTTAATGGGGCTTGTCTCTTTATCCGCTTTGCTGTTCTTTCGACGTGTTCTTCTGGCGTCCTTCATATTGTTATTAATGGTCTCCGGTGTCTGTTTGATGGTGATTTTAGATCGTCACAATCTCGACTATTCGTTGGCTTGGGCATTTGTTACCCCTGTTTTGAGTGTCTTTCTATTAGGGTTTCTATATGGCGCGTTGTACAGCGGTGCGTATTTAGCTTTTATTGCTTGGTTTGCTGAGAGTAACCTAGGTGTATGGCAGCCAGCCCCATGGGACATTGATTCTTTTTCAAATACCGTTGTGATCTATTTGCTGCTGTTTATCTTGTCGTGCTACTACGAATTCAGCCGTCGGGCGTCCTATAAACTGCTGCAAGAGTCCAATGAAAAGCTGAATAAACAAGCAATGACTGACCCTCTGACAGCTCTATATAACCGTCGTTACATGGAAGATTTATTTCTCAACTCTGATCAAGACTTGTTCATTGCTATGGCGGATGTGGAGGATTTTAAGCATGTGAATGACGAATTTGGTCATGATGTATTGGTGGGGGTCGCTAATCATATACGCAACGCGTTTGATGCGAATGGTGTGGCTGGTCGTTGGGGAGGCGAAGAGTTTATTCTCGTCATGTACGGTGAGAGTGAGGGTGGTTTTACTGCTAAACTTGAACGTTTGTTAGAAAGCATCTCACATCATTCATTTGGCGTCGGGCGCTCAGTTACGATTAGCTTGGGTGGAGTGCGGCATAACTCTAAAGCGCATCGTACTGCGTTACGCTCGGTGGACGAAGCTTTGTATTCTGCCAAAATGTCCGGCAAAAACTGCTATAAGCTAGTATCTTCATTAGCGGAGTAAACGCGAGCTTTTAAGATAAGGCTCGCGATTATACCTATTTAGTTTTCGAATAAAGCTTGGCAGGGCTCCATTGCAGAGTTTGCAATACCGTGATTTAGGGATGTTGCGCCGTCGCCAGCGACTTTGATGCGCTTACATTCTTTGATATTGCTTACATCAAATTCAAGACCACCAATGCGATCAGTAAACAAAAAGTGATAACGCAGATGTGTGCTATCCGAAAGATTAACCCAAAGAGTATATGGGCTTTCTTTATGTTCATTACGGTTTGCTTGGAATAGCAGTGGAACAGCGCAAGTATTAATCATAGATCGTACTTGCATTAAACGATCTGTTTTACCTTTCTCGCTTCGATGCATATAACGATAGAAACAAGCGCGTTGGAAACGTTGAACAGAGGTACCACCACCGGGCGCAGTATAAACAGGGTCATTATTCTTTACCTCAGACAATCCCCATTGATAAAACCAATATTGAGACATGATTAACTGTGCTTCATAGCTTGGCTGATTGGTGACAACTGTATAGTCTTTATTTGAATAGAAAACCATCTTACCGTCATTTACTTCAATGATGGCTGAATTCCCAGCGCTATCAGATAGAGTTACGTGCAAATGCGCACCAGACTCCTCGTCTCCGGGTACTGCGTCCTTGATTAAAATGATTTTGTTCGTTTGAAAATATTCAATGGCGCTTGCTACTGTATCAAAGTTATCGAGGATAAATTGCCCCCAACGTAAAACACTTAGAGCTAGGAAAGCGGATTCATGTGGGATTGGGCCGTAATCACAGTTGGAGTTATAGAGAACATTTACCACTAATCCTGCTTCATTGATGCCGTCATCTGTTCCAAATGTAGAGTCATCTCCCACCTGTGTTGCCACTGAAGCGTATTTTGCATCCCAAGATAGAATGTTTTCTTGAGCTATGCCCAATGCCGCTGCATGTTCTGCGCTAATACCAACTCTTTTTAGTTGTGCTGGTTGAGCGTATACGTATGCTGGTAGTAAAAACTTCCAATCCATACAGCGACCAACAGTTACGTGGGAGACTTCGATATTATTTAAAATTCTCGTACACATAAAAACACTCCTTTGATAGATGGTAGTTAAATGGAACCCTAGAGCATTATGCTTTACTTAAGTTTGAATGATCAAAGTCAATTTTCATCCGCACTCTGCATCCGCAATAATCTCTCTTGTTCTTCTTTTAAAGCCTCTTGTATTTCGATCATCACCGAATCTACGTCGGCCGCTTCGGCTGGTTCATCAAAGTGACCGGTTAACTCTGTTTCAGGAGTAAGCTTGCCCGATTCATAGATCTCCCAAATCTCTTTGGCGTACTGTGTGGTAAGTAACTCGGGTGCGTATTGACCATAATAATCACGCATATTATTGATATCACGCTCTAGCATCCATTCGGCATGGTTATTAGCCACTGCGTCGACCGCTTGTGGGAGGTCTATGATCACGGGGCCATCCTGGTCGACTAGGACGTTAAATTCGGATAAGTCCCCGTGGACGAGGCCAGCGCAGAGCATGCGCACCACATCGCGGATGATTTGTGTGTGATGGGCGAGGGCTTCTTCTTGCGTGAGTTTCACATCATTTAAACGCGGTGCCACATCACCGTCTGCGTCAGTGATCAGCTCCATTAACAGTACGCCGTCAATACAACCGTAGGGCTTGGGCACACGTACATTGGCTTGGGCCATTTTGTAGAGCGCATCCACTTCGGCGTTGTGCCATAGAGACTCTTGCTCTTCACGACCGTATTTTGAACCTTTGGCCATGGCGCGGGCTTGGCGACTGTTACGCACTTTACGGCCTTCACGGTATTGTACCGCTTGTTTAAAGCTGCGTTTGCCTGCGTCTTTATACACCTTGGCACAGCGAATCTCTGACCCACAGCGGACCATAAACACGGTCGCTTCTTTACCGCTCATCAGTTGGCTGATGACTTCATCGATTAAGCCGTCTTCAATAAGAGGCTGTAGTCTCTTGGGCGTTTTCATAACAATCCTTTGCTTTGAGAAATTCGTAACAGGGAAGTGGAAACGTGAATAGCAAACTCCTTGGAATGGTAATACATAAGCTGAATGCAGAGTATCGGATGCTTAGGATGGATATACAAGAGGGGTGCATTGGCGGCGGATAAAAAATGCATTCATCTGCCGCCAAATGTTACTTCAAGGTTAAAGCTAGTGGGGGTAGCCAGCTAAGAAGTAAGCAACAGGTGTGGCTAGGATCATGGTCAGTACGGTTCGGATGTACCAAACCACCAGTATTTGTTTAATCGAGATCGGGATTTGAGTCGACAAAATACAAGGGATAGAAGCAGAGAAGAATAGGATCGACGAGATAGAGATCACGCCCACCACGTATTTCACTACAAACACACTTTTTGCTGCGATCAAGGCTGGTAAGAACATTTCAGCCAAGCCCGTTGCTGAGGCTTTCGCCACGAGAGCAGGGTCAGGTAATTGAAGTAACCAAGCAAATGGGTAAAACAGCAGCCCCAACCAGTCGAACACTGGAGTGTATTTCGCTAGCAATAATCCGATCAGGCCAATAGACATAATCGACGGTAAGATGCTCATGGCCATGATCAAGCCGTCTTTCGCATTTTTAAGGATCAGTTTAGATAACGGCTCCGCTTGTTGAGCCACTGCTAGGCCTTCTGACATGGCTTGTTTCCAACGAGAGTGTGGGAAGTCCGTAGCCTCAGGTTGCGCTTTGGTGTCATCCATTGAGCGAATGGGTGGCAAACGCACGCTAATAGCGGTTACAACGAACGTGATAACTAAAGTGCTCCAAAAGAAGGTATTCCACACTTCCATTAAGCCTAGGGTTTTTGCAACAACGATCATAAAGGTGGCTGAGACTGTCGAGAAGCCCGTAGCGATAATAGCTGCTTCTTTGGCTGAGTATTGGCCTTCTTTGTAAACCTTATTAGTGATCAATAGACCAACTGAATAGCTACCAACAAAAGAGGCGACCGCATCAATGGCCGACTTACCTGGCGTTTTAAACAGCGGCTTCATCACCGGTTGGAGTAAGACGCCGACCCATTCAAGTAGTCCAAAGCCAAGCAGAAAAGCTAGGAAGATAGCGCCAATCGGCACGATCAGACCTACTGGAACGACGAGTTTTTCAAATAGGAATGGCAGCATGTCTTTTTCGAATAAGAATCCAGGCCCAACGCTGAAAAATGCCAGTATTGCGGCAAAGATCCCTAATACCTTCAGGATAGATAGCACCACATTGGCGGTGCCTTGCTTCCATGAGCCATTTACAAAAGGGTAAATGCCACCAGCAATGACTACCGCTAAGGCGTAAATTCGTATGGTCGACGTATGATCAGAGCGCAGCCAAGAGATGATGTGATCAAGAGGAATGGTGCTCTTTTCGTTGATTGTGATGGGCACAAAGAAAAACACAATGCCGATCAGACTGAAAAGAATCAGTTTGAAAACAGATGAGCCCATTGAGGCTGTTTGAACCTGGTTAGTATCCATTAGATAGCTCCCTTTTGATGAGATGGATAAACATGGGATAGCAATTGCCATGCCATCATGTATATACAATTCTCGGGTGTTTGTTTTTATTTTATGGCGCTTTAGAGTGCGACAAATGTCAAATTAGCACATAAATTGTGCGAATTGTATTTATTTGTATATACAAATAGAGTAGCTCCATTTCTTCTTATATTTCTCTATTGAATACGATCCTCGCTCGACAAGCTTATATAATTCGGGTAAATAAACAGGCCTTCCTAGAGACAAGAAAAGGGCAGCGCGATGCAACGGCCAACAAAAGAACAGATTAATCAATTGCCCACTTATAAGGGATTGGCACTGGCCGATATTTTGGTCGTTGAGAACGAAGGTGACGCCGCTCAAGCATTGGCTGTATTGCAACAACAAGTCAGTGTTGGATACGACACGGAAAGCAAACCGATTTTCCGGAAAGGTGAAGTGAGTCCTGGACCAACGTTGATTCAACTGGCGACGGCGACACAAGGCTTTTTATTCCCAACACGTTTTCCATTAGCACTCGAGGCTGCGGCGGAAATCCTAGCGAATCCTCAGATTCAAAAAGTGGGATTTGGCCTAAAGGACGATAATCGCGAGTTACGTGGCAAGCTTGGCATTAGCATCGTCAATACAGAAGACCTCGCTAAAACCTTGAAAAGATTGGCCAGTGAAAAGAATGATATTGGCGCTAGGGCTGGTGTAGCGATGGTGTTGCACGCGCGTCTGGGTAAGGGTGCACAAAAATCTAATTGGGGGGCTTATCCTCTATCTGAAAGCCAAATCCTGTACGCTGCCAACGATGCCCATTCTGCAATTTGCATTCATCACAAGATTAAAGGGCTTTAATCACTAAAGCCCTTTGAGTATTGATGTGTTATTTACTGGTTCCGAAAATCACGCTCTGTCTCAAACGCCATTTGCTGTATGAGGCTTGAGAAGAAGGCTAGCTGCGTATTTTCTGTGGCCTTTTCATGAAGAGTATTGGCCGTTAGCTCTTCGCTGACTCGTGCTAAGGTTTCATCACGAATACCGGAATGCATATCTGTCAGACTCTCGGCAAATTGGTCGAGAGAGGCTGTTTCAGCGGCTGTGCTGTCACCACGCATGCTTTCAAAGGCGACCAATGTGCTAACGAGGTTAGTGACGTCTTGTTTGTACACATCAAAGCTTTTGGCGCTGTAAAGATTTTCGCTTTCATGGCCTTTTACAGAGTGACCATTCACCATGTTCGCTCGTTCTGGAAATGCGTTTAATAAAACTCGGGATTCCCGTACAGCCGTGTTTAAGTCTTTAAACACGGCGGCACCTTCTAGGGCTACCACGGTTTGCCCCTCTTCGATATCAGGTCGTTCAATAAGCGTTACGTCATGATAGCGAGCGCCATTCACCAGTGAGAGCACATTTTGATTACTGCGAAGAGTGCTTACCACTTCGATCGCTTCATCTAGGTTCTTTTTGTTAAAGCTCTCATCTACTTTGCTTTGCAACATATCATCAAGGCCAGTGGTGGTGATCTCGATATAAGCGCGCTTTTCTGGGTTCGATAGATTACTTAATTCACTGCCCATGGTTTCTTTTTGCTCTTGCGAAAAGTCGTATCGCTCCAGTGTTGTGATCATGCTGGAAACAGAATCTAGCGCAAAGTCTCGCCCTTGGCTTTCTTCATTGTCTTTTAATAACGCTTCATCACCGAGCCAAGAGTAACCAAACTGTTTGTCCACATCCGAAGTGATGAAGGAAATCTTGACCGAATCTGCCATCTCTCCTAGAGCGCTGAGTAGTGAGGCAGGAACATTACTGCCTTCTGTACCAATGAGTGTTGATAAGCGCTCACCAAGTTCAGTATCTAAACCATAAATATTGAGCAGTCCTTTTTGGGCTTCAACGCTCATGTTATCAAGCTGTTGAGTGAGTGCAGCAGGATCTTCGGTCGTGACAACGGCAGAAATATAGTTGTGTAAATTGTTGGCCGAGGTATCGCTTCGATAAGGATCAAACTTAAAGTTGGTCAGCGTTTGGCCAAAGACATTTTGCTCAAAGCTCACTGCAGCATCCACATCGACTTGGTTGGCATAGTCCGCAGAGCGATTGAGTATGGCGGTGCGGTCAGTCGTATTGCTGTCTTTTAATACGTTAACAAACTCGGCTACTTTATCCTTATAGGAGCGATCGGCTTCGTTATGACTCGTGTAGTTTAAAGAGGCAGGCAACATCATCGCTTTAATTGTTACTGCAAAATCTGCTAGCTCCTCATCACTCATGGAAGTTGCCATATCGAGGAATTCTGGGTCGGTTAATACTCCGACTCGCAGAAAATCACGCATGCTGTCTTGGTAAAAAAAGTGGTCTGAATTGGCCTCATGAACAGGCCCATCTAAGCGTTCTGCTAGCGCTTTAGCGAGCTCTTTAAGTTCGGGTTGATCTTCATACAAGTTGTACGGATCGCCTTTGGGGCGAGTTAAAGAAAAAGTTGAATCAGCGAGAATGTCTGAGTCACTCTGCTTCACGATGGACGTACTTAACTCAGTCAGAGCGGCCTGCAGTTCACTGGAAGAGGATTGAGTAACCGTCGTGTCGATTGAACGAGAACTGGATAACGAGAGTGTTGTTGAGTTCAAACCAGTGATGGAAATATGCGCCATACCTTAAATCCTTTTATAAGCCACTTTTCTGAGCTAATGGAGTGTTAGCGGCGGATATGGTTAAAACTTGAGCAAAGGTGTTTTGGTTTGTTACCCCAAGTTGTGTGTTTAAAAATAAAGAGGGCGTATAATCGGTTTTCGAAAGGAATCAGGCTTTCAACGGAAACGATAATGGCTAATCAGACAGCAAACATAAAAGACCTCTCTCAACGTAAAACACTTCAGTCAGATGCGTTTTCAGTGTATGCCCCTGTCTACCAGCAAAATCTACTGAATGTTCCGATTCTTAAACCGGTGTTGATTATTATCTGCAGTGGTGAAAAGCAACTTGAGTCTAAGGGGAGAGCTGAAATCTGTTATCACGATCAATTTGTGTTTATTGCTGGCTCCAACTCGATTGGTATGAGAAACATCCCCAAAGATTATTCATATCATGCGGTGTTAATTGAGTTTGAGGACGATGAGCTGCCACTAAAAGATAACGGGGAGACTAGTGATCCCGTAGATTTTTTCATTGGCGACATGAATGCTCTGTTGAGGAAATCCATTGCCCAGTTTCTTGAAATCAGTGCGGTTTATCCCGAAGAGTTACTCAAGTTAAGACGTAAAGAGATTATTAGCCTTCTTATTTCGATTGGCTATGAAGGGGTTTTTGCAATCAGAAGGGCGCATAAACTAACGGATAAGATCACCGAGATCATGAAGCAATCGGATGCAAACAGTATCAATATTCCCTATATAAGTCGTCTGGTTGGCTTATCTGAATCAACCCTCCATCGAAAACTAAAAGAAGAAAACACGTCTATTAAGGAAATAAAAGATCGATTTCGTATGGGAACGGCTCTACATTTGATACAAACTACGGACTTGCCAATAGGTGTCATTGCGGATCGTTGTGGTTATCAGACCCATTCTAAGTTTTCCATGCGTTTTAAAAAGCACTTTGGTATCACACCAGCTGAGCTGAAAAAAACCCGACAAGCAATCGTTTTGCCCCAGACTGAATAGACACGCAGTTCATTGCGTCATGCGTGTCTATTAGGCTTCAACTTTATAAAGCTATTTTGCTTCGTAAATAGCTTCAATCGATGCTGTATCAATTGTGTGCCCGTTCACCATGTAACCAACAATTGCTGAGGTCGGATTCTCAGGCAGATCGAGTACTTTCGATAAAGCATGAACTGTAAATTGGTAGCGGTGTGGGCCATGACCTTTCGGCGGACAGGCGCCACCGAACCCAATTTCACCGTAATCGTTTGAGTACTGCGTAGCGCCAAGAACATGTTGGTTATCGGATGTTCCAACTCCTCTAGGCAAGGTGTTTACATCACTTGGAATATTGACGATTTGCCAATGCCACCAACCGCTGCCTGTTGGAGCGTCAGGGTCATAGGCGAATACTGCAAAGGCTTTCGTTCCCTCTGGCGCATTATTCCATGAAAGTTGTGGTGATAGGTTGCCACCTGTACAACCAAACCCTTGGTATACGTGATCAGAGGACAGCGTTTTGCCTTGAGAAATGTCGGTACTGGTGAGCGTGAAGTCACCCGCCATGGCAGAGAAGGATGTTGCAATAAGAACGGAAGGCACGATTGATCGAAGTTTCATAATTTATTCCCTTAATGAGTCGTTTAGAGAGATATTATTTTATTAGTTTCACTGACTCTCAGCTGTCACCAATCATTTCAATTTTTAGCCTTTTTCTGTCATAGGTGATGATTTTTCAGCAGACCTACGCCCAATTTTGATAGAGTACGACTGATTTAGGGCTTAATTAATATTCGTATAGGTTTACTTTATTCATCACTTAGTTGTCTTAAATATGTGAAGGTTAATGCCTTTGAACAATAAATGTGGCCTTTAAGCTTGAAATGCCTTGCGCCAAGCACTGGGGGATACAAAAAACTTCTGTTTGAATTGTTCACGAAAAGAGCTCGTAGATAGAAAGCCCGTCTCAGCAGATATACGTTCAACTGACCAATCCGTTTTCTCCAGTAACGTTTGAGCATGATGGAGCCTTTCATTCATCAGCCATTTACCTAAAGACATCCCTGTCGCTTTTTGAAACTTACGCGTAAAAGTTCTACGT
The DNA here is from genome assembly GCF_056158325.1 of Marinomonas sp. AWM4_232. NCBI lineage: Bacteria > Pseudomonadati > Pseudomonadota > Gammaproteobacteria > Oceanospirillales > Oceanospirillaceae > Marinomonas > Marinomonas sp. AWM4_232. The sequence continues at coordinate 94,449 of NZ_JBSWTA010000001.1, read as the reverse complement.
GTCATGGCAACTTGATTGGCTAGCTCATCTAATGTGTAAGCTCTCGATAGATCTTGTCGTAAGAAATCCATGAGCTGATTGATTCGTAAGTCGTTAGACGGTGCCATCGGTCGTTCGATAAATTGCGCTTGTCCGCCCTCACGATGGGGTTGTAGCACCATACGCCTTGCCACGGTATTGGCGATGTCTGCGCCGTAGAACTTACGAAAAATATGTAAGCAGCAGTCCATACCCGCGGCCACGCCGGCCGAAGTAATTAAACGATCGTTATCCACGTATAAGGCGTTACAATCCATCTCTACCTTAGGAAAACGCTGCATAAAGTCTTGCTCCAATCCCCAATGGGTTGAGGCTCGCTTACCATCTAGCAACCCCGCATAAGCCAAAACATAGGCTCCCAGACACAAACCAACGAGGGTAGAGCCTTGCCCATAGGCATGTCGTAAGGCGTCGAGCAAGGCATCATTAGGACGTTCTTCAAAGCTGCGCCAATAGGGAACAATCACGATATCGAATTGACTTAGCTGATCGAGGGATCCCGTGCTATGCATCTGCATACCTTCCTGGGAAAGCAATGGCCCCTCATCAGCAGGAATTATGGTGATGCGGAACAGGCTTTTTTTAAGCATTTCCGAGCCAAACACTAAGCAAGGAACCGAGATATGAAACGGACTAAATTGCTGACATACAAGCACCGCGACTGACGGTAAATCCTCCGATAGCGCCATATTGTCTTCCATATTCGATTCCTTTAGTCTGTCTGGTTGGTATTGCTTCAATGTTAGAGCACACAGAAGCTAAATCGCTCGTTAATCATTCATATCCGATGGTTTCGCCATCTGCCGGTATCGCCACAAAATCTTCAATTTGATTGAGCTGAACGTATTCATGAAGCTCTGCTCGGGTGAGCAATAGGTGATTCATGGCTTCTAAGTGGCTGGCGACGATCTTAGCATGGGGTAGCACCAGATGAGTTTTCAAAATGTCTTCTTTGCCCATGATAATCGGACCGAATTCTAAAACATGAGCCCAGCCAGCGTTGAGAATAACGACATCAGGCTGCGCTGCTTTCATAGTCTTTTCAATAGCTGGCGTCCAAATGGAGTCGCCCACTAAATACAAGGTTTGTTCTGCTGGGTGCGAGAAGATCACCCCCGTCACTTCGCCCATGCGCGCAGCCATCGCAGGGTTTTCAAACAAGATATCATAACCGTGCTGACACTCGGTGGTGGTCAGCGTAATCCCGCGAAATTCTGCACCGTTCTCGATAATTTGAATATTGTTAAAGCCCTGTTTAGACAGCGTTTGGCGATCCTGTTCATTTTGTACCAAGAGCAACTTATCCTTTGGCACCACTTCTTGGGCTTTTGCATCCCAATGATCTGGATGCAAATGGGTCAACAAAATCACATCCACATCCAGTATCTCAGCGATCGCCATAGGCAGTGGCGCCGTTGGATTGCGGACCTCCGAATTGACCGTGCCCGGCAAACCAGGATAAGCCCCTTGCTCAGCCAACATCGGATCAATCAAAAAGCGCACACCGCCATAAGTAACCTGTAAAGTCGCATTACGTATTTGGGTAATCTTCATCATAACTCCTGCTTAAAATGGTTAAGTCAGGGGATATAGTAGAAGCCATGGTCATAACGAAAAATTGGCCTTAGAGACATTCTTCAACGGAATTGGGCCAAAGCGTTCTTGTACGAGCGGACTCCGTTCCGCGATAAGGCCAGTAGTCTAGAAAATGCATCGTAGTACAAGTCAGGCCAGTCGACTGCTAGAACAATAACACTTAGCTCAACGAAGCGTACGCTATCGCAATGCTGATGACGACGTCACGCAAAGAGAAGTTCATGCATTTTTAGAAAGCTGGGCTAAAAAGTCACGGCCCCTATGATTTTGAGTTTCTAAGAAAAGGAGGGGGCAGGCTTTTAATTTATCTCGCTGTAAGAAATACAGAGCCCCTTCCGACAAAGGACTGTTAAATAAAAAATCAAAACAGTAGGAAGACTATGGACAGCATTCAATTCCAGCCATTAAATACGGTCGCACCGCTAACACTGCTACCCATTTTAAACAAAACGAGTACTCGAAAGCATCTGATTAAGCATGATGTGTTTGATGAAAATATGGTTCGCCAATGGATAAACGCCAAAATGGTGGAGGATGCTAAAGCGGGGTGTTTGGTGCGTGCCATCCTACAGGACGAAACGCTTATTGGTTGGTGCGGTATTCAGCAATCTGAGCAAGGTCATGAGATCGCTATTGTGCTCGACGATAGTTGTTGGGGAGTAGGAAAGACTGTTTTTAAACAACTGATGATTTGGTGTCACGAGCTTCAACATCATACTGTTTATATTCATTTATTGCATACACGTCCCAGCTACCGCTTTTTAGAGATGCTTGCACAGCGTACATTCGAGGCAAATATGATGGGAGATAAATTTACTACTTATGAGTTGAACGTTGAGAAAGTAGTAAGGCGAGCGCTAGAATGAGAAGTGTTAAAGGCATTTATAACAAGGAATAGAGATGACTGTTAAGGCACATTTCGAATTGTTGGCCACTTATAATCAGTGGATGAATAACAAGGTTTATGAAGCGGCACTACGACTCGACAATACAGAATTAACAAAAGATCGGGGGGCCTTTTTTGGCTCTATCCTTGGGACGTTGAATCATATCTATGTGGGAGACATTATCTGGCTGAAGCGATTTGCTTCTCATCCTACAAGTCCTTCTTTGCCTGATGTAATCGAGTTGCCAACACCCAGTTACTTAGATCAGATCCTTTTTGAAGATATTGGCGAATTAGCGAAGCAAAGGGCTTGGCTAGATAATCAGATCATCCATTGGGTTAAGCAATTATCCGATCAAGACCTAGACTCACTTTTAAGCTATCACAATACGAAAGGCATTCCTGCGAATAAGCATTTTGGAAGTCTTATTCTTCATTTTTTTAACCACCAAACTCACCATCGTGGACAAGTGACTACGTTGTTTTCCCAAGCGGGTGAAGAAGTTGGTGTAACGGATTTACTGGCGTTAATTGATCAAGAATCTTAATCGTCCAATCACACAAGAGATCAGGGAGAGTCTCTCAATGAATTTAAAAAACTTGTACTTAGTTTTATGCGTCGCAGGCATCGTACTGCCTTTTTCTCAGTTTATCCCTTGGTTTATGGAGTATGGCTTGGCGCCAGATTTATTTCTCCGTGAGCTATTCAGCACACGCATAGGCGCTTTTTTTGGTCTGGATGTTATTGTTTCCGCTGTGGTTCTCATCTTGTTCATCTTGGTGGATAGCAGAAAGTACTTCGTTCCTATGCCTTGGTTACCTATTTTAGCGACTCTTTGTGTTGGCGTGTCCTTAGGGCTACCTTTGTATTTATATATGCGCGAGCGCAACGTAGAAACGCACAGTTAATTTTTTAGACCAGTGCCACGATATCCGGATTGGGTATTTTGTAGTCAGGAAGCAGTTTCACTAAGCGTACAGTTTTTAAGTTTTCGATGATATCCCATTCGGATCGATTTGCGATCAACTTGGCGCATCCGAAAGGAGCTGGTCGATGTTTATTAACGTAACCATACTAATGGCGGGCAAGCAATTGTATGAGGAAGTTCCTTTTAAGCGGCGCAGGGTAGGTTAAAAATAATGCTCTATTGCCAGATATCGCTGTCGAATGTGTTCAATCAATAGTTTGAGCTTTTTGGGGAGCTGGCGTGTAAACGGATACACCGCGTAAACACCGATCACTTTTCCGACTTGTTGAGGTAACAGGTCGATCAACTCACCGTTGCGTAGATCGTGATACACCAGACACCTTGGCAAGTACGCTATGCCGTGGCCGCCGAGTGCGGCTTTTCTCAGGGCGATGGCGTTATCACTGGAGAAAATTCCTGCAACTGTCACGCGATAATTTTGCTCATCGCCTTTAAATTCCCATTCATTAGCACCGTTTGTTTGAAAGGAATACAGCAAACAGTTATGTCCGACTAGTTGTTCTGGGGTCTGAGGTTTGCCGTGCTGTCGAATGTACGCAGGGGAAGCACAGACGATCCAGTGAGAGTCTAAGATATGGCGAGCGATTAAGCTGGAATCCTCCAGATAGCCAGTGCGGATGACTAAGTCGAAACCGTCTTTCACTAAATCCACAAACTGATTATTCAGCGACATATCGACCGTAAGTCCAGGGTGCATTTTGCAAAACTCCGCCACCGCATCAGCGAGCAAAAGCTCCCCTGAAATAGTTGGCACGGACATCTTGATATGACCTTGAATGGCTTCACCAAACCCAGCGACGGAGTTGGTAGCCTCTTGTGTGGCAAGCGCTACTTTTTGCGCTTTGATAAACAGTGCTTGGCCCCCTTCGGTGAGTGTTAGCTTTCGAGTAGTACGATATAAAAGCTGAACATTGAGGGCTTTTTCTAAGCGCACGATACGCTTGCTAACAACAGAATTGGTTAAGTTATTTAACTCAGCCGCTTTGCTAAAACTGCCTAACTCAACCACCTGTGAAAACAATATCAGATCATCAGAATGCATGGAATTATGTTGTTTTTGGAAATAATGTTTTTGATTATGGGTATATATCAACTAAAGATAAACCATTAGATTCTCCTGCAACAAAAATAATTCCACGCTTTTTGGGAGTGCAACAATGATCATTTCAGCATCGACAGACTATCGAGCGGCGGCAAAAGCGAAGCTACCTCCGTTTTTGTTCCACTACATTGATGGTGGTTCTTACGGAGAGCATACCCTACGACGTAACACGGATGATTTGTCTGATATCGCGCTGCGCCAACGTATCTTAAAGAATATGTCTGACTTAAACCTTGAGTCTGAGCTATTTGGCGAAAAGCTGTCATTACCCATTGCTTTAGCACCAGTAGGCCTGACCGGTATGTATGCTCGTCGTGGTGAAGTCCAAGCCGCTAAAGCAGCTGAAAATAAAGGCATTCCTTTTACACTTTCAACTGTGTCGGTGTGTCCTATCGAAGAAGTCAGTGCGGCCGTTACTCGACCGATTTGGTTTCAGCTGTACGTTCTAAAAGACCGCGGTTTTATGAAAAACGTACTAGAACGTGCGAAAGCTCAAGGCATTAAAAATCTAGTGTTTACGGTGGATATGCCGGTACCGGGTGCTCGTTACCGTGATATGCATTCTGGTATGAGCGGTCCTAATGCGGCGATTCGTCGCGTCATGCAAGCCATGACGCATCCAGCTTGGGCATGGGATGTGGGCATTAATGGTAAACCTCATGATCTGGGGAATATTTCCACCTACCGTGGTGAGCCAACGAAACTGGAAGACTACATTGGCTGGCTAGGCAAAAATTTCGACCCTTCTATTTCCTGGAAAGACCTCGAATGGATCCGTGATTTCTGGGATGGCCCTATGATCATCAAAGGGATCCTAGATACAGAAGATGCCAAAGACGCTGTCCGTTTTGGTGCTGATGGGATCATTGTTTCCAACCATGGTGGCCGCCAGCTAGATGGTGTTATGTCATCTGTTCGCGCTTTGCCTGAAATCGCTGATGCGGTAAAAGGCGATATTAAAATTCTAGTGGATTCCGGCATCCGAACAGGTCTGGATGTGGTGCGTATGTTAGCACTTGGTGCCGACTGCACCTTACTAGGCCGTGCGTTTGTATATGCGTTAGCCGCCGCAGGTCAGGCGGGTGTTGAAAACGTACTGGATCTTATCGAAAAAGAAATGCGTGTAGCCATGACGCTTACTGGAGCGAACAGCATTCAAGACCTCAGCCGTGATTCATTGGTTATGGGCTAAATCTCAACAACTTCCTTCATTAATGGTTTAAGTAAAGGCTCGTCTTCTCGGAGGTGAGCCTTTTCTTGTTTATCTGGCTTTAAGCCGTCATCTGCTTGTGATTCTAGGCCTTGCCATAATAGAGACTTTATCTATAATTTTTTGTATCCTTTAGGATACATATTTGTGCAATGTAGAACGAATGGACTCGTTTATGACGTACAGTATTAGGAAGACCGCACATTTTGATAAATGGCTAAAAAGCTTAAAAGACTTACGAGGCAGAGTGCAGATACTGAATCGACTTGCCAAGATTGAGAATGAAGGTCATTTTGGTGATGTTACTTTGTTATTTGGTGAGTTACAGGAGCTAAGGTTTTTTAAATCGCCAGGTTACCGAGTTTATTTTGTGGAACGTAATAATGAGCTAATCATTTTGCTTGCTGGTGGTGATAAATCGACCCAGAAGCGAGACATCAAAAAAGCTCATCAGCTGCTAAACGATCTGGATAATGAGGGCTGAACCAATGAAAGCGGAAATCACTTCTTTTGATATCGCCGACTACTTAGAAACAGATGAAGATATACAAGCATTTCTACTCGAGGCCATCCATGAAGGTGGAAGTGAGCATCTAATACATTGTTTAGCGATTGCTGCAAGAGCAAAGGGTATGACAGATGTTGCTAAACAAGCGGGGGTGACCAGAGCGAGTCTCTACAAATCATTGAATAACAATGCTAACCCAAAGCTTGAGACCGTTATTAAGCTGCTTGGGGTTTTTAACTGCCGTCTAACCATTGAGCCAATCAATGCTAACATCAATATGACAAGCGGTGTTTAAACTAGGGGGCTAGAAGGTGCTATGTTAGAGCTAAGGCCAAACTGTGAGTGCTGCGATAAAGACTTACCTCCTGACTCAACTGAGGCGGTGATTTGTACCTTTGAATGTACATTTTGCATAAGTTGCGCTGAGAGTGTTTTGAAAGGGCGCTGCCCCAACTGTGGCGGTAACTTTGCTCAACGCCCAATTCGACCAGCAGAGCTACTGAAAGCGAATCCAGCTTCTACTAAGAGAGTGCTTAAAGAAAGTGGCTGCGCTTCACTTAGTTCATAGTAGTCTTAACCGAAACTTTATTACCGCACTATAAGTTAAGGACAGGCCTTGCGAAAGCTACCATCCAGTTCAAGAGGCAGTAATAGGGTGCTAAACCCCATGGACTTCGCTGGTTGGCAAAGGTCGCTGCTAGCTTGGTATTCCGCATGAAATACCGCTTTATTCTGTTGCACAAAGGGCATTAAAAAATCGCATTCTTGGAATTCTAAGCATTGTTCGTTGACGGCGAAGTCAAAGTCATCCACCAACTCCGGAACGATACCAAGGCTGTTTTTTAGGCCAATGGAGAGTTTTAAGATGTGAGCACTCTGAGCCAAGAAACGATTGAAAGTAATTTGATCTTGGGCGGTTAAAGGAAAGCCTGAATCATTTTGGTAGCCGTCTACATTATCTGGCTCGATGCCGTCACAGCCCTTTTTAGCAGCAAGTTTTATGCGGTTTTGCATGGTCCGCCAAACTTGCTTGTTCCGAATGTCGAGCCAGTGTTCTCCGGCCCAATCGTCTAATGGTTTGCCGATGGCGTCTGTTGGGATGGAGTGAATGTCATCACGCCAATCTTCCAAAGAGCCCACTGAGAAATAGCAAATGACTTTACGATTTTGACGTTGCAATGACTGGATTTGCTCTACGGAAGTGTCGAACAAATCCACATCGTAAACATCGACGTTGTAACGTGTATCCAGTTGCCCCTGTAATTGCCATTGCCAAGAGGTTCTTACGCTAGGCTGGTACCAAGTCGGACTAGCGCTGATGGTGTTAGATAAAAAGATGAATGTTAGCAATACAATTTTTACCATGGCCTTCATGTTCTAGCTATTAAGCTTTATGACCATCTCAAAACTCTCAAATACATGCAATGTATTTACTTCTACTTCTCAGAGGCAAGCCGTTCAGATTGCTCAAAACTATGCTTAGACTTTAAGCTCCAGTATGCTTTGGTATGGTTTTGTTTTCCCTGAAGCTGGCGTTCATTGCGAAGATAATGTCGGATCTTTTTCGCTGCATCTGATTCGAGTGCGGCCCAAACGGATTCGATGGGCGTTAGGCAAGGCAAGATTTCCAATACCTTCTCTGCTTGCTGATCAGGTGGACAAATAATGCGATGTACCTTACTGTTTATTGGGAAATCATCGTTATTAAAATACATCTGCTCCGGCTGACTGGCTGTCAACAAGATAACGTATGGTGGTACTGGGTTTCGCCAGTGCTCAAGGATCCCTGCAAGAGCGGGAAACGAGGTTTCATCGGCAATTAACAGGGTTTGTTGCTCGGATAAATGTGCATGCTTGTCCTGATGACCTGAACGGCTTATGATGATGTCACCGACCTTTAAGGACTGCACCCATTGGCTGCCTTTGGTATTACCATGGGTAAAAATATCGATGTAACCATGGTAATAACCGGCGCTGTCTTGCCAGGATTTACGCAGCGTATATAGACGTACGTCTTTGTTAGCATTTTCTAACAGCTTTTGTCGTTTCTCTCGCGACAAATGGCGCATTAGCCAAATAAAAAAGCGATCACTGAGTTTCTTGCCCCAGCTTTTTTTACTCGTCTTAGCCTCTGTACTAGGTCGCTTGGTCGCTTGTTTTAGTAGAAACGCATAGGCGTAGCCAGGATAATACTCTGGTAGCGGTGTACTGCTACGAACCGTTAAGCGCACCATATTTTCGGTGACAAAGTTGCTGTGGGTGACTTCAAAAAAACACTTATTGTTACCGCTCAGGTCTTGGCCTTGTTTCACTGCGGCAGCATAGGCCAGATAAAGAATCTTTTCTTCTAAATCCCCTTCAATGACAAACGGAATAAACAGTTCTTTCGTACTGCTGTCATCAGTATCTTGCAATTTTAATGACATGCCTTCTTGAAACATGTCGATGATTTGAACTTTGATAACCTGCGCCCTGTGATTCGCTTGGGCGATTATTTTGAGTTCTTCGGTGTGATCTTGGTTCACATGGTCGATGATATCAATCTTTTGATCGACATCTAAAATAGACGTGAGGGTATTCATACAGATCCATTCTTAGGCAAAAAAAACAAGGAGGCCGTTCTAGCCTCCTATGGCTTGAGGGAATACGATTTAGAAACGGTAAGTACCGCTGATACCAACTGTGCGAGATTGTCCGACTGTCGCGAGCAGCCCAGTCCGGTAGTAAACGATGTCTTCATCCGTGACGTTTTTGATGTAACCATTGACTGTGAGTTGGCCTACAGTGTATTGCGCACGCAGGTTGGTGATCGCGGCATCACCAACTTCGACATCTGTTGAATTGCTCAAGTCGGCGTAGTATGACCCCACGTAGTTGATGTCACCACCCACGGACCATTGTTCACCAATGTACTGTGTGAAACCAACAGCAGCGTTAGTTTCAGGAGCGCTGGACAGTTCGTTGCCTTCGTAGTCGCTATTGCGATCAATTTTGCTTTTCAGTAAGCCTAATGCGCTCCACAGCTCTAGGTCGTCAGTAATCCATTTCCTTGCTTCTAGTTCGAAGCCATAGATGTGCGCTCGTTCAACGTTGTATAGGGCTAGGCCCGATAAGGCTTGGTAGTCAGTGTAATCGTTATAGAACAAATTGGCGTTGAGCGAAGTGCCGTTTTGAAAATAGGTTTTACTACTAAATTCTAGCGACGTTACTTCCTCACTATCATAGTCATACACTTCACCCGTAAAGGTGATTCCAGAGCCACCAGGGCTGTAGCCTTTTCCTAAGCTAATACCTAAAGTCGTGCTATCCGTAACAGCATAGGTCGCACCTAGTTTGGGTAGAGAATAGGTCTCATTAGAATCCTGTTCTAGGCTGCCGCTGGTGAAGAACGAACCTGTTTTATCAATTTCTTCATTCTCGATACGCAGGCCAAAAGTCGTTGCCAGCTTATTGGTCAGCGCATAGCTGGTTTCACCATAAACTGCACTGGTGTTAGTGGTGTAGTCAGTATCAATGATTAAATTTTGATCCGCATAGATTGAGGAATCTTTTGTGGAGAAATACACGCCGAGCACTCCAGATAACTTGGAATCGTTTGAATCAAAGATCAGGCGGTTTTCAATACTGTTACTGACTTGTTGAATGTCATAGAAAAACAGAAAATTCGCCATGTAGCCATCAGCGTAAATATCGGAGTCAATACGACTGATATGCAATGAATTGCTAATCGAAGGGCTGATTTCATAGTCCACATCCAAAGCGATGGCATTCTCTGAGGAATCTTGTACACGGGCGATGGTCGTTGCCAGATCTAAAGTACGAGTTTCCATACCTTCTGGGGTATTGGTTGCGAAGCTGGCGTGTTCGCCTTCGTTTTGGTGGTAGTTAAGCGTCAGTTTGGCGGACATCTCAGGCATGCTGTTAGGCTCCCACAGTAATTTACCACGTACGTTATTGCTCTCTGATTCACTTAGATTTGGGGTATCGTAGCCTTCACTGTCATAGTTTAACCAACCTTCGCCCTTGGTTTGCTCAAGGGCGATACGGTATGCCAACTCATCCTTGATTAAGGGGCCTGAGCTCATGATCGCAAGGTTGTGTTTGAAGTGGCCATTTTCATAGTGTTCAAGCCCAGCACGAACAGCCGTTTCAGACTCAAAGCTAGGATCTTTAGTGTTAATCACAACAGCACCAGCAATGGCGCTGGCTCCTTGGGTTGTTGATTGTGGCCCACGCAGTACTTCTACTTGCTCTACATCCCACATGTCTTTGGGGGTAAAATTATACCCCGACCAATCTTGTGTGCTGCCATCGACCACGGTACTGATACGTGCTCTTGAGCCTGTGATCAACGCTGCACCCCCGGTTGCTGCACCACCACCAGACATACCGCGAATGGCAATACTGCCAAAAGAATCGGTTTGTACGTTGGGTGCCTTTAATGCGACCTCGTAGGCTTGATTTGCCTCGCCTGATTCGAGTTCCTCACCTTTCACGACCGTTACCGCTGTTGAGGTGTCTTTGATGCTTTTATCCCGTTTTTCTCCTGTCACAATAAGAGTCTCTAGAGCTATGTTTTCTGCGGAGGCGACGCTAGCAGCGAGCATGCTGTTAATCAGGAGAACAGAGTAAGCAATGCAGGATAAGGGACTGGGAATTGACGTTTTACTAGGTTTAATTGTGAAGGTCATGAGCTAGAGTTTCCGTGGTTAAGTGTTGGACAAAGAATACTTGTAATTGATGAGTATTTAGGCTTGGCTGGGGCTGTGCTCTAGGGACAGATCGTCTGTTTCTGAGCGGTTCATGCGTCTTAACGCGAACCAAACAAATGCCATAATGCAGGCTGTCAGAGTGGCACCATAAATGACGACGTTGCTGTACCCGTATTGATTTGCCAGGGTCATACTGATACTGGAGTAGCCCAGTCCCAAAAGGGACGCTACGCTAAATTGCAAGGTAAAGAAGGTCGCTTTGTGGTGCGTACCGGCGGCCTTGTCCATCATGATGGTAGATGAGATAACCAACAGAGCAGGGAAGCCAATAAAGTGTGCCGTGATGTAGCTGTACACCATAAGGTTACCCGTTTGACCATGAGTTACAGGAATCAACAGTAACAGCGCAATGGCTTGAATGAAAATAACGCTGGTTAGTGCTTTTAAACGCCCTAACCGAGTGATCAATGGTGTAGCGAACAGCGCCGATAATAGACCGATGCAAGAGCCATAGATTTTGGTCGCAAAGCCAATATCATTTAGTGCCCAGCCGCTGTCGACCAGTAGAGTGTTGAGTAAAGCAAAGCCGCAGGTAGAGCCAATCGGATACAGGCACATAACAGCAACCCAACTTTTGTTTTGCTTGAGGAACTGCAGCAGAGCAGGCCATAAACGAGCGCTGAGTTGTGATGTAGTGATTGCATTGGGATGGTTTTCTGGTTCTTTGAAAAACACGATTTGCAGTAGGGAAATCAGTGTTAAGGCGGCTAGCATAGTGAACGAGCCATGCCAATCCAACCACGGATATAGCATTAGGATAATGCCACCACCGACAATATTGCCTAACAGATTGCCTGAAAACTGAATGCTGTTGGCGAACTTGCGTGAATGCTCGTCAAACAACTTGCAGGCTAAGCCATCGATGGCAACATCTTGAAGGCTCATAAAGAACACATAAATACCCAAAACGATCAGAACACTAATAAATTGGCTTTCTGTATTCATCGACCCTGCGATCAGCAAGAGGGCAGTCATAGCGCCTTGGGCCAAGACTAACCAGCTACGATAAGTACCCTGTAAAACAAAGCGAAATTTATCAATGATGGGGGCGTAGAATACTTTTCCCATCAGTGGCAGAAACGCCAAGTTCAACATGGCCAGTTGATCTAATGGCACGCCTTTTTGACGCAAGATTGCAACCGCTGAAGAGATAATAAACGCAATGCCGATATACTGGGTGATGTACACACTCGCCAGCATGGCCCAAGGGTGCTTTGTTGTGCTCATAGAGATCCTAGGTTTGCATCTTTAGTTTGCTGCAAATGAAAATGATTATTGAAATGTATCTTATCAAGAGGACAGTAACGTCTTTTTCAAAAAAAGACGTTACTTTTTCGTAATTGGTAAAAAGAGGATTACTGACGGTGCTTAGGCTGGAGGGATTGGCGATATTCTCTGGGCGATACACCGTGTTGAGTTTTAAAAATGGTGGCGAAGTGAGCTTGGCTCTTAAACCCAACATTGATGGCGATTTGAGCGATAGACAAGTTTTCAAAAGCTAATTGTTCACAAGCTGCTTCAATGCGTTTACAACGGAGCCACTGTTGAAAGCTAATTCCTAACAGTTTTTTCACATCCTGTTTTATGTAAGTGAGATTGCTGCCAGCAAGTCTTGCGAGAGTGGCTAGTGACCAATCTTCGTCTAAATGGTGTTGGATATAGAGCAGTGCGCTGTCTAACTGTGTTGCTCGTGGAGATCTATGGGTATGAGACTGTCGCCGATGGTGAATAAATAGCGCGAGTGCTTCTTGAGCCTTAGCGCGAATAAAAAGAATACGTTCATAGCCTTGTAATGGGCAGTTCCAAGCAGCTTCACAGCACTGCAAGATATCTCTTGGAATCGGCCCTAATTCTGCCAGCCTAATTTGAGGTACATTATGGGAAAAATTGGTCTGAAATTCCGGTAGGCGCCAGCTCTCTTTCATGCTGTCTAACGGCAGCATAATCGAAAGAGTTTGCCAGGTGCTTTGCTGACGAAAAAGCATTTTCCCAGAGCAAGGTTGATCTACGACTGTCACTATATATTGATGACTGTAGTTACGGCTTCTGTCCATACCATTGTTATGAGTCTCCCCCTGGCAAATACCTAGCATAGAAATATAGAGACCTGGCTCATGTGTATGGCAAACAAGTGTATCTTCAGAAAACTGATGATTGCATAAACGGATAGCTCCGTTTAACTCGGAGTCCAACTTATACTGCTCAAAGGCTCTGATATCAGCGACCGAACAAGGCGACATATCATTTCCCCATGGTTAATGTCTAGAATAAGCTCTAGATATTAATATGAGAATGATTATCAAACAAATGTTATCCGAAGGATTCCAAGTTAAGTTATTGTGCTTATTAACTTGGTGAGCTTTCAAACAGAAATTATGTGGTTATGGTTTGGTTTCAACATAGGCCTGCGTTCCCCATAGCGGCACAGTCGAAAGGCTGTGCTTAAAGCTGCCTTCGGTTTCTTTAGTGGTGTATGACAAGTACATCAAGGTCTGGTTTTCTGCATCAAAAATCCGGCGCACTTTCATGGTTTTGAAGAAGATGCTTTTGGACTTTCGAAACACCACTTCACCGGACGGACTTTTATCAATGGTTGCAAGCATCTCTGGGGTGATTGCCCCCGTTTGACGACAGGCGATAGAGCTATCACTTGGATCAGAAAAACTTAGGTTCGCTTCTACTGAAGCGATGTGGCAGGTAACGCCTGGGATTTTATCATCCACCAAGTTCGAGATTTTAATGTCTTTTAAGGTAAATAGGCCAAGAGAAACATCGCCCACTTCGTCGTCGGAACAGCCAGCAAGCGTGAGGGCAAAAAGGGCTGTAATAAATCTCTTCTTCATATCGTCTAATCCCTGTTAACGTTCTGTGTTGGGTTGCTAGTGTATTATTTAAACCAAACTTTGCCACCAATAAACTTATAAGCAGGTGTACCTCGTACTAGTGTGTCACGAGCGAATTCTTTGTTGCATTGAGGGCAATGACAAGGTGTGTTGGTGAAGTCCTCAACAATGCGTTCCTTGAAGCATTTGACTAATGCGCCTTTGCCGCCTTTTCGATATTTGAACAGCTGAGCCTGACAGTTTTGGCAATAAATATCGATGGTTTTTGTGGGGCCTTTTTTATTCGGTTTTGCCATGGCTCTTCGCTCGTGTTGACGGGAAAGTGGGCCATCCTGACTGCTCACTGAGCACCTGTCAACGATTGTGGTTTAAATGTGACGATACCGGTAATGCTCGAACCAGAACACACTTTAATAGTCCATCCTAAGAGTAACCAAGGAGCGCGATATGCTGATAAAACATAAAAAACGGTCTGACTGCTCGGAGAATGAGGTGACGGATCAATCCGTTTATCTAAATCGTCGACAATTTATGAAGGTGACAGGTGGTACTGCACTTGGCTTGGGTTTTGGTAATGCGTTTGCGGCATTGCAATCGGGCAATCCTTTATCTCCCGCTCAACCCCTACAAGCTGCATTTGATCGTGTCATCGAAACACCACATGGCAAAGATGAAACCCCAGCGCCCTATGATGTGACGTCGTCTTACAATAATTTCTATGAGTTCGGTTACGGCAAAGGTGACCCAGCAAAAAGAGCGGGCTCATTAGAAACTCGACCTTGGACGATTACTGTTGAAGGAGAGGCTGATGTCACGGGGGTATTCGACTTAGATGACATTATTAAAGAGTCATTGTTAGAAGAGCGCATCTATCGTTTGCGCTGTGTTGAAGCATGGTCTTTGGTGGTGCCTTGGATTGGCATTCCACTAGCTGATGTGTTGAAAAAGTTTAAGCCCACTTCTAAGGCTAAATATGTCTACTTCGAAACATTGTACGATCCGAAGCAAATGCCAGAGCAGCGGGGCGGTTCTATAGATTGGCCTTATCGAGAAGGCCTACGCATTGATGAAGCCATGAACCCCTTAGCGTTGTTGAGTGTGGGCATGTATGGCAGTGTTTTGCCGAATCAAAATGGTGCCCCTGTTCGTCTAGTTGTGCCTTGGAAGTACGGTTTCAAGAGCATCAAGTCGATTGTCAAAATTCGCTTTGTGGAAAGTATGCCGATCACAACGTGGAGTACCTTGGCACCCAATGAATATGGTTTCTACGCGAATGTGAACCCTGAGGTAGATCATCCTCGTTGGTCTCAAAAAGAAGAGCGAAGATTGCCCAGTGGTGTGCTGTTTCCAAATGTGATTGAAACACAAATGTTTAATGGCTACGCCGATGAAGTTGCCAGCCTATACGCTGGTATGGATCTAAAGAGAAACTACTAACGTGAAGTCATTTTGGGATCGAAAAGAAAAGCCTTATGTCTTGGTAGTGTTCTTATTGCCATTCTTATGGATGCTTTGCTCGTTATTCTTGGGACGATATTTTCCTGATCCAGGTAAGCTTTTGATGCGTTTAAGCGGCATTTGGGCTTGCGTGTTTATGGCGGGAGCATTATCGGTAACGCCATTGATGACGTTTCAACGATTCAAAATCTTAGCAAGGTATCGGCGCTTTGCAGGGTTGGCAGCGTTTTTCTACACAATGCTGCATCTGATTATTTATTTGGTGTTGTTTGCCGGTCTAAGCTGGACGTGGATTCGTTCAGATCTCGTGGAGAAACCCTATATTTATGCAGGAGTGTTAGCGCTTGTTATCTTATTGCTGCTTGCAATGACCAGTACCAAACCTATGATGAAGCGATTAGGGCGCAACTGGAAAAGATTGCATCGTTTTGTCTATCTTGCTGCTTTAGCAATAATTGCGCACTTGTGGTGGCAGGTGAAAAGCGATACCTCACTAGCGATTATCTTTTCATTGGTATTGGGCGGCTTGTTGGCTTATCGATTGGTCAATCATTCAAAGCGTTTGAGGCGCTTGTTCAGTTCGTGAATAGGTGTTGGCTACATCTGAGAACTGGTATCCTATCTGTTTTAAAGTGGTAATTGAGTATTGGTAATGATTAACGACGAACGAGTGATTGATAACCTTGAAGAGCTAGAGGCGTTTTTGCTAGCGGTAGAAAATGGCAGTTTCGGTTTGAACAATGTAGCGGGCGTTGCCTTGGCGACAAATAATGCTGATGGCCGCCCATTCGTTGCTGTGTTAGACGATAATCATCAGTTGTTGCTGGGTCGTTGGGTCACTCAAGAGGTGTTTGAAAACGGCAAGGAATTGGTTCGCCGTGGACCGACCAAACACTGATAACTCCCATTCTTGTTAGTGACTCATAGCAGTCGTCGTATATAGGACGACTGCTATACAATCCCATCTATTCCCTAAATGGGCTTTATTTCCATCCTGTTACTGAGCAACGCTTGCGTGCGTCACCATATCGATGGCCTCTTCAAGGTCTAACGGCTCAAAGTAAATAAGTGTGCCAATGACGGGGTGATCGATGTAGTTAAGCTTTTTACTGGCGGTTTTGTTGATGAAGTGCAGCGGTAGCACTTGAGTTGGCCCATTCCAGACATTGTAATCTGTACTTGAGTAAGCGGCGGTATTTAGGTCTGTCACTTGAGAGTTAGAGCTATATACTGATGCGTTATTCGTAGTGGTGGCATCAATTGGCGACATGACTCTATCTTGTGTCTGATGTTCTACCGTTGCGACAGGTTGACCAAACTGATAGTGCTTATAATGCAGGTTGCTCTCTAAATAGCGCCCCAGAGTAAAGGTGACATTGGCGGTCATCACAGGGTAGCCATGTTCAGCTTGAGCGCTATGAAAAGATTCGCTGATAGAGCTGCCAGTGTCTGGAAAGATCAATGTCCACGTTTTATTGCTTAACACCTCAGTGCGAGCTGAGAGGGTTTTAGTGAACGCTTCAAACGGAGATGATGCAGGCGTTGCTGCGCCATCGTTTTCGCCTGACCAGTCGGCTAAAGGCTGAATACCTTCATGAGAGAAGATATCTTGGTATTCGATGTCTTCGGAGGTCATATTCTCTGGCCACACAAAGGTCATAAGGTAAGCTTGGTAGGCACGCGCTTTGTTCAAGTCTAATGAGTCAAGTGAGTTGGCCTGAACGTATGTATTGCACAGCAGGCCTAACAAAATTAGAGAGATGGCTTTCAATGTAACAATTCCAATGTTTTTAATGTGTGAGTAAAACGCTCGTCAGCATTAGGCATTTTAGCAATAAAGCGCAAGGTGTCCGAACCTGATAACTTGAACTGATCAGGCTTGGTTTGAATCAAAGTGATCAGCTTCATCGGGTCAACAGGCGTGTTGGCTTTAAAGTGGATTTTACCTTCGCTTTGGTTGGCTTCGATTTTACTGATGCCTAATTTCTCTGCTTTGAACTTCAGTCCTGTTTGACGGAATAAATTTTTCGTCGGATCAGGCAAGAGTCCAAAGCGGTCGATCATTTCAACTTGTAGCTCTTTTAGCTGCGCATCATCTTTGGCGCTTGCTATGCGTTTATACAACATTAAGCGAGTGTGTACATCCCCAAGGTAGTCTTCAGGGATCAAAGCTGGGATACGAAGGTTAATATCGGTTTGCGATGGAGTGCTGATGTCGACATCAGGAGATTCGCCATTTTTCAGAGACTGCACCGCACGATCTAGCATTTCCATAAACAATGAGAAGCCTACGTGTTCGATGTGGCCACTTTGTCCCTCACCTAGCAGTTCACCGGTGCCTCGAATCTCAAGGTCGTGGGTGGCTAGAGTAAAGCCAGCTCCTAGAGTGTCCGCCATGCTAATTGCTTCAAGTCGCTTCTCGGCATCTGGCGTGATCTTACGATCATTTGGCGTAAGCAAATAGGCATAAGCTTGGTGGTGCGAGCGTCCTACTCGGCCACGAAGCTGGTGTAATTGAGCCAAGCCAAATTTGTCTGCTCGATCAATCAAAATGGTGTTGGCGTTTGGTACATCAATACCAGTTTCGATGATGGTTGAACATACCAGCACATTGGCGCGTTTGTGGTAAAAGTCGGACATAACTTGTTCCAGCTCGCGCTCACGCATTTGCCCATGACCCACAATCACACGTGCTTCTGGGACCAATGCTTTGAGGTCTTCCGCTGCTTTTTCGATGCTTTGGACTTCATTGTGTAGGTAATACACTTGGCCGCCACGATACAGCTCACGTAGAACCGCTTCACGGATTTGATGTTCGTCTTTTTGTTTGACAAATGTTTTGACCGATAGGCGTTTTGCTGGAGGCGTGGCGATGATCGATAGATCGCGAATACCACTCAGGGACATGTTGAGTGTTCGAGGGATCGGTGTTGCTGTCAGCGTTAGAATATCGACTTCTGCACGGAGTGCTTTGAACTGGTCTTTTTGCTTCACACCAAAGCGGTGTTCTTCATCGATGATGACCAAACCTAAGTTGGCAAAGTTAATGTCACCTTGAATCAGTTTGTGTGTCCCAACGACAATGTCCGCTTTGCCTTCTTGAATGCGTTCGATGGCGGCATTGGTCTGTTTGCCTGAACGAAAACGTGACAGCAGTTCCACTTGAACAGGCCAATCAGCGAAGCGGTCACAGAAGTTATCGTAATGCTGCTGTGCCAGCAGAGTAGTAGGGACTAATACGGCGACTTGCTTGCCATCTTGAACCGCTAAGAACGCAGCGCGCATGGCGACTTCTGTTTTACCAAAACCTACGTCACCACACACTAAGCGGTCCATGGCTTTAGCTGAAGACATATCGCGAATGACTGCATCGATTGCCAGTTGTTGATCTGGGGTTTCTTCAAACGGGAAGCCTGCCGAAAATTGTTTGTAAGCCTCATCCGGTGAAGCGAATGCATGACCTTTTTTCGACTCACGTTTGGCATAAATGTCGAGCAGTTCTGCAGCCGTGTCACGGGCTTTTTCCGCGGCTTTTTGCTTCGCTGCACTCCATTTTTCTGTGCCTAATTTATGCAGCGGTGCATGCTCTTCATCAGCACCCGTATAGCGAGAAATCAGCTGAAGCGAGGAAACAGGTACATATAGCTTGGCGTCGTTCGCGTAGCCTAAGGTCAGTAGCTCCGTTTCTTGTCCATCAATCGATAAGTTAGTTAGACCTAGATAGCGTCCCACACCATGATCAATGTGAACGACAGGAGCACCCATACGCAACTCTGTGAGGTTACGTATGATTGAATCTTCATCGATGTTGGAGGCTTTGCGACGACGGGATTGAGTGACCCGTTCGCCGAGTAAATCACTTTCGGCCACAAGTGCATTGTGTTCATCCAGTAAGAAACCTTTTGAGAGCAAACCGTCGGTGATAAAGACGCCGTCATGTTTCGTGAGGAAATCCTGCCAATCCTCACAGACTTTAGGGCGAATTGAGGCGTCGTGTAGTAGATCCAGTAGCGCCTCACGACGACCTGCTGACTCTGCCACAATTAACGTACTGTTTTGCTGTTCAATAAAGTGGCTGAGCTTATCAAAGCTAGAACGATTTTGAGGATCTGTCGCTAAGTTGGGTAGCAATAATTCAGAGTCGGTTATCTGACCAAAAATAACACCAGGATGTTGATTCAGCTTGGCGAAAAACTCATCTTCGATCAGGCAAAGCTCACTCGGTTTTAAAATCGGCTTTTGGATGTCGTAAGCTAATGATTCGTGACGTGTTTTGTAGTCAAGTAATGTAGCGCCGACGTATTCGTTGATCTGCTCGTTTCGAGCAATCAGGGTATCTTTTGATAAGTAGTCGAATAATGTACCTGTTTGATCAAAGAAAAGTGGTAAATAATATTCGATCCCACCAGGGATAATGCCTTCACTGACGTCTTGGTAAATAGGGCTACTGAGTGGGTCGATGTCGAAACGTTCACGAAAGCGCTTACGGAATCCAGTAATACCATGCTGTGTGGTCGCTATTTCTCGTGCTGGAAGAATTTTGATCTCAGTGACTTTTTCAATGGTGCGCTGGCTGTCCACATCAAACCAGCGAATGGATTCGATTTCATCATCAAACCATTCAACTCGAATAGGGTGCTCAACCCCCATTGGAAAAACATCCATAATGGCACCGCGAACAGCGAACTCACCATGGGTGTTGACGGTTTCAACATTTAGGTAGCCACCATTGGTCAAACGATCTACGAGTTGCTTTTGATCGATCTTCTGTTCTAACACGATCTCAAAGCGCTGAGCATCGATGTGTTCTTCAGGACAGATTCGAGTCAAGGCTGAAGAAGTCGTTGTTAAAACAATTCCAGCTGACAAATCACGAATTTGAGCTAAGGTATTAAGGCGATCAGAAATGATGTCTTGGTGTGGGGAGAAGCTGTCGTAGGGCAAAGTCTCCCAATCTGAGAAACGTAATACGGGTGTTGCTTGGTCGGCAAAGAAACGGATGTTGTCTTCTATTTCATTTAATTCCGTCGCACTGGCTGCGATGTAGAGCAGCGGCTTTTTATGTTGCGCAACGAGATCAACGATCTGTTTGGCTTTGTGGCTAAGATTCTGAGCCTCTAGATGGTTTTTGAACCCGGCAGAAAAATTCATTACGTTTTGTTTGGTCATCTGATTGGCTAATTATGATTTGTGTTTGGCTAAACGGAAGGATACAGAATCTGCGAAGCGAAGGGCGTGAGGTTTATCCACTTCGACATCAGCAAAAGTCACTTGGTCTGGTTTGAGACAAATGTCCAAAAGTTGTTCGGTTAAGCTTTCTAAAAGTAGGAAACGATTTGTTTCAACGTGGGCAATCATTTCTTTACAGATGGTTTTGTAGTTGACAGCGTTGGCCACGTCATCGGTTTGGCAAGCATGTTGGGCAGGGTATTCGATCAAGGCGTTGACGATAATGTCCTGACGGTTTTTCTTTTCTTCTTCGTTAAAGCCAATGTACGTTCGAAGGCGTAGATTCTTAATACGAATTTGAGCAACAGCTTGGGACATAACTTGCTTCCTTATTACGAGATTCGTGTCGAGCCAGTATTTTGGCGCGTAAGCCTCGTTGTCGCAACCATGGAAGTGCAAACAGCAGGGGAAAAAAGCGTAAATGGAGGAGGCTTTCAATTTAGAAAGGAAAAAACAAAAAATCTGTCGCAGATACTAAAATAAATGGCGCTTATAGTTGTTATTTCTAAGTTTTTGCCTCGCCAATGTGGGTAAAGAGAGCGTCGAAGAGTAGTCAACGATGGTAATGATCTCTATAATACAGCGGTTTTTTCGGTGAAGTGATATTACGTTATAAAACTACCATATATGGTGTGAGTGCCAAAATGCTTTCCCGGAGGGGATTTGGCACAGTAACGTAAGTGCGCTTTGGTGTTCAATTTTTGTTGGGCAGAACATATGTATAAAATTACGAAAGGCCTAGATCTACCGATCAGCGGTGCTCCCAATCAGGTGATTGAGGAGGCTCCAGCCGCGAAATCGGTTGCGGTCATCGGTCCTGACTACCATGGTATGAAACCTACCATGATGGTTGCGGAAGGTGACAAGGTCAAAAAAGGGCAGGTTATCTTTACGGATAAAAAGACGGAAGGTGTAAAGTATACCGCCCCAGCCTCAGGTACTGTGACTGCGATTAATCGTGGTGAGCGTCGTATGCTTCAATCTGTAGTGATTACAGTTGAAGGCGATGAAGCAGTTGAGTTTGCCAAATACTCTGGTTCTGAGTTGAAATCTCTTGAGCGTGAAAAGGTTGTTGAAAACCTTGTTGAGTCTGGTCTTTGGACTGCACTCCGCACTCGTCCTTTCTCTAAGGTTCCTGAAGTTGATTCAGTACCGCACTCAATCTTTGTAACCGCTATCGACACAAATCCGCTGGCTGCTGATCCTGCAGTGGTATTAGCTGATAAGGCTGAAGCGTTTGCAGATGGTTTAACCGTGTTGACTCGTTTGACTGAAGGTAAGGTGTTCCTTTGTAAGGCTCCTGAAAGCAGCATTCCAACAACATCTGATGTTGTTGTCGAAGAGTTCGCGGGCAAGCACCCTGCTGGTTTAGCGGGTACGCATATCCATTTCCTAGACCCTGTTAGCGATAAGAAAACGGTTTGGTCAATCAACTACCAAGATGTAGTAGCGATTGGTGAGCTGTTTGTTAACGGTGTATTAGATGTAACACGTGTTGTATCGATTGGTGGACCACAAGTGTCTAAGCCTCGACTACTACGCACTGTGTTGGGTACCGATCTAACTCAGCTATTGGCTGGTGAACTACTTGAAGGCGACAATCGTATTATATCAGGTTCTGTGTTGTCTGGTCGCAAAGCGACTGGCCCATACGCTTTCCTTGGTCGATACCACTCTCAAGTTGTAGTGCTTGCAGAAGGTCGTGAGCGTCAAATGGTGCATTACTTACGTGCCGGCTTTGAGAAACACTCTGTATTGAACGTGTTTATCTCTAAGCTTACAGGTAAGTCAACGTTCAATATGACCACCACGACGAATGGTAGTGATCGTACTATGCTGCCTCTTGGCAACTTTGAGCGTTTGATGCCGTTGGATATTCTTCCAACTCAATTATTGCGCGCTTTGGTGGTAGGCGACACTGAGCAGGCACAGAAATTGGGTGCTCTTGAACTTGACGAAGAAGATCTAGCGTTAATGACTTACGCTTGTTCTGGTAAGTTCGAATACGGCCCGATTCTACGAGACTGTCTCACAACGATTGAGAAAGAGGGTTAATCCATGGGTCTTAGAACTATTCTAGATAAAATGGAGCCAGAGTTTCACTCAGGCGGAAAATACGAAAAATGGTACGCATTGTACGAAGCGGTTGATACGATTTTCTATCGCCCAAGCCACGTAACTAAAGGTGGTTCTCACGTTCGTGATGCGGTTGACATGAAACGTGTCATGATCTTGGTGTGGATGTGTACTTTCCCTGCCATGTTCTTTGGCATGTACAATATTGGCTTCCAAGCGAATACTGCACTTGACGCAATGGGTGCAGCGCCTGCTGATACTTGGCGTCAAGGTATCATTGGTGCGTTAACGGCATACAATGTGGACAGTATTTGGGACAACATGATTTATGGCGCGATGTACTTCTTGCCAGTCTATCTAACAACGTTCGTTGTGGGTGGTTTCTGGGAAGTATTGTTCGCAGCTGTGCGTAAGCACGAGGTAAACGAAGGCTTCTTCGTTACTTCTATCCTGTTTGCTCTAACGCTTCCAGCAACGATCCCATTGTGGCAGGTTGCGCTAGGTATCACTTTCGGTGTGGTACTAGGTAAAGAAGTATTTGGTGGTACAGGTAAAAACTTCCTTAACCCAGCGCTTGCTGGTCGTGCGTTCCTATTCTTCGCTTACCCAGCATCTATGTCTGGTGATGCGGTTTGGACTGCAGTGGATGGTTACTCTGGTGCGACAGCGTTAAGCCAGATGGCAGCGGGCGGTGTAGAAGCTGTTTCTGTTGCTTGGTCTGATGCATTCTTCGGTGTTATCCAAGGTTCTATGGGTGAAACGTCTACTCTTGCGATCCTAATTGGTGGTGGTGCACTACTAATTATGAAGATTGCTGCTTGGCGTATCGTAGCTGGTGTGATGCTTGGTATGGTGGCTACCTCTTTGCTATTTAATGCAATTGGTTCTGACACTAACGCTATGTTTGCAACACCTTGGTACTGGCACCTTGTTATCGGTGGTTTCGCTTTCGGTATGATGTACATGGCGACTGACCCAGTGTCTGCGTCTATGACTAACCGCGGTAAGTGGTTCTACGGTGCACTAATTGGTGTGATGGTTGTGATGATTCGTGTGGTTAACCCAGCATACCCAGAGGGTATGATGTTGGCGATCTTGTTCGCTAACTTGTTTGCTCCGTTCATTGACCACTTCGTAGTTCAAGCAAACATCAAACGGAGGATCGCTCGCAATGGCTAGCAGTAACGATAGCATTTCAAAAACCATCATTGTTGCGGTTGCACTGTGTTTGGTGTGTTCAATTTTCGTTGCGGGTGCGGCGGTTGGTCTAAAACCAATTCAGCAAGAAAACCGTGACCTTGACCGTAAGCGCAATATCTTGGCCGCTGCACAAATGCTTCAGCCAGGTGAAAATATCGACGAGGTGTTTGCTAACGTTGAAAAGCGTCTAGTAAATGTATCTGAAGGTCGTTTCGCAACAGAAGAAGAACTTGCGCAAGCAGGTGTGACGGTTGATGCTTACAACCAACAAGCTGCCGCTAAAGACCCTGCGCTGTCTGTTTCTTTGAGCGGTGACCAGGATCCTGCAAGTATCAAGCGTCGTGCTAACTTCGCAACAGTTTATGTTGTGAAAGACGAAAACGCTGATGCACGTATCATCTTGCCGGTTCATGGTTACGGCCTATGGTCAACAATGTACGGCTTCATGGCGCTTGAAGGTGATTTCTCTACAGTGGTTGGTTTTGGTTTCTACCAGCAAGCTGAGACACCTGGACTAGGTGGTGAAGTAGATAACCCAGCATGGAAAGCATTGTGGGAAGGCAAAGAAGTTTACAATGAGCAAGGCGATGCTGTGATTGCCCTAGCGAAAGGTGCTGTTGATCCTAATGATCCACAAGCGTCTCATAAAGTAGATGGTCTTTCTGGTGCAACGTTGACAAGCCGTGGTGTAACAAACCTAGTTCAATACTGGTTGGGTGAAGATGGCTTCGGTCCTTTCCTTGCCAAGCTGCGTAGTGAGGGAGTGTAAGCATGTCTGATGTGAAAAAAGTCCTCTTTGGACCGATTCTTTCAAATAACCCGATCGCGCTTCAGATCCTTGGTATCTGTTCTGCGTTAGCGGTTACAAGTAGCTTAAGTGTTAGTTTGGTTATGTCCATCGCACTGACGCTTGTAACAGCATTTTCTAACTTGTTTATCGCGGTGATCCGCTCACACATTCCTAACAGCATTCGTATCATCGTACAGATGATTATCATTGCTTCGTTGGTAATTGTGGTAGACCAAGTGCTAAAAGCATTTGCTTTCGAAATCAGTAAGCAGCTTTCGGTATTCGTTGGTCTAATCATTACGAACTGTATCGTAATGGGTCGTGCTGAAGCGTACGCGATGAAAAATGGTCCAGCAATGAGTTTCCTTGACGGTATCGGTAACGGTCTGGGTTACAGTGCAATGCTGATCATTGTAGGTTTCTTCCGTGAGCTTCTGGGTGCCGGTAAATTGTTTGGTGTGCCTGTTTTCGAAACAGTTCAAAACGGCGGTTGGTACCAGCCAAACGGTTTGATGCTTCTTCCACCAAGTGCTTTCTTCGTAATCGGTCTAGTTATCTGGGCGCTTCGTGCATACAAGAAAGAACAGGTTGAAGAGCCAGAGTTTAAGATTGCGAAAAACTCGCGTTCTCAGGAGGCCCTATAAATGGAACACCTAATTAGTCTTTTTATTAAGGCGGTTTTCGTAGAAAACATGGCGCTGGCTTTCTTCTTGGGTATGTGTACATTCCTGGCACTATCTAAGAAAGTTGAGACTGCGATCGGCCTTGGTATTGCAGTAGTTATCGTATTGGCGGTAACGGTTCCTGTGAACAACTTGCTTTACCAAAACCTTCTAGCTGAAGGTGCATTGGATTGGGCTGGTCTGCCAAACGTTGACCTTAGTTTCTTGGGTCTATTAAGTTACATCGGTGTTATTGCAGCGATCGTACAAATTTTGGAAATGACATTGGATAAGTACATGCCTGCGTTGTACAACGCATTGGGCGTGTTCCTTCCATTGATCACTGTAAACTGTGCCATCATGGGTGCCTCTCTATTCATGGTAGAGCGTGACTACAACTTCTCTGAAAGTTTGGTTTACGGTGTTGGTGCTGGTATTGGTTGGGCGCTGGCGATTGCAGCTCTGGCTGGTATCCGTGAGAAGCTAAAATACTCTGACGTGCCTGCGGGTCTTCGTGGTTTGGGTATCACGTTCATCACTGTAGGTTTGATGAGCTTGGGCTTCATGTCATTTTCTGGTGTGCAGCTTTAATCGCTGCACTGTTGGGACAACCAAGAATAAGGTTTAACTAGCATGAACTTAGAAATCATTCTAGGTGTTGTGATGTTTACCGCTATCGTACTAGCGCTAGTGGCGATCATTTTGTTCGCCCGTGCTCGCTTAGTTAGCAGTGGTGACGTGACAATCCGAATTAATGGGGAAAAGGAAGTGACAGCACCAGCCGGTGGTAAGCTTCTACAAACCCTAGCGAATAGTGGTATTTTCCTATCGTCTGCATGTGGCGGTGGTGGTACTTGTGCTCAGTGTAAATGTAAAGTGACATCGGGTGGTGGCTCAATGCTATCTACTGAGCAGTCACACTTTACACGCCGTGAAGAAAAAGAAGGTTACCGTCTTTCATGTCAGGTTGCTGTTAAGCAAGATATGGACGTTGAAGTGCCTGAAGAAGTATTCGGCGTAAAAGCTTGGGAATGTACTGTTGAGTCTAACCCGAACGTTGCGACCTTCATTAAAGAGTTGACGTTGCGTCTACCGGAAGGTGAAAACGTAGACTTCCGTGCTGGTGGTTATGTGCAGCTTGAAGCGCCACCGCATACGGTTAACTACAAAGACTTTGATATTCAAGAAGAGTACCGTGGTGATTGGGACCACTTTAACCTATGGAAATTTGTTTCTAAGGTTGATGAGACCATTATTCGTGCTTACTCAATGGCGAACTACCCTGAAGAGAAAGGTGTTGTTAAGTTCAACATTCGTATCGCTTCACCGCCACCAGGTAAAGACGATGTGCCACCAGGTCAAATGTCTTCTTACGTATTCAGCTTGAAGCCAGGTGATAAAATTAAGGTATACGGTCCGTTTGGTGAGTTCTTCGCTAAGGATACGGATGCTGAGATGGTATTCATCGGTGGTGGTGCGGGTATGGCGCCTATGCGTTCGCACATTTTCGACCAGCTTAAACGTCTGAACTCTAAGCGTAAGATGTCTTTCTGGTACGGTGCGCGTAGTTTGCGTGAAGCTTTCTACACAGAAGAGTACGACATGCTACAAGAAGAGAACGATAACTTCGTGTGGCACCTAGCTCTATCTGATCCACAACCAGAAGATAACTGGGAAGGTAAGACTGGTTTCATTCACAACGTGTTGTATGAAAACTATCTGAAAGATCACCCAGCGCCAGAAGATTGTGAGTTCTACATGTGTGGACCTCCAATGATGAACGCGTCTGTTATCAAGATGCTAGAAGACTTAGGCGTTGAGAAGGAAAATATTCTTCTTGATGACTTTGGTGGCTAGCACTGAGTAAAACACAGACCCACCTTAACTGGTGGGTCTTTGTTTTTCTTTCCCTGTTAGGACATTAGGTCTCTATGAAAAACAAATTTCTACTGGCTTTAATGGCCGTTGTTCTTGCCACCATTCTTTTTAAAGCAGTTTCTTTTTCTCCAGAGTTGGAAAGCTTTTCAGGTCCAACGATGGGAACAACGTATACCATTAAATATATCACGACAGCTGATGCTCCTTCTCGAGAGGATCTAAAGGCATTGGTTGATGATGCTTTGGTTCATGTGAACAAACTGATGTCTACGTATGATCCAGGCTCTGAGTTGTCATTGTTTAACAAACAGCCCGCTGGCTCAACCGCTACGGTGTCTGATGGCATGGCGTATGTGGTGGGTGAAGCGCTGAAAATCAGTGAATTAAGCGCTGGGAAATACGATGTTACTGTTGGACCATTGGTTAACTTATGGGGTTTTGGTCCTGGTAAACATGAAGACAAAGTCCCAACAGATACTGATATCGCAGAAGCTAAAGAGCGAGTTGGTTATCACTATGTGCGCTTGGAAGGCAATGAATTAACCAAGGCTCGTAATGTTTATGTCGATCTGTCTTCTATTGCCAAGGGGTATGGTGTCGATGAAGTGGCACGAGTGCTCAGAAAAGCAGGAATTCAAAACTACCTTGTTGAGGTAGGTGGTGAATTGTCTGTTTCTGGTACTA
Organism: Marinomonas sp. AWM4_232; assembly: GCF_056158325.1. Lineage (NCBI taxonomy): Bacteria > Pseudomonadati > Pseudomonadota > Gammaproteobacteria > Oceanospirillales > Oceanospirillaceae > Marinomonas > Marinomonas sp. AWM4_232. The sequence goes on along the minus strand of NZ_JBSWTA010000001.1, from coordinate 66,527 downwards.
AGCTTGACGGTAGTGCTTGGCTGGTAGGGGTGGAAAGCCCTGCTGGTGGTCATAATGTTGCTCAACGTGTTATCGAAGCAAACGATATTGCGATTGCGACTTCTGGTGACTATCGAAACTATTTTGAAAAGAATGGTGTGCGCTATTCACACACCATTGATCCAACAACGGGTAAGCCGATTACGCATAGATTGGTATCTGTAACGGTAATTGACTCAAATGCGACCCGCGCGGATGGCTTGGCAACAGCGATAACGGTGTTAGGCCCTGAAGCAGGATTGAAATTCGCTCAGGACAACAGTATTGCGGCGTACATGTTAGTGAAAGAAGATTTTGGCTTTGCTGAGCAGTACTCCGACGCCTTTAAGTCTTACCTTTCAAACTAAATTGCATTGAGGTAGATAAATATGACTACGATTGTGTTAGCTTTTGTATTGATGATTGCTTTGGTAGCGGCCATGGCAGTGGGAGTTCTGATGGGACGTAAGCCAATTTCAGGTTCTTGTGGCGGCATGAGTGCTCTGGGCATGGAGGTGGCTTGTGATATTTGTGGCGGTGATAAAGGGAAGTGCGAAAAGGAAACTAAGAAAGCACGACTAGCCAAGGTCTCTGATGAGCAGTTTTATGACGCAACGAAATAGATGAGGTAGTAAAATCTTATGACGACTAGACATTATGATGTCGTGGTACTAGGTACCGGTCCCGCTGGGGAGGGGGCTGCAATGAATGCAGCTAAAGCGGGTAAGCGAGTTGCTGTCATTGAAGCTAGTCCGCGAGTTGGCGGTAGTTGTACTCATCTGGGTACCATTCCGTCGAAAGCGCTGCGCCATGCGGTTAAAGAAATTATTGCTTTTAATACCAATCCTATGTTCCGAGACATCGGTGAGCCACGTTGGTTCTCTTTTCCGAAAGTGCTTGAGCATGCAAACAAAGTTATCGATAAGCAGGTGCTGGGTCGTACTGAATACTACGCTCGAAACCGTATCGATGTTTTTTTTGGTCGTGGTCGCTTTAAAGACGCACACACTATTGAAGTAAATACTTACGAGAAAGGCCCTGAAGAGCTAGTGGCTGAGAAAGTTGTGATCGCGACTGGCTCGCGACCATATCATCCTGCGAATATTGACTTCACGAATCCTCGTATTTACTGCTCTGACAGTATTTTAACGCTTAGTCATACACCGCGTTCTTTGATCATTTACGGTGCAGGCGTTATCGGTTGTGAGTATGCTTCGATCTTCTGCGGTCTAGGTGTAAGAGTTGAGTTGATTAACCCAGGTAAGAAACTATTGAGTTTCTTGGATGATGAAATCACAGATGCATTAAGTTATCACTTACGTGATGGTGGTATTTTAATTCGCCATAACGAGACGTTTGAGAAAGTTGAAGGTTCTGATCGTGATGTTGTGATGACGATGGCATCTGGTAAGAAAATCCGTGCTGATGCCTTGTTGTTCTGTAATGGTCGCTCAGGCAATACAGAGAGCCTTGGTCTTGAAAATATTGGTCTTGAGACGAACTCCCGTGGTCAGCTGGCCGTTAATGATACGTATCAAACGGCAGTTGAGAATGTCTACGCGGCCGGAGATGTGATTGGTTGGCCAAGCTTAGCGAGTGCTGCCTATGACCAAGGTCGTTCGGTAGCGGCTAACATGTTGGGTCTTGAAGGTGGGCACTTCATTTCAGAAGTTCCAACAGGCATCTACACGATCCCTGAAATCTCATCAGTAGGTAAAACTGAGGCGGAACTGACGGCTGAAAAAGTGCCTTATGAAGTTGGGCGCGCATTCTTTAAGAATACGGCTCGAGCTCAGATTACTGGTGAAGCAGTGGGTATGCTGAAGCTACTGTTCCACCGAGAAACGCTTGAGATCCTTGGTATTCACTGTTTCGGTGACCAAGCTTCTGAGATCGTTCACATCGGTCAAGCAATCATGAAGCAGCCAGGTAAATTGAATACCTTGAAGTATTTCTTAAATACTACGTTTAACTACCCAACGATGGCTGAAGCTTATCGTGTTGCGGCATTGAACGGCTTTAACCGAGTATTCTAACGCCGAGTTAAACTCATAAAAAAAGGCGCTATGCGCCTTTTTTTATGCTTCTTGATACGCCTTCGAGTCTCTTATTTACCCTTTACTGCGTATATGCCTTGTAAGTTGCGGAAGTAGCCTTGGTAGTCCATGCCGTAGCCAAATAAAAATCGGTCTTCTACGTCTAGACCATTGTAGTCTGGGCGCATATCAACTTTACGGTTGTGTAGCTTGTTAACGACCGTTGCAGAGTAAACATTTTGCGCGCCGTTTTCTTCAAACCATTTGATGATAGCTTCTAAGGTGTGTCCTTGATCAAAAATATCATCAACGATGAGCACATCGCGACCCTTAAAGTCTGCTTGCGGATAGCGAGTCCAGTTTAGAGTGCTGCCAGTTGTCTCCATGCCGTAGCGACTAGCATGAACGTAATCTAGCTCAAGTGGAAATTGCAAACGCTGCATAAGTGCGCCTGTTGGTAATAAACCGCCATTCATGACGCAGATAACCAGAGGAAGTTTGTCTGCTAGGTCGTCGGTGATTTGTTTTGCCATTTTATCTAGGGCGTCATTCAGTTCAGCCTCAGAAATTAGGCAATCCGCCTCGTTCATAATGGAATTCAGTTCGTCGATATTATGCATAGGTATATTTAGGTAATAGGAAAGTTTGACCGATCATTCTAACTTAGAATGCTCTTTATAGCGATCCAGTTTATGCAAAGTTGCGTTAAGACTGACGGTTAGCAATATGATTAGCCAGCTAACTTGCAGCCAAATTAGAAAAATAGGAAGTGCGGCGAAGGCTCCGTAAACAATCTGATAGCTGGCAAAAAATTGTGCGAAATTGGCAAACACAGAGTTCAGTAAAACAATTGCGATCGCACCAAGCATTGCTGAAATCGCAGTTAATTTCACTTTTACCTCGTTGTTAGGCGTTAAAAAGTTAATCGTAAAGAGCAGAAGAAAGTAAACCACGTAACTACTGAGCTCAAACAGTCCTTCCAGCACATTAGGTATGTAATTTCCTGTTAGCTGATAGGAAAGTAGCGTGCCATATAAGCTCATCACTACTGCGAGCATGATGGGGCCGAGCGTTAAAATAGCCCAATAGGTAAGCAGTCTTTCACGGATTTTTCTTCGTTGCTTAATTTGCCAAATGGCTTGTACTGATCCTTCAAAGCTATTGAGAAGTAGAAGGGCTGTCAGTATCAATGTGGCAATGCCTGCGGCAGGTAGGTTTTTGGTTTGTTCTGAAAACGATAATAAATAGGGGATGACGGTGCTGCTACTACCAGGGGCAAGATGTGCTTCCACATACGCTACGAGAGAATCTTGCATGGCAACCATCGCAGGCGTAAGGCGTAGTATGCCAAATACAATGGTAATAATCGGGACTGCGGCAAGTAACGTTGCTAAGGTTAAGTGTGCGGCTCTAAGAGATACCTGGTAGCGCAGCGCTCTGTTCCAAACCAATCTTAATAGCTGATAGCTTTGTAATGCGGCATTTTTAACAGCTTTCGTTTCCATTCTTGTTACCTCAAACAGCTTTAGAGGATTGTAGCGAGAAAAGCAGTATCAATCTAATGTGTAAATAATATGGTAAGTGCACATCTATAGTGCAAGGGGAATAAAAGTGATCCATTTTGGTTGCAAAACGGTATACAGGGGACTAATATTGCACTCGTTCCTTTTGTGATATTTGTACTGTTGAGTGACTAGGGTATAGCTAAGATATATTCTCGGTTCCTTGGTGACGAAAAGTCATATATTATCTTTTAGCCCAGCTTTGCTGGGCTTTTTTATGTCTTTGAGTTGACGATTGATATTCCTTCCATATAATAGCGCGTCACTATTTGTGATGTAGTATCTGCGCCTGTAGCTCAGTTGGATAGAGCATCCCCCTTCTAAGGGGATGGTCGGGGGTTCGAATCCCTCCAGGCGTGCCATTACATTACGTTAATAAAATTTTTGGTCTTGTTGACTGAGCTATAAGTTAAGTCGTGATTCTTCGCGGCGGCGTCAACAAATAAAGCACGTTCCCAAGAGGAAGTTTTATGCAAGTTTCTGTAGAGACAACGTCTCCAATCGAACGCGTTCTTACTATTAGCGTTCCTGCTGCACGTATTGATGATAAAGTTAACGCTGAAGTAGCTAAAACAGCTAAGACAGTACGTATCGATGGTTTCCGTAAAGGTAAAGTGCCAGTTAGCGTTGTTAAAAAGCGTTTCGGTCAAAGCATCCGTATGGAAGCGCTTGAGCAAGTTATGCGTGACGCTTACGTTGAGGCAATCCAAGCTGAATCTATCAACCCAGCTGGTATGCCTGCTATCGAGCCTAAGAACATCGCTGAAGGCGCTGATCTTGAGTTCGTTGCAAAAGTTGAAGTTTACCCAACGATTGAACTTGCAGACGCTTCTAAAATTGAAGTAAATCGCGTTGTTGCTGATGTAACAGAAGCAGACGTTGATACCATGCTTGAAACACTACGTAAGCAAAATGCTGAGTGGTCTGCAGTTGAGCGTGAAGCGAAAGACGGCGATCAAGTAACTATCGACTTCGAAGGTTTCTTAGGTGAGGAAGCATTTGAAGGTGGCGCAGCACAAGGCCACAAACTGGTTCTAGGTTCTAACTCAATGATCCCTGGCTTCGAAGAAGGTATCGTAGGTATCAAAGCTGGCGAAGAGCGTACAATCACTGTAACGTTCCCAGAAAGCTACCAAGCTGAGCACCTAGCTGGTAAAGAAGCATCATTCAAAATTACTGCCCATGAAGTTGCTGAACAAGTACTTCCTGAGCTAAATGACGAGTTTGCTTCTAAGTTCGGTCTAGAGACTGCTGACCTAGCAAGCCTACGTGCTGAAGTTCAGAAAAACATGGAGCGCGAACTAAGCCAAGCAGTAAAAGCGAAGCTTAAAAACTCTCTATTCGATCAACTTCTAGCACTTAACCCAGTAGATGTTCCTGCATCTTTGGTAGAGCAAGAAGTAAATGGTCTACGTCAGCAAGCTGCACGTCAATTCGGCAACATGGAAGGTTTTGATCCGTCTCAACTTCCAGCTGAGCTGTTCAGCGAAGAAGCGACTAAGCGCGCGAAGATCGGTCTTTTGATCTCTGAAGTGATCCAGAAGAACGAACTTAAAGTAGAAGATGATCGTGTGCGTGCATTCTTGGAAGATATGGCGCAAGCTTACCAAGAGCCACAGCAAGTAGTTGAATTCTACTTAAACAACAAAGAGCAACTAGCTCAAGTTCAATCTGCTGTACTTGAAGAGCAAGTTGTTGATAAACTGCTAGAAAGCGCACAAATTACTGAAGTAGCTCTAAGTTACGAAGACGCTATCAAGCCAGAAGCTCAAGCTGCCGAGGCAGAAGAGACTGAAGAAGCATAAGCATAGCTTATAATTCTAATAGGCCGGTATAGCGTAAGCTATACCGGCCTTTTCGTTTTAAGGAATAGAATATGAATTTAATGACCCCTACAACTGGTCCAGTCGCGATTACAAGTAATGGCCTAGTCCCAATGGTTATTGAGCAGACCGCTCGTGGCGAACGTTCTTTTGATATTTACTCTCGTTTGCTGAAAGAGCGTGTCATCTTCTTAGTGGGACAGGTAGAAGATCACATGGCCAACCTTGTTGTTGCGCAGTTATTATTCTTAGAATCAGAGAACCCTGATAAGGATATCCATTTGTACATCAACTCTCCTGGCGGTTCTGTGACAGCAGGCATGTCAATTTATGATACCATGCAGTTTATTAAGCCTGATGTGAGCACTATGTGTATCGGCCAAGCTGCCAGCATGGGGGCGTTGTTGCTAACTGCTGGAGCGGAAGGTAAGCGTTACTGTTTGCCTAACTCTCGTGTCATGATTCACCAGCCTTTAGGTGGTTACCAAGGTCAGGCTTCTGATATCGAAATTCACACTCGCGAAATTCTAGGTATCAAGCATCGTTTGAATGAAATCATTGCCCATCACTCAGGTCAGCCAATTGAGAAAGTTGCGCAAGATACAGATCGTGATAACTTTATGAGTCCGCAGTCGGCTAAAGAATACGGTTTGATTGACGATATTTTAGAAAAACGCGAAGTATAAAAAAGGGTGGACTTTAATGTCTGATGATAAATACAGCCGAGGTGAGCATTCTGATCGCTTGCTGTACTGCTCTTTCTGTGGAAAGAGTCAGGATGAGGTTAAGAAGCTAATTGCTGGCCCTTCGGTATATATCTGTAATGAATGTGTTGACCTTTGCAACAACATCATTACGCAAGAATTGATGCAGGGTGAAGGTGAAACGGAAGCGAAAGATGAATTGCCGACACCTTCAAAACTTGCTGCAGCGTTAGATGATTATGTAATTGGACAAGATCGAGCTAAAAAGGTCTTGGCGGTTGCGGTTTATAACCATTACAAGCGTTTGCGTCACCAAGGTTTGGCAAACAAAGATATTGAGCTTGGCAAGAGTAATATTCTTTTGATTGGTCCAACTGGTAGCGGTAAAACGCTGTTGGCACAGACTCTTGCTCGTGTTTTGGATGTGCCATTCACAATTGCCGATGCAACAACATTGACTGAAGCGGGTTATGTTGGTGAAGACGTCGAGAACATCATACAGAAACTGTTGCAGAACTGTGATTACGACGTCGATAAGGCGCAGCGAGGTATCGTTTATATTGATGAAATCGATAAGATTTCTCGTAAATCTGATAACCCGTCCATCACTCGTGACGTATCTGGTGAGGGTGTGCAGCAAGCGCTGTTGAAACTGATCGAAGGTACTGTTGCATCTGTTCCTCCGCAAGGTGGACGTAAGCACCCTCAACAAGAGTTTGTTCAAGTGGACACTTCGAACATTCTGTTTATCTGTGGTGGTGCCTTTGCTGGCCTTGAACGTGTGATTAGTGATCGTACTGAGAAAAGTAGTATTGGCTTTAAGGCAACGGTTAAGAGCAAAGAAGAAAATCGTTCTTTCTCTGAGTCTATTCATGATGTTGAAACAGAAGACTTAGTGAAATTTGGTTTGATTCCGGAATTTGTTGGTCGTTTGCCTGTTGTGGCAACACTTTCAGAGTTGGACGAAGAAGCCTTGATGACGATTTTGAGTCAGCCTAAGAACGCTTTGACTAAGCAGTACCAGCATTTGTTTGAGCTAGAAGGTGTTGAGCTTGAATTCACTGAAGAGTCTTTGCGCGAAGCGGCTCATTTAGCCTTAGAGCGTAAAACTGGAGCTCGTGGTCTGCGTAGCATTTTAGAGTCTTCGTTGCTGGAATGCATGTATGAATTGCCTAATCGTACTGATGTTGCGAAAGTGGTAATGGATGGATCATCTATTCGTGGTGACTCTGCACCTCTAATGGTATTAGAGAGCGAGCAGAAAGACGCTTCAAACGGTTAGATTTCATCCGTTCTTCGCTTGGGCTGTCCAGCCCAAGCGAAATTCTCCCCTAAACTTTTGTTTTTCTTTTAATTCCCTTCTTTATTGCGCTTGCAATTTCAGCTCGTTGACCCTATCTCTTATTTATATCAGTTAAGTCACACGTCAATGCTAAGTTCATTGATGTTCAGTTGGAAGAAATTATGTCCGAATCAGATTCTAAATTTTTACCTATGCTGCCTTTGCGCGATGTTGTCGTGTATCCGCATATGGTGTTGCCGCTATTTGTTGGTCGTAAAAAATCTATTGCAGCGCTAGAGTCTGCAATGGATGGCGACAAGCTGGTTTTTCTTGTTGCCCAACAAGATGCTTCAAAAGATGACCCAAAACGTGACGATTTGTACACTATTGGTACCGTTGCCAAAGTTATTCAATTGCTACGTCTTCCTGATGGCACGGTTAAGGTGTTAGTGGAAGGTCAGTACCGCGCTTCATTGCAAGATCTTGAGGAAGGTGATGAGTGGGTTTCGGCGACGATTGAAGAAGTGCCTGAAGCCGAAGACGATGAGTCAGAATACCCAGCAATCCGCAATGCATTGATTAAGCAGCTGGATGAGTATGTTGCTGGTAGTAAGCGTATTCCAAGTGAAGTGGTAACGTCTCTTAAGTCCATAGATGATTTATCTAAATTGATCGACTCTATTGCCGGTCATATGAGTCTGAAACTTGAAGATAAGCAGCGTGCATTGGAGTTGAGCTCTCTAGTTGAACGTGGTGAGCATCTGATGGGGCTTATGGATGGGGAGCTTGATATTGCTCACCTTGAGAAGAACATCCGTAGTCGTGTCAAAAAACAAATGGAGAAAAGCCAGCGTGAGTACTATCTGAATGAGCAAATGAAGGCGATTCAGAAAGAGCTGGGTGATATGGATGAAGGCAGCAATGAGTTGGATTTGCTGCAAGAAAAAATTACTGAAGCGAAAATGTCTCCTGAGGCGACAGAGAAAGCTGAAGGTGAGCTGAAGAAGCTCAAAATGATGTCTCCTATGTCCGCTGAAGCCACGGTGGTGCGCGGTTACATTGATTGGTTAGTGTCTTTGCCATGGGCGAAGCGTTCTAAGGTTCGTAACGACTTGGTGTACGCCGAGAAGGTTCTGAATGAGGATCACTATGGCCTTCAGGACGTAAAAGATCGAATCTTAGAGTTCCTTGCTGTACAGCAGCGTGTGAAAAAGGTGAAGGGTCCTGTTTTGTGTTTGGTAGGGCCTCCAGGTGTTGGTAAAACATCCCTTGGCCAATCGATTGCTCGTGCGGTAAACCGTAAATATGTCCGTATGGCGTTAGGTGGTGTGCGTGATGAATCTGAGATTCGAGGTCATCGCCGAACTTACATAGGTTCAATGCCGGGCAAGTTGCTTCAAAAGCTTGCAAAAGTAAAAGTTAAGAACCCGCTTTTCTTGTTAGATGAAATCGACAAAATGGGTATGGATCAACGTGGCGACCCAGCATCAGCCTTGCTTGAGGTGTTGGATCCAGAGCAAAATCATACCTTCAGCGATCACTATTTAGAAGTGGATTATGACCTTTCGGACGTAATGTTTATTTGTACGTCTAACAGTATGAATATCCCTGGGCCTTTACTGGACCGTATGGAAATTATTCGTATTCCAGGTTACACAGAAGACGAAAAGCTTAATATTGCTAAGCGTTATTTGCTGCCAAAGCAAATGAAGCAGAGTGGCCTGAAAGAGTCTGAAATTGAAGTCTCTGATGAGGCGCTGATGGATGTTGTGCGTTACTACACAAAAGAGGCTGGTGTGCGTGGGCTTGAGCGCGAGATCAGCAAAGTATGCCGTCGTGTGGTGAAGGAGCAAGCTCTTAAGAAGAGTAAAGATGCCGTAAAAGTAGCATCTGAGAACTTGGAAGAGTACTGCGGAGTTCGCAAATTTAGTTACGGTAAGGCGGAAGAAAATAATCAGATTGGCCAAGTTACAGGTTTGGCTTGGACATCTGTGGGTGGTGAATTACTCACCATTGAGGCCGCAGGTGTGCCAGGTAAGGGTCGTCATGTGAAAACGGGCTCTCTAGGTGACGTCATGCAAGAGTCGATTCAAGCGGCTTTAACGGTTGTTCGAAGCCGTGCAGTCGGTCTAGGAATTGATGACGATTTCCATGAAAAAGTGGACCTGCATTTACACGTGCCTGAAGGGGCTACGCCAAAAGATGGTCCAAGCGCTGGTATTGCAATGTGTACTGCCATCGTATCTGTGCTTGCTAAGGTGCCTGTGAAGGCCTCTGTGGCCATGACAGGCGAGATTACGCTGCGTGGTGAGGTGTTGCCTATAGGTGGCCTCAAAGAGAAGCTTCTAGCTGCTCACCGTGGTGGTATTAAAACGGTATTAATTCCTCAGGAAAATACTCGAGATCTGAAAGAAATACCTGACAACATTAAAGCGGACCTAGAAATTGTGCCGGTTAAATGGATTGATGAGGTGCTAGATGTGGCATTAGAGTACGTTCCATCACCAAAAAGTGAAGAAACTGTGTCAGGAAAGGAAAAAACTGTTGATGAACAAGAATCTGTGAGTCATCATTAGGCCAAACCCTGTGTTGACAGGGCCTAAGATAGCCTTGTATAAATGCTCATCTTGATCCGACCGCTACTTTTGGTCGAATTAAAAATCTAAGGAACCACGATAATACTGAAGGGGTAGAACGTGAATAAATCAGAATTGATTGATGCTATTGCGACGTCCGCAGACTTGTCTAAAGCTGCTGCAAGTAATGCGTTGGATGCTACGTTGACTGCGATCGAAGAAGCACTAGCAAAAGGCGACCAAGTAACTTTAGTTGGTTTTGGTACTTTTTCAGTAAAAGAGCGTGCGGCACGTACTGGTCGTAATCCTCAAACTGGCGAAGAAATCCAGATCAGTGCTGCTAAGGTGCCTAGCTTTAAAGCGGGTAAAGGCCTTAAAGACGCGGTGAACTAATGAATTTGGAGCGGTAGTTCAGTTGGTTAGAATACCTGCCTGTCACGCAGGGGGTCGCGGGTTCGAGTCCCGTCCGTTCCGCCATTAGAGCAAAGAGGTGTGTTCCCAGCGGAATGCACCTTTTTTGTTTTACAGATAATAGTTTTAAGGTTGAGGCGAGATGCTCCAGGATATCAGAGATAAGTCACAAGGCATTATTGTTAAGGTCATCATTGGTGTAGTAATTGTGACTTTTGCTCTATTCGGTGTTGAAGCATTGGTACAAAGCTTTACTTCAACAGATACCGTTGCAGAAGTAGATGGTAAAGAAATTTCTCGAACGCAATTGTTGCAGTCCGCTGAGACGCAACGTCGTCAGCTAATTTCAATGATGGGCGGCCAAATTGATCCTGCAATGTTAGAGGAAAATGCCTTGCAGCGACGTGCATTGGATGAGTTGATCCAACGTACTGTCATGATGAACCAAGCTGAACAGCTAAATCTAGGTGTGTCAGATGCTCAAGTTGATGCGTACCTATTGCAAGCAGAGCAATTTCAAACCGATGGTCAGTTTGATCAGAATAAGTATTTAAACTTTATTCGCTCACTTGGTTTTACACCGTTAGCATTTAAAGAGCGTATTAAACAGGATGTGTTGATTCAGCAAACTCGAAACGCTTTGGCTGGCTCTGAGTTTGTGCTACCTAGTCAGGTAGAGAACATCGTTGCCCTACAAAATCAGAAGCGTAGTTATGACTTCATTCGCTACTCTCTAGCAGACCAAACCGAACAGGTAACGGTAGAGGATGATGCGCTACAAGCTTACTACGATGAGCACCAAGCGAGCTTTGTGACGCCGGAGCAAGTAAAGATTGATTATGTTGTTGTGTCAGCGGCTGATCTTCAGGGTCAAGTTGAGGTGTCTGATGCAGAGTTGAATGACGCTTATCAAGCGCGTGTTGCGAGTTTCCAAGGTGAAGAGCGTGAAGCCGCACATATCTTAGTGGATACTTCGTCTCGTTCTGATGATGAAGCTAAGGCGCGCATTGCAGAGATCAAAGCTAAGCTTGATGATGGCGCTTCCTTTGCGGATTTGGCGGCAGAGTACTCTGATGACCTAGGTTCAAAAGAATCTGGCGGTGATTTAGGCTTTGTTTCACGCGGCATTATGGTTGAGCCATTTGAAAACACTCTGTTTGCTATGGAGCCAGGTACTGTTGAAGAAGTAAAAACTGAGTTCGGTTACCACTTAGTTGAGCTTAAGAGTGTTAGCGAGACAGAAGCACCTTCTTTAGCGGATATGCGTGATGAGTTAATGTCTGATCTAGTTGCAGAAAAAGCGAAAGATACTTTGCTTGGTGCCCATGAAACGATTACAGATCTGGCTTATGCGAGCGACGACTTGTCTGCAATTGCTAAAGAATACGGTCTTGCTGTACTGACATCGGATTACTTTGGTCGTGATGGTGGTACGGATGATATTACCTCTGCGCCGGCGGTTATTGCAGCGGCTTACAGCCCTACGGTTTTGGAAGATGGTCATAACAGTGATTTAATCGAGCTTAGCGATGAGCAGGTTGTGGTGATTCATAAGAATGATCACAAAGCCGAAGCAAAGCAAACGTTTGAAGAAGCGAAAGACGCTATTACTTCTATTGTCGTTCAAGAGAAAGCGCTTGAGGAATTAAATCAATTAGCTGAGCAAGCACTGGAAACAGGGGCTGGTGATTGGACTGCTGTTAGCAGTGCTGAGCGTGGTCAAGACGAAGTGACTAGCTTAGCTTTCGGTTTGCCTCACCCAACTGATGGCAAAGCCTCGGCTGGAGTTGAGACCGCGGCAAATGGCGATGTGGTTGCGATTCGTTTAACGGAAGTTAGCCTAGGTGACCAAACAGTCGATGATGCGCAAAGAGATATTTATGAAAACTACTTATCTCAGACTTTGGCGTCTATGACGTTACGTGCGCAGCAGAATCTATTGAAGAATTCCGCTGAAATTGTTCGTAATTAGAATCTAGCGTTACGAAAAAAGACCACGCATTGCGTGGTCTTTTTGTATCTTCCGAAGAGGCCTAACTTGCTAGGTGTTTGTTAAGCGTCCAGCCCTTTGAAAAAACTAATTGGAGGCATAAAGAAGGCACTGCCATGTGTCGCGGAGGTGTACTTCATTAAATGGTCTACACGGCCCTCTTCATCCCCTTCGATCATGCTCTTAAGCATTAGGTCAAAAATGATAGGGGTTTTCGAGTAGCTTGCGAAAATAAGACCTTGCTCATTTAGGTCGCCAAACGGCATGCTCTGTCTTAGCAGCTCCATAGATTTACCATCGGCATCCTTCAATGACGTACGTTTAGTATGTGCGTGAGGGGATTTGTCTGCGCCTGCATATTCTTCGTTATCGTATTTGGTACGACCGTAGGTATCCTCTTGTACTTTAAGGTCTTGCTGCTCCCATTTGGCTAAGTCATGAACAAATTTCATGTAGTTAAAGTATGAGCCGCCTCGGTACTGTAATTCGTCGTCTGCAACCAGTGCTACCGAAGCTCGGTCCTCTCCTTGAGGGTTTTCAGTGCCATCAACAAATCCCGTAAAGTCACGATTATCTAAATACTTGAAGCAGTCAACGCTGTCTTTTAAGGTGACAAAGTTTTTAACAGCTTTGTAAAGCGCGAGTGATAGTTGATGGGTTGCATCCCGTCGGTTCGAGCGGATATGCCACATCATGTCAAACGCTTGGTCTTGCACACTCAGCAGTGGGCCAGTCAGGGACGGAAACTGGGTTAACTCTCGAGGTGCTGCGTGTTTCGTGATGCGTTCGAAGCTGTGTATAGAAAAGCCGATAGCGGCATGAAGCTCGGTATCCGGAAATTGTTTCTGAACCGACTCTATTAGGTCAGGGAAGGCCGCTAATGCTTTTCTGAGGTTTGTCTCTTGACCCGCAACTGCATCAAGGGCAATAAAGGACGCATCGCTGGATGCTTCAGCAGTGATGCCAGTTTGGTGTGCCTGCGTCATAGTGTAAAAGCTCCTTAGGCTAAAAATTAGGATACAGAGTTTTAAGCTGACTAGCTTGAGACGGCTTGGTGTGGCCCGTAACGTATTCTTCCAGCGCGTCTGCTAGCGCATCGCCATTCCACTGAGTCGATGCTGAAGGTGAATACATGACCAGCTCTGCTTCCATTAATAATTGTGTTAGGTGAGGGGTGTCTGTTAACCGTTTGATATCATCAATGCCTCGGATTGCATTGTCTCCCCAGCGGTGTCTAGCCCACTCTAATAAATTTAGTCGTAACGTGCTCAAATCGCTGCGTCGACATCCTGATAAAAGTTGTTCATACGCAGCGTCTTCATTACCAGATGACAAAGGAGCAAACTCCTGAAGAGTCGGAACGTCATTGTGACTGTTTGGCGCTCCTGAGTTTCGTCGTTTTAGTAGTATCCAGGCAACAATACCAGTGCCACCCGCTAACATGAGTGTTCCAGCTACTATGATCGCCCATGATGGTGAATCATCAGGCGTGGTGACCTCTACCTCTATGGGGGCTGGCGAGTCATTATTTTCTTCGGGTGTTGGTTGTGCTTTAGGTTTGGCCTTAGCAAGTGAGATCGGTGCCACAGAAGTGCTTTGTGGGGGGATATCTTGTGGCGATGCTAGTGTTCCAGAAGGCAGTGCCGAAGAGTTTGGTTGCGAAGAAGTCCCGCTGTTGGGCAGAGGTGCAACATCCACCACTGCGGCATTGGCTGTTGCCGTTTTTGCTTGTCTAGCAATGGGGTCCCAATAGGTTACTTGCACTTCCGGAAGTGTTAATGGTCCTGATTGAGTAGGCACAACCTCTATGCGCATGGAGGCGCGCCCCGTGACACCATTAATGCCCTTATTCGTTTCATATGTCGGGGAAGAAGGATATAACTTATAAGCTCTATTGCTGGGATAGCTCAGAGTGGGGAGCTGCTCCCCTAGGACACCTTGTGCTGTGATATCGATCTCCCAAAATAAAGTATCCCCAATACGCGGATTACTGACACTATTAGAAAGGACGGATCGAACCGCAACCGCATCGGTGGGTAGCCAATTGCTATTGCCATAAGAGGCCGGAATGGGCAAAACATTCAATGAAATCGGCGTACTTTTGATGTTTACTTTGCGCGCACCACGTTGAGTGCTAACCATGGCTTCGACACTTTGATTCGTTAACTCAAGTGGGCCGCTACGCTGTGGGAAGGCAACGTATTCACGAGTAAGAACTTGATACGATGTACCGTTGATTTCCTCGTAGCGCATTTGATCGTCAGACAAGCGTTCCATCAAAAGATTGGGATGGTTCGGAGTGGACAGATTGGCGCTTTGTAATGTGACAGCGGTATAGAGTTCTAGTGTCAGTAGAACCTGTTGCTGCACATAGGGTTCTGTGATGTTGCTTTGGAACTTTAGCATCACCAGCGGATTGCCAAGTTTGTCGGTCATCTGCTTGGCTGGTTTGACTTCAATGTATAGGGCCTCAGATTGTTGATCTCCCACCTTGATTGGCGGAATTTGGAAGTTTCCCACTGCTTTAGGGATTAGAGTCACTACCCAGAAATTGAGAGCTTGATTGGTGCCTAGGTTGAAGCTGAACTGACTGTTCTGGCTTTGACTGACAATGTCAAAGTCACGTTTTAGAGGAGATAAATCTGGACCGTTTCCTGTGTTGGCGAAGTCAGTGCGAATCGTCAGTTGTACGACTTCGTTTTCAGTAACGGTGTTTTTGTCTAGGGCAGCAGTTACTTGATCGGCAAGTGAAAGACCAGAGTAGGCCACGGCCAAGAGCATACATAGCATTGAGAAAATATATCTTGGCAAAATGTAAAGGTTGGCTACCATGGCTGTTGCCCTTCTTCTTGATTAAAGCGATTTTCGTGACGACGTTCCTGATGTAAGTACCAAAGTTTGCGTTTTATCAGGTCCCCTGGATCATCTTGAATCTGACGGAGCCATTGGTCGAGCGCTTGTTGTTGCTCGATTTGCCTTTCGTTAAGGAGGGCATTTTGCTCTTCATTAGAGGTATCCGTCACCGAACTATTATCCTGTTTTTGCTGAGAGTTGTCTTGTTTTTGCTGGCTATTGTTTGTTTCTGAGTCGGCGTTCTTGGATGCTCCATCCTGTTCGCTCTGCTGTGTTTGGTTATCACTTTTGCTTGGCTGATTTGAATTATCAGGCTGCTCTTGAGGAGACGTTTTTTCCAGCTGCTGTTTGATATAGTCAAGGTTTTCTTTCGCTTCTGGAAAGTCCAAGCGCAAAGAAAGAGCTGTTTCATAGGCCGTTTTAGCACCCTCGAAATCATTACTCAAAGCCAATGCGTTGCCTAGGTTGTAATAGTCGCTGGCAGTGGTAGCGACGTTCTGCAATGTTTCAACAGTTTGCGGATAATCTTGATTTGCATATTGGCTGGCGGCCTTCCAGAGTGGCTCTTCAAATAGCTTAGCGGCTTCATCCCAGCGGCCTTGATCAAATGCCTGCTGGCCTTTTTGATCGGGTGTTTTAAACCATTCCAATGGGGAGGCGTAGCTAGAAGGCGGGCTAGACATAATAAATAGCAGCATAAGGCACAGCCAGCCTTGTCGGAATTGCCATAATAGCCAAAGCACTAAGGGAATGGCAAAGTAATGGCCTTGCTCTTGCCATGTTTGTCCTGACAGGTTTGAGCGTTTGGCAGAGTTTGACGATTGGGTATCAAGAAGGCTCTGCAGATCAGTATCATCGAGTGTATGTTGGTAGAAGCGACCATTGGCAGCATCTGTTGCCTGCTCGATGGCTGTGATTGGTGTTTTTGCGAGTGCTGTTATGCCGTTGTGTTTGAGAATTTGGCCTTCTGGCAATTGCATGGTTCCACCTTCAGGCGTCCCAACAGCGATCACATCCAGTTGAACGCCAAGTTTATTTGCCTCTTGAAGCGCAGCTTCGTCCTCGTTGGTTAAGTCGTCCGTCAAAATAATAAAGTGTCGAGGTGTAGTGGCATCATTGCTCACTAATTCAAGTGCTTGCTCTATCCCTGATTTCAAGTGGCTACCGTAGAGAGGCATGATTAAGGGATCGAGTGCGACTAGGAAGTGAATCAGTGTTTGTTTGTCTTGGGTGAAAGGGCTGATCGTGTAGGCGTCCCCGGCAAATGCAATCAAAGCAATCTCGCCTTCGATATCAGCTTGTAAAATGTCTCTGATAATTTGTTTGCTTCGCGTTAAGCGGTTGGGACGAACATCTGTGGCGTACATGGAGAGCGACTGATCAACAATAAAGACCGTTTTGTTTTGAGCAACATAAAGCTCTGAGTTGGTTTTAGAAAAGCTAATGCCCGAAATGCCAATAACAAAGCAGATGACGGCGAAAAGACCAAGCCAATTAATGTATTTAGCGGAAGGAATTCTTTCTGTCAGAAAAGGAAGCAGGTGAGCCGCCACCTTGCGTTTAAGCAATGACGACTGGGGTTGTAGACTAAATAACAAATAGCCAAAACAAACGATGGGGATCAGCAGCAACCAGATAGGTCGGTTAAAATGGAGCACATCAAAAAGTGTCATGATGCTCTCCGATCACGCAAAGATAAGCGCCCGCTACTTAGGATGCTGAGCCCTAATAAAATCAACGACAACATCCCCAGCCAATGAAACAGCGTTGTTTTGGGGCGCTGGAATACCTCTTCAGAAGGCGTGGGTTCAAGTTGCTCAAGGATTTGATAGACGGTTTTTAATTCTTGGGTGCTTCGTGCGCGGAAATATTGTCCGCCCGTCAGTTCTGCGATATTGGTTAGCAAGGGCTCGTCCAAGTCGCTAGAAGGGTTGACGACTTTAGGTCCGAAAAATCCCTGTACGACCATTTGTTCTGCACCAATGCCAATGGTGTGAATGGTAACACCCTGTTTGGCGGCAAAATTGGCTGCTTGAAGGGGGCTGACTCTTCCCGCTGTGTTGGCACCATCGGTCATTAAGATCAAAACTCTCTGATCCGCTGGTTTATCCTGTAGGCGCTTGATCCCAAGACCAATGGCATCGCCAATTGCGGTTTGCTCACCCGCGAGGCCTATTTGTGTTTCTTGAACTAACTGATCCATGGTCATCAAGTCAAAGCTTAGCGGCGCTTGAAGATAAGCCTTGCTGCCAAACACAATCAGTCCCAGCCGATCTCCTTGGCGAGCTTGGATGAATTGCGATAATACTTCTTTAGCGGCGCTTAAACGGTCGGCAGGTTGGTCATTTAGGGTCATATCAGAAATTTGCATGCTACCGGATAAATCCAAGGCAACCATAAGATCACGACCAGTTGGAGGGATATAAGATGGCTCCCCAAGCCATGTTGGACGGCTAAGTGCCAGTGTCAGGGTGATCCATGTTAAGTGGAGCAACCAAGTGCTTAATGAACGGGTGCCTGTCTGGTTGTGACGATCTTTTTGATACAGCTCACTGAAGCGCCAATAGGTTGTTTGGCCTGTGTATTGGCGTTTACTAAATAATCGCATCAGAATAGGCAACGGTAATAAAACCAAGGCCCATGGCCATTGCAGCTCAAGCACGATGCCTCCTTATCCAAAACTTTGTGGTGGCGATCAGTTTTTGTCTCTTTTCCAAGCTTAATTGCCCGGCTGGGCGATAAGGGAGCTCAATTAGTTCTTCAGACAAATGTTGGAATACGTATTTTCGGCTACGAATCTGACTGTCTAAAAAAGGCAGTAGTTTTGCTGTGGGTAAACTGATTAAAGTATCGTGTCCTTCGGTTTTAAGGCAACGTCTGATCAGTAATAGACAGTGCTCAGCAAGCTCTTGATCACTCAATTCATTCCAATCTTGGAGTTGCTGAATGGCTTCTCTACGATAGGCGCGTTGTTGGTGATGCCGAATGCCTAAAAATACGATCAAGGCCAAGATTATAAATAGAGCAAAGAGTGCTAACCAAAACCACCAGGCAGGCGGCCAGTTTGGAATGGCATCGGGGAGGAGATAGGCTTTATTTGGCAGTTCTATGGGGGCTTGCATTAATGTACAACCCCCATGCTGAGAAGTGTTTTAACAAGGCTAACAGGAGAGTCGTTAACACTAAATGTCAGCTTAGTAATACCGATGCTAGAGAGTAATTTTTGGTGGTGATTTTCCTGCTCAAGATAACGCTGTTGTGCGATATCACGATTGGCTTGGCTTATCTGTTGCGTAGTATCTTGGGAGTTAAATTGATACACACCGTCAGGAATTAAGGAGGTATTAGTGTCTTCCAAAGAAACCCAGTGCACGCGATTGTGCTGAGCCAGACGAGCTAATCGGGCTCGATTGATATCATCTATCTCTAGCTGATCGCTAAGAATGAGAACGTTTGTGCCCTTTAGCTTAAGCTGGTTTGGCATTGAAAAGCTCGCTTTGCCGTATGGGCGATGAATAATCTGAGTTAACGAAGCGAGACGCTCAGACCAAGCCTGCCAGTTTGTGACAGTTAGAATCACTTCTGTGTCATGACCGATACTTGTGATCATGCCTAAAGGGTTACGTAGCTGGTAATGACGCCAGCCGATCAGTGCGGCAATTTGAATTAAGCGCGAGCTAATAAAGGTAGTTTGCGTGCCAAAGTACGCGTCTTTAGATAGGTTGCAGATGATACAGGTGCGATGCTCCATGTCTTCTGTGTAAACCCGAGTATGTGGTGTGCCTGTGCGAGCGGTGACACGCCAATCCATATGACGAACTTCATCGCTGGCTACATAAGGTCGAACCTCCTGTAGTTCGATACCGTGACCTTTCTTTTTGCTTAGATTTTGTCCGCTTCGCACTGCTTTTTTTGGTAAAGAACGCGCTTTTCCAAGTTGTTTGGCATAACCGCTTAGCAGCTGAATATCACTTTCTGTCAGTTCAGGTGAAGTTGGAATAAGTACAGTGTCCATAGGCTACAGCACAGGTACTTTGGCCAAGATCATATTGATCAACTGCTCAGTTGACAGGTTTTGGGCAACGGCTTGGAACGATGGAATCAGTCGGTGCCTGAAGACATTGTGTACGATGGCACGCACATCGTCCGGAGTGACGTAGTCTCTACCGCCAAGGATTGCATGAGCTCTGGCACAACGATCTAAAGCCAGAGTCGCTCGTGGACTGACACCAAAGTCAATCAGAGCCGCCATTTGGCCGTCGTCTTCAAAATATTGCGTAGGCTGTCGAGTCGCCATCACAAGGTGAATAATGTATTGCTCTACGGCGTCAGCCATATACACATTAAGTGCCTGCTGCTGGAGATCTTTTATGTCATCTAAACTGATCGAGGAAGTTGATGAAGGCGCAGACTGTTTGTCTTGTTCGCGAACCAACTGAAGAACTTGGCGTTCTGTTTCCGCATCAGGATAATCTACTAAAAGCTTCATAATAAAGCGGTCTAGTTGCGCCTCCGGTAGAGGATAGGTGCCTTCTTGCTCGATAGGGTTTTGAGTGGCGATGACGAAGAACTGGTTCGATAACGGATAAGTTGTTTGGCCAATCGTCACTTGACGCTCGCCCATGGCTTCCAATAAAGCTGATTGGACTTTCGCCGGTGCACGGTTAATTTCATCGGCTAAGACAATATCATGCATGATAGGGCCAGGCGTGAATTCGAACTTACCGCTGTGCTGTTGGTAGACATCCGATCCAGTGACATCCCCTGGTAAAAGGTCTGGTGTAAACTGGATTCGTTGGAAGCTGGCCTGAATGGCTTGGGCTAAAGATTTCGCTGCAGTGGTTTTTGCGATGCCAGGTGGCCCCTCTAGTAGCACATGACCTTTTGCTATTAATGCGATCAGTAGATCATCAACTAATGTTGATTGACCCACTACGGTATGATTTAACTGTGTTCTCAGACGTTCAATTACTGCTTCCATACCTTGGTATGCCCTTATACTGCTGTCAAATTCTCCGTCAAGACAATATAATAACCAGCATCGTAAGCAAGATAAAACCACTTCTTGAGTGATAGTTAATTAAGAGGTGACATAGTTAAGGTAGAATATGGCCAAAGTAACCATCGACGTAAGTTTGCCCGCTCACAAGTATAAGGAAATGTATCAAGGATCTGTTAAATACTTGGTGGCAAAAAGTCGAGACGGCCGGATGATTCAACTGCCATTGCTGTCTTTCCAGCGATTTGTGACACACAAAGGCGTGTACGGTGCCTTTGAAGTTGAATTTGATGAGAATAGAAAGCTCGTCAATATCAACAAAATACTATAAATCCCCCATACCGACTAAACCAAGGCTTAACTATATGTATAACTTAGCACGCTCATTGCTGTTTAAATTAGACCCTGAAGTGTCTCATGAACTGTCTCTTGATATGTTAGGAGCATCCAGCCGTTTAGGTTTGACATCATTGTATGCTCGACAGCAGGCGGCAACGCCTGTAAATGTGATGGGAATTGATTTTCCGAATGCTGTTGGTTTGGCCGCGGGTTTAGACAAAAATGCTGAAGCGTTTGAAGCGCTCGGTGCATTGGGTTTTGGCTTTGTAGAAGTAGGTACTGTGACGCCGAAAGGGCAATCAGGTAATCCGAAACCACGCTTGTTCCGTTTGCCGGAACACGAAGCCATTATTAACCGTATGGGGTTCAATAACAAAGGTGTTGAGCACATGGTGGCGCGTATCCGTAAACACGCTTATAAAGGTGTGTTAGGCGTGAATATTGGTAAGAACCTAACGACTTCTGTTGAGGATGCCGCAGCGGATTACTTGGCATGCTTGGAGGAAGTTATTCCTTATGCTGACTACATTACGGCTAACATCAGTTCACCAAATACGCCGGGGCTTCGTTCTCTGCAGTTTGGTGAAAGCCTTGCTGAGTTGATTTCACCTCTTGTGGAAGCGAAAAAACGCTACGCAGAGGAAAATGGTCGCCAAGTTCCTCTGGCTGTTAAAATTGCGCCAGACATGACAGACGATGAAATCAAAATGGTGGCTGATACTTTAGTCGAGCAGCAAGTCGATGCGATCATCGCAACGAATACCACATTATCTCGTGAGGCGGTTGCAGGTCATAAGCATGCCGACGAAGCGGGTGGTCTAAGTGGTGCGCCAGTCAAAGATGCCTCGACTCATGTTGTGAGTGTATTGTGTGATCACCTGAAAGACACATTGCCAGTCATTGGCGTGGGGGGGATTCTGTCTGGAGCCGATGCAGTTGAGAAGCTGCAAGCTGGTGCGAAACTGGTACAAATCTATTCTGGCTTCATTTACCGAGGTCCTGAGTTGGTACAGGAAGCTGTCACAGCAACAGATGCCTTTATTCGAGAAAACCGCTTAGGTAAGTAAACGAAAAAGGCCTGTCAGAGACAGGCCTTTTTCAAAAGAAAGTTACTGAGAAAAACCGGCCGCTTTATACGTGCCATCAACCGGGGTGAGACCATCCCACATGTCTGTGCGACCTTCGCGCCACCCTGCTAACCAATCAGGGCGAGCGGACGCGTGACATTGCTCTGAAAGGGCTTTCGAACGGCCAGCCATGCCTGCTCGATAACCGCGTACATACGCTCTTTGATGAAGATCTCGTTTTTGTTTCTTCATAAATACGTTCCTCTCAGTTCTCTTTTTTACGTAAGTGAACTTTAATTAATAGTAGAGGGCAGACTGTTTGTCTAAAAACACTTTGCTCTAATGAAATTTAAAAATTCATCAAAAAGTAATAAACATGACACATAACCCAGAGTCCACCACGAGTGACTCATTGACACAAAACATAGCGCTTGAATTGACCTGCCCAATTGGCTTGGAAAATATTCTTGAAAAAGAGCTGCATGACTTAGGTCTGACTGAGACTCGACTAGGTGAAGCACAGGTTAAGTTATTGACGGATTTGCGCGGTATGTACCTTGCGTGTTTATGGTCTCGTGTAGCAACACGTATCATGATGCCATTGGCAACCTTCAAAGTCGGCTCAGCGGATGAACTTTACCAAGCTGTCGCAGCCATTAACTGGTCTGATCATATGCACGCAGACAATACCATTGCGATCGATTGCCATGGAACCAACCATGCGATCCGCAATACGCAGTTTGGTGCTGTGAGAACAAAAGATGCGATTGCCGACTATTTCTCTAACAAAACTGGCCGTCGTCCAAGCGTTGAAAAACAGAACCCAGATTTGCGCATTGCTCTAAAGATCAAGCGTGATCAGGCCGTGTTGAGTTTGGATATGACAGGGGAAAGCTTGCACCGTCGTGGCTACCGCCAGCAGGGTGCGATGGCGCCTTTGAAAGAGAACTTAGCGGCAGGTCTGCTAATGCGTGCGGGTTGGGGGAAAGATACACGCTTCCAGCAGTTGGTTGACCCAATGTGTGGTTCGGCCACCTTTTTGGTGGAAGCCGCTTTGATCTCATTGAACATTGCCCCGGGCTTACGCCGTCAATACTGGGGGTTTAAGGGCTGGAAGCAGCACGATCATCGTCTGTGGCAACAGTTGAATGACTTTGCTAAGAATGAGCGACTGCAGCCGCAAGACTTAACGGTTAGCTTCCAAGGTACGGATCGCGAGCAAAAAGCGATTGCTGCGGCGCGCGAAAACATCAAGCGAGCAGGGCTATCGAATGTGGTAACTGTTAGCTTGTCTGCGTTCCAGCAGCATGAATTTGAGTGGCAACAACAGCCAACACTGGTCATGGTGAACCCACCTTACGGTGAGCGTTTAGGTGATGAAATGGCGTTGGTGTCCTTGTATCGCCAGCTTGGGGATTGGGCTATCGAGCATGCTTTAGAAGGTGAAATGATGCTGCTTACCAGCAGTGAAAATCTTGCTCGACAAATCCCAATCCGCCCAGAAAAAAGTTCGCGCGTTTTAAACGGTGGATTAGAATGTCGAGCCTACCGTTTCCCAATCAGCGATAGTCATATTAAAGCGGGTAGTCGTGAGCAAGTGGGGTTGTCCTCAGGTGCGCAAATGGTGGTCAACCGTTTACAAAAGAACCAAAAGAAACTGCGTAAGTGGGTAGAGCGCGAAAACATCGCTTGTTACCGTGTTTACGATGCCGACATGCCAGAATACGCAGTGGCGATTGATATCTACAACGATTGGGCTCATGTTCAGGAGTATCAAGCCCCTAAAAGCGTAGACGAAACCAAGGCGCAGCAGCGTTTGTTTGACGTGGTAGCAGCGATCCCTTCGGCGTTGAATATTCCAGAGACAAACGTGGTGGTGAAGCAACGTTTACGTCAGTCTGGCAAGCAGCAATATGAGAAAGTTGATCAACAGCAACACGAAATGGTGGTCGAAGAACACGGTTGTGATTTTATCGTGAACCTTAAGGATTACCTAGATACCGGACTGTTCTTGGATCACAGACCGGTACGTAAGTTGATTCAAGAAAAGGCAAACGGCGTTCGATTCCTGAACTTGTTCTGTTACACCGCTTCGGGCTCTGTTCACGCTGGACAAGGTGGCGCTAAGAGCACGTTAAGTGTGGATATGTCGAACACTTACACGGAGTGGGCGCGTCGTAACTTGGAGTTAAATGAGTTCTCTGAGCGAGATCACCAAGTTGTTCGTGCAGACTGTTTCGAATGGTTGCGTCAGGCTGATGGTGAGTTCGATCTGATTTTCATGGATCCACCGACTTTTTCAAACTCTAAAAAAATGGCGGGTGTGTTAGACATCCAGCGTGACCATGTCGATTTGATCGATTTAGCCATGGCTCGCTTGCATGCTAAAGGTGAGCTGATTTTCTCAAACAACTACCGTCGATTTGAGCTGGATGCTGAGATAACTGAGCGCTACGAGGTGGAGAATATCACCCGTCAGTCGTTGGATCCTGATTTTGAACGAAATCAAAAAATCCACCAATGTTGGATTTTGAGACATAAATCATAGTTAGAATTCTGCCCCATAAATTCAGTATAATCTCAATCAAATTGACCATTTGGTTGAGATTTTGATTCCATAGAAGTAAATAGAAATTATGAGTAAAACATATCGTTTGGTGATCAGCTGTCCTGATCGAGTAGGTATTGTCGCTGCAGTTAGTCAATACTTGAATGAGCGTAATGGCTCCATTGTGGAAGCCAACCACCACACTGACGCTGAGCAGAAATGGTTTTTCATGCGTCATGTTATTGATGCTGAATCCATGAGCGTTGATATTGAGACTTTCCGTAAAGAGTTCGCAGACATTGCTGCTAAGTTCGAAATGGATTGGTTCATTAACAGCAGTGAAGAAAAACCTAAAGTTATGTTGATGGCGACGAAAGAGTCTCACTGTCTAAATGACCTATTGCACCGGTGGCACACTGGCGAGTTGCACTGTGATATCGTTGGTGTCATTGCCAATCACGAACAGCTGCGATCAATGGTTGAGTGGTACAACATTCCTTATCATTGCATTAATGTCCCAAAAGAAGACAAAATGCCAGCTTTCCAGGCTATTGAAAAGACCATTGATGACTCGGGTGCTGACACCATTGTGCTGGCGCGTTATATGCAAATATTCCCTGAATACCTGTGTGAGAAGTATCGTCATCGCGTGATCAATATCCACCACAGCTTCTTACCATCGTTTATCGGTGCTAAGCCTTATCATCAGGCAGCCGTGCGTGGGGTGAAGCTGATCGGTGCAACATGTCATTACGTGACCGCTGATCTGGATGCTGGTCCGATCATTGAGCAAGATGTGATCCGTGTTCGTCATAGCCACTCGGCAACGGACATGGTTCGCCTTGGTAAAGATATAGAGAAATTGGTATTGTCCCGTGGCCTGCGATACCACATTGAGGACCGTGTCTTGGTTCACGGTAATAAGACGGTTGTCTTTGCTCAATAAACTGCAAAAAAGGGTAACTAGGGTGAAACTGGTTACTCTTTCCCTTCAATAACATTCAGTTATTTCATTTTTTTACTATAGTTACCTGAGTCAATCTATTCTTTTGGTTGAGGGTGACGCGATGAAATTAAAACTTACACCAACCCAAAACCTTTGTGTTGGGTTTCTGGAAACCGGTTTCGAGCTCATACAAGTTGGCGATCAGTATTTCTTTGTCAAAGGAAAACGCCGCCAGAAAGTGTTATCAAAAACCTTAGAGGCTTTGGTAAGCCGAGGGGCCTTAAAGCATACCCGCGAAGGTACTTACGAGCTGAGTGAAGAGTTTAAACAGCATCGTAAGGAAATGCGTTCATTGGTTGAGCCAAAGCACGTTCGCCATTAAATATGGCAGCGACATTGGGTTATTGTAATGTTTGAGTGCTTGGGGTAAATAAATCGGCAATGGCTTTTTGAAGTGCTGCACTGGCGTGAGGTGAGCGCAGAATATTCCAACATGCCTGGCGTGTCTCTGGTTGTTGTGTCAGCTCAGCAATGATGTGTTTAAAGCCAAGCTGTGCATCGTCTCGGTGAGCCAGTTTTTCTAGAATAATACGTAGCAACTGCCCTTGGGCTGTTAGCCAATGGGGACATTTTGAAACCAAGGCAGCAATCAATTCCAATTGCTCGTCGCTGCAATCCGTAATATCACCGAGCATAGTGAAAAGCGGGATAAAGAGATCGTTAGGGAAGTCGCTTCGCGCAATGGCTCTAATGAGGTGAGAGGCACTGGCTGGTGTCGCGCCTGAGCCAATCATTTCGTTGCTTACGGCTTTTACTACCGCACTGCTTGGTAGATGATGCTCTAGCGCATGACACAGAGGAAAGCGCACGTCGTCAGGTGCTGAACAGAGCGCCCTAATCACTTCTTTCTCGTATCCAGCCTTTTCATTTCGGGCAGCCAAATCCGCTAAACCTTGAATCCCTAAATCCTGCCAGTCATCGCCCAATGAGGCGTTTGCGTTACGTAAGTACGTGAGAACGGCATCTAGGTATTCTGATGCGGGTTGTTTTAGATCTCTTGCCAGTATCGCGTGAAAGCTTGCAAGGCGATCTTGATCAGGTTGGAAAGCATACGGATTATCTTCCAGAGCCTCTTGAACGCCTTGTTCTGCGCCCTTGTGCATGATCTTGTCAACGATGGTTTTGATAAAGTGATCACGAGTTCCGAGGTTGAGGCAACCGGATTCATCTAGTGGCAAGCGTAAAAACCAAATGACTTGGTTGGTTGCGCTGTTGTCACCGGAACTCTGTGTGAGAACACAAGCAAGCCAGGCTTGTTTACGAAAACTATAGGGGTAAATCTGTTGTTTTTTATCGAACTGCACAACTTGTTGCGGTGTGATTTTAGTAATATAGCGTCCAACATCGTAGAATGTGGCTTTGCAACCTACGGCATCGAACAGGTCGCTAAGAGATTCAATGTTTTGCATGGCGAGTATGGCCGTTCCAAAGTAGCTTAAATGGCTGCATCATACCGTTTTTTAGGAGAGAAATCAGTTGTCTCAATCGATCCAACACTATTCAGAACTAGCGGACTTAATTTTAGAGCTGCAGATGGCGATGCAGTCCGCTCATGTTTGGGAAATCGACAAACCGTCTAGTGAAGCCTTTGCATCAGAGCAGCCATTCTGCATTGATACAATGACTTTCGAGCAATGGTTGCGTTATGTGTTGATAGAACGATTCAAAATGATGATTGAACATCAGGAGCCACTGCCAAGTCGTTGTCATATTTCCCCTATGGTCGAAGAGGCTTTTCGTGCTCTAGAGCAAAACCATATCAAGCAACTTGTGTTGATCACGGATGCGCTGGACCGTTTCTTAAGTCGTAGCTCCAAGTCATGATTTGCCACCCTGCGGAACAGCTGCTTGCTGATGTCGAATGGCTACTATCAGAGTGTGAGAGTTTTGTCTTAGATACACCTTTAGCACAATTCCTTCGCTCTGATTGGTCTGATGTGTTTGCTGACTTACAGGCAAACCCGCAAATTTTGCTAGAGCATATGGCGTCCGCAAAGTCTCATTTTCTAGGGACTTATTTTGAGCAACTTTTCTCATTTGTGGTCAGGCATTTTACTACCCTGAATATTTTGGCTGAGCATCAGCAGATTCATGTTGGTGGTAAGACCTTTGGCGAGGTGGATTTGCTGGTCGAGAGTGAGGGCGTAACGTATCAGTTTGAGATCGCTTTAAAGTTTTATCTTGGTTTCAATGATGAACCTAATGGGACTTGGATTGGACCCAATAAAAATGACAGCCTACAAAAGAAAACAAATCATGCTCGCGAACATCAATTAAAAATTCTTACTGTATCTGAGGGTAAAGAATGGTTAAGATGTGTAAGTGGTGGTGATCATGTCGTACCTGATTTGTTGGTTTATGGTCGGCATTTTTATTTCATGAAGAATGCTTCTTGCGAGTTTTTTGCACACTCAGGGTGGCGAGGTGGTTGGCTCAGGCTTTCCGATTTAAGATTGGCTGCGCCGTATCTAAGCGCTCTGAGCGAGGCTTCTAAACCTTATTGGATCACTCCAAATATAGATAAACCGAATAAAAAACAAATAAATAACGAACTGTTACTTGAGTTATCTGAGCGCTTTGTTCATGATAATCGACCTGTTTTGTATTCTTGTTCTAGTACTTTTAGGCCGCCTAATTCTGATACCTTTTGGCTTTTTGTTTGTCCTGATGACTGGTAATTATTGTAGAAAATGAGCCTCGCTCAAGTCTGCTAGTAGTCTCTCACGTTTTTGATGTATTAAATGACTGACATTGTTGAGTTCTTAGTGCCAAGCCAAAAGAAAGCGGCTTGGGTAATAGATATCACACAAGGAACTGTGTCATGGAGTAACCGTACTGCAAAACAATGTTTTGCGGGCGCTCTTGGTGTGAGCCGTGATGGACTGACTTACATAGATGGTGAGTTAAAGTCAGATTTAACTCATTTTCTAGCCCAATCCAACGAAGGTGAACCACTTAGCTTTCATTGGTTGCTTCGCGATGTTAGGCAGGTGTTATATCGTTGTACGGCCACTGCGATTGCCTTAGGAACGGATGCATTGGGTTTCTCTGTTGAAGCCATGCCATGTCCTTCAGGGGTGTCTCAAGCGATGCCTCGGTCCTACGGTAACAAAAGTATTCCTGAGAGCCTAAACTCTCTTATTTTGATGTCATTTACGGCGACTGGTGAAAAGTCTTTTCTGAGTCAGCGGGCACATGCATTGTTTCCAAATATTGCCCATATTCGAGAACTTTTTGCTGTTCATAGTGCGGCCAAACACTTTGTTGAACGCGTCAATAGTAAGGGGGCAGTCCATCAAGAGATTTTACTTTCCGCTGCCAACGGAATTCGCTGGTTTGAACTTGAAGCACATGTTAATCCTGAAAACGGTAATATCGATATGTTTGCGCAGGATATCCAAGAGCTGCGCGATTTCGAAGTGAAGCTGTACCGCCTTCAGAACTACGATTGTCTAACCAGTCTTCCCAACCGCAATCTGTTGTACCAACAGCTTGAGAAAGCCAAAAATACCGCTGAGAAACGTGACCGAAAGTTTGGTGTCATGTATCTGGACTTAGATGGCTTTAAAGTCGTCAATGATACGTTCGGTCACCGGGTTGGTGATCAGCTACTACAAGAGGTGGCCAATAGAATAAAGACCACCATTCCCTCTCGCTCTTGCCTATATCGTCTAGGTGGTGACGAATTTGTCGTTGTGATGGAGCATGTCAAAGATACTCAAGAGTTGGAAGACGTTGCTGCATTAATCAATGCTACAGGTGCTGAGCCTTATCCTGTGTCGGATATGGAGATGCTGATCACTACCAGTATCGGAGTCGCATGCTACCCTTGTCATGGCGAAGACATTGATACCTTGCTAAAGAATGCTGATGCGGCCATGTACCGTTCAAAAGCCAGTGCGCACAATGGCTATTTGGTGTATCAAGAGTCCATGAGCGAAGGCTTTAGCGCTTACTTAACACTTGGTGGTGGTTTGCGTAAAGCGATAGAAGAGGGGCAGTTTGAGCTGTATTACCAGCCAAAAGTACGCTCCATGGATGAGGCAACCGTTGGCGCGGAGGCGCTGATTCGCTGGCATCACCCTGAGAAAGGCATGATACCGCCAGATCAGTTTATTCCAATCGCAGAAGAAAGTGGTCTGATTCTGCCACTGGGTGAGTGGGTCATTCGACGTGCATGTGAACAGCTAAAGTCATGGCAGGATCAAGGGCTTCCACCCATTAATCTGTCGGTGAACTTGTCAGGCCGTCAGTTCTTGCAACCTAATCTAGTGGAAGTGGTGAAGCAGATTCTGGCGGACACTGGTATAGATCCGCAATATCTTGAACTTGAGTTAACCGAGAGCATGTTGATGTCAGACGCTCACGGTACCATTCAAAAGCTTCATGATTTCCGTGAAATGGGAGTGACCCTTTCCATCGATGATTTTGGAACAGGCTACTCATCTCTGGCTTACTTGAAAAAATTCCCCATCCAAGCGCTCAAGATTGATCGCTCTTTCATCAAGGATTTGGGTATCGATGGTGATGATGCCATTGTTAAAGCCACTATTGCGATGGCGCAAAGCTTAAACCTTAAAGTCATCGCCGAGGGCGTTGAAAGCCGCAGCCAGATGAATTTGCTGACCAATTATGAGTGCCAAGAGGTGCAGGGGTACTTGTTTGCTAAGCCTATGTGTAGTGATGATTTTGAGCGTTACCTAGGCGCGTTTGGTAAAGCGGAAGTTGTGAACGCCTAAAAGATCAAAAGGTCTGATTTAATCCCGTTAAAGTCATATCGTAAAACTCCTTTTTGCCTCACTTTTTGTTAACATTCAGCCCATTCAATCATTGTCCTTTCGTCTTCACTTCGGAGCCTGAGTGTCTAATCTAGAAAATTTATGCTGCCCGCTTGATCAGTCTGCCTTGCAGCGTCAAGATCGTACTTTGGTTTGTGCGCATGGGCATTCTTTTGATATCGCTAAAACTGGTTACGTTAACCTACTGCCCGTGCAAAAAAAGCACTCTAAAGATCCGGGCGATAGCAAAGAGATGGTCGCTTCCCGTAGGGCCTTTTTGTCTAACGGCTACTATGATCCAGTTATTGAAGCGGTTCTTGCTTCTTTACCTGATTCACTTGCATCAGCGAACAGTATAGATGTTTTGGACGCGGGGTGTGGTGAAGGTCATTATCTACGTCAACTTACTGAGCAGCTTTCAGCTACTCGTGACGTATCGGCTGTCGGTTTAGATATTTCCAAATGGGCGATCACCGATGCCAGTAAACGCAGTAAAACCATTGACTGGATTGTTGGTAGTAATGCTCATGTGCCTGTGGCCTCAGGGCGCTTTGGTTGGCTTATCTGTGCATTCGGTTTCCCTGTCTTTGAAGAGTTTCATCGTGTGTTAAATGATGCCGGTTATTTGCTTTTGATTGAATCGGGGGCAGATCACTTAATTGAGCTTCGTCAGGTGTTGTACCCTGAGATCAAACCGTATCGTGCGACCTTTGCAGAGGGAATAGAAGGGTTCGACTTGGTGCAGGAAAAGAATCATCGCTTTAGTTTCTCATTGTCTACTCAAGAAGACATTGGGCAACTCCTCAGTATGACACCGCATATCCATAAAGCGCCTTATGAAGGGCGCAAAGCTGCTCAGGCATTACAGCAAATCGATTTAACCGCGGACATAAAGTTGCGCTGGTATCAAAAGCAAGGAAAGAGTCATGCCAAATAAGTTAGAGGCATTGTTTGATAAAAACCGCCTTTGGGCCGCAAAAGTAAATGCCGAGGATCCGGAGTTCTTTGACAAATTATCAGAGCAGCAAAAGCCTGACTATTTATGGATAGGCTGCGCTGATAGTCGTGTGCCGGCCAATCAGATAGTGGATCTGTTACCGGGGGAGGTGTTTGTACACAGAAACATCGCTAACGTTGTGGTTCACACTGATTTAAACTGCTTATCGGTTATTCAGTATGCCGTAGATGTATTGCAAGTGAAGCATATCATGGTCGTTGGACATTATGGATGTGGTGGTATTAAAGCAGCGATGGAAGTTCAGGAATACGGTTTAATAGATAACTGGCTGCGTCATATTAAAGATGTTTATCGTATCCATAAGTCGGAAGTTGATGATATCCGAGATGGTGGCGCACGCTTTGACCGCATGTGCGAGCTAAATGTTATCGAGCAAGTTGCGAACGTTTGCCAAACCAGTATAGTGCGCAATGCTTGGAAACGCGGTCAGGAATTAACGATTCATGGCTGGTGTTATAGCATTAAAAATGGCCACATCACCGATTTGGATGTCACTATTTCTGATGAAGATGATGCTCATCTTCGTTTAAATACAGTGCCGTAAAGATACAAAAAAGGCGCTAGATTAATTAGCGCCTTAGCATGCTTAAAGATCTGCGTTTTCTGCGATCGTCTTAGCACAGCCTGCAATGGTTGAGCGCAGCCAGATATGGCCGGGATCATGTTGTAGTAATGGGCTCCATAGCATTTTTAGCTCGACCGGTGGGATCTCAAAAGGAGGCTCTACAACCTTAACGCTAGGGCTATCAAGCATCAGGCGCGTCGCTAACGAAGGTAGCGTGGCTACCAGTCCGAGTTGTTCCGTTGAACGCATGGCGACATTGTAGCTACGGGTAAACAAGCGTATGTTTCGTTTATGGCCTAATTCAGCCAATGTTGAATCAACCCAGCCGAGCTTTTGAACTTCTTCTGGTTGGATGCCAACGCCAACGCCAAAGCCTGTTTTGCTTACCCAAACGTGCTGAGCTTCCAAATAGTCTTCTAGGCTCATGACTTCGTCAAAGCGATCATCATTTGGCACTAGGCATGAGAATCGGTCCACCCAAACAGATTTTTGGTGGAAAGATTGTGGCAGTGTGTCGAAACGGTTAATGACAATATCTACTTTGCCTTTCTCTACATCATGAAAGCTTACGTCACTTGGGTTCATGACATCCATGATGACGTTAGGTGCTTCACGTTGAAGCTTTTGCATTAGCGGTGGAATAAGTGTCGCTTCAGCATAGTCACTGGCCATAATGCGAAAAACACGAGCGCTGGATTCCGCGTCAAAGTTGTGTCCCAAATGCAATACTTCATCGACAGACT
Organism: Marinomonas sp. AWM4_232; assembly: GCF_056158325.1. Classification (NCBI taxonomy): domain Bacteria; kingdom Pseudomonadati; phylum Pseudomonadota; class Gammaproteobacteria; order Oceanospirillales; family Oceanospirillaceae; genus Marinomonas; species Marinomonas sp. AWM4_232. The sequence goes on along the minus strand of NZ_JBSWTA010000001.1, from coordinate 34,209 downwards.
GTAAAATGCTGCGTACTCGAGGCTGCAATTGGATTGCTAACGCGGTTGGCATCATGCCATCGCTGGTACGAACCAAAAGTGGGTCGTGAAATAAGTCCCTAAGTCGGCGTAAGCCATTACTCATGGCGGGTTGTGTGATACCAAGTTGGTTGGCAGCATGAGTAACGTTTTGCTCACGAAGTAAAGAATCTAAATAACGCAGTAAGTTGAGGTCGATTTTATCGAGCTGCATAGGGGGACCATTTCGACTAGTAATGGTCACGCATGATACTGTATTTTTCTAATGAATAGAACTTGTCATAGGCTGCACTATGACCAATGTCGCATGCATCGATCAACCAAAATGAGATCGTCATGTGAAACTAAACTGAGGCAAATATGCGTTTAGAAGTTAGGTGTGAAGATCGAGTCGGGATGGCGATGGAAATACTCGATCTGTTGGTGCCTTACCATATCGACATGCGTCGAGTGGAAGTCAACAGTCATGTTGGCTGCCTGTATGTGGGGTTTGATGACATTGAATTTAAACAGTTGACTCAATTGTTAGCGGATATCCGTCGTTTGCGTGGTGTGGCTGATGTGAAAACTGTGCAATATACGCCTTCAGAGCGCGAACAGCACGTATTGCATACTTTGCTTGAAGCGCTTCCAGATGGTGTTGTTGCTGTAGATTTAAAAGGCATCATTACCATGGCAACGCAACAGGCCGCGGAAGATGTATCGAGCTCTTTGGCTCAGATGTTTGGACAGCCACTGAGTCAATTTATCCCCAGCATTAATTTTGAACGACTGGATTGGAAAACCTTTCGGCATGGTGTGACCAAACGGATTCGTTTGAATGGTCAGCTTATGTTGTTAGAGATGCAGCCTTACTTCGTGACAAATGAAAACGCCATAAATGTTTGTGCCGGTGGCGTGATTTATATTCGTTCTGCACAACGGTTAGGAAGGCAGGCTTCCAGTTTGCGTAAAGCCCCAGATGCAGAGCATGCCTTGCAAGGATTTATGGAGCTAAGCGTATGTCGAAGTGTGGCCATGAAACGATGCTTAACGTTTGCTCATGCTTATGTTTCGATAGACAGCCCCATGTTGATGACAGGGGAGTTTGCGGTGGGCAAGAAGCGGTTGCTGGACGCTATCTTTCACGCTTGGCAGCAGCAAAACTTGGAGTTCGAATCCGCTATACGATACGTAGGTGGCGCTGCATTAACTTCTGAAACTCTGGCAGAGTATTTGGAACAAGGTGGTTGGTTGGCCATTGACGATGTTGAGCGAATGTCTGACTTCTGCCAAGGTTTGTTAATTGATTGGTTAAAGGAGCAGCCAAGTCGTTTGTATCAAACGCAAGCGCCTTGTCGAGTGATTGGATTATCGAGACTAAGTGATGAGAGTTTAAGAGAGCAGGATCATCTTCGAGATGAGCTTTATTTCATGCTAAGTAGCTATCAGCTGCATGTGCCGCCTTTGCGTGAGCGCAAGGATGATTTGGTTGGCTTGTCGCGTGAAATATTAGCGGATGCTGGTGAACGTTCGGGTGAGTCCCCAATTTCGCTATCTGAAGACGCCATGGCATTGCTGAAAATGCATCACTGGCCAGGTAACTTAAAAGAGCTTGAATCTTGTCTTTACCAAGCAAGACATATCGCGAGCGGAATGCAAATCGAAACCAGTGATCTGCCGTTAGAGGTAGGGGAAACCATGCCGATTGCTTTGATTGACGGTTCGCTTGATAAAACAGTCAAAGCCTATGAGGCTCAGGTATTGAGGGAGCTCTATCCACAATACCCAAGTACACGCAAATTGGCTAAGTTTTTAAACGTAAGCCACAGCTCCATTGCAAATAAACTGAAAGAGTATGGCATCGTTTAGCAGGGTTATCGCCATCTGAACATTAAGATGGCGACTAAGGTTTAGCGTGGAAAACGATCGCGAGGACGTTGTTTAAGTTGCTTCTCTTGCTCAATCTTGATCGGTTGAGCTTTCATCGAAGGTGTAGATACAGTGCTGATTAGGGAATGTGCCATCCAGAACGCACCAGCAACGGCAGCGATAAATAGGGCAAATTCAAACATAATCTTTCTCCACTTGTTTACGTTATGACTCTACTATGGGCGAATATTTTCTCTTCGTAAAGAGTGTTTTGTTGCGAATTCGTAACATTGCCGCGCAAATTCGTATCCCACTAGGATAAATTAAACCGCTCCCTTAGGAATAAAGCGACCCCGTCGGCATCATGATGTCCGACCGTAGCCGTTGCTTTTTGCTTGATATAATTCGGTGCATTGTCCGTGGCGTACGCTTCGTTTGCCATCTCAAACATGGTCAAATCATTGTCGCCATCACCGAAGACAATAAGATTCGTAGCATTGAGTTCTTCCATCAGCTGCATGATTGCAGAACCTTTACAGGTGCTGTTGTGATGTATGTCGATCCAATGTGTTTCGGGGTGATAAATACCACCGCCACAGTAAGCAACTAAGTCATCGTAATTAGAGCAGCGTTCTACAAGTTGTTGTAATGGGGATGGGTGTCCCAGAGCGCTGATGTTAATAATGCGGGTCTCAGGCGTAAGCTCTGATAGGTCATGTTGGGTCAAGTTATCATGCCCAGACAGCTCTTCAAGTACCATTTTGCCGTACTTGTCCAATGTATCCGGATGAAATACTTGTTGTTGACCGTGTGCATCTAGGCAAAACACAAAAGGTGTGACGCCTTGCTCTGCAAAGTCATCAAGGGCGGCACGAATTGTCAGATGGTCCAGCAAGCCATTGTGACGATAAACCTGCTGCTCAGGGTGCCACCATTCGACACCGTTTTTATAGATTTGCCAGAGTGGGAAGTTATGCCCTTCGAGACAGGGCTGCGCCGCGAGATGCGTTCTCCCGGTCGCTAGGGTGTAAGCAATGCCAGCATGCTTCATCTTTTCAAGTGTATCGATGGTGGTGGCAGACAAACGTTGTTGCTTGTTTAACAATGTACCATCTAAATCAAAAACCACTAGATCCATAAGCGCTTACACCTTCGTCGTATTCAGCAAACTTAGAATATTGGTTACGTTTAAAGTTCACCGAATGGATTAAAAAAGGGCGATCACTCGCCCTCTCGAATCAGTTAGCTTTTAAGGCTTGGCCCTCGAATGAGATGCCTGACCAGCCATGAATAATGAACTGGCGAATGTTTTGGTGATCTGTTCCTTCTGGATTCTCTAAAACGTCTTTACGGTAAAAGTCACCAAATAAGTTAAGGACACGGTCCTGATCAATTTGATGTGTCTGAGCGAAGTAAAAGATTTTGCAAGATCCGTTATTTTCGTTGGCTTGATTGACCTGATCGCCGTTTTTGAAAGCAGTTGGTGTAAATTCATACTCACTGTCAATGACACCGATAGAGTCTTGAAAAGAGACTGTTTCAGGTGCTGAAGATAGTTTTTCTAATAACGTAGTCGTTGTTAACATGCTAATACTCTTACTTAGTGTTTTTCGCTAATAGGGGACAGCTGTTCTAAATGACGAACGATGCGATAAATAATGTATGTCGTCAGTCCACAAAAAGCCATGATACCTAACATTGGCACAAAAGTACCATTGTGAAGCACACTTAAAACGACACCACTTAATGCCCCTAATGAAAAACGAATCGTACCAGCCAGGGCGGCAACACTGCCGTTTAACGATCCTGCACGTCGCATAGCACCACCCATGAAACCGCTTCCCAAAATGCCAATTGGACCAGTAAAGAACATCATCCCGAGGATTAATGCAGGCAATGGTGGTTGCTCCATAAAGCTCATTGAAATCAATGCAATGACATCCAACATCAGCACGGTCATAGCGTATCGTATCAATGTGTCGATCCCTAAACGTTCAACAAAACGACCATTTATGGTGGTTGCTAACATCATCGTAATGACGTTGAGACCAAATAAGAAGCCAAAGAGTCCTTCGTCAACGCCATAGACTTTGATGTATACGAACGATGCCCCTGTCACAAAACACATTAAACCTGCGAAGTGCAATGAGCCTGCCATGATGTAGCCCATGATGATGGGTTGGCGAGTCAGTTTGTAATAGTTGCTCATGGCTGTTTTAAATGACAGTGGTGTTCGCTGTCCTGATGGCAATGTCTCTGGGATGGTTTTTAAGAAAAGCACAATGGCTAAGATGGCAAGCAGCATTAAGAAAATGAAGATCGCATGCCAATTGAAAACAACCAGAATCGCTCCCCCAAGAATCGGAGCAACCAATGGTGCCAGCGCCATAACCAGCATGACCATCGACATCGCTTTGGCGAACTGATTGGTACTTAGGTTATCTTTTACTAGAGCAGGGATGGTTACCGCAACGGCGGCACCGCCGATGGCTTGTATAACACGGCCACCCAATAGCCATTCATAAGTGCCTGCAAGCGCGCAGGCGAGGCTGCCGAGGCTAAAAATAATCAGCCCAATAACAACTACTTTTCGACGTCCAATCGCGTCCGATATTGGGCCATAAACCATTTGAAAAATAGCAAATACCAGCAAGTACACACTGAGAGTCAGTTGAATGTGACTGATATCTTGGTTTAAGTCTTGGGCCACACTAGGGAAGCTTGGTAAATAAGCATCGATGGCCAAAGGGGTAATGCCTGACAGCAATCCTAGGACGAGAATGATCGGAAGAGTAAGTTGCATAGCACTCCATTTAAAGGGATGTGAATATTAATTAGTTGATTGTGTCAATTATAAGGTTGTCTTATTAGTACGAATACCTGTAATTAAGGAAAGACTTCTTAATTAAGCGACCAGTCAAAGCGGACGATAGTGCTCTACGCATTTCTATGGTTCACTTGACGTCATTTTTTTAATCAAGATTAATTATAGTAGAACCTATGTTGAAATTTTTTGAACGGTGGTTAAACGCCTACCCTGAGGTTGACCCCCAACAAGCGCCAAAGACACTGTTTGCGTTTTGTCGCTACTACTCCAAAGGGGCTGAAATCCCCTTATTACTGATGTCTTTGTTGACGGCCATTGCAGCCATACTAGAAGTGACATTATTTAGTTTTATGGGGCAGTTGGTTGATTGGTTGGTAACTAAAAACCCTGAAACGTTTTTAAGCGAAGAATCTGGACGTTTGATTGCCATGTCATTGATGGTGCTAATCGCCATGCCATTGGTAACCTTTTTACATTCGGCTATTGTTCATCAAACTTTGTTGGGTAATTACCCAATGCGAATTCGCTGGTTAGCGCACCGTTTCGTATTGCGCCAAAGCGTATCTTTTTTTCAAGACGATTTTGCTGGTCGAGTTGCGACAAAGGTAATGCAAACATCGCTAGCTGTTCGAGAAACCGTGATGAAGTTGCTCGATGTGCTGATGTACATCTTGGTGTATTTCATTTCAATGCTGGTTTTGATTGCCCAAGCGGATTATCGCTTGGTGCTGCCAATGTTGGGCTGGTTGGCAGGTTATATCGCTATTCAGTTGTATTTTGTACCTCGCTTGCGCCGTATATCAGAAGAGCAAGCTGACGCTAGGTCCACCATGACAGGACGAATAGTGGATAGCTACACAAACATATCGACCGTCAAGCTATTCGCTCATAATCAACGTGAGCTGTCCTATGCAAAGGAATCCATGAACGGCTTTCTAGCGACGGTTCATAAGCAAATGCGCATGGTAACGGGGCTAAATGTCTGTGTTCAGAGCTTAAATTATCTATTGGCATTTGTGATTGCTGCAGTTGCCATTGGCCTTTGGTTAGGCAGTGCCATCAGTGTTGGCGCCATCGCCATTGCGGTGAGTTTGGCTTTGCGGTTGAACGGCATGTCACAGTGGATCATGTGGGAAGTTAGCGCGTTGTTTGAAAACATCGGCATGGTTGCAGATGGTATGGGAACGCTTTCAAAACCGCTCACGATTCAGGACAAAGACGATGCTAAGCCTTTGTCGATTTCGAATGGGGACATTCATTTCGATCAAGTCGCGTTTCATTATGGTAAGGAAGATATTTCCGTCATTGATGCGTTAGACCTTCATATTAAGCCAGGTGAAAAAGTGGGCTTAGTAGGGCGCTCAGGTGCAGGTAAATCGACTATCGTTAATTTGCTTATGCGTTTTCATGATGTCGAACAGGGGGCCATTAAAATAGACGGTCAAGTGATCAGTGATGTTCAACAAGAATCCTTGAGAGCGGGTATCGGTATGGTGACTCAAGACACGTCGCTGCTTCATCGCACCGTGCGCGATAACTTGATGTACGGTCGCCCTGATGCCACAGAAGAAGAGATGATCTCTGCAGCGAAGCGTGCTGAAGCGCATGAGTTTATCCTCGGGCTAACTGACCCTTATGGCAATACTGGTTACGATGCCATGGTGGGTGAGCGTGGTATTAAGCTGTCAGGTGGTCAAAGACAGCGTATCGCCATTGCGCGTGTGCTGCTTAAAAATGCGCCGATACTGGTGCTAGATGAAGCCACTTCTGCACTGGACTCCGAAGTTGAGGCAGCCATCCAACATAGCTTGTATCGTTTGATGGAAGGAAAAACGGTGATCGCAATTGCCCATCGACTTTCTACCATTGCCGCGATGGATCGCTTGATTGTGCTGGATAAAGGCGCGATTGTTGAGCAAGGCTCGCATAGCGAGCTGATCCAGCAAGGCGGGATTTACGCCAAACTCTGGTCACACCAAAGTGGTGGGTTTATTGCTGAAGACATCGACGATGTTGAAGCCGCGCTGAGCGCGGCTAAGTAATCAATGAAAGTAAGGCTAATTTATTGTTTAGCCTTGCTTTTCTTATTGGCTAGCCATAAGAACTGGTAAGGCATCAAGGTGACTTGAGCAAGTCTGTCCTCGTATTTCTGATCAGTCACTAAGTCCGTCCAATCGTCTGTCGCGATTAAGTTAAGCTCAGCTAGATTAAAGCTTTGTGGCTCATCGGTAATGTTATAGATCGCAAACAGGCTTTGGCGACGATCCAAGCTTTGGCGCCAAAATGCGAACAGCTTGTTACCCGTGTGTAGGACATACTGTGTCGCATTAGGATGAAAGGCCGGTTGGGCGCGTCTTATTTGAATGAGGTTGCGCAACGCCTGAAACACTTTTTGATGGTGTGATGGCGTATTAAGCTTGTGCTCTAAATCGTCCATATCCCATATGTGACGGTTGATAGAACGGAATTGGCCAGTATTGTCGACTCGCGCATAGTCGTTTTCAGTACCGAACAATGAATGAATATAAAACGCGGGCAACCCTTCAAGCGCCAACTGTATGGCCGCTGCACACATAAAACGAGCAAACTGCCATTGGTCAGGTCCTTTACTTACGGAACCACTTAAGGCATCCCATAAACTGATATTGATTTCGTACGGTTTTGCTTCCCCCGTCAGCGTTGTTCTTGAGCTAATCTTTCCGCCAAAGCGCTTCATGGTGCTGATGAGGTTGTCCAGCTCCCATTCACTTAGAAGTCCTTCTGTAGGACGCAAACCAACGCCATCATGGGATGCGACAAAGTTTAAGTAAGTCGTACCTTGCTGTGCTGGCGGCATACGCATTAGCCAGTTCTTTAAATGCTCGCAGTTTCCAGATACCAAGGTGTTAATCAACAGTGGTGGCAATGAGAAGTTATAAATTAAGTGTGCTTCGTTGGCGTTACCAAAGTAGGTTAAGTTTTCTCGGTTAGGGATGTTGGTTTCGGTAATAATGACCGCGTCTGGAGCATAATGCTCGATCATCAAACGCAGTAAGCGAATCATTTCATGGGTATTGGGCAGGTTGATACTGGGTGTACCAGGGCTCTTCCAAAGGAAAGCGACCGCATCCAATCTAAACCAGCGAATGCCTTTTTCTAAGTAGAGACGGATGATGCGCAAGAACTCCATCAACACCTTAGGATTTTCGAAATTCAGATCAACTTGGTCATGGCTAAAGGTACACCACACGTATTTGGTGCCATTCTTGGTTTGAACCTCGCGCAGAAGCGGAGAGGTTCTGGGCCGTACAACATTGCTCAAGTCAGCGTTAGGATCGGCCTCATAAAAATAACTTGCTCCTGGTTCAACGCCAGCTTTGAAATTTTCAAACCACATACTTCGGCTTGAACAATGGTTGATCACCAGATCCCCCATTACTTTGAAGTCCTGCGCTAAGGCTGAGATATCACGCCACTTACCAGCGGATGGGTTAACGGAGGTGTAATCCATCACACTGAAGCCATCATCCGAGCTGTATGGAAAAAATGGCAACAGGTGGACAGTAGAGATGCATTGAGCCAGCTCTGTTTTGACGAAATGATGCAGCGTATTGATGGGTGGCTCATTCTCACGACGTAGGGTGTCGGCATAGGTGATCAGCATGATATCCGACTGATCCCAGATGTTTCTGTGAGGCTGTGGGGATTCTGTTTTGGGATCTAAGCCAAAAGTGGCTAAGCAATTTCTCGCCATTTCCCCTGTATCTAAATGTGGATACAGAACTTGTAAATGGCCAATTAATCGCTGTTCTAAATGTGAAAGGGGCGCTGCATCCATGAATATCTACCTTATAAATCGTCGTGCATGAAGTGGAATGGTAAGCGGTGCTGGGTATTACGGGCTATTTCGGCCCGTATTCCAGCATGTCTTGTGCCACCGCTTCTTCAAGTTGTTGCATTACACCCGGGAAAGCGCTGGCTACACGGTTCCAGCTTGGAATAAACGGTGCTTCCATAGGGTTTTCTAAATACATGTTGCCGGCTTTCATGATGTTGCTAGCAAACAGTTCTACCGCTCGTTCTTCAGAGTGCACATCCAGTTTCAAACCATTAATTTCCGCGTCATTACGGTAGGTTTCGATGAAGTCTAATGCGACTCGATAATAGGTGGCTTTGATGGTGCGGAAGGTTTCTTGGTTAAAGACGATGCCATTGGTCGCCAACTTACGGAAGATCGCTTTGGTAATATCGATCGACATTTTAGATAAGCCGCCATCGTCGTTATCCGCAGATAAATCTTGGTGCTTATGATCGTACGCATCGGCAATGTCTACCTGGCATAAACGGTTGGTAGAGTAGTTGCGATACATTTCTGATAGCACACCAATCTCTAAGCCCCAATCACTCGGAATTCGTAAATCTGTCATCACATCGCGGCGGAACGAAAACTCACCTGCTAGTGAATAGCGGTAGCTGTCTAAGTAATCTAGGTAGTCTAAATGACCTAATACCTTCTTGAGTGAGTAGAGCAATGGTGTTACCAGTAGTCGGCTTACACGACCGTTCATTTTTCCGTTTGCCGTGCGGGCATAAAAGCCCTTACAGAATTCGTAGTTGAAGTTAGGGTTTGCAACAGGGTAGATCAAGCGAGCTAGCAAACTGCGGTCATAAGTGACGATGTCACAGTCGTGCATGGCGACGGCGTCTGCATCGGATGATGTGAGTGCGTAGCCCATACAGAACCAAACATTACGTCCTTTGCCGGGATCATTCGGTGATAGTTTTTCACCTTTAAGAATCTCATCAATGGCACGCAAGCGAGGACCATCATTCCACAGCACTTTATGTTTCTGTGGCAGTTCGGAAAAGAATTCTAAAGCGTGTTTGTATTGTTCTTCAGTGGCGCGATCAAGGCCGATGATGATCTCAATCGGGTAAGGTACTTGCTTAAGATGGCGAATGATATTAGGCATTGCTTCTGTTTCAAGCTCGGAATACAAGCAAGGCAAGATCAGGGCCATTGGGCGTTTTTTAGCGAATTCACACAGCTCACTCTCCATCTCTTCGAGAGGGCGTTGTGACAAATTATGCAGTGTTGTTAGTATGCCGTTTTGGTAAAAATCACCCATTGTTTGTCTCCTTTAGCATGGTTCATGCTTGTTCGGTAGGGCTGTTTGCCTACCGAAAAATTAAATAAATCCTTCGTTTGTCAGCGCTTGGTTAATCGCTTCGCTCCAACCTTTTGGTCCATATGAGTCGGTAATCCATACGTCATTTCGGTTGGGTATTTCTGGCGGTACGTGAACTGGCGAGCGTACTACCACAGGAATGTTGGCTTTGCTTATCATCTCAACGTCGTTTTCCCCATCACCTAAGGCAATGCTCTTGACGACATCAGACGTATTGTTTTGATAACGTTCGGTAAGCCATTTCATAGCAACTGCTTTGTCGCAGTTTTGTCCCATAAGATGGACAAAGCGTCCGCCTTTCTGAACTTTGATGCCTTTCTCAGCCATCAGGCCTCTAAATTCAGCCAAAGCATTATTTGAGTCATTCCAGATTAAGGGTTCAGTGAACTCTCGCTCCATGGAGAGTGTGGCGGTGTACGCATCGAGACCAGTGTGTTCCATCAACTGTTCAACAGTCAGTTCATGGTATCCAACGAAATCAAAGCGTGACTTCATAGTTTTTGCGGTTGCGATCAGCTGTTGGCGGTCTGGACCAAATGCCTTTACCCAATAGTCACCACGTTGCGTCCATTCAGGGGTAGAGTCGAAGCGGCTGTTTACGGGCAGATAAACAGCTGCTCCGTTCTCTACAATAAACGGATCTTTGTGGCGCAACGCATCACGAAGTTCTAAAAGCTCTGCGTAAGTCTTGCTGGTGTTTAAGACGCAAGGAATTCCTAGCGTTTTTAAACTGTTAAGAGCGTCACTGGCCGCAGAAAAGTCATAGCTATAATGATCAAGTAACGTGCCATCTAAATCTGTAAAGACTAATAAAGTGGTCGTCATACATTCGGTGACGTTGACTTCAATGAAGCGCATCACCTTTCCTCCTTTGCAAATATCAGTCAATGTGCCTCTGACCTGTTTTGGGACATTCACTGTGTCATGGCGAAACTGACCGACACAGAAGTGAAAGCAAAATACTTGCCAGAGCATGAATTAAAAACAATTTGACGATCAGTTTATCCCTTCAGCAACACAGATTTGTGACAGTGAAAGGCCCAGTGTTCAAAGGGTTTAGTAAAGAATAAGGCATGAATCTTTAGTGGAATAAAGACGAATGTTTTGCCGCCAAAGTAGTGAGACTTTTGTGCTGAAAACTATTTAGAGATAACAAAGGAAATCATGTGTACTTGCACCAATTTAGTTCACTTAAGGCGCGTCTGCACAATGATGTAAAAGTGACATGCTAGTTTGTAGAACAATCATTTTTTCACTCATTAACGCCACTGGTGGAAGCACTTCGAAGTAAATAATGCTGCCTTTTCAAAGCATTACTGGTGACTTGTATGGGTCTGTTGCCTAGTTTTGGGTTATTCGACTCTTTTCAAAATCTATACTCTTAAAGATGAACTGTTTGCAGTATTATTTCAGAGGATTATTTTGGAAAAGCAAAATATTCCGAGTTTTACTCTAAAAAAAAGTAAAATTCGATATTTGCTCTCTAAGGTAGTCGAGAAGGATTTTTCATATTTTTCACATTAAAAGGCAGGTCATAATGGACTCTTCAACGGGTATTCCCCGTCCACAACTTCAATCCTTAGACGATATTCTTCCACAGGAACCTCTATTAATGATGGGCGCCGGACCAGTGCCTATTCCTGAGCGCGTTGCCAAGGCCAATTCAGTTGTGATTAATCACCTAGGCCCGACCATGGCCAAAGTGATTAACCAAGTTAAAAGCATGGCTCGTTATGTGTTTCAAACGGAATCCAAGTGGGTGCTTGGCGTCGCGGGACCTGCCTCCGCCGCCATGGAAATGTCTGCGGTGAACTTATTGCAACCTGGTGAAAAAATCTTGTGTTTGAACAATGGCTTCTTTAGTCACCGAATGGCTGAAATGGCAACGCGCATTGGCGCGGATGTTCATGAGTTACATATTCCAGTGCATGAAGCAGCGGATCCAGACCGTGTTCGTAAAGCAATCGAACAAGTGCGTCCAAAAGTAATCAGTATGGTGCAGGGTGAAACATCCAATACCGTATGCAACTACACACTAAAAGACATTGCGAAGATTGCTAAAGAGTATGGCTGTTTGGTGGTGGTTGATGCGGTGTGTACCCTTAGTACCATGCCATTGAAAATGGATGAGTGGAATGTTGACTGCGTGATTACAGGTGGTCAAAAGGGTCTTTCGTCTATTCCAGGGGTGTCGCTGGTTGCTTTTTCTGATGATGCTTGGCGTGCCATTGAAAACCGCACAACGCCACTGACACATTGGTGTTTTGATGTTCGTTTAGCAGAAAACTTCTGGCATCGTGATGGTTATCACTACACAGCGCCAGTGTCTGGGATTATGGCCTTACATGAAGCGTTGAAGCTGGTTTGTGAAGAGACTCTTGAGCAACGTTTTGCACGTCACTTACGTTGTTCACAGGCATTACAGGCTGGTATTCAAGGTATGGGGCTTGAGTTGTTTATAGAGCCTCCTGCTCGATTAAACTCAGTTGTTGGTATCAGCATTCCCGAAGGATTGTCTGCAAAACAGATCTGCGACCATATTTCAGCCATTTATCGTGTTGAAATTGCTGGCTCATTTGGGCAGCCGATTGTTCGTATTGGACAGATGGGCGAGCAGTGTCGTGAACACAACTTGTTTAGAACACTTCATGCATTTGGCAGCACCATGCGTGACCTTGGTGTGAAAGTAGATCAGCCTAATGGCATGGCAGAAATGGAAGCTTACTTACAGAAAACGCCTAGAATGATTCATCAAGATGTGGCGTAACAGTTAGCGCAATCAGCTTTCTAGATATTATTGTCACCGAAATCCCTGTTTTTAATAAAAAACAGGGATTTTTTTATTTTTGGCCTAAGCTCAATCTGTGTTTCGAAAGTGCTTTAGGGACGTGCTCGTCTTATGCACATATTCCTTAGGTTTTTCTTCGACTTCCATCAGTAACTTTGATAAATGTATTAATAAACAATCTAAGCAGGTTTTAGGCTGAAGCTATATAAAGGGTAACTTCGTGAAAGAAGGTTAGCAAAGCGCATGAGACGCTTTGCTAACTAAATACTTTATTTAACGAAAGGCACAATCAATACTGGAATCGTGGAGCGCCCTAAGACGTTTTTCGCCACACTGCCAAGAAACGTATTCATCACCACTTTGCCGTGAGTTCCCATCACAACCAGATCTATCTCCTTGTCATGAGATACTTGAATAATTGCTTCCACAGGATGGGCTTCTGCAATATGAATGGACTTAATTAAGTGTTTGTATCTAAGTTCATCAGGGTGTTTTTCCCAGAACTGATCAAGTTGCTCGTTTACTCTTTTTTGCGCATGTTTAATGCGCTCTCTTAGAATATCCACACGACTTTTTCTAGTATAGACGTAAGTTTCCAAGGTAAAGCGTGCATCATCTGAGAGCTTATCAATCAGATGTAAAAGGTAAACTTCTGCTTGTGTTTGCTTAGCAATATAGAGCGTGTGTTCCAGTACTCGATTTGCCGATGAAGACAAGTCGGTACAATAGAGAATTTTATCGACTTCAGGAAACATGTTACATTCCTCTTTAGACTGTTAATTAGCCCCTCAGCGATTCCTGAGCTAATTGCCCAGGATGCTTGGTAAAAACAAAGTAATTTCAGGAATAAACGCGATTGTAATCACTGCAACAGTGGACGCCAAGGCAAATGGAATAGCCTTTGCTGTGACTGCTTCCAATGAAATATTTGAAATGCCAGAAGCAACGAATAAGTTTTCGCCCAGTGGTGGTGTAGAAAAGCCAATTGATAAGCAGCAAATCATCACAACACCGAAATGTATAGGGTCGATTCCTAAGCTATAAGTTACTGGTAACAAGACTGGCGTAAGAATCATAATAGCAGCGAGTGTTTCCATAAACATGCCGACAAACAGCAAAAAGGCTATAATTAAAACCCATATTAAATAAAGGTTGTCGGTTAGATTTAGAAGGCTATTTGCAACAATGGTTGGAATTTGATTTTCGACTAATAAGCGCCCAAATACTGTTGCCGTAAACAATATAAGAAGAACTCGTCCAGATAACCAAGTCGTTGTTTCTAGCGAATGAAATAGTTTTTGCCAAGACATTTCTTTATGGATAAAGGTGCCGATGAAAAGAGTATAAAAAATCGCTACGATGGCAGATTCTGTTGGTGTAAAGAAACCTGAGTAAATTCCTCCAAGAATCACTAACGGCGCTAATGCGGACCAAAAACCTAAGCGAAGAGAGTGGCGGATGTGTGCAAAATCCCAACCTTCTGTAGAGCCTAAATATCCCGCTTTTTTACAGCGAATGTAATTCAGAATTAAAAGCGATAAAGACATGATTAGTCCCGGTACAACGCCAGCAACAAACAGCTTGGTAATGGATACTGATTGAAACTCACCAAACTTTTCAACGGCTTCGGAGGGAACTGCCAGACCAATTGCTGAAATCCCAAAAATAACCATAGGTATTGAGGGTGGAATAATAATACCTAAGCCACCGGAAGATGCAGTTAAAGCAGAAGCGTATTCTTTGCTGTAACCTCGCTTCACCATAGCCGGAATCATCAGCATACCAACAGCGGCAGTGGTTGCTGGTCCTGATCCAGATATTGCACCAAAGAATAAGCAAGCTAATACGGCTGATGCTGCGATGCCTCCGGTAAATGGACCAGCAAAGCTTTCGGCAATATTAACAAGTCGTTTTGATATTCCTGCCGCTTCCATTAGAGCACCAGCCAATATAAAAGCAGGTAAAGCCATTAATGGAAATGAGCCTACGGAATTAAATGCAATTTGAACTAGCTTAATAGGGTTTTCTTCTAAAACTAGGAGCGAAGCCAGTGCAGAAACACCTAATGCAACGGTTACAGGAGCGCCAATTAATAATAGTAAGAAGAAGGAACCAAATAGGATTAATACAATATTCGACTCATCCATTTTTCACCTCCGATGAGGTAGGTTTTTCAGTTGGGTAGTGTTGCGATGTGATTTCTATGTCTTTACTTTCTAATATTTCATTCACTGACGTATCGTCAGGATTTTCTATGGAAACACCTTTTACAAGTTTTAGGTAATTTACCTGCAAGATACGAATAGTCATAAGTGTAAAAGCAATGGGAAGTATTAAATATATATACTTCATCGGAACGCCTAGTGTTTGTGACTTCCAGAACAAATTCATCCTGTTAAAGACAAAGTCGTAAGAAAGGTATACAAAGTAACTGTTGAAGGCGACCCATATCATGTCGCTGATGAATTCTAAAATTGGTGGTATCCAAGCTGGCATGAGTTTGTATTGAAAAGTCACTCGATTGTGCGCAGACTTTCGTGCAGCGTAGCTCGCGCCAAAAAAAACAAACCAAACAAACATATAGACTGAAAGCTCTTCACTCCATGACAGCGAATAGCTGAAAAACTGACGTGAAAGAATTTGAATGAACAGAAGTGTCACAAATGCAGCCAGCAAAAGGCGACACACATAGCTTTCAATATTGTCAAAAATGTGTATAAGCGTTTTGCTCATATTGAAGGTACTCTAAAGATTTAAATAAGCAATAAAGGCGAGTTACTTAATGCAAGCCGACCTTTATTGCTGGATAGGAAGTCAAAAAATACACTGTACTTAGTCGCAGCCTTTAAGAGGGGGCTGTTATATATTATCGCGACCTAAATAAGTCAGTAGATCGTTGATTTTATCTTTGCCGCCTACGCTCTCATAGAACTTAGGCCAAACTTTGTCTTGTGCAGCTTTCGCCCACTTGTCTTCGTCTGTTAGTGTTAAGAGCTCCATGCCATACTTATCGACAAGCTCTTTCTTGATAGAGACCTCTGTACTCTTAAGCCACTCTAGACTATAAGCAGTCGCTTCTTTACCTGCTTCAATCATAGCCATTTGTGTTTGTTGACTTTGATCTTGGAAGATTGACTCGGAAACAACAAGAGGTTCTAGTAGGAATATGTAGTGTAGGTCAGTGATGTACTTTTGAACTTCGCCGAATTTCATTGCGTAGATTGTTGTATAAGGCGTATCTTGTCCGTCAACAACGCGTTGTTGAAGGGCTGTGAAGGTCTCGTTCCAAGCCATAGGTGTTGGATTGATTCCCCAAGCCTTATATGTATCTATCATGATCTCATTTTTTGGAACACGCACAATCATGCCATCTAAATCAGACAATTGTGTAATAGGTTTTTTGGAGTTGCTTAATACTCTGAAGCCACTGAAAGTCCAGCCAAGAATGCGAACCCCTGTATCACGGATTGTATTTTGAGTTAGCTCTTCGCCAATTGGGCCTTGAACAGTTTTCGCCGCTTGATCTAAGTTTTCGAAAATATAGGGTAGAGATAAAATACCGACAGATGGCGAGAAAGGTGCCAAGTTATTACTAGCAACAACGGAAAAATCTAATACCCCCATTGCTGTTGCATTGACGGTTTCTTGTTCTCCACCTAGTTGGCCATTTAAAAATAGATTTACTTTATGTTTATTGTTCGTTTTTTCTGTAAAAAGCTCCGCAAATTTTTGGCCAAGTGCCTCTTGTGCAGAACCTTCACCATCACCAATTGCCATTTTAAAGTTAGCTGCCATAACGTTTGTCGTTAATAAAGCGCTTACTGCTAAAATGAGCGGAGTACGAGTTAATTTGCTTATCATCGTTGTTTATCCTAAAGGGTTGTTCATGTTTGTAGGTAAGACAGGAAAGGCCATTGTTAATATGCTTTAGAACATAGTGCGTCACACACGCTTAACACCTTGTTTTTACTATTTAAAACCAGCTTTAGAAGCCCAGATAGAGCCAGTTCTTTTGTGAGGATGGAACCAGAAAATTGAACCAAAACAGTGCGATGTTTTTGATTTAAAAGTCATGAAAATCAAATAACTAACAATATTGTCATTTTATGGTGCTCTTAAAAATAAAATCAGAGTGATTGTGGTGCATTGATTGATAAGTCGATATTTAAGTCAAAAGGCAAAAAAACGATATTTGTAGTGTTTCTTTTCCATTGCTAAGCCCCTCTTCAAGACGACGGTGGTTGTAGAAATGCCTCTAATTAGGGAGTGCGAAATGCAAAATATTGGGAATTTGAGCAAATTGAAAAGAAAATCAGATCAGCAGTGAGTAAGCACTATTTGGTCGACTTCGCACTTAATCGCATGTCCCCTTAATCGCTAGTTGCGTGAGTGATAAAAAATCATGAATGAACGTACTTTTTACACATTTTGTACAAAAACTTCGCTCGTGACAGGGTTGTGACAGGTTAGCGGAGTATGTTGTTCAACATGGATGTACTAATACATCTTTTATCTAAGTACAAAAACAATAAAAGCAGGAGATAAAGTCATGCTTAAGACCATGTCAATGAAGTCTGTTCTAGTTTCAGGTACTGCGGCGTTAGCGATCGCAGGTCAAGCGCAAGCTTTCGAACAATCACGCAGTGCGGAATGTATTGCGCCAGCAAACCCTGGCGGTGGTTGGGACTTCACATGTCGTAGTGTTGGTAAGGTATTGACCGATCTAGACTACATCAAAGGTAACGTTCAAACTGTCAACATGGCAGGTGCTGGTGGCGGTGTTGCTTTCGCACACACGGTAAGCAAGCGTTCTGATGATGAAGCTCTAATTGTTGCAGCAAGTACGGCTACAACAACACGCCTTGCTCAAGGCCAATTCCCAGGTATGAATGCTGACCAAGTTAAATGGGTGGGCACGCTGGGTGCAGACTACGGTGTTATCGCTGTAGGTAAAGATTCAAAATACACTTCTTTAAGCCAAATGATGGAAGCCTTGAAAAATGACCAAGGTTCCGTGAAATTTGCCGGTGGTAGTGCATCGGGTGGCTGGGATCATTTGAAAGTCCTAATCACTGCAAAAGAAGCTCAAGTAGAAAACCTTCCAAAAATTCGTTACCTAGCGTTTAGTGGTGGTTCTGAAGCCCTTGTTCAAGTAGTAGGCGGCCACGTTGATGCATTTACAGGTGATATTTCAGAAGTAAAAGGCTTCATGGACTCTGGTGACCTACGTGTCCTAGCGGTGCTATCCGAAGAACGTCTTCCTGAGCCATTCGACCAAATCCCAACTGCCATGGAGCAGGGTATTAGTTCTGTTGCACCAAACTGGCGTGGTTTCTACGTACCAGGCGAAGCGAGCCAAGACTCTTACGACTGGTGGGTAAACACAGTGGATGAGCTATACCAAACTCAAGAATGGAAGGATGTGATGACCAAAAACGGTCTAATGCCCTTCAAAAAATCAGGTGAAGAGTTCACTCAATTCGTTAAGAACCAAACTCTTGATATACAAATCCTATCCAAAGATATCGGTCTAATTCGCTAATTAGACTCGATTTGAGGGGGACCCAATCCCCCTCGGTTTTTTCCTTGTTATTGTTGGAGCAGATACATGCGTATTACCGACCGTGTGTTTGGGGTTCTATTGCTTATTTTAGCCGTTACCTACGGTTATGAAGCGACTAAGTTTCCTATACCTTTTGGTGGTCAGGAATCTGTAGGGCCTGAAACATTCCCGATTCTACTGTCTATTATTTTGGCGATTGGCTCTATCTACATGATCGTTAAGCCAGACGAAGATGCTAAATGGCCTGCCGTTTCAATGCTAATTGAGCTTGGCATAGTGTGTTTAGTGTTGGTGTTATTCGCCTTTGGCCTTGAGTACGTAGGCTTTGTTTTATCGGCAACTCCTGCTGTGGCATTCCTATGTTGGCGTATGGGGGCAACCCCAGGAAAAAGTTTGCTAACCGGTGCTATTACATCAGTTGTGATCTACGTGTTGTTTACGCGTGTGCTCGAGTTGGCGTTACCTTCAGGTATTTTGGGGCTGTAAGTTATGGGTACGATTGAACTATTAATGCAAGGCTTTGCGGTGGCATTGTCACCAGAAAGCATTATGTTCGCATTGATCGGTGCTATTTTAGGTACCTTGATTGGTGCGCTGCCAGGATTAGGTCCTGCAAACGGTGTGGCGATTTTGATTCCACTGGCGTTTAGCTTGGGGCTGTCTCCTACTTCTTCTTTGATTCTTTTGACTTCTGTGTATGCAGGGGCCATGTATGGCGGTCGTATTTCATCGATTCTATTAAACATCCCAGGTGATGAGCCGGCGATGATGACTTGTCTAGACGGTTACCCGATGGCCGTCAAAGGTAAGGCCGCAGAGGCATTAGCGACTTCTGCTATTGCATCGTTTATCGGTAGCTTTATTGCCACAATCGGTCTGGTTATTTTAGCGCCGATTCTAGCGAAATTTGCTTTAAAATTTGGTCCTGCAGAATACTTCGCATTGTTTGCGCTGGCGTTCGCAACACTTGGCGGCATTACTGGTAAAAACCAATTCAAGACACTGATTGCTGCGGCGCTAGGTCTTATGATTGCGACGGTTGGTATTGATATCTCGTCTGGCGTTCAGCGATACACTTATGACAGTTTGCATCTGTTTGAAGGCATCGACTTCCTTATTGCGATTGTTGGTTTGTTTGCCATCTCTGAATTGTTCTTCTTCTTAGAGCAGCACGCAGGAGACGGTCTAAAGCAAGTGGCGCTCAACAAGCTAAAACTAACCGCTAAAGACATTCTATTTGTATTGCCTGCATCGTTACGTGGTGCGCTTTTAGGTTTCGTTTCAGGCGTATTGCCTGGTGCAGGTGCTTCTTTAGGTAGCTTTGTTAGTTACACACTTGAGAAAAAAGTATCTGACACGGGGGAATTTGGTAAGGGTGACCCACGCGGTGTGGCGGCACCAGAAGCGGGTAACAACGGTGCTGCATCTGGTGCGCTTGTACCAATGCTGACTCTAGGTGTGCCAGGTAGTGGTACTACAGCAGTATTGCTTGCCATGCTGATCTCTCTAAACGTAAACCCAGGTCCTATGTTGTTCCAGCAAAGCCCTGATTTAGTTTGGGGTGTTATTGCTGCATTATTCGTAGGTAACTTGGTATTGTTACTGCTTAACATCCCAATGGTGGGTGTGTTCGTTAAGCTACTGAGCATTCCGCCTAAGTACCTAATGCCGATCGTTACACTGATCGCTTCGGTAGGTATCTTCTCGATCACAGGTAGTGCGATTGATTTATACTTCATGGTTGGCTTCGGCATCATGGGCTACGTACTACGTAAAGTGGAAATTCCACTAGTACCAGTTATCCTAGGTATGTTGCTTGGCCCTGAAATGGAGAAAAACCTCCGTCACGCGCTTGTTCTATCTGACGGTGATTGGACGGTACTTTGGAGCAGTGGCTTGAGTATTGGTCTGTGGGTGGTGGCGCTTGCTGGACTGACTCTGCCAATGGTATTTGGTAAAGTTCTTCGCTCGAAAATGAAGCGTTCAAAGGATAGTTCCGTTGCATAATACTTTGCTACACTCTGATAGCAATATTTGATCACAAGTCCGGTTGAGTTGATCATCCGGACTTGTTTCATTTTGGCCTTATGGAGCTCGTATGCGTATTTTAGTGGTAGAAGATACCGAAGTATTAGGGCAGGCAATATGCGATCGATTGTCCAGTTTGGGGCATGGCGCAGATTTGATTCAGGATGGTAAACAAGCAAACGAATTTTTGCGTTATCAGTCGGTGGATCTCATCATTCTTGATTTGAACCTACCAAATGTATCTGGTTTGCAGATATTGCAAGCTTTACGACAACGAGAAGACGCTACGCCAGTGTTGATTTTGACCGCACGAGGCCAAGTGGATGATCGGATTCGCCTCCTCGATGCAGGGGCAGATGACTATTTAACAAAACCTTTTGATTTTGGTGAGCTTGAGGCTCGCTGTCGCGCTTTGCTAAGACGCAAACAGGGTTATGCTTCCAACATTACCGAGCATGGCAATATCACCGTTGATCGCGATAGTCGACAGGTCATGGTGGATAAAGAAATTCGAGCGATTACAAACAGAGAATTTCGTTTATTAGAAATCTTCTTAGGGCATTTAGGTCGAGTGCTAAGTAAAGATGAAATCACGGAGCATCTTTTTAATTTTGATGAGACGCCCGGACCGAATGCCATTGAGCTGTATGTGGCAAGGCTGCGAAAAAAGCTATCAGGAAGTGATTTGGTGATTAGCACATTGCGAGGCATAGGCTATGTGGCGGAGATCTCTACGTCCGTTAAGCGCGTATGAGCGTCAGCTTGATTATCAGCATTCGCCTTCGTTAAGAGGGCGATTTATTGTTTTCGGCGCATTCGCGATTATCTTGATCGCATTATTAGCGATTAAACTGGTATTTGATTACAGCGAACGGTTGGCTGATATTTCTTATGATCGTTTGTTGCGTAGCGCTTTGTTGCAAATGGATGAAAATGTCGGTCAGGTTGAAGGGGAAATCACCATTGATATTCCTTGGTCTGCTTTTGCCACGCTAGCTCAGGCAAGTGACGACCGAGTTTTCTACAAGGTTGAAAGCTCCTCCCAAGGCTTCATTACGGGCTATTTTAATTTAGATTCCTCACCTAGTTTACCCGTCGAGTATGGCACTATTCAGTTTTTTGATCGAACGTACTCTGGTGAAGTGTTGCGCTTCGCTTGGTTAGAGCGTTATATCACCGAGCCAGATGCTAGTGGTACCGTGCGAACGGTGCTTGCGCACACGCGTTTATCTAGGGAAGAGATGGCTGCCTCAATTACTCAGCGAGCCGTTGAACTGATTACTTTGGTGGCGCTGGTGTCGATTGCTTTGATTGTGATTGGCAGTCAGATTGTGTTGCGACCATTACACCGAATTGAGCAAGTTTTAGAGTCTCGAACCCCAGGGGACCTGACGCCACTTACATTGAAAACGCCAAGAGAAACCTACCACTTAAAAGTCGTTATTAATGATTTTATGTTGCGTTTGCACAGCAACCTGGAAGAGTTAGAAAACTATACAGGAAACGCCGCACACCAATTGCGTACACCGATAGCGAGCCTAAAAGCGTTGGCGGAAAATGCACGTGATATCGGTAAACCTGAGCAGCAGCGCCAAGCTCTGGAAAAGATTATTGAGCAGTGTGAAGCGCTGAGCGATACGGTGAGCTTTCTTTTGAATCAAGCGACGATTAGCCATCGACTGCAATCTCAGCCAATGGGCTTAATTGATCTGGTTCAGCCTATCCGTGAGTCTTGTCGGGCTCAAGCTTTAACCGCTTTGCGCAAAGGCGTCATGCTATGTTTTGACAGTGAGCTGGAAGAAGCCATCATTGTCGGGGATACCATTGCAATCGAACAGATGATGCAGAATCTAATAGAAAATGCGGTTCGTTACAGTGTGTTAGAAAATGGCATCGAACAAAAAGAAGTGGTGATTCGCATTACTCCTATGCCAAAGATTTACCGAGTTGAGGTCATTGATCAGGGGGTAGGGATTAGTGATGTTGATAAGCAGCGCGTGTTTGAGCGTTTTTATCGTGGACGCTATGACATTGCAGGAACAGGCGTTGGCTTATCGTTAGTCAAAGACATTGCTAAACACCATCAGGCTGATATTACTTTGTCTGATAATCACCCTCATGGCACCGTGGTAACGGTTGACTTTCCTGCTTTTAAGTTTCGAGAGGATAGCTAATGAAACGATTTCTCGTATGGTTTAGTTGCCTATTTGCACCGTTACTGCATGCGGAGCCAATTTGGTTTGGTGCTTCGACTGCGCAAAGGGTGCTGTATATTAACTCTACTTTGGATATGAGTTCGTTTAGGCCGTTATTAGAGCGCTTTGTTGCGCGCCATCCAAATATTCGCGTTGGCTATGTAGACGTCAACTCACTAGAACTGTATTACCTAACCGTTTCTGAATCTGCTCGGCCAAGTGCAAGCTTAGTGATTAGTAGTGCCATGGACCTACAGTTAAAGCTAGTGAATGACGGCTTTACACAGCCTTATCGCTCTGATGAGACTGAACGACTGCCAAGTAATGCGAAATGGCGTAATGAAGTATTCGCTTTTTCTTATGAGCCGGTAGTTATGATGGTGAACAAAAAGGCGTTTACTAATATAGATATCCCTCAAGACCGACAAGCTTTGCTCAGTTACATTCGTCAAAACAATGAGGATGTATCCGGACGTATGGGAACTTATGACATCCGCAAGAGTGGCGCGGGCTATCTTTTAGCCAGTCAAGATGCAAGGCAAGCGGACGCTACGTGGGGACGTTTGTTAGAGGCTTTTGGAAGTCATGGGGTGAAAACCTATTGTTGTTCCGGTGAAATTATTGACGCTGTTGCGAGTGGGGAATTAGTTGTTGGTTATAACTTGATAGGGTCTTATGCTGCGCAGCGTGCCAGTAATGATCCGAGTATCGAAGTGATCATCCCAAAGGACTACACACTGATGCTTATGCGTACAGCGGTTATCCCTAAGCACGCACCAAATGCCTTAGATGCCGGCCTTTTTATAGATTTTCTATTATCTGATGAAGGCCAGTCACTGATGACCAGTGAGGAATTGCTTTACCCGATTCGTGCATCTGAATACGAACCGCATTTTGCCATGCCCATCGGGCCGACCAGAACGATTCGAACGGTAGATTTAGACCAACAGTTGCTAGTGGGACGTGATTTAGTAAAGCAGCGTCGTTTTATCAAGAACTGGGAGCTTGCTCTAGAGCTTAGCAGTGATGACTGATATGAGTGAAATAGCCGAATGAGGTTCTCAAACGGCTTTTTGATAATTTCTACTTAAAAGTCGGATTGGCCTTGCGTCTTTTGCTGCATGCGACGAAGGAATTCTGACATGATTTGCATGTACAGCTCGTCACCTAAGTATTTGTCTTCGACACCACGGTCGATGCTAGGGTTGTCATTCACTTCAATCACATAGCCGCGACCTTTTACTTCTTTTATGTCGACACCGTATAAACCGTTACCAATCGGTTTGGTTGCGGCGATCGCGGCTTGTAGGACACGACGGGGTACTTCGAACGTTGGCAATGTATCAAAGCCGCCGCTTTCACTTTTTGATTCGCCGTGTTGGTAAATCTGCCAGTGATTTTTCACCATGTAGTAACGGCAGGCAAAGATCGGTTTGTTATTCAAAATACCAATACGCCAGTCGAATTCGGTGTACAGGTATTCTTGTACCAGCAATAAGCTCGACTTCTTAAACAGTTCGTCCAGACACTTGGTCAATTCCACACGATCTTGGGCTTTTAACACACCTTTTGAAAATGCGCCGTCAGGAATCTTAACCACCATAGGGTAGCTAATATGCTGTTCTAAGGCGTCTTCAATATTGCTTTCACCTTTATGGATAATGCGAGTTTTCGGGCTTGGTACTTTGTGTGTATTGAACAAGTCCGCTAAGTACACTTTGTTAGTACAACGCATGATTGACTGCGGATCATCCATTACCACTAGGCCATAGGCTTCGGCTTTCTTGGCAAATTGGTAAGTGTGGTGGTCGATATTGGTGGTTTCACGAATAAACAAACCATCGTATTCTGGCAGGCGTACGATGTCCTTCGGACCAATGATGTCTACTTGGATACCCAGTTGCTTACCTGCTTGCACAAACTTTTTAAGGGCTTGCTTGTCACTTGGTGGTAGTTCCTCTTCTGGGTTTATCAGCATCGCTAAATCAAACTTAATGCTGCGGCTTTTACGCGCTTTGCTCCATACTTTATTGCTAAAGCCATCTAGTGCTTCGGCAAACAAGGTTTCTTCTGCATCGTCTAATACTTGGTGTGATGTAGCTTTTAAAGATTTCACTTGCCACTGTTTTTTAAAGCTTAAGGTGAACTCAATGACAGGAGACGGGAATTTCTCAAACAGCTTACGTGCAAATTCCTTTAGCTCTGGGCGCAAAGTATTACCAAACACCGCGTGGCCTTTAATAGTGGTTGGTTCGTTCGGTGTGCCAAGTTTCTCAGCCAAAGCAGGTAGCCATTGGGATAACTCAATGTCGTAAAGAGCCTTTTTATTTAGATCATTTAAAGTGCGTACCGATGGCATGACATTGTGGCCACGGCTTTCTGCAAGCAAAGAGCAGTAGTATCCGTCAGATAAATAACGGCTGCTCTTACACAAGTTAATAATACGTGTGCGGTCGTTTGCCTTCGTTGTAAGGGAAAGATATTGAGGGAAGGTGATGACGTGATCGCTTGGAAGAAATGCTGACCAGTCTTTTAATTGATCGACCACGATGTAAGTTTGTGCCATGCAGAAAAGTCCTTCTATAGGCTTGTTGATATGCGCGGATAATGCGCTCTTTTTTGCTTTTCTAATAGTAGTCAATTATTCAAATTTTAAGCATATTTAGGACTATATTTTCACTAGGCCGTTGCCCTAGAATCCGCTTCATTATTATTGTCTTGGTTAAGGCTCAGAGGGCCTTTTTATGACATCAAACATAAACGTTCGTATTGCACAGCTTTCCGATTTAGAAGCGCTAGACATGCTTGAAAAAGAGGCGTTCCAAGGGGATCGCATGAGTCGCCGTAGTTTGCGGCATGCCATTAAGGCGGAGACGTCTTTCATGTTGGTTGCCTATGACAATGAAACACTTCAAGGGTATGCATTGGTTCACTTCTTTAAAGGGCGCGCTCATGCTCGCTTGTATTCCTTAGCGGTATCGCAGCATGCCCGTGGCAAGGGAGTTGGATCGCTATTGCTTAAGCAATCCGAAAAGCACGCTGCGAGGCACGGCTGTATTTCTTTACGATTGGAAGTCAGTGAAAGGAACGAAGCTGCGATTGCGCTTTATAAGAAGCTAGGTTATCGAACCTTTGGTAGTTATCAAAACTATTATGAAGACACCAGTAATGCGGTACGGATGCATAAACGTATTCGAGCATTTGATGACAAAAGTAAGCTCCTAAAAGTGCCTTATGTTGGGCAGCGCACGCCGTTTACCTGTGGTCCTGCTTCTTTGTTAATGGTGTGTGCGGCGAATGATGAAAGTGCGGATGTTTCCCTAGAGCATGAATTGGATATTTGGCGTGAAGCCACAACGATTTACATGACCAGTGGTCATGGCGGATGTCACCCGACGGGGCTTGCGCTGGCCGCAAAGCGTCGCGGATTTGATGCTGAAGTCTGGTTGAATGATGATCAGCCGTTGTTCTTAGATGGTGTTCGTGATGAACTTAAGAAGACAGTGCTTGCCGCTTGCCATAATAAGTTCTTAAAAGAGAGTGCTGCAGAAGGTGTGCAAGTCCATGGTCAGCCTATGACGGTATTGGATTTAAAGCAGGCTGTGGATGGAGGGCAATGGGTAATTGTCTTAATTAGTACTTATCGCTTTGATGGCAAGAAAGCTCCACATTGGGTGGTGGTGACTGGTTATGATGAGCAGCATATATATGTGCATGATCCAGATTTTGAGGAAGATGTAGCCTTAGTTGAATGTCAGTATGTGCCTTTGTTGATTACTGACTTTGAGAAGATGAGTAAGTTTGGCCGCTCGCAGTTGCGAGCGGCGGTCTTAGTTTCAAAAGCTAACGCAGAATAAGTACGGGTACTGTACTTTCCGTTAGCATTTTGGTGGTGTTGCTTCCCACAAAAAACTGCCTAACTTTGGAATGGGCGTAAGCCCCCATAGCAATGAGATCAATCTTATGCTGCTGTTGAAATGACAGCAGCGTAGATTGAATGTTTTCACCCTCGATCAAATGCCCCGTTACATTAAAGCCCAAATCAACTAGCTTGGACTTTGCTTTATCTAGGGTTTCTTGTTGACCATTTTTATCGCGCTTAACCATAACCAGATGGCATGGAATATCCTTGAGTAAAGGGCTATTGGCTATTTTCTCAAGCGCTTTGATAGAGGTTTCGCGCCCATCGAATGCGACCATGAAAGAGCTTGGTGTCGAGAACTCACTTGGAATGACCAAAATAGGTTGTGATAGTGTGCGAGCAGCATGCTCAAGGTTAGAGCCAATCACATGTTGCTGGCAATGCTCAGTGCCTTGCTTGCCGACGATAAATACTCGTGCGTCATGCTCTAGATCGCTAAGAGTAGCGACAAAGTCGCCGTGTCTTTGAAGCGGTGTCGCGCTTACGCCATTTTGTTGCAAATGTGCTTGTGCACCGTCAAGAAGTAGGCGGCCATGTTCCAATGCAAGCTTAGCGCGTTTTTCATCAAGCTCAGTTAGCTCTGACAGCAAATGCTCACGACTGCTGAAGCCAATGGTGCCAGATAAATCATGAGTTTGAGAGTTTGTTTTCTCTAGCGCGTGAAGCAAGGTAACGGGCGCTTCAGTTTTCTTAGCAAGCCATTCAGTGGCATTAAGCACTTGCTCGGTTAAAGGTGATCCATCAATGCAAGCTATGATCTGTTTCATACAACCTCTCCTTAATGTCCATTTAAAAGCTTTTCTGCTTCTTCAGGTTTGTTGTGTACGCCAAATTTGTCAACTACCGTTGCAGTGGCTTCGTTCATCCCGATCACATCAACATTAGCTCCCTCGCGACGGAATTTAATCACGACTTTATCTAGGGCTGACACCGCCGTGATATCCCAGAAATGTGCTTGAGACAGATCAATGGTCACATTCGGCACCACTTCTTTGAAATCAAATGACTGATTAAACTGCTCTGATGAAGCAAAGAATACTTGGCCGACGACTTTATAAGTTGTGTGGTCAGTAGAGTGCTCGTTTTTTACCACCATAAAGCGGCCAATTTTGTTAGCAAAGAATAATGAGGCAAGTAAAACACCAGCGAATACGCCTAATGCAAGGTTATGAGTAGCGACAACAATGGCTACGGTGGCCAGCATGACAACGTTTGTTGACATTGGGTGATGTTTAAGATTGATAACCGATTCCCAAGAGAAGGTACCAATAGAAACCATGATCATCACTGCAACCAATGCTGCCATTGGAATCTGGCCAATCAGATCATCTAAGAAGACCACCATGATTAGCAACAACACACCAGCGAAAAAGGTGGATAAACGACAACGACCACCGGACTTAACGTTGATAACAGATTGTCCAATCATGGCACAACCAGCCATGCCGCCCATCAAACTAGCGCCGATGTTGGCAACGCCTTGACCTTTACATTCACGGTTGCGATCACTAGTGGTGTCGGTCAATTCATCGACGATGGTGGCGGTCATCATAGATTCCAGCAAGCCGACAACCGCAAGGCCCAATGAGTAAGGCAAAATAATCATCAATGTCTCTAAATTAAGAGGGACATCCGGTAGAAGGAAGATAGGCAACGAGTCTGGTAGCTCACCCATATCGCCTACGGTGCGTATGTCTAAACCAGCCGCAAGAGAGAAAGCGGTTAGCACTACAATACATACCAATGGGCTTGGTAAAGATTTGCCGATAACAGGTAGGTAAGGGAATAAATAAATGATACCAAGTCCTGCAGCCGTCATCGCATAAACATGCCAAGTCACGTTAGTCAGCTCAGGCAGTTGTGCCATAAAGATTAGTATTGCCAGAGCATTAACGAAGCCTGTGACAACCGAGCGCGACACAAATCTCATTAAACTACCGAGCTTGAGATAGCCCGCTATAATTTGTAAAACACCACATAAAAGGCTGGCCGCGAGTAAGTACTCTAGACCATGTTCCTTAACTAAAGTCACCATTAACAGAGCCATGGCGCCTGTGGCAGCAGAAATCATCCCTGGACGGCCGCCTAAGAACGAAATAATTACCGCAATACAGAATGATGCGTACAGGCCAACTTTCGGATCAACCCCCGCAATGATCGAAAAGGCAATCGCTTCTGGTATCAAAGCTAACGCCACCACGGTACCGGACAATACGTCACCACGTATGTTCGAGAACCACTCTCTTTTTAATGTATCAGTCATGGACACCCTTTATTCGATAGAGAAAGCGCAGCTGAATAAATGCGACACATTGCATGCCATACGCTGCTAAATGAAGTGAGCTATTATAAAGAGAGCTAAAGGTTAACGCAATTTCACTCTAATTGTACCTAGGTACAATAGATTCCTTGCGCAAAAGGGACTAGCTTTGTAATCAGAATAATTTAATTAGGTATTTCTCATGAGCGATAATCAACAAAATTTTGTAGCACTTGGTGAACCTGTTGGGTTTGTTACACAACTTGAAGGAATTGTGCGGGTTAAGTCTGTAGACGGCACCGAGCGTACATTAAGTGTTGGTGATCCTATTTTTGAAGGCGATATAGTGGTTGCTGCATTGAATGGCGGAGCGACTATAAGCTTTTTAAATGGAAACGAAATTTTTGTCGCAAGTGAGGCCTCGGCTGAAATTAATGAAGAAGTATTATCGCTTGCCAATCAGAACCAGCTAGATGATGAATTATTTCAAGAAAGTGAAGGCGCGGACTTTATTGCGGATGGCAGTGCCGAGTTAACAGATTTGCAACAAGCTATCTTAGCTGGGCAGGACCCTACACAGGTTCAAGAAGCGCCTGCAGCTGGTGAAGCACCAATTGATGATGGAGATGGTGGCGTAACGGTTGATATTGAACGTTCAAACCAGGAAGCAAACCCAACATACGGCTATGATACCGAAGGTCCAGAATCTAACGAAACAACTTTAGATGGTGGTCAAGAATCAACAGCTTTGGCGGCTGATACCGAAGCTGAGCCAGAACCAGAAGCTGAACCTGAGCCGGAAGCTGAGCCAGAACCGGAAGCTGAGCCAGAACCAGAGGCTGAGCCAGAACCAGAACCAGAACCAGAAGCTGAACCTGAACCTGAGCCAGAACCAGAAGCTGAACCTGAGCCGGAAGCTGAGCCAGAACCGGAAGCTGAGCCAGAACCAGAGGCTGAGCCAGAACCAGAAGCTGAACCTGAGCCAGAACCAGAAGCTGAGCCAGAACCACAACCTGAGCCAGAACCACAACCTGAGCCAGAACCACAACCAGAGCCAGAACCACAACCTGAGCCACAACCAGAGCCAGAACCGGAAGCTGAGCCAGAACCACAACCTGAGCCAGAACCACAACCTGAGCCAGAACCAGCATTGTTATCAATCAATTCATTGGACGTATCAGAAGGGTCACCAGCGCAGTTCGACGTTGCCCTGACTAATGAAAGCAACACCGCAACCGATGTGGTGATGACGCTGTCGGACGGCAGTGCGAACGCAGGGGCTGACTACGATGCGGCCAATGTGTTGGTGACGTACGCGGACAGCCGTACAGAAACGATTGCGGTGAACGGTGACGGTACGTTTACGGTATCCGTGCCAGCAAACAACACGACGTTCTCGATCACGGTGCAAACCGCACAAGATACAACGTTTGAAGGCGATGAGACCTTTACGTTAAGTGGTTACACGGCGTCACAAGGTGAAGCGAATGCGGCCGAGGGCACGGCGACGATCACAGACGATGGCACCACCGAGCCACCAGGTGGCGGTACACCAGACGATGACCGATTGAGTGTCTTGAGCATCAGCAGCCTGGACGTATCAGAAGGGTCACCAGCGCAGTTCGACGTTGCCCTGACTAATGAAAGCAACACCGCAACCGATGTGGTGATGACGCTGTCGGACGGCAGTGCGAACGCAGGGGCTGACTACGATGCGGCCAATGTGTTGGTGACGTACGCGGACAGCCGTACAGAAACGATTGCGGTGAACGGTGACGGTACGTTTACGGTATCCGTGCCAGCAAACAACACGACGTTCTCGATCACGGTGCAAACCGCACAAGATACAACGTTCGAAGGCGATGAGACCTTTACGTTAAGTGGTTACACGGCGTCACAAGGTGAAGCGAATGCGGCCGAGGGCACGGCGACGATCACAGACGATGGCACCACCGAGCCACCAGGTGGCGGTACACCAGACGATGACCGATTGAGTGTCTTGAGCATCAGCAGCCTGGACGTATCAGAAGGTTCACCAGCGCAGTTCGACGTTGCCCTGACTAATGAAAGCAACACCGCAACCGATGTGGTGATGACGCTGTCGGACGGCAGTGCGAACGCAGGGGCTGACTACGATGCGGCCAATGTGTTGGTGACGTACGCGGACAGCCGTACAGAAACGATTGCGGTGAACGGTGACGGTACGTTTACGGTATCCGTGCCAGCAAACAACACGACGTTCTCGATCACGGTGCAAACCGCACAAGATACAACGTTTGAAGGCGATGAGACCTTTACGTTAAGTGGTTACACGGCGTCACAAGGTGAAGCGAATGCGGCCGAGGGCACGGCGACGATCACAGACGATGGCACCACCGAGCCACCAGGTGGCGGTACACCAGACGATGACCGATTGAGTGTCTTGAGCATCAGCAGCCTGGACGTATCAGAAGGGTCACCAGCGCAGTTCGACGTTGCCCTGACTAATGAAAGCAACACCGCAACCGATGTGGTGATGACGCTGTCGGACGGCAGTGCGAACGCAGGGGCTGACTACGATGCGGCCAATGTGTTGGTGACGTACGCGGACAGCCGTACAGAAACGATTGCGGTGAACGGTGACGGTACGTTTACGGTATCCGTGCCAGCAAACAACACGACGTTCTCGATCACGGTGCAAACCGCACAAGATACAACGTTTGAAGGCGATGAGACCTTTACGTTAAGTGGTTACACGGCGTCACAAGGTGAAGCGAATGCGGCCGAGGGCACGGCGACGATCACAGACGATGGCACCACCGAGCCACCAGGTGGCGGTACACCAGACGATGACCGATTGAGTGTCTTGAGCATCAGCAGCCTGGACGTATCAGAAGGGTCACCAGCGCAGTTCGACGTTGCCCTGACTAATGAAAGCAACACCGCAACCGATGTGGTGATGACGCTGTCGGACGGCAGTGCGAACGCAGGGGCTGACTACGATGCGGCCAATGTGTTGGTGACGTACGCGGACAGCCGTACAGAAACGATTGCGGTGAACGGTGACGGTACGTTTACGGTATCCGTGCCAGCAAACAACACGACGTTCTCGATCACGGTGCAAACCGCACAAGATACAACGTTTGAAGGCGATGAGACCTTTACGTTAAGTGGTTACACGGCGTCACAAGGTGAAGCGAATGCGGCCGAGGGCACGGCGACGATCACAGACGATGGCACCACCGAGCCACCAGGTGGCGGTACACCAGACGATGACCGATTGAGTGTCTTGAGCATCAGCAGCCTGGACGTATCAGAAGGGTCACCAGCGCAGTTCGACGTTGCCCTGACTAATGAAAGCAACACCGCAACCGATGTGGTGATGACGCTGTCGGACGGCAGTGCGAACGCAGGGGCTGACTACGATGCGGCCAATGTGTTGGTGACGTACGCGGACAGCCGTACAGAAACGATTGCGGTGAACGGTGACGGTACGTTTACGGTATCCGTGCCAGCAAACAACACGACGTTCTCGATCACGGTGCAAACCGCACAAGATACAACGTTCGAAGGCGATGAGACCTTTACGTTAAGTGGTTACACGGCGTCACAAGGTGAAGCGAATGCGGCCGAGGGCACGGCGACGATCACAGACGATGGCACCACCGAGCCACCAGGTGGCGGTACACCAGACGATGACCGATTGAGTGTCTTGAGCATCAGCAGCCTGGACGTATCAGAAGGTTCACCAGCGCAGTTCGACGTTGCCCTGACTAATGAAAGCAACACCGCAACCGATGTGGTGATGACGCTGTCGGACGGCAGTGCGAACGCAGGGGCTGACTACGATGCGGCCAATGTGTTGGTGACGTACGCGGACAGCCGTACAGAAACGATTGCGGTGAACGGTGACGGTACGTTTACGGTATCCGTGCCAGCAAACAACACGACGTTCTCGATCACGGTGCAAACCGCACAAGATACAACGTTTGAAGGCGATGAGACCTTTACGTTAAGTGGTTACACGGCGTCACAAGGTGAAGCGAATGCGGCCGAGGGCACGGCGACGATCACAGACGATGGCACCACCGAGCCACCAGGTGGCGGTACACCAGACGATGACCGATTGAGTGTCTTGAGCATCAGCAGCCTGGACGTATCAGAAGGGTCACCAGCGCAGTTCGACGTTGCCCTGACTAATGAAAGCAACACCGCAACCGATGTGGTGATGACGCTGTCGGACGGCAGTGCGAACGCAGGGGCTGACTACGATGCGGCCAATGTGTTGGTGACGTACGCGGACAGCCGTACAGAAACGATTGCGGTGAACGGTGACGGTACGTTTACGGTATCCGTGCCAGCAAACAACACGACGTTCTCGATCACGGTGCAAACCGCACAAGATACAACGTTTGAAGGCGATGAGACCTTTACGTTAAGTGGTTACACGGCGTCACAAGGTGAAGCGAATGCGGCCGAGGGCACGGCGACGATCACAGACGATGGCACCACCGAGCCACCAGGTGGCGGTACACCAGACGATGACCGATTGAGTGTCTTGAGCATCAGCAGCCTGGACGTATCAGAAGGGTCACCAGCGCAGTTCGACGTTGCCCTGACTAATGAAAGCAACACCGCAACCGATGTGGTGATGACGCTGTCGGACGGCAGTGCGAACGCAGGGGCTGACTACGATGCGGCCAATGTGTTGGTGACGTACGCGGACAGCCGTACAGAAACGATTGCGGTGAACGGTGACGGTACGTTTACGGTATCCGTGCCAGCAAACAACACGACGTTCTCGATCACGGTGCAAACCGCACAAGATACAACGTTTGAAGGCGATGAGACCTTTACGTTAAGTGGTTACACGGCGTCACAAGGTGAAGCGAATGCGGCCGAGGGCACGGCGACGATCACAGACGATGGCACCACCGAGCCACCAGGTGGCGGTACACCAGACGATGACCGATTGAGTGTCTTGAGCATCAGCAGCCTGGACGTATCAGAAGGGTCACCAGCGCAGTTCGACGTTGCCCTGACTAATGAAAGCAACACCGCAACCGATGTGGTGATGACGCTGTCGGACGGCAGTGCGAACGCAGGGGCTGACTACGATGCGGCCAATGTGTTGGTGACGTACGCGGACAGCCGTACAGAAACGATTGCGGTGAACGGTGACGGTACGTTTACGGTATCCGTGCCAGCAAACAACACGACGTTCTCGATCACGGTGCAAACCGCACAAGATACAACGTTCGAAGGCGATGAGACCTTTACGTTAAGTGGTTACACGGCGTCACAAGGTGAAGCGAATGCGGCCGAGGGCACGGCGACGATCACAGACGATGGCACCACCGAGCCACCAGGTGGCGGTACACCAGACGATGACCGATTGAGTGTCTTGAGCATCAGCAGCCTGGACGTATCAGAAGGTTCACCAGCGCAGTTCGACGTTGCCCTGACTAATGAAAGCAACACCGCAACCGATGTGGTGATGACGCTGTCGGACGGCAGTGCGAACGCAGGGGCTGACTACGATGCGGCCAATGTGTTGGTGACGTACGCGGACAGCCGTACAGAAACGATTGCGGTGAACGGTGACGGTAC